>CAVUPZ010000006.1:0-1238367 GCA_963743505.1 uncultured Solirubrobacteraceae bacterium | reverse complement strand
AGCCCAGCTGTCGGGCGAGCGACTCGAGCGCCGCGGGGGTGAGCGCGCGCGAACTCGGGGGGGCTGGTGAACCAGGCCCGATCGACGAGGGGCAGCAGCATCCGTAGCATCAGGGCCGCGTCCTTGTCCTCGAGCACGCCCAGCACGAGCGCGAGCGGCCCGGCGGGCAGGACCTCTGGCAACGCCTCGACGAGCGCCGCAACGGCGTCTGGGTTGTGGGCGCCGTCGAGAATCGTGGGCGGCTCGCCGCCGAGCAGCTGCAGGCGGCCGGGGACGTCGGTGGCGGCGCCGGCAGCGGCAAGCGCGTCGTCGCTGAGGGGGATACCCACCCGTCCCAGATACGCCGCCGCGGCAGCGCTCGCGAGGGCAAAGTTGCGTCGCTGAAAGCTCCCCCGTGCCCCAAGCCGCCTCGCCGGTCCGCCGGACCCGCCCGCGGCGCGGATGATGTGAGCCCCGCGCTCGGCGGCCACCCGCTCGGCCACGGCCAGGGCCGCGGGCGCCAGGTCGGCGCCGAGGACCAGGTCGGCGCCGACGCCGACGACGGCGAGCTTCTCCTCGGCGATGTCGGAGACCGTCGGCCCGAGCCAACGGGTGTGCTCGAGGCCGACGTTCGTCAGCACGGTCACGTCGGGGGCGAGCACGCTCGTGGCGTCATAGCGCCCGCCCAGGCCGGCCTCGACGACAGCGACCTCCACTCCGCTCTCGGCCATCAGCCAGAACGCCGCGGCGGTCAGCAGTTCGAACTCGGTGACGCGGTCCTCGCGGCGAGGGTCCGGTTCACCCGCTCGGCGGCCCAGCTGGCACGCGCGATCGCCTCCGCGAACGCGTCCCCCTCGACGTCGCGCTCGGCCACGCGGATCCGCTCGCGGTAGGAGACGAGATGCGGCGAGAGGTACGCGCCGGTGCGCAGCCCGTGGCGCTCGAGCATCGCGGCGAGCATCCGCGTGGTCGAGGACTTGCCGTTCGTCCCGAGCACCTGGACCGAGCGGAAGCGTCGCTCGGGGGACCCGAGCACCGTCATCATGCGGCGCATCCGGTCCAGGCCGAAGCGCATCCCGAACAGCTCCAGCGATCGCAGCTGGCGCTCGGCCTGGACCTCGGTCCAGCGCGGCGGCGAGGGCTTGCGGTCGTGTGGATCCATCGGCGCCGCCGGCCCCACCGGCGTCCTCAGGCGTCCGGATGGGGCCGACCCATCAGCGGCGGCGCTTGCGCCCGCGCCGGGCCACGTACCACAGCGGCAGCAGTTCCCGGCCCAGGGCCTTGGGATCCAGCTTGCCGATGATCTTGCGCAGCTCGGCCCGCTCCTTGGCGCTGAGCCGAGGAGGCCAGCCGCGCGACTCGCGCAGCAGGCCGCCCAGACGAGCGCGGTCGCGCTCCGACAGGCGGCTGACGCGGCCGCCGACGATGAAGCTGGCCCCAGCGCGGCCAGCCAGGGCAGCGCCCGCAGGCGCTCGGCGCGTGAGCTGGCGCTCACCTCCGAGCCGGTCTTCTTGGACTTGCTCCGTCGCATCGGCCCGATGGTAGCGGTCGGCCTAGGCCGACTCCTCACGCAGGGAGTCCTCGGCGTCTTCCGGGGCGGCTTCGGTGACGAGCGTGGGGGTGAGGCCCTTCTCGACGGTCTCCTTGGTCACGACACACTTCTTCACGTCGCGGCGGGAGGGCAGCTCGAACTGCACCTCGAGCAGGATCTCCTCGATGATCGAGCGCAGCCCGCGGGCCCCCGTTTCCCGCTCGAGCCCACGCTCGGCGACCGCCACGAGCGAGTCGTCGGAGAACACGAGCTCGATCCCGTCGAAGGAGAAGAAGCGCTGGAACTGCTTGACGAGGGCGTTGCGGGGCTCGACGAGGATCGAGACGAGGTCCTCGCGGGTGAGTTGGTGGACGGCCGACATCACGGGCAGGCGGCCGATGAACTCGGGGATCAGGCCGTACTCGATCAGGTCCTCCGGGAGGCAGTGCTCGAAGATCAGGCCGGGATCACGCTCGGCCTTCGTCTCGATCGCCGCTGCGAAGCCGACCCCTTTGTGGCCGATCCGGCGCTCGATCACCTTGTCGAGGTTGGCGAAGGCGCCACCGCAGATGAACAGGACGTTCGTCGTGTCGATCGTGAGGAACTCCTGATGGGGGTGCTTGCGCCCCCCCTGGGGCGGCACCGAGGCCTGGGTGCCCTCGAGGATCTTCAGCAGCGCCTGCTGGACGCCCTCGCCGGAGACGTCACGGGTGATCGACGGGTTGTCCGCCTTGCGGGCGATCTTGTCGACCTCGTCGATGTAGATGATCCCCGTTTCGGCCTTCTTGACGTCGTAGTCAGCCGCCTGGATCAGCTTCAACAGGATGTTCTCGACGTCCTCGCCGACGTAGCCGGCCTCGGTCAGCGCGGTCGCGTCGGCGATCGCGAAGGGCACGTTGAGGATCCGGGCGAGGGTCTGCGCCAGCAGCGTCTTGCCGCAGCCGGTCGGGCCGAGCAGGAGGATGTTGGACTTCTGCAGCTCGATGTCGGAGTCCCCGGACATCATCATCTGGACGCGCTTGTAGTGGTTGTAGACCGCCACCGACAGCGTCCGCTTGGAGGGGTCCTGGCCGACGACGTACTCGTCGAGCACCTCGTAGATCTCGCGCGGCTTGGGCAGGTTCTCGATGTCGAACGCCGGCGGCGCCGAGAGCTCCTCGTCGATGATCTCGTTGCAGAGATCGATGCACTCGTCGCAGATATAGACGCCGGGGCCGGCGATCAGCTTCTTGACCTGCCGCTGGGACTTGCCACAGAAGCTACACAGGAGCTGCTCGTTGGAATCGGTCGGTCTGGCCATCTGAATTCTCCCCCTTTGTGCCTACGCCTTGTCCGGCGATCCCTAGTGCTCTGAGATCACGCGATCGATGATGCCGTACTCCTTGGCCTCCTCCGAGCTCATGAAGTAGTCGCGCTCGGTGTCTTTGCGGACCTGGTCGAGGTCCTTGTTGGTGTGCTTGGCGATGATCTCGTCCAGTCGCCGGCGCACGTCGATGATCTCCTTGGCGTGGATCTCGATGTCCGTGGCCTGGCCTTGGAAGCTCGAGGAGACCTGGTGGATCAGGATCTTCGCGTTGGGCAGCGCCATGCGCTTGCCGGGAGCCCCACCGGCGAGCAGCAGCGCCCCCATCGACATCGCGATGCCGACGCAGATCGTCTGCACGTCGGGCTTGATGAACTGCATCGTGTCGTAGATCGCGAGGCCGGCGTAGACGGAGCCGCCGGGCGAGTTGATGTAGATCGAGACGTCCTTCTCGGGGTCCTCGGACTCGAGATGCAGCAGCTGGGCCACGATCAGGTTGGCGATCTGGTCGTCCACGGGCGTACCGAGGAAGATGATGCGCTCGTTGAGCAGCCGGCTGTAGATGTCGAACGCGCGCTCTCCGCGCGATGTCTGCTCGACGACCATTGGGACAAGTGGGCTCATAGTCCGCCTTTGTTTCGCTTCGCCGATCGGATTCCTTTAGGGAAGGCTAGCGGTCGGGAGTCCACAGCCGGCCGGGTGCCCCCGCCAGCTCCTCGTCCGCCGACGCTTCCCGCGCCGCCTTCTCCGGCGTCCACAGCTGCTCGCGCGCCTGTGCCGCGGCCGGGGCGATCGGCGTCGCGCTCTCGGCGATCAGCTCGATCGCGCTGCGCGCGGCGAGATCGTCGCGCACGTCCTCGAGCCGCCCCGCGGCCCGCAGGTCGGCCAGCAGCGTCTCGGGCTCCACCTGCTCGCGTTCGGCCGCGGGCGCGATCATCTCGAGCAGCTCCTCCTGCGTCGGCTCGATGCCCTCGGCGGCGACGATCGCCGTGATCACGGCCTCCCGGCGCAGCGCGCGCTCGGCTTCGGGCTCGAGCTCGGCGAGGACGTCGTCCTCCGCCCGAGAGAGGACGTTGAGGTAGGCCTCGCGGGAGATCCCCCGGTGTGAGAGGGAGTGGACGGTCCGCTCCCACATTTCCCGCGCCCGCGCCTTCGTCAGCGCCGGCGTGACGGCCACCTTGGCGACGGCGACGGCCGCGTCCAGGGCGGCCTCGCGGAACTCCCCGTCGATGCGGGCCTCGTCGGCCTGCAGCAGCCGCCCGCGGATGTCCTCGCGCAGCTCGTCGAGGTCGTCGAAGCCGGCATCCACTGCGAAGTCCTCGTCGAGCGCGGGGAGCTCCTTGCGCTTGACCTCCTTGACGGTGACCTCGAACGAAGCGGGGCGCCCGGCGAGGTGCTCGGCCCCGTAGTCGGAGGGGAACGTGAGCTCGACCGTCCGGGTCTCGCCGGCCTCAGCGCCGAGGAGGGCCTCCTCGAAGCCCGGGATCAGGTTGCCGCCGCCGAGCTCGACGAGCTGGTCGCGGCCCTCCCCGCCCTCGAAGCGCTCCCACACCGGCGGCTCCGCGTCCCCGGCGCGCATCGAGCCGACGTAGTCGATCACGACGAAGTCGCCGCTCTCGGCGGGCCGCTCGGCGGTCTCGAGACGGGCAAGGCGCTCGCGCATCGCCTCGACCTCCTGCTCGACCTGCTCGTCGAGGGCCTGCGGCTCGCGGCGTGGGACCTCCAGCCCGCGGTAGGGGCCCAGCTCGGCTTTCGGCAGCACGCCGATCTCGATCGAGAACTGCAGCGGCTCGCCGGGCGCAGGCAGCCCCTGGAGGTTGAGGTCGGGGTCGCCGACGGGGACGATGCCGGCGGCGTCGACCGCCTGGGAGTACCACGTCGAGAGGTGTCCCGGACGGCCTCCTCGAGCACGGCCTCGCGACCGACGCGGCGCAGGACGAGCGGCGCCGGGACCTTCCCGCGCCGGAACCCGGGTAGCTTCAGGTCACGACCGAGCTGCTGGGCCTTGCGCTCCAGGCGCCCGTCGACCTCGTCGGACGGGACCTCCACCTGCAGCCGAACACGCGAATCCCCGAGCTCGGTGAGGGTGGTGCTGATCGTGCCGGCCACGCCCGCCACGATACCGTGCCGCCGGGTGCTCTCACGAGGCCAGCAATGTCGGTGGCGACGGCTCGAGGCCCGGTTCTGGACGGGTCCGTTGGCGCACCTGATCGGCGGCGCCCTCGACGTCGCCGCGGCGCTGCTCGCCTACGCACGTGCGAGGGCTCGCGACCGGCCGTCTGGCTGACGACCGGCCGCGGGCCCCTGCTGGACCGGAGGCCTAGGCTGCTGCGACCGTGCGCGTGCCGCCGAACTCGAGCGCGGCGCCGCGAGGAAGCACGAGCACAGAGCACGTGGCGATCTCGATCAGGTGCTGGGCCGAGGCGCTGATCGCGATCCGGCCCTGCTCGGCCTCGGGGCGCGAGTCGACCACGAGCAGGTCGGTGTCGGCGCCCACCACGGGCGCGACCGTACCCTGCAGGGCGTTCGCGAGCGACTCCGCCGTGCGGCGGGCGCCGCCGTCGCCGTCGCCGATCGCGACGATGTTCCTGATCCCCGAGGCGCCGACGGTCTCGGCGAGGTCGACCGGCGCGATCGCCACGGCCGCCCTGGCCCCTTCGAGCAGGCGCTCGGCGGAGTTGCCGATCGCGACGTGTCCCTTGGCTGTGTGGGAGTCGCTGCAGAACACGATCACCTGCGCGTTCTGCGAGGAGGCGAGGGCGTCGAGGCCCTCCGGGGTCGAGCGGTCGGTCACGACGTACCTGGGTGCGTTGGGGTCGCCGAGCAGCTTGGCGCCGCGCTGGAGCAGGTCCTCGGCCTCGGCCTGGGCGAGCGTCTCACGGTCGCGGTCGGGCTCGGTGGTGTGGCGCACGTAGGCGAGGCCGACCTCGGCGCCGGCCTGCCTGAAGAGGCGGCCGAGCGCGATCGCGTCGTCCTCGTTCGCGGTGCCGTCATAGGAGACGATGACTTTCAGGGACATTTCTTGGTTCCTCTCGTTACGTAGGCCGGTGCTCCGGCCTGGATTTCCTTCCGTGTTTGATCTCATTCTGGCACCCACCTCCCATCAGTTCCAATGATTCTTCTGATCATTGCGATAAGCTGTACTTATGCTTAGCGTGCCTCGTCTGCGGGTCCTGCGGGAGGTCGCCCACCGCGGCTCCTTCTCGGCTGCCGCCACCTCTCTGTCCTATACCCAGTCCGCCGTCTCGCAACAGATCGCCGCGCTGGAGGCCGAGGCGGGGATGGCGCTCGTCGAGCGCCATCCCCGCGGGGTCACCCTGACGGCGGCCGGCCAGACACTCGTCGCCCACGCCGAGTCGATCCTCGCCGGGCTCGACGCGGCCGAGGGCGCGCTCGCCGAGATCGCCGGGCTGCGCGGCGGGCGCCTGCGGATCGGGGCCTTCCCCACCGCCAGCTCCACGCTGCTACCGCCGGCGATCGCGATGTTCCGTTCGGCCTACCCCGAGGTGGAGCTGACGCTGACCGAGGGCGAACCCGAGCAGCTCGCCCCGCTGATGAGCGCAGGCGAGCTCGATCTCGGCGTCCTGTTCGAGTTCGCCGGCGAGGATCCGCCGCTGCCGGGAATGGCACGCTCGCAGCTGCTCGAGGACGCGATGCTGCTTGCCCTGCCGCGGGAGCACCGCCTGGCGGGCCGGCGACGCGTGCGGCTCGAGGACCTGCGCGGCGAGCGATGGGTTCAGACCTCGCTCGGGGGGACGTGTGCCCGCCACGTCGTGCGCAGCTGTCACGCGGCCGGATTCGAGCCGCAGGTGGCGTTCGAGAGCGACGACTACCAGACCGTTCAGGGGCTCGTCGCCACCGGTGTCGGCGTGGCCGTGATCCCGGCGCTCGCGCTGACGGTGGTGCGCGAGGACATCGTCATCCGCGAGCTCTCGCCGGCGCCCGCGCCGCGTCAGGTGCTGGCCGCGGTGCCGGAGACAGCGAGGCTGGTGCCGGCCGCCCCCGCAATGCTGGGGATGCTCGAAGCCCTCGCCCGCGAGCGCGCCGGCTCCGCGCCGGCGGCCCCACTCAGCTGTTAACGCGCCGGGGCCCCCCGCCTGTGCGGCGGGGGGCCCCGATCGATTCGACTTACTGCTTGTGGCTACGCGTCCCTACGCGCCGAGCGCTTTGGCCATTCCCTGGCCCATCTTCTTGTAGCCTTCCCGCGTCGGGTGAATGTCACCCAGCGGGTATTTCGCGACCTGTTCCGGCGTCGCCGCTGCTTCGGCCTGTTCCTGGGTGTAACCCTGTTCCTCGAGGTACTTGATCAGGTTGGCCTTTTTGTCTTTTTCGTTGCAGAATTCCGTGAATTTGCAGATCGCGGCCTGCTCCTTCGCAGTGCCCTTCTGCGGGTTCACGAACGTGAACGGGTTGTAGTAGCTCACGCCGGGACCGAAGAGGCCGCCGCCGATCGTCGCTTCGAACGCTTCGTTGAGGCTTTTCTGCAGCCCGTCGCTGCCGGGCAGGACGATCGCCTGCGGGTTGTAGAACAACAGCACGGCGATCGGGCCGGTGTAGCCGTAGTGGCGAAGGACGCCAATCGCGTCACCGGTGTTCGTGATGATGTGCTTGAAGATGCCACCTTTGTAGTAGTAGCCTTCTTCGCCCGCTTCATGCACGAGGCATTCGTCCAGGCCGCCGACGAACGAGTGCGCCGACAGGTAGGACGGGTTCTCACACGCGGCGACGACCGCGAGCTCGTCGTTCGAGCCGATCTGGATCGTCACGTAGTGAACGGGTACGGCCGGGTTGGTGACCGCGCCGATCGCAGCTTCGAGCTGCGAGACAGCGCCGTATTCGACGTGGCGCGGGAAGCCGTCGACGTTGTGCCAAGCGCACGGGGCGTCGTCGGCTTTGCCGTTGCCTTCGCCGCCGCCGCCGAGCAGCGCGTTTTCACCGATCAGCCCGTCGCTGACCTCGCCCGGGCACGCCAGGTCGATCTTGTGGATCGCGAAGCCGGCTTCTTTCTCGGGTTTCACGAGTTTTTTCGCGACGAAGTCGACGAAGCCTTCTTCGAAGGCGCCGGGGCTCTCGGTCGGGAAGTTAGCTTCGAATTTTTCCTGCGAGTAGCCGTAGCTGATCGAGTCACCGAGCGAAAGGAGTCCCGACGGTGGCAGGGGTGTGGTTGCGCTTGCGGCCGAAGCCATGACTGCCATCGCAACGAGCGCGAGCGCCATACATGTTCCAACGAGACCTCTGCGCGAGCGCAGCGTCCGAGCAAAGCCATTCGTGGCTTGCATCTCTCATCCTCCTATACATGCGGGACATGCCCGCAGGCACAGCCCCCTCTATGGATAGATATCCCTCTACGCACACTCCCCGCCCAAAATCCCGGGGAGCGTGGCCGCAAGATACCCACGCCCTGTCGAGATGTCAAGCGGGAACCGGCGCCGACGGCTGGCTCTGCAGCCAGTATTGGAGCGGTTTGCGGAGGCTGACGCACCCCTGCGCGGCGGCGGGATGTGCGTGGTGATCGACCCGGCACGCGGCGGGTCGCGGGCGCTGATGCGTCCGGCGCGCATGGGACATTGAACGGCCCGTCGTCCTCGGAAGGGTCGTTGCAGATGAGCGTTGCGAGCATCGTGATCACCGCCGCCGGGTTGCTGGCGCTGGCCGCCTGCGCGGCCCTGCTGCTGCGCCGCGACCGCGAACGGACGCGCCAGGAGCTGAAGGCGATCTCACTCGACGTGCTGTCGGCGACGAGCGACTCGCTGGCCCGACGGGTCGAGGAGGCACGCCGCACCGAGGAGGCCCGCGCGGCCGGCGAGATGGCGATGCGAACCGAGGAGATCAAGGGCCTGATGCGCCCGGTGCAGGAGAAGCTGGGACGGATGGAGAGCGAGATCGGCCGGCTCGAGCGCGAGCGCCGCCAGGGTCAGGGCGAGCTCGCCCAGATGCTTCGCCAGCTCGGCGAGGGGGTGGGCACCCTGCGCCAGGAGACCGGCAACCTCGTATCGGCGCTCAAGCGGCCGAGCACGCGCGGCTCCTGGGGCGAGATCCAGTTGCGCAACGTGGTCGAGATGGCGGGCATGGTCGCCCACTGCGACTTCCTCGAGCAGAGCACCGTGCAGAGCGAAGACGGCGCGTTGCGGCCCGACATGCTCGTGCGTCTCCCGGCCGGCAAGCTCGTGGTCGTCGATGCCAAGGTCCCCCTCGACGCCTATCTCGCCGCGCTCGAGGCGGGGGGCGAGGACGAGCGTGAGCTGCACGGCGCCCGCCACGCACGACAGACCCGCGATCACATCACCAAGCTCGCATCGAAGGGCTATCAGCGACAGTTCGACTCCACGCCCGAGTTCGTCGTCATGTTCGTGCCCTCCGACGGCATCTACCAGGCGGCGCTCGCCGCCGACCCGGCGCTGATCGAGTACGGCGTCCAGCAGCAGGTCCTGATGGCGACGCCGACCACCTTGATCGGGCTGCTGTGGGCCGTCCACTACGGATGGCGCCAGGAGCTGATCGCGGAGTCGGCGCGTGAGATCGCGGAGTCCGCCCGCGAGCTGCACAGGCGGCTCGGACGCTTCCTGGAGCCGCTCGCGAAGGTCGGCCGCCAGCTCGAGTCAGCGGTCGGGAGCTACAACGAGGCAGTCGGCTCCTTCGAGCACAGGGTCGTCCCGCAGGTGCGGCGGATCGAGCAGGCCGGCGCCGCGTCCGACCGCGAGGTCCAGGCCCCGCCGGGCGTGCAGGCGACCACCCGCAGGATCACGGCCCGGCCGGCGCCCGAGCCTGAGGAGCGACCGGAGCCCGCGCCGGAGCTGCCCGCGGGCGAGATCGCCGCCGCGCGGATCGCCGCCGGGCGGCGCACATGATCAGCAGGGCCGTCGCGACCGGGACCGTCGCAGGCAGTTCGTTCACGACGAAGAAGAGCGAGTCCATCGCGAGCGCGAGCAGCGCCGTCAACGCGGCACCTCGCAGCTGGACCCGACGTCCCGCGACGCGCACGAGCAGGGCCCCGAGGACGGCCGCCGCGAACAGGTCCCCGTAGCCGAGCGAGCTGCCCCCGAGCAACGCCGCCTGCAGGCGGGGCAGCCCGGCGGCGGGGTGGGTGGCCGTGAGCGTGCCGTTCGGCTGCTGGAGCTGGTTGGAGACGACCAGGAACGTGTCGGCAACCGCCATCGCCACGATCCCTGCGGCCAGCCAGCGCGGCGGCGTCACGCTGGCGAGCATCGCCCCGAGGGTGACGCAGCTGAGGGCGGTGAGGGCGACTGCGCACGCCTGCCCGGCGACGCCGGAGCGATCTGCCCAGGCGACGGCGAAAAGCGCTGGCACGAGCAGGGCCGCGACGGGCCTCGCGGGGGCCGAGGCCCACGCGAGGGCGAGCGCCGCGAGCACCGGTACGGCGATCAGCGCGAGGTACGTGAGCGCGTCGGCGCTGGCCCGTTCAGCGGCCAGTGTGACGAGGACGAACAGGATCACCGACAGCGGTGGCACGAGCGCCCACGCCCGGCCGCCGAGGCGCCCCAGGCGTCCCAGCGAGACGGCCCGTGGCAGCGCCACGACGGTCCCCTGGGTGAGGGAGAGCAGGACGATCGAAGCCCACGCGGGGAGCACGGTGCCTCAGCGTCCGAGCTGGATCGTCTTGACGATCAACAGCAGGACCGCCACGACGAGGTAGCCCCGCAGCAGCAGCATCGCCGCCTTCCGCCCCGGCGACCACACGGGCCGTTCGAGCAGGGCGAGCGGGGGCATCGTCCACGTGCTCCTGCGCTCGCGTTCCACGGCGGCATCGGCGAGCGTCACGGTCGAGCGGTTGCGCAGGGCATACACCGCGCAGGCGGCGAGCACGACGACGAGCCCGATCGTCAGGTACAGGAACAGCTGCGGGACATCGACCGCCGGGAACAGCGTGCTCGCCATCAGGATCAGCGACAGCTCGACCAGCACCCCGATGATCACGCTCGCAACCGCGTTCAGCCACGGGGCGTTGGTCCACGGCCCGAGCACCTCGCGGTCGTTGCACAGCAGCAGCAGGAACACCGTCGCGCTGGGGAGCAGCACGCCCGCGAGTGCCTGCACGGAGGTCGTGATCAGGCCCAACGGGGCGCCCGGGATGAGCACGATCCCCGCCGCCGCGAGCACCATCAAGCTGAAGCTGGCGTAGAAGAGCTTTGCGTCCAGCGGGCCGCGGTTGAGCGAATGCTTGGCGCCGAAGACGTCGCCGAAGGCATAGGAGGTGGCGAGCGTGACCGCCGCGGCGCCGATCAGGGAGGCGTTCAGGAGCACGATCGCGAACAACGTGCCGGCCGTGGACCCGAGGTATCTCCCCAGTTCCGTGGCGACCGTGCCGGCGTCGACGAAATGCCCGAAGGCAGGGGTGCCGGCGAACGCGAACGCGGTCACGGCGATCAGGGCGCCGGCACCGATCACGACGACGAACGCACCGATCACCGTGTCCGCGCGCTCGTAGTTGATCCACCTCGGCGTGATCCTCTTGTCGATGATGTTGGACTGCTGGAAGAACAGCTGCCACGGTGCCACCGTGGTGCCCACGATCGCGATGATCAGCAGGACGGCGGCCGAGCTCGCGCCGCCGGGGATGCCGGGGACGAAAGCGTGATGGGCGATGTCACCGACGTGGGGGTGGGCGAGCACCAGCAGTGGGATGACGAGGAAGTTGGCCACCACGAACACGTACATGAACCGCTCCCAGCTGCGGAAGCTGCCGGTGGAGGTGATCGCGATCAGGGCCACCGCCGCGATCGGGACGGCGATGAAGCGGCTGACGCCGAGGTAGCCCAGCGCAAGGCTGACGCCGATGAACTCGGTGACGATCGTGAGGAAGTTCAGCAGGAACAGGTCGCCGACCGAGAACGCGCCCCAGAACTTGCCGAAGCGCTCGAAGATCAGCCGCGCGTGCCCGACGCCTGTGACAGCGCCGAGCCGGATAACCATCTCCTGGTTGACGATCAGGACGGGGATCAGCAGCAACAGCACCCACAGCAGGCTCGTGCCGTAGTTCTGGCCGGCCTGGGCGTAGGTGGAGACGCCCCCGGCGTCGTTGTCGCCGACCATCACGATCAGGCCCGGGCCCATGATCGCGAGCAGCGCCATCGCGCGCGCCCGCAGGCCGTGGCGCTCGCCGCTGTCGTGGATCCGGATCGTGCCGAGAGCGCCCCTGATGTCACCGATGTGGGCGTCGTCGAGGACCGGCGGAACCCCCGGCGCGGGAGCGGCCGTCGGCTGCCTCGTCAGCGTCGTCTGCTCATCAGCCATCTCGTCACCTCCTTTCTTCGCTCGCGGGACCGCTGCCGACGTCTGGCGCACACGCGCCGCCGACGCCGTCCCGGTAAGCGGTTAGAACAGGAGGGACGAGCCCGACGAGCGTGCGACCGGCTGGGTACTTCGTGGCTGTTCGCGATCCATGCCGGCGTCCTTTCTGCGTGTCGGTGACGGGGGCTCGTCTGGCTCCCAGCCTAGCAACGGGCCGTCAGTCGCGCACGACTCCGAAGCGGCGCCGCCAGCCGCTGGGAAGCGTCAGCTCGAGCACGTCGTCGACCGTCACCACGCCCACCATGTGTGCCTGCTCGTCGACGACGGGGAGCATCACGAGGTTGTAGTCGGCCATCAGCCGCGCGACGTCCGGCACATCGGCGTTCGTCGGGACCGACACGGGCTCCCGCTCGGCCACCTGATCGAGCGTCCGCTGCGGGTCCGAGCGCAGCAGCGTGACGATCGCCGTCGAGCCGGACAGGGCGCCGTGCTCATCGAGCACGTACACCGTCGTCAGCGTCCCTGGGGCGAGGTCGCTCGTGCGGACCCGCTCGAGGGCGTGTTCGACCCGGTCGCCCGGAGCAAGGCCGATGAAGTCCGGGCTCATCAGCCCCCCTGCGGTGGAGGGGTTGTAGCCGAGCAGGGCTTCGATCTGGCGGCGTTGGGCGGCCGGCAGCAGCGCGAGGATGCGTCCGCGGCGGTCCTGGTCGATCTCGTCGATCAGATCGACTGCGTCGTCGGGGGCCATGCGGGCGATCACTGCGGCCACCTGTCCGTCGGGTCGCTCGCGGATGAACTCGAGCTGGTGGTGCTCGTCGAGCTCCTCGAACACGTCGGCCTCGAGCTCGCGGTCCTGGGCCACCGCCTCGATTATCTCCTCGCCCTCGTCGTGGGAGGCCGCCTCGACGAGGTCGGCGATCTCGGCCGGGTGCAGGTTCGCGAGCTTGCGGTGGGAGAAGCGCAGCCGCGACGTCGGCACGTGCCCGACGAACGGCTCCATGTCGCTCCAGTCGAGGTACGGGCCATCGGGGACGAGCCGCCGCAGCGACCGCGGCAGGATCCGTCGCAGCTGCGCCCGGAAGCTTGGATCGAGGCCGACCACGCGCCACCAGTCGTCGATGCAGGCCAACTCGATCTCCTGAGCGGTGACGAGCCGCGGGGGGTCCGCCTCGACGTCGACGAGCTTGCGGCCGAGGACGTCCTGGGCGAGCAGCACCTCCCCCACCCTGCGCTCGAAGCGTCCGAGGCTCAGCTTCTCGCCCGACAGGCGCACCGCACCGGGAGCGAGCGAGGCGATCCGGTCGACCGGGACGAACAGCTCACGCCCGCCGATGCGGGCCTTGACCCCGGTGACGGGCGGATAACCGCCGTCCGCGAGCCGGACGATCAGATCCTCGACACGTCCGAGTCGGTCTCCTGCGCGATCCAGCAGCGGACTGCGCAGCACCGACGAAAGATGCACTACCGGTGTTGGCACTCTCCGCGTACTCTAGGACGTCGGGCGGACCAGCAGGGACGCGCCGATCGCGCCGCCCAGGTCGCCCAGGGCCGCCACGTGCACGTGCGGCGGGCGCTGATCTATGAACAGGTGCGGCTGCATCGCCTCGGCGATCCGGACCGCATAAGGGTGGCCGAGTCGGATGCCCAGGCCACCGCCGAGGATCACGCCCTCTACGTCGAGCAGGTTCACAGCGGAGGCGATGCCGGCCCCGAGCGCGCCCACCGCGCGGTCCAGCATCTGCTCGGCCAGCTTGTCGCCGTGCTCGAGCGCACGCGCCCACACGCCGCTCGTCAGACGCGTCCGGCCCCGCGCCTTCATCAGCTTGAACAGGTCCGTCCGGCGCCCTTTGGCGACGAGCGCCTGGACGTGCAGTTCCATCGCAGCCCGCCCCGCGTAGGCCTCCATGCACCCGATCCGTCCGCACGTGCATCTGGCGCCATCGATCTCCACGACCATGTGCCCGATCTCGCCGGCGCCGCCGCGGCCCCGCCACGGCTTGCCGTCGAGGATCAGGCCGCCGCCGACGCCGGTGCCCCAGAACACGCCGAGCAGTGACTCGTAGAGGCGCCCGGCGCCCAGACGGTACTCGGCGTACGTCGCCACCTGGACGTCGTTGCCGAGCTCGACGGTTGTCCCGAAGGCGCTTTCGAGCGTCGCGGCGAGCGGGAAGGAGCCTTCCCAGCCCGGCAGGTTGCGGGCGCTCGTGACGGTGCCGTTGGAGATCGTCCCCGGGGACCCCACGCCAACGCCCGCGAGCTCCCGTGGCTCGAGCTCGGCGGCTGCCGCGGCGTCGCGGATACTCGCCACCATCTCCGCGGCCACATCGGCGGGGCCGCCGCTCGTCGGCGTGGCCCGCCGTGCCGAGCCGAGGGCGCTGTTCTCGTCGTCGACGATGACAGCCTGGATCTTCGTGCCGCCGAGGTCGATGCCGCCGTAGGTGGCCACCGCGCGGGCATGATCGCAGACGCACCCGCCGGTACAGCTCCGGGCGGGTCGCCGCGCCCGCGTGTGGGAATTTATCCCCGCTTGCGGGCTTTCTTCGCCCCCTCTTACCGGCAGCGAGCACGATCACGTCGGAAAGATGAGAGATCGCAACAGGGCATCCGGGCTCGTCTACGCTCTCGGCGCCCTGAGCGCCGCGGCGATCGTCGCGGCGTTTCTCGTGGTCGGGCCGCCGTCCCAGTCGGCGACGTTGCAGAGCCGAGTGGTCACGGCGAGCGAAGGGGTCGTCCAGTCGACGGTGTCGGGCAGCGGCAACCTGCAGGCCGACAGCCAGCTGGACCTCGGCTTCAAGACGGCCGGCGTCGTGCAGCGCATCTACGTCAGCCAAGGTCAGCAGGTGACCACGGGCAAGCTGCTGGCGGAACTCGACCCGCAGACGGCCGAAGTGGCCCTGGAACAGGCAAAGGCCACCCTCCAGGCCGCCGAAGCGACGCTCGCGCAGGAGGAAGAAAGCGGCGGCGAAACCAGCTCGAGCGCCGGCTCGGGCGCGAGCGCTCGGACTGCCTCCGTGGACGCCTCCGCGGCATCGTTCTCGACCGTGGCGAGCAGGTCCGCGAGCGCAGCGGTCGGCGCGACCCAGCCGGGCGCCACGGCTCCGCCGAGCACGACCCCGGCGCCGAGCACGGCGCCCGCGGCCGGCACAACCCCCGCCGCGAGCACGACCCCCGCCGCCACGACACCCGCGGCCACCACCACACCCGCGGCGAGTACCACGCCGGCGGCAACCGCGCCGGCCAGCACGAGAAAGCCCTCCACGGGCACGCAGACCCCTACTGGCACCGCGGCGAGCCCCGCGGCCGCCGCGACGAGCGGGTCATCCGAAAAGGCCAAACAGAGCGCGGCCACGAAGGAAGCCAACCTCGCTTCCGCGAAGGCGGCCGTCCGCAGCGACAAGCTCGCTGTGCAGAGCGGCGAACAGGCGGTGGCGAACACCAAGCTGTATGCCCCGCAGGCGGGGACGATCGTCTCGCTGACTGGGGAAGTCGGCGAAACGGTCTCCGGCACGGGCACCAGCCGTTCTACGACGACGTCCTCGAGCTCGAGCACGGGCAGCGGCTCCTCGACGGCCGGGGCAGCTGGGGCCCAGACCGGCAGGGGTGCCTCCTCGTCGTCCTCGGGCAGCACCGACACGAGCGCCAGTGGCTCGCCGTTCGCCGTCCTCAGCGACCTGAGCGGGATGCAGCTCGTGGTGCCGCTCAGCGAATCGGAAGTCGTGCACGTGCACGAAGGCCAGCCGGCGACCGTCACGATCGAAGCGCTCGAAGGGATGAAGCTGGCGGCTCACGTCGCGAGCGTGGCCACGCTCTCGAGCAGCAACAGCGGGGTCGTCAGCTACGACGTCACGTTCCAGCTCGACCAGATGACCTCGGGGATGCGCCCCGGCATGAGCGCATCGGCCGAAGTCGTGGTCAAACAGGAAGAAGGCGTGAACGTGCCCACCAGCGCGATCACCGCGGGCAGCGTGACCGTCCAGGAAGGCAGCCGGCAGGTGCGCCGGCGAGTCGTCACGGGCCTTGCGGGCAACAGCACCACGATCATCCTGAGCGGGTTGAAGGCCGGTGAACGCGTGCTGGTGCCGGTGAGCAGCTCCAGTAGCGCCACCAGCCTGCTCTCGCGGCTCGCGGGCCGTGGCGCCGGCGGCCTCGGCGGCCGGGGTGGCGCCGGCGGTCTGTTCGGGGGCGGCCTCGCTCGGGCCGCCGGAGGTTGATGGTGCCGGCGCGAGAGAGCTGGAAGCGGTGGGGCGCGGGCCCGCGCCGGCGGGCGCCGCGCGAGCGACCGCTCATCGAGCGTGGCGCGGCCGGCGCGGTGCGCCACCCTCGCGATGCCCGCGGCCGTCCGCCCGTGATCGACGTGCGCGCCGTCGGCAAGGTCTACGAGCTCGGGCAGATTCGCGTGCAGGCCCTCCGCGACGTCTCGTTGCGGATCGATCGCGGCGAGCTGGTCGCGATCATGGGCAGCTCCGGCAGCGGCAAGAGCACGCTGATGAACATCCTCGGCTGTCTCGACGTGCCGACACGGGGTCGCTATCGGGTCGACGGGACCGACGTCGCGGACATGGACGACGACGATCTGGCGGATCTGCGCAATCGCAAGATCGGGTTCGTCTTCCAGAGCTTCAACCTGGTGCCCCGCACCAGCGCGCTCGCGAACGTCGAACTGCCGCTCGCCTACGCCGGCGTCAAGCGGGCCGAACGCCGCACCCGCGCGAGCGCCGCCCTCGGGGCGGTGAACATGGCCGACCGCCACCACCATCAGCCATCGGAGCTCTCCGGGGGGCAGCAGCAGCGCGTCGCCGTGGCCAGGGCGATCGTCACGAATCCGTCCCTGATCCTGGCCGACGAGCCGACGGGAAACCTCGACAGCCGCTCCACCGCCGAGGTGCTGCGGATCTTCGGCCGGCTCAACGGGGAAGGGCGAACGGTCGTCCTGATCACCCACGAGCCCGACGTCGCGGCCCGCTGCAGGCGCGTGATTCGTCTCAGCGACGGCGCGGTCGTGGAGGACCGCCGGACCTCCACGTCGGCGGAGCCGGCTACGACCGCGCCCGCCGCCGACCCGGCGCGGGCGCCTGACGCGATCTCCGGGGCGGGACCGTGATCGGCGCCGAGACCCTCCGGATCGCCTGGAGCGGCATCACCGCGAACAAGCTCCGCTCCGGCCTGACGATTCTCGGCATGACGATCGGGGTGGCGTCGGTGATCGTCCTGATCGCCGTCGGCAACGGTTCCTCGCAGGCGGTCCAGTCGCGGATCGAGAGCCTCGGGACGAACGTGCTGATCGTCCTGCCCGGGGGCATCCGCGGCGGCGCCCGTCCCACCGCCTCGACGAGCGTGTCGCTGACCAGGCAGGACGCCGAAGCGCTCGAAAACCGCAGCCTCGCACCGGACGTCCAGAGCGCCTCGCCGGTCGCCGACGCGACCGGCGTGAAACTCGTGTACGGGAGCTCGAGCTACGAACCGTCGTCCTTCGTGGGCACCACCCCGTCCTATCTCGGCGCTCATAGCTACCGCGTCCAGGAAGGAACGGCGTTCAGCGCCGAAGACGTGTCCAAGCACCGGCGGGTCGCCGTGATCGGCCAGACGATCGTGCAGGAACTGTTCGCCGGTCAGAGCGCGGTCGGCCAGAACATCAAGGTCAACGGCTCGAGCTTCGCGGTCGTCGGGGTGCTCGCATCGAAGGGCTCCAACGGCGCGAGCAACGAGGACGACGTCGTGATGGCCCCGATCAGCACTGTCCAGGACTCGCTCACCGGCCACGGCGCCCTGTCCTCGATCACGGTTGAGGCGCGCTCGGAGTCGGCCCTCGGAGCGGCCGAAGGCGAGGTCTCCCAGATCCTCGAGGAACGGCACCGGATCAAGGACACCGCCGAACCCGGCTTCCAGATCCTCAACCAGGGCTCGCTGCTGGAAACGTCGAACTCCACGAGCAGCGTGTTCACCACGCTGCTCGGCGAGGTCGCCGCGATCTCGCTGCTCGTCGGGGGGATCGGCGTGATGAACATCATGCTCGTGTCCGTCACCGAGCGCACGCGCGAGATCGGCATTCGCAAGGCGATCGGGGCCAGGCGCAGCGACATCCTCACCCAGTTCCTGACCGAGGCGCTGCTGGTCTCGCTGTTCGGAGGCGTGACGGGGGTGGTGGTCGGGGTCGTTGGCAGCCAGTTCGAAATCGCGGGCGTGCAACCCGAGATTGCTACGTACTCGATCTTTCTCGCGTTCGGGGCGGCGGCGCTGTCGGGGCTCTTCTTCGGCACCTATCCGGCGGCCCGGGCGGCGACGCTGCGGCCGATCGAGGCGCTCCGCTTTGAGTGAGCCATCCCCCCCATACCAGGAGCACCCCATGACACAGGAGCAACCAGGCCCCGAGCAGCTCGTCGAGCAGGACGGTGCACAAGCACAGGCGCTGGCCGAGCAAGGCCACGCTCGGGAGTACGACGATGCCTACGACGACACCTACGACGACTTGCAGGACGAGACGGACGAGCTGCCCCGGCGGCCCCGCCGACGCGTGCTCGCGCCGCTGCCGGTGGCGCTCGCGCTCGTGCTCGTGACGGCCTGCGGCTTCATCGGCGGCGTGCTCGTGCAGAAGGGCCAGAGCTCTTCGACGGGCACCAGCGGAGCGGCGACGGGGCTGGCCTCGCGGCTTCGGGGCCTTGGGGGGAGGGCGGCGGCCACGGGCGGCAGCGCCCGCGCGCTCGGCGGCGCCGGCGCTACGGTCGGCCAGGTCAGCTTCGTCTCCGGCGACACGCTGTACGTGACCGACACCGAAGGAAACACCGTTAAGGTGCTCACCTCACGCGCCTCGCAGGTCACCAAGACCGTGAAATCGAGCACGAAGGCGATCCGTCCGGGGGAAACCGTCATCGTCACCGGCGCGAGCGCCGGCGGCGGAGCCGTCCAGGCCGAAGCCATCCGCGTCAGCGAAGCCGGCTCCGGCGGCGGGCTCACCGGGCTCTTCGGCGGCGGATCGGGTGCGGGCGGCAGCCCGGGTGCCACCGGCGGCTCGGGCGGCGGCGGGGCCGGCGGCGCCTCCGGCGGGCCCGCCCTTTTCGGTGCGGGCTAGCAGCTGCTGGCGTCGATCCGCCACGACCACGACAACATGAACGATCCCAAGCAAAGGAAACACCACATGAACCAGGACCATCCAAGCCGACGCGGGCCGCTTGCAGCGACGTTCGCACTGCTGCTCGCGAGTCTCGTGCTGGCAGCGTGCGGATCGTCGAGCCCCAGCTCGACCGCGACGCCGGCGAGCGCCGCGAGCGGGAGCACAAGCACAGGCACAAGCCCGGCCACGGGTACCACGACGTCACCGGCGACGTCACCGAGGACCACCCCGACGACCACCCCCACGACCACGCCGACGACCACTCCGACGACCGGACCGCGGGCGGCCCTGCGGGGTCGCCTCTCCGCGTTCAGGGAATGCCTGGCCAAGAACGGGATCAAGCTGCCCCCGCGCACGCCCGGCCAGGGACGCGGCCTGCTCGGCGGCGTGGCCCCGCAGCTGCCGGCCGGCGTGACCCGCAGCCAGTACGAAGCGGCGGTGAAGAAGTGCGGCGGCAACCTCGGCCTGCGCCGTGGTCTGGGAGGCGCGCGGTTCAGCTCGCCGGCGATCAAACAGGCGCTGGCCGCGTTCGTCACCTGCATGCGGGCGAAGGGGATCAAGCTGCCGCCGCCCAACACGTCGGGCAAAGGCCCGATCTTCAACTCGGCCGGGATCAACACGCAATCGACCCAGTTCCGCGCAGCCGTGAGCGCGTGCCAGTCCAGCCTGCGCGCAGCGCTGCCCGCCCGACCGGGTACCGCGCCGGGCGCGCCGGGCGCGGGAGCCCCGGGAGCCGGGCCGACCGGCTAGTCCCGCTCGGGGGCCGGCGGCGCCAAGCCCGTTGCTCAGCGGTGGTTCGGGTGATCCGGAATCGCCGCTGAGCTCGGCTTGCGTGCGACGGTGGGGACGGGCAGGCCGCCGATCCGGGTGACGAGCTGATCCCACTGGTTCGAGCTGAGCGCGCTCTCCTGGATCAGCGGCACGGCCGCCAGCTTGGCTGCCTTCGCGCGGCCGTGCGTCCCGGCCGCTCGGATCGTCGCAGGCGCGAGCGCGAGCGCGCCGGTCACGGGCGGGTTGAACGCCAGACGCAGCCGGTTCCAGTAGGCCGAGGAGGCGTGCGTGCTGGGGACTCCCGGGTATCGCATCAGGCTGAGGATCGTCGCCGGGAGGAATTCCGAGGGCAGCGTGAGCAGCGTGCGGATGGTCACGTCGGCGACGGTGCCGGCGCCCTGGTGGCTGGCGATCGGCGTGCCGTTGATGGCAGAGATCAGGACGGCGTCGCCGCGGTAGGCGGCGGACGGGGCGCCAGCCGAGGTGACCGCGCCCTCCCCGCAGCGCAGCCCGGTCACGGTCGGGTCGAGGCCGCTGCGCGACAGGAAGGCCAGCACGGCGAGGACCCGTTTGTCGATCTTCCCGGTGGCGACGTCGTGGCGCCCGCACGCGTAGACCACGATGCCCGGGTCGGAGAGCACCGTCCGCTCGAGCTGGGACTTCGAGAGCAGGAAGACGTCCGACGCCGTGGCCCCGAGCAGCGCATCTTCCGCCTTCGCCCCCTGCGTGTGCAAGGCGCTCTGCAGCTGGGCCCAGTTGGCCAGCACGGCGCGCGGGTCGATCGTCGAGGAGTCCCCGGACGGACGGATCGCGAAGCGCAGATGGCCGTGGGCGGCGCCGGGGGCGGTCGTCACGCGGCCGAGCACGGTCCCCGTCGGCACAACCGAGCCGACCCGTAGGGGCAGTCGGGCGGAGCTGTGCTTCTGGCGCGTCCGGGCAGCGGCCGCGGCTGACGCGGCGGCACGCGCGTCGGGGTTGCCCGGGTGGGCGAACAGGCGCACCTTGCCCGAACCCGCAACGACCGCTTCCGTGTCCGGCACCGACACCTTGGCGGTGGCGGCCGGCGCATGGCCGTGGTGGGTCGCCGGAGCCGGCAACGTCAGCGGCGACTGGAACCCCGCGCTGGCGGCCTTCGAGGGCGCCGGGTCCTGCTGGCTGGCCGCCTGCACGAGCGGCGAGACGGCGCTCGATCGATGTGGCTTGGGGGGCAGGTAGCTCGCGGCGACGTCACCGAGCCCGCCGTAGGTGAAGACGTCGCCATAGACATCCCTGAGGACGAGGAAGCGGCCCAGCTCGCGAGAGCTCCCGATCTGCACGATCTTGCCGTTCTGGACGGCGACGACCTTGGCGTCGGCTGCGCTCGTGAGCGTGACCAGCTCGAGCGGCCGCTTGCGGGAGGTGCTCGCGGCCGCGGCAGCCGGGGCCGGGGCCGGGCTCGTGGGGGCGCCAGACGGCGGGACGGGGTTGGCCGGCGTCGGACTCGACGGCACCGGCGCAGCGCCGGCGGTAGCGCTGGCAGCGGGGGGCAGCACGGGCGGGGCGCTCCAGGAGATCACGTGGCCGGTCACCGGCAGGCGGCCGTCGACGAGGCCCGTGAGCGTCGCGATCACCGAACGCGGGTAGGCCGAGATCAGCTTGGCGCGCAGCAACACCGAGCTGACGTATTCGGCGGAGTGGTTGTAGGCGAGGATCGCCGCGGGGAGGTTGGTCGAGGCGCCTGCCGCCCGCAGGTACCTGGCGGCGGCGAAGATCGCGTCCACCGGGTTGTAGGGGTCGGCGTAGCCGGCGTTGAGGGCGTCGACGCCATACTGCAGCCACGTCGCCGGCATGAACTGCATCCAGCCGACGGCGCCGGCGCTCGAGATCGAGAGGTCGGTCCCGTAGTCGGTCTCGATTTCGTTGATCGCGGCGAGGATCTGCCACGGCACCCCGTACTGGATCGCGGCCGACTTGTAGATCGGAAGCAGGAACAGGGGGATCCGGTAGAAGCCGAGCGCCTGGATCGAGGCCTCGGTCGAGGCGAGCGCGCTCGCCTGCGCGGCGATCGCCTGCGGTGACAGTGCGACGTTGTTGGCGCCGGCCGCTTCCTTGGCCGCCTTGGTCGTGGCCGCCGTGGTGCTTTCGGTCTTGGTGACGCCGCTCGTGCTGCGCTGGCGCCGTTTCAGGACCACCTTGGGTGTCTCGGTCGGCTTGCCGGCCGGCTTTGGCGGCGCCGGGGCGCTCGTCGTGGTCGGCGTCGTCGGCGTCGTC
Organism: uncultured Solirubrobacteraceae bacterium; assembly: GCA_963743505.1. GTDB lineage: Bacteria > Actinomycetota > Thermoleophilia > Solirubrobacterales > Solirubrobacteraceae > Palsa-744. Next base: position 1,216,176 of record CAVUPZ010000006.1, on the reverse strand, counting down.
GGCGTCGTCGTGGCCGGAGCGCTCGTCGCGGGCGTCGTCGCCGGCGGGGTGCTCGCCGTCGTTTCCGGTGTGGTCGTCGTCGTCGGGGGCGGCGGCGCCGGCGTCGTTTCCGTCGGCGTGGGTGCAGGCGTGGTGGTCGTTTCGGTCGTGGCCGGCGTCGTCGTGGTTTCCGACGCGAGCGCGGCCCCTGCCAGGGGCCCGCCGAGCCCTGCCGCGGTCAGACCGCCACCGGCGATGGCTGATAGAACCGCCTGTAGCGCCCGGCGCCGGGCGGCATTCATTGGCGGCATTCGTGCGGACTCGGCATCTCGGGGTGTCCCAATCGTCGTTGTTGGCGCAGCGTGCCCACAAACGCGGGGATACGCCCACCGGCATTCATATCGGCAGGCAACCAGGAATCCGTAAAGGATTCGTAATCGCGCAAGCGGGTGTCGGGGATGAAAGCCATCGTCGATCGGCAGCCGGGCGAGGGCACGGTAGCGCCAATCGAGGCGGAAGCGTCGCAGTAGGAGCGGCGTTTCGCCTCCGGCGCGGGCCGTCCGCGTGTCCATCGAGCCCCTACGACGTTCACATTGGATACCCTTCTCGGCGTGGAAACGGTGCTTTCAGTCGTCCAGGTGATCGTCTCGGTCGTGCTGGTGTTCCTCGTGCTCATGCACTCAGGCAAGGACTCCGGCCTGTCGGGAGCGTTCGGCGTCGGCAGCGGCACTGGCCCGCTCGGGGGCGGCTCGCTCGTCGAGCGCAACCTCAATCGCTGGACGATCGGCTTCGCGATCGTGTTCTTCGTGAACGCGATCATCCTGCTCAAGCACCCCTGGTCCTGACGACCCGACCGCGACCGGCCGGCTGAAGAGGGCCGTGCGGACGGCGGGGGGCGATCGTCATCCGTGCTCGTCGTCACGGTCGGAGCCGGGCGTCTCGGCGTCGCCGCGCGCACGCTCGATCCGATCGAGGATCTCGAGCGCCTCGGTACGCAGGTCGGCGTCGATCGAGCCGTAGTCCTCCGCCGAGAGCTTCCCCGTCCGGTAGTCCAGCTCGGCATCGCGGATCTCCCGGTACTTCGCCTCTCTGGCGGCCTCGAGGTCGTCGAGCGCCGGATCGGAACCCCGCGCCAACCAGCCATCCCGTGCCTCGCCCGCCTCCCCAGCCGTCGGCGTCCCCTGCTGCGGGCCGTGGCGCCGGCGCAGGGGCGCCCCGACGAGGGCCACCACCCCGGCCAGCAGCAGCACGATCAGCACGGCCATCAACAGACCCACCCGCTCAGGCTCGCATGCCCGCCGGGCTCACGCACGGACGAGCGGACGCCCGGCGCGGGCGAGCGAGCGAGCGGCGACGCGACGGCGGACGGTGCTCGGCGCGGGCCAGATTGCGATCAGCGCTCCGGCGACCACGATCAGACCGCCGAGCCAGATCCACATCACGAGCGGCGAGACGATGAAGTGGAACTGGGCCGGGGGCGGCCGTTTGAGGTATTCGCGGGCGAGTACGCCGAGCGCGATGATCGCCTGTTCGGGACCGAGGGTGGCATTGCCGGCGCGGACGATCCGCTGCAGCTGCGGGGCTTCGATCTCCGGCGCGACGGCGCTCCAGACATCGCGGGTGATACCTCCGTTCAGGCTGATGTGGCTCACCGGCTGCCCCCCGATCAGGCTGCCGACGGTGCCCTGGCTCGGGTCCCCGGAGGAGTAGAAGCCCTCGCTCGGTTCGAGCGTGGCCACGTGGCGTGAGCCCTTCGTGACGTCGAGCACGGCGCCCAGGGCGAGGGTGGAGCCGGTGTGAGCCCGGTCGTATTGCGGCGTCAGCGTTGCTGTCGGGCGGATGTAGCGGAACGTGTACGAGCCGACCTTGCTCGTCTGCCCCGGCCGCAGCGACAGCTCGCTCGCGTGCTGGAAGGACGAGGAAGCGGCCACGCCGACGAACAGGACGGCGATGCCGATGTGGACGACATAGCCCCCGTAGCGACGACGGTTGCGCCGGACCAGCTCGACGAACGCCCGCGGCAGGGCGACGCCCGTCATCGCCCTGCGCGCCCTGGTGCCACGCCAGAACTCCTGCAGGACGCTTGCGAACACGAAGGATGCACAGCAGAACATGGCTGTCGCAAAGCCCTTGTGGGTGACGCCGACCGCTGACAGCACCGCCAGCGTCACGAGCGCCGCGAGCACCGGGACGAGGAAGTTCCGACGCGCGTTTGCGAGCGTCGCGCGCCGCCAGGCGATCACCGGTCCGATCCCGCTCAGCAGCACGAGCACGAGCGCCAGCGGAACCGTGTAGCGATCGAACCACGGCGGTCCGACGGAGGCTTCCTGTCCCGTGAAGGCCTCGGAGATGAGCGGGAAGTAGGTGCCCCAGAAGATCACGAAGCACAGCCCCACGAGGACGAGGTTGTTGGCGATGAAGGCCGCCTCGCGCGAGAGCAGCGAGTCGAGCCGGTGCTCGGAGCGGAGCATGTCGCGCCGGCTCACCACGAGGTAGATCGACGACCCGATCAGGACACCGATCAGGGTCACGAACGGAACCCCCAGGGTGGCGCCGCCGAACGCATGGATCGAGTTGAGGATGCCGCTGCGGACGAGGAACGTGCCCATGATCGCCAGCGTGCCGGTGGCCAGCACGAGCGACACGTTCCAGACCTTCAGCATCCCCCGTTTCTCCTGGATCATCAGCGAGTGCAGGAAGGCCGTGCCGGTCAGCCACGGCATCAGCGAGGCGTTCTCGACCGCGTCCCAGCCCCAGTAACCGCCCCAACCGAGCTCCGAGTAGGACCAGCGGGCGCCGAGCAGGATGCCCACGCCGAGGAACAGCCACGCCGCGAAGGCGAACCGCCGGATCGCTTTGATCCAGTCGGCGTCCACGCGTCGTGCCAGCAGGGCCCCCATCCCGAATGCGAGCGGGATGATGCACAACGTGTAGCCCGAATAGAGCATCGGCGGGTGGATCATCATCGTCGGGAAACGCAGCAGCGGGTCGAGCCCGACGCCTTCGGCCGGCACCCGGCCGAAGGTTGCGAAAGGGTTGGCGTAGAAGATCATCAGGCCGATGAAGAAGGCTGCGAAGCCCAACAGGATCGACGTGGCGTAGGCCGCCACCTCCCGCATTCGGCGCCGCGTGATGAACAGCGCGAGGCTCGACCACAGCGACAGCAGCCATGCCCACAGCAGCAGCGACCCTTCCTGGGAGGACCACACGGCGGCCGCGCGGTAGAACGTGGGCGTCGTGCGGCTGGAGGTGTCCGCGACGGTTTTGAAGGCGAAGTCGTTGCGCAGGAAGGCGATCTCGAGCACGGCGAAGGCGACCGTGAGGATCGCCGCGAGTGCGTAGACGGCACGTCGCCCGGATTCGGCGAACTCCACCCGGCCGCTGCGTGCGCCGTACACCGACGCGCCGATGCCGTAGAGGCAAACGGCCAGCGCCAAGAGCAGGCAGGCGAAGCCGAGCCCGGGCATCAGACCCGAGCGAGCGGTCGGGCGCTATCGATCCCGGCGCGTCGCACTCAGTAGTTCTGCTTCTCGCTGGCGGGGGCGGTCTTGTACTTGGACGGGCACTTCGTGATCAGCGAGTTGCGTTCGCCGACGAAGCCCCCGCCCTGCTTCTGGACGGTCACGATCACCTCGCGACCTTCTCGGAACGGGTCCGGGACCGTGCCCGTGTAGGCCAGCGGGATCCGGGTGCCCCCTTCGCGGTCCTCGACGCTGAAGTCGAGGACTTCGCCCACGTGACGGACGGACCCGGGGGCCACGGTGCCCGTGACCTGGTAGCTGCGGCCGGGCTGCGCCTGGCGCACGAGCTCACTCGGCGTCAGGGCCGGGCTCGCCGCGCTGAAGCTTGTGTAGATGAGCGCACTGGCGAGGACGACGGCCGCGGTCAGCGCCACGATCAGGCGCACGGTGCGCTTGCGGGCGGGGTTCATCTGGCCAAGTATCTCAAACCGCCGCCCCACCGCCGCCGGTGCGACGGGCCGGGACGGCCCTCGCCGGGGGCGGCCGAGGAGGAAATTTAGGTTCGCCGCCGAAACCATTTCATGTGCGCGGCGTTATTGCCGATGGTCAGGTATGAGAAACCGCCTCCTCCAACCCCTCGGTGACCCCCGCCAGCGGCGCCGCCGTCGGGCCCGCCAGGGCTCCAGCCACGTGGCCTCGCCCAACTCGCCGGCGTCGGGCGCGCCTCGTCCGATCGCCCAGGCTCGCTCCTGCGACCTCGACGCCGAACGCGTGCGCCAGGCGGGGGGCCCGATCGACCGGGCCGCCTACGGCTGCTGCTGCGGCTACCAGTTCAGCGCGCCGGTCTCGACGACCGTGTGCTGCCCGCATTGCGGCGGCGAACAGGCCTGGTAGCGGCGAGGCGGCCCGCCGCGCGGGGCGCCCAGCAGGTAGGCCCCCGCCAGAGTCACTGGATGTGCATGCCCGAGATCGCCCTTGCGATCACGAGCTGCTGGATCTCGGCGGTGCCCTCGAAGATGTCGTAGATCTTCGCGTCGCGGTGCCAGCGCTCGACGGGATACTCGCGCGTGTAGCCGTTGCCGCCCAGGATCTGGATCGCCCGCTCGGTTGCCCAGACGGCGACCTCTCCCGCCTTGAGCTTGCTCATCGAGCCCTCGGCGTTCTCGAAGGGGACACCGTTGCGGCCCATCCACGAGGCCCTCCACACGAGCAGCCGCGCGGCGTCGATCTCGAGCTTCATGCGGGCGAGGGTGAAGGCGATCGACTGGTTCTCGACGATCTTGCGACCGAACTGCTCCCGCTCCTTGGCGTACGCGAGCGCGTACTCGTACGCCGCCCGGGCGATCCCGAGCGCCTGCGCCCCCACGGTCGGGCGCGAGGACTCGAACGTCTGCATCGCCGCCTGTGAGTTGCTCCTCTTGCCCTCGCGGACGCGGGCGAGACGCTCGTCGAGCTTCTCCTTGCCGCCGAGGACGTAGCCCGCCGGGACACGGCAGTCGTCGAGGTACACGTCGGCCGTATGCGAGGCCCGCAGGCCGTGCTTTGACACCTTCGCACCCTGGGAGATGCCCTTCGCCTCGCTCATCGGCACGACGAACGCGGCGTGCCCTTTCGAGCCGAGCTCGGGATCGACGGTGGCGATCACCACGTGCACGTCGGCGATGCCGCCGTTCGTGGCCCACGCCTTCTGGCCGTTGATCACCCACTCGCCGGAGGACTCGTCGAACCTGGCTTTGGTGCGAAGGTTGGACACGTCCGAGCCGGCGTTCGGCTCGGAGGCGCAGAAGGCGGCGACCTTGACGTCCTCGGGCGTACCGAAGCAGCGCGGTATCCACTCCCCGATCTGCTCGCCCGAGCCCTGCCCGAAGATCGCCGCGACGGCGAGGGCGGTGCCCATGATCGACATGCCGATCCCCGCGTCGCCCCAGAACAGCTCCTCGTTGACGATCGGCAGCGTCAACCCCGTCGGGTCAGCGAAGAACTGCGCGAGCCCTTCGAAGCCGTACAGGCCGATGTTGGCGGCCTCCTGGATGACCGGCCACGGGGTCTGCTCCCGCTCGTCCCACTCGTGAGCCGCCGGACGCACGACGTCGGCCGCGAAGCCGTGGACCCAGTCGCGGATGTCCTTCTGGTCCTGGGTCAGGTGCAGCGAGAACGTCGTCTCCTGATTGGCCGCGCCGGCGATCGCCTCGACGGCCGCCGCGGCGGCGGTCGTGGCCTCGGACGACGCGGACCCGGTGGCCGCAGCGGCGGATGATGGAGCAGACATCGTCAACGATCTCCTTGGTCCTCGTGGGGGCCGGTGGGGGGTTTAGGGGCGATCAACTACCGTCCAGCCGTCAAATCTGTTTACAGACTACCCCACCTGCGTCAAAGGATGTGTGAGATCGCTCCGCAGCGGCGTGCCGACTGCGGTGCTCAACGGGCCTCCCACGCTTCCTCGCTGCGAGTGAGCTCGACGACGTCGTCCGGGAGCGTGCCCGCGGCGACGTCGGCGACGCTGACATGCTCGAGTACGTTGCGCAGGTTGGCCCGCACGGCCACCCACACGTCGCGCAACGCCGCCGCCGAGCCCACGTACTCGACCTCCTCGGGGCGAAGTCCCCGCACGCCCACCAGCGGCCCCTCCACGGCCCGGATGATCAGGGCGAGGTTCACGTCCTCCGGTGCGTGGGCGAGCCAGTACCCACCTTCCGGGCCGCGCTGGCTGCGAACGACCCCCGCCGAGCGCAGCTGCGTGAGGATGTTCTCCAGGAACGAGACGGGGATCTTCTGTGCCTGGGCGATTTCGTCCACCTTGCGCGGAGCGTCCTGCCCGCTGCCGGCGAGCTCGATCACGGCCCGGACCGCGTAGTCGGCCTTGGCGGTTACGTGCATGAGCCTATTCTCGCGGATCGGGCGACGGCGCGGCGCCGGGGTCCCGGCACGCGGCGCCCGCCGAAGGCGCCGAGCGCTCCGGCGGACGGTCGAGCACGGCCCCGGACGGGTAGTTAGGGGACCCTAACTGCTGTGCTACCTTGCTCGCTATCCCGACTGCGTAGATCGGATTTCCTCGTTGAGTCGCTGCAAGCTCGTCTCCCTCGCCATCGTGCTGGTCGCCACCGGCCTGCTTCTGGGCGCCTGCGGCGGTGCCTCTGGCGCGAACACGATCACGATCTACAACGGCCAGCACGAACAGACAACCGCGCTGCTGGTCGAACGCTTCGAACATGACACGGGGATCAAGGTGGCTGTGCGCTCGGGCGACGAGGAGTCGCTCGGCAACCAGGTCCTGCAGGAGGGCTCGAGCTCGCCCGCCGACGTCTTCTACAGCGAGAACTCACCGGTGCTCGAAGTTCTGCGCGGGCACGGCCTGCTCGCACCGGTGAAGGCAAGCACGCTGGCCGCCGTCCCGAGCCGCTTCAGTGCGGCCAGCGGCGACTGGGTGGGGGTCTCGGCGAGGCTCTCTGCGCTGATCTACAACACCTCCCAGGTGAGACCATCCGCGCTGCCGAGCTCGATCCTCGAACTCGCACAGCCCCGCTGGAAGGGCAAGGTCGCCTTCGCCCCGTCCGAGACCGACTTCCAGCCGCTCGTCACCTCGGTGATGAAGATCGATGGCCAAGCCGCCGCCGAACGCTGGCTGCGCGGCCTGCAGAACAACGCCCAGATCTACCCCGACAACGAGACCGTTGCCACGCAGGTGAACGCCGGCCAGAGCGCGATCGGCCCGATCGACCACTACTACTGGTACCGCCTCCGCGACGAGCTGGGCGCGGGCGGGATGCACTCCGCGTTGCACTTCCTCGCCGCCGGCGACCCCGGCGAGGTGCTCGACGTATCGGGTGCCGCGGTGCTCGCCTCGAGCACCCACAAGGCGGACGCCCAGCGCTTTCTCGCCTTCCTCGTCAGCGCCGCCGGCCAGGAAACGCTCGCCCACAGCCACAGCTACGAGTACCCGCTGCGGCCGGGGGTCGCGCCGGCCACCGGGCTGCCTCCGCTCGCCCTGATCCATCCGGCGCCGCTCACACCGGCCGAGCTCGGCGACGGCAGCGCCGCGCTCGCCCTCGAGCAGAAGCTCGGGCTGCTGTAGGCGATGGCCAGCACCGCCTCCGCGCCGGCAGGGATCTCGGGCAGGTGGACCCGCGCGTGGTCGGGTCGCCGGCGCTGGCCGGTTACGAGCGCGGTGGGCGCGGCGATCGCCTCGGGCCTCGTGCTGCTGCCCCTGGCCTTCCTGGTCGTACAGGCCCAGGAGTCGGGCTGGGGCGAAGTCAAGGAGCTGCTGTTGCGCCACTCGGTCGTGGTTCTGCTCTGGAACACGGTCAGGCTCGCCGCCGCGTGCACCGTTCTGTGCGCCGTCCTCGGGGTGGGCGCGGCCTGGCTCGTGGAGCGCACGACGATCCCCGCCAGGCGACTGTGGGCGGTCCTGCTCGTGCTCCCGCTGGGGATCCCGGACTTCGTCGTCGGCTTCGGGTGGGTATCGATCGATCCAGGCCTGCACGGGTACCTCGCCGCGGTCATGGTGATGACCCTCTCCCTGTACCCGCTCGTGTACCTGCCGGTGGCGTCCAGCCTCAGCCGCATCGACACCGGGCTCGAGGAGGCGGGGCGCAGCCTCGGGCTGGGCCCCTGGGGGACATTCTGGCGAATCACGCTGCGCCAGCTGCGGCCCGCCGTGCTGGGGGGCTGCCTGCTCGTCACGCTCGCCCTGTTGGCGGAGTACGGCGCCTTCGAGATCACGCGCTACCAGACGTTCACCGTCGAGATCTTCACCGAGTTCAAGCTCGGCTTCGACGCCGTCGCCGCCTGCGTGCTGTCGCTCGTGCTGGTCGTCCTCAGCGTCGCGGCGCTCGCGGGCGAGCTGGCCCTCGGTGGCGGCCGGTTGACGTTGCGCAGCGGCCCCGGCGCCAGGCGCACCGCGCCCCGGGTCAGCCTCGGGCGGCGGACGATCCCGGCGCTCGCGGCACTCGCCGCGCTCGCCGGCCTGGCGCTCGGCGTGCCGCTGGGTGCGCTCGTGTACTGGATGGCACGCGGAGGCTCCTCCACGCTTCCCTCGGCCTCGATCCTCGGCTCGCTCGGGCACACGGTCGAGTTCAGCGCCACAGCTGCCGTGCTCACGTGCCTGCTCGCGGTGCCCGTGACCTCGCTGGCGATTCGCCACCGCAACAGGCTGACGCTGCTGATCGAGCGGCTCGCATACCTGCCGATGGCGCTCCCCGGCCTGGTCGTCGCGCTCGGCCTGGTCGCCTTCTCGGTGCGCTACGCCCTGCCGCTGTACGAGAGCTCGCTCGAGTTGATCGTCTGCTACGCGATCCTGTTCCTGCCCCTCGCCGTTGTGGCGATCCGCTCGGCGATGCTGCAGGCGCCCCCCCACCTCGAGGAGGTGGGCCGATCGCTCGGATGCCATCCCGCAAGCACGTGGCTGCGAGTGACGCTGCCGCTGATCGCCCCCGGCCTGCGCGCTGCGTTCGCGCTCGTGTTCATCTCCTCGGCGACCGAGCTGACCGCGACGCTGCTGCTGCATCCGACGGGCGTGAACACGCTCGCGACGCAGTTCTGGGCGTACACGAGCGACTTCGCCTACGGCGCCGCAGCGCCGTACGCGGCGTTGATGGTTGCGATCTCCGCCGTTCCCGCGTTCCTGCTCAGCCGCCGCCGGACGGCGATCGTGGAAGCCGAGCAGCGATGAGCCGCCTCACCGTCGAGGGCCTGGCGAAGGGGTACCGCGGCACCGCCGTGCTCGAGCACGTGGACCTCCGGGTCGAGCCCGCCTCGCTGACCGCGGTCCTGGGCCTGTCGGGATGCGGCAAGACGACGCTGCTGCGAGTGATCGCCGGGTTCGAGCGGGCCGAGCGCGGCCGCGTCACGCTGGGCGGGCGCACGCTCGACGACGGGCACGCCTACGTGGCCCCCGAGCAGCGGGGCATCGGCTACGTCCCCCAGGAGGGCGCCCTGTTCCCCCACCTCAGCGTGGCCGCCAACGTCGGCTTCGGCCTGCCGCGCCGCGAACGTCGCGGGGCGGCCGTGGATCGAGCTGCTGGCGATGGTGGGCATCGAGCAGCTCGCCCGCCGGCTGCCACACGAGCTCTCAGGCGGCGAGCAGCAGCGGGTCGCCCTTGCGCGGGCGCTCGCCCGCCGTCCGGCGGCGCTGCTGCTCGACGAGCCGTTCTCCTCGCTCGACGCCTCTCTGCGCGAGCTCGTCCGCGAGGAAGTCCACGCGCTCCTACGGGAGCAGGGGATCACGACCGTGCTCGTCACGCACGACCAGGAGGAGGCCCTCTCGATCGCCGACGAGGTGGCAGTGCTCCGCGACGGCCGGATCGTCCAGCAGGGTCCGCCGGCCGAGCTCTACGAACGTCCCGTTGACGCGCGCCTGGCCCGCTTCCTCGGCGCCGTCAACCTCGTGCCGGCCGAGTTCCGGGACGGCGCCGCGCTGACGCCGCTGGGGACCCTGCCCGTGCAGGGAACGCCGCCCGCGTCCCCCCGCTCCGGCATGGGTGTGGTGATGGTGCGCCCCGAGCAGCTCGAGGTGCGCCCCCGTGCCGGGGGGCTCCGGGACGCGACCCGACCCGACGAGGGTTCCGCGGGCGTGAGCGGCCACGTCGAGCAGTGCCGCTACTACGGCCATGATGCGCTGCTCGAGATCAGGCCCGAGAGCCCCGCGGGCGGCGAGCTGCTGCTCGCCCGGGTGCTCGGCGAGCAGGCCCTGCCCGTGGGCACGCTCGTCTCGGTCGCCGCCCGCGGCTCCGCGACACCGGTCGACTGACCCGGTCGACCGGCGCCCGGGAGGCGTCGCGCGGGCTCGACGCTACGTCGGCGGCCACGTCGTTCGTGGCCGCCGACAGCAGGTCGGGCTTCCCGACTCGCCGTGCGGCGAGCGGGCCGGCGCTATCTCCGTTTTTTCGGCAGGTACTTCTTTGCGAATTCCGCCAGCGTTTCCTCGAAGCCGCCGCTCATGATGGCGGTGTTGAAGCCGGGTCCCGCGGGGATGCCGACCTTGACGTCGACCGCGAGGTCGATGACCGGTTCGAGCGCCCCGCCGCAGCCTTTCGCGCCCGGGACCGAGAACGTGTTGTCGACGAGCGTGCTGCCCTTGGCCGCGATGATTTTGCCTTTGGCTTTGCCTTCGAGCGTGCCGCGGCTGCCGGTGATCGGCGAGCCTGGGAACGGAGGGTTGGTCGTGCCCGTCGTCAGGTGCAGGACGATCGGTTCTTCGTCGCTGCCGACGTAGCAGTCTTCACCCAGCAGCGGGTTGTCGAGTTTCACCTTGATCGGGAGCGTGATCGCTGTGCCCGACTGCGCGAGCAGGTTGCCCTTGTTGACCTTCACGCTGCTGGCCGGCCCCGCGAGTTCGGCCGTGGCCGTCACTTCGCCGCCGATGTTGGCCACGCCGAGCAGGCCACCGGGAACTTCCAGCGGCGTGTGCGAGAGCGTGTTGCCGTCGGCCGCCCCGATCAGAGACTGTTCGGTGAAGCTCGTCGTCGGCAGGCCGCCCTGCAGGACGATCGTCTTGGTGATCGGAACCGCCTGCAGGTCGATTTTGAATTCGCCCCCGGTTGTCGTGGAGTACAGGCAGTCGACAGCGGTTTCGAGCGGGCAGTCTGCGAATGGCAGAAATTCTTCCTTGTTGATCGTGGCCGAGGCGGGAACCGCGCCGCCCAGAGCTGCCGCGGATGCGGCGGCGAGCGCCGCGACGACGGCGACTCTCCGGCGCAGCCTCCGCCGAGTTGACTTGCCGAGCATCTCTCTCATCTCCTCCAGATCTCCTTGTCCGTGGGGTCGGTGCGTTCCTCCTCGGGGACATCAGCGCTCGAGGGCCGATCGTCGACCGGAGCCATCCTGATGCCGCCCGCACCCTGCCATCTGTCGCGATTCCGTCTGTTTGAAACGGGCCTTCCCGTTTGAAACCGATCGTCTCGTGGTAGCTGACACGGAACCAGCCGGCCCACCATAGTCATAAGTGGCTCAGATGTCAAGTAGCTGGGCGCAAGGATGGCAGATGTTCCCATCGCTGACACAGCGGTGGCCTCGTGTCTCGAATCGGGCTGCGGGAGGCTCGAGGCGGGCGCGTTGGTGCCCCAGCTTCAGACGCAGGCGCAGGCTCTAGCATCACCGGATGCGCCGGGGCTGGGACTGGAACTTCGAGGAGGAGCGTCGGTCGACCCCGGCCGTCCCTCCGGGTGCTTCGCAGGCTCACGCGCCCCGTGCGCCAGATCCGTCGAGCCGGGCAGCTGCGGTGCGGCGACGTCGCGCCCTCCTCGCGACCGGCTCCGTGGCCGCGATCACCCTCGTCATCCTCCTCGTCGCGGCGCCCTGGCAGCGGACCACCCGGGCGGCGAGCACGAGCCGGCCACGAGCGGACCCGCACGGGGCCCCGTCGGCGCAGAAGCCGGAAGCCAACCCGGGGGCCGCCGTCGCGGCGACGCTCGCGTACACGCCCTTCGTCCGCGAGGGCGGGAGCCGTGGGCACGACGTCGCGCTCACCTTCGACGACGGGCCGGGGCCCTATACGCCGGCGCTGCTGGCCGTGCTCGAGCACTACCACGTGCGGGGCACGTTCTTCGCGATCGGGCGGATGGAGCGCTACTTCAGCCCCTCCACCGTCCGCGAGCTCCACGATGGCGACGTCGTCGGCGACCACACCGAGAACCACCCCATGCTGGCGCTGCTGTCGGCTCGCGACCAGCACGAAGAACTCGTCGAACAGATGGCGCGGATCGAAATCCTGGACGGACCTCGGCCGGTCCTCTTCCGACCGCCCTACGGGTCCTACAGCGCCACAACGATGCGCGAGCTGCGCTCGCTGCACCTGCTGATGGTGCTGTGGTCGGTCGACACTGGCGACTACCTCCAGCCCGGGGTCCGCGCGATCGTCGAAAGAGCCCTGGCGGGGGCCCACCCGGGGGCGATCATCCTCATGCACGACGGCGGCGGCACGCGGACCGAGACGATCGAAGCGCTGCCGGCGATCATCAGGGGCCTGCGCGCCCGCGGCCTCACCCCGGTGACCGTGCCGACGCTGCTCCGCGACGATCCGCCGCCGGCGGGACAGCCGCTGCCGGAGAACCTCAGCGGCGACTGACCGCGGCTCCGCAGGCGCGTTTGCGGCGCCCGGCGTACCGGTATCCTCGGCTCGATGCGTCAGACGCCGGATCCAGGTCGCCGGCATCGCGAGACGGACCCTCGAGCAAGGCACGAACGGCGGGCTCAGCGCAAGCGGACCCTTCGCCGCCGTCGGCTGGTCATGGCGGCGGGCGCGGTCCTGCTGGCGGCCGTAGCGATCGTCGTCGTGACCGCGGGGGCCTCCTCGCGTCACCCGAGCAGCACTCCGCACGCCACGGTCGCGTCCGGCTCCCCCAGCGCCTCGCGGACCCCCTCCGCCAGCGCCGGCGCCGCGGCTGCGGGCCCGCACCGACCCGGCGATCAGCCGGTGCCGATCCTGATGTACCACGTGATCGCGCAGCCCCCCGCCGGCGCGCCGTTCCCCGGCCTGTACGTGCCGCCGGCCGAGTTCGCAGAACAGATGCAGGCGCTCGAGCGCGCCGGCTGGCATGCCGTGACGCTCGACCAGGTGCAGGCCTACTGGACCCAGGGCACCCCGCTCGGCCCCGGCAAGCCGATCGTCCTCAGCTTCGACAACGGATACAACTCGCAGTACACCGAGGCGCTGCCGGTGCTGCGCTCGCTCGGATGGGCGGGCGTCGAGAACATCCAGCTCAGCGGCCTGCCACCCTCGCAGGGCGGCCTCGGGGAAGGCCAGGTGCGCGGCCTGCTCGCGGCCGGCTGGGAGCTCGACACCCAGGGCATCAGCCATGCCGACCTGATCACGCTCGGCGCGCAAGCCCTCCACGAACAGGTCACGGTCGCACGGACGACGCTGCAGCGCCGCTACCACGTCCCGGTGAACTGGTTCTGCTACCCGTCGGGCCACTACGACGCTACGGTGGTCGCGGCCGTCAGAGAAGCGGGGTTCGAGGGGTCGACGACGGTGGTCCCGGGCTGGGCGCACCCAGGTGACGACCTCTACCGGCTGCACCGCCTGCGCGTGCTCGGAGGCACCAGCGCGGATCAGCTGCTTGCGCAGATCGAAAGCAGCCGCAGCGAACCGCCGGCCCCTGCGTCCTACCCGTAGGTTCCCCCCTCTTCATCGCGGTCCTCGACGGCTTGTCCCGCGGTTTGCCTCCCATGTCACAGGGTAGTCAACGAAAGGAAAGGAGGGAAATTCATGATCATCACCTTCATAGTCATTCTGCTTATTCTCGCCGTTGTGGGAGGCGTGGCAGTGAATCCGCTGCTGTTCCTGATCGCGGCCTTGGCGCTGCTCGTGTTCTTGGTCGGTGGCCGACGCGGCACGGCCGTCTGACGTGTCCGTCCCAGCCTGGCGCGAGGTTTGGCGCCAGCAATGGGCGGGGCAGTCGTCGTACAGGCAGTCGTGGGCTCCGGCCTGCGGCTACCGTCAATAATCGAACCAGGAGATCTTGCACATGACCGACAAGAATGTTGACAAGGCGACGGGCAGGGTCAAGGAGGCCGCGGGAGCGCTCACGGGTGATCGGGACCTCGAGAACCGTGGCCGAGCGGACCAAGCCAAGGGCGAGGTCAAGAAAGCCGTGGATAAGGTGGCCGACACGGTCGGCGGAGCCAAACACCACAAATAGGGAGCCGCCGTCGACTCTGGGCGGTCAGACGCGGGGCGAGCACCGTGGTGGTCAGCCGGTCCCGCCGCTCAGAGGCTGGGAGGAGGTTCGTCGCTCGATGGCGGCTCGCCGAGGCCGGGTTCGGGGGCCTCGAACGGGAGTATTTTGTTCATTCCCGTGAGCTCGAATAGCCGCTGTACGTTCGCGGGACCAGGGATGACCTTGAGCTCGTGAGCGCGCATCTGGCACAGCTGGTGCCCTCTGACGAGCGCGCGCAGACCGCTTGAGTCGATGAAGGTGAGGTTCCGGAGGTCAAGGACCACGAGGCCCGGTTCGCCGGTGCAGACCTCAGCGAAGGCCGCTTCGAGTCTGGGGGCACCGAGCAGGTCTGCTTCGCCGGTCAGGGCCATCGTCTGAGCCCCGGGCATTACTTTCACCTCGATCGCGAGGAAGCGACGCTCGCTAGTCAATTTCACCCTCTGCCTTGGGCGGCTGGTCGCGTACGGATTGGCGTCGGTGAGAGGTCGTGGCAGAAGGTCAGTCGGCGGTGGTCTCGCGGGGCGCGGGGGGCGGCGCCCCCTGCCCCGAGTTCGCCTTCGCCGCCTGTTCTAGGGCCGCGGCGAGCGTTGGATGTACCGCAATCGCGTCAGGCAGGCCGACGAGGGTGGCCAGGCGCATCAGCTGCGAGCTCTCGGGGATCACGAGGATCAGCTTGGCGCGGCGGTGCTCGAGGCGGTCGCCGAGGCGGAGCAGCATGTCGATCGCGGCGCTGTCCAGATAGCGGGTCTCGCTGAGGTCGACGAGCAGACTCGAGGCGTCGGGGTCGAGCGCGCCGTCCAGCTGCCGTTGGACGTTGGCGGCGTTGGCGGCGTCGACGTCTTCGGTGACGTGTGCGATTGGCACTCCGTCGAGCCGTTCGATGGCGATAGCGCTCATGGGTGACGGGAGAGTCTCTTGGTGATGGTGACGACAGTTCCCGCGTCGTCGCTGTTGATCTCCACCGTGTCGACCAGCGCGCGCATGATCTCGAGCCCTCGTCCGCCGCCTTGGGGGCGGGTGGTGCGCCAGCGCCCGGCGTCGCGGACGGTGAGCGTCACGTGCTGGCCGTCGTGTTCGCAGCGCACGGCGAAGCTCGCTTCCCGGGCGCCGTATGCATGCTCGATCGCGTTGGCGGCGGCCTCGGAGGCGGAAAGGGTGATGTCGAACAGCTCGTTCTCGCTGGCGCCGGCGGCCTGGAGCCAGCGGCCGAGTGTGTTGCGCAGCCCGCCGAGAACGTTGGGACGCGCCGGCAGCGTCATTTCGAGCGTGTCGTCGAGCGGCGCGGACTCGATCGCGAGAAGCGCTATGTCGTCCTCGAGCGGGGTCTCGTCGATCAGCTCTCGGTAGACGCGGTCGGCGAAGGAGGAGTCGGTGCGCCCGGCGGCGAGCTGAGCGGCGACGGTGAGCCGCCTGAAGCCCTCGTCGATTGACTCGCCGCGTCGCTCGATCAGCCCGTCTGTGTAGAGCAGGAGTCGGCTGCCGGTCGGGAACGGGTAGCGGCAGGCTTCGTAGGCGGGTCCGGTGCGCACGCCGACGGGCAAGCCGTGCACCTGCTCCAGCAGGCGGGCCTCGCCGTGTGGTTCGATCAGCAGCGGGGGCAGGTGCCCTGCGGTGACGACCTCTAGCTCCCCGGCCTCGGGGTCGAGCTCGAGGATGGAGAGGGTGGCTCCGCGGCTGCGGCCCATCGAGACGAGCAGCTCGTTGAGCATCGCGATGACCTCGGTGAGCTTGTGTCCTTGGACCAGGTAGGCACGTAGGGCTGTGCGGATCTCGGTCATCACGGAGGCCGCCAGCACGCCGCGGCCGACGACATCGCCGATCACGAACGCGACCCGCCCGCTGGCGAGCTGGAATACGTCATACCAGTCCCCGCCGACCTTGATCCCGGAGCCCGCCGGCAGGTACTTGGCGCTGAAACACAAGCCGGGTATCTCCGGCAGAGCCTCCGGCAGGAGAGTGCGCTGCATGATCTCGGTGACGGCCCGCTGCTCGGAGATGCGCGCGTTGTCGATCGCGAGCGCGGCGCGGTCGGCGGCGAGCTGCAGCAGCGTCACGTCATCCTCATCGAAGTGGCGCTGGACCAGCGTGCCAATGTGCATCACCCCGATCACGCGACCTTCGACCTGTACAGGAACGCCGAGCATCGAGCGGATGCCCTTCTGCCGGAGGATCGGGTTGACGACCTCCGCATGGTCGAGGTCATCGATGATGATCGGGCGAGCCTCGGCGGCGACACGGCCGGCAAAGCCGCGGGCGAGCGGCACTTGGACGCCTTGGCGGACCTCCTCCTCCAGTCCGCGCGCCGCGCGTGCGAGCAGGACGCCTCGATCCTCGTCGAGCAACAGCACAGCTGCGGTGTCGACCTCGAGCGAGCTGCAGATGCGCTCGAGCAGCTCGGAGAGCATGTCCTCCAAGGACATGTACGCGAGCCCCGAGTCGGTGATGCTGAGCAGGTGGCTGCGCCGGCCCTCCGAGACGGAGCAGGCCGGTGTGGACTGCTCGACAGTACTCGGGATCTCGGGGTCCGGCCCGTTGGCCATGCCGATCCGCGGCCGCGGGGTGTCCACGACCCGTTTATACACCCGCGAGCCCGTGTGCACCATCCGCCGGCGTACGGACTTGGGGGTCGGCTTCTTGCTCGGCGCGGCCTTTGAGCTCTTCGGCCTCGCCCTGCGCGCGCTGTTTGCGGTCGCCCACGTGGTGACGGTGCTCTGCGAGCGGTGGGCGTTCCTCGACGGTGACGGGGCGGTTCTCCATCCGTTCGGGGGCACTGCTGGTGGGCGGCAGGATGATGGAGCTGCACGCGTGCGTGTCGGCGAACGCCTCGCCGAGGAAGCGGGTTTGCGCGGCGACCAGCACGGCGTAGGCCATTGCCGAAAGGTCTCGTAATGGCTGGTGGCGGTTTTGCCTTTCGCCGAGGTCGACTTGGGCGAGCGCGTCCAGTCCGCACGCACGCCAGCTGTCGATCAGCATCGCTATCTCGACTCCGTAGCCGGCACTGAAGGGGATCCTTTCGAGCAGCGGGCGGCGGGCGGCGGTCTCCCCCGCGAGCGGCTGCTCGAAGACGGTGAGCTCGGGGGCGTGCAGGTTCAGCAGCGGCCGGGCCATCAGCTCGGTGACGCGGCCGCCGCCTTCTGCGAGCACTGTGTTGCCATTGCGGAAGGGTCGGCGGAACGTTCCCTTGACGAGCTGAATGCCGGGGTTACACAGCAGCGGGCCGATCAGCCCGAGGAGAAACCCGTCGTGGAAGTCCTCGGTGTCCGTGTCGGCGTACGCGACGATTTCGCTGCTGGTGGCGGCAAGGCCTCTCCACATCGCATCGCCCTTGCCCTGCGCGGGCCCGTACTCGGGCAGAAGGTCGCTCTCCTGTGCGACCTGGAGTCCGGCTTGGCGGGCAATGCTGGTGGTGTCGTCGTGCGAGGCGGCGTCGATGACGAGCACCTCGTCAAGCAGGCCGGCATCCTTGAGGCGGGCGGCTGCTCGAGCGATCGGTCCGATGGTCTGTGCGACTTCGCGGGCGGGTAGCAGCAGCGCGACCGTGTGCTGCTTGACGGCGCACAACCGCTCGAGGGGAAACTCGTTTGCACGGTAGGTGCGCCGGGCGCGCCAGTCGGCGCGGGTCAGGTCTTGGGCGAGGCCGCGCGGGGCGCGCCCGTCGGTCCGGGCAGACGTTCGTACCTTGACACGGCGGCTGCGGTGGATGGGGATGCCCTGGCGCAGGAGGGCTTGGGCGAGCGCCTCGTCCTCCAGGGCCGCGCGCACGGGCAGTCCGCCGCAGCGCCGATAGGCCGCAGCTGTCAGTGCGAGCGATGCGCCGGAGAAGTGCGGATGCTCGACCGTGGCGTTGCCGGCGGTCTGCTGGATGGCGTTGGCGAGTCGGTGGGCGGCGCTGTGTTCGCGGACCGTGATCGCTTGAGGGTCGATCGCTTGACGCTCGGTGGGGTCTAGCTCGATCAGTCCGCCGATCGCCTGGGCGCCTGCCCTTGCGAGCGCGAGCTGTGCTGAGAGCCAATCGGCGGCGACCGTGGTGTCGGCGTCGGTGCTCGCGATCAGTCCGTGCTCGGCGCCGATCTGGGTGAGGCGCTGGCAGGCGATGTCCATGCCGAGACGGCGTGCGCGTCCGACGCCTTGGGCGCTCGGGAGCGTGACGGTGTGCACCGCGGGCAGCTGCGGATGCGGAGCGGTTTGCTGAATGACTTGGAGAGTGTGATCGCGGCATCCGTCGAGGATCAGGATCACCTCGTAGCTGCTGGCCGTCATGTTGCGCTGGTTGCTCAGTGCATGTAGGCAGGCTGCGATGCGTCGCGCCTCGTCGCGGGTCGGTATCACGACGATCACCTGCAGGTCCGGGTGCGGCGGTGTGAGTGGGGCGAGGCCGGCGAGGGTCCATGCCGCGGCGGGGTCTGAGCGGCTCACGGTGGGCTCTCTCCGGCCGCGATCAGGTCGCGGGCGTGCTCGTAGTCCTCGTCGCGGTTGTGGGTGAGCGCGCCGACGAGCCTCCCGTTCTGTGAGTACCAAACGGTGAAAGCTCCGTCGCGGTGCTCATCGAGGCGGCAGGTGTCGTAGCCGTCGCCCCAGGCGGCGTACTTGATGGTGTGCTGGCCGATGGTGGACCAGAAGCCGGGGACGTCCTGCCAGTGGGCGTCCTGCCCGGCGAGGACGCGCCCGGCGATCTCGCCCTGGCCGAGCGCGTCGCCCCAGTGCTCGGCTCGTAGCCGTCGTCCGGCGCTGCGGTTGTGGGCGTAGGCGACGTCGCCGACGGCGAGCACTCGCTCGTGTGCGCGCATCTGCGCGTCGGTGAGGATCGCCCCCTTGACTATCGTCAGGCCGGCGTGCTTCGCCAGCTCGCTGCGGGGGGTGACGCCCATCCCGAGCACGATGTTCCCCGCCTCGATTGCCTCGCCGTCCTGTAGCTGGATGGTGCGACCGTTGTGCACGGAGCGCACTTCGGCGTCCATCTTCAAGCTCACGCCGAGATCTGTCAGCCAGTCGGCGATGTGGGCCGCGGCCTGGGCGCCGAGGCGCTGCTGCTGGGGGGCGGGTTCTTGGCCGACGAGCATCACGTCAGCGCCGGCGGCGGCGAGTGATGCGGCGAGCTCGCAGCCGATGAATCCGGTGCCGAGCACGACGGTGTGGATGCCTGGCTTGGCTTGGGTGGCGACGCGTTCGCTGTCCGACCGCTCGCGCATCGTCTGTACCCGTGGATCGTCGAGGCCAGGAAGGTCGGGGCGGGCGGGCTCGGCGCCGGTGGCGAGCACGATCGTGTCGGCCCGAAGTGCGTAGCCGTCGGCGTTGACGATGCCGCGGCTGGGGTCGATCGTCCTTGCTTCACAGCCGAGCCGCAGGTCTATGTCGTGCTCGTCGAACCAGTGGGGCGACTCGATCGGCAGCTCGCTGGGATCGAGCTCCCCGCGCACGAACTCCTTGGTGAGTGGCGGGCGGCGGTATGGGATCAGGGTCTCTGTGCCGAGCAGCGTGACCGCTGCGGTGCCGCCGTGTTCGCGGTAGGAGCGGGCGGTTGCCAGGCCGGCGGGGCCGGCCCCGACGATCGCTACGCGCCGGGGGCTCATCGGCCGTCGAAGCGGTCGAGCCGGTATCCGTCCTGGCGCGCGTCGAGCGAGTGCCATGCCGCGAGCTGCCGTGCGAGCCGATCGTGGACCTCATCACCTGTCGTTGGCTCGTCGCGGCCGCGGCCGCGCCAACTGACGGCGAGCACGCTCGCGCCGCAGGTGAGCTGCGTCTCGATCCAGGCGACGGCCTCCTCGAGCGCCGGCGGGTGCAGGTAGTACAGGATCTCCGAGCAGACGGTCAGGTCCCACGAGCCCGGTGGGGTTTCCTCGGGGAAGCTGGCGCGCAGGAGATCGACATTCGGCACCCCCCGTAGGCGCCGGCTGGCGAGCTGCAGCGCACCGAGGGAGAAGTCGATCGCGACGACGTGTTCGCAGCGGGCGGCCAGTAGGCCGGTGAACACACCGATCGAGCACCCGACCTCCAGGCAGAGACCGGGCGATAGCGTTGGTAGCGCGGCCAGGGTCGCCGCGTACTTCACGCGCTCGTAATCCCGCGTCAGGTACCCCCAGGGGTCGGGGCTCGCCCGGTAGAGCCGGTCGAATCGTGTGACTGTCGCTTTCATGGTCGTCCCGCGTCGAGCATCTCGGCACCGAGTCTGGTGATCTTGGGATCGAGCCGGTGCTGGAGCAGGAACAGGTCGAGGTCGCGCCGGGCGCGGTCGAGTGCGCTTGCTCCGATCAGTGCCCGCGAGCCGCAGATCCGAGCTGCCTGGTCCGAGATCAGCCGCGCGGATTCGCAGATTGCGATCCGGCATTCGACGGCGAGCACCGCTGGGTCGACGGCGGGCACCGCCGGGTCGACAGCGGGCACTGCCGGGTCGACCGTGGGCTCGGTGTCCGGTGGCTGGTCGAGCACGGTGGTGGTGTGCTCGAGCCAACGGTCGATCGTGGCTTGCGCGATGCGCATCCGACCGAGGCCGTGTGCACGCACCGCGTCGAGCGGGGCCGGGTCGGCCGCGGCGAGGGTCTCGGCGAGGATGCGGTCGGCGAGCCCTGCCCAGGTTGCCGAGGTCCTGATCGCGTCGCGGGAGAAGTACGGCTCGCGGGTGAGCTCGTCCGGCGCGCCGAGCAGTGCGAGTACCGGCGTGTCGTGAAACTCGACGCGGTGGCTCTCTGAGCTGCGCAGGCCCGAGGCGCGATACCAGCGGCGGTCGATCTTCACTCGACTCGTCGTGTCGATGTAGGCGATGCGCCGGGAGCCGTCTTCGTCGGCGGCGATGACGAGTGCGCGGTGTACGCCTCCGGCGCCGGAGCAGAACGTCTTGACGCCCTGCAGCGCGATCTGGCCGCCGGCTTGCTCGAGTCGAGCGGGTGGTCCCTCGCCGGGGGCCGGGTCGGCGCCCCACACGCCGAGCAGCAGCCCCCCTGCTCCGATCTGTGCGAGCTCTCCGGAGCGCAGCGGTTCGGGGCCGGTGAGCGTGAGGCGCTCGACGCCGTTGAGGTGCCCGTCGAGGATGCGCGCGGTTGAGCCATCGGCGGCGGCCACGGCGCGCACGAGCGCGACCTCGCCTGCGAGCCCGTCGGATCGAGGCGTCAGAGCACCGGCAGCGGCGAGATCGATGAGGTTCTCGGCCGGGAAACGTGGCTCGCAGTCGAGCTCGCGTGCGCGGCCCGCGATTCGCTCGAGCGTCTGCTCGAGGCACACGGCGGCTGTGGTACATATGCGCGCCGGCGGCGGCTGTACGCTCACGCCGCGACCCCGCTGACGGCGGCGCGAAGATCCATCGGGGCGAGCAGGAGGCCGTTAGCGCGGGCTGCCGCCGTGAGCGCTGGGAGCAGCGCGACGGTGTTCTGGCAGTCCACTCGTCTGGCTCCTGGCCCGAGGGCGTCGTGCATGAGGACCGCGCCCCCGTCGGCGAGTTGGGATCGTGCCCGATCTAGCATCGCCTGCGACGGGTCGCCGCGCCAGTCGTGCGTGTCGATCGACCAGCGCACAAGCTGTAGTCCGAGCCGCCGGGCAACACGATGGGTGGCGTCCGTGTGGATGCCCCACGGTGTCCGCCACAGCCGCGGGCGCACCGCGACGCTCTCCAGGGCCGTGAGCGCCGACTCGCTGTCGTGCTGCAGCTCTGCTTCGGTGAGCTCGGTGTGACGGATGTGATGGTGACAGTGAAGCTGTATGTCGTTTCCGGCGGCGAGCACCGACCGTGCGACACCGGGCTGGGAGAGCACGAGCTCCCCGACCATGAAGAACGTCCCGGCTGTGCGGGAGCGCTGGAGCTGCCGCAGGATCTGCGGGGTCCAGGTCGGGTCGGGGCCGTCGTCGAACGTGAGGCTCAGAGTGCGTCGCACCCTGGGAGGATGCCCGAGCTGCGTGAACGCGAAACCGCCGTCGATCGACGGCTTCCCCGCTCGTGCGAAGATCTTCCCTGCTCTTGGTTCACAGCGCTCGCAGGGCGGGTAGCAGCTCCTGCTCGGCCCAGCTGATGAACTGCATCTGCTGGTCGCCTCCGATCTGAACGAGCGCCACCTGATCGAAGCCTGCCTCCAGGTACGGCTTGAGCTTCCGCACGTGCTCCTCCACGTCCGGTCCGCACGCGATCTGCTCCGAGACCTGCTCGGCGGTCACGAACTGGGTGGCGGCCTCAAACGAGTCGGGGTTCGGCAGGTCGGCGTTGACCTTCCAGCCAAAGCCGAACCAGCGAAACTGCTCATGGGCGCGTTTGACAGCGGCGTCGTGGTCGGCGTCATACGCCACGGCGATCTGGCCGACACGCGGCTTGCCCTTCCCACCCGCCTGCTCGAACATCCTGCCGAGCGCCTTGTCGGGCTCGACGGCGATCATCACATCCGCTTTCTCGCCCGCGAGCCGGCAGGAGTCCTTGCCGGAGACGGCGACGCCAATCGGGACACGGGTATCGGGGAGATCCCACAGCTTCGCGGACTCCACGTCGAAGTGCCTGCCTCGATGGTTCACCGAGCTGTCCCCGTCGAACAGGGCAGCAATGATGTCGATCGCCTCACCGAGCATCTCGTGGCGGACGCCCACAGCCGGCCAGCGCTTGCCGACGACGTGCTCGTTGAGGTTCTCCCCAGCGCCTAGCCCGAGACGGAAGCGGCCGCCCGAGAGGATCTGCATCGTCGCCGCCTTCTGCGCCACGACCGCCGGGTGGTATCGCAACGTGGGACACGTCACGTAGGTCATCAGCCCGATGCGCTCGGTCGCCTGCGCCGCCGCCCCGAGAACCGACCACGCATACGGGGAGTGCGCCTGCGCGGCGAGCCACGGCTGGTAGTGGTCGGAGATGACGGAGAAGTCGAAGCCCGCGTGCTCGGCCTTCACCACGTCTTGGACGAGCTGGTCGGGAGGAGCCTGCTCGCACATCATCGTGTAGCCGTACGCTGTCACGGCCGGTGTTTACCCGAGCGGCTTGTTTTCAAGCTCGCGCCACGTGGGCGAAGCGGCGGACGGGCTTCGAACCCGCGACCTCAAGCTTGGGAAGCTTGCGCTCTACCAACTGAGCTACCGCCGCACATACGTGTCCATCGAGCGTCCGCACCCGCCGTCCACTGGTTCCTGGAGCTTACCCCGCTCCTTCGCGCCATCACGGATCGCTCTGCGGTCCGTAGCCCTGTGGTTCCACGTCTTCCAGAAGCCTGAGCTTGACCGCCGGGTCTGCGTCCGCGTCAGCGATGAAGGAATCGACCTCCTCCGCCGTGAGCGACTCCTTGCCGAGCACGCCTCGCAGGTCGTGCGGGGCTGTGATGTCGTAGGTCATCTCCACAGTCTCCTCCAAATGGGCTCGTTCTACGCGTCGACCTCTACCCTTGGAGGGCGTGACCCGGCGTCTGCTCCCGATCCTCGCCGCTCTCGGCGGCGCCTGCCTGGTGGCCCTGCTCGTGTACGGGATCTCGACGCAGTCCCCGAGCCGCACGCTCGACCAACGCGTGGCCGAAGGCCGCCAGCCGGTCGCCCCCGACGCCTCCAACCGCCTGCCGGAGCTGACCGGGTCCGGCGCGAGCTCGCTCGCGGCGTTGCGGGGGAAGGTCGTGCTGCTCAACTTCTGGGCCTCCTGGTGCGCGCCGTGCGAGGCCGAGGCGCCCCTGCTCGAGCATGCCCAGGCGACCCTCCAGCGCCACGACGCCACGGTCCTCGGGGTCACCTACCTCGACCTCTCTCCCGACGCCCGGAGCTTCGTCACGAGCAACCACATCACCTACCCGAACCTGCGCGACACGACCGGCTCGTTCGCCCATTCCTACGGCACGGACCAGCTTCCGGAGACCTTCGTCATCGACCGCCGGGGCAGGATCGTCTCGATCTCCCGCGGCGAGATCGAATCGGGCTTCGTCAACAGGGCGATCGCGCTCGCCCAGAGCACATGAGGCACGCGATGCGACGCGCCCTGGCGATCGTCCCGCCGCTCGTCCTCGTCCTCGCGTTCGCATTCGCGGCGGCCCCGGCCGCGGAGGCCACATCGCTGACCGCGATCGAACGTCAGGTCATGTGTGTCACCTGCAAAATCCCGCTAGAGGTCGCCGAGTCACCCCAGGCCAACGCCGAGCGCGCCTACATCGAGACCCTGATCGTCGACGGCCACGACGAAGCGCAGATCAAGAGCGCCCTCGTTGGCCAGTACGGGCCCGCGGTCCTCGGCCTCCCCGCCGCGCACGGGTTCGACCTCGCCGCCTACCTCGTCCCGATCGCCGTCGTGCTCGCGCTGATCGGACTGCTCGCGGTCATGCTGCCGCGCTGGCGCCGCGAGGCTCCAGCCGTCCCCGTCGCGCCGGGGCCCTCCTCGCTCAGCGCCGCCGACGCGGCGCGCCTCGAGAGCGACCTGGCCCGCTTCGACTGAGCGCTACATCTCCTGCGGCGCGTCTACCCCGAGCAGCCCCAGGCAGCGCTCGAGCGCCCGCTCGACGGCGACACACAAAGCGATTCGGAACGTCTCGAGCGAGCGCGGCTCGGCGCCGAGCACCCGGCAGTCGCGATAGAAGCCCGTGAAGTCCTGCGCCAGGGTCAGGGCGTAGGCGGCGATCCGGTGTGGCGCCCTCCGCTCGACCGCCTCGGCCAGCTCGCCCGGGAACGCGAGCAACTGCTCGATCAACGCGCGCTCGGCCGGGTGCAGCGGCTGCCCGGCGCCAGCGCCGGCGCTCGCCGCCGCCTCCCCCGTGCGCTCGGCGCCGGCCCTCGCGAGCATCGACGCGATGCGGGCGTGGGCGTACTGGACGTAGTAGACGGGGTTCTCGGCCGACTCGCTACGGGCCAGGTCGAGGTCGAGGTCGACGGTCGTGTCGTGGGAGCGGGCGAGCAGGTACCAGCGAGCCGCGTCGACGCCGATCTCGGCGAGGAGCTCGTCGAGCGAGACGAATTCCCCCGCCCGTTTGGACATCTGCGCCCGCTCGCCGGAGCGGATCAGGTGGACGAGCTGCATGATCACGAGCTCGAGCTCGTCCGGGTCGCCGCCGAGCGCCGCGTAGG
Source organism: uncultured Solirubrobacteraceae bacterium (assembly GCA_963743505.1). Taxonomy (GTDB): domain Bacteria; phylum Actinomycetota; class Thermoleophilia; order Solirubrobacterales; family Solirubrobacteraceae; genus Palsa-744. Next base: position 1,191,089 of record CAVUPZ010000006.1, on the reverse strand, counting down.
CGGCCTTCATGCGCTGGATGTAGCCGTGGTGGTCGGCCCCCCAAACGTCGACCTGGCGCTCGAAGCCGCGCTCGCGCTTGTCCTGGTGGTAGGCGATGTCCGACGCGAAGTACGTGTGCTCGCCGCTGGAACGCACGAGCACCCGATCCTTGTCGTCCCCGAAGGCGGTCGTTCGCAGCCACAGGGCCCCGTCGCTGCTGTACGTCTGCCCAGCCTGCTCGAGCAGCTGGAGCGTGTGCTCCACCGGGCTCGGATTGCCCTCGTGGAGCGTGCTCTCGTACGCCCAGTGGTCGAATTCGAGCACCCTGAAGGCGGCCAGGGACTCCTTTGCCTGCTCGATCATCGCCGCCACGGCGGCCCTGCCCACCCCCTCGGGATCGTCCTCGCGACCCGCCGCGAGCTCGACCAGCCGCTCCACGTATTCGCCCTTGTAGCCGTCCTCGGGAACGGCCTCGCCGTTCGCGAGCGCGATGATCGACTCGCCGAACTTGCGCACCTGCGAGCCGGCGTCGTTGACGTAGAACTCACGCGCCACCTGGTGGCCGCAGAGGTCGAGCATGCGCGCGAGGGCATCCCCGTAGGCCGCGTTGCGGGCGTGGCCGACGTGCAGCGGCCCGGTCGGGTTGGCGGAGACGAACTCGACCAGGATCCGCCGCGACACCGGCGCCACGTTCGCCCCGAAGCGCTCGCCGGCGGCGAGGACCGACGCCAGCGCACGGTTCAGCCACGCGTCGGAGACGAACAGGTTCAAAAAGCCCGGCCCCGCCACCTCATAGCGCTCGAGATCCTCGCCCAGACGGCCCAGCAACGCCTCGCCCAGCCGATCCGCCAGGTCCCGCGGCGCCATGCCGGCGCCCTTTGCGAGCAGCATCGCGGCGTTCGTGGAGTAGTCGCCGAACTCCGCCCGGCGGGGGCGCTCGAGGGTCAGCGCGTTGCGGCCGTGGGCGACCTCGGCCACCGCCGCCCCGGCGCCTGCGTCCGCAACCCCCCCTGCGAGCTCGGCCGCGCTCTCGCGGACGGCCGCGGCGAGGCCCTCGAGCGGCGTGGAAAGCACCGGCGCGGCCTGCGCGCCCGCCGCCCCTGCGTGGTCGGATGAGCTCATGTTCATGGGTCCGTGGTCGGGGGTTGCGATACTAGCCATGTGAACGATCAAGACCCAGGCGCCGAGCGCCATATCAACATCCACCTCTCCCCCGAGATCATGGGGGGCGTCTACGCCAACTTCGCCAACGTCAGCCACTCCGACTATGAGTTCACCGTCACGTTCGCCCGCGTCGACCACGAGGTCGAGTCGGACGAGGTGCCGGGCGTGGTCGTCTCACGCGTGAACCTCTCCCCGCGCTTCATGCGCGAGCTGATCGACGCGATGGAGGACAACTACTCGAAGTGGCGGACCCGCGAGGGCATCAAGAACCTGCCCGAGTACGGCGGGGGCGAGGAGCCCGCCGGCGCATAGCACCAGCCGGCGCGAGTCCCGCGTCTGGCGAGGCGGCGTCGGCCGTCGCGGGGTGGCGGACGCCGACCCCGTGGAACACCAGCCTCGGGACGGTGTTCCTACCCTTCAATGATGAAGGTCGCCGTGATCTCTGACATACACGCCAACCGGCACGCCTTCGAGGCCACCCTCGAGGCGATCGCGGCCAGCGACGCGGCCGAGCTGTGGTGCCTCGGCGACCTCGTCGGCTACGGGGCCGAGCCGGACGCGTGCGTCGAGCTTGCCCGCCGGCACGCCGCCGTCTGCCTGGCCGGCAACCACGACCTCGCCGTCACTGGCCAGATCCCCCTCGACGAGTTCTCCCGCGGCGCGAGCATCGCCGCGCAGTGGACACGTGAGGTGATCGACCCCGAGAACCTCGCCTTCCTCGCCGGTCTGCACCCACAGGGCGAGGAGGGCCAGGTCAGCCTCTACCACGCCAGCCCACGCGACCCTGTCTGGGAGTACGTGCTGTCGGCCCTGCTCGCCGAGCTGTGCCTGGACGCGCAGTCGTCGCGGATCAGCCTGATCGGCCACTCCCACGTCGCCCTCTCGTTCGTGCGTCAGGACGGCGAGCTGACGACCGGCGAGCCTCGCCGCGCCGGCACCTCGCTCGAGCTCGACAAGGGCGAATGGATGCTCAACCCGGGTAGCGTGGGTCAGCCCCGCGACGGCGACCGGCGGGCGTCGTGGCTGCTGCTCGACCTCGACGCGATGGTCGCCTCCTACCAGCGCTCGGACTACGACGTCGCCGGGGCCGCGACCGCGATCAGGGCGGCGAGGCTGCCGGACTCGCTCGCCGAGCGGCTGGAGTACGGCCAGTGACCGTGCCACCTTCGACGACCGCACGCGGACGTGTGGCCGCGCGCCTCGCGCTCGCGGCGGCGCTCGGTTTCGCCGCCGCGCTGCTGGTCTCGTGCGGCAGCTCCGGCAAGGGGCTGATCCCGCTCGCCAATGCAGGGCCGTTGAAGATCGACTTCGAAGAAGTCGAACAGACGGCCCTCGGCGGCGGCGGCACGTGCTCCGCTACCGAAACGGCGCTCGCGAAGACACAGCGCGACTTCGAAGAACTGCCGTCGAGCGTCGACGCGGCGCTGCGCAACACGCTCCACCAGGGGATCGCGAACCTGCGCCTGCGGGCGCTGAAACTCTGCGCCCAGCCCCTCACCTCGTCCTCGACGACCGGGACGACGACGAGGACCTCGACGCAGACGACCACCGAGACGAACACGTTGCCGACGACGACCACGCCGCCCACCGAGACCACGCCGACGACGACCGCCCCGATCACGACGCCCACCACCACGGCGCCCGGCGGCGGCACGCCGCCCAGCGAAGGCAACCAGGGCGCCGGCGGCCAGGGGGCCGGCGGGCAGGGCGGCGGCGGGGCCGGCGAAGGCGGCGGCTCGGCGGCGGGCGGCGTCGGCCCCGGCCAGGAAGGCTCCAAATGAGCGCGGTCGAGATCGGCGGGCGCTACCGGCTGCAGAGCAGGCTCGGCTACGGGGGCATGTCAACCGTCCACCTGGCTCTCGACCTGCGCCTCGAGCGCCAGGTCGCGGTCAAGCTGCTCGCGGAGCACCTCGCCGACGAACCAGCTTTCGTGTCGCGCTTCCAGCGCGAGGCCCAGGCGGCGGCCCGGCTCGTGCACCCGAACATCGTGCAGGTCTTCGACTCCGGCCGGGACGAGCAGACCGGGCAGTACTTCATCGTCATGGAGTACATCCACGGCGCCTCGGGCGCCGAGATCCTCCGCGACCAGGGCTGGGTCGAGGTGGACGAGGCGCTGTCGATCATCGAGCAGGCCTGTGAGGGCCTCCACTACGCCCACCGCCACGGGGTGGTCCACCGGGATGTCAAGCCCGGCAACCTGCTTCGCTCCCGCGAAGGCGAGGTCAAGCTCGCCGACTTCGGGATCGCCAAGGCGACCGAGCAGTCGAGCATCACCCAGGTCGGCTCCGTGCTCGGTACGGCGGCCTACCTCGCTCCGGAGCAGGCCCGCGGCGAGGACGCCGGGCCGAAGGCCGATCTGTACGCCCTCGGCGTCGTCGCCTACCAGCTGATCGCGGGACGGCTCCCCTACGACGCCACCTCGCTGACGGAGCTGGCGCTGAAGCAGCAGCAAGAGGAGCCGCCGACGCTCGATACGCTCGTCGCGGCTGTCAATCCCGAGCTCGCCGACGCGATCGCGATCGCCCTCGCGCTCGACCCGCGCGAGCGCTACCAGACCGGCCGGGAGATGCGCCGCGCCCTCGAAGACGGGGCCCGGGGCGTGCCGCCGGCCGAGCGGGCCGAGACCCCCCGCGCCGCCCCCGTCACACGGGCCACGAGCGTGCTCTCGCCCGGCCGTCAGGCCTCGCCGGCGAGTGGCGCCGTCGCTCCCCGCCGGCCCCGCCAGGGCCCGCCCCCGGCGCGCCAGGCTCCCGCTCCGGCGCGGGCCGCGGCCGCGGCGCCCGCACCCCGGAGGCGCGGACGGCGTGTGTTGGCGGCACTCCTCGGCCTGCTGGTGATCGCCGTGATCGTGATCGCCGTCGTGCTGTCCACCGCGCCTGCCCCGACGCGGGTGGTGCTACGGAACGTCGTCTACGAAGACGTCCACCAGGCGAGCGCCGCACTCAAGCAGCTGATCTCGGAAAACACCCAGTAGCCGCGAGCTGGCCGTCCGCCGCTCAATCGGCGCAGGCCGGCGGGCAGCGATGCCCTCGTGCGCCATGCTTGGAGCGCGATGACCGTGCTCGGGGCCCTGATCGACGTCGAACACCTCGTCAGCAGCGCGGGCTACCCGCTGCTGTTCCTGATCGTGATGAGCGAGTCGGCCGGCGTCCCGGTCCCCGGCGAGACCGCCCTGATCGCCGCTGCCGTCCTCGCGAGCCAGGGCAAGCTGCAGATCGAGCTCGTGATCGCGGTCGCCGCCCTGGCGGCGATCGTCGGCGACAACATCGGCTACACGATCGGGCGCAAGGGGGGTCGCTGGCTGCTCGAGCGCCCGGGGGCGTTCGGACGCCAGCGCCACGAGGTGCTGCGGGCGGGCGAGCCGTTCTTCGAAGTCCATGGCGGCAAGGCCGTGTTCTTCGGGCGCTTCCTGCTCGGCCTGCGCACGTGGGCGTCGTGGTTGGCCGGCGCGACCCGCATGCGCTGGGGCACGTTCGCGATCTGGAACGCCCTCGGGGGCGTGTGCTGGGCGACCGCGATCGGCCTGGTGGCCTACTTCGTCGGCAGCTCCGCGGGCAACGTCGTCGAAGCATTCGGGCTGTACGGCGTGGCCGCCGTCCTGATCGCGATCCTGAGCGCGTTCTTGGTCCATCGCCGTCACCGTGCCCGCGCGAGCGGCCGCGCCGAGCGAGCGGCCCCGGAGAGCAAGGGGGCGGGCACGAGCACCGACGTGGAGCCCCCCGGCGGCCAGGCGGCCCCGGAGGGCTGAAAGGGCCGCTCAGGGAGCCTTGGAGCAGGGAGCGATGCGCTCCAGCATGCTCGCCAGGAGGCTCAGCTGTTCCTCGGAGAAGTGCGCGAGGAACTGCTCGCGGATGACCGCGAGATGGGTGCAGCTCGCCTCATCGAGGCGCTCGCGACCCGCGTCCGTCAGGCACGCATACGACCCGCGGGCGTCGTGTTCGCACGAACAGCGCTCGATCAGCTGCTCCCGCTCGAGCCTGTCGACGAGGCGCGTGAGGCCGCTGCGCGACAGCTGAGCCCGTTCGGCCAGGTCGCACATCCGCATCCGCCCGCCATTCGTCTCCTGCAGCAGCCTGAGCACCTCGTAGGAGCTCATCGGCATCCGGTGAGCCGCCTCGAGCTGGGAGTCCAGCCGCTTTGCCAGGCACGCATGCGCTCGCAGCAGCGCCCGCCACGCGTGCTCCTCTGCCGGGCTCAGAGCCTCCTGCTCACGAGTTGGAATCTTGACGGCAGTCGCGCTCGACATGACGGTCCGGTCCAGGCCCTACGTGCCGAACATAGCAGCGTCGCCGCCCCGGTCGCGGGCGGGGGCTCTCATCGCCTGGTCGTCCGCAGCACCCACCACATCATCAGCGGCTGCAGCGGCAGGCGTGCGAGCAGCGCCCAGCTGGGGATCTTGCGGAAGCGCTCGGGCGTCCGCGCCATGTACAGGTTGGCCGGGAAGATCGCCGCCAGCAGGGCCACCAGCGCGAGACCGGACAGGCGTCTCGTGCGGGGCAGCAGCACCCCCACCCCGCCGGCGATCTCGGCCACGCCGCTGATCACGACGACCCGTCTCGCCTGCTCGGCGAGCAGGGGCGGCACGATCGCTTCGTAGGGCCCGGGCATCGCGAAGTGGTTCACCCCGGCGCCTACGAACAGCGCCGCGAGCACCGCCCGCGAGCGCCCGCCTCCAGACTCGAGCTTCTCCTCCGCCATCGCAGCCCTCCCGTTCGCTTCGCCGCCCGCCGAGCGGGCGCCGCCTGCCGTGTGCAATCTAGCCCTCATCGATCAGCGACTGGCCGGTCATCGCGGGCGGCTGGTCGATCGCGAGGACCTCGAGCAACGTCGGCGCGACGTCGGCGAGGATCCCTCCGCGTTGGCGGAGGCGCACCCCCGTACAGGTCAGGATCGCCGGCACCGGGTTGAGCGAGTGGGCCGTGTTCGGGCTCCCGTCCGGCTCGAGCATGTGATCCGCGTTGCCGTGGTCGGCGGTCACCAGGCAGACCCCGCCGCGCTCGTGGACGGCGTCGACGACGGCGCCCAGGCACTCGTCCACGGTTTCGATCGCCACGATCGCGGCCGGGATCACGCCGGTATGCCCGACCATGTCGGCGTTGGCGAAGTTGATGATCCCGAAGCGGGGCCGCTGCTCCCGCCACGCCTGCACGAAGGCGTCCGCCGCCTCGCGGGCGCTCATCTGCGGCTTGTGGTCGTAGGTGGGCACGTCACGAGGCGAGGGGACCAGCTCGCGCCGCTCGCCCGGGAGCGGCGCCTCCTCGCCGCCGTTGAAGAAGTAGGTCACGTGGGGATACTTCTCCGTCTCGGCGACGTGCAGCTGGGAGGCCCCGGCGGCGGCGAGGACGGCCGAGAGGGTCGTGGCGGGCCGCTCAGGGGCAAACGCGACGGGGTAGGTCCAGTCCTCCTCGTAGCTCGTGAGGGTGGCGTAGCGGGCCACGGAGGGGGCACCGCGCCGTCCCTCCCAGCCGGGCAGCTCCTCGTCGCCGTCGCCGAACCCGGGCTCCGCCAGTGCGCGCGTGATCTCGCGCATCCGGTCGGGGCGGAAGTTGAACGCGAGCACGCTGTCGCCCGGCCGGATCCGGGCCTCCCCGCCGACCAGCGTGGGCTCGATGAACTCGTCGGTCTCCGCACGCGCGTAGGCGTCGATGACGGCCCCCTCACCGGTGCCGGCACTGTACGGGGCACTACCGTGGAGAAGCATGTCGTAGGCGCGCTGGGTCCGCTCCCAGCGGCGGTCGCGGTCCATCGCCCAGTAGCGCCCGATGACCGACCCCACGCGCACCCCGTCGGTGTCGTCGAGCTCGGCGAGATAGGCGGCGCCCGCATGCGGGAGCGTGTCGCGACCGTCCGTGAAGGCGTGTACGACGAGGTCCTCGACGCCGAGCTCGCGGCCGAGCCCGATCAGGGCCCGCAGGTGCCCGAGCGAGGAGTGCACGCCGCCGTCTGAGACGAGCCCGATCATGTGAACACGCTCGGCGCCGGACATCGCCTCCCGCAGCACCTCGTTGCGTGCGAGCTGGCCGTCGGCGACGGCGTCGTCGATGCGCACGAGGTCCTGGCGCACCACGGCTCCCGCGCCGAGGTTCAGGTGCCCGACCTCGCTGTTGCCCATCTGCCCGTCCGGCAGCCCCACCGCATCGCCGCTCGCGGCGAGCGTCGTGTGCGGATAGGCGCGCCAGAGCTCGTCGAACACGGGTGTGCGGGCGAGCGAGATCGCGTTGCCAGGGCCCGCCTCGGCGAGGCCCCAACCGTCGAGGACGACCAGGCACGCGCACGGCGCAGGCAGCTCCCGCGGTCCGGCCGGGGGCGTCATCGCGCGGCCGCGGCCACGATCTCTGCGAACGCCTGCGCGTCGAGCGAGGCACCCCCCACGAGCGCGCCGTCGACGTCCGGTAGCGCCAGCAGCTCGGGGGCGTTCTCCGGCTTGACCGAGCCGCCGTAGAGCACCCGTACCTGCTCCGCCGCCTCGCGGCTGCGATCGGCGACGAGCGCCCGCACGAACGCGATCGCCTCCTGGGCCTGCTCGGGCGTGGCGACCCGACCCGTGCCGATCGCCCAGATCGGCTCGTAGGCGATCACGACCTCCCCCAGCCGCTCCGGGGCGACGCCCGCCAGGTCGTCCCGGACCTGTTGGCGGAGCTTGCGCTCCGTCTCTTCGCCGTCGCGCTCCTCCTCGCTCTCGCCGACGCACAGGATCGGTGTGAGGCCCGCCGCGAGCGCCGCCGGCACCTTCGACGCGAGCGCCCGATCGGTCTCGCCGAACATCGCCCGGCGCTCGGAGTGCCCGAGCACCACACCGCGGACGTCGAGCTCGTTCAGCATCGGCGCCGAGATCTCGCCCGTGTACGGCCCCTCGGGCTCGAAGTGCATGTTCTGGGCGTACACCTCGACGCGGGAGCCGCGGGCGCTGTCGACCATCGCCCGCAGGTCGGTGAAGGGGACGCAGATCGCCACCTCGGCGCCGTCCGTGGCCGAGACCCTGGGCAGCAGCGCCTGGATGTACTCCTCGGCCTGCTCCTCGGTCTTGTACATCTTCCAGTTGCCCGCCACCAGCGGCGTGCGTGCCATCAGGTGGCCACTCCCGCGTCCTCGAGCGCGTGCACGCCCGGCAGCACGGCGCCCTCCACGAGCTCGAGCGTCGCGCCGCCCCCCGTCGAGAGGTGATCGACGCGGTCCTCGAGGCCGAACCGCGCGAGCGCGGCGGCCGAGTCGCCCCCGCCCACGACCGTCAGCCCAGGTGCCGCGGCGACGGCTTCGGCGACGCCTCTCGTACCCGACGCGAAGGGTTCGAGCTCGAACGCCCCCATCGGCCCGTTCCAGAACACCGTCCCTGCGCGCGCGATCTCCTTCGAATACAGCTCGACGGTCGCGGGGCCGACGTCGAGGCCCATCCAGCCGGGTGGGACCTCGACACCGGCGAGCACGCGGTGCGCGGCGTCGGCCGCCAGGCGGTCGCCGATCACGAGGTCGACCGGGAGGGCGATCCGGGCTCGTCCCGGCAGCGCGGCCTCGGCCAGCGCACGGCGCGCGTGGGCCGTGTCGTCTTCCTCGCACAGCGACTCGCCGACCGCATGGCCCTGGGCGCACAGGAACGGGAAGCACATCGCCCCGCCGATCATGACGACGTCGGCGATCGTGAGAAAGCGGTCGATCACCGCGATCTTGTCGGCGACCTTGGCGCCGCCGACGATCGCCGCAAGCGGCTGGCGCGGGTGCTCGAGGATGCCCGTCAGCGTCCGCACCTCGCGTTCCAGCAGCCGGCCGGCGGCGGCCGGCAGCAGCGGGGCCACCCCGGCGGTGCTCGCGTGCGCCCGGTGTGCCGCGCCGAACGCGTCGTTGACGTATACGTCGGCGAGCTGCGCCAGCGCGCGTGCGAAGTCGGGGTCGTTGCGCTTCTCGCCGGGCTCGAAGCGGACGTTCTCGAGCACCAGGATCTCACCCTCGCCGAGCCGTTCGGTCAGCGCCCGCACCTCCGGCCCGACGACGGCCGGCGCGAGCGTGACGGGGGCGCTCGTGAGCGCGCGCAGGCGCTCCGCCACGGGGGCCATCGAGAGGCGCTCGTCGCGCTCGCCGTCGGGGCGGCCAAGGTGGGAGACGAGCACGAGCCGGGCACCACGAGCGCGCAGCTCCTCGATCGTGTCGAGCGCCGCCACGATCCGGGTGTCGTCGGCGACCAGCGGGCGGCCGTCGGGACCGTCTTCGAGGGGCACGTTGAAGTCCACTCGCACGAGCACCCGCTTGCCGCGCACGTCGAGTTCGTCGATGCTCCGCATCAGCAGCAGCCGATCCGTCGAGCCGGTGCCGGAGGCCGTCCGCGCCCGCTGCCCTGGCATCCTTGCCGAGAGCCGCTCACAGGACCCTCTGCACCAGGTCCACGAGCCGGTTCGAGTAGCCCCACTCGTTGTCGTACCACGCCACCAGCTTGGCCATCGTGCCGTCGATCACCGCGGTCAGCTGCGAGTCCAGGATCGAGGAGTAGGGCGAGGAGACGATGTCGCTCGAGACGATCGGGTCCTCGGTGTACTGGAGCAGACCCACCAACGGGCCCCGCTCCGCGGCGGCCCTCAGCGCCCCGTTCAGCTCCTCCACGCTGGTCGCACGCTCGCACTCGACGGTCAGGTCCACAACCGAGCCGGTCGGCACGGGGGCGCGGACGGCGAAGCCGTTCAGCTTGCCCTGCAGCGCGGGGATCACGATCCCGATCGCCTTCGCCGCGCCCGTCGACGCCGGGATCAGGTTGATCGCCGCCGCCCGGGCCCTGCGGAGGTCCTTGTGGGGGAGGTCCTGCAGCCGCTGATCGGCCGTGTAGGCGTGGATCGTGGTCATCAGGCCATGCTTGATGCCGACCGTGTCGTTGACGACCTTGGCCACGGGCGCGAGGCAGTTGGTCGTGCAGGAGGCCATCGAGATGACGTCGTCGGCGTCGCGGTCGTAGACCTCGTCGAAGTTGACGCCGAGCACGACCGTCGCGTCGGGATCGGGGGCGGGGGCGGAGATGATCACCTTCTTGGCTCCCTGCGCGAGGTGCTTGGCGGCATCCTCACGCTTGGTGAACAGGCCCGTGGACTCGATCACGACGTCGACGCCGAGCTCCCCCCAAGGCAGCTTCGCCGGGTCCGTCTCGGCGAGGACTTTCAGCTCACGACCGTCTACCTCGATCGCCCCGCCGGCATCGGCGACCGAGCCGGGGAAGGGTCCGAGGACCGAGTCGTACTTGAGCAGGTGCGCAAGCGTGCGCGAGTCGGTGAGGTCGTTCACCGCGACCCACTCGATGTCCGCCTCGGTGGACCCGCTCCGCGCCTTGGCGGCACGGAACACGTTCCGGCCGATGCGGCCGAACCCGTTGATCCCGACGCGTACGGGCATTCATTGCCTCCTGAAGCCGAAAATGAACGATGCCGGGTCTCGGGAGGCCTGCCCCGTCACCCGGCGTGCCGGCTGAGGCTATCAGCGCGCCCCCGCCCGATGCCGGGGTGGTTTCCCGCCATCCTTCTCCGTGTACCTGCGCGCGGGGACCTCAGGACCCGCCGGGCGACTTGTCGATGTCGCGGTGGGCGACCCCCACCTCGAGCTCGTCGAGGTCGCGATAGCGGGCGGCGAGGTGCTCGGCGATCGCCACCGAGCGGTGCCGGCCGCCGGTGCAACCAACCGCGACGACCAGGTGGGCCTTGCCCTCGGCCGCGTACTCGGGGAGCACGAAGTCCAGCAGCGGGTGCAGTCGCTCATAGAGCTGCTCGAGCCGCCCGTCGGCGGCGATGTAGTCGATCACCGGCTGGTCGAGTCCGGTGAGCTCACGCAGCTCGGGCTCGTAGTGCGGGTTGGAGAGGAAGCGCACGTCGAACGCCAGGTCCTCCTCGCGTGGGGGCCCGTGCTTGAACCCGAAGCTCATGAACGTGACCGCGAGGCGTCCCGCCCGCTCCCCCGGCAGCAGCTCCTTGGCGATCTTCTCCCGCAGCATCGAGGCCGACATCCCGGTCGTGTCGATGACCACGTCCGCCCGTTCGCGTAGGGGCGCCAGCAGCTTTCGCTCGGCGGCCACGCCGGCGGCGACGCTCCCCTCGGGTGCGAGCGGATGACGCCGGCGGGTCTCCTTGTAGCGGTTGACCAGGGTCTGCTCGGCGGCCTCGAGGAAGAGCACGTGGTGGTTGATCCCGAGCGCGTCGAGGTCGTCGACGACCGCGCGCAGGGCCTCGAAGTAGACGCCGCCGCGGACGTCCGAGACGACGGCGGCGCGCTCGACCTTCGAGCCCTTGTGCACGAACAGCTCGACCAGCGAGCGGATCATCTCGGGGGGGAGGTTGTCGACGCAGAAGTAGCCCGCGTCCTCGAACACGTTCATCGCGGTCGACTTGCCGGCGCCGGAGAAGCCCGTGATCACGACCAGGTCCTCGAGGCGCGACTCGATCCTGGCCTCTCCCGAGTTGGCGCGGGCGCCACGCTGCGTGTCCGGGGGCCGGATGGCAGCCATCAGGATTCCCATTCTGGCGGGAGCTGCGGACGAGCGGTGAAGATCCCGTCGCCGGCTGTCGTGCGCGCGCGCATCAGCCTGCCCGGTGGAGATGGCCGTAGAGCTCCCGCCCCACCTTCGCCGGCAGCCCGGGCACCGCCTCGAGCTCCTCCCGTGGGGCGGCCAGGACGGCGTCGGGCGAGCCGAAGTGTGCCAGCAGGGCCCGCTTGCGGGCGGCTCCGATCCCGGGCAGCTCGTCGAGCACCGAGCTCGTCATCGCGCGGTCGCGCCGGCTGCGGTGATGGGTGATCGCGAAACGGTGCGCCTCGTCGCGGACGCGCTGCAGCAGCTGCAGCTCGGGTGTCGAGTGGTCGAGGACGAGCGGCGCGGCGACACCCGGCAGGAACAGCTCCTCGATCCGCTTGGCGAGCGAGACGACAGCGACCCCCCGCTCGCGGAAACCGCGCAGGGGACCGAGGCCGGCCGCCAGCTGCCCCTTGCCGCCGTCGATCACGACCACGTTCGGCAGCGCCGCGAAGCTGGCATCGTAGGCGGTGTCGTGGGGGGAGGTGTCCGCCTGGCGCTCCCACTGCGCGAAGCGCCGGGCCAACACCTCCGCCATCGCGGCGTAGTCATCGGGCGAGTCCCCCAGCGAGCGGATCGTGAAGCGCCTGTAATCGGACTTCTTCGGCGCCCCGCCCTCGAACACGACCATCGAGGCGACCGTGTGCGTGCCGCCCAGGTTGGAGATGTCGAAGCACTCGATCCTTACCGGCGGCACGTCCAGCCCGAGCGCCTGCTGGAGGCCCTCGAGCGCCTCCACCCTGCTCTGGCGCCGGCGCTCGGAGCGCAGTCGCTCCTGGTCGAGCGCGAGCGCGGCGTTGCGTTCGGCGAGCTCGAGAATGCGGCGCTTCTCGCCCCGCTCCGCCGCCCGCAGCTCGACCGGCCCGCCGCGGCGGCGGGCGAGGGCGTCCGCGAGCGCTGCGCGCTCGTCGAGCTCCCCCTGCACGACGAGCAGGGCGGGGATCGACATGTGGCCGCCGTAGTACTGCAGCATGAACTCCTCGGCCACCTCGCCGATGTCGCGCTCGGCCTCGTTGGAGAGGTAGAAGGACTGGCGGTCGGATAGCACGCCGTCGCGCACCTGGAATACCTGCGCGCTCGCCTCGCGCCCCTCGATCGCCACCGCGATCGCGTCGAAGCTGCCAGCCGTGTCGCTCGTCACCCGCCGCCGCTCGAGCAGCGAGCGAACGGCACGCAGGCGGTTGCGCTCGAGCGTGGCCTGCTCGAACTCCTCCGCGGCGGCGGCCGCCCGCATGCGGGCCTCGAGGTCACGCTCGATCGCGCTGAAGCGCCCGGACAGGAAGTCGATCACGCCGTCGATGCTCTCGCGGTACTCCTCCTTGGTGACGTACCCCACGCACGGCGCCCCGCAGCGCTTGATGTAGTAGTCCAGGCAGGGGCTGCCGCTGCGCCGGCCGGGCTCCGCGCCCGTGCAGGAGCGGAACATGAACACCTTCGCGAGCACCTCGAGCGTCGCTCGCACCCGCTTGGCGTTGGAGTAGGGACCGAAGTAGGCCCGGCCGGCCCGGTGGCGCTCGCGCGTGAAGTAGACCCGGGGGTAGTCCTCGTCGAGCGAGATCGCGATGAACGGATATGACTTGTCATCGCGCAGGCGGATGTTGAAGCGGGGCCGGTACTGCTTGATGAAGCTCTGCTCGGCGAGCAGCGCCTCGGCCTCCGACGCGACGACGACGCATTCGATCTGCTCGACCGCGGCGATCATCTCGGCGTGCCCCGGGCTGCTCGGAACCTGTGCCTTGGCGAAGTGCGAGGCGACCCGCTTGCGCACTGACTTCGCCTTGCCCACGTAGAGGACCGTGCCGCGACCGTCGCGGAACAGGTAGACGCCCGGCTGGTCGGGTAGGCCACGCCGCTGTTCGACGAGGCTCGCCCGAGCCCGCTCGGTGTCGCTCAGCTGCTCTGTCGCTGCCATCTCACCGAGGATAGGAGCCCTCGTCGATGACGATGCGGGCGTCAGTAGGTGCGCGAGTGGCGGAACACCTCGAGCAGCGCGTAGACCGCGAAGCCGAGCAGCACGAACCAGACCAGCTCACCGAGGCCCGTCCCCCACATCCGCGAGCGCCCGGCCCACAACAGCACCGCGAGCGCGAGACCCACGTACAGCAGCCCTCGGTGGGCGTCGCCGAGGCTGTTGATGGAGATGCGGTGTTCGCGGTACAGGCGCAGGCCGAGGTAGCCGACGCCGATCCCGAACGCAGCCCAGAGCGCAGCTTCGAAGGCGCTGGCGGCGTGACCGCCGCCAGGGAGGAAGCGCACGAGCGCGGCGATCACGACGATGATCGCGATGTTGCGAACGACGCGTACGTTCATGGGCCAAGTCTAGGCCAGCGCGGCGGCGCCGGCGCGCGCCGGCTCGCTCGTGGAGGACGCGTCGGCTCGCTAGTCGACGAGGGTCTCCAGGCGGGCGTAGGCCTCCTCGACGGCCCGCCGCGCCGCCGTGTGCCGCGCCTCCGACTTGGCTGTCTCGTAGCGGGTCGCCCAGGCGGCGGGATCCGACAGCTCCTGCTCGAGCTCGCGCATGGATGCCTCCGCGGCTTCGACCGCGCGCTCGGCCTTCTCCTGCTCGCCCAGCCGGTTCTTGGACGGACCGCGGGCAGCCCGTGGGCGACGTCCGCCGGCGGCGCCGGCGGCGCCGTTCGCGCTCGCCGGGGCGGCGGATCTGGCCCTGGCCGGCGCGGGGCGCTCCGCACGGACGGGATCGGCACCGGTGGGATCGGCGCCGGCGGCGATCCGCTCCTCGCGCACCCGCACGTACTCCGGCCAGCCACCGAGGTAGCTGTGCAGCGAGCCGGCCTCGACGGCGATCGTCCGCGTGCCGACCGCGTCGAGCAGGGCACGGTCGTGAGAGACGAGCAGGAGGGCGCCCGGGAACGAGCGCAGGGCGTCCTCGAGCGCCTCGCGGCTCTCGAGGTCGAGGTGGTTGGTGGGCTCGTCCAGGATCAGCACGTTCGGGGGGTTGGCGTCCGCGCCGACCAGCACCGCCAGCGACAGGCGCCGGCGCTCGCCCCCGGACAGGCCGCTGAGCGGTTTTTCCGCCTCCTCGCCCGAGAACAGGAAGCGTCCGAGGAGCGCACGCGCGCGGTTGGGGGTGAGGCCGGTCGCCCGCGCGGCCGCCTCCAGGACGCTCTGCTCGGGGGGGCCGCCGGCGCCGAGCTCCTCGGCGTGCTGGGAGAGGTAGCCCACGCGTACGTTGTGGCCGGTGCTGAGTTTGCCAGCGGCCAGCGGGCGGCGCCCGGCGAGCGTCTCGATCAGGGTCGTCTTGCCGCTCCCGTTGGGTCCGACGAGCGAGACGTGCTCGCCCCGTTCGAGCCACAGCTCGGCGTCCTCGAGCAACGTGACAGCATCGGTCGCCTCGCCGATCTCGACGCGACCGTCGCTGAGCTCGAAGATCACCCGGCCCGAGCGCTGCGGCTTGGAGAAGGCGAACTCCAGCGAGCGCTGCTCGGCGGGATCGCGCTCGATCCGCTCGATCTTCGCCAGCTTCTTCACCCGCGACTGTGCCTGGCGCGCCTTCGAGGCCTTGTAACGGAAGCGCTCGATGAACCGCTCCATCCGGGCGATCTCGGCCTGCTGCGCCTCGACCGCCTTGCCGAACGCGATCTCGCGCGCCGCCTGCTCGCGTCGCCACTCGTGCCAGCTGCCGGCGAAGAACCGCGAGCGGGCGGGCTGGCCGCCGTAGAGCTCGAGCACGGCCGTCCCGACGGCCTCGAGGAACCAGCGATCGTGCGCCACCAGCACGACCGCGGCGTCAAGCTCGACGAGCGTCTGCTCGAGCCACTCGAGCGACTCGATGTCGAGGTGATTGGTGGGCTCGTCCAGGAGCAGGACGTCGGCCCTCGTCGCCAGCGCCCGCGCCAGCGAGGCGCGGGTCAGCTCGCCCCCGGAGAAGGTGTCGAGCGCGCGATCGAGGTCGGCGTCGCGGAAGCCGAGCCCGTGTGCCATGGCGGAGGCGCGGTTGCGCCACAGGTAGCCGCCGCGGGCCTCCAGGCGCGCCTGTGCGGAGGCGTATCGGCTCAGCACCTGCTCCTCGCTCGAGCCGCCGGCCATCAGCTCCTCCAGGCGGGCGAGCTCGGCCTCGATCCCCAGCTCCTCGGCGCACCCCGACAGCAGGTACTCCCGCAGCGCCATCCCGCGCTCGCGCGGCGGGCGCTGGTCGTGCAGGGCGATGCGGATGCCCTTGGCCACGACGAGCTCGCCGCGATCGATCGACGTCTCGCCGGCGAGCATCCGCAAGCAGCGTCGTCTTGCCGGCCCCGTTGCGGCCGGCCACGGTCAGGCGTTCGCGCCGCTCGAGCTTGAACGAGACGCCCTGCAGCAGCGGGCTGCCAGCGATGTCCTTGTGCAGGTCCGATGCGATCAGGAGAGCCATCGGGCCTGATGGTAGGGCGCGTCCCGCGGCGGCACGGCGGAGGGCCCGCTGAGCTAGGATCTCGGGCGATGAACGTCAAGGGACTGCTCGCCCGAACCGCCCCGCTCACGCTCCTGCTCGTGCTCGTGATCGCACCCGCCGCGTCGGCGATGAACGACGGGCGCGGGCTCTACGGGGCCACCAACGACAAGGTCGTGACGAACGCCGGCTTCATCCTGATCCTCTTCTTCCCGACGTTCATCTTTCTGATGAGCCGCCTCCAGGCCCACCTGGACAAGCGCAAGGAAGCGCGTAAAGCGGCCACCAAGGCGCAGCTCGGGAACTCCTTCCTGCGCGGCGGCTGGTAGCCGGCGGCGGCGTGGCGGGGGCCGACGGGGGCGCAGCGCAGCAGCAGCCGGCGGGTGCGGACGGCGCGGCCCCCGTCCGCTATGAGCGCCACGGCGCGGCAGCCCTGATCACGATCGACCGCCAGCATCGCCGCAACGCCGTCGACGGGCCGACGGCGCAGGCCCTGCACGAGGCCTACCTGCGCTTCGAGGCCGAGGAGGACGCCCGCGTGCTCGTGCTCACCGGCGCCGGCGGGGTGTCCTTCTGCGCCGGGGCGGACCTGAAGGCGACCGAGACGTTCGTCCCGCGCCTGCTGAGCGAGGAGGGACCGATGGGCTTCACCCGTCTGACCCCTTCCAAGCCGACGATCGCTGCGATCTCCGGCTTCTGCCTCGCCGGCGGGTTCGAGCTGGCGCTGTGGTGCGACCTGCGGATCGCCACCGAGGACTCGACCTTCGGCTACCCGGAGCGCCGCTGGGGGGTGCCGCTGATCGACGGCGGCACGCAGCGGCTGCCGCGGATCGTCGGTCTCGGCAGGGCCCTCGATCTGATCCTCACTGGACGCATGTTCGCCGCCATGGAGGCACACGCGATCGGGCTGCTCACCGAGGTTGTGACCCCCGGGGCGCATCTCGAGCGGGCGCTCGCGCTCGCCCAGGGGCTGGCCCGCTTCCCGCAGCGGACGATGCTCGCGGACCGCCGTGCCGCGATCGAGGGCTTCGGGATGCCGCTCGCGGACGCACTCGCGCTGGAGGCCGCCGCGGGACCCGACGTCTACGCCGACGGCGCCGCCGGCGCCGCGCGCTTCGCCGCCGGCGAGGGTCGCGGCGGGGCGGGCGCAGGGGCCTGACCCCCGGCACGCCGCACGCCGGCGAGCAGCTGGGGCCCGGCGGGCGCACCGGGCCGGTTACGGATAGGCTCTGCGGACGATGGCCTATTTCGTCACCGGAGCGACCGGCTTCATCGGACGGCGCCTGGTGGAGCGCCTGCTCGAGCGGCGTCAGGGCCAGATCTACGTGCTCGTACGCGAGGCCTCCAAGGACCGCCTCGACGACCTGGTCGAGCGCTGGAGCATCGTCGTGGGCCCCGACGCGGCGGAGCGGATCGAGCCGGTGTTCGGCGATCTGCGCCGGCCGCTGCTCGGGATCGAGAAGGAACAGGTGGCCGACCTGCGCGGGAAGGTCACCCACTTCCTCCACCTGGCGGCGGTCTACGACATGACGGCCCCCGCCGAGCGCAACACGGCCGTGAACGTCGGCGGGACGACCCACGCGGTCGAACTCGCCCGGGCGATCGACGCGAAGCACCTGCACCACGTCTCCTCGATCGCGGTCGCCGGCCAGTACCGGGGCGTCTTCAACGAGGAGATGTTCGACGAGGGACAGCGGCTGCCCTCGCCCTACCACCGCACCAAGTTCGAGTCCGAGCGGATCGTGCGCGAGCAGCCCTACGTGCCGTGGCGGGTGTACCGGCCGGGCATCGTCGTCGGCGACTCGGCGACCGGGGAGATGGACAAGATCGACGGTCCCTACTACTTCTTCAAGGCGATCGAGCGGCTCCGTCATCTGCTCCCGGAGTGGGTCCCGCTGGTGGGCCTCGACCTCGGCTACACGAACGTCGTTCCCGTCGACTGGGTCGCCGACGCGCTCGAGCACATCGTCCACGAGCCCGACCTCGACGGGCGCAGCTTCCACCTCACCGACCCCCGGCCGCAGCGCGTCGGCGATCTCGTCAACCGCCTCGCCGAGGCCGCCCACGCGCCCCGCTTCGCGCTCAACGTCGACAAACGCCTGATCGATCCCCTGCCCAAGTGGCCGCTCGCCCTGGCGGTGGCGCTGCCGCCCTGGCGGCAGGTGCGAAAACTCGCCCTGCGGGAGCTCGAGGTGCCCGAGGAGGTGCTCGAGCACATCGAGCTCGTTCCCCGCTTCGACAGCCGTGAGACGACGAGGGCGCTGGCCGGGACGGCGTTCGAAGCACCGCCTCCGCTCGGCGAGTACGTGGGCCGGCTGTGGGATTACTGGGAACGCGAGATGGACACCAACACGGGGCGCGGGCGCACGCTCACGGAGGCGCTTTCGGGCAAGCACGTCCTGATCACGGGTGCCTCGTCGGGGATCGGCCGGGCGACCGCGTTGAAGGTCGCCGCCGCGGGCGGCGTGCCCCTGCTGGTCGCGCGCAACGTCGACAAGCTCGAGGAGGTGCGGGCGGAGATCGTCGCGGGCGGCGGCACGGCCTACGTGTACGCCGCCGACGTCTCCGACATGGAGTCGGTCGAACGGCTGCTCGAGCGGGTGCTCGGCGACCACCGCAACGTCGACATGCTCGTCAACAACGCCGGACGCTCGATCCGTCGCTCGATCGCCCTCAGCTACGACCGCTTCCATGATTTCGAACGGACGATTCAGCTCAACTACTTCGGCGCGGTGAAGCTGATCATCGGCCTGCTCCCGCACATGCGCGAACGGGGCTCCGGGCACATCGTCAACGTGTCCTCGATCGGGGTTCAGACCAACCCGCCCCGCTTCTCCGCCTACGTCGCCTCGAAGGCCGCGCTCGACGCGTTCAGCCGCGTCGTCGCATCGGAGGTCGTCGGGGACGGGGTCACGTTCACGACGATCCACATGCCGCTCGTGCGAACGCCGATGATCGCGCCCACGAAGATGTACGACGCGTTCCCGGCGATCAGCCCGGAGGAGGCCGCGGACATGATCTGCGAGGCGATGCGCAGCCGGCCCAAGCAGATGGGCACGCGGATCGGCAAGTTCGGCGAAGTGGCCTACTCGCTGAACCCGAGCGCGGTCGATCGCCTGCTCCACCTCGCCTACAGGGTGTTCCCCGACTCGGCCGCCTCGAAGGGGCAGCGCGAAGTCGAGGAGGAGCGGGTCTCGTTCGAGCAGATCGCGATGGCGACGCTGACGAGAGGCGTGCACTGGTAGCAGCCGCGCCCCGCGGTCCTGAGATGATCGGGACCGTGAACGGTTCCCCCGGCGATCGAGGTCAGCGGCCTCTACAAGCGCTACGGCGAGTACGACGCCGTGCGCGGCATCGACATCGCCGTCAGGCGCGGTGAGGTGTTCGGCCTGCTCGGCCCCAATGGCGCCGGCAAGACCACGACGGTCGAGATCCTCGAGGGCTACCGGGCGCGGACGAGCGGCGAGGTCTCCGTGCTCGGACACGATCCCGCCCGGCGCTCGATCGAGCTGCGCAGGCAGATCGGCATCGTCCTGCAGTCGGGGGGGATCTACAGCCACATCACCCCCCGCGAGGCGCTCCGTCACTGGGCCGCCTTCTACCCCCACCCCCGTGCGGTCGACGAGGTGCTCGCCCTGGCCGGGCTCGAGGACCAGGCCGACGTGCGCAGCCGCAAGCTCTCGGGCGGTCAGCTGCGGCGGCTCGACTTCGCGCTCGCGCTGGTCGGCGACCCCGACCTGATCTTCCTCGACGAGCCCACCACCGGCTTCGACCCCGAGGCGCGGCGGGCGGCGTGGGAGACCGTCCGCTCGCTGCGCGACCTCGGCAAGACGATCGTCCTCACGACCCACTACCTCGACGAGGCCCAGGCGCTGGCCGATCGTGTCGCGATCATGAAGGACGGGCGCATCCTGGCGATCGGGGCGCCCCGCGAGCTCGGCGTCGGGGCGGCGCACTACCGCGTCGCCTACCGCACCCCCGGCGGCGAGCTGGTCGAGCGCCAGACCGACGATCCGACCGCGCTGCTGCACGAGATCACGAGCGAGGCGCTGGCGCGCGGCGAGCACCTGGAGGAGCTGTTCGTGGGCCGGCCGAGCCTCGAGGACGTCTACCTGGAGCTGACCGCCGATGCCTGATCCGGTGGCGCTCGGCTGGCGCCAGTACCGCCTCGAGCGGCGCATGTTCTGGCGCAACCCCAGCGCCGCCTTCTTCAACTTCCTGCTGCCACTGCTGTTCCTCGCCGGCGGCGGGGCGATCTTCGCCGGCAACCAGAGCGCGCTCGACAAGCTCGTCCCCTCGATCGCTGCGATGAGCATCATGGCCACCACGTTCACCGCGCTCGCCTACAACATCGTGTTCCTGCGGGAGCGGGGCGTGCTCAAGCGGATCCGGGGCACGCCGCTGCCCACGATCTCCTACTTCGGCGGGGTGGCTGCCAACGCGTTCACGAACGCCGTCCTGCAGATCGTGCTCGTGATCCTCGCCGGGCGCTTCTTCTTCGGCATCGGCTGGCCTGTGCACTGGCTGTCACTGGTCGTGTTCGTGCTCGCCGGGGTCGTGTGCATGGCCGCGCTGGGCGTGGCGTTCGCGCACGCGATCCCGAACTTCGAGTCGACGCCCGCCTACGTCAACGCCGTGTTCCTGCCGGTCGTGGCGATCTCGTTCTACGCCTTCGACTCCAGCAGCGCCCCCGGCTTCGTGAAAGCGATCGCCGACGCGCTGCCGCTGAAGCCCCTGATCGAAGGGCTCTCGGGGGCGATCGTGCAGGGGTCCGGCCTCGGCGAACACCTCGACGCGCTGGCCGTGATCGCGCTGTGGGGCATCGCGGGGATCTTTCTCGCCGTGCGGGGCTTCTCGTGGGAGGGCTCCCGCTCGTGACCCCGAGGGCCGCGAGGCGGACATGAGGGCGCTGGCGCCGGGCGTGGAGATGCTCGCGGGCTGGCCCCGCAACGTGATCAACGTCTACCTCGCGGGCGACGTCCTGATCGACGCCGCGACCAGGCGGGGCGAGCGGCGGATCATGCGTCAGATCGCAGGCCGCTCGCTGGCCGCGCACGCGCTGACCCACGCCCACCCCGACCACCAGGGCTCCAGCCACGCGATCTGCATCCGCCTCGGCATCCCGCTCTGGTGCGGCCAGGGCGACGTGCCGGCGATGGAGACGCCAGGCGGGATCGCGCGCTCGCAGCCGCCGGGCTGGCGCAACCGGCTCCAGCAGCGCTACTGGACGGGACCCCCCCATCCCGTCTCGAGGGCCCTCGTCGAGGGCGACGAGGTGGCCGGCTTCACCGTGCTCGAGACCCCGGGGCACTCGCCGGGGCACCTCGCCTACTGGCGCGAACGCGACCGCGTCCTGATCCTCGGGGACGTGCTCAACAACATCGACGTGCTCACCGGCGTTCCCGGCCTGCACGAGCCCCCGCGCGCCTTCACCCCCGACCCGGCCCGCAATCGGGACTCGGCTCGGCGGCTCGCCGCGCTGCGCCCCCAGCTGAGCTGCTTCGGCCATGGCGCTCCGCTGCGCGACCCGGGCCGGCTCGCGGACTTCGTCGATCGCCTGCCGGCGTGAGCGCGCCGGGGCCCGCCATCTTCCTCCCCGAGGGAGATCGGTTCCTGCCGACGGAGCACGCCCGCGGCCCGTGGGATCCTCGGGCCCTGCACGGGGGCGCTCCCGCCGCGCTGATCACCTGGCTGTTCGAGCGTGTGCCCGCACCGCCGGGGGTGCGGATCGCCCGGCTCGGGTTCGAGCTGCTGCGGCCGGTCCCTTCGGAGCCACTCGTGGTGAGCACGAGCGTGCCGCGGGACGGGCGCCGGGTGCAGGAGCTGGCGGCGGAGGTGCACGCCGGCGGTCAGCTGATCTGCCGGGCGAGCGCGCTGCGTGTCCAGGAGGTGCCCGCGGGGCTGCCGGTCGGGGCCGAGCCGCCGGAGCCGATGGCCGCCCCCGAGCGGGCCCGGCCGATCACGTTCACGCTCGAGGACGCGCGGCGAGGGGGCCGGCTTCGCCGCCACCGGGATGGAGATGCGCGCGTTCGATGACCCGGACACCCCGGGCCCGGCGCGGGTGTGGATGCGCCTGCGCCAGCCCCTGCTCGCCGGTGTGCCGGCGACCCCGCTCGCGACCGCAGCCGCGACGGCCGACTTCGGCAACGGGGTCAGCGCGGTGCTGCCGTTCGCCGACTACATCTTCATCAACGCCGACCTGACCCTGCACCTGCACCGCCCCCCGGGGCGAGTGGACCGGGCTCGACGCCCGCACGATCCTGCACGCCGGCGGCACCGGCCTCTCCGAATGCGTCCTGCACGACGTCGACGGGCCGGTCGGCCGCTCCTTCCAGGCGCTCGTGGTCCAGCCCCGCTGAGCGGACAGCCAGCGGCCGGCGCCGGCGCCGGCGGGCTTCGGAGGACGGCCCCGCGAGCAGCTGCGCCCTCTCTTCGCGAGATCGTTGTCTGTGCAATCAGCTTGTAGTAGCGTGGAGGCGTCTTGCACCGTCCCCACCGGCCCGACCGCAAGGGCCGAATCCAAGGAGCAGCCAATGTCCACTGAACCCGCATCGGTAGCGAACGTCGAGGGCATCGTCCCGGCCGGCACGTGGAAGGTCGACCCGGTCCACTCGAGCGTGGAATTCCAGGTCAAACATCTGGGGATCGCGAACGTGAAGGGCCAGTTCAACGAGTTCGAGGGCACGCTCCAGGTGGGCCCCGACGGCGCGCGCGCGTTCGGCACCGTGCAGGTGGCGAGCGTCGACACCCGCGAGCCGCAGCGCGACGAACACCTGCGCTCCGCCGACTTCTTCGACGCCGAGCGCCACCCGGAGATCAGTTCCAGTCGACGAGCGTCAAGCCGGTCGACGAGGACGACCTTCGAGATCGAGGGAGACCTCACGATCCACGGCATCACCAGGACGGTGAAGCTGATCGCCGAGTCGAGGGCACCGAGACCGACCCCCAGGGCAACCCCCGTGTGGGCCTTTCGGCGACCGGGCAGATCAACCGTTCGGACTACGAGATGAAGTTCAACATGGCCCTGGGCTCGGGCAACGTCGTCGTGGGCGACAAAGTCCGGATCCTGCTGGAGGTCTCGGCGGTGAAGACCGCCTAGGCCCCAACGCCCCGTGCCGCCCGCACGGCTGGCAGCGGGCCCTCAGCGGACGATCACGGCGTCGAGCGCGGCGTCGATCGCGGCGAGCGTGTCGGCGTCGAGCTCGATCCCGCGGCGGAGGCGTTGGCGTCGCACCTGCTCGGGTCGGAGGCGCCGACGATCGCGGAGGCGACGTTGGGCTGGCGCAGCACCCAGGCGAGGGCGAGCTGGGCCATCGTCAGCCCGGCGGCCTCGGCGATCGGGCGCAGTCGCTGCGACGGCTTCGAGCACGGGCCGTCTGGACGAGCGGTCGATGAAGCCGCTCATGCTCTCGCTCGCCGCCCGAGAGTCCGCGGGCGGCGGCTCGCCGGGGCGGTACTTGCCGGTCAGCACGCCCTGGGCGAGCGGCGACCACACGATCTGGGAGATGCCCTCGCGTTCGCACAGCGGGATCAGCTCCGTCTCGGGAGCGCGCCACAGCATCGAGTACTGGGGCTGGCTCGAGACCCAGCGCTCGACGTCGGGCAGCGCGAGCGACTCTTCGACCTTCTCGACGGGCCACTCGCTGAAGCCGATGTGGCGGGCCTTGCCTGTCGCGGACGACCTCGGTGAGCGCGCTCATCGTCTCCTCGAGCGGCGTGCTCGTCGTCATAGCGATGGCACTGGTAGAGGTCGACGTAGTCCGTTCGCAGCCGCTCGAGCGATGCATCTATCTGCTTGTGGATCTGCGCCGCGGACAGCCCGCGGTCGGTGTCGGACATCGGGAAGTAGACCTTCGTGGCGAGCACGTAGGAGGAGCGCTCGCGGCCCGCAGGCCTCGCCGAGCAGCGACTCGGCAGCCCCGTGCCCGTACACGTTGGCGGTGTCGATGAAGTTGATCCCCGCCTCGAAGGCGGCGTCGACACAGGCGCGGGCCTGCTCCCGCTCGACCCCCCCGGAGTACGTCAACCAGGACCCGAGGCTGATCTCGGAGACCTCGATCTCGCTCGAGCCGAGGCTGCGGAAGCGCATGTCAACGGAGATTACCCTGGCGGGCGATGGCGGTGATCGCCCCGGCCGGGGAACACTAGCGTCGGCGTCCGGACGCGAAGCTCTGCACGGGCGGGGCGACGGCGCGCATGCTCGAGCCGACCTCGGCACCCTCGACCGCCTCCTCGACCGCGCCCTGTCCCGCGGCGCCGCCGCGCCGGGGCAGCGTCCGCACACCGGCCACCCGCTCGGCCTCGAGCTCTCGACCCCGCCCGGGAGGAAGCGCTCGAGCGGGGCGAGCTCCCGCACGATCACGTTGATCACGGGGCGGATCTCCTCGCCCTGCACCGTGGCCGGGGCGGCGTGCGCCGAGCCCTCCCTGGGCAGCCACCGCACGGGCGCCCCGGGACGCTCCTCGTAGCGCTCGAGGCGGCCCCTGGCGAGCAGCAGCGGCTCGGTGCGGGCCAGCTGGCGGTGGGACTCGTAGACCTTCTTCGGGACGATCAGGTTGATCGTCCCGAACTCGTCCTCGAACAGCAGGAACGTGGTCCCCTCGGCGGTCCCGGGACGCTGCCTGGCGATCACCAGGCCCGCCACCGCGACCTCGCCCCGCTGCGGCAGGCGGTTCAGCTGGGCGCTGGTCGCGAGCATCGGTACGGGCAGCCGCGCGCGCAGGATCGCGATCGCGTGATCCCCGATCGTGACCCCGGTGGTGGAGTAGTCGGCGATCAGCCGCTGCCAGCGCCCGAGCGCGGCGCAGGCGGGGGGCCGGGCAGCTCGAGCGGGAGGGCGAGCTGCGTGCCCGCCTCCCGCGGCGGACTCCTGCGCGGGGGCCGCCATGCCGAGCTGCCACAGCGCCGAGCGCCGGGCGGCGCCACCCGGCGAGGCCCGTCGCACGCACCCGACCACGCGAGCTGCTCGAGCGTGGCCCGCGTGACGGGCCACGCGGGCGGCGAGGTCGCCGACGTGGCGGAAGGGACCGCCGCGGCGACGCTCTGCCACGAGCGCCAGCGCCTGCGCCGCGGCGAGCCCCTTGACGTAGCCGAGGCCGAGCCGGCACAGCGCCGTCCCCTTGCACCTCGCACTGCACCTCGGAGTCGTTGACGTCGAGCGCGAGCATCGCGATCGCCTCGCTGCTCGGCCTCGTGCACGAGGCTGTCGGGCGCGTAGAAGCCCATCGGCTGCTCGTTCAGGAGCGCGCACAGGAACTCCGCGCCATAGTGGACGCGCAGCCACGTCGACTGGTAGGCGAGCAGGCCGAAGGCGGCGCTGTGGGCCTTGGGGAAGCCGAAGCCGGCGAAGCCCTCGACCATCGTCCACACCCGCCCGGCGGTGTCCTCGTCGGCGCCCGACGTGCCGCCGCGCGCCGTCGAGGAAACGCTCGCGCTGGCGGCCCAGCACCTCGTGCGAGCGCTTGCGGCTCATCGCCCGGCGTAGCCCGTCGGCCTCGCCGGGGGTGAACCCGGCGAACGCTTCGGCCACCTGCATCACCTGGTCCTGGAAGATGATCGTGCCGAGCGTCTCGCGCAGGATCGGCTCGAGCGCGGGATGCTCGTAGGGGACCTCGTAGGCGGGGTCCTCGCGCAGGCGGCGACGGCGCTCGATGTAAGGGTTGACGGCCCCGCCCTGGATCGGTCCGGGGCGCACGATCGCCACCTGGATCGTGAGGTCTTCGAGGTTCAGGGGCCGGGTGCGCAGCAGCGACTGCATCTGCGCGCGGCTCTCGATCTGGAAGACCCCCACCGTGTCGGCGGCGCGGATCGCCTTGAACGTGGCGGGATCGTCGAACGGGATGCGCGAGAGGTCGATGCGCGTTCCGCGCACCCGCGCCGACCTCCTCCACGCAGCGCTCGACCGCGGAGAGCATCCCCAACCCGAGCAGGTCGATCTTCAGAAAGCCGGCGTCGGCGCAGGAGTCCTTGTCCCACTGGACCATCTGCCTGCCCTCCATCGCGGCCGGCACGACCGGGCAGCAGTCGATCAGGGGCCTCGTCGAGATGATCATCCCGCCAGAGTGCTGGGACAGGTGGCGCGGCAGGCCATAGGCCTCGTCCACCAGCCGCGCCAGCCAGCGCCAGCGATCCGAGCCGCCCGTCCCGGCAGCGGATCCCCCGGCGGTCGCGGCATCCGTGGCGCCGCGGCCAGAGGCGAGGTCGTGCTCGAGCCCGGCCCGTGGCGCTCGGCCCCTCGCGCCACCGCTCGATCTCCCCGGCGGGCAGCCCGAGCACCTTGCCCAGCTCGCGGATCGCCCCCCGCGCGCGGAAGGTCGGAAAGGCGGCGACGAGCGCCGCACGCTCGTTGCCGTAGCGCTCGTGCATACGGGGGATCAGCCGCTCGCGGATGTCGCGGGGGAAGTCGAGGTCGATGTCGGGCAGGCCGTGGAGGTCCTCGTGCAGGAAGCGCCCGAGCGCGAGCTCGTTCGCGATCGGGTCGATGTGCGAGAGCCCGGTCAGGTAGCAGACGATCGAGGAGACCGAGGAGCCGCGGCCGCGCCCGGGCGCCAGCAGCGCCCGCACCGAGTCGGGCCCCCGGACCTCGAGCGCGACCTCGCGGGCGAGCTCGAGCATATCGTGGTGGAGCAGGAAGAACCCCGCCAGCCCGAGCCGCTCGATCACCCTCAGCTCCTGCTCCAGCCGCGCCCCTGCCTGGGCGTAGGCGGCGGCTCGCGAGCGCTCGCCGGGACCCGCGCCGGGACCAGAGCGGGGGCCCGCCGCCGGGGCCGGGGGCGTCGTAGCGCTCCTGCAGGCGGGCGGCGCAGAGTTCGGCGAGCCGGCGCAGCGCGTCCTCGTCCTCGGCCCCCGGGTAGCGATAGCCGAGATCCCGGGTCAGGTCGAACGTCAGCCGCTCGGCCAGCAGGAGCGTCTCGCGGACCGCCTCGGGGTGGTCGGCGAAGCGACGGGCCATCGCCTCGGGAGTGCTCATGACGTGGCTGTGGTTGCCCCGGCGCAGCGGCTCGGAGGCGTCGAGGGTGGTGTGGTGGCGCAGCGCGACGAAGGCGTCCTGGAGCTCCGCCCGGCTGCGGGCGTGGGCGTGGACGTCGCCGCTGGCGACGCACCTCACACCCAGGCTCCGGGCGAGGCCGGCGAGCCTGCGGTTGCGGGCGCGATCGTCGCGGGCATACGGGCGCTGGAGCTCCACGCACAGGTTCTCGGGGCCGAACGCCTCGAGCAGCCGCCGCGCGACGTGCTCCTCGCAGCCGCCGCGACCGATCGCCGAGCGGGCTGCGCAGCCGGTCAGGCAGACGAGGCCCTCGGCGTGGTCGATCACCGCCTCCAGCCCGATGGACGGCTCTCCCGCCACGCGCCCGGTGCCCTCGCGGGTGTGAGCGTGGGCGTGGGTGATGATCCGGCAGAGGTTGCTCCAGCCGCGCTCGTCCCGCACGAGCAGGGTGAGGTGGCGCGTATCGTCCTCGCCCGCCCGTGCCCCCGCCGTGGTCCCGGAGCACCGGCCCCTCTCCCCGCCCACGGCAAGATCGATCTCCGCGCCGTGGATCGCCCTCACCCCGTAGTCGGCGGCGACCTGGGCGAGCTCCATCGAGCCGGAGAGGGAGTTGTGGTCGGTCAGGCCCAGCGCCGTGTGGCCGAGCTCACCGGCCCGGCATGCCAGCTCCTCGGGCAGGGAGGCGCCGTCCAGGAACGAGTACGCCGAGTGGCAGTGCAGCTCGACGTAGGGGGGCGTCGCCGTCGCGGACATCGACATGACGATCTAGGCGCCCTGCACGAACCAGCGACCCGAGCAGAGGTCGTGGAAGACCACCACGTTGCGTCCTCGCTCACCGAGCAGCTCCCAGTAGCGACGACGCAGGGGCGTGGCCGTCCACCAGCGGTCCTCCACCAGCCAGGACTCCCGCAGCGCCTCGATCGCTTCCCCGTCCACCTGTGCCGGGAAGCCCGCGCCCCAGCGCACACGCGCAGGCCGCGGACGGTTGAGGGCCCGCGCCGTCATTCGGCGAGGGGGGCCAGCACCATGCGCCGCTCCGGCACCCGCGAGTCGACGTCGACGCAGACGGCCCGCATGGCCGCGTCCCGGCCGGCCACCGCGCGCATCTGGGCCACGGCCTCGCGCAGCCGCGCGGCCCGTTCGTCGCGGCTGCGCTCCAGCAGCCCCTCCTGCTCCCCGGCGGGCGGCCCGAAGCGCTCGACCGCGAGCCGCAGCGATGAGGCCGGGGCCGGCAGCAGCCCCAACCGCACCGACAGGGCCAGCCGGATGCGCTGGGGGTCACCCAGCGCCTGGCGGAAGACGACCTCCTCGCGCCAGCCGCCCCCCGCGGCCAGGCGCGCCGACAGCGTGACGGCGCGCAGGGTCCGCCCGCGCCGCTCCGACCGGGCCAGCAGCCGATCCACCAGCACCCCCATCACCCGCATCAGCGCGGTGCCCGAGCTGGCGTCGGCGACCTCCATCGACTCCTCCAGCGGGTCCTGCGGATGGCGTGGGCGCAGAGGAGTGTCCTCCCCCCCGGCCAGGGAGTAGGCGAGCGTTCCCACCCGGCCGAAGCGGTCACTGAGCTGCTCGGGGCCCAGCTTCACGAGCTCCCCCAGCGTCCGCACGCCGAGTCGGCCGAGCGGCTCCAGCAACGTCGCCGTCTGCTCCCTGTGACCGAGCAGCTCCACCGGCCGGGCGGCCAGCCAGCGGCGGGCCTCGCCGCCACCCAGCAGCAGCGCCCGGCGCGAGCGGACGGCCATCGCCGCCGCCAGCGCGCAGAAGCGGGTGGGGCCCGCACCGATGCGGGCGGGCCGGGAGAGCGCGCGGCGGGCGGCCGCGATCGTGGCCTCGGCGCCGCCGTGGATCCCCTCCAGCCCGTCGGTCTCGAAGTAGGCCAGCCCGGGCCGCGCCGGCTCGACGGCCGCCCCGGTCGCTTCCAGGGCCGCGAGCTCCCGCTCCCAGGTCCCGGCCACCTGTACCGGATCGGCGGGCACAAGGATCAGCTCGGGGCAGCGCGCGAGCGCCTCGCCGAGGAGCATGCCACGCGCGACCCCGTACGCCTCCGCCGCCCCTGAGACCTCGCCCAGACGGGAGCCGCCGGCCCGCTCGCCCGGCGTCGGCGCCACTGCCAGTGGGCGCCCCGCCAGCGCCTGCTGCGCACCCCCTCGCTCGCCGGCCGCGACGGACAGCTCGAAGCGGGGCAACAGGACGCAGACCACCATACGAACGTATGTTCGCATACGTTCGTCGGGGCTGTCAATCCATCGTCAGCGGCCCCTCCGCAGATCCGCTCAGGAACTGGCGCACGAACGGGTTCTCCGAGGAGAACATCCGCTCGGCGTCCCCCGCTTCGACGATCCGCCCCCGCCACAGCAGGGCGATGTACTCGCCGATCCTCCGCGCCGAGGCGATGTCGTGGGTGACCACGATGTAGGTGCCCCGGTAGATCGAGTGCATCTCCTGGATCAGCTCGCACAGCAGCGCCGTGCGCACGGGGTCGAGCCCCGAGTCCGGCTCGTCGAAGATCACGATGTCGGGCTCCATCACGAGCGCCCGGGCGAAGCCGGCGCGCTTGCGCATGCCACCTGAGAGCTGCGAGGGAGGCAGGTCCATCGCGTCGCCGAGGCCGACGTCGGTCAGCCGCTGTGAGACCCGCTCGTCGATCTGCGACTCGGACATGTCGGTGTGCTGGCGCAGGGGGAAGGCGACGTTGTCGTAGACCGACATCGAGCCGAACAGGGCGCCGTCCTGGAACAGCACGCCGATCCTCCGCCGCAGCGCCAGCAGCTCGGGCATCGTCAGGCTCGGAACCGACTGCCCGTGCACGATGATGTCGCCGGAGTCGGGGAACATCAGCCCGATCAGGTTCTTGATGAGCACGCTCTTGCCGGTGCCCGAGGGCCCGAGCACGACCGTGATCGTGTCGTCCGGGAACGCGACGTTGAGGCCGTTGAGCACCGCCACCCCGCCGAGACGCTTGTACACGTCCAGGCACCGGATCGACCACTCGCTCGAGGCCCCGTCCCCCACCAGGTCGAGGTCGGTGGAGTGGTACTCGAAGTGGTCGTCGCGATCGGCGCTCATTTGCCCGAGTACACCACGTGCGGGAACTGGCTGCTCTGCCCGTTGAAGCTGGCCGGCGGCTGCTGGCGGCACGGCGGCGAGAGCACTTCGTTCGGCGAACCGGGCGCGGCTGCGTTCTTTTCCTTGATCCCGTTCGGTTCGGCCGGCTTGTTGGCGACTTTGTCTTCGATGATTTCTTCGATCGTTTCCGCCGAGACGGTGCCGTTCGACGGGCCGTTCGCCGCCGGGGCGGAGTTCGCGCAGGTGCTCGCGTTGAACACCGGCAGACCGCTCGTCAGCGAGCGGAAGGCGCCGGAGAGCTGGTAGGGGTTGGAGCGATCGACCCCCAGCCGGCCGGGGTACAGGGCGAGGCTTTCCGGCTGCAACACCGACAGCGTCGTCAGCAGGTGCTGCTTGGGCCCGAGCCCTTCGGTGTTGCTGTTCGTCGCCTGGCCCTGCGTGGCGGCCGTCAGGTTGGCGAAGAAGGCCTGGACCTCCGGCACGTATTCGCCCGTGTACTGCAGGAACGGGTCGAGGTTGTGCAGCACCGGCCGCAGGTTTTCAAGCACGGGGACGGTCAGGTCCAGCGACGTCTTCAGTTCGGGCAGCCCCACCTTCGCCGCCGCAGTCAGCGGCCCGAGCGAGGTCAGAAAGCCGTTGAATTCGGGCACGAACGGCTCCGCCACGACGAGCAGCTTCGTCAGCTCGCGCTCGGTCGGGCGGAATTCGTCGAGGTAGGGGTTCGCGACCGCGGCGAAGCGGTCGAGTTCCTTCAGCGCCACGGTCGAGTTGTGCTCGAATGTCGGCAGCGCCTTGAACGCTTCGGCGAACGCCTGGCTCCCTTCGGCGGCCGCGTGGAAGGTGCGTTCGCCGTTGACGATCAGCCCTTCGAGCTGGTGGTCGCGGCTGGCGAGCGCGTCGAACACGACGCCCGTGTTGCGCACGAGCGCCCGCACCGCCCCTTCCTGGGAGGCGAGCACGGCCAGCAGCTTGTTGCCCTGTTCGGCGAACGGTTCGAGCTGCGCGAAGTCCTGGTTGATGCCTTCGCCCTTGCCGTCGATCCCCTCGGCCACGGACGTCTGCCAGATCTGGAAGTCGCGCCGGGTCTTCGGGTCGAACGCGGCGAGGATGTCGTCGAGCGTGACCGACCGTTCGACCTGGCTCACGGGCAGCTGGGAGCCGTCGGCGAGGTAGGGGCCCCGCTGGGACTCCGGGATCAGCTGCACGTAGGTCTCCCCGAGCAGCGACTTCTGGCGCACGATCGCATGCATGTCGCGACGGATCGGCGCGTACTGGCTGGACAGTTCCACCGTCGCGTGGGTGAGCCCGTCGGAGCCGAGGTTCAGCGCCACCACGTGGCCGACGTTGACGCCGCTGATGCGGACGTCCGACTGTTCGGCCAGGGCCAACGTGCGGGGGAAGGCGACCGTGAAACGGTAGCCCTTCGGCTTCAGCGGCAGCGGTCCCCCGAAGGACTCCCACAGGAACAGCAGCAGCCCGAAGCAGCTGAGCGCGAACAGGATGATCACGAGGATGTTGCCGAGCGTGGGGGCGCGCTTCTGCATCTAGCCCCTCGCTCCCGTCGAAGCGGCGTGGGCCGTGCTCGGAGCCGCGGCGTGGCTCGCCGCCGGGTGCCCCGGGCTGCCGAACGGCTGCGCCTGCAGCCCCGAGAACAGGCCGCCGGCGCCACCCGTGGAGGCCCCCCGGAGGCTGGCTTCGGTGGGGATTTTCGCGGCGGCGCATTCGGGCGCTTCCGGTGGTTTGAGCAGGTGGACGAGCAGCTTCACGTTGTGGTTGACTTCGGCCGCGCCCTTGAGGATTTTCACGATTTTGCAGTTGAAGTAGAGGAGGCTGCGGCCGATCGGGCCGGTGGCATCGGTACTGCTGACGACGCTGTTGAGGTTGTGGTTGCCCCAGTCGAGGAAGAACAGGAAGCCACCCTTGCTCGAGCCCGGGTTGTAAGCGAGCTCGTTGAAGAATTCGTTCAGCACGCCGAAGCTCGTGGCCAGCTTCGGGAACGCTTCGGAGAGCGACTGCGTGGAGGGCTTCAGCTCGTTGACCACGGGCAGGATTTCCCGCGCGAACGGACGGATCTCGTTCTTGATCACGGGCGTCGTTTCGTTCGCCAGGCGGCGCGTCGCTTCCTGGGCGGGAGCGAGCCCTTTGGCGAACGGCTGCAGCTCGTGCAGCGTCGGCCCGAGCACGTTCGCGGCCGTGGAGAGCTTGGTGAGCGCGTTGCCCGTCGTGTGCAGCGCCCCCGGCAGCAGATGGAGCGTGCGCTGCAGGCTCTGTTCCTCCTGCGCGAAGGTCTGGAAGACGGCGTTGGACGCGTCGACGAGCTGGGCGAGCTCGGTGTCCTTGGCCCCGAGCGCTTCCATCAACAGGCGGAAGTTGTGGATCGAGCGGGCGATGTTGGCATGGCGGATTTCGAGTTCCCGGGCGATCTCCTGGCCATAGCGCGCGGTCGGATCGAAGCGCTTCAGCGTCGCGGAGAAGGCGGGGCCGTTTTCCTTGAAGGCCTCACCCGCGCCCGCCAGCAGCAGCTGCAGGTATGCCCTCGTTTCGGCATCCAGGCCGGCGAGGAATTCGTCGAAGTCGACGTTCGCCGCCGTCTGCGACTGGGGGATCACTTCGCCGCTGTGCAGTCTCGCCGCCGCGGGCGTGCCCGGATTGACCTCGACGGTGATGTCCTGCAGCTGCGTCTTGGGTCTCAGCAGCAGCGTTGCGTTGCGGTAGAAGGTCGCGTATTTGGGGACGATTTTCATCGTCACTGTCGCCACGCCCTGCTTCAGGTCGACGCTTTCGATTTCGCCCACCTTGGCGCCGGCGATCGTGACCGCCTGCCCCTGCCCCGGCGTGACCGCCTGGGCCGTCTGGAATTCCGCCTTCAGTTTGTAGAAGCTGCGCCCGAGCACCGGCACCCAGCCGGGGAGCTTGAGGTTCTCGTGCGCGAGGATGAACCCGCCCACGGCGGCGGCGATCACGATCATCGTCAACACCGAGATGAACGCGGTGCGGTAGCGCTCGATCTGGTCGCGGACGCTGAGGGCGCCTTCGTGAGCCTCTCGGGGGGCCATCACCCGCCCCCGTCCGCGGAACCCTGCGCGAGTGGGCCGTTGAAGTTCGGCAGGGCCTGCTTGTAGCAGGGGACGAGCGGCTGGTAGGCCGGCTCCTGGGCGGGGAAGGCTGGTCGCGTCCCGAGCGGCGGCAGCGGCGAGCGGCCGAGCAGCGGCTCACCGGACAGGCTCGTGCCGAGGATCCCGGTTTTGGCGGACTTGAGCGTCTGGCCGCTGTTGCCGACCACGAACCGCGCGTACGCGCCGTTGCCGTCGAAGTGCTGGCCCAGTCCCGCGAGGCCCACGAGCGAGTACCAGAATTCCTTGTAGTCCTCGCCACCCGAGCTGGCCGCTCCATCCTGCAGCTTCGTGTTCCCGGCCGGGATGATCACGTTCGTCAGGCACTTGTTGAACAGTTCGGTCTGCTTGTAGAGGGGGACCTGTTCGCTCGAGAGCTTCGCGAGCGCCGGCACCGCAGCTTCCAGGCCCGTGGCCACGCCGCCGAGCTCGGACGGCCCCAGCGAGAGGCGGAGCTGTTCGATCCACGGCAGCGCCGCTGCCACGGTCGGGTTGGTCTGTTCGACGCCCGGGATGATCGCGCGGGCAAAGGCCTTCGTCGGCGGCAGCGCGGCGTTGAGCGAGGCGAGTCCGCGATCGATCCCGCCGAGCGTGCTCGGCAGTTCGCCCACCGTCCGCTGCAGCGGCTGGGCCTGCGCGGCGAAGGCATGGAAGAACGTGTTGAAGTTGACGATCAGTTCGCCCAGCTGCTGCTCGTGGACGTTGAGGGCTCCGGTCACGCGACCGATGCCGGCGATCAGTTTCGAGAGGTCGTGTGTTTCGGTACCGGTCAGAGCCTGGTTGATGATCGCTCCCCCCGCAGCGCCCCGGGGGCGCGGTGGTAGGAGCGGTTGACGGCCTGGGCCGCGTTGATACCGCGCACTTCCGGTTCCTGTTCGGCTTCTTCTGCGGGCGTCCCGGTGCGGGTGAGGCCGTCCCCGTAGCCGATCAGGAAGTTCTGCAGGTTGGCCCGTGTGTCGGTGTTGAGGGCGTCGAGCACCTGGTCGAGCTGGACCGGGTCGGCGGTGTGGGTGATCGGGATCGTGCCGCCCGAGGAGTACGCCGGCGCCGACGGGCTCCCGGGCTGCAGTTCCACGAACCAGTTCCCTTCGAGGAAGATGCGGGGACGGATCTTGACGGTGGCATCCGTGTGCACCGGCAGGCCGCCGTTGCTGATTTCCATCGTCACCACACCGGCGCTGCCCTCGCGCTTGATCCCGGTCACCTGGCCGACGTCGACGCCCGCGATCCGCACCGGCGACTTCGGTTTGATGTTGATCGCGCTGTTGAAGACGGCGTTCAGACGGAAGCCGTGTTTGAACGGGATGTGCTTGGTGAAGCCGAAGTACACGAGCACCACGGCCACGATCAGCACGACCAGCCCGAAGCGGACCGGGTTCGAGCGCTGCAGCTCGACGACGGGCAGTTCATCGCGGCGGCGCCAGAGCCGGCGGCGGGGGCTCACTTGCCCTTTCCCTTCGTCAGGCCGAGCGCCTTCAGCGTCGAGGAGGGATACGTTTCGCCGTAGAGGTTCTGGCTGCGTTTGGTGACTTCGGCGCCCTTTTCGACGTCCGCCGCGGGCAGGTTGCCGACCTGGGGCGTGCCGGCGATGTATCTCTCGTTGCCGGCTTCGCACACTCGCGGCTGGCCCGGTCCCGACACGTTCGGGTACGGGTTGACGTGGACGTGGTTGTTGTGCGTGTCGGCGGGAGCGGAGGTTTTCGTTTCTTTTTCTTCGGAGGGGCCGTTGGCGATCCCCGACGAGGGGAAGCCCTCGTTGTTGGCACCGGTCGGGGCGAGCACGAGCCCCGCGCGAGCGACGCTGCCGACGCCGACCGTCTCTGACTGGAGGCTTGCGAGGTTGCGGAAGGCGAGCGTGAAGTAGTTGCACACGGCCTGCGCGGGGGCGATCCCGGCGAGCAGCGGGTTGCCGACTTCGAGCGTGTTGGTGAAGTCTTCGAGCCCGGCCGTGACGACGGGGTTGCTGCCGAATTCCTCCAGCGCCTTGGCAGATTCGGAGAGCGCCTTGTTCAGTTCGGTCGCGGCCCTCAGGTTCGTCGTGCCGACCACGAGGGCGTGGCCGAGCGGCGCCGCCAACGTGCGCAGGATCGCCGCGCTCGGGCGCAGCAGGTGCATGAATTCCGCCGACTTTTCCGTGAACGGTCCCTGGTAGGGAAGCGAGTAGATCGCCTGTTCGAGCGAGGGCGGCCCGCCGACGGTCGCGGCTTCCAGCGACGGCGTCACGCTCGCGAAGGCCTTGAAGAAGATGTCCAGGTCGGTGTAGTAGTTCGCCTGCTGCTGGGCCACCGGGGCGGACTGGCTGGCGACGCGGTCGAGCGCGATGAAGAGGCCACGCAGGTCCGTCTGCGGAAGGGCGAGGTTGTGGAGCACGGGCACCGCGTTGTCGACCAGCGGACGCAGTTCGGAGATCGTCTTGTTGAGCCCGAGGCCGCGCTCGGCGAGGCCGTCGCCGAAGTTGTTGGTGTTGATCTTGATCGCCGTCCGGGTGGGCTTGTCGAACATGTTGAAGAGTTCCTCGATGTCCACCGGTTCACGCGTCTGGCTCACCGGGATCGTCTCGCCCGCCCGCAGGTTCGCGTCCGAGTGGCCCTTTTCGAGTTCGAGGTACTTCAGGCCCACTGCCGACACCGACTGCACGATCGCGCGGGTGTCGGCGGGCAGCGGTTCGAGTTTCTTTTCGAGCTTCAGTTCGGCGATCGCGACGACCCTCCCGGTGTGGGGGTTCTGGCGCGCTTTCAGCGCCGCCGACGATGCCGACGCGGGTGCCCGCGACGCGGACCTGGTTCGAGGGCTGCAGACCCGATGCCTCGGGCAGTTCCACGTTGACGTCGTAGGTGGGCACGAACGGGAGCCCGTTGTTCGCGTTGTATGACAGGAACACGGCGACGACGACGATCAGCGTCGTGATCGCCCCGATCAGCAGAGGGCTCCCCGCGAGCGAGCTGCGGCGACGTCGATCCATCAGGGCGTCTCCAGGGGGTCGCAGCTGAGCAGCTGGCCGTCGGCGAACGGCGAGGAGCCGTCCGGAGCCGGCTGCGTGGCGCCACCCGGGCAGCGGCGCAGCTGGCCCGTTTTCAGCGCTTCGAAGGCCTGTTGCGGGCTCGTGGCGGGGACGAGCGTGTTGTTCGCGCCCAGGTGGAAGTCGGGCAGCACGGGGCTCACGCGGGCGTAGTGGCCCTCGCCTTCGTAGTAGGCGCCGGCCTGCCCGAACGTCCGCAGGGTGCCGGCCAGGTCGGGTGAGTAGGGGCCGAAGAAGGCGGTGATCGGGACCGATTCGCGCAGCGCCGTGACCGTCGCGGGCGAGGCCGTCGTGAGCGTGCGGGCGAGTTCCGGCAGCACGAGGGCGAGTTCGGTGAGATCGTTGTCCGGCCCCGGCCGGCTGAACACGTTGTGGAACGAGCGCACCGCCGGCGTCGCCGTCACGAGCAGCGGCTGCAGGTGTTCGAACAGCGACGTCAGCGACGGCGTCGTCGGCCTGGACGCGTTGACGAGCGCCGTCAGTGCCGCCAATGCGGAGGGGAGTTCAGCGAACGTGACATTGCCCTGGCGCAGAGTCACGGGTAGCTGTTTCAGGCCGGCCGCGAGCTGCTGCTGGCGGGAGCCGATCGCGGTGAACGTCGTGTTCGAGTTTTCGATCAGGTCCGCGAGCTGCGGGCTGCGAGCGCCGATCGTCGTCACGGCCTTGGCCGTTTCGACGAGGAAGTTCGTGAACGTCCGCTGGTCGCGCACGAGCTCGCCGAAGAAGTGGCTCGAGGAGCTCAGGAACGGCGCGAAGTAGTCGATCGATTCACCGAGCGCGTGGCCTGCCCCGGCGTACTGTTCGGCTGTCCCCTGGATGAACTGCTGCAGGCCCTTGCGGGTCTTGGGGTTGAGCGTGTTGAACAGCTGGTCGAGGTCGACCACTTCCTTCGTCGCGCTCGCCGGCAGCGTCGCCCCGTTGGCCAGGGCGGGTGCGTTGTTGGGCCCCGGCGAGAGCAGCACGTAGCGGTTGGCGACACTCGAGAGCGAGGGCACCCGTACCTGCGCAACCGTCCCCTGGTGCAGCGGCGCGAGCGAGGAGTCGACGTGGATCGTGACCCGCGCCTTGAAGTCGCGGGTGAGGGCGATGTCGGTGACGCTGCCGACGGGAACGCCCCCGACCTGGACCTGGTCGCCCTTCACCAGCTGGCCGGCTTCCCCGAAGATCAGCTGGTAGCTCGCGCCGCCGCCGGTGCCGAAGAGCAGGTAGGCGATCACGAGGACGACCACGACGAGCCCGCCGACCGCGGCGACCCGCCCCGCGCCCCGCGCCCGCGAGCGCGCGGGCGGCTGCACCGGCGGGCGCCCCGGGGGCTGGGCGGCGGAGGGGCTCGGGGGGCTAGTGGTGGCCATGCGCCTGCGCTTCCGTGCCGGGGGTGCCGTCGGGGATCGCCGCCGTTGACCGCACGCGGGAGACGGCCGGGTCGGGGATCTCGCCGAGACGGGCGATCAGCTTCACCCACGCGGAGGGGCTCAGCGGTGAGCCCGCGAGCCCGGCGATGTGCGCACCTCGCAGCGCGGGCGCCGGGTAGAGCACCTCGATCGCGTCCGCCGCCGACGGGCTGGAGCGGGCGATCTTGACACCGGGGTAGTCGAGCAGGCTCACGATCCGCTCCGGACGGGAGGCGCCCTGCAGCATCAGCAGCTTGCGCACGGCGCCGTCGGTGGCAGAGCCCGGGCCCTGGTGGCCGGCCACCGCGATCCCGTTCACCGCCGTGATCCGGACCGACACGGCCGCCTGCGCGGCCGGCGCGTTGGCGGCCTGCGCCGACGGAGCGCGCGGCGGGCACGGCAGGCCGCCGACCGTCGGGCGCAGCCCGGATACGGACACGTACTCGAGCATCGCCAGCACGCGGCGGTCGACCCGGCCCGCCTGGACGTCCTCGCGGCCGCAGCGCCCGAGCCGGACGCCCGCGTCGCGGAGCACCTGCGGCTCGAGCTGCTGCTTTGACTCGAGCAGCACCTGGCCGACCGTCGGAGAGGTCCCCAGGAACGGGTTCTGGCCGCGGGCCCTGAAGACCGAGCTGTTCTCGAGCGCCACCCAGCCGTCGAGGATCGGCTTGGGGTCGATCAGCGGCGCTCCCGCGCCCGCCGGGCGGATCTGGAAGATGATCTGGGGCTGGCCTTCGGCCGTGGCCGAGCCGACGTGGCCGAGGACGGTGCCGGCGATCACCTGCACGCCCGCGTGCAGCCCGTGGAGGTAGACGTCATCGGAACCGGCGCGGAACACGCGCAGGTGCCTCCTCGCCGGCGGCGCCGGCGGCGAGGTCGGCGGCGGCGTGGGCGGTGCCGGCCGCGGCGCCGGAGCGGCGGCTTCGAGGCTCGCCGCGGCCCCGAGCGCGAGGCCCTGGACCGTCGCGCCTTCGGAGATCGGCGAGCGCGGCTGCGCTCCCGCCGTCGCGGGCCCGCTCGGGGTCGGTTCGCGCGTCGGCGGCGCCTGGATCCGCGGGCTGACGTTCGTGTGCAGGTGGGGTTGGAGCACCGGGTAGAGGGAGGCGACGTCGCCGAGGCGGCCGTAGGTGTAGGTGTTCCCGAACGCGTCCCGCAACACGAGGAAGCGCCCGAGCGTCGGCGACTGGCCGATCTGGACCACCTCGCCGTCCTGGACCGCGATCACCGGCGAACCGGCGGGGGCATAGATCGCCGTGCCGACGATCGTGCTCGTCCGCGAGGCTCCGGCGACGGTGACCGTCGGGAAGCCGTCGCTGAAGTGGGCGGCGGCGTGGACGGGGAAGCGCGCCTCGGTCAGCGCGGTGATCGCCCCGAGCAGTTCGGACGGTGTGCCGCCGAGCAGCTGGGCGCGGAGCATCACGGAGTCCACGTACGCCTGCGAGTGGTTGTAGGCGAACACCCCGGCGCGGATGTTCTCCTCGCCCCCGGCGGCGCGCAGGTACCGGGCCGCGGCGAAGATCGCGTCGGCCGGGTTGTAGGGGTCCTTGTAGCCGTCCCCGTTGGCGTCCACGCCGTACTGGGCCCACTCGGCCGGCAGGAACTGCATCCACCCCTCGGCGCCGGCACTGGAGACGCTCAGGTCACGGCCGTAGTCGGTCTCGATCTGGTTGATCGCCGCGAGCACCTGCCACGGCACGCCGTAGGCGGTCCCGGCTGCCTGGAAGATCGGCAGCAGGAACGGCGGAACGCCGAAGCTTTCGACGAAGAAGCCCGGCACGCCCGTGAGCGATTCACCGAGTGCGAGGGGCAAGGACGGCGTCAGCGCCGAGGGCGCGGCGGCCTTCGAGCCGCGCCGACCTCCCGCACCCGGGGCTTCGTGTTCCCCGGGTTGGGCCGCGGAGCCGGCCGCGCGCCCGTGGCTGCTGCTCGGCGTCGCGCCCGGGCTCGCGCCCTGGGAGAACTGCTGCTGGACCTGGGGCAGGTCCGCCTGGGGGGTCGTCGCGGTGCCGGTCGTCGTCGTCGTCGGCGCGGCGGCGGGCGCTGGCGCGGACGGGCCCGTCGCGGTCGTTTCGGTGCCCGGCACGCCCGGTGCCTGGCCGGGCGGGTCTGTCGGGGCTGCGGCCGTCGTGGGCACGCTCGGTTCCGCGGCGCTCGCGGGCGACGGAACCACGAGCGCGAGGGCAGCGGCGAGGAGGACCGGAAGGTGCATCGCGCTGAGGGTCCGGGCGCGCACGTTCACCTAGTTGCCGAGGAGGTAGTTGAGGAGCAGGCCGCCCGCTTCCGAGCCTTCGCTCGAGGGGGCGTAGTACGTCGTCCCGGCGCTCGAGCCACCCACCGGCTGGACGACGGGAGAGCCGCTCGAGGGAGCCGACCCGGCGGCGCTCTGGCCTTCGCCCGCCTGGCCGCTGGACCCGGGGAACTCGGCGATCGCCTGCGCCGGGGTGGCGCCTTTGATCACGGCAAGCGTGCGGGCCATCACGAGGCTCTTCTCGGGCTGGGCGAGCGACGCGCTCGTCGCAGCCGTGCTGCCCGTGTTCGCGAGTTTGCGGCTGCACCCGGTCGTCGGTTTGGTCTGGTAGGTGACGCAGATCGTGCCGACCCCTTCGGTGCGCAGGAAGTGGCCGAGGGCGTCGTAGCCGTTCGCCGACCCGGTCCCGAGGAAGATGAAGTCGAGCAGCCGCTCGAGCCCGCCCGTTTCGCGGAAGCTCGTCAGCAGCGATGCGAAGTTGCTCGAGAAGGGCTTGGCGGCGCCGCCGAACTTTTCCAGCTGCTTCAGCAGCGGCTGGGTCGCGACCAGCGCCGGACCGGACACCTTGGCGGTCTTCCCGAGGTTCTTGTAGAACGCGCTCGAGCTGCTCGAGAACGCGGGTAGCGCCGTGAAGGCGGTGTTGATGCCCGGGGCCGCGACTTTCAGGTCCGTGAACACCGGCGTCGTTTCGTCCGCGAAGTGAGCCAGCTTTTCCATCGCCGGCACGAGCTGTTCGAGGAACGGCGGGAACAGCTGCAGGTTGCGGGCGAGCGCGCCGCGGTGGGCCGCCGACGCCTGGGCGACCTTGTTGCTCTGGACGATGAAGTCCGCGACCCGTTCGCGCACAGCGGCCAACGGCGCCAGCGCCTGGTCGGAGTCGACGGCGAGTTTCGCGAGCACCTTGTTCTCCCCGGCCAGGATCGCGAGGACCTTGTCGAATTCCTGCAGGGCCGGGTTGGCCCGCTGGATCACTTCGCGCAGATCGCTGCCCCGGTTCGCCAGGCCGGCGCCGAGTTCGTTGAGGATGATCGACAGGCGCTGCCGTTCGGGCAACCGGCTGATGTCGCCGAGCAGGTCGACGTCGACGGGGCTGTGGGTGTTCTGGACCGGCAGCAGATACTGGCCTTCGCCTTCGTGTCCGCTGGGGATCTGGCGCAGCGGGGGCGGCAGCGGGGTGCCTTCCACGCGCACCTGCGTGGGCAGGCAGTCGACGTACTTCTCGCCGATCAGGGCCTGCGGGCGGATCGTGCAGCTGGCGTCGGAGCGGAAGTCCTGGAAGCCCGCGGTTTCGATCTTCAGGGCCACGGCGGCCTTCGCCTGCGGGGTGGGCGTGACGGACCCCACGGTGCCAACCTTGACGCCGTCGATCTTCACGTCCTCGCCCGCGATCACGTTGCCGGCGTCGTCGAAGATCGCCCGGACGGTATAGCCGCCGTTGGAGCCCCCGGCCGAGAGGGCGAGCAGGCCGACCGCGACGACGAGTCCGAGGATCGCGAGGCCGCCCACACGGGCGGCCCATCCCCTGAACCCAGCGCTCTGCATCCTCACCCTGTCCCCGTTCCTCCTGGCCGCTCCAAACGAGGAGGGCGGCCCCACCTTGCGGTGAGACCGCCCCTCCGAATCTGCTTTGTTCGCCGCAGCTTACGCTACGCCGCGACCTGCACGGCGCAGTCGCGCGCGGCTATTTGACCGAGCGACGCGGGCAGGGCGCGCGGTATTCCTTCGTGACCTCTTGTTCGGGCAGCCCTCCGACGGCGGCGAATTTCACTTCGGTCTTGAGCTTGAAGCCGCCCTTCGGGCACTGGCCCTTCTTCGGGACGCGTCCGTAGTAGGTCGCCTTCTTCGGGCTCTTCGGCCCGTAGGCCGAGCCGGCCTTGACCTTGATCGTTTCGGTCGACGCGTACGGGGCGCCAGGCACCGAGGCCACCAGCGGGATTTCGGTTTCGATCTCGGGCCCGAAGCCGCCGCCGCCGCCGAGGTGCAGGTAGCGGCCGCTCGAGAGGATTTCCAGCGACACGGGCGAGTGCCCGGCCGCGAAGAACTCGACGCCGCCGCCGGGGGCGTAGAACGATTCGATCGTTAGGTGCTCGTGCACACGTTCGCCGCCGAGCGTGACATAGCCGAGGGCTTCCCCGGTCGGACCGGCGTGAGACGCTTTGGAGCAGCCGTTCGGGCCCTGCCCGGACGGTTCGAGCACCGACTTCGAGCACGTCGGGAAGCCCGCGGTGTGCAGCTTCGAGCCGGAGGGCAGGTAGAAGTTGATCCCCGAGAGCGGCGGCGGTGAGCCTTCATATTCCGTTCCGGTGATCACGTATTCGGCCTGGACTGCAGCGCCAGCGCCGTAGATGTTGCCGGTTTCAGGGTAGCCCGGGATCGGCACCGCTTCGGCCTTGAACTTGACTTCCGGGGTCGCGGACGCCACACCAGGCAACGCCAGCATCGCGACTCCCAGGAGGGCAAGACAGGTGGATGCTCTGCGCATCAGTTTCTCTCTCCTCTGTTGATGGACAGCTCCGCCTCGATCCGGGTAGCTCCGGAGCCTATGCCGGTCCGGCGACATCGAGATCCCCCGTGATTGGGCACGAAGGAACGTGGCGACTTCTGTCTCCCACCATATCCGCCCGCCATGGCGCGTTCAACCGGGAACCGTGGGAGCGCGCCCGCCACACCGCCACGCCCGCAGTGGCCCTCGCGCCGAGCCCGCCGAGCTAAGGCTCACCCTGAGCATCAGGCATGGAGGCCGACAGGTCGAGCCGCTCGCCGCCGAGCGTCAGGCCCAATGGCTCGAGAACCACGCGCCGTGGTCCGTCCTCCACCCCCCCGGCGACGAGGGCGTGCAGGCCGAGCTCGGCGGCGGCCCCCACGACCCCGCCGGCGTCGCTCGCCCGGCAGTAGACCGCGTAGCCGCTGCCCATGTTGAAGGTCGAGTAGGCAGCGGCCGCGTCCAGACCCGCCTCGGCGACGAGGTACTCGAGCACCGGTGGGACCTCGGGGAGGCGCTCGATCCTGTAGGTCAGCTCGCGCGGTGGGCGCATCAGCTTCAGCAGCCCGTGTCCGGTGACGTGGCTGAGGTAGGTGGGGCGCACCCCCGCTTCGAGCAGCGCCGCCACGAGCGGCACGTACATCAGCGAGGGGTCGAGAAGCGCCTCCCCTAGCGTGCGACCGCCCGGAAGCCTCGTCGCGTAGCCGTCGGGGAGACGGCCTGCCACGAGGCGGGCGAGCGATGCGCCGTTCGCGTGCAGGCCGCTCGAGCCGACGAGGACGATCGCATCGCCCACATCGAGGCGCTGGCCGAGGATCGGCTCGACCCCCTCCGGGAGCGACCCGACGGCCGCGCCGGCGAGCTCGATCTCCCCCTCCTCGAGCAGACCCGGCAGCGACGGGGACTCCCCCCCGCCCCAGGTGCAGCCGGCATCCTCACAGGCCCGCCTCCAGCCCTCCAGCAGCGCATCGGAGCGAGCGCCGTGCTCGTACCAGGACGAGGAGCCGGTCGCGAAGTACGCGTTCGCGACCAGCGGCAGCGCCCCCACGCAGCTGAGGTCGTTG
This sequence comes from uncultured Solirubrobacteraceae bacterium, assembly GCA_963743505.1. Taxonomy (GTDB): domain Bacteria; phylum Actinomycetota; class Thermoleophilia; order Solirubrobacterales; family Solirubrobacteraceae; genus Palsa-744. Next base: position 1,147,657 of record CAVUPZ010000006.1, on the reverse strand, counting down.
ACGATCGCCGCAACCGCGTCATAGGCGATGTCGGCGAACCGGTTGACCCCGAGCTGCTCGAGCACCCGGCGGGCGATCATCGACTTCGTCCCGAGCCCCTCCACCACGAACGCGAGGTGGCGGCCGGCGAGCTCGAACACGAACGCCGGCTCCCCGCGCGAGGCGTCGGCGGCGATCCCCCCGCGGGCGGACATCGCCGCTGAGGTCGTGAGCGCCTTGGCCATCGCCAGCCGCTTGGCCGCGTCGAGTGCGTCGTAGTCGACGCCGGCGGCGCGGTAGCTGGCGTGTCCGTTGCTCATCCGCGATGATCCTAAGCCCATTGCCACGACGAGGAGGATCGATGGACTTCGAGCCCAGCGAGCGTTGCAGCGAGTTCAAGGAGCGCCTGAGCGCGTTCATGGACGAGCACGTCTACCCAGCCGAGGAGGTCTACGAGCGTCAGCTTCGCGAAGCCGGTGACCCCCATCACCAGCCCGCGGTGATGGAGGAGCTCAAGGCCAAGGCTCGCGAGGCCGGGCTGTGGAACATGTTCCTGCCCGACCCCGACCACGGGGCGGGGCTGTCGAACAGCGACTACGCCCCGCTCGCGGAGATCCTCGGCCGCTCCCACATCGCCTCGGAGGCGTGCAACTGCTCGGCCCCGGACACCGGCAACATGGAGGTCCTGCACCAGTTCGCCACCGACGAGCAGAAGGAGCGCTGGCTGGAGCCCCTGCTCGACGGCGAGATCCGCTCCGCGTTCGCGATGACGGAGCCCGACGTGGCCAGCTCGGACGCCACCAACATCGCCCTGCGGATCGAGCGCGACGGCGACGAGTACGTCCTGAACGGTCGCAAGTGGTGGATCTCCGGGGCGCTGCACCCCCACTGCCGGATCATGATCGTGATGGGCAAGAGCTCCCCCGACGCGCCGATCCACAAGCAGCAGAGCATGATCCTCGTGCCGCTGGACACGGCCGGCGTCACGGTCCTACGCAACCTGCCCGTGTTCGGCTACGACGACCACGAGGGCCACGCGGAAATCGACTTCGTCGGCGTGCGCGTGCCCGCCTCCAACCTGATCGCCGGCGAGGGCGACGGCTTCATGATCGCCCAGGCCCGCCTCGGCCCGGGGCGCATCCACCACTGCATGCGCGCGCTCGGAGCGGCCGAGCGGGCGCTCGAGGCGATGTGCGCCCGGGCCGTCTCACGGGTGACGTTCGGCCAGCCGATCGCGATGCGGGCCAACATCCAGGACTGGATCGCGGAATCGCGCATCGAAATCGAGATGGCGCGGCTGCTCACGCTGAAGGCGGCGTGGATGATGGACACGGTCGGCAACCGCCAGGCGCGCCTGGAGATATCGGCGATCAAGGTGGCCGCGCCGAACGTCGCCCTGCGCGTGGTCGACCGGGCGATCCAGGTCCATGGGGGCGGCGGCGTGTCCGGGGACTTCCACCTCGCCTCCGCCTACGCCCACCTGCGCACGCTGCGCCTCGCGGACGGTCCCGACGAGGTGCACAAGCTCTCGATCGCCCGCCGCGAGCTGGCGCCCTACATCCCGCGCGAGGCGTAGGGCACCCCGGCTGCCGCAGCGCTCCCCGCGAGAGGCGCCCGGGGCGTCCTCTACGGTTCGCCGATGCACCCGGCCCCACGCCCACGCGCCCGACGCCGACGCCGACGCCGACGCCGCGAGCATCCCCGCCTCGGCTCGCATAGGGTCGCCGTCGCCGGGGCGGCGCTCGCGTGCCTGGCCGTCCTCGCTCCGATGGCGGCGCCGGACGCGGTGGCCTCCGCGCCCACGACCGGACCCGCGAGCGCGACGGCGCCACCGGGGACGACCGCTCTGAGCGCGACGGTCTCGCCGGCCGAGGTCCCACTCGGATCGCCGGCCACGGTAGCCGGTGTCCTCACGAGCGCCGCGCCGGGCACGCTCCTGCTGCAGAGCGAGCCCTATCCCTATCGGGGCTTCGTCACGGTCGCCCGCACGGTGAGCGGTGCCGACGGGCACTTCGCCTTCCCCCTCCTGCGAGCCGACCGCAACACCCGCCTGCGGGTGGCGCTGGAAGGCAGCCCGCCCGAAAACGGAGCGCTGCTCACGCTCGTGGTCGACCCGCGCGTGAGGCTCGCCTCCCGCAGCCTCGGCCCCGGGCGCGCGCTGCTGAGCATTCGCATGCGCCATGGCCGCTTCGCGGCCCCCCGAGACGGCGAGGCGTGGTGGTTCGTGCGCGCACAGGGTGCCAGCGTGTTCGAGCTCGCCGCCGTGACCGCTGCTCGCGAGCTCCGTCCGGGCCTGCTGGACGCGAGCGCGACCGTCAACCCCCCCAGCAGGCGGTTCACGTTCCGGGTCTGCGTCAACCCCTCGTGGGAAGGGGCGATGGGACAGGCATCCGCCCACGGCCGCTGCCCCGACCATCCCTTCGTCCTGCACGGAGCCGATGCCCGGTAGGCGCCGCCGCGGGCGGCCGGGCCTCCTCGCCGGCGCTCTCGCCCTGCTCGCGTGCGCCTGCGCGGGCGCACCCGTGTCCGCGGGAGCGTTCGAGTTCGGGGCGGAAGGCCACGGCATCCCCTCCGCGGCCTACCCGTCGGCGGCGGCGATCGCCGCCGCGGGGAGCTTCCTCGACGGACGCGCCGGGCGGACCTCCTTCGCGGTGATCGACAGCACGGGCCGACTCGACGGCGTGCGCCTGCACGATCGCTTCGAGTCGGCGAGCGTGGTCAAGGTGATGATGCTCGTGGCCTACCTGCAGATGCTCGCCGCCCGACATCGTGGCCTCGACCCGACCGACACGGCGCTGCTGTACCCGATGATCCACATCTCCGACAACGAAGCTGCCTCCGCCGTGCTGGCGATCGTCGGCGCGCCGGCGATCGCGCGGGTGGCCCGCGAAGCCGCGATGAGCGACTATGCGCCGGGGGTCGGCTGGTGGGCCTACACGCAGACCTCCACGGCCGACCAGGCGCGGCTCCTATTCGTGCTGGACCGGCTGATCCCGCAGCGGTTCTACGGCTACGCCCGCTACCTGATGTCGACGATCGAGCCGTCCCAGAGCTGGGGCGTCCCGCCCGTCGCGCGCCCCGGCTGGCAGGTCTTCTTCAAGACCGGGGCGCTGCCCGAACGGGGGCTGTTCAACGAGGTCGCCCGGCTGGAACGAGGCGCGGTCACGTTCACGCTCGCCGTCTTCACCGACGGCGACCCCTCGATGGACTACGGCGAGCAGACGATCGAAGGAGTCGCGGCCCGCCTGCTCGGCCGCGGGTCGTGAGCGCCGGGCCGATCGCGCCCGAGCCGCCGCTGCGCGAGGGCGGGGGCGGCCTCGGCTTCCGTGAGCGGCCGGCCGCGGGCGCGCCGAGCGGGCTGCTGATCCTGCACCACGGACGCGGCACCGACGAGCGCGAGCTGCTCACGCTCGGCGAGGTGCTGGACCCGCGCCACCGCCTCCACGTCGCCGCGCCGCGCGCCCCGCTCACCCACGAGGGATCCGAGGGGCGCCGCTGGTATCTGGTCTCGCGGCCTGGCCTCCCCGACCCGGGCTCCTTCGCGGCCGCGTGCAGCGCGCTCGCCCGCTTCCACGACGAGCTCTGGCGGGAGACCGGGATCGGTCCCGAGCGGACCCTCATGGCGGGCTTCTCGATGGGGGCATCGATGGGCTATGCCCTCGGGCTCGCGCCAGACCGGCCACGGCCCGCCGGATTGATGGCGTTCTCCGGCTTCCTGCCGAGGGTCGAGGGCTGGCAGGCGCAGCTGTCCTCGCGCCGGGGACTCGGGGTGTTCGCCGCCAACGGCCGTCAGGACCGCCTGCTGCCGATCGCCCTCGCCCGCGAAACCGTCGAGCAGCTGCGTGCGGGCGGTCTCCTCGTCGAGTACCGCGAGTCGGACGCGGGGCACCGCATCGACCCCCGCGAGCTGCCGGCTGCGAGCGAATGGCTCGAACGCTCGCCGCTCGGCCAGGCGACGACGTGAGCACCGAAGCGCCGGAGCGCCTAAGGTTGCGTGCGCAGCCGCAAACGGAGGGGCCCAGGTGGACGGTACCTATGACTACGTGATCGTCGGCGCGGGCTCGGCCGGCTGCGTGCTCGCCAACCGCCTCAGCGAGGACCCGTCGGTGCGGGTGCTGCTGCTCGAGGCCGGCGGCAAGGACCGCTCGCCGAACATCAAGATCCCGGCGGCGTTCGCAAAGCAGTTCCACACCCGGCTGGACTGGGATTTCGCCACCGAGCCCGAGCCCCACGTCGACGGGCGCTCGCTGTACATCCCCCGGGGGAAGGCGCTCGGCGGCTCGAGCTCGATGAACGCGATGCTCTACGTCCGCGGGCGCCCGCTCGACTACGACGGCTGGGAGGCGCAGGGCGCGCCGGGGTGGGGCTACCGGGACGTGCTCCCCTACTTCATGAAGTCCGAGGACAACGTTCGCGGCGCGTCGGAGTACCACGGGGCCGGGGGACCTCTGCACGTCAGCGAGCAGCGCTCGCCACGCCCGCTCGACCGGCGCCTGCTCGCAGCCTGCGAGGCGGCAGGGATCCCGCGGATCGCCGACTACAACGGTCCCGAGCAGGACGGCGCCTCGATGTTCCAGGTCACACAGCACAACGGCCGGCGCTTCAGCGCCGCCGACGCCTTCCTGCGGCCCGCGCTGCGCCGCCCGAACCTCGAGGTGCGCACGAACGTGCTCGCCCTCGGGATCGAGCTCGAGGGCGACCGCGCGATCGGCGTGCGCCTGCGGCGTGGGCGCCGCGGGAGCGAGCTCGTCCGTGCCGGCGAGGAGGTCCTGCTGGCGGCCGGGGCGATCTCCTCACCCCAGCTGCTGCAGCTGTCGGGGATCGGAGCCGAGGGGGACCTGCGGGCCGCCGGGGTCGCCGTTCGCCACGCCCTCCCCGGGGTCGGGCGCAACCTGCAGGACCACCCGTTCGTGACCGTCATCTGGGAGGTGTCCGACACGAACACGCTGTACGGCGCCGACCGGCCCGGGCCGCTGGCGGAGTGGCTGTTGCGCCGCTCGGGCAAGCTCAGCTCGACCGTGGCGGAGGTGGTCGCCTTCACGCGCACCCGTGGGGGCCTGCCCGCGGCGGACATCCAGTTCCACATGGGCGCCGCCTACTACGAAGACCACGGCGCCGAGACCTACGACGGGCATTGCATGGTGATCGCCCCGGTGCTGGTCTCGCCGAAGGCGCGGGGGCGGGTGTGGCTGCGCTCCGCCAACCCCGCAGACAAGCCGCGCATCCTCACGAACTCGCTGTCGGAGCCCGAGGACGTCGCGTCGATGCTGGCGGGCATGCGCCTGGCGAGGCAGATCGCCGCCCAGGCGCCGCTCGATCAGATCACCGTCGCGGAGCTCAAGCCCGGCCCCGGAGCGCTCGAGCCGGCCGAACTGGAAGCCGACCTGCGCCGGCGGCTGATGCTGATCTACCACCCCGTCGGCACCGCCCGCATGAGCGACACGGACGAGCAGGCCGTGGTGGACTCCCGGCTGCGCGTCCACGGTCTCCAGGGGCTGCGGGTGATCGACGCCTCGATCATGCCGACGATCGTCGGCGGCAACACGAACGCGCCGACGATCATGATCGCCGAGCGGGGCGCGGACCTGATCAGAGAGGGCACGTGAGCGTCTCGATCAACCACCACCGCGAGGGCTCCGGCCAGCCGTTGGTGCTCCTGCACGGGGTGGGCCACCACTGGCAGGCCTGGCGCCCGGTGATCCCGCTGCTCGCCGAGGACCTCGACGTGCTCGCGTGCGACACGCCCGGCTTCGGCAGCTCGGCCCCGCTGCCCTCGGGGATCGAACCGACGATCACCGCCTACGCGGACGCGTTCGAGTGGTTCTTCGCGGAGCTCGGTATCGAGCGCCCGCACGTCGCCGGCAACTCGATGGGCGGAGCGGTCGCGCTCGAGCTCGCCCGCCGCCGCGCGGTCCGCTCGGCGACGGCGTTCTCGCCCGCCGGGTTCTGGACGGCCGCGGAGCGTCGCTTCTGCCAGCTCTCGCTCGGCCTGCTGGGTGGTGTGCCGCCGTCGCTACGCCCCCTGCTCCTGGGCCTCGCCCGCACGCGGGCCGGCCGCGTGGCCCTGTTCTCGCAGACGTTCGGGTTCCCGTCCCGGCTGCCGGCGGAGGAGGCGGTGGCGACGCTCACCGACGCGTGGGCGGCTCCGGCCCTCAATCGCACGCTCGAGGCGTTCAGCGGATACCGGTTCCGCGATCCCGAGGCCCTGCGCAACGTTCCCGTCACGATCGCGTGGGGCAACCGCGACCGGCTGCTCCCCTACCGTCTACAGGCGCCGCGGGCCCGGCGCATGCTCCCGCAGGCGACCCACGTCACGCTCGGGGCCGGCCATGTGCCCTTCTACGACGATCCCGAGGCCGCGGCGGCGGTGATCCGCGCGCGCGTGCTCACGACGCAGGACGAGAGCGCCCACGCCGGTCGGACCTGATCGCCGCGTCCGGCCGGCTCAGGCCGCCCTGTCGTCGCTAGCGCGGCTGGGGCACGGCGCCGCAGCTGCTGGGCGCCGGGTGCCCGGCGAAACGCTGCGCGATCCACGCCGCCACGTCCGGAGAGGCGACGATGCCTGCTTCGAGGTGTTCGACACCCGGGTAGATGCGCAAGTCGACCGTCTCGCCCCGGGCGCAGAGCTCATGTGCGAGCTGCGCCGTGAAGCGGCTCGCGACGATCGGGTCCGCCCCACCCTGCGCCAGCAGCAGGGGCGCCCCGATGGGGCTCGCGCCGAGCGTGTTCTCGGCGATGATCCGCTGCCACGGCTCGACCGTCCACGGCAGCGACGTGAACGAGGAGGCGCTCAGCGTGGCCGCCGCGGGCACGGAGGCGAGGTACTGCTTGTCGTAGAGGCAATGGCGGGCGATGTCGGCGACGGCGAGTCTGCCCGCCGGGGTCAGGATCTTCGCGAGGTCGGCCCCCGGATACAACTTCGACCAGCTGCTCAGCGCCATCGCGATCAGAACCTTCCCGACGGTCTGGTTGAGGTTGAGCTTGAAGAGCTCGAGCAGGTCCGTGGTGGGGGCGCTCGCGGCCACCCCTGCCAGGCGCAGGTCGGGGGCGTAGCTGGCGGCGAGCTGACCGGTGAAGAGGGCCGCCTGCCCGCCCTGCGAGTGTCCCCAGACGGCGAAGCGCACACCGGCGTGGGAGCCCGGGAGCCTGTGCGCGGCGCGGACGCTGTCGAGCGCGTCCATCGCCTCCACCCGCCCGACGAGGTAGGGATGGATGCCCGGGGCGCCGAGGCCGCTGTAGTCCGTCGCCGCGACGACGTCGCCGGCGGCGAGGAACTGGCCGAGGCCTTCGATCACCTGCACCGCGGCTGCGTCGCGTAGCGAGGGGGCGCAGTTGCGAGCCACCCCGACCGTGCCGTGGGTGAACGCGACGACCATCCGCCCGCCGCGCGGGGGCGGCCCTTCGGGCACGACGACGATGCCGCTCACCGCTTCCGGCCTGCCGTCGAAGCCGGTCGACTTGTACAGAACGCGATATGCCTTCGCGCCCTGGTAGAAGCCGGGGATCAGCTGCTGGCGGATCAGGGTGCCGTGCGGGCCCGGCGGCAGCGGCGAAGGCGGCTCGTAGAACGGGCCGGGCTGCGTCGAGGCCGCCGCGTTGAGCAGGACGCTCGCGAGCGTCCCGGCCAGCACGAGCGCGAGCACCCCCAGCGTGGCCGCCCAACGCACCGCGCCTGCCGGCCGCGATCGTTCCCCCTGTCTCGCCCCGGCGGGGTCGAGCAGGCCGAGCGCGCCGGCCACCACGGCGAGCCCGAACAGGATCGTGCGCACGCCGACGATCACCGCCAGGGCTAGAACCGTGACCGCGGGCCACGAGAGCGCGAGCACGCCCGCCAGCAGTGCAGCCACGCCGCCGAGGGCCAGCAACGTGCGTTCCTCGCCCTGCTCCTCGAGCGACCCTGCGAGGCGCGCGAGGCCGCCGGCGAGGAGACCGATCCCGCAGATGAGCGCGATCGCGAGCAGCGACAGGCCCGGCAACAGCGCCACGAGCGCCGCCGCGAGCAACCACGCCGCCGCGGCCGCGAGCGCCCGCGGGCGGCTCGCGCGGGCGTCCAGCTCGAGCAGCTCGGCGACCGCGCTCAGCAGCAGAGCCGCCGCGAGCAGGCCGGCGAGCAACCCGAGCGAGCTGAACGGATCGGCGACCAGGTAGGCGCCCAGGACAACGCACACGAGGCCGAGCGCGAGCCGCGCCCCACGCCGGTCGGCGATCGCGCTCACGGGTGCAGCCTCGTACGGGTGGGTGGCAGTCTGCGCATCGGGACCGGTGACACTGCGCCCCCGAGAGCCGGTCGCGCCACGTCAGCGTGGGGATCATTCCAGACGAGGATCGGCCAGCCGGGCGATGGCGAGGCTTCGCACGGGCCCTGCCCAGCGCCGCTTCCGGGCCGTGTCGAAGAAATTCGCGCGACGCTCATGTCGATGCGAGCGTGCGCCGATGGTTCGGGAGAAGCTCCGTCATGTCGACTCCCACGGCTTACGATCCCGACACGCTCGCCCGCGGGGCAGAAGCCCTGCTGCGCGAGCACCCCGACGCGCTCGTCGCCGGCCTCGCCGGCAATGGCCTGATCGTCCCGGTCCCGCAATCGGTGCCGCTGTGGGGCCAGCAGCTACTCGACGGCCGGGCCGTGTTCGACAAAGTCGTCGCCGCCGACCGCGGGATGGTCGCCCGCCTCTGGGTCGACATGACCAACGAGGGGGCCGCGTCCGGCCGGGTGCGGCTGCTCGAGCGGCCGACCACCTGGATGACCCTCCACTTCATCGACGTGCGCACGATCCACGACGTCGTGCTCGGGCTCCTGCTGCCCTGCGCCGAGGGCGCCGAGGAGGACGAAGAGAGCGTCGCCACGGCCCCGGCTGCGCCGCGCTTCTGCACGCTGACCGAGGACGAGGGCGCCAAGGTGCTCGACTGCGATCCCGCGTTCACGCAGATGTTCGGATACACGCTCGAGGAGATGTTCGGGAAATCGGTCCTCGACCAGATCCACCCAGACGATCAGGGTCGCGCCGTCGAGGGCTGGCTGACGGTGCTCTCGACCCGCCGCAACCAGCAGACCCGCCTGCGCCGGCGGCGCAAGGACGGGAGCTGGATGTGGGTGGACACGACCCTCCACAACTTCCTCAACGAGCCCGGTCGCAACCACGTGCTCGTCGAGATCATCGACATCTCCGCCGAGATGCACGCCCAGGAAGCACTGGCCGATCGCGAGGAGCTGCTGCGGCGGCTGACCAACGCGATGCCGGTCGGGCTCCTGCACGTGGGCGTCGAGGCCAACCTCCTCTACAACAACGACCGGCTGCTGCAGATCCTGTTCGGGTCGATCGAGGCGGCGCCCGCGGGCGCGGCCGACGACGAGCGGGAGGACGAGGACGGACCGGTCCGCGAGCCGGGAGAGCTGCTCTCCACGCTGACCGAGGAGGCGCGAGCCGCGTTCAACATCGCGCTTGGCGAGGTGCTGGCCGAGGGCGTCGACAGGGACCTCGAGGTCGACGTCGAGCTGCCCGGCGGGGAGGCGCGGAGGGTCCTGATGAGCCTGCGCGCGCTGCTGCGCCAGAGCGGCGAGGTGAGCGGGGCGATCACGTGCGTGCTCGACATCACCGACAGCGCCCGCGCTCGCAGCGAGCTGGAGAAACGGGCCACGTTCGACACGCTGACGGGATGCCACAACCGCTCCTCGATCCTGACCGCCCTCGAGCAGGAGCTCGGCAGCGAGCGTTCCGCCGGGACCGGGGTCGTGTACGTCGACCTCGACGAGTTCAAGCCGGTGAACGACAAGCTCGGACACGCCGCCGGCGACGAGCTGCTCGTGCTCGTGGCTGAGCGCCTGCGCCTGGCGAGCCGCGACAGCGACATCGTCGGCAGGCTCGGCGGCGACGAGTTCCTGGTCGTCCTGCACGACATCCCCGGACCCCAGGTGGCGATGAAGGTGGCCGAGCGGATCTGTCGTGCGCTCGAGACCGCCTTCGCCCTCTCCTGCGGCGAGGTCAAGCTGCGCGGCAGCGTCGGCGTGGCCTGCAGTCACCGCGAGGACCTCGGCTTCGAAGAGCTCGTGCGCGTCGCCGACGCGGCGATGTACGCGTCCAAGGACCAGCGCAAGGGGCGACCGGTCCTCGCCGGCGCCAGCCAGGCTGCCTGAGGGCGCCCGGCGCGCCGCGCTCTCGCTGACGCCGGGCGCGCGGGCTGGCGCCCGCGGCGACGATCAGGCCGCCGGCAGGCCTTCGAGACCCGCGTCGAGGTCGACCTCGAGCGAGTTGAGGGCGTAGGCGACGAGGTGGTAGTGGCCGACCAGCATGGCGATCTCGAGCAGGCCCCGCTCGTCGTATAGCTCGGCGAGTCGCCTCCACGTGGGCTCGGCGATCTTCGACATCGTGTGGAGCTCGTCGGCTGCGCTCAGCAGGATCGCCTCCGGCTCGGACCAGCCCTCCGCGTCGGGCCCCTCGGTGACGCGTAGGATCTCCTCGCGTCCGATTCCCAGCCTCTGCGCGATCACGACATGCTGTCCCCACTCGTAGCCGGAGCGGCAGTTGTAGCCGGTGCGCAAGATCAGCAACTCGCGCTCGCGTGGGCCGAGCACCCCACTGCCCAGCAGGAAGCCCCCGAACGGCAGCCACGCGCGGAACAGCTCCGGGTGGCGCGCGAAGGTCGCGAAGATGTTGTTGTCGCCGAGACGGGAGCCGATCGCGGGTGGGCGCGCCTGCAGGACCGGACGCAGCTCCTCCGGCCAGTCTGCCTCCTGCAATGGATCGATCCGTGGCATCCTCTGCGACTCCGTGGCGAGTCTAGTCGAGCCCGGACCGCCGGCGCGAGCGGAGCCGGGCATGACTCAGGCGCGCATCCCTGTCAGCACGGCGTCGACGCCGAGCCGCCAGCGCCGCTCGATCGAGGCGCGGCTCGTGCCGAGACGTCCGGCGTTCTCGGCCGCGGCGAGCCCCTGCAGCAGGGCGACGAGCACGTGGGCGATGTCGGTGGCGTCACCCACCAGCTCCCGGGCCTCCACCGCGCGGCGCACCCGACCGACGATGAACACCCGGACAGAGCTGGTCGCGCGCAGCTCCGCGGGTCCAGGGTCGAAGTCGCTGAATGGGCGCGAGAACATGACCTCGGCCAGCACAGGGTTCTCCCGGATGAAGCCGCGGTAGAGCCCGACCAGGCGCACCAGGTCCGCACGAGGCTCAGCGTTGTCCTCGAGCTGCGAGAGCGTGTCACCGAGCAGGCGAAAACCCGCGAAGTAGACCTCGCGCAGCAGGCCCGCCTTGTCGCCGAACAGCTCGTACACGGCCGGCGTCGAGGTGCTCGCAGCAGCGGCGACCCGGCGCGCGGTGAAGCCGCTGACACCGTCGTTCGCGAGCAGCTCCACGGCGACGGCGAGGACGTGGTCGCGCAGCTCGGGGGTTCGCTTTCGCACCCGTCCCATGCCGCGATCCTAGCGGTTCCGTAACATTGTTTCGAAACGGCGTTACGATGTCGACCACGGTGACGTGTCCAGAGGAGGCGTGATGAGCGAGCCGGTGAGTTACGAGAGCGACGGAGCTGTCGCATCGATCACGATCGACGACGGGAAGGTGAACGCGTTCTCGATCCCGTTGCTGCGGGAGCTCCACCGGGCCTTCGACCGCGCCGAGGCCGAGCACGCCGTGGTCCGGCTCAGCGGTCGGGAGGGATGCTTCTCCGCCGGCTTCGACCTCGGGGTGATCGCCGCGGGCGGGCGCGACGTGCGCGAGCTGTTGACGCTGGGGGCCACGCTGGCCGAGCGCATCCTCGGCTTCCCCCGTCCGGTGGTCGTCGGCTGCACCGGCCACGCGCTCCCCGCGGGAGCGTTCCTGCTGCTCGCGGCCGACTGCCGGATCGGCGCCGACGGCCCGTTCCGGATCGGGCTCAACGAGGTTCGCATCGGGTTGACAGTGCCGTGGTTCGCGATCGAGGTGGCTCGCCAGCGCCTGCACCCCGCCTACTTCGACCGCTCCGTCGTGAACGGCACGCTGTACGCCCCCCACGAGGCGGCGACCGCGGGCTTCCTGGACCGCGTCGTTCCGGCGACCGAGCTCGCGGCGGCGAGCATGGACGCCGCCCGTGACCTCGCCGGCATCGACGGCCCCTCCCATGCGGCGAGCAAGCAGCGCGCGAGGGCGGGCGCCCTGCGGGCGCTGCGAGTCGCGATCGAGTCCGAGCTGTCCCAGGCGGACGCCCCCTGAAGGCCTCGCGGCCCGCGCCCCGGGCCGTGAGCCCGGGCCGCTAATCCTCCTCGTCGAAGCGGCCCGTCAGATCCGCCGGCGCTTCTCGCAGGGTCAGGACCGGCCCGGAGCAGCGGTCGTGACGCCCGGCAAGCACAATCGAACACGGCGCAGCGTCCCGTACCGGGACCGCCACGACCGCGGGCATGACGACCGAGACGACACGCGCCACGCCGGCCGGGACGGCCGAGATCGCATCGCCCGTGGCGAGCGCCGCGACCAGGCCGGGCGCGTCCACCGACCGATCGTCGGTGAGCTGGCGCGGGGGGCCGCCGCGATGGTCGTCGAGGCTCCAGAACGAGGCCCACTCGGCCGCGACGGCGGGATCGAAGCCAGCGAAGGTCTCATCGAGGACGTCGGCCACGGACACGTCGCTGAGCTGCGCGAGTGGATGCTCTCGTGCTACGAGCAGGACACGGGGCTCCTCCCGCAACTTCTCCGTCCAGACGTCCTCGTCGGCGGGAGGCATGTGGCACACGCCGACGTCGACGTCCTCCAGCCAGGCCGAGATCGGGAGCGTCGGGAACGACAGCGGGCGAAAGCGCACCTCGATCTCCGGGTGGGCGCGCGAGAACGCCTCGAGCGCCCCCTTCCCGAGCATGCCCGGCGGCGTGCCCACGAAGCCGAACAGGAGCGTCCCGGAGGCGCGTTCGCGGTCCTCGCGAGCGAACGAGCGGGCGCTGTTGACGGCGTCGGTCCATGCCGACGTGGCCGCGCGGGCCCTGACGAGGAACGCCTCGCCGGCCGGGGTCAGGGTGACCCCGCGTGGATGACGGTCGAGCAGCTGCACGCCCAAGTCGGCCTCCAGCTGGGCGATCGCCTGCGAGAGCGCCGGCTGGGCGAGGTGCAACCTGCGCGCGGCACGCGTGATCTGACCCTCCTCGGCGACCGCGAGGAAGTAGCGCAGATGTCCCCGCCTAAGCTCCATCGTCCTCGTCGATCTCACCGGCGGCCGCCAGCAGGGCGCCGATCAGGGGGTTGGCGTTCTCGCTGCGCCAGACGAGTGAGACCACCGCAGGATGGGCGTCGGTGACGGTGATCGCGGCGATGCTGCCGACCGCCAGCTGGGCGAGCTCTGCATCCCGCCTGGGCACCGTCGTGACGGCCGCGCCCGCGGCCATTATGCCGAGCATCTGCAGCGAGGTCCGGGCCTGGTCGGCGGTCGATCGCTGCGGCGGTCCGCCGCGATGGTCGTCGAGGCTGTGGAAGCCGGCCCACTCGGCCTGGACGTCGACGTGATAACCCACGAACGTCTCCTCGAGCAGCTCGGACACCCCGACCTCGGTGCGCCCGGCCAGACGGTGTGCCCGCCCGACGACGACGGCTCGCGGTTCGATCCGGACGGGATGCGAGCTCACCCCCGCTTCGATCCGCGGCCGGTGGCAGAAAGCTACATCCACGCCCGCGAGCCAGCTCGATGTCGCCCCGCACGGAAACGCGAGGTCCACCACCGACACCTCGGCCCACGGTTGGGCGTCGGTGAAGGCCGCAAACAGCTCCGGGCTCGTCGCGGCGGGTGGCGGTCCGATGAAGCCGACCACGAGCGAACGATGGCCCGAGCGACCGACGGCGCGCGCGGTCTCGACGGCGTCGAGCTCGGCTGCGAGGGCGACGCGCGCCTTCTCGAGGAACGTCTCCCCCGCGTTGGTGAGCGACAGCTCGGAGCGCCCCCGCTCGAGCAGCTCGACACCCACCTCGGTCTCGAGCTGGGTGATTGCCCGCGACAGGGCCGCCTGCCCGATGTTCAGCCGTCTCGCCGCGGCCGCGAAGTGGCCCTCCTCGGCGATCGTCGCCAGATAGTCGACCTGGTCCCGGCGGAAGGCCATCGCTAGTTCCCCGGCAGCCGGGCGGAGCACGGATGCAGCCGTTGCGAAGAGCTATGCATGTTGGCCGTCAATGGCCCTCGCCGGGCATCCGAATGATGCAAGTAGGCAGGACGCGCTGGCCGCTCTTATACCAGAGGAACAAGTCCTATTGGACTTTACGCGGGCGCCGGGCAAGACTGACACGTGCAGACAGCCCTCCTGCTCGGATCGACCTGCTGGGTGAGCATCAATGCGTTGCTCCTCGCGATTTGTCGAGCCGCTGCACTGGGGGACACGATCTGGGTCACCGACGACTGATCGGTACCCGAGCGCGCGCGCCGGCACCTAGCCAGCGGGGGACGGGGCGCGGGACGCCACCTCTGGGTGCTCCCGCGCCCTTTGCGCGCGTGCTCGCCAGTATGGCGAGCGGAGGGTCGGCGTTCGGCGCCGGCGGGCGAGCCGGGCCTCAACGCGCGTGACGCATGTGCTCGGCGGCGAGGCGCTTGGGCGCTCGCACCAGCCACGCCTCGGTGATCAGCTCGTCCAGATCCGCAGCCGCGACCCGCTCGAGACGGGCCAGGATCGCCGGATACCCGTCGAAGTGGGGCGTCGTGAAGAACACGTTCGGATTCTCAGCGAGTAGGGCCTCCTTGGCGCCGACGTGCTCCACCCGCGCCGCCAGGATCGGTCCGTCTGGGGCATCCGGCCCGAGCGCGTTGACTTCCTTCGCTCGCAGTGGCCGCTCCCACACGAAGCGCCGTCCGGCCACGAACCAGTGGCGCGTCCCGCGCGTCACCTCTTCGGCGCTGTGCGGCAGCGCCAGGGCGATCCGGCTCACCTCCGACCAACTGGCCACGCCGGCAGGATAGCCCCGGTCCCGGCACGGGTGGGGTATCGTCGGCTCACAGCGAACGAACGCCGAGGGGGCTTTGATCAGGATGGGACCAGAGGCGATTGACGGACTACTGGAGAACGCGGTCGCGGACGGTGTCCTCCCGGGCGTCGTCGCGACGGCAGGCGACCGGGATGGCGTTCTGTACGAGGGCGCGTTCGGCCGGCTCGACGTGGACGGCGAGCAGATCGTGCGGGCGGACACGATAATGCGCCTGGCATCGATGACGAAGGCGATCGCCAGCGTCGCGGCGTTGCAGCTGATCGAGCGCGGTGAGCTGGAGCTGACACAGCCCGTGGCGAGCATCCTCCCCGCCTTCGGCGAGCTGCAGGTCCTCGAGGGCTTCGACGGCGAGGTGCCGCGCCTGCGCGCGCCCGCCGGCGAGGCGACCGTGGCCAACCTGCTCACCCACACATCCGGCCTCGGTTACTGGTTCGGCAACCCCGAGCTGCTGCGCTGCCATGCGGCGTTGGAGATCCCGGACCCGCTCACGTTGCGTCGCGGGATGCTCGACGCGCCGCTCGTCGCCGACCCCGGAACGCGCTGGGAATACGGGACCAGCACCGACTGGCTCGGCGAGGTGATCGAGGCGGTCAGCGGCGATGGCCTCGCCGCCTACTGCGACGCACACATCTTTGCTCCCCTCGGCATGGCGGACGCAACCTTCCAGCCAACCGACGAGCAGCGCAGCCGGATGATGGCGCTGCACGCCAGGCTGCCCGGCGGCGGCCTGGGCATCTCGACGGTCGCGATCCCGGAGCGGCCGGAGTTCTGGTCCGGCGGCGGCGGGGCCTACGCGACAGGAGGCGACTACCTGCGCTTCATGCGCGCCCTGCTCCGCGGAGGCGAGTTGGACGGCGAGCGGATCCTGCGCCCGGAGACGGTGGAGCTCGCCTTCAGCGACCATCTCGACGGGATCGCCTTCCCGACGGTGATGGCCTCCGCGATCCCGGAGCTCACGAACGAGGTTCCCTCGATGCCGATCGCCCAGGGCTTCGGGCTCGGCTTCCACCTCGTCCTGGAGGACATCCCCGGGATGCGGCACGCGGGCACGGGCGACTGGGCCGGGCTGTTCAACTGCTACTACTGGATCGATCGGGCCGCGAGCGTGGCGGGCACGTTCATGACCCAGGTACTCCCCTTCTTCGACATGCCGATCGTCGAGCGGGCGATCGGCTTCGAGGCAGCCGTCTACGCGGGCATCGGCGCGCTGGCCAGCGCCTGAGCGCAAGCCCGAACAGGGCGAGCTCGGCACGGGTTGTTAGCTTGTGAGGGCATGAACGGTATCGACGGTGGCCCCCACAGCCACGGCCGACGTCTGCACAGCCATCCGCGCTCCGCCTACCGCGACCGGTTGGACCTGCGGCGGAAGAAGATGAGGGCGAGTACGAACAGGAAGCCGACGAACGCGCTGCCGGCGATGCCCGCATCGGCCACGACGTCCGTGATCGATGGGCCGACGAGATAGGCCGCGAACCCGATCGTGAGCGCCCACACGGCGCCCGAGATGGCGTTGGCGGGCAGGAAGCGCGACCAGCGCATGTCGTGGATGCCGGCGATCCACGACGGCGTGAAGAAGACGGCGATTGGCCCATACAGCTCGTAGAAGCGATCCCCTTTCTCGATCAGGGCGAGGCGCAGGTGATGCACCACGCCCGGCGCGGTGATCAGCCCACGTCCACCCTTCAGACCGGCGATCCACCCGATCGTGCCGCCGACCGTCGCGCCGGCCCAGGCGACGGCGAGCACCGCGGCCAGGTCGAGGCGCCCGTGCCGCGCCGAGATCGAGGCAGCGATCAGCGCTGCCTCGCCCGGCCCCGGCAGCACGGCCCAGCTGAGCAAGGCGGCGAGGAACACGCCGGCGTAGTCGACACCGGAATCGCGCCCATGGTGATGGAGGATGACCGCGAAGACGGCGAGCGTTGCCGACGGCAGTCCCGCGAAGCGCACGGCGTAATGGTGACGGGCGGGCCCGGGAGCCGTTGAGGTGGGGTCCGTGCCAGCCCCGGCCGTGACCTCCGCCGCGGACGCCACGACCGCGCTGGCCCTGGTGCTGGCGCTCATCTCGACGACGCTCGTCAGCCTCGCCTACGTCCGCGAGCACGACGCCGTCGGGACGCTGCCGACGCTGTCGCTGCTGCGCCCGCTGCGGTCGCTGCGGCTGCTGCTCGCGAGCCACGCGTGGCTGACGGCCTTCGCGATGGAGTCCAGCGGCTTCGTCCTCTACGTCACGGCGCTCGCGCTCGCGCCGCTGGTGCTGGTGCAGAGCGTATCCGCCGGCGGGATCGGGATTCTCGCGATCGCGTCAGCGCGCATGGCCCACCGACCGCTGAGCGGGCGGGAGGGGGCGGGGGCCCTCGTGTCCGTCGCCGGCCTCCTGTTCCTTTCGATCTCGCTCACCGGCGGGTCCGAGCCAGATGCACAGGGCTCACTGGTCGACATCGGGCTGTGGCTCGGCGGCACATGCGCCGCCGCGGGCCTCGCGCTCACGGCGGGGCGAGCCCTGATCGGCGCGGCGGCGGCCGACGGGATCGCCGGCGGCCTGCTGTTCTCCTGCGGCGACATCTCCACGAAGCTGGCGACCGAGGGTGGCGCCAGGACCGCGTTCGCCCTCGCAGCGATCTTCGGCTACCTGCTCGGCACGTCCCTGCTCCAGGTCGGCTATCAGCGCGGCGCCGCGCTGACGATCGCCGGCATCGCAACGCTGTTGACGAACGCGCTGCCGATCGCGGCCGGCTCCGTGCTGCTACACGAGACGCCCCCGAGCGGAGCCCTCGGGGTCCTCCGGATCATCGCGTTCGCGACCGTGACGGCGGGCGCGATCCTGCTCGCGCGCGGGCCCGCCGGCCGGCCCGTGCAATAGCTCCGCCGCCGGACATGAACGACCGCAGGAAGCCGATACGCTCAGCCCATGAGTGGGAGCCTGCGGATCGAGCGGGGCTGGATCTACGTCAACGGCAGCCGCCAGGACGATGGCACGATCGCGCTGGGCACCGGCGGAGAGATGCGCTTCAGCCCCTTCGAGGCGATGTCAGAACGCCACAGCACGCAGATCACCTGGGGTGACATCCTCATGGCCTCGGCGCAGCGGCTCGCTTTCTGGCGTCGCTAGCTACCGCCTCGGGCCGAAAGCCTCGGTGATACGGGCGTCCAATAGCCGCTTCACGAGCTGCTTCGGTCAAGGTCGAGAAGGTCAATGCTGGTTTCACCGAGCTCGCCCGGACGGTAGCCTGGATAGAACACAACGAAGGGGGAAGCCGTGACGATCGTCAGGATCGCCAAGCGGCACGTGGATCGGGAGGCGTATGAGGCCCTTGTCGCGGAGTTGGACCTCGACCATCAGCACCCGCTTGGTTTGATCGTCCACGGTGCGAGTGAGATCGACGGGGTGATGCACGTCGCTCAGATATGGGACTCCGAGGAGTACGCGCGACGCTACGAGGAGCAGCGTCTGAAGCCCGCTCTGAGGGCCGTCGGAGCCCCATTGGACATGGAGGTCAGCGTCTTTGAGATCAATCACCTGGTCACGCCCTGACCGTCCGTCTCCTCGACGCTGGCTCCCGCCTGGCGCGACGTCGAGGTAGCAGCCCAGGAGCGGGTGAGCCACGGGTGGACGGCGGCGAGGAGAGAGTAGGCTGCCTTCGGCTGGCTGACGTACACATTTCGCTTACCACCGGAGGGGGCCCTGGATGAGCACACAGACGACCATCGACAGCGACGAGCTTTTCATCGGGGGGGAGTGGATCAAGCCGAAGGGCTCGGGTCGCATCTCCGTGTTCGCGGCGAGCACCGAGGAGCCCGTCGGGTCGGTGCCGGAGGGGACAAATGCCGACATCGACGTCGCGGTGCGGGCGGCGCGCACCGCCTTCGATGACCCGAGCGGCTGGTCGTCGTGGTCCAGCGAGGATCGGGCGCAGGCGCTCGAGCGGCTCGCGGGGGCACTGCAGGCCCGTGGCGAGGAGATCGCACACCGGGTCTCGCTGCAGAACGGCATGCCGATCTCGCTCGCGCTGCAGATCGAGGCCGTCTTCCCAGCCGTGCTGGCGCATTACTATGCGGGGCTGATCCGCCAGACCCCACTGCAGGAAGATCGCCAGGGTCTGCTCGGCGGCACGATCCACGTGCTGCGCAAGCCGGTGGGCGTCGTCGGAGCGATCGTGCCGTGGAACTACCCGCAGGCCCTCGCGATGTTCAAGCTCGCACCCCTGCTCGCGGCGGGCTGCACGGTGGTCATGAAGCCGAGCCCCGAGACCGTCCTCGACAGCCTGCTGCTCGCCGACGCGATCCTCGAGGCCGGGTTGCCAGCCGGGGTCGTGAACATCGTGCCGGCCGGTCGCGAGGTTGGGGCATATCTGGTCGAACATCCGGGCGTCGACAAGATCGCGTTCACGGGGTCAAGCGCATCGGGTCGCGCGATCGCGCGCCGCTGCGGTGAGCTGCTCCGCCCGGTCACATTGGAGCTCGGCGGCAAGTCCGCCGCGATCGTCCTCGACGACGCGGACCTCGCCGGGGCCACCGAAGCCCTGTTCGGCGCGACGATGCTGAACAACGGCCAGACATGCGTCAACTGCACGAGAGTGCTTGCGCCGCGTGCGCGCTACGACGAGGTCGTGGAGGTCTTCAGCGGTCTCGCGGATGCGCTCGTGGTCGGCGACTCGCTCGACCCGGCCACCCAGGTCGGTCCGATGGCAAGCGCTCGGCAGCGCGACCGCGTCGAGGGCTACATCGCGAAGGGCCGTGCCGAGGGCGGGCGGATCGTGGCGGGCGGCGGTCGCCCTCCCGGCCAGGACCGCGGATGGTTCGTGCAGCCCACCATCTTCGCCGACGTGGACAACGGCGCCACGATCGCCAGGGAGGAGATCTTTGGACCGGTGCTCGCCGTGATCCCCTACGACGGGGTCGATGACGCCGTCGCGATCGCCAACGACTCCGAATTCGGGCTCGGGGGCAGCGTGTGGAGTCGCGACGAGGAGCGGGCGAACGAGGTCGCGAAGCGTGTCCAGACCGGGAGCATCGGGATCAACCACTACATGATGGATCCCGTCGCTCCGTTCGGCGGGGTCAAGGCGAGCGGTCTCGGACGCGAGCTCGGCCCGGAGGGTCTCGCCGCCTACCTGAACCTGCAGTCGATATATGAGGCGGCGCCACAGGCGCCCGACGCTCCCTGACCAGCACTGCGTGGTGGCCGCGGTGGCCCGGGCGAGCGCAGGGTGGCCCGGGCCATCGCGACGCGACTATCCGACCGTCCGGGCGATCGCGAGTCGAAGTACGGTCAACGAGGGCCGGAGAAAGTAGTGTTGGCGCCGGTGCGCAAGCACGTCCTGATCCTCGGCGCCGGGTTCGGCGGACTGGAGCTCGCGACCCGACTCTCGGAGACGAGCGCGGACGCGGTCCGGGTCACGCTGATCGATCGCAACGACTCGTTCTACTTCGGCTTCTCCAAGCTCGAGGTGATGCTCGGTCGCCAGTCGGCCGATGACATCCGGCTCCACTACCGCGACTTCGAGAAGGACGGCGTCGAGTTCCGTCAGGAGACCGTGACAGGCGTCCAGCCGTCCGCGCGCCGCGTCAGCACCGACGCCGGCTCCTACGATGCCGACTTCGTCGTCGTGGCACTCGGCGCCGACTACGACTTCGCCGCAACGCCCGGGTTCGAGCAGGGCGGGCACGAGTTCTACACGCTCGCCGGTGCCGAGCGGCTACGCGACGCGCTCGCCGACTTCAAGGGCGGCAAGGTGCTCGTCTCGGTGCTCGGTCAGCCGTTCAAGTGCCCCCCGGCCCCGTTCGAGGGTTCGTTCCTGCTGCACGAGCACCTGACCCGGCAGGGCATCCGGGACTCGGTGGAGATGGCGACGACGTTCCCGATGGCACGGCCGGTCCCGGTGACCGGCGAGGTCGCGCAGATGTTCCGCGACGGGCTTGCCGCGCGCAACATCAAGGAACTCGCCGAGCACCTCGTTGTCGGCATCGACCCGGAGACCCGCACGGCACAGCTCGCGAGCGGGGGGACGCTGCCCTACGACCTCTTCGTCGGCATCCCGATCCACCGTGCGCCCGCCGCCGTCGCGGACACGGGCCTCGCGGTCAACAACTGGGTACCCGTCGACCAGTCCAACCTCAGGACCCGGTTCCCGGGCGTCTATGCGCTCGGCGACATCTGTAGCGGCCCGCGGAACGTTCCCAAGGCCGGGATCTTCGCCGAGGCGGCCGCGCGCGTGGTCGCCGAGGACATCGCGGCGAGCATCGCGGGCGCCGATCCGCCCGCGCCGTATGAGGCCGCGGGCGTCTGCTACGCCGAGTTCGGCGACGGGCTCGTCAGCAAGGTCGAGGTCAACTTCCTCCAGGGAGACGCGCCGGCGGCCCAGCGCCATGACCCCTCGCTCGAGTACGCCGCCGAGAAGGAGGAGTTCGGCGCGGCCCGCCGCGCGCGCTGGTTCGGGCGCTCTTGAAACCCCTCCGATCGGCGCTCATCCTCGCCCTCATGCCGGGATGCCCGGAGGGCCGAGGATCTCGAGCCCGTGGTCCGCGGCGGCCTGCAACACGGGCTCCATGTCGGGCGGCGCGGTCGGTGCGGGCGGGATCTCCGCGATCGGAGCGGGCGTCCCCAGCGTGCGGATGAAGCCCTCGAACCCGGCCGCCTGCGTGACCAGCAGGAAACGAGCCGCGTCGGAGCTGACGATGAACGTGTGCGCCAGATCGCGCGGGCCGAACACGAAGGAGCCTGCCGGAGCGACGACCGTCTGGCCATCGACCCAGATCGTGAGCTCGCCCTCCAGGACGTAGAACCACTCGTCCTCGTTGTGGTGGACGTGAAGCGGGGAGCCGCTGCCGCGTGGCGCGGTCTGCTCGGTCACCATCATGCGATCGCCGGTGCCGGCGCCGTCGGCCTTGATCGTCGTCAGCCCACCGAAGAACCAGAAATGCTCTCCCTCACCGGGACCGAGAGCAATGGGTGCGAGGGCGCCGTCCGGCGCGGTCGTGGGGGTGTCTGCTGCGTTGATTGAGTGCATGCGTGCAGCCTGACCTCGGCGACCCGCGTAAACCACCCCGCGCGCCCGGGGATCTTTCCTGCACTACGTGCGAGACTGACCCGCATGGGAGGCAAGGTCGGACGCCTGATCGAGGAGATCGACATGCTCGGCTCACGGGGACTGCCACGTGAGGACTTCTTCGCCGAGCTGTCGCCCCGGCTGCGCAAGGTCATCGACAACGATGCGAGCTGCTGGCACACGCTGGATCCGAGCACGCGGCTGCTGACCAGCGACGCGCCCCGGGAGCTCGTCGAACGCGGCGTGTTCGCGCTCGAGGAGACACCGGCCGCCGGGGAGCTGATCGTCCGCAGCGAGTACATGGTCGACGACGTCAACACCTTCGCCGCCCTCGCCACGCGGCGGGTGCCCGTAGGGATCCTCGAGCACATCACCCGCGGGGATCCCGGGCGCAGCGCGCGCTACCGCGACCTGCTCCTGCCCGCGGACATCCCCCACGAGCTGCGCGGCGCCTTCGTCATCCGCGGTCGTGTGTGGGGCGCCGTGCACATCGCCCGTCGCGCGAGCAGCGGCGCATTCCAGCAGCGCGACGCCGACGCACTCGCCGCCCTCACCGGGGCGATCGCCCGGGGCATCCGCGCGTCGCTGCGTTTCGACGCGGCTCGCCGCATCACCGGCGCCGAGGCGCCGGGGATGGTCGTCCTGGGCCCACACGACGAGGTCGAGCTGATCACCCCTGCGGCGCGTGAGCTCCTCGCCTCGCTGCATCCCGGGGAGTCGGGCTACACCGACGAGAGGATCGCCACGCCGGTGCTCGCGCTCGCGTCATTCGTGCGGTCCGCGCCGGGCACTCAGGGAGGCGGCAACGTCGTCACGGTGCCAGGCAGAGACGGTTGGGTGACACTGCACGCCTCGCTGCCCGGATCTCCCGGCGACGGCCGCGTCGCGGTCGTCCTCGAGCCGGCGACGGGCGCGCGCTCTGCGACGGTCCGCCTCGAGGCGTTCGGCGCGACTGCCCGGGAGCGCGAGGTCGCGACCCTCCTGGCCCGTGGCCTCTCCCGTGCGGAGATCGCCGAGACCCTCGTGATCTCCCCGTACACCGTCGAGGACCACGTCAAGAACCTCTACGAGAAGCTCGGCGTCGCCTCGCGAGAGCAGCTCGTCGCTCGCGTGTTCCTCGACGAGTACCTCCCCGAGGTCATGCGCCAGACACCGCTGACGTCGCGCGGGCGCTTCGAACATGCATCGCGGTCCTCGCGCCGCAGTGCAGACGACGGCTTCGACAGGGCGTTCAAAGCCCCGCGCAAATCAGAGCCGATATAAGTTTTTAGCTATAATGGGGCGCATGGATGTAGCCGCGCCGAACACGAACCCAGCCCGAGGTTCCGCGTCGCTCCCTGGCAAGTTGCTCGCGGATGCTCGACGGCGCGCGGGACTGACCCAGGCCGATCTCGCAAAGAGGCTCACGATCAGCCAGGCAGCCGTTGCCCGGCTCGAGCGAGCCGACTCGAACCCCCGCCTCGCGACACTCGATCGCGCCGTGCGCGCCGCTGGTGCTGAGCTGGTGCTCACGACACGCCCGCGACGGCCCACCGTCGATGAGGGCCTGATACGCCAGCAGCTGGAACTGCGGCCGGCAGCACGACTGCGCGGCCTGGAAGCGATGTACGAGCAAGCCCGCAAGCTCACAGCCGCTGGCGAGCTGCACCGTGGCGAGCTGGCCTGACTTCCGCCCCACCGCGCTGATCGGGTCACTTGTAGGGGCCGGGGTCGACTTCGTGGTGATCGGCGGCGTTGCCGTCGTGGTCCAGGCCAGCCCGCGCTTCACACGCGATCTGGATATCAGCTACGCCACCGACACGGCGAACCTCGAGCGGCTTGGCGCCCTGCTCGTAGGGCTCGATGCCAGACTTCGCGACGTGGAGAACGACGTGCCGTTCACGCCCGACGCGCGCACGCTGCGCCACACGCCGATGCTCACGCTGACGACACGCGATGGGGACCTCGACCTGCTCGTGGACCCACCCGGCTCGCCCGGCTACGCCGCGCTGCGTCGCCACGCTGACATCGTCGATCTCGACGGAGATCCTGTACGCATCGCATCGCTCGAGGACCTGATCGAGATGAAGCGCGCAGCGGGACGCCCGCAGGACGCAGTCGACGTCGAATCCCTCGAGGTGGCCCGCAGTCGCATCCGCGGGACGCGCCACAAGCCCGCCGCCGGCTAGCACGCTGAGCGCTCCGGCCGCGACCATGACCCGCGCGTGGACCGTGTGAAGCGGCAGGATGAGGACCTCCTCGTCGATCGCACCGGCGAGTTTGTCCCATTTGCCTCGCTTTGGAGCGCGTGCAGCTCATCCCCGAAGACGACGCAAGCTACGCGGAGAGGCGGAACGGCGGATAGCGGTCGGTTACCAGCACGTGGGCGTAGGCGATCACGCGGTTGGTCCAGCGGCCGACGCCGACGAGGAAGTCGAACATCCCGCGGGGAAAGCGACCGGTGAACAGAATCGCGAACCAGGCGGCGATCACGACGAAGAACGCGGCGATGTAGAGGAAGAACAGCACCACGTAGTGCGGGATGGCCAGCAGCCACTTGACCAGCGGCAGCCAGCGGTTGAGATCCTTGCGCGCGTCCGGATAGGGAAACTCGAGATGCACCGCCTGATGCTCGTCCGTGGAGGGATAGCGGTCCTCCATCAGCGCCAGGTAGACGCCGACCCGGGCGGAGAAGCGCATCAGCTCGAGGTTCCAGTCAAACCACCAGCGCGGGTACTTCTGCCGGAACAGGATCAACAGCAGCGTGGGCAGCACGACCAGGCCGGCAGCGCCAGCAGCGCCGGCGGCCCTGCCGCCACCGTAGGCGTAGCCGCCGCACTCGATGAGGGCGAGCACGATCGCGATCGGGATGACCATGAACAGGCGAAAGAAGGTGCGTCAGGCGATTGAGCGGCCGGTCTGGGTAGTCGACCGAGTACTGGACGGGATACGGCGCGTCGTCGGTGTTCATGAGTGCCTTTCGATCAGGTGTACGGCGTACACTCGTGTCGGCAACTATAGGTGTACGGTGTACACTTGTCAAGGCCGATGACGAAACGGAAGATCGCGACCCGCAAACCGCTGAGCAGCGCCCGCGTGCTGCAGGCCGCCGTCGCCCTCGCCGACGAGGGCGGGCTTGAAGCGTTCAGCATGCGCGGGCTCGCACAGGAGCTCGGCGTCGTGCCGATGGCGCTCTACAAGCACGTGGCGAACAAGGAGGAGCTCCTCGACGGCATGGTCGACATCGTCTTCGGCGAGATCGAGCTCCCTTCCGAGGACCTCGACTGGAGGTCAGCCATGCGGGGCCGGGCGATCTCCACGCGCGAGGCACTGAAGCGCCACAGCTGGGCGATAGGGATGATGGAGTCGCGGCATCCAGGGCCGGCGAACCTGCGAAACCACAACGCGGTGATGGGCTGCCTGCGCAATGCGGGCTTCCCATTCGAGACGGCGATCCACGCCTATTCGCTCCAGGACGCCTACATCTACGGCTTCGCCCTGCAGGAACGGGATCTGGCGTTCGAGACCCCCGACAGTGCCGGCGAAGCCGCGCAGCGGCAGGGCGCAGACGATCGACGCATTTGACCGCTACCCCCACCTCGTCGAGATCGCTACGAAGCTCCCCGAGTCCGGGTACGACATCGCCGCCGAGTTCGTGTGGGGGCTCGACCTCATCCTCGACGGCCTCGACCGGCTCCTGCACACCCGAGCCGCGACGGCATGAGCGCAGCAGTCGTTACTACGTGGCCCGGGCGTCGAGCAAGATCGTCCACGGCTCGATTGAGCTGATTACGAGCATCCCGTTCCGGGCCCAGTTGTCCGGCGCAAGTCGCTCGCGGACCGCATCCTCTGAAGCCGCCGATATCGCCAGCAGAACATCGCGCCCGCCAGCGAGCGGTCCGCCGAGGAGGATGAACCCGTCATCCACCAGAGCGTCCATGAAGCGTGCGTGCTCGTCGAAACCGTCCTGGTCACGAAGGTCACGGGACCAATCCCATGGGCCAGCGCGCTCGAGGCGAACCGCGAAGAACATGGACCGAATCTTTCCACCAGGCGGCTCGCGCGCAAGCGCGACGGTGGCAGACGCCCGTCTGGGCCTGGTTCGCCACGAATTGCAGCCGCGCACGAGTGCGGCGCGCGGTCGAAAGAGCAGTCCTGGTTTGGCCGTCGGCGGCCGGAAGAACGCTGCCTGCGGCGGTCACCTCGCATGTAGAGTCGCTTCCCGTGGAGGGTCAGGAGACATGCCCGCTGCCGGACGATCCGACGCTCGCAGCGATGGCGAGGGCGCTGAACGACGCCGGCTACTGGGCCGTGATCGTCGACCGGAACTGGGTGAACCTGTACATGACCGACGCCCAGCGCCTGAGCCACGGCGGGCTGCTTGAACTCGCTGCGTTCGCGGCCGGGGCGCACTACTACAGCCCCGAGTCGCTCACCGCGCTGCTCGAGGGGCGTGGCCGTCTGGTCACGCTGGAGGCCGTGCGGGAACACTTCGAGGCGCTTGGCCCGTACATGCTCGCCGCCGCCGAGGGCGGCCGTGAGGAACTGCGCGAGCTCGTCGACCCGAGGGTCCGCGACATCGTCGATCAGCTCTCACCAGCGGACCTGGTGAACGCGCTGTCGGTGGTGGCCGCCGCCACATACAGCGCCGGCATGCGCGTGGAGACCCCGATCACGCTTGTACCAGTGCGAGACAGCGACGGCCAGCTCGTGGGAACCGTGATGTTGCGCAAGCCCGCGGCGAGCATGGCCGTTCTCGGGGCGATGGCGGCCGGTGGCGACCTGCGCCACTTCGAGCGGATGGAGCAGGTCGCGAAACCGGACAGGCGCCCGGCAGCGATCCTGTTCGCGGACCTCGAGTCCTCCTCCTCTCTCGCGAGAAGGCTGTCGACCGCCAGCTACTTCTCGCTCGGCAGGCGCATGGCCCGCGCAGCGGACCAGGCCGTGATCGATGCCGGGGGTCTCGTCGGCCGTCACGTCGGCGACGGGGTCGTCGCGTTCTTCCTCGCCGAGAGCGCAGGCTCGGAATCCGCCGCGGCACGCTCCTGCATCGAAGCGGCGCGCAACGTCAGAGACGCGATGAGCGAGGTCGCGGTGCGCAGCGACCTCGCGCCCGAGCAGCTCCTGCATGCGCTTCGGCCTGCACTGGGGGGCAACGCTGTATGTCGGCCAGATCATCACCAGCGGCCGTGCGGAGGTCACAGCGCTCGGAGACGAGGTCAACGAGGGCGCGCGTATCGAGGCCTGCGCCACCGGCGGGCGCGCTCTGGCCTCAAAGGCGCTCCTGGAGCGCCTGGACGCCGAGGACGCGGCCGCGCTCGCACTCGACCCGGACCACATCACGTACACGCCTCTGGCCGACCTTGCTACAGCGACCGAGAAGGCACGCCGGGATGCCCCCGCAATCGCCGTCTGCGAGGTGTAGGCCCGAGGGACAGGACGATCGCGGCCCGCCGTCGTCGCGAACCAGATCTCACCTCGCTGCTCCGACCGGTCCACGCGCACACGAGGACGAGCAGTCTCTAGGCGGCGCCAAGGTGGGCCGCATGCAGTGCGGTCAGGAACTCCTCGGCGCTGGGCCATCGCGGTCTGGCAGCGCCGAGCGCAGCGTGACGAACCCGTGCACGCCGATCCAGAGCTGCTGCGCCACCGGCTGCGGGTCCCGTCCGGGGCCCAGGCATTCCGCCGTGACGGACAGCAGCAGGTCGAGGGCACGCGTGCCCGGGTCTTCCTCGGGGGGACCGGGTGGTCCGCTCGCGGTCATCCGTCCCGGCGTGGCGAACAGGATGCGGTACTGCCCGGGACGCTGCTCGGCGAAGTCGATGTAGGCGTCACCCACCGCCACCAGCTGCGCCCGCGGGTCCCCCTCGTGCGCCTCGGCGCCCTGACGCATGAACTCCCACAGTTCCTGGAAGGCGGCGATCGATACGGCCCGCATCGAGCTCCTCCTTGCTGTCGAAGTGCAGGTAGAGGGCCGTCGGTGACACGCCTGCGCGCGCCGTGATCGCGCGGATCGAAAGCTGCTCGGCGCTGCCGTGCTCGAGGAGCAGCTCGGCGGCGGCCTCCATCAGCGCCGCACGGAGCCGTTCCCCCTCTCCGCGGGGGTTGCGCTGGCGGGCATCGGGCGCGGTTGCCATCGATTCGACACGAGCCTAACAACCAGGGTTGACAGTCGTCCATGTACGGCTGTATATATACGGACGTCAACCGAGCGCAACCCCGCGCGTCCCCGCTCGTCGGAAGGGGGCTCGCGGAGCGACACCGCACCGAGCCGTGCGCGAGAGGAGCTAGCGCTTTGCTCGAGCCGCATCGCCCGCATCGCCACCTCACATCCCCGCCGCGTTGCGGGGGCGGTGGCCGCGGTGCTGGCGCTCAGCGTGGTATTCGGGGCGAGCGCCACCAGCAGCCTCAGCGCGCACAACGACTTCTCCGACCCGTCCTCCGCGTCGACCCACGCGCGCGAGGCGATCGAACGGGCGACCGGGGCGGCGCCGACGGCGAGCGTGCTCGTGCTCGTCAACCTCCGTGCAGGCAGCGCGGCGGTCAAACATGCGGAGGCGGCTGCTGCGACGAAGACCACGCGGTCGTGGCCGTCGCCACTCCGGTCAGGTCGCTCACCGGCGCGAGCGCGCTGCTCCCGGCGACGCTGAGAGCGGGGATCGATGAACACCAAGCCGCCGAACACCTGAAATCGCTGTTCGCGGGCGACCGCGCGGCGCTGCTGGGAGGCAACACGATCGCGGGCCGCGAGGTGGGCGCGCAAGCGTCCAAGGACCTCGGCCTCGCGGAGGCACTCG
Organism: uncultured Solirubrobacteraceae bacterium; assembly: GCA_963743505.1. GTDB lineage: Bacteria > Actinomycetota > Thermoleophilia > Solirubrobacterales > Solirubrobacteraceae > Palsa-744. The sequence goes on along the minus strand of CAVUPZ010000006.1, from coordinate 1,118,929 downwards.
CGTTCCCGCTGATCGCCCTGCTCGGGCTGCTGATCTTCCGCGGCGTCGCCGCCCTGCTGCCGGTGGCGGTGGGCGGCGCGAGCGTGTTCGCCGCCTTCGCGCTGTTGCGGGCGGTCAACGTGGCGCTGCCCCTCTCGGTGTTCGCTCTCAACCTCGTGATCGGGCTCGGCCTCGGGCTCGCGGTGGACTACAGCCTGTTCCTCGTCTCACGCTTTCGGGAGGAGCTCGGCGCGGGCCGGGACACGCCCGCGGCGGTGCTCATGACGATGAGGACGGCGGGCCGCACGGTCGCCTATCAGCGCGCTGACGGTGGCGCTCGCGATGATCTCGCTGGTGGTGTTCCCGCTGCGCTTCCTGCAGTCGATGGGCATCGGCGGCGCGATCACCGCTCTGATCGCCGCGGCTGTTGCGCTGACGCTGTTACCGGCGCTGTTCGTGCTGCTCGGCGAGCGCCTCGGCAAGGTGCGCCCGGGCCCGCCGGGCGCCGGGCGCTGGTATCGCCACGCACACAGGGTGCTGCGCCATCCCGGCGTCGTCGCGCTGATCACCACCGCGGCGCTGCTCGCGCTTGCCGTGCCGGCGCTGCACACGCACTGGAGCGGGGTCGACGCGCGCGTGCTGCCCACGTCGACGAGCGCGCGCAAGGTCGAAGACGCGCTGAGGCGCGAATACCCGCCGAACGGCTCGACACCCGCGTTCGTCGCGGTGCACGCCGGCGCCGGCGCAGAGCGCCGCGGTGCGCGCGCTACGCGCCGCGCCTGGCGGCGGTGACGGGCGTGGCAGCGGTCGACGGCGCCGCGCTACCTCGGCCGCAGCACCTGGCAGATCAACGCGACGCTCGCGGGCGAGGCAATCGCTCCCGGCGCCCAGCGCGCGATCGCGCAGATCGCGGGCGACTTCCGCGCCGTTCGTGGCGCAGATCGGCGGCTCGGGCGCCGAATTCACCGACCAGCGGGCGGCGATCGCACGACTCGCTGCCGGCTGCTGTCGCGATCCTCGCGCGGCGGCACGCTGCTCGTGCTGTGGCTGATGACCGACTCGGTCGGTGCTGCCGGTGATGGCGCTTGCGATGAACCTGCTCACGGTCGGCGCGGCCACCGGGTCTGCTCGTCCTGATCTTCCAGGACGGCCGCCTGCAGGGCCCGCTCGCACTACACCACCCAGCACGGCATCGAACAGAGCAACTACCTCGTGCTCGCAGCGATTGCGTTCGCGCTGTCGACCGACTACGGCGTGTTCCTGTTCACGCGCATCAAGGAGGCGCACGACCACGGCGAGGGCGCGCGCGAGTCGGTCGCACTGGGTCTGCAGCGCACCGGGCGCATCGTCACCGCGGCCGCCGTGCTGCTGGCGGTCGCGATCGGCGCGTTCGCGACCTCCAACGTGGTCTTCCTGAAGGAGATCGGCGTCGGCGCGGTCGTGGCCGGTGCTGCTCGACGCGTTCGTCGTGCGCACGCTGCTGGTGCCGGCGCTGATGGGCCTGCTCGGCGACTGGGCCTGGTTCTCGCCGCGGCTGCTGCGCAGGCTGCACGAGCGTCTCGGCGTGCGCGAGGGACCTGGCGCAGCCGTGCTCGGCACGGGGCGCGCGGAGCCGGGTGGTGCCGGGTAGGATCGCTCTGTCCCGCCGCGCCGATTCAGCGCGCGACCGCGTAAACCTGCCACTCGTCGGGGATCCCCTTGAGCGAGTGGGATCCCCGGTCCGTGAATGCGAGCCCGGAGCCGGCAACGAGGTCCTTGACCGTCCGCGAGACAAGTACCTCTCCGGCGTCAGCGAGGCCCGAGATCCGCTGGCCGACGTGCACGGCGATGCCGGCGATGTCCTCGCCCCGGGTCTCGATCTCGCCGGAGTGGAGTCCGGCGCGAATCTGCAGGTCGAGCCCCTCGACAGTCTCAGAAAGCGCGATGGCGCAACGGATCGCGCGGGCGGGACCGTCAAAGGTGGCCAGCGTCCCGTCGCCGGTGGTCTTGATCTGCCGCCCCCGGAACTCACTGAGCGCGCGCGCGGCAGCCGCGTCGTAGTCGTCGAGGATCTCGTGCCAGCGCCGGTCGCCCATCGTCGTTGCGTGGCGGGTCGAGTCGACGATGTCGGTGAAGAGGACCGTGGCCAGCACGCGATCGCTCGGCAGGGCCTGCCGGGCTCCCGTCAGGAACTCGGCAAACGCGCCAGCAACCGCCTCGGGGTCAGCGAACGACGGCACCTCGACGAAGCTCGCGCCGGCGATGTGCTCGGCCAGGTAGCGGCCGTGCTCGATCGGATTGAACCTGTCGTCGGCCTGGTGCGCAACCAGGGTCGGCACGGCGATGCTCGAGAGGACTCCACGAATGTCGCTCTCCAAGGACATGCCCATTGCCGCCCTGAAGGCGGCGGGTCCGGCCACGTAGCGCTCAAACCTGGCGAGCTGCTCGCGCATGTCCGGCTGCAATCCACGAAGGCCGAGATTGCGAGCGAGCACCGATCCCGTGCCCCACTCCCGCTCGATCTGGTCGAGGTATGGAGGCACTCGCTCGGGCGCAAGACCCCAGGGATAGTCCGCAGCGCTCGTAAAGCGCGCCGCCGTCCGGTGCAGCACCAGGGCCTTCGTGCGGTCGGGATGGGTCGCCGCAAACAGAGCAGCCAGGGGCCCGCCTCCCCCCGATCCGACGAGCGCCGCCCGCTCGGAGCCGACGGCGTCCAGCACGACCATCGTCTCATCCATCCAGCGCTCGAGGCTCGTCATCTCCGCGATCGCCACCGGGTCCGAGAGCCCGGTACCGCGCAGATCAAACGTGATCATCCGTGAGAAAGAGGCAAGGCTCCGGGCGAGCCGCGCGAAACCCGGAAACGTCCAGTTCTCCTCGAGATGGCTCGCCCAAGCCCCGAGAAACACAAGGTCGATCGGGCCATCGCCGCTCACCTGATAGGCGAGGTAGCCGTCGCCGCTCTTGACGTACCGCGTCCTCGGAATAGCCATTCACATCCCAGCGCTAGGGGTGATCGCGTCGGGCCGTGCTCTCGGGTGACATGCTCGGCAGTATTGCGCTAGGCCGATCCTCGGACCAGGAGCCGTGCGAGGTTGGGACTTGGCCTCAGCAGGCCGCCTGCGAAGACGCCGCTTGGCTGCCTACTCCGCGGGAACCGGCACGGAGACCACGTCGAGTCCGTCGATGCCGGCGAAGTCTGCCGGGTTGCACGTATAGAGAGGCAGCCCGTTGGCCAGCGCGGTGGCGGCGATCATCGCGTCATACGCGCGCGCGGAGCGCTTGCGACCGGCACGACGCAACGACGCGGCGACGCGTCCGAACGCCCGCGCGGCCTCCGCGTCGAAGGGCAGCGGCCGGAAATCTGCCTCGGCCTGCTGCAGGTGAGCCTGCCGCGCCGCGCGCTCCCCTCCCTCCGCTAGAAGAGGCCCGACGGACAGCTCCGCGAGCGTCACCGTGCTGATCAGGGGCTCGTCGGGCAAGACCGTCGCATCGGCGAGACGGCCGAGCAGGATCACCGTCGAGGTGTCCAGTAGCCCCCGGGGACGGGGGACGCGCAAGCTCACAGGCCGGGATCCAAGACCTTGTCGATGTCGCGACGGAACGCGAGCGGTTCGAGCCTCGGCAGCCGCCGCCATCGGTCGATCAACGTGTCCGCCGAGAGTGCGACCTGTGGCAGGGCCCGCAACTCGGCAACCGGCTTGCCCGCGCGCGTGATCGTGATCTGCTCGCCGCGTTCCGCGCGCTCGACGACATCGCCGCCGCGATTGCGTAGATCGCGGATGGTGACCTCGGCCATGCCGGTAAGTGTATCACATGTGAGACAGCGCGTCAGCAAGGAGTTGCTCCACGCGTTCGTTCATACCGTCCACGTCCACCGACGCCCGACGGCCGACCTGGATGGGAATGAACTGCAGCCACTGCTGGCTGTATCGAGTGAGCTCGTACACGTCCCACCAGCGCTCGATGCGCCGGCCCGACTCGATCTCGTAGCTGACGGCGAAGTCCTCCGCCCATGCCGGCGAGAAGAGGACCGCCAGGTTGAGTCGACAGTGGCCGACGTCGCGATCGGGATGGCCAATACCCGCCAAGGTCCAGTCGATCACCCCCGTGAGCCTCTCTCTCGTCCAGAGCAGGTTGAAGTGCTGATAGTCGCCGTGGATGAGGGTCGCGCTCTCCGGAGGCCCGCCGGCCAGTAGCCGGCGGGCCTCCTCCCACAGCCCCCGACGGCCCGACCACGCCGGGGCCTCAAACTCTGGCGTCGGGGTCCAGGGCTCGGAGATCGGCGCGACGATGCGAAGGGAGTGGATGTGTGCCAGATTCGCCGCCATCTGGCGCAGCCAACCGGAAGGGTCCTTGGGGGCCAGGTTCACCTCGCCCGGGACCCGAGTCATCAATAGCGCAGGATGGCCGTCGGTGTCCTCTGGTCGGGACTCTGCGAGGAGGGATGGTGCCGGTAGCCCTGATCCCTCCAAACAGCGCAGCAGGATGGCCTCGCGCTCGATCATCGGGTTGGGGCTCCCTCGTGCCTCCTGCACCCATCGCTTGAGAACCAACTCGTGCGCACCACCGTTGGCGTCCAGCACGGTGACGCCGTGGACCGAGGACGTGATTCCGCCAACGAGGCGACGGCAGCGGACCACTCGTGCTCCAGGGCCCAGAGCCTTTGCCGCCCAGGCCAGGGTCGCCTCCGGCGGCCTCGTGGTGATCGCTGAACTCATCGCATCAAGCATCGCCGCTCGATCGGTGCGGCTGGCGGATGCCGGCGACCTCGCATCGCCCGATGTTCCCACGGCACCTTCTGGCGGGGTGCGAACCGCTGATCCCGGCGAGGGCGTCCCGCGACCATCGCCTGGCGCGGGCGCTAAGCGAGCGTGTGCCCAGCCTCGGTCGGGGCGCTCGGATGCGGGACCGGGGCGCGTACGCCGTTGAGAACGATCGCCAGGTGGCGACGCCAGTCGGCGCTGCCTGGCTTGTAGTACATCGTCGAGGTGATTCCACACATCATCATTCCGAAATCCTCGAAGGTGAAGTCGTCCCGGACGTCACCGGCGCTGACTGCACGCCCGATGATCCGCGTGACGACCGCAGCCATAACGGCCTTCTCCTCCTCGATGCCCTCCCACTCGAGCTGGTCGGAGCCCATCATCGCCAGCTGAAAGCCCGCGTCTCCCTCGACCGCTTCGGCGGAGCGGCGCATGACCGTCTCAAGCGCATCGCGCGGGTCCTCGGTCTCCTCGGCAAGCGTCGCGATCGCCGCGAACTCCTGAAAGCGCGACGCGCACCATCTCGGTCAGCAGCGCCTCCTTGGTCGGGAAGTGGCGGTAGACGGTGCCGATCCCGACGCCGGCGTGCGCGGCGATCTCGTCCATCTGCGCCTCAGGGCCGTCGCGTGCGAACAGCTCGCGGCCCGAGGACATGATCCGCTCGCGGTTGCGTCGGGCGTCGGCTCTGAGTGTGCGCTGATCGGTGGACATGACCTTGACAAACGGAATCTGTAGCTCCGTATGCTGCTATAAGCAAGGGGAACCGTAATTCCGCTTCCGTATCATTCGTCACCATTCCCTCCCGAGAGGACCCGACATGAGCACTACCGAGACCCAACCTGGCGAGGCACAGGATCGGCTCTGCGTCACGCGCAGGGCCGCCGCCGACCTGACCTCACAGCGCGGCAAGAACCTTGCTCTGATGCTCTTGGCGATGACGCAGTTCGTCGTGGTGATCGACGCGTCGATCGTGAACGTCGCGCTCCCGTCGATCGGCGCCCACCTGCACTTCTCCCGCGATGACCTCTCGTGGGTCGTGAACGCCTACACCCTGACCTTCGGAGGGTTCCTGCTGCTCGGCGGACGCCTTGCCGACCTGCTCGGGCGCCGGCGGATGTTCATGATCGGCCTGGTCGTCTTCTCGCTCGCCTCGCTGGCCGGCGGCCTGGCCCAGTCCGAGGCATGGCTGATCGCCGCGCGTGCGGTTCAGGGCCTCGGCGCGGCGATCGTCTCGCCGGCGGCGCTATCGATCATCACGACCACGTTCCGCCGAAGGCGCCGAACGCAACCGCGCATTGGGCATCTGGGGCGCCGTCGCCGGCGCCGGCGGGGCCGCCGGGGTCCTGCTGGGCGGCATTCTCACGAGCGGGCTGAGCTGGCGCTGGGTGCTGTTCGTGAACGTCCCGATCGGCATTGCCTCGGCGATGCTCGCTCCCCGGCTGCTGCTCGAGAGCACGTCCGAGGACGGCACTGAAGGCTTTGACATCCCCGGGGCTGTGACCGTCACGGCGGGCCTCGCGCTGCTCGTCTATACGGTGGTCGACGCCGTCAACGTCGGCTGGGGCTCGACGGGCACGCTGCTCGGCCTCGCCGGGTCGGTCCTCCTGCTCGCGGCGTTCGTGGCGATCGAGCGCCGCCAGCGCCATCCCGCTGCTGCCGTTTTCGATCTTCCGCCTGCGCACGCTGCGGGGATCGGACATCGTGGGCCTGTTGATCGGCATGTCTCTGTTCTCGATGTTCTTCTTCATCTCGCTCTACCTACAGGACGTTCTGCACTTCTCGCCGATCAAGACCGGGCTCGCCTATCTCCCGCTCGCCGTGGGCATCATCATCTCGGCTGGCGTCGCCTCGCAGCTCGTCACGCGCATCGGCTTCAAGCCGGTCCTGATCGGAGGTCTGCTGCTGATCGCGGGCGGTCTGGTGTGGTTCTCGCAAGTCCCCGCACCGGGTGGGTCTTTCAGTGCCGATGTGCTGGGCCCGTCGCTGCTCGCCGCCTTCGGTCTCGGGTTCGCGTTCGTCTCGGTGACGATTGGCGCCGTCGACGGGGACCAAGCCGCATGAGGCCGGCCTTGCCTCGGGATTGATCAACACCTCCCAGCAAGTCGGCGGCGCGCTCGGCCTGGCGATTCTCGCGACCGTCGCCAACAGCCGCACGCAAGGGCTGCTGAGCGGCGGCGCGCACACCTCGGTCGCTCTCACGAAAGGTTTCGACCGCGCCTTTCTCGTCGGTGCGGGCTTTGCGATCGTCGGCGCAATCCTCGCGGCTATCCTGATCTCCTCGCGGGACAGCCGCGAGCAGGCCAAGGCGGCGCGCCGCGGCGAGCTCGAGGCGGTCCCCGCCTGAAGCCGCAAGCGCACGTCCAACTGGAACGACCGAATCTCCTGCCGGCGAGGGCCATCGGCTCTGTCCGTGACCTGGCAGGATAGGCGAGGTGCCTGACCCGTTTGCCGAGCGTGAGGAGCTCGACCCCGCACTCGAGTTCGCGGCGAGCGTCGCACGTAGCTATCTGGAGCGGATCGGCGACGAGCTCGTGCTGAACCCGGACACGGAGGCTGCGATCGGACGGTGGGACGACCCGATGCCCGAGGAGGGTATCGGGTCGCTTGAGGCGCTGAGGGAGCTGTCCGTTCGGGCGGGCGAGGCGGCGACTCGCTCGAGCGGGCCACGGTTCTTTCACTTCGTGATGGGTGGCGGAACGCCGGCGGCGGTGGGTGCCGACTGGCTGACCTCGGCTTACGACCAGCCGGCCTACGCATGGGCGTCGTCGCCGTTCGCGGCTCGCCTGGAGCAGGTGGCGGTTGACTGGTTGCGCCAGCTATTCGAGCTTCCGGGCGAGTTTGGGGGAGTGCTGACAACGGGGGCGACGATGGCGAACTTCGTCGCACTGGCGGCCGCTCGCAACTGGTGGGGCGAACAGCAGGGGGTCGATGTCGAGGCCGATGGCGTCGGGAGGCTGCCCTTGCCGGTGATCCTCTCGAGCGGGTATCTTCATCCGAGCGCCGTACAGGCGATCGGGATGCTCGGCCTCGGTCGAGCCAACATTCGTCGGCTCGCTAACGACCGCGTCGGGCGCTTTGACCTCGGCGCGCTCGAGTGCGAGCTGGAACAGGCGACCGGGCCGGCGATCGTGATCGGCAACGCGGGCGAGGTGAACGCGGGTGACTTTGACCCGATCGCCGATATCGCTGGCCTGTGCGACCGCCACACCGCATGGCTTCATGTCGATGGGGCGTTTGGTCTGTTCGCACGGTTGGCTCCGGATTCCCGCGCGCTGACCGACGGCGTCGAGCGGGCCGACTCGGTGAGCTCGGATGGGCACAAGTGGCTGAACGTACCTTACGACTGCGGGTTTGCGTTTGTTCGCGAGATGGAGCGGCTGCCGCGTGCGCTGAACGTCGGCGCGCCGTATCTGCCCGCCCCCGATGACCCACACCCGAACTTCGGTTTCCTGTCACCGGAGAACTCGCGTCGCGCGCGGGCGCTTGCCGTGTGGGCGACGCTGCGCGCGTATGGGCGTGGCGGCTACCGGGAGATGGTCGAGCGGCACCTGGCTCTCGCGCGCCATCTGGCGGATCGCGTTGACAGCGCGCCGGAACTGGAGCGCCTGGCGGATGTGCCGCTGAACATCGTCTGTTTCCGTGCTCACCCCGCGGGGCTTCGCGAGGAGGAGCTGAACGGGTTCAATGAGCGGCTCGGGGCGGCGGTGCGCGCCGACGGGCGCGTGTTCGTGGGTACGACCACCTACGCGGGGAAGGTCGCGCTGCGGCCGGCGATCGTCAACTGGCTGACCCAGACCGCGGACGTCGATCTGTTGGTCGACGTCACCCGCGAGCTGATAGCAGGACTCGCGTCGGTTGCGTAGCAGCGTCCGCTTACGAACTGGCGGCGTACAGGTGCCAGTCGTCCGGGACGCCCTTGAGGTTGTGGCTGCCGCGGTCCTCGAACTGAAGGCCCGAGCCGGCGACGAGGTCCTTGACGGTATGAGACACGAGTACCTCGGCGGGGCCGGCGAGGGCCGCCACGCGCGCGCCGATGTGCACGGCGATCCCGGTGATGTCATCGCCGCGGCGCTCGCACTCGCCGGTATGCAGCCCAGCCCTGAGGGTCACCGCGATCTGACGGTTCGCGTCGATCGCCGCGAGCGCGCACCGCACTGCACGGGCCGGACCGTCGAAGGTCGCCAGGAACCCGTCGCCGATCGTCTTGACCTCCCGGCCACCGAACCGCGGTAGCTGCTGACGGATCAGCCGGTAGTGGTCTTCGAGCAACTCGGTCCAGCGACGGTCGCCCAGCGACGCGGCGCGCGAAGTCGAGTCGACGATGTCGGTGAACATCACCGTCGCGAGTACCCGCTCGGGTGCGCGCTCGCCACGGCGGCCGGTGACGAATTCCTCGATCTCCTCGAGGATCGCGTCCATGTCCCCGGTGAGGGGGGAGTGCTCGCCGGCGAGCTCGACGAGCCGTGCGCCGGGAATCCGAGCCGCCATGTAGCGGGCGCCTTCGATTGGCGCAACCGCGTCATGGTCGCGGTGCACAATCAACGTTGGCACCGAGATCGTTGGCAGGACGGCGCGGATGTCGATCTCGATTAGCATCCGGATCAGCGCGATCATCGCTCCCGGACTGGCGCCCTCCCGCTCCAGTCGAGCGAAGTACGGCAGTCGGTCGGGGAGCTGGCTCGGGGCGAGCAGGCTGCCGCTGAACGTGCCTGTCCCCCACGTTCGCTCGGCTAGCTCGATCAGCGGCTCGGCCTGCCCGGGGTCGAACCCCCACGGATAGTCATCCGCCTTCGTGATGCGCGGGAAGCTGCCGTATAGCACGAGCCCGCGGGTGCGCTCGGGATGGCTGGCGGCGAACAGCACGCTCATCGGCCCGCCCTCGGAGATGCCAAGCACGAAAGCCGACTGCGACCCGACCGCGTCCATCACCGCCCGCACGTCGTCCATCCGCTCCTCCAGCGTCGGCATCTCGCTGACCGAGACCCGATCCGAGAGGCCTGTGCCCCTCTTGTCGAACAGGATCAGCCTTGAAAACGACGCCAGGCGGTTGTAGAACGCGCTCCAGCCCGGATCCTCCCCGAGTACATCCAGGTTCGTGGTCCAGCCTTGCACCAGCACGACATCGACTGGACCCTCGCCGGCAACCTGGTAGGCGATGTGGATTTCGCCGCTCTTTGCGTACCTGGTCTGAACCTCGACGCTCCTCGCAATGTCGGGAACGGCCCTGCCTACGGCCGCGCCTCGAGGACCAGGTTGAATGGCGTCTCGGTCGCGCGGCGAACGCGAGTGAAACCTCCCTGTTCGAGAACCTCGGTCAGCCGCGCCTCGCCCGCCTGCGCGCCCAACGCGAGGCCAACCTCTTGCGAGAGCGACGCCGGTGTGCAGATCAGAGTCGAAGCGCCGTAGAAGACGCGCCCCACCGGGATTGAGGTTCTCCTCGACGCGGTCGTTCGCGAAGGGCTCGACGATCATCCAGCTGCCGTCCGCATCAAGCGTCTCCAAGACGTGCTTCGATGCGCCGACGGGGTCGCCCATGTCGTGCAGGCAGTCGAAGACGCACACCAGGTCGTAGCCGTGACCGGGGTATTCCTTTGCCGCGTCCGTCGCGAACGTGATTCGATCATCGACGCCCGCTTCCTTCGCCGCCTCGTGTGCGCGCGCGATCGACGGAGAGTGGTAGTCGAAGCCGAAGAATTCGGAGTTGGGGAACGCCTCCGCCATGATGATCGTTGACGCCCCGTGGCCGCAGCCGACATCGGCGACCTTGGCACCGCGTTCGAGCTTCTCCTGGACTCCATCCAGAGCCGGAATCCACTCGCCGACCAGGTGGGCCCGGTAGCCGGGCCTGAAGAACCGCTCGGTCCCTCGGAACAGCCGGTGATCGTGCTCGTGCCAGCCCATGCCCTCGCCGCTGCGGAAGGCCTCGACGATCTGATCTTCGTCAGCGTACAAGGAGGCGACCGAGTCGTAGACGCCGAGGATGTAGAACGGGCTCTCTTCGTCGGCGAGTGCAAGTGCATGCTCGTCGGGCAGTGTGTAGCGGTCACTCGCAGGGTCGTAGGTAACGTAACCACCAGCCGCCTGGTTTCCAAGCCACTCGCGAACGTAGCGCTCAGCCGCGCCGGAGCGATCCGCCACTTCCTGCGAGGTCAGTGGCCCGGCATGAGCCATCGCTTTGTACAGACCGAGCTTCTCGCCGATCAACATGAGCGGCGCGCTGATGATCGCGCCCATGTCGGTTACCGCCTGCCCCATAAAGGATTCGAGCCTGGCCTGATCAATCTCTGTCGCGCTCATTGGCGCCTCCCGTTTAGGCCTTGAGACGACCGCCGCGAATGGGCCGTCGTAGAGATGTCTGAGGGTACACCTCGTGCTCGGCATCGGTGTGGCATCCGACACAGAGCTCATGAGCGTTGGAGGTCGCGAAAGCGCCCTGTTCGCAGCGCTCGTCTGAACGTGGAGACGGCCGGTACTGTGGGCGGGCACCTTGGTCATCTCCAAGTTGCTCAAAGGCGTTGCGCGATCCCGCGCTGCCCCGTCTACTGCTCGATCGGCGTCGTGATTGCGTCGCGTCGCGCGGCTGCCGCGAGTCGCTCGTCGAGAGCGAGGAAGGCGCTGCGTACGTCATGCGCACGTCCGCGGGCCGACCTCGCTACCCGAGCATGGTGGAACGGTCCGCTCACGCGGTCGAGCTCCTGCAAGCGCCGGTGCTTGGGATTACTTGGCGACGGCAGCTTGAGGGTCGGGCCGCACGACGACCGTGTCGGCGATCGGAACGACCTCGTCGAGGGGCAGCTCGGCGAGCCTCGCGTGCTCGCGGATCGCCTGGGGGCTGGTGGCCTCGTATATGCAGACGGTGCCCACGGGCCCGCCGTCCTCTTCGAGGACGTAGCTGCGGATCCAGCGAACATCGTCGGGCATCTGCTCGTTCGCGACCTTCGTCGAGCGCTCGGCGGCCTGCTCCAGCTCCGCGCCAGAGCGCCAGCCGCTGCGACGAAGAATTGCGTACAGGTCCATTGCGACCTCCTTTGGGTGGGACCCAGCGGGACCCAGCCGCCCCGCCGGGATGTTTACCGACTGCGTGTCGGTTATACTAGTGCGGTCCTTGCACGATGTCAACGCCTCATCGGATGGGCTCGCCGCACCGACCGACCGGCGCCGCGGCCGACCTTCCACCGGAGCTCGCGAGCGGCTCGTGAGCGCGATGCGCGAACTGCTGCTCGAGCGCGACTTCGACGACGTCGCAACCACGGAAGTCCTCGCTCGTGCAGGCGTCAGTCGGGGCGGCATGTACCACCACTTCGCGAGCAAGGTCGAGCTGTTCAAGGCCGCCTTCGAAGCCTCCGAGCGCGAGGTTCTCCTGCGCCTGGCATCGATCGCCGCAGAACAGGCAGGACCGGGCGCCGGTCCGTTTGCCCAGCTCCTCGCGGGCTGTATCGCATACGTGCGTGAGTGCGCGAAGGATGGCGAGCTGCAACGGATCGGCCTGCGCCAGAGTCGCGCCGTGCTCGGTTGGGAGGGGTGGCGGGAGACCGCCGCGTCTCTCGGGATCGCCGCGATGAAAGCCGGCATCCAGGCCGCAGTCGACGCCGGCGAACTGGTCAGCGACGACGTCACCACCACCACCCATCTCGTAATGGCTGCCCTGATCGAAGCGGGCCTGCTCGCCGCCACCGACCCACACCCGGACCGAGCGCTGGCCCGCATCGAGCCGGAAATCGCTCGTCTACTCGATGGCCTACGCGGCCGATGACAAGCCACCGCAGCGGGACGGAAGACGAGGCGAGGCACCCTTCCTCGCAGCTCACGAGAGCCGCCTGTCGGCGGAAGGGACCGCTTCTCGTGCGAGCAAAAGTGGGGATGTAGCCCGTCGATGGCGCAGCGTCGTCGAGCTGATCCGGGCGAAGGGCCCGACCGAAGAGGCGCCCCCAGCCAGGGCAAGGAGCGATCAGGCCCCACCGGCCAATGACCGTGCCTCTGCAGGGCCGACCACGAGGTCGTGAAGGTCGCCGCCGACCTCGAGTCGACCGGACCGTCCGATCCCGCCGGCCTTCGCGGGCTCAAAGCCGGCTGTTCGGATCAACCGCTCGACTTCCTCGCCAGCGCGATCGTCGTCGCTCACGTAGAAGAGGACCGCCAACTCCGGTGACCGTTTGCTAGAGGACTCGAAGATATCGGCCGACAGGGTTCCAAACGCCATCCCCAAGCGCGCGCCCGCCGGCAACCACCCGGCTACAACCTCGCCAGAGGATTGCCCTTTCGGCAGGAGACGCGAGAGATGACCTTGTGCGTCAATGCCGAGCGGGTTGCTCGGAACGACCACGAGCTTGTCGGTTAGCCGGTCGGCGATCTCGTCAATGACGCCCTTCAGCACGGAAAACCGCAGCGCGAGGACGACGGCATCGGCGCCCTGCAGCGCGTCCCGGTTGTCGACTGTGACGACCGCAGCTGGACCTATCTCTGCAGCCAGCGCCCGTGCCGACTCGTTGTCGGCGCTCGAGAGCCGCAGGGTCTCACCGCCCTTGGCCAGGAGGCGTGCGATGACCGATCCAATCTCTCCAGTGCCGACCACCGCGCTGGTCATCACCGAAGCCCCCGCGTGCGGACCGTGCCGGCGTGGCCTGGCAAGGAATAGTCGGGGAACACGGCATTCACGCGGACTCCTCGGCGGGCGGACTGGAGAGCCAGTGAGCGGGCGCCCGGTCCCCTCTGGGTCTGTAGTTTGCCCGACCTCGACCAAAAGCAGGCGCTGACGGGCGACCCCAATGCAGAGCGACAGCGCCGCAGCTCACTTGCTGGTCGGAGAGGCGGTCGCAGGCGCCACGAGCTATGCCCGCCATGGCGGCAGCGTCAGCGCGCGTTCGTATGCCCGCCGGTCGTGGATCGGCTCCCCATGAGACACGATCACGTGCTCGAACGGCAGCTCGAGCAGCCCTCGAAGTGCAGGCAGCGCCCGCTCCTTCAGGGCGGGACAGTCCCACACAAGCAGCTCGCCCTGCGGCGCCGTGAGCGCGTCGGCGAAGACGAGCGTGCGGTGCTCAGGAATCCAGATCGGCGTCTCAAACCGTCCGCGGCCGTCGTAAACGGCGAGCAGGCCGCCGGGGATCCGGCTACCGGGCTCCACAGGGTTGAGCTCGGACCGCGGGATGTCATCGGGGTAGAAGAGCCACGGTCCGTACGCGGCGGAGCCGTAGCGGCGAACGAACAGGTCGACGTCCCGGACGTGATCGGGCTTGAGCACGACTGCGACGGTCGGCGGATTGGCGTCGAGCCGCGTCCACACCGCATCGGCGTTCGGCTCCGGGGCCAGCGGATCGAGCACGACCACCTCGCCGCCTACCGTCGCGCATGTCGAGGTCACCGGGCCATCGAAGTCGCTCTGCGGTGTCCAGCCACGATGGGGCGTTCTCCATACCCAGAGGCCCGGCGCGATGTCGCGGATCTCCGCCATGACGAGCATTATCGATCGCTGTCCCGCGCAGGCGAAGTTCGCAGCGTTCGCAGCGCCCTGTCTGAAGTGGACGGTGGGTTCGAGGGGTGCGAAGCGGCAGCCTGAAAACGGCATCGCAGAGGCGCTTGCGCCGGGTTGTCCGCGCACGTCTGCGACCGTCCTGCGTACGTGAAGAAAGGAGCAGACGAGCGGCCGAGTCGCGCTGCCGGATCTCCGGCAAGCCTGGTATGTACATCAAGAGATTGATACGCTTCAAGACATGGGCAAGGTGGCGTTGGTGACCGGTGCGACACAGGGGCTTGGCTTGGCGCTGGTCGAGTCGTTGGCAGCCCGGCTTGAGAGCGACGACATTGTGTATCTGACCGGTCGCGACGCTTCGCGGATCGCCGGGGCCCGAGCCGGCCTACGGCCGCTCCGCGCTGAAGTCCAAGTCGAGTTGCTTGACGTTTCGTGTGAGGAGGACGTCACGGAGACCGCGGCGAGGCTCGTCGATCGCCATGGCTCGCTTGACATCGTGATCTCGAACGCGTACAGCCGCGTCCTGCCCCGGGATAGTCCGGAGCAGGTCATCGGTGGGTATACCGAGACGAACAACCTCGGCACCACACGTGTGTTGCGTGCCTTCGCACCGACTCTCGCCGAGGACGGAACCCTGCTGGTGGTCGCGAGCACTCTCGGCACGTTGCATTACCTGGCACCTGTCCTTCACGAGCGTTTCGACGAGCTCGAGACGCTAGAGGAGGCGGATGCCGCGGTGCGAAGATGGCGGGACGCCGTGCAAGATGGAAGCGCGCTTGCCGAGGGATGGCCAGGCTTCATCAACATTCCCTCCAAGATTGCTCAGGTGGGTGCCGTGCGCGCCCTTGCGCGGCGGCGGCGCGAATCAGACATCGAGCGCGGAATCCTGTTGGCCTCGGTTTGTCCGGGCATGATCGACACCGGCGCCTCGCGACCGTGGTTTGACGTGAGTCATGCTCAAACTCCTGCCCAGGCGGCCGGGCGGCTTGTCGATCTCGCGTTTCGCAGCTCACTCGACGCAGGCCTTTATGGAGAGCTCATACGGTTCGGCCAAGTCCTGCCGTGGAAGCCGTGAGCAACTCCGACAATCCCTCTCCGACCGAGGAGAGCCTTGGCAAGCTGCTCAAGCGCAGCGAGCAGACACTACTCAGAGCTAAGAGTGCAGCCGTGAGGACCGTCGGACTGACGCTTCCCCAGTACGTGGCCCTCGCGGAGCTGGCGGAGCAGCCAGGCATCACCGGCGCCGAACTTGCACGTGCGTGCCTGGTGAGCCCGCAGGCGATGATGGTCGTCCTCAAGGCGATGGAGGAACAAGGACTGGTCGAACGAACACCGCACCCGCGTCATCGGACGGTGCTCGAGATCCATCTCACCGGCGTCGGCCGCGAGGCCCTCGCGGCGGCCCGCAAAGAGGCCGAACCGATCGAGCAGCGCATGGCCGGAGCGCTGTCAAGAGAGGAGGTAGAGGCGCTCCGAGGACTGCTATGGCGGTGCATCGAGGCTGTCCGGGGTCCTGCGTAATGGCTCGTCGGGTCGAGACTTGTCGCGCATCACTGAGCTCATTCCGCGCTCTCGACCGCAGGCTGAGTCCGACCACGATCACGATCTGCCGGGGTCCAACCGCGCAGCCGGCGCAGCGGCGCCGGCGCCCACCAGTTCCACTCCCCGAGCAACTCCATCAGCGAAGGGACGAGCAGAGCGCGGATGACGAAGGCGTCGATCAGCACTGCGAGTGCCGTCCCGAGGCCGAGCTCCTTGATGAACACCAGCTTCGAAGTCGCGAACGCGCCGATCGCAACTGCGAACAGCAGCGCCGCGGCGGTCACAATACGCCCAGTTCGCTCCAGGCCGGTCGCAACGGCCTCAGTGTTGGCGAGGCCGGCATCACGCGCCTCCTTGATCCGTGAGAGCAGGAAGACGCCGTAGTCGGTGGCCAGGCCGAAGCCGATCGCGAACAGCAGGATCGGTTGGGTGGCGTCGAGAGCCCCGTTGGAGCGGTAGGACAGAAGCCCTTCCAGGCTTCCGTGCTGGAAGATCAGAACGAGGATGCCGAACACGGCGCTCAGGCCGAGGATGTTCATCAGCACCGCCTTGACGGGCAGCACGACCGACCCGGTCATCAGGAACAGGGCGATCAGAGTCGAGGCGATCAACATCGCGAGCACGAGTGGGAGATGCGTTTCGAGGCTGGACTCGAGATCGATGAAGGCCGCCGTCTGGCCCGAGACGCCGACGTAGAACGGCGCTCGCAGGGCGCGCACCAGGTGCACGAGATGCTGGGCGCCCGGGCTGTAGGTTGACGGGGACGGGGCGACGTCGAGCAGCGAGAGGTCGGCGCCAGCGGGCTGCGCGGGGGCGACCGCGGAG
The DNA here is from genome assembly GCA_963743505.1 of uncultured Solirubrobacteraceae bacterium. GTDB lineage: Bacteria > Actinomycetota > Thermoleophilia > Solirubrobacterales > Solirubrobacteraceae > Palsa-744. The sequence continues at coordinate 1,102,369 of CAVUPZ010000006.1, read as the reverse complement.
ACGCCCGGCAGGGCCCGAACCCGCTCGGCGAAGGCGAGTAGCTGCGGTGATCCCGCGGGGGCACCGGCAACGACCTCGAGCGGTGAGGTGCGCCCGGGCGGAAACCCGGTCCGCAGCGCGTCATCGACCTGGCGCGCGCTCGCGGTCGTGGGCAGCACGCCTGCGTTGACGGGCAGGAACTTGATCGATGCGAAGAACGGGATTCCGAGCGCGATCAGCGCCACCGCGCTGATCGTCGCAATCCTGCCGGGGCGCAGCATCACGAACCGCGACAGCCGGTACCACAAGCCCGATTCGGCCGGTCGCGCGTCGCGGTCCGCGGCGCGCCGCAGCCACCCCGGGGAAAGCGCGTTGACGCGCGGCCCGAGCACGGCCAGCAGTGCCGGCAACACGGACAGCGCAAGCGACGCCGCGATCAGCGCGACAAGCGCGCCCGCGATCCCCATCGAGTAGAGGAACCGCTGCGGGAAGATCGTGAGCGAGGCCATCGCCGCGGCGACCGTCAGCGAGCTGAATACGATCGTCCGGCCCGACGTCTCGAGCGTGCGTCGCAGCGCATCTACGCCGAAGCCTCGGACAACCGACTCCTCGCGGTAGCGAGAGACCATGAACAGGCTGTAGTCGATCGCGAGACCGAGCCCGAGGCCTGTGGTCATGTTGAGCGCGAACACCGAGAGGTCGGTGAAGCTCGAGACGACTCGGAGGGCGAAGAACGTGGCCAGGATCGCCAGGCCGCCAAGCAGCGGCGGCAAGAGCGACGCGACCAGCGAGCGGAAGAACAAGAGTGACAGCAGAAAGATGAGCGGGAATGCGAGCAGCTCCGCGCGGGCGAGGTCGTGGCTGACCTGAGTGTTGGCCTGCGCGTTGGCGACGGCGCTGCCGCCGAGCTTCACATCGTGCTGTCCGGCAAACTGGCGTTCCAGCTGTGACGCGTCTTCCTTGAGCCTCGAGTCCGACTCGGGCCTGAAGTACGCGACGACGTAGGTCGAGCGCCCGTCACTTGACACCACGGCCGGGTCGTGGCTGTCGTAGTAGCTCGACACAGCGGCGACGTCCCGACTCGAGCGCAGTTGCGCCTCGACCTCCTGGACGCGGCGCTCGCCGCGCGCGCCCTGGACGTTGCCGCTGCTCACGAGCGCGATGATCCCCGGGTCGAGCTGGCGCCCGGCGGCGGCCTGGTAGCGATTCATCGCCTGGACCGACTGCGTCGAGGGGTCCTCCGCGCCGTACGGGCTCAGCCGCTTCGCAACGCCCACGCCGAACACGGCCGCGACGGCCGCGCCGATCACGGCGACGAACAGCACCCGGCGGCCATTGGCATATGCGAATCTCGCGAGTTTCCCGAACATGACCTATGCCCCCGCTTTCTGCCCGGCGAGGCGACGCTCGCTCGGCGCGCGACCGGCAGGGAGCACCGTCTCCACCATGCCGCTCACCACGTCGTAGACATGCCCGGACACGGTGAGGCGCGGAGAGATCGCTGGTGCGGAGCGCAGGCGCTCGACATCCCGCGTGACGGTCAGTGCAGGGTCGAGGACCGCATGCTCGCGCAGGGTCGACTCTTCGGCGCCGATCCGCTCGGCGTAGCGACGCCGGAAGGTGTCGTCGGCGAGCGCTCCACTTCCGCACTGGGTGTGGTGGATCACGGCGACCTCGAACAGCGGTCCGTCTGGCAGCACGCTCTCGGCGATCTGGCCGATGAAGGCGACGTCGTTGATCGCCTCGCGGGTGACGCGCCCGCCGACGTTGCGGACGACAATCGCGTCGCCGAGGCCAAGGCCGAGAAAGTGCGCCGGATCGACGCGGGGATCGAGGCATGTGATCACGAACAGGCGCAGGTTGGGAAAGACGACGGCGCCCTGGTGGCCGCCCGCGGCGGCGAAGGCGCGATTGCGCTCGAGCGCGGGATCGATGTTGGCGGTGGTCATCAGCTCAGCTCCTTCGTGGTCGTTTCGAGGCTTGATCACGAGGATGCGGGCGACCGGGGTGAGTCGTCATCACCCCGACTGAACCCACCCCGGGGCAGGAACGGCGCCCGGTTAGAGCAGTTCCAGCTCTCGGGCGCGCGCGACGGCCTCGCGCCTGCTCGACGCACCGAGCTTCCGATAGATGCTCTTGGTGTGCGTCTTGATGGTGTCGCGCGATATGCCGAGCTCAGTTCCGATCTCCCGTGCCGAGAGTCCGCTGGGGAGGAGGCGCATCACCGCCTGCTCCCGCGCCGTCAGCTCGTCGGTCACCACTGAGCGCTCACCCGAGGGATGTATCACCAGCCGGAGCCTGCTCTCCGCCTGTGCGAGCAGTCGCGGTACGAGCGTGCCGGGTTCGGGAGCGCTCGCAAGCAGATCACGCGCCTCGAGCGCAAGCTCGCGCGCGGTGCGGCGCTCGCCGAGCTCGTAGAGCAGGTTGCCGAGCACGAGCAGAACGTAGGCGAGCTCGACGACCCCGACACCGCGTCGCGCGAGCGCGGCCGCTCTCTCGAGCTCCGAGCGAGCCTCGGTCAGACGCCGATCATGGTGCAACAGTCGCCCGTGGGCGACGTGCACCAAGCTGCACTGCCAGTACTCCTCGAGACCGCGCTTGCGGACGAGGTCGAAGCCGGCCTCGATGTGGGCGGCGCATGCGCGCCAGTCTCCGCCGTCCGCCGCGATCAGGGCGAGTTGACCGAGCGCGAATACCGAGATCATCGCGATCCGGTCGCGGTTGAGCGCGAGTGCGGTATCGAAGAGCTTCACAGCCTCGGTGTTGTCGTCGAACCAGTGCGCCGCGGCGCCCAGGTTGCGTGCCGCGAGCGGGTGCCAGAAGGAGCTCCCGTCGAGCGGCGCGAGCCGAGCAGCCAGCTGCCGGCTGGCACTCATGTCGCCGAGCATCTCCCACGCGGTCGAGCGCAGGACCGTCGCCTGCTGTGCGATCCATGCGTCTTGCGCGGGGTTGTATCTCGGCGCCGTCTCTGCGAGCTCCACCCACTCGAGGATCTCGTCTCGCCTGCCGACGACCGATGCCGTCCTTGCCTGGGCAAGGCATAGACGGCCGTCGCTCACGATGTGTTCTCGGGGCAGGGCTTCGAGCCACCGCGCGACCGTTGCTCGCTGCCCCACGTTGGTGAACGGCAGCCAGTGGGTCGAGACCAACTCGGACGCCTCGTCGAGGTCGCCAGCCGCCGTCAGGTGCCCGATCGCCTCCGACACAAGCCCCGCGTCGAGAAACCAGCGACCGGCGCGGCGATGGAGCTCCGTGACGGTCCCCGGGGATCTGCGCTCGAGCTCGTGACGGAGCAGCTCACCGAACAGGTGGTGATACCGATACCAGTCATGACTCGGATCGAGCGGAATCAGGAAGTAGTTCGAGCGCTCGATCCGGTCGAGCATCGCCCGGGCGTCTCGAGAGCCTGTGACGGCCTCGCAGAGCGGCGCGCAGAACCTGTCCAGCATGCCCGTGTCGAGCAGGAAGGCAACCTCGTCGTCGGGCTGCTCGGCGAGCACCTCGGCGCCGAGATAGTCCACCACCCGTCGGTCGCTGCCCGCGAACGACTCCATGAAGCTGCTCACGTCCTCGCGCCCCCGCATCGAGAGCACAGCCAGGTAGAGGCCCGCTGCCCAGCCCTCCGTTCGCTCGTGCAGACGCCCGACCATCTCGGCGGGCAACCCGAGGTCGTGGATCTCGTTGAGCAAGGACTCGGCTTCGGAGCGCGAGAAGCGCAGCCGGGCAGCGTCGACCTCGTTGAGCTGACCCCGCGCGCGCAAGGTCCCGATGCCCAGCGGGGGCTCCGCTCGTGATGTGATCACGACACGAAGCGGGTTGGGGAGATGCTCGAGCAGGAACGCCATTCCTTCATGGATCCGCTCGTCATCGATCGCGTGATAATCGTCCAGCACGAGAGCCGACTGTCCCGCCACGTCGACAAGCTCGTTGATCAGCTCAAGGCGGGCTTCATCGACGACGGCGATCCCGGGCGCACGCAGCATCGCGAGCGCGGCGTCGCCGAACCCCGGCAGCACCGAGCGCAGAGCCTGCACGACGTAGGTCCAGAACCTCGCGGGATCGTTGTCGCCGGCGTCCAACGAGAGCCACGCCACCGAACGCTCTGGCTCGGAAGCTCGCCACTGCGCCACCAGCATCGTCTTCCCGCTACCGGCGGGACCGTAGACCAGCGTCAGTGGGAGCGACAGGCCCTCCGAGAGTGTCTCGATCAGGTTCTCGCGGAAGACGAGGCGGGGACAGTCGGGAGCTTCGAGCTTCGTCTTGAGGAGCGGGGCGACCAGATCGCTTCCAGCAACTTCGCCACTGGATTTCATGCCTCCGAGCCTAGCCGCGCCTGAGCGGCCAAGCGTACTTCGGTGGGAGAGGAGCGACGTGGAGCCCACTTCGGTGTGCGCGAACAGCAGGCGGCCCCGGCCGCCCGCCACCGCATGCAAGCGAGTGAAGAGAATCTGGCCAAGGCGAGCCGCCGGCGGCGCTGGACGGAAGTGTCTGTGCCGGTGCGCGCCAGTGCTCAGGCTTGTCGGCTTGCGACGATGGCGATGGCGCCGACTACAGCGTCAGGAAGCGCTTGAGCTTCCCGGTGGCCAGAGTCGGGATGCTCTCCACGACACTCACGGTGGCCGTCGGCTCGGGACATCCGGAGCCCGCGAGCGCCTCCTCGAGCTTGCGACTGAGGCTTGCGATATCGACCTCACCGTCGGCGCACACCACAATCGCGGCTCCGGTCCGCGTTTGCTGCACCTGATACTCGGAGATCGCCGGCTCTCGCGCCAGGATCGAACGGAATAGATGGGGGTGGACGTTCATCCCCTCCCCGTAAACAAAAGTGTCGTCATTGCGCCCCTCGATGTCGGCGATGCGTCGGTGCAAGGAACCGCACGAGCACGGCTCGTCGAGCAGGGTGACTTCATCGGTGATCTCGTAACGGATGAGCGGCATCAGATGGTTGAAGAGGTTCGTCACATATACCTTGTGCGAGCGCACTCCTGCCGGCACCCTGTTGCCGTCGGCATCGACGGGCTCGACGATCAGCAAGTCATCGGTGAGATGCATCGCTGCGGCCTTATAGCATCCAATCGCGGTGACACCCGCCTCGGAGGTTCCCCACATGTTCGCGACCGGCGCCTGCCAGGTCGCTTCGGCGGCGCTACGGGTCTGCGCCGACAGCGGCTCGGCCATCGTCAGTATCCGCCGCGGCTGAATGTGTAGGCGTCCCGCACGCGCCTCGCCCACCAGTCGAGTCAGCATCGACGGATACGTGGCAAGGTTGTCTCCCCCGACTGCGTTCAGCCCCGCCACTACTTCCCGCAGCGGAAGACCCACCCTGAACCTGTGGGTCTCAACGGCGCCGGTGGCGAATGTCTCGGCGACAGCGCTTGTAAAATGCGTCGCGTTTTCAGCCGCGACGATCATCGCCACGGGACGCTGGGACGCGAGCTCGGGGTCGCCGATACGGTCCAGCAGCGCGCGACGTATCGCCGTCAGCTGCACGGTCGCCCAGGCATCCCAACCCCACACGAAGACTCCGCGCACACCGCTCGAACCGCCCGAGGCCACCGCGTGAAGCCGATCGCGGAAATACGCGTCACCGTCAAGCTTGGCGATGTGAGCGTTCGCATCCGCCAGGCGAACATCAGGGTCGGTAACGATCTCGTCGAAACTGCTCATCAGGTCGTCCTTCGTCATCGCCGGCAGGCCCCGCAGGGCATCCTCGTCCAGCGTCCTCAGATCAACGTCCCCGAGCCGGCCGCGGTGCCACGAAGAGCGCTCGACGGCCAACCCCACGAGCTCGCGCAGGCGCGCTGTGCGCTCTGCGCGTAGCCTCTCCGCAGACCACGCTACACGCTCGAAATGCTCGCCGATCTGGGGTAGCAGGTGTTCGACATGGCGGCGTCGCGTAGCCTCATAGGCCTCCACTCGATCGCACCCTATAAGAAAGCGAGAGCCGTCCAGGCTTCCCGCGAGCTGGCAGCTCTCAGTCGACGCGCTCGTGTGTCGTCCGTCGGCTCACATGCGCTTGCGGCCGTCCTTCCTTGCCAGCGAGTTGAGGCGGTCATCGTAGGCAAGGAGATCTCCGTCGAGCTCATGGGCCGTGGCGAGTACGATCGCGTCGGGCAGCCGGAGCCGCTCGTGCTCGGCGCGGAGCGTCGCCGCGCGCTCGGCGATGCTCGCGGTCAGAGGGGCTACGGCGATCCCCATCGCCGTGATCGCCTCGCGGGCATCGGCGGTGCGTGACGCCCGTGCGAACGCCACCAGCGACTCGCTGTAGGCGCTCGCGGGAGTGATGAGCGCCCTTCCAGCAACGTCCGCCGCGGCTACCTCCTCTACGGCGCGCTCATGATGCGGGTCGGCGCCGTCCAGCAGTCCGATCAAGACACTGGCATCGAGGATCAGCGCTCCCATTCGTCGCGCAGGCGGTCGAGCTCGCCGCGGCGGTAGATGCCACTGGCGATTCCGGCGTTGTGGCGCACGCGCGAGCCGCGTGCGGCAATCCTGATCTCCCCTTCCCCGAGCGCCTCGATCGCGACCTCGTCGCCTGGGTGGAGCCCGGCGCCACGCATCACCTCAACGGGCAGCGTGACCTGATTCTTGGTCGAGACCTTGGACATGCCTTTACTCTATCAGGCTGTTAGTAAAGGAGAGTGGAGGCGGCGGCTTCGACAAGCGCGAAACAACCTCAAAAAAGGGGGGCGTCGATGTCAGCGCAGTGCTGGCGGCTGCGCGTCCAACCCGGCCTTGTCTGTCGCCACACGCGCTGTCGCTCGCGTGAGGCTCGACGTCGCATAGCGGCGGGCGCCGCTCAGTCGATCAGCCGCAGGCGCGTCCGCCAGACCGCCAGACGCCACGCCAGCAGCGCGAACAGCAGCAGCGCGGCGACGTGTCCGAGGTCGGCCAGGGGGTGCAGGCCGAAGGCGCAATTGCGCACCAGCTGCACGCAGTGGTACAGCGGGTTGAACTGCGCCGCGGTGCGCAGCCACTCGGGCATCCCCGTGAGCGGGAAGAACGTCCCTGCGACCAGGAACATCGGCGTCACGACACCGCTGATCACGTAGCTGAGGTTGTCGAAAGTCGTCGCGAACGCGGCGAACAGCATCCCTAGTGCGGCAAAGCCGATCCCCGTGAGGCTCCCGATCAGCGGCACGAGCAGCATCGCCGGCTCAGGAGGAAGCCCGAAGCAGAACGCGACCAGCAACGGCACAACTCCGTAGATGCCGGCGCGGACTCCGAGGAACAGCGTCTCGCCGGTGACGATCTCGTCGACGTCCACCGGCGCGGCCAGCATCGCGTCGTAGACCCGCTGGTAGCGGCGCTTGTAGAGCGCGTCAAACATCCCTGAGAAGACGGCGCTGAACAGCACCGCGGTCGCAACCACGCCGGTGCCGACGAACTGGATGTAGGGGATCCCGGCGACGTGCGAGACGAGCTTGCCGAACCCGAACCCGAAGGCGAGCAGCATGATCACCGGCTCGACCACCGCCGCGAACGTGCGCTGGCGCCAGAGGTACAGGAACACGGTCCACTCGCGCAGCCACACGGCCGCCAGCGCGGGTAGCTCAATCCGCCCCGCGCGGACGGATGGCGCGGTGGGCATGACGACTGGCGCTTGCACGGTCAATCGATGTATTCCCCGGTGAGCAGCACGAATACGTCCTCGAGGGTCGCCGCGCGGCGGTGGCCTGCCGGGATCCGGCCGTCGAGCTCCTCGGCGCGCAGGTAGCTCAGTGCCGGGCCGGAGGCACGTGTTGGCACGCCGGCGGCGTCGGCTCTCCCGCGCAGCGCTTGCAGCTCCGCCGGCGAACCGATCACGTCGATTGCCTCGCGACCTGCGTGCACGCGGATCAGCTCGGCCGGCGTGCCCTCGGCGACGACCCGGCCGGCCGACATGATCGCGACCCGATCGGCCAGGCGCTGCGCCTCCTCGATGTAGTGCGTCGACATCAGCACGGTCGCACCACGGTCGCGCAGCGCCAAGATCAGCGACCAGATCTCCTGGCGCACCTGCGGGTCCAACCCGACCGTCGGCTCGTCGAGCAACACCAGGTCCGGCTCATGGATCAACGCCCGAGCGATCAGCAGCCGCCGCTGCATCCCCCCCGAGAGCGTCACCGCGAGGTCGTCGGCGCGGGCGGTGAGGCCGGCGAGTGACAGTGCGTCGTCGATCGCGCCCTCGCGGCGCGCCGCCGGGACCCGGTACAGGCGCGCGAACACCGACAACACCTCGCGCACGCTGAGATCGATATCGAGATTGCTCTCCTGCGGGCAGACGCCCATCCGCGCGCGGGCCAACTTCGACTCGGCGGGGAGCCGATAGCCAAGTACCTCGATCGTGCCCGCGTCGGCGATCGCCTGGCCGGTCAGCATCCGCATCGTGGTCGACTTGCCGGCGCCGTTAGGGCCCAGCAGGCCGAAGCAATGCCCCAACGGGACCTCGAGCTCGAGCCCATCGACGGCCGTCACCTCGCCAAAGCACTTAACCGCGCCCGCGATCGCGATCGCGGCCGACGCCAGGCGATCGGGCGGCGCAGCGGATGATGTGGTTGGGAGCGGCACATGACCTCCAGGGTTGAGCAGGGACTCGGTCCTACCAGCGGCAGGACAGACGCAGGCGCGCCACGCGGCGCAGGCTCAGCCCATGAAGAGCATGAATGGACTGTAGCTGAGCGGGCGCGCGCTGGCCAGACGCGACGCCGTTCAGTTGCTCCTATGTCAAGGGTCTGTAGCAATTTGCGGCAATCGACGGACCCTCGCGACTGCGGACTAATTCTGGCCTCCATGGTGTGTCCCTGGCCGGGAGCCTCGGTCGTCCTATCGTCGGACCCGACAAGGATCGGAGAGGAAGGAGCGGATGTGAGCAAACACGAGGACGCCGGACGACCCGACACCGCGGCGGCGCCTGTTCCGCCCTTGGTGGGGCGCGCAGAGTTCGAGGAGGCGCTCGTCGCGCTGCGTGCCCGCGAGAAGGAGCACACGCGCGCCGGCGATGCGATCGCGGCGGCGCGGCGGCGGCTGCCGATGGTCGAGGTGGATGCAGCCACCGAGCTGATCGGCCCGGACGGGCCGGCGACCCTGCTGGACGCGTTCGAGGGGCGCAGACAGCTGATCGCGTACTTCCACATGTGGCATCGCGCCGGGGCGGCGAGCGAGCAGTGCGAGGGCTGCACGTTCTTCAACGGCCAGGTCAGCGAGCTGGCGAGCCTCCACCGCCGCGGGATCACATACGCCGTGCTGTGCCAGGGACCGTACGAGGAGAGCGTGCGCTACCGGGGCTTTATGGGCTGGACGATGCCGTGGTACTCGGCAGAGCCGTCGTTGGACACGTTGCTGACCGGCCGCGCGATCGGCAAATTCCATCTCGTGTGTTACCTGCAAGAGGGCGGGCGGGTTTTCGAGACGTACTGGACCAACGGCCGCGGCGTCGAGACGCTGGACAACATCTTCGCGCTGATGGACCTCACCCCCTACGGACGGCAGGAGACATGGGAGGAGTCCCCCAACGGTTGGCCCCAAGGGTCGATCATGTCGAACCTCCGCGCCGGAGGGCGCCCCATCGCGCAGTGGGAGAGACTGGAAGCCGCTCGGTCTGACAACCTGGGCGGCAAGGGGACCTGACGTTCGCGGTGGCGCTGACCTCGACCGGGCGCTGCAGACGCACGACGCGTTTGCGACGCAGCTGCGATGGTCGATCGCGCTTCAGCAGTCCCGTAGGAAAACCGGCATCACCTCGGCGGCGAACCGCTGCATGCTCTGCCGGGTCGGTTCCCCGCCGCTGATCAGCACGTACCTGACGCCTACCGCGTGCAGCGCTTGCAGCCCCGCGATGATCTCCTGGGGCGGCCCGAAGAGGACGTTGGCCTCGGTCGCGCCGGCCTGCTCCGCATAGGCCATGATGTGTGAGCGCCTCGACCCCTCCGGGCCTCGCGAGCGCGCGATCATGCGCTCGTGGATGCTTGCCTGCCGGGCCAGCGCCGCGCTCGCGTCGTCTGCATCGCGTGCCACGTAGAGGTTGCGCGCGACGGCCACGTCGATCGGCTCGAAGACACGGTCGCGAGCCTCACACTCGGACTTGAACACGGCGATCCGTTCGCCAATCGCCTCGGTGGAGGCGAACTGGTCGAGCAGCAGGTTGGCGCCAAGCCTGGCCACGTTGCGGACCGACGCGGCGGTGCCTGCAGCGATCCACACAGGGGGATGCGGCTTCTGAGCGGTTGGCGGCTCGACCACGATGTGGTGGTAGTGCCAGAACCGACCCTCGTGGGAGAAGGGTTGATCGGAGCGCCACGCCTTCAGGATCACCGCCAGAGACTCGTGAAAGCGCTCGTCCGCCTCGTCGCTCGGCACGCAGAAGCCAGCGAACTCCGAATGCCGGTAGCCCTTTCCCACGCCGAAGTCGAGACGCCCGCCAGAGAGGAGGTCGAGGGTGGCCGCGCGCTCGGCCAGCAGCACCGGGTCATGCCATGACAGCACGAGCACCGCTGTCCCCAGCCGGATCGAGGTCGTGCGCGCGGCCAGGAAGCTCAGCAGATCGAGGGGGGACGAAACCTGCCCGACCCCGGAGAAGTGGTGCTCGACCAGGAACGTGGAATGGAACCCGAGGCGCTCGGCTTCGACGTTGGTCTCGATGTACTCCCAAAAACCGCGGCCCGGGTCGCCGTGGCTGCAGCGTGGCGCCTCGGCGCCGCCGAACAGTCCGAAGCGCATCGCTTCGGCGCCACTACCGGTCCGGGCCTCGCTGGGCATGGCCCGACAACCTACGGCCAAGGCCCAGACCGAAGACGCTTCCCACGTCGAGATCGGCGACGGTCCTTACGCGTTGATCGACAGCCTGACCGTGCGCCGCGCGCGCGAGCGAGGCACTCACCGAGCGTTGTGAAGCTCGCGCTAATCGCCTAGCGGCCACGGGCTCAGGACTGGCTCCCAAGCATCGGGCTGCATATCTGCGTATGCCTCTTCCGGCTCAGCAGTCGTAGCCGCCGCCGAGGCGTCGTATCTCGCGGCCAGCGCATTGACCGGGTAGTGGCACTCGTCCACCCGACGCGAGCCGATCATCAAGACCGCGCACGGCCCTGTGCCAGCGCCGATAAAGACGTGAGCTACGCCCGCTGGACAGTGGAAGACGTCCCACTGTTTGAGCAGGTGCTCCTCGTCATCGATGATCGCGATGCACTCGCCGTGGAGCACGACGAAATCCTCCTGGACGGCCTCCGAGTGATACCGGCAGTTTGGTTGCCCCGGCTGCATGACCTGGACGTTGACGCCCGTGTCGGGCCATGGCCCGTCCTCGGGCTCCCAGTCGATCTGCGTGGCCCTCCGGGGATGCTGGCGCGCGGGCGCATCCGCCAGGTTGACGATCAGCGGTCTATCCACCCGAGAGACGATAATGGGGCGTTGTCCGCTTCGACGCCTCCTGGCCCTGGGATCGGTGCCGACCCGGTCCACGCTGAACGCCCAGCCCCCGAAGGGACTGGGCCGGTTCGACCTTCATCAAGATGGTGGAGACGGGTGCGAAGTCGCAGCCCAAGAACAGCTCTGGAATGCGGGATCGCGTGACCAGGCGGGAGGTGACCCTGCGTACGCGCGAAGCCTCGCTTCCCCGCAAACTCCGCGGATCCCGTCGCAGGGCTTCGCAGCGGCTTGCCTGTCGAAAGCCCGGCAAAGGGGCGAAGGTCGGATCCCTTGGCCCCTTCTTGCGTCAGTGGAGACGGCGGGTTAGACAGGTGCGGAATCCCGGCCGGAAACGGCTCCGGAATGCGGGATCGCAGGGTCACGCCGAGGTGGCCCTGCCTACGCTCGTACGTGCTCACGCGGCCATGCCACACCAGGCCGCGATGGGTCCCCCAAGTCATACTGGGTGTCACACTTCGGTCGTGGGCGATACCGCCGTCTACGTCGCGCCTTCGGTTCTCGCCGTGACAGCGCTCTGGGATCGAAGCGGCCTACTCGCGGGACCGGTGATTCGCGACCAGCTCTCCCGGTTCGCCGAGGCGTTGATCTCTGCCCATGCTGCGGACGAGGACTCAGCGGCGGTCCTGCTCCGAAACTGGTCCGACGGTGAACTCGGGTCGGTGGGGAGGCTCTCGCTCGGGCGCGCGCGCCTGCTTGTCGCTCGTGACCATGGATTCGCGACCTGGTCATCGGTCGAGGGCGAGTGTGATCCGACGTTCGAGCTGGCCGTCGATGCCGTGGTCCACGGGCGGATCGCCGATCTGAGCGCCCTACTGGCGGACGACCCGCACTTGCCTGCTCGCCGGTCGGCCTACGGCCACCGCGCCACACTGCTGCACTACACGGCTGCCAATGGCGTCGAGATCCGTCGCCAGGTGGTTCCCTCTAATGCCGCGCAGGTCGTCGAAGCGCTCTTGAACGCCGGCGCGGACCGCTCCGCGAAGCTTCACGCGTATGGAGGGGACTTCGACGTGGTGGAGATGCTCAAGACCAGCGCGCACCCACGCGACGCCGGCGTAGCACCTGAGGTCGGCCAGGCGCTCGCAATCAACTGACCCCGTCCGCGAGGCCCTGCGTACGCTCGGGCGTACTTCGCGACTGCGAGCAAGCTGTCAAGCTCAGCAACCGACGGCGTCGCGTAGGGTCCGGCACGCCTGCGCCATCCGAACGGCCGACAACCCACTCACCCGGCGGCGAAACGCGTCGCGCGGGAGCGTGTGGACGTTGTCGAAGTTGACGACACACGTCGTCGGAACACCGTCGTCGGCCGGGTTGAGCTCCAGCTCCGAGACCAACCCGCGATACGTTCGCGTGAGCGCGGCCACGACCACGGACCCAATCCGGCCCGCCACCGGATCGCGTGTGAGCACGAGAACCGGCCGGTCGCCACCGGGCGTCGCCGCAAACCAGACCTCGCCTCGCTTTATTGGCCCCACTCCGACCAATCCTCGTCGGGCCCCCAGTCGGCAACGGACGAGAGCGATCGCTCGGTGTCACTGAGCGGCTGGCGCTGCCATACCTCGATGTCATTCTCGCTGCTCAGCGTGGCCAGGTGACGGTGAACCGCATCGCGGAGGAGCTCTGAACGGTCGACGCCCAAGGCTTGCGCCCATCGCTGAAGCGCCGCTGCCTCCTCGTCCTTCACCCTGAAACTGACCATTGTCATACAGTCAGGTTATCATGTAATACGAAGTGGAGACGGCGGGTTCGACGGATGCGAAATCCAGACAGAGTTTGGCTCTGGAATGCTGCATCGACGGGTCAGGCCGAGGTGGCCCAGCGTACGCCCGGCGTACGGTGCGACTGCCAGTGAGCCATCTTCAGCCTCTCCGTCGGTGGGCCCCCACTGCCGCGCTTCGAGTCGATTGCCTCAGCTGATGCCGTCGAGCACGAGGTCGGCACGGCGACGCGGAAGGTCACCGTCGGAGGGCTCGTCGGCACACGACGCGCAGACACTGCTGAGCACTCACTCAGCGGTCGCGCGTGCTGGGTTCCGGCGCTTCCCGATTGGATCGGTCCGGGCCCGCAGGCACACTCCGGTCCTCGTGAGGATCGTCGCCGAATAGGGTCTCGAGGGTTGAGCGCACCTCGGCCCAGCGCTCGGCACCGACCTGCGCGGCGTAGACGCGCTCGAGCGCGAGCATCCGCTTGCGAGCGAGAGTGACGCCGGCGCGTCCGCGGTCGGTGTATCTGACGATCACGCCGCGCCCATCGTCCGGATCTGGGTCGCGGCGCACGAGATCGAGCCGTTCGAGCTCGTCTACGAGCTTGGTGATGGCCTGGCGCGTGACGCCGGCGTGTGCGGCGAGCTCGCTGGGGCGAGCACCGTCGTCGCCGACGTTGCGCAGGAGCGCGGAGTGCGAGGGCGCGACATCGCCGAACCCGTTCTGTGCGAGGTCGGCGCGGACGGCGGCCTCGATCGCCGCGCGGGCGTCGCGGAAAAGGATCTGGAGGCTCTTCGGCATGTCCGCGCAATTGTAGTTCACCGCACTTGACAAACACCACGCGCCCTGCGAAGATCGTGCAACTTGTCAACCATGGTGAATTATAAAGGAGCCCCCATGAGCACCGCTTTCGTTGACTCTGCAAACCGCCCGATCGCGACTCGGCGCATCGACTTTCGCCCAGGGATGGACATGCGCTGGGAGATCCTGCGCAACGGCGAGGACACAGATGGTGAGCTTCTCGAGGCAGATAGCTGGCTCGGTCCCCACAGCCCCAGCCCGCCGGTGCATGTCCACGACAACGCTGAGGACAGCTTCGAGGTCGTCGAGGGCCGACTTGACGTGAAGCTCGACGGCACCTGGCGCACCTATGGCCCGGGCGAGCGTGCCGCAGCGCCTCCCGGTCACCGGCACACCCTCCGAAACGCCCACGATGAGCCGGTGAGATTCATCAACCGCCACCGCCCCGCCGAAGACTTCGAGGGGTTCTTTCGCGACATGGCGTCGCTCACATCGACCGGGAAGATGGGCGCCGGAACGCCTCACAGCCCGCGTCAAGCGATCTACGCCGCGATGCTGTTCAAGGCCCATCCGACCGCCATCCGGACCTCGCGCCTGCAGCGATTCGCGTTCGCGTCGCTGACAGGCTTCGGCCGCGTGTTGGGGATGAGCCGATGACCGCGCACACGCCGCGCTCCAAGAACCTCGCGCTCGCGCTGCTGGCGATGACCCAGTTCGTGGTCGTGATCGACGCTTCGATCGTGAACGTCGCCCTGCCGTCGATCGGGCAGGCGCTGCACTTCGGACGCACGGACCTGTCGTGGGTCGTCAACGCCTACGCGCTTGCCTTCGGCGGATTCCTCCTGCTCGGCGGTCGCATGGCCGACCTCCTCGGGCGCCGCCGGATGTTCATGCTCGGTCTAGTCGTGTTCTCGCTCGCCTCACTCGCGGGCGGACTGGCTCAATCGGAGGGATGGCTGATCGTCACCCGCGCCGCGCAGGGCCTCGGAGCCGCAATCGTCTCTCCGGCCGCCCTGTCGATCATCACCACCACCTTCGCGGAGGGCGCCGAGCGCAACCGAGCGCTCGGCATCTGGGGAGCCGTCGCCGGCGCCGGGGGGGCGGCCGGTGTGCTGCTCGGCGGCATCCTGACCAGCGGCCTGAGCTGGCGCTGGGTTCTGTTTGTCAACGTCCCGATCGGCCTCGCGGCGGCAGCGATGGCGCCCCGGACGCTGGTCGAGAGCCGTGCCGACGATGGCACCAGCACATTTGACATGCCGGGTGCGGTCACCGTCACCGCCGGCCTGTCGCTGCTCATCTACGCGATCGTCAACGCCGTCAATGTCGGTTGGGGATCGTCGGAGACGCTGTTGCTGATTGCCGGTGCTGTCGTGCTGCTGATCGCCTTCTTGATGATCGAGTCGCGGCAGCGCAGGCCGCTGGTGCCGTTCTCGATCTTTCGTCTGAGGACGCTGCGCGGAGCGGACATCGTCGGCCTACTGCTCGGCATGTCGCTCTTCTCGATGTTCTTCTTCATCTCCCTGTACCTCCAGGACGTCCTGCACTACTCGCCGATCAAGACCGGGGTCTCGTACCTGCCGCTGGCGGTCGGAATCATCATCTCGGCCGGACTCGCATCCCAACTGGTCACGCGGATCGGGTTCAGGCCAACCCTGATCGCCGGGCTTCTGCTGGTGGCGGGCGGCCTGCTCTGGTTCTCCCGGGTACCCGGCAGCGGCGGCTCGTTCGCCGCCGACGTGCTCGGCCCGTCGCTGGTTGCGGCCCTGGGGTTTGGGTTCGCCTTCGTGTCCGTGACGATCGCCGCGGTCTCCGGTACCAGGCCGCATGAGGCAGGGTTGGCGTCGGGTCTGATCAACACCTCCCAGCAAATCGGCGGAGCGCTCGGGCTGGCGATCCTCGCGACGATCGCCAACAGCCGCACACAGAGCCTGTACGACTCGGGAGTCCACAGCGCCTCCGTTGCTCTGACGAAGGGGTTCGACCAGGCGTTCCTGGTCGGTGCCGGCTTCGAGGTGCGAAACCACAAGCCGAAGACGGCATGGCGGAGCCGATTACGCTGCGTCCTCTGACTGGTGCTGCGACCGTCGTGCGTACGGGGGCGCTAGGCGGTTGCCGAGGCAAGCAGCACTACGTTCGAGAGGCTCAGCGGCTTCCAGCCACCCGCCGCATCCGCTGCGGCCTGCGTGATCGCGTCCCAGGCCTCCTCCTGGGCCTCGCCTGCGTGCTGCTCGATCATCGCCCGGACCGGGGCGGAGATCGCCCTGATGTAGGCGGTGAAGTGCTCCGGGGAGTCGAACTGGAAGGTGACCTCGCCCTGCTCCACGGTGACCTTCGAGAACCCGCCTCCTTCGAGCAACCCGCCGATGGCAGCGGGGGTCGGCTGGGAGAGGGGGCCGGGCGTTCCGGCTGGGGGCGGAGGCACGTCCAGCCGGGCCATCGTGGTCCTCATCGGAATCGAGAGGAAGGGGACCTGATCGGGCTCGCCCCACGAGCTGATCGCTATCCGCGCGCCCGGCTTGAGGAAGCCTCGGATGCGCCCCGCTGTGGCCTCCGCGTCAGGCTCGAAGATGATTCCCCAGCGCGAGACGGCAGCGTCGAAGCTCGCGTGCGGAAGATCGAGGCTGGAGGCATCCGACTCCATAAACTCGACGTTGCGCAGGCCTGCCGCCGCCGCCCGTTCACGGCCGAACGCGAGCATCTCGGCGGAGATGTCCGTGGCCACGATGCGGCCCTCAGGGCCGGCCATGCGCGCGGCGGTGAGCGCCGGCTCGCCATAGCCGGCGGCGACGTCCAGGACCCAGCTTCCCGACTTCACGTCAGCGAGCTCCACCAGACGCTCGCTGATGTGCCGGTCTGCGATGTCATTGAACTCGCTCCACTCCTTCCATCCCACCGCAGCAGAGTCCCAGTGCTTGTGCTGCGCTTCGCGGAAGTCGACTGGGTCGATCGTCTTGGATTCCATGCTCGCTCCTCCTCACCACCCCATTGCACTCACAGCGACGCTAACCGATTCGGCCGCCGGCAGACCCGCCGCGACGATTGCATCGCTTCCGCTCGGCTCCGGATGACCAGCAGCAAGAAAGGTCCTCCGGGGTCGAGACAGCCCGACCGTCGACGATCGTAGAGGTGGGTGTGAGTTCGGCCAGACCCGCGAAAGCCGAGTCCCTAAGGGGTCGCGTGGCGTCCAAGCCGCACGTTCATCGGCTCACCGCACGCGGCTGCGCGGCGGGCGTATACGACGTAGTGCGCCCAGACCGATCTCCCCACCAGCCCCGTCGTCTCGCCCCGCAGAGCCGTGAGCCGTCGCACGGCGAGGTCGCCGCGCCCCCCCGCGGGCGATCGCGAGCCGGTCAAGGCGCTCGTCGCCGCCAAGCGTCCGCATCCGCAGACGCCGCGCGTTCACGACCAGCGCCGGGCGGCGGTTCAGCTCGCGGGCCGCGCCCATCAGCTGCCCCGCGCGGCTGCCGAATCCGCGGTGAGCGCTCACGGCGCTGAAGCGTAGAGGAGCACCCGAAACGGCAGCGCGTATGCTCGGCGCGGCGACGCGATCGGAGCGCGTCCGCGTCGACACCGCGTCTCCCCCGGCGCCGTCCGAGGATCTGTGGGATGTCTCTGCTCGCTGCCATCCCGGCGATCCGCGAAGTGCGAAATTCGCAGCGTTCGCAGCGTCCTGTCTGAAAGTGGAGACCGTGGGGTCGACAGATGCGAAACGACACACCGAAAACGGCATTGCAGAGCCGATGACGCCGCATCGAGGGCACGATGTCGCCACCGTCAAGCGTAGGTGAGAGCAGGAGCTGACGAGCAACGAGTGCACTGCCGTCTCTCGACCAACTCGACAGCGAAGGCCGCGACGCGAGTTCGAGTTCGGGCTAGACCTCATCCTCGACGGTCTCGAGAGAGCCGCCGACACCGCTTAACCGCGGCTGATGTGGGCGCAGCGCGATCTGGCGGTCGAGCCGCATCCCCGAGGCGCGAGATGGCGAGGGGTCGACACGTGCCTGTGCGAGTGATCCACGGCGAGAGGAAGTCGCGCTCGCGCTGGTGTAATTGCTGGGTGTCTGAGACCTCCAACCTTCTGTCGGGTCGCGGTGACGTGACTCGCGTTCCGATCAGGCTCCGGCTTACGCTCGCCTTCGCCGCCACGATGTTCCTGGTCCTCGCGCTCACGGGGCTGTTCGTGTACGTGAGGTTTCGCACCGAGCTTGATCGCGCGATCGACCTGAACCTCCACACACAGGCAGCCGCCTTGACGCCGCTGATCGAACGATCCGATACCGGTCTGGCCGGCACGGTGCACGGCGCGCTTTTCCAAGGACACGAGAGCTTCGTGCAGGTGCTCGATTCGCAGGGACACATTCTCGCCGCGACCTCGCAGCTGGGTAAGAGCCCGCTCCTGACGGCAGCTCAGCTCCCCATTGCGCTCCGCCACACGCAACTGTTGACTCGCGGGTCCACCGGGCCGCTGCTCGAGGGGTCGCGCCTGCTGGCGACGCCGGTCAGTACCCCGGGCCACGGACTCGGGGTGCTGATAGTCGGGGCGACACTGGACGAGCGCGCCAGCGCGCTGTCGAACCTAGCTGTGCTGCTCGCGATCGTTGGTCCACTTGCTCTGATCGTCGCCTCGGTGGCGGGCTATGCGCTCGCCTCGGCCGCGTTGCGCCCAGTGGAGCTCATGCGTCAGCGCGCCGCCGCAGTGACGGCGTCCGAGCCCGGCCGGCGCCTGCCACTCCCACCGGCCCGCGACGAGATCCGTCGGCTCGGCACCACGCTGAACGACATGCTCGACCGCCTGGAGGGATCGCTCGCCCGTGAGAAAGCCTTCGTCGCGGACGCGAGCCATGAGTTGCGCACCCCACTAGCAACCTTGAAGATCGAGCTCGAGCTCGCGCTGCGCCGCCGGCGATCGGTGGAGGAGCTGACGCAGACGCTCCGATCGGCAGACAGTGAGGTCGACCGGCTCTCGGCCCTCGCCGACGACCTTCTCGTGCTGGCCCGGGCGGATGAAGACGCCCTCCATATCCGCCGCGTGGACATCGACATCTCCGATCTCCTCCGCAGAGTGCGCGAGCGTTTCGACCCCCGACATGAGCGAACACAGATCGAACCGTCCGATGAGGAGCGACTGCTGGGCGATCCGGAGCGGCTCGAGCAGGCGTTGGGCACACTGCTGGACAACGCGCTGCGCTATGGGGCTGGGGAGGTCCGCCTGCGAGCATCAGCAGGCCAGAGGGGCGTGGAGCTGCACGTGGAAGACGCGGGACCAGGCTTCCCGCGGGACTTCATAGGTCACGCGTTCGAGCGCTTCACCCGCGCGGATCCGGGACGCGGCGGACGTGGCGCGGGACTCGGCCTGTCGATCACTCGGACGATCGCGCGAGCCCACGGAGGCGACGCGCACGTAGCGAACCTTCCTGATGGTGGAGCTGACGCCTGGATCGTCATCCCGCGCCCATCAGCCCTGTAGGCTCGTTCGCCGTCGCCACGAGTCGGTACCCCAACCCGCGCACCGTCTCGATGTTCGTGCATTCGAAGGGACGATCGACCTTGTCCCGCAGGTAGCCGATGTAGACGTCGACCACGTTCGAGCGCGCCTCGTACTCGCTGTCCCATGCGTGTTCGAGCAGTTGCTGACGGGACAGCACCGCGCCCGGGTGGCGCATCAACGTTGCCAGCAGAAGGAACTCCTTGGCAGACAGCACGATTTCCTGGTTTCCTCGCCAGGCCCGGTGAGCAACCGGATCAAGTCGCAGATCGTCGACCTCCAGCAGCGGGAGGCGCTCGACCTCGCCGCGTCGTGCGAGCGCGTGCACCCGTGCGACCAGCTCACCGAACGCGAAGGGCTTGGTGAGATAGTCGTCCGCACCCACATTCAAGCCCTGGATGCGATCTGCCACGTCTCCGCGCGCAGTGAGCATCAGGATCGGCGTGCGCACCCCGTCAGCGCGAAGCTGCGTGCATGTCTTGAACCCGTCGATGCCGGGTAGCATCACGTCGAGCACGATCACGTCGTACTCCGAGGAGCCGGCCATCCAGAGCGCATCCTCCCCCTTGATCGCCACATCGGCCAGCAGTCCCTCCTCTAGCAGGCCACGGCGGATCAGGCTCGCCAGCTTGACCTCGTCCTCAACGACCAAGATCCTCATGCCCAGGGTCTATCAGCGTCGCCTCAGCCGCGCGTAGGCGGCGCCATGCGCGGCGGCTCGGATGAGCCGCCGCGCGAGCGATCCTGCCAACCGACCTCCACGGAGCTACCGGTCCGATGGGCTGTCCAGGCTGCTGCCCCTGTCAGGCGAGGACTCCTGACGCGGAGCGGTCTTGGTGGTCGTCTTGTGGGATGTGACGGTCTTGGCCTTGCTCGCGTGAGACGCTGCGAGTGCACCAGCCGGGGCGGCCACGGCGCCGATCCCGAGCGCGGCGACGGCGCTGACGGCTGCGAGACGGGTGTTCCTGAGCTTGATCATCTTCTTCTCCTTCGTTCGAGTTGTTGTGTGGATCAAGTGAGACCGACGGTAGGCCGTCGACATGAGACGCCGGTGAGGGCGCTCGCTCCAGATGAACGCCCGATGAGACGGGCCGGCAACGGGTCGACCGTCTCGGACATGCGGGCGCTGTGAGCGGCTCGATACTGTGATCCGGTGCCGAACAGGGGTGCACTGAGGAGGCGCCGCTTTAGCTCGCAACGGAAGCTGTCAGCGGCTGGCCTAGCTTTCCGGTTCGTCCACGCCGCGATCGCAACGGCTTTTCTGCTCGCGATCGCGTACGTGTGGTGGTGCGGCCTTACTGGGCGCCGCGGAGCTTTGCTGTGGACAGCCGTCACCGCGTTGGTTGGCGAGGGCGCGCTCGTCGCGGCAAACCGGGGCGACTGTCCGCTCGGTGGGCTGCAGGAGCGCGTTGGCGACCCGGTGCCGCTGTTCGAGCTCGTGCTCTCGCCTCGGGCCGCACGCCTTGCGGTGCCGGCACTCGGGCTCGTTGCCGCGGGAGGACTCGCCCTCCTCGCGAACCGTCACCCGGCTGCTGCGTCGCCGCCATGATCGCGGACGTTGCGATCGGTACCGCTCGAGGCGAGCTTCCTGCGTGTCTGGCAAGGCCCGTGGGTAACGGCCCGTGGCCGGGAGTCGTGGTGATCCACGACGTCAGCGGCATGAGCACAGACCTCCGGAGGCAGGCCGACTGGCTGGCGGGCGAAGGCTATCTGGCGGTGGCACCCGATCTGCTCTCGTGGGGCAGGAAAATGGCGTGCGTGCGTTCGATCATGCGCGACCTTCACGCTCGCCAGGGACGGGCTTACGACGAGGTCGAGGCCGTCCGCGCCTGGCTGGCCGGACGGGAGGACTGCACGGGCAAGATCGGTGTGATCGGGTTCTGCATGGGCGGCGGGTTTGCGCTCCTGCTCGCTCCCGGCCATGGCTTCTCGGCCTCGAGCGTCAACTATGGCGGGTGTCCCAAGGACGCCGAGAGCCTCCTCGCGGGCGCGTGCCCGATCGTCGCCAGCTATGGGGCGAAGGACCTAACGCAACGTGGTGCCGCCGGGCGGCTGGAGCAAGCGTTGACGGCAGATGGAGTAGAGCACGACGTCAAGGAGTATCCCGATGCCGGGCACTCCTTCCTCAACGACCACGACGACGTTCTGTTCAGAATGCTGAAGGTCATCGGAATCGGCTACCACGCGCCATCCGCCCAGGACGCGCGGCGGCGCATCGCCTCGTTCTTCAACGCCCACCTCAAGTCCTAGCCACCGCCACCGCGGGGCGGCAGCCACCTACACGGCGGTCGTGACCTGCTCCACACGCTGGCGAAACACGCCAGCGACGTGGCGCGAACGAGGACGGCGCTTGCGACCAAGAGATCGGCCGCGCGGTCGCTCAGCTCGGCGGCCGAGCCCAGTCTCGACACGCCTGCCGCTCAGAACATTGCGAGCTCCACACGGCCGCGACGCCTGCGCAATGGACGAAATCCTATCGTCTACCCAGGCGCCCGCTGAGCATCTGTGGGGAATCTTCTGCTCGCTGCCGTCCGAACCCCGCGAGCTGCGAAATTCGCGGTCTTCGCAGCGTTTCGTCTGAAAGTGGAGACGGTGGGAATCGAACCCACGTCCGCGATCGCGTGAGAATGGCTTCTACGAGCGTAGCCGGCGCTCTGATCTCATCCCCCGCTCGCCTCGCCGGCGGGGTTGCGGGGGACCAGCCTCCTTGAGCTTCCCCGGATTGGCGAAGGCGGACCGCACCGGGTGAGCCTGCTTTCTGATCCCGGCCTTCCCCGCCGCAGGCGAGCGGGGCCCGAGACCTCACGGCTTAGCTATTGACTAAGCGGCGAGGGCGTACTCGTGAGAGTCCGCACTTATGGTTTTCCCGGGTGTTTTACGAGGCCGCCCGGGACCTCGACTCGCCACCATCCCCACGAGCCGACCGCGTCGAAGCCTGTCGTCCCCGGGGATGTCTGCCCTTCACATGGTAGACCCTCGCTCGCAGTCCGGCTCGCGCTGGTGCGCGGCGGGGGCAGAAAAAGACGACGCGGTCCCAAGCCGCTTGAGGAACCCGCTCCGTCCGGCCCGAAGGCCGTCCTTCGTGGGTGGCGCGGCCTCACACCTCGGTGGCCTCGCTCTTTGCGGCTCGGTTCCGCGTCTGGATTGCAAGTAGCCAGCCGCTGCGCGGCGTGCAACCCCTGCCGGGCGACTCGATCCCGCACCCTCCGGAAAAAAGTCCGGAGTGCCACGCGGCACGCGCAGCTGACCTCCGAGACGGGCGCCGCGAACGCCGGGCTGCGCCGTTAGGAAGCGCTTATCGCCCCTGCCACAATGGGAGCATGGACGAGCGTGACCTGTACGCTGACCGGGCAGGCCCGCCGCGCTCGCCGGCGCCGCCGCTCGCGGCGCGCCGAGCCGCAGCGCGGGAACCCGTTCGGCGAGCCCCGCGGCGAGCACGCCGACCAGGACGGCCCGCTCGCGCAGCGCTGCGCAAGCGCATCGGCAGCGTCGCTCGCGGCCGTGATCGCGCGCCGTGTCGCCAAGTTCTTCGCGGCGATCAAGGGCGCTGCTGCTGCTGCTGCCGAAGCTCAAGCTGCTGACGACCGCGGGCACGGCGCTCGTCTCGGTCGCCGCGTACAGCCTGTTCTGGGGCTGGGAGTTCGCGGCCGGGTTCGTGGTGCTGCTGTTCGTGCACGAGATGGGCCACGTGATCGCAGCTGCGCCGCGAGGGGATCAAGGCGAGCGCGCCGATGTTCATCCCCTTCCTCGGCGCGCTGATCATCGCCAAGTCGCTCGGCGAGAACGCGCTCGCCGAGGCGCGCGTGGGCCTCGCCGGGCCGATCCTCGGCACGCTCGGCGCGGCCGCGGTGGCCGTGGCGTCGGCGAGCGTCACCGACAGCGACTTGCTGCTGCGCGCTCGCCTACGTCGGCTTCTTCCTGAACCTCTTCAACCTGCTGCCGGTCGTGCCGCTCGACGGCGGCCGCGCGATGGCGGCGATGGCGCCGTGGATGTGGTTCGTCGGGCTTCGGCGCGCTGGTCGCGCTGGTGTTCGCTCTTCCCGCAACCCGATCCTGCTGATCATCGTGCTGTTCGGCGGCATGGAGACGCTGGCGCCGCTGGCAGCGGCGCAAAACGCGCTCGCTCGAGCAGGCCGCCTACTACCGCGTCGCGCCGCGCCACCGCCTGCTCGTCGGCGCCGTCTACGTCGGGCTGATCGTCGCTGCTCGCGTTCGGCATGCACGAGACGCACATCCTCATCTACGGCGGCCACAGCTTCGCGCTCGATCTAGGCCGCACTCAGCGGCGCGCTTCGCCGGACGCGCGCGTTCCATGTCGCGCTTGGTCTCGCGCTCGCGGATGCGTCTGGCGCTTGTCGTAGAGGTCCTTGCCGCGCGCGAGCGCGATCTCGACCTTGGCGTGGGCGCCCGAGAAGTAGATGCGCGTGGGCACGAGCGTCAGCCCGCGCTCTTGACGCGCGCCGGCGATGCGGTCGAGCTCGCGCCGGTGCAGCAGCAGCTTGCGCGGCCGCTCGGGGTCGTGGTTCTCGCGCGAGGCGGGACCGTAGGGCGGGATGTGGACCGAGTGCAGCCACAGCTCGCCGTCGCTGATCGCCGCGTAGCCGTCCTTCAGCTGGGCGCCCGAGGTCGCGCAGCGCCTTGACCTCGGTGCCCTCGAGCACGATCCCGCACTCGAGCCGCTCGATCAGCTCGTAGCGGTGGGAGGCGTAGCGGTTGGACGCCACGTCGCCCGGCGCCGACCTTGCGCTTGCCCTTGCCCTTCGCCATCGTCGAGCCTAGCGCGCTCGCGGTGAGCTTCGATCGGCTCGAGCGTCCACGGCCGCCGGATCGCGGTCGCACGCCGCGCCGACACGCACCGCGCACCTCGGATCGCCGAGGCGCAGCGTCGCGCCGCTGCGCTCGCCGCGCAGGATCGTGCCCTCCTCGTTGAGCTCCCACCACTCGCGCCCGTCGCTCGCGTCCGCCGGCGGCCGCCGGCGCTCACCATCGGCGCGCGCAGCACCCGGACCGGCAGCATCCCCTCGAACGGCGGTGCCCGTCCGCTCCGCGGCGCCTCGTGGCGGGGCGAACGCGACGAACGCCCCGGCGCCGATCAGGCCCGGTGACCTCGCCCGCGAACGGCCGCTCCTGGCCGCCCTCGAACAGCAGCCGCTCGAGCGCGAAGCAGCGGGCGATGTCGTCGCCGTCGCGCTCGATCGTCATCGCCTCGCGCTCGCGTTCGGAGGTCCAGGCGCCCGAGCTCGCCGAGCTCCGCCGGCGCGCGGCGCGCGCTCGCCGCCGCCGAGCGTCGACAGCAGCGCGCGGTGGCAGACGAGGTCGGGATAGCGGCGGATCGGCGAGGTGAAGTGGCAGTAGCGCGGCGGAGCGCAGGCCGGCGTGGCCGAGGTTCCGCGGCGAGTAGTAGGCCTGCTTGAGCGAGCGCAGCACCAGCGAGCTCGAGCGCCATGCGCGTCCGCTGCGCCGGTGCGCGCGCACGTGCTGCCTCCACGCAGCCGCGAGATCTCGCCCAGCGAGCTCCGCGGCCTGCGGTCGAGGACATCGGCTCGGGCAGCGGCGGCGTGGGCACGTCGAGCGAGGCGAGCTGGTCGACCAGCCGCTCGACGCGCTCGGGCTCGGGGCGCTCGTGCACGCGGTACAGGCACGGCACGTCCCGCTGCTCGAGCAGCCCGGCGACGGCCTCGTTGGCGGCGATCATCAGGTGCTCGATCAGGCGGTGGGACTCGGTCTGCGCGCGCGCGCAGGATCGCGCTGACGTCGCCCTGCTCGTCGAACGCGAACTCGGGCTCCTCGGATTCGACCACCAGCGCTCCGCTGCGCTCGCGCCGGCGCTTGCAGCGCGGCGGCGGCCGCCGCGCGCGGCGACCGCAGCGGCTCGCCCCAGGGCTCCGCGGCCGCGCTCGGCGCCGGCGAAGATGCGGTCGACGCTGCTCGTAGTCCAGGCGCTGCGTCGGAGCGGATCAGCGAGCGGTAGAAGGCGGCGCTCGCGACCGTCGCGCCGTCGCAGCTCGAGCTCGACGGTCACCGCCGGCGCGCTCGGCGCCGGGCACGCAGCGAGCAGGCGTCGCTCGAGAGCGCGTGCGGGCAGCATCGGCTCGACCGCCCCGGGCACGTACACGCTCGTGGCGCGCCGCCGCGCCTCCCGGTCGACCAGCGAGCCCTCGGGCACATGGGCGCGCGACGTCGGCGATGTGCACCCACACCCGCGACGCGCCCCTCGCCGAGCGTCCTCCGCGGAGATCGCGTCGTCGAAGTCGCGCGCGCTGGCGGGGTCGATCGTGAACGTGGCCAGCCCGCGCAGGTCGCGCCGCTGCCGGCTGGCGCGCGCGCGACCGCGCTCGCCGGCCGCCTCGCGCCTCGCGCTCGACCGCCGGCGTCGAAGCCGCGCGCGAGGCCGCGGTCGAGCATCAGCGCCTCGATCACGTCGCGCGCCACGTCGGGGCGCCCGAGCACCCGCACGAGCTGCGCGCCGGCGCCGCGCGCCCGGCGCGGTGCGCACCAGCACGAGGTCGCCGGCGCGTCGCCCTCGCGGCGCCCGAGCCGCGGGCAGGCGCCGACGACGATCCGTCGCGGCGCCCCGCGCGTGCGCGAGCTGCTCGCCGCGGCTCGCGCGCCGGGAACAGCGGCTCGGCCGTCAGGAAGCGCCCGCGCCGCTCGAGCACCGCCACGAGCGCGCCGCGCTGGGGCCGCCGGCGCGCGCCGAGCCGGCCGCTGCCGTCGCGCGGCCTGCGCGTGCGCGCTCACCTGACTTTGGCGGCGAGCGTCTGCAGCGCCACGTCGAGCCCGTGCGGGGTGTCGACGACGCCGCTGGGCGACCAGCACTTCGGGCGTCATGCCGGCGCCCTGCTTGACGCCGCCGCCGCCGAGGTTGCGCCCGTTGGGCGTGAAGTACTCGCCGACGGTGATGTCGAGCGCGCCGCCGTTGGAGAGCGGCTCCTCCTCCTGGAAGACGCCCTTGCCGAACGTGTGGGTGCCGACGACGGTCGCGCGGTGGTGGTCCTGCAGCGCGGCGGTGACGATCTCCGCCGCGGAGGCCGTGTTGGGGTCGACGAGCACGACCACCGGGATCGACGGCGGAGATCGCGTCGCCGGTGGCGATCAGCGTCTGCGGTCGGCTGGGTGCGCCCGCGCGTCGTGACGATCGTCCCCTTGCGGGATGAAGATGCTCGCGATCAGCTGCGCCTCCTCGACCAGGCCGCCGCCGTTGTCGCGCAGGTCGAGCACGATGCCCTCGGCGCGCCCTCGTGCAGCTCGCTGTTCGACGGCTTCGCGCACTTCGCCGTGGGCGCCGGGGCTGAACGTGGCGAGCGCGACCACGCCGAGCTTCATGCCGTGCGACGGTCCGCGTCGTCGGAGGCCACGACCGGCTCGGAGATGGTCGCGCGGGTGATCTTCACGGTGTGCGCGTGCGCGTGCCGCCTGGCCGTGCGCCGCCGCTTCGATCTCGAGCCGGACGTCGGTGCCGGGCAGGCCCTTGATCAGCGCCGTCGCCGCTTCGGCGGCAGGCCCTGCGAGCGAGCGGCCGTTCACCGCCGACGATCAGTCTCGCCGGGCTTCAGGCCCGGCGCGGGCCGCCGGCGAGGAGTCGAACACGCGCGCGATCAGCAGGCCCGCGGCTGTCGGGGCCGACCGCGACGCCGATGCCGGTGAAGTGCGGCGGCGAGTTGAATTCGCGGAATTCGCTCGGGGTGAGGTAGTGGGAGAAGCGGTCGTCGAGGCTCGCCACCACGCCGCGCGATCGAGGCGTTCGACAGCTGGCTCGTGGCGATCGGCCGGTAGTAGTCGCGGGCGATCCGCTCGATCGCTTCGTCGACCACCCGCGTCTGCTGGTCGGCGACGAACGCGCTGCGCAGGAAGCCCGGCAGGTCTTCGGGATGGCCGCCCAGCCAGAGCCCGACGACCAGCAGGACCGGCAGCAGCGACCACGAGCGCGACGCCAGCGGCTCGGCGTCGGCGGCCGCTCGTCGGGGACTCGGCGGCCATCGGCACGGCTCAGCGTAGACGAGCGGCTGCGCCGCGTCCGGCGCGCCGGCGTAGCGACACCGCTGCTCTAGGGTGGAGCGCCATGGCGACGCGATCACGACCACGACCGTCGCCGGCGAACGGGCTGCCGATCCACCGCATCGCGCTGCCCGGCACGCGGGCGCTGACGGTCCTCGTGGCGTTCGACGCGGGCGCGCGCAACGAGCGGCCCGAGGAGAACGGGATGGCCCACTTCCTCGAGCACCTGGTGTTCAAGGGCGGCGAGAAGTACCCGACCTACAAGGACGTCAACGAGACCGCCGAGCGGCTCGGCGGCGTGCTCAACGCCTACACGAGCCACGACCTGGTCGCCTTCCACATCACCGTCCGCGCGGAGAGCGCGCGCCGCAGGCGATCGACCTGCTGAGCGACTTCGTCGGCCGCCCGCGGCTCGACGCCGAGGAGCTCGACCGCGAGCGGGGCGTGGTGATCCAGGAGATCAACCGCGCCTACGACCAGCCCTCGACGGTGGCGGAGTACCTGATCGACCGGGCGGCCTTCGGCGAGCACCCGCTCGGGCGCACGGTGCTCGGGCCCGGAGGAGAACCTGCGCAGCTTCACCCGCGAGGGGATCGTGGCCTTCCGCGAGCGCCGCTGGGCGGGCGCCGCGCGGCGGCGCGTTCCTGGTCGGCAACCTCGAGCACCTGCCCGCCGAGGAGCGAGCTGCAGGAGCTGCTTCGGGCGCTTCCCCGCGCTGCCCGCGCCCGAGCCCTACGAGCCGGCGCCCGACGTTCGCGCCGCAGACGCTCGTCGAGCGAGCGCGACACCAACCAGTCGCACCTGCGCATGATCTACCGCCCCGAGGTCGCGCGTCGCCGACGTCCGCGAGCGGGCGGCGCTGGCGATCTACTCGACGCTGCTCGGCGGCTCGATGGGCTCGCGGCTGTTCGAGGAGATCCGCGAGAAGCGCGGCCTGTGCTACTCGGTCTACGCCGCTCGACCACGCCTTCGCCGACGTGCCGATCCTGCAGCTCGGCTCGGGGCT
This sequence comes from uncultured Solirubrobacteraceae bacterium, assembly GCA_963743505.1. Classification (GTDB taxonomy): domain Bacteria; phylum Actinomycetota; class Thermoleophilia; order Solirubrobacterales; family Solirubrobacteraceae; genus Palsa-744. Next base: position 1,073,994 of record CAVUPZ010000006.1, on the reverse strand, counting down.
CGAGTCGGCCAAGTGCATCGAGGCCTACACGCGCATGCGCGAGATCGTCGACGAGCTGCGCGAGCGACGGGCCCGACCGAGGAGGAGGTCGCAGCGGGCCCGCGCCTACGCCGCCGGGCCGGCTCGTGCTCGCGTTCGAGAACACCGAACGCCGTCGCCCGCCACGCCGCCAGCCAGAGCGATCGTGTTCGGCGAGGACGATCGACCCCGACGCGGCGATCGCCGCGCTCGACGCCGTCACCTTCGAGGAGGTCGCGCGAGGTCGCCGCGAGCGTTCGCGGACAGCCTCGCGGTCGCCTGCGTGGGGCCCCACACGCGCCGAGGAATTCTGAGGCGCCGCGCGGCGGCGGCTCAGCCGATCGCGACCATGCGGTCGATCGGCACGCGCGCGCGCCGGCGATCGTCCGCGGGCACGCGCACCTCGTACTGCATCTCGCGCAGCGCGTCGCGCAGCTTCGGCAGCGTGATCATCTTCATGTACACGCACGACGCCTCGGCGTTGGCGGGGATGAAGCTCACGTCGGGCGCGGCCATCCGCAGCGGGTAGAGCATGCCCGATCTCGGTCGCCACGACGACCTCGCGGCCCGAGGCGCGGCCGGATCCGTCGCATCGCCAGCGCCGTCCAGGACCCCGTCGGCGCCGCGGTCCTCGTCCTCCGCACGCGCCCGGGCTCAGCGTCGCGGGCGTACTGGAGCATGCCGCCGGTCGAGAGCATGTGCACGCCCTCCGCGGCGACGTCGCCGGCGGCGACGTACTCCATCACGCTCGTCGTGCAGCCGCACTCGGGGTGGATCAGGAAGTCGGCCCCGGGGTGCGCGGCGCGCGTGGCGTCGATGTCCGTGGGGCGGATGCCCGGCGTGGACGTGGCACTCCCCGTCCCACACGTGCATGCGCCGGCCGAGCTCCTTCTCGACGTAGGCCCCGAGCCACATGTCCGGGCCGAACAGGATCTCGGTGTCCGGCGCCGTGGGTGTCGTAGATGTGGCGCACGACCGTCGACGGCGTTGGCGGAGGTGCAGCAGTAGTCGGTCAGCGCCTTCACCTCGGCGGTGGTGTTCACGTACATCACCACGACCCCGTCGGGGTAGCGTCTCGCGCCACGCGTGCCAGCTGCTCGGCGTCGATCGAGGCCGCCAGCGAGCAGCCGGCGTCGAGGTCGGGGATCAGCACGGTCTTCTCGGGGCAGAGGATCGAGGCCGTCTCGGCCATGAAGTGGACGCCGCAGAAGACGATCGTCTCGCCGTCGGCGGCGGCCGCCGGCGCGAGAGGCCGAGCGAGTCGCCGACGTAGTCCGCGACGTCCTGCATCTCGGGCACCTGGTAGTTGTGGGCGAGGATCACCGCGCCGCGCTCGGCGGCGAGCGCGCGCACCTCGTCGCTGCAGCTCGGCGATCTCCGCGGGCGCGAGCACCTCACCGGCAGCCTGCGCGGGCGCCATCGGCAGCGTCGGCAGGCTCATCGAGTCACCGCCGTCCGGCGTCCGCGGCCGGGCGGTCGTCGCGGGGGACGCGTCATCGTGAGACCTCCAGGAGCAGCGACAGGTCGAGGGCCGGCGCCGAGTGGGTCAGCGCGCCCATCGAGATCCATTCTACCCCGGTCGCTGCGATCGCCCCGAGCGTCTCGAGCGTCACGCCGCCGCTCGCCTCGAGCCGCGCGCGCCCGCCGACCTGCGCAACGGCCGCGCGCAGCTGGTCGTCGTCCATGTTGTCGAGCAGCAGCCGCGGCGCGCCGGCGGCGAGCGCCTGCGTCGATCTCCTCGCGCGTCGCGCACCTCGACCTCGAGCGTCGCCGCCAGAGCTCGGGTGCCGCCGCCCGCGCCGCGCTCGACCGCCTCGCGCGATGCCGCCGGCGGCGGCGATGTGGTTCTCCTTGATCAGGATCGCGTCGTAGAGCCCGGCGCGGTGGTTGTCGGCGCCCCCGGCGGCGACCGCCGCCTTCTCGAGCGCCCGCAGGCCCGGGGTGGTCTTGCGCGTGTCGAGCACCCGCGCGCCGCTGCCCTCGACCGCGCGGGCGGCCCGCGCGGCCATCGTGGCCACGCCCGAGAGGTGGGCGAGGAAGTTGAGCGCCGTGCGCTCGGCCGCTCAGCAGCGCCCGGGCGCGTCCCTGCGACGCGCGAGCACGGGTCCACCCCGCTCGCGCCAGCGCCCCTCCTCGACGAGCCGCTCGAAGCGCACCGCCGCGTCGAGCAGCGCGAAGGCGAGCTCGGCTGCGCGCAGGCCGTAGATCGACGCCCGGCGCCTTCTGGGTGATCGAGCCCGCGGGCGCGTGCGTCGCTCGGCACGGTCGCCGCGGTCGTCACGTCGCCCGCCGCCGACGTCCTCCTCGAGCGCCCGTCTGACGAGCTCGACCAGCGCCTCCGCCACGCCTAGCCGTCCGCGGCAGCGTGGCTGAGCAGGTACGCCCGCACGAACCCGTCGAGATCGCCGTCGAGGACGCGCTGCACGTCACCCATCTCGTAGCCCGTGCGATGGTCCTTGACCATCGTGTAGGGGTGCAGGACGTAGGAGCGGATCTGCGAGCCGAAGTTGACGTCCTGGGCCTCGCCCTTCTCGCGGGCGATCTCCTCCTGGCGTTCGCGCTCGTGCCGCTCGAGCAGCTTCGCTCGCAGCATCGCCATCGCGGTGGCGCGGTTGGAGGACTGGGAGCGCTCGTTCTGGCACTGCACCACGATCCCCGAGGGCCGGTGCGTGATGCGCACGGCCGAGTCGGTCTTGTTGACGTGCTGGCCCCCCGCCCCGGAGGCCCGGTAGGTGTCGACCTGCAGGTCGTCCTCGTTGATCTCCACCTCGCCGGTGTCCTCCACGACGGGCGCCACCTCGACGCCCGCGAAGCTCGTCTGGCGGCGGTGGGCCGAGTCGAACGGCGACAGTCGCACGAGCCGGTGGACGCCCCGCTCGGCCCCGAACAGCCCGTAGGCGTTCTCGCCCGAGGCGCGGAAGGTGGCCGACTTGATGCCCGCTTCCTCGCCGGGGCTCACCTCGAGCAGCTCGACCTGGAAGCCGCGCCGTTCGGCCCAGCGCATCTCCATCCGCAGCACCATCTCGGCCCAGTCCTGGGCGTCGGTGCCGCCGGCCCCGGCGTTGACGGTCACGAGCGCGTCGCCGGCGTCGTAGGGCCCGGAGAACAGCCGCTGCTCCTCCTGTGCCGCCGAGCCGCTTCTCCACCGAGGCGATCTGCTCGTCGACCTCGGCCTGCAGCGAGCTGTCCTCGACGGCCATCTCGACGAGGCCGTCGAGGTCCTCGACGTCGGACTCGAGCGCCCTGAAGGCCTCCAGCCGCCGCGACGCGCGGGCGTGCTCGGCCGCGACTGCCGGCAGCCCGCTCGGAGTCCTCCCAGAAGCCCTCCGCCCCCATCTGCCGCCTCGAGCTCCGCCACGCGCGCCTGCAGCGCAGCCGGGTCAAAGATAGTCCGCGAGCAGCTTCATCTGCTCGCGGATCGCGGCCAGGCGCTGCGGTGTCGATTCGCTGGGTGCGGCCGTGGCCATGCCCCCACGCTATCAGCGACGCGCCCTTGTGCCGATGCGCCGAGCCGCTCGCAGGCGCGCCCCGGGTGCACCCGGCTAGTGTTTCCGACCCGATGGCAACCTCGCCGCAGGAGCTCTCCCGCGCCTTCGCCGCGGCCGTCAACGACGGCGATCTCGCCGCGGCTCTGGCGATGTGGGCCGACGACGCCACGATCGTCGCCGCCGACGGCATAGCCCTCGCCGGACGGGATGCCGTCGCCGGGGCCGCTGGGCGCGCTGATCGACAGCGGCGCGACGGTCACCATCGAGGTTGCCTCCATGTACCAGGCCGGCAAGGTCGCGATCGCGACCGGATCGCTGACCCTGCTCGCCCCCGACGGCACGAGCCACACCTCCTCCTCCGTGGTCGTCTACGAGCGTTCGAACGAGGGCTGGCGGCTGGCGATCGACGCTCCCTGGGGGCTGCCGAGCGCGAACGGCAACGCTCCGGCCTAGCGCCAGCGCACGCGAGCGACCGAGGGACAGCGACGTGCCGTGCTCATGGGCCGCTCAGGCGCCGTGGCACTTCTTGTACTTCTTGCCGCTGCCGCACCAGCAGGGGTCGTTGCGCCCGACCTGGTGCTCGTCGTCGAGCACGCGCTGCTCGACGACCGGCATCGCTTCGGCCTGTTCGCCTTCGCCGTAGCCCTGGACGCCCTCGGAACCGGCGGCAGCGGCCGCCGCGGCGCCAGCGCGCCGGCACCGACAGCGCTGTGGCCGCCGGAGTAGGACACGCGGCCGGCGCGGGTCGAGCTGCCGGAGGCGGCGAAGGCCGGGGCGGCGCGGCGCCGCCGTTCGGGCCCTCGACGTTCACCTGGACGTTGAAGATCATCCGCGCGTAGTCCGCCCAGACGCTGTTCATCAGGTCGCCGAACAGCGTGAAGGCCTCGTTCTTGTAGGCGACCAGCGGGTCGATCTGGGCGAAGCCGCGCAGGTGGATGCCCTCGCGCAGGTAGTCCATGTCGAACAGGTGCTCGCGCCAGCGTTCGTCGATGATCTGCAGCAGCAGGAAGCGCTCGAGCGCCCCCATCAGCTCCTCGCCGAGCGCCTGCTCGCGCGCGTCGTAGCGCTCCATCGCCATCTGCCGTGATCGCGCTCCGTCAGCGAGGCTCGCGTCGACCGTGTCGGGGTCGAGGTCCTCGCTGCCGAGGTCGAGCGGGAAGAACTGGCCGAGCGCGGTGAACAGGCCGTCGAGGTCCCAGTCCTCGAGGAAGTCGCCCGGCGTGTACTGCGTCGACCGTCCGCTCGATCACGTTCGGCGACCTGCTCGGCGGGCCTCCTCGCCGATGCTCTTGCCTTCGAGCACCTCGTCGCGGTAGGCGTAGATCACGCGCCGCTGCTCGTTCATCACGTCGTCGTACTCGAGCACGCGTTTGCGGATCAGGAAGTTCTGCTCCTCGACCTTCTTCTGGGCTTTCTCGATCTGTTTGGAGAGCATGCCGGCCTCGATCGGTTCCTCGTTGCCCTCCTCGTCGACGCCGCCGAGTCGGTCGAGGATCTTGTAGATCCGGTCGCCGGCGAACAGCCGCACCAGGTCGTCCTCGGCGGACAGGAAGAAGCGCGACTCGCCGGGGTCGCCCTGGCGCCCGGAGCGGCCGCGCAGCTGGTTGTCGATGCGCCGTGACTCGTGGCGCTCGGTGCCGCAGATGAACAGCCCGCCGGCGGCCATCACCTGCTCGCGGTTGTCCTGCACCTTCGCGCTTCGAGCTCCGGCAGCAGCTCGCTGCAGGCGGCGCTCGTGCTGCTCGGGCTCTGCGTCGGCGTCGACTCCTTCGCGGGCGAGCTGCTGGCGGGCGAGGTGCTCGGGGTTGCCGCCGAGCTTGATGTCGACGCCGCGGCCGGCCATGTTCGTGGCGATCGTGACGGCGCCCGGCTGGCCCGCCTCGGCGACGATCTCGGCCTCGCGGGCGGCGTGCTCGGGCTTGGCGTTCAGGACGGTGTGCTCGATCCCGCGCTTGGTCAGCCGCTCGGACGAGCAGCTCGGAGACCTCGACCGAGATCGTCCCCACCAGCACCGGCTGGCCGTTCTCGTGGCGCGCCGCGATCTCTTTGGCGACCGCGCTCCACTTGCCCTCCTTGGTCTTGTAGACCTGATCGTTGCGGTCGTCGCGGACCATCGTCCATGTTGGTCGGGATCTGCACGACGGGCAGCTCGTAGATCTTCATGAACTCGGTCGCCTCGGTCAGCGCCGTGCCGGTCATGCCGGCGAGCTTGTCGTAGAGGCGGAAGTAGTTCTGGTAGGTGATCGTGGCGAGCGTCTGGTTCTCCTCCTGGATCGGCACGCCGCTCCTTGGCCTCGACCGCCTGGTGCAGCCCCTCCGACCAGCGCCGCCCCTCGAGGATGCGCCCGGTGAACTCGTCGATGATCTTGCACCTCGCCGTCGATCACCGCGTAGTCGACGTCGCGCTTGTAGAGCGCCTCGGCGCGCAGCGACTGGATCAGGTGGTTGACGAGGTGGCCGTTCTCGGCCCGGTAGAGGTGGTCGATGCCGAGGAAGCGCTCGGCCTTGGCCACGCCCTGCTCGGTGATCGAGACCGTCTTGTGCTTCTCGTCGATCTCGTAGTCGAAGTCGGCGAGGAACTGCTTCTTCATGCGCGGGTCCATGCCTTCGGGCGTCTTGCCGACGACCATCTGCGGGGCGAGGCGGGCGAACTTGACGTACAGGTCGGCCGCCTGTTCGGGGGCGCCGGAGATGATCAGCGGCGTGCGCGCCTCGTCGATCAGGATGTTGTCGACCTCGTCCACGATCGCGAACGCAGTGGCCGCGCTGGACCTTTTCGGTGAGGTCCTTGGCCATGTTGTCGCGCAGGTAGTCGAAGCCGAACTCGGAGTTGGTCCCGTAGACGACGTCGCAGGCGTAGGCGCGCTGCTTCTCCTCGTAGGGCTGCATGTTCTGCAGCACCCCCACGGACACGCCGAGGGCGTCGTAGATCGGGCTCATCCATTCGGCGTCGCGGCGGGCGAGGTAGTCGTTGACGGTGACGAGGTGGACGCCCTTGCGCTCGGGCACCTGCTCGGGATCGTCGGCGTCGCGCTCGCGCACCGCCAGCGAGTTCAGCACCACGGCGAGCGTCGCGGTCAGCGTCTTGCCCTCGCCGGTCTTCATCTCGGCGATCTGGCCCGTCGTGCAGGGCCATGGCGCCGATCAGCTGCACGTCGAAGTGGCGCATCCCCATCGTGCGCTTGCCGGTCTCGCGCACGATCGCGAAGCACTCGGGCAGCAGCGCGTCGAGCGCTCTCGCCGTCGCGCGGCGCGCTCGCGCAGCTCGTCCATCCGCTCGCGCAGCTCGGCGTCGCTGTCGTGTTCGAGCTCGGCCTCGAACGCGCCGATCAGCGCCACGCGCTTCTGGTAGTCTTGAACTTCTTCGCCTCGCCGACGTTGAGCGCGCGATCGAGCAGGGAGGGCATGCGCCAAGGATAGCTCCCGCCGTGCCCCGGCGCAGCGGCCCGACGGCCGGCGCCGCGGGCGCAGGCGCTACGGCGGCGGGCCCGGCCGTTGCCGCGCTCGCGGACGCGGTCCGCGGGCGCGGCGCTCTCGGCGACGGCGCGAGCAGGCTGGCGGCTGGCCGATCGCGCCCGCTGCGCCTGGCGGCGGCGTGGGCCTCGCGGCGGTGGCGCAGTTTGTCGCGGTGGCGCTTGACCTGGCGGGCGAGCTCGTCGACCATCAGGTTCAGCGAGTGGAGCATCTCCGGCGAGGCGTCGCGCGCGCGCAGCGTCACGCCCTTCAGGTACAGCGTCCCCTCGGCCACCTGGCAGTCGGCCACGCGCGGGTTCGGCTCCTTGAAGATCTCGATCTCCAGGCGGGCCAGGTCCGAGACCTGCCGCGCGACCTTGCCCAGACGGCGCTCGGCGTGCGCGCGGAGCTCGTCGGTGACCGGGACGTTGCGACCCTTGATGTCGATTTGCATCGTAGGCTCCCTTCGGTCGGCCTTTCTGGCTGTCACAGGATGCTACGCCGGTGTGCGGCGGATGTAAATGGGGCTGACCGATGATCGTCGGGACACTCCGGCGTGATCGAGGGAGCTCGCTGGCACGCGTGGGACAATCGCGGCGGATGAGCCCGAACCTGTCCTGGTCGCTCAACCCGGCGTGCTGATCGGCGCCGCGGCTCGTCGGCGGCGCTCTACGTGCGGCGCTGGCTGGCAGGTGCGCCAGGGCAGCTCGCCGCGGCCGGCCGCCGAGGCGCCGGTCTGGCGGCTGTGCTGCTTCGCTGGGCGCCGTGCTGGTCGCGCTGGTCGCGCTCGATCTCGCCCGCTGGACTGCGCTCGCCGACCAGCTGTTCTTCATGCACATGGTCCAGCACATGCTGCTGCTCGACATCGTCCCGATCCTCGCGATCCTCGGCTTCACGAAGGTGATCCTGCGGCCCGTCACGCGCGCGGTCCGCGAGCTCGAGCGCCGCGCCGGCCCGCTCGCCCACCCTGCCGTTCGCGGTGTTCCTCTACGTCGGCGTGATCTGGGCCTGGCACATCCCCGCCGCCTACGACCTGGCGCGTGCGCCACCCAGGCGTGCACGTGCTCGAGCACCTCAGCTTCCTGCTCGTCGGCTCGCTGTACTGGTGGCACCTGCTCTCGCCGATCCGCGCCCGCATGCGCCTGGACGGGCATGGGCCCGGTCGTCTACATGGCGCTCGACCAAGCTGTTCGTGGGCGCGCTCGGCATGGGCCTCGCGTTCGCCCCCGCCGCGCTGTACCCCTACTACGCCCACCACGCCCGCGTGTGGGGGATCTCGGCGACGACGACCAGTCGATCGCCGGCCTGATCATGGCCGTGGAGCAGTCGCTGGTGATGGGCATCGCGCTGGTCGTGCTGTTCATGCGCGCGCTCGCGAGTCCGAGCGCGCGCAGCAGCGCCGCGAGCGCTACGAACTCGCCTGACGGCGTGAGCGCGCTCGGCTAGCTCGCGCGGCGCAGGCTCTCGCAGGATGCCCGCCGTGGCCGGCGATCGCGCCGATCAGGATCGCGCCGGCGGCGACGCTCGGTGCCGGGGAAGACGATGCTCTCGCGCAGCTGCGCCCCGTCGCCGATCCGCGCGCCGTCGCCGAGCACGATCGGCCCCATCAGCCGCACGCCCGGCGCCGATCTGCACGTCGCGGCCGATCCATGCCGGCCCGTCGATCTCGAGTGTCCTCGGGCAGGCGCGTGCGCGCCGCCGGCGACGATCACGCCCGGCGCGCACCTCCTCGCCCTCGATCTCCAGGCGCAGCTCGCCCGCGCAGCGCGTCGAACGTGCCCTGGCGCAGCTCGGCCAGCGAGCCGACGTCGTTCCAGTACTCGCGCACCTCGTGGATGTGGAAGGGGACGTCGTTGTCGAGCAGCACCGGGAACACGTCCTGGGCCCAGTCGACGAACGGCCGCTCGGGGAAGTAGTCGAAGATCCGCGGGTCGAACACGTAGATGCCGCAGTTGCCGAGGTCCGACAGCGCCTCCTCGGGCGCCGGCTTCTCCTGGAAGCCGGTGATGCGCCCCTCGCGGTCGTGCAGCACGACCCCGTACTCGCGCGTGTCGGCGACCTTCTTGACGGCCAGCGTGGCGATCGCCGCCGCTGTCGCGGTGGCGCTCGGCGAGCGCTCCGAGGTCGATGTCCGTGAGCGCGTCGCCGGAGATCACCAGGAACGGCTCGTCGCCGAAGAAGTCCGCGCACGCCCGCACGCCGCCGGCCGTGCCGAGCAGCTCCGGCTCGTAGCGGTAGGCGAGCCGATCGCCGAAGTACTCGCGGATCGAGTCCGGGAAGTAGTGCAGGTTGGCGATCACCTCCTCGAAGCCGTGGCGGTCGAGCAGGTCGAGGATGTGCTCCATCACCGGCCGGTCGAGCACCGGCACCATCGGCTTGGTGATCTCGTACGTCAGCGGGCGCAGGCGGGTGCCGAGCCCCGCCGCCAGGACCATCGCTCTCATCGGGTCGCTGCCGGCCTCAGTAGCGGTAGTGGTCGGGCTTGTACGGACCGTCGACGGGCACGCCGATGTAGGCGGCCTGCTCGTCGGTGAGCCGCGTGAGCTTCACGCCGAGCGCGTCGAGGTGCAGCCGGGCGACCTTCTCGTCGAGGTGCTTGGGCAGCACGTAGACCCGCTTCTCGTACTCGTCGTTCTTGGTGAACAGCTCGATCTGGGCGATCGTCTGGTTGGAGAACGAGTTGCTCATCACGAAGCTCGGGTGGCCGGTGGCGTTGCCGAGGTTCAGCAGCCGCCCCTCGGAGAGCATGATGATCGCGTGGCCGTCGGGGAAGACCCACTTGTCGACCTGCGGCTTGATGTTCACGCGCTCGATGCCCGCGACGCGCGGCCAGGCCGGCGATGTCGATCTCGTTGTCGAAGTGGCCGATGTTGCCGACGATCGCCTGGTGCTTCATGCGCGCCATGTGCGCGGCCGTGATGATGTCCTTGTTGCCGGTCGCGGTGATGAAGATGTCGGCGCTCTCGATCGACTTCGTCGAGCGTGCTGACCTCGTAGCCCTGCATCGCCGCCTGCAGCGCGCAGATCGGGTCGATCTCGGTGACCACCACGCGGGCGCCCTGGCCGCGCAGCGACTCGGCGCAGCCCTTGCCGACGTCGCCGAAGCCGCAGACGACGGCGACCTTGCCGCCGATCATCACGTCGGTGGCGCGGTTGATGCCGTCGATCGAGCGAGTGGCGGCAGCCGTAGAGGTTGTCGAACTTCGACTTCGTGACCGAGTCGTTGACGTTGATCGCGGGGAACAGCAGCTCGCCGCGTCTCGACCATCTGGTAGAGCCGGTGCACGCCGGTGGTCGTCTCCTCGGTGACGCCTTTGATGCCTTCGCCGATGCGCGTCCAGCGCTGCGGGTCCTCGCTCGAGCGAGCGCCGTCAGCAGCGACGAGGATCACCGCGAACTCCTCGGAGTCGGCCGCTCGCCGGGATCGGGCACGGCGCCGGCGCGCTCGTACTCGGTGCCCTTGTGCACGAGCAGCGTGGCGTCGCCGCCGTCGTCGAGGATCATGTTCGGGCCGGCGTCGGCCGGTCACCGTCGGGCCAGCGCAGCGCCTGCTCGGTGCACCACCAGTACTCCTCGAGCGTCTCGCCCTTCCAGGCGAACACGGGCACCCCGCGGGGGTCCTCGGGCGTGCCGTCCGGGCCGACGGCGACGGCCGCGGCGGCGTGGTCCTGGGTGGAGAAGATGTTGCAGCTGCACCAGCGCACCTCGGCGCCGAGCGCGGTCAGCGTCTCGATCAGCACGGCCGTCTGGATCGTCATGTGCAGCGAGCCGGTGATGCGGGCGCCCTGCAGCGGCTGGGCGTCGGCGTACTCGCGCCGGATCGCCATCAGGCCGGGCATCTCGTGCTCGGCGAGCGTGATCTCCTTGCGGCCGAACTCGGCGAGCGACAGGTCGGCGACCTTGAAGTCGGTGGTCGACGGCGGTGGGGGTCATTGCTGACATGACGGAGCCTCCTGTCCGGTCAGGTGAGCGCCCTTGCTGCAGAGTGGGCGGCCGAGCGTGGCGGATCGTGCCCGTCGCAGCGCTCCTCGGCCGCCTGGCAAGGTAGCACAGGGGCGCAGGCGCTCCGTCGCCTGCGCCCTCGCGCCGGGTCCTGCGCCGACGCCCACGCGGCTGCCTCTCAGGAGTCGGCGAGCGCCTGCTTGAGCTCGTCGAGGACCGGCACCGGCCCGGGGTCGACGCCGCGCAGGGCGGCGAGGTAGATCGAGACGAGGTCGCCGAGCAGCACGAGCGAGATCACCCGCTCGATCGCCGTTCTGCCCGCGCGTCTCCACGCGGAAGCTCGCGGCGGCGTTGTCGGCGATCAGCCGCTCGGTCAGGTCCATCCGCTCCTTCACCCGGGGGTGGGCGTCGGAGTCGTCGAGGAACACGGCCGAGAAGCGGCCGACTTCGCTGCGCGCCCTCCCAGCCGACGATCTCGTTGTGGTCGAGCTCGGGCAGTTCGCTCCAGAACGCCGGCTGCTTGGCGTTCTCGTTGATCTGCGTCTTCCAGCGGTAGGCGATCGGGCTGGTCAGCCCGGCGCCGGCGATCACCGGGATCGTCCCGTGCAGGCCGCGGGCGAGCCTCCTTGGCCAGCGAGTCCTCGGGCGCGTCCGGGCCCCACTCGGCGACGAGCTGCTCGGTGTGGGAGGCGGCGACGTCGATCTCCGAGGTCAGCCGCGGGCCGGCGCCGCACAGCGCGGCGACCTCGAGCGCGGCGACGGTCATGTAGGCGACCGCCGCGCGCGGCTGAAAGCCGCCGGGCAGCGGGATCACGGGAACGCCGTCGGCGCGGGCCATCTCCGCCAGCCGCCCCCCGGTGGTGACGACCGTGCGCTTGGCGCCGAGCGCGCCGGCCGACTCGTAGCAGGCGAGCGTCTCCTCGGTGTCGCCGGAGTAGCTCGCGCAGCAGCACCATCGTGTCGGGCGTCGTCCAGGTCGGCAGCCCGTAGGCGCGGGTGACGAAGATCGGGCGCGAGGCGTGGTCGCCGAGCGCGGCGCGGGCCAGCGCGCCCGCCGATCGCCGAGCCGCCCATGCCGGCCACGACGAGGCCGGCGGGGGTGTCCCAGTCCTGCATGATCGCCGACTCCACCCGCCACACCGCGTCGCGCAGGTGCTCGGGCAGGGCGAGCACGTCGCCGAGCTGGTCGGAGGAGTCGATCTGCGGCGATCGTCGTCGCGCGTGAGCTCCTCGGCGGTGCTCATGGCGGTGACGTCCGCCTTCGCTCATCTGCTCGCCTCCTGTCGGCGTTGGGGTGTGGTGACTGGCCATCTCTCGTGAGGTACTTCGGCGTGCCGGTTCGGGGCGCGTCGCTAGAACTCGATCGCGCCGTCGGGCAGTTCGACACCAGGGAAGATACGCGCCCCGCGGGTGATCACGTTGCCCGCCCCGATCCGGACGCCCTCGCCGATCACGGCTCCACCGGTGATGCGGGTGCCGTCGCCGACGCTGCAGCCGGCGGCGACGATGCAGTCGCGCAGCTCGCAGCCGGCGCCGATCGCGGGCCCCCGCGAGTACCACGGCACGCTCGACGGTGCTGCCGGCGCCGACGACGACGTCCTCGCCGAGCACGACGAGGCTGCCGACGTGGGCGCCCGGCGCCCACGTGGACGCCGCGCTCGATCAGCGCCGGCGGGATCACCCTGCCCTGGACCTGGGCGTCGTCCGTCGACCGCCAGCCAGCCGCCGCCGAGGCGCTCGCGCACCGGCGTGGCGACGTTGCCCTCGATGATGTCGAAGGTCCCCTGCAGGTAGCGGGCGGGCGTGCCGATGTCGAGCCAGTAGCTCTCGGACGCGTAGCCGTAGAGGCCGTTGCCGACCAGCCGCGGCCAAACCTCGCGCTCGATCGAGACGTTGCGGTCGGGCGCCACCAGCTCGAGCACCTCGCGCTCGAGCACGTAGGCGCCGGCGCTGATCAGGTTGGTTTCGACCTGCTCGGGGCTCGGGCTTCTCGATGAACTCGCTCACGGCGCCGTCCTCCTCGAGCAGCACGAGCCCGTAGGCGGTCGGGTCGGGGACCGGCACGAGCGCGAGCGTCGCGCGATCGCGCCGGTCGCCTCGTGCTGGGCGATCTGGGCGCTCAGGTCGATGTCGGTGAGGACGTCGCCGTTGAGCATCAGGAAGCGCTCCTCGAGCATCGGCTCCGCGAGCTTCACCGCGCCGGCGGTGCCCCGGGGCTCGGGCTCCTCGACGAAGCGCAGCCGCACGCCGGCGGCCGAGCCGTCGCCGAGGACGGCGCGGACGCTGTCGGCGAGGAACCCGCACGACATGATCACGTCCTCCACCCCGTGTCCGGAGCAGCCACTCGAGCATGAACGCGATGAAGGGCCGGTCGACGAGCGTCACGACCGGCTTCGGCACCGTCGAGGTGAGCGGGCGCAGGCGGGTGCCCTGACCGCCCACGAGAATCACCGCCTGCATCGCACCCCGGCTCCCGCACCGCCGGCACGCCACGGCACCCGTGGCCCGCCCCCCGCCGGCGCCGCCGCGTCCACCGGGGGGGCCTCCCCCCCGGGCGGCTTCATCGCCGGCCGATCCCCTCGTAGAGGAGGCCCGACTCGCGCACGAGCTGCGGGTCGAGCGCGTTGCGCCCGTCGATCACGAGGGTTCCCCGCATCGCCGCCGCCACGGCCCCCCAGTCCAGCTCGAGCAGCTCCTGCCACTCCGTCACGAGGACGGCGGCGTCGGCGTCGCGCAGCGCCTCGAGGGCGGAATCGGCGAAGGCGATGCCGGTGACGAGCTTGCGGGCCTGCTCCTCGGCGACGGGGTCGTACGCCGTCACGTCGGCGCCGTCGGCGTGCAGGCGCGCCGAGAGCACGAGCGAGGAGGCCTCGCGCATGTCGTCGGTGTTGGGCTTGAACGCGAGCCCGAGCAGCGCGATCCGCTTGCCGACGAGGCCGCCGAGGTGCTTGTGCAGCTTGCCGATCACGCGCCGCTTCTGGAGCTCGTTGACCTCGATCACCGCCGTCAGCAACTGGAAGTGGTAGCCGGAGTTGCCGGCGAGCTGCTTGAGCGCGTCGACGTCCTTGGGGAAGCAGCTGCCGCCGTAGCCGATACCCGCCTGCAGGAACTTGCTGCCGATGCGGTCGTCCAGGCCCATCCCCCGTGCGACCTCGACGACGTCGGCGCCGGTCGGCTCGCAGACGTTGGCGATCTCGTTGATGAAGGAGATCTTCGTGGCCAGGAAGGCGTTCGAGGCGAGCTTGACCATCTCGGCGCTTGCGATGTCCGTCCGCACGAGCGGAGCGCCGAGCGGCGCGTAGAGCTCCACGACGGCGTCGCCGGCCCAGCCGCCGCCGTCGCCGATCACGACCCGGTCGGGGTGCAGGAAGTCCTTCACCGCCGTGCCCTCCTTGAGGAACTCGGGGCATGACACGTACGCGAGGCCACCCTTGTCCTGCTCGTCGAAGACCCGTCGCAGCGACGCTCCCGTGCCGCAGGGAACGGTCGACTTCATGATCAGGGCGTGCTCTCGGGAGGCCGGGATCGCGTCGGCGACCGCGTGCACGGCCGACAGGTCAGCGTCCCCGGAGTAGGTCGGCGGGGTGCCCACCGCGACGAACAGCAGGCGGGCGTTCGCGAGCGCGTCGGCGATGTCGGTCGAGAAGTGCATCCGCTCGCTGTTGCGGGCGAGCAGCTCCTCGAGGCCGGGCTCGTAGATCGGAACCTCGCCGCGTCGCAGCCGGGCGATCTTCTCGGCGTCGATGTCGACGCACCACACCTCGCTGCCGAGCTCGGCAAAGCCGGCCGCGGTCACCAGGCCGACATAGCCGGTGCCGATCACACCGATTGGTTGGCGGGAGTCGCTCATCGGGCGGCGAAGGGTAGCCGCTGACGGCAGGGGCGGCTAGGGCGCAACCGAGAGGAACGCCTCGTAGCGACGGATGTCGCGCTCCGCCCGCGCCTGTTCCTCGCTGCCCGGCTCGGCCCGCCCCGCCGCCGAGCGGGCTTCGCCGAGCTTCTGCTCGAACGTCGAACGGTCGAGGTCCCCGGGCGCGATCGCCTCCTCCACCAGCACGAGCGCGCGATCCTCGGAGAACTGCAGGTAGCCCTCGGCCTGGGCGAAGCGGACGATCTCGGCATCGGAGCGATACAGCCTCAGCTCGGTCGGTTCGAGCATCGCCAGCACGGGCTCGTGCCCGGCGAGGATGCCGATCGAACCCACGACCGTCCGAGTCGAGAGCATCTCGACCTGCTCGGCGAACACCTCACCCTCCGGGGTGAGCACCTCGGCCTGGAACCTTGTCCGTGCCATCGCCTATTTCCGGGCCGCCTCGACGACCTCGTCGATCGTGCCCTTCAGGAAGAAGGCGCTCTCGGGGAGCTCGTCGTGCTTGCCCTCGATGATCTCGTCGAAGCCCCTGATCGTCTCCTCGATTTTCACGTACGCGCCAGGCGTGCCGGTGAATTCTTCGGCGACGAAGAAGGGCTGGGAGAGGAAGCGCTCGATCCTGCGGGCGCGCTGGACGGTGAGCTTGTCCTCGTCGGAGAGCTCGTCGATGCCGAGGATCGCGATGATGTCCTGCAGCTCCTTGTAGCGCTGGAGGATCTCCTTGACCCGGTTGGCGACGCGGAAGTGCTCGTCGCCGAGGATGTCCGCCTTGAGGATCGTCGAGGTCGAGTCGAGCGGGTCGACCGCCGGGTAGATGCCTTTTTCGGAGATCGCCCGGGACAGCGCCGTCGTCGCGTTGAGGTGGGCGAACACGGACGCGGGCGCCGGGTCGGTGTAGTCGTCGGCCGGCACGTAGATCGCCTGGATCGAGGTGACCGACCCGCGCTTCGTGGACGTGATCCGCTCCTGCAGCTGACCCATCTCCGTCTCCAGCGTCGGCTGGTAGCCGACCTGCGAGGGCATCCGCCCGAGCAGCGCCGAGACCTCGGAGCCGGCTTGGACGAAGCGGAAGATGTTGTCGATGAACAGCAGCACGTCCTGGCCCTGGTCGCGGAAGTATTCGGCCATCGTCAAGCCGGACAGGGCGACCCGCATGCGCGCCCCGGGCGGCTCGTTCATCTGCCCGAACACGAGCATCGTCTTCTCGAGCACGCCGGACTCCTTCATCTCCAGCCAGAGGTCGTTGCCCTCACGGGAACGCTCGCCGACGCCGCAGAAGGCAGACAGCCCACCGTGCTCCTTGGCGAGGTTGTGGATCAGCTCCTGGATCAGGACGGTCTTGCCGACGCCCGCGCCGCCGAACAGGCCGACCTTGCCGCCCTTGGCGTAGGGGGCGAGCAGGTCGATCACCTTGATCCCCGTCTCGAACATCTCCGTCGTCGGCGTCAGTTCCTCGACCGACGGGGCATCCTGGTGGATGCCGCGGCGTTCGAGCCCCTCGGGCAGGGGCGGGCCCTCGTCGATCGTTTCGCCGAGCAGGTTGAAGATGCGACCGAGCGTGGCCTCGCCGACCGGCACCGAGATCGGCCCGCCGGTGTCGAGCACCTCGACCCCGCGGGCGAGGCCGTCGGTCGTGTCCATCGCGACCGCCCGGACGCGGTCGTCGCCGAGGTGCTGCTGGACCTCGCAGACGAGCAGGTTGCCGCCGGAGCTCGAGCTGATGCCGGGGGCCTCCTCCTCCTCGTTGGACGCGGTCCGCTCGATCGTGATCGCGTGGTAGATCTCGGGCAGCCGGTCCGGGAACACGGCCTCGATCACAACGCCCTGGATCTCCTCGATCCGTCCGACGTTGCGTGAGCCGGCAGCGCCGTCGGGCGAGGCCGTGGCGGAGCCGGTGGGCTCTGTGGTGGTGGCGTCCATCTGTGTGGTCTCCTCTTTGCTTAGGGGGTCGTCGGTGGCGGGGCGGCTTCTGCGGGGTGCGCTCAGCTCAGCCCCTCGGCGCCGGCGACGACCTCCATGATCTCCTGCGTGATCTCGGCCTGGCGGGCGCGATTCATCTGCAGCGTATACGTGTCGATCAGTTCTCCCGCGTTCTCCGACGCGTTGCGCATCGCGGTCATCTGCGCACCGAAGAAGCCGGCGGCGGACTCGACGAGGGCGCGGTAGATCGACACCTCGATGTAATCCGGGACGAGCCGCCTGAGGATCTCCTCGGGTCCGGGCTCGTAGTTGACGAGCGGCCGGGGCCCCCCGTCCTCGCGGTCCTGCTCAACCGCCTCGTCCTCGCCGGTGATCGTGGCGTGGGAGATCGGCAGCAGCGTCTCCCGCGTGACCAGCTGCGTCAGCGGCGAGACGTATGAGTTGTAGATCAGCTCGACACGGTCGAGCCGGCCGTCGACATAGGCGGTGACGAGGTCGTCGGCGACGGAGCGCGCGTCGGCGTAGGAAGGCCGGTCGGAGAAGCCCGTGTAGCTGCCTGCGAGCTCGTAGCCGCGAAACGCGATCGAGGAGGTTCCACGCCTGCCGGTGGCATACCACGTGCTCTGCAGCTGCTCTTCGCCGAGCTGGGCCGCGCGGCGCACGCCCGCCCTGATCACCTGCGAGTTGAAGGCCCCGGCGAGACCGCGGTCGCCGGTCACGAGCAGCAGCCCCACATCGGTGGTGTTCTCGTGGTCCTGCATCACGGGCAGCCGGCCGGCCTCGGCGCCAGCGGCCAGGGCGGCCTCGCGGGTCATCCGCCGGATCGCGTCCGCATAGGGGCGCAGCGCGTCGATCCGCTGTTCGGCCCGGCGCAGCCGCGCGGCCGCCACCATCTCCATCGCGCGCGTGATCTTCTGGATGTTGCGCACGGAGGAGATCCGGTTCTTGACGTCGCGCTGGCTGGCCATGGTGTCGCGGCAGGCCGGATCAGGCCGCCTTCACCCCCTCCTCGAGCGGCTCGCCCTCCTCGTCGAGGTCGTAGCCGAAGTCCTCCGCGAACGCGGTGAGCGCCTCGCGGACCGCGTTCTGTGTCTCCTCCGACCAGTCGCCACCGGCGATCCTGGCGCGCAGCTCGGAGTGCTGGGAGTGGAAGCGTTCGATCAGCTCCTGCAGGAACTCCGACACCCGCTCGACGCGGAGTCGGTCGAGGAACCCGTTCGTCGCGGCGTAGATCTGGATCACCTGGTCCTCGACGGCGAGCGGTTCCCGCTCGCCCTGGTTGAGGGTCATCACGAGCCGCTCGCCGCGGGCGAGCGTGCGCTGGGTGTCGGCGTCGAGATCCGAGCCGAACTGGGCGAACGCTTCCAGGTCCCGGTACTGGGAGAGCTCGAGCTTGATCCGCCCGGCGACTTTCTTCATCGGGCCGATCTGCGCGTTGCCGCCCACGCGGGAGACGGAGATGCCGACGTTGATCGCCGGCCGGACGCCGGAGTTGAACAGTTTCGACTCCAGGAAGATCTGCCCGTCGGTGATCGAGATCACGTTCGTGGGGATGTAGGCCGACACGTCCCCGGCCTGCGTCTCGATCACCGGCAGCGCCGTCAGCGAGCCTCCGCCGAGCTCGTCGTTGAGCTTGACGGCGCGCTCCAGCAGCCGCGAGTGCAGGTAGAAGACGTCGCCCGGATAGGCCTCGCGGCCCGGCGGGCGGCGCAGCAGCAGCGACATCTGCCGGTAGGCGTAGGCGTGCTTGGTGAGGTCGTCGTAGACGCAGAGCGCGTGGCGGCCGTTGTAGAGGAAGAACTCGCCCATCGCGCACCCCGCGTACGGGGCCATGAACTTGATCGGCGCGGCCTCGTCGGCGGCGGCCGCGACGATGATCGTGTTCTCGAGCGCGCCATACTCCTCGAGCGTCTGCGCGAGCGCGACGACGGTCGACATGCGCTGTCCGATCGCCACGTAGACCGACACGACGCCCGTCTCGCGGTTGTTGATGATCGCGTCGATCGCGATCGCCGTCTTGCCTGTCTGGCGGTCGCCGATGATCAACTCGCGCTGGCCGCGGCCGATCGGGATCATCGCGTCGATCGCCTTCAAGCCGATCTGCATCGGTTCCTTGACCGGCTGGCGTTGGACGACGCCCGGGGCCTTGAACTCCGCCGGGCGGGTCTCGGTCGTGTGCAGGGGCCCCTTGCCGTCGAGCGGTCGTCCGAGCGGGTCGACGATGCGCCCGAGCAGCTGCTCGCCGACGGGGATGTCGAGCAGGCGGCCGGTGCGCTTGACGGTGTCGCCCTCGGACACCTGTTCCCACTCGCCGAACAGCACCGCGCCGACGTTGTCGGCCTCGAGGTTGAGCGCCAGGCCGGTGACGCCGTGGGGCAGGTCGAGCATCTCGAAGGACATGCAGTTCTCCAGGCCGTGGACGCGGGCGATGCCGTCCGCCACGGACAGGACCGTGCCGACCTCCGTCAGCTCCGCCTGGCCGCTGTCGAGGCCCTCGATGCGGCTCTTGAGGATGCTGGTTATCTCGTCGGGGTTGATCTGCATGTCGTCTAGGTGGCTCCTTGGGCAACCTGCCTGCGCAGCTGCTCCAATCGATTGCGAATTGAGGCGTCGAGGATCGAGTTACCCACCCTCAGGACGATCCCGCCGATGATGTCCGGGTCGACCCTGGCGGCGAGCATCACGCGACGCCCGGCCCGCTCGCCGATCGTCCTGCCGAGGCTCTCGGTCGTCGCCGGGTCGAGCTCGACCGCGCTCGTGATCTCGACGGCGAGCAGGCGGTTCTCCTCCTCCCACAGCTGCTCGTAGTCGTGGCGGATTCGGAAGATCACCGGCATGCGGTGGTTCTCGATCAGCAGGCCGAGGAAGTTCAGCAGCGCCGGGTCGGCGCCCTCGAGGGCGCCGTCGAGCCCGGCCCGCTTCTCCGCCGTGGAGAAGTACGGCGAGAAGAAGAACAGGGCCAGCTGGCGGTTGGCGTCGAGGGCGTCTGCGAACTGGCCGAGCTGCTCGCGCAGCAGGTCCAGCTTGTGCTGCTCGCGGGCGACCTCGAACAGCGCGCGGGCGTAGACCTGGGCGAGCTCCTCCATCAGTTGTTCGAGGCGCCGGCCGAGATGACGGAGAAGTCGAGGTCGCCCAGGGCCTCCTCCACGAGGCGCTTCTGGTCGGCCTCGGTGAGGGTCTTGCGGGTTACCTTCTCGGTCGCCAGGACCGTCAGGTCGGCGACCTCGCGGCGGATGTCGTCGAGCGCACGGCTGGTCGCGGCCTCGATTTCGCGCTCGGCGCGCCTGGAGGCCTCGGCGAGCACCTCTTGCCCGCGCTCCTTGGACTCGCGCTCGTGCGTCTCGGCCGCCTGGCGGGCCCGCTGGACGATCTCTTCGGCCTGCTTCCTCGCCTCGCTCAGGCGCTCGCGGTATTCGGTCAACATCTGGTCCGCTTCCGCGCGAGTGCGCTCGGCCGTGTCGATCGATTCTTCGATCGCGCGCTGGCGACGTTCGAGCGCTTCGCTGATGCGGGGGAAGGCGAGCTTCGCGAGCAGCACCATCGTCGCGCCGAACACGAGCAGCGTCCACACCATCAAGCCGATGCCCGGCTTGATCAGGAAGCTGCCGCTCGAGGCGAGCACGTTGAGAGGTTCCCGGAGCATGGCCTAGACGATGAACGCGGCCAGCAGGCCGGCCACGAGCCCGTAGAAGAAGCACGCCTCCGTGAGGGCGAACCCGAGCCACTGCAGCTGGGTGATCTCGTCGCGCATCTCGGGCTGGCGCGTGATCGCTTCGATCGCCTTGCCGAAGATGATGCCGATGCCGACGCCGGCGCCCACGGCACCGAGTCCGCCTCCGACACCGAGGCCGATCGACTTGCCGGCTTTGGCCGTTTCTTCGGCCACGGCAAAGAGGGTGATGAGGGCTATGTGCACGTCGCTTTGCTCCTTTAGTGGTCTTCGGCGACCGCGCCGCCGAGGTAGATAGCGGTGAGGGTGGCAAAGATGAACGCCTGCAGACCCGCCACCAGGCCGACCTCGAAGGCGAACAGCAGGATCCCGAACGGGATCGTGAACCAGCCGAGGGCGGAGATGCCCAGGATCACGGCGAGCGCCCCGGCCATGAACAGGATGATCAGGTGGCCGGCGAGGATGTTGGCGAACAGACGGATCGTGAGCGAGAGGATCCGCATCAGGTTGGAGAGCACCTCGAGGAAGAAGATCGCGACGGCCATGCCGCCTTTCACGCCTCCGGGTATCAGGCCCTTCAGGTAGCCGATCGGCCCCTTGGCGCGGATGCCTTCGATCGTGTAGGAGAAGAACACGACGAGCGCCAGCACGAGCGGGATCGAGATGTTCGCCGTCGCGGCGTAGAGGGAGAACGAGGGTATCTGCGTGCCGAAGACGGTGATCTCGTGCTCGGTGTTGGTCGGCAGCGGGATGTAGCCGATCAGGTTGGAGAAGAAGATGAACAGGAACAGCGTGCCGATGAACGGGAACCACTTTGCGGCCATGCGCTCGTCCATCGCGCTGCCCGTGATGTTGTCGCGCATCAGGTGGAACAGCAGCTCGACCGCTGCCTGCACCTTGTTCGGGCGCGTGTGCATGCGTCTCGCGATGTAGATCATCGTCACGCACGTGAGCGCGCCGGCGAGGAACAGGTAAAGGACGGCCTTGTTGATCGAGAAGACCCCCAGGTTGACCCAGTTGTCGAGTTTGAACTCGTTCTGGGGTTCGTAGACTTTGTTGCGGTGGCCCTTGACGCCGTAGACGGCGGCGAGCACGACGATGCCGCCGATCCAGACGGCCAGCAGCGCGAGCAGCGTTGTTTTCAGGCTGCGCCTGTGAGGGGGGTCCTCGCCTGTGGCGGGAGGCTGGGCGACGGGCTCGGCGACGACCCCGCCGCCCTCGTTGGCGTTCATGACGTGCGCGGCCTCCGCTGCGCCTGGCCCTTGCCGCCCGACACGCCTGGCCGGGTGACGAAGGAGATCGCGAAGTACACGGTGAACGCCGCCAGCATCAGCGCCGCGGCCATCACGCCGTCGTCCTTGCCGCCCGCGTAGCGCGCCACGATCACGGCGAGCGCGACGATCCAGATGCGGCCCATCATCGCCGCCATCTGCAGGGCGGCTTTGACCTTCGCGTCGGAGGCCCGGGTGGCCCGATCGGTGAGGAACGCGCCGCCCGCCCGGGTCAGCAGCCACGCGCCCGCGGCGACGCCGTAGCCGAGCGCCGGCATCCCGGCCGCCAGCACGAACGGGGCCGTCGCGAGCACCAGGCACACGTCGAGGTAGCGGAAGAAGACCACGTCAGCTTTGGGATCCGGGGGGCCGGCCGTGGCAGCTTGTCGCCCACAGGCGCCGGCTTCGGCGCGACGGCGCCCCCGGGAGCTCTGCGCGGCCCGCCGCCGGGCAGGCGCGCCGGTGAGCACGGCGGCGCTCGACGAGCGCGGGTGTGCCGTAGTGCCGTCGGGAGGCGTGGCCGTCCAGGTGTTGACGGACCCGCCGCACGATCGGCGGGCGCTCCTCGACAGGCTCGGGCTGACCGTCCTGGCCCGGGCCGGGCAGGCGCGCGTACTCCTCGTTGGCATCGAAGTCAGGCATGTGCAGGGCCACCCTACAGACGAGAAAGTCCCCGCGCTCTCGCGGCGGAGCCGTAGAAACGTCCCTCAACGATCTGCGGCGGCGGCGCCCAGTCTATCCTGTCTTGGACTTCGTAACAACTTTGTGACATGCGGTACGGGGTCCCCCGTCGGGCCCGCGCGCAGAAGCCTGCTCGGCCGGGCGCCGACGCGCGCTCAGGCCGCCGCGGCGCGCGGGCGCCTGCGAGCTGCGGCGAGGCGTCTGGCCGCCGCTTCCGTCCCCGCCACCAAGGCGACCGAAGCCGCCAGCGTGAGCAGCCCGGCGAGGAGATCGAGCACGTAGTGGTTGCCGGTCGAGAGGACCGCGAAGGCGGTCACGAGGACGTGGGCGAGCACGAGCCCTCGCGCCCACGCCCGCGTGGTGAGGCGCCACACGACCAGGGCGCACCACCCCGCCCATGCGATGTGCAGCGAGGGCATCGCCGCGAGCTGGTTCGCCTGCGAGGCGAGCGCCCCGGTGTGCCAGGACCCGATCGCGTGGGTGGAGGCGACCACGTCGACGAAGCCGCCCAGCATCCGCGGCGGCGCGACCGGGAACAGCCAGAAGACGAGGAAGGCGAGCAGGTTGACCGTGACGAGGACATTGCGAAGCGGCCGGTAGATGTCGGCCCGCCGCCACCACAGGAAGCCGAGCAGGCCGAGCGTGACGATGAAGTGGGCGTTGTCGTAGTAGTCCGACACCGCCAGCCCGAGCCCGTGGTGAGCAGCCATCCAGCGATCGAGGCTGCGCTCCGGATCGAGGCCGATCGCCCCCTCGAGGCTGAGGATGCCGCTGCCATGGGCGAGCGCGGCGTGCAGGCGCAGCGGCGCGAGATTGGTGATGGCATCGTAGATCCAGCACAGCCAAGCGATCGTGAGGATCTCGACCCACCACCTCGCACGCGGCACGGCGCGGGCCGGGGTGAGCTCACCCAGGCCTGGGACGAGGACGGCCCCGGCGCCGGCGGGGCGCTGCTCGACGGAGACGGCGGTGGACAAGCAGTCGATGTTAGCCGCCCCGGCGGCCGCGCCGGGGGCGTGCAGGGGCGCCGCACGCCCCCGGCGCGGCCGCCGTCGCAGACGGCGCTCAGGGAAGCGTCGGGGCCAGCCCCGCGGCGCGGAACCTGGCGATCACCGCCGGCAGCGCGGCGGCCGTCCGCGCCCACGAGTTCGGGGCGGAGTAGTCATCGGCGTCGTGCAGCAGCAGCACCGCCCCGGGGGTGGGATCGGCGGTCACCCGCGCCGCGATCGACTCGGGCGTCGCCCGTGCCTCCCAGTCCCGGCCCCATTGACTCCACAGCAGCGTCCGCCAGGCGCGACGGCGTGCGGTCGCGAGCGCGGCGGCGTTGAGGATCCCGTAGGGGGGCCGGTACAAGCCGACGGACACGCCCGTGGCGCCCTCGATCAGCTCCTGCGCAAGGTCGATGTCCTCGCGCACCTGCCGGGGCGTCAGGCGCAACAGGTTGCGGTGGCGGTGACAGTGCAGCCCGATCTGGTGACCGGCCGCTGCGATCTCGCCGGCGAGCCCCGGGTTGCGCTCGATCTGCTCGCCGACGAGGAAGAACGTCGCCTGCACGCCTTCGCGGGCGAGGATCTCGAGCACGGCGGGGGTCCCCTCGCGGTGGGGTCCGTCGTCGAATGTGAGCGCAAATCCCGCGCCCGTCGCCGTCCGGTCTTCGATCCCGAGCGGCGCCCGCAGCGCCGGGAGCGCCCCGGCGAGGGCGGGCAGCGAGTACGCGAGCGCGCCCGCAGCCGCCAGCACACCCGTGAAGGCGCGGCCCGGGGTGCGATGATCGGGGGCGGACATGCTTGACCTGGTCCTGGGAATAGCGGCCGCCGTGGCCGCCTCGACGTGCTACAGCCTAGGGATCGCCCTGCAGGCGATGGACGCCAGAGAGGCGCCCCAGGAGGAGCATCTGCGGTTGGCCCTCTTCCGGGGCCTCGTACAGCGCTCGCGCTGGCTGCTCGGCACGGGCCTGTCGATCCTCGGCTGGCCGCTGCAGGTGGTGGCGCTGCTGCTCGCTCCCCTCGTCGTCGTCCAGCCGGCTCTCGCGTGCGGCCTGCTGACCCTGCTGTTGGTCGGCGAGCACATGCTCGGCGAGCGGGCCGGCCGCTACGAGTACGTTGCCGTCAGCGCGATCGTGGTCGGCATGATCGGGGCGGCGCTGTGCTCGCCGCCCCGCAACACCGCCCACAACTCCGAGGAGCTCCTGATCACGCTCGTGCTCGTCGGCCTCGGCCTCGCGAGCCTGCTGCCGTACCTGCTGCGAGCGCTCGGGCACTCCTTCGCGAACGTCACCATGATCGGAGCCGGCCTCGCGTTCGGCTGGAGCGCCGTGGCCACGAAGCTCGCCTCCGACGACCTCTCCCGGGGCAGCCTGCTCGTCGCGGCCGCATGGGGACTCTCGACCGCGGCGGCCTCCGGCGTCGGCGTGCTCAGCGAGATGAGCGCGCTGCAGGAGCGCCCGGCGATCCTCGTCGCGCCGGTCGTGTTCGTGACTCAGACGGTTGTGCCGGTCGTGCTCGCCCCGCTGCTGCTCGGCGAGCGCTTCAGCGGGACGCCCCTCGGGGGGGTGCCGCTCGTGCTCTCGATCTCGCTGCTCGTCGTCGGCGCGGCCGCGCTCGCGAGGTCGCCCCTGCTGCTCGGTGTGACCGCGGAGCGGACCAGCGAGGCCAGCGGCTCGACACCGAGCCGCTCGGAGGCGAGCCAGGAGACGATCCGCTCGAGCGCGGCGGGAGAGGGGGGTGAGCCCCCGAGCTCGACCACGATCACATCGCCGGCCCGCATCGTGCGGTGAGGTAGGGCCCCCGTCGCCGACAGCCGCAGCGCGCCGGCCACCGGCGTCGCATCGGCGGTACGGGCGAGTACGAGCTGTCCGACCGACAGGCCCCCGCGCGGCTGCAGGTAGTAGAAGCCGTGGCGCAGACCGAGCGCACGGGCCTGTTTGCGTAGGACCGCCCGCGTGCGAACCCAGTGGAACAGCGCCGAGGCAGGGACTTCGGGCAGCATTTCGTCGCCGAGGGCGTCGACGCGACCGACCCGCACGCGGGAGGGCACGCCCGCGTTGTCCGTGAACGACACGTGGATCCCGCGCGCGGCGAGCTCGCCGGCGAGCGTCGAGACGACGGAGCCGGGGGCGTGGACGATCAGGCCGACGTCCGGCTGGTGCGTTCTGACGTGGGCGAGCTGGTGCACGTCGAGCAGCTTCGCCGCCAGCGCGGTGACCTCGTCCGTGGACATCATCCACGAGCCCACCGCGACCAGCAGGGCCGCCTGGGTGGCGAACGCGGCGAGTCGCAGCCGCCAGACCGGCACGGGACGCACGCGCGAGGGGGCTCCCAGCACGACCTCCGCGGCGGCGGTGCCGTGGCGCTCCGCGGCGGCGGGCGGCGCTTCCGCGTCGGGGGGCTCCGTGAACGTCGCCCGCACGTGCTCGCGCAGCTCGTCGGTGTCCCGCGCCAGGCGAACCAGGTCGAGCTCGGCCATCGCACGCGTGTTCAGCCGGGCATGGCCGACGGGCAGGCCGTAGGACACGACGGGCGTCCCGGCCGCCCGCGCCTCCAGGCACGTGACCCCACCCGTGGAGTGCACGAGCACGTCGGC
Source organism: uncultured Solirubrobacteraceae bacterium (assembly GCA_963743505.1). Lineage (GTDB taxonomy): Bacteria > Actinomycetota > Thermoleophilia > Solirubrobacterales > Solirubrobacteraceae > Palsa-744. Next base: position 1,048,098 of record CAVUPZ010000006.1, on the reverse strand, counting down.
CGCGGAGAGCAGCTCGGGCATCCGGTCGGTGAACCCGTAGACGTGGACGCGGTCTTCGCCGGCGAAGTCAGCCCGGAGCTTCTCGGCGAGCTGGTCGTTGCGTCCGGCGAGGCAGACGATGCTCGTCACCTCCTTCACGTGGGTGAACTCGCGCACGGCTCCCGAGATGTCGCCCACTCCCCAGCCGCCGCCGGAGACGACGACCATCCGCCCGTCCTTCGGCAGGCCGAGCGCCTCGCGCGTCTCGATCGGGCAGCGCGGCCGTAGGAACTCCGCCGAGATCAGCGGGCTCACCAGCTGCACGCTGCCGCGGCCGGCGATGCGCTCGACCGAGGGCATCGACTCGTCGTACATCACCAGGTGCATGTCGATCCCCGGCTGCGCCCAGAAGAAAAGGCCGGTGAGATCGGTGATCGTGGCGACCGTGGGACAGCTGACGATGCCGCGGCGACGAAGGTGGGCGAGCACGACCGTCACCGCGGGGTAGGTGGAGACGATCACGTCCGGGCGCTGGTCGGCGATCGCGCGCGCCAGCGGGCGTGAGCCGAGCGCGCAGAGCAGCCGGCGGGCGATCACGCGGATCGGCATCACGTGCTCGAGCAGCCAGTAGACGACCGTGTAGGTCCAAGGGAAGAAGCGCAGCTGCACGCGGTAGCCGTCCTCCACGACAGGACGGAGCAGCGGCCCCATCGCGGCGAGGCCGTCGATGATCTTCACGTTCGCGTGCTCGGGGGAGTCTTCGAGCTGCTGCCCGAGGGCGCGAGCGGCGGCTGCGTGCCCCTCGCCGACGTCGGCTGAGAGGATCAGGACGCGCTGGGAGGCGCCCCCGTTGACGGTGCCTTCGGCCCCCGGTCCGATCGGGGCCGGGCGTGGGCTGCGTTTGCGATTGCGACGACGCATGGTGGTGGCGCGCCCGGCGACGGGGGCCTCGCACGGGCAAGCGCCCACGGCCGGGAACCCCGGTGGGCGCTCTGCGTCTACAGGCTAGCGGTCCGGCTGGACGAATGCCGACCGCGCGCACGCAACAATTGGGGGATCGGAGCGGCCACCCCCATAATCCGGCCCAGCGGCGGCGCGGCTGCGTGGGCCGGCCGAGCGGACGGCACCCGCATCCCCGTCGGGGTACGCCGCGCGTTCGCCGCCCTCGGCCTCGGTGCCGTGGTCGTGAGCACGTTCATGACCGCGGCGGGCGCCGCGGGAGGACCCACCCGTTTCGTCCCCGCGCGCGCCGGCGGCTGGCCGGACTGGCTCGCGGGCCCGCTGGCGGGCCTTCACCTGGGCCTCCCCGGCGGCCGCTTCCAGACCCTCACGCTGGTCATGTGCGGCGGCTACCTGCTCGTGCTCGTCGGCGCCCGCACCGTGTCGATGCGGGCGATCGCGGCGGTGATCGTGCTCACCCACGTGCTGCTCGCCCTCGGGCCTCCGCTGATCTCGCAGGACGTCTTCGGCTACCTCGCCTTCGCCCGCATGGGCGCGCTGCACGGGCTCGACCCGTACACCCATTTCCCGTCCGAAGCGCCCACCGACCCGGTCTTCCAGTTCCTCGGCTGGCCGTTCCAGCACTCTCCCTACGGGCCCGCTGTTCACGCTCGCGAGCTACGCCACCGCGCCGCTCGGCCTGCCCGCGCGGGATGTGGATCTTCAAAGCCCTGGCCGCCGCGGCCAGCCTCGCCGCCGTGGCCGTGATCGCCCGGGCAACCGGGATGCTGGGCGGCTCGCGCCGGTGGGCCGCCGCGTTCGTGGGCCTGAACCCGGTGCTCCTCACCCTCGCCGTGGGCGGCGCGCACAACGACACCCTCCTGTTGCTGCTCGTCGGCCTCGCGCTGCTGTTGACGGCCGCTACGCCTCCGCGCTGGAGCTCGGCCGCGGCGAGCGTCGCCGTCGGCGTGGGCGTGAAGGTGAGCGCGGGGCTGCTGCTGCCGTTTCTCGCCCTCGCGCCGCGGCGCCCGCGCGAACGCAGGGCGGTGCTGGGTGCAGCGGCCGCCACCCTGCTCGCCGTCGCAGCCGTCGGCGTGATCGGCTTCGGCGTCCACGCGCTCGGCTTCCTCGACGCGGTCGGCGAGCAGCAGGAACTGATCGCGACCCACTCGATCCCCGCCGAGACGGCCCGACTCGTCGGGCTCAGCGGCACGCCCGGCTGGTGGCGGGACGCGTTCCTCGGTGCGTTCGTGCTCGTGCTCGTGTACTCGCTGTGGCGCACCGCCCGCGGCGCCGACTGGCGCGTGGCAGCCGGCTGGAGCACGCTGGCGCTGCTGCTCTCGACGGCGTGGCTGCTGCCGTGGTACTCGATCTGGCTGCTGCCGCTAGCGGCTGTCGGCCGCGATCGGCGCCTGCGAGCCGCCACGCTGCTCCTCTGCGCCTACGCGGTGATGATCCACCTCTCGCTCGCCGACGGGCTGCTGGACCCGCGGCCCGTGCACGTCCCCCACCACCTCGCGTTCCCCGTCCGGGGCCTCGTGCACCGCCTGGAACTCACCGGTTTCGAGGTCCTTCGCCACGTCCAGCTCGATCTCCGCTGGTGAGGCCCCCGGGCGCAGCCGCCGCAGGCGGATCGAGTCCAGGCGCCGGAACTTGAGGATCTCGAGCACGTACACGAGGTACACGCTCGCCGCCAGCGCGAGCAGTCCGAGCGCGACGAGCACGAGCGTCCAGCCGGTGTCGTAGTGGCCTTTGTGGTCGCTGTAGGGGATGAACCGGAGCGCCAGCGCGAGCCCGGCCAGCATCAGCGTCCACGCATACAGGTAGGCGATCGTGCGCCTGCTGCTGAAGCCGATCCGGGCCATCCGGTGGTGGAAGTGCTCGCTGTCGGAGCGGTAGATCGGCTGGCGGTACTTCAGCCGCTTGAGCACGACGAACGTGGTGTCCAGGAACGGCACCGCGAGCAGGATCAGGGGCAGCACGAACGAGACCACGGCGGCCGTCTTGACCGCCGCCTCGACCGCGATGACCCCCATCAGCAGCCCCAGCAGGTTGGCGCCCGCAGTCGCCCATGAAGCTCGACGCCGGGGGGAAGTTGTAGAACAGGAAGCCGAGCGCGGCGCCCGCGGTCAGCGCCGCCAGCACCCCCGGCTGCTGCCTTCCGAGGTCGAAGGCGATCACCGCCATCGCCACGGCGATGATCGCGCAGACCCCCGCCGCCAGGCCGTCGACACCGTCGGAGAAGTTGACCACGTTCATCATCGCCACCAGCGCGACGACGGTCAGCAGCGGGCCGGCGTTGGTGATGCCGGCGTTGGGAAACGCGAGTTCGCCGATGAACGGCAGCGTGATCGCCTTCACGGCCACGCCGAAGTGCACGGCGATCGCCGCCGCGACGATCTGCCCGGCGAGCTTGACCCCCGGATGCAGGTCGAAGCGGTCGTCGAGCGCGCCCACGACCGTGATCACGGCCGCGGCGAGCAGCACGCCATGCCAGAGCTGGTGCTGGTGTTCCTTGAGGTTGACGTAGCCGCTGGGGAGCAAGATCAGCGCCGCCACGAGCGCCCCGGCGAAGATCGCCAGGCCTCCCAGGAGCGGCGTCGGGCGCTCGGACAGGCCCCGCTCCCGCGGCTCGTCGATCGCCCCGACCGCCCGGGCGAGACGCTTGGTCAACGGGGTCAGCAACGCGGCCACGGCCGCCGCGACCAGGAACGCATAGAGCGCGTCGAGCTCGTTCGGATGCGCCATCGCCTGCTCCACAGCATCGCAGGCGCCGAGGTCGGGAGGGGCGCCCGGCGTCAGCTCCGCACCGCGCGCCATCCGCACGCCCCCGCGGGCGGCCGCCGGCGCGGCGTGGGCACGCCAGTCGAAGTAGGCCTCCTTCGCCTCCCCGGACTACGTGGCGCCGATCGCCGCCGCCCCGATGCCCTCGTAGAGCGGGTAGCGCTCGACGATCGCCGCGACCCGCTCGGCGAGCTCTGCCGCGCGCGCCTCGTAGTCGGGCGTGAGCGCGATCGCGAGGATCTCGCCGACCTCGCTGAAGTCCTCGCGGCTGCAGGCCCCTCGTGGCCAGGGCGGGCGTACCGATCCGCAGCCCGGAGGCCTCCATCGGCGGGCGCGGGTCGAACGGGACAGCGTTGCGGTTGACCGTGATCCCGATCTCCTGCAGCCGGTCCTCGGCCTGGCGGCCGCGTCAGCGACGGGCTGCACTCGCGCAGGTCGACGAGGACGAGGTGCACGTCGGTCCCGCCGGTGAGCACGTTGACCCCGTGGCCCGCCTTCAGCAGCTCCTCGGCAAGGGCGCGGGCGCCCTCGACGGTGCGTCGCTGGCGCTCGGCGAACAGCTCTGCAGGCCGCGATCCTGAAGGCCACGGCCTTGGCCGCGATCACGTGCTCGAGCGGGCCGCCCTGCTGGCCCGGGAAGACCGCCGAGTCGATCTTCTTGGCGTGCTCCTCACGGCACATGATCACCCCGGCGCGCGGGCCGCCGAGCGTCTTGTGGGTCGTGGTCGTGACGACGTCCGCGCCGTGGTCGAACGGGTTGGGGTGCAGGCCCGCCGCGACGAGGCCGGCGAAGTGGGCCATGTCGACCATCAGCAGCGCGCCGACCTCGTCGGCGATCTCGCGGAAGCGCGCGAAGTCGAGCTGCCCGCGGGTATGCCGACCACCCCGCCAGCAGCATCCGTGGCCGTCGCTCGCGCGCGATCCGCGCGACCTCGTCCATGTCGATCAGGCTGCGTCTCGCGGTCGACCTCGTAGGCGGCGATCTCGTACAGGCGCCCGGAGACGTTGACCTTCATGCCGTGGGTGAGATGGCCGCCGTGGGCGAGCGAGAGGCCCATGATCGTGTCGCCCGGCTGCAAGCAGGGCGTGGTAGACGGCCGCGTTGGCCTGCGAGCCGGAGTGGGGCTGCACGTTGGCGTGCTCGGCCCCGAACAGCGCCTTGGCGCGGTCGATCGCCAGCTGCTCGGAGATGTCGACCCACTCGCAGCCGCCGTAGTAGCGCCGCCCCGGATAGCCCTCGGCGTACTTGTTCGTCAGCACCGAGCCCTGGCATTCGAGCACCGCCCGCGGGACGAAGTTCTCCGAGGCGATCATCTCGAGCGTGCCCTGCTCGCGCTCGAGCTCGCCGCGCAGGACGCGTCGGCGATCTCGGGGTCCACCTCGGCGAGCGGGCGGTTGAAGTAGTCGGGGCTCGAGCTCGGACACAGCGCTCTCCTTGGCGGAAGACGACGACGGTTGGTGCCCAGGCGCGCGGCGGTGATCGCTGGCCGCTCCCCGGTGGTCGCTTCCACCTCTTGGCGCCAGTTGCGGCAGCTGTCACGAGGCTAGCAGGCGCGCCCGACCCCCGGTCCCTCAGGCGGACTGCGAGCGCCGCGAGCCACCGCGCTCGCCGTGACGGCGCCCCTCGCGCAGGAGCCGCCAGCCGCCGCCGTCGGCGTAGGCGCGCAGGTCGACCACCGTCGAGGCCACGCCCGGGAGCTTGCCGCCGTCGAGCACGCAGCTCGGCGCCGTCGCGGATGCTCGGCGGCACCTCGTCGAGCGTCCGCGCGTCGGGGCCGCCCGAGCAGGTTGGCGCTCGACTGCATCACCGGCCGCTCGCCGCCGCGAGGCCCTGCGAGCGCTCCGGCGAGCAGCGGGGACGCGCAGCGCCGAGCGTGTCCGGGTCCGGGCCGCAGGCGGGCAGGTAGCGCCGGGCGCGATTGGCCAGCAGCAGCGTCACGCGGCCGGGCAGCAGCGCCCGCAGCGGCCGCGCGCTCGCGTCGGCGAGGCCCGGGAGCGCTGCCAGGGCGGCGTCGAGGCCGAAGAACATCACCGCCGCGGGTCGCTCGGCCGGCCGGCCCTTCAGCTCGTACAGGCGCCGCACGGCGGCCTCGTCGTCGGGGTCGCAGCAGACGCCATAGACGGTGTCGGTGGGGAACACCGCCACGCCTCCCGACATCACGCACGCCTGCAGCCGCTCGCCGTCGGCGACGCTCAGCCAAGCGCCGCCGCGATCGCGAGGCGTCGCGCATCGCCGCCGTCGCCTGGGCGCCCCGGCCCGACATGCTCACGAGGCTCCCCGGTCGGCGACGACGACGCGCTCGATCCCGGCCAGGTCGCGCGCGGAGCTCCGACCGGCCGAAGCCGGCCCGGCCCGCGAGCTCGCCGACGGCTGGCCGCCTGCCCGGCGCCCACCTCCAGCGCGACCCGTCCGCACGCGGGGACGCCGGGCGAGCTGGGCGAGCAGCGCCCGGATCACCTCCAGCCCGTCCGCGCCCGCGAACAGGGCCTCAGAGGGCTCGTGGCGGAGGATCTCGGGCGCGAGCGCCGCGCGCTCGCCGTCGGCGACGTAGGGCAGGTTGGCGAGCACGGCGTCGAAGTCGTCGGGTACGCCCTCGAGCAGGTCGGCCTGCAGCCACGCGACGTCGAGGCCGCAGGCGCCGGCCGTTCTCGCGGGCGAGCTCCAGCGCCGCCTCGCTCAGCGTCGCTGCCTGCCACGTCGAGGTCGGGGCGCTCGTCCTTCAGCGCGAGCGCGACGGCGCCGCTGCCGGTGCCGAGGTCGAGCACGCGCGCGTCCCCGGCGCGAGCTCGAGGCCCACCTCGACGAGCAGCTCGGTCTCGGGGCGCGGGATCAGGGCGCGCGCGGTCGACGGCGAGCTCGAGGTTGCGGAAGCCGCGCCGTCCGAGGATGTAGGCGACCGGCTCGCGCTCCACCGCGCGCCGGCGCACGGCGGCCTGGAAGCGCGCACGGCCGGGCCCGCCACGGCCAGCTCGCGGTCGGTCAGCAGCCGCTCGCGCGCGACGCCGAGGACGTCGGCGAGCAGCAGCTTCGGCGTCCAGGCGCGGGGTCTCGCAGCCGGCGGCGGCGATCGCCGTGATGGCCCCGTCGAGCGCGTCGCGCGACCGGCGTCCCGCCGCGAGCTTCGCTCACGCCGCGGCCTGGGCCTCCAGGCGCCGGCGCTTCTCGTCGGCCTGCAGCGCGGCGGTGAGCTCGTCGAGCTCGCCCTCGAGCACCTGGTCGAGGTTGTGCACGGTGAGCTTGATGCGGTGGTCGGTCACGCGGCGCTCGCCGTAGTTGTAGGTGCGGATCTTCTCGGCCCGGTCGCCGGTGCCGACCTGCGAGCGGCGGTCGGCGGCCAGCTCGGCCTGCTGCTCGGCCAGCGCGCGCTCGTACAGCCGTGCCCGCAGCACGCGCAGCGCCTTCTCGCGGTTCTGCAGCTGGGACTTCTCGTCCTGCATCGAGACGACGATCCCCGACGGCTTGTGCGTGACGCGGACCGCCGAGTCGGTCGTGTTGACCGACTGCCCGCCCGGGCCCGGAGGAGCGGTAGACGTCGATCTGCAGGTCGATCGGGTCGATCTGGACGTCGACGTCCTCGGCCTCGGGCAGCACGGCGACGGTCGCCGTCGAGGTGTGGATGCGGCCCTGGGACTCGGTCTGGGGGACACGCTGGACGCGGTGGGTGCCGCCCTCGAACTTGAACACCGAGTAGGCGCCGTCGCCCTTGATCGCGAACGTGTACTTGCCGTCGCCGATGTCCAGCGGCTCGGTCTGGAAGCCGCAGCCGCTCGGCGTAGCGGCTCGAGCATCCGGTAGAGGTCGCCGGCCCACAGCCCGGCCTCCTCGCCGCCGGCGCCGCCCTGGATCTCGACGATCACGCTCTTCTCGTCGTTGGGGTCGCGCTCGACCATCGCCAGGCGGATCTCCTCCTCGAGCTGCTCGATCCGCGCGCGCGCGCGAGCTCGAGCTCGTCGCGCAGCTCGGCGTCCTCGCCGACCTCGGCCAGCAGCTCCTCGGCGCCGCGCCGCGTCGTCCTGCGCGAGGCGCCACTGCTCGGCCAGCTTGGCCGCGGGCTCGAGCTGGCGGTAGGCGCGCCCCACCTCGGCGTAGCGCTCGCGGTCGGCGATCACCTCGGGGTCGGTCATCTGCTCGCCGAGCTCGGCGAAGCGGGTCTCGATCTGCTTGACCAGGTCTTCGATCATGCCGGCCAGTCTAGGTGGCCCGGCAGCCCGTCGCCCCGGGCCTCACGACGCGGGCCGAGCGGGTCGAGCCGCCTCGCCTCAGGCCGCCAGCGACTCGGCCTCGGCCAGCTCGAGCAGCTCTGCGAGCATCGACGACAGCGCCGTCACGAGCTCGCCGTCGAGTGGCAGCCCGTCCGCGCCGAGGGCCTCCTCGGCCTGTGGCACCGGCAGCTCGCGATCGAGCACTCGTGCTCCCATCGCCCCGAGCACCTTGCGCGCCTCGGCCTGCGCCCACACGGCCCCGAACAGCCCGGTGCTCACGCCGAGCACCGCCGCGGGCTTGCCCCGCAGCGCCGACTGCCCGGCCGGTCGCGAGACCCAGTCGAGCGCGTTCTTGAGCTGGCCCGGAATCGAGTGGTTGTACTCCGGCGTCACCACGATGACCGCGTCTGCCGCGGCGATCGCCGCGTTCAGTGCGGCGACCGCCGACGGCACGCGGTGCTCCTCGTCCTCGCTATATGGGGGAATCGCCGCGAGGTCCGCGAACACGCCGAGCTCGGCCCCCTCGGGGAGCAGGCCTGCCAGCCCGCTGAGCAACCGCGTGTTGTGAGAGTCCCGGCGCAGGCTCCCGGAGAGTCCGAGGACGCGCATGATCCTCAGCCCTCCCGCACGAGCTCCAGCGAGACCTGGAGTCGGACGTCGTTCTCGAGCGCGAAGCCGCCCTTGGGAAGCGGCGCGTTCCAGTTCAGGCCATACTCGCGCCTGTCGATCACGGCCTCGAGCTCGACGCCGATCTTCTCGTTGCCGGCGATGTCCACGTGCGGCGCCGTGATGCTGCCACGCGCGAGCACCGGGTGCGTCTCGCCCTTGATCGAAAGATCACCCGCGACCTCCAGGGTGCCGTCCTCGAGTGCCCTCACCGAGGTCGAGGAGAAGGTGATCCGGGGGTACTGCTTGCTGTCGAAGAACTCCGGCGAGGCGAGGTGCGCGGCGAGGTTCTCGTCCTTGACGGCGAGCGAGTCGACCGCAACCGAGCCCTCGAGCCGGGGTTGGCCGTCCTCGCCGACACGCAGGGCGCCCTCGTACTCCTCGAAGCGGCCGCGGAACGTCGCCACGACCATGTGCTTGACGGCGAAGCCCACGTGTGAGTGGACCGTGTCGAGGTTCCAGTTACCGGCGGCGAGCGCCGGCGTCGTCGTTGCTGCTGCTGCTGTGCTCATTTGCTCCGCTCCTGTCAGTTGTCGGTGAGCCACGGTTGCGGACCGTGGTCCGCTTCATCTCCGCTCAGCGTAGCACACATCCGGACCTCGGTCCACTTAGTACACTGTGGGCATGTCCGCCTTTCCCGAGCTGCCACTCCTTGCCCCCGAGGCCGGCGAGCGTGCGGACGCGGCCCGCAACCGCGCCCGCATCCTCTGCACCGCCCAGCGCCTGTTCGCCGAGCGCGGCGCGGGCTGCGTGTCGATGGACGAGATCGCGGAGGCCGCCGGCGTCGGCAAGGGCACGCTGTTTCGTCGCTTCGGCTCCCGCGCGGCACTCGCGCGCGCCGTGCTCAGCGAGCGCGAGCGCGAGTTCCAGGAAGCGATCATCCGCGGCGAGCCGCCGCTCGGCCCCGGTGCTCCCCCGTCCGAACGGCTGATCGCCTTCGGCTGCGCGCGCCTGGACCTGCTGGCCGATCACGCCGAGGTGCTCGCGGCCGCCGAGGCGGGTCCCGCCCGTTTCATCTCGCCGCCCTACGAGGTCTACCGGCTGCACATGCTGCTGCTGCTCCGCGAGGCAGACCCCGACTGCGACGCCGAGTACCTCTCCGAGTCGCTGCTCGCGACGCTCGGCGTGGACTTCTTCCTGTTCCTGGCCGAGGGGCGCGAGATGTCGCTGCAGCGACTCAAGCGGGGCTGGGCCGAGCTGGTCGCCCGCGTGGTCGCACCGAGCTGCGAGGCCTTGGCCTAGGCGACGACCTCGACGCCGACCAGATCGGCAGCCGTCAGCTCGCCCGGCGTCTCGAGCGCGAGGACGGCCTCGAGCGCGGCGATCGCGACGGCGAGCTGGTCGAGGTCCGGCTCGCGGGTGGTCAGCAGCTGCAGCTTCATCCCCGGCCACATCAACGCCCGCACCCAGCGCCTGCGTGCGGTTGCGCCCGGCGAACTTGATCAGCTCGAAGGAGATCCCCGCGATCACCGGCACGCCGAGGATCCGCGTGAGCACCAGCCAGTACCAGGCCGGCAGGCCGATCGGCGCGAACACGAAGATCGCCACGATCATCACGACGAGCAGGAAGCTCGTGCCGCAGCGGGGATGCAGGCGCGAGAAGCGCTGTGCGTTCACGGGCGTCAGCGGCAGGCCGGCCTCGAAGCAGGAGATCGTCTTGTGCTCGGCGCCGTGGTACTCGAACACGCGACGCAGATCGCGCAGGCGCGAGAGCAAGAACATGTAGCCGAGGAAGATCGCCGTCCGGATGATGCCCTCGACGACCCAGAACAGGACCGAGGAGCCGAGCTGGCCCTTGATCAGGCTCGTCAGCCCGACCGGGACGAGGAAGAACAGGACGATGGCCAGCACGAGGGCGACCACGATCGTGCCAGCCCACACGCCCTTGGAGATCTCTTCGGGCTCCTCGCTGTCCTCCTCGGAGAGCTGTGCGTTGGCCGACACCTCGAGCGCCCGGAAGCCGATCGCCATCGAGCCGCCGAGCGCGACGACGCCGCGGACGATCGGCAGCCGCAGCAGGCGATGGCGCCGCAGGGCGGAGTCCAGCGGGAAGGTGCTGACCTCGATCTTCCCCGAGCGTCTGCCTCGCCCGACCCGTCCTCCCCGGTGTCGGGCTCGGGGGCCGGCTTGCGCACGGCCACCGCCCAGTTGGAGACGCCGCGCATCATCACGCCCTCGAGCACGGCCTGGCCGCCCAGCGGGGCGTCGCGCTGGCGCGAAGGTCGCCGTCCTCCTCCTGCACGAAGCCGGCCGGAGAACCGGTTGGCGGGGGCGCCGGCGGGCGGGCGTCGTCGAGAGCGCCCCTGACGCCCGCACCCGGGCGGGCGACGGCGGCGGCCGTCACACGTGATAGACCGCCGGCGCCGGGCTCGGCCATGACCCTATTTGGCGGACCGGGCCTGTGCAGCTTGCAGGCGGCCCTTGGCGACGCGGCGCTGGAAGCGCTCGACCCGCCCGCCCGTGTCCACCAGCTTCTGCCGGCCCGTGTAGAACGGGTGGCAGTTGGAGCAGACCTCGACGTGCAGCGAGTCACGCGTGGCACGCGTGATGAACTCGTTGCCGCACGTGCAGCGCACGTGCACCTGCCTGGTAGGTGGGGTGGATCTTCTCCTTCATCGTCCGAGCATTCTAGCGCCCGCCCGCCAGCTGGTCCACGTGCGCCTGCGCCGCGACCGCGGCACGGCCCGAGTGCTCACGAGCCGCCCTCGCTCATCGCGGCCGGGGCGCCGGCTTCCGTGGGCGGCGTCGCACCCACTGCGGGCGCCGGCGGCGCGGGCTGCTCGCACCGCGGCGTGCGCAGTTCGAGCGACTTGATCGGGTGCCCCTTCGCGTTCATCCAGCGGAAGAGGACCAGCGCGCGGTAGGACGCGGGCGCCGAGAGGTTGGTGACCTGCTCGAGGTTCTTGTAGGTCTTCACGCCCGGGGCGGCCCGCAGCCACACGCCGAGCCCCGGGGAGCTGATCGCGTGGAACAGCATCGCCCGCCGCGCCCGCTCCAGCACGTTCGATCCGCATCGGCATGCGCGCCGTCGCCGGGGATCGGCGTCATTTCGCCGGCGAACGTGGCCGAGCGTTCGAGCTGCGACAGCCGCCGTCACGCACTGCTTCGAGCGTCGCCGAGGCGGGCGGCTTCGAGCTCGCCCCGGTGCTTGCGCGGGCCGGCGCTGTCCGCCTCGGCGGCACCCGCGGACCAGCATGAGCACGCCCGCGAGAGCGAACGCGAGGTGGCGCCGCCGCGCGGCCCGGCGATCGAACGTCCTTGAGATCACGCCCCCATAACACGCGCGGGCGCGGACAGGTTTCGGGGCGCGGGGAGAAGCGTCGCCCACGGGCGACTCAGGTCGACCTGGTAGAGCGGCCCGTCGCCGCCCTCGGGGGTCGTCAGCCGTCCGCCCTTGGCGGTGATCGCGCCGCACTGGACGCAGTTGGTGTAGTTGACGATCACGTCCACCTCGCCCTCCTCGGGGGCGTCCTCGGGGATCTCGTACACGCCCGCCGGGCACATCCAGCGCCACGTCTCGGCGATCTCGCGCGGGACGTGCTTGTGCACGCGGATGTGGTTCGGCGCGTCGTCGCGGGTGGCGTTGCCGGTGATGAACACCGAGGAGAGCTTGTCGAAGGTGTACTTGCCGTCGGGCTTGGGGTAGCTGTCCTTGGTCTTGCCGATGAACATCGGCTTGGCGTCGTTGCGGTGCCACGCCCAGCGCCCGCCCGGGAAGCTTGCCCTTGGTGGCGATCATCAGGTTGACCAGCGGGCCGCCGCGCGAGCAAGCCCTTCTGGAACGGCTGGCGGGTGTTGCGCACCTCCTACAGCTCCTTGCCGACCGAGCGAGTCCTCGATCGCCTGCTCGTAGGACTCGAAGGAGCTCTCGCCGCGCTCGAGCGCCGCGTAGATCGACTCGGCGGCGAGCTTGCCGGACTTGATGCAGTGGTGCACGCCCTTCAGCGCCACCGTGTCGACCATCCCGCCGGAGTCGCCGACGAGCACGGCGCCGGGCATCGACAGCTTCGGCATCGACCAGTAGCCGCCGCCGGGCAGCGCCTTGGCGCCCCACGCGACGCGCTCGCCGCCCTCGAGGATCCCTCGCACGAGCGGGTGCGTCTTGAACTGCTGCAGCAGGTCGTGGGCCGAGGTCGTCGCGTCGGCGTACTCGAGGTCGACGACGAAGCCGATCGAGACGAGGTCCTCGCCGGTCTTCTCGTCCTTCATCGGGTAGATCCAGGTGCCGCCGATCTGGCCGTAGCTTGGGCGACGATCTTCAGCGGCCAGCGGGCCGATCGTGTGGATCACGCGGTCGAGCGGCTTCGGGACCTTCCAGACCTCCTTGACGCCGAGCTCCCACACCTGCGGCTCGCGGCCCTCGGCGAGGTCGAACTCCTTGATCGCGGCGCCCGGTGAGGTGCCCCCAGCAGCCCTCGGCGAGCACGGTCGCCTGCGCCTTGATGTCGGTGCCGGGCTCGAAGTTGCCGAGCGGCTCGCCGTCCTTGCCGCGGCCCTTGTCGCCCGAGCGCACGCCGACGACGCGCGCCGTCCTCGACGATCAGCTGCGTGGCCGCGGTCTCGGTCAGGATGTAGGCGCCGGCCTCCTCGGCCTGGCGCTGCTGGTAGCGGGCCAGCGCGGAGACCGAGACGACCTCGTTGCCGTGGTTCTTGAACGGCGGCGGCGGCGGGATGCGCAGCTTCGTCTTGGCGCTCGGGCAGCAGGTAGACGGCCTCCTTGGTGACCTCGCCGAAGGCGAAGCCCTCCTTGCGCCAGTCCTCGCGGCGTCATCTCGGGGAACAGCTCCTGCAGCGGCCCGGGGCGCATGACGGCGCCGGAGAGGTTGTGCCCGCCGCAGGTCTTGGCCTTCTCGACCACGGCGACCGGCACTTCGCCGAGGCGCTCCATCGTCTCGGGGTCGTCGGCCAGCAGCTGCAGCAGGCGGTTGGCGCAGGCGAGGCCGGCGGTGCCGCCGCCGACGATCGCGACGCCGACCTCGATCAGCTCGTCCTCGGGGTCGAGGCCGCGCTTGATGAACTCCTTCTGCGGGAGTCGACCGGCGGCGGGTACGCCGCCGGCGCGACCTCGCCGTTGCTGGAGCCGTGCTCAGCGGACATCGCCGGCACCCCGCTGCGGTCGCGGGACGGAGCGTCGCGTCGGTTGGCGCACCCATCTCAGCTGCCCTTCTTGGCCTTCACTGCCTCGGTCAGCTTCGGCAGGATCTTGTTCAGGTCGCCGACGATGCCGAGGTCGGAGAACTCGAAGATCGGCGCGTTGGCGTCCTTGTTGATCGCGACGATGTTCTCCGAGCCCTGCATGCCCGACCTTGTGCTGGATCGCGCCGGAGATGCCCGCCGCGAGGTACAGCTTCGGCGCGACCGTCTTGCCGGTCTGGCCGATCTGCGCGGCGTAGGGGTACCAGCCGGCGTCGACCACCGCGCGGGTGGCGGCGACGGCGCTGTTGCCGCCGAAGGCCGCGGCCAGCTCCTCGGCGAGCTCGAAGCCCTCGGCCTTGCCGAGCCCGCGGCCGCCGGCGACGAGGATGTCGGCGCCCTCGATGTCCACGTCGGCGCCGCGCTGTTCGCCGCGCGTGACCATCGTCGCCTGCTGGGCGTGCGGGCTGAGCTCGAAGCTCGAGCTGCTCGACCGGCGCGTCGGCCCCGCCGGACTCCTTGATCTCGAACGCGTTCAGGCGGCCGATGATGATGCCGACGTCGGAGCGGTATTTGACTTCGGAGATCGACGAGTCGCCGAGGATCGGGCGCTCGGCGATCAGCTCGCCGTTCTCGGCGCGCACGGCGGTGACCTCCATCACGACGCCCGCGCCCAGGCGCGCGGCCAGGCCGGCGCCGATCTCGAAGCCGAGCAGGCCGCCGCCGAACAGCGCGTAGGAGTAGCCGCCGCCGGTGATCGCCTGCGCCATCGCGTCGACGAGCGGCTGCGCGAGGCCCTTCGGGCCCTCGGCGACGAGCACCTTCTTGGCGCCGTATTTGCCGAGCGAGGCGGCCAGGTCCTGCGGGACGTTCTCGCCGAGCAGGATCGCGTGCGCCTCGCCGCCGAGCTCGGCGGCGAGCTTGGCGCCCTCGGAGACGGCGCCGAGCGAGTTCTTGTTGATCGCGCCGTCGTAGTGCAGCGCGTAGACCAGGATGTTTGCCATGTCAGTTCTGAGTCTCCTTAGATGAGCTTGCGCTCGTCGAGCCAGGCGACGATCTTTTCGACCGTCTCGCCGGTGTCCTCGTCCTCGATGATCTCCCCGGCCGCCTTCGCCGGCGGCGCCTTGGCGGCGACCCACTGGGCGGCGGAGTTCTCGCCGCCGACCTTGCGCGGCGTCGATGCTCGACATCGGCCGCGCGGTGACGGTGTCCAGCGGCTTCTTCTTGGCGCCCATGATCGCCTTCAGCGACGGGTAGCGCGGCTCGTTGATCGCGTCGCCGACGGAGATCACGGCCGGCAGCCTGACCTGGACCGTGTCGTAGCCGTACTCGGCCTGGCGCTCGCAGCGCAGGCTGTCCGCCGGCGTCGACGTCCATCTTGATCACCTGCGTCAGCGAGGGCATGCCGAGGTGCTCGGCCACGACCGCGCCGATCGTGTAGCACTCGCCGTCGTCGGACTGCTGGCCGAGCAGCACCAGGTCGGGGCTCTCGCGCTGGAGCGTCTTGGCCAGCGCGTAGCCGGTCGCGGCCACGTCCGAGCCGGCGACCGCCGGGTCGGAGAGGTGGACCGAGCGGTCGGCGCCGAGCGAGACGGCCTTGTGCAGCGCGCGCACGGCGCTGTCCGGGCCCATCGTCACGGCGACGATCTCCTCGACCGGGCACGGCGCCGCCCTCCTTGATCTGCATCGCCGCCTCGATGGCGTGCGTGTCATACGGGTTGAGGTTCTTCTCCCCGCTGCGGTCCATGCGCCCCGTCGAGGGGTCGATCCGCTTCTCGACGGCGGCGTCCGGGACCTCCTTCACCAGGACGCATATCTTCATTCTAGGGCTTCTCCTTGGGGTCTGTTGGGTGTCGATCCTACCGCGTTCGAGCGGTTGACTGACGAGTCAATCAAGGTCCGCGTCCCGGCCGCCATCGCGCGCGGCGACGCCCGCGGATGAAGTCGACGATCGCCTGGGTCGGGGCGCCGGGCGTGAACACCTCGGCCACGCCCGAGCTCGCTTGAGCTCGGGGATGTCCTCGGCGGGGATCGTGCCGCCGACGGTGACCACCACGTCGTCGACGCCCTGCTCGCGCAGCAGCTCGACGACGCGCGGCACGAGCGTCATGTGCGCCCCGGAGAGGATCGACAGGCCGACCGCGTCGGCGTCCTCCTGGATGACGGTCTCGACGATCTGCTCGGGCGTCTGGTGCAGGCCCGTGTAGATCACCTCCATGCCGGCGTCGCGCAGCGCGCGGGCGATGATCTTGGCGCCGCGATCGTGCCCGTCCAGGCCGGGCTTGGCCACGACCACGCGGATCTTGCCTGGGTGCGTGGGGCGGTCGGAGGACATGGTTGGAGTGCTGGCGGGCTCGCGGCGCTCACGGGCGCCGGCGCAGGCTAGCGACGCCGGACGGACGCGCGGATCGCAGCGGCGCTGTCGAGCCGGGCGCCGCCGCGTCGCGCGCAGGCGCCCCCGGGCCCGCACCGCCCGGCCGAGCGCGGCGGCGCCGGCGCCGAGCGCGGCGAGCATCTTCAGGCGCCGGCCGAGGCGGTCGAGGTCGCACGATCTCCCAGCCCTCCTCGGCCGCGATGCGCCGCAGGCCGGCGTCCGGGTTGACGACGACCGGTGCCCGACCGCGCGCAGCATCGGCAGGTCCGACTCGGAGTCCGAGTAGGCGTAGGAGGCGGCCAGGTCGATGCCCTCGCGCTCGGCGAGCTCGCGCATCGAGAGGACCTTGCCCTCGCGGTAGTTGAACGGCCCGGCGGCCGGCCCGGTGTAGCGGCCGTCGACGATCTCCGAGCGCGAGCCGAGCCCGCCGTCGAAGGCCAGCACGTGCGCGAGCAGGTCGGCCATCTCCTGGGAGGCGGCGGTGAGGATGTAGACGGGCATGCCGGCGTCCTGGTGGGCGTAGGCGCGCTCGAGCATCTGCGGGTACAGCCGCGGCAGCACGCCGGCGAGCACCCGCGGCGAGAGCCGCTCCAGGTCGCGCACGCGCACGCCGGCGATCATCTCGCCCACGCGCCTGCGCACCTCGTCGGCGCGATCGTCGGTCGAGCCGAGCAGGCGGAAGCGCAGGTTCTCGTAGACGTCGCGCGCCAGGCGCCGCGCGCGAGATCATCCCCGTCTCGTAGGCCGCCCGAGCGAAGAAGATGCCCGACGAGCCCGCCATCAGCGTCTTGTCGAGGTCGAAGAACGCGGCGCCGCGGGCCGCGCCGCGTGACCGGCCGGCCGTTGCTGGCGTCGGCCACCTCAGACCTTGAGGATCACCGCGTCGCCCTGCCCGCCGCCGGAGCAGATCGCCGCGCAGCCGAGCCCGCCGCCGCGACGGCGCAGCTCGAACACGAGGCGCCGAGGATCCGCGCGCCCGGAGGCGCCGATCGGGTGGCCGAGCGCGACGGCGCCGCCGTTGACGTTGACGCGGTCCTCGTCGATGCCGAGCATCCGGATCGAGTTCAGCGTGACCGAGGCGAACGCCTCGTTGATCTCCCACACGTCGATGTCGCCGGGCTGCAGGCCGGCCTTCTCGAGCGCCTTGCTTGGCGGCGCTGGCGGGCGTGCGTGGCGAGGTAGGCGAAGTCGTTGGCGCTCTGCGCGTGGGCGACGATCTCGGCGAGCGCCTCCTTGCCGTTGGCGCGCGGCCCACTCCTCGGAGGACGAGCACCAGCGCGCCGCCGCCGTCGTTGACGCCGGGCGAGTTGCCGGCGGTGTGCGAGCCCTCCTTGCCGACCAGCCCGGGCAGCGCGGCGAGCTTCTCGAGCGAGGTGTCGCGGCGGGGCCCCTCGTCGATCTCGACGACCGTGTCTGCCCTTGCGGCCCTTGACCGTCACCGGCACGATCTCCTCGGCCAGGCGGCCCTCGTCGGTCGCCTTCAGCGCCAGCTCGTGCGAGCGCAGCGCCCAGCGGTCGAGGTCGGCGCGGGTCATCTCGAGCTCGTCGCCGACCTCGGTCGCCTCGACGAACATCTGCTTGCCGGAGAACGGGTTGGTGAGGCCGTCGTGGACCATCGCGTCGAGCATCTTCGACGTCGCCCATGCGGTAGCCGAAGCGCGCCTCGCGGGAGCAGGTAGGGCGCCTGGGACATCGACTCCATGCCGCCGCCGACGCCGACCTGGACGTCGCCGGCGCGGATCGCCTGGTCGAGGATCACCGACGCGCGCAGGCCCGAGGCGCAGACCTTGTTGATCGTCTCCGAGGAGACCTCCTTGGGGATGCCCGCCTTGATCTGCGCCTGGCGCGAGGGGATCTGACCCTGGCCGGCCTGCAGCACCTGGCCCATCACGACGTGCTCGACCTGCTCGGGCTCGACGCCGGCGCGCTCGAGCGCGGCCTCGATCGCGATCGCGCCGAGCTCGGTGGCGTCGAGCGTGGACAGGCCGCCGCCCATCTTGCCGATGGGGGTGCGCGCGGCGCCGAGGATCACGGTCTTGGGCATTGGGGTCGGGTCTCTCCTGTCGTGGTGGGGCAGGTGTGCGAGACCGAGAATGGTAGTGGACGCCAGCGCTCGTCCCGGACCGCGGCGGCGGGCACGCCGATCGCTCGACGCCAGGCTGCGGGTCTGGAGGTATCGTGCCTGCCATGCAGGTCAGCCGAGCACCGAGCCCCCGACGCGACCGACGCCGACACGGTCGCGGTCGGCGTCTTCGAGGGCGAGGCGCGCTCCCGCCGGGCGCCGCCCGCGAGGTCGGCGAGCTGCTCGCCTCGGGCGAGGCGCGGCGCTCGCTCAAGTCGCTCGCGCTGACCCACGCGCGAGGGCAGGCGCTGGCTGCGTCGTGGGGCTCGGCGCGCGCGGGGAGTTCACGCCCGAGCGCGCGCGCGTCGCGGCGGCCGTCGTCGCCGAGCGGGCGCGCGAGACTCGCCACGCGGACGCTCTGCTGGCAGCTGCCCGGCCGGCGGGCGGCGAGCCGACGCCGTCGCGGGCGGCGCTCGTCGAGGGCACGATCCTGCGCGGACTACCGCTTCGAGTCGCTACAAGTCCGCGCCCGCGGCAGGCGGGACGACGCCGATGCCCCGAAGCACGCTCGAGCGGCTGATCGTCGTCCGGCGCCGGCGACGATCGCGACGGCGGTCGCGCGAGGCGGCGCTGGTGGCCGAGGCGGTCAACCGCGCGCGCGACCTGCAGAACCGGCCCGGCAACGACCTCACGCCGACGGCGCTCGGCGAGTACGCGCGGGCGCTCGGCGGCGGAGATCGAGGGGCTGCACGGTCGAGGTGCGAGGGCCGCGCCGGGCATCGCGGCGCGCGGCATGGGCGCCTTCGCCGCGGTCGCCCAGGGCTCCGAGCAGGAGCCCGCGCTGATCACCCTGCGCTACGAGGCGGCCGCGACGCCGCGTGGCCCGCTGCTCGGCTTCGTCGGCAAGGCGGTGACGTTCGACAGCGGCGGCATCTCGCTGAAGCCGGGGGCGAAGATGGCGGAGATGAAGTTCGACATGTCCGGCGGCGCGGCGGTGATCGAGGCGGTCGCGCGCGATCGCCCGGCTGCGGCCTGCCGGTGCGGCTGCTCGCGGTCGTCGGGCGCGACCGAGAACCTGCCGAGCGGCCGCGCGGTCAAGCCCGGGGACATCGTCACCGCCGCCAACGGCAAGACGATCGAGGTCAACAACACCGACGCCGAGGGCCGGCTCGTGCTGGCCGACTGCCTCTGCCACGCCGTCGCGCGAGGGAGCCGAGCGGATCGTCGACCTGGCCACGCTGACCGGCGCGGTGATCGTCGCGCTCGGCTCGACCTACGCGGGGCTGATGAGCAACGACGACGAGCTCGCCGAGCGCGATCGCTGCCGCCGGGCGAGCGCACCGGCGAGATCGTCTGGCGGCTGCCGCTGCACGAGGAGTACGACGAGCTGATCAAGGGCACCTACGCCGACCTCGACAACGCGCCCGAAGCGCGCAAGGCGGGCACGATCGTGGGCGGCGACGTTCCTGTCGAACTTCGTCGGCGACGTGCCCTGGGCGCACCTCGACATCGCCGGGCTCGGCCTGGGATCTCGGCCGCGCCTACGTCGGCAAGGGCGCCTCGGGCTACGGCGTGCGGCTGCTGGTCGAGCTGGCTCGCGCTCGCTGCCTAGCGGGCGCTGCGCGGGCTAGCCGAGTCCTGCTCGGTCAGCCGTCCGCCCACGGCCTGCGTCCGCGCGGGATCGAGGTGGGCGCCTGTGCGCACCGGCCGGGCCCTCGATCTCCACGAGGTCGACGCTCGCCGGCCGCCGCGGTGGCCAGGACGCCGGTGTAGCTGCGACTGAGCTCGATCGAGACGGTCCGGTCCTCGACGGCCGTGCACGAGCAGGACGGAGGCTGGCGACCGGCACGAGCCGGCGCATCGGGTCGGCGTCCGCGATAGCGCTCGGGCAGCTCCTCGGGACCAGCCGCCCATCAGGCTCCGTGCCGCGCCGCCGCGCCAGCGCGCGTAGGCGCCGGCGAGGTCGCACACGCCGGCCTGGGCGATCACCCGCTCCGGGCGCACGCGCGGGCCGCCCGTCGCGGAAGCCCGGGGCGCCCGGGGGCAGGTGCCCGCGCCAGGCCGCCCACAGCGCGAGGTGCCCGCCGGCGGAGTGGCCGAGCAGGATCGTCCGCGAGAGGTCGAGCGGGGCGTCGCAGCGTCGGGCAGCAGGTCGATCGCCGCGGCCACGTCGTCGAACGTGGCCGGCCAGCCGCCGCCGTCGCCGACCCGCCGGTACTCGATGTTCCAGACCGCCCAGCCGCGCCGGAGGAGGTCGCCGACCAGGCCCGCGCATCACGATCCGCCCGTAGCGCTCCTGCCAGGAGCCGCCGTGGACGAGCACGACGACGCGGATGCGGGCCCGCGCCAGGGGGCAGATGCAGGTCGGCCCGCTGCGAGCGGTGGGCCCCGTAGGCGACGCGTCCGCCCGCGACGGAGGAGGTCGATGATCAGGCGGGCGGCGGCTCACAGAGCGGCCATCCTAGACGGCGCGCTGAACGTGTGAGAATGGCCGCGCGATGGACTTCGACCTCTCCCCCGATCACGAGCTGATCCGGCGCACCGTCAGGGAATTCGCCGAGGGCGAGGTGGCGCCGGTCGCCGAGGAGCTCGACCGCACGAAGTCCTTCCCCTATGAGATCGTGGCCGCAGCTGGGCAGGCTCGAACCTGATGGGGATCCCGTTCCCCGAGGAGTACGGCGGGCGGCGGCGGCGACACGCTCGCCTACGCGCTCGCGGTCGAGGAGCTCACGCGGGTGGACTCCTCGGTCGCGATCACGCTGTGCGCGCACACCTCGCTGGGCACCCAGCCGATCTACCTGTTCGGCACGAGGAGCAGAAGCGCGAGTGGCTGCCGCAGCTGTGCTCGGGCGAACGGCTGGGCGCGTTCGGGCTGACCGAGCCCGAGGCCGGCTCGGACGCCGGCAACACGCGCACGCGCGCGCGGCTGGAGGACGGCGAATGGGTGATCGACGGCGCCAAGCAGTTCATCACGAACGCCGGCACCGACATCTCGGGCATGGTCTGCATCACCGCGGTCACGGGCGAGGACGACACCGCCGGCAAGGAGATCTCCAACATCATCGTCGCCAACGGCACCCCCGGCTACGAGCAGGGCGAGCCGTACCGGAAGATGGGCTGGAACGCCTCCGACACGCGCCCGCTGAGCTTCAGCGACTGCCGCGTGCCCGAGGAGAACCTGCTCGGCCCGCGCGGCGCCGGCTTCAAGCAGTTCCTGCACATCCTCGACATCGGCCGCATCGGCGTCGCGGCGATGGGCGTCGGGCTCGCCCAGGGGGCGCTCGACCAGGCGCTCGACTACGCCAAGACAGCGCAGGGCGTTCGGCAAGCCGATCTCAAAGTTCCAGGCGATCCAGGCCAAGCTCGCCGACATGTCGACCGAGATCGAGGCCGCCCGCCTGCTCGTCTACAAGGCGGCGCTGCGAGAAGGACGCCGGGCGCAACTTCACGCTCACGGCCGCCCAGGCGAAGCTCAAGACCGGCCGCCTGGCGGTGCGCTGCGCGGAGGAGGCCGTGCAGATCCACGGCGGCTACGGCTACATCGAGGAGTACCCGGTCTGCCGCTTCTACCGCGACGCGAAGATCCTCACGATCGGCGAGGGCACCGACGAGGTCCAGCAGATGGTGATCGCCCGCGCGCTCGGCGCGTAGCTCCGGCTCGCTCCGACCCGAGCTACGTCGAGCTGGCCCCTGAGCCGGCGGGCCGGGTTGCACCGCGGATTCGGGGGCCTCGCGTTCGAGCAGCGCGGTGGCCGCGCTGGCCGGGTCCAGGCGCCGCTCGACGACCTCGTCGAGCAGGCGCTGGAACTCGGGGTCCTCGCGCAGCTCCTCCTCCAGGCGCCGGCGCATGCGCGCGGTCGCGATCGCGAGCACCTCGCTGCGCAGGTTGCGCCGGCGGCGCTCCTCCAGCTGGCCGGCGGCGCAGGATGTGCGCGCGGTGCTCGCTCCAGGCGCTCGACCAGCTCCTCGACGCCCGTCGCCGCGGGCGGCCTCGGTCTTGACGATCGGCACCCGCCAGCTGCGCGCGCGACCTCCTCGGGCGAGCGGTCGAGGTTCGCGAGCGACAGCACGCCGCGGATCTCGCGGACCATCGTGTCGGTCAGCGGGTGGTCGGCCTTGTTGATGACGATCACGTCGGGGATCTCCATCACGCCGGCCTTCAGCGCCTGGATCGAGTCGCCCGAGCCGGGCATCAGCACGAGCACGATCGTGTCGGCGTGGTCGATGATGTCGATCTCCGCCTGTCCGACGCCGACGGTCTCCACGAACACGTCCTCGCGGCCGGCCGCGTCGAGCAGCAGGGCGGCCTGCAGGCCGCCTCGGACAGCCCGCCGAGGGCGCCGCGGTTGGCCATCGAGCGGATGAACACGCCCCGGTCGAGGAAGTGCTCGGTGAGGCGGATGCGGTCGCCCAGCAGCGCGCCCTGGGTGAACGGCGAGGAGGGGTCGATCGAGAGCACCCCCACCGTCCGCCCGGCCTCGCGGCGGGCCTTGGTCAGCGCGCCGATCAGCGTCGACTTGCCCACGCCCGGCGGCCCGGTGAAGCCGACGACCGCGGCTTTGCCGGTGTGCGGGTAGACCTCGCGTCACGAGCTCCCAGCCCTCGGGGCGGTCGTCCTCGACGAGCGTGATCGCGCGCGCCAGCGCGCGGCGATCGCCGTCGAGCAGGCGCTGGGCGAGGGTCGGCCTCGGTCATCGAGCGGCGCAATCATCGCAGGGCCGCTCGCGGCCCGACGGTCCCTTACGATTCGCCCGCGATGGACGCTGCTCGCCCGACCCGACGGCCCCGCAGGCGACGGAGCCTCGCACGGGGCTGCCGCCGGACGCCGCCCGAGCCCGCTGCACGGCGGGCCGCTCGCGCTGCTGCGGTTCATGCGCGCGAACCACATGCTCAACCGCGACTACGCGCGCCTGCTGGCGCGGCTCGCGCTGCTGAAGCTGCGCTACGGCAGGCGCCTGCAGACCGACGGCATCTGCTTCATCTGCCCGGGCGTGAAGCTCGAGATCGGCCGCGACGCGACGCTGCGGATCGGCCGCTGGGCGTGGATCGGCCACGGCTGCAAGATCCGCGTGCACGAGGGCGAGGTGAGCATCGGCGCCAAGACCGTGATCGGCCAGGAGTGCACGATCTCCGCCTTCCAGCACGTCTCGATCGGGCGCGAGTGCATCATCGCCGACCGGGTGATGCTGATCGACTTCGACCACGGCGTCGACGAGGTCGAGCGGCCGATCCGCCTGCAGGGCATCTACAAGCGCGACGTGCGCGTCGGCCACAACGTGTGGATCGGCTACGGCGCGTGCATCCTGCGCGGCGTCACCGTCGGCGACAACAGCGTCGATCGGCACGAGCGCGGTCGTGACGCGAGCGTTCCCGGCCAACGCGGTCGTCGCCGGCGTGCCCGCGCGGGTGATCCGGATGCGCGAGGCGCCCCGCGTCGATGCGCTGGGAGTGAGCCGCTACAGCGGCGCCAGCAGCGACTCGCCCGCGATCGGCGTCGACGGCGAGGTTGCGCAGGCCCGTTCGCACTCGCCCTCGCGCTCGCCGGCGAGCGCCTGCTCGAAGGCCCCGCGGTGCCCGGCGAAGCGCTCGCGCGCGTAGGGGACGGCGATCCCGCGGGAGACCATGAACGGCCAGTCGCTCGCCTGCAGCGCGAGCAGCTCGCGCACGGCCGCCGTCGCCCGGCGCGCGCCGGCGAGGAGCAGCAGGCGAAGCTCGGCCGCGCGGGCCGCGAACGCCATCTCGGCGACCGCGGGGCCCGACCACGTCGACAGGTCGCCGCCGCTGCCCCAGCTGCTCGCGCCGGCGCCCGACGCCCGGCGGATGGCGTGCCGGGCCGATCGAGCTGCCGACCTCCGACGGCGATCGCGCCGCGTTCGAGCGCGTCGTCGAGGCGCACCAGCTCGAGGCCCTGCCGAGCGCACTCCTCGACGACCGCCTCGCAGCCACGCCGAGCCCCTCGTACCACCAGTGGCCGAGCAGCTCGGTGTCCAGCGCGCAGACCGACCAGCCCGCCTCCGGGCAGGTGACCCCCGGCGCCTGCCGCGTCGCGCAGGCGGGCGCGCGTGCGAGCGACGAAGTCCGCGGCGTGCTCGCGCGCGAGCGCGAGCGCGCGCGTCGCGTCGTAGGCGCTCGCCGTCGTTGCTCCACGGGTTGTGGTGGTGGACCGTGTGGTGGTGGTAGTCGCGGTAGGCGCCGCCGGCGGGATAGCCGCCGTCGCTCCACACGAGCGAGATCGTCGGCGCGGTCGATCGGCACCAGCACGGACGCCGGACTCGCTGAGGAGCGGCGCGCAGGTGCTCGCGGCGCGCCGAGGCCGAAGCGGCCGGTCAGCTCGACGCACACCGCGCGCACGCCGGCGTCCTCGAGCGTGCGCACCAGCCAGGGCGCGTAGGCGCACTCGGGCAGCCAGAAGCCGCCGCGCCAGCGCTCGCCGAAGCGCGCCGGTGGGAGGCGATCCCGCTCTGCACCTGCAGCCGCACGCCGGCGTCGGTGGCGAGCAGCGGCAGCACCGCGTGGGTCGCCGAGGAGGTCCAGTGGGCGTGCGGCGCGAGCGCGCCAAGCAGGTCGCCGCCCCGGCGCCTGCAGCCGCTCGAGCGCCCGCTCGTAGTCGCGCCACGCGCGCTCCAGCTCCGCTGCGAGGCGCTCGTGGCCGCCCGCGCGCAGCCCGGCGGCGTCCTCGGCGTGGGTCATCCGCGCTGACCTCCGCCACGAACGCGGCCAAGCGCTCGCCGAGGCCCGGCGCCTCGAGCTGGTCGCACAGCACGGGCGTCAGCGACAGGGTCAGCGGGGCCCCGCGGTCGAGCAGCTCGAGCAGGGGCAGGTAGCAGCACGCGATCGCCTCCCACAGCCACTCCTCGCCGAACGGCCACGTGCCGAAGCCCTCGACGTAGGGCATGTGGGTGTGCAGGACGATCGCGAGCGCGCCCTGCTCGCGGCCGGCGCCGCTCACGGCCGGCACACGGCGATGAAGTCCAGCGCGCGTCGAGGTCGCGTCGCGCGGCGCGGCGCGCAGCGACGAAGTCCGAGCCGGCGATCGCCGGGCGTGAAGCAGTCGTAGAACGGGCGCGTGAGTCGAAGCGAGCGCGTGGATGCACGCGTCCCAGCCCGCCTGCAGGGCGAGCTCGTGCAGGCGCAGCTTGCGGGCGTGGAAGAGGCCGAACATCTCCACCGTGGCGAAGTGCTCGCGGCAGAGCCGCTCGAACTCCTCGCGCGCGGTACTCGTGGACGTGCCAGGGGTTGTCCGAGCGCGCGGCGCCCCTGGGGGCGAGCGTCAGCACGTTGGGCGTGGACACGTACACGCGTCCCGCCGGGCTCGACGAGCGAGCGGAAGTGCTCGAGCACCGCGCCGGGATCCTCGAGGTGCTCGATCGTCTGCAGGAACACGACCGCGTCGGCCGGCTCGTGCGAAGCGTCTCGACGAGGTCGCGGGCGAAGCGCAGGTTCGGCCGGCGGTAGCGCAGGCGGGCGTGCTCGTGGGCCTCGGGGTTGGCGTCGACGCCGACGACGCTCGCGGCGCGGCGAGCCAGCACGTCCGAGCCGTAGCCCTCGCCGCAGGCCATGTCGATCACGCGCAGCGCCCGGCGACGCGCGCGGCGATCCATTCGTAGACGGCCAGATGGCGGCGGAACCAGTAGTTCTCCTCGGGCACGTCGGGCAGCGTGCGCTCGCCGGTCAGCGCCAGCGGCGGCACGCCCTCGGGCTGGTCGCGCTGCACGTACAGGCTTGGCATTGGCAGACGGAGGCGTGGCGGCGCGTCTGACTGGCGGACGCGGCGCCGCCCGGCGCGCGAGTATATGGTGCCGCGCCGTGGCGCCCGCGCTGAGCCCCGAGGAGATCCGCGACGCCAACACGCGCTACCACGACGTCGCGGCCGACCACTACGACTCCAAGTGGGGCATCGACTTCGGCGAGGTCGGCCGCGGCGCAGGTGCTCGCGAAGGTGCGCAAGGCGCTCGGGCGCGGATCCCGGCCGCTTCGCGCGCTCGCTGGAGATCGGCTCCGGAACGGGCTACTTCACGCTCAACCTGCTGCGCGCGGGCGTGATCGAGCGAGGCGACGTGCAGCGACATCTCGCCGGGCATGCTCGCGGACGCTCGCCGACAACGCCGCAGCGCCTGGGCCTCGACGTGCAGACCGAGTGGCCGCCGACGCCGAGCGCCTGCCGTTCGCGGACGCGAGCTTCGACCTCGTGTTCGGCCACGCGGTGCTCCACCACATCCCCGACCTCGCCGCGCGCGTTCGGCGAGTTCGAGCGCGTGCTCGCGCCGGGCGGCACGGTCCTGTTCGCGGGCGAGCCCTCGCGCTACGGCGACCGCCTCGCCAGCGTGCCCAAGCGCTTCGCGGCGGCGGCTCGCGCCGCTGTGGCGGCGCGCGATCGGCGCGCGACCGGCGCCCCCGGCCGGGACGGCGAGCGCTCCGGACGCCGCGCTCGAGGGGGTCGTCGACGTGCACGCCTTCGCGCCCGGCCGAGCTTGCCGCGGGCCGCCCGCGCGGCGGGCCTCGAACGGACGTCGGGTCGAGCGGCGAGGAGCTGCTGGCCAACTGGTTCGGCTGGACCAACCGCACGCTCGAGGCGACCGCCCAGCCCGACGACGTGCCGTGGGCGTGGCGCCAGTACGCCTACCGCGGCTACCTGCTCCTGCAGGGGGTGGACCGGAGGCTGCTCGAGTCCCGGCTGCCGGCGGCGATCTTCTACAACCTGATGATCTCCGCCAGCAAGCCCGGCGACGCCCGCTGAGGGTGCCTCAGCGCTTGCCGTTGCGCTCGGCCTGCCACGAGGGGCTCGCGCCGAGGATCGCGGCGAGCCGCGCGCCTTCGCTCGCGTAGTGCTCGCGCAGCCTGCTCAGCGTGCTCTCGGACGGAGCGGCGCCGGCCGTGGCCTGCTTGCCCGCCCCGCTGAGCCGGTTGCGCCTGTCGGCCTTGCGCGCGAGGCGTTCGTAGGGACGTCGCAGGCGCCGCTGGCGCTCGAGCGGGAATGAATGCCAGAGCGCGCGCGCGGCGCCGCTGCGGCGGGCGGCGCGCTGGAGGCCCTGAGGGCTGAGCGGCGAGGAGGGACCCAGCCAGGAGCCCGGATCGCTCCACGCGAAATGGCGCCGCGGCTTGGCGACGAGATAGCGCTCGCCGAGGTTCGGGGGCTCGAACTCAGGGCTCACGCCGATGAACGCCTGGATGCGACGCAACAGCTGCGCCGGCTCGTGCTCGAGCTCGTCGGTGAAGACGACGAGCAGCTGCTCGCGAGCGAACACGTCGAGGTAGCCGGCGAGGATCCGCCCGTACTCGCCCCGCGTGACGTAGCCGGTCGTGTCCTGCGGCCGACGGCGTGCCTCTGCCAGGGCCTCGGCGTCGAGCAGGGCATCGATCGCCTCGTCGAATGAGCGGCTCTCGTCGCCCCGGCGCACGAGCATGCGGTGGTGCGACAGCGCCCGCTCCACGGGGTCGCGCAGGATCGCGATCAGGCGAACGTCCGGCAGCCGCTCGTGCATCCGCGTGGGCACGGTGCGCTCGTCGTTACCCCCGCCGGCGTCGGCCTCGCCGACCGTGTAGAGGACGCCGCCGGCCATGTACTGGGGCGTCACGGTGCCCCACTTCAACGCTGGGTCGAGCAGGCCGCCGTGGCTCGAGAGGTTCTCCATGTAGGCGGACCAGCCGCGCGCGTAGATCTGATCGCGACTGAAGAACGGCGCCTCCTTGCCCGTCGGCAACGAGACCTCCGGATGGTGGCGGAGGTACTCGAACAGCGTCGTCGTGCCCGCCTTCTGGGCCCCGATCACGATGAAGTCGAGGGTGTCCTTTGCGGCCGCCATGACGACATTCTGCCCTACCGGCTGCTCTCCCGGCGAGCGTGGCGAACGCGCGAAGCCGCTAACCCGGCACGTATGCGGCAGTCCAGGGAGGCGCGACGCCCAGCAGCGCGGTGAGGCGCTCGGTGTCCTGCGCATAATGCTTGCGCAGCCGCGCGAGCGTCTCGGCGCCGACGTCGTCTCCGCTGTGGCTGATGTTGCGCTCGACCGCCCAGCGAGCCAGGCGCAGGTACGGAAAGCGCAGGCTGCGTCTGGCGTCGTAGGGGACCGCCTTCCACATCGCCTGGACGGCGCTGTTGTGGCGCAGCGCGACCCGTATTCCCTGCGGGCTGATGGGGGAATACGGGCTCGTCCAGGTATCGGGGCGCGACCAGGAGAAGTCGCGCACCGCGACACCGGAGTTGTACTTCTCCCCGACGTTCGGGAGCTCCTGGACCGTCTTCACGCCTATGAACTCCTGCACCCGCGCAAGCACCTCGACTGGGTCGCGCTTGAGCTCGTCGGTGAACAGGACGAGGATCTGCTCCCTCGGGAAGATGTCGAAGTAGCCGCTGAGGATGCGGCCGTACTCGCCCCAGACGATGTAGCCGGTCTCGGTGTGCTGCGAGCGCCGGCGGGCGTCGGCGAGCGCGTGCGGCTGGAGCAGGTCGCCGACCATGGCGTCGAAGTGCCTGCGATCGTCACCGCGCATGACCGCCTCGCGGTGCCCCGCGAGCGCCCGCTCGACAGGATCGCGCAGGATCGCCACCAGCCGGACGTCCGGCAAACAGGCCCTGATGCGCGCCGGCACAGTGCGCTCGTCGTAATCCGGGTGGCCGGCGGCGGCCTCGGCCGACTGATAGACGCTTCCCGACATGTAGTGGGGCGTCGCCGTGCCCCACCTGCGCTCGGGGTCCACGAGCATTTCCCGCATGAGGTTCCCCATGTAATGGGGAAAGCCGCGTGCGTAGATGTGGTCAGTGCAGAAGAACGGCGCCTCCTTGTCGGCCGGCATGGAGACTTCGGGGTGCTCGGCGAGATACCGAAACAGTGACGTCGTGCCGGCCTTTTGCGCCCCTATGATGATGAAATCCAGTGTTTCCTTCACCGTTTGCACCGTGGGCGGCTGCTGTGACGGACCTTGCCGCGGGCGCGTGGCCCGGGCGGTGGTCCCCGATCCACGCGCGGGGACTATACACAGCTGAAAGCGACGATCGCGCGGGAGCGGCGCCGCATGGTGTCGGGCTCCGCCGCGAGGGGGCCCGCATAGACTGAGGTCGCCATGGCCGAGACACCCGTCCGCGGCTTCCCTCTGTTCCCGCTCGGGATCGTGGCTCTACCTGGGGAGGCGGTGCCGCTGCACATCTTCGAGGATCGCTACAGGCGGATGATCGAGCGCTGCCTGGCCGGCTCGCCCGGATCGCTGGAGCGGGCGTTCGGGATCCTGTGGCTCTCCGAGCAGGAGCTCAAGCCGGTCGGCTGCGCATGCGAGCTCGAGGACGTGCTCGAGCGGCTGGACGACGGACGTCTGAACATCGTCGCCCGGGGCACGTCGCCGTTCCGACTGCTGCAACGCCAGGAGGACCTCCCCTACCCCGCCGGCGCGGTGGACTTCCTGCGCGACGCGCAGGAGGAACCCGACGAGGAGGCCGGCGTGGCCGCGCGGGGTCTGTACGGCACACTGGTGAAGGCCGCAACGGACCGCGAACCCGAGCCCGACGAGCTTGGCCAGATGGGCGCCTACGACATGGCGGCGACGGTGGAGTTCCCGCCTGCGGCCAAGCAGGAGTTGCTCGAACTCCGCTCCGAGAACGCCCGGATGCGCCTGCTCGCATCGATGCTGGAGGCGGCGATCGAGCGGCTGGAGCTGCTGGAGAGGGCGCAGGAGAGGGCGCGCTCGAACGGCAAGGTCAGGTTCGCCTGAGCGGCTCCACGTCAGGAGGGAATGTGGCACACCTGCTGGGCGACCTGCAGGACGAACAGGCCGAGCTGGTAGAGCACGTGGGGCTGACCGGGGGAGTTGTCGCTGAAGGCCACCATCCCTGCTTCGTCGCGGACCCGGTAGCTCAGCACCGAGCCCGGCCGCGGCGCGAGGCGGAGGTTCGCCGCTGACGGCTTCAGCAGTTCTTCCTGGATCGCATGAGCCTGGACGAGCTGGGGATCGCTGAGCTTGAGCGTCGGGCCGCCGTTGCAGCTGACCCCGCCTTCTTCGTCGATCAGCAGGGTCAGATGGGCGTTCGCCTCCGGCCCCGTCCGGGTGACCTGGAACAGGTCCGCCGCTTTCACGCCCCCGCAAGCTGCGAGCGCAGCTGCGCACGAGCCGGCCGCGACCGCGCCCGCGAGTGCCCCCCGCAGGCGCGCGGGGGATCCGGCCCTCACGCCCGCACCGCCACCCCGCCGCGCCGGGGGTCACCGGCGCCGCTGAGACGCCCGTCGCGCCGCAGGACAGCCTGGACGCCGCCGAAGAAGAGGCTCAGGGTGGCGAAGCGGACGACGGCGAGCTCGCCGGCGAACTCACCGAGCTCGATGCCCGGCTCGGCGTACAACGTGCCGTCCTCGAAGTGCACACGCGGGGCCTCGACGGCGGCGAGCGCCCCGAGGCCGTGGTCGACGACGCCGACGATCGTCTGCAGCAGGGCGGAGCGGATGCGGTTGGAGCCGGCGCTGCCGAGCACGAGCTCGACCTCGCCGTCGCGGGTCACCACGGAGGGGGCCATCATGCTCGGCGGCCGCCTGCCGGCGGGGTGACTGGTGCCAGCCGAGCGGATTGAGGTCCTCCTCGCCCATCACGTTGTTCAGGTGCAGGCCGGTGCCCGGCACCACGACCCCGGAGCCCTCGCCGTTGGTGCAGGTGGCGCTGCATGCACAGCCCTCGGCGTCGATCACCGACATGTGCGTGGTGGAGCCGAGCCGCCGGGACAGGAAGCGCTCGAGGAAGCCGTCCTCGGCGAGCCCGTCGACGAACTGGGAGTGCGCTCGGCCTGGGCGGCCGCCATCGCGTCCACGACCCCCCGCAGCGAAGGCGGCGCGGGCCCGCGATCGAGCAGCGCGAGCGCATAGGCGAGCAGCGTGCCCCCTGCCGAGGGGGGCGGGTTGGTGAGGATCCGGCGGTCGCGGTAGGCGAGCTCGACGGGCTGGCGCTCGACGGCTGCGTAGCCGGCGAGGTCGCCGCTCGTGACCGAGCCGCCGCGCTCCCGCATCCAGTGCACAGACGGCATCGGCGATGTCGCCCCGGTAGAAGGGCTCCTCGCCGTCTTTGGCCGAGCCGGACCAGCGCCTCGGCGAGCTCGGGGTCGCGGATCACCTCCCCCTCGCGGAGGACCCGACCGTTGGGAGCCCACAGCGCCGCCACCTCCGGGGTCGACGTCAGCAGCGCCGTGAGGATCTCGGCCACGTAGGCCTGCTCGGCGTTGAGCGGCGACGCCATCGCGAGCGAGCCGAGCGGCGGGCAGCGCGAGCTGCTCGAGCGACATCGTGCCCCACCTGCGGGCCGCCTCGCACACCCCGGCGGGAGCCCCGTAGACGCCGCAGGAGGCCGGCCCGATGTGGAAGACCTGGTCGGCGTCGCCGAAGGACACGTCGAGCCCTTGGAGCTCTGCCTCCGAGCCGTCGTCGGCCCGGCTCGGCGCCTCGACGAAGAAGTCGAGAAGCGGCGGGCGCGACGACCGCCCCCTGCGATGAGCATGTAGCCGCCCGCGCCCAGTCCGGTCATCAGCGGCTCGGCGACGAAGGACGTCAGCATCGCCGCCACGGCCGCGTCGACCGCGTTGCCCCCTTCCCGCAACACCCGCGCCCCGGCCTCCGCGGTCAGCGGATGGCCGGCCGCGATCACGCCTCGCTCAGCTGTGCTCATCACTCAGCGATATCACACCCACCCACACAAGCGACCGAGGTCGCCGCCCGGCGAAGCGCTCCCGCGCGGCTGAGGCGCTCCCGCGCGGCTGAGGCGCTGCCGCGCGGTTGAGGCGCGAGAGTCGAGCCGGGCAAGGACGCAGGGAGCGAAGTGTGCTTCGCACACGAGCGAGCGAGGACGCCGCCCGGCGAAGCGCTCCCGCGCCTCAGGAGTTGGGGAGGAACTCGGGTACTTCTAGCTCATCCATCGAGAGGCCGCCGCGGCCGGGGTCCCGGCGTGTGCTGCCGGAGGGACCGGCTCCACGCTGCACCCTGACCTCGCCGGCCGCTGGCTCGCGGAGGCGCTCGACGCTCTTGCGCCTGCCCTCGTCGCCGTAGCCGGTCGCCACGACGGTCACCCACACCTGATCGTCGAGCTTCTCGTCGACCATCGCGCCGAAGATGATGTTGGCGTCGGGGTGGGCCGCCTCGGAGACGGACTTCGCGGCCTCGTTGACCTCCCACAGCGACAGGTTCGTGCCCGCCCGTGATCGACAGCAGGATCGAGCGCGCACCGTCCATCGAGGTTTCGAGCAGCGGCGAGGAGACGGCCTGCATGGCCGCCTCGGTC
This sequence comes from uncultured Solirubrobacteraceae bacterium, assembly GCA_963743505.1. GTDB lineage: Bacteria > Actinomycetota > Thermoleophilia > Solirubrobacterales > Solirubrobacteraceae > Palsa-744. The sequence continues at coordinate 1,015,717 of CAVUPZ010000006.1, read as the reverse complement.
GCGCGGTGCTCGCCGACGCCCATGCCGATCCCGAGCAGCGCGTTGCCGGCGTCGCACATGATCGTGCGCACGTCGGCGAAGTCGAGGTTGATCAGGCCGGGAAGCGTGACGAGGTCGGAGATGCCCTGGACGCCCTGGCGCAGCACGTCGTCGGCGACCCGGAACGCCTCGACCATCGCGGTCTGCTTGTCGAGCACCGACAGCAGCCGGTCGTTGGGGACGACGATCAGCGTGTCGACCTCGTCGGCGAGCGCGCTCGACGCCCTGCTCGGCCTGCTCGCGGCGGCGTGTGCCCTCGAAGCCGAACGGCTTCGTGACGATCGCGACGGTCAGCGCGCCCACTTCGCGGGCGATCCGCGCGACGATCGGGGCGGCGCCGGTGCCGGTGCCCGCCGCCCGCGCCGGCGGTGATGAAGATCATGTCGGAGCCCTTCAGGAGCGCCTTCATGCGGTCGTAGTCCTCCATCGCCGCCTGGCGGCCGACGTTCGCGTCCGAGCCCGAGCCCGAGCCCGCGCGTGATCTCCGCGCCGATGTGCAGGGTGAGGTCGGCGGTCGACTGCTGCAGCGACTGCAGGTCGGTGTTGACGGCGAGGAACTCGACCCCCTCGACCTCGGCCTCGACCATCCGGTTGACGGCGTTGACGCCGCGCGCCGCCGACGCCCACGACCCGGATCACGGGCTGGCCGGCGAGGTCCGCTCGACGCGCGGCGGGCGCTCGAGCGCGTACGGCTCGTCGCCGGACGGCTGCGTGCCGGGCGCTCCATCACGTTCGTCGGGTATCTCCGAGGAGAAGGCGTGGCGCAGGCGCTCGCGCGGGCTCGGCACGTGCACCTCCTCGCGCGCAGCCGGCGTTGCGGGCTGAGCGCCGAGGCCCGGGTGGGGCAGGCCGGTCTCACGCGGGTGGGTGGGGGGAGCCGCGCGGGCGGTGGCTCGGGTGCTCTCGTGGCGGCGCGGCCGGGGCCGGCGGCGCGGCCGGCGTCCTGCTCGCCCTCCTCGGTCTTGCGGAACAGCGCCGCGAGCGGGCCTTCGCGCATGCTCGCGCGTTTAGCGTTGGCCATGGGTGAGAACCTCCTGCGCGAGTTGCCGGTAGGACTGCGCCGCGACCCCGTCGGGCTCGTACTTGAGCACCGACATGCCCTTCACGGGCGCCTCGGCGAAGCGAACCGTCTTGCGGATACGCGACGCGAACACGCGGTCGCCGAAGTTTTCCTCGAGGATCTCGATCGCCTCCTTGGCGTGGATCGTGCGCGAGTCGACCAGCGTCGGGCAGGATACCCTCGATGTCGACGTCCGGATTGAGGTTCTCGCGGATCATCGCGAGCGTGTTCTGCAGCTGGATGAGACCGCGCATCGACAGATACTCGCACTGCACGGGGACGATCACCTTGTCGGCCGCCGTGAGCGCGTTGATCGTGAGCAGCCCGAGGCTCGGCGGAGTGTCGATGCAGATGAAGTCGTAGTCCTCGAGGATCGGTTCGAACGCCTTCTGCAGCGCGCGCTCGCGGCCGATCATCGTCGACATCGCGATCTCCGCGCCGGCGAGGTCGATCGAGGCGCAGGCGACGTCGATCTCGCGCTTGCGGATCACCTCGCGGATCGAGACCTTGTGGACGAGCACGTCGTACATCGATTTCTCGAGCGTGTCCGGGTCGATGCCCTGGGACATCGTCAGGTTGCCCTGCGGGTCCATGTCGACGCACAGCACCCGGTGACCCTCCTCCGCGAACGCGGCGGCCAGGTTCAGCGTCGTCGTCGTCTTGGCCACGCCGCCCTTCTGGTTGGCGAACGCGATGACCTTGGCCTTCCTTCCACGGTGGCTCCGATGCTCGATTGGTGGAAAGCGCGTCCGGTGGGTATTCGCATGCCGGGGAGCGATTCCTGCTCGGCATCTACGATCCCGGCATGGCCGTCAGCGCGAGCACGAGCGGGCCTGCGCTGCCCGGCTCGAGGGCAAGCGGGTCGTGATCTGCCTCGGCGCCGGCGGCGTCGGCAAGACGACGACCTCGGCGGCGCTCGCGCTGGGGCTCGCGATGCGAGGGCGCAAGGTGGCGGTCGTGACGATCGACCCCGCCAGGCGCCTGGCGACCGCGCTCGGGCTTGGTCGAGCTGGCCAGCGAGCCCCAGCGGATCGAGCCGGAGCTGCTCGCGCAGGCCGGGGTGCGAGCTGGAGGGCGAGCTGTGGGCGATGATGCTCGACGCCAAGCGCACCTTCGACGAGATCGTCGCGCGCCTCGCGCCGGACGAGGGCGCGCGCGAGGAGATCCTCGCCAACCCCGTCTACCGCGAGCTCTCGACGGCCGTCGCCGGCTCGCACGAGCTGAGCGCGATCGCGAAGCTGTACGAGCTCTACGAGGAGCACGACTTCGACGTGATCGTGCTCGACACGCCGCCGTCGCGCAACGCGCTGGACTTCCTCAGCGCGCCCGACACGGCTGCTGGGCTTCCTGGAAGGGCGCGCGCTGCAGGTGTTCCTCGCCCCGGGCGGCCTGACGGCGCGCCTGTTCGGGCGCGGCACGGCGCTCGTGTTCGCGATCTTCGCGCGCGTCACCGGCGTCGACATGCTCGGCGAGCTGTCGCGCTTCTTCCGCTCGCTGTCCGGCGTGATCGACGGCTTCGGCGAGCGCACGCGCGGCGGTCGCCGAGCTGCTGCGCGCGCCGCGAGCACGGCTTCGTGATCGTCACCTCGCCCGAGCCCGAGCCGGCCGCGCGAGGCCGCGCTTCCTCGCCGACCGTCTGGCTGAGGCCGGGATGCCGCGCGGCGGAGCTGATCGTCAACCGCGTCCACGCCGACGGCCTCGGCGGCCACTCGGTCGCGCGAGGTCGCCGAGCTGCTGGCGGCCGAGCTGGGCGAGCGCCTCGCCGGCGCGCGTGGCGCCGCAACCTCGCCGACTTCGACGTGCTCGCGCGGCGCGACAGCGCAGACGGTCGCGCGCCTCGCCGACGAGCTCGGGACGCGGCGAGCCGATCGCTCGTGCCCCACCTAGACGAGGAGGTCCAGGACCTCCTGGGCCTCGCCGAGGATCGCCGAACATCTGCTCCTCTGAGGTCGTCGGGCACGGCGCTCGGCGATCCTCGGCCGTGCATCGTCGCGCTCGAGCAGGATCTCGTCGGCGAGGCCGGCCAGGTCGGGGTCGAGGTGGCCGCAGATCACGTCCCGCAGCAGCGCCCGCAGGTGGTCGGCGACGTCGCGCGCGAGCGCCTCGCCGCCGGCGTGCTCGGCGGCTGTGCCGGCGATCGACCGCGCGCTCGAGCGCGATGCGCCTGCACGGTCCGCTCGGTCAGCGTCGAGCCGGTTCTCGCGGGTCGCGCACAGCGCCGCGAGCCGTCCGGCGAGCAGCCCGCTGGCGGGCCCCTCGGGCTCGAGCAGCGCGCGCAGCGCGAGCAGATGGTCGCTCAGCGCCTCGTACGGGCTCGCGCGCTCGCAGCCCAGCTCGAAGCGCCGCAGCGCCCAGGCGAGCTCGTTGCCGTCGGGGGCGCGACGCGAGACGAGATTGCAGAACGCGCGCAGCTCGTCCTCCTGCTCGGGCGTCACCACGCAGCATCCCGTGCGGGCGCCCGCCGCCGCCGAGCGCGAGCGACGCTCCAGGCGCCGCCGGCCGAGCCGCGCCCACGCCAGCGCGCCGAGCGTCACGCGCCCGTCGCCGAACAGCCGCAGCGCGCGCAGCAGGTCCTCGAGCACCTCGCGCCCGTCGGTCAGCGCCTGCCCCGGCTCCTCGTCCTCGAGCGTCGAGCACCGACGAGCAGGTGATCGGCGGCCTCGCCGTGCGCCGCCGGCCGCCAGAGCGCCGGCTCGGGCAGGCCGTCGCAGGCCTCTGGGCGGGCGATCGTCAGGCCCTCGCGTCAGCTGCAGCTCGGGCGAGGCGATCGTCAGCCCGTGCAGCGTCGCCACCAGCGTCACCGTCGCCGCGCGCTCGTCGACGCGCGGCCTGCTCGAGCTCGCCGAGCGCCGCCTGCCAGGCGCTCGGGGCGCAGCTCGAAGTCGGTCTGTTCGGCGAACACCGTCCTCGCAGGCAGCGCACTGTCAGCGCCGCGTGCGCTCGCGCGCGGACGCGCGCTCGCGGCGCCGACCGGCTCGGACGACTCCGACGCGCGCGCCAGGTAGCGATCGAGCCCGTCGAAGCCCGCCAGCAGCGCTCGACCGCCGCGGCGTAGCTCGGGCAGCCGCTCGAGCGCCGCCTCGCGCTCGGCGATGAACTCGCCCGTCAGCGGCCGGTAGCAGTAGAGCGGCGGTCGCGCCCGCCCGCGCTGCGGCTGCCCTGTGACTCGAGCTCGAAGGGCACCTCCGCACCTGCGCGCGAGCTCGGCCTGCAGCGCGCCGGCGGCCTCGCTCGAGGAACTCGGTGAGCGCTGCTTGCAGCTGCGGACGACTGCATGGTGGGCTCTGTTCGCCCTCGCCGACGGGCGCTCCTGCCCGGCGCAGGCTTCGCTTGCAGCGGGCCGCCCGCGAGCGGCCGACGCGGCATCGCTCAGGCGACGGCGAGCGCGCTCGGCTGCGCGCGGCGCTCGGCGCACTCCGCGCCGAGCCAGTCTTCGCCGTAGGCGCGCATGTCGTCGATGATCGGCAGCAGCGCCCGCCCCTTCTCGGTCAGCGCGTACTCCACCCGCGGGGGCACCTCGCGGGAAGGTGTGGCGCTCGACGATCCCCTCCTCCTCCAGCGCCCGCAGCCGCAGCGACAGCGTCCGCGGGCTGATCCCGCCAGCGAGCGTTCCAGCTCGCAGAAGCGCGAGCGTCCCTCGGCCAGATCGCGGACCAGCAGCAGCGTCCACTTGCCGCACACGATCTCCGCGGTCCTACATACCGGGACATGTCTCATCGACGGCCATTGCAGACCGTTACTTTACCAACTGAAGTATTGTGCCGCTACGCCCGACGCGACGCGGGCGGTTGCACGCCGGACGGCGCCGCTCGCGCGCCGTGCTCGTCGACGGTTCGCCTCGCTCGCGGCGCCTCACGGCGACGTCCTCCATCGTCGTGCCCCGGCGTCCGTCGGCCTGCATCAGCAGCTTGAAGTCGTGCGGGCTGGACGCCACGCGCATCGCGTCCTCGAAGCGTCACCCGCCCGGCCTTGACGTGGCCGAACAGCGCCTGGTCGAAGGTCTGCATGCCGTAGTAGCCGCCGGTGGTGATCACCTCGACGAGCTTGCCCGTCTGGGCGGGGTCGATGATCATGTCGCGCACCCGGCCGGTCATGCGCAGGATCTCGCAGACCGCCACGCGCCCGCCGTCGGCGCCCGGCACGAGCCGCTGGGAGATCACGCCCTTGATCGTGCCGGCGATCATGCTGCGCGCCTGGCCGTGCTGGTGGGGCGGGAAGAAGTCGAGCATGCGGTTGATCGACTCGGTCGCGTCGACCGTGTGGATCGTCGAGAGCACGAGGTGGCCGGTCTCGGCCGCCGACAGCGCCGTCTGGACGGTCTCCTCGTCGCGCATCTCGCCGACCAGGATCACGTCCGGGTCCTGGCGCAGCACGCGGCGCAGGGCGCGCTTGAAGGAGGCCGTGTCCATGCCGACCTCGCGCTGGTTGATCACCGAGCGCTTGTCGTCGTGCACGAACTCGATCGGGTCCTCGATCGTCACGATGTGCTTGCTCATCGTGTCGTTCATGTGGTCGATCATCGCCGCCAGCGTCGTCGACTTGCCCGAGCCGGTCGTGCCGGTCAGCAGGACGATCCCGCGCTCCTCCTCGGCCAGTTCGCGCACCACCGGCGGCAGCGCGAGCTCCTCGATCGTGCTGATCCTGTGCGGGATCGCGCGGCAGGCCATCGAGATCACGCCGCGCTGGCGGAAGGCGTTGATCCGGTAGCGCGCGACGCCCGCGATTTCGAACGAGAAGTCGACCTCGTGCTCCTGCGCGAATTCGTCCAGCTTGGCCTCGTCGCTCAGCAGCGTCTCGCAGCGCGCGCTCGGTGTCCTCCGCGCTCAGCGCCTCGGCGCGTCTCGCTCGGGCGCCAGCTCGCCGTGGACGCGGAACAGCGGACTCGAGCCCGACCTTCAGGTGCAGATCCGAGCCCTCTTTCTCGACGAGCTCGCGCAGCGCCTGCTTGACGTCGAACATGCCCTCGCTGATCGGCAGCCTCGCACGGCTTGCGCGGCGCTTGAGCGGCGCCGCCAGCGCGTGGACGTGCGCGCCGGTGCGAGCGCCGAGACGCGCGTCAGGCGACGTCGCGGAGCTTCTGGGCCTCCGCGAGGCACTGCAGCTTCTTCAGCGACTGGTTCTCGATCTGGCGGATGCGCTCGCGGGTCACGTTGAACGTGCGGCCCACCTCGTCGAGCGTGCGCGGGTGCTCGCCGCCGAGCCCGTAGCGCAGCTCGAGCACGCGCCGTTCGCGGTAGGAGAGGTTCTCGAGCGCCTCGCGCAGCGCCTCCTTGGTGAGGATCTCCGCGGCGCGCTCGTACGGGGACTCGGCGCGCTCGTCGGCGATGAACTGGCCGAACTCCGACTCCTCCTCGTCGCCGACCGGCTTCTCCAGCGACACCGGCGCCTGGGCGGAGCGCTTGATCGAGTCGACCTCCTCCGGGTCGATGCCCGGTGACCTCGGCGATCTCGTCGGCCGTCGGCTCGCGCCCGAGCTCGGTGACGAGCTTGCGCTCGGCGCGGCCGATCTTGTTGAGCTTCTCGACCACGTGCACGGGGATGCGGATCGTGCGCGCCTTGTCGGCGAGCGCGCGGGCGATCGCCTGGCGGATCCACCAGGTCGCGTAGGTGGAGAACTTGAAGCCCTTGCGGTAGTCGAACTTCTCGGCCGCCCGCACGAGCCCGAGCGTGCCCTCCTGGATCAGGTCGAGGAACGGCAGGCCCTGGTTGCGGTAGTTCTTGGCGATCGAGACGACCAGGCGCAGGTTCGACTCGACCATCTTCTGCTTCGCGTCGAGGTCGCCGCGCTCGATCCGCTTGGCGAGGTCGACCTCCTCCTGGGCGGTCAGCAGGCGGACCTTGCCGATGTCCTTGAGGAACAGCTGCAGCGAGTCGGTCGTCATGTCCGGCTTGAGGTCCAGCGCCGTTTTCGCTTTGCGCCGGCCGCGCTTGTCCGGCGCGCGCTCGACCTGGCGAGGCGCCGCGATCGCCGGGTCGATGTCCTCGACGAGCTCGATCTCCGACCGCTCGAGGAAGCCGTGCAGCTCCTCGACGTCGGACTCGTCCAGGTCGAGCTCGGACATCGCCTTGGAGATCTCCGCGTAGGAGAGCACGCCCACCTGCTGGCCCTTGGCCAGCAGGCCCTTGACCTCATCCAGCTCCTGCAGCTCGACTACTGACATTCGCGTTTCCATTTCTTCCGTCGATCGACGACCCGAAGGGCGACCACTCGGACCACAACCACCGGCTGAGAACTGCTACTCGCGCTCGGACATACGGCCGCGACCCTGCCGACGTTACAAGTTGGCTGGCGTCCTCCTGGGTTCTCAATGCTAACGCGTCACCGCCGGTATCGGAGCGAATCTTGCGCTGCTCGATCTGCGGTCCGCCGTCCTCGATCAGCTTCGTTAAGCAATGATGTGGCCGTGAGCGTCCCGGAGGAGCGAGACGGTCGGGTCGACCGCTCCCGAGCACGGCGAGGGGGTCCTCTCGAACCTCCCCCGCACCCGCCCGCAGCGCGCCAGCCCGCGCCGCGCCGCGGCCCGCAGCAAGGCGCGGCGGCACCGCCAGCGAGCGCGAAGACGAACTCCGCGGAGCCCGAGCGGCGCTGCCCGTGCCAGCACCAAGCCGACCGCTGCCCAGGCGGCCTCTGCGTCCGGGGCCGGCGCGGCTCGGCGTGCTCCCGCCGCCAAGCGTGCGCAAGCGGCCGCGCCGAAGAAACCCCGCCGGCGCAAACCGCTCACGCAGGCCGCCCCACGCGTCGAGGCGCCATCCCGGCGCCGGCCACCGATCGCCGCGGAGCGATCCGAGCCGGTCCCCGCCAGGGCTTCGAGAGCGAGGCCGATCGTGTCAGCGGACCCGTCGCACCGCCCGGCGGCGCCGAGCTGCTGGCCACCGCCGCGGAGGTCGTCAGCGAGATCGCCAAGGCCGGCATCGCCACCGGCGAGCGGCTCCTCCGCGACGTCCTCTCGCGGCTTGCCTCTCTCCTGACGGCGCCGCGCGTGTATACTGCCGGCCACGCCGAGCTGCCGCGGCCCAGCTCGTGGCGGACGGGGGACCCAATGCGGACCGACATCGGTCCGCTGGGGCGAATCGGCCCGCCAGGGCCGTAGCGCCGCGACAGCCGCGCGAGCCCGTCAGCTCACCCCGTAGGCGCAGACCCGACAGATGCGACCAGCGCCCAAGCAAAGACACGTCCCTGCTCGTCCTGCTCGCCCTCGCTGGCGTGCTGCCGTCGCTGCCCGCCGGCGCGACCGCGTCGACCGGCGGCGCGGCCGCCTCCGGCCGGCACGCTCGCCGACCAGCCGAGGTCCGCCCGAGCGGGATCGCGACCTGGTTCGGTCCCGGCTTCTACGGTCGACCAGACCGCCTGCGGGCAGACGCTCACGCCAGACGTCGTCGGCGTCGCCAACCGCACCCTTCCCTGCGGCACGCTCGTGCAGGTCAGCTACGCGGGCCACACCCTGACGGTGCCCGTGCTCGACCGCGGGCCCTACAGCCACGGCGCCGACTGGGACCTGACCGCCGGCGCCGCCCAAGCGCTCGGCGTCACCGACACCGTCCACATCGCGACCAAGATCGTCGGCGCCGCGCCCAACACCCCCGCGCTGGGCCTGCCTCCCGAAGCGTCCGTAGCCGGCGCTGGCCGGCGGCGCGCCGGCGGGCTGATCGAAGCAGCGCCTCCGGCGGGCTAGCGGGAGCCGTCGACTGACGGAGCCGGTGTCGCCCGCAGCGCGGCCCGTGCGGCGTAGAGGCCGACGTCCGCGTGCGCCGCGAGCGTCGAAGCGCGCATGCCGTCCAGCGGGCACGTCGCCGTTCCGATCACGAGCGCCACGGCGGTCCCGCTCGCCGTGCCGAGCGAGGCCGCCGCGTCCAGCAGCCGCTGGGCCAGCTGCTCGCCCCGGATCCGGTCGACACCCGGCGCCACCAGCCAGTAGCGGCCACCGCGCTCGCACGTCAGCGACCCCTCCCCCGGGCGCGTGCGCGGAGCCTCCGGCCGCCACCCCCTCGCCGCGCTCGATCGTCTCGAGACCGTGTCCGGCGACCGAGGCCAGCAGGCGCTCGATCCGCGCGTTCAGCAGCTCGGCCGGCTGCTGGGCGTCCGTGTCGTCGGTCCCGAGCACCTCCACGAGCAGGACCGTGAAGGGCCGGCCGTCGCCGGCGAAGCGGTCGAGCTGGCGCCCGATCGCGCCGATCCACGCGCCCGGCCCCTCCGCCCCGCGCGCGTCGCGGATCTCGATCTCGCGCACCGCGCCTGTCGCTGGCGCGTGCGCGAGCGGAGCTGTGGGCCCGTATCGGGGGCTCCCACAGCTCATCGACGATCACGACCTCCCGCTCCCCCGCGCGGCGCCGGACTCGCTCGGGCTCGCCGCGTCCGGGCCAGGCAGCGCCCCCGGTGTCGGGTCCGCGTGCTGCTGCGTCGTTTCCGTGCCCGCGCGAGCGAGGGCGGCGGCCGCGAGCAGCGCGCAGACGTGCGCAAGCCGGTCGCCCGCGGCCGCAAGCTCCCGTCCGCCGTCGCCGAGTGCGTGGCTGAGGGACTCCCACACGACGCCCCGCAGCGCCTCCCCGGCGAGCACGATCTCGCCTGGCTCGACCGCCCCCGCCATCCGGGCGAAGCGGCGCGGCCAGCCTGGATCGGCATCCTGCACACCGTCGGCGGTCAGTCGGGCGAGCGCCTCGTCGGAGCGCAGCGCCTCGATCACCGCACCGCAGAGCTCGGCTCCTTCGAAGGCGATCTCCTCGAGCGCGATCGCGCCGATGCGCTCCACCCGGCGCGTGAGCACGAGGCCGACGGCCCAGCCGCGGGCGAGCTCCGCGCCGCGCTCGGCGAGCGGGCCGAGCGACAGCGCCGGAAGGGCCCGCGCCCGCGGCTGCCGGACGGCGTCGGGTGATGCGTCCACATGTCTTGAATACCAGCCAGGGGGACGCCAAACATCCCCGCCCGGGTGGGGGGTAGCCTGCACCGCACCTTGGGAGCCGAGCAGCCGACATGACCGGCGTGTGGGTGGCCGCCGTCGCCGGCGCCGCGTTGGTCGTGGGAGCGTCGAGCAGGCTGCTCCTCTCCTCGCCCCGGGCCAGGCGCCATCCGCGCCGGGCCGTGATCGATCGGCTCAGCGACGCGACGTCGGTCGACCCGGCCACGGGCGCGGTGACCTCCGTGCAGGCGGCCGACCTCACGATCGAGGCCGACGCACTCGACGCGATCTGGACCCCCGGGGACCTCGAGCGCCTGGCGCGCACGTACTGGCGCTTCCTCACCCGTGTCACGCTCGGCCTGATCCGGGTGCGCTACACGGAGCGGGAGCGCTCGGTCGTGCTGCTCGTGCGCCCGCTGAGGCTGCTCACCTTCCAGGCGCCCGAATACGAGATGTCGGCGACCCGCGGCCTTGTGCGCTGGCGCATCGCCCGCGGCCTGCTCGTCGCTCGTCGCGGCCGCGACGGCGGCGGCCACCTGCAGATCGAGGTCGTCAGGGGTGCCGGGCCGGGACCCCGCCCACGCCCGTCTTCACGTCGAGGTCGAGGTCGCCAACTTCTACCCGGCGATCGCCTCCGGCATCAGCCTGCGCCTCTACAACATCACCCAGTCCCGCATCCACGTGTCATCACCTACGGCTTCCTGCGCTCGCTCACCCGCCTGGACCTGGCCGAGTCGCGTGTGGGCCGGCTCGACACCGGGCCCTGACCCGCGGGGGCGTTTCGCGCTCGCGGGCGCTGGCGCACCCGCCGGCGCGCCTCTCAGTCGAATTCGCTGCCGCCGACCGCCCGCAGCTTGGCGCGGTCGTGCGTGGCCCTGATCCGCCGGATCGTCCCCGAGCGCGTGCGCATCACGAGCGATTCGGTGCTCGCGCCCCCCGCGCTCGGATAGCGCACGCCCTGGAGCACGTCCCCGTCGGTGACCCCGGTGGCGGAGAAGAACACGTCCTCGCCCGGCCACGAGGTCGTCGCGGTCGAGCACGCGCTCGAGGTCATAGCCGGCCTCGCGGCGCCGCCCGCCGCTCGTCCTCGTCGCGCGGCCACAGCCGCCCGAGCAGCTGGCCGCCGAGGCACTTGACGGCCGCCGCCGAGATCACGCCCTCGGGCGTGCCGCCGATGCCCCACAGCAGGTCCACGGGTGAGCGCTCGGTCACCGCCAGCAGCGAAGCCGAGACGTCGCCGTGCGGGATCAGCCGGACGCGGGCGCCGGCCTCGCGGATCGCCGCGATGCCCTGCTCGTGGCGGGGCCGGTCGAGCACCACGACCATCACGTCGCCGACCGGGCAGCCCTTGCGCTCGGCGATCAGCCGCACCGTCTCTCCGAGCGGGCGGTCGAGGTCGAGCAGGTCCGCGATCTCCGGCGGCTCCGGCCATCTTCTCCATGTAAACGCACGGTCCCGGGTCGAACATCGTGCCGCGGGCGGAGAGCGCGATCACGGCCAGCGCGCTCGGCATCCCGTGGGCGGCGAGCGTCGTGCCCTCCAGCGGGTCCACCGCGATGTCGACCTGCGGCGGCGAGCCGTCGCCGATCTGCTCGCCGTTGTAGAGCATCGGCGCCTCGTCCTTCTCGCCCTCCCCGATCACGACGATCGCCGTCCATCGAGACCGAGTGGAGCATGTAGCGCATGCCGTCGACGGCCGCCTGGTCGGCTGCCTCCTTGTCGCCCCTCCCCACGAGCGGGGCCGTCGCGAGCGCCGCCGCCTCGGTCACGCGGACGAGCTCCAGGGCGAGATTGCGGTCGGGCCGCTCGGGGGTTCTGTCGGCGTTCAAGTCGGCTCCTGGAAGGCGCGGGCGGGCGCCGGCGGCCGTCGACGGGGCAGCTGCGACGCCGCTGTCGGTGGCCACGCGGCGCAGAAAACCTATACCAGCGCCGTGGCGACTACGATCGTGGCGTGAGCGAGCGTCCTCCCGGCCTCGAGCAGCACATCCCCGGCTCGCTGGGAGCGGCGGTCGAGCAGAAGGTCGCCCTCGCCGGGCAGGAGCGACGTGGCACGGCGACTGCGCGAGGCCGACCCGACCCTGTGGGGGCCGCCCGGCACCCCCGAGATCGCCGACCGACTCGGCCTGGCTGACGATCGCCGAGCGGATGCTCGCCGAGCAGGCTGACCTCGAGGCGTTCGCCGAGCAGGTGAGCCGGGAGGGCTACACAGACGTCGTCCTGCTCGGCATGGGCGGCTCCTCGCTCGCCCCGGAGGTCCTGCGCCGGACCTTCGGCCCTCGTCGCGACCGGCCGACGCTGCACGTGCTCGACTCGACCGACGCGGCCACGATCCGCGCGGTGCAGGGCGCCATCGATCTCCGCCACACCCTGTTCGTCGTCTCCTCGAAGTCGGGGGGCACGATCGAGCCGCTGTCGCTGTTCGCCCACTTCTGGTCGTTGCTCGAGGAGGGCCGGAGCTTCGTCGCGATCACCGACCCGGGTCGGGCCTCGAGCAGCTCGCCCGCGAGCATGGCTTCCGGCGCACGTTCCACGGCGACCCGGACATCGGTGGTCGCTACAGCGCGCTGTCCCCGTTCGGCATCGTGCCCGCGGCGCTGATGGGCATCGACACGCGAGCACTGCTGTCCGGCGCGAGCGGCGCGTGGGAGACGACCGTCGGCGAGACGCGACGCCGTCGGGCACCCAGCTCGCCGGGATCTGGCTCGGGGCGTGCCTGAGCGCGCTGGCCCAGGCCGGCCGCGACAAGCTCACGTTCGTGATCACCCCCACGCTGCCGGGCCTTGGGCTATGGCTGGAGCAGCTGGTGGCCGAGTCGACCGGCAAGCACGGCACGGGGATCCTGCCCGTCGCCGACGAGCCCCTCGGCGACCCCGCCGACTACGGCGAGGACCGGGTGTTCGCCTACCTCCCCGACGTGGGCGCCCACGAGCCCGAGCTCGATGCACGGGCCAAGGCGCTGCAGGCGGCGGGCACCCGATGGTCACGATCCCGACCCGCGGCCCGACCGATCTCGGCCGCTTGTTCCTGCTCGCCGAGCTCGCCGTCGCCGTCGCCGGCTGGGGGCTCGGGATCAACCCCTTCGACCAGCCCAACGTGCAGCAGGCGAAGGACGCCACGAACCGGGTCCTCGAGGAGTACGAGCAGCACGGGGAGCTTCCGGCCGAGCCTCCCGCGGATCTCGAGCGGCGTGCGCTCGCTGCTGCTCGACTCCGGGCCGCCCGAGTACGTCGCCATGATGGGCTACCTGCAGCCGTCGGAGGCGTTCGACGCGGCGCTCGCCGAGCTGCGGGAGGCGATCCGCCACGCCACCCGGGCCACGACCACGTTCGGCTACGGGCCCCGCTTCCTGCACTCGACCGGCCAGTTCCACAAGGGCGGTCCCCGCACCGGGCGCTTCCTGCAGCTGCTCCACGACGGCCCCGAGGACGTCGCGATCCCGGGCGCCCCCTACACGTTCACCACGCTCAAGAAGCCCAGGCGATCGGCGACCTGAGGACGCTGCGCGAGCTCGGACTGCCGGCCGAGCGGATCCGCCTGCACGGCGCGGACCCGGCGGACGCCGTCGGTGCCCTCACGAAGACAATCAAGGAGATCGAGATGACGCAGATCGGTTTCGTCGGGCTGGGCAAGATGGGCGGCAACATGGTCCATCGCATCCGCCGCGACTCCGACCACGAGGTCGTCGCGTTCGACTTCGACGCGAAGGCGGTCAAGCAGGCCGTCAGGAACGGAGCCGCCGGCGCCGACACGCTGAAGGAGCTCGTCCAGCAAGCTCGAGCCGCCGCGGATGGTGTGGATCATGGTCCCGGCCGGCGACCCGACCCAGGAAACGGTCGACAAGCTCGCCAAGCTGCTCGACGAAGGGCGACATGATCGTCGACGGCGGCAACTCGAAGTGGACCGACGACAAGCGCCGGGCGGCGGCGCTGCGCCGCCAGGGCATCGACTACGTCGACGTCGGCGTCTCCGGCGGCGTCTGGGGCCTTGAAGTCGGGCTACTGCATGATGGTCGGCGGGTCCCCCAGGGCCGTCAAGCGGCTGGCCCCGATCCTCGACGTGCTCGCCCCCGAGACCAACGAGCAGAGCCGCGCGGCGATCGGCGCCCGCGGCTGGCTTCGCTTCGGCTCCTCGGGCGCGGGCCACTACGTGAAGATGGTCCACAACGGCGTCGAGTACGGCCTGATGCAGGCCTACGCGGAGGGCTTCGACGTGTTCGACAAGTCCGAGTACGAGCTCGACAACGCCAAGATCGCCCACCTCTGGGGACAGGGCTCGGTGGTGCGCTCGTGGCTGTGCGAACTGGCCGCCCGCGCGTTCGAGGCCGACGGCAACGACCTCGGCGCGATCGAGGGCTACACCGAGGACTCCGGCGAGGGCCGCTGGACGATCGCCGACGCCACGGCCCACGACGTGCCCACCCCCGTGATCACCGCATCGCTGTACGCCCGCTTCCGCTCCCGCGGCAACGGCGACTTCGCCGACCGCGTGCTGGCCGCCCTGCGCAACCAGTTCGGCGGCCACGCCGTCAAGAGCGCCCCGCGGGCGAGCGCGCCGCCACCCACGGCCACGGCGGGCGCGAACGCCGGCCGACGGGGCGGGCGAGGCTGAGTTGGCCGCCACGGCGGGGCGCCCGACGGCGGAGCCGGTACCCGAGAACCCGCTCACGGCAGGCCTCGAGCGTCTGCCCGTGGCGCCCACGACGCTCGTCATCTTCGGCGCGACCGGCGACCTGGCCCGGCGCAAACTGCTGCCGGCGCTCTACAACCTCGCCCACGACGGCGCGCTGCCCGAGCGCTTCCACCTGATCGGGGTCTCGCGCAAAGAAAAAGCACACGAGGACTATCGCGAGGAGTGCGAGGAGGCGATCCGGCGCTTCTCGCGGCGCACGCCCGACGACGACGTGCTGGAACGGCTGCTCGACAACGTCAGCTACGTGCCGGGCACGTTCGACGACGGAGTCCGTCTACGCGACCTCGGCGAGGACACTCGACGGCTTCGAGCGGGAGGCCGGCGAGCCGCTGAACCGCGCCTTCTACCTCTCGACCGCGCCCCAGCTTCTTCCCGGTGATCGTCGAGGCAGCTCGGGCGCTCGGGGCTCTGCCCGCCACGAGCACGCCGACGTGCGGGTGATCATCGAGAAGCCGTTCGGGACCACGCTCGAGGAGGCGCGCGAGCTGAACCGGCGCGTGCTGGCGATCTTCGACGAGCACCAGGTCTTCCGCATCGACCACTACCTCGGCAAGGAGACCGTCCAGAACATGCTGGCGTTCCGCTTCGCCAACGGCATGTTCGAGCCGCTGTGGAACCGCAACTACATCGACTGCGTCCAGATCACCGCCGCCGAGGACCTCGGCATCGGCATCGCGCGCCGGCTACTACGACCAGCCTCGGGCGCGCTGCGCGACCTGATCCAGAACCACATGCTGCAGCTGCTCTGCCACGTGGCGATGGAGCCGCCGGTCAGCTTCACCGCCGAAGAGGTCCGCAACGAGAAGGTCAAGGTCCTGCAGGCGATCCCCGAGCCCACCCCGAAGGAGATCCCCGAGATGGCGGTGCGCGCCCAGTACGCCGCCGGGCACGCCGGCGGCGAGGACGTGCCCGGGCTACCTGGAAGAGGAGGGCGTGCCGCCGGACTCGACCACCGAGACCTACGCCGCGCTGCGCCTGGAAGTGGACAACTGGCGCTGGGCCGGCGTGCCGTTCTACCTGCGCACCGGCAAGCGCCTGGCGCGCAAGGTCACCGAGATCGCCGTCACGCTCAAGCCGGTCCCCCACCTCGCCTTCAGCCAGGACGGCTCGCTCGGCGTGCAGCCCAACCAGCTGGTGCTGACGCTGCAGCCCAACGAGGGCGTCTCGCTGCGCCTCGGCGCGAAGATCCCGGGCACGCGCATGATCATCCGGCCGGTCAACATGGAGTTCCTGTACGGCACCGCGTTCCTGTCGCAGTCGCCGGAGGCCTACGAGCGGCTGATCACCGACGCGATGCGCGGCGACGCGACGCTGTTCACCCGCAACGACGAGGTCGAGGCGCAGTGGCGGATCTGCGACCCGATCGTCAAAGCCTGGGCGCACCACGCCCGGCCCGCTGCCGCAAATACGAAGCCGGCTCGCAGGGACCGGCGGAGGCGAAGCGCTGCTGCTCGACGGCGACCACTGGCGCGCGATCTGATGGACGGGCAGCGACGCCGTCTGGAGCGAGCAGGGCACGACGCCGGACGCGATCGAAGCGGCGCTGCGCGAGCTGCTGATCGAACGTCACGCCGAAAACGGCAGCTACGTGCCCGCGCGCGTGCTCAACATGATCGCGTTCGTCGACCGCGACTGGAGCGGCGAGATCGCCAACCGCCTGCGCGGCGTGGGCCGCTACCACGCCTCGCGCCTGCTCGTCCTCTCCTACGAGCCACGCCGCGAGCGGCTCGACGCGCGCGTGAGCGTCGCCTCCGAAGGCGACCCCGCGCCGGGCGAGCTCGCGCTGCTGCGCGAGACGGTCGTCGTCGAGCTCGGCGAACGCCACCTCGACGACCTGCTCACGATCGCCGACCCGCTCGTCGTCACGCGACCTGCCGACGCTGCTGTGGTCCCCCCACGGTCACCACGAGGTCGTCGACGCAGCTGCTCGCCCTCGCCCAGTCGGTCGCTGCTCGACTCGGTCGACGAGCCCGTCTCGAGCGAGGCGCTCGAGCGCGCCTGCGCGCTGAGCGAGCAGGCCTACGTGGTCGACCTCGCGTGGCTGCGCTCCACCCCGTGGCGCGAGCGCGTCGCCGCCGCCTTCGACCCCCCGCACCTGCGCCGGGAGCTGCGGACGATCACGAACGTGGTCGCTCCGCCACCATCCCGACTCGACCGTCGCGGCGATGCTCCTGGTCGGCTGGCTGGCCTCGCGGCTGGGCTGGCGGATCAGCCCGCTGATCGCCGACGGCCGCGCGCTCGTCGGCAAGGCCGCCGGCAGCCGCCAGGAGCTGACGGTCCACCTGGAGGCCGCGCCGGAGCTGCAGGTGCCGGGGCTGGACGGACGTGACGCTCGAGACAGCCTCGGGGCGTTGCCTGCGCCTGACCGCGGGCCGGGCGGCCTGCGCGCGCGCACGCCGCGACCCCCGCGGGCAGACGCGGGAGTGGACGATCCCCGGCGCCTCCCGCGGCGAGACGGGCATCCTCGGCGAGGGCATCCGCCAGGCGCTGCTGCGCGACCCCACCTACCTGCCCGCGCTGGGGGCGGCGCGGGCGATGCTCGGCGTGACGCGACTGACGGCCTGCCCGGATACCGAGACGGTCGCCCGGCGCGCCGCGGCCCTGCATCGAGCGCCAGCTCAGGGCCGCTGTGCAGGCCCGCGGGGCAGCGCCCACCTGGCGCTCAGCGGCGGCACCACGCCCGGGCGCACGTACGAACTGCTGGCGCGCCGGCGCACGACAGCTGGGACGACGTGCAGGTGTGGTTCGCCGACGAGCGCTGCGTGCCGCCGCAGGACGAGGAGAGCAACTACCGGCTCGCCGAAGAGACGCTGCTCGGCCCGGCGGCGATCCCGGCCCTGCGCGTCCATCGGATGGAGGGCGAGCTCGGCCCCGACGAGGGCGCCGCGCGCTACGCCGGCGCCCTCGCCGAGGTCCCGCGCCGAGGGCGCCGGCAGCCCGCCTGCGCTCGACCTGGTCGTGCTCGGCATCGGCCCCGACGGGCACGTCGCCTCGCTGTTCCCCGGGGCGCCCACGCTCGACGCCGGCGAGCGGGCGCTGTGCCTCGGCGTCCACGACTCGCCCAAGCCGCCGCCCGAGCGGATCACGCTGAGCCTGCGCCGTGCTGCGCGCCGCGCGCAGCTGCGTGCTGCTCGCGACCGGCGCCGGCAAGGCCGACGCGATCGCGGCGATGCTCGGCGAGCCGACCACGCCACGTGCCCGCGAGCCTGCTGCGGCGCGAGCGGCTGACCGTGATCGTCGACGACGCCGCCGCCCCCCCGGGGCATCCGCAGTGAACGCGCTCTCGACGCCGCGACGGGTCGTGCTGGTGCGTCACGCCGAGACGGAGTGGAGCCGCGAGGGGCGCCACACCGGCCGCACGGACATCCCCCTCACCGACGCCGGCCGCGAGGCGGCCCGCGAGCTGGAGCCCGCCCTCGAGGGGCAGGACTTCGAGCTCGTGCTGTGCAGCCCGCTGCGACGTGCGAGGGAAACATGCGAGCTGTGTGGCCTCGGCGAGGCGGCCCAGCTGCGGGCCGACCTGCTCGAGTGGGATTACGGAGACTACGAGGGCCTCACGAGCGCAGAGATCCACGCCCAGCGGCCCAGCTGGTCCCTCTGGCGCGACGGTTGCCCCGGGGGCGAGCGGCCGGAGGACGTCGGCGCGCGGGCGGACCGCGTGATCGCGGAGGTCCTCGGTGTCGAGGGGATCGTGGCCGTGTTCGCCCACGGCCACATCCTGCGGGTCCTCGGCGCCCGCTGGATCGAGCTCGCCGCCGCCGAGGGCGCCAGGCTGGGGCTCTCGACGGGGGCGCTCTGTGTGCTCGGCTACGAGCGCGAGACCGCCATCCTCGAGCGCTGGAACGCGAGAACCGGCTAGAGTGCCCGCAGGGTCCGCCGTGGCAGCCGACGCCCTCACGACCACTTCCCCGCCTGACCAGGCCGGCCGGATGCTCGCCGACATGGATGGCGCGCGCCGTGCCACGCTCGCGCTCGTCGCCCACCTCAGCGACGAGCACCTGGAGCGCGTCCACTCGCCGATCATGAGCCCGCTCGTCTGGGACCTCGGCCACATCGCCGCCTACGAGGACCTGTGGCTCGCCCACCGCCACGGGCGGCTGCGAGCTGCTGCGTGCCGAGCTCGCCGACCTCTACGACGCGTTCGAGACGCCGCGCGCCGTGCGCGGCGACATCGAGGCGCTCGGGCCCGGGACGCGCGCGCGTACATGCGGCGAGTGCGCGAGCGCGACGGCCGACGCTGCTCGCAGCGACGGGGTGCTGGCGACGGGACGTCTGCGAGATGGTCCTGCGCCACGAGCTGCCAGCACCGCGAGACGATGCGCCAGACGCTGGCGATCGCCGGCCTGCTGCCGCCGCGGCGAGCCGCTCATGCAGCCCGCTCGGCGGCAGCGACGAGTGGATCGACCGTGCCTGCCGGGCAGCTTCGCGATGGGCGCCGGCCGCGGCGGGGTTCGCCTACGACAACGAGCGTCCCCGCCACACGGTCGAGCTGCCGGCCTTCCAGATCGCCCGCCGCCCCGTCACAACGGCGAGCTGGATGCAGCTTCAGCGAGGGCGGCGGCTACGAGCGGCGCGAGTGGTGGTCGCACGAGGGCTGGGCCTGGAAGGAGGAGTACGACATCAGCAATCATCCGCCCGCGGCCGCGGGCCATCCGGATGCGGCCGTCTGTCACGTCTGCTGGTTCGAGGCCGACGCCTTCGCCAGAGCGCACGACGCGCGCCTGCCGAGCGAGGCGGAGTGGGAGAGGGCGGCGACCCGGGACCACGGATCGTGACAGCCGGATCGAGGCTCGGGGCGCTCGCCGGAGCCGGCCAGGTGTGGGAGTGGACGTCCAGCCTACTTCGGCGGCTACCCCGGCTTCGTCGCCCACCCCTACCGCGAGTACTCGGAGGTCTTCTTCGGCGAGGACTACCGCGTGCTGCGCGGCGGCTCGTGGGCGACCGAGCTCGCGCGTGGCGAGCGCTGACCTTCCGCAACTGGGACCTGCCCCAGCGCCGGCAGATCTTCGCCGGCCTGCGCCTGGCGAGGGAGCGTCATGATGGAGCCCGCGAGCGCCCCGCCGAGGACGCCCCCACCCCGACGAGCCGTCGTGATCGACTCGCCACCTCGACGGCGCCCAGGAGCGCTCGCTCGCCGACGACGTGCTCGACGGCCTCACCCGCCCGTTCAAGGAGCTGCCGCCCAAGCACTTCTACGACGCGCGCGGCGCGGAGCTGTTCGACCAGATCTGCGAGCTGCCCGAGTACTACCCGACGCGCGCCGAGCGCGCGATCCTCGAGCAGCCCGCCGCCGAGCTGGCCGCGCTCACCGGCGCCGTCGAGCTCGTCGAGCTCGGCTCGGGCACGGCGGCCAAGACGCGCGTGCTGCTGGACGCCCTGCACGCGGCCGGCACGCTGCAGCGCTACGTCCCGGTGGACGTCACCGAGAGCATGGTCCGCGACTGCGCCCAGACGAGCTCACCGAGCGAGTACCCGGGCCTGCGCGTGCACGGCGTGATCGGCGACTTCGAGCGCCACCTCGACCGGCGTGCCGGCCGCGAGCGGGCCGCGCATCGTGGCGTTCCTCGGCGGCACGATCGGCAACTTCCCGCCCGGCAGCCGCCGGCGCTTCCTGCGCGAGATCGCCCGCCTGCTCGGGCCCCGAGGACCACCTGCTGATGGGCACCGACCTGGTCAAGGACCCGGACGTGCTGGAGGCCGCCTACGACGACGCCCAGGGCGTCACGGCCGAGTTCAACCGCAACGTCCTGCGCGTGCTCAACCGCGAGCTGGGCGCCGACTTCGACCCCGACGACTTCGACCACGTCGCCCTGTTCGACCCCGAGCACGAGTGGATCGAGATGCGCCTGCGCGCCCGCCGCGAGCACACCACGCTCGTGCGCGACCTCGACCTGCCCGTGCACTTCGACGCCGGCGAGGAGCTGCGCACGGAGATCAGCGCCAAGTTCACGCCCGAGCGCGTCGAGGGCGACCTGTCCGCCGCGGGCCTCGAGCTCGTGCGCTGGCTGACCGACCCGCGAGGAGCTGTTCGCGCTGACGCCTCTCGCGCCCGGCTGGCGGATAGGCTGCGCGCACCGTGCAGATCGAGGGATCAGCGCAGCGATCGTCGTCGGCGGAGCCTCCGGGCTGGGCGAGGCGACCGTGCGCGCCCTGCACGCCCGTGGCGCGCGTCGTGACGCATCGCCGACGTCAACGCCGACAAGGGCGAGGCGCTGGCCACCGAGCTGGGCGTCGAGTTCGTCGCCTGCGACGTGCGCGAGGAGGAGCAGGTGCAGGCCGCCGTGGAGCAGGCCGCGGCCGCTGACGGGCGGCCTGCGGATCGCGGTCTGCTGCGCCGGCACGGGCTGGGCGCAGAAGGTCGCCGGCTCCAAGGGGCCCCACCCGCTGCTGCCGTTCGAGACGATCATCCGATCAACCTGATCGGCACGTTCAACGTGCTGCGGCTTCGCCGCCAGCGCGATGATCGCACATCGAGCCGCCGAGCGACGGTGAACGGGGCGTGTGCGTCAACACCGCCTCGATCGCCGCCTTCGATGGGCAGGTCGGCCAGATCGCCTACTCCGCCTCCAAGGGCGGCGTCGTCGGTCATGACGCTGCCCGCCGCGCGCGACCTCGCCCAGTACGGGATCCGCGTCAACACGATCGCCCCGGGCCTGTTCGACACGCCGCTGCTCGCCGCGCTGCCCGAGGAGGCCCGCAGAAGCTCGGCGCCGGGCGTCCCCTTCCCCCAGCGCCTCGGCCAGCCCGACGAGTACGCCCAGCTCGCCTGCCACATCGTCGAGAACCGCATGCTCAACGGCGAGACGATCCGGCTCGACGGGGCGCTGCGGATGCCCCCGCGCTGAGATCGGCGCCGGCGCCCTCGAGTCCGAGCTCCGGGCAGGCGCCGGCGTCCGATCTCCGGCTCAGGACGCTAGTTGAGCCGTTCCACGAGCATCGCCATGCCCATGCCGCCGGCGACGCACATCGACTCGATGCCGTAGGTCCCGTCCCTGGCGTCTCGAGCTCGTTGAGCAGCGTCGTCATGATGCGCGCGCCGGTCATGCCGAAGGGATGGCCGAGCGCGATCGCGCCGCCGAACGGGTTGAGCTTCTCGTCCGGGATCCCGAGCTCCTCCTTGCACGGCACGATCTGCGCGGCGAAGGCCTCGTTGATCTCGACGACGTCGATGTCGCTCGATCGACATGCCGGTGTCCTTCAGGAGCTGCCTGGATCGCCGGGATCGGGCCGAGGCCCATGACCTCCGGGCGGATCGCCGCGACCGTCGAGGCGATGATCCGCGCCTTGGGGGTGAAGCCGCCGTCGCGAGCCCGTTCCTCGGACATGATCAGCAGCGCCGCCGCGCCGTCGTTGAGCGGGCAGGCGTTGCCGGCCGTGACCGTGCCGTCCGCCTTGAACACCGGCTTCAGCGCGGCGAGCCTCTCCATCGTCGTGCCCGGCGCGCGGGCCGTCGTCCTTCGTGACGACCGTCTCGGGCACGTCGATCTCGTTTCCCTCCTTGTCCGTGTCCTTGTGCGCGGGCACGGTCACCGGGACGATCTCCCTGTCGAAGTGGCCGCTCGCCTGCGATTCCACGGCGCGCGTCTGGGAGATCAGCGCCCATTCGTCCTGGGCCTCGCGACTGACGTCGTATTCCTCGGCGACGTTCTCGGCGGTCATGCCCATCGGGATGTAGACGTTGTAGACCGATCCCTCCGAGCCGTCGAGCTGGTGGTTGAACTCGAACGGCGGGCTCTCACCCGAGCGCGACACGGCCTCGACACCGGCGGCGATGTAGGTGTCGCCCTCGCCGGCCTTGATCGCGTGGAACGCCATCCGCGTGGTCTGCAGCGAGGAGGCGCAGAAGCGGTTGACCGTCGTGCCGGGTACGCGGAGGTCGATGCCCGCCAACAGGGCGGCGATGCGGCCGACGTTGTAGTCCGCCTCCCCCTGCCCGAACCCGCAGCCCATCATCACGTCGACGACGGAAGAGCCCGTCTCGAGCTGCGGATTGCGCTCGATCAGCGCTTTCAGCGGGATCGCCGCCAGGTCGTCGGCGCGGACGGACTTCAGCGACCCCTTCACCGCCCGTCCGATGGGCGTGCGAATGGCATCGACGATCACTGCTTCGGGCATCTGAGACGCTCTCCTTGTCGTTGGCCGCGCCGTTGGCCTGTCGTGGGGTGGCGCGAGACATCAATGCTATGCGACCGGCCGCCTTCGAGCCGGGCGCCCGAACCGCGGCGGCTGGCGGGAACTCCCCGGCGGGCGGGAACTCCCCGGCGGGCGGGAACTCCCCGGCGAGCGGGAACTCCCCGGCGGGCGGGAACTCCCCGGCGAGCGGGAACTCCCCGGCGGGCGGGATCTCCTCAGAGGTCCAGCCGGCTCACGCCCAGCTCGTCGAAGCCCACGTGGTGGGCGAGCTCGTGGCGCACCGTCCGCGTCACCTGGTCGCGCAGCAGCTCCGGGTCGTGGCCGAAGTCGCGGCGCAGCGTGTCCCTGAAGATCGACGATCCGGTCGTGGTGGTGGTCGCGGGTGGCACCGTCGCCCTGGTAGAGGCCGTAGGCGCCGCGCCGGCGGCCGCCGTCGGAGATCACGACCGCGACGTGGGCGAGGGCGTTGCGCAGCAGGTCGGGCAGGTCGTCGAGGGCGTCGCGCACGAGCTCCTCGAAGTCCTCGTCGTCGAGCGGGTCGAGCTCGAGGAACTCGCTTTCGTCGGGGTCCACGGCCAGCCCTTCGCGGGCGAGCGCTCGGAGTGGCGGACGATCTCTTCGAACTCGGCCTCGGACTCGGGGTCGCGCCAGCCGGCCATCCGCACGGCCACGAACGCCACGCCGCCCATCAGCGCAGCTGCCACGATCACGCCGAGCGCGACGTCCTCGAGCGCCCTCACCACGCCGATCGAGCTGAAGCCCTGACCCACGACGATCACGATCAGGCCCAGCGACATCGCGATCAGCGCCGCCACGCCCACGCGGCGGAGCTTGCCGGAGGCGCCTGGTGAGGACGACCGGCGCACGCGATCCCGCTACTTGAGCGTGCGGGCGATCACGAGCCGCTGGATCTCGTTCGTGCCCTCGTAGATCTGGGTGATCTTCGCGTCTCGCATCATCCGCTCCACCGGATACTCCTTGACATAACCGTAGCCGCCCAGCACCTGCACCGCCTCGACGGTCACCGCCATCGCCGTGTCCGAGCAGAACACCTTCGCCATCGAGGAGTACTTCGCCCGCTGCGGGTGGCCCTGGTCGGCCATCGCGCAGGCCTTGTACAGCAGCTCGCGCGCGGCGGCGGTGCGCGTTTCCATGTCGGCCAGCTTGAACTGGATCGCCTGGAACTCGTTGATCGCCTTGCCGAACTGCCTGCGCTCGCGGGCGTAGGCGACCGCGTAGTCGGTCGCGCCCTGGGCGATCCCGACCGCCTGGGCGGCGGCGCCCAGGCGGGTGCGCTCGAGCGTGCCCAGCGCCACCGACAGGCCCCTGCCGACCTCGCCGATCACGTTCTCGTGGGGCACCCGCACGTCCTCGAAGATCGGCTGGCCGGTCGGCGAGGCGCGGATCCCGAGCTTGTGCTCGAGCTTGCCGACGCTGAAGCCCGGGCCGGTCGGCCTCGACGACGAACGCCGTCATCCGCCGGCTCTCGCGGTCGGTGACGGCGAAGCAGATGTAGAAGTCGGCGATGCCGAGGTTCGTGATCCAGTTCTTGGTGCCGTTGATCACCCACTCCTCGCCGTCCTGGACGGCGGTCGTCTTCATCCCAGCCGGGTCCGAGCCGGCCTCGGGCTCGGACAGGGCGAACGCCGGCGACCACTCGCCCGTCGCGCACCTGCGGCAGGAAGCGCTCCTTCAGCTCGTCGGTGCCGAACAGCTGGATCGGCAGCGTGCCCAGCTCCTGCACCATCAGGATCAGCGCGCAGGACGCGTCGACCTTGGCGATCTCCTCGACCGCCATGTTCAGCATCAGCGTGCCCGTCCCGGTGCCGCCGTACTCGACCGGAAACGGCAGCCCGAGGATGTCCTGCTCGGCGAGCAGCCGGCGGATGTCCCACGGGTACTCGGCCCGCTCGTCGATCTCCGCCGAGCGCGGAGCGATCTGCTCGCGCGCGATCTGTCCGATCGTGGCGCAGAAGTCGAGGTGCTCCTGGGGGATCGTGTAGATCTCGCCCGTCACCTGCATGCAGCTGATCCTAGTGATGAGCCGGGCTCGCCGCGCCGTCGTCGTTGGACACCTGGGGCGGCCCCCGCGAACGCTAGGCTCGCTGGACGCGATGGGCACCCCGGAGCAGCTCGACCTCGACCCGGCCGTGCTGGCGGACTGGCTCGCGGAGGGTCGCGACCTGCAGCTGATCGACGTGCGCGAGCCCTACGAGCGCGAGGCCGGCCACATCGCCGGCACCCGCCACATCGAGCTGCTGCAGCTGAGCGCACAGGCCGCCACGGTGGAGCGCGAGCGACCGGTCGTGTTCTACTGCCGCGTCGGCTCACGCTCGGAGCATGGCCGCGCAGGCGTTCCGGGCCGCGGGCTACGAGGCATACTCGATGCGCGGCGGCCTCGTGCGCTGGGCGCAGGAGGGCCGGCCGCTCACGCCCGAGGGCGGCTACGTTGCCGACCACTGAACAGGAGGACTGACATGGAGGCTGCGACGGAGTATCCGGCGGTGAGCGTGGCGAGGGCTATGCCGTCGGACATCTCGACGACCTCGGCGACGGCCCCGGCTTTCGCAAGGTCCGCAAGGGCCTCGGCGTGACGCGTTCGGCGTCAACGCGATCGTCATGCCGCCCGGGATCGAAACGGGCTTCCACTACCACGACGACCAGGAGGAGCTGTACTTCGTCCACCGGGGCGATCGAGATGGAGTTCGGCGACGGCTCGGTCCAGCGCCTGGCGGAGGGCGGCTTCGCGCGTGTCGACGCGGCCACCGTGCGCAAGATCCGCAACATCGGCGAGGTCGATCCCGTGTACCTGTGCGCCGGCGGCAAGGACGGCTACGTCGGCCGCGACGGGCGCGTGCCCGGCGAGGAGCAGCGGGTGCACCCGATCGACCTCGCCGGCGAGCCCGGCTGAGCGGGGGACCGGCGCCCGATGAGCGCGGCGGAGGATCGCCGGACGCTGCACGTCGACGCGGCGCCTGGCGATCCCGCTGGCCGAGATCACCCTGCGCGCGAGCCGCTCCTCCGGTCCGGGCGGCCAGCACGCCAACGTCACCGCCTCGCGCGTCGAAGCGAGCTTCGACGTCCTCGCTTCCCGGATCGCTCAGCGAGCATCAGCGCGAGCGCCTGCTCGCGCGTGCCGGCCCGCGGATCGTGGCGGTCGCCCAGGACGACCGCTCGCAGACGCGCAACCGCGAGCTCGCCCTGCGCCGGCTCGCAGAGCGGATCGCAGGCGCCCTGTCGGTGCCGCGCGCCCGCCGCGCCACGCGCCCCACAGCCGCCTCCCGCGAGCGCCGCCTGGACGCCAAGCGGCGGGCCCCGGCGCAAGCTCGAGCGCCGCCGGCCGTCCGACGGGGCGTCGGACTAGGAACGGAGCGACATCTCAGCTGATGTCGGTCAGCCACTCGGTGCTGCCGAGGGCGATCTTGTCGAAGATCCGTTTCGACTCGAGGATCTGCGGAACCCGGGTTTTGAGCCGCCACGGCATCAGCCGAACCGATTCGATGCGGTTGCTCAGTCCCCGCACGAGGGGGGCTCGCGGGGCAGCGGCAGGGGCTTCGGTTTCGAGTCGTAGTAGCCCCGTGAAGGACCGCCGCGGCGGAAGCCGGCGCCGTGGTGGTAGACGACGTCGCCGTAGATCGCGAAGAACAGCGGGTCGAACTGGACGGGGTTGGTCCGCAGCACGTCGACCCAGGGAGTGTTGGTCAGTTCGAGCGCGCGCAGGAGATTGCCGCCGACGTCGGTGGCCCGCCTGCCGTCGGACAGCTGCCAGTTGTACCCGGGTGACCAGTCGCCGGGAAGGTCGTGCCACGCTCCCACCGTCGTCACGCAGAAGCACGGATGGGGCTGTTCGTCGCCGCCGTTCTCGGCGCGGCGCACCGCGATCAGAGGGGCGCGCGCGAGGCCGTCTGAGATCAGCGCCATCGGGTCCGCGATCGGGAAGGCATCCCCGTCGAGGAACATCAGCAGGTCCTCAGGCTGGGCGTGGTGGTAGATCTCGAGCGCGATCTGGTTGAGCTTCCCCGCGTGCGGTCCGCCCTGGTCGAGCACGTGGTCGAAGTGCTCGCCGTAGGACTTGTCGATCCCCTGCAGCGAGGTCCACGTCTCGTAGGGCACGGGGATGTTCTCGCGCAGGTAACGCTGCTGGATCGCGATCCAACGCGGCGAGCTGAAGTGGACGGTTGCGATGTGGAGCATGCGTTCAGCGGCCGTCCGGTCGGGCTCCGCGCCGTCCACTCTCCCACCGTGAGCCACCGCTCGGGGCGGACGCCCGCGACGGGGGTCGGCGTTCGGAGCCGGCAAGATAACAGAGGCCATCGGGCGCGGATCGCGTCCTCACTCGAGCAGCTCCTTGACGTAGCGCTGGTGCAGCTTGCCGAGCGTCGTCCGCTCGGGGTGGAAGCCGATCGCGTTCCACAGCAGGCCCGACGCCGGCGCCCAGGCGATGATCAGGTAGACCCCGAGCACGAGCGCCGCCGCCCGCAGCCTCCGCGACGTCGACAGCGCCGCCAGCGGCAGCACCCACAGCACGTACCACGGCAGCACCCAGCTGAGCGTCACCAGCAGCGCGACGCTCGCCCAGCCGGAGGCCGTGATCGAGTCGCGCCGGCGCCAGGCCTGCACGCAGCACAGCACCACCACGAGCCCGAGCGCAGCGGTCATGACGTGTGCAGCGTCAGCGTCTCGCCGCCCGCGCCGAACGCCAGGCCGATCAGGTTGGGGATGCTCTCGCTCGGTCACGAGCCGGCTCTGGGTGCTGAGGTCGGGGATGTGCAGCCCGAAGGCCACCAGGCTCGCCGCGCCCAGCACGACGCCCGCGGCGACCATCCCGAGCAGGACCTGCACGAGCGCACGGGGACGGCGCAGCAGGCCGGCGAGCACGATCGGGATCAGGACCGCTCCGGAGGCCTTGAACGCGGCGGCCGTCACGAACGCGCCGCCGCCGGCGATCTCGACCGCCGACAGCGGCAGCAACAGGTCGCGCCACCGCGCGATCGCCGCCGCACCTCCCGAGCGCGGGCGCTCACCCTCAGGGTCGGCGGCGCGATCGCGATCGCGGACACGTTCGCGCTCCCGCGCGAGCAGCAGCAGGTAGAAGCCGAGCACGATGAAGAAGCACCATCAGGAAGTCGTTGTGGTCGCCGCCGAGGCCCCACACGAGCACGATCGGGTTCAGCCCGACGAGCATGACCGCTGCCACCGGGTCGCGCCCCAGCAGCCGCGCGCAGCGCCACACCAGCACGATCGTCGCCAGGCTCGCCAGCATCAGCACGCCCTTCAGCGCCCAGAACGAGCCCGCCACGCCGAGCGGCACGACGGCGAACGTCAGCAGCGTGAACAGCGGCCCGTACGGGCTGAGCAGCTGGTGCCAGTTGCTGAGGATGAAGCTCGGGTCGCTGTGCGGCTCGAGGATCGGGATCGTCGTGTACGGGTTGAGGTGGTGCACGACCTCCATGCGCCCGTAGTTGATGTAGTTGAAGACGTCCGTCAGCGCCAGCGGCGGCGCGAGCAGGAAGATCACGTGCACGCAACCGATCGCCCCGATCGACCCAGCGGGCCGGCAGCTGCGCGGCGTATGCGAAGCAGCACCAGGTAGCACACGTACATCGCCACCAGCCCCCCGGTGAACAGGTACCTGAGCGTCGTGCCGTTGCGCGTGAGCCCCGGCCACAGCCCGCCCAGCGGGCCGGCCATCCAGCCGGGGAAGTAGTTCGTGTGGGTCGTCGGCGAGAGCAGGCTCGGCCGGTCGGCCGCCATCAGCACGAGCACCAGGCTGAGGACGACGATCAGGGTGAGCGCGACCGCGACCGCGACGCGTCCGGCCCCGCGTCGCCGACAGCGCCCCAGTGCGGCGGCGGAGCGTCCGCCTCAGCCGTTCGCCGCGGCGGGCGCCGAGCGCGGCATCCGGGGCGGGCAGGGTCGTGGCTTCACTGGACATCGGCGGCGCCTCACGATACCTGCGTCACGCCGGCCGCGACAGCGGCGTCGGGCTCGCGTGAGCCCGGCGGCAGGCACCCGCGCGGAGGTCCGATAATGACGAGGGCTCGCCGATGCGAGCCCTCGTTGGGTGGTTCTGAAGCTCGCGGCTCAGATCGTCGTGACGTTTACGGCCTTGGGGCCCTTGTCGCCCTGCTCGGGGTCGTAGGAGACCTTCGCGCCCTCCTGCAGCGAGCGGTAGCCCTCGCCGTTGATGCCGGTGTGATGGACGAACAGGTCCTTGTCACCGTCATCGGGGGTGATGAACCCGAACCCCTTGTCGTCGCTGAACCACTTTACTGTGCCAGTAGGCATGTGTGAACTCCTCCACGGTATGTGCGTGCTGCTACGCGGAGGATGCTGCTCAGAGCTTCGACCTGCGAGCGCTTGCACTGCTTTCGCCGGTCTTCTTGCCGGCCATTCACGCACGACCGTAGCAGGTCCGACCGGCGCGTGTTGTCGAGATGTTGCCCTTGCGCACCGGGCTTCCGGGCCGGCCGCGCGGACGGGCGCTAGGGTCCGCCTCGTGCCCGTCCCCGCGGGAGCGTCCCTGCAGCCGCTCCAGGCCCGTCCGGCCCGCCTGGCGCGGCTGCTACCGCCCGGCCCGGCGATCACGCCCGCCGGGCTGGTCGAGGCCCTCGGCCTGTGGCGGCGAGCCGGCGGCTCGGGCGGGCCACGCCCGCACGTACTGCTGAACATGGTCAGCACGGCCGACGGCCGCGCGACCCTCGGCGGGCGCTCCGGCCCGATCAGCTCACCGGCCGACCGGGAGCTCTTCCACGCGCTGCGCGCGCCGGCCGACGCGGTCCTGGCCGGCGCCGGCACGATGCGCACCGAGCGCTACGGGCCCCTGATCCCGACCCCGACGCACCGCGCGGAGCGCCGGGCGCACGGGCTCTCGCGAGGAACCGCTCGCCTGCGTCGTCTCGGCGAGCCTGGACCTCGACCCGAGCACCCCGCTGCTCGCGCGTCGACGACACGCCTGGTCCTGCTGACGCCAGCCCAGGGCGAGCCTGCCGCGAGCGCCGCGTGCAGCGTCGAGTACGTGCGCGCGGCCCGCGACGGGCGCCTGGATCTGGCGGCCGCGCTGGCCGAGCTGGCGGAGCGCTTCGGTGTGCGGACGCTGCTCTGCGAGGGCGGCCCGCACCTCGCCTGTGAGCTGCCGCCGCCGGGCTGCTCGACGAGCTGTTCCTGTCGCTCGCGCCGAAGCTCGCCGGCGGCGAGCCGGCGGGCACGTCCGCCCTGCGGATCCTCGCGGGCGCCGAGCTGGCCCCGCCCGTCGCGCTCGAGCTGCTCGACGCGTTCGAGAGCGATTCCCAGCTGTTCCTGCGCTACGGCGTGCTCGCCCCGGAGCGCGTCTCGCGGGAGACGACCGCGAGCAGCTCGCTGCGCCAGCTGACGGCCCTGTGAGGCGACCCGCGGCGTGGCCGCGATCCGCACGACCACCTCGTCGCCGTCGAGCTCCTCGAGCGTGATCCGCGGGGCGTCGCGCAGCGGCGTCTGCAACGTCTTCTCGAGGATCTCCTGCAGGTCGCCCGGCGTCATCCCCGCCCGCAGCCGGGCGCGCAGGTTGACCGCCTCGGGCTCGCGCAGCGGCAGCACCGCGACGTTCAGCACGACGCTGTTGGGCACCATGATCGAGTCCTCGCCGGTGGCGAACGTCGTGTACAGCAGGCCCAGCGAGCTGACCGTCCCTTCGATCTGCCCGGCGAGCGGGCCGCCCTGCAGGCGCACCCGCTCGCCCACGCGAAACGGGCGCGCGCTGAGCAGCACGGTGCCCGCGATCAGGTTGCCGAGCGTCTGCTGCGCCGCCAGGCCGAAGATCACGGCCGTGAACGCCCCGCCCAGAGCAGCGTCCGCGCTTCGATCCCCGCCACGCGCAGCGCCACGAACAGCGCCACGACGATCGTCGCCAGGCGGATCAGGAAGCCCACCGTGCCCGCCGTGGCGGGGTCCAGGCGCCGGAACAGCGGCGGGCCGAGACCGCGCCCGACGTCGCGCGCGATCGCCCAGCCGAGGATCACCAGCGCGACCACCGTCACCACCCGCACGGGCGCTTCCAGCGGTTCTTCCAGCGCCGTGGCCGGGTGCCCGTGGCTGCCGGACGCCTCCGAGCAGGCTCACGCGGTTGTCGTAGAGGACGACGACGCCCACGAACAGCGGCACGAGCAGCAGCGCCTCCAGCCGTGCCCGCTTGACCACGTGGGGGCTGATCTGGCGCAGCAGGCCCGACCTCCTTCCAGGCCTGGCTGCGGGTCTCGAACATCTCTGGGGCTCGGCGCGGGCCCTCGGGGGTGGCATGGTGCTTCTGCGCGGCCCGTCGGGCGCGGGAGGCGTCCGCGCGGGCGACTCTGGGGCCGGGGGCGTGCGGCGGGATCCATCGGCGGGCTCATGCTCGTCAATGATGCTCGAATCGGGCCCGGAGCCCGGGCGCAAGCGTTCAGGTCTGGGTGTAGATGACCATCGCCCCCCCGAACAGCGAGGCAGTAGATCGCGAACGGGATCAGCGTTCGCGTCTTGAACCAGCGCACGAGGAAGCGCGACCGTGAAGACCGCCGTGACCGCCGCCGCTCGCGCACGCCACGAGCGCCTGGCCGCGGACGCCGTTGCCGAGGTGGCCCAGCAGGTCGGGGAGCTTGAAGATGCCCGCGGCGAGGATGATCGGGGTGGCGAGCAGGAACGCGAAGCGGGCCGAGTCGCTGTGGTCCAGGCCGCGGGCCAGGCCCGCGCCCATCGTCACGCCGTCGCGGCTGATGCCCGGCGACGCAGCGCCGTCGACTGGGCGACGCCGACCGACGAGCGCCTCGCGGTACTCGAGCGTGTCCAGCTCGCGCCCGCCGTCCGGCTTGGCGCCCTCGCGGATCGCCAGTTCGCGCACCTCTGCGCGGCGGCGAAAGCGCTCGGCGGCGAACAGCAGCAGGCCGTTGACCATCAGGAAGACCGCTGCCACTTCGGGCTTGGCGGTGAGCGTGCGCAGCTGGTGCTCGAACGCCAGCCCGATGACCCCCGCCGGGATGCTCGCGACGATGATCAGCCAGGCCAGGCGCTCGGTGGGGGTCTCCGCGCGGCGCTTGGGCAGCGTGCGGAAGAAGGCCGCGACGATCTCGACCCAGTCGCGCCAGTAGTAGATCAGCAGCCCCAGCGCGCTGCCGACGTGCAGCATCACGACGAACGCCAGCCAGAACGACTCCGACTCCGACTGGGCCTTGACGAGGTCGTTCCAGCCGAACAGCGTCGGGAACAGCACCGTGTGGCCGAGGCTGGAGATCGGGAACAGCTCGGTCACGCCCTGCAGGACGCCGAGCACGATCGCCTGGAAAGTAGGTGAACGCCGAGGCGAGAGGGGGGACCAGGGGCATCATCGCCGCGAGAGCTTAGTGGCTGGCTCGCTGCGAACGCGGCGGCGGCGACCGACATACTGCTGCCCCGTGCCCGCCGGCGACCGAGGAATCGAGCCCCCTCGTTGGCCGTGATCGCGCGGGAGTGGGGGCGGATCGGGCTGCATCGGCTTCGGCGGCCCACCCGCTCACATCGCCCTGTTGCGCCAGCTGTGCGTGGAGCGCGAGCACTGGCTCAGCGACGATCAGTTCGAGCGGGCGCTCGCCGCGGTCAACATCCTGCCCGGGCCCGCCTCCACGCAGCTCGCGATCTACTGCGCGTGGCGGCTGCGCGGAACGCCCGGAGCGCTGCTCGGCGGTCTCTGCTTCATCGCCCCCGGGCTCGCGCTGATCCTCGCTGCTGTCGGTCCTGTTCCTGTCGGCCTCCCCGCCGCCGGTGGCTCCGTGGCGCGGGCGCGGGCGCGGGGGCCGCCGTCGCGGCCGTGGCCGTGCGCGCGGGGCTCGAAGTCGGCCGGCCGATCTGGACCCGGGCAGCCGACGTGGCCCGCCGGCGGGTGCTCGCTGTACGCCCTCGCCGGCGCGCTCGGCGCGGCCCTCGCCGGCGCGTGGCTCGTGCTGGTGCTGCTCGCCTGCGGCGCCGCCGAGCTCGCCCGCTCCACGCTCGCGGACGCCCGCGCGCAGGCCAGGGCGATCGCCCCGCTGCCGGCTCTGTCGATGCTCGCAGGCCGCCTCACCCCGCGCCCCGGCGCCCTCGGGGCGCTGCTGGCAAGTGCAGCGGAGCCGGCCGGCGTGGGAGCGCTCGCGTGGACGGCCCTGAAGGTCGGCGCGCTCGCCTTCGGGGGCGGCTTCGTGATCGTGCCGCTGATGCAAGCCGACGCGGTCAGCACCTACCACTGGATGACCCACGCCCAGTTCCTCGAACGCCGTGGCCCTCGGCCAGATCACGCCCGGACCGCTCGTGCAGACCGTGGCGGCCGTCGGCTACGCCGCCGACGGGATCCCCGGAGGGCTGCTGGCAGCGCTGGTCGCCTTCGCCCCCTCGTTCTCGTTCATCCTGCTCGGTGCCGCCCGCTTCGAGCGCCTGCTCACCGACGAGCGCGCGCCTGCGCTTCCTCGCCGGCGCCGCCCCGGCGGCGGCCGGGGCGATCCTCGGCGCCTCCATCCCGCTCGCCGCCGCGCTCAGCGAGACGCTGGCAGTACGCCGTGCTGGCCGCTCGCGGCGCGTCGCCCTGCTGCGTGCTGCGCCGAGGCATCGTGCTCGACGCTCCTGCTGGGCGGCTGCCGCGGGCGTCCTCGTGGCGCTGCTCGGCGGTCCGCTGCCGCGTTGACGCAGGCCTCCGGTGGCCCTCACGAGCCCCCTCGGCGCCGCTCCGCCGGGCCGAGCTTCACCGACCGTTCACACGATCGTTGCCGGTTGGTCACAAAAAACCGCAGTTTGCGGGGAATTCTGTAGTGTATGAACGGTCAGGGAATGACAGCCCAGGAGCGACACGGATGCGACGCGAGTGGACATGCACTGCCACTCCACCGCCTCGCAGGTGTCCCGGCTCGGCGTGCAGCGCGCCGTCGGGCCTGCCCGAGTGCGCCACGCCGCCGCAGGAGGTCTACGAGCTCGCCAAGCGCCGGGGCATGGACTTCGTGACGATCACCGACCACGACACGATCGCCGGCGTCCTGGAGATCGCCGACCGCCCCGACGTGTTCGTCTCGGAGGAGCTGACCGCCCACTTCCGCGGCGAGCCCCAGGCGGTGCACGTCCTCTGCTACGGGATCACCCCGGAGGACCACGAGTGGCTGCAGGCCAACCGCGGCGACGTCGAGCTGTGCGCCGCCTACATGTACGAGCGCGAGATCGCCTGCGCGCTCGCCCACCCCTACTACACCGTCGCCGCGCCGCTGACGCGCCCGCCACCGCCGCCGCCTGGCCGAGCTGTTCGGCATCTGGGAGATCCGCAACGGCGCCCGCGCCCGCGAGCTCAACCGGCCTGCCGCCACGTACGTCGCCACGCGCGACGGCATCGGCATCGGCGGCAGCGACGATCACGCCGGCGTCGACATCGGGCGCACCTACACCGAGACGCCCCGGCCGCGCGCCACGCCGGCGGAGTTCCTGGCCCACGTGCGCGCGGGCGAGGTCGCCGCGCGCGGCGCGCAGGGCAGCGCCGCCAAGTGGGCCCACGCCGCGATCGCGCTCGCCGCCCGCTCGCTCGGCCGGCGGCACGGAGCGGGCGGCGCGGCCGACCCGACCCGCGCCCGCGTGATGACGATGGTGCGCCGGCTGCTGCGCGAGGGCGACGCGCGCCACGGAGCGATCGGCGGCGGCGACCTCACGCCCGAGGACGCCCGCTGCCTGCTGCGTGCGTGGCTGCGGCGCGGTCGAGCTCGACCACCTCGACGAGCGGGGCCTGATCGCGCTGCATGCAGGACGACGGCTTCAGCCACGCCGACCTGTACCGGCGCGCCTGCCGCCTGCACGAGCGCAAGCTGCGCGCGGCCGTCGCCGCGGCGATCGCGCGCGCGAGCGGCGAGGCCGAGCTGATCCCGGCCGCTGCCAGGGCTGTTCGAGGCCTGCATCGCCGCGATCCCCTACGCGCCCGCCACCGCGTTCCTCGCCAACGAGCAGGCCAAGCTCGCCGCGATGCCGGACGGCGAGGGCAGCCGCGGCCTCCTCCGCTCGGCCGCCAGCAGGCTGGAGGACGGCGAGCGCCCGCGCGTGGCGATCCTCGCCGACGGGATCGGCTCGACGCACGGCGTCACCCGCACGATCGAGGAGATCCGCGCAGCGCGGCGTGCCCGGGCTTCGAGATCGAGGTCGTCGGCACCGACCCCGAGGTCGACCGGCGGCTGTCCGCGGTGGCCGAGATCGACGTGCCCTTCTACCCGGGCCTGCGGATCGGCGTCCCCAGCCTGCCCGCCGCGGTGCAGACGCTCGCCGACGGGCGGCTTCGACGCGATCCACGTCTGCTCGCCCGGCCCCGCCGGCATCGCCGGGGCGCTCGTGGCGCGCGCGCTCGGGCTGCCGCTGGTCGGCAGCTACCACACCGAGCTCACCGCCTACGCCGGCCTGCGCTCGGGCGAGCGCGGCGTCGCCGCAGGCGATGGCGCTGGCCGTGAGCGCCTTCTACGGCGCCTGCGACCTGGTGCTCTCCCCCAGCCCGGCCTCCGACGAGGCGCTCGCCGCGGATCGGGATGCCCGCCGAGCGGGTGCTGCGCTGGGACCGGGGCGTGGACACCGCCCGCTTCGATCCCGCGCTGCGCGAGCCCGTCGCTGCTGGGAGCACAGGCGATCAACGTCATGTACTCCGGGCGCATCACGCGCGAGAAGGGCGCCGACCTGCTCGCCGACGCGTTCCTGCTGCGCGCGAGCGCGAGCCGCGGCTGCACCTCGTGCTCGCCGGCGGCGGACCCGAGCAGGAGCGCCTGCGCGAGCGGCTCGGCGACCGCGCCACGTTCCTCGGCTGGCTGCAGGGCGACGATCTCGCGCGCGCCTACGCGAGCGCCGACATGTTCCTGTTCCCGAGCGCCACCGACACGTTCGGCCAGGTGATCCTCGAGGCCCAGGCGAGCGGCCTGCCGGTGCGTCGCCGTGGCCCGAGGAGGCCCGCTGTCGCTGATCGAGCACCGCGTGAGCGGCCTGCTGTGCGAGCCCGACGCCGAGCGCTGGCCGACGGCCCTGCTCGAGCTCGCCGGCTCGCCGCTGCTGCGCGAGCGCCTCGCCGCGGCGGCGCTGCGCGCGGCGCGCGTGCGCGGACCTGGGAGCGGGCGCTCGAGCGGCTCGCCGCCGGCTACGGGCACGCGCTCGGGCGCGGGCGGGCTCGACCGGCGAGAGCCCCGGCCGCCGACGCGGAGCGTGAGCGGTCGTGCAGCCTGATGCAGCCGACGCGCCGCAGCGATCGCGGTCGCCGCTGCACGGCATCGAGCCCGCGACGTTCGAGCGCTGCGCGCTGATCCGCGACTGGCTCGACGACCACGGCGTCGACCGGGTCACGCTGCTCGTGATCCCCGCGCGCGACCTGCACCCGCTCGGCGAGCGCTCGCCGGAGATGGTCGGCTGGCTGGACGAGCGCCGCCGCGCGGGCGACTCGATCGCCCAGCACGGCTTCCAGCACGAGCCCCTGCGCGCGGGCGGGCTCACGCTCAGCTGCTCTCGCTCGCGCCAGCGGCCGGCGCGGGCGAGTTCGCGGGCTCGACGGCGAGGAGACCCGCCGCGCGGTCGACGCCGGCTGGCGGGTGCTCAAGCTCGCCGGGATCGAGCCCGACGGCTTCGTCGCGCCCGCCTACGCCTACACGCCCGCCCTGCGCGAGGCGCTGCGCCCAGCGCTTCAGCTGGTGGGCGGGGCTGCTGCGCGTGCACCGGGCCGCCGCGCTCGGACGACGAGGAGTCGCTGCCCGCTGACGCCCGCCTTCAGCCTGGCCGGCGCAGGCCCGTTCGCGCGCGTGCTCTCGCCCGCCGCTGCTGCGCGTGGGCGCCCTGCTCCCGACCGGCGACGCTGCGCGTCGACCTGCACCCCGCCGACCTGCAGCATCCCGCGCCACATGCTCGCGCTCGAGTGGGTGCTCGGGCGCAACGGCTCGCGCCGCGACCGCGATCACCTACGCGAGCTCGCCGGGCCGTCTGCAGCGCCCACCGTCGGCGCCCGGGTCAGCCGGTCGGCTTGGCGGTGAACAGGCGCTGGTGCGCAGCCCCTTCACGGCCGCCAGCCCCGCGTAGCCGAGGTGCCTGACGCGCGAACAAGTCCTCGATCGTTCGCAGCAGCGAGAAGTGGTTGAACTGTTCCTGGTTCGTGGTGCGCGCCCTTCACGTAGGGCGAGAGCAGCAGCGCGCCGACCGCGCCGCCGCCCTCGGGCCGGAGCACGGGCGAGGGCGGTGCGCCGGCAGGTTCGGGAAGCTGGCGGCTGGCCGCAGCACGAGCTCGAGTCGCCGAATTCGCCGCTCGAGGGCGCCTCGTCGGCGCGTGATCACGAGCAGGCCCGCTTTCGCTTGTAGGCCTTCGAGTGCGTCGATCTCCGGCACGACCCGCTGAGGAAGCCGTCGGCGGGGCCGATCCCGGCGGGCGCTCCCGGCGTGCAGGGCGTCGGGTTGCCGTCGTGGCAGCGGTCCGGGACGATGTAGGAGAAGCTCGGGTGCGCGTTCGCCGCTTGGCGAGGTCGCCCGCCAGGGCCGCTCAGGCCGACATCCTCGCTGGCGCAGGCGCTGGAGTCGGTGATCGAGTGGAAGTACACGAACGGGTTGCGGAACGTCGCGTAGGCGGCCCGTCGAGCGTTCCTGGTCCGCGCGTCGGGTCGGCCTGGCCCGAGCGCCGGGTGCGCGCACGCCGCTCGCCGGCACGCCCGCTTCGTCGATCCCCTGGACGTAGGCGCGCGCGGCGAGGTGCTTGGCGGCAGCTGGCCGGCAGCGTCTGGGTCGAGGCCGGGTAGACGCAGCCGCTGCCGAGCACCTGTTCGCTCGGCCCCGGCGCTGGCGGGTGCGATCTCCGCGTACGTGGGGCAGTTGGCCTGGCGTCTGCGGCGTCGGCCCCTGGCCGCTGACCAGCGCGATCTCGTTGGCGAGCTCCTCGTGGGCGACCGCGTCGTAGCGGACCAGCAGCTCTCCCTGCTGCTCGAGCGTCTGCGAGAGGTAGTGGGCGCTCGAGGCAGGGCCGAACAGCGGTCGCGTAGGGCTCGTCGGAGAGCATGATCACGAACACGTGCTTGATCGGCGGCAGCTTGGTCGCAGCGCCGGCCGTGATTCGGATGCACCGCTCGAGCCCTCCGCCTTCCGATCCGGACCCGCTGGAGGATCCTCCTTCGCCTGCGCCCGAACCCGCCGTGCTGGCGCCCGAGTTCGCTGTCGTGCTCGTCGCCGCAGGAGCCGGGGTGCTTGGCGTCGGCGCCGAAGGTGTCGCTTCGGGTTCGGTGGCCGGGGCCGCGCCGCTCCCGGCACTCGACGCCGAGCCCGCGGCGCTCGAGCCCGTCGCGGCGTGCGGGCGGGAAGCACGAGCCGCAGGGGTGCCCGTGTGTCGGCGGCGAGCGTGCCCCGTGGCGGCGCTCGCCGGCGGCGGACCCGAGCACCACGCCGAAGCCGAGGAACGCGAGCACGAGCAGCGCCGAGACGCGAGCAGAGGGAAGCCGCAGGCCGAGCGCGCCGGCGCCGGCGCCGGCGCGAGCGGCGCGCTCGCCGGAGCGGACGCTGGCTCCTCCCCGCGCGGGGGCCAGTTCTTGCGGGCGTCTGCCACCAGCGGGGTGAGCTGCGGATCGCGCTCCGCCTGCGCGAGCGCCGCAGACGAGGCAGTAGCGCTGGTCGCGTGCCAGCGGAGAGCCGCACTCGCTGCACTGCCGGCCGCTCGCGGGCATCACCGGTTCGCTACTGGTCGCGTTCGCCGGGCTCGGCCAGATCGGCCGCCGACCCGGACAGCAGCGTGTCGATCACGGCCGTGTCCGCCGTCGGGTCGGCGATGGCGCTGCTGGGCGTCCGCTCCATCAGCGTCGCTCCCGCACTGCCAGCAGTAGAGCGCACCGCGGCTGTGCGGGGCGCCGCATGCGGGGCAGCTCCCGGCCACACCGCCCGTCCTCCATCCGCAGCAGGCGCTCGACCTCGGCCAGCTCCGCGTCGCGCTCCTGCAGCATCGCGGCGCGACGAACGAGCACGTCGAGGCGGAAGTGATCGCGGATCGCCATCTCGTAGGCGAGCCCGCCGAGGTCCCAGTGCAGCTCGGTCACCTGCTCGGCCAGCGCGTCGCGGCGGCGGCGCAGCTCGGTGCGCCCGTCGCCGTCCCCGGGGGGCGGGGCCGGCGTGACCATCGCCGCCGGGCGTGGCCGGCAGCGCCCGTGCCGGCGGCGAGCCATCTGCGCCGGCATCCCCGCCGCATCGAGTCGCGCAACACGCCCATCCGCGCTACCCGGTCGAGACGACGTTGGGCAGGTCCTTGGACTTTTCCTCATAGCTCTTGCCTTTGCTGTTGTGGAGCCCTTCGAGCACCGTCGGGGGGGCCGGTTTGTTGATGCTGTTGCCCGTGCCTCCCGGCTGGGTGGTGGCGGGTTCGCTGGCCGCGTTCGAGTTTGACCCCGAGGAGCCGTTCGAGACTTCGATCACGGTCGGCCGCGGGAAGCTGGCCTTCAGCCCCGCGAGCGCCTTCTGGGCTTCCGCGCGCTTGTGATAGACGCCGGCGTAGATCACGTAGCCGCCTGACGACAGGCTGCTGAATTCTTCGGCCTTCAGCGCGCCGACTGCTTTGGCGC
Source organism: uncultured Solirubrobacteraceae bacterium (assembly GCA_963743505.1). Taxonomy (GTDB): domain Bacteria; phylum Actinomycetota; class Thermoleophilia; order Solirubrobacterales; family Solirubrobacteraceae; genus Palsa-744. The sequence continues at coordinate 976,373 of CAVUPZ010000006.1, read as the reverse complement.
CCTTGGCCGTGGCAGCCGCCTTGGCGGCTTCGACCGCGCTCACGCCCGATGACGCCGGCAGCGTCTGCAGCTGGACCGTGTACCCCTTCGTGCCGGCCGGCCAGTCGGAGCTGAACGTCGCTTCCGCGGGCGTCCCGGCGGAGCCGGCGCCGCCCGCGTTGACCGTTATCACCTGCGGCGGTGCCGCCGACTGCTTGGAGGAGGCGCCCGAGCGACCGATCAGCACGCCCACGCCCATCGCCAGCAGCAGCACGCCGACCCCTGCGATCACGTTCAGCGTGGTGTTGCGCTGCCCGGCCGGCTCACGCGGGGCGGCCTGCTGCGAGGGTGGTGTCGCCGGCGGCGGGGTCCGATCGGCGCTTGTCGCGGGCCCGTCGCGGAGCACGCTGCTCATCAGCATCCGCCGCTCGCCGCACTCGAGGCAGTACCGCTGGTCGGGCGCGAGCGGCGAGGAGCACGTCGCACAGTGCTCCGTGGACGAAGCGGGCGGCGTTTGGCTGAGGGTCGATTCGGTCGACACGGTGTCGCTACCTCTGGTCAGGCTTCGTGGGGCTGGTTCGGGCCGCCAACCATCCTACGGCGGCACTCCCCCCGAAGTATGGTCAGTCCCCGCCCGTACCTCGGCGTGACCATCTTGTGAAAGCGCGAACGGGGCGCGGTCGCCGAAGGCCCCGCCGATCTGCGCGCCCGCTCAGGCGGCCGTCGAGATCCGCGCCGGTGATCCCGCGGCGCCCTCTAGGGCCGCGAGCTCGTCCCTGCTTGCCGCCAGTCCGAGGTTTGGGGTCTCGACCGCGAAGGCGCCCGTCGGCACCTGGCCGCGCTCCGCCGCCGGCCACTGGGCGACATCTCCCCGCCGAGCAGCGAGGCACAGCCCGAGAACCATGATCACGACGAGGGCCCACGCGGCAAGGATCAGGAAGAGAACCATTGGCGACTCCACAACGGGTCGGGGTGGATTTCTCAGTGAATCTATCAGCTTTGTTCGCAACGGGGAAGGACGGTCATCGGGCGATCACTTCTGCCGCACTCCGGACGCGTCCACGCGCCGCGACGCGGGACCCGTGGGGGATATCGAGGCCGTTTTGGGAGAGTCGAGCCGGCCGCTACGATTTCCACGCGAGGACGACGTGGCCTCCTCGGTCGCGCGCAGCACCGCAACCAACGAGGCCCCGACGTGTCTTTGTTGGTAGCGGTGGCCGAGCCGGATACAGCCGTGCCGCCGATCACTGGACAACGCCGAGACAGGGAGGGACGCCCGAGATGAGGAGCAAGCCGCGGATCTGGATGCTCGTGATCCTCGCGACGCTGGCGACGCCGGCGTTGACGCTGCCGCTCGCGTCCGCAGCGACGACGAAGAAAAGCACGAAGGGTCTGCCGCGAGCGGCGACCGGCGGCGCCAAGCGCCTCGCCGGCAGCTCGGCCGAGCTGACCGCCGTGATCGAGCCCAACGGCATCGCCACGAGCTACTACTTCCAGTGGGGCCCGACCACCGCCTATGGCTCCCAGACGCCGACCACGAGCGCCGGCAACGGCACCGCGAAGGTCAAGGTCGGGCAGACGATCAACAACGTGAGCAAAGGTACGCTCTACCACTTCCGGGTCGTCCTGCTCTACACCAACCCGAAAACCGGCGCCCCGTCGACGTTCGTCGGACGCGATCGCAGCTTCGCGATCAAGGGGAAGGTCAGGTTCGAACTGTCGAAGATCGCCCCGGTCCCCTACGGTGGCAGCTTCATCCTCTCCGGCACGATGCGCGGGCTCAACGCGGCCAACCACATGCTTGCGCTGCAGGCCAGCGCCTACCCGGCGACCGCGGCCTTCACGACGATCGCCCTCCCCGCCACGACCGATGCCGGCGGGCACTTCGCCTTCCGTGTCTCGCACCTGACCTCGACCACGAGCTTCCGCGTCGTGACCGTCGACCCGCGACCGATCTACAGCCCGGCGATCTCGGTGCAGGCCGCGGCGGTCGTGGTCCTGCACGTTCGCGCGGGCTCCGCGAAAACCGGTCTCGTGCGGCTGTACGGCACGATCACTCCAGCGCTACCCGGTCAGCAGCTACTGATACAGCTCGAGACGCCGATCAAGAGCACGCGCCCGACCAAGTCCGAAGCCACGAGCCGCTATCGGACGCAGTTCGCGACCAAGACGAAAGCGGCTGGCCGCTCTCGCTCGCGGTTCAGCATCGTTGTGAAAGTGCTCACGACCGGGCGCTACCGGGCCTACGTCAAACTGCGCCGTGGCGCGATCGCGTCGGGGACAAGCGTGAGCATCGTGCTGCACGCCGGGCCCAAGCACCACAGGTCCAAGAAGCAAGGCTGACGCTGGCCGGCAGCGCGGCGGCGCCCGGCGCCGCGCGTCGGCGGGCGCCGTGTCAGTTGGACGGACGGGCGATGAGGCCGCGCTCGGCGAGCAACTCGATCACCCGCTCGACCTCGGCTTCGACCGTTTCGCGGTGGCTGCCGAGGACGAGGTCCGGCTCGCTCGGCGGCTCGTACGGGGCGCCGATGCCTGTCAACCCGTCGAGCTCGCCCGCGCGGGCGCGGGCATACAGGCCCTTCGGATCGCGCTGCTCGCACAACTCGAGCGGCGCGTCGACGAATATCTCGACGAACTCCAGATCGTCCCTCGCGTGTAGCTCGGCGGCCGTCCGGCGATCGCTCGCGTACGGGCTGACGAGGCTCACGAGTGCCATCGTCCCGGACTCCGCCAGGAGCCTGGCCACGTGGGCGGTACGCCGGACGTTCTCCCGGCGGGCGGTCTCGTCGAAGCCGAGGTCGCCGTTGAGGCCGTGGCGTAGGTTGTCGCCGTCGAGCAGGAAGGCCGGCTGGCCGGCCGCGATCAGGCGCTCCTCGACGGCGGCGGCCACGGTCGACTTGCCCGCGCCGGGCAGGCCGGTGAACCACAGCGTCGCCCCCTTCTGGCCGAGCGTGCTCCAGCGCCGCTCCCGTGTCATGCGCGTGCCCTGCCAGCGCACGTTCGGGCTGCGCTCGCTCTTGGCCTCGGGGATCTCCTCCACCTCCGTGTCGAGGATCACTCCCGCAGCGACCGTCTCGTTGGTCGCCTCGTCGATCAAGATCAGGCTGCCGGTGACGCGGTTGCGCCGGTAGGAGTCGAACACGAGCGGGGCGCTCAGCTGCACGTGGACCCGTGCGAGGTCGTTCATCTCGAGCACGCTCGCGTGCTCGTCGCGGTGCAGCGTCTCGACGTCGATGCGGTAGCGGACGTCCATCGCGCCGACCATCGCGGTCCGGGTCGTGTGCTTGACCAGGTAACGCCGCCCGGGGCTGAGCGGCTGCTCGGACATCCAGCACATCAGGCACTCGAAGCTGGGCGAGACCGTCGGCTGGTTCTGCGGGCGCACGATCGTCGAGCCGCGGCCCACGTCGATGTCGTCCGCGAGCCTCAGCGCCACCGACATCGGCGGGAACGCCTCCTCGACGGCGCCGTCGAAGGTGTCGATCCCGGTCACCGTGGTGTGATGGCCGCCCGGCAGCACGACCACCTGGTCCCCTGAGCGGAGCACGCCGCCGGCCACCTGCCCCGCGTACGCCCGGTAGTCCGCGACGCTGCTGGCGGGGGGGCGGATCACGTACTGCACCGGGAAGCGGACGTCGATCAGGTTGCGATCGGAGGCGATGTGGACGTGCTCGAGGTGGTACAGGAGCGGCGGCCCCTGGTACCAGTCCATCTCCTCCGAACGCTCGACGACGTTGTCGCCGAGCAGCGCCGAGATCGGGATGAACGTCACGTCGGGCATCTCCAGCCGCGCGGCGAAGCTGTCGAACTCCTCGACGATCGCTTCGAAGACCGTCTCCTCGTAGTCGACGAGGTCCATCTTGTTCACGCACACGACGACGTGCGGGATCCCGAGCATCGAGCTGATGAACGCGTGGCGCTTGGACTGCGAGACGACGCCCTTGCGGGCATCGACCAGCACGATCGCGAGATCCGCCGTGGAGGCGCCGGTGACCATGTTCCTCGTGTACTGCTCGTGGCCGGGCGTGTCGGCGATGATGAATCGTCGCTGGGCGGTCGCGAAGTAGCGATAGGCCACGTCGATCGTGATCCCCTGCTCGCGCTCTGCCCGCAGGCCGTCGGTCAGCAGGGACAGGTCGAGGAAGTCGTGGCCCATCCGCTCGCTGGCCTGCTCGACGTGGGCGAGCTGGTCGGTGAGGACCTGCTTGGAGTCGTACAGCAGGCGCCCGATCAGGGTGCTCTTGCCGTCGTCAACCGAACCGGCGGTGGCGAAGCGCAGGAGATCGGCCGGACGCTCGGACAGCCGCCGGAAGATCTCCTCGCTGGCGCTCGGGTCCGCCGCCGTGGCAGCGCCGTGTCGCCCGTGGCCGTTCGCGCTGGCCAGCGCCTCGGCGTCGCTCCGCGGGCTGTCCATCAGAAGTACCCCTGCCGCTTGCGATCCTCCATCGCGGCCTCGGTCACGCGGTCGTCGGCCCGCGTCTGGCCCCGCTCGGTCACCTCGGTGGCCGCGATCTCCGCCACCACCTCGGCGAGCGTGGCCGCGTCCGATTCGACCGCGCCCGTGCAGCTCATGTCGCCGACCGTGCGATAGCGCACCCGCGCCGTGAAGGGCTGCTCATCCTCCATCAGCTCCGTGAACGGGCTGACGGCGTAGAGCATCCCGTCACGCGTGAACACCTCGCGATCGTGAGCGAAGTAGATCGATGGCACCTCGAGCTGCTCCTCGGCGATGTACTGCCACACGTCGAGCTCGGTCCAGTTGGAGATCGGGAACACGCGGGCGTGCTCACCCTTGCGCAGGCGGCCATTGTAGAGGCTCCACAGCTCGGGGCGCTGGCGCTGGGGCTCCCACTGGCCGAACTCGTCGCGGAAGGAGAGGATGCGCTCCTTCGCCCGCGCGCGCTCCTCGTCGCGTCGAGCGCCACCGAAGGCCGCGTCGAAGCCGTGCTCGGTGATCGCATCGAGCAACGTGACCGTCTGGAGAGCGTTGCGCGAGGCCCGCGGCCCAGTCTGCTCGACGGCTCGGCCGGCGTCGATCGAGTCCTCGACGGAGGCGACGATCAGCCTCTCCCCCAGTTCGGCGACGCGGCGGTCGCGGAACTCGATCGCCTCGGGGAAGTTGTGTCCCGTGTCGATGTGCATGATCGGGAACGGGAACGGAGAGGGGCGAAACGCCTTCTCGGCGAGCCGCAGCAGCACGATCGAGTCCTTACCGCCGCTGAACAGGAGGACCGGTCGCTCGAACTCCGCGGCGACCTCACGCATCACATGGACGGCCTCGGCCTCCAGCGTCCGCAGGTGGGTGAGATGGTAGGTGGCGGGCATCCGTGCGGTCAGCAGAAGTTAGGGCGCGCCCGTGGTGGCGGTGTGAATGATCCGTTGCCGGTGCGCGGCGCCGTCACGACACTTTAGGGTCGCGATTGCGCTTGTCAAGCCTGGCCCGCGCGGGCGCGCTCGTACACGTCGAGCATAGCCCGGACGTGGCGCGAGACGGTGAAGGCCTCCTCGACGCGCCGGCGCCCGGCCGCTCCCAGCGCGGCGGCGAGCTCGGCGTCCGTGCCGATCGTGGCCGCCGCCCGCGCCCACGCGGCTGGCTCGGAAGGCGGGAGCAGGTAGCCCTCCCGGCCGTCGACGATGATCTCCCTCGGCCCACCGACATCGGTCGCCAGCACCGGCACCTCGAGCGCCATCGCCTCGATCAAGGCGCGCCCGAACGGCTCCTCGTGGGACGGCAGCATGAGCACGTCGAGGGCACGCACGAGCTCCGGGATGTCCTCGCGCTCCCCCAGCCAGGAGACGCGCTCCTGCAGGCCGCTCGAGGCGATCCGCTGGCGCAGCCGCTCGACGAAGCCCTCGTTGTCGAAGCGGGTGGAGCTGGCCACGAACTTCGCCGAGCCGATCAGGAGCAGGTGGGCGTCGACGCCCTCCTGGACGAGCAGTCGCAGGGCCTCGACGGCCGTGTCCTGCCCCTTCCAGGGGCTGATCTGGGCGACGACGCCGAGCAGCAGCCGGCCCCGCACCGCCTGCCCCAGCTCGCCGGCCAGCCGGGCCCGTGCCGTGACGCGGTCGATCCGCCCCGGGTCGAAGCGTGTCAAGTCGACCGGGTTGTGGACCACCTCGACGCGGGCGCGAGGCGCCGCCGCGCGGACGGAGCGGGCCGTGTAGGCGGAGTTGGCCACGACGGTCGTGGCCGTCGCCGCGATCAGCCGCAGGGTGGCCGTGCTCGCCGCGCCCGCCGGCAGGCAGTCGCGGACGTGGACGACCGTCGGCGTCGGCGCCAGACGGCCGAGGCCGAGCGCGATCCCGGCGCGGATCGAGTTGGCGTGGACGACGTCGGCGCCGATCCGCCGGGCCGTCCTGCGCACCTGCGCGGCGGCGATCGTGAGCTCGGCGAGCGCGATCGGCGTGTGGAGCGGGTGCAGCCGCAGGCTCCCGGCCGTCCCGGTGATCGGGCTCGTTTGCAACCCCAGCCCCCTGACCGCCTCCGCGAAGGCCCCGTCGGGGGTGGCAACGAGGGCGCCGACGGATGCGGGCAGACCCCCGAGCAGGATCAGTAGCGAGCGCTCGCCGCCGCTGACCGTGGCGGTGTGGTTCACGTACAGGACGTCCATGTGCGGCCCTCAGGTCGCCCCTCGCCGGTGGCTCGGCGTCCGCGATGCGCCCCTGGCTGAGCCGTCCCCAAGCAGCCCGAGCAGGCGCTCCTGCACCCTCCGCGCGGCGTCCGGCCAGCTCATCGTCCGGGCACGCTCGGCGCCGGCACGACCGAGCCGGGCGGCCAGCCCACGGTCGAGCATGAGCGTCGTGATCGCCTCCGCGACCGCGGCCGGGTCGGCGGGGTCGACGAGCAGCCCGGTGACGCCGTCGAGCACGGCGTCGAGTGCGCCGGCGCAGTTACCCGCCACGACCGGCTTGCCATACGCGGCCGCCTCGAGATAGACGATGCCGAACCCCTCGCCTGCCCGGCCCTCCCCGGGCAGGCGGCTCGGCATCGCCATCAGGACCGCCCGCCGCAGCCAGGTGTCGCGCTCGACGTCCCCCACGGACCCGAGGAAGCGGACCGCCCCGGCGACCCCTTCGGCACGGGCCAGCGCTTCCAGCTCGGGCCGCAGGGGCCCATCGCCGATCACGACCCACTGCACGTCAGGCACGCGGCGGCGCACGATCGCCAGCGCGGCGAGCAGGACGTCGTGGCCCTTGTAACGGTCGCTCATCCGCGCGACCGTCACGATCGTCGGCCGCTCGGCCGGGAGCGGCGCGACCTCCGCGGGGATGTCGACCCCGGGCGTGAGCAGGGTGATCCGCCCGGCGGGGACACCGACCTCGCGCAACAGGCCGGAGGTGTAGGAGCTGATCGAAACGATCGCGTCGGCGTGGGCCGCCGCGAACGCCGCCAGGCGCGCTTTGTCGGGGATCTCCTTGGCATAGAAGTACTGCATCGTCGGGGTTCCGCGGGCGCGCCGCACGAGCGCCGCAGCGGGGCTCGTGACGATGTGGACGCTGAGCGTCACATCGGGGCGGAAGCGGCGCGCCTCGGCGAGCGCGATTGCGTTGAGGAGCGCGTTGGCCGGCACGGCGCCTCCCGGCGGGCGCGCCACCCGCCGCACATCCAGCCCGCCGCCGAGGGCGGCGTCGAACCCGGCAGGCTCGCCACCGCCGAGCGCCACGGCGCGCACCTCGAAGGCGGGCATCCCCGTCGCGAGGCGATGAGCCACCACCTGGACCCCGCCGCGTGCGGGCGGGAAGTCGGGCGTCAGCAGCAGCAGCCGCGGCCGGCGGCCCTCCGGTCCTGGTTCGTTGTCGTCGAGGTCGGTCATGCGGCCCCACAAGATGACGCAACGCCGGGCATCTCGGTGGAGGGCGCACACCGCAGACTGCGCGCAACCGACGTGCGTCCACGGCGATCGGCCGCCGTCAAGGCCCCCTCGCCGGCGGCCGATCGCAACGTCAGTACCCGCCCCCGGCCTCCCTCGCCACCTCAAGGATGGAAATGCGACCTCACCCACGCCCCGACAGGCACACCCGGTGGATGCTCCCCGGATCCATCGCGGCGGCGCTCGCGGCAGCGGCCCTGCTCGTGCCGGCGAGCGCCCCGGCCCGCGCGAGCCACCACGGCAGGGACGCGCGCAAGCACGCCGCTACGCAGCGCTGCACCCTCACCCGGCACCACGCACCTGGCAAGGCAGGACACGGGGCCCACAGTCGGGCCCGGGCCGTAGCGAGCTGTCCGAGCGTGGTCGGCTCGCACCGCCGGCCACACGGCGCCCCGACCGCAGGAGGTCTCGAAGCCACGCCGCTCGGGGGCGGCTCCGGCGCGCCCCCGGAAGCCGGCGGCGGCGCCGGCGGGACCCCCTCCGGCACGCACGGCTCGGGGACCGGCGCCGGCGGAGGCTCGCTGAAGGGCGGCCTGCCGGTCGAAAACGGGGAGACGATCAACGACCCGATCGATCCCCGCTTCCTCACCGATATGCCGTTCGGGACGAAGTCGTTCTGGATCCAGCCGTGGCGGGCCTACCTCGACACGTGGCCGGCCGGGCGGCTGCAGCAGGCACTCGGGATCAACTTCAACGTCAGGCCGGAAAACGCAGAAGCCACGGCGCAGCTGCTGCAGGACGCCGGCTTCAAGCTCGCCCGCATCAACATCACGTGGGCCGCGCTCTCCTACGACGATCCGACGCAGTTCGCCGCCGACCACATCAACGGGATCGTCGAGCGGCTGACCGCGCTCCACAAGCACGGGCTGCGTCCGCTGATCATCCTGCAGGCCTACAGCGGCGCCCCCACCCCGATGAAGCTCGTCACGCTTGAAACGACGGCGCCGGCGCCGGCGGGGGCACGCACGGTCACTCTTGCCCCCGCGAGCGCGGCGCTGGTCGTCCCCGGCAAGACGGGCTTCAACGAACTGACCTTCCCCGGCGATCCCGACGTGCTGATCACGTCCGTCGGATCCGGCGGCGTGGCGACGCTCTCGCGCCCGCTCGTCAACGCGCTCCCCGCGGGTGCGCACGGCGGCAGCACCCTCCTGTACGCGCCGTTCCAGTCGCCCAAGCTCCCGAACGGGCAGCCCAATCCCCAATTCCAGGCGACGATGGCCGGCTGGCTGAACTACGTTGGCACCGTGTCCAAGGAGGCGGCGAGCATCGTCGGGCCTGGCGGCTTCGACCTCGAGATCTGGAACGAGCTCTCGTTCGGGTCGGCCTTCCTGAACGCCGACAACTACTACCAGCCCGAAGAAGGCGCCGCTCCGGCCGCCCAGGGCGGCAGCGGCGGCAACCTCGCAGCTGACGGCGGGACACGCGAAGGGAACACCGCGGCGCAGGAAGGGAGCACGGCAGCGGGCGAAGGGTCCGCCGCGACGGGAGCCGTCCGTGCCGAAGACGAAGCCTCGGGGGAACCGAGCCCCGGCTCCGAGCCCGAAGAAGACGGGCCCGACGTCAACGCCGCCAGCGAACCCGGCCTCGCTCCCGAATCAGAAGAAACGCCCGAAGTCGAAGACGGGCCGGAAGCAGAAGGCGCCCAGGCCGAAGAACTCGGCCCGGAAATGGAACCGGTCGGGACCTTCGGAGCGGCTGCGCGTGGCGGCAAGCGCAACCTGCCCAAGCACCAGATCAGCGTTGAAGTCCGACAGGCGCTCGTGCGCGAAACGGTGGCCTACATGCGCAACCCCGCCAACGGGTTCTCGCCCGAAGTGGGCATCACCGACGGGTTCGCAAGCGAGACGCCGTTTCCCTCGGGGGCAGGCGCCCCGGTCGGTCTGACCGCCCTCAGCAAGCACCCCTACGCGCCGGGCGGGCGGATCTTCCCGGAAAAGTACCGCCTGAACGACATCTACCCGCTCAACGCGATCGGCCAGCGCGACACACCGGCGAAAGGGAGCTTCGCGCCACTGTTCGTGCCCCACTACGAGTCGACACTGCCCGAGTACTTCCTGACGGGAACCTCGACGGAAACCCTGATCCGCGACGTCGCCCCGTTCACGACCGATATCTACCACTTCCCCCACGGCCGCGAAGTGGGCCCGGCCGGCGGCAGCCCGGTCCAGAAGTGGGTCACCGAGTACAACATGATCCCCGGCAAGTCGACGGTCCTCGGGCCGGACGAGGTCACCCCGCAGACCGGGCCCTCGGCAACCCTCTCTCCGGCGGACAAGCGCCACTTCGACGCCAAGGTCGTCCTGCGGAGCCTCGTCTCGATGGTCTCCAAGGGCTTCACCCGGGACTACTTCTTCGCAGCCGGGGGCGGTGCCTTCAGCCTGATCGAAGGCAGCTTCTTCTCCGAACTGGAAGCCCACCCGGGCACGTTCCCGGGCGACTCGTTCGGCGGCGAAACGCTCGAAGGGCTGCACGAACTGCTGCGTCACGCCGAAGGGCCCGGGCCCGGCGGGGATTCGCGCCAGCTGAAACTGCTGTCGATCACCCAGGACGGCGACCACGCCCAGTTCACGGGCGATGGCTCCGACGCCCACCCGGACCTGTTCGACCGCGACGTGCTCGCCGTGTTCCCCTTCCAGGCGTCGCCGACGCATTTCGTGATCCCGGTGTACGTGATGACGCGGGATCTGTTGACGCTCTACGAACCGAGCGCATCGCCCGCGGACATCACCCGCTTCGACCTGCCCGAGGAGACGTTCAAGATCACGCTGGGCGGGCTCCCGGCGGGTGGCGCCCAGCCGCTCGTCAGCGCGTTCGACCCGCTGCGCAAGTCCTCCACCCCGGCGCGACTGGTCTCTCAGGAAGGCGAAACGGCGACGTTCGAATTCGCGGCCACCGACTACCCTCGCATGCTGAGCATCGAATACCCGGCATGAGATCGGCGCCCGGCCACTGATCGCGGACGCCGCCTCGTCGAACGGCGCCGGGGCCGCCGCCGGAGGGCGAGCTCTTCGGCGGTGGGGGCGCGCCCGCAGGCCGTCGAGCTACGATCAGGAGCACGGAGCGGGCGCGGCTGGCGTACCTCCCTCCCCCACCTCCGCACGGCATGATCACGAGCACCGCACCGACACTGCTCGCCGCCCTGCTCGCGGCGGCGACCATCGGCCTGCTCGCCGGCTGCGGCGAATCGAGCCCCAAGCTCAGCGGCAGCCCCGCCCCGGCGGCGCAGGAATCGAACGAAGAAGCGAGCGAACACTCCGAAGAAGACGCGCGCAAACGCGAAGAAGCGGCCGAACTGGCCAAAGACAAAGAAATCCTCGCGCAGGCCGAAGCCAAGTCACGCGAAGAAGCGGCCGAAGCTGGCGCCAAGAAGCGCGAACGAGCTGTCGAAGCGAAGGTCAAGAAGCGCGAAGCCGAGCTCAAGAAACACGAAGCAGAATCGAAGCTCGCGGACAAGAAGCGCGAAGAAGCCGCCGAAGCGAGGGTCAAGCAGCTCGAAGCATCCGCCCGCAAACAAGAACAGGCCTTGAAGGCACGCGAACAAGCGGCGAAGCGAAAGGCCGGCGGCGGACCGACGACCACGACGTCGGCCGCCTCGACGCCGGGCGCGCCGGGGGCGGGCGGATGAGGGGCCCGACGACCGTGCCGCGGACCCCAGCACGGCGCGCAAGCGGCCCCGGGATCGCGGAGACGGCCTAGAATGCAAGCGATGCGAGCGACACGGAGGTTCAAGCTCGCCCCGCTCCGAGGCCTGCTCCTCTGTCTCCTCATCGCAGGCATGGGCGGGGTGCTCGTCGGGTGTGGCGGTTCGAAGGGCGGCGCCAGCCGGGCCGAACAACCCGCTGCGAAAGGCGGAGAAGAATCGATCGAAGCCGAAGAGAAGAAGCAGGAACAGGCGGCTGAAGCCGAATCCAAGCACCGCGAAGAGGCCGCCGACGCCGAAGCGACGAAGCGCAAGGCGGCCGAGGAAAAGGCCCTCGCCGCCGAGGAAGCCGAAGAAAAGGCCAAAAAAGAACACAAGGGCAAGAAGCACAGCGGCAAGAACAAGCGCTCGGGCAAGTCGGGCGGCAAGTCCACGGGCACGAAGTCCGCCGGCGCCAAGGGCAAACACAAAAGCGGCCACGGCAAGGAAGAAAGCGCCGAAGAAAAGGCCATCCGCTCGCGGTTCAGTCGCGAAGAAGCAACGGAAGCCGCCGGCGCCAAGCGCCAGGAACGCGCCGAAGCGCGGGCACCCTAAGCGTCCTGCGACGCCAGCGCCGGCTCGATCGCGGGGCGCGCGGGCAGGTGGTCGAGCAGCTCCCCCACGGCGTCGACGGTCACCTCGAGACCCATCCGCTCCTCGGCGAAACGGCGACCACGGCCGCCCAGCGCATCCCGCAACCGCTCGTCGCCGAGCAGCTCGGCGACACCCGCCGCGAGCGCCTGCGGCGTCGGCGCGACGACGCGGGCGGCGTCCTGCTCGCGCAGCTCGCCCCAGGTGCGAGGGCCGTCGAGGGCGAGCACCGGTCGGCCCGAGGCGAGCGAGCCGGCGAGGGTGCCCTTGCGTGAGGACGCCCCGGCGGTATCTGCGAACAGCAGCAGCTCGCATGCCGCGAGGGCGTCGGAGAGCTCCTGGGGCGGGAGGGCTCCGGTGAATGTGATCCCGTGCTCGAGCCCTCGCTGTCGGGCGGCCGCTGTCCACGTCCGGCCGGCCGCCGAGTCGGCGCCCGGCGCCCCCAGCAGCACGAGCTCCACGTCGTGGCCATCCCGACGCAGCGTGTCCAGCGCGTCCAACACGAGTCCCACGGCGGCGCCCTGGTAGGAGTAGCCGAACAGGCCGACGCGGGGCGGCAGGCCGACGACGGGCGCGTGGGCGGCGGGCGGCGGCAGGTTGGAGTAGACGGGGGCCAGCGCGACCGGCCGTCGGGGCAGCCAGCGTCGCGAGCGCAGCCACTGCCGCCGCTCTGGGGCGGTCACGAGCGCGGCCGCCGAGGCACGCATGACGTCGACCACGGCGACGCGCTGGGTGCTCGCCCACAGCGCCCCGCGCCAGCCGCCGTACAACCATGGGTAGGCGAACTCGTGCATGACCGTGATGATCGGCCGTCCCCCGGCCCGCAGCTCCGAGAGGACGGGGTGGACGAACGTGGGCACGCCCCGAAACGAGTAGCTGAACACGGAGTAGTGCAGCAGGACCGCGTCGACGGGCCGATCTTCCAGCTCGCGAGCGAGCTCGCGCCGCCACGCCGCGATCTCGCCGCGGGCGCCTGGCAGCGAGACCTCGCTGCGGTTGAGCCAGTGCCAGCTGCACTCGAGCCCGGCCCGCTGGAGGCCGCCGAGGAGCAGTTCGGCATGGGCGCGCACGCCGCACGTCGCGCTGGTCGAGATGCCGACGACCGCAACCCTCATCGGTGCCGTGGCGGGCGCCGGGCGATCACGCTCCTGGCGACCGTCGTCGCTGCCTGCGCCCGTCACGAGGTGAGCATACTGACCGGCCTGCGGTGCCCATCCAGGCTCGCGGCGGTCGGCTAAGCTGGCCGCGTGAAAGCTGACGGCGCCTCGGGCCCAGCCGCGCGCGCGGCCGACCGGGGGGAGGATAGGGCCGTCGGCGCCCCCTCGCCGGGCCCACCAACCCCTGGTACGAGCGGTCCGTTGCGGGTGCTGATGGTGATGCACATGGTCGACTCGCGCGACCTCGGTGGGGCGCGGGTGCAGCTCGAGATCGGCGATGAGCTGCGAGCGAGCGGCTGCGAGGTACGGGTGCTCGCCCGCAACGAGATCCTCGGTGGCCGGCGCGGTGGGCGCTTCGATGTCTCCCCCGACGCCTTCGCCCGGGCGGCGGTGCGGGCCGTGCGCGCGATCGCCTCCGACTACGACGTGATCGACGCCCATCAGGGCAACCTGCCCGTCTCCAAGCGGCGTCTCGGCTTCGACGGTCTGATCGTGACCCGGTCCGTGGGCCTCGTGCCGATGTACGCCCGCTTCGCCCGCGAGGCGCGCCGGCGATGGCCCGAGACCACGCGTGGACACCCGTTCATGCGACCCGTGCGCAGATGGCGTTCCGCGCGCCGGGAGCACCTGGCCGAGCGAACCTACGAGCTGGCCGATCTGATCATCGTCCCCAACGAGGACGAACGGGCCTATCTCGACCGCCGCGGCCTCGGCGAGCGCACGGTCGTGCTCGGCCTCGGGATCGAGGAGCGGCGGCTGGGCCCGCTCGCCGCTGCCGTCGATGCCGTCGCGCCGCAGGCGCGCCAGCGGGTCGCGTTCATCGGCACCTGGGACGTCCGCAAGGGGGCGCGCGACTGGCCGGGGATCGCGACCGCCGTCCTGCGCCGCGCGCCGCTCGCGTCGTTCGCGTTCCTCGGCACCCACTCCGAGCCCGCGGAGCTCGCGCGCTCCCTGGGTGTGCCCGAGCAGCACGTGCGGGTGGTCCCGTCGTATCCGAGCGAGGAACTCGGACTGCTGCTGGCGGACGTGCGGGTCGGTGCTCTCCCCAGCTACATCGAGGGCTTCGGCATCGGCGTGCTCGAGAAGATGGCGGCCGGCATCCCGAGCGTCTGCTACGACGTCCCCGGACCGCGGGAGACGATCGGGCGTGTGGATCGGAGGCTGCTCGTGGCGCCAGGCGACACCGAAGCGTTCGCCGAACGGCTCGTCGAGGTGCTCGAGCTCGACCGGGTCGCCTACGAGGAGCTCGCGACTCGTTGCCGGGAGGTGGCGGCGCAGTTCTCCTGGCGCGTGATCGCTGCGGGCACGCTCGCGGCCTATCGCGAGCGCCTGGCCGCCCTGCGGGCGAGCCCGAGCTCGGCCTGAGCGGAGCTCCCGCTCAGCCGCGGGGCCCCGTCGAGAGCCAGCAGATCAGACCGTGCGAGCCGTGCGCCGGCGGCGGATGCGGCGGCCGGTTCGGCTGCTCGAGGAACGGCGGCGGGATCAGCCCGCGTGCGAGCTCGCCGAGCTGCGGATCATGGGAGACGTACCAGCACGGCAGCTCGGGGCGCAGCCACCCCCCTTCGGCGAGCAGGTAGCTCGCGAGCAGGTACTGCTCGGAGTAGTAGCGATCGGCGTGCTCGGGGCGGTAGTCGTCCGGAAGCTGGATGTCGTGGATGCCCACGAGCACGCCGGGCGCCAGCTCGGGCAGCACGTCGAGGAAGAACGCGACCGCGTCGGAGTTCATGAACACGCGGTGGCTGCCGTCGAAGAAGACCACGTCGCCCTCCGTGAGCCCGTCGAACACGCTCAGGTCCGTGCGCTCGAGCGGCTGCCTGACGACCGCGTCGCAGATCGCGTCGATCTCGCGGCGGGGGAACGGATCGATCGAGACGATCTCGGTGTCGAGCCCGCCGTCGCGGCGGGCGCGGTCCGCGAACAGGGTCGAGTTGCCCGAGCCCACCTCGATGTAGCGGCGGGGGGCGTTGCGGCGGATGAAGCCGTACAGGGAGACGCCGTCGAGCCCGAACAGCAGGCCGTTGCGCCAGTGCGGCTCGCCGGCCTCGGCCCGGTCGAGGGGTATCGCGAGCAGGTCCTCGCGGTAGGCGCCGAAGCCCTCGAGCAGCTCGCGGTAGCGCTCGCGGCGCTGCGCGAGCAGCCGCTCCAACCGCTGATGGGAGGGACGCCCGTACCCGTAGCGCGGGGTGTTGCTGGCGCTGGTCGGGTAGTCGACGAGGATCAGCTGGGCGCTCCCGAGCAGCGAGCCGGCCAGGCGTCCGGGGGTGCTGTCGCGGTCCACGAGCGCCCGGGCGGCGCTGCGGCCGGCGTAGCGCAGCTGCTTGGACGCCCTCGCTCCGACCCGGGCCCAGGGCGTGCCGGCACTCACGATCGCCCGATCATAGCCGCGCCCCGCCGTTGCGCGCCGCGATCGACAACGGCCGCTGGGCGCGGAAGGCCTGCATCGCGTCGGCGCCGCCGCGGGCGCCGTCGAGGCCGTGGCGCCGGACCGTTGCCCCGAACTCCATGATCGTCAGGGCCTGGTTGCGAAGCGAGGGCTGGTAGATGAACGAGTGGCACAGGCCGGCGAACAGGCGCGAGCCGGCGTCGAGGCGGGGGTCGCTGAACGAGCGCGCGGAGAGGTCGAGGTGATGGACGATGTAGGTCTCCTGCAGGTGGCGGATGTCGTAGCCGAGCCAGTGCAGTCGGCTCCCCCACTCCAGGTAGGACGCGCCGAAGCGGAAGCTCTCGCAGAAGCGCAGGCCGCGGTCGAACACGCCGCGCGGGTAGATGCTGGCCCCGTCGGAGATCGCCCACACCCCGACCGGGGCGGGGGGTGTCACGGCGTGTCCGCGGGGATGCAGCTGCCCTGGCGTGATCCAGGGGCGTCGAGTGTCCTCCTCCCCGGGGACGCACTCGCCGATGATCCAGACGGTCTCGGGCCGGCGCTCGATCGCAGCCTGGCACGCCGACACGTGCCCGGCGGGGAACTCGTGGTCGTCGTCCATCGTGCGTACGTGGGTCCCCTCGCACAGCTGCGCGACGGCGTTGCGGTTGGCGTAGAGGCCGCGTCGGGGCCCGGCGACGTGGCGGGCGCCGTGGGCGAGCGCGACCGCGCGGGTGTCGGCGAGGTGCTCGGGGTCCGAGTCGTCGGAGACGATCACCTCGAACGGCTGCACGTCCTGCGCGCGTAATGAGCGGAGGGTCCGCTCGAGGCTGTCCGGCCGGTTGCGCGTCACGAGCGCGACGCTCATCCGGTGCTCTTCGCTCAAGACCGGAACGCCTCCCCGCGGTAGGCCGCGTCGATCGCCTCGCTGAGGGCGTCGAGGTCGCCGGTCGGCAGCACCATGCCGTTCACGCCCGCGGTCAGGAGCTCCTTCATGCCGGTGTCCTCGCTGACGAGCACGGGGATGCCGCACGCGAGCGCCTCTGCGGGTGCATATGCGAACCCGTCCTCGTAGGTCGCATGCACGAAGAGGTGGGCGCTGCGCAGACGTTCGCGGACGTTGCCCGGGCTGACCGTGATGCGCTCATCGCGTGCCCGGGCCTGTTCGACGAACCGGCGCATGCCGCGCGTTTTCCAGCCGCCGACGAGCACCAGCCGCGCATCGGCATGGGGCAGTCGCGTGAACGCGTCGATCAGCAGCGGTACGCCCTTGTTGACGGTGAGGCTGCCGGCGTAGACGACCTCGAAGGCGTCGGCGGGGGCGTTGCCGTCCGGCTCGTAGCGGCGATCGGGGATCAGCGGGAAGAACGACAGCGTCTCCTCGCTGAAGCCCTCCTCGAGGAAGGAGTCACGCGTGTAGCGCGAACACACGTGGATGCGGTCGACGAGGTCGTACTCGGCGAGGTTGCGTCCGAGCAGGCGGGTCGCCCACGGACGCTCGAGCGGGTAGCGTCGGGCGGCGAGCTCGTGCTGGCGGATCACCCGCCGCAGGTGTGAGTTGGCGGCCATCAGCGACAGCGAGCGAAAGCCGCGGCGCCGCGCCGCCCGCAGCTGCGCGAGCGAGGAGCCGTTGAAGCCGACGAGGTGATCGGCGTCGGGCAGGCTGCCGGCCGCGTAGCGGTCGAACTCGACGCTGCCCCGCCAGTGGCGCCAGGCCGGCGAGAGGCGGACGGCCTGAATGCTCGCGGCCTCGAGGAGCCGCTTCGCGCGGCCGTCCCCCGCCGTGTCGCGCGCCCGTGTCGTGGCGTTCAGCGACACGCCGGGACGTCCGCGCCGGTTGAGGGCTTCGAGGACCTCGTCGAGGTGGCGGCCGAGGCCACCGACGCCGTAGGGCGACGGGCACGAGACGACGACGGCGCCATCGGGCAGGGCGCGTTCCTGCGTCCGCTCCCGCTCCGCCCGCCAAGCCGCCCCGAACGCCCCGTCGGCGCCCGCCGCAGCGCCGGGCTCAGGTGAGGTTCTCATAGCCCCATAGGCTGACGAGGTCGCGTCCGAGGTACTCGCTCAGGGCCTCCACCTCGCCCTTGAAGCGGACGCGGAGCTCCCGCATGAACTCCTCGTCGGCCTCGGGTGGGCGAGCGTAGACGACGTTGTGGCGGAAGGAGCGCATCACGCCACTGCGCACGCGCCCCGGCACCAGCGCCCTTGCGGCCCGTGCGAGAGGGCCACGGCGCGTGTACAGGCCCCCCACGAGCGAGTCCAGGCGCATCGAGCGAACCTCCACGGCGGGGTTGGCCTCGATCGGCTCGATCGCCACCGAGTCGTCGACGTCGAGGAAGCGCAGGACCTGCTTCACGGTGGCCTCGTTGTCGGCGCGGAAGTCGTCGTAGATGATCACGAGCACTTGCTCCCTGCCGAAGCGTTCGTGGTAGCGGCGCAGCTGCTCCACGTAGCGGATGTGGTCCGAGTAGCGCAGGACCGTGCTGCCGTTGCGGGTGACCCGCTCGGCGGCGAACGCCTTGCGCAGGTCCCGCTCGGCGACCACGTGACCCTGCATCAGCTGGTAGTGCAACGAGCGCACGAAGCTCGCGGGCTCTCGCAGGATCGCGATGCTGCGGGCGCGCGGTGCCACGGCGGCGATCTCAGCGGCGGCGGTCGCCGAGCGCAGGTAGGACGGCGAGGCCTCGCCGGCGCGCTGGTCGGGGCGCGCCGCGGCGAACAGCGCCCGGTACTCGCGTCCTTCGGCCTCGGTCGGGGGGTCGGGGCGTCCCGCCAGCGCCCGCAGGTCGCCGGCGAAGTAGCGCGGCTCCTTGACCGGGGACATGTAGATGCCGGGGTGGCGGGAGAGCATCTCGTAGAGGGCCGTGGTGCCGCTCTTGTGGTGACCGACGATGAAGAAGTCGGGGAGCCTGCCGGCGCCGGACGGGCTGCTCGCCGTCGCCTGGCCGGGCTCAGCCGACATCGTCGTAGCCCCACAGCTTCACGAGGTCGCGACCGAGATGTTCGCTCAGGGCCACGACCTCGCCCTTGAAACGGCTGCGCAGCTCCCTCATCAGGCCCTCGTCGGGGGTCTCGGGCTTGGTGAAGAGGATCTTGCGGCGGAGCGTCGAGGCGCATCCGCGGCGACAGCACCGTCCTCACGGTTGCCCTCACCATCCGGCCGGCCGGGCCCCTCGGCCGGGACAGCCTGCCGACGAGCGTCCCTCCCGCGGGGCGGACGCTGACGGCCTGGTGCAGCTCGACGGACTCGATCGGGACGTCCTCCTCGACGTCGAGGAAGCGGAACACGTCCCGGAGGGTGCCCTCGTTGTCGCTGCGGAAGTCGTCGTAGATCAGCACCAGCAGCTGCTCGCGCGGGAACAGCTCTTCGTAGCGGCGCAGCTGCTCGACATAGCGGACGCGGTCAGAGTAGATCAGCGCCATCGGCCATACCGAGCGGTCGGGGATGTGGCGGCCTTCGCGGCGGGCGTCGTCGAGGCTCAGCGCGGTGCGAAGGTCCCGCTCGGTCTCGTGCCGGTTGCGGATCAGCTGCAGGTGCAGCGCGCGCAGGAACGCCGCCGGCTCGCGCAGGATGCCGATCACGCGGGCGGCCGGCTGGACCTCGGCGATCCGCCGCGCCGCGCTGCGCGACCACAGGTAGGACGTGGTGGCCTCCCCGGCACGCTGGTCTGCCCGAGCGGGAGCGAACAGCGACAGGTAGTCCTCGAGGCGCTGCTCGCGCACCCCCGTCTGGTCGAGCGCGCTCCAACGGGGACCCTCGGTCCGTTCGGGCAGCGGGTTGTCGACGGCGAAGTAGTGGGGCTCCTTGATCTTGGACATGTAGATCTGGGGGTGGCGGGCGAGCATCTCGTAC
This sequence comes from uncultured Solirubrobacteraceae bacterium, assembly GCA_963743505.1. Taxonomy (GTDB): domain Bacteria; phylum Actinomycetota; class Thermoleophilia; order Solirubrobacterales; family Solirubrobacteraceae; genus Palsa-744. The sequence goes on along the minus strand of CAVUPZ010000006.1, from coordinate 956,881 downwards.
AGCGCAGTGGTCCCGCTCTTGGGCTGCCCCGCGATGAAGAAATCCGGCAGCCGCAGGCCGGCCGCGGCGGGCGGCTGCGCCTGCTCAGTCGACATCGTCGTACCCCCAGAAGGACACGAGGTCCCGGTCCAGGTAGGCGCTGAGCGCCTCCACCTCGCTCTTCAGTCCGACACGCAGCTCGGCCAGGACGGCGTCGTCCGGTGGCGGCGGCTTGCCATAGGCGACCCGGCGACGAGTCGCTTTCGCCTGCCTGCGGGCGAGCGGGCGCATCGACCGCGGCGTGATCGCCTTCAGGCCCGCTTTGACGGGCGCCCACACGACTCCCTTGCCTCCGTAGGCGCGACGAGCGATGTTGTCGATCCGTTTCGAGCGCACCGTCACCGACGGGTTGACTTCCATCACCTCGACCGGCAGCGTGTCATCGACGCCCAGGAACCGCAGCACGGTGCGCAGCGTCGCCTCGTTGTCGCGCCGGAACTCCTCGTAGATCAGCACCAGCACCTGCTCACGGCCGAACAGCTCGTGGTAGCGGCGCAGCTGCTCGGTGTAGCGGACGCGGTCGGAGTAGAACAGGCACTTGGGCCAGACCGACCGTGGGGGGATCTCCCTGCCTTCGCGGCGGACGCTCTCGAGCGCCAGCGCACGGCGCAGGTCGGTCTCCGTCTCGTGGCGGTTCTGGACGAACTGCAGATGCAGCGAACGCAGGAAGTCGGCCGGCTCGCGCAGCAGCGCGATGATCCGCGCCTGCGGCTGCACGGCGGCGATGCGGGCCGCCGCCGTCGGCCACCACAGGTAGTGCGTGGAGGCCTCGCCGGCGACCTGCTCGGGGCGGGCGGCGGCGAACAGCGCGAGGTAGTCCTCGAGCGTCTTCTCGTGGATCCCGGTCTGGTCGAGGCTGCGCCAGCGGCGCTCGCCGGTGAGCTCCGGCTGCGGGTTGTCGCAGGCGAAGTAGTAGGGCTCCTTGACCGGCGACATGTAGACCTGGGGGTGCCGTTTGAGCATCTGGTAGAGCGCGCTCGTCCCGCTCTTCGGGTGTCCGGCGATGAAGAAGTCAGGGATCCGGCCGGCCCTCGCCGCCGGCGGCGGGGGCGCCGAGCTGGCCTCAGCCGACATCCTCGTAACCCCACACCTTCAGCAGGTCACGACCGAGGTACTCGCCGACGTCCCTGACCTCGCCCCTGAAACGCGCGCGCAGCTCCGCCATCAGGCGCTCGTCGGGGGGCGGGGCGGGGGCGTGGACGACCCGGCGCTGGGTGAGTCGCAGCATCCGCTGGCGGGCCGCCCGCGGGGTGAGCGCCTTGACGGTCCCCTTGGCGGCCCGGGCGAGCGGCTTGCGCCCGACCGAGACCGAGTGCACGAGGTCGTCGAGCTGCTGCGAGCGCAGCAGGATCGTGGGGTTCGCGTCGAGCCGCTCGATCGGCCGGCTCTCGTCGACGCCCAGGAAGCGCAGGACGGTGCGAACGGTGCCCTCGTTGTCGGCCCGGAACTCCTCGTAGAGGAGCACGAGCACCTGCTCGCGGTCGAACAGCTCGTGGTAGCGGCGCAGCTGCTCGGCGTAGCGAACGTGGTCGGAGTACTGGAGCAGCTGAGGCCGGGCGGAGCGGCGCGGGATCTTCCTCCCTGCGCGGCGCTCGGCCTGCGAGCGAGAGCGCCGTGCGCAGGTCCCGCTCGGACTCGACGTGGGTCTGCAGCAGCTGCAGGTGCAGCGAGCGCAGAAAGCTCGCCGGCTCGCGCAGGATCGCGATGATCCGCGCCTGGGGCGCGGCCGCGGCGATCGCGGCGGCGGCCGTGCGCGACCACAGGTAGGAGGAGGAGGCCTCGCCCACGCGCTGGCCCGGCCGCGCCGGGGCGAACAGAGCGAGGTAGTCCTCGAGCGTCTCGGGGGGGCCGGAAGACCCCGGCGGGTTGAAGCGCCGGCGCATGTCGCTCGCGAAGTACCAGGGCTCCTTCGCGTCCGGCATGAAGATCTGCGGGTGGGTGCGCAGCATCTCGAACAGCGCCGTCGTGCCGCTCTTGGCGTGGCCGACGATGAAGAAGTCGGGCATCGGCCCCTGCGCCACGGCGCCGGGGGCGGGCGCCTGCGAGGGCTCAGCCGACACCGTCGCACCCCCACAGCTGCACGAGGTCCCGCCCCAGGTACTCGCTGAGCGCGGACACCTCGCCGGCGAAGCGCCGGCGAAGCTCGGCCATGAACTGCTCGTCCGCCGGCGGCACCTCGCCGTAGAGGACGCGTTTCTGCGCCGTGTAGAGCGCCTCCCGCCGCAGCCGCCGCGGCGTCACCGCCTTGATCGCCCCCTTGACGCCGCGCGAGAGCGGCCCGTGCCCGACCGAGACGGCGTGGACGAGCTCGTGCAACCGCGGTGCCCGCACGCCGTAGGTCGGGTTTGCCTCGCGGGGTCGGATCGAGGCGGTGTCGTCGACGTCGAGGAAGCGGAGCACCCGTCCCACCGTCTCGGCGTTGTCGCGGCGGAAGTCGTCGTAGACGAGCACCTGCATCCGCTCGGCGCCGAACAGCTCGCGGTAGCGGCGCAGCTGCTCCACGTAGCGGACGTGATCGGAGTACATCAACGCGGCCGGCCAGTACGTGCGCCGGGGGATCCGGCGCCCTGCTCGCCGCGCCGGCTCGAGCTCGATCGCGGTGCGGAAGTCCGACTCGATCTCGATGTAGCTGCGCAGGAACTGCAGGTGCAGCGAGCGCAGCAGGCTGGCGGGCTCGCGCACGATCACGACGATCCGGGCTCGCGGCTGCACCTCGGCGATCCGCGCGGCGGCGGTGCGCGACCACAGGTACATCGGCGAGGCCTCGCCGATCCGCTGCGCCGGGGTGGCGTCGGCGAACAGCTCGAGGTACTCCTCGAGCGTCTCCGGGATCCCGCCAGGCCGCGGCGGGGGACGATCGTGCAGCTCGGTCGCGAAGAACCACGGCTCCTTGCTGTCGGGCATGTAGATGTCCGGGTGGGTGCGGAGCATCTCGTGCAGCGCCGTCGTGCCGCTCTTGGGCTGGCCGACGATGAAGAAGTCCGGCAGCCTGCCGATGCGAGCAACGGCGCCCGCCGGCGGCGTGGCCTCGCGCTCGCCCGCTGGCGTCGCGGTAGCGTCGGGGCCGCGCTTCACGGCGCGCCTCCGCCGGCGGCACCCAGCGCGAGCATGCTCGCCGAGCGGTAGTAGGGGTTGTCCCGTTGCAGCGCCTCGATCGTGTCGAAGGCGACCAGCCGGCCCGCCTCGATCACCATCACGCGGTCGCACACGTCGAGGGTCGACATGCGGTGGGCGATCACGAACAGGGTGAAGTCGCTGCGCAGGCTCCGCAGCGACTCCTGGATCAGTGCCTCCGAATGCGGGTCGAGCGCGCTCGTCGGCTCGTCGAGCACGAGCACTTCGGGATCGGCGGCAAGCGCACGGGCGAGGCAGATCCGCTGCTGCTGGCCCCCGGAGACGGCGTCGGCGCGGGGACCGACGATCGTCTCGTAGCCGTTTGGCCAGCTGAGCACGTCGTCGTGGATGCGGGCGAGGCGCCCCGCCCGCTCCACGGCCTCCTCGTCGAGCTCGCGGTAGTAGCGGATGTTGTCCGCGACGCTCGCGTGGATCAGCCGCGGTTCCTGGGGCACGTAGGCGACGAGCCGGTGCCAGTCGGCGCGCAGGTAGCTCTGGACCGGGACCCCGTTGACGAGGAAGGCGCCTTCCTGGGCCACCCGCAGCTGCAGCAGCAGCTGGATCAGCGTGGACTTGCCGGCGCCCGAGGGGCCGATCACCCCGATCGATTCGCCCGCCTGGACCTCGAAGTAGATCTCGCGCAGCACCGGTCGGCCGGGGTTGTAGGCGAAGCAGACGTCCTCGAAGGCGAGCGTCCCGATCCGCTGCAGGTGCTGATCGCCGTCGGGCGGGATGCTGTCGCGGTAGCGGCTGGCGGTGTCCTGCAGACGTTCGATGAAGGGGAGCGACTGGCGCAGGCTCTGGTAGGAGCCCTGCACGCCCTGGCCGTAGGTTCCCGCCCGTACGATCAGCAGCACCACGGCGCTCAGCGCCGTGACGTGGGATGCGCCCGCCCCGTACAGGGCGCCGAGCCCGCCGACGAGGATCAGGTATACGGCGCTCTGGTAGAGGTTCGGCGACAGTTTGTTGATCAGCTGGTTGCGGTAGACGAGCTGTTCGGCCGTGTCGATGAGGCCGCCGATGCGCCTGCGCTGCGCGGCGTCGACCCCGAACACGTGGTTCTCCTCCGCCAGCCGGCCGATCTCGCTGACGCCCCCCGCATACGCGAGCTGGGCTTTGGAGAGTTCCTTCGCCTTCCGGGCGCCGAGCGCGTTGAGCGGGCGCAGGCACGCGAACAGGAAGATCGCCGAGGCCATCACGACCAGCGCGGCGACGGCGTTGATGGCGAGCGCGGTCCCCATCAGGACGACGAATTGGAAGAACGCGGTGACGAGACCGGTCGCCTGCAGCGCGCCGCCCGTCGCCTGCATCACCTGACTCGTGAGCGTCTCCTGCAGATAGCCCTCGCGCTCGCGCGACTGCACGTCCCAGGAGGCGCGAGAGAAGGCGCCGAACAGTTCCGTGCGCAGACTGGCCTGGACTTCGGAGGCGATCCTGGCGCCCAGCATCGTTATCGGCGCCTGCAGGAGCACGCGCAGCACGGTCAGGGCGATGGCGATCGCGAACAGCGTTCCGACCGAAGCATGGATGTGCAGGATGCCGACCTTGTTGTGAAAGCTCGCCCCGCTCTTGAACGCGGTCGCCGCGATCTGGGCGACGAACACGAGGATGGCCGCTTCCGTGAAGCCGTTGACGATCGAGCACAGGCCCAGCGCGACGATCTTGCGTTTGCGCGCGCCGAGCAGCAGCCGCAGACGGTCGCGATCGCTCAGCGCCCTTTTCGGCGCAGGCGCGGGAGTTCCGCCGTTGTCCGATCCGCCGGTGGCGCTCAAGGCGCGACCGCCTCCATCGCGCCGCGGAACCGATTCGACCGGCCCGCGAGCCAGTACGCGGCGATGCCTCCGGCGAACCAGTAGAAGGGGCCGAAGTTCGCCGCGGTCGTGGTCGGCCCGGCGAAGCCGGTGATCATGAACGCCGTGTAGGAAGCGAACACCGCCGACAGGTAGATCCTCAGCTCGACGTCACGGACCCGCCGCAGCCGCGTCGCCGCGAGGAAGATCACCCGCAGCCCGAGTCCCACGAACATCAACAACCCGAGGATGCCGAGTTCGTCGGCGATGAAGTTGTACTCGGTCTCGGCGCTGACGCCGTGGCCTTCGAGTTGGGTGTGCTGCCCACCACCGAAGCCACCGGCCGCCCCGACCGTGCCGAGGCCGAGGCCGAAGGGGGCCAACGCGAGCTGCGAGGGCAGCTTGGCGATGCTCGTCGTCTTCGTGTCCTTCGAGGACCCCGAGGTGAGGCTCGCGTAGCGGGCGAACGTGCCGCTGCCCAGCGCCGAGACGAACACGGCGCCGAGGGGGATCGCGAGCACGAGCACGATCAGGAGCGCCGTGAGCGCCTTCGTCACGCGTCGCCCCGCGCTGAGCGAGAACACCGCGAACGCGAGCACCGCCAGCACCGCGCCGACGACCTCGATGCGCCCGGCGCCGGTCGCGACGGCTGCGAGCGCCCCCAGCGCGAGTGGCGCGAAGGTCCATCGTCGCCGCCCCCGTGTCGTCGCGATCAGCGCCAGGATCGCGGGCAGGGCCAGCGTGCCGGTGCCGGCACCGAATCCCTCGTCGGAGCCGAGGCCGGGCGGCCGGACGCGGGCTTCGCCTTCGACCGAGTACGTGCGGCCGGTGATCCCCTTCTGGCCCGCCGTGGCGGTTCCGTAGACGAGGTTCTTGTAGCCGGGCCCCCAGCTCGCGAGCTGTCCGGGGCTGAGGCGGCTCTGGTAGGTGTTCACGACCCCGTTGGCGAGGGCGATCACGCCCAGCACGATGAACGCACGCCGAAAGCGGCTCTTGGTGCGCATGATGCCGTAGCCGAAGAAGAAGAAGGGAACCCAGCCGAGCTCCTGGTAGACGCCGCCGACCGACTTCAGGATCCCACCGGTCCTCGGGTTGACGACCTCGATCAGCACGGCTCCCGTGAAGCCGAGCGCCCACGGCGAGAGCGGTGGCAGCACGATTTTCTGCCGTTTCGCGAGCAGGCGCAGTAACGCACCCACCGCGACGCAGAGGATCAGCACCTCGCGCAGGCCCGAGCCCACGGTGTGGGCGACGGCGAGCTTGACCGGTCCATCCAGCAGCCCGAGGTACAGCGCCACCAGCAGCACGCTGACCTCCAGCCGCGGGTTGGCGCAGAGGACGACGATCGCCGTCAGGCCGATCAGCCCGCCGACGAGCAGCAGCACGTTCGAGCTGCCGACGAGCGCGCTGATCCCGATGCCGGCGATCAGCGCCGCGAGCGCCGCGATGACCGCCCGGAGCCGTTCGCGTCGACGTCGGCTGACGACGAGAGGATGCCGCCCGATCGCGGGCGTGGGCAGGCTGGGTCCGACCGCGCTCATCGGCGCCGGCGTTTGCGCCCCTGGCGCCGGCCGCCGGACACCCAGGCGAAGCCGGACCGCTCGAGGTCCTTCCGCTGCACGCAGTTCACCACGACCCCGAGCACGGATGCCGTCGGGGTACGGCTGAGGAGCTCCATCAGGCGGTCGGCCGCGACGTCACGGGTGTGTCCCACGCGGGCCACGATCACGATCGCATCCACCTTCGTCAACAGCGGCATCACGTCGCTCACTTCGAGCGGCGGCGGCGCGTCGATCAGGACGTGATCGTATTCCTCGGGCAGCGTGCGCAGCAGCTCGCCCATCGCCTCGCTGCCGAGCAGCGCGGGCGGGCTGGCGGACCCCTCGTCGCCGCCGATCAGGACCGACAGGGTGCCCGCGCTCGGGGCTGCGACGAGCGTCGACGCCACGGCGCCGTCGCCCACCTCTACGGCCTCGGCCCGGCGCTCGGGCCCCGCGACCTGTTGCATCGCTTCGGCCGCCGTGAGCCGCCCGCCGAGCACGTCGGCTAGGCCGCGCGAGCCCTCCACCCCGAGCAGCTTGGCCTGCACGGGCCTGCGGAAGTCGGCCTCGACCACCACCACCCGCTCGCCGGAGTCGCTCTGGACGCGGGCGAGGTTGGCGATCACGGTTGACTTGCCGTCGCCGGCCTCCGCGCTGAGGAACAGGATCACGCGACGTCGCTGGCCGGGCCGCTCCTGCTCGACGGCGGGGGCGCCCGCGACGGGCGCCTCGGCGATCTGCAGCGCCGTATACAGCCGTCGCATCGGCTCGACGAGCGAGCGCGCCGGGCCCCGTACACCCTCGACGTTGGTGATCGGTCGTTTCACTTCCGGGATCGCGGTCAGCACCTGTGTCTGGAAGCTCTGTTCGACGGCGGCCAGGTTGCGTTGGCGACGATCGGTGCGGCTGAGGATGAAGACGGCGATGCAGGCCAGCGCGAAACCGAGCACGAAGCCGAAGATCGCGTTCGATTTCGGCTTCGGCGAGAGCGGCAGCGGGTTCGCTTTCGCCGGCGCGACCTGCTGGACGCTGTTCACCGAGAGCTGCGATTCCAGCTGGTTGAGCTTGCTGTTGAGGTTGACGATCTGGATCGTGTTGGCGCCGGCGCTGGCGTGCTTGCCTTTCGCCGGCGCCGTTTCGAGGCGACGAAGCTGGGCGCGCGTGTTCGCGATCGCGGCGCGCAGCCCCCGCTGGTAGTTGAGGTGCTGTCGCAGGATGTAGGCTTTCGCGAAGCCGTTCGCGAGTGCCTCTGCGCCCCGCACCGTGCTCGCTTCGGTTTTGATCGTGATGAAGTCGCTCGTCCCCGCAGCCTGGGCCTTCACCTTCCCCTTCGCGCCCGTGATGTCGCCTTCGTTGTGCAGCCTCTTGCGAACCGGCTGGGCGATGATGGGTGAGTTGATGATGGCGACCTGGTCGGCGAGCGAGCGGCCGCTGAAAGCGCCCTTCGACGAGCTGCTGCTGGTGCCGAGCGCGCTCTGCTGTTCGGCGCCGCTACCGAGGTACAGCTGGGTCGAGGCTTCGTATACCGGGGTCTGCCCCTTGTAATAGAGGTAGGTTCCCGCGGCCACGAGCAGGGCCACCGCAAGGATGGCCCACTTACGCTTCCATAGCGGCGCGATGATGCCTGCTGCGTCGGTCGTATCGTTCATGATCGGGGTCGTCCCTGGCCCGGGCCGGGCGCGCGGCCATGGTTGCGGTTCGTGGCATAGAGTATCGGCTCGCCCCTGCTCGGGCGCAAGGGCTGGATGTAACGATGTGACGATGCTCACGGCTGTGTCAACGGTTACTAACGGCGCGCAGCAGGGCGAGCGAACCCGCCCCGGGCGGGCTGTCGCACAGGACGGCGGGCCGGCCGGTACCCGCCTGCTCGTCGTCAGCCACCCGGCGATCGTGAGCGTCAACCAAGAGGTCTACCGCGAGCTTCGCGACCGCGGCTGGCAGCTCACGCTGCTCGTCCCGCAGCGCTGGCGTCACTCCTTCGCTCAGGAGGCGATCGAGCCGCAGGCGCTGGCCGGCCTGGAGGGCTCGTTGCGGGCGCTGCCCGTCGCCTTCGCCGGGCGCCCGCAGCGCTACTTCTTCCTGCGACGCCCCCGCGCCGAGATCGCCCGGGCGCGACCTGACGTGGCCTTCATCGAGGAGGAGCCCTTCGCGCTCGCCTCGACGCAGTGGGGTTTCGCCTTTCGCCGCCTGGGGGTGCCGTTCGGCGTGCAGGCCTACGAGAACATCGACCGCAGCCTGCCCGCACCGGTGCGCATGCTCCGCGCCCGCGTGCTCCGCGACGCGTCGTTCGTGGCGGCGCGTTCGCAGACGGCGGGCGAGCTCGCGCGCCGCTGGGGCGCACGGGGGGAGATCGGCCTCGCTCCTCCGGCCGTCCCTTCGTGGCCGGCACAGCCGCAGGCCCCGGACGGGCGTCCGTTCACCGTCGGCTACGCCGGACGGCTGGTCGAGAGCAAGGGCCTGTTCGACCTGCTGACGGCGGTGCGCTCGCTGCCCGCACCGGTGCGGCTCGTGGTGATTGGCAACGGCGAGCTCAGGGAGCGGCTCGAGGGCCAGGAGATACCGGGCGGCAGCGTGGAGGTCGTGGACGGCCTGCGCCACGAGCAGATGGCGGAGGGCTATGGCCGTGTGGACGTGGTGGTGCTGCCGTCGCACACGACCCCGACCTGGAAGGAGCAGTTCGGCCGGGTGATCGTCGAGGCGCTGTGGTGCGGGGTGCCGGTCGTCGGCTCGGACTCCGGCGAGATCCCGTGGCTGATCGGGCTGACGGAAGGCGGCCTGGTCTTCCCCGAGGGAGACATCGGCGCGCTCGCCGAGCGGCTGCGCCGGCTGCGCGAGCAGCCGGTGCTGCGCCGGGAGCTCGCGACGCGCGGGCGGGCGGCGGTCGAGCGGCTGTTCTCCGTCCCCGCCGCGACCGACGCCTTCGAAGCGCTGCTCGTTGCAGCTGCTGGCGCCCGCCGCAGCTTCTGAGCCCGGGCAGCAGCGCAGCGCCAGAGCTCGGCCACGGGCTGCGCGCGGCTCTCAGCCGGCGGTGGCGGCGAGGCGCTCGTAGAGCTCGGCGTGGCGCTCCACCATCCGGCTCGAGGAGTACGCGAGAGCCGACTCCCGCGCCGTCCGACCGAGGCGCTCACGCAGCTCGCCGTCGCCGGCCAGCGCTCGCAGCCGCGCAGCGATCAGCTCGGGCTCGCGGCTGATCAAAAAGCCGTTGCGGCCGTCCTCGATCAGCTCGCGCACGCCGCTGACGGGCGTCACGAGCACGGGCAGGCCGCTCGCGGCTGCCTCGAAGGTGACGAGCGAGAAGCTCTCGTAGGCGGTGGGCAGCAGGAACGCGTCCGCGAGCTGGTAGACGAGCTGGACGTCGTGCGTGACGCCGAGCAGCCTAACCCGGTCCGCGACACCGAGCTCGCGTGCGAGGGACAGGTAGGCCTGCTCGTCGCCGCCGCCGGCGACGACGAGCGTCCACTCGGGCGCGAGCGCGAGGGCCCTGATCGCGGGCTCGAGGCCCTTGCGCTCCCACTCGCTGCCGACGAACGCGGCGACCAGCTGCCGATCGGCGATCCGGAGGCCCGCGCGCCTGGAAGCGGCCTCCGCGGCGCGGAGGCCGGGGGCGAAGGCATCCGTGTCGATGCCGTTGTGGATCGTGAGCACCCTGTCGGCGAGGCGGGGGAAGTAGCGTCGCACCTCCTCCGCCACGCCGTCGGAGACACACACGACCGCTCGCGTCCAGCTGGGGCGCAGGCACAGGCGCTCGCCCGCACGCTTGAGCATGCCCGCCGCCCGTACGTGGAGGCGGAACAGCAGCGAGGCGCGACTGGGGTTGGCCGGTCCGACCTGGTGGCAGTAGTGGATCGCGATCACGTCGACGCGGCCGAGCACGATCGCACCCGTGGCCTGGACGATGCCGCGGCGGTGTCGCCTGGTCGCGAGCGTGCCCGTGATCAGGAACCATGGGTAGGCGAGCAGGAACGGCCGTCCCGGCGCGCGCACGCGGTGGAACTCGATCGAGCTCCCCGGGGGCAGGCGGCAGGTCCTGGCGACCACCGTCACGCGGTGGCCACGGGCGTCGAGGCCGAGCAGGAGCTCTTCGAGCTGGCGCTCCATGCCCCCGACGGAGCCGATGTCGTGGGCGACGATCGTCACCTCCGGGGCAGAGCCGGGGGCGGCGCGCCCATGCACGGGCTCGGTATCTGATCGCGTGGCTGGCACCGGGCTCCCGTGGGGAGGCGAAGGGTAGCTGCTCGCCCGCGCTGGGCTAGGATCGCGCTGCGTGCGCTCGTTCTCCGACCAGATCGACTCGGCTGGCGCGTCGAAGGCGGAGATCGTCGAAGCGGCGCTCGACGCCGCGGACCCGGCTCCCGGACTGCGCTGGCTCGACGTCGGCTGTGGCCGCGGCGATCTCCTGCGCCTCATCCGCGACCGCTGGCAGCCGGCCGAGCTCAGCGGCATCGACCCGATCGACTGGCTCGCTCCCGATCTGCGCGAGGACGTCAGCTTCCACGAGGTTGCGGCGGAGGACGCGGTCGGGCTGCCGGAAGCCGACCGGGTGCTGCTGGTCGAGGCGATCGAGCACCTGGAGGCTCCGTGGAGCGCCCTGCGCGCCGCGGCGCGACTCGTGGCGCCGGGCGGCCGGCTCGTCGTCTCGACGCCCAACATCGCCACGCTGCGCAACCGCCTCGAGCTGGCGGTGAAGGGCAACCTGACGAGCTTCCGTCCCGGCTACGACCCGCACATCTCGCCCTCGCTGCCGCACGTGACGAGCAGGATCCTGGCCGACGAGGGGCTGCAGGTGCAACCGCCCCGCTATGCGGGCGCGGATGTGATCTCGCTGAGCAAAGGCCGGGCGTGGCCCGAGCCGCTGCGCCGGCGCTACCCGCGCCTGACATCCGTGTCGGTCATCGTGGCCGCGCTCGCGCCGCCTCGGGCGCCGGACGACGGGACACGACCAGCGCCTGCAGGTTCCTGAACACTCGGCTTCGCAGGGCGCTCGTCGTGTACTGCGCGAGGAAGCGCTCCTGCCCCGCACGGCCGATCCGGTCGCGCAGCTCGGGGGAGGCGAGCAGCGGACCGAGCGCCTCGGCGAGCGCGTCGGGGTCGCCCGAGCGGGCGAGCATGCCGGTGACGCCGTGCTCGACGAAGTCCGCCGGACCGCCCGAGTCGACCGCGACGACCGCGACCCCCCGCGCCATCGCCTCGAGGATCACGATCCCGAACGGCTCGGCGTCGGAGGCGTTGACGAGGACGTCCATCCGTTCGATGTAGGGGCCGGCGTCGGGCACCTCGCCGACCATCGTGACCGCGTCGCCGATGCCGAGCCGCTCGACGAGCGGGCCCAGCGAGGCGGCGTACTCGGGCGAGAGCCCGTAGGAGTCGCCACCGACGATCACGCTCTGCATCGCCTGGCCCCGCTCGCGCAGGATCGCCTGAGCCTCGAGCAGCCGGTCCTGGCCCTTCCACGGCTGCAGCCGCCCGACGAGCCCGACGACCGGGGCGCCCGCCGGCAGCGCGAGCTCCGCCGGTCGGCGTTCGCCGGCTGGCACGGGCGCGCCGGCGGGGACGATGAACGTGCGCCGGCGCGGCAGCAGCCGCTCCTGGGCGCGCACCGAGGCGCGCGAGTCGCAGCCGATCGCGACCGCCGGCAGCAGCGTGGCGGTGCCGTCGAGCCAGCCCCGCGCGGGGATGCCGTGCTGCCACCACACGACCCGGTCGGCCATGCCCGCGAGCATCGCGGCGGGGGCGCCGTAGAGCTGGGTCTTGGCCGACCAGTTGAGGATCACGTCGGGGTCGCGCTCGCGCAGCAGCCGGGCGAGCGTTGCAACCGCCACCGCCCACCGATGCGCCTCGCGCAGGCGACCGGCAGGGATCACGTTCACGCGCAGCCCCTGGGCGCGCAGCTCGGCGGGCCAGGGACCGTCCTCGAAGAACACGACCTCGAGCTCGTGCTCGTGCTCCTCGCGGCCGTCCAGGAGCCCCTGGAGCATGGCCTCCGCCCCGCCGAGGCGCCGGCCCCAAGGCGCCGTCACCATGACCCGCACCGGGCCGCCCCTACGCCGGCCGGCGCGCCGTCAGCGCCACGCTCAGGTGGGGATAGCGCAAGACGCGCGTGAGCGGCCGGTCGAGCACGACGAGGGGCCGCAGCGGCAGCATGATCGCCCACGCCGCCGCCACACCGACGCGGGCGCTCAACCACCGCATCAGGTTCGTCAGCTGCTGGGAGACGAAGCCGCTCACGAAGGTTTCGCTGTCGACCTGCAGACCGGCGCCCTGCGCCAGCTCCCGCAGCTGCGCGCGGCCGTAGCCGAAGCGCACGTGGGAGCCATCCTCGAGCGGCGACGGGTCGGCCTGCTCGCGGTAGAGGGGATGGTGCTCGCTGAAGGGGGTGGTGAGGAGCAGCGAGCCCCCCGGTGCCAGCAGGCCCGCGAGCGTGCCCAGCAGACGTTCATCGTCGCTGAGGTGCTCGATCGTCTCCAGGCAGATGATCTGGTCGAAGCTGCCGAGGTCGGGGACGTGCTGCTCGAGCTCACGCAGGTCGATCAGGCGGAAGTCGATCCCCTCGACGCCGAGGATGCCGGCGCGGCGGCGGGCGTCGTCCTGCTCGCGCTGCGAGAACGATGCGGCCACGACCGCATTGCCCTCGCGGGCGGCGTAGATGCTGAAGGCGCCGTTGCCACAGCCCGCGTCGAATGTCCTCGCAGATCCCTTGCGCAGGTGGCCCCGCAGCCACAGCCACCGGTCCAGGACGCACGGATCACCGTGGATCAGGAGGGCGCTCCAGCCGAAGGGCCGGAGCAGTGCATCCGGCATGGCCCAGAACATACCAACGGCTCGCGCCCCCGCGGCCGCGGGCGTGCGGCTAGGCTTGCCCGGCGCCCCCGGGGGCGCACGCCATGCGAACGGATTCTCACTCCCCGCAAGAGCACGATGGCGCCGTCGGCGGCGCCGGGGCGACGAGCGTCGCCCTGGCGCACGACTATCTGCTCGTGATGCGCGGCGCGGAGCGGACGTTCGCGGCGATGGCCGACCTCTACCCGCGGGCGCCGATCTTCACGCTGCTCTATGACGAGCGCGGCACCGGCGGCCGTTTCGCGGGGCGCTCGATCACGACGTCCATGTTGCAGCGCCTGGGCATCCGCCAGCGCGGGTTCAGGAGGCTGCTGCCGCTGTTCCCCTTCGCCGTCGAACGTCTGCGGCCCGGGCCCTGCGACGTCGTGCTCACGAGCAGCAGCGCCTTCGCCCACGGCCTGACGGTGCCCGACGGGGCCGTCCACGTGTGCTACTGCCATGCCCCGTTCCGCTACGCCTGGTATGAGGAAGAGCGGGCCCTCAGCGAGACGCCCGCCGTCCTGCGGGGGGTGCTGCGCGCCCAACTGCGGCGCAGCCGCAGCTGGGACCTCGCCGCGAGCAGGCGCGTCGACGCCTACCTCGCCAACTCCGTGCTCACGCAGGAGCGGATCCGTCGCTACTACGGACGCGACGCGCCGATTGTCCACCCGCCCGTCGAGACGCACCGCTTCCGCCCCGGCGAGCCCGGCGAGGCGCTGCTCGTGGTCTCCGAGCTGGTCCGCCACAAGCGGGTCCACGTCGCCCTCGAGGCGGCCCGCCGGGCGCGGCGGCCGATCCGCGTGATCGGCAGCGGGCCCGAGCACGACGCCCTCACGCGGGAATACCCCGAGGCGGAGTTCCTCGGGCGCGCCGACGACAGCGAGATCGCGCGGATGTTTGCGCAGGCACGGGCGGTCATCGTCCCCAGCATGGAGGAGTTCGGCATCACCGCCGTCGAGGCCCAGGCCGCGGGACGCCCCGTCGTCGCCGCGGCCGCGGGCGGTGCGCTCGAGACGGTGCTCGACGGCGAGACCGGCGTCCTCGCGGAGCTCGACGACGCCGGCTCGTTCGCTGCGGCGATCCTCGCCGTCGACGAGCTCGACTTCGATCCCTCGCGGGCGGTCCGCAACGCCGAGCGCTTCTCCGTGGCCGCGTTCGGGCGCGCCCTCACGGCCGCCGTGACGGACGCGCTCGCTGCGCGACGGCCGGGCCGAGATGCGAGAACAGCGCCGTCCACGGCGCCTGCATCACCGCGGTCATCGGCGAGGAGCGCGCGGGCCGAGCAGGGGGGCCTTTGAGGGCGATCACACGGTGGTCTTTGAGGAACGGGTTCCCCTGCAGCGGAAATCCCGTCTGCAGCGAGGCCAGATCGGGCAGCGCCGCGTCCGAGCCGAGCCGGTCGAGGACCGCGCGCAGCACGAGCGCCGGCTCGGCGAGGAACTGCTCGTGGCGCACGAACAGCCGGCGCGCAGGGGGCTGGCGCAGGAAAACGGGCAGCGACAGGGCATGCGTGGCCCACAGGTGCAGGTTCATCGTGAGCGCCGACTTCGCTCCCTCGGCGGCACGAGTGGGGTCGTGCGAGGCGACGACGCCCTGCGGGTCACGGACGAGGAACAGGAGGTACAGGTCGATCCCGGGGAGCGATTGCAGCTCGCGCGCCCGCAGGGGATAGTGCGAAGTGTCGATGATGTGGCCCGCGCCGGAGGTGTCCGCGATCGCGCGGTACAGCTCGGCGGTCGACTCGCGGTAACGCGGGAGCAGCTCACGCCTCGTGGTCGGCCACCTGCGCAGGCGATCGACGCGCAGCGCGGATGAGCGGTCGATGTACAACTCGGTGTCGTGGCCGAACAGCTCGGCGCCGTGCTCGACCTTCCCGGCCACGCCGCTCCAGAAGGCCAGGGACTCCGGGGTGCGGTAGGCGGGAACACCATGCCTCGTGAACCACGCGTGAACCTCGCCGGCGAAGAAGAAGTCCTCACAGTTGCCGAGGGCGACGCCGAGCACGGTGCTGCCGATGTGATGGCTGCCCATCACGTACACGACCTTGGGCCGGGCGGCACTCATGGCGTGATCGCGACCCCGAGCTAGAGGCTGGCCGGCGCGGCTGCGGCAACGACAGGCCGGACGCCGTCCACGAGCGCTTCCAGCGCGAGCGAGATCTGCTCGCAGATCACGTCGGGCGCGAACAGGCGCTCCGCCTCGGCGCGGGCGAGCGTGCGCTGGCCCGGGGGGTCGGAGCGGACCCGCTCGAGCATCTCGGCGATCGCCGTGGCGAGGCCGTCGACGTCACCCGGTCGCGCCTCGGCGCCGACCGACCTGTTCACCTTCTCGATCGAGCCGACCTCGCTCGTGCCCACGACCGGCACGCCGCACGCGAGCGCCTCCAGCACCGCGAGCGGGCACGGGTCGAAGCGGCTCGGCAGCAGCATGATGTCGGCGCGAGCGAACTCCTCGGGCATCTCCGTGTGCGGGATCGCGCCGGCGTATTCGGCGTTCTCCGGCAGGTCCTCGAGGAGCTTGCGGTAGTCGGAGAACAGGCTCGGTCCGCCGACGACGCGGATGCGCGCGTCGACCCCCCGGTCGAGCAGCGTCCTCGCGATCCCGGGGATGTCATCGATCCCCTTGCGCAGGGCGATGCGCGTCGGCACGAGCACGAGCGGCGGCTCGCCGATCGGCTCCTCGACGTTCTCGAGCGCCGCGAAGCGGTCGAGGTTGATCGGGTTCTGGATCACCACGGTGTTCTTCACCGGAAACCCGTAGTCGCGGACCATGTGATCGCGGAACACGCTGCTGATGCAGATCAGCAGGTCGGCGTGGCGGATCTTGATGCGCTGGGCGATCGCACGCAGGGACATGACCCCGCCGACGAAGGCGACGATGTAGGCCGGCTGGCTGCGCAGCGCGAGTCGGCGCTCGGCGATCAGGCACCTCAACTCGGCCGCCTGCTCGGTCTGGGGGCACATCACCAGCGGCACCTTCCCGGCCAGGCTCGACGGCACGCCGAAGGACTCGATCACCTGGTTCTGGAAGATCACGTCGTAGGGCTCGACCTCGTGACGTCGGAGGATCTCCTTCTGCATCCGGCGCGAGGCGACCGCGCGAGAGACGAGGCCGGTGACGAACGCACCGAGTTTCGTGCGGCTGTACCACCGATCCCAGCGCCACCCGCTCGTGCCCCAGTTGATCGTCAGGTTCTCGTGCCTGGTGAGGCGCTCGGGCACGGCGCGTGGCTGGGCGGGGAAGAAGCAGTCGATCCGGTGACCGCGCGCCGACAGGCCGTCGAGCAACTCCGTGCCGACGCCGGCGGAGCTGCCGCCTTCGACCGGAGCCGCCCCCAGCCAGGCGATGCGTAGTGACCTTCCTAGCTGCATGTCGCGGGCACCCTATCAACCGCGCTCGGGCGCCCCGGCCGGCGTTCCGTTCGTCAGATCGACGTCAGCGGAGCTCGGCGAGCCAGCTGTCGTCACCGCGTTCGAGCCGCTCGACGATGCCCCGGGAAAGCTCCCCGTGGCGCTTGACGGTGGCGTTTTCCCACCTGCGCCAGCGGTAGCCGTTGGCGGCCCGGGCGACCTGGCGCAGGAGCGGGATGCGAGGAAGGCGCTGGCGTTCGGGGGCCTCGTCACGGTGCGCAGGGCTCAGCGCGCCGCCCCTGAAAGCGGCGCCGTGGTGGTAGACGACGTCGCCATAGATGCCGAAGTAGAGCGGGTCGATGTTGTGTCGGTTGGAGCGCAGCACCTGCACCCACGGCGTCTGTGTCAACTCCAGGCGCCGGAGCAGGTTGCCGCCGACGTCTCCCCCCATTTTCCCCCTCGCCCCGACCCACTTCGGGCCGCTCGTCCAGTCGCCGTGGAGCGCGCGCCAGCTGCCGACGGTCGTCACACAGAAGCAGGGGTGCGGCTGGGGCTCGTCCACGTTCTCCGCCCGGCGGACCGCCATCAACGGCGCCCGGGCGAGGCTCTCGCGGATCAGCGGCATCGGGTCGGCGATCGGGAACGCATCGCCGTCCAGGAACATCAGCAGGTCCTCGTCGGCAGCCTCGTGAGAGATCTCCATCGCCAGGTGGTTGAGCTTGCCAGCGTGCGAGCCCCACTGGTCGAAGACACGATCGAAGTGAACCCCATAGGAGGGATCGATGCCCTCCAGCGACGTCCACACCTGATAGGGGACTGGGATGTTCTCGCGCAGGTGACGCGTCTGGATCTCGATCCACTGCGGTGAGCGGTAGTGAACCGTGGCGACGTACAACATGCGCTCGATTATATGTGCGCCCGTGGCTGCCCGGCCGGCCTTCGGGGCGCCGGGCGGTGCCGCCTGAAAAGGTGAACACGCCGACCGGCGTGACGCCGGCCACGGCTGCTACAGGCCCCGCCGTCCGACCACGTGGGGAACGGTGCGAAGCAGGATCTTGACGTCGGTCCACAGCGACCAGTTGGCCACGTACAGGTAGTCGATCGCGACCATCTCCTTGAGCGGCACCCGGGAGGGCCCGAGGATCTGCCACGGACCGGTCATGCCGGGCATCAGCTCGAGGCGCCGCCGGTGCCAGCCCTCGACCCGCTGGTCCTCCTCGACGACGAGCGGACGCGGGCCGACGAGGCTCATCTCGCCTTTGACGACGTTCAGCAGCTGGGGCAGCTCGTCGAGCGCGGTCTTGCGCAGGATTTTGCCGAAGCGGGTCACGCGCGGGTCCTGGGCGATCTTGAACAACCCCTCCTTGGCCTCGTTGCGATGCCGCAGCGACTCCTTCATCGCGTCGGCGCCGTCGACCATCGTGCGGAACTTGAGCATGTAGAAGCGCTGGCCGTGGCGGCCGACGCGCAGCTGGCGGAAGAAAACCGGTCCGCGACTGTCGAGCTTGATCGTGATCGCGATCGCGATCAGCAGCGGCGAGATCGCGAGCAGGCCGATCGAGCTGCCCAGCAGGTCGAAAGCGCGTTTGAAGGCGGCCGAGGAGCGGGTCAGGTCGAAGCGCCTGACGCCCATCACGGTCATCCCGTGGAGGTCGTCGAACTCGACCGAGGAGCCGACCACCTCGAGCAGGCGCGGGAGCACGCTCACGCGCACGCCGACCGCCTTGAGCGTGCGCACGAGGTTGAGCATCTCGCCTGCGTCGACGCTGCGGGGCGCGATGATCGCGCGGTGCACGTCGAGCGTGCGGGCGAGGTCGCGGATCTCTGCGAGCCGGGGCTCCGAGAAGGAGTCGGTCGACCACGGCTCGACCTTGTCGAGGTCGATGTGGGCGACGACCTTGGCGTTGACCCCGCCATGCCCGGTCAGGCGGGAGCGGATCGCCTCCGCGGAGGCCTCATCGCCGATGAACAGGCAGCGCTCGGCGGGCGAGATCCGCAGCGCGATCACGCGCGCGCCGGCGCGGGTCATGATCAGCAGGGCCGCCAGCGCGAGCCACAGGAACATCGCCTCGTGGCGGTCGAGTGCCCCGTGCACGAGCAGGCCACCCGTCAACCAGGCGATCAGCGCGCACAACGTCGCCAGCTGGAAGAGCTTGGGCGCCTCGTCGAGGGTGGTCTTGCGCATGAGCGTCTCGTCGCGGTCGTAGAGACCGGTCAGCTTGGCGCAGATCACCAGGATCGGGACGGCCACGATCCCGGCCCAGGTCAGCTGAAGCGAACGCCGGGACAGCTCGACCGTGAGCAGGAAGGCCGTGACGATCGAGACGACGTCCGCGACCAGGAGCAGGCGCCTGAAGACGGCGTCGCGGCGCATGGACGCCGCCGGACCCCTGACCTCGGCGATCTCGTTGGCTGCGATCCGCCGGCGAGCCAGACGTCCTCGAGACGCCGTCAGCGACCGCGCCCAGCCCGTTCCGCCATCGGTGCTGCTGCCCGTCTCGACACTCATCCCTGCCGCCTCCTTGCTAGTCACCGAAGAGATACTCGACTACCTCACCCGTATGAATGTCGAGATTCGGTGACCCCTCTCAAGCGCGTCCGATCATAGACAGCGCCGAGGGCCGGCGCAAGGGGCCTTTGCGGCCGTTAGCGGCGAATTGGTGCGGAAACGCACACATCTGGGCGATCCCGGGGGCCAAGGATGCCAAACCGACCCACAACGTGAGGAAGACATGTATCCTCGATGGCCCGCACGGGCCGCCGGGCCCGGTCCGGGAGGAGAGAACCAGTCATGCAAGTCGATCCATACATCGTCCTGGGCAGCGCGGTCGTCGGCTTCCTGGTCGGCATGACCGGCGCCGGCGGCGGCGCGCTGATGACGCCGATGCTGATCCTGCTGTTCGGCGTCAAGCCCTCGGCGGCGATCTCGAGCGACCTCGTCGCCGCGGTCGTCATGCGCCCCGTGGGCGCAGGGGTCCACCTGCGCAAGGGGACCGTCAACAAGCCGCTCGTGGGCTGGATGGTGGCCGGGTCGGTGCCGATGGCCTTCCTCGGCGCCTATCTGCTGCACCTGATCGGCAACGGGAGCTCGGCTCAGACGAACATCGAGAAATTGCTCGGCGCCGCGCTGCTGCTGGGTGCCGCCGCGATGGTGCTGAGATGGTTCCTGGACGGTCGCGGCCAGGAGGCCCGCACCGGTCACATCCACGAAATCGTCGCCCGGCCCGTGCCGACCCTGTTGATCGGAGCGGTCGGCGGCCTCATCGTCGGGATGACGTCCGTCGGCTCGGGCTCGCTGATGATCATCCTGCTGCTGTTCCTGTACCCGACGATCGGGGCCAAGCAGCTCGTCGGGACCGACCTCTCCCAGGCGGTCCCGCTGACCGCGGCAGCCGCACTCGGCGCGCTCGCCTTCGGCCACGTGCAGTTCGGCGTGACGCTCTCGCTGATCCTCGGCAGCGTGCCGGCCGTGTTGGTCGGGTCGGTGCTGTCCTCGAGCGCTCCGGACCGCTACATCCGGCCGGTGATCACGTTCGTGATCTTCGCCTCGGGCCTGAAGTACATCGGCGTGGGCACCGAAGAACTCGGCTGGATCCTCGTGTCGGTGCTGCTCGTCGGGTTCGTCGCCTGGGCAGTCATCAAGCGGCCCTTGACGAGCACGCCGGCGCTGGAGGAAGCCGGGGGACCAGTCATCGCAGAGCCGCCAGTCGAGCCGACGCTCATCGAGTGAGTGTCCCGGCGGTTCCCCCGCCGACTCGGACCCCGACACAGAGCGCCCCTCTCACCCGGACAGAGGCCTTCAGAGCGGCCGAGGCCGGTCACCCGCCGGACGCCTGTACTAGAGCTGCCGCCGCTGCTAAGGCCCGACGGGGCGCGCTCCCGATGGTCCGGACAGGCGAGGCCCCCGAGCGACAGACCGCTACGGCCGGGCCTCGCCCCCTTACGAGGCCCATGACCATCCTTCTGATCCTGATCCCCGCCGTCTGGCTCGCCGTCTGCGTGTTCTGCGTGGTGCTCGGTCGTGCCGCCGCGCTCGGCGACATGGCACTCGCGGCCGAGACGCTCGCCGAACGCCGGCAGGAGCAGCTCGCGGGCGTGGTCGTCTGCGCCGGGAGCACACGCGTCCGCGCCCGCGACCTGCGAACGGAGCGCCCCGCGGCACCCGTCGAGGTCCCAGCAGAGCTACTGCTGTAGGCGCGCCCCCCCACACACGCTGATCGATCGCCAGGCCGGCGCCATCGGTGGCGGCGCACGTCCGCCCCAAAACACAACCGGCCGCCCCATCCCTGGAGCGGCCGGTCCATGTGCTTCGTGCTTCGTCCTACTTGCCTCCTAGCCGACGCGCACGCTCCTTCGCCCGCGAACGGCTATTCCCTGGCGTCGATCAGCCGACTTCGTTGCCGATTTCCTTGACGCCCGTTTCTGCCTCTTTCAAAACAGCTTTCGGAAGCGGTTCGTAGAAGAGGTTCTTGGCCTCAAATCCGCCGCCTTCTGATTTGCTGTTCAGCGCCCAGAGCAGGAAGTCATGCACCGTCTGAGCTTTCTTGAGTGAGTCTTCTTTCGTGTCGCCTTCCGCTTTCTCGTACGGGTAGTACTGACGGAGTGCGAGCTCGTAGGTGAGACCACAGAGCGCGTACGTTTTCGACACGGTCTGGCCTTTCACTTTCGACCAGTCGTTACGCGTGCTTGCCGGCGGGAATTCTTCGCCCGCCGCGTTGGCGTACACGGTGGATTTGCAGTTCGAGTTGGCGGCTTTGTTGGTGTCGCCTTTCGTGCTCGGGTCCGCAAATTCCTCCGTGGCAGCGC
Organism: uncultured Solirubrobacteraceae bacterium; assembly: GCA_963743505.1. Taxonomy (GTDB): domain Bacteria; phylum Actinomycetota; class Thermoleophilia; order Solirubrobacterales; family Solirubrobacteraceae; genus Palsa-744. The sequence goes on along the minus strand of CAVUPZ010000006.1, from coordinate 935,425 downwards.
CAGGTTTGGTGTCCTGGAGCTCTACCCAGAACTTGTGGTTTTTTTCGCCTTTTTTGCTTTCGCCACCTTCGCCGGGCGCGTCGAAGTAGCCGAGTTCCTCAGCCACCGCGAGGTCTACGTAGCCCATGCTGCTCGGGAGCGTGTTGACGCCGTGGACGACACCGGGGTTACCGGTTTCTTCCGCGGTACCGTCTTCGCCCGGACGCACGACGTGCGCTTCTTCCGGCCAACGCTGGTTTTCACAGCCTTCCTGAACGTGTTCCCACGTCAGTTTTTCGCCTGCGGGAAGCGGTGCAGGGCACGGGTGTTCTTTGTGCACTTCGTTGAACGCTTCCATCGCGATCGGTTCTTTGTAGATCTGGGCGAGGTATGACTTGAAGATGTGGGTCGTACCAGATTTGTCCAGACGCACGACCGGTTTGATCGTGTCTTCGAGTTCCGTCGCGTGTTCGCACGTGATGGCGTCTTTGCCGTCGGTACCCTGCGCCGCCAGCAGTTCGGTCCAGTCGTGGATTTTACCCGCGTAGACTTCCTCGACGGTCAGGTTGTCAAGCGACAGGCGAGCGTATTTGTGGAATTTGCCTTTGGTGTCGGCTTCCGAGGAGGCCAGGCAGCCAGCGGGCAGATGCACGATTATCGCCTCGGCGCCTTGCAGCACCGGGATCGACTCGATGTCTTCTTTTTCAGCCCCTTCTTTGATGCCTTTTTCTTCCATTTTTGCCTCTACCGTGGCGCTCGGCGCTTCGTCAGTGCCGCAGAGCGGGAACGTTTTGAGGCGCGTTGCAGTGCCCGGCAGGGACGAGCCGAAGTCTTTCAGGCAGGCGCCGCTTCCCCGTTCTTTTTCTTCCTGGTTGTAGCGGACGGTCGGCGTGCCTTTGCTTCCCTGCGTGCCGTTACAGCCCAGCACGTTCGCCGAGTTGCTGAAGCCTTTGGTCAGCACTTCTTTTTTGGTCCAGTTGTACCCGGTCCAGACGAACAGGATCGGGGCCTGGAACGTGGAGCCCAGGCTTTCCACGCTCGCGCCCGAACACTGTTCGCCGAGGTCCGTGGCGCTGGCCATGCCTGGCGCCGCCACGGCGCTCAGTGCGAAAACGGCGAACGCCGCGGTAACGACCGCGCTGAGCGTCCGACGTTTCTTGATGAGAGACGTCATTACCTGACTACCTCCTGTTGGTTTCGGTTGCCGGCGTGGTTTCCTCTCCACGCGTGCGGGGGACATCCCCCAGGCAAAGGCAAGACTCGCAGGTGTCGCGATCCGCTTGGTGAAGATCCTGTGGCACCTCTGATCACAGGATCTTCACATCGGGCCTCTGGCGTGGCAGCGCTCGGGGCGCGGGGAGTCACGCAGGTGCGCGTCGCGCCCAGCGTGGTCCCTGCCGTGCCGTGCGCCGCCGCCGCGCGTCAGTGCTTCTTGTGGCGCTTCGGCACCACGAGCCTCAGCGTCACCGTGGGCTGCGCAGTGTTGGCAGGGCGCGCTCGAGCTGCGGGAGACCACCATCAGGTGCGCGCGTAGGGTGTGCGAGTGCGCGAGCAACGCCCGCCCCGGCGCCGACAGGTGCAGCGTCACGGCCTTGGTCTGGCCGCCGGCCACGGAGAAGCTGCCGCTCGCCAGCGTCAGGATCGCCTTGCGCGGCTTGCCGTGGGACTTCCCGGCGGTCACCGCGCTCGCCGTCTTCAACGTCAGCGTGCCGCCGCAGGCACCGCCGGCCGGGCAGCTGATCTTGATCGTCACGGCGCCGGCCGGGTTGACCGAGAAGGAGGATCCGGCGACGCTCGCGATGTAGGGCAGGACGCCAGTCGTGCCGACTTTGGCATTCTGTTCTTCGGCTTCTTTGCGTTCTTGCGCTTCTTTGCGTTCCTGCGCTTCTTTGCGTTCCTGGGCTTCCTGGGCTTCTTTGGCTTCTTTTTCTTTCTGTGCCTGCGCCGCCAGTTCGGCCGCGCTTGGGGTCACGCCCACTTCCACGAACGCCGTTCCTTGCTGGACAGTGCCTTCGGGGTTTTCCCCTTCGACCGTCAGGCTCACGCGGCACTTGGGCGCCGGTGCGCAGGGATGGGCGAACGCGTGCTTGGTGACCAGCTGCGTCGGGTTCGTGTAGGGGTTCTTCAGTTCGGCGCCCGAGACCACGGTCGAGGTCCCGTCTCCGAAGTTCCACGTGATTCGCGTCAGCTTCAGGCTCACGCCGGCTTCGGCCTTGTTTTCGACCTTGGCCGACAGTTCCGTTTCCTTTTCCTGCGCGGGGACCGTGCCAGGCGTGGGCGGGCTCATCGTGATTTCCAGCGGCAGCGCCGTGGCCGTGACCCTGTCGACCCCCGACGAGACGATTTCCCCGGCGAGGTCGTCGCTCGTGACGACGTTCGAGATTTCGTAGGTGCCCGGGCGCTTGAAGCTGTATGGCAGCTTCAGCGCGAACGGTTCTTCTGGCGAGCGCGGCCCGTTGAGTTCGTAGGGCACGGTGACTGGCGGTTCTTCCAATTTTTCACCCGTCGCGGGGTTCGTGTACTTGATCGTCCACGTGACGCTCTTCGGGTTCGCAAGCGGCACCAGGCTTAGTTTGCCTTCGTTGAGTTCATCGATGAACGACAGCACGGTTGTGGGCTTGCCCGCCGTCACGGTGTGGGTCGCTTCGCTGCCGTGCAGCTGCGTCGGGGTCGTGACGCTCGCCTTCGGACAGCCGCTCGTGTTGCCGCCTTCGCCGAATTCGAGCACTTCAGGGACGAGTTCTTCGTTGGCGAGGCCGAGGTTTTCGATGTAGTAGGTGAACGCCAGGTACCCCTTGCTCGCCCCGCTGAGGCCGCCGATCGCGACCGGCGAGAAGACGGAGTGCGGTTTGTGCAGGTTGCACGGCCCGTTTGCGCCTTTGACGGGCGGACCGCCGGCCGTCCAGCCGACCTCGGTGACCTTGGCGGCGTGGCCTTCGGCGTGTTCGTAGTGGAGCTCGAGCGGCGCGGGGGTTTTTGCACGGAGCGCGCCGACGTAGATCGTCGCGGCATTCGGGCCTTCCGGCACCAGCGACATCACGTTCCCGATCGCTTCTTCTTCCTGGGCTTCGAGTTCGACGGTCGGTTCGAGCGCTTCGGCGTTGTAGATCTCGCTCGGCGTCGCCACCACTTCTTCCTGCGCCTGGGTTTTGACGTCAGAGGCGAATTCCCACAGCTGCAGGCCGCCGGCGTTGCCCTGCGGCGCCGACCCCTTCGAAGTAGCCGACGAGCAGCTTTTCGCCCGGCGCGAAGACCGGCGAGAGCGGCGTCTGGGCCTGTTCGGCTTCTTCGCCGCCGCAACCGGTCGCGAGGCGCCCGTTCTGGTTCTGGATCACGCCGGCGTGGTCGACCTCGCGGCGGCCGAGCGCCATGCCCGTGAGCTGCCCGCCGGTTTCGGTCGGGGTCGCGAACTGGGCCACCGCCCGGCACTTTTTTTCCGCCTTGCCTTCCTCGACCTTCGTGTTCGATTCTTCGTCCACGTTGCCGACGATGACGAGGTTGCCCGTGGCGGGGTCGACGGCGAGCCCGTGCGGCTCCAGCAGCGCTTCCTTTGGCGCTTCACCCTGGCCCTTGAGCTGGATCCGTGTCAGCACCGGCGCCGGCTTGCCGCCTTCGGTGTTGACCGATTCCAGTTTCCCCGACCGGTATTCGAACGCGTACAGCGACCCCGCGGCCGCCATTTTGTCGTCCAGCGGGAACTGTCCTTTTTCTTCTTCTTTTTCGGTCGCTTCACGGCGTTCGTAGACGCTCAGGACGTAGACCCGGTTGCGCGACGGGTCGGCGGCGATCAGGACGCTTGTGGCTTCGGTGCCTTCTTCTTTGCTCGCTTTGGTCGGCTGCGGCGGGACGAACGTGATCGAGCCCTGGACGGTTTTCGTCTTGGCGGCGAACCGCTGCAGACGAAATCCTTCGCTCCCGAACCGGTCGGCGACGTAGTAGGTGCCTTCCGGTCCGGCCGTGAACTGGAGTTCGCCGGTCGAACCTTCGGGATTGACCTCGCCGCTACCTTCCCCCGTTGGCAGGGCGAAGTGGTTCTGCTCGCCCCACGGCGCGGCCGCCTGTGACGCCGCCGTGCCGACGCACAGCAGCAGCAATAGCGCGAGCACTAGCGTCGCGACCAGGCGTCCGTTCCAAAGATTGCGGGCAGCGCTCATCGGCTGCGGAGAAGCTTGCCCGGGCGGCGCTTCGATCGTGTTGCCAACCGGTGAAGGTCGGGTGAAGCCGTGCTCACCAGGGGGGCCTCCGCTGCCCGCGGCCGAGCCGGCGCTGGGCGCGGGCAGTGTTGACGGTCGCCGGGGCGATCGCCTGGGCGCCGCGGCCGCCGCGGGGGCGGCGCCTGATGCCTACGCCGGCGAGGGCGGCGAGCGCGACGATCCCGAGCACGTAGAGCGGCGTGGGCTCATGTTCTTCGGCGCGATACGCGACGGCCTGGTTGGAGACCGAGTCGGGCGCCTCCTCAACCTCTTCTTCCTTTTCGGCGACCTCGACGGGGGAGGTGACGGCAGAGGTGCCGGTCGGCGGGGTCGGGCGCGCCGGCGTCGGCACCGGCGGGGGTACGAACGCGAGCACCGGCGCCGAGACCGCGGCGAGCGGGACGAACGGCGTCAGCGTGGGCGGGTGCGCGCGCGCAGCGGGCGGCAGGACCGCCGGCGGCGGAGGCGGCGCAGGCAGCAGCACTGCCGGCGCCAATGCCTGGGGACCCGCCGCCGCCGGGGTCGGCTGGGGCGCGGGCGAAGGCGGCGGGGCGGGGGTGATCGACTGGCTCGCCGGCAGTTCTTTCAGCGGCACCGTGCCGCACGGCTGGCGCACGCTCCCGGCCTGGACCCGCACGGGCAGCGTGTAGGAGAGGCCGCCCGCGCGGATCGAGACCATCGTTTCGCCCGCGTTGTAGGCACAGAAGAGCCCCGAGGTCGCGCCCACCTGCCCCGCCGCCGTTTCGACTCCGTCCTTGACCGGTTCGCCCTTGCTGTTCTGGAGCACCGAGCGCGGGTTGTTGGAGGCGGTGTTGAGCTTCACGAAGCCGCCGACGTCGGGCCTGGAGGAGGCGAATTCGTACTCCGGCAGCACCGCTTCCGGGCAGCGGGTGCCGACGCAGATCGAGGGGATCGGCACGTACTGGCTTTCGGCGCACACGGATTCGTTCTGCGGCGAGCGACAGCCCGCCCGCTGCCTGCGGGCGAGCCCGCCGAACAGCGCCGGCCTGCTCCGCGGCAGCAGCGTGCCGTCCTTCGCTTCCATCGCCAGTTCCCCGATCACGGGGATCAGGCGCACTTCGACCGGGGCCCGGTTGACGGCGGCTTCCGCGGCCGTGCGCCGGCCCCATTCGACCTGGCCGAGCATGAGCCCCTTGGCGCCGTGGAATTCGCTGCTCAGTTCGCTGCTCTGGAGCTCGTATCCGAGCGTCCCCGAGCCGAACACCGGCAACGTGCGCGCGTGGAAGGCCAGTTGCTCCCTGACGTTTTCTTCCTTCGCGTCGTAGAAGTAGCCGGAGGCGACGTAGTGCCCGGCGTCCTGGCCATCCGGGTTCTCGCCGACGAGGGCCGAGAACAGCAGTTCGGCGGCTTCGTCGTGACGGCCCGGCGCCAGCTCCTGGGTGAGGTCCGCGTTGGCGACCACGACCGCGGGCTTGCCGACGCTCCCAGCCCGCTGCAGCTGTTCCTCGAGCCATTGACGCTGCCTGGCTTCGACGTCGCCGCCGCTCGCATCGTCGAGGACGATCACGACCACGTGGGCGTTCTGCACCGCGTAGTAGCTCGCCTCGCACCCGCACGCCTCGCGTTCGGAGACCGTGGGCTCGGTGCCGAACGGTTCCATGCCCGTCACCGCCGCTTCCCCGAGCGGCGCGGCGAGTCCTTTGAGCGGCTGTACGAGCGGCGCCTCGGAGCCGTTTTCCATCTCGCCGCCGGAGGCGACCGTGTAGGCGGGGGAAGGCAGGCCGCCTCCGAAGACCGCCGAGAAACGCGCGAATTCGCTTTCATAGCGGGAGCGGCGGCGGGTGCAGGCCGCTGTAGGCGGAGGGCCTCACCATCGGGCCCGTGTAGAAGAACGCGGGCACGCCGATTCGCCTCGCCAGCGACACGGCGCCCCGCAACCACGCTTCGGCGCCGATGCCCGTCTCCACGCGGTCCGAGCACGGCGCCTCGCACTGGGCGCCGCCTCCGAACGCGAGCGTGGTCACGCCACCGCCGCCGGCCCGCTGGGCTTCGGGCGCCAGCGGCACGCTCGCACCGCCGACGCCGAGGGCCGCTTCGCCGGCTTCCGCGGGGTAGCGTTCGACGTCGGCGGTCTGGTCCTGTTCGGCGCCGCTGATCCCGCCCACGGCCCAGCCCTGGGTGCCGCTCGGGTCGATCAGCACGGCGGCGATCGGGTCGGGGCGGTAGGGCATGTCGTATTCGCTGTAGTTGCCCCCCTGGCCGATCGGGTTCACGAGGTGGCGCTCGTCGCGCCAGCCGTCGGACGTCTGGCGCAGCACCGAGCCCGCCGCCGGCCCCGACGCGGTTTCGCCGGCCGGCGTTTCGAACGGCGGGAACCCCGGCGAGGGCTGTGCGCCGAAGCCGGTGTTGATCCCGCGACCGCCGCCTGCGGTGACGATCGCGCGCAGCGATCCCCCCTGCCGGAACAGGCTCACGGAGCCGGCCAGTTCGGTTGGCAGCGTGCCGGGTGCGGGCTGCCAGCTGGAGCCCCCCGCTTCGCGCTCGAAGACGGTGGCACCGCCGGCGTGCGTGACGAGCACCGCAGCGCCACCATCGGGCAGGGCCGCGATCCCGACCGGCAGACCGCTCCCGAACGCGCCACTCGCCCCCTGGTCGACGACCCAGCCGGAGCCGTTGTTCACCAGCAGTCCTCCGACGAGCCTGTTTTCGCTCGGGTTGGGCTGGCGCAGGTAGGACACGATCGCTTCCGAGCCGGCGAACGCGATCGCCGTGAAGACGGCCCCCTGCGCTTCGGCGGGCAGGGCGGTTTCCTCGCTCCAGGTCTTGCCGTAGCGGAGCAGCACGCCGCCCCGGCCGACCGCCAGCGAGCCGACGGCGTAGCCACGGCTCGGGTTGGTGGGATCGAAGGCGACGCCGCGCAGGTTGTCGCGGAAGTTCAGCGGCGTCGCAGGGTCGCGTTCCCACAGCCCGGTTTCTCCTCTCCACAGCCACATTTCGCCGCCGTCCCCGACCGCATAGGCGCGGTTGGGGGTCGGCCAGGCGACGGCGCGCAGCGTCGGTTTTTCGATCCGCTCGCCGGGACCGAAGAGGCTTTCCGGCTCCCAGCCGAGCCCTGGCTTGAAGCGCGCCACCGCACCCCGTTCGCCGACCGCGAGCGCTTCGCTCGTACGGGCGCCGACCGGGACGCCGGGCTGTGCCGCGATCGCGAGCAGCGGGTGGTGGAACGCGGTCGGCCACGGCTGCAGGCGGTCGGGTTCGGGCGCGAGCGTGAGGTGGATCGGGAACAGGCGATCGCCTAGCCAGCCCTCGCTCGGGGAGCTGAACGCGGCCCCGTACACCGACCCCGGGGTCGCCGCCTGCTGTTCTTCCCCACCGAGGCTGAGGACCCGGACGAACTGTTCGCCCTCCAGCCGCAGGGTGACGCCTTCCGGGAGCCCCGTGATCACGCGTTCCCCGAATTCGGAGGAGCCGCTCCAGGCGATGCTCCGCGAGTACTGCTGCGGGGGTTCCTGGGGCAGGGTGCCCAGGCAGGCGGGCGTGCCCGGGGGAGCGCTCGGGGGCAGATCGCACCAGCTGTGCTCGATCGACGCCTGGGCCCCCTGCGGCTTGACGAAGAGGGTGGTGTAGGGGGTCGGCCGTTCCAGGTCGGCGCGCGTCCCGTCGACCCAGATGCCGCTGGCGGTCACGCTCAGCAGCTGGGCGTTGATGGCGGGCGTGCTCGATTCCGTGCTCGCCCCCTGCACGATGAAGGGCTCGCCTTCCGCCGGGCCGCCCGCGACGGGGAGCCTCAGCGGCAGCTGACGTTGACCGGAGGGCAGTTCCGCTTCCACCGGCTGCCACACCCACGCGCCGCCTTCCTGCTTGACCCTGTGGAACAGCGCCACGGCGCCGGCGCCGTAGCTCGGCCCGAGCCGGCCCAGCAGCCATGCGTCTTCGGGACCGCTGGCCGCCAGCGCCAGCACGCGAAAGCTCGTCGAGCTCTGGGACGGGACTTCGATCGTCTCCCGCGTCCACTTCTTTCCGTCCCAGTGGAGCACGTCGCCCTCGACGCCGTTGCCTTCGAACACCGGCGCCACCAGCGCGCCGGCTTCGCCGCCGGCTTCCGAGAGCGCCGCGAGCACGGGCGCGCGATTGGCGCCGAACAGGGTCTGACCGGGCGACAGCAGCGCTTCTTCGCCTTCCGCCAGGCTTTCGCCTTCGACCCGCACCGGCATCGTGGTCTGGAACGCGCCGCCCGCCTTGCGCGTGAGCACGACCTTCTGCGCGTGTTCTTCGACGCCGATCTTGCCGGCGAGCACGCCGGAGCCGTCCGGCGTCATCGCGCCCACGAACGGGCTCGCGTGGGTGGCGGGCGCGTCGGGTTGGAAACCCGCGGGAAGGGCCGGTCCGAGCGTCCACGTTCCTTCCGAGCCCGGCCCTCCCGCTTCGGGCGCGTGGTCGTAGTAGCGGACCAGCGTGGGGGCGCCGTGGATTTCGCCCAGCCCCCACGTCTCGTTGCTCCCGGGCGCGCCCGGTTCGCTGGGTGTCGCGCCGATCATCACGACCGCTTCGGCCGGGATCCCTGCGTCCGTTTGGGACGTCGGTTCCGGATAGCCGGGCAGGGCGGCCGCCTGATCGCCGCGCCCCGAGCCGAGCAGCGTGAACGCGAGCGCCAGCGCGACCGCGACCAGCAGCGCGACGGTCGCAGTGGCGCCGCGCGAGCGCGGCGGATGGGCGCCGAGGCGCGGCAGGCTCAAGGCAGCCGGCCCGGTTCGCCGAACGGAGGTGTGTGGAGCAGCGCGACGAGGCCCGTGCTCTCGGTCGACAGGTTGGCCCCTTCGCCCGTTACGGAGGAGACCAGCGGCAGGGGCGCCAGCGCGTGCGTGAGCAGGCTCAGCTTGGTCGGCCACGCACGCGGGTCGAGTCGCAGCATCAGCCGGCGGTTGCCGGCCTTGTACACGCGGTTGGGCGTTTTGGCGACGACCTTGCGCTTGCGCATCGCGACCAGCTGCACGCGCGCCTTGACCGCCAGGTGGAAGCTCAGTTCGAGCGTGCTGCCCTTGACCAGGCGGCTGTGGAAGCGGGTGAGCAGGGGCAGCCGCACCCGGTTTTCGGACTGTGGGGACTTGTGTTCTTCGGCGGAGGTGAGCACGGGAACTTCTTCGGTCAGCCCGGAGGTGTCCGCCGGCGGCGCATCCTGCACTTCCTGCGGGACGCCCTGATCGGGCGGCCGTTCGCTGGCGCTGACGACCCTGCCGCGCGGGAAGCCGGGAAGTTCGCTGACCGGCAGGGTCGTTTCGCCCGCGCGCGCGAGGTGGTAGAGCCAGCCCTTGGTCGTCGCCAGCCAGCAGTCTTCGACCGCGACGCAGGCGAGCTTGTCCGCCGCGCCCTTGGGCCCGATCGGAACTTCGCGTTCCTGGGCCGAGGGGAGCGTCTGCTCGCCGAGCACCTGCCCCTGGGCGGAGATGTGGACGAGCACGGCGGAGACGCCTTCGCTCGTTTCCAGGCTCTGGGGCGCGAGCGCGAGCCATGCATCTTCGCTGCCGGGTTCGGCCGCGATCGCCGTCACCCGTGCGGCTTTCGCTTCACCGCCGAGCAACTGTGCTTCTTCCTGTCGGCTGGAGAGCACCGTCGGCAGCGGCGAGGAGGACGCGCCGATCACCTGCGTCCAGATCCCGGCGACCCTGCGCGCGACCGTGACCTGCCCGCGTTCCTGTTCGCCGGAGAGGTTGAACGCGCCCGCGCCGGCCGCGGCCCAGAGGGCGCCTTCGGCCGCCGCCAGGTGCAGGGAGCCGAGCGCGTACGTAGGCTCACGTTCGGAGCCGTACAGCGGCAGTTCGCCGTTGCCCGTTTCCGGGGCCACGGTGCCGCCCTCGATCAGGTGCAGGACGGGCGCCCTGCCGACCGGTTCGGTGCTGACGCGGTCCAGCGGGCCGACTTCGACGCTCTCGAACAGGGCGCCTTCGAGCGCGCGCAGGTCGCGCACCGAGTGGCCTTCCTGGGGGTAGGGCTGCTCTTCGACCGCGTTCCCGTTCCAGCGCAGCTGGAAGGCGCCGATCTGGGGAAAGGGCAGTGCTTCGCCGCCGAACCAGCATTCGCTCGAGCTCGCCGCCGGCGGCTGCGGCGGCAGGCAGGCGGCGGCGTCCATCGCCTGATAGGAGTCGGCTTCGAAGGCGAGGTGGGCGTAGGAGGCCGCGATCCTGCCGGCGGAGAAGTGGCACAGCGTGTTGTCTTCAAGCGGCGGCAGCCGTTCCAGGGTCGTGCCCGGGTTCTCGGCCGCCTGCCCGGGACGGCCGTCGGCGATCGTCCAGAAGTCGTCGGGACCGCCCCACGCGATCCGCCCGTCGGTGGCGCCGCAGGCGCTTGCGATCTCGTGCCAGCCGGCGCCGTCGTAGGCCCATACGCCGGGGGGGATCGAGTTGCCGTTGCCGCGCGTGATCAGCAGCCCCCTGTTGGCCTGCGGCGGAGCGCCTTCCGGCTGCCAGAACTCGATGTCGCCGATGGTGCCGAGGCCGATCGCCGCTCCCGGCGCTTCCACGCCCGGCGGCGGTGGCGGCGGCAGCGGCTGTTCGAGCCTCCACGTCGCGCTTTCTTCGGCGGCGGGAGCGCTCGCCGGCGCGGCCAGCGCGAGCACGGCCGCGAGCCCGAGCACGAGGATGGCGGCGCGGGCGCTCATCGGTGCCGCCGTCCCCGTCTCGCGTGCCGGCCGCTGCGGGCACGGTGGGCCGACGTCCTCTCGGTCCGCCTGAAGGTGGCCGCGAGCGTCTGGCCGAGCTTCGGCTCGCCGGCGGCGTCGAAGCTCACCGTCACCACCGCGGACAGCCCGCCGGAGCCGAGCGCAAGCGACGCGTACGGCTTCGCCAGTGCGAGCCGCAGCGTCAGCAGCTCGCCCCCGCGCGCCCGCGCCGACGTGCTCGCAACGGTGCGCATCAGCACCTCGCGCCGGGCGCGCCCGGCGCGACGCCCGTGGCGCGCGGGGGTCGTGACCAGCACGGTGGCGCGGGCCGCGGCGTGCAGGGCGCCCGCGCCCGGGACCTCGACGTAGAGCAGCACGCTTCCGTCCGCGCGCGAGAGCGCCTCGGCGCCCAGCAGCCACGCGGGCGAGGTGTTCACCGCCGGCGGCGCCGCGACGGACTGGGCGACGGGCTGGGGCACGAACCGCGCTCGCGAGACGGCGAACACGTCGCTGCCGTCCCCGGGCCCACCGGAGGGCCTGAGCGGGGCGCCCGTGAGCGCCGGCGTGTTGCCGTCGCCGTAGACGAGGTTGCTGGCCGTGGAGGTGAACACGAGCGTGTTGCCGTCGCCTGAGAACGACGGCGAGAAGGCTCCGAGGCTGCGGGCGAGGCTGTCTTCGTAGGGGTCTTCTTCGCTCAGGCTCAGGGTCTCGTGGGGCTGTTCGCTCGCGCCGCCAGCGAGCCCGTGCGTGACGCGCGTGATCGTGTCCTCGCGCAGATCCGCGTCGTAGAGCTCGCTGATGCCGGGGACGGCCAGGGGCGGGCTGATCAGCGCGGGGCTGCCGAGCGGGAAGAAGGTCCGCACGCTCGTGAACGCCACCTCGCCGCCGTCGGGCGAGATCGCGAGGTCCCCGACCGGGTCCGACTCGGCGCCGATGTCGGGCGGACCGACCTCGCTCAGCGGCGTCAGCGCCTGCACACGCGAGAGCCCTGGTTCCATGTTCGCGACGTAGACGTCGCTTTCCTGGCCGCCTTCGCCCCGGCCGAAGTCGCTCCCCTCGCTGACCAGCCGCGCCTGGGCCAGGAACGCGACGACGTTGCCGTGTTCGCTCAGCTGGGGGGTCGAGTTGCCCGCCGATTTGCCTTTCCACAGGCCGCCGGGTTCGCCGCCGCCGGCGGCGTGTTCGAGCACGAAGGGCCCCTGGCAGGGATCGGCAAGCGACGGCGGGCTCGACGGGGCGGTCTCGCCGCTGGCCCCGCAGGCGGGGTTGGCGGGGTCGCCGCCGCCGCTGATCCGGACCGTCTGTGTGGCGCCGGCGGGGAGCCGGCGCCACAGCGGCTCCCTGTATTCGGGTTCGAGCCGTTCCGCCGCCAACGTCGGCGCCTGGGCCGCGATGTTCGTCCCGAGCCATGCGACGGTCGAGCCGTCGGCGCTGATCGACGCGCCGGGCCCGCCCCCCGCGGCGGGGTGGCCGGGGAAGTCGGCTTCGCCGACAGCGGCGGCTCCCGCGACGAGCGCTTCGGCGGCACCCGGTTCGCAGCCCGAGCGGCAGCGGCTGACGAGTTCGGTCGTGTCCGTCTGCAGGTAGCGGACCACCACCTGCCCGGCGGGGGTGTGCGGCGCCGGCGTTTCGCCCCGCGCGCGTTCTTCGGCTTCCAGTGTCGGGTAGGCGACGAGGTTCGAGATCGCGGTGGTCACGAACGCGACCTCGCTCCCGTCGGCGCTGATCGCCGAGCGCCCCGCGGCGTAGGAGCCCTGTGCGGTCGCCTGGGTCGGCGGCGCGGTGTAGCGCAGCGGTTCGCTCGATCCGCTCGGCGCCGAGACGATCAGGAAGGCGCGTTCGCCGGGTGCCCGCGCGGCTTCTTCGGCGGCAGCGCCCGCCGGGCTGTTCGCCATGTCGCGGACGTACACATTCACGGCTTCGGGCCTCGGGTCGGCGTCGGGTCGCTCGTGGCTGACTTCCGGCAGGCTGTCGCCTTCGTTGGTCGTGAAGCTGATCTCGTTCCCGTCCGCGCTGATCGAGGGCAGCGCCGCGTCGCCGCCGGCCACCTGTTCGATCGCGCCGCTCTGCAGGTCGCGTCGCCACACCCCCGTGACACCGCCGACCGAGCCGTCGAACGCGACGTAGCGCCCGTCGGCGGACATCGCTGCGTCGTGGCCGTATTCGGCCTGCTGTGCTTCGGGGTCGCCCCCGAGCGTCCCGTAGGAGACGAGCCGGATCGGCGAGAAGATGTCCGCGCCGGCCACCGCCGGCCACACGAGCACGACGAGGCAGGCACTCACGAGCACGACCGCGAGCGAGGGGCCTGGCGATCCGGGGGCGCTCCTCATCGCACGCTCACCCACTGGCGTACGACGCCGCTCAAGCCCAGCCTGTCGCGCACCCGCACGGTCACGCGGTAGATCCCCGCGTGGGCGTAGCGGTGCGCGTAGACCCTGCGCCCGTGCGCGGAGGAGCCGTCGCCGAAGCTGACCTGGACGGCGGCGTCGTCGACGCCGGAGAAGGCGTCGCTGACGCGCACGCGCACGGTGCTTCCGCCGCCCGCGCGGTTGATCCTGACAGCCGGCGGCACGCTGTCGAGCAGCAGCGTCGAGGGCGCGCTGAGGGTCGACTGGCCGTCGCGGTCGACGGCGAGCACCTGTACGCGATGACGCCCGGAGCTGAGTCCGCGCGTGTCGATCGACGCGCTGAAGCCACCCGTCCCGGTGGGCTTGAAGTGGCCGTCCACGACGACCCGATAGCTCAGCGGGCCCGCGCCGGTGGGCGCCGCGAGCCAGGAAACCTTCGCCTGGGCCGGTCGCACCCAGCCCTTCGGGAGCGTGATCACGAACGGCAGCAGCGCGGGCGGGGCCGTCGCCGAGGCGACGACGATCGCGGCGTCACCGAACGGGCCCTGGCGGAACGCGACGAGCGCGTCGCCGAGACCCGAGCGCCCGACCGACAGTTCCCCCACTTCGCCGCCGGCGCCGCCGGCGACGAGCGCGGTCTGCGCGGCGCCTTCGGGGAAGTCCTCGCGAACCGCCACCGCGGGCTGGCCCCCGGCATACGAGCTCGGCCAGGCCGACACGCCGCCGCCTTCCGGGTTCAGGATGCTGACGGCGTCCGGTTCGGCGCCGACGACCCGGGGACCGAGCGTGACGGATCCGGCGGGACCGCGATCGTTGCCGAGGACCAGCCGCGCGACGCCGTTGCTGTCGTAGACGACCCGCATGTCCTGGTGTTCGTCGATGTCGATGCTCGGGGGTCCCACGAACGCGGCCTTGCCGCCGAGGACGGCTTCGTCGAGCACGCCCGCCCCCGCGAACTCGGCACCGCTCTGCGATTCGCCATCGGGGAGGATGTTCAAGAACACGCGCGGCCCGGGCAGCGGCGAGGCGGCGCCGACCGGCTGGCGGTATGCGAGCTCGGCCTGGCCGAGCTTGGAGAAGGCGACCGCCGGGGCTTCCGCGTCGTCGGTGATCGGCGCGCCGTTGTAGGTCGTGGCCGTGGCGGGCATCACGTAGTCGAGCGAGGTGCCGAACACGCGCCTGCCCCAGATCCGGGCGATGCCGTTGAGTTCGGGCTCCTGCCAGACGACGACGCCGTTGCCGGTCGGACCGATCGCCACCCGTGGCGCGTTGGACGCGGTCGGGGGGCGCATGTCCAGCGATCCGTCCCGGTTGACCGCGCCGAGTCCGGCCCAGCGCAGCCCGTCGAAATGGGCGACGCGGACGCTCTCGGGGACGTCGCCCGGGCGCAGCGCCACGGTGCCGACCCTGCTCGTGCTCACAACCCGGTAGACGACGTCGGCCTGGCCGTTCGGGCTGACCGCGAGATCGGGGTTCGTGCCGGTCGCTTCTTCGATGTCCCGATCGACGATGATCGCCCTCCCGAAGCTCTCACCGCCGGGGCCGAGCTCGGCGCCGAGCAGCTCGTAGACCGGCCGTTCCGTGGTCGGGCTGGTCGCGTAGGGAGTCGCCCACACGACGATCAGCTCGCCGCCGTTGGCCGCTCCGATCTGCGGCCAGCTGCCGGCGAACGGCTCTTCGGTGTCGACGCGGATCGGCGTCAGCCAATGTCCCGCCACGTAGCGCGAGACGTACACATGCACGACGCCTTCCGAGCGCTTGAGGTAGACGACGCCGCCGGTCCCGTCTTCGGCCATCGCGACGCCCCCGAAACCGACGATTTCCTCGCTCGGCCCATCGATCGTGATCGCCGGCAGGATCACGGCGTGGGCCACGGGCGCGAGCAGCACGAGCCCGAGCACGCACAGCACCCACACCCGCGCGAGCCGCCCGGGGATGGCACCAAGCGTCCCCCTATCGCTCCGTGCGCGTCGCATCGAGCCGACAGCATAGGCACGGGGCCGAGCGCGCAGCCCAGGTTGGCCACCGGGCTTCACGGAAAAGTCACCTCGCCTGCATGAACGCTTGACGGACCAGCATGCCGCAAGGCTCAAGAGGTGCTTTTGTTGACCGCTCCGGCCGACTTGTTGTAGGCGCAACGGAAGTTCTCCGGATAGTTCACCGGCTCCGAGCCGGCGAAGCCGCCCTCTTGCCCGTTGCTGTAGACGGTCACGTACTGCAGCGATTCGGGCAGCGGGTTGGCAGGCAGCGGAGTGGGGTTGGCCTGCCCTTGGCGCGGGTTGCCCGTGGCGCCGGCGCTCACGCCCTCGAAGCCGGCGGCGGCCGAGCCGGCTTCCGTGGTCACGAGCGTGGAGCTCATCTCGCGTTCGTCTTTGAGACCGCGCGTCGGGTCGAGGTTGATCGTCGCTGTCAGCTGGCTGTCGTGGATCGTCGACTCGAGCTTCACCCGTTCGGCGGCACCGATCAGTTCGGAGGCCGATGGCAGCCAGCCGCCCAGTTTCTGGCAGGTCTTGCTGGCGAAGACGAAGTTGTTCTTGCCGAGGTCTTCCTTCGTCAGCGGAAAGGGCGCGGTTTCCATGCAGTAGCTGCCCAGGTTGACGGTGTCGGGCAGGCAGGTCCCTTCCAGTTCCGCAGCCGTCTTGCCGCCGACGCGGGACGCCTCGCCGACCGTGGGGATCGCCGCCGCGGGGAACTTGCGGTTGTTGCCGAGCAGCAGGATGCCGCCGGCGTGGGGCTTGGTGCTGATCGGGTGGCCGGCGATCGCCGCCACGACCGCGTTGCGCGCGGCGTCGGCGAGCCCCGTGCTGGAGAGGACGAGCGCGATCAGCGCCACCACCATCGCCGGCGAGGGCAGGCGAGGGCGACTCACCGCTCGTCCTTGGGGTCTCGGGACGGCGCCGGGCGCCGGACGTCGCGCAGCTCCTCGAGCGTGGTTTCTTGGACGGTGGAGAGGAGGGCCTCGAGTGCGACGCCGGAGAGGGTCTCTTGCTCGAGTAGGACGGTGGCGGTCTCCTCGACGGTGCTCCAGTTGCGGTCGAGGATCGCTTCGGCGCGGGCGGCGGCGTCGCCGACGAGCCGCTCGACCTCGTTGTCGATGATGTTCAGCGTCTCGGGGCCGACGGACCCGAGGTCCTGCAGGGACGCGCCGAGGAACACCTCGCCGCCCTTCTCGCCGATCGTGACGAGGCCGAGCGTGTCGGACATCCCGAAGCTGGTCACCATCGAGCGCGCGAGCGCGGTCGCCGCGTGCAGGTCGTCGTTGGCGGCCGTGGAGAGGTGCCCGAACGCGATCCGCTCGCCGGAGAGGCCAGCGGCGATCACGATCAGCTGTGTCTGCAGGTCGGGCTCGCTCATGATCAGCTGGTCGCGGTCGGAGAGCATGTGCGCGGCGGTGCCGAGCTGGCGCCCGCGCGCGACGATCGAGAGCTTGCGCGTCGAGGTGGCATGCCCGAGCGCGTCCGTGACGATCGCGTGGGAGGACTCGTGCACCGCGATCAGCCACCGCTCGTGCTCGGTCAGGATGTGACGCTTCGCAGGGCCCGCCACGACCCGGTCGATCGCCTCCTCGAGCGTCTTGCCATCGATCTGGCCACGGCCATCGCGCACGCTGAGCAGCGCCGCCTCGTTGATCACGTTCGCGAGCTCCGCACCCGAGAACCCCGGCGTCTGACGCGCGACCTCCTCGAGCGAGGCATCCGGCGCGAGCGGACGCTTACCGCCATGCAACCGCAGGATCTCGAGGCGCCCATGCACATCGGGGACATCCACCACGATCTGGCGGTCGAAACGCCCGGGGCGCAACAGCGCCGGGTCGAGGATGTCCGGGCGGTTCGTGGCGCCCATCACCACCAGGCCGCCGTCGCCGGCGAAGCCATCCATCTCCACCAGGATCTGGTTCAGCGTCTGCTCACGCTCGTCGTTGCCCTGGCCGATCCCGGCGCCGCGCTTGCGCCCCGCGGCATCGAGCTCGTCGATGAAGATGATCGCGGGCGCCGCCTTACGCGCCTTGCGGAACAGGTCCCGCACGCGGGCCGCGCCGACCCCCACCAGCGACTCCACGAAATCCGACCCCGACAACGAGAAGAACGACGCGTCCGCTTCACCCGCGACGGCCTTCGCGAGCAATGTCTTGCCCGTCCCCGGCGGTCCCACGAGCAACACGCCCTTCGGCGCCGCCGCTCCGACCGCCAGATACTTGCTCGGATCCGCGAGATAGTCGCGGATCTCCCGGAGCTCCGCGAGCGCCTCGCCGGCACCCGCGACATCCGAGAACGTGATCCGGTCAGCCGAGCCCTTGCCCTTGCGCCGCCCTTTGCCCCCGAACTGGGAGAAGGCCGCGATCCCGCCCGCCGCGCCCCCCTCGCCGCCGAGGCGCATGAACAGCGAGAACAGGCACACCAACAACAAGATCGGGATCAGGAACTGCACGATGATCGCCTTCGTCGGCTTACCCGACTGCTGATCCACCGTCGTCGCCGCGCCACCTTCATAGAGTTCATGCGCGAGCTGCTCCGTCTGCGCCCCCGAGGCCGGATACGCCGCCCACAGCGTCTGCGCGCCGCCACTGGTGGAAGCCGTGCCGACGCCTTCCACGACCTGCTTTTCGCGGCGTTCGCCGCGGGCCAGCGCCGGCAACGTCCCCGAACCCGTCAATGCGGGCGCCGACGGCTTCGTCAACACCTCCACCCGGTTGTCGTGATCGAGGATCACGGCGCTCGCGATCTGATGACGCTTCGCGAGCTGCTGCACCGTCGTGATCGGCACACCACGACCCGCACTCGAGGGCTTGATCGCTCCCAGCAGCAGGGCGAACGCGACCGCGAGGCCGATCGAGGCCAGCAGCAGGAACAGGGCCAGCGGGTCCCGCAAGACGATCCGCCACGCGCCCGTGAAGAATTCCCGCAACCCGGTGATCACGGGATTGCGCCGGTCGGCGAAGCCGGAGCGGACCGACGCCCCCTTCACGCTGGTCTGACCGTTCGGGCTGGCGGCCTGTGGAGGGATGGGCGGGTCGTCGTCGGTCATGGGCTCCCGGGGAGTATCGGTGTGGTCGGATGCGTCGCGATCGGGCCGCCAGGGCCGCCGCTCCGGCCACGCCGAAACGGCTGACGCGATCTCCACCCACGGGCCGGGTCGACGGTCCGCCACAGCCCGCCGCAGGCGTCACCCAGCGTCGGTCGAACGCCCGGCAGACTCACACGCGTCCTGCGGAAAAGCAACCGCGTTCACAAGAAGGACACATCCCCCGGGGCGGCCGGGACGCGACCTTTGCAAAGTCGTAACATCGGCACCCCGGATGGTGCTCGAACGCACGTCAGCGAGTCCACTCGGCGCTTGCGCTGGCGTTCACAAGAACGCCACATCGACGGCGTGCGCCGGCGGCAGTGTTCGCCGCCGGGTGCCGGCCATCGGCGCGAAGCGCATCGAATCGCACCCTGCGCTGTTACGCACAGCGTCCGCAATCCCAGGTCCTCCACCGCGAGGGCTCGTACACAAGGAGACATGACTTGCGCGCGCACCGCACCCTGATCATCTCGCTGGCGCTGGCGCTGGCGCTTGCGATCCCGGCCACGGCGGCTGCGAGGAGGCTCATCATCGGAGGATCGACGTCGGTCCTGCCGCTCGCCCAGAAACTCGCTGCCGCCTACCACAAGGCGTACCCCAGGATCCCCGCCCCGTCGGTCAGCGGCGGGCAGTCCGACGTCGGCATCGCCGGCGCCGCCGAAGGGCGCTTCGACATCGGCGACTCCTCGCGCGACCCGATCATCGGCGTCGATCCGCATGGCCTCGTGTTCACGAAGATCGCCCGCGACGGCGTCTGCGTGATCACCAACAGCGCCAACCCGGTCGGCAACCTGTCCGCCGAAAGCGTCGAAAAAATCTTCACGGGCGGCTACCGCGACTGGAGCCAGGTCCCCGGAGCCAGGATCACCGGCCCGATCGACCTGTTCGACCGCGACGGCGCATCGGGTACCCAGGACGCCTTCCAGCACATCTTCCTGGGCGAATACACCAAGATCTCCCCCAGCGCGACCGCCGAGACCTCCAACGGCCTCGAGCAGAACGCGGTGAGCAGCGACAAACAGGCGGTCGGGTTCGTGTCATTCGCCTACACGGGCGGCACCAACGCGGTTGGCTACCAGGGCGTGCCGTGCTCCCTGCGCAACGCCAAGTCGGGCCAGTACAGCGGCGTGCGTAACTTCTGGATGGTCACCAAGGGCGTGCCGAAAGGCGAAGCCGCCAAGTTCCTGGCCTGGGTCACCAAGGCTGGCAACAAGACGGTGCGGGCGATCGTCAACTCGAGCTGGATCGCCATCCACTAGCAGCGGTGTTCCCTGGCGCCGACAAACGTGCCGGTTGGCGATCCGGCGCCAGGACAGACCGGCGCGTCGAGCGAACGCTCGGCGCGCTGGCCGTGGTCGTGCTCGCCCTGATCGGGCTGATGATCGTGACGATCATGATCAAGGCGTGGCCGTCGTTCTCCTACAACGGCCTCAGATGGTTCGGCCCCGGCGGCGACGTCGAAGAACAGCTGCGGGCGATGCGCTCGGGCACCCCGATCCCCGGGCACGGGATCCTGTACTTCCGGGCGTGGCCGCTGATCTGGGGGACGATCGTCACCACGGTCGTCGCGGTCGCGATCGCGCTCGTCGTCTCGACCCTCGCGGCGGTGTTCCTGTCCGAGTTCGCCCCCGGGGTGGTGCGCCGGGTGCTCGACCCCGTGGTCAGGCTGCTGGCGGCGGTGCCGTCGGTGATCTACGGGCTGATCGGGATCCTCGCGCTCGCGCCATGGATCAACGAACACCTGATCAGCAACGCCCGCAAGCAGTCGGTGATCTACGTGGTGCAGCTCAACGGGGCCGACCTGATGACGGCGACGGTGATCCTGACGGTCATGATCCTGCCGATCATGGTGGCGATCGCGACGAACACGTTCGACTCGGTGCCGGTGTCGTGGCGCGAGGGGTCGGCCGCGCTGGGCGTCAACCGCTGGCGGACGATCTGGCGCGTGTCCCTGCGCATGGCGATGCCGGCGATCGCCGCGGCCACCGTTCTCGCGACGGCGCGGGCGCTCGGCGAGGCTGTGATGCTCGCGATGGTCTCGGGCGGCCACGCGTTCGCCGCGAACCCCCTCGACGGCCTCACGTTCCTGTTCGAGCCGGTGCAGCCGCTCGCCGCGACGATCTTCCGCGAATCCGGCGGCAACACGGTCGGCCCGCTCGCCCATACGATGTACGCGATCGCCGCCGTCCTGGTCGTCTCGGCCACGCTGCTGTCGCTCGCCGGGTGGGCGGCGAAGCAGCCACTGAAGCGCTACGGGGTGCGCTGATGGCTGCCGGCGCGATCGCCCCGGCGCCGGCGCCGGACACGGTCGTGCGGCCACCCCGCGAGCGCGTCTCGTCCTGGCCACTGCTCGATCGCCTCGCCTACGCCCTGTGCTGGGCGACGGGCATCGCGCTGTGCCTGATCGCGATCGGGATCGTGCTGTACATGTTCATCAAGGGGCTGTCGTATTTCAGCTTCAGCCTGTTCGTCGAATCGCCCGCGGCGACGTTGCACCAGAGCCAGAGCGGCGGCTTCAAGGACGCGCTGATCGGGACGCTGATCGTGACCGCGATCGGGACCGTGATCGCGGCTCCGCTCGGGGTCGGCATCGCGGTGTGGCTGACGGAGTACGGCCGCCCGGCCTGGCTCGCCCGCCTGGTCGAGTCCGCGATGGAGACCGTCGCCGGGGCGCCGAGCATCGTCCTCGCCCTGTTCGGCCTCTTGATCTTCTCCCGCGGGTTCCTGAGCTTCCTCTCCCAGGGCGCCCCGCAGGGCGCTCTCGGAGAGTCGTTCCTCGTCGCCGGCGTCGTGATGACCGCGATCGCCCTGCCCCTGATCGTCGCGTCGACCCGCGAGGGCCTCGTGCAGCTGCCAAGCCGCGTACGCGAGGCGTCGTTCGCGCTCGGCAAGACGAAAGCGACGACGATCTCGAAGGTGCTGTTGCCGTCGGTGCGCCCGAGCATCGCCAGCGGGATCGTGCTGGGCATGGGCCGTATCATCGGCGACACGGCGATCATCACGATCCTGCTGGGCGGCACGCTCCGCAACGAAGCCGTCGGGAAGGTCCCGATCCTCGGCACGCTGCGAGGGCTCGGATCGACGCTCACCTACTACGTCTACTACAACTCGCCGGCCGGCGAGGGGAACGCCCACGAGAAGGCATACGTGGCAGCATTCGTGCTGCTGATGATCGTGCTCCTGCTGAACGCGATCGTCACGCGCCTCACCAATGGCCGCCGCGACGCGGGTGAGCGCAGGCGTGCCTTCCAACTGCTCCGCTTCCGGCGGCCGTCCAGCCCCGAGCCGTCCTGAGCCCCGACGACAGCCACCCCGCCGCCCGATACCGCCGACATGGATCCCCTGATGCCACCGCCGATCCGGCGGATCACCGTCGATCGCGAACCCCGGGTCGTGATCCCACAGCCGGGCACGAACGGCGCCGGCGCCGTGGCAACGGGACCCGCCGCGGCCGCGACGCGGGTGGCGCGCGCGCCCGCGAGCGAGGTGCGCGAACGGATGCGCGCCGAGTCCGTCTGGCTCGCCTACGGGGAGAACTGGGTCGTGCGCGATGTCAGCCTGCCCGTGCGCCAGGGCGAGGTGCTGGCCCTGATCGGCGCCTCCGGATCGGGCAAGACGACGCTCCTGCGGGCGTTCAACCGCCTCACCGAGATCACCGTCGGCGCCGCCCGCAGCGGGCGCATCACGCTCGACGACACCGATATCTACGAGCTCGAGGTAAACCAGCTGCGCCGGCAGGTCTCGATGGTCTTCCAGCAGCCCAACCCGTTCCCGATGAGCATCTACGACAACGTCGCCTACGCAATCGCCGAGCAGCGCCCGCCGCGCGGTCCCCGACGCCGGCGCAGCCCCGCGATCACGGGTGCCGTGGAGGATGCCCTGCGCCGCGCCGGGCTGTGGGAGGAGGTCGGCGCGGACCTCGACCGCTCCGCCCTGCGCCTCTCGGGCGGCCAGCAACAGCGGCTGTGCATCGCCCGCGCCCTCGCGGCCGGTCCGGAGGTGCTGCTGCTCGACGAGCCCTGCTCGGCCCTGGACCCGATCTCCACGGCCACGATCGAGGAGCTGATCGTCGGCCTGCGGGACACGGTTGCGATCGTGATCGTCACCCACAACCTGCAACAGGCCTTCCGGGTCGCCGACCACGTCGCGTTCATGCACCTGGGCGAGCTCATCGAGTACGGGCCGAGCACGCAGGTGTTCGATCACCCCGTCCACCAGCGCACCCGCGACTACGTGAGCGGGGCTTTCGGGTGAGCCGCGCCCTGCTCGTCGCGCTGGCGCTCGCGCTGGCGCTGACGGGCTGCGAGACGACCGCCGAAAAGAGCGCCAAGCTAGAAAAAGAGGCGCTCGCCGCGAACAAGCACGCGAGCACGCAGGGGCTGCAGATCACGCGCCCGAGCAACCAGGTCAAGGTGGTTGCCAGCACGCTCGTCCACGGCAGCGAAGGCAACGCCGCCGTCGTGGAGCTGCGCAACGAGACCGCGCAGGCGCTGCAGGCGATCCCGATCGCGATCGAAGCCCGCGACAGCCACGGCGCGAGCGTCTACTCGAACACGGCCGCCGGTGTCGGGCGCGCGCTCGTGAGCGTGTCCTACCTCCCCCCCCACGGCCAGCTCTACTGGGTCGACGACCAGGTCCAGGGCAACGGCACCCCCGTCTCGCTGAGCGTGAGGGTGGGCCAGGCGAGCGCGTTCTCCGGCCCCGCACCGAGACTTTCGCTCGCGGGCGTCCGGCCCTTCGAAGACCCGGCCAACGGCGCGGGCGCCGAAGGGACGGTCAGCAACGCCTCGGCCGTCCCCCAGCGCGAACTCGTGCTGTTCGCAGTCGCCCTGCGCGGTGCCCGCGTGGTCGCCGCCGGGCGCGCCGTCGTGCCCGACCTCGGGGGCTCCGCAGCGACGCGCTTCCAGGCCTATCTCGTCGGCGAGCCGACCGGCGCCCGGCTGCAGGTGAGCGCGCCGCCGAGCACGCTGCCCTAGCCACCCACCATGCTGCTCGCCGCGCTCAGCGCAGGCGCCGGCGCTGCTTGAGCGAGATCCCCTCGAGCACGTGCGCCACCGTCTCGCATCCGTCCACCGCCGCCTCGAGCGACTCGAAGATGTCCTTCCAGCGGATCACGACCATCGGGTCGATTCCACCGGCGAACAGCGACGCGACGGCGTCGCGCTGCAGGCGGTCGCCCTCGTTCTCGAGGCGATGGATCTCGACCAGGTGCGGGGCGAGCTCTGTGCCCGTCCGCAGCGAGCGCAGGGCCTGGGCGATCTGCTCGCCGGCGCCCACGAGCACGGAGGTGAACTCGATCGCCTGCTCCATCGTCGCCTCCACGCTGTAGAGCCCCAGCTGGGCGGCGACCTGCTCGGAGTGGTCGACGATGTCATCGAGCGCTGTGGCGAGGGCGTATCCGTCGCCCGCGTCGAAGGGGGCTCGCCGCGTACGCCCCCGTACGGCCAACCTGTGGATGATGTCGTGGGTGATCCGATCGCCTTCCTGCTCGCACACCTTCAGGTCGCGGGCGAGCCCGGCGTGCTCGGGGTAGTCCACCAGCAGGTCGTGCAGGAGCAGGCTGCACCGCTGTACGTTGCGCCCCGATTCCTCCACCAGGTCCATCAGGGCGGGATCCAGGCGGCGGCGCGGAAGGTTCATCGCGGGCATTATCGAGGGTCCGTTCCGAGGCCGCGCACAGAGGCCCTGTTTTCACGGGTTCTTCACACCCCGATCACGACTTTACAACCAGCGAATCGGTCCTCGCTGGCAGGCTGGCGCAATCGTGGCGGCCTCCCCCGAGAGCGCGGACACCGTTTACGCAGGCGAGCTCGAGATCAGGCTGGGCGAAGGCCTCGTGCTCGCGTCCGGGCGCGCGCTGACGCTGTCCGTACGGGAGTTCGAGCTGCTCGCCGCGATGTCGCGGCGGATCGGAGCGATCATCACCCGCGAGGAGCTCTACGCCACCGTCTGGGGTCGCCCGCTGCGCGCAGGCGATCGTTCGGTCGATGTTTACGTGAGCAAGCTACGGGGCAAGCTGGAGGCGGCTCTCCCCGACCGGCGCTTCATCCACACGCATCAGGGCTTCGGCTACCGATTCCAGCCGGAGCCCTCACGCGGAGCGATGGCCGGAGCCGCCGCGTCGCTTGACGGCGGCCAGGCGCGGGGCCCATTCGAGCCCTCCGGGGGCGACTTTTCACAAGGCGTTCACATTGGCGTTACAGACGATTAGAAGACTGGGGGCGCATCACGGCCGCCCCGACCGCCCGCCTCTTCCCCCGGGCATGGACGGCCGCAACCACGCAATCCAGACAAGGAGACTTGGTGACCATGAAGAGAATCGGCGCGCTCGCAGGGTGCGCGGCGCTCGCGTTGGGACTCGCCGCATGCGGTAGCTCGGGTTCGTCCAACAGCTCCAGCAGCACCTCGGGCCAGGCGGCGTCGGGTGGCGCGACCGGGACGATCTCCGGCGCCGGGTCGACGTTCGCGGCGCCGGTGTACGAGCAGTGGGCCTCGGCGCTGACGGGGCTCACCGTCAACTACCAGGCCGTCGGGTCGGGCGCCGGCATCACGGCACTCGAGAGCAGGACCGTCGACTTCGGGGCCAGCGACCCGCCGCTGAAGCCCGCCGACGAAGCGGCGATCGCCAAGAACGGCAGCCCCGCCGTGCAGGTCCCGATGTTCCTGGGGGCGATCACCGTCTCCTACAACCTTCCCGGCGTGAAGACGGGGCTGAAGCTCGACGGCACGACGATCGCGGACATCTATCTCGGCAAGGTCAAGACCTGGAACAGCTCCGAGATCAAGGCGCTGAACCCGGGCGTGAGCCTGCCGAGCACCCCGATCACCGTGATCCACCGCTCCGATTCCTCGGGCACGACCGCCGGCTTCACCGGCTTCCTCGCCGCGGTCGATCCGGAATGGAAGAGCAAGGTCGGCGAAGGCAAGGACGTGCAGTGGCCGACGGGCACCGGCGCGAAGGGCAACGCCGGCGTCGCCGGGGCCGTCGCGCAGACGACGGGCGCTGTCGGCTACGTCGAGCAGGCGTACGCGCTGGCCCACAACTTCACCTACGCCGCGGTCAAGAACAAGGAAGGGCAGTTCGTGCTGCCCACGCTGGCCTCCACGAGCGCGGCGGCGCAGGGCGTCACGGTGCCCGCCAACCTCGGCATCAAGATCTCCAACCCGGCCGGGGTCAACAGCTATCCGATCACCTCGCAGACGTTCATCATCGTCAACAAGGACCTGTGCAAGGCGGGCATTCCCGGCGGCGAAGGGTCGGCCAAGGGCGTCGTCAGGTTCCTCGACTACGGCCTCAACCAGGGCCAGGCGATCCTCTCGCAGGCTGACTACGCGGCTCTGCCGAGCGAAATCCTCGCGAAGTCGAAGGAAGCCGTGTCGGGGCTGCAGTGCAACGGCGCGGCGCTCGGCGGCTGATCGCGGCCGTGGGCGCGATCGCAGCGAACGGGCCGGGCTAGGAGGCACAATGCAGGCGGCGAGCACCGCTGCCCACGGTGGAAGTGGCGCACTCGCGCGCTCACCGTGGGCACGCCTGCCCGATCGGGCGCTCCGCTACGGGCTGAGCGCCCTGGCTGCGTTGATGCTGGCGCTGATCGTCTACTTCTTCCTGCGCCTTGTGGGGCAGGCCAAACCGGCCTTCAGCCACTTCGGGGTGCTCGGCTTCACGTTCAACAACGAATGGAACGTCAACACCGAACAGTTCGGGGCGCTGCCGCTGCTGGTCGGCACGCTGATCACCTCGGCGCTCGCGCTGCTGATCGGCGTCCCAATCGCGGTCGCGACCGCGATCTACGCGACCGAGCTGTGCCCGCGGCGCCTTCGTGCGCCGCTGACGATCCTCGTCGAGCTGCTGGCGGCGGTGCCGTCGGTCGTCTACGGGCTATGGGGCATCTTCTTCCTCGCCCCCAAGCTGCAGGGCCCCGAGCAATGGGTCGCAGACAGGCTGTCCTTCATCCCCTTCATCGGCGGCGGGGTCGTGACCGTGCCCAACTACTTCGTCACCGGCCTGGTGCTCGCGATCATGATCCTGCCGATCATCAGCGCGATCGCCCGCGAGGTGATGGCGACCGTCCCCGTCGACCACAAGGAAGCGGCGCTCGCGCTCGGGGCGACGCGTTGGGAGATGATCCGCATGGCCGTGCTGCCGTACTGCCGCTCGGGGATCGTCGGGGGCGCGATGCTCGGCCTCGGCCGCGCCCTCGGCGAGACGATCGCCGTCGCGATCCTGATCGGCAACTCGACCAAGCTCGGCAGCCACCTGTTCCAGCAGGGGGCTACGCTCGCTTCGACGATCGCGAACGAGTTCGGCGAGGCGCAGGGCCTGCACCGTTCGGCGCTGTTCGCCGCCGGGCTGGTCCTGTTCGTGCTGACCCTGCTCGTCAACGCCCTCGCCCGCCTGATCGTGATCAGGGCGGCGCGCGGGAAAGGCCACGCTGCCGCAGGGCCGCCGGCCGGCGTGACGCTCACCGCGGGCGTGGGCTCGGGCACCGGCGCAGGGGCCGGCGCGTGAGCGCCCCCGCGGCCGGCTCGGCGCTGGCGGGGCGCTTCGCGGTCAGCGCCGGGCGGCGCCGACGCGACCGATTCGCGCGCGGCGGCGTCCTCGCAGCGACCGTGCTGGCCCTGATCCCGCTCGCGCTGATCATCTACTACCTCCTTCGGGAAGGCCTCGGCGCCCTCAGTGGCAGCTTCTTCACGACCGACCCGACCGGGAACACGTTCTTCAAGAGCGCGAGCATCGGCGGCGTCAAGAGCGCAATCCTCGGCACGATCGAGATCGTCGCGATGGCGTCCGCGGTGGCGATCCCGGTCGGGGTCGCGATCGCGATCTGGCTCGTCGAATACGGCCGCCAGAGCGCGTTCGCGCAGGTCGTGCGCTTCTTTGTGGACGTGCTCACGGGCGTGCCCTCGATCCTCTTCGGCCTGTTCATCTACATCGTCCTGATCGTCGGGACCGGGAGCACCTACGCGGGCTACAAGGGCGCCCTCGCGCTCGCGCTGCTGATGCTGCCGATCGTGACCCGCTCTAGCGAGGTGGTCCTGATGCTCGTGCCCTCGGACCTGCGCGAGGCCGCCCTCGCGCTCGGGGCGCCGCGCTGGAAGGTGATCGCACGCGTGGTGTTGCCGACCGCGCTGCCGGGGATGGTCACGGGCGTGCTGCTGGCGGTGGCCCGGGCCGCCGGTGAGACAGCACCGCTGCTGTTCACAGCCGGCGCGACACTGCGAACCGACTTCAGCCCGGGCGAATTCATGAACGCGCTGCCCACCCAGATCTACTACGACATACTCTCGCCCACGCCGTCGGTGATCGAACGGGCGTGGGGCGCGGCACTGACGCTCGTGGCGATGGTCCTGCTGCTAAACCTGATCGCACGGCTGATCTCGCGAAGGAGCCGCATCGCATGAGCACATACCCGAGCGGGCCCGGACGCGCGAGTGGCGACGGCGTCCTCGCCTCCGAGCAGGCCGCGAGCGCCCCATCGGCGGCGCCGGGCCGCTCCGCGGCGAGCGAGACCGCCCGCGGGCCGGCGGTCCGGCTCGAGGGCCTGCGCGCGTTCTATGGCGAGGCCGAACAGGTGAAGGGGATCGACCTCGACTTCCCCGCCAACGAGGTCACCGCGATCATCGGGCCGTCGGGCTCCGGCAAGTCGACGCTCGTGCGCTGCATCAACCGCATGCACGAGGAGATCCCCGGCGCCCGCGCCGAGGGCAAGGTGATGCTCGAGGACGTCGACGTCTACGACCCCGCGATCGACGTCGTCGCGGTCCGCCGCGCGATCGGGATGGTCTTCCAGAAACCGAACCCGTTCCCGACGATGTCGGTCTACGAGAACGTCGCCGCGGGCCTGCGCCTGAGCTCGGGCCGCCACCGCGACATGCACGAGCGCGTCGAGACGGCGCTCCGCGGGGCGGGGCTGTGGGAGGAGATCCGCGAGCGCCTCGACGAGCCCGGGGTGGCGTTGTCGGGTGGCCAGCAGCAACGCCTGTGCATCGCCCGCTCGCTCGCGGTCGAGCCGGAGGTGATCCTGATGGACGAGCCGGCCTCGGCACTCGACCCGGTGGCCACGCTCAAGATCGAGGAGCTGATCGACGAGCTCAAGCACCGTGTCACGATCGTGATCGTGACCCACAACATGCAGCAGGCCGCCCGCGTGGCCGATCGTACGGCCTTCATGCTCGACGGCGCGCTCGTCGAGGTCGGGCCGACCGAGCAGATGTTCACGAATCCCGAGGACCCGAGGACGGAGGAATATGTCACCGGAAAGTTCGGCTAGCGACGCCGGCCTCGCGACCGAGGCAGACACGGACGAGGCCCCCGGGGTGCAGGGACGCGCCCACTTCCAGGCCCAGCTGAAAGCACTGGAAGGCCATGCGCTCGGCGGCATCGACCTGATCATCGAGCAGCTCGACCGCGTGCTCGAGGCACTCGAGCACCAGGACGTCGAGCTCGCGGAAATGGTCATCGCCGACGATGACCGGGTCGACGGCCGCTACCTGGAGGTGCACCAGGGCATCCTGTCGCTGCTGGCGCTGCAGGCCCCCGTGGCCGGCGACCTGCGCCTCGTCGCGGCGCTGCTGCACCTGATCAAGCACATAGAGCGCATGGGCGACCAGTGCGTGAACATCGCCAAGCTGATCCCGCTGTCCGGGCACGAGCCGCCCGTGCGGCGGGAGGTCCTCGACCAGCTCGCCCGGATGGGCGCGTTCGCCCGCTCGGAGGTCGTGCAGGCGAAGGCCGCCTTCGCCGCCCGCGACGTCGGCCTGGCCGAGGACCTCGTGCGGCAGGACCGCGACATCAACCGCCTGAACCGGGAGATCTTCCGGCTGGCGATCGAGATCGGCGACGATCCGGACACCCGCGAGTGGGCGATGTTCATGATCCTCGTGGCCCGCGCGCTCGAGCGGATCGGCGACAACGCGGTCGACATCGGCGAGCAGGTCGCGTTCGTCGTCACGGGGCTGTTCCGCGAGTTCGCCGGCCCGGCCCCGCCCGCGGGCCTGCCGGCCGACTCGGCTCCGGCCAGCGGCCAGCAGCCCGACTGAGATCCCTGGGCGCTCGGATCCCTGCGGCCGGGATCCCTGGTTCTCCGGCGTGGCGGAGCGATCAGAGGCGCCCGTCGGGGCCCGCAGGCATCGCAAATAGCAGATATCCCCTGTTACGATCTTGTGACCTCGACCCACGGTCTCGTCGCGTGCCCGACCGATCCCCTAGACTGCGCCGCGATGACGGCAAGCGTCCGCGCCGGCGATGGGGGTGCCGCATCGGTGAACCCGGACGGCGCCCCAACCGCATCGGCGTCTCTCAGGATCGCGGTCCTCGACCGCGACAGCGGCTTCATCCAGGTGCTGAGCAAGCGCCTGGACCGCCTCGGCTGGGAGCACCGCGTGCTCGCGAGCCCCGTCCCGACCGACGCGGTCGTCTCGATGCGCCTGAGCGCCGCTGATCGTCGACCTGGCCGTGCTCGGTCCGCAGGCCTGGACGTGGCTGGAGCGCCTCTGCGCCGCCCTGCCGGAGCTTGGCATCGTCGTCTGCACCGGCCCTTCCACGGTCGCCCAGCGGGTACGCGGGCCTGCGCCTCGGCGCCGACGACTGGATCACCAAGCCGTGCCACCCCGAGGAGGTGATCGCGCGCGTGCAGAGCGTCGTGCGCCGGCGCCGGCGCAGCGGCGGTCGCGCGGAGGCCAAGCCGATCGCTGGCGGGCGAGGTCGAGATCCGCTCCGATCGCTTCCAGGCCTTCGTCGGCGAGCAGCAGCATCGACCTGACCCGACGCGAGTTCGAGCTGATCGAGCTGCTCGCCTCGGCCGAGGGACGGGTGCTCGAGCGCGAGGAGATCTACTCGCGCCTGTGGGGCTACACGATGGTCCGGGGCGACCGCTCGGTCGACGTGTTCGTGCGCAAGCTCCGCCAGAAGCTCGAGAAGGCCTCGCCGTCCTGGCGCTACATCCACACCCACTTCGGGATCGGCTACCGCTTCGCCGCCGAATCGCTCGAGGTCGTCGACCCCAGCCTCGGTGCCCGTCGGCGGACGTGACGCCGCGCGGCTCGGCGGCGCCGGCGATCAGGGCAAGCTCGCGGGGACGCATGCAGGACCACGAGCTCGCCGGCCGGCGCCATCTAGTCGCAGCGACCGCCAGCCCACCCTTCTTCAGGTCGACGCGCGGCGCCCGTCAGGTCGGCGACGACGCGCGAGAGGTCGGGCTCGTGGCCGACGAGCAGCAGGCGCCCGTCGCGCCGAGACGCCGCGCCAGCGCCTCGAGCGCCTGGGCGCCGTCGAAGCCGCCGGCCAGCGGCGGATGCACGCGCAGGCGCCCACGCTGACGCTCGCTCCAGCCCTCCGCGGCGAGCTCCGCGGTCTCGCGTGCCCGCACCTTCGGGCTGAACAGGACCGCGCTCGAACTCGACTCCGAGCCGCTCGAGCGCGATGCCGGCCGCGCGCGCCTGGGCGCTCCCCGCGCTCGGTCAGCCGCCGCTGCGGCGTCAACCCGCGTTCCGTGCGGCTCCGCCTCGGCGTGACGTAGTAGCCAGAGCTGACGGGCCATCCTCGTCAGTCCACCCTAGCGGCTGCTCGCGGCTGCGTCCCAACCGATGCCGCCGCAGCCGGCGGTGTTAGCTTGGGGTGGATGCGACGTCGAGCGAGCTGCACGCGCACGACGGTCGCCAGGGTCAGCAGCGCCGAGCGCCGATCGGACCCGACCCGGCCCTCGTTCATCAACCGCGAGCTCTCGTGGCTGCGACTTCAACGACCGCGTGCTGCAGCTCGCCGAGGACGAGCGCGTGCCGCTGCTCGAGCGGGTCAAGTTCTGCGCGATCTACACGACCAACCTCGACGAGTACTACATGGTGCGCGTCGCCGGCCTGCACGACCAGATCGACGCCGGCGTCGAGACCCCGAGCCAGGACGGGCTGACGCCGCTCGCAGACGATCGCGCTGATCCGCGAGCGCGTGCTGGCGCAGGGCCGCGCGGCTGAGCGACTGCTTCGAAGGGCAGCTGCGTCCGGCGCTGGCCGAGCACGACATCCGCGTGGTCGGCGTCGAGGAGCTCGACGACGAGCGCCGCGCGCGAGCTGGCCCGGCACTTCCAGAAGGCGATCTTCCCGGCGCTGACGCCGCTCGCGGTCGCGCCCGGGCGGCCCTTCCCCTACATCTCCAACCTGTCGCTCAGCCTCGCCGTGCTCGTGCGCGACCCGGTCGACCGAGCAGACCGTGTTCGCGCGCGTGAAGGTGCCCGACCGAGATCCTGCCGCGCTTCGTGACGCTCGGCACCCGCGGCGCAGGACCGACGCTGCTGGTCCCGCTGGAGGACGTGATCGCCCACCACCTCGACGCGCTCTTCCCGGGCATGGAGATCGCCGACTACGACGTCTTCCGGGTCACCCGCGACGCCGACCTCGAGGTCTCCGACGACGCCGCCGACCTGCTGCAGGCGGTCGAGGACGAGCTGCGCCGCCGGCGCTTCGGCGAGGTCGTGCGCGTCGAGGTCGGCGCGGACTGCTCGCGCGCAGCTGCGCGACGAGCTGCTCGCAGGCTGCTGGGCGTGGCCGACGAGCGAGGTCTACCCGGTCGACGGGCTGCTCGACATGGGCGCGCTGTGGCAGATCGTGAACCTGCCGGGGCACGCCGAGCTGCGCGAGGAGCCGCTCACCGGGATCACCCACCCGCGCCTGCTGCGCCACGAGGGCGAGCGGCCGGACGTGCTCGGCGCGATGCGCGAAGGCGACCTGCTCGTGCACCACCCCTACGTCTCCTTCGCCACCTCGGTCGAGCGCTTCGTCGAGCAGGCGGTCGCCGACCCGAACGTGCTCGCGATCAAGCAGACCGTCTACCGCACGAGCGACGACTCGCCGCTCGTGCCGGCGCTGATCGACGCGACCGAGCGCGGCAAGCAGGCGGTCGCGCTGGTCGAGCTGCAGGCGCGCTTCGACGAGCGCATGAACATCCATTGGGCGAAGGCGCTGGAGGAGGCCGGCGTGCACGTCGTCTACGGCCAGCCGGCGCTGAAGACACACGCCAAGTGCGTGCTCGTCGTGCGCCGCGAGGGCGACGGCGTGCGCAACTACGTGCACATCGGCACCGGCAACTACCACTCGGCCACCGCGCGCCTGTACACCGACTTCGGCCTGTTCACGACCGACGAGCAGATCGGCGCCGACGTGGCGGACATGTTCAACTACCTCACCGGCTACGGCCGCCCGCTGCACTACCGCAAGGTGCTGATCGCGCCGAACCACCTGCGCGACGGGATCATCGGCGAGATCGAGCGGACGATCGCCGCGCACTCGCCCGAGCACGCCGGCGCGGATCGCGATGAAGATGAACGCGCTCGTCGACGGGCGCTGCATCCGCGCCCTCTACGCCGCCTCGCAGGCGGGCGTGCGGGTCGACCTGAACGTGCGCGGCATCTGCTGCCTGCGGCCCGGCCTGCCGGGCATCTCGGAGAACATCCGCGTCGTCTCGATCGTCGGGCGGCTGCTCGAGCACTCGCGCGTCTACGCCTTCGAGCGCGACGGCGAGCACACCGATCTACATCGCCTCCGCCGACCTGATGCCGCGCAACCTCGACCACCGCGTCGAGCTCGCCGTGCCGATCGACGCCGCCCGACTGCGCGCCGAGCTGCTCGACACGCTCGAACGCGCCTTCGCCGACAACCAGAGCTCGTGGGAGCTCGACGGCGAGGGCGTCTGGCACCGCCGCTCGCCCGGCCCCGGCGAAGCAGCCCGCGCAACCTCCAGCTGGAGCTGGTCGACCTATACGCGGCCCGCGCCGCGGCGGAGCGTCCCGCCGAGCGCGAGACCGCCGCGGTCGGCGCCGCCGCCCACGCGCACTGAGCGCCGACGCTCAGCTGAGCGGCCACCGCTCGCCATCCCGTCGAGCACCGCCTTGAGCTCGTCAACCGACTGGTAGTCCAGCCCGAGCAGGTGGTCGTGACGGTGGCGCACGATCGCCCTCCTCGTCGATCACGATCACCGCCCGCTTGATCCCCAGCCGCGACGAGAACGCGCTGTAGGCCGCGCCACCTGCCTTGTCGACGTCGGCCAGCAGCGGGACGTTGAGCGCATGCTTGGCGACGAACTCGCGCGTGGGATTCGAGATCCTGCGAGGAGATGCCGACCACCGTCGCGCTCAGCGCGGCGAAGTCCTCGGCGCGGTCGCGGTAGGAACAGAACTGTTTGGTGCACACCGGCGTGTTGTCGCCGGGGTAGAACAGCAGCACCACGCGCTCGCCTCGGTGCTCTGAGAGCTTGAACGGGCCCGCCGTGCCGGCCAGCTCGAAGTCCGGAGCCGCCTCGCCGACCTGTGGTGTCTTTGCCATCTCGGCTTGCCTCCCTGTCGATGTGTGTTCGGGCGGATGCGCGGCAGCGCAGCAGGCCCGATCGCCGCCCGAGCATACCGCCGGGGGGACCGATCTGATGCGCTAGAACTGCCCTCATGCCAGCCCGCCGGATCGCATGCGTCGGCCCTCGCCGCCGGCGCGGCCGCGTGCTGCTGGCGGCGTGCGGGAGCAGCTCCGGCGGAGGTTCCGACGCCGGCCGTCCCGGCGTCCGCGGTCCCACCGGCCCGCACGTCCGCGGCGCAGCGCTGCTCGACTGGCCCGAGTTCGGCCTGAACCCGCAACGCAGCGACGCCAGCGAACGCGCCACCGGCATCACGGCCGCGAACGTGGCCCACCTGCGCCAGCGCACGGTCGCGCTGCCGGGGACGGTCGACTCCTCGCCGATCTACCTGCACGGGGCGAGCGTGGACGGCGCGATGCACGAGACGATCGTCGTCACCACCACGTACGGCAGGACGCTCGCGATCGACGCCGACAGCGGGCAGATCCTGTGGACGTTCACGCCGCCCGGCTACTCGTCGCTGGGCGGGCACGCCGCAGATCACGACCGCGAGCCCGCTCGCCGACCCCGACCGGCAGTTCGTCTACGCCGCCTCGCCCGATCGGCCTGATCCACAAGCTCGTCGCTCGCCGACGGGCGCGAGGCGCGCGGGCCTGGCCGGTGACGCGATCACGCGCGACCCGACCCACGAGAAGCTCGCCGCTGCGCTGAACATCGACGGGCCCGACCTGCTCGCGGCGACGGGCGGTTACTTCGGCGACGCGCCCCCCTACCAGGGACACCTCGTGGCTGATCGATCGCGCGAGCGGGCGGGTGAGCGCGATCTTCAACACGCTGTGCTCGAACCGCCGCGACGCTGCATCGTGCCGTCGAGCTGCCACGCCAGCGACTCGGCGATCCTCTCACGCGCGCGGCGCCGTGGTCGAGCCCGGCGGGGCCGGCGATCCTGATCGACACCGGCAACGGCCCCTGGAACGCGGCGACGACTTCGGCGACAGCGTGCTCGAGCTGGCGCTTCCCCGGGCTCCCGCTGCGGCAGTGCTTCACGCCCGTCGACCAGGCACAGCTCAACAGCAGCGACACCGACCTCGGCTCGAGCGCGCCGGCGCTGCTCGGAGCCGACCGCGTCGTGCTCGCCGGCAAGGACGGGATCATGCGCGTGCTCGCGCTCTCGCGCCTGGACGGCAGCCCGCGGCAGCGCCCGCGCCCGGGCGCACCCCGTCGGCGGCGAAGTGCAGCGGCTGTCGATCCCCGGCGGAGGCGAGCTGTTCACCGCCCCGGCCGTCTGGCGCCACGGGCCGCACGCGACGGTGTTCGTGGCCGACGAAAACGGCACCGCCGCATACGTGCTGCGCCGCGGCCGGCTCTATCAGGGCGTGGCAGAACGGCACGCCGGGCACGAGCCCGGTGCTGGCGGGCGGCCTGCTCTACGTCTACGACCCCGCGGGCGGCGGCATCTACGTATACCGGCCCGGGTTCGCCGCGCCCGCTCGCCAGGCTGCCCGGCGCGTCCGGCCACTGGAACAGCCCGATCGTCGTCGACGGCCACGTCGTCGAGCCGGAGGGCAACGCCAACGACCACTCCCTCGCGGGCAAGCTCGAGATCTTCTCGACGGGGTAGGCCGTCGGCGGGACGGTCGGAGCGCTAGCCTCGGTGCGGTCATGACCCAGTCGCTCGCCGGCCAGCTCCTGCTTGCCTCCCCGGCGCTGGCGGATCCGAACTTCCTGCGCACGGTCGTCCTCGTCGGCGTCCACAACGAGGACGGCGCGATGGGCGTCGTCCTGAACCGCCCCTCGCCCGTGACGGTCGCCGAGGCGGCTCCCCAGCTCGAGCAGGCGGTCGACGGCTACGAGGCGATCTACGTCGGCGGACCCGTGCAGCCGACCTCGATCGTCCTGTTGGCCGAGTTCACGGATCCCGCTCCGGCCGGGCTGATCGTGCTCGGGCGGATCGGCTTCCCGGCGCCGGATGCCGACATCGGCGACCTCGGCGAGGTGACCGAGCGGGGACGTGTGTTCGCTGGCTACGCAGGCTGGAGCGCGGGGCAGCTCGAGGCCGAGCTCGCCGACGGCGATTGGATCGAGCAGGCCGCCCTGCCGGAGGACGTGTTCACCGATGTGCCCGAGCAGCTGTGGAGCCGCGTGCTGATCCGCAAGGGCGGCAGCTACGCGCTGATCGCCCGCATGCCGCTCGACCCGAGCGTCAACTAGAGGCCTCCTGCCCGGGGCGTGAGGGCGTCCTGCAGGACGCGGTCGAGCTGCCCCGATTCGCGCATCTCCAGCGCGATCGAGTGTTCGCCGCCGTCGAGGCGGTGCATGTGGACCCCCTCCACGCCGGCCAGGTGCTCGGCGTGGAGGCGATCGGCCGTGTAGGCCCCGTCGAAGTAGAGCTCGTAGCTGATCGGCCGCCGCGTCGCGCCAGGCAGCGGCGCGGCCGCGGGGAGCGCCTCGCGCAGGTCCGACCAGCGCCGGTCGAGACCGTCGGCGTCGAGCAGCGAGCGCAGCTGCTCGTCCCAGCGATGGTCGTCCATGCTCGCCAGCTGATCGGGGTCGAGCACCGTCTGCGGCGCGAAGCAGAGGACGATGTCCGCCCCCATCAGCGTCCCGAACACGAGCGCGGCGTAGGCCCCGGCCGAGTTGCCCGTCACCACCAGCCGGCTGACACGGTGGCGTCGGATCAGCGCCAGCAGCGACGCGGCCGCCTCCTCGATCGTCTCACCGTGGCCCGGGATACCGCGGTGATACCAGGCCTGGCGGAGATCCCTCACGAACAGCCTTTTCACCGGGATCCCACCGGTCGCCTTGAAGAACTCGAATGGCGGCATCCCGAGCTCCCCGCGCATGCCCCCGAAGGCGATCAACAGCGTCTCGGAGGTGCCCCCCATGTCGAGGCTGATCGGCTCGGTCGGGGTCGTCAGGTTGCGCGCGAAGGAGCCCTCGAGGCGTCGCGAGATCAGCCGCCCCCGCGCCCGCAGCGCCCGCAGCGCCCGGCGCGCACGCGATGCGACGCCGCGCGCACGGGGAGCGTGCACCGACGGCTGCTCCTGCGCCCGATCGACGGTGCCCATCTGCCAGCTCGGGGGCGAGCCGATACCCCCGCGACCTATTCTTCGAGCGCCCGTCGGCGCCGGTTGTAGAGCAGCACGCCGCCGACGATCACGATGATCACGATCACGACGCCGCCGACGATGTAGCGGATTTTGTGATGGGCGGGTTTGCTCGCAGCTTCGGCTTTTGCCGCCGAGGGGCTCAGGAACGTCACCGTTACGCCCTTGGCTTTGAGGGCGCTGTCGAGCGTGGGCTCGTCTTTGGGGGGATATTTGACGAGCACGTGCGTCCCGTTCTTGAGGGTGAGGTGGAGGTTGCGGACTTTCTTGTTGAACGTCGCTTCCTGGATTTCGCTTGCGGCGAGCTGTTTTTCATAGGCCGGGACGCTCTCGTGCGTGTAGACGATGGCTTCGGCGGCCACCGCGGCGCCGGCGTCGAGCAGCAGGCACAGGCACGCGAGGCTCACGGCTGTCGGGACGATCCAGCGGGGGAAGAGAGATCTCGTGGGGGTCATGGGCGGAAACCCTAACCTCTACATGACGCCGGCGTCGTCGCGGCGCGGCAGGGTCACTTGCGCGCCAGTTTGATCGCCTTCTGTCGCTGGAGCTTGGAGAGGACCACCTTGCGCAGGCCGCACGGACACGGGCGTCACCTCGACGCACTCGTCCTCGCGCACGAACTCGAGCGCCTCGTCGAGCGTCAGCTTGCGGTGGGCGTCCAGCCGCACGAGCACGTCGGCGGTCGAGGAGCGCATGTTCGTGAGGTGCTTCTCCTTCGACGGGGTTGACGTCGAGATCCTCCGAGCGGGCGTTCTCGCCGATGATCATCCCTTCGTAGACCTCCTCGCCCGGGCCCACGAACAGCGCTGCCGCGCTCCTGCAGGGTCATCAGCGAGTAGGTGACCGTCTCGCCGCGGCGGTCGGCGACGAGCGCGCCGGTGGTGCGCGTCAGCAGCTCGCCGGCCCACGGCTCCCAGCGGTCGAACACGTGGTGCATGATCCCCGTCCCGCGCGTCTCGGTCAGGAACTCCGTGCGGAAGCCGATCAGCCCGCGGGCGGGCACGAGGTACTCCATCCGCACCCAGCCGGTGCCGTGGTTGGTCATGTGCTCCATGCGGCCCTTGCGCGCCGCGAGCAGCTGGGTGACCGTGCCGACGTGCTCCTCGGGCACGTCGACCGACAGCCGCTCGACGGGCTCGTGGCGCTTGCCGTCGATCTCGCGCTCGACGACGTGCGGCTGCCCGACCGTCAGCTCGAAGCCCTCGCGGCGCATCATCTCGACGAGCATCGCCAGCTGCAGCTCGCCGCGTCCCTGGACCTCGTAGGTGTCCGGGTCGCTCGGTCTCGCTCACGCGCAGCGAGACGTTGCCGACGAGCTCCTGGTCCAGGCGCGCCTTGATCTGGCGGGCGGTGAGCTTGTCCCCGTCCTTGCCGGCCAGCGGCGAGGTGTTGACGCCGATCGTGATCGACATCGCCGGCTCGTCGACCGTGATCACCGGCAGCGGCCGCGGGTCGTCGGGATCGGCGAGCGTCTCGCCGATCGTCACCTCGGCGATTCCGGCGACGGCGATGATCTCGCCCGGGCCGGCCTCCTCCGCGTCGACGCGGTCGAGCGCGTCGGTCACGTACAGCTCGGCGACCTGGACGCGCTCGATCGTGCCGTCGGCGCGGCACCAGGCGACCTGCTGGCCCTTGCGGATCGTGCCGCTGCCGCACGCGGCAGATCGCCAGGCGGCCCGACGTACGGCGAGGCGTCGAGGTTCGTGACGAGCGCCTGCAGCGGGTGCTCGGGGTCGTACGTCGGCGCCGGGATCCGCTCGAGCAGCAGGTCCAGCAGCGGCGCGAGGTTCGAGCCCTCCGAGCGGCTTGCCGGGCTCGTAGTGCGAGCGAGGCGATGCCCGGCCTTGGCGTTGCAGTAGACGATCGGGAACTCGATCTGGTGCTCGTCGGCGTCGAGGTCGAGGAACAGCTCGTACACCTCGTCGACGACCTCGGCGACGCGCGCGTCCGGCCGGTCGACCTTGTTGACCACGAGGATCACGGGCAGGCGCGCCTCGAGCGCCTTGCGCAGCACGAAGCGCGTCTGCGGCAGCGGCCCCTCGGAGGCGTCGACGAGCAGCAGCACGCCGTCGACCATCGTCAGGCCGCGCTCGACCTCGCCGCCGAAGTCGGCGTGGCCGGGCGTGTCGATGATGTTCAGCTTCACGCCTCCGTAGCGCAGCGAGGTGTTCTTGGCGAGGATCGTGATCCCCTTCTCGCGCTCGAGGTCCATCGAGTCGAGCACGCGCGTCGCGACGTCCTGGCCGTCGCGAAAGGCGCCGGACTGCCACAGCATCGCGTCGACGAGCGTCGTCTTGCCGTGGTCGACGTGGGCGACGATCGCGACGTTGCGAATGTCATCTCTGGTCTGGAGCACGGCCGACTAGGCTAGCGGCGTACGCCCGCGGCCCTCAGGCCGGCGTTGCATGCCGAAGCGTGCAAGCGCCGCCGGGTAGCGCTCGGCGGCGGCGATCGTCTGCTCGAGGGCGCCGGCGAAACGGCGGATCTCCTCCTCCTCGATGCACGAGCGCCGGCAGCGCCTTGATCACGTTCATGTGGTGCCCCGCCACCTGGCAGAAGATGCGGTGCTCGTGGAACAGGGGCACCGTCACGAGCTGGGAGAACAGCCCGGGCTGGCGACGCTCGACCGCCTCCCACAGGCGGCGGGCCTTGGCGCCCGCCGGCGGGCCGAACTCGATCGCCCACATCAGCCCGAGCCCGCGGACCTCGCGCACGACCTCGTAGCGCTCGACGAGCGGCGTGGTCAGCTCGAGCAGCAGCTCCCCGAGCCGCTCGGCGCGCGCGACTCAGCTGCTCGCGCTCGAGCACGCGCAGCGTCGCCAGCGCGGCAGCGGCGGCCAGGTCGTTGCCGCCGAACGTCGAGCCGTGGCGGACCGCTCGCTCCATGCCGTCGAAGACGCGCGTCGAAGGCCGCGATCGCGACACGAGCACCGCGCCGATCGGCACGAAGCCACCCGACAGCGCCTTGGCGAGGCAGATCATGTCCGGTTCGAGCCCCCAGTGCTCGAGGGCGAGGAAGCGCCCCGTGCGCCCGATGCCCGTCTGGACCTCGTCGCACACGAACAGCGCTCCCGGCCCCGCGGCACAGGCGCTGGGCCGCCTCGCAGGTAGCCCTCGGGGGGGAGGTTCACGCCCTTGCCCTGAACGGGCTCGACCACGAACGCCGCCACGTCTCCGCGCGCGAGCTCGCGGCTCGAGCGCGTCGAGCGTCGCCGAAGGCGACCGCGTCGCAGCCCGGGCAGCAGCGGCCCGAAGCCGTCCCGGAACTCGTCGTTGCCGTTGAGCGAGAGCGAGCCGAGCGTGAGACCGTGGAAGGCGTGCTCGGCGTAGAGGATCCGCGGGCGCCCGGTGGCTGCGCGGGCGATCTTGATCGCCGCCTCGACGGCCTCGGTGCCGCTGTTGGCGGGGACCATCGCGGCCACGCTCGCGGGGGCGCGCGCGAGCAGCTGCTCGGCGAGGACCCCGCTGAGCAGCGTCACCCCGAGCTGGGGCAGGTTGCCCGTGCGCGCGGCCATCGCCTCCTGGATCGCGGCGATCGCCTTCGGGGTGGTTGCGCCCGATCGCGAACACGCCGTAGCCGCCGAACAGGTCGAGATAGCGCTCGCCGTCGGCGTCGATCAGGTGGGCGCCCTCACCCCCTGCCCAGACACGGTCGAAGCCCGAGCGTACGCAGGATCCGCCCCATCTGCGGGTTCAGGAAGCGGTCGTTGAGCTCGAGCTCCTCGCCCTGGCGGGCGTCCAGGATCTCGGCCACCGTGGACGGAGGCTGGCGGGCCATCGAGGTGAGCGTAGCTGGCCCCCGGGGCGCGCCGCGGGGGCGCCGCGGGGGCGCGGCGACGCTACTCGAGCACGAAGGCGACCTCGTCGATCACGCACCAGGACCAGTCCTCGCCCGGCTCGATCGAGCTCATGATCGGATGGTCCGCCTCGCGCGCGTGCCCGCTGGCGTGGCGGTTGGGGGAGGAGTCGCAGCAGCCGACCTTGCCGCAGCTGCGGCAGACCCGCAGGTGCACCCACCGCCCCCCGATCTTCAGGCACTCCTCGCAGCCGGGCACGTCGGCCCTGGCGGGAACATCCATGACAGTGACCTGATCCAGGTGGCTACAGATCTCCGCGCTCATCGTGCCCGCCTCTCGTCTCGCCCGCGTGCTCTGCCATCGTATTGGGACTGAGTGGCAGCGCGGACCTCGCGACCTGCGGCCCCCAGCGGCCGCAGACGCCACCATTGACGACGATGAGCACGCAGCCGGCCGAACCAGACAAGCCGGAGCCGCCCCGGCGCGGCCTCTGGATGACGAAGCGATTCCTGATCGCTGCGGTCGGCGTCGTGCTGCTCTCCGCCGGCGCGAGCGCGGTCCTCGCTCTCAACGAAGTGGGCAAGATCGCCGATGCGCTCGGCCAGAACAAGGCGATCAAGATCGCCCCGCACGTGCTCGCCGCGGCGAGCACGGGGGCGCCCGAGACGCTGCTGTTGGTCGGCAACGACCAGCGCCCGCCGCCGAAGCACAACCCGCGCGGGTTCGTCCTGCCGCACTCCAACGAGATGCTGCTGGTGCGGGTCGACCCGAGCAAGCCGACGATCGCGATGATGTCGATTCCACGGGAGCTGCAGGTGCCGATCTATCCCCCCGGCGCTCCGCCCGTGGTGACGCGCATCAACGCCGCCCTCGCCTTCGGCGGGATCGAACTGATGACGAAGACGATCGAGCGCGTGCTCGGCATCCCGATCAACCACGTGTTCGTCGTCACGTTCCCGAAGTTCAAGCGCGCGGTCGACGAAATGGGGTGCGTCTACATGACCGTCGACAGGCGCTACTACCACCGCAACGAACCGGGCGGCGAACAGTACTTCGAAATCGACCTGCAGCCCGGCTACCAGCGCATGTGCGGAGAGCAGGCGCTCGAATTCGTCGCCAACCGTCACGAAGACACCTCGCTGAACCGCGATGCCCGCGACCAGCGCTTCCTGCTCGAAGTCAAGGCCCAGTTCGGCGCGACGCTGTTCGAAAACAGGGAAAAGTTCGAGCACATCTTCGGCAAGGCCGTGGAAACCGACCTCCACGGCACCGGGTCCGTCCTCGACCTCCTGCGGCTGCTCGTGGCCTCGGCCGGCAAGCCCGTGCGACAGGTCCACTTCCAGGTCAACCTGCTCCCCACGTTCGACACGGCCACACCGCAGCAGCTCCAGGAATCGGTGCAGTCGTTCCTGTCGGCGACGTCGTCGATCCACACCCACCACGTAAGCGTGCCTCCACACAGCACCCACCACGGTCACCACGCGCCGGCGCCGTCGCTGGGCCTGACGCCGACGACCTCCGAAGAGCTCGACCAAGCACGGTCGCAGTCGCCCCGGCTGCCGTTCCCGCTCGAGTACCCGCGTGCGCGACAGGCGTTCGCCGGCGCCGGGCCGGACCTGCTGCGCGTCTACGCGATCCGCGACCCCGCGGGACGCGTCCACCCGGCCTACGTGATCTCGATCGCCCAAGGGCCGCTCGGCCAGTTCTATGACGTGCAGGGGACGACGTGGGCGAATCCCCCCCTGCTCGGCAACCCCACCCAGGAAGTCCGGGTCGGCAGGCGGATGTACGGACTCTTCTACTCCGGCGAACAGATCCGCGTGGTCGCCTGGCACGAAGGCAATGCCGTCTACTGGATCGAGAATACGCTCGCGAACAGCCTCTCGCCCCGGGTGATGCTCGCGATCGCCGCGGAGACGACGCCGGTGATCCCGATCCCGGGGGCGCCGACGCCGACCCGTGCGTCCCCCCCGGCCGCGTTCGCGCTGCCGGCACGCGCGACGGCGGGCGCCGGCACGCCGGAGCAGATCGGTGCGGTGCTCGGCCTGATCGGCCTCGGCGTGGTCGCGGCCCTGAGCGTGCTGCTCCTCAGCCGTCAGCGTCAGGTGAACGTGCTGCGCGAGCAGGTCGTGGCGGCGATGCAGATGGAGTCGCTTCAGCGGCCGCTGCTGGCGTCCTCGGGACTGGTGGCCGTCGAGGCCGTCGCTCCGGTGGCGCGGGCCGCCGTGTCCGCCGCCCCGCGTGTGCCCGTCGGCGTGGGTGCCGGGAGCGGGGCAGCCGCCGGTGGGCAGTCGCCGCCACCGCTTCCTCCTCCGCTACCCACCGCCGGCCGCGGCGGGGACGGCGGGATCGGGGGCGCAAAGGCCGCGGCGCCGGGCGCCCCGCCGGCGGTGGCGGTTGGGGCGCCGGGGGAGCACGACGAGGGCAGGCCCACGATCTACAGGGCTCGCCGGCGCTGGCGAGGAGGTGCGCTCGCGGCGGGCGCGCTGCTCGCGGCGGCGGTCGCGACGGCGGCGTATGTGGCGAGCCGTCCCAGCGGCCCCAGCGCCTCGGCGAGGAGCGGCTACGGGCTGCCCGTGTCGGTCTTCAACGCCAGCGACTCCCCCGGTGCGGCCCGCCGCGTGGCCGGCGTCCTGCGCGCCGGCCGGGTGCGGGTGGGC
The DNA here is from genome assembly GCA_963743505.1 of uncultured Solirubrobacteraceae bacterium. Taxonomy (GTDB): domain Bacteria; phylum Actinomycetota; class Thermoleophilia; order Solirubrobacterales; family Solirubrobacteraceae; genus Palsa-744. The sequence goes on along the minus strand of CAVUPZ010000006.1, from coordinate 892,327 downwards.
GAGGTCGGCAACATCAACAGCAAGCTCGGCCCCGGGGCCTTCGTCCTGTATCCGCCGGGGGCCCGCGCGGAGGCCGGCCGGGTCGCTCGGCTGCTGTCGGGGCGCCCGGCCACGGTGACGCCGATCCAGCCCCAGGTGCAGAGCGCGATCGGACGCAGCCAGGAGATCGTGGTCGTGCTGGACTGACCGACCCGGACGACTATCGGGCCAGAACGAACGTCCTCGTGACCGAGACGGGCGAGCCGCCGCGGGGGTAGAACGTGCCCTTCGCCGTCAGCCTGACGGTCTTCGCGTGCCGCAGCATGCGCGCCCCCGCTGGGGTCAGCCTGAGCTTCATCTGCCCGCTGCCGGCCGTCGGGAACCGCAGGGCGCCCAAAGCGACGAGGACCGCCTTCGGCGCGGCCTTGCGCGCAAGCCGGGCTCCGGGCGGCAGCTCGGCCCAGTGGATCACCGCGGTCCCCGCCTCGGGTGCCCTGAAGCTGAGCTTGAGCGCACCAGCGCGCAGCAGCGTGGCGATCCTCGCCGAGCCGGGCGCTGGTGTGATCTCCCCGAGCAGCAGCGCCTTGATCTCGGCGGCGGCGACAGAGCTCGTGCTCGTGCCCAGGGTGCCGCCGGCAGGTGCAGTTGGAGCCCGGGGCCCGGTGGATCCGCCTGCGGGCGGCGCCGCGGGAGCTCCCGGGGGGCTCGGGGCCGGCACCGGTTCGACCTGCCCGAGCGCGCCCGTGCGGCCGACCCCGGTGCCCCCGGGGGTCGTTGCCTGCACTTCGCAGGCGATCGTGCGGCCGATGTCCGCGGCGCTGAGCACGTATGTCGGCGAGGGTCCGGACTGCAGCACCTGGCCGTTGAACGTGAACACGTACGTGATCGTGGGTTCATGGCTCCAGCTGCCCGCTTCGCAGCTGAGCGCGTGTCCGACGACGGCGATGCCGCGGATCACGGCGCCGCCGCCGCGGGGCGCGGGCGGCGGCGCTTCCGAGCCCTCGACGAAGTCGCGGATCTCCGGCGCGGCGAGGCTGGCGAAGCCGTTCAGGGCGCCGCGGACGCAGGGTTGCCCACCGACCAGAGCGGCCGTGTCGATGACGCCGATCAACGTGGGCACCGAGGAGCTCACGAGGCCGCCGCCGCTGTCGCCGTTGCAGACCGAGCCGGCGGGTGTGCTGGCGCACAGGAACAGCGCGTCGGCTTCGCCGCCGCACGCGCGGCTGTATCCGAGCGAGGTGCTCAGCGAGTACAGCAAGCCGTCGACCGTCCCCGCGGTCGGGTTCTCCAGACCGAACCCCGACATCGTCGCGGTGCTTCCCTCCGGCGCTGGGACGCTGGAGTCCGGCAGCGCGATCGGCGCCACCTCGGCCGTGATTTCCAAGGGCGCGCTGAGATCGAGCATCGCGACGTCGTCGGCGCCTCCCGCAGGCCCGGTCGGGTCGTAGTAGGGATGGATCCGCACGGCGCTCAGGAGCCGCCCCTGCGCCGGTGGCACCGTTTCTTCCTCTTCGTCCGGCGGCAGTTCGGAGACTCCGCCGACGACGACGAGGTCGCCAGCCGGGATCGGCGTGTGCGTACCCGGCTCGAGCACGCAGTGGGCCGCCGTCAGGACTTCGGTGGGGCTGATGATCGACCCGCCGCAGAGGAGCCCGTTCATTTCGCCGTCGTCTTCTTCGAATTCGGACAGCACGGCCACCTGCCACGGAACCTGGGTGATCGAGGTCAGGGCGCCGCCCACGATCGCCTCGCGGGCTCCAGGCGAGCGGCGACCACGACGGCGATGGGCACCACGGAGGGCCCTGCGCTCGCGTCGGTCGAGCATCCTGCGGGCGCGGGCCAGCGCGCCAGCGCCGCGCGCGGGCGCCCGTGCCGATTGCGCGGCCGGGGTCGCGTGCGCGGGGCCCGGCGAGCCGGAGCTGGCTGCGGCGACGGGCGTGCCGGCGCTCGTCGCCGCGGCGCAGAGGATCGCGAGCGCGCCCAGCACGGCGAGGCACGAGCTCCCCGCGCGCCTGTGCGCCGAGGTGCTCCCGCGCACGCGCCCGCTCGACTCCACGTCCCTGCCCCCTCCAATCCGTTCAGGACGAACCGACGGCTGGAACCCGCCAGCCCGAGCCAACGCTACTGAAATCCGCCGTCGCGCGCGCCCCCGGACGCTGGCGCGAGCGGCGCGGAGGGCTGGCGGCGTCCGCGAACGGGAACTCGCGCGGCCAACGAGGGTGCGAACATGGTGCCCGCTGTGGGCGTCGCTGCATCCCGGCGCCGACTCCACGAACAGGAGGATCAGCGTGGCCCTGTCCCGCACGACCAACCCAGAACACCGGCGTCCCCACCCCGACGACTCCGAGGAGATCTTCGCGCCCCGCCACGAACTGCGCGAGGAGTCGATCGCGGCGGGGATCGCCCACGATCTGATCACCTCCGAGCTGCTGCTGGACGGGAGCGCCCGGCTCAACCTGGCGACGTTCGTGACCACGTGGATGCCCGGACCGGCGGCGCGGCTGATGGCCGAGACGGCCGACAAGAACATGATCGACAAGGACGAGTACCCCCAGACGGCGGACATCGAGGCCCGCTGCGTGGACATCATCGCCTCGCTTTGGAACGCGCCCGAGTGCGTCGGGGCGACGGGGTGCTCGACGACGGGGTCGAGCGAGGCGGCGATGCTCGGAGGGCTCGCGCTGAAGTGGCGCTGGCGCGAGCGGATGCGAGCGGCGGGACTGCCCAGCGAGCGCCCCAACCTCGTGATGGGCGCGAACGTCCAGGTCTGCTGGGAGAAGTTCTGCCGCTACTGGGACGTCGAGACGCGCATCGTCCCGGTTGAAGGCGATCGCCTGCACCTCGGCGCCGAGGAGGCCGCCGCGCAGTGCGACGAGAACACGATCGGCGTGGTCGCGATCCTGGGATCGACGTTCGACGGCAGCTACGAGCCCGTGGAGGAGATCGCGCAGGCGCTCGACGCGCTGCAGGCGGACAGGGGCCTCGACGTCCCGATCCACGTGGACGCCGCCTCGGGCGGGTTCATCGCGCCGTTCCTGCAGCCGAACCTCGTGTGGGATTTCCGCGTACCGCGCGTCCAGTCGATCAACGCCTCGGGACACAAGTACGGCCTCGTCTACCCCGGCGTCGGGTGGGCGATCTGGCGCGAAGCGCAGGCGCTCCCCCGGGACCTCGTGTTCGAGGTCAACTACCTCGGGGGCGAGATGCCGACCTTCGCGCTGAACTTCTCCCGCCCGGGCAGCGAGGTCGTGGCCCAGTACTACATGTTCCTGCACCTCGGCAGGGTCGGCTACACGAAAGTGCAGCGGCGCTCGCAGTCGGTCGCGATGTACCTCTCGGAGGAAATCGGGACGCTGGGCCCATACGAGTGCCTCACCGACGGCAGCGAGCTGCCGGTGTTCGCGTTCACGCTCAAGGACGAGGTCGTCAACTACACGGTCTACGACGTCTCGGGGCAGCTCCGCGAGCGGGGTTGGCAGGTGCCGGCCTACACGTTCCCCGAGAACCGGCAGGACCTCGCGGTGCTGCGGATCGTCGTGCGCTCGGGCATGAACCACGACATGGCGGACCTCTTCCTCGGCGACCTGCGCGCCGCGACGTCCTTCCTCGAGGCCCTCGACGCGCCGCTGCCGGCGCGCGATCCCGCCAAGGCGAGCGCCTTCGCACACTAGGTCCGCGACCCACGGTCCTGGCGCTCCCGACCGGGCGGGGATCGATCCGGCCCGCGCGCGCGGCTACCGGCCGAGGTGGAAGGGGACGGTCGTGACGACGATCTTCGGCAGCGGGCGCAGCGCCCTGCGCAGCCGGGACGCGGTCTGGTTGTGGAGGATCCGCTGCCACGCCCGGCGGACGACGATCTCGGGGAGGATGACGGTCAGGGTCAGGTCGGGTCGCTCCGCGTGGAGGGCCCCGACGTAGTTGACCATCGGTGCCACGACCGCCCGGTGGGGGGAGACCACGACGACGAGCGGGAGGTGATCGCCCCAGGTGTGCCAGTAGCCACGGAAGCGTTCGGCCTCTGCCTCCGTGGGGCTGATGTGCAGGGCGAGGACCGGTTGCTGCAGGGAGGCCGCGTAGGCGAGGGCGCGCATGCTGGGCAGGTCGAGCGCCGAGATCGGCACGACCGTCAGGTGGCGGATCTCCTGCGGGCTCTCCTCGATCTCGAAGCTCGGCGGCTCGGTGTCGCCGAGAAGCCCGTGCTGCGGCTCGGCCCGGCCGTTCCCGCTCGGCGTGAACGTCCCGCCGGGCACCTCGATCGCGTGGGGATGCAGCTTCACCGCTTCGGCGACGAGGCTGTAATGCCGGTGGATCCGCTGGGCAGCGAGGACGAGCAGTCCGACGGCGAGCACAGCCACCCACGCTCCGGCGGTGAACTTCGTGATCCCGGCCGTGATGAACACGATCGCCGACAGGAACGCCCCCACCCCGTTGTAGAACATGCTCCGCCGCCAGTTGGCGTCCCGCAGACGCCACCAGTGCACGACCATGCCGGTCTGCGAGAGGGCGAACGCGAGGAACACGCCGACGGCGTAGAGCGGGATCAGCGATTCGGTCTTGCCGTTGAAGCCGGCGTAGATCAGGCCGGCCACGAGGCCGAGCGCGATGATCCCGTTGCTGAACGAGAGCCGGTCGCCGATCCGCAGGAACAGCCGCGGCGCCTGGTTGTCGCGGGCGAGCAGGTAAAGGACGCGGGGGAAGTCGTTGTAGGCGGTGTTCGCCGCCAGCAACAGGATCGCGGCGGTCGCGGCCTGCGTGATCGCGTACATGGCACCGGCGCCGAAGCTGCGGTGGGCGAGCTGGGAGAGCACGGTCTCGGACGCATTCGGGACGACCCCGTCGAGGTGGACGATCGCGATCGTGCCGGCGAACAGCAGGATCAGCAGGGAGACCATCCACGTGAGGGTCGTGCGCGCGTTTCGCCACTCGACGGGCTTGAACGCGGGCACCGCGTTGGAGATCGCCTCGATGCCTGTCATCGCGGTCGACCCCGACGCGAATGCCCGCAGCACGAGCAGCATGCTCACGCCCTCGGTCGCGGTCAGCGCCGGCGTCGGGACGGGGTGGAAGTTGCGCCCCGCGGCATCGCTGAGGCCGACGATCACGAGCACGAACATCGCGGCGATGAACGCGTAGGTCGGCGCGGCGAACAGCGCGCCCGCCTGGCGCACGCCGCGCAGGTTCCCGGCCAGCAGCACTGCGATCGCAGCCAGCCCGATCGGCACGGCGGCGGACGACAGCGAAGGGATCGCGGAGGTGACCGCGGCGACGCCGGAGGCGACGGAGACGGCCACCGTGAGGATGTAGTCCGTCATCAGCCCCGCCGCGGCAACAAGGCCCGGGATGCGTCCGAGGTTGTCGCTGGCGACGATGTATGAGCCGCCACCGTGGGGATAGGCCCGGATCGTCTGGCGATAGGACACCCCCACGGCGAGCATCAGGAAAACGATCGCCCCGGCGATCGGGAGCGAGTATTTCAGCCCGGCCGTCCCGGCGAGGACGAGCACCGCCAGCATCGCTTCCGGTCCGTAGGCGACCGAGGACAACGCGTCCGCCGAGAGCACGGGCAGGGCGACCAGCTTGCGCATCCGCTCGCGCGCGATCGCCGTGGCGCTCAGCGGCGGTCCGATCACGATGCGCTCGAGCCGGTGGCCGAAGCGCCCGGCCGCGGAGTTCGGTGTCTCCGCCGCGGTGCTGGCCTCGATCGTCGGCAGCCGGCCGTGCTCCCCGGCGACCGGCACGAAGCGCCCGAACCGGCTCGGGCGGATCTCGTTGGGGGCGGGATAGCTGCCGAGGTCCGGATCGACCGGGAGCGCCCCGTGCCACACCGCCGGATCGCCGCAGGTGCGGTCCCACTCGTGCCCCACCTCGCGCAGGACCTCGAGTTGGCCAGCGTCGAGTTTCGGGACCGTCGCCTCGGGGTTGGGGGCGCCCGCGTAGGGCTCCTGCGCCCCGCCGCCGTCGCGGCCGGGCGCCCCGCCCCGTTGCTCGGGCGCCGCCGCGTGCTGCTCCGGCGCCCCGTCGTGCTGCTCGGGCGCCCCGCCCGCGGCTGGGTCGGCCGGGTGGTCCTCCGCGGTCATCCTCCACGGCAGCGTATAAGGCGCCCGCCGGCGCCCGCCGGCGCGTGGGCCGCCCGGCAGGCGCCGCCGCCCAACGACCCGCCCCGCTCGCGAGCCTGGACCGAGGTGAGGGTCAGGAGGAGTGCCGTGCCCCGATCTCCTCGGCCGCGGGGACCACGATCGGGCCGTCCGGTGGCTGGGTGAAGCGGATCGGGTTGCCGGAGGGGTCGCGCAGGGCGCAGTCGGTGCCATAGAAGCGCTCCGTCGGCTCCTGGGTGAACTCGACGCCCGCGGAACGGAGCTGCTCGTAGGTGCCGTGGCAGTCGTCGGTCTCGAAGATCAAGCCGCCGCCGGCGGCTCCCTTCGCCACGAGCTCACGGATGTGTGCGGCGGTGGCGTCATCGTACGCCGGCGGCGCCGGGGCCATCAGGACCAGCTGGACGTCGGGTTGGTCGGGGAAGTTCACGGTCAGGAAGCGCATCGGTCCGAGGTCGGCGTCGGTGTGGAGGACCATGCCGAGCTTGCCGACGTAGAAGTCGAGCGCCTCGTCCTGGTCGAGGACGTGCATGAAGGTGTGGCTGATTCGTTTGAGCATGGTCGCCACGCTAGACCACGAGCGCACTCCCGGCTTCTCCGAACCTGCTCTCTCGCTAGCCGGCGGGGCGAGTCCACGCCATCGCCCAGCAGGCCGGCACCCGCGGCGCGTCGCGGGCGGCGAAGCGGGTGCGATAGGCGGACGGCGGCTCGCCGACGACGGCGCGGAACGTGCGGCTGAACGTCCCGAGGCTGTTGAAGCCGACGTCGAAGCAGATCTCGGTCACCGGACGAGCCGTCTCACGCAACAGCTCCATCGCCCGCTCTACGCGCCGGCGCTGCAGGTAGCGATGGGGTGTCTCGCCGAACGTCGCCCGGAACTCGCGGCTGAAGTGCGCCGGCGAGACGTGGGCGACACGGGCGAGGGCGGGGACGTCGAGCGGGTGCGCGAACGCACGGTCCATGGCGTCGCGGCTGCGGAGCATGCGGCGATTGCGGTCCTCGACGGCGAGCGACATGGCCCAAGCGTAAGACCCGCGGCGATGACCGGGCCCGCTGCGTAGGCCGGGGAGCGCCGCGGCGTGATGCGGCCGCGGCGCCCTCCGGGCCGCCGTTCACGGCCTCGCTTCGAGGACGATGTTGAACGGCGTCTCGGCCGCACGGCGCAAGCTGCTGAATCCGCCCGCGGTGACAACGTCTCGCAGCCTCGCCTCCCCGGCCTGCGCGCCGAGCGCGAGGCCGACCTCCTGGTCGCGCGAGGCCGGCGTGCAGACGAGCGTCGACGCGCCGTAGAACACACGCCCGACCGGGTTCAGGTTCTCCTCGAGCCTGTCACCGGCAAAGGGCTCGACGATCATCCACGTGCCGTCGTCGTTGAGCGTCTCGAGCACGTGAGCGGACGCGCCGACGGGGTCCCCCATGTCGTGCAGGCAATCGAACACCGCGACCAGGTCGAAGCCGCTGCCGGGGTACTCCTTCGCGGTCGAGACCTCGAAGCTGACGCGATCCGCGAGTCCGGCCTGCTCGGCCGCGGTCCGCGCGTGCTCGACCGACGCGTCGTGGTAGTCGAAGCCGACGAACTCCGAGCGCGGGTAGGCCCGGGCCATGATCAGGGTCGAGGCGCCGTGACCGCAGCCGACGTCGGCGACCAGCGCCCCCGCCTCGAGCTTCGACTGGACGCCGTCGAGCGCCGGGATCCAGTCGCTGACCAGGTTCGCCGCGTAGCCCGGGCGGAAGAACCGCTCCGTGCCCGCGAACAGGTCGTGGTTGTGCTCGTGCCATCCGACGCCGTCGCCGCTGCGAAACGCCTCGGTGATCTTCGGCTCGTCCTTGATCAGCGCCGTCGCCAGGTAGAACGCGCCCGGCACGAACGCCGGGCTGCCCTCCTGGGCGAGGGCGAGTGACTGCTCCGGCGTGAGGTGGAAGGCCTCCGTGGCGGGGTCATAGCTCACGTACCCCCCGGCGGCCTGGTTGGACAGCCACTCGCGAACGTAGCGTGAATCGGTTGCAGTGCGCTCTGCGAGCTGCTCGGGGGTGACCGGCTCGCCATCGGCCATCGCACGGTAGAGACCGAGCCGATCGCCGATCACGACCAACGCGGCGCTCATCGCAGCGCCGAGGTCGCCGACGAAGCGGCCCATGAACGCGTCCAACGCGTCCTGATCGATTGTCAGGGTGGTGCTCGACATGTCTGCTGTCCTCCTATGCTCGAATCTCGATAGGGCGGTCGTGTGCTACTGCTCGTCCCACACCTGGACGACCGTCTGGTTCGAGATCGCGTCGTTCTCGAGCTCGATCACCGTCGCGCACAGCACGTTCGTGCCGTCCGCGTAGCGACACGCGAGCGTGTAGGCGGCGCCGGCGTCGTCCTTGACGCTGTGCTTCACCGAGTGGGTCATGTCGCGTGCGCAGACGTCCTCGATCCAGTCTTTGATCTGCTCACGCGAGCGCAGCACGCGCGGAGCAGCGGGCTGGGAGATCCGGTCAGCGATCGTGACCGTTGCGCCGGGTCCGTACATCGACAGCTGGGTCGCGGCGTCCCGCTCCTCCACCGCGCGGGTGAAGCGGCCGAGATCGAAGTTGGTGGCGGGGCTTGTCGTGCTAGGGCTGCTCATCGTGTTCTCCTTTGTCAGTGGTTCGTCTGCCGTCTGCGGGCGAGGTTGGCACCGTGCCGTGTGCTCGCCGTCAAATCACCGTCAAGGCGCTGCCGCGGTACCCTTGACATCGTGCTGCGGGCACGCCTGTTCGGGGGGCTCGACGTGGAACTGGACGGGGGGGCGATCGAATCGCCGCCCTCACAGCGGCCGTGGGCCGTTTTCGCCTACCTCGCCTTGGCGCCGCGGCCGGTTCCGCGGGCCGAGCTCGCCGCGCGGTTCTGGCCTGACGTGCTCGACCAGAGCGCACGAGCGAGCCTGCGCAGCGCGCTGTGGGCGCTGCGCCGCCAGCTCGGCGACTGCCTCCTCGTCGAGCGTGATCGCGTCAGCCTGCGAGAGCAGCAGCTCTGGGTCGACGTCCGCGAGTTCGAGCAGCTTGCCGGACGCGCACCCGAGCGGGCGCTCGAGCTCTGTCGCGGTGAGCTGCTCGAAGGCCTCCAGGACGAGTGGGCCCTCCACGCCCGCGAGCGCCACCGTGAGCGGGTGATCGAGCTCTTGGAGGAGCTCGCTCGTGCCTGCGATGACAGCGGCCAGGAGCGTGAGGCGATCGAGCTGACCCGCCGCCAGGTCGACTGCGACCCGTTCGACGAGGAGGCCCACAGGCGACTGATCGTGCGGCTGGGCGCCGCCGGCGATCGGGCGGGGGCGATCCGGACCTATCGGGCGATGACGGAGCGGCTGCGGCGAGAGCTCGGCGTGGCGCCCTCGGCGCGGACGCGCGAGGTCGTCGAGGTGCTTCGCGCCGAGGCGCCCGCCCGATCGCAGGCGGACGCGCCGACGCCGCCCGAGCGGCCCTCGTTGATCGGCCGCGACCGCGAGCTCGGCGAGCTCGAGCGGGTCTGGTGGGCGGCGGCCGGGGGCGCCGGCGCGACTGCCGTGATCCGGGGCGAGGCCGGGATCGGCAAGACCAGGCTGGCGAGCGAGCTGCGTTCCCGGGCGAGCGCATCCGGGGCGCGAACCGCCGCCTGCGCCGCCCTGGATCTCGGCGGCAGCGCGCCCTTGAGCCTTTGGGCGGAGCTGATTCGCGAGCTCCTCCCCTCGCTGCCGGCGCCGCCGCCCGATGCGACCTGGCCCGAGGATCTGGCCGTGCTGAGCGCGGGGCTGCCGGCTCACTTCGCGCGCGCCGGCACGCGGAGCGTCACGGTGACCCCGGACCTGCAGCGGACGAGGCTGTTCGAGGCCGTCGTGGCGCTGCTCGGCTGGGCTGCCCGCGAGCAGCCCCTGCTGCTGGTTCTGGAGGACCTTCACAGCGCCGACGGTCCCAGCCTCGAGCTGGCGGCATACGCGACCCGGCGGGTCGCCGGCCTGCCGGTGATGCTGCTCGCCACGCGTCGCGAGCTACCGCCGAACAGCGACGCGGATCGGCTCGAGCACGCCCTCCGGTCCCGCGGCCTGCTTGCGTGCGAGCTCGATCTCGGGCCGCTCGCCGCCGCGCCCGTGGCCGCACTCGCGCGCGCGGCGGCCGGCCTCGATGCGGCCGATATCGACCGCGTCGTCGAGCGTGCCGAGGGCAACCCGCTGCTGGCGATCGAGACCGCCAAGGCCCTCGGGCGGGGACACGACACGGTCGCGCCAAGCCTGCGCGGGGGTGTGCGGGCGACGCTTGCGCCGCTCGCCGGCGAGCCGCGGGCGCTCGTCGAGATCGCAGCCGTGGCGGCACGGCCGCTCGAGCCGATCGAGCTCGACGAGCTGGCGATGTCGGACCCGGCCGAATCGGCCACACAGGCACTTCAGAGCGGCCTGCTCGTCTCGAGCGCCGGGCGCATCGGCTTTCACCATGCTCTGCTTCGGGAGGCGGTCTACGAGGAGATCGCCGAGCCGCGACGCCGTGGCCTGCACAAGCGCTGGGCAGAAGCGCTGCTCGACAGCGAGCGCGCGGGAGCCGTTCCGCGCCCGGCGGAGGTCGCCCGCCAGCTGCGCATGGGTGGCGCCGACGTCGACGCCGTCCCCCAACTCGCGCGCGCCGCCGCCGACGCCCGGATGGTCGCAGCGTTGGAGCAGGCGGTCGACTATCTCGGCGAGGCGCTCGCGATCGCCCCCGCGCGATCCGACCTGTGGCTCGAGCTGGGCGAAGTGGAGGCGTGGCGTGGTGAGCGGGAGCGGGCCGAGGATGCGTTCGCCCGGGCGCTCGCGCTGCTCGAGCAGGGAGCGCCCCTCCCCCACGCGCGCGCGTGGCTGCAGCGGGGCCGCGCCTACCACGGTCCTATCTGTGTCCCCCGCGCCGTGCTCGAAAGTGCCCGCGCGGCGCTCGAGCTGCTCGAAGGGGCCGGCCAGGCGGCCGCCCGCGAGCGCAGCGAGGCGCTCGCCGCGCTGGCCTGGGCGGAGGCGGTCGCCGGGAGCGTCGAGGAGGCCGAGCGGCTGCTCGCGGAGCTCGGCTCCGAGCAGGCGGGACAGGATGACCTGCGGACCTACGACGTCGCCCACGCGCGGGCGCTGGCATTGATGCGACGGGGTCGCTTCGTCGAGTCATACGGGCCGTCGATCGCGGCGGGCGAGGCGATCGCCCGTGCGGGCCGTCCCGACATGGCCTACGGATGTTGGGCGAACGCGGCCGGGGCGGCGACCGCCAGCGGCGAGCACGAGCGGGCGCTCGAGTTTCTCGACCGGGGCATGTCCGCGTTGAGCGGCCAGGGCCTGCAGGCGATCGAGGTCCACATGCTGGCAGCGCGGTCGTTCGTGCTCCGGCGTCTCGGCCGGCTCGCCGATGCCTGCGACGCCGCCGATGCCGAGCGGGCGCTCGCGGAGCGACTCGGGCAGCCGGAGCTGGTGGCGATGGCCAGCCACGATCGCGGACTGATCGCCATGCAGGAGGGCGATCCGTGCCTCGCCGCCACCCTGCTCGGCGCGTCCCTGGTGGACGGCGCCCCGATCAGCCGTCCGCTCACGCGGCTGGCGCTCGCGGAAGCCCTCGCAGCAAGCGGGGAGCCCGGCGAGGCAGACGACCAGGTCAGGGCAACGGTGCTCGAGCCGGTCCGCGCGAGCGACTTCCCGGACGCGCTCGTGCCGCGGCTCGCGCGGGTCCAGGGCCTGATCGCGCTCGCGCGCGAAGAACGGCCGGACGCGCGACGGAGCCTGCAGGAGGCGATCGCAGGCTGGGAGCGGCTGCTTGCGCGCAACCGGCCGGCCGAGAACATGACCGCGGTACTGGCCGACCTCGGCCGACCGGTCGTCGGGTTGGTCGAGCCGGAGCGGGAGCTCGCGCGTGCGCGTGCCGAGCTCGCGGATATCGAGACATCGACGGCGAGAGGAGCAGCCGATGCCATCGTTTCGTGACAGCGCGACTTCGGCAGCCCAACCCGAGGAGATCTGGAAGCTGCTCTACGATCCGGCCCGCTTTCCCGACTGGTGGGCCGGCGTGGGCACGGTGGACGTCGAGGGTGAGGGCGGGTACACGATGTACCCGGAGGGCTATCCGGACTTCCCGATGGCCCAGGTGCTCGACACCGCACGAGAGGAGCAGCGGGTGACGGTCTCCTGCCTGGTCTCCGACCTGCGCTTCGAGTGGCGCCTGGAGCCCGTCGAGGGGGGTGGCACGAAGATCACGGTGGACGTCGAGATCCCCGCGGCCGAGGCGCAGCGCCTCGACAGCCAGCGGGAGGCGATCCGGGCATCGATGAGACGGCTGGCGGAGCTCGCCGCGACGGACGGCTGACCTACGCCCGCATGTCGGCGGTGGTGCTTGCGGCGTGCCGCCGGCGCTCGAGCAGGGAACGCTCGGCCGGATTGCTCGCGAGCGCCAGTGCGGCGGTGTAGGCGGCGGCTGCCTCCGCGGGCCGGCCGGCACGTTCGAGCAGGTTGGCGCGGGTCGCGTGGAACAGGTGGTAGCGGTCGAGGTCGAGACGTTCCACCTCGGCCAGAGCCGCCGCCGGACCTGCGACCTCGGCGAGGGCGACAGCGCGATTCAGGGCGAGGACCGCCGTCGGCGTGAGTGCAAACAGCTGGTCGTAGAGGGCGAGTATCCGACGCCAGTCGGTGGCTTGGGCGCTGGGAGCCTCGGTGTGCACGGCGTTGATGGCCGCCTGCAGCTGGTAGGGCCCCGGCTGGCGCAGGCGCAGACAGCGCCGTAGGAGGCCGCGGCCCTGCTCGATCAGCGTGGCGTCCCACAGCGAGCGGTCCTGCTCGCCCAGCAGGACGAGCTCGCCGGCGGCCGTCGTCCGGGCGTCGCGGCGGGCATGGCTGAGGAGCAGCAGGGCAAGCAGGCCGAGCACCTCGGGCTCGTCTGGCATCAGCTCGGCGAGGACGCGGGCGAGGCGGATCGCCTCGAGGGAGAGCTCGTCGCGCGTCACCGCCTCTGCGTCGGAGGCCGTGTGGCCCTCGTTGAAAATCAGGTAGATGACGGCGAGCACCGGACGCAGCCTGTCGGGGAGCTCCGCGTCGCTGGGCACGCGGTAGGGGATCCCGGCGTCACGGATCTTGCGCTTGGCCCGCACGATCCGCTGCGCGACCGTCGCCTCGGGAACGATGAACGCGCGCCCGATCTGGGCCGTGTCGAGCCCGCCAAGCAGCCTCAACGTCAGCGCCACCTGTGCCGGCCGTCCGAGCGCAGGATGGCAACACGTGAAGATCAGGCTCAGGCGCTCGTCGTCCACGATCCCCTCGTGCTCCTGCCCCGACGGCGGGGGCATACGCATCGCTTCGGCTCGGGCTTGTCGGTCATCGCGACTGGCCTCGCGGCGGAGCCGGTCGATCGCGCGGTTGCGGGCGGTGGTGGTGATCCACGCACCCGGGTTGGGCGGCGTCCCCGTGCGCGGCCAGCGCTCGACGGCGATTGCGAACGCATCCTGGAGCGCTTCCTCGGCGAGGTCGATGTCGCCGAGGAAGCGGATCAGGGCGGCCAGGCAGCGACCGTGCTCCCGGCGGAACGTGCGCTCGATCGCGGCGAGCTCCGTCACTCAGGCTCATCCTGGAACGGCCGTACCTCGACGGGGGACTGGCAGGCCTCGGAGGCAGCGGCGGCCAGCTTCAGGGCGCTGTCCAGGTCGACTGCCCTGATCACCCAGAAGCCGCCGAGATGCTCCTTGGTCTCGGCGAACGGACCGTCGGTGGTGAGCAGCTCGCCGTCGTTGTAGTTGACGACGCTAGCCGTGTCGGCCGGGTGCAGGCCGCCCCCGAACACCCAAGCCCCATCGGCCTGTAGCTGGGCGTTGAACGCACCGACGTCCTCGTACATCTTCTGCATCGTCTCCGTCGAGGGCGCCGGCGCGCCCTCGACGCCATGGACGGAAAGCATGTACTGCTTCATTGCTGTTGCTCCTCTCGGTCGCGGTTGGCCTCGAAACGGCCGACCTTCATCATCACTACGAACGGCGAGGTACCGAAATCGACAGCACCGCAGACCTCGTCGCGAGCTGTGCCACACGGCGCCCGCGAAGTCCGCGGGATCTCCGGTGCATCGTTGCGCCGTCTACGCGCTGCTTGCCGTGGTGCGGTACCTCATCGCCATCCGGTCCGATCAGGTCCCGATTTTGGCAAGCTCGATTGCGACGACGAGGAACCACGCGATCGAGGAGATGTAGAAGAGGCGCTCGATCAGCCCGGAGATCAGCTTCAGCCGCGGGGCCCGGAGTGCGACGAGGATGCCGACGGCACTTACGGTCATCACCCACGGGAGGACTTCGACGAGCCCCTTGACGCCGTGCCATGCCGGATCATCGCCCAGCGTCCCGCTGAGTTCCGAGGCGGCGATGATCAGCGAGGCGAAGATGGTCACGGCCAGGACCATGTGAACCGTCCCCGTCACGGTTTCGAAGCGGCTGCCCCCCTGGTCGGTCGGGAACGCCAGCAGCACCAGGCGGGCGAGTGCCGACACGAGCAGCATCACCACCGCGAGGGTGGGCTTCGAGGGATGCGATTCGGCGAGCGCGATCGCGAGCGCGATCCCGGCGGCCGCGCCCGCAACGAGCTGGAGCCAGTAGACGCCCCGGTAACGGCCGACGCCGTAGTCGCTCACGGCGTCGCGGACGGGGCTGTAGCCGGTGGGAAGGACGTGAAGAGCCACCAGGGCCCCCGCCTGTACGGCGACGGCGACCGCGGCAACGACGCTGAGCGCTTCGACCATCCGTCCCCCCGGGGTAGCGAGAAGCGCCAAGCCTATAGGCGCTCGGCGGTGGCGGGCTCCCGAGTCAACCTCGCACTGTCGGTGTCCGGTCCGCCGCTGCGTCTGCAGCCGCACCGGCGGATGGGCTCCCCTCGTCTCCCCGCGGACGGGCGCGAACCACGACGACGGTGTGCACCGTCACGGCGAAGTGGCAGCAGGGCCCCGTGACCAAGATCGGGGTCTCCGCTGCGCTGGCACGCGCCGCGCCAGGCGCGCCGCCAAATGCCGTCGCCGGCACCCCGTCCAATGCCACCGGCGGCACCCCGTCGGATGCCACCGCCGCCACCCCGTCGGATGCCGGCGCCGGCGCCCCCTCAGCGGCCGGTGCGGGCGTCGGCACCGAGACGCCTGCCGGGGCTTTGGACGGAAGGATCAGCAGAGCCAGCAGGAGCCCGAGGCCGAATATCCCTGCGGCCACCGCGAACGCGGTGGTGTAGCCGTGGATGGTCGCCGCGTCGAGGAGCCCGGGAGCACGGACGTGGCTGGCGGTATACGAGGCGACCGAGCTCGCGAACAACGTGCTGAGCAGCGCCGTTCCAACCGAGCCTCCTACCTGCTGGGAGGTGTTCACCATCGCCGAGGCGACGCCAGCCTCAGAGGCGTCCACTCCGAGCGTCGCGGTGCTGAAAGAGGGCGCGAAGATGCAGCCCATGCCGACACCGACGATGAGCAGCGAGGGCAGAACGTGGCTCGCGTAGGAGGCGCCTGGCGAGAGGCGGGTCAGGAGCAGCATCGCGATCACCCCGAGCGCCATCCCCACGGCGACCAGTGGCTTGGCGCCCGTGCGGTAGATCACCTTGGTCTGCACCGTCGTGGAGGTCACGACGAGGACGGCGGTGAGCGGCAGGAACGCTAGACCCGTCTTGATCGGCGAGAAGCCGAGGTTCTCCTGCATGTAGTAGGTCAAGAAGAGGAACACGGCGAAGATCCCGGCGCCCGCGAGGGCGATCGAGATGTACGCGCCGCCGCGGCCGCGGTCGCGCACGATGTGCAGCGGAAGCAGGGGATCGCTCGTGACGCGCTCGACCGCCACGAAGGAGGCGAGCAGGACGACGCTGGCGGCGAGCGCGACGATCGTCGCCGGGTCCGTCCAGGAGTGGGTCTCGGCGTTCGAGAAGCCGTAGACGAGGGCGAACAGGCCCCCGCAGGCGAGCAGGACGCCGGGGACGTCGATCCTGGCGCGGCCCTCGGGACGGTGGTTCTGCAGCAGCCTCAGCGCAACGAACACGGTGGGCACCGCGATCAGCAGGTTGACGTACAGGCACCACCTCCACGACAGCGTTTGCGTGAGCACGCCGCCGAGGACGAGCCCGACCGAGGCGCCCCCGCCGGCGATCGCCCCGAAGATGCCAAAGGCCTTCGCACGATCAGGAGAGCCGGCGAAGGTGACCGTCAGCAGCGACAACGCGGACGGCGCGAGCAGCGCCCCGAACGCGCCCTGCAACGCCCGTGCGGCGACGAGCGTCCCGAACGACTGGGCCAGCCCTCCGATCCCCGAAGCGACCGCGAAACCGATCAGCCCGGCGATGAACGTCCACTTGCGGCCGAACAGATCGCCGAGCTTGCCCCCCAGCAGCAAGAGGCTGCCGAAGGCGAGGGCGTAGGCGGTTACGACCCACTGGCGGTTGTCGGTGGAGAAGCCCAGCGCCCGCTGCGCCGACGGGAGCGCGATGTTGACGATGGTCGCATCGAGGACGACCATCAGTTGCGCCACGCCGAGCAGAGCGAGCACGGCCCAGCGGTTGACCGATTCGGAGCTTCCCGCGGCAGGTGCAGAGCTCACCCCGCCGACCGTACTCCTGTGCACCCGCCGATGCCACCTCGCGCGTGTCGGCGGCTCCAGGGCGGCCTCCGCGGAGCCCGATTACGATCCGCGTGCCCACTTCGCCCTGCTACCGAGGAGGTCCCGTGCCCGGACCCGTGTTGTTCTGCTACGACGGATCGGAGGATTCGGCCGCCGCGATGGCCGCGGCCGCGCGGCTGATCGCGCGCCCCGCTCCGGGGGTCGTGTTGACGGTTTGGCAGACGGCGGCCGCGTTGCTCGCCCAGGCCGGGGGCTTCGCCGTCGGCTTCGGCGACGAGCGGCAATTCGATGCCGACGAGGCGAGGTCGGCGTGGCAGGCCGCGGAGGAGGCAGCGGCGCGCGGCCGCGAGCTCGGATACGAGACGACCGCCCGGGTCGAGGAGGCGATGGAGGGTGCGGCGCGAACGATCATCGACGTCGCCGACGAGCTCGACGCCCGCTTGGTGGTCTGCGGGCGGCGAGGGCGCGGGATCGTCAAGTCGACGCTGCTCGGGAGCGTCTCGGCGGCGGTGCTCGCCCACGGCGGGCGACCGGTCCTGATCGTGCCGAAGGTGCGAGCGCACGAGCAGACGTGAATCTCGAGGCGAGGGCGACCCGCGATCTCACCCGCTCGCGGGTGGCCGCAACTCAGCGAGCCGGCCCTCGAGGAAGCGCCGCTCCGGATCCGTTTGCGCGAGCTCGAGCGCTCGTACGTAGGCCTGCCGCGCTTCGGCATCACGTCCCAGGCGCCGCAGCAGGTCGGCGCGCGTCGAGTGGAAGTAGCGGTAATCCGCGAGTGGCAGACCGTCCACGAGCGTGAGCGCTGCCGCGGGGCCGTCCACCTCCGCCACCGCGACGGCGCGGTTCAGCTCCACGACCGGCGAGCCGGTCATACCCGCGAGCACGCCGTAGAGCGCCGCGATCTGCTCCCAGTCGCGTGGCTGTCCCAGATGGAGGTCGGCGATCGCCGCCTGCACGAAATACGGGCCCCCACCGCGGAGGGCGACCGCGCGCTCGAGCAGCCGCCGACCTTCTGCGAGCTGCTGCTCGTCCCACAGCGAGCGGTCCTGCTCGTCGAGCAGGACGATCTCGCCATCGCGCACGCGCGCAGGCCGGCGCGCGTCGTTCAGCACCATCAGCGCCAGCAGGGCGAGCACCTCGGATTCGTCGGGCATCAGCGCGGCGAGCGCGCGCCCGAGACGGATCGCCTCCCTGGCCAGGTCGACGCGGCCGGCGCCCCAGCCTTCGTTGAAGATCAGGTAGACGACCGCGAGGACGGCGTCGAGCCGCTCCGGCAGTTGGTGGCCAGGGGGGACCGCGAACGGGATCCCCGCGTCGCGGACCTTGTGCCTGGCCCGCGTGAGCCGCTTGCTCATCGTCTCGAACGGGACCAGGAAGGCGCGCGCGATCTCCTCGGTCGACAGCCCGCCGAGCGCGCGCAGCGTCAGCGCGACCTGGGCGTCGAGCCCGAGCGCCGGATGGCAGCAGGTGAAGATGAGCTCGAGGCGCTCATCGGGGAACACGGTCGTCTCGCTCATCGTCTCCTCCGGCGTGTCGGCGAGCTCGCGGCCCAGCTGCTCGGTTTTGCGCGCCATCGCGTTCTGGCGTCGGATGCGGTCGATCGCGCGGTTGCGAGCGGTCGCGATCAGCCATCCCGTCGGGCTCGCCGGCTCCCCTTCGCGGGGCCAGCGTTCCGCGGCGGTCACGAACGCCTCCTGCGCAGCCTCTTCAGCGAGCTCGATGTCGCCGAGCATCCCCACGAGCGTCGCCAACACCCGGCCCCACTGCTCCCGGAAGACCTCATCGATCGCCACGGCGCTACAGCGCTTCGAGCACCGGTCGCACCTCGATGGCGACGTCCGGTCGCAGCTCCTGCAGCTCCGCCGCGATCGCGAGCGCTCCGTCGAGATCCTCGGTGTCGACGATGACCAGGCCCCCCAGGTACTCCTTGCTGTCGAGGAAGGGGCCGTCCGTCAGGAGCGTCCTGCCCTCCCGGCGCCTGACCGTCGTCGCCGACTCGACCCCCTGCAGGCGGGACCAGCCCGTGACGGTGGGCCGCTCGAGTACGGCCGCGATCCTCGGATCGAGCTCGCGCGTCCGTTCGGAGGCCGCCTCGGCGGCTGACTGCGAGCCGTAGATCAAAAGGGCGTACTTCATCTGCAACCTCCAGGTTGTCGCTGGGTCCGAGCTGCCACCCGGTTCTGAAGTACTAGACGAACAGGAACGCCCGCGACGGACAGCCGGTTCTCGAGCGGCCCGCGGCGTGAGCGCTCCTTCGCCGCGATGTCCGTGTGGTGGGCGCCCGTTCGTCATCCCGGCAGACCCGCCCGCCGGGCGGCACAGCGATGGAGGTTCCATGACGGGCGCGCAGACGACACCAACCACCGCACGGATTTCCGCCCGCGGACCCGCCGGCCGCGGCGGGCTGGGCTGGGTCCTCGCTCTCACCTCGACGGCCTACTTCATGGTCGCGCTCGACGCGCTCGTGGTCGTGACGGCGCTGCCGCGCATGCAGCAGGACCTTCACGTCGGCCTCTCGTCCCTGCAGTGGACGGTCAACTCCTACGGCATCGCGTTCGCCGCCGGCATCATCACCGCAGCGGCACTCGGCGACCGCTTCGGACGGCGCCGCGTCTTCAACGTCGGGCTGGCGCTGTTCACGGCCGCGTCGGCCGCGTGCGCGCTGGCGCCGAGCGCCGGCGCGCTGATCGCCGCGCGCACGGTCCAGGGCCTCGGCGGAGCGGTCGTGCTGCCGCTCAGCCTGACGATCCTGACGACGGCGTTTCCCGCGGCGCGTCGCGGCCTGATCGTGGGCATCTACGGCGGGCTCGCCGGCTTGGCGGTCGCGATCGGTCCGCTCGTGGGGGGCGCCGTCACGCAGGGCATCGACTGGCACTGGATCTTCTGGATCAACGTCCCGATCGGTCTCGTCGCCCTGGCACTGGCCCCTCGACTGCTCCCCGAGAGCCACGGTGGGGCGAAGCGACTGGACCTTTGCGGCGTCGCGCTCGTCACCGCGGGCGTGCTGGGCCTCGTGTGGGGGCTCGTGCGGGCGAACGACGCGGGTTGGTCCAGCGCGGAGGTTCTCGGCGCACTGCTCGGAGGGTCCTCGCTGCTCGTCGCATTCGTCCTCTGGGAGGGTCGCGTCGCCGAGCCGATGATGCCGCTGCGGTTGTTTCGCAGCCGCGAGTTCACGTTCGGAAACGCAACTGCGTTCCTGATGTCCGGCGCGACGTTCGCCGCCGCGTTCCTGGTCACCCAGGAGTTCCAGTTCGCGCGTGGTTACTCGCCACTGTCCGCCGGCGTGCGCCTGCTGCCGTTCTTCGCGACGCCGATGCTCATCTCGCCGATCGCGGGCGCCGTCTCCGACCGCGTCGGGCGCAGGCCGCTGATCGTGGTCGGGCTCGCGCTCGAGACGGCCGGGTTCGCGTGGGTCGCGGCGCGGGACTCGCTGGGCACGAGCTGGGTCGAGCTCGCCGGCGCGCTGCTCATCGCCGGCGCGGGCATCTCGATGGCGCTCCCGACGGTGCCCACCGCCGTCCTCGGCGCCGTCAGCGAAGACGAGATGGGTACGGCCTCGGGCATCAACTACATGGCCCAGCGCTTCGGCGCCGTGTTCGCGGTCGCGATCGCGACCGCCGTCTTCTCCGCCTACGGGCACCTGGGCTCGCCGCGCGCCGTCACCGCCGGCTTCGGGCCCGCGATGTGGGCGTGCGCCGGGTTCGCCCTGCTGGCCATGCTGAGCGGCCTTTCGATCAGCGCGAAAGCGTCGGAGGCCGACCACGCGCGGGCACCCGCCGAGGAGCTGCTCGCAGCCTGAGCGACGCACGACACAGCTTGACCACGAAACCAACCACCCCGAGCACAGGAGGAGACGGAACATGGCAGAGATCTTTCACCGCGTCTCGATCGCGGCGCCGCCGAGCGAGGTGCACGACCTGATCGCGACCAAGGAGGGCATAGAGAGATGGTGGACGGGCCGGCCCGTCGGGGGCGATGGCGCCGTCGGCGAGCGGCTGGTGCTGTACTTCAGCCGATCAGACTCGCCGAGCGCCGTGATGGAGGTGCTCAGCGACACCCCCGAGCAGATCGTCTGGCGCTGCGTCGAGGGCCCCGAGGAATGGCGTGAGACCCGCGTCACGTTCGCGCTGAAGCCGTCCTCTGACAACGGCACGACGCTGCTGTTCGAGCACGCCGGATGGCGGGAACCGAGTGAGTTCATGAGCGGCTGCAGCACCAACTGGGGCGCGTACCTGACGAGCCTCAAATCCGGCGCCGAGGGCGATGGCTACGGCGCCTACCCGGCGGGTGAGGTGAGCCGCTGGGGTTGAGTTCAGGACGGGACCAATTTCACCACGTTCCCCGGCGAGATCTTCCGCGCCCCGCGGTTCCCCCAGCGCCGTCGCAGTAGGCTGAGAGGCATGCCAGATGAGCTGAGCGGAAAGCGTCGCAGGCGTTTGGTCGATTTCATCCAGCCGTTTCGGGTGGCGCCCGGGCAGAAGGTGAAGCTCGGGCGGGACTTTGACCCGGCCTTCAAAGGCGGGCTCGAGAAGAAGAAGCAGGGGGTCGAGCTGCTCGAGGAGGGTGTGCAGCTGTTGAGCGCCTACCAGGCCCGCCTGGCGGCTCAGGACACGTGGGGTGTGCTCGTGGTGTTGCAGGCGCTCGACACTGCGGGCAAGGACGGCACGATCCGACACGTGATGAGCGGCGTGAACCCGCAGGGGGTCTCGGTGCACAGCTTCAAGGTGCCCTCGGCCGAGGAGCTCGACCACGACTACCTATGGCGCTACGCCCAGCGCCTGCCCGCCCGGGGCGAAATCGGCATCTTCAACCGCTCCCACTACGAGGAGGTGCTCGCTGTTCGCGTGCACCCAGAGAACCTCGATCGCCAGAAGCTGCCGAAGGCGGCAAAGCGGGGCAATGTGTGGAAGCGTCGCTACGGCGAGATCAACGACTGGGAGCGCTACCTCACCGACAACGGTGTGCGGATCGTCAAGCTGTTCCTCAACCTCTCAAAGGAGGAGCAGCGTTTGCGCCTGTTGCGCCGGATCGATCTTCCCGACCACAACTGGAAGTTCTCCGAGGCCGACATCGCTGAGAGGGCCCGATGGGACGACTACCAGGAGGCGATCTCCGAGACGCTGTCGCACACGAGCACAGCGTGGGCGCCCTGGTGGGTGATCCCGGCCGACCGCAAGTGGTTCGCCCGCATAGGCGCGGCGTGCGTGCTGGTCAACGCCCTGATGGAGATCGACCCCCATTACCCGGCTGTGGGCGCGGAGAAGCGCAGAGCGCTGCAGGCCGCGAAGGAGCAACTCGGGGCCGAAGCCCCCGAGGCCGCGGCCCCGGACCCGAGCGAAGAGGACGGCGGCGCGCCGAGCTCGGCCCTCGCTAAGGCGGACGAGACGGACTCACCCGTGCAGCCGTCGGCGATCGCGTCTGCCGCCCGTAGCAACTCCCAAGAGGTGTGACCTTGCCGTCGATCGGACGGTCCGCTCTCGATTTCGGTCGCTTCCCTCAGCTATGTGCCGAAGGGACGGGGCTCGGGAGGTCCGCGCCCGATAGCGTTGTGGACGATCCACGTCTGTTCAGCGGGGCCTGGCGCTTCGAAGGAGCAGGCGCACACCGACCAAAGGGCAACAAGGAGCCACATGCTGATTGCCAGCACCTATCCGTTTCTCGAAGTCTTCTGGACGATGCTGATCTTCTTTGCGTTCTTCATCTGGATCTGGATCCTGTTCATCGTCTTCGCGGATCTCTTTCGCCGCAGCGATGCTTCCGGGTGGGCCAAGGTCGCCTGGATCATCTTCATCGTCATCCTGCCTTACCTGGGCGTGTTCGTCTACCTGATCGCCGAGCACAAGGGCATGACCGAACGCTCGCTCGAGCAGCAGAGCGCAGCCCAGACGGAAATGGACGCGTACGTGAAGTCGGTCGCCCGGCCTGACCCCACTCAACAGATCGCCAAAGGCGAAGAGCTGCTCAAACAGGGCACGATCACGCAGGCCGAGTTCGACCAGATCAAGCAGAAGGCGCTCTCCGGATAGCAGCCCTCGAGCGATCCCCCAGTAGCGCCGCTGGCACCTGTGACGATCGCGATGGTGGCTGCCGTGGCCCCGGGACGGTGAGCCAGACGGCCACACGGCTGGTGTTCGGCTTCGTCGCGCTTGTGCTCGTCGGCTGGGCAGTTGGAGAAGTGTGGCTGTCGATCGTCGGCTCGCGTGATCTCGATGCAGTGCGCGCTGTCGCCGAACAGCGCACCGCGACGCTCACCGAAATCGCGAAGGTGGTGACCTGGGCGGGCAGCGGGTTCCTGCTGGTCCCGCTGGCTTTGATCTGCTGCCTGGCGCTCGTCCGAGCTGACCTGCGCCAAGAGGCTCTGGCGGTCGCACTCAGTCTTGGCGGTGCGATGCTGCTCGCGGATCTGATCAAGCTGCTCGTGTCCCGACCGCGTCCGCCCCTCGAGCACCTGCAGGCCGTGACCGGCTCGAGCTTCCCCTCGGCACATGCGACGCAAGCGAGCGCGTTCTGGCTCTCGCTGGTCCTCGTACTGCGAGCTACGGGCGGTTCGAGGACCGCCATCTGCCTCGCCGCCGCGGTCGCGCTCGTGATCGTGGCGGCGGTGGCGACCTCGCGGGTCTACCTTGGCGTCCACTATCCATCCGACGTCATCGCCGGCATTGCCCTCGGCACAGGCTGGGCGGTGTTCGTATCGCGCTGCATGCTCGACCGCAGGGTTCGATGACGATAGGGAGCCGTTTGTCGTCTAGACCGCGGGGAACGTAACATCGGTGTCACGAGAGATGAAGCTGCCCGGCCCTGACCACCAGATCACGATCGCCCCCAGCAGCGACCGCGTCCTCGTGTGCAGTCGCGGGACTACGATCGCCGACAGCCAGGCGACGCTCGTGCTATGCGAGACAAACCACCCACCGGTGCGGTACGTCCCGCTTGCCGATGTCGACCGGTCGCTGCTGAGGCGCAGCCCTCGCAGCACCTACTGCCCGTACAAGGGTGATGCGTCCTACTACTCGATCATCGACGGCCACGAGCGAGGCACCGACGCAGTCTGGTTCTACGATCAGCCGTACCCCGCGGTCGCGGAGATCAAGAATCACGTCGCGTTCTATACGGACCGTGTCGACCTCACGGTCAGCGCCCCGGACGCCCTGGAGGATTGAGGCGTCCTACGAAGCGGAGGCGACGCAGTCCCCGCAGCCGCTACCTGCGCAGCGCTTCGCTGGGGCTCAGCCGGGCGGCTTTGGCGGCCGGATAGAGCCCGGCGATCGTCCCGATCAGGAAGCCCGCGGCCGGCGCGGCGAGGAGCACATAGGGGGGCACGACG
The DNA here is from genome assembly GCA_963743505.1 of uncultured Solirubrobacteraceae bacterium. Lineage (GTDB taxonomy): Bacteria > Actinomycetota > Thermoleophilia > Solirubrobacterales > Solirubrobacteraceae > Palsa-744. The sequence continues at coordinate 868,380 of CAVUPZ010000006.1, read as the reverse complement.
AATGGCTCGCTCTTGATCTCCGCGTACAGGAGCGTGGCGCCGGCGCCGAGGATCAGGCCGGTGGCGCCGCCGATCAGGGCGAGCAGGGCGGACTCGGAGAGGAACTGCGCAGCGATGTGGCGCCGGGTGGCTCCGAGGGCACGGCGCAGCCCGATCTCACCCCGTCGCTCGAGAACCGAGATCACCATGATGTTCGCGATGCCGATCGCGCCGACCAGCAGCGCGACCGCGCCCAGGCCGAGCAGGAGGGTCGTGAACTGTCCCTGAGCGGCCGCGCGCGCTTGGAGTGCGTCGGTCGGGCGGCTGACCTCGACGCCGTCGGAGTTCTGCGGGTCGGCGCTCGGGCCCAGCAGGGTTGCGACGTGCTCGACCTCGTTGACCTCGGCACGTACGTAGATCTCCGTCGGGTTCGGCTTCAGTGCGAACGTCCGCTGCGCGACCGGTAAGGAGACGAACACGGTGGAGTCGAGCGAGGGGTCGAGCACTACCCGAGCGAGGATCCCGATCACGCTGAACCAGGTGTGACCGATGTAGATGAGGAGATGGCCGCGGAGGTGCATGATCTGAAGCGTGCTGGCGGCAGCGGCGCCGAGCACGGCCTCCGGGAAGCGCTGCGCGACCGCGTCGAGGAAGTGCCCGGAGGCGATGCCCGTCTGCAGGACCTCGGGCAGGTTCGCCCCGGCCGCGTCGACCCCGATCCCGCCGCCCTCGAGCGCCGGCACGAACGGCGTCCGATACACCTGCGTGTTGGCGACCTGGTAGACGGCTACGTCCCTGTCGACCTCGGTCATGTGGCCGATCACGGCCACCGCGGTGCTGGGCAGTACCTCGTTCGCGCCCGAGAACGTCTGGCCGGGCGTGACGGTCAGCAGGTTGGTGCCCAGGCCGTCGATCTCCGCGAGCAGGTTTGCCTGGGCGGAGGCCGAGACGCTGACGACCGCGACCATCGCGCCGATCCCGATCGCGATCCCGAGCGCCGAGAGCGCCGCCCTCAGACGATGGCTCCGCAGACCCTGGAACGCCAGTCCGGCGAGCTCCTTCGCTGGCAGGCGCGCCGACATCGGGCGCCGGAGCGCCGGCCACGCTCATGAGCGCTCGTCGGCGACGATCCGCCCGTCGCACATGTGCAGCCGTCGCGGGAAGGACGCGGCGACGTGCTGGTCATGGGTGATCAGCACGAGCGTCGCGCCGTCGGCTGCGAGCCCGTGCAGGAGCTCGATGACCTCGCCTCCGGAGGTCGAGTCGAGGTTGCCGGTCGGCTCGTCGGCGAGCAGCACCAACGGTCGCTTGACGATCGCGCGGGCGATCGCGACGCGCTGGCGCTCGCCGCCGGAGAGCTGCGAGGGGCAGTGGGATGTCCGATTCGTGAGGCCGACGCGTTCGAGCGCATCGCGTGCTGCCTCGCGTCGCCGGCCTGCGGGCGCACCCGTGTAGAGCAGCCCGCTCGCGACGTTCTCGAGCGCGCTCAGCGACTCCTGCAGGTGGAAGCTCTGGAACACGAACCCGAGCCGATATGCCCGCAGCGCCGCCAGCTGCGCGTCGGAAGCGGCGTCGAGCCCGCGTCCGGCGACGCGCACGTGCCCGCCGGTCGGCCGCTCGAGGGTGCCCATGATCGTGAGCATCGTCGTCTTGCCGGAGCCCGAAGGGCCGACGATCGCCACGCGCTCCGCATCGCTCACCTCGACGCTCACGCCGTCGAGCGCAAGGACCCCGCCCGGGTATTCCTTGCTCACCGCCTGCAGCTGGATCGCGCTCATCCCTGGGAGTCGCTCACCTGTAGGCCGGGCCGAATCCCCGCTCCCGAGATCTGAACCTCGCCGGCTGCGAAGAGGCCGGTCGCGACCGGGATCACGCTGTGCGGTGGCCCGGCCTCCTGCACGGCGTAACTCGCCCCGCCGGTGGCGAGGAGCGCCGTCACCGGCACGGACAGGACGTTGCGGACGAGCGCCTGGACGAAGTTGACGCTCACGGCCGCCTGATCGAGGCCAGCTGCCGTTTGCCGGCCGTGCAGCGTGATCGTCACAGGGACAGTCGAGCCCGAGCTCCCCGATCCGCTGGCGCCACTGCCCTGGCCCGCCCCGCCGTTGCCCCCGCCGTTGCCCCCGCCGTTGCCGGCGGCGTTGCCGTTCGAGCTCTGCGCGACGGAGCTCACGGCGGTGATCGTCGCGCCCACCGATTCGCCGTCGGGTAGCGCGACCGTCACGGACGCCCCCCTCGTGGCCTCGCTCTGCTTGCTCGCTTCGAGCTGGACGGTGACGACGAGGCGTGTGGAGGTCGTCTGCAGAACCGGCGTCGGGCTGGCGCCGCCCGATCCGCCTGTCGAGCCCCCCGGATCCGATGAGCCGGAGCTCGGCGAGCGGGGGCTTTTGGGCGTGCCGGAGGTGCCGGCCGGGGGCGTGGCCCCGAGGCGCGAGTTCAGCTGGGTGATCTCTGCCTGCATCCGCGCGAGCTCCGCTTCGAGCCTTTGCACGCTCCTCGCTCCCGCGCTGCCGGGCGGACGCTTGGGCGCGATCGCGTCCGGCTTGGCCGCTTTCGTATCGGCGCCCGGAGGGGAAGTCGTGGTCTCGAAACTCGCGTACTCGCTCCTGCCGGCGCCGCGGGAGTCGCTTGCGCTGCTCGAGGACGGGCTCCCCGAACCCGATCCTCCCCCGTCACTTCCGAGGGCCGCATCGACGCCCGAGACGAGCTGCTCCCCGGGCAGGAACACGAGCCGCCCGAGCGTCAGCCTCCCGGTCTCCGCCTCCCCCAGCGAACCCTGCAGCGCCTTCACGCCCGCTGTCGTGGCGAGCTGCCATTCGTCGTCTGTGGCGATCCCATCCGGATCGAAGCCGAGAGCGATGAGGTCCCGGTTCAGCTGCAGCACGTCGTGGCCGCCGGCGATCCCCGGCGCGAGGCCCCGGTAGGCAGGCGTGGTGCCGTCCATCAGGACCACAGGCAGGCCATCGACCGTGAACAGGACCCCGCCCGGCTTGATCAGCTGGCCGGCCTGCGGCAGCCAGGTGATCGTTGCCGCTCAGCCGGTCATAGACCGTCTGCGGGCCCGCGTAGGTGAGCGTCCCCGCCTCGGTATCGGTCTCGACGAGGTCCCGACGTTCCACGATCGCCGCACCCGCGTTGATCGCGTCGTTCCCGGTGCTCCGCTTCGAAGGCGAGCCGCCGCCGACGAGCAGGCCGGTCACGACACCGACCGCCGCGAGCAGGGCCAGCATGGCTGCGGGTCTGCGAAGCCTCACGAGGCGCTCCCGGCGGAGCGGGCCGTCACTGACCGCCGCCACTCGATTCCGAGCCTTCACCGCCGTGCCCCGCGCCAGCGGATTCCGAGCCCGCCGGGTGATGGATCGCCTGCTCCACCTGCGCGAAGGTGATCGCGCCGTGGGTGACGCCGACACAAGCCCGCGCGGCGGACACAAACGACGGTGCCTGCAGGTCGATCCCCGCGGCATGGATCGTCTGGAGCGTGAGCTGCCCCTGCGGGGTCGGGTCGGGGAAGCCCTGCACCCCGTGCGAGCGAAGGCACTGAGCGAACGCCAGCAGGTACTGGGCCCGCGCGCGCCCCTGTTCGGTCCGTTCCTTCGCGCTTTCGTTCCCGGGTGCCGGCATGATTCCCTTACAGGCTTCCTGGGCGGCCTTGAATTGCGGAGATGATGCGACGCTCTGCGGAAGCGGGTGGATGCCGATCGCCTGCTCACCAGGCTTGCTGACGACCACGTGGGGATCCGGGAAGCTCGGAACCCCATGGGTGCGCATGCAGGCGGAGTACCTGTAGGCGTCGGAGACGATGTTCTGGGAGGGCTGCTGCTGCCCGCCCCCGGCCGCGTTGTCGTTCTTCGAGGATCCGCAGCCGGCGAGCAGCAGGACAGCGCCCGCGGCGGCAAGGAACGGCTCGGCTCTGCTGATGATGTGTGGGCTCGTGGTCATGGGCGCAGTTCTAGAGACCACCCGGTGCCAGGACGGTGCCGTGCGCTGTGACCCGGCTGTCACCCTCGGTGAGCCATGCTTGTGGGCGAGATGAGATTGCTCGTCGTCGAGGATCACCGCCGCCTGGCGACCGCCCTGGCCGAGGGACTGCGTCGAGAGGGAATGGCGGTGGATGTCGCGTTCGACGGCGGCGAGGCGCTCGCGCGTGTCGCCGTCAACTCGTACGACGTGGTCGTCCTGGACCGCGATCTCCCGAACGTGCACGGCGACCAGGTCTGCCGGGCGCTGCTCGCCGCAGGCGGTCACACGCGCGTTCTGATGCTCACGGCAGCGAGCACGATCCGCGACCGCGTGGAGGGACTCGAGCTGGGAGCCGACGACTACCTGGGCAAGCCGTTCGAGTTCGCCGAGCTCGTGGCGCGGGTGAGGGCGCTGGCGCGGCGGGCGGTGGCGCCCCTTCCGCCGGTACTTCTGCGGGACGACCTCAGCCTCGATCCCTCCCGCCACGTTGTCTACCGCGGCGAACGTCGGCTGGAGCTCAGCCCGAAGGAGTTCTCGGTGCTGGAATGCCTGCTCGCGGCCGACGGCCGCGTGCTGTCGGCCGAGGAGCTGCTGGTTCGCGTCTGGGACGAGGCGACCAACCCGTTCACGACCACGGTGAAGACGACGATGGGACGGCTGCGAACCAAGCTCGGCGATCCGCCGCTGATCGAGACAGTGCGCGAGAGCGGCTACCGGATCTGATGGCCCTGCGCGTGCCGAGGCCCGGCTCCTCGAGCGGCAGCGCACGGCTGCGGCTCACGCTTCTCTACAGCGGCATGTTCCTGTTGCTCGGCACCGTGGTCGTCGTCGTCATCTACGTCTTCACCTCGGTCGGCACCGTGGTGCATGTCAGCAGCGTTGCGGTCGCGCACCCGACGCCTGTCGGCCCGGGAGCGCTCGTGGTCCCGGAAATCGTCCAACACCAGCACTCCGCCGACCAGGGACGGCTCTTGACCGCCTCCTGGCTCGTGCTCGTGGTGACGGCGATCGGGGCTGCCGTCCTCGGGTGGTTCATCGCCGGGCGCGTCCTGCGCCCCCTGCGCCAGATGACGGACACAGCCCACTCGATCTCCGCCCGGAACCTCGGGGAGCGGCTGGCAATGACCGGCCCAGACGACGAGTTCAAGCGCCTCGGCGACACGCTCGACGATCTCCTCGGGCGCCTGCAGGCAGCCTTCGAAGCGCAACGGCGCTTCGTCGCAAACGCGGCGCACGAGCTCCGTACCCCGCTCACCGTCGACCGCACCCTCCTGCAGGTCGCCCTCGCCAACCCCGACGCGAGCGCAGAGCAGCTGCGGGCCACGTGCGAGGAGCTGCTCGCGTCCGGCCGGGAGCAGGAGCGCGTGCTCGAGGCGCTGCTCACGCTCGCCTCCACCGAGCGAGGCCTCGAGCACCGCGAGCCCGTCGACCTCGCGGTCCTCGCCGGGCAGGCCGCCAGCGCGCAAGCGGCGACATTCGTGAAAGCCTCGCTCGCCTCCGCACCGACGAGCGGAGACCCGGCCCTGATCCAGCGCCTGATCGCGAACCTGCTCGAGAACGCGATCCGCCACAACGACGACCGCGCCGTCGTCGAGATCGCGACAGGCGTCGATGCCGAGTGGTCTGACGTCACGGTCGAGAACACCGGACCGGTGGTGCCGGCCTGGGCACTGGAGCGGCTCTTTGAGCCGTTCAGCCGCATCGAGGAGATCCGCACGGCCGAGGCGAGCGAGCACCACGGCCTCGGCCTGTCGATCGTGCGCTCGATCGCGAACGTCCATGAGGCGCGGGTCGAGGCGAAACCGCGCGAGGGCGGGGGGCTGACGGTTAGGGTCAGATTCCCGCGGGCGGGCGAGTAGACGGCGTCAAGCGCCGATCGACACCCGGTACCTCTTATTTGTCGACGCAGAGTTTTCACGGCTCGTTGCGTCCCTGCGATTCGCTGGGGCGCAGGGCACTCCGGTACGTTTCCGCGGTGACCTGCGACGACGTGTGCCCGCTGTCCGTGTTGCCTTGAGCGCCCCGCCGGTCATCGCGACACGCGCGCTGTGCAAGGACTACGGCTCCGGACGCGGCCTGTTCGACCTCGACCTGGAGGTCCAGCAGGGCGAGGTGTTCGGCTTCCTCGGTCCCAACGGGTCGGGCAAGTCGACCACGATGAGACTGCTTTTGGATCTCATCAAGCCGACCTCTGGTTCCGCCCGGGTACTCGGACTCGACGTGAGCACGGACAGCCTCGAGATCCGCCGCCGAGTGGGATTCCTCCCCGGCGATCTGGCGATGTATCCGAAACTGTCCGGTCGGGTCGTGCTCGACTATCTGGCGAGTCTCCGCGGCGGCGTCGACCCGCGCGTGCGCGATTCGCTCGCGGAGCGATTCGACGCGGATCTCGATCGCCCGATCCACCAGCTATCGACCGGCAACCGACAGAAGCTCGGCCTGATCCAGGCGTTCATGCACCAACCCGAACTGCTGATCCTGGATGAGCCAATCGCCGGTCTCGATCCCTTGGTGCAACAGAGCTTCCATGCGCTTCTCGGCGAGCTCAGCGGCCAGGGACGCACCGTCTTCCTCTCCTCACACACCCTGTCGGAGGTTGAGCGCGTGACCGACCGCCTGGCAATCCTTCGGCAGGGCCGTCTCGTGATCGTCGACTCGCTCGAGAACCTGCGTAAGGTCGCGATCCAGCACCTGGAGATCGAGTTCGCAGCACCCGTCGACGGCGAGGAGTTTCGTTCACTCTCAGGAGTCACAGAGGTGAAGGTCGAGGGGCAAACCCTGACGGTGGAATTCGAGGGGTCCGCCGACGCCGTCGTCAAGACCGCGGCGGCTCATGAGGTGCTGGCGATCCGCCCCCACACGGCCGACCTCGAGGACATCTTCCTGCGCTACTACCGAGCGGGGGGCACGGAGTGAGCTGGCCGACAACCCGTATCTGCCTCCGGCTGCGACTGTCCGTGACCGTCGCGGCGAGCATCGGGCTGATCGCGGTGATGATCGCCGTTGGGGCGCTGTTCCCCGCCGTTGGGCACTCGATCGGCAAGCTGCACGTCGCCGCGAGCGTCTCCAACCTCCTGGGCGGCGCCGACTACGGCACGATCACCGGCTGGTTCCGCAGCGAGATCGCCGTCATCTACGGTCCGCTCGTGATCGGCGCCCTCGCGATCACCGGCGCCACAGCCACGACCGCCGGCGAGGAGGAAGACCGAATCCTGGCCCTGGTGCTCGCTCACCCGATCCGACGCTCACGATTGGTCGCTGCCAAGGCCACGGCGATCGCCGGCGTCGTCGTCGCGATCGCGTTCGCAACCTGGACGGGCCTGATCGTCGGCGTGGCCGTCGGTGGCGGCGGGATCACGATCGCGCACATCACGGCACTCGCCATCCAACTCGCCTTCTTCGGATTCGCCACCGGGGCGCTTGCGATCGCCATCGGCGCCAGCACCGGCCGCAAGTCCGTGGCCACCGGAGTCGCCGCGGCCACCGCCGTCCTCGGCTGGCTGATCAACAGCCTCGCCCCGCTGGTCGGCGCCATCAGCTGGCTCAGGTACCTCGCCCCGTACTACTACTACGCCGGGCACGACCCACTCGCCCGTGGCGTCGACATCCGCGGCCTGATCGTCCTCGGCGCCCTCACCGTGCTGCTGACCGCAGTTGCGATGATCGGCATCGAACGCCGCGACCTCCGCGCCTAGCTCCAAACCCACCATCACAAACACCGCTCGACCAGGCGGCGGCTCAGGTGCCCCCGCTCGCCTCCGGCTGGTAAGGAGGCGCGACGCCCCACCCCCAACGCGGCACCGGTGCATGTGCCGCCGTCTGCGCCTCCGGCTGGGAGTTGTGCATCGCCAGCCGCGTACCCCACTCGGCGTAACCCATGATCGCGGCGCGGAACTCCGGGTCAGGTGGAAGGCCGGCGTCGTCGGCAGCGCGGCTCAGCAGCGTCACGAACGCCAGCCGCTGCTCGGGAGTGATCGCAAGGTCGCGGTGGCGAGCAAGCATGTGCTCGTAGCCTCCTCGCCGCTGGGTGTAGACGGCAGGACCGCCCATTACCTCCACCCACCAGTCGGTCACGCGACGGCGATGCTCCTCTGTGATCTCCCCGCCGAACAGCGCCGCTATGCCCGGAGCCTCGCCTTCGACCAGGTCGTAGAAGCGATTCAGCCACCGAACGAACGCATCGCGGCCCCCGCCCCACTCGTAGATCGTCGGCGTCGCTTCGCCCATTCCGCTCCGAACGTAGCGGATCGACGGCGGTGTCGAGCCCGGTGGGCAAAAGCCGTCGCTTCGGGAACCCGCGGAGGCCTCTCGCGAGCCGGGCTTCGCAGACCGCGACCTGAGAGAGGGGCCGCTTGCTAGGGTCCGGCGCCGTCCAGCCGAGGAGCCGTCCGTACGTGGGATCCGTTCGTCATCGTCGCGAGTCGTCGCAGAGCCCTGACCGCCGTGGGGCGTCGGGCGACGATCTCCTCCCCGTGATCGGTCGTTCTTTCCCGCTCCGGTAGCGGCCAAGGTCCCGGAGGTCATCTTCGTCTTCTGGGTGGTGAAGATCCTCACGACGGCGGGCGGGGAGGCCACCTCGGACTACCTGAAGACGTACGGCAACTTCGTGGGCGGCGGCATCGAGGTGCTCGTGATCCTCGTGGGGCTGCTGGTGCAGTTCGAAACCCGCCGCTACCAAGCGTTCGCCTACTGGGCTTTCGCATTTGCGATCGCGATCACGGGAACCGGCGTCGCCGATTTCCTGCATCTGGATGTCCATCTCCCTTACGCAGCGACGACCCTGCTGTGGGCGACGGTCCTGGCAGCGATCTTCTGGCTATGGCAGCGCAGTGAGGGCACGCTGTCGATCCACAGCGTCACGACCCAGCGACGGGAGGCCTACTACTGGGCGACGGTGTTCGCGACATTTGCCCTCGGTACCGCGCTCGGGGACCTGACGGCGATCTCGCTCAACCTGGGCTACCTGGACTCGAGCATCCTCTTCGGCGTCGTGATCCTGATCCCGGCGCTGGCGCGCTGGCAACTCGGCCTGGGCGGGATCGCCGCGTTCTGGATGTCCTACGTCATCACACGGCCGCTCGGTGCGTCCGTCGCCGACTACATCAGCAAGCCGAGCGGGCTCCACTTCGGCGACGGCCCCACGGCGATCGTCTTCGCCCTCGCCGTCTTGCTTCTCGTCTCCTACCTCGCCCTCGCTCGGCCGGACATCCAGAAGCCGCTGGAAGCCTCCCAGGCACGGCCACGATCAACGCCTGTACTGCCCGATCTCCTCCACCCGCGAACCCGAGGTCGAGCTGGATTAGGGGCCTCTCGCTCGCTTGCCTCCGAGGCGGAGCGGGCAAGCGGGCCCTCCGGGGCAGGTCGCGCCCGGCTCCTGCTAGCTCCTACGATCCGCGTCATGGGCTGCCTCCGTGCTAGGCCCGGTACTCGGGGTTGGCATAGTCGAGCCGGCAGCCGGCATCCCAGGCGCTGCGCTGGTTGCCATGGGCGGGGAAGCCGCCCGCGTCCTTCAGCATCCGCGCCATGTGCATCAGGTTCCATGTCAGGAACGTCGTGTTGCGGTTCGTGAACTCGTTGCCGGGGCCTCCCGAGCCGGGGTCCAGGTAGCTCGGCCCGGGCCCCGCCTCCCCGAGCCAGCACGAGTCGGCCTGTGGCGGGATCGTGAAGCCGAGATGCTGCAGCGAGTAGAGGATGTTCATCGCGCAGTGCTTGGCGCCGTCCTCGTTACCGGTGATGACGCAGCCGCCGACGCGTCCGTAGTAGGCGTACTGGCCCTGCTCGTTGAGGAGGTGGCTGTTGCCGTAGAGCCGCTCGATCACGCGCGTGCACACGGACGATTTCTCGCCCAACCAGATCGGCGAGAGGAGCACCAGGATGTCGGCGGCGAGCACCTTCTCGAAGATCTCGGGCCACTCGTCGCGCTCCCAACCGTGCTCGGTCATGTCGGGCTGCACGCCGGTGGCGATCTCGTGGTCGATCGCCCGCAGCACCTCCACGGAGACGCCGTTGCGCTGCATGATCGCGACCGACCGATCCCCCAGCGCCCGCGTGTTGGACACCTCCGGCGAGCGCTTGAGCGTGCAGTTGATGAACACCGCATGGAGGTCTGAGAAGTCCCAGACGGATCCCTCGCACAGCTGCTCATCGCGCCCGGAGAGGCTCTCGTTCACGTCCACGTCCTCGCTCATCGTGACCCTCCTGTGTCGCGGCCGTCTCCACGACCTGTCTCGGCTCGGTGACGCACATGATGCTTGCGTGCCCCGACGTCGCCCACTGGAGGTCGCTCCGCTGGGCGGCCTTCCAGTTAGTTCGACGCCACATCGTGGCCGTCGGCAGCCCGGCGGAGCGCCACCGCGCGGCCGAGGTCTTCGCTCCAGGGAGACGCTAGCCTCGGTGCATGGCGACGCTGGAGATGGGGATGTCCGACTACTTCCTTCAGGGGTTCGGCTCGGTTCTGCCCGACGAACATCCGGCGCGGACGGACCTGATGCAGGCGCCGCGCCTGGGAAAAGAGAGACACACGGGGCTCGTTGCGTATGAGCTGACCGATCTCGCCGTGGACTGGCTCCAAGAGCTGGTCGGCGTGGAGGGAGGCGACAAGAAGATCCTTGACAATCTTCCGGCGCCAAATGTCGGTCTGGAGGGGAGGCGTAGGCGGATACTCCAGGTCCGGGCGACTGGCCCCCTGTCGCGGGAGGCCTCAGACCACGCCCTCAAAGTGCAGGAACTGTTCTCGGAGGGTCGCATTTTTCCGGAGGCCGAACGAGCGGGCGCGTGCTTCTACGTCTTGCTCGTCGGCCGAGAGTCGATGGACGACGCACTCGCCATCGAGGCAAGGCGTCAAGCCGTGGAGCTCAGCGCACTCGGCAACCGGCATGACCCCGAAGATCTGGCCGAGCCGGCGGCGCGGTCCTAGAGAGCGACAGGCCGTCCGGGGTACCATTCGACGGGCGCATTCTGAGGGGGGTGATCCGGATCTCGTTGCAGGCGGTCTCTGTGCTGATGACCGATCTCGTCGGCTCGACGGAGATCGCCGGTCGTCTTGGGCCTGCGGCGTCGGAAGAGCTCCGCCGTGAGCACTTCGAGGCGCTGCGGGGGGCGATCGAGCGCTGCGACGGCCACGAGGTCAAGAGCCTCGGCGACGGCCTGATGGTGATCTTCTCGAACGCCTCAATGGCCCTCACCTGCGCGGAGGAGATGCAGCAGGCTGTCCAGGCGCAGAACCGCCGATCGCGCGAGCGGTGCGAGATCCGGATCGGCGTGAGCTTCGGCGAGGCGACACTCGACAGGGGCGACTACTTCGGCGACGCTCCAGTCGAGGCGGCCCGCCTGTGCGCCTTTGCGAAGGGCGGCCAGATCGTGGCCACCGCCCTGGTCCGGCAGGTCGCCTCCGCGCGTGAGGAGCACCATTTCCGCAGGCTCGGCGGGCTACGGTTGAAGGGCATCGCCGAGCCCGTGGCCGCCTACGAAGTGCTCTGGGAGCCCCTCCTGGCAGGCGGGATCGGACTGCCCGAGCGCCTGCGGGAGATGCCGGCGAGCGGCTACGTCGGACGAGAGCAGGAGCGGACGACGCTCACGCGGCTGTGGTGGGAGGCGAGCGATGGCTCCCTGCGCCTCGCGTTGATAGCCGGCGAGGCCGGGGTCGGCAAGACGCGTCTCTCGACCCACCTCGCGATGCAGGTACACGCCCAGGAGGCGACGGTCCTCTACGGCCGCTGCGATGAGGACCTCGGCGTCCCGTTCCAGCCATGGGTGCAGGCCCTCGAGCACCTGGTCAAGGCGGCGCCGCAGGTGATCCTCGACTGGCACGTCGAAAGCCACGGGGGCGACCTGAGCCGGCTCGTGCCCGCGCTCTTCGATCGCGTGCCCGGGTGCCCTGCCCCGCGTGAAGGCGATCCGGAGACCGCGCGTTACCTGCTGTATGCGTCGGCGGCCGGGCTGCTCGAGGGCATGAGCGAGCAGGGGCCGTTGCTGTTGATCCTCGACGACCTCCACTGGGCAGACGCTCCAACGCTGTCGCTGCTACGTCACGTCGTGCGATCGAGCACGGACGCCTCGGTGATGGTGGTGGGGACCTACCGAGACTCCGATCTCTCGCATGACCATCCCCTTGCGACGCTGCTCGCCGATCTGCGCCGCGAGCCGAGCGTGAGTCGTCTGAAGCTGAGCGGCCTCGAGCCGGAAGACGTGCTGGCACTGATGGAGGCGACCGCCGGTCACGGGCTCGGCGAAGACGGCGAGAGGCTCTCGCAGGAGATCACACGCGAGGCCGCCGGGAATCCGTTCTTCGCGGTTGAGCTGCTGCGCCACCTCAGGGAGTCCGGCGCGATCCGCGAGGAGGATGGAGGGCGCTGGGAACTCGTCGGGGAGCTCGCCGAGCTGGGGTTGCCGCAGAGCGTCCGCGAGGTGATCGCCAGGCGCGTGACGCGTCTCGGCCCCGAGGCGCGGACGGCCCTCAGCGCAGCAGCCGTGATTGGCCGCGAGTTCGAGTTCGACCTGCTGCTTTCGGTCCTCGACATGACCGAAGCCGAGCTGCTGGACCTGCTCGAAGTGGCGACGGCGGCCGCCCTGCTGAAGGAGGACGGTCCCCGGGCGGGCCGGTTCGCGTTCTCGCACGCGCTCGTCGAGTACGCGCTCTACGAAGACCTCGGTGTGACGCGGCGAGCGCGGCTGCACCGTCGGGTGGCGGAAGCTCTCGAGCGGCGATGGGACGAGGATCCCGGGGAGCGGCTCGGGGAGCTGGCGGGTCACTGGTGTGCCGCGGTCATCGGCACCGACAGCACGAAGGCCCGTAGCTTCTCGCGGCTGGCGGGCCAGCATGCGCTCGAACAGCTGGCGCCGGGCGAGGCGGTCCGCTGGTACGGCCGCGCGCTCGAGCTCCACGAGCACGTCGCGGGAGAGCACTCGGCCCGCTGCGACGTTCTGATCGGCCTCGGAGAGGCACAGCGCCAGATCGGCGACCCGTCGTTCAGGCGGACGCTCCTGGATGCGGCGGCGCTCGCTCGCGAGCTCGACGACATCGACCGTCTCTGCCGCGCCGTGCTTGCGAACAACCGGGGATGGGCCAGCAGCTTCGGGGGTGTGGACGACGAGCGCGTGGAGTCGCTCGAAGTCGCGATCGGGGCGCTGGCGCGGGAGGATCCGCGGCGAGCGCGGCTGCTGTCGCTGCTCGCGTGCGAGCTCGAGTTCGCGGGCGAGCCGAAGCGCTGCCGAGAGGTCGCGGCAGAGGCGATCGGGATCGCGCGATCCAGCGGCGATCCGCTCACGCTGGCTCACACGATCGCCGATGCCGCAGCAGCAATAGTGGCGCCCCACACGCTCGCCGAGCGGGGCAGGATGAGCGACGAGCTGGTCGAGCTCGCGGCGCGGCTCGACGACCCCCGTTTGAGCTCGCGGGCGGCCGCGCGAAGGATGATGATCGGCCTGGAGTCGGGAGAGCGGGCACGGGCCGAGGCCGGCCTGATGACGATCCGGGAGCTGGCCGCCACGGTGCCGGAGCCGTTCATCGCGCACCTCTGGCTGCTGCTCGAGTTCGGCTGGGCGCTGCTGGAAGGAGACCTCGCCGACGCCGAGCGGTTGGCCCTCCGGGCGCACGAGGTCGGAACCTCTGCCGGCCAGCCCGATGCGGCGATCTTCCTAGGCGCCCACCTCTTCCACATCCGGTATTTCCAGGGCCGCGCCGGCGAGCTCTTGGACCAGGTCACGCGGCTGGGCGATCAGGAGGATCTCTCCGGGTTCAGGGCGGGCGCGGCGGCGCTGGCGATGGTGCAGAGCGGCCGCCAGGACGAGGCTCGGGATCTGCTCCTGGCCGAAGACCTGGCTCGCATTCCGATCGATGAGGCCTGGTCGCTGATCATGATGCTCTGGACCGACGTCTGCTCCAGCCTGCAAGCGATCGAACAGGCCGGTGAGCTCTATGAGCTGCTCGCACCGTTCCAGCGCCAGCTGGCGGTGAGCGGCGCGCACGTATACGGCTCGATCGACTGGGCACTGGGCTCGCTCGCAGCCGTCCGCGCCGACTTCTCGGCCGCCGACGCCCATTTCTCGACGGCTTCAGAGATCGAGACCCGCCTGGGAGCCCCCTTGCTGCTTGCCCGCACGAACACCCAATGGGCGCGAAGCCTCATCGGCCGAGGCCAGCTCGGTGACCTGGAGCGCGCGCACGCGATGCTCGTCCGCGCGCGGCGGACGTCTCGCGCCTTGGGCGCCGAGGGGATCGGGCTGGAGATCGCTGCCTGCCGCAGCCAACTGGACGCGATCATCTGACGGTGTTCGGCGATGATCGACGCCACACCGAGCTCCCGCGCCGACGCGTGGCGTGCGAGCGGAGCGCACTTCTCCTGGAGCCCGGTCGGCGAGAGCGCTGCACCGGTGAACGTGTTCCACATCGAGCTTGGCGACATCGAGGCCCCGGTGCTGGCGCTGGTGCACGGCTTCCCGACGTGCAGCATCGACTGGTTCGAGGTCGCCGAGCTGCTGAGGACGCGCTACCGGGTGTGCATGCTCGACTTCCCCGGCTTCGGGTTCTCCGACAAGCCGCGCGGGTGGGGCTACAGCCTTCGGCGGGACGCGCAGCTTCTGGAGCACTACCTGACCCAGATCGTCGGCGCCCGGTCGGTCGTCATGGTCGCTCACGACCGCGGCGACAGCGTGGCGCTGATCCACGCGGCGGACCGAGCAGCGGGGCGCGCGCACGCCGCGGTCGAGCACCTGGTTCTCTGCAACGCCAACCTCTTCCTGGCGCTGTCGAACCTGACTGACGCGCAACGGCTTATGCTCCACAACCCGGAGCTGCTCGGGCAGCTGACGCCGGAGCTCCTGGCGGCTGGCATGGGCGCCGTGACGTTCACACCGCCGCGCGCGTCCGACGATCCCGCGGTGAGAGCCCTCGCGGCGACGTTCGCGCACGACGATGGAGTCGCCGTGTTGCACGAGACGATCCAGTATCTCGTCGAGCGCTCGCTTGACGAGACGGCCTGGCTGCAGTCGCTGGCCGCAACTGCGCTCCCCACGACACTTATCTGGGGCGTTTACGACATCGTCGCGCCGATCCGTGTGGCGAACCATGTCTGGCACGAGCATCTGATGTTCAAGCCCGGCCGCAACGCCTTCTACCTGATCCCGGGCGCCAACCACTACGTACAGAACGACCGACCCGATGCCTTCGTGCAGGTCCTGGCGCACGCGCTGGATCCGCCCGTCGACGTCGCTCCCGGCGCGCTCGGGGACGCCCTCGACGCGCCCATCCTGATTGACCGCTCGCACACGGAACTGCCCGACGCCGCGCAGCTGATCGCGCAGCGCGCCGGGACTTCCTAGCGGCAACGGTCGACGCTTTACAACCGGGTCCTCAGAGATGCCCCGTCCCTCCCGACCCGCCACGATGTGCCCATGACCGTGTACGACGAGACGATCGCGACCGTCCGCGCGTTGGCGGATCAGGCGGCTAGGACCGAGAACGTGCTGTTCTGCGAGCGCAGACCGTTGACCTCACTCGAGGCGAGGCTCGCGGGCGTCGACGATCTGGCCAAACGGCTGCGCCAGATCGAGGACGAAGCACTGCGGGCACTCGAGCGGGTGGTCGAGGCCGAGCAGGGATACGAAACCGCCCTCGATGTGACCGAGGCGGTGGGAGCCGCCGCGACGAACTGGTTACGGGCGGTGATGCTCGCGAGATCCATCGAGACGGTGCCGGCGCGGTGAGATGCGCTCGGCCGATGCCCCACCGCGCCCGCGGAGGCACCAGCAGCGATCGCCGGCGCCGTCACAAGCTGAAGCTCGGCAGCTACATGCTCACCATCACCGCCACCAGCACCGCGCGTGCCCCCCTCCGCGCCGGTGTCGCTGAGCTTCACGATCGTCCATTTGCCGCTCCGCGACTGCAACATGCGACCGCTCTCCCGGCCGCTCGCGACATGGCGGGGCGCTATAGGCTCGGTCGGTGCGACTCGAGGATAAGGTCGGGATCGTGGTCGGGGCGGGACAGTCGCCCGGTGAGACGGTCGGGACGGGCCGCGCGGCGGCGATCGTGTTCGCGAGGGAGGGCGCGAAGGTACTACTGGTCGACCGGGACATCAGCTCTGCGCGCGAGACGAAGGAGATGATCGCCGGCGAGGGAGGGATAGCCGAGTGCGTGGCGGGGGACTGGACGGCGGCAAGCGACTGCAGGTTCTACGCGGCTGCGTGCGTGAAGGCCTGGGGCCGCATCGACTTCCTCCAGAACAACGTGGGGATCGGCAGCGGTGACGGCAGCCCGGGGACGCTGAGCGAGCAGGCGTTTGATCGCATCCTTGCCGTGAATCTCAAGGGATGCCTGCTGTCCTGCCAAGCGGTCGTGCCGGTGATGCAAGAGCAGAACTCGGGCTCGATCGTGAACATCTCCTCGGTGGCGGCACTCGCGGCAGCGCTCCCGCTGACGGCCTACAAGATCTCCAAGGCGGGGATCAACGCGCTCGCTCATTCGCTCGCGGTAGAAGGGGCACCTCACGGGATTCGGGTGAACACGATCGCGCCCGGGCTGCTCGATACGCCAATGGCCATCGACGCCTGGGCGACGGCCTTGAAACGACCGCGGGATGAGATCCGGGCCGAGCGCGACAAGCTCGTGCCGCTCGGCGGAAAGATGGGCACCGGATGGGACGTGGCCTACGCGAGCCTGTTCCTGCACTCCGACGAGGCCGCTTTCATCACTGGTGCCGTGCTGCCGGTGGACGGCGGTCAGCTGACGCGTATCGGCGTCTAGCCGGACCCTCGGGCGCTGGCGTGCGGTCGTTGCCATCAGAGCAGACTCGATACGATCGGCGCCCGGGCGACGTTCGGTCCGGGGTCTGACCTCCTCGGGAACCCGAGCACACCGACGAGCAATCGGAGCACTCGTGTGTCATCCGCCCCGAACTGGGCCGAGCAGCTAACCGCGATCGCGACGGCCGTCGGAGCGATCGGCCTGCTGGGCGCGATCATCGCGGCGGTCTACGCCGGCCAGCAGGTCCGAGAGGCAAGGAAGGGTCGCGAGGCGCAGATGGCGGCAGAGTTCTTTCGCCGCTGGAACGACGACGCGCTCGTCGAAGCAAGGCGCCTGCTGACCAGATTCGAGACCCCGGAAGAGCTGAAGGTGGCCTTCCAAGCGTACGTCGCCGCCGACGCCCCCGAGGCGTACGTGCTCTATCGCGAGCTCGATTACTTCGAGCAGCTGGCCGCGCTCGAGAGTCGGGGTGCATTCGACTTCGAGCTGATCAAGCTCCTGCTCGGGCGCACCCTGATCGCCCGCTGGGAGTTGTGGCGCCCCGCGATCACCGACGTGCACGGGGTCGGCGTCTATCCCCTGTTCGAGGCGCTCGCCGCGAAGATGCGGATCGCGATCGGAGACCAGGTTCACCAATCGAGGTTTCCCGGGGAATGAATTGGCAGTGGTCTCAGACGCAGCTCAGGCACTCGTATTCGTAGCTCAGGATGTGGCTGTCCTCAAACGCTCACCGGAGGTACTCGAGTACCCGTAGAAGGACAGTGAGGTCCTCGGCAGGGACGTCGAGCAGGCCGGGGGGCGGCTCGTCGAGGATCGCCTCGGCGCGTGCAGCGGCGGCGCGGCCGGCCGTGGTGAGCTCGACGAGCTTCGCGCGGCGGTCCTCGGGATGAGGCAACCGGCGCACCAGTCCGCGCTCCTGCAGGTCATCGACGATCAACGTCACATACGGCGGATCGGCCGCCAGTCGCTCGGCGAGCGCGCGGAGCGTGTGCGGCCCTGTGGCGAGCCGTCGCAGTGCGAGCACGCGCACCCAGCTCAGGCCGAGCGCCTGTGACACGGCGAGCTTGCGGTCGTGGTTGAGCGCGATCTCCGACATCGCGCGCCAAGCGCGACGCGCGGGGTCCGTGTCCGCCCCACTCATCGGGCTTCTGCGGCACCGCGTGCTTGCACGCCGGTCACTCGTTCTCGCGCGCTTGTAGCCAGTCCTCGAAGTCTCTGGCGACGATCCGCTCGTCATGGACCCCGTCGGCATCCGCGGAAGCCAGCCAGACGATCGGTCGGCCCATGACCGCCGGATCGAGCAGGTTGGCGCGCAGCTCGTCCGTCAACCCATCGGGGACCATGCCGGTGGCGCTCGCGCCGCCGGGGAGCAGAATGTTGGCCGTGATCGGCGTCCCGGCGAGGTCGGCGGCGAATATCCGAGCCAGCGCCTCCACGGCCGCGCCCGAGGGTCCATAGGGCACGAAGCCGCGGCGGGTCATCGTCTGCTCGCTCATCGAGATCGTGACCACTCTGCCGCCGCCGGCGCCGAGCATTCGTGGTAGCACCGCCCGCGTCATCAGGAACGTCCCGGTCGCCTTGGTGTCCAGCACGTCGCGAAAGCCGGCGGCCGGAACCTCCCAGAAGGGCTGGGGCTCGGTCATGAACCGCGGGTTGACGCTCCGCATCCCGATCCCGGCGTTGTTGACGAGTACGTCGAGGGCGCCGAACATCTCGTAGGTGTGCTCGACCGCCGTCGCCACCGAGCTAGCGTCGCGCACGTCGAGCTCGACACCCAGCGCCCCCGCACCGAGCTCAGTCGCGGTGGCTTGCGCCCGCGCCAGCCGGCGGCTCGTCACCGCAACCTGGGCGCCCGCATCCGTGAGCGCCCGTGCCATCGCCAGCCCGAGACCACTCGTGCCGCCGGTCACCAGCACGCGCGAACCGCTCAGCTGCATCGTTGGAGCCCAGCCGCCGTGAAGACGGGGGGGATAGTGATACGCATAGAATGATTATACTCATGTAATGATCCCACACGTCTGGAGGCCGTGCTCGAGTTTTTCGTCCGGCTGCGTGATGTTCGGGCACCAGGCGTGTCTGAACAGAGGTGCGCGTCCGAGGGGTCCTCCGCATTTGGCATCGGCCCGGACGAACGCGGCACTTCGATCCCGACTTTCAACGAGGGAGGCCTTGAGCATGCTGCGCAAGATGGCCGTAGCCGTGGGGATGTGGGTGTGCTTGTCGGTCTGCGTCTGCGCCGGGGCGGCGTCGGCGTCAGCTTCGCCGATCAGGCTGCTGCTCAGCGAATACGGGGCCTTCCACGTCCTCGGCCGCTGGTGCGGGGGGATCTCGCAGAAGGTCTACGCGACCGGCTTTGACAGCAAAGGCTTCCCGACCGGTGCCGAGTTCCTCAGCACCACGTGCAATGGCAGCGGGCGCGGCGGGCACTCCACGACGTACACAGCGTGGGCGACCTCCGAATGGGATTGGTACGGGGAAACCCGGAGCTTCGCGGCCTCGACACCTCCCGAAGGCCTGAGCGAAACGTTCTCAGCCGAAGACTCCCATGGAGACCACATCTACAACGTGGGCACCGCCGCGTACCTCGAAGCTCCCACGCCCCCGCTGCAGCCTCCGGCGGCGCCGACCGGGGTGTCCGCCTACGTCCAGGAAGTCGAAATCGGCGAACACGTCGAACTCCGCTTCCAGCTTGGCTGGACGCCAGCGGCGGAAACGGCCCCGCTGCTGACGTCGTCTCACGTTGTCGCAGTGCCCGTGGGCTCACCGGCGCCCGTCCTCGAAGCGACCGTCAACGGCGGCGGATCTGCGACGCTGCTGCTGCCGCTCGAACGGCGCACGACGTATCGGATCACGGTCACGAACACCGATCGCGAAGGAACGAGCGCGCCGAGCACGCCGATCGAAGTGAACAGCATCAGCCCCGAAGAAGAACGCGAACAACAACTCGAAGAAGCCGAACCGCAGGCGCCCGAATTCGGCCGCTGCGTGAAAGCGTTCCACGAAAAAGTCGGAACGACCACCTACTACTACGGCGGCTTCACGACGGGTGGGTGCACGGCACGGAGCGCGACCAACACCGGCAAGTACGAATGGGAAGAGGGCCTCGCCAATGGCGCCTTCACGATCGCGCTGAAAACCGGCCCGGTGACGCTCGAAAGCGTCAGCCGCACGAAACTCACGTGCACCGGCGAGAGCGGTAGCGGCGCGATCACCGGCCGCAAAACGGTAGGCCAGGTCGTGCTCACGCTCACCGGCTGCGAATCCGCCGGCCAGAAATGCACCACGTCAGGGCTCGCCGAAGGGGAACTGCGCACGGACCCCCTCGAAGGCGCGCTCGGCATCGAACGCCAGACCGAAAAAGAAGGCAAAGTGACGAACCACATCGCGATCGATCTGTTCCCCGCCGGCAAATCGGGTGCGCTGCTCGAATACGACTGTGGCGGCGAAGTCCAGACGCTCTCTGGTTCGGTGATCGCGCCGGTCGTGTCGAACAAGATGCAGACGAGCTCGGCGCTGAAATTCAGCCAGAGCGCCGGTGTGCAGAAACCAACTGCGTTCGAAGAAGGACAGCAGGACGTCCTCACGAGCGCGATCGGCGAACAGGTCGGCCTGTCACTGAACGCGACCCTGCACACCGAAGAAGCGGCCGAGATAAATGGCGTGATCGGCCCGCGCGAAGAAGGGGGCTGAGCGCCCCGGCCGCCGAGCTCGAGCTCCGCCCTCCGGATCGGGGAGCCACGGCGCCTCCGGGCGGCGCCCCTCAGCCCGCGCGGGCGAGGTAGGCGCCGCCCGAGCGAACCGCAACGTTCCGGTTGCGGGCTCTGTCGTGCACGAGGACGCGCCCGCGCGTGACCACGGTGAGCGTTCCGTCGCAGGTGTCGCCGACCGAGAACGTCGCGGGGCCACCGAGTGCGGCGGCCGTCCCGCCGCGTCCGCGGACCAGGAACCTGCCCGTGTAGCTCGCGTTCAGACGACCGAGCATCACGTTGCCGGCGCGGCTCGCGCCGCCGCTCCCGGCGCACCGCCGGGTGGAACCGTCGACGAGGTCCAGTTCGGTGAGCCCTCCCGCTCGCACGGGCTGAGCCACGGTGAATCGGCCGCCGCCGAATTCGCCCGACTGCCGACCCCCCGGCAGGGCGCTCGTCAGCAGCACGACGCCGCCCGTGGCCTGCAGTTCCGAGCCCACCGGGGCGAGCTGAACCTCCGGACCCACGGCAACGAGCTTTTCCCCGACGACGGGGGTTGCCGCACCGCGGGCGCGAGCCTGTGTGGACGCCGCCTCCGTCGCAGCGCTCGCCCGCGCGCGCGGCGCCTTGAGGAACACCTTGCCGCTGACCAGGGCGACGGACACGGTACGGCCGAGCTGCGGGGAGAATCCTCCGACTGCCGCCGCCCCCTCGCCTTCGAGAGTCGGAGCGAGGCGTCCTTCGCCCAGCGAGAGGATCGGTGCGTGCACGCCGCGGAGTTCGATTTCCATTCTGGGCCCTTCCCCAAAGATGAATTCGAACCAGGTGGTCGTCACCTCGCGTGTGAACGTCTGGCCTTTGCTGTTCGTGTAAGAAATTTCGATATGGTCCGTGCCGAGGTTTTCGCCTACGTACGTGAGCGTGGCTTCGCCTTCTTCATTCGTCGTGGCTTCGAACTGCTGCGGGTTCGCGCCCGTGACCGTGAACCTGACCTTGACCCCGGGGTTGCCGAACGGGCTTTCTGCGACGGTGACGGTCTCTTTGAGCGTCGAGCCAGCGACCATGCGGGGTTCGGGGGTTTCGACCAGTAGCGGGGAGGGAGGAGTGTTGATCGTCCGATCTTCGGCAGGGGAGCTGCCGCCGGCGTTGCTTGCGACGAGGCGGAAGTGGTAGGTCTTCCCTGGGCTGAGGCCGGCGACCGTCGCCGACACGTGAGCCGAGAATTCGCTTGCCGGCGGCGTCTTCGAACACTGGACGGTGCTCCCGTACGCTTCCGTCGGTCCGAATTCGAACCTGCAGCTCGTCAGTTCGGCGCCGTTCGGCTCGACCACGCCCGTGACAGTCGCTGTCGTCTGTGTGACTTCTGTCGCGTTTTCGGTGATTGTGACGGGAGGCAGTGGCAGCGTCGCCAGCGCGTGGTCTGTGGTCGCGGTCGTGCCTTCCCTGCTGGTCGCGATGACGCGGAAGTGCAGTGCCGTGTTGGGTGTCCACCCCTGCACGGGCGCCGAGACCGCGACCGATTCGTGGCCGGCGCCCGGCGCAGGGGTGCAGGGCGCGGTTTCGCCGTACATTTCGGTCGGGCCGTATTCGAATTCACACGCGGTGACTTCGCTGCCGTTGGCGTTCACGACAGCGTTGAGCGTGGCGCCGTTCTGCGTCACGCTCGACGCTTCGCGCGCTTCGACCCCCGGGGGTACACGCGGCGTCCTGAATGCGAAGTCTGGCCCCGTGCTCGAGCCCCCGGTTCCGCTCGCGACGAGCCGGGCATGGAAGGTGGTGTTGGACGCGAGTCCCGTCGCTGTACCCAACACCGTCACGAACCCTTCCCCCGGGGCGGGCGGCAGCGAACACGAGGCGATCCGGCCGTAGGCTTCGGTGGGACCGAATTCGAACACGCAGCGGCTCACCGCCCCGCCGTTCGGGTTGAGAGCGGCGCGCAGGGTCGCGCTCGTCGGCGTGATCGCAGACGCCTCACCCTTCGTCAGCGACGGCGGGAACGGCGGCGTTTCGAATGCGCCGTCTTCGCCGGTGCTGACACCGCCTGCATTGGTCGCGGAGATGCGGAAGTGGAAGATGGTGTGGGGGCTAAGTGCGGACACCGGCGCCAAGACCGGCACCGGGCTCGTGCCGGATCCGGGCAGCGCCGAGCAGAGTGCGGTCCTGCCGTACGAGCTCGTGCTTCCGTATTCGAACGCGCAGCTCGTGACTTCGCCCCCGTTCGGGTTCGCCGTGGCGTTTAGCTCCGCGGAGGTCGGTGTGAGATTCGACGCCACACCCGTGAACACCGTCGCCCTGGCGAGGTAGCTGCCACCCGCCCGTAGGGCGATCGTCATTCGGCGCGCGAAGTCGCTCACGAGCACCGAGCCGCGGCTCACCACGGTGAACGTCCCGTCGCAGCGGTCCGTGACCGAGAACACCGTGCCGCGCACCGCGGCCGCGCTGAAGTGGCCGCGGACTTCGAAACGTCCGTGATCGTCGGCGTGCAGGCGACCGAGCACCGCGCTGCTGAGGTGGCGTCGTCGCCGCGCGATGCTCGCGAGCCTGCCCACGCTCGCGCAGACCGCGCTCGCCGACTGCACGTCGACGATGTCGAGGCGGGTGAGCCCGCGCTCTCTGCGGTTCTGCAGCAGCTTGAAGACACCCGCCCCGAAGTCGCCGGACTGCAGCGTCCCAGCCGACGCGGTCGCGGTCGTCAGGCGCACCACGCCTTGGGTCGTATCGAAGGTCGACCCGACCGGAATCGCCCGCGGTTCGCGCAGCGCGATCAAGCCCAGACCCTTGCCCGCGGCTGAGGTTACGGCGCGCGCGCTCGCCTGGACGGCACCCGGCGGCCGGAAGAACACGATCCCACGCACCGGAGACGCCTCCACGGTCCGCCCGAGGATCGGCGCGGGAAAGTGCCGGCGCGCGTGCACGCGCGCTGTCGGCTTCAACCGGGTCGCCGGCGTCATGAGCCGTACGGCGGCGGTGCTCGCGGCGACGGGCATCCGGGCCGCGGCTGAGCCACACTGAGCGCCCAGCAGGGCACAACAGCCGAGCGCCAGCACCAGGACCCCCATTGGGGGTGCCTGGCTCATGGATCGCCCGTCGGAGTGACGTCGTCCCAATCCAGTTCGAACACGCTGACCGGCTCGGCGATGCCTTTCAGCCGCACGGGTCCCAGCGAGGTGAACCGACAGCCGCCCCTCGTGCCGACGAGCCAGCGGACGACGTCGGACACCAGCGTCTGACCGGGCCCTGCACGATCGCATAGGCGTTTTGCAACGACGACCGGGGTGCCGAAGTAGTCACCCTCGACGCTGCTCGCCTCTCCTGAGCTCACGCCGATCCTGAGCGCCAACGGCTCCTCGCCGGGTTTCGCGCGATGGGCGGCGGTGCGCTGGTGCATGACCGCGGCCGCGGACACCGCGCCGAGGGCGCTCGTGAAGGCGAGCATGAGGCCGTCTCCCATGCTCTTGACCTGCTCGCCGCGGTGCAGGCTGCACGCTTCGCGCAGCGCCGCGAAGTGCTCTTCGCGCAGGCGGTCGGCCGCGTCGTCACCCAGTCGCGCCATCAACTCGGTCGAGCCCACGAGGTCCGTGAACACGAACGTCCTCGTGCTGATGGACCGCTCGGTGTCGACGACCGTCGAGGATTCGCGGCGTCGTCCCTTGGCGTCGGCGAATGCGAGCGTCGTGTGCCCGACGCGGATGGCATCGCCGTGACGGATCCTCCGGCGCCCGCTCAAGCGGTCCCCGTTGACGAACGTGCCGTTGCGCGAGATCCCTTCGTCGGTGATCACCCAGTGCCCGCCGACACACCTGGCCTCGGCATGGAGCGAGGAGACATTGGGGTCCCAGGGGAGCGAGACGTCGACCTCGGGGCCACGGCCGATCGTGACCGGACCGTCCCCTTCGAGTGGGTGGCGGTGCAGAACTCCCGAGGTGTCGCGATATTCGAGCGCTGCCCCAACGCCTCCCGGGCCGGCCCGCGCCGCTTGCTGGTCGGCTGTCTGTGGCTGGCCGTGCTGGGCCCCGGACCGTCCGCCCTGCCCCCCTGGATCCGCCATACGCTCCGCTCCGTGCGACCGCAATGTCGATTGGGCCAAGATCGCGGCGAGGCCGCCGGTACGACCGCCCGCGACCGCCCGCGCCTTGGGCGCGCGACGCTAGCACATCTCAAACCGCCCGGTCGCAGGCGGAGAGCGGCTCTTTCGTGCACCGGCGGGTCGGTCGGCCCGCCGCTGCGAGGCAAGCGATCGAGGGGGGCTGCGCGCGTGGGACCGGGGGCCCGGCGACCTCGCGCAACCGGCGTTCGTGACAGGGCCATCGCGTATGATAAGGGCCGTTCCCAGCCAGGCTAGGGGGTCCTGTGCGGCACAGAAGAACATGGGGTGGACGCAAGTACGCGGTAGTGGCGCTCGCGCTCTGCCTGTCGTTCGCGCTGTTGCCTGCGAACGGCGCGGGGGCGGAATCGATAGCGCCGGCGCCGATAAACGACAACTACCTGTCCTCGCTGAACATCAACGAACCCGGGACGCCGCTCAACCGTGTCGACACGATCACCGACACTCGGGACACGAGCTCGGCCACTGTACAGGGCGACATCTTCAGCCCGCCGGAGCACGGGGGGCCTCCCGAGGTCACGGGCTGCAACGGCGTCAGCGAGGGCAAGACGATCTGGTACGACTTCTATCCGGACGCGAACGGGCTCGTTCGGGTCAGGACCTCCGCGCAGTTCGGGACGGTCATGGCCGTGATGCCCTATGACCCCAAGTCGCTGCGGCCGGAAATCGGACATCGCGAATGCGCGATCAACGTCCCAACGCAGGCGCACGAACTGTTTGTTGAAGTGCACGCCGGCCGTCTCTACACGGTCCAGCTCGGCGGCGTGAACAGCGCGGGGGGAGAACTCGAGTTCCTGTTCGACTATCTCGTACGGCCCAAGCACATCCAGGCAGAAGCGGCGCTGAGCTACGTGCCGCTCGCTTCCGGCGTGCGCGTCAAGAGCCTCTCCGTGGGTACGCCGCGGGGTGCGCATGTGACGGTCCGCTGCAGCCGCGCCTGCCCGGCCCAGACACGGAACGGACCGAGAGCGAGCTTCCCGCGCTTGCGCGGTGACCTGTTGCGCAACGGTATGGCACTGAAGATCTATGTGACCGCCAAGAACGAGACGGGCGTCTTCATCGAATACAAGGTGCGCGGCGGGAACGTCGACAAGAGCCGGTTCTGCCTGCCGCCTGGGAGCATGAGACCGGCCGCCTGCGAATGACCCTGAGCTCAGGTCAGCGCGTCGCGCTCGCCGTGGTCGCGGTCGCGGCAGCTTTCGGCGGGGCGTTCGCGGTGAGCAGGGCGAGCGCTGGCAGCGCGCGGGCGGCAGCGCGGCCGGCCGCTCTGACGGTGACAGGGGCGCACGTCTCGATCACGAACCCCGCCTTGGCCGCGACGGCGCCCGCGCTCCGGCGCAGGCCGGCGCAGCCGCATCCGACGCCGATCCCCTCCGGGCCGCCGCCGCCCGTACCCGTAGCACCCGCCGCGGCAGCACCGGCCCCGGCAGCACCGGCCCCGGCAGAACCGGCCCCGAAAGAACCGGCCACGTCAGAACCGCCGGTGGTCAGCAAGTAGACACGAGCGCCGCATGGACTCGCTCCAGAACTCGACGATCCCCGGGTACCTCATCGACGGTGTCCTCGGAGAAGGCGGCATGGGTGCCGTGTACCGGGCGACGCAGCTGTCGCTCAACCGTCTCGTCGCGCTGAAGGTGCTGACGCCGGAGTTCAGCTCGGACTCCGCGTTCCGCGAGCGTTTTCGTCGCGAGGGTCTGCTGCAGGCAACCCTCGACCATCCCCACATCGTCCCCGTCTACGAGGCCGGGGAAACCGATGATCATCGCCTCTTCCTCGCGATGCGGATGATCGAGGGGCCGACGCTGAAGGAGCTGATCGTGGCGCGGGAGATGGGCGAGCGTCGCGCGCTTCGCCTGCTCACGCAGGTCGCAGAGGCCCTCGACTCCGCGCACGCGGCCGGTCTGATCCATCGCGACATCAAGCCCCAGAACGTGCTCGTCGGCAAGGAGGACCACGCCTACCTCGCCGACTTCGGCCTCACCCAGGCCAACGACGAGACGCGCATGACGGCCACCGGCCTGTTCGTGGGCACGATCGACTACATCGCACCCGAGCAGGCCCGTGGCGAACTCGCGACCGAGGACAGCGACACCTACGCCCTGACGGCCGTGCTGTACGAGTGCCTGAGTGGAAAGGTCCCGTTCGTGCGCCCAAGCGAGGAGAAGGTCCTGCTCGCGCACCTCACCGAGGACCCGCCCCGGCTCAGCGACGCACGCCCTGATCTCCCGGCGGCGGTCGACGAGGTCATCGCCCAGGGGATGGCGAAGGACCCCTCCGAGCGGCCCGGGTCCGCACGTGAGCTGATGATCGCCGCGCGGCGGGCGCTCGGGGTGCTTCCCGCCGCCGGCACTGGCAACGCGGCCCCCACGAGGCTGGCGGCGGTGCCGACCGCGGTGCGCGGCGCGCCCGGCGCGCCCGGCGGTGGCGCCGCGGCGCCACGCGGCTCGCGCGGCTTCCTCGTCGGCGTGGCGGTGGCGGCGCTCGCGGCCGCGATCGCGGGGGCGCTCCTCGGCGGCGCGCGCGGCTCGAGCGCGTCGTCGTTCAGCAATTCCGCGAGCGTCGGCGTGATCGAACTGTCCTACCCGAGCTCCTGGCGGCGGATACCTGTCCCGGCCGCCCTGCCCGGGCTCGCGTTGAGCCAGGCGCTCGCGCTCGGCACCCGCTCCGGCGGCGCGGCTGAAACCGTTCGTGCGGGGCTCGTCAGCACGAGCAGTCCCGGCCTGCTCGCGCCGTCCCTCGCCGCCGGCGCGCACAGGCCTCGGACGGCGGTCAAGCTCGGCGCCGCCCAGGCCTACCGCTACACGGACGTGACCGTTCCCGGCCTCGTCCCGATGCTCACGATCTTCGCGGTTCCCACCACGGCAGGCGTGGTCACGATCGCTTGTCCTCAGCTGGGACAGATAGGGAGCGAATGCGAACAGATCGCGGGCACGCTGCGACTCAACTCGGCGCAGCTGTTCCCGATCACGCCGAGCCGGGCCTACGCGGACGGGGTGTCGCGAGCGCTGCGCACGCTGCAGCGCGAGGTCGCAGCGGGCGACGGCGATCTCGCCCACGCGAGGACCGCGGCCGCCCAGGCGGGCGCGGCAGATCGGCTCGCGGGCGCCTACTCCGCCGCCGGCACCGCGGTCGGCCAAGCCGCGGCGAGTCCGGCGATCCGGAGCATGAACGAACGGCTCGCTCGCGCGCTCGCCGCGGCGGCGAGCGGGTACGCGGACCTCGCCAGGGCGGCCCGGGCCGAAGACGGATCCGGCTACGCGCGCGCGGTGAGCTCAGTTCGCGCTGCCGTCGCGGGCGTCAGCGCCGCGCTCGTATCGCTCGGCGGAGCCGGCTACTCGCTCGGCTGAGCCGCCGCGGTCACCCGTCGGCGGGCTGTCGGCGTCGGAGCGCAGCGACCAGATCTTCGTGTGCGCCCGGCGACCTCGAAGCTCGACTTCTTCGACGAAGATGAGATCGTCGGGAGGGTCTACGAGCGCCTGCTTGGTCGCGTCCGAGAGCATCAGCTGGTGCGGCGTGCCCTTCGTCAGCTGCTCGATGCGGGCAGCCACATTGGTGGGATCTCCGACGGCCGCGTACTCGACTCGGCGCTCGGAGCCCACGTTCCCGGACAGCACCGAACCGGAGTTCAGCCCGATCCCCATCCGGAAGCCCGAGCCGAGCCCGCGCTCCTGTAGCCACGCGTTGAAGTTCGGCAGCCGCACGTCGAGCATCTCTCGGGCGGTCGCGAGCGCGCGGTCGGCGTGATCGTGTTGTTCGATCGGCGCGCCGAAGACGGCGAAGATGCCGTCTCCCATGTAGGCCACGAGAGTGCCGCCGTGGTCGAGGATCGCGTCACTCATCTCGGTCAGGTAATTGTTGAGCACCTCGATCACCTCGGCCGGAGGGAGGGTCTCCGAGAAGGAGGTGAACGAGCGCAGGTCGGTGAACATGGCAGTGCCCTCGCGTTGCACACCGCCAAGCCTCAGCCCGCGACTGCTCGCCAGGACCTCGTCGACGACGTTCGCCGGGACGAAGCGCGAGAACAGGTCGCGGACACGTTCGCGCTCGAACGCTACTGTCACGAGCTGCACGGACAAGGCGCCGACCGTGCTCAAGACGAGCGCGGTCGCCGGATACACGAACGAGATGATCACGCCGTTGTTGAAGGCGAGTTGGGCGCCGACGGTGAGCGCGCCGGCGAGCGCAACGGCCGCGGCGAGGACGACGAGCGGCCCTGCGCGCACGCTCAGGATCGGCGTGCACAGCGCCATCAGGACGATCAGCGCGATGTCGCCCCAGGTGCCGAACGAGTGGAGCGGCAGCCCGCGGAGGACCGTCTCGAGTGCGTTAGCCTGGATTTCCGCGCCCGGCATGAGGCTCGAGGTGGACGTCGGGTGCAGGTCTTGAAGCGTCGGCGCGGAGGGCCCGACGACCACGACCTTGTTGCGGAACGTGCCAGAGGGCAGACTGCCCTCGTAGGCGCGGGAGAACGAGACGGTATGGAAGATCCCGGCGCCGCCGTAGTAGTCGATCCACGCAGGGTCCCGACCGAAGCTCTCGCGTGGAATCGGGTGACCCTCGACCACTTCGGCCCCCACGACCGCCATCGATCGGAGGCCACCCACCGAGTAGCTCACGCGGCGGTCGATGCCACCGGGGTCCGTCGGCAGCAGCGCGTTCCCGATCCGGGCGCCGATTTCTCTCTCTCCCAAGAGCGGACCCGCGGCCGCGCCGAGGAACCTCGCTTCGCCGCGTTCGTCGGTCTCCGTCGTCGCGACGACCGTGTGGCCGGCCGCTTCAGAGAGCGCCGACAAGAGGTCACTCTCATCTGAGCGGGCCTGTGGACACTGGCCCGGGGGAAGCGGCTTGCCGGAAGCCCGTGGCGGGCAGGGGCTTGGCTCGCTGAACTGGACGTCGTAGAGAATGAGCTTGGGGTGTTCTCGGGCGATCTCTTCGAGGACGTGCGCGTGTACACGCCGTTCGAACGGCCACAGCAGGTTCAGTTCGTCGAACGTCCTCGCGTCGATGCTGACGATGACGACGTCGGCGGGAGGGGGTTGCTCACCACGCAGTTGAAAACGGGTGTTGACAGTGGTCAGCTCGAGCGTACGCAGCAGGTCCGCCTGGTAGGCGATCAGCACGAGCGCCAACACGCTCACGGCGACGGTCGCGAGCATGATCAAACGCAGCCGCGTGCTGCCGGCAGACCCCCTTCGCCAAGATCGCAGCCTCGACATCGCTCTGCGGCCACGCTACCCGAAATGGCCTCCCGCTGTCAGGCTCGCAAACCGTGCCGGATCGGGACGTAGCGACTGTGGCCGAGATCACTCACGGGCGCACGATCATGCGGTAGCCTGCATCAATGCAGGAGGGTGCTCACACATTGCCGGCGGCGCTCACCCTTGCAGACCGCTACACGATCGAAGCTCCGATCTCGAGCGGTGCTATGGGGGCGGTCTACCGCGCCTGGGACAACCAGACTGGCGTCGCGGTGGCCGTGAAGCACGTCCAGAGCACCGCACACACAGAGCGCTTCGAGATCGAGGCGCGCCTGCTCAGGCAGCTGCGTCATCCGCGCGTCGTGCAGGTGCTCGACTATTTCAAGGACGAGCGTGGCCAGTACCTGGTCATGGCGCTCGTCGAAGGGATGGACCTGAACGCGGTGCTCGACCAGTTCGGCTCCCCGGGCCTGCCGCTCGACAAAGCGATCGAATACGTACAGCAGGTGTGCGAGGCACTCGAATACGTGCACGCCCAGCAGATCGTGCACCGTGACGTCAAGCCGCACAACATGATCCTCGGACGCGACGGCATCATCCTGGTCGACTTCGGCATCGCCCGGCTGCTCGCCGAAGGGACGGAGAGGGGCACCGCCGGTGTGGGCACGCCGCGCTTCATGGCGCCAGAGGTCTTCGCGGGCGGCTCCGTCTCGCCCCGCAGCGACGTGTTCGGCCTCGCTGCCACCCTGTGGACGCTGCTCGCCGGCGAGCCTCCGGTCTACGCGAGCTCGCGCAACCTCGAGACGGTGATCCCCGAAGTGCCGGGTGGCGTCGCGGACGCCGTGCGGGCGGGGTTGGAGATGGTTCCCGAGCGACGCGTCGCATCGGTAGACGCCTTCGCGCGCGCTCTCGGCGCGCGCCCGCCGGTGTCCGTCGGCGCTTCACTCGCGCTCTCGATTCAGAAACCGTCCGCGCCGCGGACGGTGCTCGAGGGAATCGCTCACACCGCGGCCGGCATCTTCGAGGCGGCCGCCTCTTCGATCGCGCTGATCGACATCCGCACAGGCGAGCTCGTATTTCAGTCGGCCTGGGGCGCCGGCGCCGAGGAGATCGTGGGCGTACGGATCATGCCCTCTCAGGGACTCGCGGGCAGCGTCCTCACGAGCGGCGAGCCGCTGGCGGTCGCGGACTGTCGCAGTTCGCCGAACTTCATGATGAGGATCGCCTCGGGAACCGGCTACGTGCCCTACACGATGCTCGTCGTCCCGCTTATCCGCGACGGGCACCCGATCGGTGTGCTCTCGCTTCTGGACCGCAGGGGCAGCAGGCCATACGGGCCCGACGACGCAGAGCGCGCGCTGCTCTTCGCCGATCTCGCGGTCCGGGTGATCGAGGCGGACGCGAAGGCGCTTCCGAGCCTAGGCGTCGAGCCGAGCGCGACGGACGCGTCACCGGCGTAGGACCCCTCACCAGCCTGGGAGTGCACCCGAGGGCGACCGACGCATCGCTTGACCGGCCTGCTCCCGGTTTAGCGCGTCCCCGCCGCCGTCGCGTCGCCTCAGGATGCCTTTGCGAGGTAGTGCTGGCCTGCGCGGAGGGTGATGGTCTTGCGGAGGCGGAAGTCGGCGACGGCGACGATCCCGCGGGTGACCTGGGTGAGGGTTCCGTCGCAGCGGTTGCTGACCGACCAGATGGTGCCGCGGACCGTAGCGGCGCTGTACTGGCCTTCGGTGCGGAAGCGGCCGTGGGCTTCGCCGTTGAGGCGGCCGAGCACGCGGCTGCTCAGGCGTCTGCGGGCGGCGGTCGCCTTCTTGCCGACGCTCGCGCAGGTATGTCTGGGGCTGACGTTGACGATGTGGAGGTCGGCGAGCCCGCGCTGGGCGCGGTTCTGGAGGATCGTGAAGATCCCGGCCCCGAAGTCGCCGAACTGCGTGGCCCCCTTCGCGGTGGTCGCAGTCGTGACCTTGACGACGCCTTCGGTTGTGTCGAGAGTCGAGCCGACGGGGACCTGGCGCGCTTCGGTCAGCGGGATGAAGCCCGCGCCCTTGTGAAGGCTGATGAGCGCCGCGTGATGCTTGCCGGTCGAGGTCGGATGGACAGGTGGGAGCTTCACGAACACCCTCCCGCTCACGGGTTCCACGTTCACCGTCTTCCCGAGGACCGGCGCCGGCAGGACCGCTTTGAAGGGCAACACGCCACCGCCGGGGCCCCCACCGGAGCCACCGCCACCGGCGCTCCCGCCGCTGCCGCTGTTGCCGCCCGTGCTGCCGGAGAACCATGTGGTGGTGACTTCGTTGGAGACCACGGTGGCGCCCGTCTGGTCGAGGAACGTCGCGACGATGTGGTCGGTCCCGGGATGGGCGCCCTGGTAGGAGAAGGTCGCTTCCCCGGTCGCGTCGCTGATCACCACCGCGGTCTGCGGATTGGCGCCGGTGACCTTGAACGTCACCGATACCCCGGCCGCGCGCAGGCCTTCCTGCGTCACGATCGCCGTGTCATGGAGCGTCGTACCCACGATGGCCTTGGGAGCCGGCGGCGTGAGGTTCACACCGCTTCCCGAGCGGCCGATCGTCTTGAACGTGTGGTCCGCCCCGACGCCTGGGCCACCGGAGTTGCCGGCGGTGAGACGGAAGTGGTATTCGGTGCCGGGCTGGAGTTCGGCGACGGGGACGGAGACTTCTACGGGGCTCGTTCCCGCGCCGGCGACGGAGCAGGGGGCTTCGCTGCCATAGGACTGGGTCGTGCCGTATTCGAAGCGGCAGGATTCAACCGCGGCGCCGTTGGGGTCGACGATGCCGTTGAGCGTCGCGTTCGTCTGCGTCACGGCAGTCGCGAGTTCCGTTTCAACGGTCGGCTCCGTCGGGGGCGTCCTGAGCGTGCTGTCCGTCCCGACGCCCGGGCCGCCGGAGTTCTTGGCTGTGAGACGGAAGTGGTATTCGGTGTTGGGCTGCAGTTCGGCGACGGGGACCGCGACGGGGACGGGCGTCGTCCCCGCCCCCGCGACCGTGCACGCGGCTGTTTTCCCATAGGACTGCGTGGTCCCGTATTCGAAGCGGCATTCTTCGACCGGCGCGCCGTTGGGATTGACGCTGCCGTTCAGCGTCGCTTCCGTCTGTGTCACGGCAGTCGCGAGCTCTGTTTCGACGGTCGGCGCAGGCGGGGGCGTCCTGAGCGTGCTGTCCGTCCCGACGCCCAAGCCGCCGGAGTTCTTGGCTGTGAGACGGAAGTGGTATTCGGTGTTGGGCTGCAGTTCCGCGACGGGGACCGCGACGGGGACGGGCGTCGTCCCCGCCCCCGCGACCGTGCACGCGGCCGTTTTCCCATAGGACTGCGTGGTCCCGTATTCGAAGCGGCATTCTTCAACCGGCGCGCCGTTGGGATTGACGCTGCCGTTCAGCGTCGCTTCCGTCTGTGTCACGGCAGTCGCGAGCTCTGTTTCGACGGTCGGCACCGTCGGGGGCGTCCTGAGCGTGCTGTCCGTCCCGACGCCCAAGCCGCCGGAGTTCTTGGCTGTGAGACGGAAGTGGTATTCGGTGTTGGGCTGCAGTTCCGCGACGGGGACCGCGACGGGGACGGGCGTCGTCCCCGCCCCCGCGACCGTGCACGCGGCCGTTTTCCCATAGGACTGCGTGGTCCCGTATTCGAAGCGGCATTCTTCAACCGGCGCGCCGTTGGGATTGACGCTGCCGTTCAGCGTCGCGCCCGTCTGCGACACGGCCGTGGCCGGCAGCGTCTGCACCGCCGGTGGCACTGGTCTTGTCTTGAATGACTGGTCTAGCCCGGAGCCCGAGCCGCCAGCGGTCCTGGCGGTCAGACGGAAGTGGTATTCGGTATTGGGCTGCAGTTCGACGACGGGCACGGCGACGGGGACGGGCGTCGTCCCCGCCCCGCCAACCGTACACGCGGCCGTTTTTCCATAGGACGGCGTGGTCCCGTATTCGAATCGGCATTCTTCGACCGGCACACCTTCGGGGTCGACGCTGCCGTTCAGCGTCGCTTCCGTCTGAGACACGGCCGTGGCCGGCAGCGTCTGCACCGCCGGTGGCGCTGGTCTTGTCTTGAACGATTCGTCTGCCCCGAAGCCCGAGCCGGCGGAGTTCCTGGCGGTGAGACGGAAGTGGTATTCCGTGTTGGGCTGCAGCCCCGCGACGGGGACGGCGACGGGGACGGGCGTCGTCCCCGCCCCGGCGACCGTGCACGCGGCCGTTTTTCCATACGACTGCGTGGTCCCGTATTCGAGGCGGCATTCTTCAACCGGCGCGCCGTCGGGATTGACGCTGCCGTTCAGGGTGGCGCCCGAACGCGATATGGCCGTGGCCGGCAGCGTCTGCACCGCCGGTGTCACTGGTCTTGTCTTGAACGATTCGTCTGCCCCGGAGCCCGAGCCGCCTGAGGTCCTGGCGGTCAGACGGAAGTGGTATTCGGTGTTGGGCTGCAGTTCGACGACGGGCACGGCGACGGGGACGGGCGTCGTCCCCGCCCCCGCGACCGTGCACGCGGCCGTTTTTCCATAGGACGGCGTGGTCCCGTATTCGAAGCGGCATTCTTCAACCGGCGCGCCGTTGGGATTGACGCTGCCGTTCAGCGTCGCTTCCGTCTGCGACAGGGCCGTGGCCGGCAGCGTCTGCACCGCCGGTGGGATTGGTCTTGTCTTGAACGTTTCGTCTGCCCCGAAGCCCGAGCCGCCGGAGTTCTTGGCGGTGAGACGGAAGTGGTATTCCGTGTTGGGCTGCAGCCCCGCGACGGGGACGGCGACGGGGACGGGCGTCGTCCCCGCCCCGGCGACCGTGCACGCGGCTGTTTTTCCATACGACTGCGTGGTCCCGTATTCGAAGCGGCATTCTTCGACCGGCATACCGTTGGGATTGACGCTGCCGTTCAGCGTCGCGCCCGAACGCGACATGGCCGTGGCCGGCAGCGTTTCGACCGTCGGCTGTTCGGAGAGCGTTTTGAACGTGCGGTCCGCGCCATCGACGACTCCGCCCTCGAAGAAGTGGCTGGCCGCCAGCCGGTAGTGATAGGTCGTGTTCCGGCTCAGCGACGAGGCGAGGGCGGATACCGGGACGGCGACTTCGCCTTCGCCGGACACGAGGCACGGCACGCTGGTTTCGTATTCGGTGGTCTTGCCGACTTCGAAGAAGCACGTTTCGACCGGCGCACCTTCTGGATTGACGCGGCCGTTCAGCGTCGCACCGGTCTGGGTGACACCTGTGGCGGCCGTCGTTTCGACGATCGGCGGCTTCGGCGGGGTTTCGAACTCCACGTCTTCGCCGCGCGCGGGTTCTTCGCCGCCGGAGCGCGCGGCGACGAGTCGATAGTGGAAGAGTGTCCTCGGAGTCAAGCTTGCCGTGGCCGATACCGGGAGGGCGGTTTCGCCTTCGCCGGACACCGCGCAGGGGACGAGCGTGCCGTATTCCGTCGTCCTCCCGAGTTCGAAGTCGCAGCGCGCGACCGGGCCGCCCTTCGGGTTTACCGAGCCCTGCAGGGTGGCTTCGGTCGGCGTCACGGACGTCGGGAACCCCGTGGTCACCGTCGGCGGTTCCCGCGGGGTCGTGAACATGAGTGGGCTTCCTTGGATGAAGCCGGCTTCTGCGAAGAATTCGTAGGTCGTGTTGGGCTGAAGTTCGAAGATCGTGGCGGACACATGGCCGACGAAGATCCCCGAGGGCTGGCAGGCGACGCTGTGGATCCCATCTTCCCCCACGATCCTGAAGAGGAAGTCGCAGAAGGGGGGTTCCTCGCTTTCGGCGAATTCGAGGAACCCGTTGAGCGTGGCCTGGTGCGGACGGACGCCGCTCGCCGGTTCGGTCTGCACGGGCGCAGACGCTGCTGCGGCCGCAGGGTTCACGGCGGACGCGAGGATTGCGATGAAGACCGCCGCGAGGCACCCTCCGGCGGCGGCGGCGAGTGCGCGCGGGAGCGCTTTCGCGACGATGAGCCGCACGGAGCTACCGATCGATTTCACGCCTACCCCCAATACGCCCACCCCCAAGCGGACAGGCCCCCGGTCCGCTGCGTCCGATCATACCGGAACGGCCTTGCGGGCCCTCCGAGGCCACGACCTGCATCGATTCGTGCGCGAGCACTCGGAGGCGCCGGCGCCCTCGCTGAAAGGAGAGGTCGCATCCAGACACGAGGGAGGCGCTCGGCGAGCGCCTCCCTCGTCCCATACTCGAATGTTGCCTAGCTCGTCGGCTGGTCGCCCGCCGGCACGTCAAGGCTGACGGGTGGGCAGTTGATCACGAACGAGCTCCCGAACGGGGCCGCTCCCGGCCCGGTCACGTAGCCCATCGCGGCCAGCTGGCTCACGTCCTGGAAGTTGCCGATGCGGGCGCGAACGCCTTCGTTCACCGATTCTTCCGTCCATTCAGCCAGATGGGTGTCCCACATCGGGCTGTACGCGCTGTTGCTGTCCGGTTGCGCGGTTGGATTCGGGACGCCCTTGAGCACGTTGAACGGCGAGATCTCGAAATGGTTTTCGAGAAGCGACAACAGGGAGTTGTTGATGCCCTGCCATTGGTTGTTGGCGAGCGGCGTGATCCCGTTGATGAAGGCTGCCAGCGACTCGCGCGCGCAGCCGTTGTCCTCGCCGCTCGAGCTCGCGATGTCCGCACAGCCACCGGAGGGGATGGCGTTCATCGCCGGCGCATAGGTCACGTTCTCGACCGCAGCGGCGATTTCGCTGCCCGTGTCGAACGAGACATAGTGGACCGCCAGGTCGTCGAAGCAGCCGAACGTCTCTGCGAGTTTGACGTGTTCGGTCGTCGCACCGATCACGCCGCTTTGCACCTTGGGGTGCTGCCCGGTGCCGTTGGCCAGCTGCGGAGCGTTGAGAACGACCAAGCTGCCGTCGAAATTGACCTCCACCAACGGGCTGTAGCCGGCCTTCCCCACGGGACCCGGTGCGAATTGTGTCGGCGGGAACCCTGTCGTCGGGTTGGGGACGAGCACCCGCGACGCCGTGAAGTTGACGGTCGCGGGGAAGCTGATGCCGTTGCCGCTGCCCGTGATCCGCGAGGTCGATTTCTCGACGCCGGTCGTACCAGCCGCGGCAGCCAGCTTTGGCGAGTAGTTGACTCCAAGCCGGCGCGCGACCTGGAGGTTGGACGCGTCTGTGATCACGTACTCTACTTTTTCGCCGCCGCTGGTGCCGTGATAGAGCGGGTATTCCGATTCGGTCTGCCCGGCGTTCTCGGCGAAGCTCGTGGGCCCTTGCGTAGTGCTGGGCTCGAAGAACGAGTTTGGACCGAAGATGACGTGTGTCGCACCGGCGGTGTTGATGCACTCGCCGGTGGGCTTTGCGAGCGCTGCCTGAGGCGCGACGCCCGATGCACCGGCTGCGACAAGGAACGCTGCGAACGCGACGACAGGCCCGCTCGCAAAGCGAGAAGCGATACTCCGTATCATGACCTTTCCCCCTCCTAGGCGAGCCCGCAACCACGGCGTGACTGCGTGGACCCCCCGTCCAATGATTTGTACGCCTAAAGGCCGATCTTTGCGGCTCGCTTATACCACAAAGTGCGGGAGCTTTGCGCTCGGCCCGGCCGGTGGCACCGGCGGCGGCCCGCCCGTGCCACCGTGACCGTTGTTACATCTGAGGGAGTTCGCCGGCTCCGGCGTGCAGCGGTGCCCACCTCGCGAGCCGGGGCTGGGCGGGGTGCCCGCGGCTAGGTGTTGTGCCTCGGTTGCTTGCGAACGCGGGTGATGGGTGGCCGGTTTGAGAGGGAGCTGTGGTTGCGGTTGTTGTTGTAGTGGTTGAGCCAGATGGGGAGCGCGCTGGCTCTGGCGTCTGAGTGGCGGTAGCGCTGCCCGTAGGCCCACTCTCTAGCGAGGGTCTGCTGGTAGCGCTCTATCTTGCCGTTGCGCTTAGGGGTTCGTAGCAGGATCCGCCGGTGTTGAATGTTCTGTGCGGCGAGGAGCTCGGCGAGCGTGTCGTTGTGGATGTAGCACCACGCGTTGTCTGTTTGCAGGCGTTTGGCTTCGATGCCGTGGGCGGCGTAGAACTCGAGGGCACGCTGAACGAAGCCTGTGACGGTCGCTGCTCGCTCGTCTCGGTGGATCTCGGTGTAGGCCAGGCGAGAGTGATCATCGATGATCGAATGGCAGAACTCCCAGCCGACCCGCTGCTGGCGCTCTTTGTTGCTGCGGCAGCGCTCGCCGGTGACCCTGTGCCCGGGCCTTGAAAAGCGCGCCAGAGCGCTTGGTGTCCATCTGCAGAAGATCGCCTGGGCATGGCCACTCGAACCGGCGGACCTCCTCTCGCTCCCCGGCCGGCATCCGAGAGAGACCACGCCGTTTCAGGCATCGAGAGACCGTCGCGTGGTGCCATCCCCAGCTCCGAGGCGATCAGCCTCGGGCCCCAGCCCGTGCGGACCCTCGCCTCACAGACACGGTCATGAGCCTCCTCAGAGACGATCAGGGGCTCGCGTGAGGCGTCGAGGGCCGCTCCATCAGCCCAAACCCCCGACACCCGGTCAGCCTCGCTGGCCTGCCGTGCGCTCCACCCAGAACTGCACGGTAGAGACGCTCACCCGCCTCCACGCCGCCGCTTCACGCCGCGTGAACCCCTGCTCCAGACAGAGCTCCACCAGCTCGATTCGCTGCCAGCGGGCAGCCACCTACGCTTGTTCCTGCATCCGGACTCAGACCTCCGAGAGTCGCGATCTGTGGAAGGACCACAACTCTCCGTCTCAGCTCCAGATGCCACCTACCCGTTCGAAAGGACCCGAGGCACGTCAGCTGACCCGATCAGCAGCGCGACCACGAACAGGACGACAATGTGGAAACTCTGGTCCACGGCGGTCGACAGCGGAGGATTCGTCCGTGGGCTGATCCCCTTGACGTGCGTCATGTACAGGGCGAGGAGGCGGCCGTCGTCCTGGATCAGGTGCGAGCCGGCGATCACGGCGATCGCCCATACGACCTGGACCGCCGTGCCCGCTATGAGCAGCGGCGGCAGCAGCACGAGCGCGTAGACAGCGACGTGCGTGCACAGCGCCCGCCGCGCCACGGCGTCGTGCAACGACAGGCCACCACGCTTGTGGCGGGCCTGCCAGTCGGTCTGCAGCAGATAGTCCCCGACGAGATGGCAGACGACGAGGGCAAGGAAGAGTTCAACCCAGCTCATCTCGAATCGATCACCCCGACCCCGCCTCGAGCACGCGCGCAGCAGCAAGTGGCTGCAGGCGCGCAAATCCCCCTGAACGGGCAAGACGGTACAGGACCAACCCGGCCGACTCAATCGCGAGCGCGGGCTGGGCGTGCAGAGCCGATCGACGGGCGCAGCCACAGGGCCGTCCGAGCCCGCGGACGGTAGCCTTGAACGGCGATGGAGTCCCCGCATTGACAGCGCTGTTCTCCG
This sequence comes from uncultured Solirubrobacteraceae bacterium, assembly GCA_963743505.1. Taxonomy (GTDB): domain Bacteria; phylum Actinomycetota; class Thermoleophilia; order Solirubrobacterales; family Solirubrobacteraceae; genus Palsa-744. The sequence goes on along the minus strand of CAVUPZ010000006.1, from coordinate 829,349 downwards.
ACACACACTTCTTCGCAAGCCCGTTTCCGCCGATCGCCGATTACGCGTTCCTCTCGGACTGCGAGACGTGCGCGCTGATCGCGCCCAGCGGCAACGTCGAGTGGATGTGTCTGCCGCGGATGGACTCGCCCAGCGTGTTCGGTTCGATCCTCGACAGGGACGCCGGGGGCTTCCGGCTCGCTCCGGCCGACGTGGTCGTACCGGCGGGAATCCGCTACGTGCCCGGCACGATGGTGCTTGAGACCAGCTGGGAGACCAGGATGGGATGGGTGGTCGTGCGAGACGCGCTGTGCATCGGTCCGTGGGACCACACCACCGAGCGCTCGCGCACCTACCGGCGCTCGCCCACCGACTACGACGCAGACCACGTGCTGCTGCGCTCGGTGAGATGTGTCCAGGGGTGGGCGGAAATACACCTCGACTGCGAGCCGGTGTTCGACTACGGTGGTCTGGCGGCGGAATGGCGCTACGCCAGCGACGGCTACAACGAGGCCATCGCCACCTCCGAGGGGATCGATCTCGAGCTGAAGCTCGTAACGAACCTGAACCTCGGCTTCGAGGGCCCGCGGGCACGCGCGCGGACCGTCCTTCACGAGGGCGACGTCGCCTTCGCCGCGCTCGGCTGGGCCGACCACCGCCTTCCCGCGACGTTCGAGGATGCCGGGGAACGACTCGCGCGCACCACGCACTACTGGCGCGAGTGGCTCAAGCGCGGCAACTTCCCGGATCATCCGTGGCGCTCGTTCCTCCAACGCAGTGCTCTGACCCTCAAGGGCCTCAGCTACGCGCCGACCGGCGCGATGGTCGCGGCACCGACGACGTCGCTACCCGAGACCCCTGGGGGCACCCGCAACTGGGATTACCGCTACACCTGGATCCGGGACTCGACGTTCATGCTGTGGGCGCTGTACACGCTGGGCTTCGACTGGGAGGCGAACGACTTCTTCTACTTCGTCGCCGACCTCGCGGAGGCCGAGGCGGGCGAGCTCCAAGTGCTCTACGGCATCGGCGGCGAGAGCAAGGTGACCGAGCACGAGCTCGACCATCTCTCCGGCTACGAGGGCGCCCGCCCCGTGCGCATCGGCAACGCCGCCCACAGCCAGCGACAGCACGACGTCTGGGGCGCCGTGCTCGACTCGATCTATCTGCACACACGGTCCCGCGACCAGCTGCCCGAGCGGCTGTGGCCGATCATCAAGCGTCAGGTTCAGAGCGCCCTCGCCCACTGGCGTGAGCCGGACCGCGGCATCTGGGAGGTCCGCGGCGAGCCCCGGCACTTCACCTCCTCCAAGCTGATGTGCTGGGTCGCCGCCGACCGTGGCGCACGGCTGGCTAGCCTGCGCGAGGATCACAGGACCGCGGCGAGCTGGAGCCAGGCGGCCGCTGAGATCCATGCGGACATCTGCGAGCACGGGCACGACGAACGCGGCGTCTTCACGCAGCACTACGACACGGTCGCACTCGACGCCTCCGTGCTGCTGATGCCGCTGGTTCGTTTCCTGCCGGCGGACGACCCACGCATCGTGGCCACCGTGAACGCGATCGCGGACGAGCTCACACAGGATGGCCTCGTGCTCCGCTACCGGCCCGAGGAGACCGATGACGGGCTCTCAGGTGAGGAGGGGACGTTCGCGATCTGCTCGTTCTGGCTGGTGTCGGCGCTGTGCGAGGTCGGTGAGGTCGGGCGTGCGCGGGTCCTGTGCGAGCGGCTCATCTCCTATGCGAGCCAGCTCGGCCTCTACGCGGAGGAGATCGATGCTCGCAGTGGGCGGCACCTCGGCAACTTCCCCCAGGCGTTCACGCACCTGGCCCTGATCAACGCCGTCATGCACGTGATCCGGGCCGACCGCCGTCACCAGGGCGTCGAATCGGCCCTCGACGCAGAACCCGCGGGGCGCGACGGCGCGCCGGGAGGCGCCGCGATGGCGCCCGCACGAGGCGACCTCCCTCGACGCAGCCCCGGCGCGCCCTGAGCGGGGCGAGACAGCCCTCCGCGGCAGGCGCTACGGTGTTGGCATGCGGTCGGGAGACGCCCCCCACGAGTCGCCGCTGGGTCCTGGCACACCGTTTCCCCCGGCAGGTGCGCGTTCGGGCCCCGCGCCGCGACTCTCGCTCGAGGTCATCGCCGGCGACGCCGTTGGTGAGTGGATCGAGGTCGACGACACGCTCTTCATCGGGCGCCACGCGAGCGATCTTGGTCGGCTCTCCGAGGACGAGGAGATCTCGCGCCAGCACGCTCGCATCGCCTTCGAAGCGCGTGGCGGCTACTCGATCGAGGACCTCGGTTCCTCCAACGGGACCTTCGTCAACGGTCTAAGGATCGGCGCGCCGCAGCTGCTCGCGGTCGGCGATTCAATCGAAGTGGGCGCCACGACGCTCGTCGTGCGCTCGATCGTCGGCGCCCCGACCGCCGACGAGCCGGAGATCGACGCGACCGGCGCAGCGGCGACGGTGTTCGGGCGCGTGCCGCCGGCATCCGAGCCGGTGCCCGCCGCGCCCGAGCCCGAGCCCCTCGAGCCGCAGTCGGGTACAGACGCTCCGGCGTCGGGTGAGCCGCCGGTTGATCCGACCGGAGAAGCCGCGACGGTCTTCGGACGCGTGACTCCGGCATCCGAAGACGCCGGGCCGGCTAGGAGCCCGGCCCAGTCCGCCGAGCTCGGGCACGAGCCCGAGCCTGCCGGCGGCACAGTGGCGCCGCGGCTGCACGTGGCGCTCGAGGTCGACTTCGAGGGTCGCGAGGCGACCGTGCGCGTCGGTTCGGATGACAGCGTCATCCGGCTGACCCTCGCGGACGGGCGGTGGCAAGCACGTAGCGCGGACTGATAGGCGCGGGACCCGGTAGTCCCATGGATGAGACGTCGATCGACGTGATCGCATCAGCCGTCGGTCATGCCGATCTCGGCGCGCTCGGCGTGGCGAGCTCGCCTGATGGTGCGCTCACACTCTTGTTCTGCGAGTTCGCCAACATGGCCGTGCTCCGCATCGAAGTGCCAGCGGATCGCCTCTCGACGCTGCTCGGCGACCAACGCATGATCGTCGAGCGCATCGCCCGAATCCACGGATCGGAGATCGCACGCGCACACGACGACGGCCTCATGCTCGTGTTCGGGAGCGCCCACGCGGCGATGCACTCCGCGATCGAGCTTCAGCAAGCGTTCGCGGGGGTGACCCTCGACGGTGGCCCGACGCCGCAGCTGCGTGTGGGACTCCACACCGGCACGGTGATCGACTCCGGCGAGGACCTCTACGGCCGCAACGTGCTGCTCGGGGCGCGGATCGCGGGGGAGGCCGTCGGTGGCGAGATCCTCGTGTCGGCGAAGGTCAGGGAGTACACCCAGAGCGATCCGAGCTTCGAGTTCCGGCCCCGCGGCGAATTTCACTTCCGTGGCCTACACGGAGAACACGAGCTGTTCGCGGTCAGCTGGCGCGATCCGGCCGAGCGTGTCCCCGAACGCGATGGATAGTCAGCCTGGGGCACGACCCGGGCTCGGCGTACCGCCTGGAGCCGCGCTCGGCACGCGCCACTTCAGGCGGCGCCGGCTGCTCTGAGCCGCGCGGTCGCCGCCGCCGGGACCCGTCAGCTGTCCGCGTCGGCCATCGCGCTGCGCAACATCCGCGCGTACTCGCCCGCGCTGCTCGGCCGTGCGGCGGGATCCTTGGCGAGGGCGGCGAGGACGGCCGGACCGAGCTCGGGCGGCGCTCCCTCGAGCCCTGCGGTCGGATCTTCGGGCTCCTCCTGCAGCTGTGCCCAGAGCACGCGCATGCCCTCGTACCCGCCGAACGGAGGCGAGCCCTTCAGGCAGTGGTAGACGACGCAACCGAGCGAGTACACGTCCGCGCTCGAGTCGACCTGTTCGGCGCGAATCTGCTCCGGTGCCATGTACTGCAATGAGCCCAGGGCCTGTCCGGGGCGTGTCAGCTCGGTGGCGTTGTTGTCCTTCGCGAGTCCGAAGTCGGTGATCAGCGCCCTGCCGTCGAGCTCGAGCAGGACGTTCGAGGGCTTGACGTCGCGATGGATGAGACCGCTGCCCACGAGCGCGTCGAGCCCCGCGGCGACGTCGGCGCACAGGCGGACGACACCTTCGACTGTGAGCCGCGATTCCCGATCGAGCCTCTCTTGGAGCGTGCCGCCGGCGATCAGCCGCTGGGCGAGGTAGGGCACCCCGTGGTGTTCGCCCGTGTCCAGCACCGGCACGACGTGCGGATTCACGATTCGCTGGGCGGCGCGGGCCTCGCGTTCGAAGCGCTTACGGAAGATCGGGTCGGTCGCGAGGTCCTCGCGGATCACCTTCAGCGCCACCTCCTCACCGTCTGTACCGCGCGCTTTGTAGACCCTGCCCATCGCTCCCTCGCCGAGCAGCGATTCGATCCGGAAGCCACCGACGAGCGCGCCAATCGCCGCAGTCCCGGCATCCGGCTCGTTGCGCTCGCCACTCACACCCATCCCCGTTCGCCGTCCTGATAAATCGCCGCCGCCGCCGCCGGCGCCGGGCGACGTGCGACTCGATCACGGTTTCCGTCCTGGCATTATTGCGGGCGACGCGACGTGCGCTGCGGTTTGTTTGCAGCGCACGGCCCCGCGCCGATCGCTCGGGGAACGGGGGTATTGCGTGTTCGGCGTCGTGGCGCTAGTCTCCAGTCTCGATGCCAAGCTTGCTTGTCGTCTCGGGGGCCCGCACGGGGGAGCGGATCGAAGTAGACCGCTCGCTTGTCATCGGCCGTTTCGGCGCCGACGTCGTCATCGACGACCCAGAACTCTCGCGGCATCACGTGGAGATCCGCCTCGACGGCGACGGGCTCGTGGTCGAGGACCTCGGCTCGACGAACGGGACGTTCATAGACGCTCGCCCGATCGACGCGCCCACCCACATCGGCCCGGGCGAGCGGATGAAGCTGGGTTCGACGGTGCTCGAAGTGGAGGCCGTCGCCGAGAGCGGCGCTACGCGCCTGCGCCCCCGCGCCGACGTCGAAGGGACGCGTCTGGCGACCGCGGCGCCGGCCGTCAGGTCCGAGCCGGTCGCCGTCGTCGAGCCCGCGGTCGCAGCCGCGGTCGAGGCACCGGTCACAGCGTTCAAACCGCCACGCATCAAGCGTGGCCGTGGCCTCGCGTCGCGCTCCTGGATCCCCGTGGCGCTCTCATTCGGCACCGCGATCCTGACCGCGGTGGCGCTCGTCATCTACTTCGCCCAGCGCTGACGGCGCTCGCGGCTGCGATACGTTCCGCGTCGCGATGGACGGCACCCCGCGCGCCGTCGTCTAGCGGGTGGCGAAGTAGATGGCGAGAGCCAGCGCGATCACCATGAGCAGCGCCAGCGGGGCGAGCTGCGCCCGCCGACGCACGCGCACATCGAGGAACTTGTCCAGCTCTCGCTGACCGGCGGTCGGTTCGGCGGCGGCGGGTCGTGAGTCCGCCTCGAGCACCGCCGGGTTCACATAATCGGGGGTGCGCGGAGCGCTGGCGAGCCCCGGCGGCACGGCGCGCAGGACCGACGGTTCAGCTGCGACCTGAGCCTGCGAGCGCAGCTCGATCACCGTCACGCCGACCAACAGCTCGTCGGAGGGATCGAGCCGTGCCGGCGACTGCAGTTCGTTGTGGTTCAGGAACGTGCCGTTCACCGAGCCGAGGTCCTCGACCACGGCCGAGCCGTCGTCAGCGGGGCTGACGCGCGCGTGATGACGTGAAACCTGTCCGTCGATCAGCCTGAGGTCGGCGTCGCCGGCCCGACCGATCACGACCGGCCCTCTGAGTGGCAGCTGCTGACCTGCTCCGGGCCCCTCGACTATCTCCAGCGTCAGCTCGGCCATTGGCGCGGAGCATAACGCCGACGCCGTGTCGATGTCCATAGGTTCCGCTCGGGGCCGGCACCCGCTGCAAGAAACCACGGATCATTCACCGCGGGGCTTGCATTGCATGGCCGCTGCGGGTTAGTCTGCGGAGGCTTTGCCTGCGAGTGCTCCCCGGGATTCGGTAATCGCCGTCGTCGGCGAGGGCTTCGGCTCGCTCCTCGTCCACACTACGGCCCGCTACCTCGGGTTCGAGAACCTCGAGATCTCGGTCTTCGGGCCCAACCCCGACCCGGTTGCGACCTATCAGCAGTACGCCCACAACCTCGGGCAGACGGTGCTGCGCTCGGAGTCCGAGTCACACTTCCTCGCGCCTGACTGGCCCACGTTCGCGCAGCTCGACGCCTGGTCGCGGCGCTCGCCCGCGCCGCTGTGGCGCACGACGAGGCGCAAATACAACCCGGGCGTCGCCGAGATCCTCACCGAGGCGACGATCGTGCGCCGCCGCATGGCCTGGGATCAGACACGTGTTCCTACACGCGTCGGCTGGTTGCAGCGCGAGATGGAGCCGATGCCGCACTTCGTGCTCTACGACGAGGACGCGAACTTCATCGGACGCGCCAAGCACGTGATGCTCTCGCCCGGCCACGGTCCCCTCGCCTTCCCACCCGTGCTTGCAAAGGCGCGGATGGATCCGGCGCTCGGGGATCGCGTCGTGCAGGCCTACGAAGCCAAGCAGTACGCCCCGGGGGGCGTTACGTCGTGCTCGGGGCGGGGATCGCATCGGTCAACGAGTGGGCGAACATCCTCGACGCCGGCGGGTCGGTGCTCGCGCTGACGCGCAACCCGCAGCCTGAGACGCAGGACCTCAACGTGCCGCGCTGCCTGTTCGAGTCGCGCGGCATCGACGCCTACGTCTCGCTCCCGTGGGACGAGCGCGTCAAGTTCTTGGGCGAGGTGTTGCGCGGAACCCGCCCCGATCGTCGCGAGTGGCTGGCGAGGATCGAGAAGGGCGAACGGGAGGGACGTTTCGCCGCCCTGATCGGAGAGATCGACGAGATCCAGCCAGGGCCCGCCGGCCTTCACATCAACATAGTCAACCGCCACGGAGAGGACCCGGGTTGGCTCGACGTGACGGGCATCACCGCCGGCACCGGCTTCAACAAGTCCGTGCTGACGATCCCGCTGCTGCGCCGGATCGTCGAGTACTACCACGTCCCCGTCGTCGATGGACGCATGCAGTTGCAGACGAACTGCGGTGTGCCCGGGCTCGATCGACCGGACTCCAGGCTCTGCTGCATGGGGCTGATCGCCAACAACGTGATCCCGCACGGCGACACGATCGCAGGCCTCAAGTTCGTCGCCCGGCGATTCGTGGCCGACTGCGCGCGTGCAGAGCGGTTGAAAAAGCGCTCGTTCGCCTCGCGACTGGGCCTCCAGGTCTCGATGGGCCGGGAAGTGGCGCACGCGCTGCGCACGATCTCCCCCACGGAACAGCTCGCCTAGGAGGTCAGCGACCCATGTGCCCAACCGTCCTCGGCCGCGTGCAGACCCGCTGGGCGATTCTGATCGTTCCGGCGTTGATCGCGACGGCGATCTCGATCGCAACCGGCAACGAGGGCTGGATCGTCCTGATCGGCGTCTATTTCGTGCTCGGCGTCGCCCTGGACATCATCCTCTACCCGCTCATCATCCGCTGGCAGCCGCCGTGGCTGACGTTCGTGCTCGCCCTGGCCGAATTCGTGCTCGTCTACATCCTCGCCCACGTGCTGAAAGTCGGGCTTACGAACGTAGAGGCCGTGATCGAGTTCTGGTGCGCATGGGTCATTGCGATCTGGACCAAGGTCGTGATCCTGCCGCTCCTGTCACTGAGCTGGATCGAGAACGCCGGCGAGTTCCGTTCCACCGACTGGTCCGTCGCACCGGAGTACCAGCCGCTTTCCGTAAGCGTCTTCCAGCCGCCCGACGCGAGCAGTCCCGTTCCGCACCTGGCGCGCGAATTCTCATCGGTTCACCAGGTGCCCGCCGAGCTGCGCAACCTGCCCAGTCCCTCGGGCGTGCACCGAGTCCCCGGCCGCTGATCTGCCTTCAGTCGCCGAGCGCCGAACCGCTGAATCCCGTCGCACCCATCGCGGCGGTCGACCAGCCGAAGCGGGTCATCTCGGCTGACGGTGCAAGTGCGCCGGGACGCTCGCCCCGACGCACGAAGACGATCGGCGATGGCGCGGCGCGTGTGATCGCCCGGCGGACCTCGCCGAGGCCTTCCTTGCGCCAGCGGTCGGACATGCCCACGATGAGCAGGTCCGCCGTGCTCGCGGCGCTCACGATGCCCCGGCGTCCGCTGGGGGCGAGTACCGGTTCGGCGACGACGCCGGCGAACTGCTGGACAACGAGGGAGGCGTTGGCGAGCAGCGCCCCCGCATCCTTGCCGTCGGCACGCGTCCCGGAGGCGCCGAGGAGCTTCAGCTGGGCGTTGGTGGCGGCCGCGATCCAGGTCGCGAGCTCGAGGGCCGCCCAGTCGTAGTCCGCCCCGCCGAACGGCACCATCACCGTGCATTCGGGTCCGGGTGCAATCGCGGCGCCGTCGGGTGCAACCAGCACGGCGACGTCGCATGGCGCCTCGCGCAGCACGGTGCCGACGTCTTCGCGCGGCACGCCGTCGCCGAGGAGCGGCCTGCGGCCGTCGAGGAGCACGAGATCGATCGTGTCCTGCCGACACAGGCGAACCAGATCGCGGCCGGGGTTGGCCGAGGTGAAGGCGACGGCGCGCGCCGCGATGCCGTCCTCGGTGAGCTCCTCGCGCCGCTCGCGCGCCTGTGCCGACGCCGCCTCGAGCGCCAACGCCTCTGTGCGCAGGCCTCCGCGCACGGTCGATCCCCGTGGTGGCCTGACCAGGCGCGCAAGGATCAGCTCGCGGGGCGGCTGCGAGTGGGCCAGCGGCACGGCCAGCGCCAGCAGCTGATCCGTCGCCTCGGAAGTCTGCGGGGCGACGAGGATCGAGTGCAGCGGCGCCGGCTCCCCGGGCAGCGGAACAGCCACGGCGGCGGCGAGCTCGGCCTCGGGTGGCTCGCCGAACGCGTTGTGGGGATCGAGCAACCGCAGGATCGGGCCGGCCATGAGGGTCGTGACGAGAGCCATGATCACAAGCGCTGTGAACAGGGCCTCAGAGATCACGCCCGTGCTCAGCGCGAGATTCAGCACGATGAGCTCGGTGAGGCCGCGTGTGTTCATGAGCGCGCCGAGCACCCCCGATTCCCGCCATGGAAGCCGCGCGGTCCGCGCGGCGATCAGGGCGCCACCGTACTTGCCGACGATCGCGATCCCGCAGAGCGCCAACGTGATCAGGATCAGCTCTTCGCCGCTGAGCAGGCCGACGTTGGTGCGCAATCCCGTGAACGCAAAGAACAGCGGCAGCAGCAGCGTGAGAACGAAGTCCTCGACCCTCCTCGTCACGTCCTCGCTGAGGCCCGCATGCCGCGGCATGACGAGGCCCATCACGAACGCCCCGAAGATCACGGCGATCCCGATCTCCTCCGTCAGGTACGCCGACGCGAGCACCCCGGCGAAGATCACCGTCAGCCACGCGCCGGGCAGCCGTCCGACCTCGTCGTAGGCGACGGCGGCGCGCCCGAGCAGAGGGCGCACGAGCAGCGCCATGCCGGTGCAGAAGACCACGGCCCAGCCGATCGTGCGCAGCACGATCAGACCGCTGCCCGCGGTCGCGACAGCGGTGGCCAGCGCGATCAGGAACCACGCCGAGATGTCGTCGACCGCGGCGGCCGAAAGCGCGAGCGTGCCCAGCGGCCGTTTCACCATTCGTCGCTCGGAGACGATCCGCGCGAGCACGGGGAACGCGGTGATCGACATCGATATCCCCATGAACAGGGCGAACGCCACGAAGCGCGTGTTCGGGGCGAGCAGGGTGTACAGCGGCAGCGCGACGAGCATGCCCATCATCAGCGGTACGAGCAGGGCGGTGTTCGACACGGCGAGCGTCGTCCGCACCCGACCGCGCATCTGGCCGAGGTCGACCTCGAGGCCGATCAGGAACATGTAGAAGATGAGGCCGAGGTTGGCGACGACGCCGATCAAGGGCACGATGTCTGAGGCGAACACGCGCGCCTGGAGCCCGGGAGCGATCGCGCCGAACAGCGTCGGACCGAGCAGGATGCCGGCGATCACCTCGCCCATCACGCGCGGCTCGCCGATCTTCGGCATCAGGCTCCCGCACAGGCGGGCGAAGAGCATCACCACGATCACCGCGAGGAAGAAAGCAGCGACCGTGGCTTCGGTGCTCCGCTGCTTGGCCGCCTGAACGTGTTCGGCGGGCGGGGCGCCCGCTGCGAGTCCGCCGCCGGCGAGCGCCGTTTTCGGCGACGCTGCGACGGGAGTGAGCATGACGTCGATCGTCCGTCCCGCGGCGTGGCCCGTGAACACACGCCGACCGCTGTGGTTGCAGGCGACTCCGCCGGTCAGCCGACCCTGCGCGTATTGGAGCACGCCGCGGTTGTTATTGGCCGTCACGACCGTCACGCTTGCGCCCGACTGCTTCAGCGTCATCATGCCGCCCAGGCACGTGGAGGAGGGCAGCAGCTGGTATTCGCCGGCCACCGAGCCGGGGGCGAGCGGCTTCGGCGCGCCGGGCGGCGGGGTTCACGCCTGAGCACTGCCTGCAGCGGCAGGGCGCCGACGCTGCCGACGAGCATGCCGGAGCTGCCCGCCAGCGCCGTGAGGCTCCTGGACCCGCCTCCGACGCACTTCACGGTGCCGGTCAGCCGCCCACTTTTCAGCCGCAGCGAGCCGCTGAGCGTCGAGACGGCGTTGGAGATCGAGACGAATGTGCCCGACTGCTGCAGTTCGACCTGCTGTCCGAGGCACGCGACGCCGGAGCTCACGTCGTACCCGCCGGCGATCGCGGGCTGGGCGTGCTTGTGGCGTCCTTCGGAGATCACGAACACCAGCACGGTGCCGACGCACAGCGCGAGCAGCGTATAGAGGACGATCAGGCGACGCGAGGAGATCGTGCCCCGCTGCGAGGGCGCGCCGTTGGCGCCGGCGGGCGCTGCTTCAGAGAGATCCATCGCGAGCCGATGCGGTCGCTGGACGCCTTGTGGAGTGTTGTCGCTGAGCCCGCCGACCAAGGACGGGGTGTGATTGCATCGCGCCACTGGCCATGCGAACCCAGCCGCTGTGGGCGGCTGGCGCGGGGACAACTCTCCCTCCGCATGGGCCGGGCCTTGTTCTCAGCCGTGGCGCGTCGTCTGCCATCTTCCCGCCAACTGCGGATGTGGTGCCTTGCTCGAGTTCGATCACCCGACCCACATCGTCTTTTGAATCCCCCGATGCGGCCTACCGCGGCAATCTACCACCGGCTCGCCTTGACTGTTCTGCGCCGGAGCCGGCTGCGCCGCGACCTCGGATCGGCATGTCAGCTGGGCGAGCACCGCATCTACGTCCTGCTCGCTGGCAACGAGCTGCGCGAGGATGAAGCCGAGCGTCTGAAGGAGGCGCGGCAGGGCCCCACTCGTGCATTCCACCTTACGCGACGCGCTCCCCGGCCGCCGAGGCGCGTGGCGACGCTTATCTCAGGTGAGGTGAGCTTTTATCTGCGGGCGAGAGGAACCCTTAGGCGACGCTCATCGAAGTGGCGATACTGCATGTACGCGACATGAAGTCGCCAACGCACAACCTCCTCCTGTGAACGTGCACACGGTCCGGCCCGCTCCCCCCGCGGGCCGGACCCGTTTAACCACACCGCCGCATTGCCCCTGCGCAGGCATCTCGCTGTCCTCGGTCGACGCGGGTGACCGCCGCTCGTGCGACGCCTGCGGCGCCGGGAGCTCGGGCTCGCGCGGGTCTATGTGCGCATCAGCGAGGCCCATCCGAGATCAGGTTGCGGAAACGTCACCACAATGCGGCCGAGCCCCGGGGGCGCGAGTGCCCTGCTGGAGCAGGCTCTCGTGCTATCGGGGCGAACGGTGGGGGTTGGCTTTGGGGAGCGGCATTGCGGGAGGCGTGGGCGGTTTCGTGGGTGGAGACAGCCGTTAGGCGATCCCCTGCTCGAATGCGTAGCGGACGGCTTGTGCGCGATCGCGAACCCCCGTCTTGAAGAAGATGCGGTTCACGTGGGTCTTCACGGTCGCACCGGAGACGACGAGGGCAGCGGCGATCTCCGCGTTGGAGAGTCCCTGCGCGATCAGCTTCAGGACCTCCGCCTCGCGGGGTGTCAGCTGGTCGGGAAGCTTCTGCGCCGGCTCGGGCCCCTTCGGCGGCGCCTCTCTGGCATCGAGGGCGGCGGTGAGCAGACGCTCCTGGACGGCGGCGTCGAGGTGGGTACGACCGGCGTGCACTGCCCGGATCGCCTGCTCGATCTCCTCGGCGCTGGCATCCTTGGTCAGATAGCCACGGGCGCCGGCCTGCAGCGCAGGGAACAGCGAGTCGTCGTCGGCGTAGGTGGTCAGCACGAGCACCTGTGTGTCCGGCACGATCTGGCGCACCCGCGCGGTGGCCTGCGCACCATCCATCCTGGGCATCCGCAGGTCCATGAGCACCACGTCGGGTCGCTCGGCCTGACAGCGCTCGAGCGCCTCCTCTCCGTCGCTCGCGCTACCCACCACCTCGACGCCTTCGATCAGCCCGACGAGCAGGCCCAAGCCGTCACGGACGACGCGCTGGTCATCGGCGATCAGCACACGGATGGGCGTGGCGCTCATGCTGGCACCTCCAGATGCACACGCCAGCCGTTCTCGGTCGGGCCTGCGTGCATCTTGCCGCCGGCCCGCTCGACGCGCTCTCGCATCCCGTCCAAGCCCCGACCGCCGCCCATGCCGGCAAGGCTCCCGCCCGGGGCGGGAGCAGCCGAGACCGGGACGGCGTCCTCGACGATGAGGCTGACACGTCGCGGCTCGTAGCAGAGGCGAACCTCGGTCCGCGCCCCCGGGGCGTAGCGCGCGATGTTCGTCAACGCCTCCTGAGCACCACGGTAGAGCGCGAGCCCGGCCTCCTCCGTCAACGTGCGCTCCTCGCCCTGCACGGCGAGGATCACCGGCGCGCCGAGATCGTCGCGAAATCCGTCGACCAGCGCCTCCAGCTCCGCGACACCCGGCAGCTGCTCACCGCGCAACGCCCCCACGGCCTGACGCGCGTCGGTGAGACCATCCTTGACCAACGCGGCGGCGCGTTCGATCGCGTCGCGGAGGCTCTCCCCCGCCCCGTCGCGCTCGGCCAGCACGCGCGCGCCCTGCAACTGCAGCGCCGCCCCCGACAGGGCGTGTGCAAGCACATCGTGCAACTCCCCCGCGATCCGTCCCCGCTCGGTGATCGCGGCCGCCCTCGTCTGATCCTCGCGTGCGTCTTGCAGCTCCGCGAGCAGCAGCTCGGTGCGATCCTGACCTTCGCGGGCCTGCTTGAGGAAGTAGGCGATCAGGCCGAGCAGGGCGCAGAGCAGCATCGCCGCGAGCACCGCACCCGCGGAGCTCCCGGCCAGCGCCGAGGTCACGCCGAGCACGACGGTCGTGACGCCTGCTATCCCGATCCCGGGGCGCGCCGGCAGACGAGCGACCGACATCCACACCGCCGCTGCCGCGGCCAGATCGGTGGCGGTGCGTGGCTGCAGCGCCGCGATCGCGACGCCGGCGAGCGCCATCACCACGATCACCGCGGCCTGCCGGCGATCGGTCAGTCTCGTGAAGCCATCGCGGATCGCAACCACCACCGACACCACGTACACAGCCAGGGCGAGGCTCACCAGCAGCCGTTCGCCGTGTCCGCCGGGCGCCGGCTGCCCGTTCAGCGTCCCCACAACGACGGCCAGGATCGCCGCGAGACCCAAAGGCCGCAGCAGCCTTCGCTGATGCCGGAGGCGCTCCTGGGCGCGCACTCGGGCCCGTGCGACCCTGGCGCTCTTGGGCCCCATGGTCACCTCCTCAGACACGCCGTCCGCCATTCCGATCTCCTGGTTCACACAGACGATAAGAGAGGAGCCGGCCCGCGTGTGCGGGCCGGCTCTCGCGGCGGCAGGCATCAGCCGAACCGCTCACGCGACGGCGGGGACACGCATCGCTGCGTCGACGGAGGGAAGGCTCCGCGCACGGAGCTCGACAACCCCGATCCTGACAACGATCTCCAGCAGGGCCATCGCGACGAGCGCAACCGGCCACGCAGCCGCACCGATCTGGTGGGCGGCGCTGAAGATGCCGACGGCGTGCGCGGCACCGTTGTCGACCGCCAGCACGAACAGCATGCGCGCGCCGAACCCGGCGATCAGCAGCGTCCCGGCGACCAGGCCGACGCGGGCGAAGGCGTTGCCGGCGCCGTCGCGGCGCACGTGGGTGGCGATGCCGCCGAGCACGCCGAGCGTGATGCCGACCAGTGCCAGCGCGCCGATCAACACGAGGTCGTTGCCGGCGGTGGGGAGCGAGTGAACGTAGGTGTGAGCGACCAGGAACACGACGAGCAGCGGGATCATCAGCGAGCGCGCATCGAGCTTGCGCTCGCGGGTCTGACGCAGGACGAAGAAGATGAAGACGGCGTTGAGTACGTAGTCGGTAGTTGTCATGGGCCGATGATCGTTCTCAACGGTCCCTCCGTCGTCGGAGTACGGGTTGAACCCGGGTTGATCCTCGCCGTCAACCCGTGGGTTGAGACGGGGCCGTCCCGCAGCTCGGCAAAGCTGGACCGGGGGGCGAATGGTGGGGGTTGGCTTCGGGGAGCGGGTTCGCCGGGGGCGTGGGCGGTTTCGTCGGCGGTCCTGCCGCTCCGGCCCGCTATGGCTCGATGCGATGCGGCAGCCCCGCGGCGGCGGCACGGCCTGAAGGCCCCGGAAGCCGGGCTCGCACCGCGTGGCGTCTCGAGGATCAGAGCTAGGCTTGAGGTCGTGGCGACGACGACCAGGCTGACCATCGGCGAGACCACCCTGACACGGATAGGGCTGGGCACCAACCGCCTGACCAACACGCCTCAGAACGTCGAGTTCGTGCGGGAGGCGGTGGCCGCCGGCGTGAACATGATCGACACCGCGCACATCTACACGGGCGGCGAAAGCGAGGCGACACTCGGAGAGGCCCTGACCGCCGCTCCCGCGGGCTGCATGGTCGCGACGAAGGGCGGATACAGCGTCGCGGAGGCGAACCCAGATCCGCTGCGCGCGCAGATCGCGGAGAGTCTTCGTCGCCTGCGCACCGAGCGCATCGACCTCTACTATCTGCACCGCATCCACCCCGAGGTGCTGCTGGAGCAGAGTCTCGCCGTGCTGGCCGAGCATCGCGACGCCGGCACGATCGCGCATGTCGGTATCTCGGAGGCGAGCGTCGAGCAGGTCGAGCGCGCCCGCGCCGTAGTGCCGATCGAGGCCGTCCAGAACCACTACAGCCTCACCGAGCGAAAGCACGAGGGGGTCGTCGATTACTGCGCGGCGGCGGGGATAGTTTTCGTGCCGTTCTTCCCGCTGCGGGGCGGCGGCCCCCCGGAGCTCGACGAGATCGCGGCTCGCCACGAGGCGACGCCGAGCCAGATCGCGCTCGCGTGGCTGCTGCGGCGCTCGCCGACGATGCTGCCGATCCCCGGCACGCTCTCGCTCGCGCACCTGCGCGAGAACCTGGGCGCGCTTGAGATCGCGCTCACCGACGCCGAGTTCGCGGCGTTGATGTAGACGATCGACAGCTCGCGCTGGGGGTCTCCGCTCACCCGACGGTGCCATCAAATGAGCCGGTCACATCCCAAGTCCGCGATCCGTATACCACCGAGCCCTCGGTACCCGCATCCCGCGAATCTCTGCTCACAAAGCTGATCCGCGGCCTCAGGCGGCGTTTCGCCCCCTCCCGCAACCAACGTGTTTCTAATCGGGGCGAATGGGGCTGTTTGGCTCTCTAGTGCCGATTGAGTGGGCGCGTGGGCGGTTTCGTGGGCGGCCGGAAGGTGCGTCGCCCGCTCTACTCCGAGCCTATGAAGTCCTCTGCGAGCGCAATGATCTCGGCTGTCGCCTCGCGTGCCTCGTCGATGCTGGCGTCGGGAACGAGCATCGCGCGATACGAGGCCTCGTTGCGCCGTGAGCGCGATGCTTCGAGGCGGTCAATCAGCTCGTCGGTCTCGTCCTCGAGCTGAGCCAGCGCCGTTTCGATGCGCAGCTGATGAGCGCCGTCGCCGCCGCTGACGCGTAGGCCAGCCGCCTGCAGGATGGCGTCCGCCGCCGAGACCACGGCGTTGTGCAGCAACACCGACCTCGACTCGCTGCTCAGGTCGGCGTCGGCGTCGGCCTGGAAGGTCTTGGCCTGTTCGAGGTATGTCCTCGCGTCGGTCCGGTTCGCGTGGACCCGTTCCACCCGCGCCTCCGTCATGACGCAGCGATGTGCGCGAGGTCACCGACCAGCGGCAGCGTCGGCGACTCCGTCACGGTGCGGGCGAAGCTCGAACGGCGTGCTTTGCGGAACTCGTCCGGGCGCATGAGCGTCAGATCGATACGACGCCCGGTCTCCTTCTCGACAGGCCGCACAAGCCGACGCAGCTCGCGCAGAGCCGCGTCTCCGATGACCAGGACGTCGATATCGCTGTCAGGCCGACGCTCACCGGACGCCCAGGAGCCGTAGATGACGGCCGCCGCCACGTCGGTGCGATCGAGGATCGAGCGGAGATCGCCCTCCAAGCCCACGGCCCGCCGGAGGAGGTCGGACAACGACCCGTAAGCCGCATCGTCGGTGGCCGCCGTGAAGCGATAGGGCCGCGCGGCGTCGTCGCGGCGGATCACGCCAGCGGCCTGCGCTCTTGCGAGCTCACGATGAACCGATGACTGTGGAGCTCCCACGGCCTTGGCGAGCTCGTGCAGCGTCCACGAGCGCTCCGGCTGCAGGAGGACGAGGCCGAGCAGCCGCACCTGCATCTCGGAGCGGAAGATGGGAAGCAGCGACGGGACGGAAGTTCGCATTACTGAGAAGTATATCCAAGAAAAGCGAAGTACGTCGCCGGCGCGGCCCGACGATACCGGCCAGTCAGCCCGCAGGACGGTCCTTGTCTTGAGCGAGGATCGCCAGGGCCTCCCCGTGCTCCGACACCTGGCGTGCGCCGACATCGCGGATCCATTCGCGGACCTTGTCTGTGGGCACTATTCGGAGGCCACCGCCAGGAAGCTCCTCGACGAGCACTGACGCTCCAGGCACAAAGCCGTCGGCTTCGAACTCCCTGGGGATCGAGACAACATTGCTGTTGCCGACGCGTCGAACCTTGACGATCTTCATTGGGTAAGTATATACGGAGATAGCCGAGTGAGCCCTTATTTGAGGTTGTCCAACAACCTCAAATATGCGGTCGCCGCATCTCAGGATCGTCCTGCGGGTCCTGCGGGCTGACCCCAGAGCCGATCCCCGCGCCCCAGGCCCACCCCCGCCCCCTCCCGCAACCAACGACTTCTCAATCGGGGCGCCCGGTTCACGTTTCGCTGCATCTGGCCTTCCAGAGCCATTTTCCACGGCTTTGACACGCGATTGCGAACCTTTTGCGAACCAAATCCCGGAGCGACGCGGCCCATTTGCGAACCAAATTCCGGAGTCACGCGGCCCCTGCTTGCGAACGCAAGATCCCCAACGAAGGATCGGGCAAGGCATAACTGACCGCCGCGACGTGACGTGGGTTCTGATCGGCGCTGGAAACGCCTCGCGGCACGGCTAGTCCGACCGATGCGTGGCTCAGCTCACCGGGACATCGCGGCTCTGCCAACACACGCCGGCGGCCCATTCGACAAAGGTTTTCCAGGTGACCTCGGGGTACCGACGCTTCAGCGCATCGACGTCGACCGTGTAGCCATCGCGCGCGAGGAATGCGTACATGGCAGCGACATCGGGGCTACGCTGCGCGACCTCGGCCAGCGGTGTCTGTTCGTGCTTCACGCCGAGCGCTCGCGCCATCTGTTCGGGTGTTGGGCTGTCGGCTGCAACTTCAACCCGCTCTCCGATGTGCTCCTCGAAGCGGGAGAGGATGGCAACAACGAGTGCACCGAGGTCGTCCAAGGCTACCTGTTGCAGCGGCTTCTTCGCGGGTAGCGGCAGGGGCAAACGTCCGTCGCTGATCGCGGCGGCAGAGCCGAGCACGTTCTCGTAGAAGTAGCTCGGCGCGACCACGGTCCAGGCGAGCGACGAATCCAATAGCCGTTGCTCGATCTGTGCCTTGCTTCGGAAGTGAGGGACGCCGGCGGTCGTGGCTGAGGCGACAGACGCAAAGATCAGCCACGGGAGCTGCGTGCGCGTCGCGGCCTCGATGATCTGGTCGCCTTGGCGCACCTCCTCCCCGGGGCCACCCTCGAACGGAGTTGTTACCGCGTACGCGGCCTCCATTCCCTCGAGCGCGGCGCTGACACTCGCCTCGTCGTCGAGATCCCCGGACACGAGGCGAGCGCCGACGCCCTCGAGCGGTCGCGCGCGTTCGGAGCGAGGGTCGCGAACGAACGCTGCCACGGAGACGCCCGCGTTGAGCAGCGCACGCGCTACCGCGCCGCCGTGCGTGCCCGTCGCGCCGAAGACAAGGATCGGCCCCCTCACGGCGTCTAAGCGGCACCGCCCTGCGCGACCCAGCGGTCGAACAGCGCGACGCTCTCGGAGGGCCACGGCGCGTCGCACGGCATCGTGCCATCGCGCAGGTGCGCAGCGATCGCATCAGCCTGGGCGAGAACCTCATCGTGCGAAAACAGGTCGAACGCGCCACGCATCGCTTCGCGATCGCCAGCGCGAAACAACGGCCTGATGTCCGCGGCGAAACTGAGGGGCGCATCTCTGGGAGGCGCGGGCATTGTCGGGAGAGACCGTAGCGACCGATCGGGGTTGCGGCGTCCGTCACATGACTGCGCTCGGCCCGGCGCGCTCCTCGCCGCCGTAGGCGCAGAGGCTGGCACAGCGCTCCGCGAGATCTCCCCGCGCGAGCGTGGCTGGCACATCGATCGACGGCCACGTGACAGACGCGAGCTAGCTCGTATCTGGGCGGCATTGTCAGCGCCGAAGCTTGGAATCGTGCTCAGGCTCGCCCGGCTGCAGTGTGTCGCGTAGCTCAGCGCGGGACGTAATTCCAAGCTTGGAAATATCCGGTAGAGGTGCGAGCTGATCGTTCGATGCGACAGGTAGAGCAGCTGCCCGATTTCGCGGTTGGTGAGTCCTCTTGCCGCCATTTGGGCGATTTGGTGCTCTTGCGGCGTCAGCTCATCGCGCGCCTCCGGGTGCCGCTGACGGCTCGTCTCGCCGGACGCTCGGAGCTCTTGCCGGGCGCGCTCGCTCCACGCCTTTGCGCCGAGCGCGTCGAACGTGTCCCGCGCGGAGCGCAGCGGCACTCGTGATTCGGACGATCGTCGGGTGCGGCGCAGCCGTTCCCCGTTTGCGGAGCTTGAGACGGGCGAGGTCGAAAGGCCACGCCGCCAACTCGGGACCCAGCGCCTGTGAGAACGCCTCGTCTGCCAGCTCGTCATCGCTCAGCATCGCGCGAGCATGTCGCAACGAGATCCCGAACACCGGAGAAGGCGTCCGCTCCGCCAGTGGCCCTACTTCGTCGAGCACCTGACGTGCATCGTCGGCGCGCCCGCTATGTGCAGCGGCTTCAGCGATGGTGCCGAGAGCACGACACATCGCCACCGGGTGGTGCGCGCGATCATCCTCCTCGAAGATGGGGCGAAGGTGGGAGTACGCCTCCTCGTAACGACGCGAACTGAGCGCCGTAAGCCCTCGAGCGAGCTGGATGTGGCCGAAGAGAAAGCCCGAACGGAACGGAAGCGTGGCCTGCTCTGCCTCGTTTGCATCAGCAACCGCGGCCTCCTCGTCGCCACGGATGGCCGCCAACATTGCGCGCTGGGCAAGCGCGTTCGCTAGAAATAGAGGCTGAGCGGTCTCACGGGAAAGCCGAACGGCCTCGTCTGCAGTTGCGATCGCCTGTCTCCCGTCTGCCACCTCGGCAGTCGCCTCCATGGAGAGCGTTTGGGCGAGAAGGCCAAGTCTGCCCTCGGCTCGGAATCGGTTGGACGCAGCCTCCAGCAATGGCTTCGCCAAGTCGTAGGCGCCGATGCAGATGGCGGCCTGGCCGAGCCGTCGCATGGAACCATGGTGGTCGTCCCCTCTCGAACCAGGGCGCGTCAGCTGGGCGGATATAGTCGCCCCGTACTCGATCGGGGCGGCGCACGCCAGCATGACCAGCCGCCACGAATCACTATCGTCGAGCGCGATCCGGTGGATCGCAGAGATCACGGTCTCGCGCGTCTCGAGCCCCGGGTCACTCCAATAGCAGGCCGACGCCGCGCCCCAGAGGAGATTTAGGGCGAGGCGTCGCTGGCCCTGCGAGTACAGCTCCTCAGCGGTCGCCACCAGCGAGCCCAGCCGGACAGGATCCCTGTGGAGCCCTGCGCCCGCGTCCATCTCTCGTACCAGCGCGATCCGTCCGAAATCTTCGCGAGTCTCGGCGAGCGGCTCGGCCGCACCGACAAGGCTAGTCGCCTGATCGCGCCGGCCCAGCTGAAACGCGAGTTCGGCAGCCTGCAGCAGCCGCGCCGTGCGAGAGGCCTTCTCGTCACTGAGTTGTGCGGCGCGTTCGAGGGCGGCTGCCGCCGCTGCCATGCTGCCGCGACGCTGGGCACGGGTCGCGACGACATCGAGTTCCGCGGCCACGACCTCGTCTGTTCCCACGGTGGAAGCTGCGAGATGCCAGGCGCGCCGGTCCGGCTCTTCGACCAGCACGGACGCCAATGCAACGTGTGCAGCGCGTCGCTGCGAGGGATTCGCCGCCTGGCGGATCGCAGAGCGTACGAGCGGGTGGCGGAAGCGAAGCCTTGAGTCATCTACGTCCAGGTCCACGAGCCTCGCTTGGACAGCCGGAGTCAGGTCGGCAAGGGTGACCTCAGCCTGGGCTATTAGCGCCGCCGCCGTGGAGGGCCTCGCGCACCGACTCTGTGTCGTTGACGGCGCCAGCAAGCAACAGAGCTCGAGTGCGAGGCTGGAGATCCTTCTCACGTGCGGCAAACGCGCGCTCCAGGCGTTCTGACAACGGAGGCGACAGCACTCGCATGGAGTCATTGGACGTCGATCCGCGACAAAGCGGCAGCTCCACGAGCGCCAGCGGATTGCCCGCCGCCTCCCTGAGTAGACGCTGCCGTGTCGAGGCTTCCAGGTCCGGCGGGGCCTTCGCATCAAGCAGCGCATCCGCCGCCGCCGCGCCAAGGCGCCCGATGTGCAACGAGGGGAGTCCTACGTTGCCGATGGAGCTGTCAAACCCATCACGAATCGCCGCCAAGATCGCGACCGGCTCAGACTCCAGACGTCGCGCGACGAAGGCCAGGACATCCGAGGAGGACTGATCAAGCCAATGCGCATCCTCGGCGACAACCAATACAGGCGTCTCGTTGGCCGCATTCGCGATTAGGTTAAGCACGGCGAGACCGATTAGAAAGAGGTCCGGGGCAGCCCCGTGGGTCATGCCGAGCGCAGCTCCGATCGCGTCACGCTGGGGAGTGGGCAAGCGGCCGATCCCCCGGAGCAGCAGCTTCACGAGCTGGTGTAGACCGGAGAACGCCAGCTGCGCCTCCGACTGCACCCCCGTCGCCCGAAGGACCCTCATTCCAAGGTCCTTAGCCCGCGCGACCGCCACGGCTAGCAACGCCCCAACTTCCCAATCCTCGGTTCCCCGCTCACTACCAGCGCGCCGCCGCAGTCACGAACACCCTCGATCAGGCCAACGACGGTCTCCATCTCGGACTCGCGCCCAAAAAGCGAGTCCACGGTAACCATCGCTGCGTTCCCCACCGGTTCCCCCGATCGTTCGAAACAACGATCAACGCCTTGATTCAACGACATCGCCGTCGGTCGGCTCGAGCGACGACCAAGACTTCGCCTCACTGTGGCAGATCCCGACCCGCTCCGCCCGCCGCCGAGGGGGTTCTCGAGCGGCACGGAGAGCAGGCCGAAAGGTTGGGATGCCCGGTCGCGCCGGGCCGTCCTCGGCACGGGTCGGTCCTCAGCTCGCGGGCGCAAACCTCTGCACGAAGGCGAGCGCGGTCTCTGCGACCTCGCGCCACCCGCTGTCGATCGTCAGGGCGTGCCCGCAGCCCGGGATCTCAGTGAGCTCGGTGACGCCAGGATTGTGCTGTTGGCGTTTGTACGCGGCCTTGGCCAGCGACCACGGCACCTGGTGATCCTCCGCGCCCGAGGCGATCAGCAACGGTCCCCGGTCGGGGTTCTCGATGTCGACTTTTGCCTCGGTCCACGGGTTGACGTTCGCTGTCGAAGCCTGGAAGACCGGAGCACCCGATCCTGGAACCGCGAACTGCTCGTAGAGTTCTTTGGCCTCCTCCTCGGAGACGGCGTTCGCGAAGCCGTAGCGGAACTGCTCGAAGCTGAGGGGCACGGCGCGGTGCTTGTTCGCTGGGTTGCGCAGCACGCCGCTGGCGGACTTCAGCGCGGAGATCGGCAGCGGTAGGACCCCGCGGAAAGGGGCCGGGTCGAGCGCAACGGTTACAGCCGAGAGCCCTCGGCCCGCGAGAATCTGTGCGAGCAGACCGCCGAAGGAGTGGCCGATCACGGCGGGTTTGCCGTCAAGCGAGCGAATCACCGCGTCGTAGTGGTCGGAGATCTGCGCGATCGTCTTGCCGGCGAACACCTCCGAGTCCGCGTTCGCCTCCTCCACCGTCCCTGGGTCGTCGGGCCAACCGGGTTGCAGTGTCGCATAGCCGGCATCGCGAAACAGCTGCGCCCAGCGGTCCCAGCTTGAGGAGAGCAGCCAAAGGCCGTGGACGAACACGATGGGAGTCAGGCCCGAGGTGTTCGCCTTGATGATCTCGTCGGTCTCGTGCTCGGTGATCATGTTGTGGGTGTCTTGGGAAGTCGTCATCGGCTGCTCCTCAGTGGGCTGGGCGAGTCCCCTGAAACTAGGGCCGAGGGGCTGGCTGTTCTAGCGTCGAGTGACTGGTCACTGGTATCCGTCGATGGGGCCTCGCCGCTGCCGCGACCGTCGCGGGTCACCGAGCCCCGGCTGCTCTCGCTGCTCGTTGGGTGCGGCGCGCGACAGACCCTCAGCCGGTCGGGGTACGACTTTCAGTCAGGTGACGGACGCGACCCGCAAACGCCCAGCCGTATGTTGCGAGCGAGCGGGCAGAGTCGCCGGCGCCCCTCCAAACGACCCCCGGCGAAGTCGTGCTGAACCCAGGAGGTTCCCATGTCAGTCGATGTGCAGTCAGCTGCTGTGACGCTCGAGCCCGACGCCCAGGCGTTCGCCGACGCGGTCGCCGCTCCCCCGTTCCTGACCGAAATGGGGCCGCAGAAGGGGCGCGAAGCGCTCGACCAGGTCCAGACCGAAGCGAGCGCCGAGAGGCCCGACGTAACGGTCGAGGACTTCAAGATCGCCGGCGGCCCCACGGGCGAGGTCAACGTGCGGCTGCTGAGGCCAGTGAACCTCTCGGGTACCTTGCCCGTCATCCTGTTCACCCACGGCGCCGGTTGGGTCTTCGGGGACCCGACGACCCACGACAGGCTCGCTCGCGAACTCGCGTTCGGGGCTAACGCCGCGGTCCTGCTTCCCCACTATGTGCGCTCGCCGGAGGCGAAATACCCCCAGGCCAACGAGGAATCGTTCGCCGCTTCACGTTGGATTGTCTCCGACGGCGCGGGCAAGTCACTGGACCCAGAGCGCATCGTGGTATTCGGGGACTCGTGCGGCGGGAACATGGCCGCCGTCCTGTCGCTGATGGCGAAGGAGCGTGGCGGTCCGAAGTTCCTCGCGACCGCGCTGGCCTACCCGGTCACCGACGCGGAATTCGACACCGAGTCCTATCGGGGCGCCGGGATTCGAACCGGGGACCTCACCGACCCGAACGGTGCGCGCTACCAGGCTGCGCCACGCCCCGACGCGCACGCGAGTATTCCACACCGCTAGCGCTCGTCGCCGCGGTGCCCACGCCCCTCGCCGAGATGCTCGCCGAGATCGACGCGTCTGCTCGAACCGGAGCGCTTCGAGGACTACTGCGTCAACGGCCTGCAGGTGCCCGGGCGCCGAGCAGGTGGACACGCTCGCCACCGGCGTCTCCGCCAACGCCGAGCTGTTCGAGCTGGCCGCCGCGCGAGCGGGCCGAGCTGCTGCTCGTCCACCACGGCCTCTTCTGGGGCTCGGGCGTGCGGGTCGATCGACGCGCTGCTCAAGCACCGCCTGCAGCTCCTGTTCGACGCCGACATCGCGCTCGCCGCCTACCACCTGCCGCTCGACGCCCACCCCCAGCTCGGCAACAACGCCGCTGCTCGCCCGCGCGCTCGGCGCCGAGCGGCTGCGACCCGTTCGCCGCGCACCACGGCCAGCCGATCGGCTTCATCGCGCGCATTCCAGGGACGGGGGCATGACGGCGAGCGAGCTGTGCGCGCGCGTGCGCGCGGCTCACCGCGCGCGAGCCGCTCGTGCTTCGACGGCGGACCCGCCGCGGGTGCGCACGCTGGCGATCGTCTCCGGCGGCGGCGCCGACTACCTCGCCGACGCCGCGGCGGCCGGCGCCGACGCGCTGCTCACCGGCGAGCCGGCGGAGCGCTCCATGGCGCATGGCGCGCGAGCTGGGCGTGCACCTGATCGCCGCCGGCCACTACGCGACCGAGACGTTCGGCGTGCGCGCGCCTCGGCGAGCACCTCGCCGAGCGCTTCGCGCTGCGCCACGTCTTCCTCGACGTGCCCAACCCCGTTGTGACGTTCGAGCCGAAAGCGCCCGGCAACGCTCTAACGATCCGGGACAGCGGGGGTACCATTCGGCCTGTGATTCGCAAGGAGGAGAGTACTGATGGAGGCCACCGCCACGGCGTCGACGACGGGGTCGCAGACGATCGCCGACCTGATCCCGACACCGCGGCGAGCCATGCCGATCGAACGTCGCCGTGCGCTACAAGCGCGACGGCGCCTGGCACGACGTCACCTACGCGCGAGCTCGGCGAGATCGTCCAGGAGATCGGGCTCGGGCCTGATCGACCTCGGCATCCAGCCCGGCGAGCGCGCTCTGCATCCTCGCCAACACGCGCCCCGAGTGGTCCTACGTCGACATGGCAGCCACCTCGGCCGGCACGATCGTCGTGCCGATCTACCAGACCAACTCGCCCGAGGAGTGCCACTGGGTGATCTCCGACTCCGACGCCTGCGCGATCGTCTGCGAGGACGCCGAGCAGCTCGCCAAGATCGCCGCGATCCGCGATCAGGCTGCCGAACCTGCGCACGTGATCGTGATCGAGGCCCGCCGACGAGCCGAGGGCGCCGCGGCGCGACGACCGGCACGCTCGGCGCGATCACGCTCGAGGAGCTGCGCGAGCGCGGGCCGCGACGCGCCCGCCGAGGAGCTCGAGGCGCGCCGCGCCGCCGTCGCGCCCCGAGGACCCGTTCACGTTCATCTACACCTCCGGCACGACCGGGCCGCCGAAGGGCTGCGTGCTCACGCACGGCAACTACCGCGCGATCATCGACATGGTCGCGCGAGGCCGCGCGAGATCGACCGAGGACGAGGTCATCTACCTGTACCTCCCGCTCGCCCACTCCTACGCGCTGCTGATCCAGCTGGCCGCGTTCGACCTCGGCAGCACGCTCGCCTACTTCGGCGGCGACACCAAACAGATCGTCGCCGAGCTGCTGGAGGTCAAGCCGACGTACCTGCCGTCGGTGCCGCGGGTGTTCGAGAAGATCTACACGCTCGCCCAGGGCGCGATCGAGGCCCAGCCGCCGGAGGAGCAGGCGCAGGCGCAGGGCGCCGTCGCGCTCGGCGTGCAAGGTGCGCGACATGATCCTCCGCGGCGAACCGGTCCCCGAGGAGCTGCAGGCGCCGTTCGACGAGGCCGACGAGCAGCTCTTCAAGAACGTGCGCGCGATCTTCGGCGGCAACGTGCGCCAGGCGACGAGCGGCGCCGCACCGATCGCCCACGAGATCCTCGAGTTCTTCTACGCCTGCGGCGTGCCCGTGTTCGAGGGCTACGGCATGACCGAGACCGCCACCGCCGCGACGGTCTCGACGCTCGAGAACCACCGCTTCGGCACGGTCGGGCGGGCGCTCCCGGGCGTCGAGCTGCGGATCGCCGAGGACGGCGAGATCCTGATCAAGGGCCCGAACATCTTCGACGGCTACCACAACCGCGCCTCCACGAGCTTCGGCGCGGTCGAGGACGGCTGGCTGCACACCGGCGACCTCGGCTCGCTCGACGAGGACGGCTACCTGTCGATCACCGGGCCGCAAGAAGGACATCATCATCACCGCCGGCGGCAAGAACCTGACGCCGGCCAACATCGAGAACGACCTCAAGCAGTGCCGCTGGATCTCCCAGGCGGTGATGCACGGCGACCAGCGCCCCTACCCGGTCGTGCTGATCACGCTCGACGAGGAAGAGATCCCGGCCTACGCCCGCGAGCACGGCCTGCCGGAGGACATCCCCTCGCTCGCGCAGGACCCGGCGGTCCGTGCGCTGATCCAGGCCGAGGTCGACCGGGTCAACGCCAAATACGCCCAGGTCGAGCAGGTCAAGAAGTTCGTCGATCCTCGACCACGACCTCTCCCAGGAGCACCGGCGAGCTGACGCCGACGCTGAAGGTCAAGCGCAACGTCGTCAACGAGCAAGTACGCCGACCTGTTCGACGCGCTCTACGCCGGCTGAGCGTGCGCCGGAGCGCCAGCTGCGAAGATAGGGACGATGCGCACCGACCCCGCCGACAATGGCGGGCTGTTCGTCGGCCGCCGTCCGGGCACCGCGCCGGTGCACTTCCGCGCGCTGCCCGAGCGCGGCAGCGAGCGCGCGCCGGCGCATCGACGGCTCGCTCGCGAACCTGCTGCTCGCGGCGATCGTCGCTGCTCAGCCTGCTCTGCTGGGGGCCGATCCCGCTCGCCTGCCTGTGGCTCGGCTCGCAGGCGGACTACCTCAGCGGGCAGCGTCAGCCTCGGCATCCTGGTCGCCTTCGTCGGGCTGTTCGCGCCTGCTGTTCGGCGCGCTGTCGCTGCTGCGTCGCCTCGACCAGGCGTGGATCCTCGTGCGCCGGGCGGCCGGCCACGACCAGCGCACGGGAGTCCTCGGACGGGTCTTCGCGCGCCACCGCCGCCGTCTGCGCGGTCGTCTTCGCGGTCTGGTTCCTGGTCATCCACGGTCCGGGCTCGAGCTCGATTTCCGGCGGGCGCTCCTCGCTGTGAGGCCCGGCGGCGGCCACCACGCCGCCGCCGAGACGCGGTCCGGCCGCTGCTAGAACTCAAGGGGCTACCGTGGGCCTGCTCGACTACTACAGCAGTTCGAAGGCGATGACCGAGGAGGAGGTCAACGCCGGCCTGCGCGAGGAAGCCGCAGAGCGCAAACGCAAAGCGCTCACGCGGGTGGAGACGCTCGACCTCTCCCACACCACCTGGCCCGAGCTGCCCCACCCGCGGATCGTCAACGCGATCACGTACGTGGCCCGCCGCGGGCTGCACCGCTACCCGCACCTGCGCGGCAGCGAGCTGCGCGATCGAGCTGGCCGCACGCCACGGCGTGGAGCCCGCCCGGCTGATCCTCGGCAACGGCGCCGCCGAGCTGCTCAGCACGCGCCACGCGCGCCGCTGATCGAGCCGGGCCAGCAGCTGCTGACGACGTGGCCCTCCTATCCCCTGTATCCGCTCATGGCCCGGCGCGCCCACGGGCAGGCCGTGCCCGTCTCCGGCGGCGTCGACGCGCTGCTGGAGGCGGCCGCCCGCGAGCCCGACGTCCGCGTCGATCGCGTCGCCAGCCCCAACGACCCGACCGGCGAGCTGCTGAGCACGGTAGAGCTGGCGCGCCTGCTCGACGGCCTCCCCGGCGACGTCGCCGTCCTGCTCGACGAGGCGCTCGTCGAGTTCGCGGACGCCCAGCCCCCGAGCGCATCCCTCGAGCTGCTCGAGAGCCATCCCCGCCTGCTCGTGTTTCGCAGCTTCTCGAAGGCGTGGGGGCTCGCGGGGCTGCGGGTCGGCTACGCGATCGGCGGGCCCGGCGCGAGCGAGCTGCTGGCCGAGCTCGAGCCCGACCTCGGCGTCTCCGAGGTCTCCCAGGCCGGCGCGCTCGAGGCGCTGCGCAGCTGCTCGGAGCTGATCGACCGGCGCGTCGCCACGATCCAGCGAGGAGCGCCCGCGCGTGATCGCCGGGCTGCGCGAGCTGCGGCCTCGAGGTCGGCGACAGCCAGGCCAACTTCGTGTGGGCGGCCCATCCCGTACTCGACGGCGGCGAGCTCGCCGCCGCGCCTCGCCCAGGCCGGCGTGCTGGTCGCCGCCGGCGACGCCCTCGGCGAGCCCCGCCACGTGCGCATCGCCCTACGCTCGCGGGCGGCCTCCGATCGCCTCCTGGGCGCAGTCGCCGTCGCCGTCGCCGCCGTCGACGTCGCCTAGCTGCAGAACGCCTAGCCGGCGGAGCCGGCCTGGCGCAGCAGCGCCCCCGTCGTGCCCTCGAGGATCTTCCGCCACGAACGCTGACCGGTTCGGTTTCCTCGTCGAAGTGCTCGACGACCTTGCGCACCCGCTTGGCGGAGATGTCGATTCCGTGGCGCTCGGCGACCTCCTGGTAGCGGCCGTATTCGCCGGCCAGGCGCATCGTCACCGACTCGAACCCGTGCCGGGCGATCTCGACGCGGGAGGCGAAGCTCATCATCGAGGTCTGGAACATCAGTTCATCCGTCGGCTCGGGCTCGATCAGCACGATGTCGACGCCCGGGTAGCGCTCCTCCCAGCTCTTGGCCAGTTCGTGCAGCCGCTGGTGGGCGACGAGCTTGAACGCCTGGTAGCCGATCTGGGCGAAGCCCATGTCGGACACCCGGCGCGCGCGCGCTCCCCCGGACCGTGTTGACGGTCGCGGCGAAGTCGTTGATGAAGGGCACGATCGGGTTGATCACGACGACGAGCTTGGCGCCCGCCTCGATCGCGATGTCGAGGTTCGTCGTGGAGACCATCCCGCCGTCGATGAGCTCGCGGTCGTTGATCCGCACGGGGGCGTAGACCATCGGCAGCGCCCCGGACGCCCGCACCGCCGTCGAGATCGGCACGTCCTCCGAGCCGTCGACCCCGAACACGACCCGCTCGCAGGTGTCGAGGTCGGTGGCCGTGAGGTACAGCTCACACGGCAGGTCGGCGAAGTCGTCACTGCGGCCCGGCTCGCTGAGCACCTGGCGCAGGTAGCTCTCGATGCCCGCACCCGTGTAGAGGCCCGACGGGAGGTCGTCGGCGAGGCCGAGCAGGACGTCCATCAACGACGTGCCC
The DNA here is from genome assembly GCA_963743505.1 of uncultured Solirubrobacteraceae bacterium. GTDB lineage: Bacteria > Actinomycetota > Thermoleophilia > Solirubrobacterales > Solirubrobacteraceae > Palsa-744. The sequence goes on along the minus strand of CAVUPZ010000006.1, from coordinate 800,368 downwards.
CCGGGCTGCTGGACCACCTGGCGCATCAGCGAGAAGCGCCCGCAGCGGCATCAGCGCCCCCTTGCGGGCGAACTCGAGCACGTTGGGACGCAGCAGGTCGCCGATGTCGATGTCTTTGAAGGGGACCTTGCCCTGGCGGGTGACCACCCTGCATCATCTCCTCGGGCGTGACCCCGTTGGCGCAGAGCGCCGCGATGAAGGCCCCGGCCGAGGTGCCGACGTAGACGTCGAAGTTGTTGACGGTGCTGTTGACCGCGAGCAGGTCGAGTGCGCGCAGGGCGCCGATCTCATAGACCCCGCCCGTGAAGCCGCCTCCGCCCAGCACGAGCGCGGTCTTGTCCCGTCGCGGCCGGGCACGGCGGTCGAACGAGGCGGGCTGACCGACGCCGCGCGGGGCCAGACGACGCCTGCCGTCCTTGGCGACCGGTTTCGCTTTCGCGGCCGGTTCCAGCTTGACAACCTTCCCCATGCACGACCATTGTATGCGGCCGTGCCCGGGATAGGCCCTGCAAAGCTCCCGTTTCCGCTGCGGGGGCTGTTGCTGGCGGTGACGGCCGGCCTGCTACTCGGCGCCGGAACGGGCTCGGCGCGCGCCGCGACGACCCCTCTCGCGGCCGATCTGGCCCGCCAGCTGTCCCTCGCTGGCCCCCATGACGGGGCATACGTCTACGACCTGAGCACCGGCCAGACGCTGTTCTCAGATCGTGCCACGACGGCCCGGCCGCCGGCGTCTGTGGAGAAGCTCTACACGGCGACGACGGCCCTGCAGCTGCTCGGCCCCTCGGCGCGGCTGACGACGAGCGTCCTCGGTGTCGGGCGGCTGGCACCGGGCGGCGTGTGGGAAGGCGACCTCTACCTGCACGGCGGCGGCGACCCCACGTTCGGCAGCACCGGCTTCATCCGGAGCCACTACGGGGGCGTCGGGGCGAGCGTGATGACCCTCGTCACCCAACTCGTGCGGGTCGACGGGATCCGCCACGTGACCGGCTCGGTGCTGGGCGACGAGTCGATGCTCGACTCGCTCCGGGGCGAGCCCTCGAGTGGCTACGCGCCTGATCCGTTCCTCGAAGGGACGCTCAGCGCGCTCGCCTTCAACCGCGGCGAAAGCGGCCCCTCGAGCGCGCCGCACGCACCGGCCGCACATGCCGCACACGCGCTGTGGGCGGCACTGAAGTCCGACGGCGTCAGCATCCATGGCAGGAGCGGGGCGGCCGTCGCACCGCCCACCGCCACGCCGCTCGCCCAGGTTGCCTCGCCGACGCTCGAAGAACTGCTCGGCCTGATGCTCCCGCCCTCGGACAACTTCTTCGCCGAGACGCTCGTCAAGGACCTCGGCGCGCGCTTTGCCGGCTCCGGCACGACGGCCGCCGGTGCCGGCCTGGTCGAGCGGACGATCGGGTCGATGCTCGGCTCGACGCCCACCGTCCTCGACGGCTCGGGCCTCTCGCCGGCCGATCGCACGTCTCCCTACCAGGTGGTGAGGCTGCTGAGCACGCTCGCCGGCTCCCCGATCGGCAACGTCGTCCGCTCGCACATGGCCGTGGCCGGACGGACCGGGACGCTCGCGCTGCGCATGCGCCACACGGGCGCGGCGGGTCGCTGCCAGGGCAAGACGGGCACGCTCACGGGCGTCTCCAACCTCGCCGGCTACTGCCGCACGGCCAACGGCCACACGGTCGCCTTCGCGGTCTTCACGGACGGGATCGCGATCGAAGCGGCCCACGGCTTCCAGGACCACATCGCGATCAGCCTCGCCGACGCGACGCTCGCGGGCCCCGTCCCAGCCCCCCCACCGGCTCCTTCGCCAGGGGTCAGCACTGTGAGCGCCGCGGGCGGTGGCGCCGTGGCGCCCTGACGCCGGTCACCGGTCTCGCCGGGAGCCCCGACCGCCGCGGGGCGCGCCGTCGCTCAGCCCTCGAGCAGCCGGCGCAGCCCGTCCTCGTCGAGCACCGGCACGCCGAGGCGCTCGGCCTTCTCGAGCTTCGTTCCCGGGCTCTCGCCCGCGACGAGGAAGTCCGTGCGCTTGGAGACGGAACCGGTCACGCGACCGCCTGCGGCGAGGACCCGCTCGGTCGCGGTCTCCCGCGACCAGTCGGGCAGCGTGCCCGTCAGCACGAGCGTCTTGCCCGCGAGCGGGCCCTCCGACGGCGGCGGACCCTCTTCCTCGAACCGCAGCCCGAGCTGGCGCAGGTCGGCGATCAGCCGGCGCATGCGCTCGTCGTCGAGCTGGACGCGAATCGAAGCTGCCATCTTCTCGCCGATCCCCGGCGTCTCGGCGATCTGCTCGGGGCTCGCGGCGAGCAGCGCGTCGATGCCGCGGAAGCGCTGGGCGAGGTTGCGCCCGGTCACCTCACCCACCTCCTCGATCCCGAGCGCGAACAGCACCCGTGCGAACGGACGTTGCTTGGAAGCCTCGATCGCCGCGAGCAGGTTGCTCGCCGACAGCTCGCCGAAGCCCTCGAGCTCGAGGAGCTGCTCCTCGCGCAGACGGTAGAAGTCGCCGGCTCCGGAGACGAGGCCTCGCTGCTGGAGCAGCGCCACCTGCTTCTCGCCGAGTCCCTCGATGTCCATCGCGCCGCGGGAGACGAAGTGCTTGAGCAGCTGCCACGCCCGGGCGGGGCAGTCGCGGTTGGGACACATCGTGAACACGCTGTCCGGCGGCTTGACGGTCGCGGTGGCGCAGAAGGGGCAGTGCGCCGGCGGCGTGGGCGCCGGCGGGCGATCGGCGTGCTCGGCGACGTGGGGGGCCGGCGAGACGACCTGGGGGATCACGTCGCCGGCCCTCACCACGATCACGTCCTCGCCCGGGCGGATGTCCTTGCGGATGATGTCCTCCTCGTTGTGGAGGGTGGCGAGCTTGATCGTGACGCCGCCCACGGCGACGGGCGCCAGCTGCGCGAACGGTCGCAGGTCGCCGAACTTGCCGACGTTCCACATCACCTTCTCGAGCCGCGTCACGGCCGTCGTGGGGGGGAACTTCCACGCGACCGCCCAGCGGGGGTCGCGCCCGACCGAGCCGAGCCGACGCTGCAGCTCGAGGTCGTCCACCTTCACGACCGCTCCGTCGATCTCGAAGTCGAGCTCGCCGCGCCGGCGCTCCCACTGCTGGCACTGGGCGATCACCTCCTCGACCCCGGCGAGCAGCTGCACGCCGGGATTGACCCGGAAGCCGTGCTCGCGAAGCCACGCGAGCGCCTGTGAGTGGGTCGCGAAGCTCAGCCCGTCCGTCACCCCCACCTGATAGCACCAGATCGACAGCGGCCGCTTCGCCGCGTCGGCCGGATCGAGCTGGCGGATCGTCCCTGCCGCGGAGTTGCGGGGGTTCATGAACGTCGACTCGCCCGCTTCGGCGCGGCGCTCGTTCAGGGCCGTGAAGTCGCGCAGCGACATGTACACCTCGCCGCGGACCTCGAGCAGGGGCGGGGCGCCCTCGACGCGCAGGGGGATCGCGCCGATCGTGCGGAGGTTGTGGGTTACGTCCTCCCCGACCTCCCCGTTGCCGCGTGTCGCGCCCTGCTCGAGCACGCCGTCCCGATAGATCAGGCTGATCGCCAGGCCGTCGATCTTCGGCTCCACGACGAACTCGAACGCCGGGTCCTCGATGCCCTCGCGGGCGAGGTGGTTGCGCATCCGCTCCACCCACGCCCGCAGCTCAGCCTCCGAGCGGACGTTGCCGAGCGAGAGCATCGGCTCGGGGTGGCGGACCTTCTCGAGGCGCCCCACGGGCTCGCCGCCGACCCGCTGGGTGGGTGAGTCGGGCGTGCGCAGCTCGGGGTGGGCGCGCTCGAGCCCGCGCAGCTCGTCCATCAGCTCGTCGTAGACGTCGTCGCCGATCTCGGGGTCGTCGAGGACGTAGTAGCGGTAGGCGTGGTGCTCGAGCTGGGAGCGCAGCTCACCGGCGCGCTCGAGCGTCTCGGCGGTGGGCCCGGTCGAGCCCGTGGCGGCGCTCTGGCGGGCGCTCACGGCGCCGTGTCAGGCGCGAGCGGCTCGAGCAGCCCTTCGAGGTCGAAGCGCCGCAACGCCTCGAGGCTCGCATGGTCGGTGAGGTCGAAGTGGATCGGCGTCACGGCGATCCTGCCGGCGTGCACGGCCGCGAGGTCCGTGCCGGGCTCGTCGTGGAAGCCCGGGTAGGCGCCGTAGATCCAGTAGCGGCGGCGATGGGCCTCCTCGCTCTCGAGCTTCAGCTCGTCGCGGTAGATCCGCTTGCCGAGGCTCGTCACCTCCACCCCGCTCGGCACTCCGGCGGGGACGTTGACGTTCAGCAGCGTCCGCTTGGGAAGGGGCACCTCGTCCAGTTTCCGCACGAGCGCGGCGACGAACCGCGCGGCCACCTCGAAGCCGAAGCCGCCGTCGAAGTTGTAGTCGAGTTTGCCCGCCCCCGACTGCTGGGAGACGGCGATCGCCGGCAGGTCGAGGACGACCCCCTCCAGGGCCGCCGCGACGGTCCCGGAATAGGTGATGTCATCGCCCAGGTTCGCGCCGTGGTTGATTCCGGAGACCACGAGCTCGGCCTGAAAGTCTTCGATCAGGCCGAGGCTCGCGAGACGTACGCAGTCGACGGGCGTGCCGTCCGTGGCGTAGCCGGAGGACCCGTCCGAGAACGGGACCTTCTCGACCCACAGGGGGCGGCGGGTCGTGATCGAGCGGGCCATCGCGGATCGGTTGCCGTCGGGGGCGATCACGGCGAGGCGCACCGCCTCGATCTCTGCGAGGGCGCGGCGCATCGCCTGCAGACCGTCTGCCTCGATACCGTCGTCGTTCGTGAGCAGGACGTTGAGCTTGCCGTTCACGGGACCAGCATAGGGGCCGCTGCGGTTCCGCCCCGCGGCCCCTCAACCGTCGCCGTAGGCGACGCTCGCGAGCGCGAGCCCGTGCGCCGGGGCGGTGTTGCCGGCGAGCCCCCGCGGGCGCCCCTCGAGGAGCTGGGCGAACTCGTCCAGGGGGCGCCTGCCGGCGGCGACCTCGAGCATCGTGCCGACGAGGACGCGGTTCATGTGGCGCAGGAACATGTCCGCCTCGATCCAGAACTCGAGCAGCTCGCCGCGATCGACCCACTCCGCCCGGGTCACCTGGCAGTGAAACCACGCGTGCTCGGTTTCCGACGGGGTGAAGGCCGTGAAATCGTGGCGGCCGGGCACGAGAGCGGCGCAGCGCTGCAGCAGCTCGCGCTCCAGCGGCCCGGTCCACCAGAACGACCGCCCCCGCTCGAACACGCTGCGGGTGCGCCGGGCGAGCACCCTGTAGCAATAGGTGCGGCTGAGGGCGTCCCGGCGGGCGTCGAAGCCGACGGGGGCCGGCTCGCACGCGAGCACCGCGACGTCGTCGGGGAGCATGCCGTTCATGCGCAGCGGGTCGAGCGCCTCGTGCTCGTAGCTGGCCACCTGCCCCCACGCGTGGACGCCGCTGTCCGTGCGTCCGGCCACCGTCAGCCGCAGGGGCTCCTCATCGTGGCCCCGCTCGCCGAGGATCCTCTGCAGCACCCGCTCGAGCTCCTCCTGGACCGTCCGCTTTCCCGGCTGGCGCGCCCAGCCCGCGAAGCCGCTCCCGTCGTACTCGATCGTCAGCTTCGTGGTCATCCCGCGCGGGCCCGGCGGCGCCGCCGGAACGGCTCAGACGAGCTCGATCAGCACCATCTCGGTCGCGTCGCTGCGCCGCGGGCCGAGCTTGAGGATGCGGGTGTAGCCCCCGGGGCGCTCCGCGTAGCGCGGACCCACCTCTGCGAACAGCTTGTGGACGGTGAACTTGTCCTGGGAGAGCGTCGAGAGGGCCTGGCGGCGGGCGTGCAGGTCGCCCCGCTTGGCGAGCGTGATCAGTTTCTCGACGTCTGGCTTGACGGCCTTGGCCTTGGCCTCGGTCGTCGTGATCCGCTCGTGCTCGATGATCTCCTTGCTGAGGTTCATCAGCAGCGCCTTGCGGTGGGCGGAGTCACGGCTGAGCTTGTTGCGTGTCTTCTGGTGGCGCATTGGTGTCGGAGTGTAGATGGCCCGGGCGGTCAGGGCCAGGCGATCCGGGTACGCAGCGAGGGCGGTGTGCCGGCGCACGAACGCGGCGAGGAAGCCGCGGCGCGCCGGAGATCCTCCTCGCGGCTAGTCCTGGCGAAGGTTCAAGCCCCTCGCGTGGAGCGTTTCGATGACCTCGTCGATCGACTTTTTGCCGAAGTTCGGGATCGCGTTGAGCTCGGCCTCGGACTTGGAGATGAGGTCGCCGACGGTCTGGATGCCCGCCCGCTTGAGGCAGTTGTAGGACCGCACGCCGAGCTCGAGCTCCTCGATCAGGATGCCCCACTCCTCGCCCTGCAGGGCCGCCGGGGCGCCGCCACCGACCGCGAGGCCGTGGCCGTCGAGCTGCCCGCCGGGGGTCGCCCGAAGCTCCTGGATGCGGTCGGCGTCGGTGAAGATCGCCAACTGGGAGATCAGCAGCTCGGCCGCCTCCCGCAGCGCGGCCTGGGGGTCGATGGAGCCGTCCGTCTCGATGTCGAGGGTGAGCTTGTCGAAGTCGGTCTTCTGCCCAACACGGGCCTGCTCGACGGCGTATGCGACGCGCCGGACGGGCGAGAAGATCGAGTCGATCGGGATCACGCCGATCGGCTGGTCGGCCGACTTGTTCTCCTCGGCCGGACGGTAGCCGCGGCCGCGGCCGATCGTCATGTACAGCTCGAGCTTGGTTTTCTTCTCGAGCGTGGCGATGTGCAGGTCGGGGTTGAGGATCTCCACCCCGGCCGGCAGGTCGATGTCCTTGGCGGTGATCTCGCCGGGTCCGGTGACCACGAGCGGCGCCTCCACCTCGCTGGCGTCCGAGTGCATGCGGCACACCACGCCCTTGAGGTTCAGGACGATGTCGGTCACGTCCTCGGTCACGCCCTGGATCGTCGAGAACTCGTGCGCGACGCCCTCGATTCGGACGCTCGTGACGGCGGCGCCGGCGAGCGAGGAGAGCAGGACGCGGCGAAGCGAGTTGCCGAACGTGTAGCCGAAGCCGCGGTCGAGCGGCTCGATCGTGAAGGTGCCACGATTCTGCTCCACGGACTCGCTTGTGATCCGGGGGATTTGGAAGTCGAGCATGAGAGTCCTAACGTCGTTTTGGTGTCGCACCGGTGTCGCGTCGACGCCGGCTTCTCGGGTGCGCCGCCGCCGTTCGACGGAGCGCGGAAATGAGTTCCTACTTCGAGTACAGCTCGACTATGAGCTGCTCCTGCACCGGCGCGGCCACCTCGCGGCGCTCCGGCTTGCGCAGCACCTTCGCGGTGAGCGACTCGTGATCGGCCTGTAGCCAGGCCGGGATCTGCCCCGTCAGCTCGGTCGCGTCCCTGACGACCTGCGTCGCAGGCGTGCTTGCTTTGATCGCGATCACGTCGCCGGCACGTACCTGGTAGCTGGGGATGTCCACCCGCCGGCCGTTCACTGTCCAGTGCCCGTGGCGGATCAGCTGGCGCGCCTGGCGGCGGGACGCGGCGAAGCCCAGACGCACGAGCACGTTGTCGAGCCGGCACTCCAGCAGGGCGAGCAGGTTCTCACCCGTGATCCCGGGCTGACGGGAGGCCTTCACGTAGTAGCCGTGGAACTGCTTCTCGAGCACGCCGTAGTAGCGACGGGCCTTCTGCTTCTCGCGCAGCTGGACGCGGTACTCGCTCTGTTTCATGCGCCCGCGGCCGTGCTCTCCGGGCGGGTAGGAGCGCCGCTCGACGCCGCACTTGTCGGTCAGGCAACGCTCGCCCTTGAGGAACAGCTTCTGGCCCTCGCGGCGGCACTGCTTGCACTGGGGGCTGGTGTCCCGGGCCATCGCTCAGACCCTCCGCCGCTTGCGGGGGCGGCAGCCGTTGTGGGCCTGTGGGGTGACGTCCTTGACGCCGGTCACGTCGAGGCCTGCAGCCTGCAGCGAGCGGATCGCCGTCTCGCGCCCGGACCCCGGGCCCTTGACGAAGACCTCCACTTTCTGGAGGCCCTGCTCGAGGCCCTTGCGGGCGGCCGCGTCGGCCGTCACCTGCGCGGCGAACGGGGTCGACTTGCGCGAGCCCTTGAAGCCTGCTCCGCCGGCCGACTCCCAGGCGATCACGTTGCCCTGGGTGTCGGTGAGCGAGACGATCGTGTTGTTGAACGACGTCTTGATGTGCGCCTGCCCGACGGGGATGTTCTTTTTCGGCTTGCGCCGGCCGCGGGCGCGTTTGGGTGCGGGTGGCATCAGCGCGCCCTCACTTCTTGCCAGCTTTCTTCTTGCCGGCTACCTGCATGCGCTTGGGCCCCTTGCGGGTGCGCGCGTTGGTCTTCGTCTTCTGGCCGCGCACGGGCAACCCGCGGCGGTGACGCAGGCCCCGGTAGCAGCCGATCTCCTGCAGCCGTTTGATGTCCTGGGAGCGCTCGCGCCGGAGGTCTCCCTCGACGGTCAGCGACTCGTCGATCACGTCGCGCAGCTTGACGACCTCTTCCTCGGTCAGGTCGCGGACGTAGGTGTCCGGGTTGACCCCGACCTCGCCGAGCAGTTTCGCGGACGTGGAGCGGCCGATCCCATAGATGTAGGTGAGGCCGATTTCCGAACGCTTGTTCAGGGGCAGGTTGACTCCGGCGATGCGTGCCATCTAGCCCTGGCGCTGCTTGTGGCGCTTGTTCTGGCAGATCACCAGCACCACCCCGTGGCGGCGGATGATCTTGCATTTCTCGCACATCGGCTTGACCGACGGTCGTACCTTCATGATCCCTTTCGGCGGCTGGGTTCCGGCGACGAGGCTCTGGCTGCCGGTGCGGCCGCCGCTACCTGGTCGAGGATATGCCCTCGCGCGGCTGTGGCTCGCGCTAGGGCAGGACTCCAAATGGTAGCAAGGTTGGACAGCGGCAAGGCGCCCGCCCGAGCGTGTCTGTCGCAGCGGGGCGTCCCGGGCCGTCGCCCGGCTCAACGCCCGCCGACGACGCCCTCGGCCAGCGGCTCCGCGCGGCCGAGGCGCTCGTTCCAGGGGGTGAGGACGCGCGGCCCGTCCCCGGTGATCGCGACCGTGAACTCGAAGTGCGCCGCGGGCGAGCCGTCCTGGGAGAAGATCGCCCAGCCGTCGCCGGCGACGCGGACGGCCGGCCGGCCGGCCGTGGTCATCGGCTCGATCGCAAGCACCATGCCCTCCTCGAGCAGGGGCCCCTTGCCGGGCTTGCCGTAGTTGGGGACCTGGGGATCCTCGTGCATGCTGCGTCCCACGCCGTGGCCGACGAGAGACCGTACGACGGACAGCCCGGCGTCCTCGGCGACGGCCTGGATCGCGCTGGAGACATCGCCGATGCGGTTGCCCGCCCGACACTGCGCGACGCCGGAGACCAGCGCCTCCTCGGTCGCCGCGAGCAGGTTGCGGGCCTGCGGGGAGATCTCGCCGACCCGGAACGTGCGGGCGGCATCGGCCACCCACCCGCCGAGCGTGACGCCCACGTCGATCGAGATGATGTCGCCGCCGGAGAGCCGGTACGGGCCGGGAATGCCGTGGACGATCATCGCGTTGGGTGAGGCGCAGATCGAGCCCGGGAAGCCGCGGTAACCCTTGAACGTGGGTGTCGCCCCGCGGGAGCGGATGTAGCGCTCGGCGGCCTTGTCGAGCTCCGCCGTGCTGACCCCGGGGCGAATCTGGCCCGCGAGCAGCTCGAGCGTGTCGACGAGCACCTCGCCCGCCCTGCCCATGCTGTCGATCTCCTCCGGGGACTTCTTGATGATCACCCTGGGAGCTTAGCTGGCGCTCCCGCCGCGGGCGATCACGACGGGCTCGCCGCCGCGTGGACTCCGGCACTCGCGGCGGGGTCCCTCCCGCCCGACACCGGCTAGAGGGTGTCCTCGAGGCGCAGCGTTGCAACCGCCGCGCGCAGATGGCCGTGGACCTCGTCGGCACTGCGGCGCCCGTCGAAGCGGCGGAGCAGCCCGGCGCGGTCGTAGTAGGCGATCAGGGGCTCGGTCTGGCCGTGGTAAACCTCGAGCCGGTGGCGGATCGTCTCCTCGCTGTCGTCGTCGCGCTGGATCAGGCGGGCGCCGTCCTGATCACATACGTCCGCGTGCTTGGGGGGGTCGAAGTCGACGTGGTAGATGTGGCTGGGGTTGAGCACGCACACCCGCCGTCCGGCGAGGCGCCTGACGACGTCCTCGTCGGGCACGTCGATGAGCAGCGCCGCGGTCAGCCGCCGGTCGAGACCCGCGAGCGCGGTCCCCAACGCGTCGGCCTGCTGCTCGTTGCGGGGGAAGCCGTCGAGGAGGAAGCCGTCGCGGGCGTCCCCCTCGCCGAGGCGGTTGACGATCATGCCGATGATGACGTCGTCGGGCACGAGGTCGCCGGCGTCCATGTAGCTCTTCGCCTTGCGTCCGAGCTCCGTGCCGTCGGCGACCTGGGCGCGAAGGATGTCGCCGGTGGAGATGTGGGGCAGCGCGAAGTCCTCGCTCAAGCGGTCGGCCTGGGTGCCCTTGCCGGCACCCGGCGGACCGAGCAGGATCAGGTTCAGCTCGGACACGAGGGGCTCAGCCTACCTGCTCGCCAGTGCCCGACGCCAGCGCTGGGAGCGCCCCTGCGCCCACTTTGGAACTACTTGAGGAAACCCTCGTAGCTGCGCATCATCAGCTGCGCCTCGAGCTGCTTCATCGTTTCCAGCGCCACCCCGATCACGATCAGGATCGACGTGCCGCCGAAGTAGAACTGCTGATGGGTGCGGGCGATCAGGATCGCCGGGAGCGCTGCGACCGAGGCCAGGAAGAGAGCGCCGGGGAACGTCAGGCGGGCGAGGATCCGATCCAGGAACTCGGCCGTGGGGCGGCCCGGGCGCACACCGGGGATGAAGCCACCGTACTTCTTGAGGTTGTCGGCCTGGTCGACGGGGTTGAACGTGACCGCGGTGTAGAAGTAGGTGAAGATGATGATCAGAATCGACTCGCCGAGCACGTAGTGCCACCCGTTGGGGGTGAAGAAGTCCGACAGCTTCGTGCCCCAGTGCGTTTTGACGAGCTGCCCGATCGTCGGCGGGAAGGCCATCAGGCTGGCCGCGAAGATCACCGGGATCACGCCGGCCATGTTCACGCGCAGGGGCAGATAGGTCTGGCCGCCCTCGGTCATCCTGCGTCCGATCACGCGCTTTGCGTACTGCACCGGGATCCGGCGCTGGCCTTCCTGGACGAACACGATCCCTGCCACCACGGCGAGGACGAGGAACGGCAGCATGACCTTGAAGACCTGGTCGTTGGTCGTCCACCACGACTGGATCCCGGCGGGCAGGCGGGACACGATCGAGGCGAAGATCAGCAGCGAGATGCCGTTGCCGATCCCCCGCTGGGTGATCAGCTCGCCGATCCACATCAGCAGGATGCAGCCGGTCGTCAGGCAGATCACGATCAGGAAGATGTGGGGTCCGTCGAAGTGCGTGACGACCTTTTCCCCCGCTTTCGCCTGCAGCGTGTGGAACAGGAACACGTAGCCGATCGACTGGGCGAACGCGAGGCCGACCGTCAGGTAGCGGGTGTACTGCGTGATCCGGGCCTGCCCCACTTCGCCTTCCTTGGAGAGCTTCTCGAGCGAAGGGACCGCCACCTGGAGCAGCTGCAGGATGATCGAGGCGGTGATGTAGGGCATGATGCCCAGGGCGAAAATCGCGATCCGGGACAGGCCGCCGCCCGAGAACAGGTTCAGCAGGCCGAGGATGTTGGAACCGCCGAATTCCTTCTGGATGCGGTCGACGGCGGTGAGGTTCACGCCCGGCACCGGCACGTGCGAGCCGAACCGGTAGATCAGCAGCATCAACGCCGTGAAGAAGATCTTCTTGCGGATGTCCGCGACCTGGAAGGCGTTCAGGATTGTCGAGAGCATGGGCTGGCTCGCGCCATCGGCCGGAGTCAGGGCCCCGACTGGCTGCGACGGCCGATTCTAGTGGATGTGCGCCTGGGCCTCTCCGCTTCGAGCCGGCCGCCGCGCGGCGATCAGGCCTCGAGCAGCTGACAGCTGCCGCCGGCCGCCTCGATGCGCTCGCGGGCGCTCGCGCTGAAGCCGTGGGCATGGACGGTCAGGGCCTTCGTGAGCTCGCCCCGGCCGAGGACCTTGACTGGGATCTCCTTGCGGGTCGCAAGCCCCCGCGAGCGCATCACCTCGACGGTCACATCCGTGCCCTCGTCGAAGCGGCTCTCGAGGTCGGCCAGGTTGACCGGCTGGGTGTGCGTGCGGAAGGGCTCGAAGGGCATCGACTTCTTCATGTGCGGGCCGCGCAGCTTTCGCATGCGCATGTGGATCGGCATCTGGCCGCCTTCGAATGCCGCCCGGCGCTTGCTGCCGGAGCGAGCGCCGGCGCCCTTCTGTCCGCGACCGGAGGTCTTGCCGGTGCCGGACCCTTCGCCGCGACCGACCCGCTTGCGGGGGCGGCGGCTGCCGGGGGCCGGGGCGAGGCTGTGCAGGCCGACCCGCTCGTCGCCGTCGTTCGACGCCGGGCTCATTGCTGCTCCTGGACCTCGACGAGGTGGCGGACCGCGTGCAGCATGCCCCGCGCCTGCGCGGAGTCGTTGACCTCGACGGTGTGTCCGATCCGACGCAAGCCGAGCGAGCGCAGCGTGTCGAGCTGTTTGCGGTCGGCGCCGTTGCTCGAGCGGCGCTGGGTGACGCTGAGGGCGGCCATCAGGAGGCGAGCTCCCCGTTGAGCGCCGTCGGCTCCTCGGCTGCGGGCAGCTCGCCGTCCGCCACGGCGGCGCCGTTGCGGTCGCCGCCGAGGCCGAGGACCTGGTTGATGCTGAGGCCACGCAGCCGGCCCACTTCCTCGGGGGTGCGCAGGCCGCGCAGCCCGGCGACGGTCGCCTTGACGAGGTTGATCGGGTTCTGCGTGCCGAGGCTCTTGGAGAGGATGTCGTGGATACCCGCGAGCTCGAGCACCGCACGGACGCCGCCGCCGGCGATCACGCCCGTTCCCGGCGAGGCGGGCTTCAGCAGGACACTCCCGGAGCCGAACACCCCGGTCGTCTGGTGGGTGATCGTCGAGCCGTGCTTGGGCACCCGGAAGAGGTCCTTCTTGGCCCGCTCGACGCCCTTCTGGATCGCCAGCGGGACCTCGTTCGCCTTGCCGTAGCCGACGCCGACGACGTCGCGTTCGTCGCCCACGACGACGAGGGCCGTGAACGAGAACCGGCGGCCGCCCTTGACCACCTTGGCGACGCGGTTGATCTCGACCACGCGCTCCTGCAGGTCGAGGCCGGTCGAGCTGACGGATCTGTCTGAGACTTTGGACATGGCAGATGGAGAGGGTAGCGGCCGGCGGGCGGGCGGGCCCCTAGACCGTGATCCCGGCCTCGCGGAGGGCGTCGGCGAACGTGCGTACGTGGCCGTGGTAGCGGTAGCCGCCACGATCGAAGACCACCTCGGATACGTTGGCGGCGCGGGCGCGCTCGGCGAGCAGCTCGCCCGAGCGCTTTGCACGGTCGCCTTTGCCGAGCGCGCGCAGCTCGGGCTCGAACCAGTTGACAGCGGCCAACGTGCGCCCGCCGATGTCGTCGATCAGCTGCGCCGAGAGGCCGCGGTTGGAGCGGAACACCGAGACACGCGGGCGCTCCGCGGTGCCGGAGATCTTCGCCCGCACACGGCGGCGGCGTTTGAGCCGGCGGTGCTCCTTGGTGAGGACGCTCATGCGCGCTTGCCCACCTTGCGGGCGACGTACTCGCCCTCGTAGCGAATGCCCTTGCCCTTGTACGGCTCGGGTGGGCGCTGCTTGCGGATGATCGCCGCGGTCTCCCCGACGAGCTGCTTGGAGATGCCCTTGACGACGACGCGCGTGGGCTGGGGCACTTCGAACTCGATCCCGTCCGGCGCGGGGATCGGCACGGGGTGGGAGTAGCCGACCGCGAGCTCGAGGTTCTTGCCCTTCAGCTGTGCACGGTAGCCCACGCCCTGGATCTCCAGGCGCTTCTCGTACCCGGCTGTGACGCCCTGGACCATGTTCGCCACGAGCGTCCGCGTGAGCCCGTGAAGGGCGCGGTGTTCGCCCCGGTCGGTGGGCCGGGTGACGACCAGCTGGTCGCCGTCCTGGGTGACGTCGATGTCGCGGTGGATCCGCTCGGCGAGTTCGCCCTTGGGCCCGTTGACGCGGACCGACTCGGGCTCGATCGCCACCGTCACCCCGGCCGGGACCGGGATCGGCTGCCGTCCGATTCTCGACATCGATCAGCTCACCACACCTGTGCCAGGACCTCGCCGCCGATGCCGGCGGCCCTGGCGTCGTGGCCGGTCATGACGCCCCGGGAAGTCGAGACGATCGAGGTGCCCATGCCGCCGAGGACCTTGGGAATGTGGGTCGCGTCGACGTACGTGCGGCGGCCCGGGCGAGAGACGCGCCGCAGGCCCGAGATCGCCGAGCGGCGGTCCTCGGTGTACTTGAGGCGAATCTGGATGATCTCCCCGGCAGCGCCGGCGGGCGCGGGCGCGACCGCCCACGACTCGATGTACCCCTGCTCCGTGAGGATGCGAGCGAGCTCGCCCTTCAATTTGGAGGCCGGGACGTCGACCGTCTCGTGGGCGGCGTGGATCGCGTTGCGCACCCGCGTGAGGAAATCGGCGATCGGGTCGGTCATGGACATGGCAGCTGTTCTCGTTCTTGCTCGAGGCCCGTTACCAGGAGGACTTCGTCATCCCGGGAATCTGGCCGTTGTGGGCGAGGTCGCGCAGGCAGATGCGGCACAGCCCGAACTTCTTGTACACCGCGCGCGGACGGCCGCAGCGGTTGCAGCGAGTATAGGCGCGCGTCTTGAACTTGGGGGGGCGCGCCTGCTTCACGCGCAGCGATGTCTTGGCCATCAGTCCTCGCTCTCTTTCTCCGGGCTCTCGACGTCGGCGCCCTGCCCGTCGTCCGCGGCCTCGCCGTCCGCCTCGGCGACGGTCTCTTGCTGGGTTTGCTTCTCCTCGGCGACGGTCTCGGGCTCCACCTGCGCCTCGGGCTCCGCCTGCGCCTCGGGCTCCGCCTGTGCATCGGGCTCCACCGGCGCCTCGGGCTCCACCTGCGCCTGATCGGCTCCGACCGGCTGGGACTCCTCGGCCGCGGGGGCGCCGGCGGCGGGCTGCTCGCCGGCGTCCTCGCCGTCCTGCGACTCGTCGCCGTCGAGGGTGCGGAACGCGCCTGGGCGGCCCTGCGTGGCGAACGGCATGCCGAGGGCGCTCAGCAGGGCGAACGCCTCGACGTCGGTGGCGGCGGAGGTGGTGATTGTGATGTCGAGGCCGCGCACCTGGTCGATCGCGTCGTAGTCGACCTCGGGAAAGATGATCTGCTCGCGGACCCCCATCGAGTAGTTGCCACGACCGTCGAAGGAGCGCGGGTTCAGGCCGCGGAAGTCGCGGATGCGGGGGATGGCGATCGAGACGAGCCGGTCGAGGAACTCGTAGCCGCGCTCGGCGCGCAGCGTCACAGAGACGCCGACGGGCATCCCCTCGCGCAGTTTGAACGCGGCGATCGACTTGCGCGCGCGCCGGACGCTCGGCTGCTGGCCGGCGATCGTGGCGAGCTGCTCGGTCGCCGCACGCAGCATTTTGGAGTCCTGCTTGGCGAGCCCGACGCCCATGTTCAGGGTGATCTTCTCGACCTTCGGAGCCTGCATGACCGAGGAGTAGCCGAACCGCTCCATCAGGGCGGGACGGATCTCCTCCAGGTAGCGGAGCTTCAGCCGTGCGGGGGGTGCGCTGTCGGTCGCCGTCGCCATCGGATCAGTCGAGCCTCGCGCCGCTCGTCTTGGCCACGCGGAAGCGCCTGCCGCCCTCGCGCTCGATCGCGACCCGGGTCGGCTTGCCTTTGCTGTCGAGGAGCATCACGTTCGAGACGTGGATCGGGCCCTCCCGCTCGATCACACCGCCGATCGCGGCTTCGCTCTGCGCGCCGGGGACCTGACGAGGGCGGGTGTGCCGCTTGACCATGTTCAGGTGCTCCACGAACACGCGCTCCCGCTTGGGGTCGACGCGGAGCACGCGGCCGGTCTTGCCGCGGTCCTTGCCCGAGATCACCTTGACCTGGTCGCCCGAGCGGATCTTGAGGGTCCGCCCGGTCGGGTTGGTCTGCGCGCGGCGGGCCATCACAGCACCTCCGGGGCGAGGGAGACGATCTTCATGAAGTTGCGCTCGCGCAGTTCGCGTGCGACGGGACCGAACACGCGCGTGCCGCGCGGGTTGTTCTGGTCGTCGATGATCACTGCGGCGTTCTCGTCGAAGGCGATGTAGGTGCCATCGTCGCGGCCGATCGGCTTCTTCGTCCGCACGACCACGGCGGTTACGACGTCGCCCTTTTTCACCGTGCCCTGCGGGTTGGCCTGCTTCACGGTGGCCGTGATCACGTCGCCGACGAACGCGTAGCGCCGCCGCGATCCGCCCTTCACGCGGATGCAAAGGATCTCCCGGGCGCCGGAGTTGTCGGCGACGCGCAGACGCGTCTCGTTCTGGATCATCGGGCCCGCTCCAGCACGTCGACCAGGCGCCAGCGCTTCGTGCGCGACAGGGGACGGCTCTCGATCACCCGCACCACGTCGCCCTCGCGGGCGTCGTTGTTCTCATCGTGCGCGTGGACCGTGCTCGAGCTACGGACGATCTTCTCGTAGCGGCGGTGCCGGCGGGCGACGTCGATCCGCACGGTGATCGTTTTCTCGGCCTTGTCGGAGACGACGATGCCCTGGCGGACGCGGCGGGTGCCCTCGACGAGCGCGTGCACGGGCGCCAGCGGCTCTGGCGCAGGTGCCGCGGCACGTCGCTCGGCCGCCTTGGCACGTTCGCTCAGCCGCCGCGTGCGACGGGCGAGCGCCTTGCGCCTGCGCTCCTGCGCGCGCTCGGCGTGGCGCTCCTCGGGGGAACGCTCCGGGCGTGCCGAGCCGGACGTCGAACGCACGCGCCGGCGGCGCTCCTTCGAGGAGATCTGCTCGGCCGGCTCCGCCGGCGGTTCGTCCTCGGCCGCTGCCGCGGGCTCCTCGCTCGGCGCGGCCTCGGCGCTCGCAGCCGCCGCCGGCTCCTCGCGCTCGGCGGCGGCCTCGGCGGGCGTCTCGGGCGCCGGTTGCTCGGCCACGGGCTCGGGCGCCGGCGTCTCGGCTGCGTCCGCGGGGGCCTGGTTCTCGGTGTCTTTCTCGTCAGCCATGTCTCTCAGTTCGTCGTCTCGGCCTCAGCGACCGTTGCAGTGGTTTCCAGCGCGCGCTCCCGAGCGACGGTCAGCACGCGGGCGAGGTCGCGCCTTGCGCGAGCCAGCGCTGCCGTATCGTCGAGTTCGCCGGTGGCGTTGGAGAAGCGCAGCCCGAATACCTCTTTGCGGAGGTCGGCCACACGACTCGCCAGTTCCCGGTCGTCCAGGTCACGGATCTCTCTCGCCCTCATCCCGCTCAGTCCTCACGCAGGACGAACTTCGACTTCACGGGCAGCTTGTGGGCGGCGAGCCGGATCGCTTCGCGGGCCAGCGGCTCGGACACGCCGGCGAGCTCGAACATGACGCGTCCGGGCTTGACGACGGCGACCCATCCTTCCGGGGAGCCCTTGCCGGAGCCCATGCGCGTCTCGGCTGGCTTCTTGGTGACGGGCTTGTCGGGGAAGACGTTTATCCAGACCTTGCCGCCACGCTTGATCTTGCGGGTCATCGCGACACGGGCAGCCTCGATCTGGCGGTTCGTCAGCCAGCCGCCCTCGAGCGACTTCAGGCCGTACTCGCCGAACTGGACGTGCAGCTGCCCGCGCGAGTATCCGCGGCGCCGGCCGCGGTGCTGCTTGCGGTGCTTGACCCGCTTCGGTGCCAGCATCAGCGTCCCGCCTGCTCGCCGCCCGGACGCGAGCCGCCCGGCCCACGTCCGCGGCCGCCGCCGCCACCACTGCCGCCCGGGCCACGCCCGCGCCCGCCGCCGCCCGGGCCACGCCCCCCGCCGGGGCCGCCGGGGCCGCGCCCGCCGCCCGGGCCACGCCCGCGACCACGGCCGTCACGGCCGTCACGGCCGTTGCGGGACTCGCGGTCGGCGCTCGGGGGAGCCGGCGCGGTCATGTCTGTGAGGTCGGCGCCGGTGTAGCCCTCGGGCATGATCTCGCCCTTGTTCACCCAGCACTTCACCCCGATCCGTCCGAACGTCGTACGGGCCTCGTAGAAGCCGTAGTCGATGTCGGCCCGCATCGTGTGCAGCGGCACCCGGCCGTCGGAGTAGCTTTCGGTGCGGGCCATCTCGGCCCCGCCCAGACGCCCCGCGACCTGGACCTTGACGCCCTTGGCGCCCGAGCGCATGGCGCTCGTGAGCGCCCGCTTCATCGCGCGGCGGAACGCGACCCGGTTCTGGAGCTGCTCGGCGATCGACTGGGCGACCAGCTTCGCGTCGAGCTCGGGGCGCTTGATCTCGAGGATGTTGACCTTGATCTGCTTTTTGGTCATCCGATGCAGGTCCCGCCGCAGCGCGTCCACTTCGGTTCCCGACTTGCCGATCACGATGCCCGGCCGGGCCGTGTGGATGTTCACCTCGAGCTCGTTGGCGTCCTTGCGGATCGTGATATCCGACAGGCCGGCATGGGCGAGCTTGCCGATGATGTGTTCACGCACGCGGATGTCCTCGGCCAGGTACTCGGCGAAGTTGCGCTCGTTGAACCAGTTCGACTTCCAGTCGTGGATGTAGCCCACGCGCATTGCCTCTGGATGAACCTTCTGTCCCATCAGTCTTCTCTCTTAGCGTTTGCTCTTGGTCGTGTTCGGCTCGGGGCGCGGGGTGAGCGTGATCGTGAGGTGGCTCGTACGCTTGCGAATCGGCGTCGCCCGGCCCATCGCGCGGGGCCGGAAGCGCTTGATCGTCGGCCCCTCGTCCGCGTAGGCCTCACGAACGATCAGATCGTCCTCGAGCAGCTCGTGGTTGCTCTCGGCGTTCGCCACCGCCGACTCGAGTAGCTTGCTCCAGTCGCCGGCCACCTCACGAGGGGTGAAGGCGAGGATAGCGCGCGCCTCCTGGACGGACTTGCCCCGCAGGTGTCCGCACACCATCCGTGCCTTCCGAGCGGAGGTGCGCACGTAGCGGGCGCGGGCTTTGACGACGCGCCTGCGCAGCGTCCGGGCGCCGCCTTTGCCCCCTCGTGCAGCCGGTTTCGTCCCAGCTTTGCCGGCCGGGGCTTTCGCTTTCGCCGCCGGCGCTGCCTGCTCGGCGGCGGGCTCGGCGGTCGCCTCCGATGCTTTCGCTTTCGCTTTGGCGGTCCGTTTGCGAGCCGGTTTGGCGTCCGCGCCCTCCTGCTCCTGCGCCGCAGGCTGCTCCGCCTCGGCGGCGGGCGCTTTGCGCGTGCGGCGTGCTTTGGCGGGTTTCGCCGGCTCCTCCGTTTTGGTCTCGGCGTCGGCTTTGACTTTGGCTTTGCGGGCACGGGCGGGTTTGCTCGCCGGCGCCTTCGCCTCCGGCTCGCCTGACTCCCCGTCGGGCGGCTCGACCTGCTCCGCGTCCGTGGGCTCGTCGGGGCTCATCGGACCTTTCCTGAGCCGGCGTGCCCGCGGAAGACACGCGTGGGGGCGAACTCCCCCAGCTTGTGCCCGACCATCGACTCGCTGACGAAGACCGGGATGTGTTTCTTGCCGTCGTGGACGGCGATCGTGTGGCCGACCATCTGGGGGAAGATCGTCGAGGCC
Source organism: uncultured Solirubrobacteraceae bacterium (assembly GCA_963743505.1). Lineage (GTDB taxonomy): Bacteria > Actinomycetota > Thermoleophilia > Solirubrobacterales > Solirubrobacteraceae > Palsa-744. The sequence continues at coordinate 780,809 of CAVUPZ010000006.1, read as the reverse complement.
CGCGACCACGTCCGCAGCATTTTTTTGTTGTTGGCGGCGTTGAGGGCCTCGATGCGGGCGAGCAGTCGCTCTTCCACCCAGGGCCCCTTCTTGCTCGAGCGGCTCATCAGCGGCCCTTGCCCTTTCCACGCCTGCGACCGCGCACGATGTAGCGGTTGGACGTCTTGTTGCGTTTGCGGGTACGGTAGCCGAGCGTGGGCACCCCCCACGGAGTCACCGGGTGGCGCCCGGCCGTGGTCGATCCCTCGCCCCCTCCGTGGGGATGGTCGACGGGGTTCATCGCCACGCCACGGGTCTGTGGGCGCACTCCCATGTGGCGCTTGCGCCCCGCCTTGCCGACCTTCACGTTCTGGTGGTCGGCGTTGCCGATCACGCCGACGGTCGCCCTGCACTCGGCCCGCACCATCCGCATCTCTCCCGAGGGCAGCCGCAGGGTCGCCATGTCGCCGTCCTTGGCCATCAGCTGCGCCGACGCGCCGGCCGAACGCGCGAGCTGACCGCCGCGTCCCGGCTGCAGCTCGACGTTGTGGACGACCGTGCCCACGGGCAGGCGGGTGAGCTCCAGGCAGTTGCCCACGGCGATGTCCGCGCCCTCACCGGAGGCGACGGTCATGCCGACCGTCAGCCGTTGGGGCGCGAGGATGTAGCGCTTCTCCCCGTCCGCGTAGTGCAGCAGGGCGATATAGGCGGAGCGGTTGGGGTCGTACTCGATCGCGGCCACGCGAGCGGGCACACCATCCTTGCGACGCTTGAAGTCCACCCGCCGATAGGCCCGCTTGGCCCCGCCGCCGCGGTGACGGGCCGTCTTGCGCCCGTGGGCGTTGCGCCCGCCGCTCTTCTTGAGCCCTTCGACGAGGCTCTTCTCCGGCTCGGACTTCGTGATCTCGGCGAAGTCGGGGTAGGAGACGAAGCGCCGTCCCGGGCTCGTCGGCTTGGGCTTGCGGATCGGCATTGCTAGCTGCCTCCTTCGACGGCCTGCAGGCCCTGGAAGATCGGGATGCTCTCGCCGGGTCGAACCTGGACGATCGCCTTCTTCCACGAGCGGGTCCGCCCGCGGGTGACACCGCGGCGCTTGGGCTTGGACTTGACGCTGATCGTGCGCACCTCGACCACGTGCACGCCGAAGAGCTCCTCCACGGCGTGCCGGATCATCGTCTTGTGGGCGTCGGCGTGGACGCGGAAGGTGTAGCGGTCCGCCGCCGCGAGCACGTAGCTCTTCTCGGAGACGACCGGCCGGATCAGGATCTGGGTGGGCTCCATCAGGCCTCCGTCTCGGCATGACGGCCGCGGGCTGCGGCGCGGGCGGTGAGCTCGGCCAGGGCCGGCTCGGTGATCACGACAGACGCCGCCCCGAGCAGCTCGGTGACGCCGACGTCCTCGGGGTGGGCCACCGTCACCCGGTCGAGGTTGCGGAAGGACAGCGCCGCCGCAGACTCCTCCGCGCCGAGCACGACGAGGGTCGGTCGCGCCTGGCCCCAGCCGGCGAGCAGCTCGAGCGCCTGACGGGTCTTCGGCGCGCTGAAGGCGCTCGCGTCGAGGATCGCGATCGACTCGCGCTGGGCGTGCAGGGACAGCGCGCTGCGCAGTGCGGCACGGCGCTCCTTGCGGTTGACCTTGAAGGTGTAGGAGCGGGGATGGGGACCGAACGCGGTCCCTCCACCGGTCCAGATGGGCGAGCGGCTGGACCCAGCCCGGGCGCGGCCGGTGCCCTTCTGGCGCCACGGCTTGGCCCCGCCTCCGGAGACCATCCCGCGCGTCTTCGTCGCCGCGGTGCCGCGACGGCGGGCGGCCTGCTCGGCGCGCACGCTCTCGTGCAGCAGCGAGCGCCGGAACCGCTCGGAGAAGGCGGCGTCGTCGAGCTTGACCTTCTTGGCCGTGGCCGCGCCTCCCAGGATCGGCGCCTCAGCCATCGCTGCGTACCTCGACGATCGAACCGGACGGGCCGGGGACCGAGCCGCGCACGAGCAGGAGGTTCTCCCTGGGGTCGACCCGGACCACCTCGAGGCCCTTCTGGGTGACCCGCTTGTTGCCCATCTGGCCCGGTCCGCGGATGCCCTTCATCACGCGGGACGGGGTTGCCGAGGCGCCGATCGACCCGGGCGCCCGCACGTTGTGGGAGCCGTGCGAGGCCGGCCCGCGGCTGAAGTTGTGGCGCTTGATCGTGCCCTGGAAGCCCTTGCCCTTGGAGGTGCCGGCGATCTTCACCCGCGAGCCGACCTCGAAGGCCTCGACCGTCACGCTCTCGCCGAGCTGCAGCTCGCCGGCCTCGCCCCGGAACTCCGCCAGCGTCCGCATCGGCGGCGCCCCTGCCTTCTTCAGGTGGCCGAGCTCGGGCTTGGAGATGTGCTTCTCGCGGCTCGCTCCGTAGGCGAGCTGGACCGCTTCGTAGCCGTCCCGGTCGGGCGTCCGGATCGCTGTGACCGGGCACGGGCCGGCTTCCAGGACGGTCACCCTGGCGACGCTCCCGTCCTCCTGGAAGAGCTGTGTCATTCCGAGCTTCTTGGCGAGGATCGCGGGCATGGTCGAATCGGTCCGGTCGCGCTCGTGCTCAGGTGGCGAGGCGGATCTCGATGTCCACGCCGGCCGGAAGGTGGTCCAGGCGCTGCAGCGAGTCGACCGTCTTCGGGGTCGGCTGGTGGATGTCGATCAGCCGCTTGTGCGTGCGGATCTCGAAGTGCTCACGCGAGTCCTTGTCCTTGAACGGCGAGCGGATCACGCAGTAGACGTTCTTCTCCGTGGGCAGGGGCACGGGGCCCGACACGCTCGCGCCGGTGCGCGTGGCCGTCTCGACGATCTCCTTCGCGGCCGACTCGATTGCGGAGGTGTCGTAGGCCTTGAGCCTGATGCGGATCTTGTTTTGGTTGGCGGCTGCCATCGAAGCTTGCTCGTTCGCTCTCTTTGCGTGATCGGTTCTGTGTCTGCTGGTCTGCGTCGTGCCAAGTGACGTCGCTCGACGCCACCGTCTTGCTCCATATGCCCTGTGCGGCGAGGGAACGAGCGGGGGGCGGGTCTCCCTGCGGGAGGCCGCCCCCTCGCCCCGACACCTTGCCGGCGGGCCTACTAGTCGTATCGGACTGCCAATGACGCGCGTCTTGGTTGCGGCGATGTCTCCGAACGGACGCGCAGGTGCTACTCGATGATCTCGCTGACCACGCCGGAGCCGACCGTGCGACCGCCCTCGCGGATGGCGAAGCGCAGGCCCTGGTCCATGGCGATCGGCTGAATCAGCTCGATCTCCATCTGGACGTTGTCTCCGGGCATGACCATCTCGACGCCGTCGGGCAGCTTGGCCACGCCGGTGACGTCGGTTGTGCGGAAGTAGAACTGAGGCCTGTAGCCCGTGAAGAACGGGGTGTGACGACCACCCTCCTCCTTCTTGAGCACGTAGACCTCCGACTTGAACTTGGTGTGCGGCGTGATCGAACCGGGCTTGCACAACACCTGGCCGCGCTCGATCTCCTCGCGCTTGGTGCCTCGCAGCAGGCACCCGACGTTGTCGCCCGCCCGACCCTCGTCGAGGATCTTGCGGAACATCTCCACGCCGGTCACGACCGTGGAGGTCGTGTCGTGGACGCCCACGATCTCGACCGTGTCGCCCGTTTTGACGATCCCCTGCTCGACGCGCCCCGTGGCCACCGTGCCACGACCGGTGATCGAGAAGACGTCCTCGACCGGCATCAGGAAGGGCTTGTCGAGCTCGCGCACCGGCTCCGGGATGTAGGAGTCCAGCGCGTCAGCGAGGTCGAGGATCTTCTGCTTGTAGGTCTCATCGCCTTCCAGCGCCTTCAGCGCCGAGCCGGTGATGAAGGGGATGTCGTCACCGGGGAAGTCGTACTCCGAGAGCAGCTCCCGGACCTCGACCTCGACCAGCTCCAGCAGCTCTTCGTCGTCGACCATGTCGGCCTTGTTGAGGAACACGACGATGTAGGGCACGCCGACCTGGCGGGCGAGCAGGATGTGCTCGCGCGTCTGGGGCATCGGCCCGTCGGCCGCCGAGACCACGAGGATGGCCCCATCCATCTGGGCCGCGCCGGTGATCATGTTCTTCACGTAGTCGGCGTGACCGGGGCAGTCGACGTGAGCGTAGTGACGGTTCTCCGTCTGGTACTCCACGTGCGAGGTGGCGATGGTGATGCCGCGTTCCTTCTCCTCGGGCGCGTTGTCGATCTCCTCGAAGCTGCGGGCTTCGGCGCCGCCCTTCTCGGCCAGCACCGTCGTGATCGCAGCCGTCAGCGTCGTCTTGCCGTGGTCGATGTGACCAATGGTCCCGACGTTGACGTGCGGCTTGTCGCGCTCGAACTTCTCCTTCGCCACTTTCTGTTCGCTCCTGTATCGGCTTGTAGGTTCGCGCTCTGCGAGGACGAACCGGGGAAATCTATCTAAATGCGGTGTTCCTTGACTGCTGCCCCATCGGGCGACGGCCGCCGTGTCCGCCCGACCGTGTGCCTACGCCGGGACGGGCTCGCCGGTGCGTTGCTCGACGATCTTCTCGGCGATGTTCGGGGGGACCTCCTCGTAGGCATCGAACTGCATCGTGTACGTCGCCCGGCCCTGCGTTTCGGAGCGCAGGTCGGTGGCGTACCCGAACATCTCGCTCAGGGGGACGCGGGCGTTGACGACGAGCGCGTTGCCGCGCCGCTCCTGGCCCTCGACCCGCCCCCGCCGGCGGCTGAGGTCGCCGATCACATGGCCGAGGAAGTCCTCGGGCGTGACGACCTCGACCCCGAAGATCGGCTCGAGCAGCACGGGCTTGGCTCGTTTGGCGGCCTCTTTGAACGCGAGCGAGCCGGCGACCTTGAAGGCGATCTCCGAGGAATCCACGTCGTGGTACTTCCCGTCCACGAGCGTGACGCGGACGTCGACCATCGGGTAGCCCGCCTTGACGCCGTTCTCGAGCGCCTCCTGGACGCCCTTCTCGACGGCCGGGATGTATTCGGAGGGGATCGAACCGCCCTTGATCTTGTTGACGAAGTCGAAGCCCTCGCCCGGCGCCGGCTCGAGGTCGATGAAGACCACGCCGAACTGCCCCGAGCCGCCCGTCTGGCGGACGAACTTGCCTTCGACCTTCTGCACGGTTCCGCGCACGGTCTCGCGGTAGGAGACCTGCGGCCGGCCGACGTTGGCCTCGACGCCGAACTCCCGCTTCATGCGGTCGACGAGCACCTCGAGGTGCAGCTCGCCCATCCCGGAGATCTCGGTCTGTCCGGTCTCCTCGTTGGTGCGCACCTGGAACGTGGGGTCCTCCTCGGCGAGGCGACCGAGCGCGATCGACATCTTCTCCTGGTCGGCCTTCGTCTTCGGCTCCACCGCGACCTTGATCACGGGCTCCGGGAACTCGATCTTCTCGAGCTGGATCGGCGCGTCGGGGGCGGCCAGCGTGTCGCCCGTGATGACCTGCTTGATGCCCACCGCGGCGGCGATGTCCCCCGCGTAGACCTCGGTGACCTCCTCGCGCTCGTTGGCGTGCATCATCAGGATCCGGCCGATCCGCTCGGTGCGGCCGCTGGAGACGTTGAGCACCCGCGACCCCGCCTCGAGGTGCCCGGAGTAGACGCGGAAGTAGGTCAGCTTGCCGACGTAGGGGTCGGCGGCGATCTTGAAGGCGAGCGCGGCGAAGGGCTCGGTGTCGGAGGCGTGGCGGACGGCCTCGCGCTCCTCCTCCTGGCCCCGGATCAGTTCCGTGCCCACGACCGCCGGCACGTCGAGCGGCGAGGGCAGGTAGTCGATCACCGCGTCGAGCAGCGGCTGCACGCCCTTGTTCTTGAACGAGGAGCCGCACAGCACGGGGGTCAGCTTGGTGGAAAGGGTGGCCTTGCGGATCGCCTGCTTGAGCACGTCCTCGGGGATCTCCGCCTCCTCGAGCAGCAGCTCGAGCAGGGCGTCGTCGTAGTGGGAGACCTCCTCGAGCAGGTGCTCGCGTGCCTGGCCGGCCTCCTCGAGCATGGCCTCGGGGATGTCGATCGTGTCCTGTTCCTTGCCCATCTCGTCCTTGTAGACGACGGCCTTCATCGCGACGAGGTCGATGATCCCTTCGAAGTCGCCCTCGGCGCCGATCGGGACCTGGATCGGGACCGGGTGCGCTCCGAGGCGGTCGATCATCGTCTGCACGCCCTGTGCGAAGTCGGCACCGACGCGGTCCATCTTGTTGATGTAGGCGATCCGGGGGACGTGGTACTTGTCCGCCTGCCGCCAGACCGTCTCGGACTGGGGCTCGACGCCGGCGACGGAGTCGAACAGCGCGATCGCGCCGTCGAGGACGCGCAGCGAGCGCTCCACCTCGACGGTGAAGTCGACATGGCCCGGCGTGTCGATGATGTTGATCCGGTGATCCTTCCACTGGGCCGTGGTGGCGGCGGAGGTGATCGTGATGCCTCGCTCCTGCTCCTGTTCCATCCAGTCCATCACGGCCGCGCCCTCGTGCACCTCGCCGATCTTGTATGTGCGGCCGGTGTAGTAGAGGATCCGCTCGGTCGTCGTCGTCTTACCGGCGTCGATGTGAGCCATGATCCCGATGTTGCGGGTGTCTTGGAGGGCGAACTTTCGGGGCATCGTGTGGGGTCTCGGTGTCGGTGGGTGTGTGTCTGCGAGGCAAAAAAACGGGCCCCTCGGGCCCGCGCGCACAACTGGTCGTATGTGGACCGGTCCGCGTCGTTATCTGCTCGAGGTCTCCATCATCATTACCGGCTCCGCGGGCGCAACCACGCGTCTGGCCACACCAACGGACCCCACCGACTATAGCAGAGGGGATCTCAGCGCTTTCGGGGCTCGAGGGCCTGCACGGAGTCCTGCGCGGGCCGCGCGCAGGCCTCCTCCGCAGGGCCGCTCTCGAGCATCTCGGCGAGGCGCTCGAGCACCCCCCGGGCGGCGTCCAGCTCGTGCTCCTCGAAGCCGGCCAGGGCCTCGTCCCAGCGCGCCTTCCAAGCCGCGCGCTTGGCTCGGATCTTGCGCCTGCCCTGCGCCGTCAGCCGCGTCACGACGACCCGCCGGTCGGTCAGCGAGCGTACCCGTTCGACGTGCCCGCACGCCGCCAGGTGATCGAGCATCTGGGTCACCGTGGCGGGGGTCAGCCGAGCCGCCGCGGCCAGCTCGCCGGCCGGCAGCGCGCCGCGCTCGTCGAGCTCCGCGAGGAGCTCGAACTGGGCCTGGCTGAGCTCGCCCCCGCCGAGGTGGGTGTCCCGGCCGCGGAGCCTGTTGAGCGTGCGAAAGACCCGCCGGAAGGCGTCCCCGAGCTCCCGCAGGCGCTGCTCGCGCTCGCCCTGCTCCGCGGCGAGGGGAAGCGGTGTGGGTCCGCTCGCGCTCATGCCTATACCCCGACGGGCTCCACGGCCGCCTCGGCGACGTTCTCCGCCGCGTTCGGCCGGGCGCGGGGGTGCTCGGCCCGCAGCAGCACGATGCACGGGATGATCGCGAGCGCCGCGATCCCCAGCGACCACCAGTAGGCCGACTGGAAGGCTTCAGCGAGCTGCGACGACGTGGCGGCCCCCACCGACGCCCGCTGCAGCACCACCGCCAGCACCGCGGTCCCGATCGCGCCGCCGATCCGCTGCAACACGTTCAGCTGGGGGGTCGCGTCGGAGAGCTGCTCCGGCCGCAGCGAGGCGAACGCCGCCGTCATCGCGGGCATGAACGAGAAGCCGATCCCCACGCCCCGCAGCAGCAACACCAGCGAGATCGTCACGATCGACGTTTCCGCGCCGATGAAGCCGAGCGGGATCGTCGAGAGCGAGAGCACGCTCACCCCCACGATCGCCACGCGGCCGCCGCCGTAGCGGTCGGTGAGGCGCCCGACCAGCGGCATCACGAGCAGCATGCCGAGACCCTGGGGGCCGGTCAGCAGGCCGGTCACGATCACGCTCTCGTGGCGTACCTCCTGGTAGTAGTAGGGCACCAGGATCATCGCCCCGAACAGCGCCGCTCCGAGGCAGAACGTCGTCAGCGACGCGGCCGCGAAGACGCGGTTGGCGTACAGGCGCACGTCGAGCAGGGGCCGCTCCGCATGCAGGGCGTGCAGGACGAAGACGCCCGCGAGGAGCACCCCGGCGACGATCGGCCACACGACCGCGGGGGCCGCGAGATCGCTGTGGGTGCCGAGCTGGCTGAGGCCGTAGACGACCGCGCTCGACGCCGTCGAGAGCAGCACGAGGCCGGTCACGTCGAGGCGCCCGGCGGGGCCGGATTCGGTCTCCCTCAGCGCCCGCCAGCCGGCCACGAACGCGATCACGCCGATCGGTACGTTGACGAGGAAGATCCACGACCAGTGCAGGTATTGCAGGATCAGCCCGCCCACCACGGGGCCGAGGATCGGGGCGAGCATCGCCGGCATCGAGACCACCGCCATCACCCTGCCCATCCGCTTGGGCCCGGCCACCTGGGCCATGATCAGCTGCCCGACCGGCATGATCATCCCGCCGCCCAGCCCCTGCAGGACCCGGAACAGGACCAGCATGGTCGTCGATGTGGCGATGGCGCACAGCGCCGAGCCGCTGGTGAACAGGACGAGCGAGGTCAGGTAGACGCGCTTGGCCCCGAACCGCCGTGCCGCCCAGCCGGTCACCGGGATCACGGCGGCGAGCGCCAGCAGGTAGCCGGTCGAGACCCACTGGATCTGGGCGATCGTGCTGTGCAGCTCGCGCCCGAGCGTGCGCAGGGCGACGTTGACGATCGTCGTGTCGAGGATCGACATGATCATCCCGAGGATCACGATCCCTGCCGCCCGCCAGACGTAGGGCTCGATGCGATCGTCGGCTGCTGGTGGGACGCTCGTCGAAGACATTCGGTACCGAAATATTAGGTACCGAAGCATTGCCTTTCAAGGGCGGCCGGGCCGGGTCGGCCAGATCGAGGCTGCGGAGCTGGCGGCGTGGCGCCGCGGGGGACTACCAGCGGTAGTGCGCGAAGGCCTTGTTGGCCTGGGCCATGCGGTAGATGTCGTCCTTGCGCTTGTACGCGCCGCCCTGCTGGGACTGGGCGTCAGTGAGCTCGTTGGCGAGCCGCTGGGCCATCGTCTTCTCCCGGCGCTGGCGGGCGAACTCGACGAGCCAGCGCACGGCCAGCGTGCGGGCTCGCCTCGGGGCCACCTCGACAGGGACCTGGTAGGTCGCGCCGCCGACGCGGCGCGATTTCACCTCGAGCGTCGGCGTCAGGGCCTTGATCGAGTTCTCGAGCTGCTCCACGGGGTCTTTGTCGCTGCGCTCCGCGAGGATCGCCAAGGCGTCGTAGACGATCCGCTCGGCCGTCGACTTCTTGCCGTCGAGCATGACCTTGTTGATCACCTGCTGGACGAGCTTGGAGCGGTGGATCGGGTCCGACTCGATCGGTCGGATCTGTGCGGCTGCGCGGCGGGGCATCGGCTACTTCTTCTTCACGCCATACTGCGAGCGAGCCTTTTTGCGGTCGCTGACCCCGGCGGCGTCGAGCGTCCCGCGCACGACCTTGTAGCGGACGCCCGGCAGGTCCTTCACACGACCGCCCCGGACGAGCACGACCGAGTGCTCCTGCAGGTTGTGACCCTCGCCGGGTATGTAGGCGGTGACCTCGATCGAGCCCGAGATACGCACACGGGCGACCTTGCGCAGGGCGGAGTTCGGCTTCTTCGGGGTGGTCGTGTACACGCGCGTGCAGACTCCCCGCCGCTGCGGCGCCGCGACCTTCTTCTTGCGCCCCTTGCCGGACTTCAGGCCGGGGGTGGCGAGCTTCTTCTTCGGCGTCACGCGGCCCTTGCGGACGAGCTGGGATGTCGTGGGCATCGGCTGCGAATGCTAGCAGTGCGCCACGGTCGCGCACGAGTGCCGAGCGGGCGGGTCCCGTTCGGGCCGCCCGTGGTCGTGGGGACGGGCGATCAGGCGCCCGCGGCGGACACGCCGGCCGCCCGCACGGGGGCCGGCATCAGCGCGGAGGCGACGATCACGAGCAGGAACGCGAGTGCCTGCAGGACGACGCCCTCGGGGCTGGCCGCGACGGGGTCACCGAACACGACGATCCCACCGGCGATGCCGGCGATGTTGGCGGCGGTGCCCGTGACCGCGATCACCGGCACGGCCTCGCCGTCCTGCAGGCCGCGCGCGGACGCGTAGAAGGCGACGATCGACGCGAGCACAGCCACCGCGAGCCACGGGCTCAGCAGCAGGCCCACCACGCCGTGGGCGCCCAGGATGCCCGTGAGGGCCTTGATCGAGGTGTCCGAGACGCCGAACAGGATCCCGGCGGCGGCGCCGAGCATGACGCCGTGGTGCTCCACCGGGCCCCCCATCCGGGGACCCATCAGGAGCAGCCCGCCGAGGCCGAACAGGACCGCCTCGAAGGAGGTCATGCCGGCGACGGAGAAGTGCGAGTGGGCGCCGTGCATCGCCGGCAGGGTCACACCGAGGACGATCAGGCCGGCTCCCATCGAGAGCAGCCCGAGCCACTGGCGCCGTCCGACCTCGAAGCCGAACAGGCGGTCGGCCATGACGGCGATGAACACGACCCCGGCGGCGAGGGCCACCTGGACGACCGACATCGGCGCCAGCGCCAGCGCCGCCACGTGCAGGCCCCAGCTCACGGTCGCCGTCAGCATCCCCAGGGCGAACCATTTCGAGGAGTACAGCCGGCCGGCGGAGCGCAGCGGGTGCAGGACCTGGACCTTGGGGACCTCGTTCGCACCCCTGTACTTCAAGAAGAAGCCGAGGTTCGCCACGAAGGCGCAGGCGAGAGCCAGCAGTATGCCGAGATCAAAAGTCATTTGGGGGGATGCGGTGACGGGTGCCTGGATCGACCTGGATCGGCCGCTGCTTTACTCGGCCGCAGCGATCTAGGCGCATCAACCGTCCCCGCCAGAGTACCCCCCTCAACCTCTTTGCAACCTAAAGAACCCGTCGCGAGCCCGACAGAGGCAGCCGATCCGGCGAGGACGGGGAGGCCGCTGCTGATGGTCGACATCGACGGCGTGATCTCGCTGTTCCTGAGGACCCCGGCCCTCGCCGGCGCCGCCCCAGGGGCGGGGGCGGACGGCGCGGTGGAGGGGTCCTTCCACTCGATCGAGGGCATCCCCCACTTCCTTTCGTCCACGGCCGCCGCTCACCTGCTCGATCTCGCCGAGCTGTTCGATCTCGTGTGGGCAAGCGGCTGGGAGGAGCGGGCCAACGAACACCTCCCCCACCTGCTCGGCATGCCACCCCGCCTGCCGTTCCTGCGCTTCCTCGACCGCTCCGCCCGCGGCGGGCGCCAGACCCGGGGCCACTGGAAGCTCGCCGCCATCGACGCCTATGCCGGCGGGCGCCCGCTGGCGTGGGTCGACGACGCCCTCGACGAGGCGTGTGGCGTTTGGGCCGCCCGGCGAGGGCCTCCCACGCTGCTCGTCCAGACCACCCCGGAGCTGGGGCTCACGCGGCGGGAGGCCCGGGTGCTGCGGGAGTGGGCGACGGGGCTGGCGTCGGCGAGATGAGCGGCGGCTGCGCCGCGACGTGAAGCCCTTCCGAGACCGTCGCCCCGGCCCCGGCGAGGCCGCCGGCGTACAGGGCCCGCACCCACAGACCCGCCTTCGCGGCCGGCGCATACTGGCCGGGCGCGCTCCAGCCGCCCCGCTCGTCGGTGGTGGCCCCGGCGAGCGTGGACTCGCTCACGGCTTCCCCCCGCCGGGCGAGCGTCCGCGACTGCACGAGCACGCTCGCCCCGACAACGGGAGTGCCGTCGAGATAGGCGAGCACGCCGCCGAGGACCCCCGCTTCGAGCGCGAGCGTCAGGCGCACCGGGCGCGGGGCGAGCGCTGCCACGCTGGAGCGGACCGCCGGCAGGCTCGCGTACAGGACGTTGCCGGGGCAGTCGGTCGAGTCGCCGTCGCGGTGGCCTGCGATCCGGGGCAGCGACACGCGGGCGTTGGCGGGGAAGCGGCTGTAGGAGGCTCCGGCGGGGTTCACCCGCACCGTCACCCTCCCCTGCGCGGGGACGCCGTGCAGCGAGAGCTTCCAGGCGAGCAGGTGTTCCAGGGCCGCCCGGGCGGCCGCGGAGATCGGGACTTCCATGAACGAGCCGAGCACGGCGACGCCGGTCGAGACGAGGTTGTAGCCCCCCGCGTGGGCGCCCACGACGGCCTCGTCGATGCCGCCCGCCCGGGCCTCGAAGATGCGTCCGAACAGGTCGACGACGAAGTTGTAGCCGATGTCGTTCCAGCCGCGGACGAAGCGGTGGAAGACGTAGATCGCCCTCAGCATCGCCGGGACCTCACCGGCGGTGTAGCCGTTCGGGTTCTCGGTGTGGTGGACGAAGGCCATCCGCACGGCGCCGTAGGCCGGGGCGACCTGCGGCGGGGAGGACCCCCGCGCCCACGCCCGCCGGGCGACGATCGGCGGCTGCCCCGGCCCCGCGGCGAGCATCGGCTGGGCCAGTTCAAGCGCCGCCTCGAGCCCCCGGCGCCCGGCGGCGGCGGCCGCGCCCGCGCCGTCGCTGACGTCGATCAGGTGCAGCTCGAGCGCGGAGGCCACACGCTCGCAGCGAACCTGTACGACCCGCGTACCCCCCGTCCAGACCGGCTCGCCGGTGTCGGCGCCCGCAGCCGTTGCGGCGAGGTCGGGCCCGTGGCCACGGCCGCCGGCTGCGACCCAGGCGCTCCAGCCGCCACCCGGCGTTGCGAAGCGAAGCCACGCCCCGGCGGGCGCTCCTCCCCGCCATCCGAGCGCGACGAGGTCGGCGTTGCGGGCGAGCTCCGCGGTCACCGTCCGCCCCGGGTGCACCTCTCCGAGCGGGCTGCTCCACAGGAGCGCCCGCGGCGGTCCGCCCGCCGCCGCGAGGTCCGCCAGCGCGGGCCGCGGTGAGAGCACCCCGCCGGCGAGGGCGCCGACGCCGGCCGCGAGCAGCGACCTGCGGGTGATAGCGGTCTCGCTCACCCTGCCTAGGACAGCACGACGGCGCCCGCACGTGCGCTGCTCTGCGATGAGAATCCGCCCATGGCCGTCGGTCGGCCCGGCCCGGGCCCGCGCGGCCCGAGGCAGCTCAGGGCAACCGAAGCTGGTCCTGCTCGCGTGGGCGCGCGGGAACCCCGACCATCACCGCCCCGGGCGGCACCGTGCGCGTGACGACGCAGTTCGGTGCCAGGTAGGCGTCGTCGCCCACCGTGACCGGCCCGTACACCTTCGCCCCCGACCCCACGTACACGCGGTCCCCCACGCGCGGGCTGCCGCCCCGCTCTCCGATCAGCGTCCCCGGGTGTATCGTCGCGTGCCGTCCGACGCTGGCGTTGGCGCCGATCACGATCGTCCCCCAGTGCGGGAGCTTCAGGCCCGGGCCGCACACGTTGAGGGGGATCGTGTACCCGAGCCTGACCGCGCCGGCCTGCAGCCGCCAGCGAGCGAGCGGGGCGAGCCAGGGCACACGGCGGTTGACGAGCAGCTCGGCTACTCGCAGCTTGACCTGCCACCTCACCTGCGGCTCTCTCAGCAGCGTCGCCACGGGGCCGCGGTCGTAGCGGGCGAGGTCTTCGCCGATCCACGACTTCAGGTCGGCGACGGACTGGATCGGCACCCCGTGGATCGTACCCGTGGGCGCCGCCGTCATCCCAGCTTGAACATGTAGCTGCGGCCCTGCATGCCGAGTTCGCGCGTGAGCACCTTGACCCTCAGGCGCACGAAGCTCCTGTGGCCGTGGCGCGCCGCGTACAGCGCGGATCGCGGCACGCTGACGCGACTGACGAACGGCTGACCCGGCGCAAGCCTCGTGCGCGAGGAAGCCAGGTCTTCCTGGCGGATGACCCGGGTCGCCGCACCGGCGCGGTGGATCACGAGCAGCGGCCGAATCGCGAGCGTGCACGTGCGCGTGCACACGAACGCGGCGAACGTCAGGCGAGTCTGGCCGCGACGCGGGGCCGGCACGCCGCCCGTCAGCGTGGGCGCAGCCGCGAACGCGTACTCGGCGCCGGGGACTTCGAGTTCGACCACGGGCTCCAGCCGCGACGCTCCGAGCAGCAGCGGCGAGAGGGCAGGGGGCTGCGGCGGCGGCTGCGGCGGCGGCTGCGGCCGGGCGCCGGCGCGCGGCCCGCCGGAAGGGGGAAGCGCGGCGCTCGGAACGATCGCGCGGGCGGGAGTCGCGCCGGCCGCGCCGAGGAGGGCCCCCGCTGCGGGGGGAGCCGGTGGCGCCGGGACGGGGGGCAGCCCGCTGCTCGCCAGCAGGATCGGGGCCAGCCACAGGGCGGCGCCGCGGTAGAAGTTGTGGTTGGTGTACGTGAACGTCGCGCGGTATTCGCTCGCCAGGCGTTCGAAGGCGGCCGGCAGCAGCGGGGCGAGGTCCGGGCGCTTTCCGTCGATCACGAGCAGCGGCAGGGCGGCGCTCGTGAACGGGATCAGCTCGTCCTTGCGTGTGCCGCCGCGCGCATCCAGGATGAACGTCGACGGATCGACCCGGGTGAGCTCCTGGTTGAGGATCAGGTTCAGCAGGCGCAGGACCCGCGGGTCCCTTGAGGCGCTGTACAGCGCGGCGAGGTAGTCGAGCTGCAGGTGCGAGTACTCGGGGTCCCATCCCGGCGGGCTGCCCTCCGTCAGGAAACCCCGCCCGTCGCTCCCGTTCGCGACGGTCGGGTTTTGCGTGAGGAGGAGCCCGAATCCTTCCCACAGCTTCCCGGGTGGGGCGACCATGAACGCGAGCTCGGCTTCGTAGTCTTCGGCGAACCTCTGCTCGCCGGAGGCGCGCCAGGCGAAGTAGAAGGATGCCGCGTAGCTGCAGTTGATGTTGCCGTTCGCGTACCACGTGGCGTCGTGGTCGCGAACCAGGTAGTCACCGATGCCCGTGAGCGTTTCCTGCCACAGCGAGCGGGTGGCTGCGGGCAACTGGTGTTCCAGGCGCACGTAGGCGAGGCCGAGCGTCACACCGAACGCGGCCGAGGCGATCGCCGGACTGGTGTTGCCCGCGAAGGAGCCGTCCGCCTGGCGATATTCGGCGATCGCCCGTTCGAGGCTGTCGATCGCGACCGGGAGCATCGACGGTTCAGCTTCCGCCAGATATGCGGCCCCGACGGCGGGCCCGACGTTGCAGTACCAACAACCGGGATCGCCGTTTTCCCACAGGCCATCGGCGTAGTGCCGTTCTCCCGAGGAGGCGTAGGAGTGGATGACTTCCCCCGTGAGCTGCCGATACTCGGTGGCCACGCGATCCCTGAGGCTCACGCGGGCGCTCGCGGGTCGGCGCGCGCTCGCGCGCGAGCGCCCGTGCGCGCGCGCGAGCGCCACCCCGGGAGCCGGCGATGCGACACAGGCCGCCACCGCGAGCGCGACCGGCCACCTGAGCCCGCGAGCGGGTAGGCGCATGCTCCACACGAAGGGGCTATCGCCGAGAGCTCGCTCGTACATCTCGGGGCCTCCATGATCTGGACCGATTACCGAGGCCCGCGCCCGGGGCGCGGCGACGCGGCGCGTGGCGCCCGCCCCGGTCGCCAGGACGTCGGGCTCATGCCGGCTCCGACCGCCACTGCGCCTGGCGCTCGAGGATCCGCGCCACCGACTCGAGCACGAGCTCGACGGGAACGTCCATGTCGGCGAACTTCCGCGGACCCAGGTGGCGGACCGGCTCACACAGGATGTTCCAGTGGTCGTGCCCGGCGGCGCACAGCATCGTGTACACGCCCCAGTTCACGTGGGCCGGCTGGAAGAATTCGAGCGCCGAGAGCCGCCGCGAGAAGATCCCGCCCACGAAGTTCGAGCCGTGCGGCCCGACGAGGAGCCTCGCCGAGGCGAAGGTTCGGATCTGCTCGGCGAACGACAGCGTTTCCGGGAGCAGGAACTCGAAGCCGAGGGGCTCGAGCGCGGCGAACACCTCGCGCTCGTTGGCGGCCTTGCGGGTCCCCCCCCTGCGGCTGACGTAGAACATCCTCTCCGGCTGGGATGCCGGCGCGCCCAGGGCGGTGCGGACCCACTCGAGCAGGAACGAGCTCGGCTCGTTGATCGGCGCGAGGGGGGCCGCCCACACGAGGTTCTCCGGCTGCAGGTGCCCCCCCGAGCATGGCATCAGCCGCTCCGCGCCGATGCCCAGCGCCGCGAGCGTCTCGCGCTGGAACGGGGCCATCCGCTCGGGGACGATGAGACGGTCGTACTGGACTCCGCTCGCCTGGAGCACCGCGATGCGGGGGAGCGAGTTGAAGAGCCAGTGGAAGTAGTTCCCGCACCACAGCGACATGATCGAGGCGTGCGTCCCGGCGACGCGCGTCGGCGCCGGAAGCGGCTGCGGACGGGGGAACTCGCGCAGGAAGTGCTCGCGATCCCACAACGTCTCCCCGACCAGTCGTCCGTCGGCGCTCATCACCAGCCCGCTGTCGGTCACCAGCCGCCCCTCCGGGACGACGGCGACGCGGAGCGGGTAGCCCGGCTCGGAGTAGGAGCGGGTGAACATCGGGTGCAGCGCTGGCTGGACCGTCGAGCTGGCCGGTGGCGGGGCCGGCGCGCGCGGGAGATCCACCTCGACGACGCGCACCCCGTCCACGAGGTCGAAGCTGTCCACGACCGGGGGCGCGTCTTCGGTCCCGACGCCAAGCCTGACCCGCGCCGTCCGCAGGCCCCTGATGGCCTTCGCCGCGATCGCGCCGCCGGCGCCGGATGTGGGAGATGACATCGGTCGTTCTCGCCAGGCTGTGGGGAGTCTTCTGCCCTGCGGCTCGGTGCCCGCGGCGCGCGGGCACCCCGTGCTCGGAACAGGGGTCCAACCCCTGCTCGGGAGGGGATTCTAACCCCGGCTCGGGCGGTCTGGACGAATGTTCGACCCGCCCCGGAAAGCATCCGATCACAGCCGCTGGTGCTGGTACCGTGCGCGGCCACGGCCATGTCGAAACCCCGCTCTACGCGCTCGTGACTGTCTCCGAGAGCCTCGGTCGGCCCGCGCACTTCGAGCCGCCGGAGACCCTCCCGGACGCGTCCCGGAAAGGCGCTCCAGGTTGGCGCTGGTGGGCGTCGCGGGCCCTTGGGGTGCTCGTCGCCGCGGTCGCGGTGGCCACCCTCGTTTACGTGATCAGCGACCGCGTGGCAGCGCGCTATCAGTCCTCGGCGACCGTGCGCGTGTCGGTCCAGACGACCAGCGGGATCTCCGATCCGGACGTCACCGCCGCCAACGACCTCGCCAGCCAGTTCGCCCAGCTGGCGTCGAGCACCCCCGTCCTGGAAGCCGCGGCTGTCAAGCTCGGCGTCCCCCGCAAGGACCTCGAAGGGGCGGTCTCGGCCGGGACGATCGCGGCCCAGAACCTGATCCGCGTCGGCGTCAGCGGCTCCGGTCCCGACCAGGCGCAGGCGCGCGCGACGGCCGTGGCCAAAGCCTTCGTGCGCTACCTCGACCGGCTCGACGCGCAGCAGGTCGGCACCTACGAGCGCACGGTGATCGCCCGACTTCGGCCGCTCAATCGCGAAATCGACGCGGCCCGCAAGCGACTCTCTAGTCCCGAGCCCGAAGTGCAGCGCAACGCCACCGTGCTGCTGTCGGGACTGCTCGGCCAGCAGGCAACCGTGCTGAGCAGCATCGCCCAGTCCTCGGCGGCGGGGCAGCCGAGCGTGCAGCTGGTCGCGCCCGGGGGCGCCGGCTCGAAGGTCTCGCCAAAGCCATCGCTGTACGCCGGCATCGCCTTCCTCGCGGTGTTGCTGCTGCTCGGGCGGTTCGTCTACGTCCTCGGTGTTCGGCGCGCGAGCGCGCGCGAAGCTCCCGTCTGATGTCCGTCGCGCACGTCGGCCGGCGATCGGCGTTCGTGCGCCTCCCGGTCCGGATGCGGATCCGCGTGGTCGCGGCGCTGGCGCTCGCCGGACTGAGCGTGCTCGCCGCGACGGGGGTGCTCGCCGAACACCTCTTCCACCAGCCGACCACCGCGAAGTACGCGGTCACCGTCCTCGCCCCGCTGCTGCTCAGCTTCACCTGCGTCAGCAGGGACCCGCTGCGGGTGCTCACCGGCGCGGCGATCATCACGGCGCCCTGGGATCTCGTGATGACCTTCCAGGGGGTCGAAATCTCGCCGGTCAGCGCGCTGCTGGCGCTGGCGGTGTTCGTCGCGTTGCTGGCCGCACCCGGCGAGCGCCGCCGCGGGAGCGCGACCGCGAGCGTCGTCGCGATCGCGATCGCACTGCTGCTCCCGGCGTTCGCGATCGGCAAGGAACAGCCCCATTTCCTCACGTGGATCGGGGCCACCCTCGCCGCCGGGTGGCTCTCGATCCAGATCGCCCGGCAGCCGGGCGGACTGCGCTTCCTGGTGTCGATGCTCGTCATCTCGGCCACGGTCCAGGGCCTGGTCGCCTTCTACGAGTACGGCCGCCACGCCAACCTGGATCTCTACTCCTCGGAAATCAACCAGACCGTCTCCCAGCACTACTACTTCAACTTCGCCAGCGACTTCCGGCCCGCCGGCACGCTCCCCGATCCCGACTCGCTCGGGAACGTGCTCGCGCTCGCGTGCCCGCTCGCGCTGATGCTGACGTTGAAGGCGCGAACCCGCCTCAGGCGGGTGCTGTGGGCTGGGTGCGCCCTCGTGATCACCGTCGCGCTGACGTTGAGCTTCTCGCGGGCGAGCTGGATCGGGGCGGCGGCGGGCGTCGCGGTCGTGCTGATAGCGCTCCCGCGGCGTGAACGGGTGCTCGCCTCGGCCGGGATCGTGGCGCTGCTCGTGGCGACCGTCGCGATCGGCCTGAGCCTGGGCGGCAGCAACCTGCGCGAACGGTTCAACTCGATCGAAAACCCGACGGCGCGGGTCAACCGCACGGCCAAGGGGGACGAACAGCGCGAACAGATCTGGCACGCGGCGCTGGCGATCGCCTCGGCGAACCCGGTCGTCGGGGTCGGGATGGGGCGCCTGCGAGAACACCTCGGCGAACACCTCAGCGCCTCCCAGGAAGGCCTGCACGCCCAGTCGGTCTACTTCCAGTTCCTGTCCGAGTCGGGTGCGCTCGGGCTGCTCGCGCTGCTGTTGCTCATCGGGCACGCCGCCACCGGCATCCTCGCGGGGCTGCGTCGCGAGCGCCTGCTGATGGCGGCCGTCGGCGGGGCCTTCATCGCCGTGCTCGTGGGTTGGACCACGGACACGACCGCCCGCTACACGGGCGTGAGCGTGGTGATCGCGTTCCTGTTCGGGGCCGCGATGTCCCAGCACGGACGCCTACGCGCCGTCGCCGGGCCGGATCGCTGGCGCGGAGCGCTCACGGTCCCGGGCCGCCCGGCGGCAGGACGTGGGGCATGAGACGCTCGAGCATCCGCTCGAGCGTCAGCTCCGCCTGGGCCTGCTCGCGGGCGCGGGAGGCCATCTGAGCGAGCTCGTGCCGATGCCCCAGCGCCCGCGCGAGCGTCGCCACCAGCGCGTCGGCGTCGCCGCTCTGGAAGACCAGCCCGTTGCCGCCGTCCTCGATGATCTCCGTGAGGGCGCCGACATCGGAGACGAGCGCCGGGACGCCCGCGAGCATCGCCTCGATCAGGGCCAGCGGGGCGCCCTCGTCGCGGCTGGGCATCAGGAACAGGTCGGCGGCGGCGAGCAGCGCGGGAACGTCATCTCGCCGACCCAGCACCCGCACGTGGCGCTCGAGGCCCAGGCCGCTGACGGCGTCCGTCAGCTCCGCCCGCAGCGGACCGTCGCCGGCCCACACGAACACGAGGCGCTCCTCGAGCGCGACCAGTCGCGGCAGCGCGGCGACGATCAGACGGTGACCCTTCTGCTCCCCCAGGCGTCCGGTTGTGAGCACGACAACGGCGTCGGCGGGGATCCCCAGGGTGCCAAGCACCTCCTCGCGGCCGAACGCCGCCGGCGGGGCGTGCGCGGCCCCGTTGCGGACCACCGCGATCCGCTCCGGGGCGACCCCGAAGCCGGCCGCGAGCGTGGCGCGGTTGTCCTGCGACACGCAGACCCACGACTGGCGGCTGCGCCCGAGCGCCCGATACATCCGGCGGCGCATCGGCGTGACCCGGAAGTCCGAGCGGACGAGGTGGAAGATCGCCGTCGTCCGCACGCGCGCGAGCGCACAGGCGAGGAGCGCCCCGGGACTGGCCTCCGGGGTGGGCAGGTTCACGAGCACCGCATCGGGACGCACCCGCGCGATCATCGCGAGCGTCGTGGCCGCGTCAGCGGCGATCGCGAAGTAGGCGCCCGCCCTCGAGCGGGTCGGGCGCCCGAGCGCCAGCGCATGGACCCGCAGCCCGCCCGCCCGGAGGTCCTCGCGCAGCCGGGCGGTGCCGGCGGGCGCTCCCGGGAACGCCGCGTGGACCTCATAGCCCCGGGCGGCGACCTCGGCGAGCGTGACGCGGAGGTGCGTCTCGGCTCCCCCTTCTTCGCGGGAGGTCGTGAGGGCCAGCAGCCGCGGGGGCGTCATGCGAGGGGCGACATACTACGGACGCCGCGCAGGCCGGCCGGGATCGTCGTGGGCCCGGCCCACCTCCGGCCCGGGGCCGTCGAGCGGGGGAGGAGGGCGTCCTTATACTCCAGCCCGTGCCAGTGGCGTCGACGTCGCTCAGGGACAGCTACGCGGCCGACCGCGCCCGCTATCCCGCAGCGGCCTGGCTGTACGAGCGCTCGCTGTGGGCCGTCGCTGCCTACCGCGTCCAGCGCGCGATCGAGGCACGCGTCGGGGGGATCGCCGAGCTTCCGCCGGCGCAGCGGATCCCGGTGCAGACCGGATGCGCGATCCTGTCGCTGCTCGTGCAGATCACGACCGGGATCGAGCTGCCCCGTCACGCAGACATCGGACCGGGGCTGCGGATCTACCACGCCGGGAACGTGATCATCAACCCGGGTGTCACGATCGGGCGCGACTGCACCCTGCGCCACGGGGTCACGATCGGCAACCTCGAGCATCTCGGGACCAACCCGACGATCGGGGACCGCGTCGAGTTCGGGGCCTACGCGACGGTGCTCGGCGGGGTGACGATCGGAGACGACGCGAAGATCGGTGCGATGACGTTGGTGCTCGACGACGTCCCCCAGGGGGCCACGGCGGTGGGCATCCCCGCACGGATCCTCCCTCCGCGCAGCAGCGCGGAGGCTGGTCCAGGCTAGCGTCCTAGTCGGCGCGGCGCAGGTCGGCGACGATCGCGGCCGGACGGAAGTCAGGCGGCCAGGCGCGCAGCCCGGCGACCATCGCGACGAACGTGAACCCCGAAACGGCGATCGCGAGGACCGTCCAGCGACTCAGCACAACCGCGATCGCGGCCGCGACCACCACGGCTACGGCCGGCCTCGCGCTCTTCGCCAGACACGGCCACAGGTCGACCTCACGCCCGATCACGGCGACCTCGGCGACCAGCACGAGCACCTCGCACCCGGACGTCAGCCAGGCCGAGGCGACGACGCCGACCTTGGGGACCAGGATCAGGTTCCCGACGACGTTCACGACGATCGCGGCCGCGTTCTGCAGGAACAGGGCCCTCGTCTTTCGGTAGGCGATCATCACGTTCCCGAGCAGGTTGTTGACGACGCTGACGGCGCCGGCGAGGCACAGGATCCGCAGCAGCGGAGCGGCGCCCGCGTAGCTGTGGCCGAGCAGGACCGCGATCAGCGTCGGGGCGAACAGCGCCACGCCCACGAAGATCGGGACGACCCCCACCACGAGCCAGGTCCAGATGCGTCCGATCAGCGTCTCGAGCTCCCCCCTGCGCCCCACGAGACTGGAGATCGCGGGTAGCGCCCCGGCCGTCACCACTCCGGCGATCGTGGCCAGCACGGTCAGCAGCTTCGAGGCGGCGGCGTAGTCACCGAGCCTCGAGCCGGTGATCAGCCAGCCCAGCAGGACCAGGTCGATCATCAGGTAGACCTTGGTCATGATCGCGAGCATCCCGAGGGGGAGCGACCGGCGGACGAGGCCCAGCCTGCCGACGCGCAGCTCCGTGGAGGGCTCCAGCAGCCTGTGGGCCGCGACGGCCACGACGACGCTGTTGAGGATCGCACCCGCGCTGAGGGCGGCGGCGATCGCGGCCACACCGAGGCCCAGCGCAGCGACGAGGACCGTCGCGGAGACCTGCAGGAAGGTCGTGATCACGTCCAGCCTCAGCAGCAGCGCGGTGCGATGGCGCAGCAGGAAGAACACCCGCGCCGGGTTCAGCCCGTTGAAGACCATGCTCGGGGCCAGCACCAGCAGCGCGAGCCCCCGCGTCGATGTCACCCCGGAGGCGAAAGCGAGCACGACCATCACGAGCGCCAGCACCGAGGACCACGCGATCGCGACCTCGTAGGCTGCGCGCAGCGTGGCGCGGTGGGAGCCGTCGTCGTGGGGCATGTCGCGGCTCAGCATCAGGCTGACGCCGAAGTCGGCTGTCGCGCCGAGCACCGACCAGGTGGCGACGGCGGCGGCGTACTGGCCGTAGTCGACGGGACCCAGCAAGCGGGTGATCGCGATCGTGCTCAGCCCGGCGAGGAACGTCATCGCACCGAATCTCCCGACCAGATGGAAGACCGATCGCGCGACGTTCCTGACGAGCGTGGGCTGACCGGTCGAGTCGATCTCCGGGCTCACGCGGCGTCACCGAACAGCGCCGCTGACCACGCTGGCCAGCGCGACTCCCAGCGCTGGCGCTCGGCCCATGCGCGCCGGTCCCGGGCCCAGCCGTCGGGCTCCCGACGCGCAGCGAGGATCGCGTCGGCCATCGCGACGGGATCGTCGGAAACGCTCAGGTGAGGGGGGCCGTCCTGCTCCAGCGACGAGGAGAACCGCGTGGTGACGATCGGCCGCCCGCGGGCGGCGTAGTCGTAGAGCTTCATCGAGTCCTGCCCGCAGGAGCGCTCGGGCCTGTTCAGCACGAGCGCCACGGCGGCGTCATCGATCGCGCCCGAAAGAGAGCCCCGGGGTATCACGCCGTGCCAGCTCACGCGCGGGGCGTGGTCGGCCAGCAGGCGGGCGAGCTCCGCGCCCGGGCGATCGCGCGCACCGGGGTACTGACACTGCCCGTACAGCTCGAGCGTCCAGTCCTCGGGCAGCCGATCGAGCACCGCCGCGGCGAGCCCGGCATCGAAGCGGGGGGTGAGCGTGCCGGTGTGGATCAGGTGCGAGCCACCCCCGGGCGGGACGAGCGGGGCGAGCATCTCCTCGGCGACGCCGTTGCGCACGACGACCGTCCGCCCGGACGGGAAGCTCGAGGCGAGCGAGGCGTTGGCGAGAACGATCGCGTCGGCCTCGCGTCCGATACGGGCGTACAGCTCCTCCAGGCGCGCCGTCCGATGGGGCATCAGCGTGCTCCAGTCATCGGCGCAGTCGAACACGCGCCGGCCCGCGAGCGAGGCCGACGCCGGCCACTGCCAGGGGACGTTGACGACGACCGATCCCCGTCGCTCGACACGCCGCAGGCCACGGCGCAGCAGAGCCGTGCTCGTCAGCTCGCTGGCTCCGTTGAGGTGCCCGGGGAGGACGGTCGCCTGCGCCATCACGCGCACGCCGGGGCGCGTGTGCTCGTGGCGGGTCATCCCCCGCAGTCCCCGCCACCATGCTCGCGCCTCGTCGGGGCGCGTGAGCGCCCTGACGTCCCGCGGACGCTCGACGAACAACACCGGGTGGCCGTGGGACGCAGCGAGCTCTGCCATCGCGTGCTCGCGGCGGATGCTGGGGTGCCAGCTGCTCTTCGAGCAGATCACCAGCGGCACCCCGTCCCCGCTCACCGGCCCGCCGCCTGCTCGATCGCGGCCCGTACGCGCTCGGTCGAGCGCTCCCATGTCTGTGCGCCACCGTGCTCGCGCGCTCGCGCCGAGACCGCTTCGCGCAGGCCCGGGTCCTCGAGCAGGTCGATCGCGCGCGCCGCAGCCGAGGGGTCCTCGCGCGCGACGGCCCAGCCGGTCTTCCCGTCGACGATCGTCTCCGGCAGCCCGCCGTCGTCGGCGACCACGACCGGGCTCCCGCAGGCCTGGGCCTCGAGGGAGACGAGCCCGAGCGGCTCCTCGCGTGCCAGGTAGACGGTCGCGGCGGCACCGCGGTAGAGCTCCCGCAGCTCCTCGTCGCTGACCCCGACGCGGATCTCGAGCTCGACCGCGTTACGCTCGGCGATCGCCCCGAGACGTCGCCGCTCCTCGGGAGCGTCGCTGGGTGCCACGACGACGAGCCGTCGGCGGCGGACCGTGCGGCCCGCGGCCGCGATCGCAAGGTCGTGGCCCTTGCTGGGTATCAGCGATCCGACGCTCAGCAGGTGTGTCGGGGCCAGGACCGGGCCGGGCGAGCGAAAGACTTCGCCGACGCCCAGTGCGACCGGTTCGGGGCTGCGGCCGTAGGCCCGCTCGATGCGCCCGGCGGTGAAGCGGGAGTTCGTGAGGATGCGATCCGATGCCGCCACGGCGGCGCGGTCGAGGCGGCGCTCGAGGCGATGGAGCGGCCCGTAGAGGCGGCGCGTGGTGGAGTTCACTTTCGATGCCGCCGCGGGCTCGTAGTCGACCCGCCGCGGCTCGTGGCAGAAGTACACGGACGGGGCCGCCGTCCATCGCAGCGCAGCGGGCGCCTGCAGGTACTGACACGGGTGCGCCAGCACGACGTCGCAGCCGCTGCGATCCACGGCGCGGGCGAGCGCGCGCCACGCCCACATCAGCCGCAGCAGGTCCGTGTGGCGGGGTAGCGGACGGATCGCCGGCGCCAGGCGCTCCGCGTGGCTCACGTACGGGAACACCCGCGGGGACGCCGTGACAGGCGACGCCGACTGCAGGCAGAACTCGGTCACCTCCCCCGCGAGGCGCAGTTGGTGCTCCTGCATGGCGCGCCTCGCGCCGCCGAACGCGAGGTTGTGGACGAGCGCGATCCGCATGGGCGCAGGCACCAGCGCTCGGCGACTCAACGGCGCGCCGAGAAGCCGTTGTTGACCCCGCGATACCCGTCGATGATCTCCCGGTCGCTGCGCGGGCGCTCACGAGCCGCCCCCAGGTAGTACGTCCCGGACGCCCCGTCGAGGATCGCCTCGGTGCCGATCAGCCACCGGTCGAGGTACTTCAGCCAGAACAGCGCGAGCGTGGAGGCGACGTTGACGAGCGTGCGGGCCCGGCGGTGCTCGCCGGCGATCGCCGTCAGGAGCGCCCGCAGGGACCACCCGAGCGCCATCCCCGGACCGGCTGTGGCGCCTGCGTCGATCTGATCGAAACGGCGGAACAGCCGCCGATGGCCGTTGTAGGTGTAACGGGTGAAGTCGTAGGCCCCCTCGTGGACCTGCTGCATGAACGGGATCTCGGAGTAGACCAGCCCGCCGGGGCGCAGCACGCGGTGGATCTCGGCGACGACCCGGGGAGGGTCGGCGACGTGCTCGAGCACCGCCTGGCAGACGACCGCGTCGAAGCTCCCATCGGCGAACGGGAGCGTGTGGGCGTCGCAGAGCAAGTCCGTCCGCGGCCCGATCGCCACGTCGGCCTCGATCAGGCGGATGCCCGGATCCGCGAGCAGCGCGTGCATGCCCTCGCCCACGATCGCTCCGCCCACGACGAGCACGCGCGCAGGCGACGCGTCGGTCCGGCGCGCACGCAACAGCTCCGCCAGGCGGCTGAAGTTGCCCGCCGCGCTGAGGTTGTGCGAGAGCGACGGGAGCACCCGCCGCAGCCGCGAGCGCCGACCCGCTCCCGCGTCCGCGCTTACGCCGCGCCCGCGCCGCGCCCGAGCCGTGCGCGGCGCCGGCGTCGGCGAGATAGGAGTCTGCCGAGAAAGGGCTGTCGGAGGCCAGCAGCACCGGGACGCCCGCCACGACCGGAAAGGTCTCCTCACCGCCGGCGCTTTCGAGCACCCCGTCGAGCCGCCGCAGCGGCGCTCCGCTGTCGGGAGATCGCAGCAGCGAGAAGAGCTCCTCGTCGTCGAGGGGTTGGGAGCCGTTGCCCGCGGCGGCGGGTGTGGCGGACGCCGCCGAGAGGTGGCGCTCGTACAGCTCCAGGTAGCCGTCCGCGACATTGCTCCAGGACAGGGCGGGCCATACCGATGCGCGTGCCCGCCCCGCCAGCTCGTTCAGCCGGGTGCGATCGTCCAACAGGTCGAGCGCGGTCTCGGCGATCGCGGCCGGTGACGCGTCGCGGGTGATCAGCGAGCCATCGAGACGGCGCAGGAGCTCGGGGTTGGCGCCGACCGGCGTGGCGAGCACGGGGGTGCCGCACGCGAGCGCCTCGGCGCTCGTCAGCCCGAACCCCTCGAGCTGCTGGGTGGGCATGACGACGAGGTCTGCGGCCCGATACCACCCCACGAGCTCCTCGTCGGAGATCCAGCCCAGCACGAGCACGCGCTGCTCGAGCCCGAGCGCCCGGATGCGCGCGCGCAGTTGCTGCTCGAGCGCTCCACGCCCCGCGATCGCCAGCCGCGCATCGGGCACCCGCGCGGCGATCGCCGCGAACGCCTCCACGAGCTCGAGCACACCGGTCCTCGGGACGAGTCGACGGGCGGTGAACAGCAGCGGTCCCGCTCCTCGGGCCGACGGGTGCTGGATCGGTGGGCCGGGCGAGAAGCGCTCGCCGTCGAGGCCTCCGGGCAGCAGGCTGATCGCATCGGCCCGCGCCCCGAGCGCAGCGGCCTGCGAGCGCATGAACTCGCTGAGCACGACGACCTTCGCGGCCTTGCAGACGATCCGGCTCTCGCCGCGGCGCATGAGCGCGACGGCGGCCTGCTCGGCGGGGCCCGGCAGCGCGTACGCTCCCTGCCGCTCGGGGGCGATCTCGCGATGGGCGGGCGCGTGGAAGGTGTACAGGTAGCGACCCCCGCGAAGCGCCAGCGGAAGCGCCTGCAGCGGATAGTGGCCGTGGACGACCCGCTTCGGGGTCTCGGAGCTGACCGTCTCGAGGACCGCCCGGGCGCTCGCGAGGGGATAGCCGAGCGCGTACAGAGGATTGCTGCGAGGTGGGGTCGAGAAGCGTCGGATCTCAACCCCGTCGGGGTCGACGGTGCGCTCCGGGTCGCCCGGATCGACACGGCGGGCGAGGATCATCACGTCGGCGCCGCGAGCGCTCAGCGCCGTGCCGAGCTGGCGAACGTAGCGCTCGAGGCCGCCGGCGCGGTCGGGGGTGATGGCGTTGCTGATCAGCAGCACACCGATCGGCGAGGGCAACCGACGATGCCCGGCGCCGCGGATCGCGCTCATGAGGGAAGCCGCCGGTTCGCCGGCGGGGTCTCGCCGCGGAGCAGCGCGGCGAGCACCTCGGCGTGGAGGGAACGGTCGGCGAACCCGCGCACGAAGCGCCGACCCTGCTCGCCGAGCTTCACGCGGCGGTCACGGTCCGCGGCCAGCTCGCGCACGGCTGCCTCCCATTCGTGGGGCTCGCGCGCCAGCAGCCCTGCGCCCGAGCTCTCGACGAGGCCGCGGTTGGCCCCGACCGGGCTCGCGATCACCGCGCAGCCCGCTGCCATGTACTGGAGCAGCTTGAAGCCCGCCTTGGCACGCGTGTACGGGGTATCCGGAACCGGCATCACGCCGACCTCGAAGCCGGCGACGGCTGTTGCTTCGTCGCTGCGCTCCCAGCGGCGGAACCGCGCCGGACCCTCCCATGGAGTGGTGCTGACGACCTCGAGCTCGGCAACCCCGTCCGCTGCGAGCCGTTCCAGCACCTCGCGGAGCGGGTCGAGATAGCGGACGTTGCCCTCGGAGCCGATCCAGCCGAGTCGCATCGGGGCGTCCCGGCGCTGGACCGCGCTCGGGTAGGCCCACACGTCGGGGACCGTCGGCAGCACGACGTCGGCCGTGCGCCCTGGCAGGACCTGCTCCAGCTCGGGGGCG
Organism: uncultured Solirubrobacteraceae bacterium; assembly: GCA_963743505.1. GTDB lineage: Bacteria > Actinomycetota > Thermoleophilia > Solirubrobacterales > Solirubrobacteraceae > Palsa-744. Next base: position 753,203 of record CAVUPZ010000006.1, on the reverse strand, counting down.
CTCACCACGACCGCGTCCGCGCGCTCGAGCAGAGCCAGCGACTGCCGGTCCCGGTAGGCCCAGCGCGCGAGCGCCGAGCGGTGTGCCAGCGTCGGGGTCGGTAGGAAGATCGCGTCGTCGAGGTCATAGACGACGCGACCGGAGAAGCTCTGAAGGCAACCCACCAGGGCGGACGGTCCGACGGGGTAGGCCCCGCGCTGCACGATCACGGCGTCACTGGCAGCGAGCAGACGGGGCAGCTCGCCGGCTCGACGCGTGTAGCGGTAGCAGTGCTCGGCGAGGAGGAGGGCGGCCCCGGCGCGGCCACCCGCTCGGCGCACGGCGACGGTGGCGGCAGCCACGATTACCTCGATCCCCCGTTCGGCGAGCAACGGCACGTACTGCAACACGCGAAAGTGAGCGGAGCCGTTGCTCGCCGGTGCCTGTGTGATCATCGCGACGCGCACGCCGTCAACTTACATGATCGCTCGGTCGGCGCTTGTCACTGGACGTTTGTTCGATTAACCCTGGCACTGGTGGACGTGTAGAGGCCGGTTCTGCTGGACGTTTGTTCGATTAACCGTGCCAGCCGTGGACGCATGTGTTAGGAACCCCCGGCCTCGATCAGCACCGGTGGCACAAACCTCGGTTGGTTCGACACAAATGGCCCGACTCTCACTCTCAGCTCCATCGTCCCGGACCGCGGCCCTCCGCCCGCGGTCCGGGACGGCGGCGTCTCACACAACGTCGAGCACAGTGAAACCGCGACGCGTTGCGCAGGCGTCCACACCCCTGCCCAAACATGCCCATTCCGCCACGTTCGCGACGCCCGGGCCGACGACGACATCCGGGTCGGGCAGATGAGGATCATGCACGTCAGCGAGTGCTTCGGAGGCGGGGTGTACGAGATGGTGTGCAACCTCAGCGCGGGCCTTGCCGACCAGGGGCACGAGGTGGCGATCGCATATGGAGTGCGCGACGAGACGCCGTCGCCGCTCCGGGCCGGGGTGGATCCCCGGGTGGAACTGATTCCCACACCGTGGACAGAGCGCACGCTGCGCGCGTCGCTACGGGCATCGCGAGAGCTGCGCCCGGTCGTCGGAGCATGGAACCCGGACGTGATCCATCTGCACTCGTCGTTCGCGGGCGTCGTCGGAGCAGCAACGCTCAGCGGGATCGCACCGACGGTCTACACCCCGCATGGGTACTCGTTCACGATGAAGGCGTCGCGAATACGACGCACCGTGTTCCGCGGGCTCGAGCGGCGCGTCGCCCGCCAGGTCCAGCTGATCGGAGCGGTCTCGGACGCCGAGGCGCACCTCGCGAGGGAGGTCGTCAGCGCCCCGCGGGTGAAGATCGTCCCCAACGGGATCCCCGAGCTCGATCCCCACTGGGTCGCGCGCAAGCACATCGCGCCCGCAGGAGGGGTCGTGGCGATGGGACGGATCGTCGCCCAACGCCAGCCGCGGGAGGCCGCGGAGATCCTCGCCGGGGTCCGCGACCTGGCCGCGGTGACGTGGCTCGGCGGAGGCGCCCCCTGCCCCGAGTTGCAGGCGCTCGAACAGGCCGAGATCCCGGTGACGGGGTGGCTGTGCCGCGAAGAGGCGTTGAACAGGCTGGCCGCAGCGCAGGTGTACCTCCACTGGACGGCGTGGGACGGGATGGCGCTGAGCGTGCTCGAGGCGATGGCGCGGGGGGTCGTCGTGATCGCAAGCGACATCCCCGCCAACCGCAGCATCCTCGGCGCAGGGCAGGTCTTCTCCACCAAGGACGAGGCGATCGCTGCGATCCGCCGGGTGCTCACCGAGGACGCCTACCACCAGTCGCTGCTGCGCGAGCAACGCGCCCGAAGGACGCCGTACGGGAGCACGGCGATGACGCTTGCCTGGCAGTCCCTCTACGAGGGACTGGCCCGGGACTCCGAGCTTCGCAGCCGGGAGATCCCGAGCATTCCCGACGCACCCGACCGCGAAGGCGGCCAGCGGACGATCCCGCTCCGACGGCCACGAGCGCCACAACCATCAGGCCAAGAAAGGTTACAAAATGCCCGAACGCACAGCCAGGTCGACGGCTCTGGCAGGTACGATCGCCACACTGCTGCTCCTCCTCGCGGCACCGGCTGCAAGCGCGGAATCGACGACGTTCTACCTCAACAGCTTCAGCCCGACGGACGCGACGGTGGCGTTCTGCTCGGGGGCGCGGCTGATGACCATGGTGTCACCGCCGGGGTGCGGTGACGCGGTGACGGCTCCGACGGCGATGACCAGCGGTGACACGTACGCGGTCACAGTGATCGGAGCGGTGAGCGCGTGGGGCACCTGGGCCTATCGCCTGTGCGGGAAACCCGAGCCGAGCTCGCAGTTCCCGAGCCCCGGAATCGCCCCCCGGCCTGCGGGTGATGATGCGCAGTTCAGGTTTGCCAAACCGCTCTATGTCGGGAAATGCAACAGGAAGCCCGTCAAGACGAGCTACTTCCAGGTCAATCTAGGGAGCGGGTGGTTTCACCCGATCGCCAACGGCGACCCGAGCAAGCCGTCCAGCGACAGGAACCCTGGCAACAATCAGCGACCCTACGTCTTCACCATGGTGGGCGAGGGAATAGCGCCACAGTTCCGATTCATCGACTATCACCCGAGCGACAACAGCGGGATGTTCCAGATCACGATCGCCGGCTAGGCATGCGCGGATGCGTGGGCGCACCGTCCCGCCGGGCAGCCGCTCGGCGGACCGATCCCGCGTTAGCACCGATTCATCACCGTGGCGGGGGACCCCGATAGGCCGGCATTATGGCGCGGTTCACCGGGCCACCCGCCCCCACCGGACGACAGGGAGTAGATCAGCTATGGAGAGCAGTCTCGTTGACGGTGGCGCCGCGGTCCTGGCGCCCGAGATCATGGAAGAGCTGGGGCCGGCGCCGGTCCCACACTCGCCGCCGGCGCTGCGCCCCGCAGCGGCGAGCCCGCTGTGGGAGCCCCCCAGCGCCGCGACCCGCGGACAGGCGGCCACCAGGCTGCGGGAGTCGATCTTCCGCCGGATGCTCCTGCTGGCGGACGTGCTGGCGATCTGCGGTTCGCTTCTCCTGGCCGTGGGGCTGTACTCGCACACGCTCCTCGTGCCCCCGGGGAGCGTCCTCGTCGTTGCACTGCTGCTCGTCGCGGCGAAGGTCTCGGGTCTGTATGACCGCGACGACACGCTGCTGCGCAAGACGACGCTGGAGGAGCTTCCGCGGCTGTTCCAGCTGGCGACGCTGGGCGCGCTCGCGGCGTGGCTGAGCGGCGGGCTCGTCCTGGTCGGAGCTCCGAGCCGGGCCGAGGGTCTGTTCCTGTGGCTGACGCTGGCGTTCGGATTCGTGCTCGGGCGAACGCTCGCCCGCTCGCTCGCCCTGCAACTGGCTCCCGTGGAGCGGTGCATGTTCATCGGCCCCGCCGATGTGTCGGAGACCGTGGCCTGCAAGCTGAGCGGTCACGGGGGCATCAGGGCGCGCCTGGTCGCGGTCCTCGACTTCGACGAGATCGGCCCGTGGTCGGCGCAGGCGCAGGCCATGGGCCGGCTCGCGGAGATCCGGGAGCTGGCGCGGACGCTCGACGTCCAACGCGCGATCGTGGCGCCACGCGGGGGAGACGCCGGCGAGGTCCTCGATCTCGTCAGGACGCTGAAGGCCGTGGGCGTGCGGGTCAGCATCCTCCCCCGGGTGCTGGAGGTCGTGGGCTCCTCGGTGGAGTTCGACGACCTGCACGGGATCACGGTGATGGGAGTGAGGCGCTTCCACCTGACGCGCTCCTCGGCGGCTGTCAAACGCAGCTTCGATCTCATCGTGGCGTCGCTCGGGCTCGTGGCGCTCGCGCCCGTGATGGCCCTCGTGGCGATCGCGATCAAGCTCGACAGCCGAGGGCCCGTGTTCTTCCGCCAGCTGCGGGTCGGACGCCACGCAGAGCGCTTCCGGATCGTCAAGTTCCGCACGATGGTGGACGGAGCGGACGCGATGAAGGACTCGCTGCGCGAGCGCAACGAGGCCCGCGGTGGCCTGTTCAAGATCGCCGACGATCCCCGTGTCACGCGGGTCGGGAGGGTGCTGCGCAGGACGGCGCTCGACGAGCTGCCGCAACTGATCAACGTCGTCAAAGGAGAGATGAGCCTCGTGGGGCCGCGTCCGCTCGTCATCGACGAGGATGTTCGCGTGCAGGGGTGGCACCGTCGACGGCTCGAGCTGACGCCCGGGATGACGGGTCACTGGCAGATCCTCGGGCCCGCGCGGGTCCCGCTGACGGAAATGGTTGCGATCGACTACCTGTACGTCGCCAACTGGTCGCTGTGGACCGACGCGAAGATCCTGCTGCGAACGATCCCCTGCGTGTTGGGGGCGCGTGGACTGTAGGGACCCGATCCGCCGGCGCCGGGCCGCGGCGCAGACACCGCGCCGCCGGCGCGGGCTCCTGTGGACGCCGGTGCGGCCCCGGGCGCGGGGCTCCTGCCGGCCCGCCACGCGCGGGCCGCGCAGGAGCGAGGCGTGACTACTCGCCGCTCACCGGCTCGTCGGGGATCTCGAGGTCGGCCAGTTCCTCGGCGAAGCCGGGGTCGGTGCCGCCCGCGCCGATCTTCTCCAGCGAGGCGAGGTCGGCGTCGAACTCCTGTCCGTAGCCGCCTCCGAGGCCGTCGCTGGAGGCCAGGCCGAGCTCGGCAGCGATCTCATCCTGGTCGAGCAGGCCGACATCGTCGATCGCCCGGGGCAGCGGCTCCGACGGCTCGATCTCGATCCGCCGGTAGCGCTTCAGGCCTGTCGCAGCCGGGATCAGCTTGCCGATGATCACGTTCTCCTTGAGGCCGTTGAGGCGGTCGATCTTGCCTTCCAGGGCAGCGTCCGTGAGCACCTTCGTGGTCTCCTGGAAGGACGCCGCTGACAGGAACGAGTCCGTGTTCAAGGACGCCTTCGTGATGCCCAGGATGATGTCCTCGAACTGGGCCGTCTCGCCACCCTGATCCTGGACCGCCGCGTTCGCGCGAGCGAACTCGAACCGGTCCACGAACTGGCCGGGCAGGTAGTCCGTGTCGCCCTTCTGGTCGACACGTACCTTCTTGAGCATCTGGCGGACGATCAGCTCGATGTGCTTGTCGTTGATGTCCACGCCCTGTGACTTGTAGACCTCCTGGACCTCCTTGACCAGGTACTGCTCGGTCTCCGTCCGCCCGCGGATGGCGAGCAGCTCGTGGGGGTAGACGGACCCCTCGTTGAGCTGCCGTCCCGCCTTGATCCGCTCGCCCCCGGACACGAACAGCCGGGTCCGCCGAGGGAAGGCGTGCCGGTGCTCCTCGCCGGCGTCGTCGGTGATGACCACCGTCAGGGCCTTGTCGGTCTCTTCGATCGAGACGATCCCGTCCTGCTCGGCGATCTTCGCCAGGCCCTTGGGACGGCGTGCCTCGAACAGCTCGACCACGCGGGGCAGGCCGTGGGTGATGTCCGCCCCGGCCACTCCGCCGGTGTGGAACGTACGCATCGTCAGCTGCGTACCCGGCTCGCCGATCGACTGTGCCGCCACGATCCCGACGGCGTCGCCGATCTGGGCGAGCGTGCCGGTCGCCATGGCCCGTCCGTAGCACGCCTGGCAGACCCCGCTCGGAGCCTCGCACTTGAGCACGGAGCGCACCGGCACCGTGACCTCGGTGCCCTTGTCGTGGTCGTCCTGGAACGCCTGCACGATGTCGGCCAGCTCGCCCCGGCCGATTTCGCTGCCACCGTCGGCGAGCATGCGGTTGCGCTTGGTCGTGATCGGCTTCGCCGCGATCCGCCCGACGAGCCCGTCGTTGGCCTCGCCGTCGGCCTTGAACACGGCCAGCTCGATGTAGTCCCCGGTGCCGCAATCGGCCTCGCGGATGATCACGTCCTGGGCAACGTCCACGAGCCGCCGGGTCAGGTAGCCCGAGTCCGCCGTCCGCAATGCCGTGTCCGCCAGCCCCTTTCGGGCGCCGTGGGTGGAGATGAAGTACTCCAGCACCGACAGGCCCTCCATGAAGTTGGCCTTGATCGGCCGCTCGATGATTTCACCCTTCGGGTTCGCCATCAGGCCGCGCATCCCGGCCAGCTGGCGGATCTGCTTGAAGGAGCCTCGGGCACCCGAGTTGGCCATCATGAAGATGGGGTTGAGGGTGTCGAGGTTCGCGATCATCGCGTCGGCGACCTCGTCGGTGGCCGCGTTCCACTGCTCCACGACCGCCTCGTGGCGCTCCTCCTGGGTGATCAGGCCGTCCTCGTACTGGCCCGTGATGTCGCCCACGATGTTGTCGTACTTGTCGAGGATCGCCTGCTTCTCGGGCGGCACGACGACGTCGTTCTTGGAGATCGTGATCCCGGCCTGGGTGGCGTACTTGAAGCCCAGGTCCTTGAACGCGTCCAACACCAGCGAGATCGTCGTCGCGCCGTAAGTCTGCACGAGCAGGTCGATCAGGCGGGTGGTGTCCCGCTTCTTCATCGACTGGTTCACGAAGGTGTACTTGGACGCGTCGAACTCGTCGCCGAGCGCCTCAGCGAGGGCACGCTCGATGCGGTCGTTGTAGATGATCCGCCCGATCGTCGTCAGCACGTGGCCGCCCTCACGTCCGTAGGGCCGGAACTCGGCCACGTCGTGGAGCTTCACCACACCCGCCTCGTAGGAGAGTTCGGCCTCCTGGGCGGTACGGAACACGTGCGGCCGAGGCTCGTAGCTCGAGCGGTCGATCTTGGCGAGCTCGTCCGCCTCCGGTCCATACGTGAGGTAGTAGGCGCCCGAGGATCATGTCCTGGGTCGGGGTCGCCAGCGGCGCCCCGTGGGCCGGGCTGAGGATGTTGTTGGAGGACAGCATCAGGATCCGCGCCTCCGCCTGGGCCTCCGCCGACAGCGGCAGGTGGACCGCCATCTGGTCGCCGTCGAAGTCGGCGTTGAAGGCGTGGCAGACGAGCGGGTGGACCTGGATCGCCTTGCCCTCCACGAGCAGCGGCTCGAACGCCTGGATGCCGAGGCGGTGCAGCGTGGGCGCCCTGTTCAACAGGACGGGGTGCTCGTGGATGACCTCCTCGAGCACGTCCCAGACCTCGCCGATCATCGAGTCGACCATCTTCTTCGCCGCCTTGATGTTCTGGGCGGACTTGCGCTCGACGAGGCGGGCCATGATGAAGGGCTTGAACAGCTCCAGCGCCATGATCTTCGGCAGGCCGCACTGGTGCAGCTTCAGGTAGGGCCCGGCGACGATCACCGAGCGTCCGGAGTAGTCGACGCGCTTGCCGAGGAGGTTCTGGCGGAAGCGGCCCTGCTTGCCCTTGAGCATGTCCGACAGCGACTTCAGCGGCCGGTTGCCGGGTCCGGTGACCGGGCGCCCGCGACGGCCGTTGTCGAACAGCGCGTCGACGGCCTCCTGGAGCATCCGCTTCTCGTTGTTGACGATGATCTCCGGGGCGCCGAGGTCGAGCAGGCGCTTGAGCCGGTTGTTCCGGTTGATCACGCGACGGTAGAGGTCGTTGAGGTCCGAGGTGGCGAAGCGGCCGCCGTCGAGCTGGACCATGGGCCGCAGCTCCGGCGGGATCACCGGCACCGCGTCGAGGACCATCATCTCCGGTTTGTTGCCGGACTGGATGAAGGCCGATACGACCTTCAGGCGCTTGACCGCCCGTGCCTGCTTCTGGCCTTTGCCGGTCTTGACCTGGTCCTCGAGCTCGATCCTTTCGGCCTCCAGGTCGACCTGCTGGAGCAGGTCCCTGATCGCTTCCGCGCCCATCCCGCCGCGGAAGTACTCGCCGAAGCCATAGGGGGAGCCAAAGCGCTCCTTCAGCTCACGGAAGGTCGTCTCGTCGTGCTCGATCTGCTTGGGCTCCATCGTCTTGAACAGCTCCCACACGCTGCGCATGCGCTCGGCTGCATCCTCGATGTAGGCTTCGGTGTCGGCGATGTCCGCCTCGAAGGCCTTGCCCAGGTCCTTGAGCTGTTTGTCGCGCTCCTCGTCGGAGAGCTTGGCCACGTTGACGTCGAGCGAGTCCGCCCACAGGTGGTCTTCGTCGTTGAAGTTGGTCTGTTTGCCCGATCTGCAGGTACTTCTCGCGACGGGCCAGCGACTCGCGCAGCTCGAGCACCCGCTCCTCGCGCTCCGCGGCGTAGGAGTCGAGAACCTTGTTGACCTCCTTCTCGAGCGTGTCGAGGTCGCTTCGAGCGAGCCTCGTCGTCGACCCATGTCACGATCGAGGCGGCGAAGTAGAGGACCTTCTCGAGTTCCTTCGGGGCCATGTCGAGCAGGTAGCCGATCCGGCTGGGAACACCCTTGAAGAACCAGATGTGGCTGACGGGGGCGGCCAGGTCGACGTGACCCATGCGCTCGCGGCGAACCTTCGACCGGGTCACCTCGACACCACAGCGCTCGCACACGATGCCCTTGTAACGGACACGCTTGTACTTGCCGCAGTAGCACTCCCAGTCCTTCGTGGGACCGAAGATGCGCTCGCAGAAGAGGCCGTCCTTCTCGGGCTTCAGGGTGCGGTAGTTGATCGTCTCCGGCTTGGTGACCTCGCCGGAGCTCCAGCTGCGAATCTGCTTGGAGGAGGCGAGGCTGATCTCGATGGCGTCGAAGTTATTGATGTCGATCATGTGTGAAAGTCCTCTCGCTGGGGGTTAGGCCGAAGGTCGCGGAGGGGCGAAGCCCTCCTGCTGGGGTTGGCCCGGGGGCCGTGAGGGGTGTGCAGCCCCTCGATCGATCACGCGTCTCCTTCGCTTGTTGGAACTGCACTACTCGGCCGAGACCTCGCTGTCGAGGCCCTCCAGGTCGATGTCCTCCGCGGCGTCCACATCGATCAGGCCGTCGACGGCGACCGGGGCCTCCTCGTCCGCCGGCTCCGGCTCGGTGTCGTCCTCGGTGGCGGCATCGGTGTCGTCCTCGCCCTCGAGCTCCTCGTCGCTGGCGTCGCCGGTGGCGGCGCGGACGCCCGAGAGGTCGATGCCGAGCTCCTCGGCCGCGCGTAGAAGGTCGTCGTCCTCGTCGCGCATCTCGGCGCGCTGACCTTCCTCGGAGACGACGTTGACGTCGAGCGCGAGCGACTGCATCTCCTTCAGGAGAACCTTGAACGACTCGGGGATCGAGGGCTCGGCGATGTTCTCGCCCTTGACGATCGCCTCGTACGCCTTCACGCGCCCGACCGTGTCGTCGGACTTGATCGTGAGCATCTCCTGCAGCGTGTAGGCGGCGCCGAAGGCCTCGAGCGCCCACACCTCCATCTCGCCGAAGCGCTGACCGCCGAACTGCGCCTTGCCGCCCAGCGGCTGCTGGGTGACGAGCGAGTAGGGCCCGGTCGAGCGGGCGTGGATCTTGTCGTCGACGAGGTGCAGGAGCTTGAGGATGTACATGTAGCCCACGGTCACCTGTTCCTCGAAGGGCTCGCCCGTGCGGCCGTTGAACAGCGTCATCTTCCCCGATGCCTGCTCGCCCACCCGCCGGGACTTGTCGACGTCCATGCGGATGCGGCCCTGGTGGGCGTCCTGCCACTTGACGAGGGCGTTGTCGACGTCTTCGACGGTCGCCCCGTCGAACACCGGCGTGGACACGTACACGCGCCCGTTGCCGCTGTCGGCGTGGGCGTCCTTGTAGGCCTCGGTGCCGTCGTCGTACCAGCCCTGTGCGGCCGCCCAGCCGAGGTGGGTCTCGAGGATCTGTCCCGACGTTCATGCGCGAGGGCACGCCGAGCGGGTTGAGGATCACGTCCACAGGGGTGCCGTCCTCGAGGAACGGCATGTCCTGCTGGTCGACGATCTTCGAGATCACACCCTTGTTGCCGTGACGGCCCGCGAGCTTGTCGCCCTCGGAGATCTTGCGCTTCTTGGCCACGAACACGCGCACGAGGTCGTTGACCCCGGGCGGCAGGTCGTCGCCGTCGTCGCGGCGGAAGGTCTTGACGTCGATCACGACGCCGCCCTCTCCGTGGGGGACCTTCAGCGAGGTGTCGCGAACCTCGCGCGCCTTCTCCTTGAAGATCGCCCGGATCAGCTTCTCCTCGGCCGTCAGCTCGGTCTCGCCCTTCGGCGTGACCTTGCCGACGAGCAGGTCGCCGGAATGGACCTCGGCGCCGATGCGGACGATGCCGCGGTCGTCGAGGTTGCGCAGCGACTCCTCCGAGCGGTTGGGGATGTCGCGCGTGATCTCCTCCTCGCCGAGCTTGGTCGTGCGGGCGTCGATCTCGTACTCCTCGATGTGGATCGAGGTGAGCTCGTCGTCCTGGACCAGGCGCTTGGAGAGGATGATGGCGTCCTCGAAGTTGTAGCCCTCCCAGGACATGAACGCGACCATCAGGTTCTTGCCGAGGGCCATCTCGCCCTTGTCGGTGGAGGAGCCGTCGGCGAGGACGTCGCCTGCCTCGACCTTCTGGCCGCTGGCCACGAGCGGCTTCTGGTGGATCAGGGTGCCCTGGTTGGAGCGCATGAACTTCTGCAGCTCGTACTCGTCCTTCTTGCCGTCGCGGGTCTGCACGACGATCTGGTCGGCGTCGACGTAGTCGACCGCTCCGGCGTTCCTGGCGAGCAGCACGTCCCCGGTGTCGAGCGCGGCCCGGCGCTCCATCCCGGTGCCCACGAGCGGGGCGTCGGCCTTCAGCAGCGGCACGGCCTGGCGCTGCATGTTCGAGCCCATCAGCGCGCGGTTGGCGTCGTCGTGCTCGAGGAACGGGATCATCGCCGTGGCCACCGACCAGATCTGCTCCGGGGAGACGTCGACCAGGTCGACGTCTTTGGGGCCGACCGTGACGTACTGGCCGGCCTGGGTGCGGCAGAGGATCTCGGTGCCCTTCAGCCGCCCCGTCTTGGCGTCGACAGGCGTGTTCGCCTGGGCGATCAGCAGCTCCTCTTCCTGGGTCGCGTCGAGGTGGCGGACCTCCTCGGTGACGACGCCGTCCTTGACCACCCGGTAGGGGGTGGTGACGAACCCGTACTCGGACACCTCGGCGAACGAGGACAGCGAGCCGATCAGGCCGATGTTCGGACCCTCGGGGGTCTCGATCGGGCACATGCGCCCGTAGTGGGTGGGGTGCACGTCGCGCACCTCGATCGGGGCGCGCTCGCGGGTCAGCCCGCCGGCGCCGAGCGCGGACAGGCGGCGCCGGTGGGTGAGCCCGGCCAGCGAGTTGGTCTGGTCCATGAACTGGCTCAGCTGGGAGGAGCCGAAGAACTCCTTCAGCGCTGCCACGACGGGGCGGATGTTGATGATCGTCTGCGGCGTGATCGTGTCCGCGTCCTCGGTCGTGAGGCGCTCGCGCACGACCCGCTCCATGCGGTAGAGCCCGATCCGGAAGGCCTCCTGGATCAGCTCGCCGACGGTGCGCAGGCGGCGGTTGCCGAAGTGCTCGTACTCGTCGAGGTGCTCGGCGACGGGCTCGCGCGGCATGCTCATGGCCTCGGCGGCGTAGTCCTTGATCTCGACCTCGCCGTCCTCGGGCAGGCCGAGCCGCTTGGGCAGCGAGACGAGCTCGCGCACGAGCGCGAGGATGTCGTCGTGGGTCAGGGTGCGGGTGTCGATGTCGACGTCCAGCCCCAGGCGGGAGTTGAGCTTGTAGCGACCGACGCGCGTGAGGTCGTAGCGCTTGGGGTCGAAGAACAGCTGGTTGAGCAGCGCCTTGGCGTTGTCGACGCTCGGCGGCTCGCCCGGACGCTGCTTCTTGAACAGCTCGATCAGCGCGCCCTCTTCGGTGCGGGTCGCCTCGGTGTCGGAGTCGATCGTGTTGCGGATGTAGAGCGAGTTGTCGAACAGCCGCAGGATCTCCTCGTCGGTGGCGTAGCCCATCGCCCGCAGCAGCACCGTCACCGGCAGCTTGCGCTTGCGGTCGATGCGGACGTAGACCTTGCCCTTCTTGTCGATCTCGAGCTCGAGCCAGGAGCCGCGGGCGGGCATCAGGTTGGCGATGAAGACCTGCTTCTCGCGGTCCTTCGGCTCCATCAGGTAGGCCCCGGGAGAGCGCACCAGCTGGGTCACCACGACGCGCTCGGTGCCGTTGATGACGAACGTGCCCGCGCTCGGTCATCCAGGGGAAGTCGCCCATGAACACCGACTGCTCGCGGATCTCGCCGGTCTCGCGGTTGATGAACGCGACCGTCACCGTCAGCGGGCGGGCGTAGGTCAGGTCCTTCTCGCGGCACTGGTCGAGCGAGGCGACCGGCTCGTCGAACGTGAACTCGCCGAACTGCACGGCGAGGTTGCCGGTGTAGTCCTCGATCGGGGAGATGTCGTCGATCGTCTCGCTCAGGCCGCCCGTTCTTGGGGTCCGTCAGCCACTCGAAGGAGCGGCGCTGGATGTCGATCAGGTTCGGGACGTCAACGGTCTTGTTCAGGCGCGCGAAGGTTCTGCGCGTCCGGAGAGCATCTGCAGCAGCCAAGAAACGACTCCTTCGGAGGGCGAAACACGGGCAGAGGAGGGGCGCCGAAGCGCGACTAGAGAAGATAGCACAGGCTATCGACTACCCCGAAGGGCCGCCAGCGCTCACGGACCCCGCCCTGACTACCGCGTATGTGGCGCGGTGCCGTGATTCGGACGGCTGCGACTATCGACCAGCGTCGGGCACTTTACCGGAAAGCGCGCGATTTTGTTAGGGCTGGATAAACGAGCCCTGCCCGACGCGCGCCCAGCGGCCGCCGGCCCCGCGTCGGGCCGGCGGCCGCCGCGGTCAGTCCGGCTACTTCAACTCGACGGAGGCGCCGGCCTCCTCGAGTTCGGCTTTGAGCTTGTCGGCCTCCTCGCGTTCGACTCCCTCCTTGACGGGCTTGGGAGCCTCGTCCACGAGCGCCTTGGCCTCTTTGAGGCCCAGGCCGGTGGCGGCGCGAACGACCTTGATCACCTGGATCTTCTTGTCGCCCGCTCCGGCGAGGACGACGTCGACGGTGCTCGACGCTTCTTCCTCCGCGGCGGCAGCTCCGTCGCCGCCTCCCGCGGGGGCCGGCGACCGGGGCCGCGACAGCTGCCGCGGAGACCCCGAACTCCTCCTCGAGGGCCTTGATCCGCTCGGCCAGCTCGAGCACCGAGATGCCCTTCAGCTCGTCGATCCAATCCTGTGTGCTGGTTGCCATGCTCAGTCCTCCTTCGGACTCGTCTCGGCGTCCTCGGACTGGGCCTCAGCCGAGACGTCCGCCTGTTTTTCCTCTGCTTGTGCCGGCTGCTCCTCCGGCTCGGTCTCTTGATCGTCAGCTGCCGGCTCCGTGGCCGCTTCCGCCTCCGCCGCGGGCGCCTGGTCCTCAGGCTCTGCGGGAGCCTCCTCGGGCTCGACGGGAGCGTCGGCCTCGGCCGGGGCGGCGGCGTCAGCCCCCGCGGGAGCCTCGCCCGCAGGCGGGGAAGCCTCCTCGGCCTGCGCCGAGGCGCTCGGCCTGCGCCTCCGCCGCAGGCGGGTCCCCGGCCGGGATCTCGCCTGTCTCCTTCTTCTCCCGCACCTGGCCGAGCGCGACCGCGAGGCCGCCGAGCAGGCCGCCGAGCGAGCGGACGAGCCCACCCACCGGTGCCGCGACGACACCGACCAGCTGCCCGTAGAGGACTTCGCGCGAGGGCAGGCGGGACAGCGAGCGGATCTGCTCGACGTCGAGGGGTGCGCCGCCCATCAGACCGCCCTTGAACGGCAGCATCTGGGTCGCCCGGGCGTAGTCGGCGACGGCCTTCGCCGCCACCGCGATGTCGCCCCGCACGAAGGTCAGCGCCGTGGGGCCGGCGAGGAAGTCCTTCAGCGCCTCCGCCCCGGCTTGGTCGGCGGCGCGTTCGGTGAGCGAGTTCTTGACGACCTTGAAGCTCGCGTCGGCCTCGCGCAGCTTCGTGCGCAGCTCGGCGACCTGAGCGACGGTGATGCCGCGGTAGTCGACGGCGAAGATCGCCTCGGACTCATCGATGCTGCTGGCGATCTCGGCGATCGCCACCGACTTCTGCTCTCGGTTCATTGGGCTCCTATCCCGGACTTCCGCGGTGTGCCATGGGCACGGCTGCCGGGGGTCTTCGGTGGCCTGCGAGGTGGACGCTAGGCAGCGATGGTAGCTGCGGGCGCCTCCTCGAGGATGTCACGTGTGCGGCTCGAGTCGACCTTCACGCCGGGCCCCATCGTCGAGGCGAGGGTGATCGTGCGCAGGTAACGGCCTTTGGCCGCGGACGGCTTCGCACGGATCAGCTCTTCGATCACGGCGGCGTAGTTCTCGAGCAGCTTGCGCTCGTCGAAGCTCGCCTTGCCGATGATCAGGTGGACGATCGCGCTGCGGTCGGTGCGGTACTCGACCTTGCCCGCCTTGGACTCTTCGACGGCTTTGGCGACGTCCATCGTCACCGTCCCGACTTTCGGGTTGGGCATCTTGCCGGCCGGGCCGAGGATCCGGCCGAGCTGGCCGACCACCGACATCATGTCCGGCGTCGCGATCGCCACGTCGAAGTCGTCGAAGCCCTCCTGGATCTGTTTCGCGAGGTCCTGGGCGCCGACCACATCGGCACCCGCCTCCTCTGCCTCCCGGGCCTTCTCGCCCTGGGCGAAGACGGCGATCTTGACGTCCTTGCCGAGGCCGTTGGGCAGGGCGATCGTCCCTCGCAGCTGCTCGTCGGCGTGACGGACGTTCAGGCCCGTGCGGACGTGGACCTCGATGGACTCGTCGAACTTGCTGCTCGCGAGGCTGCGGACGAGGCCGATCGCCTCGGCGGGCTGGTACTCCCGCTCCCGGTCGACCGTCGCGAGCTGTTCCCTGTAGCGACGTCCGTGATGGCTCATTGCGCGACCTCCACGCCCATCGAACGGGCCGTGCCGGCGATGATCTTGGCGGCCTGCTCGACGTCGTGTGCGTTGAGGTCCTCGAGCTTGCGCTCGGCGATCTCCCGCAACTGCTCCTGCGTGATCGTCCCCACCTTCACCCGGTTGGGCTCGCCCGAGCCCTTGCCGATCCGAAGCGCCTGGCGGATCAGAACCGCGGCCGGCGGCGTCTTCGTGACGAACGTGAAGGACCGATCCTCATAGACCGTGATCACGACCGGGATCACCGTCCCGGTTTCGGACTGGGTCTGGGCGTTGAAGGCCTTGCAGAACTCCATGATGTTGATGCCGTGCTGACCCAGCGCAGGGCCAACGGGAGGGGCCGGGCTCGCCTGGCCGGCGTTGGCTTGCAGCTTGATCGTCGTCAGAACCTTCTTGGCCATTTCGTACTCAGCTTATCTGGGGTGTCGGGTTTGCGGGCGGTGCAGCGGTTTGATGTGACGGTCCCATGCGGGCGGCTCAGAGCTTCTTGACCTGGTCGAAGCCGACCTCCACCGGGGTCTCCCGTCCGAAGATCGAAACCAGCACCTTCAGGCGCGAGGCGTCCTCGTTGATCTCGGAGATCTCGCCGGAGAAGTCCGACAGCGGACCGGAGACGACCTTGACCGACTCGCCGATCGCGAACTGAGCCCGGGTGCGGGTGGCGGTCGCCACCTCCTTGTGCAGCAGGCGGTCCACCTCGCCCTGGGTCAGAGCTACGGGCTCCTGCGAGGCGCCGACGAAGCCCGTCACGCCGGGGGTGCCCTTGACGACACCCCAGGAGTCCTCGTTGAGCTCCATGTTCACGAGCACGTATCCGGGCATCGTGCGCTTCTCCACCGTGACCTTCTGGTTGTCCTTCATCTCGGCCACGGCTTCGGTGGGCACGACGACGTTGCGCACCGCACGCTGCTGGCCCAGGGAGACGACCCGGTGCTCGAGGTTGTGCTTGACCTTGTTCTCGTGACCGGAATAGGTGTTGACTACGTACCAGCGAAACATTCTTCAGAGTTCCTCGACAGATTCAGTTGCAGGAGCGGCCGGTGGCCGCGGATTGGACGGGCTCGCGTTCCCGTGACGCCCGGGGACCTTCACAGGATGTATTCGACGATTTCCTTGGCGACGTAGTCGGCAAGCCCGAGGTAGGCGCCGGCGATGGCGACGAAGCCGAGCACCACCGCCGTGGCCTGGGTGACCTGACGGCGGTCGGGCCACTGCACACGTTGCAGCTCGGCCCAGCTGGCACGGAGAAAGCCGATGACCCGGTTGCCGCCCCGCAACGGGGCGCCGGAGGGTCGCTCCGCGATGGCCGTGGTGCCGCCACCGCCACCGCCACCGCCGCGGCCGGCGCCGGCGCCGGCGACGTCCTGCCCACCCTCCTGCAACAGGTCGTCGGTGCCGTCGAGGTCGGTGTCGCTGCCTGCCGCCGCGGGCCCCTCGCCGTCCTCGACCGTGTCAAGCTCACCCGCGGGGACCGCAAGGCCGTCGGCACCGCGGACGATCGCCGCCTCGAACTCGTCGGCCTCGCCGGAGGCGTGGTCGAGCGCGCCGGGCACTTCCGTCCGGACGGGCTGACTCGGCGGCAGTCCCCCGGAGCCTTTGTCGGCACGGGCGGCCGCGCGCTCGCGGCGCTGCTTTGCACGTTTGCGGTCACGGGCCACGACAGCGCCTCCGCGCTAGCGGGTCTCCCGGTGGCTGGTGTGGCAACGGCACCAGCGGCAGTACTTGCGCAGCGTCACCCGGTCGGGGTTGTTGCGCTTGCTCTTGTTGGTCTGATAGTTACGGCGCTTGCACTCCTCGCAGGCGAGGGTGATAGCGATTCGGACGTCTCCGCGGGCCATTTCGAGATATCCCTGCGTCGTTGTTGATAGCGGCTCCGGGCGAAGAAAAACCCCGCCCAGGCGCGAGGTACAGGCCAGTCTAGCGCGCTTGTGCCGCCCACGCGAGTGGGGCCTGGGGTAGTTTGGGCGTATGGCTTCAGGCGAGCCCAGCGGCGGCTCCTCGGCGCGCCGACGGGCCCGTGCCCGTGGTGAGGCCAGGGCACGGCGGGCCCGCAGGCGGCGAGGAATGCTGAGCGCCGCCGCGGTGGTTGTGGCGGCGCTCGTGATCGGGGGGCTCGCCCTCGCCGGGTCCGGCTCCCGGGGCGGCACGCACGGCCAACGGGCGGCCCCGCGGCCCCCCGCGCCGGCGCGCCCGGCGAGCGCCACCGAGCCAGGCGGCGCCGATGCCCGGCTCGCCCGTGATGCTTCCTCGGCCGAGGTGCGCCGCCTGATCGCGCTCGGGCGGCCGATCTTCTGCGCCGGGCGCGCTGGCGACGAGGTGGCGCTCACGTTCGACGACGGCCCTGGACCCTACACGCGGCTGGTGCTGGCGAAGCTGCGCAAGCACCACGTCCGGGCCACGTTCTTCGTGGTCGGCCGGAACATCTCCCTGGTACCGGGGGCGACCAGGCGCGAGCAGGCCGTCGGGGCGGTCGGCGACCACACCTACACGCATCCGTTGCTGACGTCGCTGCCGCGGGCCGGAGCCGAACGGGAGATCGTGCGCACGCAGGTCGCGCTCGAGCACGCTTCCGGCGCACCGGTCGTCCTGTTCCGTCCACCCTACGGGGCCCACGACGCCGCCATCGACGGGATCGCACGCGCCCACGGCCTGCTCGAGGTGCTGTGGAGCGTCGACAGCGCGGACTCGCTCGGCGCCGACTACCTGCAGATCGAACGCAACGTGATCGCGGGGCTGCATCCGGGAGCGATCATCCTGATGCACGAGAACCACGGCCAGACGGTCAGGGCGCTCCTGGGCATCTTCGCCGCCCTCGCCCGTCGCCACATCCGGGCCGTCAGCGTGCCCCAGCTGCTCACCGACGATCCTCCCAGCGTCGCCGCCGTGAGGTCGGACGGATCCGACTGCGACGTGCCGTCCGCAAGCCTCGGCAAAGGCGACTGAGCGAACGGCAGCCGGACAGCGTGCCGGACGGGCGCTTGACTGGCGCCGCGGCAGCCGGGAAGCTCACCGTGGCCGCTCCCGGATCGCCCCCGGTGGGTGCGCGCCGGTGCCAGTGCGGGGGCGCCGCCGCCAACGAAGGGGACCAGCCATGCACGTGCCCGAGCCGATCGCCGCCACCGTCCACGACGAGAGCTTCGCCGGCGTGACGTACCACGTCCGCGGTGAGCTCGTCCCCGAGCTGCAGATCGAGGTCGGCGACGCGAGCGTCATGTTCGAGCACCACGTCCTGCTGTGGAAGGAGACGCAGGTGAACATCGAGCTGCGCAAGCTGCCGGGGGGCGTGAAGCGCAAGATCGCTGGCCTCGAGTACTTCGTGACCCGTACGAGCGGGGCGGGGCGGATCGCCTTCTCGCGCGATTCACCGGGGCAGTGCGTACCGCTGCACCTGCACCAGGGTGAGGGGCTGGACGTCCGCGAGCACCAGTTCCTGGCCGCGACCGACAACCTCGACTACGGGTTCGAGCGGATCCAGGGCGTGCAGAACATGCTGCTCGGCGGATCGGGCTTCTTCATGGACAAGTTCAGGGCCATCGACGGCGACGCCCTCGTATGGCTGCACGGCCACGGCAACGTCTTCCTGATCGCACTCGACGCGGGCGAGCAGATCGACGTGGAGGCCGGGGCGTGGCTGTACAAGGACCCCACCGTGCAGCTCGAGGCGGTCACGATGGGCCTCAAGAGCGGCGTCTTCGGCGGCGGGGGCAAGCTCACCTGGAACCGCTTCACGGGACCGGGCAGGCTGGCGCTGCAGACGATGTTCATCGCCCCCATCGAGGGCACCGAAAGCACAGCCGCCGCAGCCGGGGCGGGTGGCGTGGCGGGCGCCCTGCTCGGCGGCCTCGTACGCGGCTGACGGCGCCAGCTGGCGCCGGCTACTCGCGCCTGACAGGGCTGACGACGGCAGCTGGCGCCGGCTACTCGCGCCTGACAGGGCTGACGACGCCGGCTGGCGCCGGCTACTCGCGCCTGACAGGGCTGAGGACGCCGGATGGCGCTGGCTACTCGTACAGGGTGAACGTGGCGAGAACCACGTACAGGGCGACGAGTGCCCAGCCCTCGAAGGCGGCGGCCTCGCCGTCCCCGGTCACCTGCGCGAGGGAGAGGGCTGTGAGCGCCAGCGCTCCGATGTACACGGGCGCGAGCGCGAACGTCAGCGTCGTCGCGAGCGCGAACGAGATCAGCACCAGCGCCGGGAACAGGAATGCCGCGATCTGGGCGACGGAGTTCTTCACCACCGAGATCGCCAGGTCCGGGCGGCGCTTCCACGCCAGCACGAGCCCGGCCGTGTTCTCGACGGCGTTGCCGGCGATCGCGACGATCACCAGCCCGGCGAACGCCTGCGAGAGGTTCAGCGTTGCGATCGCGGGGGCGAGCGCGTCGATGAACCATTCGGAGACGAACGCCGCGGCGACGCCGGCCAGGACCAGCAGCGTGATCGTGAAGCGCAGCGGCGCCCGTGCTCGCCGGCCGGCGGACACGCCGGGTTCGGGCGGGCGCCCCGAGGGCCCCGCGGCGACGCGCGAGCCTTCCGGTCCATCCCGCTGGTCGGATCGGAGATATGGCACGACCCAGGTCATGTAGACGAACAGCAGGCAGATCGCCCCCACGATCGAGATCGCGTCGACGTGATGGCTGGCCGGGTCGTGGGCCGCGAGCGAGAGCCCTACCAGGACGATGATGAAGACCGCGACGTAGAGCAGGGTGGCCGTGTCGCGGGGCAGCCGGGGGGAGAAGCGCATCATCCCGTGCTCCGCCCGGCTCGCCCCGACGACGATCACGAGCCCGAGCACGAGCAGGGCGTTGGCGAGGATCGAGCCGACGAGTGCCGTCTGGGCGACCACGAGCTCGCCCTTCTGCAGCGCGAAGACGACAACGAAGAGCTCGGGCAGGTTGCCGAGGGTCGACTGCAGCATGCCCGTCACACCCGGCCCGAAGTGCTCGCCGAGCTGCTCGGTGGCGAACGAGACCACCCACGCCAGGGCCGCGAGCGCGAGCGTCGCGAGGGCGAAGCTGAGGACGGCCGTCCAGCCGTCGTAGTGTGCGACACCGGCCAGCGCCGTCAGCAGCGCCACGAGCGGGAGCAGGAGGCGCTCCAGCGGCGTCAGATGAGACATCCTCTCGCTGGTACGTTCCTCAGTGGCTCTCGAGGACCCGGTCGATGAGGCCGTACTCGAGTGCCTGCTCGGACGTGAAGAAGCGATCCCGCTCCATGTCGGCTCTGACCGTCTCCGTCGGGCGGCCGGTGTGCTCGGCGTAGATCTCGTCGATGCGGGCGCGCATGTTGAGGATCTCGCGGGCGTGGATCTCGATGTCGGTCGACTGTCCTTCGAAGCCGGCGGAGGGCTGATGGATCAGGATGCGCGAGTTGGGCAGGCAGGCACGTTTGCCATTCGCACCCGCCGCGAGCAACAACGAGCCCATCGACATCGCCACGCCGACGCACATCGTGGCGATGTCAGGCTTGACGAACTGCATCGTGTCGTAGATGGCAAGGCCCGAGTAGATGCTCCCGCCGGGGGAGTTGATGTACAGCGAGATGTCCTTGTCGGGGTCGCTGCTCTCGAGGTGCAGCAGCTGCGCCACGACGAGGTTGGCGACCTGGTCGTCGATCGGGGTGCCGAGGAAGATGATCCGCTCGTCGAGCAGCCTCGAGTAGATGTCGAACTCGCGCTCGCCGCGGGCGGTGCGCTCGATGACCATCGGGATCAGCGGCATGTGGCCACCCTATCGCTCGACGCCACGGGATCCCGTGCGCGGCGGGCCGGGCCGGCGAGCACTTCGACGGCGGCCGGCGGTCAGCTTCGACGCGGTGGGCGACCCAGCCCGCGGCGGAGCCGCGCGCTCACAGGTTGACCGAGCGCATACCCGCCGGGTCGTAGCGCTCGCCGGCGGCCGCGGGGACGGCCTCTGCGATCCGCTCGACGTCCTCGGGCGTCAGCTCGACGTCGGCGGCGGCGAGGTTCTCCTCGAGGTAGGAGACCCGCTTCGTGCCCGGAATCGGGACGATGTGCTCGCCGCGGTGGAGGACCCACGCCAGCGCCAGTTGGCCCGGCGTGATCCCCTTCTCCTCGGCCAGCTCCTTGACCCGCTCCGCAAGCTTGAGGTTGTGCTCGAGGTTCTCACCGGTGAAACGAGGCCCGTAGCGGCGGAAGTCGCCCTCGTCGAGCTCCTCCGGCGAGCTGAAGCGCCCGGACAGGAAGCCACGGCCGAGGGGCGAGTACGCGACGAGCCCGATCCCGAGCTCCGTCAGGGTTGGGAGCACCTCGTCCTCCACATCGCGCGTCCACAGCGAGTACTCGGTCTGCACGGCCGTGACCGGATGGACCGCGTGGGCCCGGCGGATCGTCTCCGCTGCTGCCTCCGAGAGGCCGATGTAGCGGACCTTGCCTGCGCTGACCAGCTCGGCCATCGCCCCGACCGTCTCCTCGATCGGCGTGTCCGGGTCCACCCGGTGCTGGTAGTACAGGTCGATGTGGTCGGTCCCGAGGCGCGCCAGTGAACCCTCGCAGGCCTCCCGAACGTACTCGGGACTCCCGTCGATCGAGCGCCGCGGGGGATCGCCCGGTTCGAACTTGATGCCGAACTTCGTCGCCAGGAACACCTCGTCCCGGCGGCCGGCGACCGCGCGCCCGACGAGCCGCTCGTTCGTGTGCGGGCCGTACATGTCGGAGGTGTCGAGGAAGTTGCAGCCGAGGTCCAGGGCGCGGACGATCGTGGCCAGCGCCTCGCCTTCGTCGGCGGCGCCGTAGAAGGCCGACATGCCCATGCAACCGAGTCCGATCGCCGAAACCTCCGGCCCCTCCGGGCCGAGCGTGCGCGTCTTCATCGCCCGTTCCTTTCCTCGATCGATTGGCGGCCCCGTCGGAGCCGGGCGCGTCCCGAGGCCTCGCCTTGGCGTGCCCGTCCGCGCAGGATACTGTCAGTCCAGGGTGTTCCCGCTCAACCTTCCCAACATCCTCACGGTGATGAGGATCATGCTCGTGCCCGTCCTCGTCGTGGCACTGCTCGGCAAGACGCCCGCCGGCGACGTGCTCGCCGCGGTCGTGTTCGCGCTCGCGTCGCTGACGGACTTCGTCGACGGCTACCTCGCCCGCGCCCGCGGCGCGGTGACCACGTTCGGGAAGCTGATGGACCCGCTCGCCGACAAGCTGCTGATCGTCGCCGCCCTCGTCTCGCTGGTGTCCCTGCACCGGCTGGCCGCGTGGGTGGCGATGGTCATCATCACGCGCGAGCTCGCGGTCACGGTGCTGCGTCTCGGCGCCAGCCAGGCCGGGGTGGTGATGGCGGCGAGCATGTCCGGCAAGGTCAAGACGTGCCTGCAGATCGCCGCGATCCTCGCCGTGATCTCCTTCCGCGGAGGTCCGGCGTGGGTGCAGGCGCTGCTGTATGTGGCCGTCGCCGCCACGGTCCTCTCGGGGCTGGACTTCTTCTTCGGGCTGCGCCGGCAGCTGGCGCAGGTGCAGGCGCGCTCCGACGCCTGAGGCTCAGCCGTCGGAGCCCTGCGCGCCTGCGTTCAGCCACTCCTCGAGGCTCGTCTGATGCGGGGCCGGTGTGCCGGTCTGCAGTTCGGTGCGCAGCTCGCGGAGCAGGCAGTGGCGTTCGGCGAGGACGTTGTGCTGGTGAATCGTCTCGAGGTTCTCCTGGCGAGCGGAGACGAAGCTCCCGCCGTCGAGCTCCGGGAACGCGCGCAGGACGCCGGCGAGCATCTCCCGCACGCAGTCCTCGACGAAGCGCGGTCGGCGGTGTGCCTTTTCGACGACCTCGACCTCGTCGGAGCGCTTCATCAGCTCGTAGATCTCCGAGGACATGCTCGCCTCGGCGATCTCGAGCAGGACCCGGGCCTCGACCTCCGCGGGGGAGTTCTCCGCCAGCCCGAGCTGCAGCGTGGCCAGCCCACGCTGGTTGTGGGTGGCGATCGGGACGGTCGCCAGGATCACCTCGATCTGTTCCTCCCCGAAGCCCTGCTCGAGCAGCCGCTCGCGAGCCCGTCCGGCGACGAGCTCCTGGGCGCATGGGCAGGCCGTCATGCCGGTCGCCGAGACGCCGACGGTGCGGCGGGTGCCGTGGGCGAAGGCCACCGCCCGGCCGTGGAGGGTGTAGATCTCCTGGGTACGGACCCCAGAGACAGGAGCAGGCTTGTGCTCGGGATAGCGCGCGGCGATCGTCACCTCGGCCCGCTCGGCGCCCTGGCGGGAGCGGACGAGCTCGGCGACATGCTGGGCCAGGGTCTCGGCACGAAACGGGGACTCGCTCAGGACGACCTCGCCGATGGCCTCGTTGATGACCTCCTCGAAGCGGGACATGTGCGCCCCCTTCTGGTGGCGGCTGAGATCCACCGAGCAATCCAGCCGCGCGTGGAACAGCTCGTCGCGGATGCGGACGACCTTCTCGACGCCCGTCACCCCGACCCGGGACAGGCCGAGCGCAACGCCCGGAGCGCGGGCCTGCACGTCATCGCCGGCGCCGGTCATGGAGGCTACGGATGAGGTGAGCGAGCTTGCCTGCACCGCAGGCCCAGCCTAGCGCGCCCCGGACCCCGGACGGCGACCGACTGGGAGCCGGACGTTGCCCCGACCGCCGATTCTGGTATCACTCCGCACTTAGCCGGTCGAGCCGTCTCGGGGGAAGGGGTGGAGGGTTCGAAGGGCCATATGATCGCACCAGGAAGCTGGCATCAACAAACGCAACGCACGGGAGGCTTAGCGTCGGTCAGGGAGGTCGGGGCGATCGCCCCGACGGGGAGTCGGGTTAGGTCCTTGGGAGTCCACTGTGAGGGAGAAGCTTGAGGGTCTTGCGGTCGCCGACACAGCGGTCGTCGAGCTGGAGGAGTTGCAGGGGGTCATCGCCGAGGGCCAGGAGCGCGGGTTCCTGACGACCGAGGCGCTCGCGGCGGTACTCGAGGAGACGGAGCTCTCGCCGCAGCAGACGAGCGATCTGCTCGGCTACCTGGACGAGCACGGGATCGAGCTCGTGGGCTCTGCGGAGGCGCGGGAGCTGCATCCGGGTGGTCCCGGAGAGCCCGACGCGTCCGGCAAGGCGGGACCCGAGGACGCCCGTGGCGCGCTCGTCGGCGACGACGAGGAGGAGGTGGAGGACGAGGACACGCTCGGACTGCGGGCCCGGCTGGATGAGCTCAAGCGGCCCGAGGTCGACCTGACGGTCGAGCCGAGCCTCGACTCGCTGCGGCTGTACCTGCGGGCAATCGGCCGGGTCCCCCTCCTGAACGCCGAGGAGGAGGTGGCGCTGGCCAAGCGCATCGAGCGCGGCGACATGTCCGCGAAGCAGCACATGGTCGAGGCCAACCTGCGCCTCGTGGTGTCGATCGCGAAGGGCTACGTGGGCCGCGGCCTGACGCTGCTCGACCTGATCCAGGAGGGCTCGCTCGGCCTGATCAGAGCGGTCGAGAAGTTCGACTACCGGCGGGGGTACAAGTTCTCCACGTACGCCACGTGGTGGATCCGCCAGGCGGTCACCCGCTCGCTGGCCGACAAGGGGCGCACGATCCGCATCCCGGTCCATATGGTGGAGCGCCTGAACAAGCTCCTTCACGCCGAACGCCGGCTGATCCAGCAGCTCGGGCGCGAACCGAGCCCGGACGAGCTCGCGAAGGACCTCGAGTGCAGCGTGCGCGACGTGAGGGAGGTGATGCGGATCACCCAGCAGCCGATCTCCCTCGAGAAGCCGGTCGGCGAGGAGGAGGACTCGGCCTTGGCCGACTTCGTCGAGGACGTCTCGGCGGCGTCGCCGTTCGAGATCGCCTCGGAGTCTCTCCGTCGCGAGAACATCATCCGCGTGCTCGCGGCACTGCCCCGGCGCGAGCGCGAGGTGATCGAGATGCGCTACGGCATCGTCGGCGGGCGCTCCCGCACGCTCGAGGAGGTGGGCCGGGCGTTCAACATCACCCGCGAGCGCGTCCGCCAGATCGAGAACCGCACGCTCAAGAAGCTGCAGACGCTGCCCGACGCCCAGCAGTTGCGCGAGGCGTCCTAGTCTGAACAGACTCCGAGACGTGGCGACAGTCGCGGGTCATCGGGGCGTCGTCTTTCGGGCACCGTAGACGAGTTCGGCGGGGATCGCGCCGTTGGTAAGGCGTCCGGTGTGAACGCGCTCGTGGTTGTAGTAGCGGATGTAGGTGTCGAGCTCACGTTTCAGGCCGCGGTAGCGCAGGTAGAGGTAGCGTGCGAATGCCGGACGCCAGCATTCCTCGAGGATCGTGCGGTGCAGGCGCTCGACGTGTCGGTTGGTCTGGGGACGTCCGGCGTGGATGCGGCTGTGGTGGGCGCCGAGCGCCGCCAGCGTGTCGGTGAACAGGGGACGCTGGAACTCGTTGCCATTGTCCGAGAGCACGCGCTCGAGCTTCCAGCCCGCGGCCTTCAGATCGCGGGCGACGCGTCGGACCAGCCTGGAGGTCTGCGGCTGGGATGGGCTGCCGTCGGGGCAGCGAATCAGCTCGGCCCAGGCAAACGAGCTGTAGACGTCGATCGCGGTCAGCTGCCACACGGTTCCTTTGGTGCCGTGCAGCCGACCGACAGAGAAGCAGTCGACACCGACGAGCTCTCCGGGGCGCTCGACGTCGATGTGCGGCTCCGGCTCGGGCTCTCGGGGCGGATCGTAGGGGGCTCGGTAGCCGGCGATCAGCGCCAAGCGCCGTGAGCGGGTGGAGATCCCGTGGCGGCGTAGCACCTTCCAGACTCCGTTGGGCGAGACGACCAGCCCGCCCCACTGCGGGCGGGCGAGCTGAGCGGAGATCCGCCTGGGCCCCATCCCCGGATGTCCGAGCGAGAACCCAACGATGCGCTCCTCGATCAGCGCAGGGAGCTGGTTGGGCATCATCGGCCGCCTTCGCTCGCGAGGACGCAGCATCTCGAGGACGTGGCGATCGACCTGGGCCTTCCAGCGGTAGTAGGTCGATCGATGCACCCCGAAGGTTCGACACGCGTTCGCGACCGTCGTGCGGTCCGCCAGATCAAACAACGACAAGCGATAGCCGAAGAGCACGTCATCCTGCGTCATGCGACTCCTTCCAAACTTCATTGGCGTGAAGCTCGGAGCCTGAGTCGCGATGCGGACGACCCCCGCCCGGCCGGGCGGGGGTCGTCCCATCAAGGTCAGCTATCGATCTCCCGAAGCTGTCGCGAGAACATGGAGTCAGTTCAGCCTAGTCGCCCTGGATGGTTGGGGCCGGAGGCCGGGGACGGCCTCTGGCCGCGTGGTCCCCGCGCGCGGTCCTGGCCGCGTCGCGCGGTCCTCGCCGCGACACGCGGTCCCCGCCGCGACACGCGGTCCCCGACGCGCCGCGCGCTCCTTGCATTGCGGCGACCCGGCGGCAATCGAAGCTGGAATGGCACTGTCAAGTGGCTCAGCGCGTCGCGCTGCGATCGGCTTTTCGTGCTCGCTGGCGATGGACGTAGGTGGTTCCTTCCGGCGAAGGCAGTCGATGCGCGGGCCGGGCTCCGCCTCGGCGGCCCGAAGTACGCCCGCTTCGAGGTCGAACCAGGGCGTCCGCTGCCGTCTGCCGCTTCACCCTGATCGCTATCCTCGACGGGCTCTGGCGGGGTTCCCGAGCGGTCAAAGGGACCAGACTGTAAATCTGGCGGCTCAGCCTTCGCAGGTTCGAATCCTGCCCCCGCCACTGCATCGCGCCGCCTCACCGCGCTAGCGGGCGAGGCTGAGCTCGGCAGCGAGGGCGGACGCGTCGGGCGTGCTCACGATCACCCGCCGGAGCGGGCCGCCGTCGTGGATCGAGAGCGACAAGCCGGGCACGCCGCGCCGCACGACGAAGGCCTGATCGAGGCGGATCGTGCGAGCCACGTAGTAGAGCCATGGCAGCCTCAGCCCGACCTTGATGCCGGCCGACATCGCCTCGCGGACGGGCTCATCCACGACCTCCACCGCGCCGATCGCCTCCCTCGGGATGGTGATGTCGCGCAGCAGGCCAAGCACCTTCTGCCAGCTCGACAGCCGAATCTCGACTGAGCGCTCGTCGACGATCAGACGCATTGCCGAGAGCCTAGCCGCGACGGCGTGCAGCCGACCCCGGATTGCAGTAGAAGTGGACAGACCGCGGCTCGCCGGCGGGCGGGGCGCGACCAACCTCAAGGGAGAAGGGAGTGCCGCGATGGAGTCCTCCAAGTCCCCAGCCCGGGTCCTGGTCGTGGCGCACAGGACTGCCGCGACGCAGCCGCTGCTCGACGCGGTCAGGGAGCGCGCCGCGCGCGGTCCGGCGGTGTTCACGTTGCTCGTCCCCGCCACGGCCCACGGGCTGCACAAGGTCGTCGACCCCGAGGACCAGGACACGGCCGAGGCACGCTCGGTGCTGGAGGAGGCGCTGCCGGCACTGAGCACTGCGGCCGGCTCGCCCGTCGAGGGCCTGATGGGCAGCACCATCCCGCACACGGCGATCGAGGACGCCGTCAACCTCCACGGTTTCGACGAGATCATCATCTCGACGCTGTCTCCCCGGCTGTCGCGCTGGTTGAAGCTGGACCTTCCCAGCAAGCTGTCCGGTCTCGGCCTCCCGGTCACGACGGTCACCCCGGCGGACGAGGACTAGCGTCGCCCGGCCGGGCTGCCGAGGACAGCGCCGCACCGCGCCCCCCTCGCGCAGCCTGCACGTCGGACGCTTGTCAACACGGTAGATTGCTGTTTCTGATCGCCGGCGGGAGGACCCGCCAGCGCCGACGACTGTCTGTGGAACTGTCGTCTGCGCGAGACGACAGTTCCCGAGAGATGGACGACGTCCGCAAGCAGTTCGCTGCGAATCTTCGCCACCAGCGAATGCGGGCGGGCCTCTCGCAGGAGGCGCTGGCGGACATCTGCGATCTCCACCGCACGGAGATCAGCCTGCTCGAGCGTTGCAAGCGTTCGCCCCGCCTGGAGACGATCGTGATCCTCGCCCGCGGCCTGCAGCTCTCCTCGCCGGCGGAACTGCTCGAGGGCATCGCCTGAGCCGCTCGTCCAGGGCGTACGCGGGCGCGCTACAGTGCCCTCGCGCGCCCAGCTAGCTCAGTTGGTAGAGCACTTCCATGGTAAGGAAGGGGTCATCGGTTCGAGTCCGATGCTGGGCTTGGGCGAACGTGCAAACGCGGGAGGAGGCACGAGATGGGCGACGTGGTGCAGAGCCGGGTCGAGGACGGCGTGGCGGTCCTGACCCTGAACCGGCCGGAGCGGCTGAACGCGTGGACGGCGGAGATGGAGCGCGACTACTTCGCGCTGCTGGAGGAGCACGCGAGCTCGGATGACGTCCGCGTGATCGTCGTGACCGGGGCCGGGAGGGGCTTCTGCGCGGGCGCCGACATGCAGGACCTCGAGACGCTCGGGGAGGAGGGCATCGATGCGTCCGCCCACGATGCCGAGCGCCGCCCGCAGAGCTTCCCGCTGTCGATCCCCAAGCCGATCATCGCGGCCATCAACGGACCCTGCGCGGGGATCGGGCTCGTGCAGGCGCTGATGTGCGACATCCGCTTCGCCGCTGCCGGCGCCAAGTTCACGACCGCCTTCGCACGCCGCGGCCTGATCGCCGAGCACGGGATCTCCTGGATCCTGCCGCGCCTCGTCGGTCCCGCCCGTGCGCTGGACCTCTTGCTCTCGGGCCGCGTCGTGCTGTCCGAGGAGGCGTACGAGCTCGGCCTGGTGAACCGCGTGCTCGCGCCCGAGGAGCTCCTCGGCGGCGCCCTCGCCTACGCGCAGGAGCTCGCCGTGAGCTGCTCGCCGGCCAGCATGGCCACGATCAAGCGCCAGGTCTACGCCGACCTCGAACAGGGCCTCGCCGGCACCCTCGCAGAGGCAGACCGGTTGATGCTCGACTCGTTCACCGCACCGGACTTCGCTGAGGGTGTCGCCAGCTTCATCGAGCGTCGGGACCCCCGTTTCCCGGCCCTCGGAGGCTCGCTCGCTTCGTCGTAGCCCGTGCTCCGCGAGGCGGGCCTCGTCGAGATGCGCGCCGACGCGCAGCGCCGCCTCTACCGCGTCCGCCCCGAGCCCCTGGTCGCGGTCGACCGCTGGCTCGCGCCCTA
Organism: uncultured Solirubrobacteraceae bacterium; assembly: GCA_963743505.1. Taxonomy (GTDB): domain Bacteria; phylum Actinomycetota; class Thermoleophilia; order Solirubrobacterales; family Solirubrobacteraceae; genus Palsa-744. The sequence goes on along the minus strand of CAVUPZ010000006.1, from coordinate 724,468 downwards.
CCGCGAGATGTGGGCCGATGGTCTCGACGATCTCGAGTGCGACCTGGACGCCATGGCCGAGAACACCCAATAGAGAGGAGCGACCGATGAACCAGACCACCCCCGCGGACGAACGTTACGGAACGCTCGTGAAGCTCGAGGACGGTCGCTGGCAGCTGCGCTTCGTACGCACCCTGGAGCATCCGCTGGAGACGGTGTGGCGGGCGGTCACCGAGCCCGACCACCTGGCCCACTGGTTCCCGACGACGATCATCGGCGAGCGGGCCGCCGGCGCGCCGCTGCGCTTCACCTTCCCCCGCGGCCAGGCGGAGCCGTTCGCGGGCGAGATGCTCACGTACGAGCCGCCTCGCGTGATCGAGCTGCGCTGGGGTCCGGATGTCGTGAGGATCGAGCTGCAAGCTGCCTCGGAGGGAACCCGGCTGACGCTGCTCGACACCCTCCAGGAGCGTGGCAAGGGTGCCCGCGACGGCGCCGGCTGGCATGTCTGCCTCGACGCGCTGGAGCGCGAGCTCGACGGCGGGAGCGCTCCACACGAGGAGATCGGCGCGTGGAGGGACCTCCATCCCCGTTACCAGGAGAGCTTCGGTCCGGAGGCCTCCAGGATCGGCCCCCCGGCGGGGATGGGGTAGGCCGCCGAGCTGGAACATCCGTCCAGGCCTGCGCGGCGCCGCCTCAGCAGGATGATCGGCGGCGTCGAAGGAGGGGCTGTGAGCGGCGCGCTCGCCTCACCCCGCCCTGCCGTCGAGCCCTCCGTCGCGGCCGTCCTCGACGCGCACGCGATCCACTCCGTCTATCAGCCGGTCGTCGACCTCTACAGGGGCGAGACGGTCGCCTACGAGGCGCTCGCACGCGGTCCCGCCGGATCGCCGCTCGAGCAGCCCGAGCGGCTGTTCGAGGCGGCAAGGTACGCCGCGCAGGAGGCCGAGGTCGAGTGGGAGTGCCAGCGGGCAGCCCTCGAGGGCGTGCTCGAGACGGGTCTCCGCCCCGGCCAGGCCTTGTTCGTGAACCTCGAGTCCAGGCTGCTCGGCGCCGCCAGGCCCGCCCACCTCGCCGAGCTGATGGATCGGGTCCTCGACAGGTTCCCGGTCTTCGTGGAGCTGACCGACCGCGCGCTGACGAGCCGCCCCGCCGATCTGCTCGCTGCTGTGCGCGGGCTGCGTCGCCTCGGCGTTGGCGTGGCCCTCGACGACGTCGGCGCCGACCCGCGGTCGGTCGCGCTGATGCCGTTCCTCCAGCCCGACCTGATCAAGCTCGACATGAGCGTCATCCAGGGCGATCCCACGGGCGCGGCCGCCGAGACGCTGCACGCAATCGGCGCCGAGGCCGAGCGGACCGGCGCCTTGATCGTGGCCGAGGGGATCGAGACCGACGCCCACCTGCGGACGGCTCTCGCCCTGGGCGCCCGCTACGGCCAGGGGTGGATGTTCGGCAGCCCGCAGCCGCTCCCTGCGGGCGGCTCGGTCGGCTTGGAGGACCGGCTGCCCGCCCCCCGTGATCCCGATCGGGACGACCTCGCGAGCCCGTTCGAGATCGTCGCCAGGCACCGTCCGATCCGCCGCGCGGACAAGCGCCTGCTGCTCGGCCTGAGCCGTAGGATCGAGGCCAGCGTGGGCGGTCTCGGCCCGGCGGCCGTGATCATGAGCTCCTTCCAGGCCAATCACCGCTTCAGCGCGGCCACGGCGGCCACCTATGCGCGGCTGGCGGACGGCGCGTCGCTCGTCGCGGCGCTCGCCGCGGAGCTGTCCGCGCGACCCGCGCGAGGCGTCCACGGTGCGGGCATGCGCCCTGAGGACCCCGTCTGCAGCGAGTGGGACGTCACGCTCCTCGGGCCCCACTACGCGATCGCGCTCGTCGCCCGGGACCTCGGCGACGGCGGCTCGGATATGGATCGACGGTTCGACTTCGCGGTCACCTATGACCGCACGCTCGTGATCGCCGCCGCCCACGCCCTGATGAGCCGGCTCACCGGCGCCTGAGGCCAGGCGGCCCGACAGACCCCGCCGCGCGGCAAGCGGCTGAGGCCGCCCCTTGGGCCTGCTGCGAGCCGGACGCGAGCTCCTCGTCGGGTTCGCCCGAGTGCTGGTAGTCCATCAGCGCGCGCATCGCGGCCTCGGCGTCCAAGGGGATCAGAACGCGGGGCCGCCTGGGCTGCGGAGCGGGAGAGGCCTGTGCCATGTCCCCACGCTACCCCCTGGCCCCGATGAGAAAGCGCCGCGGGCCCCGGCGCCGGGTCACTAGCCGCTGAGCGCGACTCCCCCCGAGCCCCTGGGGCGGCCTCGCTACGCGCCCGCCCCTCCGGCACGCTCGACCCGCATCGCGAGGATGGCGATGTCGTCCCGGGCGCCGTCGGTCACGTCGACGAGCCCGAGCAGCGCGTCGATGGTCGCTCGTGCGGACGCCGGCGAGGAGCACCGCAGCTGCTCGACGAGCTGCTCCACGGTCAGGACCCGCCCGGGCGCCTGCGCCTCCGTCAGCCCGTCCGTGTACATCGCCAGCGCGTCCCCCGGCTGCAGGATCGTCGAGGCCTCGGTGATGCTGGGATCGGGGAACACCCCGAGCAGCGTCCCGCTCGCCCCCAACTCCTCGGCCTCCCCGCCGGCGCGGACGACGAGTGCCGCGGGGTGGCCGGCGGTTGCCACCGTCACCTGCACGCCCGCGTCGCAAAAACCGAGCCGCGCGAGGATCGCGGTGGCGAATCGGCCTTCGAAGTCCTGCGTGAGCATCGCGTCGTTGACACGCGCGAGCACGCCGGCGGGCCCGGCGCCCTCGCGGGCGTAGGCGACTGTCGTATGGCGCAGGAAGCCGGTCAGGACCGCCGCCTCCGCACCCTTGCCGCACACGTCTCCGACAACGAGCCAGAAGGCCCCGCGGTCGCCGAAGACGTCATAGAAGTCGCCCCCCACCTCGCTGCCTGCCCGCTCGGGGCGGAAGTAGCTCTCGAGCTGCAGGCCCGGTATCGCCGGGAGCGCCGCCGGCATCAGGCTGCGCCGGAGCGTTCGGGCCACCTCGACCCGCTCGGCGTACAGCCGGGCGTTGTCGTAGGCGAGGGCGGCCCGGCCGGTGAGGTCCTCGAGCAGCGCCAGCTCGCCGGCGGCGAAGGTCCGTGCCCTGAAGAACGAGATCACGCCGAGCATGCGGCCGCGGGCGATCATCGGGATCGACGCCCCCGCGCCGTGCCCGGCGTCGCGTGCGAATGCGAGAAGGCCCGCGTCACCATGGTCCTGCTCGGCGTCATCGGCGCCGGGGTCGACGACGAAGGAACGCCCGCTGGCCAGCACCGTCGCGACCGGGTCATCGCCGGCGGGGTCGGGCGGGAACTCCCCGCGCAGCGCCTCGACGCGCTCGGCGAGCAGCGGCGCGAGCGCGGCGGCGACGGTGCCCGTGAGAGCGCCGCCGAGATCGGCGAGGTCGATCACGCACAGCGCCGCGAGCTCGGGCACAGCCGTGGCGGCGATCCGCCGCAGCGTCTGCTCGGGATCCAGCGAGGTGTCCAGCGTGGCCGTGGCGGCAATCAGGAACCGCAGCCGCCAGCGCTGCTCCCGCATGCGCTCGAGGGCCACATGGATCGCGCCGGTCGTCAGGAGCGCGAGCACCGCTCCGACGCACGCGATCGCACCGAAGCCGGCGTACGCGTTCCCGTAGACGACGGGCGCCAGGAACGCGAGGAGGCTGGCGAGGGCCACCAGCAGCGCCCGTCCGCGCGGCTGGAACGCCGCGGCGTGACCGGCGGCGAAGAAGTAGATCAGGGCGAACGGGCTGCTCGCGCCCCCCGTGGAGGCGCAGAGGATCGCGATCAGCACAACCCCCCACATGTCCGCGAACCACGCCAGCAGCAGCCCGCCGCGGCGGCGCAGGACCTCCCCGATCAAGCCGGCAGCCGTGATCAGCGCCGCCACTGCCACGGCTGCCGCGCCGGCCGGCGAGCTCACGTGCGGGAGCACCACGGACGTGGCAATCAGCAGCGCGCCGACGACATAGAGGACGGCCGCGCTGGCGACGGCCACGAGCGCTTCCCCGCGTGGGACCGGCACATGGGTTCCGCCGGTCACCCACCCTCTCACCCGCCGGACCATCGCCCCATCGTATGGGCACCGACGCACGCCACGTGGGCGAACGCGTTCTTACAGACCCCCTACGCGGGCCTGTGCGACGCCTTAGCCGGGGCACCCAAGATGGAACACCAAGCCCACGTCCAGGAGGTAGAGCCCCGTGAAGATGTCAAGACTGTTAGGCGCCACGATGATCGCCGGCGCCGTCGCCGCCGGTGGCACCGCCGCCGGCATATCCGGCGCGTCCGCGTCGACCACCACGACCCCCAACACGACCGGCGCCAGCGGCACGGCTGCGGCCACGACCGCTCCGGCGCCCAGCACCCAGACGACCCCGACCAAGCCGCCGAGCCAGTCCGCGCCGAAACCGACCACCCCCAACGGGCACCCGTGCCCGAATATGGGCTCGGGATCGCATAGCGGCGGCTCCGGGTCGAGTTCCGGGTCCAGCTACGGCGGCCCACAGGGGCCCGGCCCCGGCGTCACACAGCCGAGCTACCAATAGGCCGCCGCTCGGGCCACCCGGCGCCCGCCGATCGCGGGCCGCCGGGTGGCCAGACGGCCAACAGGGACGCTCTCCTCGCGACCGGCCCGGAATACTCAGGCAGCGAGCGCGCGGGGCTGCAGGCGGGCGATCGCGGTCGCGTCCCCCTCCCAGCGCAGTCCGCTCTGGGCGGCGGCAGCAAGTTCGATCCTGCCGCTGAGCACGCCCAGGATCAGGTACGGCTCACCCTCGATCACGGCGTCGGGCTTCTCGACGGAGCCCGGTCGCGTGTGGACCTCGCCACCGACCGCTTCGACGACGACGGGGCCGTCGGAGGTGCGCAGCTCGACCGCTGTCGCAGGGCGGCCCGGCTCGGCATCGGAGAGGAACAGCTCAGCCGGCCATGCGAGCCACTGACTGCGAAACTCGTCGTCCGGGGCGCGACCGGCGGCCATGTAGGGCAGTCCCCATCTCCCGAGCTCGTCGAGCACGGGCCTTAGCTCCTGCCCCCGCTCCGTCAGCCGGAACAAGGTGCTCGCCACCGGCGGTGGCGCCTCCTCACGCACGATCACCCCGGCCGCCTCGAGGTCCCGCAGGCGGTCCGCCAGCAGATTCGTGGCGATGCCGGGGAGACCATTGCGCAGGTCGGTGTAGCGACACGCTCCTCGCAGCAGGAGCTCTCGAACGATCAGCATCGTCCAGCGGTCGCCGACCACGTCGAGGGCCTTGGCGACCGAGCAGTACTGTCCGTAGGAGCGCATCCTCGTCAGTCTAGTTGCACTTGAGTGACTTGTGCAACCACTTTAGTTACTTGTTTCCTGCCAGGCGCGGAGCGAGCGATCAGAACGCGAACCAGCCGTCCGCGACGACGACCGCGTGGCCCCCGACCTCGACCCGCTCGAGCTGTCGGCTGGATCCCTCCACGAGCGCGTGCAGGCGTGACGGGCGTCCGATCTCCTCCCCTTGCCTGATCTCGATCTGGTCGCCGTATCGGATCAGCCCGTGGCGGGCCAGGTGCACTGCGAGCGGGCCCGCGGCGGAGCCGGTCGCGGGATCCTCCGGCACGCCGAGGCCGGGCGCGAACACACGCGCGCGCCAGCTGAGCCCCGAGCCGCAGAAGCAGCTCGCACCGAACGCCCCCAGCGCGGCCAGCGCGCCCATGTTGGGTGCCAACCCGGCGAGCTGGGCCTCGGTCGCGACCCCGACGTACACGTGCCGGGGCCCGTTCGTGTAGGCCTCCACGGGCAGCTCGGAGCGCTCGAGGCCGAGCGCCGCGAGGAGCTCATCGGGGCGCTCGTAGGGAGCCCACGACGGCAGCGGCTGTTCCATCCGCCCATACCTCCCACGACCACCGCCTGGCTCGAGCGCCACCCACACCGGGCCTGACCCCGTCTCGAGTGTCACGCCTTCCTGTCCGAGTGCGCCCGCGGCGACGATCGCGCTCCCGAGGACCGGATGTCCGGCGAACGGCAGCTCGCTCGAGGGGGTGAAGATGCGGGCACGTGCGTCGCCACCGTCCTCGGGCGGGAGCAGGAAGACCGTCTCGGACAGGTTCAGCTCGCGGGCCACCTCCTGCATCCGGCCCGGCTCGATTCCCCTGCCGTCGGTGAACACGGCCAGCGGATTACCTTGCAGGGGACCGTCGGCGAACACATCGAGGACGAGGTAGCGCCGCAGCGGAGGGGTCCGCCCGTCCGCGCCGGCGGCGGCGAGGGCGTCGTAGTCAGCCAGGCGCTCGATCACGTCGGCCATGCTCGCCAGGCTAGGGCATCGGCGGCCGCGCTCCTGCCCGGTCAAGCGTCGCCGGTGATGCGGACCCGCACCGCTCCCAGTGCGAGCTCCCCCTCGCCGACGCCGCGGACGGCGACAGTGAGCTCGACGAGCCCTTCGCGGCCGTCCTCGATCGGCACGAAGGTGATCTCGCCACCGTCGCAAGCGAGGGCTGCGGCGTTCGGGTCGATGCCGAGCACCTCGCCCCAACGGGCAGCCACGGCGGGCGGGTCTGCGACGGCGAGGCTCGCCCCGCTCAGCCGCGCGGGAGCGCCGGTGCCCGCCCGGCCCGTCCATTCGGGGCCACCCCACCGCCACGTGCCCGGCGGGTCGGGATGGTCGATCGAGACGATCGCCCCGTTCATGTCGGCCGGGTGAAGGTGGGTCGCGGAGATGTCCGGCAGGTCCACCTGCCAGATCGTGCGAATCCCCAGCGCGGCTGCCCGCTCGCGCGCGCCCGCGAGGTCGGGGACGTCGAAGATCACCATGTAGCCGCCATCGCCACCGTGGCGATCGAGGTAGCGTCCGGCCGCGGTCCCCGCCCGCACCGGCGAGACGACCTCGAGGAAGCAGTCCCCCAGCGCGAAAACGACGTTCTCGAGGCCGAACTCGCCGACTCCCGGATCGCGGAACGGCTCGAGCAGGCCGAGGCGCCCTCGCAGCGCGCTGGCCGCCGGCTCGAGGTCCGCAGCCACCAGCACGCCCTGCCGCAGCCTCACGCCCCGACTCCCACCACCCATCGGGCAAGGCTACCGAGCCGGTGGCCCGCGGAGATCCTCGCCGCCGTCGGAGTGGCGGGGATAATCATTCGATCGACGTCCCAGCGCCCCCGGACCACCCGCCCGGCCCTCCAGGCGACTACGCCCCCGCGTGGCTGTCGCGGCTCGCCCGGCTGATCGTCCCGGCGGAGAACCCGGCCGCAGGCGTCTACGGCCTGCTCGCGGTCGCCTCGCTGATGGCCGCCGAGAGCGGCCTCCACGAGACCTACCTCGATGCAGTGCTCTCGGCCGTGATCGCCGCCGCCCTGTTCTGGCTGCTCCACGCGTACGCGGACCTGCTCGGTAGGCGGATCCTCAGCCCCGAGCGCCTGCGTGCCAGCGTGCTGTTCGATGAGCTCGCCCGTGACCTGGGGGTCATCCGCGGCGCGGCGATCCCGCTCGCGGCCCTGCTGGTGGCGTGGCTCGCGGGCGCCGATCAGAGCACCGGGGTGCTCGTTGCGCTGTGGAGCTCGGTCCTCGGCCTCGTCGTGTTCGAGCTGCTCGCGGCGGTCAGGGTACACGCGAGCGCGCGCGAGCTCGTGCTCGACACGTCGGTCGGCGTCGCCATGGGCGGGGCCGTGGTGGCGCTGAAGATCGTCCTGCACTGAGCGAGCGGGCGCTGCGCGTCGCCCCACCGTGACCCGGCGGGCGCCGGTTCTGCCCCGGCTGTTCATCTGCTCGACAAATCCCGCCAGTTCGACTGTAGACTGCGATGCGCAATGCAGACAAAACATTACGGCCGGCGCCCTCCCGCGGGGCCCGAGGGCGCGACGGCGCTATACGAGCGCCTGCCACGGGGGCCACACCGACTCGCCCCCCACGAGGTCGCCCACCACCAGCGCGAGCGCATCCGCGGGGCGATCGTCGCGGCGACTGCCGGCGACGGATACCGCTCCACCACAGTGGCCCATGTAACCCGTCTCGCTGGCGTCTCCAGACGCTCCTTCTATGAGCACTACCGCAACAAGGAGGATTGCTTCCTCTCGACGCTCGACACGATCGTCGCGCGCTGGAGGATGCTGCTCGTTGACGCCTGCTCCCACGGGGACAGCTCTCGCGAGACACTGAGCGCGGCGGGCAGCGCGATCGCCGACGCGGTCTCCCGGGATCAGATGGCGGCCGAGGTGCTGATCGTGAGGGCCCGCGCGGCCGGCCGACCCGCACTGGATCGACAGCGCGCGGCGATGGTCGCATACGAGCGCGTGCTCGCGGCGGCCCTTGCCGGGACGCCCGGCGGAGCCGCGCTGCCTCCCGTCGTCGTGCGGGGGATCGTCGGCGGCATGATGGAGATCGCCGCGCAGGCGCTCGTCAGCGGGGGGCCCGCCCCACGCGAGCTGGCGCCGGTCCTCTCGAGCTGGGCGCTGTGCTTCGACGGCGCAGATCCGGGCTTCCGAGAGCGGGTCGCGGCCAACCTGAGCGCCAACGCCCGCGGCGGGCGGCCGACGCCCCGCGCGCTGCCCGTTCGCCGTCCGCGCGCGGACGGCGACGTCCGCGGCAGGCTGCTCGGAGCCGCCCTGCGAATGGCGCTCGAGCACGACTACCAGCAGCTCAGCGCACCCGAGCTGGCCGATCGCGCGGGCGTGGCGCTCGAGCCGTTCTTCGACCTCTTCGCAGACCGCGACGACTGCTACCGGGCGGCCCTCGACGAGCTGGCCGCCGAGCTGCTGGCGATCGCCTCACCAGGGACTCAAGCGGGTTGGCCGTCGGCGGTGCGACCCGCGATCGCGGGGCTGTTGGACCATCTCGCCGACCAGCCCGTGAGCGCGCTCACGCTCGCATATGGAGCGCTCCTCGCGGGTGAGAGCCACGGCGCCCATTGCGCCGCGATCGTCGGCGAGCTCGCCCGAGCGCTCGTCCGCGACGCGCCGGAGCACGAGTTCCGCGAGTGGGCCGGCACGGGGATCGCCGGGGCGATCTGGCACACGATCGGCTGCCAGGCGCAGCGTGGCCGGCTACGGCTTCTGCCGCTGCTGGCCGATCAGCTCTGCTTCGTCGTCCTCGCGCCGCTGATCGGCGCCGCCGAGGCCTGCGTCGTGGCGGGCACTAACGCTGCTGCCTGCGGTGAAGCCGTTCGGCCATGTACGTGAGCACGATCCCGACGACGACCGAGATCACGATCACGACGATCAGCGGTGCGTGGCCGGAGCCGAGAACCCAGTCGACCTTGACTTCTTCGAGGTTGAGGACCCCGAACACGGTGACGAGCACGGCCAAGGCGATCATGCCGCCCGTGCGCAGCCTGTCGGCACGGCGGCGCTTGCTCACGGGCTGCTCGCGCAGCGAGTCGTGCCGGGATGTCTGATCGGGAGGCGTGGACATCGCCGTGCAGCTGATCCTAGCCGCTCGGACCGAAGGCCCCACGCGGGCAGCCATGGCGTGGGGCACTGCCTGCTGGGAGAACGCTCGCACCGGCGACGCGAGGCGAGGATGCCGCCGGCAGCTCGCGAATACCATTGGCGCGATGCTCCCTCACCAGAAGCTCACCCGCCTGACAGCGGTGCTCGTGCTCGGGCTCTCCCTCGGAGCGCTCGCCGGCGGCTGCGGCGCGCAGACCAAGACGGTGTCCGTCGCCGGTGCCCCATCCGTCGCGCAGAGCGCGAGCGCACCCGCCGGCACGCAGACCGCGAGCACCCCCACCGCAACACAGACGACCCCGGCCACCACCCCCGCCCCCGCCTCGACCTCGGGCGGGACGCCGGCACCGTCCACGACGCGCAGCGCACCCGAGCCGGCGTTCGCCGAAGGCACGGCCGGCACGGCGGCCGAAGGCGCCTCGGCCGCGGCGGCGCTGTTGCGTGCCCATGGCTACACCGCCGACGACACGGCCGAATACCACCCTGGTCAGACCCTCAGGGTGCTCGTCGGGACCCGCACCGGCTCCGGCGACGGCTATCGGCCAGCAGGCCTTCTTCTTCGTCGACGGCCGCTACATCGGCACCGACGCGAAGGAACCCAGCGCGTCCGTGAAGGTCGTCTCCCAGAGCGACACCGAAGTGACGCTCGCCTATCCGCTCTACCGGCACAGCGATCCCCTCTGCTGTCCCGGCGGCGGCCAGGCAACGGTCCATTTCGTGCTCGACAACGGACGCCTGCAGGCACTGGACCCGATCCCGCCGGCGAGCTCGACGCACGGCCCTGAGCAGGTACTAGACGGAGCCCTGCCAGCGAGGCCCGCGGAGGCCTCGAGCGAGGTCCTAATGTGGACGCACACACGAACGCATCCACACAGAAAGGGTCTCCGCTGATGAGCGTCAGGGTCGAAGGTCGCGGCGAGGAGCTGCTGAGAGCAAAGAACTTCTGCACAGTGTCAACGCTGCGCGGCGGACGGGAGCGTGCACGCGTGCCCGTCTGGGTGGACGTGCAGGAGGGGCTCCCGGTGCTGAACACGGCCGAGGGACGCGCGTGGCTGCGACAACCTCGAGCGCGACCCGCGCGTGACGCTGACGGTCCCGAGCGCGGAGAACCCGTACGAGTACCTGGAGGTCCGCGGACGTGTGGGCGAGAGGACGCACGAGGGCGCCGACGCCCACATCGACGCGCTGGCCAAGAAGTACATGGGCGTGGACGAGTACCCGCTGCGCCAGCCCGGGGAACAGCGCGTGATCATCCGCGTCGAGCCCGAGGTCGCGCAAGGTCCACGGCGGCTGAGCGCTCGGCGTCCCGCCCGTCCTGGGCGGCCTCAGCTCAGGGCAATCGCAACAGTCGCCGCCACAGCGACCGCCCCCTGGGGCGATCGTGCAGCCAGTCCTCCCGGAGGCGAAGCTCGCCGCGGCCCCGGGCGGCGAGGACGCACTCGCTGTGGGCGTGGCGGCGGCGGCGGGTGTCGCCCTCAGGGGCGATCAGCATATGCTCGCTCAGAGCGGGGAGCAGATGACCACAGATCGGACAGCGATACGTCGCCGGCTTGCGGTTCGCCGCACGGCCGCACCGTCCACCATGGCGCGGGCGGAAGTCTCGGCACGGCTCCATTGTCGCGCCGCTGGCGGCAACGATCGCCGCGACGATCGCAGTCGGCGTCGGGCGTCGCGCTCGCGCGCGCCGGCCGCGAGCGCCTGGCCGAGCGCGCCGCGCCGACGCGAACGCCAGCTCGGCCTGCTCCCCGGCGAGCCGCTCGGCGACGGCCTGCGACGGATGGCGCTCGGACAGGTCGACCTGTGCGATCGAGCTGCTCGACGGGCGACGGCGGCGAGCCCGACGAGCGGCGCGTGCACGAGACGCGCAAGGCGCTCAAGCGCCTGCGGGCGCTGTGCGGATGCTCGCACGACGAGCTCGGCGAGGACGCCTACGCCCGCGAGAACGCCGCCCTGCGCGACGTCGCCCGGCGGCTCGTCAGGCGCGCGCGACGCCGAGGTGATGCTCGCACGCTCGACGCGCTCGTCGAGCGTCACCCGCGCGAGCTGCGAGCGCCGCGGCGGGGTGCGTCGAGCTGCGCCAGCACCTCGCCGCCGAGCACGACGGATGCGAGCGCCGCTCGCTCGGCGAGGCAGGCCGTGCGAGCCGCCGCGATCGATGACTGCTCGTGTTTCGCGCCGCGCGTGGCCGCGTGGGAGCTGCCGCGACGGCGACGAGCATCGGCGCTCGTCGAGCCCGGCCTGCGGCAGGCTCTACGAGCAGGGTCGCCGGCGCTACCGGCGGGCCGCGCAGCGGCAGGCGGCGACACAGCCGCCATGCACGAGTGGCGCAAACGGGTGAAGGACCTTCGCTACGCGGCCGAGATGCTGCAGCGCGATCGCCCCGGCCCGACGGCGACGGTCCGGGCGGTTGCCGCGATCGGCCGTCAGCGCGAGCAGGGCTCGAGCGAGCTCAGCTCGCTGCACCGCTCGAGCGCCGGGCCGACGCGCTCGGGGAACTGCTCGGCGAGGAGCACGACCTGGCCGTGCTCGCCGCCCTGATCGCTGCGCCCGGCGCAGGGCGCTCGCGGGGGAACGTCCGCCAAAGCTCGGACGGCGCACGCGCAGGGTGCTGCTGAAGGCTGATCAGCACCGCCGGCGGCAGCTTGCAGCGCGCGCGCGCTGCAAAGCCGGCCGGCGCCTCCACAGCCGGCGCCCGCGGAAGTTCCTCGCGATGGCGCGCGCCGCGTATGCGCCGGCGCGCTCGGGCTCAGCCGACGCTTACGATCGTCGAGCGCGCGCTTGCCGCGCGGCAGCGACACCGACATCTGCTCGCCGGCGGCCGCGGCCGAGCAGCGCCACCGCCACGGGCGATTCGGCCGAGAGCCGGCCCTCGGCAGGGGCGCGGCGTCGTGGGAGCTGACGATCCGCCAGGTCTGCTCCGCGCCCTCGGCGTCGCGGACGACGACGGTCGAGCCGAAGCCGACCACGCCGCCGCCGGAGCGCCTCCTCGACGACCACGGCGTCGGCGATCTTCTCCCGCAGGCGCGCGATCTTCGTCTCCAGGTGGGCCTGGTCGTTCTTGGCGTCGTGGTACTCGCTGTTCTCCTTCAGGTCGCCCCACTCGCGCGCGGTCTTGATCCGCTCGGCGATCTCGCGGCGCCCCTCGCCCTCGAGCTCGGCCAGCTCGGCCTCGAGCGCCTCGAGCCCCTCGGCTGTGGTCATGTTGGCGTGCTCGCTCACGCTATGAGCCTACCCAACCCGGTCCCCCACAGTCCCCGCGGGCCCGGCTCGCCGCCCGCGCGCGGCGCCGCGCCCGCGCCCGCTCAGAAGTAGGTGCTGGGCGGCGAGGAGAGCAGCGCGTAGATCTGGACGATCGCCGCCTGGTCGAGCAGTTGCGCGGACGCGGGCGAGCCGGCCACGAACACGTCGTTGCTCAGGCGCAGGTTCTGCCATGCGTAGTCGACGTAGGCCTGGGCGATCTTCGCTCCCGGCGGGTCGTGGGTGACGGAGTCCAGGTAGAGCAGGTTGCGGAAGTAGACGGACGGGAAGAACGGGTTCTCCACGCCGAGCCGTTCGGGCGTGAAGTAGGCGAGCGCCGCCTTCGCGGTCTGGCGGGCCTGGAACAGGTAGGCGCTGTTGCCGGTCGCCTGGTAGAGCAGCGTTCCCGCGCCGATCATCGTCCCCTGGTTGTAGCTCCACAGCGTCGGTTCGACCACGCCGTTGCGGCTCGACGTGGTCGGCGTACAGGCCGCTCGGCTGGAGCAGGCAGGCGCGCACCCATTCGTAGGCCGTCTGGGCGAACTGCAGGTAGGCGCCGTTGCCGGTGAGCCGGTAGAGCATGCGACGCCGAGCTCGGCCGCCGGCGCCGTCGTGACCGTGTTGCGTTCGGTGTTTGCCGATCGCGTTCGAGAACGGGATGCCGCCCGCGCAGCCGAGTTCCGGGCTGCTCTGCCAGCCCGCCATCTCGAAGGCCATGATCCCCTCGGCGCTAGGCCGAGGACGGAGGCGTTGTGGGTCAGCTTGTACAGCCGCACGAGCTCGATCCCGACCCAGTCGTTGTCGTCGTAGTACTTCGGCCCGCCGGGACCGGCCGGCGGCGCCACGGTGCCGTCGAACGCGGCCAGGGTGCTCGTGTAGGTCCCTTCGGGAGCGCCGGAGTTGTCCGTGTCGAGGTACGAGCTGCAGCCCACGCAGACGGGCTTGCAGTTCGGGGGCCATCGCACTGGCCACGGCGGGCATGTTGGCCATGCTGATCGTCGCCGCGAGCGCCTGCGAGAACGGCCACAGGAAGGAGAACGGTTCGCCCGTGTAGAGCCCGGAGCCCGCGATGTAGTAGTGGCGCTGCATCGCTTGGAAGGCGACGAGCGCCCGCGCCGGGTTGCCCTCGAGCGCCTTCCGGGCCCGTGGCTTGTTCTTGTGCCGCGAGGGCGCCGGGCGGCGCGAGCGGGCACGAGCGAGCTGGGCCAGCTCGGCACGGCTCAGGTGCAGCGTCGGCCGCGTCGCGCCGGCGGGATACGCGGAGCCGCCCTGAGGCGTCCGCTGCGGGCCGGCAAGGGCTCCGGAGGCGAGGATCAACAGCCCGGTCAGGCAAGCGGAGAGCGCGGCCGCCGCGCGGCGGGCGAGGATGGGTGCACGGACGTTCTTGCTCATCTCTCTCCTGGCTGCAGAACAGCCGAGCGGACAATTCGATTTGGTATGCGCGTGTCGATGCGCAACCAGCCGCCCGCCTCGGGAGCGTCTGCCACGCCGGCGGCCATCGTCGCATGACTCCGGAGGGGATGTTGCAGGAGCCCGCCCGGTACGGGTACACCACCGTAGGCCACGTCACGATCGACGTGATGCAGGACGGCTCCCGGCGGCCCGGGGGGACGGCCTTTTACAGCGCCCTGCAGGCCGCCCGCCTGGGATACCGGGCGCTGATCGTGACCCGAGCCGTGGAGTCGGAGATAGACGACGTGCTCGGGCCCTACGCCGGGGAGCTCGACGTGCGGGTCATCCCCGCCGCCCACACAACGACCCTCGCAACACGCGGCGAGGGACGTGAGCGCAGCCAGCGCCTGCTCGCCTGGGCGGGGCGGATCGCCGACGGTCTGGCCGTGGACACGGACATCCTGCACCTCGCGCCGGTCGCTCGGGAGACACCGAGCCGCTGGTCGGGTCGGGCCGACTTCGTCGGCCTGACCCCGCAAGGGCTGCTTCGCATCTGGGAGGCGCAGGACGGTCGCGTCTCGCTCGCCCAGCCCCCTCCGAACGCCGACCCGCGTGGGCCGACCGGCGCCGCGGAGGCGCTCGCTCTGGCCGGGGCCTGCGACGCACTCGTCCTGAGCCGCGAGGAGCGCCGGACCTGGCCGCAGCTCGTCGGGGCGGCCACGAGCGCGGGGGCGACTGTGGCCGTGACCGACGGAGGCGATCCGAACACGCTGTTCTCCGGGGTCGAGGCGGGCGAGCCGATGGCGATCGCCGTGCCCACCGTGGCCGACGCGGTCGAGGACCTCGGCGCCGGGGACGTGTATGCAGCCGCCCTGTTCGTGGCACTTCAGCGCGGACTGTCCGTCGCGGCGGCGGCGTCGTTCGCAAATGCGGCCGCCGCCGTGCGGATGACGGGCCGGGGACCCGGCGCGGTGGCCGACCTGGCCGCCGTGGAAGATCGGGTGCGCGTGACCGGCTAGGCCGGGGGGACGGGTCGCCCGTTCGGCACGCCCTCGAGCGCCGCCCGCGGGGGCCCTCGCCTCAGACGGCGAGGGCGGTGTAGAGGACCTCGGAGAGCCCTGCGACGGACAGCCACTCGGATCGGCCGCACGCCCTGGCGGCCAAGAGCAGGCTGCCGGCGACCGGGGCCATCTCGACCGTCGCCACCTGGGCCTCGGGGGCCCGCTCGTGGACGATGGCGGCGAGCGGATCGACGAACAGCGCCCCGGCCTTGAAGGTGCTGCCGATCAACCCGACCGGGAACCGACCGGACAGCCCGGTCTGGCCGATGACGGTGGCGACCTGGCCGCCCAGCTCGGCGCCCCCGCGGGCGAAGAGGGCGCGGGCGACCTCGTCGCCGCCCTCCGCGATCCTGGCCGTCTCGACGGTGAATGCCGCGATCTCCCCCTTTGTGAGGGGCTTCGAGTAGACCAAGCTCGCGAGGGCCTCGACGCTGTCGACATCGAAGAACGCGGGGGCGACCTCGCTGAGCGCCGTGGCGGGACCGGAGGCCTCGCGGTCGCGCAAAGCCGCCTTGATCGACTCCAGGCCCAGCCAGTAGCCGGAGCCCTCGTCGCCGAGGATGTGTCCCCAGCCGCCCACGCGCCAGCCCTCGCCCCCGGGGCCGACGCCGAACACATTCGAGCCGGTGCCGGCGATGACGCCGACACCGGGCCCGGCGCCGGTGGCGCTCGCCCAGGCGCCGACCACGTCGTTGACGACGATCCACGCCTCGGTTCTGGCCGCGCGGACGTGCTCGGCGAGTGCGTCCGTGTCCGTCCCCGCCACCGCCAGCACCGCCGAATCGACCTGCTGAGAGGAGATGCCGGCGCTCTGGATCGCTTCGTCGGCGGCGTCGAGCAGCGCCTCCACCGCAGCCGCCGGGCCGACCGCGTCTTCGTTGCTCGGACCGGACTGCCCGACGTGAACCGACAGCGTCTCCAGGTCGAGCACGGCGGCGAGCGTCTTCGTCGCGCCGCCGTCCACGCCGAGCAGGTGCCGGACGCGGCGCGGTGGCTGCGGACTCGACAACTCCGGCGGCAGCTCGACGAGGGGAGTCCGCTCCACGGCCGGATCCTCTCAGGAATCGGCCCGGGGTACGATCGCCGACGATGCAGGCCCACGCCATGTTCCCCGCCGCGAGCGCGGGTGCGGGGATGTACGAGTCCTTCTTCCTGCGGACCTACTGCCCGCAGGAGCCGGTGGGCGTGTGGATTCGCTACACGGTCGAGAAGCGCCCCGGACACGCGCCATCGGGCTCGCTGTGGTGCACGGTGTTCGACGCCCGGCGTGGCGCCCCGCGGCAGGAGCGCCTGAGCGGGCTGGCGCTCGCCGTGCCGGCGGATGGCTGGATCGCGGTCGGCGCCGCCACGATCGGCGCGGATCGGGCCGAGGGTGACAGCGGCGGGATGAGCTGGTCGTTGGGCTTCTCCGCCAATACCGGCCCGCTCGCCCATCTCTCGCCGGCGTGGCTTTACCGCGCGCCGCTGCCGCGGACGAAGCTCACGAGCCCCGCCCCGTGGGCGAGCTTCGAGGGGGTCGTGGAGCTGGGCGACGGACGCTCGCTGGAGCTCGACGGGTGGCCCGGGATGGTCGGGCACAACTGGGGCTCCGAGCACGCCGAGCGCTGGATCTGGCTGCACGGGCTCGGTTTCGAGGACCGGTCGGACGCATGGCTCGACCTCGCCCTGGGTCGGGTGGCGCTCGCGGGTCGCACGACCCCGTGGCGTGCTAGCGGGGCCCTGTCGGTGGACGGTGTCCGCCATCGCCTCGGCGCGCTCACTGGGCGCGCTCCGCGGGTGGCCGAGAACCCCGAGGGATGCGACCTGCAGGTCGCCGGGCCGAACGGGCTGCTGCTCGCGGCGACGGTCACGCTGCCTGCCGACGCGGCCGCCCGGTGGCGCTACGAGGATCCGGCAGGGGGTCAGCGCGACGTCGTCAACTGCTCCGTCGCGGCCCTCGAGGGATCGGTCCGCCTCGCCGGCGAGGTCGGGCCGGTGGCGCTGCTCAGCGCCCACGGCGTCGCCTACGAGCTCGGCGTCGGTACCCGCGCCGCCGTGCCCTCGCAGCCGCCGGCCGCGCGGAGCGGCTGAAGCGGGCCGGGGCGGTGAGCACCGGCACAAAAAAGAGCGGGCGCCCGGTCGGGCGCCCGCTCTCTGCTCTCACGCGCTCGCGCGCGCGGACCTACGTGATGCCGCTATTCGTATGAGAGGTTGCCGCTCTTGACTTCCTCGACCAGCGTCCCGTTCTGCAGGCCCGAGTGCCCTTCGGTTTTTTCGAAGGATTCGCAGGCGCCGCCTTCGACGCTGTATTCCATTTTCTTGAGTTCAGTCGAGACGACGACCTTTTTCTGGAAGCCGCTCGGGAACAGTTTCACCTTCGGGTTCGCGACTTCTTCGTTGCCGAACGCGACAGCGTTGAATTCGCCTTCGGGCTGTTTGATCGCCTTCGTCGGGACGGTCTGGGCGGGCCAGGTGACCACGCATTTCAGGCCGCTCACGACGACGGCCACTTCGCCGCCCGAGATGTGGACTTCGCCTTCTTCTTCTTCTGTTTCGGTCCCGGTTTCAACGAAGCCGTTCGCGTGGAAGACGTAGGTCACGGCCGGGAATTTCGTTTTGGCCTGAGCCACTTCTTCCTTCCCGAATTTGATTTCGGTGAAGCATTCGCTGTAGTGGACTTCGCTCGCGAATTCTTTGAATTCTTCCGAGCTGACTTTCCCTTTGGCCTTCGCCGTCGCGCAGTTGATCTTGATGCCGCCGAATTTGAAGGTGCTTTCGCCGACACCGCGACCGGCTGTGCTGGCTGGCGTTCCGGGGCTGATTGTGACCCCGTTGCCTTTGCTGGCCTTGAACGTGTGGGCGGACGCTGCAGTCACAGACGCAGCGCCAAACGCACACACCGCCGCGGCAATCCCCATCGCCATCTTGACGTGTCTCATCCTTCAAGGTCCTCTCTGTCGCCTATCTCTCTCGTCACGAGAGCCCAGCCCTGTCCATGGCGGGCCGCGCGTGCGTTGCTCGTTCCCCCGTCCCGGTCGGGTTGCCCCCCCGGCGACGATGAGCCCGGAGGGTACCATATCGGCCCGCCGGCGGACCCATGTGAAGGATTTGCGCGCGTGCCCGGAGCCGCTCGGCGCACCGCAGAAACGACCCTGATGCCAGCCATCGTCCCAGATCGCCGCCGACGCCCCTTCCTGATCGCGCTCGCGATCGTGCTCGTGGTGGGCGCGGTCACGGTCGCGATCGTCCGCTCGACCCAGGGCCACGGCTCTCCGGCAGCTCATTCCCGAGCCGCCGGAGGCGGCTTCCCGGCGGGGGGCCGTGCGGGCCTGGCAACGGCCGCGGCCTATCTGGGGCTGAGCGTGCAGGAGCTTCGTGCCCGCCTGCGCGGGCACGCGAGCCTCGCGCAGATCGCCGCCGCCACCCCGGGTCGCTCCGCGAGCGGGCTGGTCGACGCGCTCGTGACGGAGCGGGCGGCGGCGCTGGACCTCGCCGTCGCCCGGGGGCAGCTCTCCGGTGCAGCGCGCGCGCGGCGGATCGAAGCTCTGCGTGCCCGGCTCACCCTGGCGGTGCAGTCACCGGTTCGGGGCGCCCGCGCGGCGCCGCAGCTCGCCGTGGCCGCCCGCTACCTCGGACTGAGCCGTAAAGCCCTGCGCGCGCGGTTGCACTCGGGGGCGACCCTCGCCAAGATCGCCGATGCCACCGCCGGCCACTCGGCCGCCGGCCTGATCGAGGCGCTCGTGCAGGCGCGCACGACACAGCTCGCCGCCGTCGTCAAGGCGGGCCTGCTCACGGGCGGAGAGGCCCACAGACTGCTGCTCGCCGCACCGGCGATCGCGCGCGCGGAGGTCGAAACCGCCTACGGCTGACCGCCGCCCGAGGGCTGACCGCCCTGCGCTGCGCGCGAGGCCAGCGGGTCGCGACCGCCGGGACCGCGTAGCAGGCGGGCGAGGCCGACCGCCAGGAACGCCCCCGCGAACGGGCCGAGGACATAGATCCAGAAGGTCGAGAAGTCGCCGAGCACGAGGTCGGGGGCGAACGATCTGGCCGGGTTCATCGAGGCGCCCGAGATCGGGCTCGACCACAGCCCGGCCAGGACGATGTAGGCGGCCACCCCGAACGCGGAGATCGGACCGAGGTTCTGCGCGCGGGAGGCGGTGCCGAGGATCGTCGAGACGAGCCCTGCCGTCAGCACCAGCTCCATCGTGACGGCCTGGATCGCGTCGATTCCGTGACCCGGGGTCGTCGCGCCCAACGAGCCCACCCGACCGAACATCGCCCAAAGCAACACCACCGCCAGCGTCGCGCCGAGGAGCTGGGCGAGCACGTACGGCGGGACGCGCCGCCACGGGAAGTCCCCGCGAAGCGCGAACGCGACGCTCACGACCGGATTCAGATGGGCGCCCGAGATCGCGCCCAGCGACAGGATCACGGCGAGCACCGTCAGTCCCGGCGCGGTGACCGCCGCCGTCCGTCCGATCTCGACGTGGCTGGCGGCGGCGACGACGGCTGCACCCGCCCCGGCCAGGACGAGCAGGAGCGTGCCCACCACCTCGGCCGCGAGCCGGCGTCGCTCGAACGCGGGATCGTGGAAACGGCTGACCCACCAGGCCTCCCTGTCGAGGTGCCCCTCCGGCGCTCTCATCGAGGAGGCGGCGTGTCCACCGCTGCTGTCGCCCGAAGTGCTCAGCTCGACCAGCGAGACCTTCCCGAGACGAGCTTGCCTCCATCGACAAGAGTGAGGCGGTCCTTCGCTTCCGGATGATCCAGCCCGCTGGCGCTGCCTCTCCTCGCCACGGGAGAAGTCTAGGCGCCGTACCCGATGACTTGGAAACGGATCAGCGCCGTATCGACGGCCCCCTCCGCGCCGGCGACTTCGCTGCGTGCCTTTTCATAACGCGACGGCGCCCCCGAGACGGCTGCGACCGCGAGCCCGTGGTAGGCGAGGGCGGCTGCGTGCAGCGCCCGGGAGAGGCCCGTCTGGGCCACCGTGAGCACACCCGGCGCTTCCGTCGCGGGCACGGCTTCGACCGCGGCGGCGTTGAAGCGTCGCGAGAGCTCCTCCGCGAGGGGGGTGATCGAGGCTGAGCTGTAGGCGCTCGCCAGCTCCCCGCGCAGCCTCACCCGCGCCGGTTCCAGGCCGAACACGGAGGCCAGTCGACGCGCGTATCGCGGGATCGGGTGTGAGCTTCTCGGTGCCGGCACCCGACAGCCTCAGGGTCGAGACGATCTGGCGGCACGCCCCCAGGTACGCCGATTGCCCCGCCGAGGCGTAACAGGCGAGCGCGGTCGCGTCTTCGTCGAGGCCCGGAACTACGTACAGCTCGAGCGAGTCGCCTCGGCTCGGATAGTCGCTGAGCCGGTACCTGTAGGCCTGCCCGTTCGTGGCTTCGACCACTTCGGCCCGGGGAGCCGCGACGAGCGTCTTCAGAAGCGCCGCGGGGAGCGGGCTCGACTGGCTGTTGGCGAGCCGCCCGGCGATCAGCCCGGTCGCGTGGTGCTGGCCGCCCGGGACGAGGACGAGCGGGTTCGTGAAGGTCAAGCCCGGCAGGGTGGGGCCGTTGCGAACCGGTCGCCAGCCACGGGGATATTCGAGCGTGAGCGTCCCCGCCCACGCCGGCTGGGTGGGCGCCGCAGCCGGCACGGCGCCGCCGGACCCGTGCCGGATCCCGAGCACGAAGCCGAAGATCGCGACGCAGCCGAGCACGAGCAGGGCCGTGGTGCGGTTGGCGGTGAGCGTGAACATGCTCATTCGGAGGTATCGAACGACGAGGTTTCCTTGGGCGCCGACGCGTGCGGGCTCGGCGCGGCCGCGGGAGCCGGCGCCGGCGCGGGAGACGGCGCCGGCGCGGGAGACGGCGCCGGCGCGGGAGACGGCGCCGGCGCGGCTGGCACCGGTGCCGCCGGGGGAGCACTGCTGGCCGGTGCGGCGGTGGCGGGCGCAGGCGCCGGGGCAGCCGGGACGCTCGGTCCCGGCTGCTGGCTCACGAGCCGGGGAGCATTTCGTGGGGCCGCCAGGATCACGACCGAGGCGTCTGCGATCTGTGGCGTCGCGCCGAGCGCTCCCGGGCTCGCAGCCGAGCCGGTGGCGACCGGCACGAGGGGCTGGTAGAGGTTGTCCGCGCGGGGCTGGGGCGCGCTGCTTACATCGCCTAGCAGGTAGCCGACGGCGAAGATCGCTGCCGCCAGCAGGATCGCAGCGGCCGCCAGCCACCCGCGCCTGGCCAAGGGGGTGAGCGTGGGCGTCGCGCCCCGAATGCCCTGGCCGATGCCGCGCGAGCTCATCAGTACGGGCAGGTCATGGGCTTGGATCCCTGTGGGCTCACGCACGAGTCGACACGCAACGGCAGCTTGCCCCTGCGTACGACCAGGCGCGTGTACTTGCCGATGTGGCCGGACTGGAGGACCCTGATCTCCAGCACCACGCCCGCCGGGAGGGCCGTCTCGAAGCGGCGCAGGGTGATCGTCACCGCGGCGGTCGAGCGGGCGCGGGCGCTGACCTGCACCGTCTGCGAGCGTGCGGGGCAGCCGCGGCCGCGGCAGGTCACCTCGACGATCGCCCCCGGCGGGGCGAGCACGCTCAGGAGCCTGACGTGGATGCTCCCAGAACGATCGGTTCCGGCGATGCGGACGACCGGGAACGGCTGCATCATCGTCAGCGCCGGCGAGCTCACCTCGACGTCGTTTTCGACGACTGTGGACTTGCCGACGGCGTTTGTCACCCGCAGCCGGATGCGGTAGGCCCCAGGCGCAGCGAACGACGTCGTGTAGGACGCCGGCCCGGCCGTGAACGGCGCTTGCGCCGACAGGCCCCACGCATAGCCCGTGATCGCGCTGCCAGGATCGCCCGACGTCGAAACGAGTGTCACGGGTTCGCCCGCATGCGGTTCGCGCGGGAACCACAGGAACGACGCGCTCGGGGGAGCGGCGGCGCTCCCCGCGGCCGCTGTCGATTGAGAGAGCGCCTGGTTCGTCGAGGAGGGCAGCGAGGTCACGGGCGTCTGCTGGGCCGGCGTCGAGACGGGCGGCGTCACCGGCGCCGCCACGGTGAACGTCGTGGTCGCGCTGGTGCCGATGTTGCCGAGTTCGTCGCCCTGCTGGGCGACGACGGTGTAGAGGCCCGCAGCCAGACCGTCGAACGTCGCGTGCCACGAGCCGGCCGCCGCCGGCACGATCACGGCCTCGAGCCTCGTCCCGGTGTCGGCCGCGCCGGCGTACAGCGCGACCGTGACGAGCGGCACGTCGAGTTCCGCGGCGCCGGCGGCACCAGCGACCGCGACGGCTGGTCCGGTGGCGATGGCGCCCGGCGAAGGTGATTCCACGGTGACGGGCGGCGGGGTGTCGTCGACTTCGAAGGTGATCGACCCGCTCGTACCCCCGTGCCCGAAGAACTGGCCGTCCTGCTGTTCGGCAACGGCGGTGTAAGTTCCCCGGGCGAGCGCTGCGAGCGGCCCGGCGCTCCAGCTTCCGCCGTCCAGCTGCCCGGTCGCGGTCGCCACCGGGGTGCCCGTGGCGCTCGCGCCCGCGTAGACCTGCACCACCACCGAGCTTCCGTCTTCCGGCCCGCTACCGGCCGTGCCTTGAAAGCTCGGGGTGGCGGCGCTCAGGAGCCCGCCTCCACGGGTGATCGCTCCCATGAGCGCGAGCGTCACGCCCGGAGGGCTCGCAGAGAGCGTGAAGGTGACAGTGCTACGCGCCACGTTGCCGACCTCGTCTGACTGTTCAGCAAGCGCTGTGTACTGCCCGTTGGGCAGCGGGCCACCTGTGACACCAGCGGCCCATTCCGCGGCCGAGAGCACGCGGGCTTCGACCGGGGTACCGGTGGCCGCGGCGCCCGCGAAGATGCTCAGCGTGACCCACGGCTCGTCGCCGCCGGCCGTGCCAGCACTGCCGCCGAAGCTGGGACGCGATGTCGTCAGCGTCGCGCTGGTCGGTCGCGTCGTGGTCAGGGCCGGCGGCGTCGTGTCGACGTTGAAGCCGATCGCCGTGCTGGCACCGGTATTACCGGCTTCGTCGACCTGCGTGCTTTGCGCGGTGTACACCCCATCGCCGAGGTGAGCCGATACGTATTGCCATCGTCCAGCAGTCACGGGGACCGATACGCGCGCGACGCTGGCGCCTGCGACCGACGTTCCGGCGTAGATCGTCACGGTGACGGACTTGGCATCGCCTTCGGCGACCCCGGCCGCCCCCGACAGGAACGGTGTGGCGTCGTTCGTCGGCGAGTCAATGGGGTTCAGCGTCACGACCGGTGGGGTCGTGTCGACGGTGAAGGCGATCGCGGCGCTCGTGGCCGATCCGTGCGAGGAGCTCACGTCTTCGCCCTGAGCGGTATATTGGCCGTCCGGTAGCGGCGTCGGGAGTGACTCCGACCATTCCGTCGACGCCGGGATCAGCGGCGTGAGCGTCTGGAGCGCCGTGCCTTCCGCGCGGTCGCCGGCGTAGACGCGGAGCGTGATCGCGGTGAGCGCTTCGGTCGTCGTCCCGCTGAACGTCGGCGTCGGGTCCCTCGTGATGCTACCGCTGAGTGGCTGCGTGATCGTCAGCTGCAGTGGACCCTGCGCGCCGGCCACCGGGGACTGAACCACGGCAGTTGCCAGCAGCGCGAGCATTGCAGCCGGCACGCGAGCCCGCATGCGGCCGTGGGTGGGCCCCCGCTTCATCCCGGATCTCCAGTGCGTGTTATGTCTCCGGTACGCGCATCTCCAGGCGCGCACCCCGCCGACCCATGGGGCTTGGCCGGAGAATACAGTCCCTGTCAACGGGCCGCATCACTTGAAACGAGTCGTGCCGGAGGCGGTCTCACGACGATCTCGCACGCGCCCGAGAGGATTCGAACCTCTGACCTTCGGTTCCGTAGACCGACGCTCTATCCAGCTGAGCTACGGGCGCAGAGCGACGTAGTCTACCGTCGGCCAATGGCTCGCCCCCGGCACCGCGGGAGCGCGGCTCACCGGGCCAGGACGGTGAAGAAGTCGCGAGGGTCGGCTTCCAGGAGCTCGCCGGCGATGCCGTGCTGGCCCGGCACGACGGGAACGGCGGAGGG
Organism: uncultured Solirubrobacteraceae bacterium; assembly: GCA_963743505.1. Classification (GTDB taxonomy): domain Bacteria; phylum Actinomycetota; class Thermoleophilia; order Solirubrobacterales; family Solirubrobacteraceae; genus Palsa-744. The sequence continues at coordinate 700,338 of CAVUPZ010000006.1, read as the reverse complement.
CCCGCCCGGGTGGTGCTCATAGACATAGCCCGCAACCCAGAACGGGTTGATGTCGAGCTCGACGGCTCGTTGGACGCCGGCGGCGAGGAGACCGTTCGCGAGGTCAGCGGGGGAGAGAGTCTCACCGGCTGCCCACACGAGGTCGCCCTGGGCGTCGATCCCGAGCGCCGAGCGGGCCACGATCGTGCCGTGCCCGATCGTCTGGCCCCAGCATTCGGTCACGCATCCTTCGACGGTCGCCGCTGCGCGGCCGTGATCGACGAGCAGACGCAGGTTCTGGCGCACCGAGGCGATCGGCTTGCCGCGCTGCGGCACGCCCTCGTGCCAGGCGCCGATCTGGGTGCTTCCGTCCGCATACGTCACGATCGAGCCGAGGCCGGCAGACAGGCGGACGGCGGTGCGGCCATTCGCGAAGAAGCCGACCGAGCCGTAGCTGAGCTTGAAGCCCCCGTTGAAGCCGGCGATCACGTGATGGATCTCCATCGGGCCGATGCGGTCGCCATAGCGCCACCCGCTCCCGCCCGGTTCCTGCGAGCCGCTGTGCAGGGCCAGGCGCACGAGGTGCTGGTCGAAGCGCATCAGCGTGAGGCCCGAGCGCTGCGCGATCCAGGCGGCAGGCCGGCCATCGAGCGTTGCGAGGACGCTCCAGCTGCTGCCCACGGCGCCCGGCAGCGCGACGACCGGCGCGGCGGGCGGACGCGGACGCGTCGCGGGAGCCGGCGTCACGGCGGCGGTGCCCGTGCCGGCCGCTGTGGCAGTGCGCCCCGTCGTCCGTGTCGACGCCGCCGGGGAGGAGCGGGGCGTGCTCGCCGTGACGTCTGACCCCCCGGCGCTCGCGCTTGACTGACCTCCGCAGCCCCCCGCGGCGGCCACCCCCGCGAGCAGCGCCGCGGCGGCGAGCAGTCCCTGAAAGGTGGACGGCCTCCTCATGGGCCCATATTGCCCCCTGGGCGACGCCCCCGCCTGCTCCATCCCAGAACTCTCATCGGCGCCGCTCGAGGACCGCGGGCCTCAATCCCGTGGCTCCCCGCACAGCGTCGCCGTCATCGAGCGAGACCCGCCGCTGTTGCGGTGCTCGCACAGGTAGATCCCCTGCCACGTCCCGAGCACGACGCCGCCGCGGCGGACCGGCAGCGTGAGGGTCGGACCGAGCAGGGAGGCCTTGACGTGGGCGGGCATGTCGTCCGCACCCTCGAGCGTGTGCGTCCACAGCCCGCGGCCTTCCGGGACGGCTCTGTCGAACCACGTCTCGAAGTCCCTCCTCACATCGGGGCTGGCGTTCTCGTTCAGGGTCAGCGACGCCGAGGTGTGCATGAGCAGCAGGTGCAGAAGCCCCAGGGAGACCTCTGCCAGCTCCGGCAGCGCGGCGAGCACCTCGCCGGTCACGAGGTGAAAGCCCCGCGGCCGGGACTCGAGCACGAGCTCGCGCTGGATCCACATATAGGCCCAACGCTATCCGTGGGGCCGGGAGCGTCGGCGTCCTGACGGCGCGCGTCGCGACGTCGGAGGCGATCGGTTAGCGTGCCCGGGCGGCCCGGCCGACGCGCGGGGCGCCCGTCTCGGCACGATGTCCAACCACGACAAAGGACAACCCATGACCGCTGTCTTCCGGACCCCGGACGAGCGCTTCGCGAACCTCTCCGGCTATCCCTACGAGCCTCACTACGTGGAGGTTGACGGGCTGCGCCTGCATCACCTCGACGAGGGCTCGGGGCCGACCGTGCTCTGCTTCCACGGCGAGCCGGATTGGAGCTACCTCTACAGGCACATGCTCGACGCCCTCGTCGCCGCCGGGCACCGCGTGGTCTGCCCGGATCTCGTCGGGTTCGGCCGCTCGGACAAGCCGACGGACCAGGCCTGGTACACATACGAGCGCCACGTCGAGCACGTCAGCCGGCACCTCGACGAGGTCGAGCTCGAGGACGTCACGGTCGTCGTCCAGGACTGGGGCGGCCCGATCGGCTTGCGCTGGGCAGCCGAGCACGAGGATCGCGTGGGAAGGCTGGTGGTCATGAACACGGGACTGTTCACCGGCCGTGTGAGCAAGGGCTTCATGGCGTGGAGGGAATTCGCCGAGCGCACACCTGATCTCCCGATCGGGATGATCATGCAGGGGGCCACGACCACCGAGCTGAGCCCGGACGTGATCGCGGGCTACGAGGCGCCGTTCCCGACGGCCGAGAGCAAGGCGGGCGCGCAACGGTTCCCGCTGCTCGTGCCGCTGAGCGCGGCGGACCCGGGGGCGAGCGAGATGGCCGCTGTGCAGGAGGAGCTCTCGCAATGGAGCAAGCCGGCCCTCGTCGCCTTCTCCGACAGCGACCCCGTCTTCCCGTTTCCCCAGTCGGGCGAGGTTTTCACCTCGCTGCTGCCGACGGCAGGGGAGCAGGTCCGGATCGAGGGGGCGGCCCACTTCCTGCAGGAGGACCGGGGGCCGCAGATCGTCGAGGCGATGCTCTCCGCCTTCGGCCGGCCGATCGGCAGCTAGGACTCGACGCGCTCGAAGATCGCTGCGAGCCCCTGCCCGCCCCCGATGCACATCGTCTCGAGCCCGTAGCGGGCGCCCCGCCTGTCCATCTCGCGCAGCAGCGTCGTCAGGATCCTCGCCCCGGTGCAGCCGACGGGATGCCCAAGCGAGATACCCGACCCGTTGACGTTCACGCGCGCGAGGCCGTCTGGCAGCTGCCACTCCCGCAGCACTGCGAGGACCTGGGCGGCGAACGCCTCGTTCAGCTCGATCAGGTCGAGTTCCCGCAGCGACATCCCCGCCCGCTCGAGCGTGCGCTCGCTTGCCGGTACGGGCCCGATCCCCATCGTCTCCGGGGGTACGCCGGCGACCGCCCATGACACCAGCCGGCCGAGCGGCCGCAGGCCGAGCTCTGCGGCCCGGGCCGGGTGGGTGACGATGCAGATGGCCGCGCCGTCGTTCTGGCCGCTGGAGTTGCCGGGCGTCACGGTTGCCTGGTCGTCCTGGGCAGCCATCACCGGCCGCAGCCTCGCGAGCGCCTCCAGGCTCGCGTCCGGACGGGGATGCTCGTCGCGGTCGACGAACGTGTCCCCAGCGGGGACCGGGACGATCTCCTCGGCGAAGCGACCGTCCTGCTGAGCGGCGACGGCGAGTGCGTGGGAGCGCAGTGCGAGCTCGTCCTGCTCCTCCCGTCCGATGCCGTACTCACGACGGAGGTTCTCCGCGGTCTCGAGCATCCCGCCGGGGACTGGGTGCATCGCGCCGCCGGCGGTCACACGCGCACGTGCGAGGCGATCGTCGAGTCGGGCGCCGCCGCTGCGGGCGCCCCAGCGCAGTTCGGTCGAGTAGAGCTCCACCTGGCTCATGCTCTCGACTCCCCCCGCGAGCACGAGCTCCGACGCGCCGCTGCGGACCTGCATGCACCCGTTGATCACGGCCTGCAACGCCGACCCGCAGCGGCGGTCGATCTGCAGGCCCGGCACGTCCACCGGCAGCCCCGCGTCGAGCGCCGCCACGCGGCCGATCGCAGGGGCCTCGCCGTTGGGATAGCACTGGCCCATCAGGACGTCGTCGACGTCGCCGCCGGCCAGGCCGGTGCGCTCGACGATCGCCCCGATCACGCTGCTCGCGAGCACGGTCGCTGGTACGTCGCGGAACACTCCCCCGAAACGCCCGACGGGGGTGCGCAGCGGCTCGCAGATGACGGCCTCCCGCATCGGCGCGACGCTCACAGCGCGATCACCTGGACGTCCCCCACGCGTGGTCTGGCCGGCTGGGAGGCGGTTCGCATCGGCGACATTCTTGCATCAGTGACGCAACGCCCTGCTCGCCCGAGGAGGATCTCAGCGGCTCAGGCTCTCCTGCGCAGGCCGTCCTTCGAACACCGGTCCGCCTTCGGAGGGCACGGAGGCGGCGCTGACGGAACGGGAGCTCCACGTGACCGAGAACGAGCCGCCGGCGAGCGAAGGCGCCGACGGTGTCGCCGTGACGAGGTTCGCGACCGTGGCGTCCGATGGGTTCTGGCCCGCGGCGGCCCGCTGCAGCTCACGTAGCTCGAGTGCCGTCGCCGACCAGCGCGTGTCCGTCGGGGCGCCCGTGTGTCCAACCGCGGTTGCCGACGCGCTCAGGAACGCGGCACTGCCGAAGTCCGCCAGCGGCAGCACCCGGCAGCCCCCGGCTCCGAGGCACACCGAAGGCGCCTCCACGATCCACTCCGCCGAGGAGGCGTCGATCGCCGCAGGGTGCCGCGTGACCGCGAAGCGCGCCCCGGTGGTGAGGTCGCGCATGCGCAGGGTGACGTCGCGACCGCGCACCGTCGCCGAGGCGGCGATTTCGTCGCCGGCGTGGGCGGCGACGTGGACGGCGATCGGGGGCGAGGGCACGAGCTCGAACCAGCTCGAGTAGACCGCCCGGCCGGCGTGGGTGCATTCGATCGAGCTGCCGATCTGCTCGAGTGCCGGCGACCTTGCGCTGTAGCCGCCGAGGCCGACCCACACGCCGACGGAGCTTTCGCGGCCGGCGGCGCAGCTCGCGGTGGGCAGCCGCCACAGGCCCGAGACGCTGCTGAACGAGCCGTTGGCGCCGGCGAGAGGCCGGGCGGCGTAGCCCGACCAGTTGCCGCTCACTTCCGGGGCCGCCAGTGCCGGCGGCGGCGCCGTCACCGCGGCGAGCGCCGCGAGCGAGATCGCGCTCGCGAGGAGGCGTCGGGTCGGGGCGGACTGGCGCAACGGACTCAGCATGAAGGGGCTTCCTAAGAGGCCGCTGATGGCCTCCTAAGAAGAGCGTATGGCGGGTGCGGGCGCCCCGCGCCGTTCGCTATCGTCCCCTCCCCGGCGGCACCCCAGCGCGCGCGGGCCTGCGAGGAGGCGCGATGGACCACGAGTACGAGACGATCCTCTACGGCCGCGCCGAGGCCGTCGCGACGATCACGCTGAATCGGCCCGAGTCCCTCAACACGATCGTCCCGCCGATGCCGGACGAGGTCGAGCGTGCAGTCGGCGAGGCGACCCGGGACCCCGAGGTGAAGGTGATCGTCGTGCGCGGGGCAGGGCGGGCATTCTGCGCCGGCTATGACTTCGGCGAAGGCTTCCGTCACTGGGGCGAGGCGCTGGAGACCGATGGCCGTTGGGACCCGGGGAAGGACTTCGCGATGGCGACCGCCCCCCAGCTCTCGCCCACGCAGAAGTTCATGAGCGTATGGCGCACTCCCAAGCCGGTGATCGCCCAGGTTCACGGCTGGTGCGTGGGAGGCGGCAGCGACTTCGCCCTCTCCGCCGACCTTGTCGTCGCGAGCGAGGATGCCGTGATCGGAACTCCTTACAGCCGCATGTGGGGGTCCTACCTGTCGGGAATGTGGATCTACCGGCTCGGCCTCGCCCGCGCCAAGTACCACGCCCTGACCGGTCGACCCCTGGGCGGCCGCGAGGCCGCCGCGATCGAGCTGATCAACGTCGCCGTCCCGTTCGCCGACCTCGAGCGGACCGTCGCCGGCCTGGCCGCGGACCTCTGCCGTATCCCCTCCTCCCAGCTCGCCGCGATGAAGCTGGTCGTCAACCAGGCGTACGAGAGCATGGGCCTCGCGGCCACCCAGACGCTCGGGCCGATCCTCGACGGGCTGATGCGCAACACCCCCGATGCGCTTGCGTTCATCGAGAAGGCTGAGCGCGAGGGGGTCCGGGCCGTGGTTGCAGAGCGGGACGGGCCGTTCGCCGACTACGGTCAGGCGCCGACGCAGCTGCGGCCCGATCCCGGCAACGTGATCGTCCCCTAGCCGGACCCGCTCACGCGCTCACGCCACCGTCGATCACGAGCTCCGAGCCGGTGACGTAGAGGCTCTCGTCGGCGGCGAGGTAGACGAGCGCCTGGGCGACCTCCTCGGGGGCGCCGATCCGCTTCAGCGGTATCGCCCGGATCAGCCGGTCGATCAGCTCGGGGGTCGCTTCTCGCTGGCGCGTGTTCATGTCGGTGTCGATCTGGCCCGGGTGAACGGAGTTGACCCGCACGCCAGCCGGTGCGAGTTCCTTCGCGACGACTTTCGTGATCCCGCGCACGCCCCACTTGCTGGCCGCATAGGCCGACAGGTAGGGGCTGCCGATGAGCCCCGCGAGGGAGGACACGTTGATGATCGACCCCGACCCCTGCTCGGCCATCACGGGTGCGATCGCGCGCATCCCGAGGAACACGCCGGTCAGATTGACATCCAGGACGCGACGGAAGTCCTCGACGGAGGTCTCGCCGAGGGGCCCTGCGAGGAACACGCCGGCGTTGTTGACGAGCACGTCCACCCGGCCGTGGAGCTCCAGCACCCACGAGGTCACGTCGGCCCAGTCCGTCTCGCTCGTCACGTCGTGAGGGCGGGAGGACGCCGCGTGGTCGAGCTCCTCGGCGACCCGCCGCACGGCCGCCCCATCGGCGTCGGTCAGCGCCAGGGTGGCGCCCTGCTCTGCCATCGCGCCTGCCGCGGACGCGCCGATCCCCCCTGCTGCCCCGGTGATCAGGGCGACCTTCCCCGTCAGCCGAGTCGATGGCACGAGGCGGACCATATGCGATCGCTCGGAGCATGGCTCAAGCTCCGACGGCTCCGCTCCGATCCAGTCCGTGCGATGCCGGCCGAACGCCTCCGATACGGGTCACTTCTCGCGACGGTAGGGGCCGCCGTGCTCGCCGTTTCGGTGTTCCTTCCGTGGTACGCGTTCTCGCTGACCTCCAGCGGCCTCGCAACGGCGCAGCAAACGGTCGACAGCCTCGCGGCACAGTACGGCAACGCGGCCCTCCAGGGGCAGGCCCGGACGCTGACCGCGGGATTCGGCGCGCTCGCGGGCCATCAGCTCGGCACCGTCAGCGGGCATCAGGCGCTCAAGTACATCAACATCATCCTGTTGGTGCTCGCGGCCGTGGCCTTCCTGGCCGCATTGCTGCGGCTCGCCGGCGCCTCGGAACCGATGCAGCTCACAGGAGGCCAGGTCGCCCTCGTCGGTGCCGTGGCGAGCGTGCTCGTGGGATTCAGGATCGTCGATCCGCCTGCTCAGCAGCAGGAAGTGTTCACGCTTTCGGCGAGCTGGGGGATCTGGCTCGCCCTCCTCAGCTCGCTTGCGATCGTGGCCGGCGGACTGTGGAGCGCCCGCCCCGACTCGCCAAAGGCCTCCGGCGAGACGCTTGCCGACGCGTGGGACGGACTCTCCGGCTGGACTCCCGACCACTGAGCCGGGCGAACGCGTCAGCGGCGAAGACTCAGTCCTCAAACGGCGCCATCCGCACGGCCAGGCGCACGCCGCAGCGGACGAGCAGACCGAAGCGCCCGCGGGGGACGGCGGCAGCCTCCGCTCGCATCAGCTCGGCGAGCTGACGCTTGAAGTCGTGTCGTGGATGGCGGCGCAGAACCTCGCTCACGTTCGCTGGCGAGACATCCCACATGCGCAGTCCGGCGCCGTCGACCATCGCCCCCCACTGCAGATAGCAGCCGAGGGCGCCGTCGCGCGCGCGGGAGACACCCGGGGTCGTGTGGACGCAGACGGCGTCCGCGATCAGCTCAGCTCGCTCTTCGGCGACCGCGGCGCTCGTGGCGCAGGCGAGCGCGCGCTCGGCGCCGGCGAGGGTGAAATCGCGACCCGGCGTGGGCTGAGCGATCCCGTAGTCGTGCACGAGCGCCCCGCAGTAGAACAGCTCGATGTCGAGCTCGCTACGATCGAGCTCGGCGAGCGCGCGCCCGAACAGCCACGTCCGGTAGGAGTGGCCGGCGATCGCCTCGGGCTGCTCGGCGCACGCGCTCTCGGCCTCCCGGGCGAGCGGCGTGTCGGGCGGGGTGAACGTACGCACGTCGATGTTGCCGGCGGCTGCGGGCAGACGGCCGAGGGCGAGCTTCGCCCGCCCGAGAGCGTTCTCCCACTGTCCGAGAGCGATCGCGGCGAGCAGCCGCCGGCGCTCGCGCGCCGTCAATGCGCCCCGGGTCCGCCGCACCCAGCGCAGTCCGCCTAGACGATCCTGGTCGGGGGGATCGCCCGGACGGGGGGGCCGGGTCGGGTCGGTGTCGATCCTCACGTCGCCAGACTATGTCGAGATGGGCAACCTGTACGGCCGGTCTCCCGCCCACCGGTGGGGGACGCGGCTGCACTCTGCCCAAGCATGACGGGCCTCGTAGCGGGCGTCCGGTGCAACGCGCGCTAGCGTGCCGGGCGTGAGTACGGACGAGGTTGAGGAGGTCGCCGGGTGGGCTCACTCCCTGGCCGGTCGGCTGGAGCGCCTCGTCATTCATTCCAAGGTGCTCGTGGGCAACCCCTTGGGCGACCCCGCGCGGCGCCCCCTCTACGTGTATTCGCCTGCCGATCGTGGCGAGCACGATCGGCAGCTGCCGTCCGTGTACCTGCTTCAGGGGTTCGCGGGGCAGCTGAACGAATGGCTCGATTGCGCCCCGGAACCGACCGTGGTCGAGCTGATGGACCGCATGTTCGCCCGCGGCGGGTGCCCGCCCGCACTAGTCGTGTTCGTCGACGCCTCAACATCCTGCGGAACGTCGCAGTTCTTGAACTCGCCGGGGACGGGCCGCTATCTGGATTACGTGTGCGATGAGATTGTCCCGTTCATCGACGCTCGCTATCCGACGCGCCGGCGCCGCGAGAGCCGCGGCGTCTCGGGTAGGTCGTCGGGCGGGTTCGGCGCGTTGACGCTCTGCATGTTGAGGCCCGACCTGTTCGGAGCCCTCGCCTCGCACGCCGGCGATGCCCTCTTCGAGTGCTGCTACCAGCCGCTGTTCCCGACGGCCGCGCGTGAACTGCGTGATCGCTTCGACGGATCCTGGAGCGTCTTTCGCCAGCAGGTCTCGATCGCAAATTGGTCCGAGGCGTCGGTCCTGTTCGCGGCCTACGGCACGGCATGCGCGTATACACCAGATCCACAGCGGCCAGGTGAGGCGCTGATGCCATTCGATATGGCGACCGGGCGTCCCGTCGAGCCGATCTGGAGCCGCTGGCTCGAGTTCGACCCGGTCCGCATGGCCCACACTCACGCCGACGCGCTGCGATCGATGACACGGGTCTACCTCGACGCCGGGCGACGAGACGAGTTCTTTCTCGACCTGGGTGCTCGGGCTCTAGCGGACGAGTTCTCGCGCCTGGGGGTCGCGCACACACTGGAGCTGTTCGACGGCGGGCACGAGATTTCAACCGATCGGGTCGCGAACTCGATTCGTGAGCTTGTGCTCGCGCTGAGCGAGACGCATCGCTGCTCGTCGAGTCCTTAGCAAGCTGCGCTCTCGACGTCCACCGCACACGTGTGCGCGCCAGTCGGAGGGCGGAGAGACACAGCAGCCCTGCACGGAGAGGGAGGGATTCGAACCCTCGAACGAGGTTGACCCCCGTTACGCGATTTCCAGTCGCGCCCGTTCAACCGCTCCGGCACCTCTCCTGGCGCTCGTCCGCCGCCTGCGCGGCGTCACCCCCGCCCGGGAGCGCGGGTGGGCTGCATCGTAGGCTACGACACGGGGGACCGTGAGCGTTGGTACGCTGGCGCCATCGTGATCCTCGCCGCCAGCGAAGCCTTCGTGAAGACCTTCGGCCTGATCGTCACGTTCGGGGGCATCGGCGTGATCGTCAACCTGATCCTGATCTACGTCGCGATCCAGATCCGCGGCGAGCGCATCCAGAACCGGGAATACCGGGAGTCGCGCCGGCCTCCGGGCGTCTGAGCGCCCCGGCGCCGACGCCCCCCCGAAGCGCCCGGGGGCAGTCCTAGATGATGTAGACCGGCGTCCCCACCGGCGATTTGGCGTACAGGCCGATCACGTCCGGGATTCGCATGCGCACGCAGCCGTGCGAGGCATCGTGGCCGATCGAGGAGTACTCGCTGGGGTCGATCCCGTGGATCCCGGCGCCACCGTCGAAGCTCATGAATCGAGCCTTCAGGGGATCCGAGGGGCCAGGCGGGACGACGGTCCCCGCGAGCGATCCCGCCCACGCTTTTTTGGGCACGTACCACGGCGGGTCGACCTGCTCCCATTCGATCTTGTGCAGCCCGGCGGGCGTTTCGAGCCCTTCCATGCCGACGGCGATTTCATACGTCCGTTCTAGTTTCAGGTGGTTGTAGAAACGGAGCCTGAAGGCCGAGCGGTCGACCACGATGTAGGCCGGGTAGCGGGCGGCGAGGTTCGCAGTCGTGACGGCCGGGCGGCTCGAGTGGGTGGGGACATGGACGGTACGAGTCGGCGTGAGCCCCACGATCGCGCGATCGATCCGTGACCCGAGGACGGCAGACTCTACGGTGATGCCGTCTGCGCTCGGGACCGTCCGCAGCCCTTCGGCGCTCGCTTCAACGGTCGCATCGCGTGGCGTCCGGTCGACGGCGGCTGTGATCTTATGCACGAGGCCGCGGACGGTGCCATGCGAGTAGCTGACCCGGAGCGGGATCGTCTGGTCGAGGCTGCCACCGAACAGGTTCCTCGCGGTGCGGGAGAGGATCGATCCTTCTCGGCTCGCGGCGATCGCCTCGCGGACCATCCCCGCGACGTCCACCGAGACCCCGGCCTGACGCGGGTCGAGCGTCCAGCGGTGATCGCCCACGAACACCGTCACCGGCTGATCGAGCCGCGAGACGAGCTCGCGGTCGAGCTTGGCGCGGGCGGCAGCGGCGCTCAGGCCGCCGATCTGCACGCCGTCGGCCTGGACGCCGTTGGCCACGACATCCCGCTGGGAGCGGTCATAGAGATAGACGCCGAGGGCGAGGGGGAGCAGCGCGAGCGCGATCACACCCGCCACGATCGGCACCGTCGGGCGCCGAGAGAATCGACCACTGTGGGCTTCTGATGAAGTCGCCATGTCACCCTCGCTGAGCGCTCCGGGGCCGCCGACGGCGGCGGGCCCCGAGTGTAGCTAGGCCGGTTGGCCTATCTGGCAGGTGTTCGTCCAGGCGCCCCGTTCTCCCCCTTCACCGGAGGACTAGCGCGGAGCACTGGACGTCGGTGCCGCATCTGTCGGCCTAGTTGACAAACCACCCACTGTCTGTAAAGTGGCCAGGGCAGGCAAACGAGACGTAGGAGGCTCCCCGTGTCCGCTTCAGCAGCGCCCGAAACCGCCGAGCAGGTCGCGATCGAGCGCTCGGCGGATGAGCTCCCCATCGCCTGGCGGGACCCCAAGCGCTACGCCTGGCTGCTCGGGCTGATCGTGCCCACGCTCCCGTTCATCACCTGGGGCCTCGTCCGGGCCACCGGCGCCGGGATCCTCTGGTACTACGGGCCGTTGCTCGTGTTCGGGATCTTCCCGCTGCTCGACCTGATGGCCGGGATGGACGCGAGGAACCCTCCCGACAGCGTGATCAAGTGGCTCGAACGGGATCGCTACTACCGCTGGTGCACCTACCTGTACCTGCCGATCCAGTACGCCGGCCTCGTGCTCGCCTGCTGGCTGTGGTCGCACGGTCACCTCTCGACGTTCGAAGGCGTGGGCCTCGCGCTGACCGTCTCGATGGTGAGCGGGATCGCCATCAACACCGCCCACGAGCTCGGACACAAGCGCGCCAGCAGCGAGCGCTGGCTCAGCAGGGTCGCGCTCGCCCAGAGCGGCTACGGGCATTTCTTCATCGAGCACAACCGGGGGCACCACGTTCGAGTGGCCACGCCCGAGGATCCGGCGAGCGCCCGCCTGGGCGAGGCCTTCTACGCGTTCCTGCCCCGTACCGTCCTCGGCAGCCTGCGCTCGGCGTGGGAGCTCGAGCGCGTGCGCCTCGATCGCCAGAGCTCCTCGCCGTGGACCTACCGCAACGACATCCTCACAGCGTGGGCGATGACGGCGGTCCTGTACGCGGTGCTGGTGGCGACGTTTGGCATTGTCGTGCTCCCCTACCTGCTGATCCAATCCGTCCTCGGCTTCTGCCTGCTGGAGGTGGTCAACTACCTCGAGCACTACGGCCTGCTGCGCCAGCGCCGCGAGGACGGCCGCTACGAACGCACCCGTCCGGAGCACTCCTGGAACAGCAACAGCGCCGCCTCCAACGTGCTCCTCTACCACCTCCAGCGCCACTCCGACCACCACGCCAACCCGATCCGCCGCTATCAGGCCCTGCGACACATCTCGGAGGCTCCCCAGCTGCCGACCGGCTACGCCGGCATGATCGTGCTGGCAGTCGTGCCGCCGCTATGGCGGCGGGTGATGGATCCGCGCGTGCTCGCCCACTACGACGGCGACCTCCGGCGCGCCAACGTGAGCCCGCGCGCGCGCCGCCGGCTTGCGCGCGTGGCCGCGGACCGATGAGCCGCTTCCGCTGTCCCGTCTGCGGCTACGTCTACGACGAGCAGGACGGCAACCCTCGAGAGGGCTTCGCCCCCGGGACCCCGTGGGTCGAGATCCCAGACCAATGGGCGTGCCCGGACTGCGGGGTTCGCGATAAGGTCGATTTCGAGCCGGACGAGTGAGCGTTACGCCCGCGCCCGACCTCGCCCCAACCGATGGCCGATACGACCCGCGATCGCCTCCCCTACTCGCTCGCAGCCAGGGAGCTGCTGCGCAACACGCTTCTGGACGCCGCGTGCGACGAATTGCAGGAGCGCCGCTGGGCCGACATCACGATGGCCGATGTGGCCCGGACGGCCGGCGTCAGCAGACAGACGCTCTACAAGGAGTTCGGCTCCCGGGACGAGTTCGCACAGGCGCTCGTCCTGCGTGAGGCGGAGCGCTTCCTGCTATCGGTCCAGGATGCCGTCAGGGCCCACCTTGCCGACCCGGCCACGGCGCTGTCTGCGGCCTTCGACGTGTTCCTGACCGCGGCCGCGGAGAACCCGCTCGTGCGGACGATGGTCGAGGGCGACGGGGCGGAGGGACTGCTCGTGTTGTTCACCACACACGGCGAGCCGCTCGTGGCCGGGGCTGCCGAGCGCCTGACCGAGATCATCGTCGAAGGTTGGCCGCTGGTGAAAAGGCCAGACGCAGAGCTCTTGAGCGAGTGCCTCGTGCGGCTGGCGATCAGCTACGCGGCCCTGCCGAAAGGGCCCGCGAGCATGACCGCGGACTCGGTCGCCACGCTCCTCGGCCCCTACATCGAGCGCCTGCTCGGACGCCGCTAGCTGCAGTTCCTGGGAACGTTCGTCGGGCGTGAGCCGGGTGCCTCCCCCGCGGCTTTCCGCTCAGCCCTGAGCGGCGGCTTCCTCTTCGCGATGGCTTTCTTCGCGCGCCCGCCTGTACTCGTTGACGACGATGTCGGTCAGCTCCTCGACGGAGGTCTCCGCCGTCGGCTTGTCGAGGGCGATCACGCCGTCCTGGATCATGCTGACGCGGTCGCATGCCTGCAGGACGTGGACGTAGTTGTGGAGGATCATGATGATCGAGACCTTGCCCTCGGCCTTGAGACGGGCCACGAGGTCGAGGATCTGCGCGCCCTCTTTCGCCCCCATCGCCGCGAGGGGCTCGTCGAGCAGGATGATGTCGGCGTCGGAGTTGACGGTGCGGGCGACCGCGATCGCCTGGCGCTGGCCACCCGACAGCCGCGCCACCGCGACGTCGATGCGGGGGATGTTGATGCCGATCTCGTCGAGCGCCGCCCGGGCTTCACGCTTCATCTGGGCGTTCGCGAGCAGGGGCAGTGGTCGGTGCACCCGCTCGCGCCGCAGGAACAGGTTGTGGTAGACGGAGAGTTCGTCGATCAGCGCGAGGTCCTGGTAGACCGTGTCGATCCCTTTCGCGCGGGCGTCGTCGACGCTGCGCGGCGCGTACGGCTGGCCGTGGAGGAACATCTGCCCGGAGTCCTGCTTCTGGAATCCGGAGATGATCTTGATCAGGGTCGACTTGCCGGCGCCGTTGTCGCCGAGCAGGCCGAGGACCTCGCCCTTGCGCAGGTGGAGGTTGATATCGCGCAACGCCGTCACCGGGCCGAAGCGCTTGGCGATGTGTTCGACCCGCAGGACGTCGTCCGGCGCGCTGTTCGGGGGTACGACATCTGTGTGCGTGTCAGCCACCGCCTGCATGCCCCCTGCGCGCGCGGCTGACGTACACGTTCGCGGTCATCGCGACGATCACCGCGAGCCCGGTGTAGAAGAGCAGGTAGTTGGCGTTGATGCCCTGCAGGATCAGCCCCTCCTTGAGGATGCCGAGGAACAGGGCCCCGATCAGGGCGCCCACGACCGTGCCGGAACCTCCCGTCAGCAGCGTCCCGCCGATCACGCCGGCGGCGATCGCGAGGAACAGGATTTCGTTCGCCCCCGCCGGATCTGGCTGCACGGTGGCGGCGCGGACGGCCTCGAAGATCCCGACGAGCCCGGCGGTGAGGGCACAGAGGACGTAGTTGCGGATCATGACCAGCTTCACCCGCACACCCGCCTCGGCGGCCCCGAGCTTGTTCGAGCCGATCGCGACCGTGTACAGACCCCAGCGGGTGAAAGTGAGCACGACCTGGAGCACGGCGACGATCGCGAGGGCCCAGATCAGCTCAGACCACGTGCCGCCGCCGAATATTTTGGCGAAAGTGCTGATGTGGTTGACCTGTTCGGGCAACGTGACCGTATGGCCGTTGACGACGTGTGTGACCTGCACGGTCGATGTGTGCAGCGCCGCGCCCGGGGTGGCGACGGGCGTCCCTTTCGAGATGATCAGGGACAGGCCCTCGAACGTGAACAGCATTCCAAGCGTCGTGACGAACGAGCTGATGCCGACGACGGCGACGAAGAAGCCGTTGATGGCGCCGACGCCCATGCAGACGAGCAGGGCGACGAGCACCGAGGGCACCAGGCCAAGACCGAGGGAGCTGTCGAGCTTGTAGAACAGGATCGGGGCGAACAGGTACAGCGCCCCGATCGAGAGGTCGATCTCCCCGAGGATCATCACGAACACCTCGCCCGCGGCGAGGATCGCGAACGGCGCGAAGTAGGGGAGCAGCGTTTCGAAGTTGGTGGCGGTGAAGAAGCTGCTCGTGTTCAGGGCGAAGTAGATCGCCGTGACGACCGTCACGACGATGATGCTGCCCTCGCGCAGCGAGATCAGCCGCTCGAGGATCGCCCGCCCGGTCGGCCCGGCCCGGCGCGCATGCGCCGGGCCGGCCGATGGGTCGTGCGAGGTCGGGCTTCCGGCCACGCTGGCCACGATAGGAGCTCCCGCTCCGGCCGCCGCTAGGAGACCACGACCACGGCCGAGGATGTGCCCTCGTAGCGTGTTTTCGTTTTCACGTACGGAGCGACGGTTTCTTTGTTCAGGAACTTCAGCCCGGTGTCCGTGTCGGCCATACCCGTGAGCGTTCCGGAGACCTTGTAGAGGAACAGCTGCTGGACCGGGACGAAGCCCTGCAGGTAGGGCTGCTGGTCGATCGTGAATTCGATGTTCCCTTCCTGGAGCAGTTTCTGCGTCGCTTCCGTGAGGTCGAAGCCGCCGGCCTTGACGCCTTTGGCGGGCAGGCCGTTCTTCTGCATCACTTTCGCGAGGCTTTCCGTGCTGCCCCCATCGACGGCGTACATCCCCTTGGTTTCGGTGTGACCGAGCCAGTAGGCCTGGATCGTCGATTCCTCGGCCGGGACGGCGGCGCCGGTGGCGATGGTGTGGATCGTGATCGGCTTGCCCGACGCCTTGATCGCCTTTTCCGCCCCTTCGATGCGGGGCTGCAGGTTGGCCGACCCAGGCGTGGCGATGAACAGGGCCACGTCGCCCGAGGGGACCGCTTCGACGATGCGTTTGCCCATTTCTTCGCCGGCCAGTTTGAGGTCCTGGCCGATGTAGGACAGGCGCGCGTTTCCGGGCGCGTCGGCGTTGTAGGCGACGACCGGGATGCCAGCCTTGATCGCGGCTTCGACCGGGGCGTTGAACGCGTGCAGGTCGATCAGGGCGACGGCGATCCCGTCCGCCCCGCCGGTGACGGCGCTGTTGAGCGCGTTGACCATCTGGTTGACGTTGCTGCTTTCCGAGCCCGTCCACTGATAGGTGCAACCGAACAGTTTGCAGGCGTCGGCGGCCCCGTACTGGGTCGGCGTGAAGAAGGGGTTCGTGGTGACGTGGTTGACGAACACGAATTTGTACGTCTTGTGGGCGCCGAACTCGGCTTCCGAGCCGCCGCTGCTGCCGCTCGAGGCGCTGCTGCCGCACGCGCTCAGGATCGTGCTCACGGATCCCGCCGCGACACCGGTCAGCGCCGTGCGCCGGAGGAACGTACGCCGGTCGAAGCCAGGTCGCCCGCTCTTCTCGTCGTGGTAGTCCAGCCGCTCCACCGCTTCGTGGGCCTGGTCGATATCCGACATCAAGGTCCTCCTCCATCCGACTTATTTGCAGAGGCTTGCCACACAGTTCTATGCAACATCGGACACTACCTTGTCGATACCCCGGACGGGAGTCAACCGCCGTTGAACGGTCGCGAGGACCGCCCCGAAGCGCGCAACGAGAGAGCGCCGGTATACGCTCCCAGGCGATGCCTGCCGAGCCGCAGGACCCGTTCTCGCCGCCCCCGTCGGTCGGGCCCGCCGCGTCGGCCGCCCCGATTCCGGACGCCGCAGGGACCGAGCGCTTCGGCCCGCTGCGCGTGATGCGCCACGTCAAAGACGACGGTCGGGCGCTGACGCTCTACGAGCGGATCGAGGACGACCGCGGGCGTGGCGGATGACCCAGCTGCGCTTCAACGAGCTGCGGGGCGAGCAGGTCGACTACGCGATCCACCGGCAGGAGCGGACGTTCCTGCCCGACCGCGCCCACTGTCCCCTGGACGCGACCCGGCCCGGCGGGGAGCCCACGGAGATCCCGTTCCCCGCCTTCGAGATCGCGGTCTTCGACAACCGTTTCCCGGCCTTCGAGTTCCCGCAAGGGGCCGCCGAGGTGGTCGTGTACACCGACGACCACGACGCGTCCTTCGGGACCCTCCCCGGCGAGCGGGCCGAGGAGCTGATGTGGGTGTGGCGCCACCGCTACCTCGAGCTCGGCGCCCGGGCGGACGTGGAGTACGTCTACATCTTCGAAAACCGCGGCGTCGAGGTCGGGGTCACGCTGCACCACCCCCACGGCCAGATCTACGGGTTCCCGTTCCTGCCCCCGGTCCCCGCGCTCGAGCTCGCGGCCGACGAGCGGCTCGGCGGGTGCGCCCCTTGCGCCCTGCTGGCCGAGGAGCTCCGCGACGGGCGCCGCGTGATCTTCGAGAACGACGCCGTTGTCGCCTACGTGCCCTACGCGGCGCGCTGGGGCTACGAAGTGCATCTCGTGCTCCGCGAGCACCGCGAGAGCCTGCTCCGTTGCACGGCCGCCGAGCTGAGCCTGCTGGGCGTCTCCCTGCAGCGGCTGGTCCGCGGCTACGACGCGCTGTTCTCGCGGCCGTTCCCCTACGTGATGGCGGTCCACCAGGCTCCCACGGGTCAGCGCGCCGGCCGGGGCCACCTCCACGTCGAGTTCTATCCGCCGCTGCGGACCGCCGAGAAGCTCAAGTTCCTGGCCGGCTCCGAGCAGGGCGCCGGCACGTTCATCTCCGACATGCTGCCCGAGGAGTCCGCCGCCGCGCTGCGTGAGGCGATCGCCCGTGCCGCCTGATCGGGCCCGTGCGTTCGCCCCTGGACGGGCGAACCTGATCGGCGAGCACACCGACTACAACGCCGGCCTCGCGCTTCCGTTCGCGATCACGGAAGGCATCACCGTGAGCGCAATCGCCCACCCCGTCGACCCGGACGCCCACGCCGACGCCCACGCCGACGCGACCATCGAGGCCCACGCCCGCGACCTCGACGAGCGCGACGAGTTCCCCCTCGCCGCGCCGCCCCGCCCGGTCGAGGGATGGAGGGCGTACGTGCGCGGCGCCGTGGCCGAGCTCGCGCAGGCCGGCTTCCCGCTCGTCCCCGCGACCCTGGAGATCGCGGGTGACGTGCCCCCCGGGTCGGGCCTGTCGTCCTCGGCAGCGCTCGAGGTGGCCCTCTGCCTGGCCCTGATCGAGCTCGGGGGCGCTGACGCCGAGCACGTCGAGCGCACCCACCTTGCGCAGCTGTGTTCCCGTGTCGAGGCAGACTGGGCCGGCGCCCAGACGGGTCTGCTCGACCAGCTCGCCTCGCTCTACGGCCAGGCGGACGCAGCGCTGCTGATCGACTTCCGCAGCCTCACCGTCGAGCCCGTCCCACTGCGACTGCACGGGTGGCGCCTCGCGGCTCTCGACTCCGGCGAGCGACACACCCACGCTAGCTCCGCCTACAACGAGCGCCGTTCCGAGTGCCGGCGGGCGTGCGAGCTGCTCGGGGTGGCCTCGCTGCGAGAAGCCGACGCGCGGGCAATCGCCGACCTGCCCGAGCCACTGCGCAGCCGCGCCGAGCACGTGCGGGGCGAAAACGTGAGAGTGCTCGAGGCCGTGGCGGCGCTGCGGAGCGACGACCTCGCAGCCCTCGGCCGCCTGCTCGACGCAAGCCACGCCAGCCTGCGAGACCTGTTCGCGGCGAGCACGCCGGCGGTCGAGCGGACCGTGGAGCGGATGCGCGCGGCCGGCGCGAGCGGCGCGCGCCTGGTCGGCGGCGGCTTCGGTGGCAACGTCCTCGGGCTGTTCGCCCCGGGCCGCACGCCGCCGCCGGACGCCCGCGAGCTCCTCCCCGGGCCGGGCGCACGCGTGCTCGACTCGACCGACCGCGGCGGCGGCGAGAGCTGGTGACGATGCCACCTCCTCGCCCGGCGGGGCGATCACAGGCGGGCGGCCACGAGCGCGCCGGCCAGCACGACCATCGCCACCGACATCGCCGCGAGGGCGCCGTCGAGCGGCGCGAGCAGGCCTGAGATCGAGAGCGGCTCGGACTCGCCGTCGAGGCCGACGCGGACGCCGCTGACCGCACGCGTGCGCCGGCGCAGCTCGCGGGCCGGCGAGCTCAGCCGCCGCTGGGCGACGCTCATCGCCAGGCACCCCGCGGCCACGAGCACGCCGGGCAGAGCCACCCGCTCGGCGTTGACGAAGTAACCGGTGAAGGCCGGGAACGCTCCCCAGCCGACAGCGAACCAGACGTCCCCGTGCAACCTCCCGCCGAGCAGCTCGAGGTTGTAGGCGGGCAGGAACAGCCCGCCGGCGAGGACGAGCGGGAGGAGCCAAACCGACACCGTGAGCACGCCGGCGACGCCGATCGCGAGCGCGCCTGCGAGGCCGAGCACGGCGAGGCTCCAGAGGGTGCGGTCGCTCAGCCCAGTTCCGAGCGGGCGGCCGTGCAGCTCGTCGAGCGCGTGGGCAGCGACCCCGACGGCGAGGGCGAACGCGGCGAGCCCCCACAGCAGGCGGTTGACGTAGAGGTGCGGGGCGGCGGCGGCGCCGAGGGCGAAGTAGCTGAGGTGCCACGCCGTGTAGGGCGGATGCAGGAGCGTGAGCAGGTCGGCGGTGCGCCCACCGGCCAGCGCGTAGAAGGCCGGGCGCTCGGTGGGTGTCCGCATCGGCGACTCAGTCCTCGCCGCCGGCGCCGGGCGCCGGGCGCGGGGTGCCCGGGGCCTTGCGGGCCCACATCACGATGCCACCGCCGAAGCTCATCGGCCGTACGTGCACGTCCGCGAGCCCCGCAGCCAACCAGTAGCCACGGAGCGCCTCGAGCGGGTGGCGGGCGTAGAAGCCGCGGATGCTCGGTCCGAGGAAGCGCCCCACCTCGTACCACTCGCGCGACGCCAGCCGGCCAAGCGCCGGTAGGCCGACGGCCGTGTACGCCCGCCAGGCGGCGTACGCCGGCACCCGCGCCGGCACGCCGAACTCGAGCGACGCGACCCGTCCGCCCGGCCTGACCACTCGTGCCAGCTCCACGAGCGTCGCGGCGGGGTCCTCCACGTAGCGCAGCAGGTAGGTGAACGTCAGCGCGTCGAAGCTCTCGTCGGCGAACGGCAGCGCCTCCGCTTCGCCTTCGATCAGCTCCGCCCGCCCAGGCGGCGCGCCGGCGAAGCGGGCCCTCGCGGCCGCCAGCATCTCCGCGCTCTGGTCGATGCCGACGACCGAGCACTCGCAGCGCGAGAGCAGCTCCGCGGCGACCATCCCGGTGCCGGTGGCGACGTCGAGTACCCGCTCGCCGGGGCGCGGATCGGCCGCCGCGACGAGGGCACGTCGCCAGCGCGGATCCTGCCCGAAGCTGAGGGCGGCCGAGAGCCGGTCGTAGCGGGCCGGCAGGCGGCTGAAGAGCTGGAGCGCCCGTAGCTTGTGCGCGGGGCGCTCGGTCTCGGCGCCGCTGGATGCAGTGGAGCTCATCGGGTCGCGATCTGAAAGGCTAACCGGAGCGGGCGCCCGCCGGTCAGCGGTCGGCTCCCGCGTACGCCGATGGCCCAACCGAGCTCAAATCCAACCCCACGCCGGCGCGTGATGCTCGTCACGGGGGCCTCAAGCGGCATCGGCGAAGCGACCGCCCGGCTGCTTGCCCGCGAACCCGGCGCCGAGCTCGTCCTCGTCGCCCGGCGCGAGGACCGCCTGCGGTCGCTGGCGGCGTCGCTGGGCGGGGAGCACACGTCGTTCCTGTCCGCTGACCTGGTCGCAGCCGACGCCCCCGCCCGCGTCCTCGAGCACGTGCTCGGACGCCACGGACGTCTCGACCTGCTCGTCAACAACGCCGGCGCAGCCTGGCGAGCGCGCTTCGCCGACGGCGGCTACGAGAACGTCCGCCGCACGATGGAGATCAACTTCGACGCCCAGCTGCGGCTGACCGAGGCGCTGTTGCCGCTGTTGCGCGCGAGCGCCCCGAGCGCGATCGTCAACGTCGCCTCGACCGCGGGACGGGTTGCACGCGCCGGCAGCGGCGCCTACAGCGCATCCAAGTTCGCCCTCGCCGGCTGGTCGGACGCGCTCGCCGCCGAGGAGCGGGCGGCGGGGGTGCACGTCGGCTTGGTCCTGCCCGGGTTCATCTCGACCGAGGGCTTCCCCCAAGCCGAGCTGACGGCCCGCGGCCTCACCCGTTGGGTCGTCTCGACACCGGAGAAGGCAGCACAGGCGATTCGCGAGACCGGCCTCGGCGGGCGCGCGGAGCGCTACGTGCCGAGGCCCTACGGGCTCGCGGCGGCGATGCGGGTCCTCGCCCCCGGGCTCGTCCGGCGCGTCATCGCCGGCCCCGCCGCGGCCACGATGACGACCACGACCGGCCCGGACCTCGCTGAGCGGCCCGGCTGACGAGCGAGGCCATCGAAGCGCTCGTCACAGGAGCGACGGGGTTCGTCGGCGGTCGCCTTGCGCGCTCGCTGCTGGACTCGGGAACGCGCGTGCGGTGTCTCGTGCGGGACCCTGCACGGGCGGGTGAGCTGACCCGCCTCGGAGCCGACGTCCGTCGCGGCGACGTCAACGACGCGTCCACCCTCGCGGGGCTGTTCGACGGCATCGACATTGCCTACTTCCTGGTTCACGCGATGGCCGACGGGGGCGGCTACGCCGAGCGGGAGCGGGCCGGCGCAGTCAACTTCGCCCGCAGCGCAGCCACCGCGGGCGTGGCGCGGGTGGTCTACCTCGGCGGGCTCGGCCGTGCGGCAACGTCGGATCACCTCCGCAGCCGCCACGAGACGGCCCTGACGCTCGCTCGCGAGGGGCCGCCGCTGACGTACTTCCGCGCCGCGATGATCGTCGGCGCGGGCAGCGAGTCCTTCCGCACGCTCCGCTACCTCGTCAAACGACTCCCCGTGATGCTCGCTCCGAGCTGGCTGCGCACGCCGACCCAGCCGATCGCGATCGACGATGTGATCGAGTACCTCGTGCGGGCGCCGACGGTCGCCGAGTCGCTCGGACGCGAGGTCCAGGTCGGCGGTCCCGACGTGCTCGCCTACGGCGAGATGCTGGACCGGATGGCGATCGCGATGGGCACCCGCCCGCGCCCGAAGATTCCCGTGCCCCTGATCACACCATGGCTGTCGGCGCTGTGGCTGGGCCTCGTCACGCCCGTGGACACGAACGTCGCACGACCGCTCGTGGAGGGCCTGCGGACCGCGACGGTCGTGACGGACGCCTCGGGGGCCGCCCCGTTTGCGATCGAGCCCCTGTCCTTCGACGAGTCCCTGCGTCGCGCCCTCGCCGAAGAGCACGCAGGCGTCCAGCCCGCGGGCGCGAGCCGGCCCCGTCAGCGGTGACGTGCGCGGTCGTCCTCTTCACGCGCGACCTGCGCGTGCGCGGGCACGCCCCGTTGAGCGTCGCAGCGAAGGAGTTCGATGAGGTGCTGCCGCTGTTCGTACTCGATCGTGAACTGCTCGCGGGCAGCTGCGGGTCACCCAGGCGCCTCTCCTTCCTGCTCGACAGCCTCTGCGACCTCGACCGCTCGCTGGGCGAGCGCGGAGGGCGGCTGATCGTGCGCCACGGCGACGTCGTGGCCGAGACGATCGCCCTCGCGCGCGAGTGTGACGCTACGGCGATCCACCTCAGCGCCGATACGACCCCCTACGCCCGCGGCCGTCAGCGGGCGCTCGGCGACGCCTGCGCCGGGGCCCGGATCGCGCTGCGCACGTTCGCCGGCGTGACCGTCGTGGCGCCGGGCGAGCTCGCGCCCGCTGGGGGTGACCACTACCGCATCTTCACTCCGTACTGGCGCGTGTGGCGTGCCGCGCGCCCTGAACCGCTGCCGCGGGCTCCGCGCCGACTGTCGGTGCCCGCAGGCGCGTCCGGCCTCGACCGCCGGCGACTCGACGGCCTGCGCCCGCCCGGATCCTCCCCGGCGCTGCCCCGGGGCGGGGAGAGCGAGGCAAGGCGCCTGCTCGAGCGGTGGCTGCGCGGCGGCCTCAGCCGCTACGACAGCGCTCGGGACGATCTCGGGGGCGCTGCCACGTCGCACCTCAGCGCCCACCTGCACTTCGGCTGCGTCGCCGCCGCGGGCGTGCTCGAGCGCACCGGTCCAGCGGACCGGACCGGGGCGTTCTCTCGCCAGCTGTGCTGGCGGGACTTCCACCACCAGGTCCTCGCTGCCCGGCCCGACATGCTGCACGCCGACTACCGCCCCCGCGGAGACCGTTGGCGCCGGGACGCCGGCGCCGCCGAGGCCTGGCGTCACGGCCTCACCGGCTTTCCGATCGTGGATGCGGGGATGCGCCAGCTCGCCAGCGAGGGCTACATCCACAACCGTGCCCGCTTGATCGTGGCGTCCTTCCTGACCAAGAGCCTGTACCTGGACTGGCGCCTGGGGGCGGCGCACTTCGCGCGGATGCTCGTCGACGCCGACGTCGCCAACAACGTCGGCAACTGGCAGTGGATCGCGGGGACCGGCAACGACACGCGGCCCAACCGGGTGCTGAACCCACTCCGCCAGGCGCGGCGGTTCGACCCGGATGGCGAGTACGTGCGCCGCCACGTCGAGGAGCTCGCGGATGTCGACGGGGCGGCCGTGCACGAGCCGTGGCGGCTGCCGCCACGTCGGCGAACGTCCCTGCGCTATCCGCCGCCCCTGATCGATCCCGCGGCGATCGGCGTCCGTCTGCGGCGAGCCCGTTCGCGCTCGCAGACGGCGACCTAGCCAGCTGGCAGGCGATGGGCGAGGAGATCCCGATCCGCGGCGCCACGATCAGGCTCGGTCAGCTGCTGAAGCTGGCCGGCGTCGTCGCCAGCGGCAGCGAGGCAAAGGCGCTGCTCGCGGAGCAGGGCGTCCTCGTCAACGGCGTCGCCGAGAGCCGGCGGGGGCGCCAGCTGCATCCCGGCGACCGCGTCTGCGTCGCCGGCGGGGAGCTGCTGGTGGTGGCAGCCCCCGGGCCCCCGCCGGGGCCCCGACCGGGAGCCTGACGGCAGGGGCCCGGCTGACGGAGCGCCTACATCACGTCGATCGTCTCGTACACGTCGACGCTGCCACCTGAGGACAGGATCGGGCAGCCCCCGGCGAGCTCGCCGGCAGCCTGCAAGCTGTCGGCGCTCAGCACCGTGTAGCCGGTGAGGCCGGCGCCCGCACCATTGCTCACGGACCCGTCCGAGGACACGCTCGCCGACGCCCCGAAGGGGTTGCCGGTGTCGATGATCGCCGTCCCCAGCTGAGCGAACCACGCCCCCCATGCCGCCATCGCCGCCTGCTGCTCCTCCTCGCTCGGGGCCATCCCGCCGCCTCTGTATGCGAGCACGTACTTCGCCATCGTCGCCTCCTTCGTCTTGAGATTGACCTTGCCCTGCGTGTCACCCGTCTGTCGTCCACCCTGCCGTGATCCGCGCCGACGCCCGCCACCGACCGCGCTCAGGAGGGCTGGGCGATCTCCGCGACGACGCTGCTCTGCAACATGTCAAGGCAGGCACCCCAGCCGGCCCCGTGGCGCTCCCGCGAGCCCTCGTCGGGCAGTCCGGCGTGCTCGATCACGACCGTCGTGGTGGCGCCCTCGCCACGGAAGTGGACCGTGACCGTGCTCTCGTAACCGCTCGCGCCGTCCTCGTTCGCCCACGCCCACGTGTACACGAGCCGCTCCGGCGCCAGCACCTCGCGGTACTCGCCCTGCACGGTGTGCGTCTCGCCGTCCTCGCGCTGCATCGTCAGGCGGTAGCGTCCGCCCGGGCGCAGGTCGATCTCCGGATGCGTGGTCCACTCCGGGCCGATCGACCACCATCGCCGTAGCACCTCGGGGTTCGTCCAGGCGTCGAAGACATCCTGGGCGCAGGCGTTGAACGTCCGCTCCAGCCGCAGGATCGGCGCTCCGCTCACGGGCGCGGCCTCGGCGCAGCGGTGGTGCGCCCTCGCCGTGAACGTGTCTCCTCTGAGGTAGTCCTCGACGACGTCGAGCTTGCGCTCCCACACGCTCCGCTGGCTCGAGAGCCACGCGTGGGCATCCTCGAGCGAGTCCTCTGGCAGCCGCAGGCGGTGGGTCCGTCCGTCGATCAACCTCACGATCGCGCCCGCCTCCTCGAGCACGCGAAGGTGTCTGCTGATCGCCGGCTTGGACACTCCGAAGTCGTGGGTCGCCTCGGCGACGCTCAGCTCGCCGTCCGCGAGCCGTTCGAGGATGCCGCGACGGATCGGGTGCGAGCAGGCCGCAAATGCGCGGTCGAGCACGGCATCGTTAGCCATGTGGTTAACAGTACCATGGCGACGGCAGAGGTGTGCGCGGACGCCCGCGGCGCCCGGGGGTAAGGGCCTCGAGCGCGTGTCCCGGCTAATCGAGGCGGGCGGCTAATCGAGGCGGGCGGTCACCACCGGCGGGCTTGTCGGCCGGAGGCTGCCGCCGACCGGCTCGGAGGTGACGAGCACCTCGCGGACGCCGGCAATGCTTCCGGGCACGGCGACCGTCGCGCGGCCCGACGACGTGACGCTGAACAGCGCGTCCGTCGGTGCGGGCGTGCCGGCGACGCGCTCCACCCACACCTGGTAGACGCGACCCTGCCGGGGTTGCGGCATGCCAGCGATCATCAGCTGCGCGTGCCCCGCGCTCAGGCGCACCTCGGCGCTGGCACCCGGCGCGCCGACCTGGGCGCGGACGACGCGTGTCGCACCGCCGCCGCCCGACCCGCCCACCAGCACGATCACGACCGCCGCGATCGCCGCGACTCCGGCGGCGATCGCGCCGAGTGCGGGCAGCCCAGCGCGACGGCTCCCCCGCGGGCTGCGACGCCGCTCCATCGCCGCCGCGCCGGAGCGCTGGCGGCGCTGGTCCTCTCGGACCTCCGCGAGCACGCGGCGCTTGAGCCGGCGGGGCGCAGGGACCCGGGGTGCCGCCGCGGGCAGCGCGGCGGTGACCGCCTCCAGTGCCGCCACCTCCTCGCGGCAGATCGCGCAGCTGGCGAGGTGCGCGTTGAACGCGTCGTGCTCGGACTCGGTCAGGGCCCCGAGGACGTACGGGGCGGCGTTCCCGCCGCAGCCGCCATCGCCCATCAGCGCTTCGTCGCGGTTCATCCCACCAGCTCCGTCGGGTCGCGGCGGCTCATCCGACCAGCTCCGTGGGGTCGTCGAGTGCCATCCGCATCTTCGCCAGGCCGAGCCGCATGCGTCCCTTGATCGTCCCGACCGGCGTGTCGAGCATCGAAGCGATCTCGACGTGTGTGAGACCTCCGAAGTAGGCGAGCTCGATCACGCGACTCTGCTCGGCGGGGAGCTCGTCGAGGGCGTCCCGGACCTCGCGGGCCTCATCGCGACGCGCGACCTCGACGTCCGTCCGCTCGGGCGCGGCGATCCGTTCCTCGATGCCCTCGTCGCTGATCCGGCCGCGGTCGCGGACGGTCCGTCGACGCAAGGCGTCGATCGCCCGGTTGTGCACGATCCCGAGGATCCATGTGCGCACGCTGCCGCGATCGCGCTCGTAGCGCGCGCCGCTGCGCCAAAGCGCCATGAAGGCCTCCTGGACGACGTCCTCGGCCAGGGCACGCTGGCCGCACATACGGTAGGCGAGCGAGAACGCTGCGTCGGCGTGGCGGTCATACACAACCTCGAAGGCGTCCGCTCGGCCCCGCGGGACAAGCTGCATCAGCTCCTCGTCGGCGAGGTTGCGCAGAACAGCCGCCGGGCGCCCCGTCACCGATCGCAGGCGTTCGAACATCGTCACCAACTCTACGCCTGGGAACGCCGCGCGGATCAACCCGCCGCCGCGGCCTCGCGGCGGCGCATGCGCCGCTCGAGCACCGCCGCGAGCAGGACCCCGAGCTCGAACAGGAGGTAGAGGGGTGCCGTCTCCAGCAACAGCGTCACCGCGTCGCCGGGGAGCAGCGCCGCGACGGCCCCGCACGCGACGAGGGCGTAGCGACGATGGCGGCGGAGAGTCGCCGAGCTGACGATCCCGGCGCTGCTCACCGCGACGATCCCAACCGGTACCTGGAACACGAGGCCCATCGCCAGCAGCGTGACGGCGGCGAAGTGGTAGTACTGGCTCGCCTGGACGAGCACGTTGAACTGGTCGCTGTTGAAGTTCTGCAGGAAGCGCACAGCCGCGGGGAGGACGACGAAGTAGCCGAACACGACGCCGGCAGCGAACATCAGCGGGATCGAGAGCATCACCGGTGTCGCGATCCGTCGGTGCTCGGGACTGACTGCGGGCAGCACGAACCCGTACAGCTCGTAGAGCAGGAACGGCAGCGAGATGATCAGGGCGAAGATCAGGGCGATGCCAACGGTCGTCGTGAACGGCTCACCGATCCCGAGCGTGACCGGCTTGTCGCCCTGGGGAGGCGCGGCGAGGCGTCTGATCGCGGCGCCCAGCTGCGGGCCCACGCCGGCGAGCGCCGAGCGCGTGCCGGCCGACACGCCGCTGCCGGGGCGCCGCAGCACGCCGACCACGACCCGCAACTGCGAGGCCACCGTGCCGGCGCTGCGCTGGGCCGTGTAGGTCGCACCCAGCGGACCCTGGCCTGCCCGCACCTGCGCCTGGGTCTGATGAGCCAGAGGCGCGTTGATCAGTTTCAGCAGGGCGTGGTTCTGCCACATGCAGAACCCGAAGGCCACCGCCACGACGGCCACGCAGACGATCAGCCTGGCGCGGAGCTCCTCCAGGTGGTCGACGGTGGTGACGCGCTCCTCGTGGCCGAGACGGCCAATCGCTGTAGCCATGGTGTGGTTGCTCTTCCTCGTCGGTTCCGGATCGGTCGCCGGGCACGCCCTCGCGGCGCGTCCGCGTCGGCTCGCGCGTCGCTACGCCGCGGCCCGGGTGTCATCGGTCGGCGCGGGGGCGCTCGTCACCTGCGGCCGGACCACGGCGTCGGTCTCCGGCCGTTGCGGCGCGATCGCCGCGTGGTGCTCCTCACCGCTGATGGCGTCCTTGAAGCCGCGCATGCCCGAGCCGAGCGAGCGCCCCATCTCGGGTAGGCGCTTGGCGCCGAACACGAGCAGCAGCAGGATCAGCAGGAAGGCGAGGTGAATTGGATTGTCGAGTCCCATCGTCGTGTCTCCTCGGTCGTCGCTCTCGGATGGTGTGTTCCCTGCGGATACGGCGACGAGCCCGCTTTGGATCAGTGCGCGCGCTCCGTGCCGTGATCAAGGGGCTCCATGGGCTCCTCGAACGCCGCAAGGACCGTGCGTCCGGCCGTCGAGGTCGACGGCGCTACGACGTGGGCGCTAGCGGCGCGGCTCGCGCCACATCTTCCACATGCGCGGTCCGCGCAGGAGGCGGATCTCCTCGGTGACGCGGAAGCCGTGCCGCGCGTAGAAGTCGACGTTGCGTTCCTTGGAGGACTCGAGGAACGCCCCGACCCCGTCCCGATCGCACTGCTCGAGTACCGGAGCAAGCGCCGCGGAGCCGAGGCCCCTGCCCTGGCGGACGGGGTCGGTGCCAAGGACGGCGAGGTAGTAGTGCGGCGGCTTGGCCGGGTGCCTGCGCTCCAGGTCGAGCCACCCCGCCACGACGAGCGGAGCGCGTATGGCGAGCCGGGGATGGGCGAAGCAGGGAAGGAACACGGCGTCCTGGGCGAGCGTCGTCTTCCAACGCCCGGGCGTGGCCCACAGCGCGGCACAGTCGAGCTCTGCGGTTGTCCAGACGGCATCGTCGGCGAGCAGCTGCAGCAGCCGCTGTCTCTGAAAGCGTTCGAGCGCGACCGGGCGCAACCGGTCCGGAGGCCACGCCCAGCTGGCGACGGGATCGTCGAGGAAGGCACGGGCGAGCATCCTTGCCAGCGCCGGGACGTCGGCGCGGCCGGCACGACGCACGTGCGGCTGGGCGCTCATGGCGCCAACATACCGGCCGCGGAGCCGGCGTCAGGCCGTCGCCTGGGGCAGACCGGCGGCCTCCCGGCCGGGCTCTCCCCGCAGCCCGAAGGCCTCGGCGAGAAGCTCATACGATCGGCGGCGCGCCTCGTGGGAGTACGTGATGTTGACCGCGATCGCCTCCTCGGCGCCGTAGCTCGCGACGACCGCCGCGAGCTGCTCGCGGACCGTGTCGGGCGAACCCACGACCGTGCGCCGACGCGCTTGCCCGCCGGGGCCGGAGGGCGCACGCGAGGCCAGGAAGCGCTCGGCCCGCTCGGGAGGCGGTACCGCCATCAGCCGGCCCTGGCGCAGCAGCGTGAACGCCATCCTCCCGCTGGCGGCGATGTGAACGGCCTCCTCGTCGGTGTCGGCGCAGATGACCCACACGGCGACGGCCGTGCGGGGTCGGCACTGGTCGTCCCCGTGGCCGTCGAAGCGCTCCCGGTAAAGGGCGGCGATCTCGGCTCCCTCAGGATTGATGAAGTCGGCAAACGCGTAGGGCAGGCCGAGTTCGGCGGCCCAAACGGCGCTCTGCGAGGAGGAGCCGAGCAGCCACGGCTCGGGGCCATACGGCCGTCCGGGGAGGTTCTCGGCGAGGTGTGCGAAGGGGTGATCGGCTGGCATCCGCCCCTCCAGGTAGGCCAGCAGCTCCGCCAGCTGGGCCGGGAAATCGTCGGGAGCCTGCCGGCCGCGGTCGCGTTGCAGCGCGAACGCCGTCAGCTGGTCCGTCCCCGCCGCGCGCCCCAGCGCGAGGTCGATCCGGCCCGGGAAAAGCCCTGAAAGCAGGCTGAACGTCTCGGCCACCTTGAAGGGGCTGTAGTGCGGAAGCATCACGCCGCCGCTGCCCACTCGGATGCGTGTCGTGGCGGCGGCGATCGGCCCGATCAGCGCCTCCGGGCTCGGCCCTGCCAGCATCGGACCGCCGTGGTGCTCGGCGACCCAGTAGCGCCGATAGCCGAGCCGATCGGCCAGGCGAGCCAGGTCGATCGTGTTTGCGAGCGCCTGCGCGCCCGTCGACCCCTCGGCGATCGGGGACTGGTCGAGCACCGACAGGTGCAGGGGTGGCGGGTCGGTCGACACCATTCGAAGCTTAGGAGGCGTCGGTGTATCGTCAGCGCCATGGTGCGCTGGTGGTCCGTGCTGCTCGCGATCGCCTTCGCAGCGGGGGCCCTGATCGTGACGGGCCACGACGCCCGCAGCGACGGGGCCTCCCGGCTCGCTCCAGCTCCGCCGCCCGCCCGCAGCGACGGGGCCTCGCGGCTCGCCCCGGCTCCGCTCGCGAGCGCCGCCGACCGATGGCTGGCGGCCCAGCGGCGCGGCGGTGGCGGCGACGCGCGGCCCGCCGGTCCACACGTCTGCGCCGTCGCCGCGGGGCCGTGCGTGGCCGGCTGCGTGCTGCCCGTGAGCGCGGGCGCGACGAGCGCTACGCGCGGCTCCGCTGCGCCCAGGGCGGTGGGCAGGTGCAACGAACCGGTCGGCGGCCCCTGCCTGCTCCCGGTCGCGGCCGTCAGTCCAGGGACGCCGGGGGCGGTGCGCCAATGCGAGCCTCTGGCACCGTCCCCGGCAGGCGCGCCTTTGCGCCGTCAGCCGAAGCGCTAGCCTTTGGCCGACTCGGAGGAGGCAGGGTAGATGCTCGAACCAACGCTGTTGCGGGACCGCTCCCGGCCCGCCCAGATCGCTCTAGGTGGTGTGATTCCGGCGGCGGTCGGAGTGTTGGCCGGCGTCCTGGTTGGCATTTCGACCGGCGCCTACTGGGCCGTCGCGATCATCGCAGCGGTGGGGGGCTTCCTCGCCGGCTTCGAGCACCAGGACGGCTGGGGCGGCGCCGACCGCGGCGTCGTCGGGGGCGCCATCTACGGCACGGCGCTGCTCGTGGCGCACGCGATCGCGGGAACCCACGCAAAAGTGTCGCTGGGGAGCTTCCCGCCGCTGCTCGCTGTCGTCACCGCCATCATCGGGATGTTCCTGGGCGCTGCGGGGGGCCGGATCGCCCGCCTCCAGCGCAAGCGCCGGGAGGTGCCCGCGAGCAAGGAGGCGACGTGAGCGACGCCGCCGAGGAGGCTCCGGCATACCACCTCTTCCTCGACGCCCCGGAGGTGCCGGTGGCGGCGAGCGCGCTGCGTCTGCTCGTCTCCGACGAGGCACACGAGCCGCAGATCCGCAGCCTCGCCCGCGAGGTTCTCGCCGAGCTCGAGGAGTCGCCGCCCCCGGGGGAGCACCTGACCGTGGCCCTCACACCGCAGCAGATGAAGATCACCTACAGCGCGGTCAAACTGCTCCTCAACGACACCAACCGCGAACAGGCGGACGAGCGCGATCTGCTCTGGAGCATCCTGGAGAAGCTGCCCGACGAACACACGATGCGGGCGATCACGCTCGACTAGGTCGCCGACGCAGCAGCGCCGCGACCTGCTCGTCCGACGGCGGTCCGAAGCGCGCGTACCACCAGCCCACCGCCCGCATCGCGACGGGCGTCTCGACGCAGATGACACCGTCCGTGTCGGCCTCGAGCGCGGCGAGCGACTCGCGGGCCGCGACGGGCACGGCGAGCAGCACGCGCCCGGCGCCGCGCTGGCGCAGGGAGCGCACCGCCGCCGACGCCGAGCGACCGGTCGCGAGCCCGTCGTCGACCACGATCGCCGTCCGGCCGTTGGGCGGGATCGGCGGCCGGATCGACCGGTAGCGGTCGATCTGCTCCTGCAGCTGCTCGCCGGCACGGGCGAGGAGCGCGCGGGCGTCGTCGTCGGTGAGGCGCAGCGCCGCCAAGGCCGTTTCGCTGAGAACGCACACCCCGCCCTCGGCGAGCGCTCCGATCGCGAACTCGGGGTTGCGGGGCGCGCGGACCTTGCACACGCAGACGACATCGAGGGCGGCCCCAAGCGCGCGGGCGGCCTCAGCGGCGACGGGGACGCCGCCGCGAGGGACGGCGTAGAGGATCGGATCCTCCTTCGCCAGCGGCGCGAGCAGCTCGGCGAGCCGCCGGCCCGCGTCGCTGCGATCGGCGAACGCGGGCCGGCGGCGGCTGCCTGCACGCGGACGCACACCTTCGGCAGGCATGCCGCGGCGGCCGTTGCGCTCCTCGCTCATCGCTCCCCTTGGAAGGTGGGCCCCACCGCGCCGTTCGCGGCGTGTGTGGGCCACCGACCCAGCGTAGAAAAAATCATCCGATCGGCGCATACTTTGCGGACACGAGGGTATCGATGGAGGCGAACCTGACGTGCTCTACGGAGCAGAGGACGGAGGAGATGGTGATCGCATCAGTTGCAACAGCCAAGCCGAAGTCACGCGCCTTGCCCCACGAACGACGACTCTGCTGAGCTGTTCGCTCGCTGGCAGGAGGAGAGGGACGACGCCGCGCGGGAGCAGCTCCTGCAGCGGTTCATGCCGCTCGCCCGCAGCCTGGCCCGCCGTTACGACCGCTCCTCCGAGCCCTACGAGGACCTCGTGCAGGTCGCCTCGCTCGGCCTGCTGAAGGCGCTCGACCGGTTCGACGCGTCTCGGGGACCGTCGTTTGCGTCGTTTGCGATCCCCACCATCCTCGGCGAGGTGCGCCGGTACTTCCGTGACTCTGGCTGGTCGCTGCATGTGCCCCGCGGCGACAAGGAGCGAGCGCTGAAGGTCCGTGACGCCCAGGAGGCCTTTGCGAACGAGCACGGACACGCCCCCACCGCCAACCAGCTCGCGCAGTACCTCGAGCTGGAGGTCGAGCAGGT
The DNA here is from genome assembly GCA_963743505.1 of uncultured Solirubrobacteraceae bacterium. Taxonomy (GTDB): domain Bacteria; phylum Actinomycetota; class Thermoleophilia; order Solirubrobacterales; family Solirubrobacteraceae; genus Palsa-744. The sequence goes on along the minus strand of CAVUPZ010000006.1, from coordinate 668,201 downwards.
GATCGACGCGCTGCTCGCGATCCAGGCGTACGAGTCGCTGTCGCTGGATGCCCCCCGACCGGGAGCCGAGGAGGAAGCGATCACCTACGGCGACTCCGTCGGCAAGGAGGACGAGCGCTACGAGCTGATCGAGCTCGACGCGACCGTCGTGGCGGTCCTCGACCAGATTCCCCCCCGCGAGCGCGAGATCCTCAGGATGCGCTTCGTGGAGGGCCTCACCCAGACCCAGATCGCGGCGCGGGTGGGCGTCTCCCAGATGCAGGTCTCCCGCCTGCTGCGGGGCTCGCTGGATCAGCTGCGCGCCCTCACGCAGGACAGGGAAGCCGGTCATTAGGGACGCTGGCGGCGTCGCTATCGTTTCTGCTGGCTGGCTGCGGATGGGTCCGCCGGCCCATCGCGATCGTCGCACCCTAATGGCCAGGCTCCCCAACGTCCGTCTCGAACTCGGCAACCGACCCGAGAACGTGCTGCTCGTTCGCGAGACGCTCACCGGTGTGGCCGAGAGCGTCGGCCTCGACGGCAGCGACCTGAGCGACGTCCGAACCGCCGTGACGGAGGCGTGCAACAACGTCGTCCTGCATGCCTACCCCGACGGGGTCGGGCCGCTCGAGGTGGACGTCGACGTGAGCCCCGGCTCGCTGACGGTGGTGGTCCGTGATCACGGGGTCGGCATCGGCGCCCGCGCCCCCGGCAGGCCAGCAGGCGACCTCGCCGAAGGCGGGATCGGACTGCCGGTGATCGAGGCGCTTTCCCACGGCGTCGAGTTCGCCGAGACGCCCGGCGGGGGCACCGAAGTGCGGATGGCGTTCGCCACGCCGGAGGTTCGAGGGCTCGAGTCCACTGCGGCCATTCCGGACGGGACCGGCGGGGCCGGCGGGCCGGGACTCGAAGCGCTGGGACCCTCGTTCGCGTCGGTGACGATCGCACCGGTGCTGCTCGCCCGCGCGGTCGTCCCGCGGCTGCTGTGCGTGCTTGCCGCCCGCGCGCATTTCTCGACCGATCGGATCTCGGACTCTCAGCTGCTAGCCGACGCGCTCGTCGCCCACGCCTCGGGGGCGATTGCCGGCAGTCACATGCGCCTTACCGTAAGCGTCGAACCGCGCGACCTCGAGCTGGAGGTGGGTCCGCTGATCGCCGGGCGGGCGGAGGGGCTCGTGCTGGACTCCGGCCTCGATGGTCTCGGCTCGGTGCTCGAGAAGCTGGCCGACGGCCACGGGGTCAGCAGCGCGGACTCCCACGACACGCTCACCCTCACCCTGCGCGACCGTGCGCAGACCGCCTGAGTACCCCATAATCGCTCCCATCTCTCACCTCGACGCGATAGGTGGACGTGCCCGCCACGGTTCGAGCCCGCGGCGGGTGCCCGGCGGCGGCTTTCATCACGAGAGCCTCTTCCGCCGCGGCGAGATCCAGCGACGGTGAACGCACGAGCCGACCGCGCGGCGACCGACCTGCTGATCGAGGCGGGCGCCGTGCTCGCGAGCTCACTCGACCTCGCCACCACGATGCGCCAGGTGGCGGGTTTGACCGTGCCGTCGCTGGCGGACATCTGCGTGATCGACCTGCGTGGCGAGGACGGCACGATCAGCGAAGTCGCCGTCGTATCCGAGGAGGCGCGTCTGGCCGAGCAGCTCGAAGCGATGCGCCGGATGCATCCGCTGGACCCGGATGGAGCGCACCCTGTCGCATGCGTGATCCGCACTGGCGAACCGGCCCTGCTGCCCGAGATGAGCAACCAGCAGCTCGACTCCTTCGCGGCCGCCGACGAGCACGCCCGCTTCATGATCGAGAGCGCCTACCGGTCTGCGATCGTCGCTCCGCTGGTTGCGCGCTCGCAGACGGTGGGAGCCCTGTCGCTGCTGCGCCTGGGGGACTCCCCGCCCTACGACGAGGTCGACCTCGAGCTCGCCTGCGAGCTCGCCCGGCGAGCGGCCCTCGCACTCGACAACGCCCGCATGTTCGGCGAGCTGCAACGCTTGGACGGGCTGCAGCAGGCGATCCTCACCAACCTCGCCGAGGCGATCACGGTGGAGGACGAGCACGGTCGCACGGTGTTCTCGAACCAGGCTGCTGCCGAGCTGCTGCTCGCTGATTCCCCCGCCGACGTCGTCAGCGCCGCGCCGGGCAGCCTCGCTGCTCGTTTCCTGCTCCTCGACGAGCAGGGTCGTGAGCTCGTCCTGGACGAGCTCCCCGGAAGGCGGCTGTTCAGGGGCGAGCGAGCGGCTCCGCTGCTGGTGCGAAACATCGTCCGCGCCACCGGCGAGGAGCGCTGGCTGATCGTGCGCTCCTCGCCGATCTCCGACCCGGCGACCGGGCGCATGCTTCTCGCCGTGAACGTGCTCGAGAACATCACTGAGGTCAAGCGGGCACAGCTCGCTGAGAGCTTCATGGCACAGGCAAGCCGCGTGCTTGCCTCCTCGATGGACTACGGCGAGACGCTGCGTCGCGTCGCCCGCCTCGCCGTGCCAACGCTCGCGGATTGGTGCGCGATCCATCTCGTCGGGTCCGACGGGGAGCTCGTGCAGGTGGCCGTCCATCACACCGATCCCGCGAAGGTCGCCCTGGCCGAGCGACTCGACCGTCTCCAACGGCGCGCGCCCCGGGACGCGGGCGCGATCCCGGAGGTCATCCGTACGGGCTCGCCCCGCGTCTACTCGAGCATCGATCCGGATGCGCTCGCCGCCCACGCCCGGGACGCGGAGCATCTGCAGATGCTGCAGGCGATCGGCGCGACGGCCGTCATCATCGTTCCCCTGCTGAGCGCCGTGCAGGCGATCGGCGCGATCACGCTGGTCTCATCGGAGTCGCTGCGCCGCCTCACGTTGAGTGACGTCGCGCTCGCCGAGCGTCTCGGTCGCCGCGCTGGCACGGCGGTCGAAAACGCCCGCCTCTACACCGAGCGGGCCCGGATCGCCCATACGCTCCAGCGCGCCCTGCTGCCAGAGCGGCTCCCGGAGCTGCCCGGGGCGGCGGTCGCCGCGCGCTACCACGCCGCCGGCGAGCTCAACGAGGTGGGCGGGGACTTCTACGACGTCGTCCGCCGCGACCACGGGGGTTGGATGCTGATGATCGGGGACGTCATCGGCAAGGGCGCCCGTGCTGCTGGCGTGACAGCGCTGGCCAGGCATACGTTGCGCGCAAGCTCGATGGCGGGCAGCTCTCCGGCTGAGATGTTGCGCGCGCTCCACCGTGCGCTGCGCGAGCAGCCCGCGGGGGCCGACATGTGCACGGTCTGCCTCGTCGACGTCACATGCCTGACGGGACGTGCGCGGCTGACGGTCGCGCTCGCCGGGCACCCCCCGCCACTGCTGATCGACCCCGATGGCAAGGTCGTCCAGATCGGACGGCCCGGCACCGTGCTCGGCGTGATCGACCCGATCCAGGTGCGCGAGAGCGAGCTCGACCTGGACCGGGGCCAGACGCTCCTGCTCTACACCGACGGGCTCATCGACGCCGGCCGTGGGGGCTCCCCACTCGGAGAGAGGGGCCTGCTCGAGCTCGTCCGCAGCGCAGCCGGGCTGCCGCTCGACAGCCTGCTCGAGCGCATCGAGTCCGATGCCCTGGCTCGCGCCGAGGGCGGCCTGCGGGACGACACCGCCCTGCTCGCGATGCGCCTGCGCTGACGGGGCTCCTATCGCGGGCAGCCCGGGCCCCGGGAGCCGACGCCGGGTCAATGCGAGCCCGGCGTCCGTGCTCCCGGGAGCAGACGCTCTCCTCAGACGCGCTCGCGCTCGCGCTCGCGATGTGCCTGCGCCTGATCGATGACGCCGCTGCGGCTCTTGTGGGAGCGCTCGTACTCGAGCACCGAGCGGGCCAGGCCGTCGTCGCCTCGAGCCAACGCGGTCCGGATCTCGATCGCGTTCAGCTCGTCGTAGCCGGGCCACGGCTCCTCCGCCTGCAGGGAATCGATGCGCCCGGTGATCGTGCTGCGATCCTGGTTGCGGCGCTCGTAGGCCTCGATCTTCGCCAGCTCGATCTGGGACAGGGACGGCAGACGCTCGACGATCTCGGCGGCCGTCAGCTCGTCGTAGCCCGCGATCGCGAGATCGCCCGCCGATGCCAACGCCCCCTTCACCCGGCCCTCCGTGCGGGCCACCCCGGGAACCTTGCGGGCTTTCCGAGCCGTCCGTTTGCCCTTCGCGGCCGCGCCCGATGCTTTCGAGCGCATGCCGGCCCCCGCCTCACGCAACGTGTCGGCTGCGCCGGTCGCGCCGATGTCGTAGCTGTCGTCGCCGTCGAGCTCGGCGGCGATGACCATGTCGGTGAGACGTGGTATCTGGCGCAGCACGCGCTCGAGCATCCGCTCCTCCTCCACCCGGATCGAGGCCGCCAGCCGCGCGGTTGGCTCGTCCCCGGCGGCGCCGGCGAGCCGCTCGATCGCCGTGTACGTGGCGATCTCCAGCGCCTCGGTGGCGCACGTGTCCTTCGCGTTCTTGAGCACTTTCTCCTCACCACCGCTGCCCCGGAGCACCTCCAGCGGTGCCTTCGCCAGCGCGAGTGCCTGTCCGATCGCTCCCTCGACGAACCCAATCGCGCTTTGCAGAACCTGCCCCCCACCGCCGAGCTCCCCGATCCGCTGCTCGAGGCGGCGGGCATGGCCGCGGGTTTGGTCGAGGTGTGACTCCAGCGCCCGGCGGTACTCCCCGCGCGGCGTCATCAGTATCTGAGACTGCAGCACCCTCACCAGCGCCAGCTCGGTCGCCCGGGCCTCGTGAAGGTACTGCAGCAGCTTTTCATCTGAACGTGTCATACAGGCATTTCCTCCGTGTCGAGATTGTTGGTGAGACCCGGCTGGTACCGAAGCTCCTGTGGAGCGAGCTGGGCCAGTGGCCCTCAGAAGGCAGGGCGGTGCGTGCGCGCAAACAGCAGACCCCGCCTGCCGGCCCGCGCAACCGCGCCCGCCACGAGTGCTCCGACGAGCAGGTACACGATGAGCGCGATGCCCCAGTCGATGCTGAGTTCGCGCTTGTAGTGACCGTGGTCGGTGACGAGGCCCGTGAACGCGCCTGCGAAGAAGTTGGCTCCTTCGTGGACGCCCCGGACGATCGTGTTGGAGCCGTTGGCGCCGACGTCTACGAGCACGATTGCGAGCGCGATCAGCAACACGACGAGCACCGCCACGATCCTGATCAGCCTGGCGAGTAGGAGCACACCCGTGCCCATCGTGCCAGCCGTCGCCGCGCCGGCTTCGCGGGTGCGCCACCCGAGCCCGCGACGGCGCTCTCGGACCCGGCGGCGCCCGTAGCCTGCCGGCGCGGCGTCTTCGGCGCCCGCCGCGGGAGCTTCCGCGGCGGGTCCGGTCTGTTCACTACGTGAGGGCCTCATGCCAGTTGCCTACCCGGCATCTGCGGCGTGGAAACCACGGTTGCTCACGCGCTCGCCGAGGTGGCGCCCGCCGCCGCGACGCTGTGCTCCCCCTCGGCGAACTCCTCCACGATCTTGGCGCAGAAGGCGTCCAGGTCGTCTGGCTTGCGGCTGGAGACGAGGCCCTGGTCGACCACCACCTCCTGGTCCACCCAGCTCCCACCGGCGTTGCGAATATCGGTTTTCAGCGACGGCCACGAGGTGAGCGTGCGCCCCCGTACGAGGTCGGCCTCCACGAGCGTCCAGGGCCCGTGACAGATCACTCCCACCGGCTTGCCGCTCGCGAAGATGTCCTGCAGGAAGCGGACGGCGCTTCCGTACGTGCGCAGCTGGTCCGGGTTCGCGACCCCGCCCGGCAGCACCACGGCGTCGTATTCCTCCGGCCGTGCCTGATCGAGCGTCCTGTCGACCGGGAAGCGCCGGCTCTTGTCCAGGTGGTTCATTGCCTGGACCTCGCCCGGCTCGGGGGCGATCAGGTCGGGCTTCCCACCGGCGTCGGAGACGGCCTCCCAGGGGCGTGTCAGCTCGACTTCCTCGACCCCCTCCTGGGCGACGAGGAACGCGATTTTCTTGTCGTTCAACCCGGCTGCCATGGGTCCTCCTTCGTATTCGGGTCGGGAAAACTCTCACCTGGCGTCTACCCCTCGTGGGGTACCGGAAACGCCGGCCCGCGAGCGGCCTCGATGGGCCGTTGCAGGCACACACCCGTGGTGGGCGATTGACAGCCGGGTCACGCGGGTAAATGGAGAGTGAGAAGGCCGGCGCCGACGCGTCGGCCATGTACCGATTTAGGCTCTTCACCTAATGGGAGGTAATTGATGGTCGCCCTCGTGGCACTTGTGTTGATTCTTGCCCTGCTCGGCGGCTTTGGCTTTGCCGTCCACTTCTTGTGGATCCTGATGGTCGCGGCGCTGCTGCTGTGGCTTGTCGGCTTCTTCGTCGGCGGCGTCGCCGACGGTGGCGGGGGCAGGCGTTGGTACGGCCGCTGGTGAAGGACGGCCGGCCCGTCATCTCGGACGGCCGGCAGGTGAGCTCGCGGAGGCGGGCGGGCGCGCCAGCGGGGGAGCGCTAGGACCGCCCCCCGCTCCGCAGGGACGACATGGAGGGCGGCGATCGCCGCCCTCCACTCGTTCCAGGAGCCTCCGCGCTACTGGATGGGGGCGTGCTCATGCACCCATCCACCGGGGAGCCTGCCGCTCCCGGCTGGGGAGCTCGTTTCACCCCTTGCGACTGTCGACGGCCCGCTGGAGCTGGGCCTTGCGCATGCGAGAGCGCCCCTTCACGCCAAGCTTGCGAGCCTCCGCGTAGAGCTGCTCGCGCGTGCGCCCACGCGGCCCCGGCCTCCCCGATCGCTGGCCGCCGCGCCTGCTCGCCGGCATGTCCTGCACCGACGTGCGCGAACGGGTCCGTGATTCGCCCTCCCGTGCCCGTTCCTTGTTGACTGTGCGCGCCGCGATCTCCTCGGCGCGCCCCGGGGGGACGCCGCGGTCACGCTCGCTGTCCCTGATGTGCTCGTACTGGCGGCCCCGCTGGCTGTTCTTCTTCACGCCACGTGGTGGCATGTCGGATACCTCCGTGGATCGTCGCTGACGCCGCGGAGCTACCCGCCGACAAACCACCGTAACCCGGCGCGGCGGGGTGACAGGCTAGCGCTCGGCTAGCAGCTGGAGGACAGCTGCCTCGATGCGAGCGCGTGTGCGTCGGTCCTCGAGGTTCGGTCCGCGCGCGAGCGCGGCCACCGTCGGCGCGATCGTGGTGCCGTCGAGATACAGGTCGATCACGCGCGGGTCCACGTAGGAGCCGCGGCACACGGCCGGCGTGTTGCCGAGATACGCCGCGACCGTCTTCACTGCCTCGCGGACCGCGCGCTCGCGGCTGCGCCGAGGGGCGCCTTCACCGCCCTCGACCGCGAGCGCGACCGCGGCGAGGACGGTCGCGTTCCAGGTCCGGAAGTCCTTGGCGGTGAAGGGCCCGCCGGCGACCGCCTTGATGTAGGCGTTGACGGTCTCCGGGCGGACCCCCATCCAGCGACCCTCGACACGGTGGGCGAGGAGCTGCGGTCCGCCGCCGCGCCGGCGCCGCAACGCCCGCACAAGTTCCAGGACGTCCTCGTCCGCGATCGCCTGGACCCGTCGCACCCCCGACTTCGCGGTGTAGTCGAAGATCACCTGGCCGTCGGCGATCGTGACGTGGCGCTTCTGCATCGTGATCAGGCCATACGATTCGTTGCGCTCGGCGTAGTCCTCCGAGCCGATGCGAAAGAAGCCGAGGTCGAGCAGGCGCACAGCACCGGCGAGCACTCCCTCCAGCTCGACGCCTCCCTCGGCGAGGTCGCGGGCGACGCGGCGGCGCAGGCGGGGAAGCGCGCGGCCGAACTCGATCATGTCGTCGAACTTGCGGCGGTCGCGGTGGGCCCGCCACCGCTCGTGGTAGCGGTACTGCTTGCGTCCGGCGGCGTCGATGCCAGTCGCCTGCAGATGACCTTGCGGGTCCAGGCAGATCCAGACCTCCCGCCAAGCCGGGGGAATCGCAAGCGCGGCGATTCGCTCGAGCACCTGCGGATCGTCAACCCTGCCGCCGTCCGGGTCGCGGTATTCGAAGCCCCGGCCGCGCCGGCGGCGCGCGATGCCGGGAGCGGCGCAGTCGGATCGGCGCAGTCGGGGCACGGGTCTCGCTCTTACCCCTCCGGGGCGGGCACGTATCGCCGGGATCCCGCGGCCCGCACTCGCCGCCCGCGTCGCCCGCGCCGGCTCGGACCCGGTTTCCGCGCCCGCCATACGGGTATCCGGAGAGCCGTGGGCGCAATCGCAGCAGCCTCAGAGCCGTGGTGCGGGCGAGGAGCCTCGCGCGCGGTGCGGGCAGCTCTGTACGAGGACTACCGGCTCGAGCACGAAGACGACGAGCGCGAGCTCGACGACGACGACGACCTGGGCGAGGATGACGTCGATGAAGACGACGAGCTCGACGACGGGGATCTCGACCTCGAGTAGCCTCCGCCGGCCCGCGGCCCGCCCCCGCGGGCCCGAGCCGGCGAGCGGCCGAGTCCCGTCCTCCGACGGTCGGGAGGAGACCGCCAGGGAGCGACTGGACCGCAACCTCGACGAGCTGAACGGCGAGCTGCGCGTTGTGATAACCGGGGTGCAGGTGCTGTTCGCGTTCCTGCTCGTAGTCCCCTTCGACTCGGGCTTCGCCGGTATCGGCCCGTTCGAGCGGGCGGTCTACTTCATCACGCTGCTGCTTGCCGCGCTGGCTACGGTGTGCACGATCGCACCGTCGGCGGAACACCGTTTCCTGTTTCGCCACGACGACAAGCGTCACATCGTCTTTCGCGCCAACCGGGTCGTGATCGCCGGCCTCGTGTTCCTCGCCACGGCGATGTGCGGCGCGCTGCTGCTGGTCGCGACGAAGTTGTTCGGGGCGGCGGTCGGTGCGATCACGGTGGGCCTGGCGGCGGTCCCGTTCGCCCTGCTCTGGTTCGTGCTGCCGGTGATGCGCCGGGCGCGCGTGGCCCAGGAGGATCCCGAGGAGCCTTTCTGGGGGGCGCCCGACGATCGCATGCGGCGCTGGTAGGCGGCCGAGGAGCGGATCCTCGCGCCGCAGCGGCGGGCCACGCGCTCACCGGAGCAGCGTCTGCCCGAGCTTGCAGGACAGCTCCCGGACCGATTCGAACACGTCTGTGGCGCCCGCCTCGAGCAGCTCCGCGCGCGCGAACCCCCCGGTCATGACGGCGAGCGAACGGACGCCCGCGCGACTGGCGGCCTCGATGTCCCAGGTGCTGTCGGCGACCATCACCGCGTCCCGCGCATCCGCGCCGACCTTCTGCAGCGAGCGCTCGATCAGGTCCTGCGCCGGCTTGGTCGGATCGACGTCGGCGGCGCTCGTCCAATGGTCAACGAGCTCGCGGGCATCCAAGAGGTCGAGGTAGTGGTCGACCTCCCGCCGCTTCGCCGAGCTCGTGAGCACGACGGTGTGGTCGTGCCCCTTGAGCTCCTCCAGCAGCTCGCGCGAGGACGCCATCGGCCGGACCTCGTCGATCGTCTGCATGTACAGCTCGCCCGCGGCCGAGCGGATCGCGTCACCGAGCTCGTCGTCGGTGCGCTCGTCGCTCAGCGCGGCGATGAGCCGGTCGCCACCGATGCCGATGTGACGGTGGATCCGCCAGATCGGCAGCACCACGTCGTGTTTGACGAAAGCGCGGAACCACGCCAGCGTGTGCTGGTAGTTCGTGTCCACGAGCGTTCCGTCGACATCGATGAGGGCGACGGTCAAGCCCTTGCCCTCAACGGCTGTTCTCGCTCTCGAGGCTCGGCTCGAGCCGCCCGTGGGTCGCGAGTCCCGAGGACCCGGACATCGCGCGCTCCCGGACGGCGGGGGCGACCTCGCGGCCGAGCAGCTCGATCGCGTGCAGGACGTCCGCGTGGGGCATCGTCCCGACGCTGATGTGCAGAAGGATCCGATCGAGTCCCATCAGCTCCCGCACGTGCAGGAGCTTCGTCGTGACCTCCTCGGGGTCGCCGACAGCGAGCGAGCCGTTCGGCGCCCGCATCGCATCGAACTGCTGCGCCGACATCGGCGGCCAGCCGCGCTCCCGTCCGATCTGGCTCATGGCGGCGGCATACGGGCCGTAGAAGGTGCTCACGGCGGCCTCCGTCGTGTCGGCGAGGAAGCCGTGCAGGTGCACCGAGACCGGCAGCTGCTCGGGGTCGTGGCCCGCCGCCCGAGCGCTCTGGCGGTAGAGGTCGGTCAACGCGACGAAGCGCTCGGGTGCCCCACCGATGATCGCGACCACGAGCGGCAGCCCGAGCGTGCCGGCGCGGAGCACAGACTGCGGGGTCCCCCCCACGGCGATCCACACGGGCAGGGGGTCTTGGTGGGGACGTGGATAGACCCCGGCCCCGCTGAGCGGAGGGCGCAGGCGCCCGCTCCAGGTGACGTGCTCCTGGTCTCGTATCGCCAGCAGCAGCTCGAGCTTCTCGGCGAACAGCTCGTCGTAGTCGTCCAGGTCGTATCCGAACAGGGGGAACGACTCGACGAAGGAACCTCGTCCCGCCATGATCTCCGCTCGGCCGGCCGAGATCAGGTCGAGCGTGGCGAAGCTCTCGAACACGCGCACCGGGTCGTCGGAGGAAAGCACCGTGACGGCGCTGCTGAGGCGGATCCGTCGTGTGCGTGCCGCGATCGCAGCCAGCACCACGGCGGGTGCCGAAGCGGCGAAGTCGGGGCGGTGGTGCTCGCCGACCGCGTAGACGTCCAAGCCGACCTCGTCGGCGAGGACGGCCTCCTCGACGACCTCGTGGAGCCGCTGCTCGGCGTTGATCGCGGTGCCCGTGTGCGGATCGGGCGTCAGCTCCGCGAAGGTGGATATGCCTATTTCCATGCCGCTCCCTGCTCGTGCACCACGAGCGAACGTAGCAGCGACGCGGCCCGCCCATCACTCGTTGATCTGTTCACGCGACTACTTGACTTTCTAGTCGAGATCGTTTAGAAGTCCTTGTCGTGGTTCGCAAGCCGTTGATCCTCGTGGCGCTGCTGCTGGCGGCGTTCGCAATCAACCTCGACACGACGATCGTGAACGTCGCGCTGCCCACGCTTGTGCGGGAGCTACATGCTTCGAACAGCCAGCTGCAGTGGATCGTGGACGCCTACAACCTCGTCTTCGCCGCCCTGCTGCTGGCGTCCGGCAGCCTCTCCGACCGCTTCGGCCGGAAGGGGATGCTGATCTCCGGGCTCGCCGTGTTCGGGCTGGCCAGCGCCGCCGGCGGGCTCACGACGAGCGCAGGCGGGCTGATCGTGGCGCGCTGCGTGATGGGGCTCGGGGCGGCGATGATCTTCCCGGCGACGCTTTCGTTGATCTCGAACGTGTTCACCGAGCGGGCCGAGCGGGCGCGGGCGATCGGCCTGTGGGGCGCCACGGCAGGGATCGCGATCGCGCTCGGGCCGATCGCCGGCGGCTGGCTGCTCGAGCACTTCTCGTGGACGAGCATCTTCTTCGCCCTTGCTCCCGTGGCGGCGATCGCCGCCGCGCTCGTGGGCGCCTGGGTGCCGACCTCGCGCGACCCGAACGCCGAGCGGATCGACGGGGCCGGCTTCGCGCTCTCGACGGCCGCGATGTCCCTGCTCGTCTACACGATCATCGAGGCGCCCGGACATGGGTGGAGCAGCGCCCGCACGCTCGCCGGCTTCGCCCTCGCGCTGGCGCTGATCGGCGGCTTCGTCGTGTGGGAGCGGCGCGCGCAGCAGCCGATGCTCGACGTCTCCCTGTTCGCCAACCCGCGTTTCACGGCGGCGAGCGGGTCGGTCACCGTCGCCTTCTTCTCGCTGTTCGCGTTCATCTTCCTGATCACCCAGTTCTTCCAGTTCTTCAAGCTATATGGGCCCCTCTCGACGGGCGTCCACCTGCTCCCGGTAGCCATCTCGGTAGGGGTGGGATCCGTTGTCGGGACGAAGCTCGCGGTGCGCTTCAGCACCAAGCTCGTCGTTGCGGGCGGCCTCGTTTTGATGGCGGGCTTCTACGCCTGGGTGTCGGTGGCGAGCGCCGGCACGGCGTACTCGACGATCGCCCTGCAGATGGTCGTGTTCGGGACCGGGATGGGCTTCACCAGCGCTCCCGCCACGGAGGCGATCATGGGCGTCGTGCCGATCGAGAAGGCCGGCGTGGGCTCGGCCGTGAACGACGCGACCCGTCTGCTGGGAGGCACGCTGGGCGTGGCCGTGATCGGCAGCGTCTATGCGTCCCTCTACGCATCCAGGCTGACGGCGTCCCTCCCTGCCCGGCTGCCAGCGACGGTCGTGCACGTCGCCCATGAATCCGTCGGGGCCGCCCTGATCCTCGCGAGCCACCTCGGCCACGGAGCGCTCGGTGCGGGCCTGCACGCGGCGGCCTCGAGCGCCTTCTTCGATGGCTTCCACGCTGCCAACATCGTGCTCGCCGGCGTCACGGGGTTGGCGGCAGTGGTGGCGCTCGCCCTGCTCCCCGGCCGGCCGGCTCGCGCCGGCGTGCAGGCCGGCGACGTGGCGCACACCCGCAAGACCGCCGCCGCCGTGGCGGAGTGACCCCGCGCCGAGGGAGCCGCTGCGGGGCCTCAGGCGGCGAACGGGAGGTGTTCGAGCAGCCCGCTGATCTCGAACACCCTCTGCACGTTCGGCGGACCCGGAATCAGGCGCAGACGGCAGCCGTTTGCCTCGCACAGCGACTGGGCCGTGAGCATCAGGCGCAGCCCCGCGGAGTCGATGAAGCGCAGGCGGCTGAGATCGATCACGAGCTCCGGGGTGCCCTCGCCGCACAGGCGGACGATCTTCTCGTGCAGGGCGGGGACGGCGGCGATGTCCAGTTCCCCGGCGAGGTCGATCGTGTGGCCCTCCGCGCTGGTGTGGGCGGAGAATCTGGGTGTCGCGCTCATGGCTCGAGTGGACGTGCCGCTACGGCAGCGGTCGGCACGGCCGTATCGTAATCGCGAGGGGGCGGGAACGTCGCACCGCAACACCCGTCCGTCCGGGGGGTTGCAAGCCGCGTACCGTTCCCCCGAGGGCGGCGGCCACCGATCTTGACGAGCGAGCGCGAACGCACACACAAGCCTCGCCACGGCGCCCGAGCCGCCCTTCGCCGACGGCGCCTGCACGCGGCACGAACCCTCGCGGGGGCCGCGATCGCGATCGCGGTGGCCCTGCTCGGGGGGCCGGTGAGCTCCGCCGGCGCGCTCGCGCCGCCGCTCCTCTGGTCTGCTCCGGTCACGGCCGACCCCGGGGCGCCACCGGACGCGATCTCGTGCCCGTCGGAAGCGCTCTGCGTCGCGGTCGACCCGTCGGGAGGCGTCGTCGCCAGCAGCAACCCCACCGCGTCTGCGCCCAGCTGGCGGACGAGCGCGACGCTGGGCGCACCCCTGACAGGGGTGTCGTGCGCCAGCGCGGCCCTGTGCGTGGCGGTCGCGTCGAACGGGACCGCCTACACGAGCCTCGAACCGGCACGGGAAGGGACGTGGCTGGGGACGCCGATCAGCGGCCATGTGACCGGCGTCTCGTGTCCGAGCACGTCGCTGTGCGTTGCCGTCGACGCCGCCGGCGAAGCCCTCTGGAGGTCCTCGCCGTTCGGCGCCTGGAACAGCGCCGCGCTGGAAGGGACGCCGTCGCTGCGAGCGGTCTCGTGTGCGAGCGCGTCGCTGTGCGCGGCCGTCGACGCGGCAGGTCACGTCTACGTCAGCAGCGAACCCACCCGCCCGGGCAGCTGGCACGAGCGCCAGGTCGGATACTCCGGCCTCAGCGCCGTCTCCTGCGACGCGCTCGGCGTGTGCGTGGCGTTCGACGAAGGCGGGGAAGCGCTCGCGAGCGCCGACCCGGCCGACCGCGAACGGGCGCCGACGTGGAGCTCCACCCAGCTCGGCGACGTCGGCGCCCCGGCGGTGTCGTGCGCCGCGAGCGGGCTGTGCGTGGCCGTCAACGCAGGCGCCGGCGCACTCGCCAGCGACACTCCCGCCGCCGGTCTGCCGACGTGGAGCGAATCGACCGCGCCCGGCTCCCACCTGGAGACGATCTCCTGTCTGGCGAGTGGCTTCTGCGTCGCCACCGACGCGTTGGGGCAGGCCCTCACGGCACGAGTGCCCTCGCCGCTGGTGCTCACGGAGGGCCCGGCCGAAGTGAGCAGCACGACGGCGACGCTCGCCGGCGAGGTCGACTCCAACGACGCCGCACCCACGAGCTGTTACTTCGAATATGGGACGACGAGCGCGTATGGCTCCACGGTCCCCTGCGCCTCCCCTCCCGCGACAGGCTCGTCGGTGTCGACGGTGACGGCCCCGCTGACCGGGCTCGCGCCGAACACGACCTATCACTACCGGCTCCTCGTGCGGACGGCCGTCGGCGGCCAGGCGGGTCAGGACGTGACGTTCACGACCGCCGTGGTGGTGCAGTTCCCGATCGTCTACCCGCACCCCTCGATCCATGGCGTGCCCGCTGTCGGGCAGCGACTGACCTGCTCGCCCGGCACCTCCGCGAGCTCCCAGCTCACCTATGGCTGGGTGCGCGACCTCGTTGCGATCCCCTTCGCGGTCTCCTCGACGTACACGGTCAAAGGGTCCGACTCGGGCCACCACCTGCAGTGCGTCGTGACCTCCGCCGACCCGGGCGGAACGGCGACCGCGACGTCCTCGTTCGTGACCGTGCCGGTCGGCGGCGCGCCCGCCTCCGCCGACGAGACGACCGTCGGGACGGCGCGCTTCAGCGGGCACACCGTGACCGTGCCGGTGAGCTGCTCCGCACGCGCGACCCGCGGCTGCAACGTCTCCCTGCGGCTCACGGCCGTCGAGACCCTGAGCGGCAGGCGTGTGGTCGCGGTCGTCGCGGCCCTGCGCCGGGCGACGGTCACGCTCGCGAGCGCGAGGGCGTTCCTCGCGCAGGGATCCCACCGCACCGTGGCGTTGGCGCTCGGCACGAGCGCCCGCCGGCTGCTCGCCGCGCGCCATCGGCTGCCGGCCCGCCTGATCGCGAGCGGCACGGTGATCGGCGTGATCGAAGCGACCTTCTCCCAGCAGCAGTTGCTGCTGGGCCCTGCGGCCAAGCCCGCCCGCGTCCGTCGGGCGCAGCAGAGCCGGGCCCGCCCCCAGAGCGCTCGAAGCACGCGACGGGGCGCCGCTCGGCCCGCCGGCGTGGGCGCTGGCAGTCCGCTCGCCGCGACTCCGTACATGGGCTGGGACACCTACTTCGCGCTCGGGGGCCGCTTCAGCGAGGCGTCGGTGCTCGAACAGGCAAGCCAGCTGCTCACCTCGGGGCTGGCCGCACGGGGCTTCCGCTACGTGTGGCTCGATGTCGGCTGGTGGCACGGGACGCGGGCCTCGAACGGCCAGATCACGGTGTCCCCCGTGCAGTGGCCCCACGGGCTGGCGTGGCTGACCCACACCCTGCACGCCGCCGGCTTCCGCGTCGGGCTCTACACGGACGCCGGGATCAACGGCTGTGGAGGCGCCAACCAGGGCAGCTACGGCCACTACGAACAGGATGTCAACACGTTCGCGGCATGGGGATTCGACGCCGTCAAGGTCGACTTCTGCGGGGGCGCTGAACTGCAGCTCACGCCGGCGCAGGCGTACGCCTCCTTCCATCAGGCGATCGCGGCCAACTCGAGCCACCGCCCGATGCTGCTGTCGATCTGCAACTTCCTCCAGCCGGGCCAGTACGCCGAAGGCCAGCCCACGCTCAGCTCCTCCGCGTTCGGCTCCTACGCGTTCGGCCCGAGCGCCGGCAACAGCTGGCGCACGGACACGGACGTCGGGCTGCCGGGCAACGTCAGCTTCGCGGACGTGCTGCGCAACATGGACGCGGACGCCGCGGCGCCGCAGGCTGCAGGACCGGGGCACTGGAACGACCCGGACTACCTCGGCCCTGACCAGGGCCTCTCCGCGGCGCAGTTCCGCACCCAGCTGAGCATGTGGTCGATGCTCGCGGCGCCGCTGATGATCAGCGACGATCTCACGCGGATCTCCCGGGTGAGCCTCTCCGCGCTGCAGAACAGCGAAGTGATCGCGATCGACCAGGACCCCGCGGGCGTCCAGGGCACGCTGGTCTCCAGCGCCGGTACGGGCGAGGTCTGGGCAAAGCCCCTGACGGGCGGCTCGACTGCGGTCGCGCTGCTCAACCGTGGTAGCACGCGGACGCGGATCCAGACGAGCGCCGCCGCGGTCGGGCTGCCGGCCGCCGCCGCCTACACGGTCCGCGACGTGTGGTCGCACCGGACGTCGGCGAGCAGCGGCCAGCTCGCCACCGAGGTCCCCCCGCAGACGACGGTTCTGCTGCGGGTCAGCCCGCGCTAGCGGCGTCGCTGTTGCGGGGCTACAGCCAGGCCCCGTTCATGCCGATGGGGGGGCAGCCGGGCGTCGGCTATCCGTCCACGCGAGCAAGCGACCTCGACAGCGCAGGTCGCGATCACTCGATTGAGGCGGTGCAGCGCGCGCGTGGTGGAAGCAGGCCCAATCGCCATGGCAGACAGCGACAATCCCCACCTCACCCCCGGGAGCGAAGACGCTCCTGAGCCCGTCGAGGGTTCCGCGGGGCAGGTAGGGCCGCCACCTGGCGAGGCCCCACAGATTCCTCCGGCTCCCGCGGACACCGCTGGCGCGGGCCCCGCCGCTGGCGCCGCCCCCGACCCGACGCAACCCGATCAGGCCGCCGCCGAGGTTCCCCCGAGCGAGGCGCCGACAGCCGTGCCCGCGGGCGCGGCGCCCCCTGATTCGTCGGGGCTCGAGGACGCTGCGAGCGGTTCCTCCGTGACCGCGGCCGCCGGCGCCGACGGCAGCCCGGGCCGGCTTGGACGGCTCAAGCACCTTCCCCCGCGGCGCAACCTGGCCTGGGCAGCGGTGGCGCTCCTGTTGGTGCTCGGGGGGGTCGTGGCCAGCGTCCTCGGTGCCCGCTCGGTGGCCCGCGGCAACGCCGGTGAAACGCGCGCCCAGTTCCGTGCCGCCTCGACAGGCGTCACCTCGACATTGAAGCTCGCCATCGCCCACGAGGAAGACGTCCTCACGAGCGTGGGGACGTACTTCGCAGCGCACCCCCATGCGAGCCAGCGGGAATTCCAGGCCTGGCTCGGGTGGGCGCGCATCGTGCGCCGCCACCCCGAGGCCCAGCGCCTGACGCTCGTGGGGATCGTGCCCGCCGCCGGGCTCGTCGCGTTCGCCGACCGCCGAGCCGGCCGTCCGGTGCCCGCCGCGGCGACCCGCACGCCGGCATCCGCGAGAGCCAGCGCCGCGACCGGGCTCCGCGGTTCCGTGTCGACCAAGCCGCTCGCCCCGCCGTTCCCGATCCGACCCTCCGGCAGCCGCCCCTTCTACTGCCTCGCCGTCGCCGAACTCGCCCGGGGCCCGGTGCGCACACGGCCACCCGGACTCGACTACTGCGCCTCGGGCCATACGCTGCTGGCCGCGCGCGACTCGGGCGTGAGCGCCTACGCCGCCAGCTCCGTCGCCGGAACGCCCGCGCTGCAGGCGACCGAGCCGATCTATGCCGGCAACCCGACCCCGCGCACCCCGGCGGCGCGGGTGGGCTCCTCCGTCGGCTGGGTTCGCGAGCTCCTGCTCCCTGGCGTAATCGTCCAGCAGGCACTGCGCGGCCGGCCCGGCGACGCGATTCGCCTGCGCCACGGGAGCACGGGCGCGACGACGACGTACGTGAGCGGCACGCCTGAGGCCGGCGGCCAGAGCTACTCGGTGAGCCTCCGCAACGGCTGGAGCGCGCGGATCTTCGGCCCGGCCCCCAAGGCGGCGGTGTTCGGCGATCGCTACGCACGCTGGGTGCTGATCGGGGGTTGCCTGCTGAGCCTGCTGGCCGGCATGCTCGTGTACCTGCTCGGCACGCGACGCGGCCGGATCGCCCTGCCGCGCCGCCGGGGCCCCTCCGGCGAGGACCTCTACGACGACCTCACCGGGCTGCCCACGCGGGTGCTGACGATGGACCGAGCGGGCCGGATGGTCGCCCGCGCCGGGCGCCAGTCGGGCATGCTCACGGGAGCGCTGCTGATCGACGTCGACTGGTTCAAGGACGTCAACGAGAAGCTCGGCCACGACGCCGGGGACCAGTTGCTGCGGATCGTGGCCGAACGGCTCGAGCAGGTCGTCCGCGACCAGGACACGGTGGGCCGCCTGGACGGGGACGAATTCGTGATCGTCGTGGAATCGGCGGCCCGTGGTGCCCGCCTGGACGCGCTCGCACGACGGGTCATCGAGGCGCTGCACAAGCGCGTCGAGCTCGAGGGGTTCGGGCCGAGCGTGTTCCTGACCGCGAGCATCGGGCTCGCCTTCGGCCGCTACACGGATCCCGAGGCGCTGCTGCGCGACGCCGGGCTCGCGCTGCAATCCGCCAAGACGGCCGGCAAGGACCGCTACACGCTCTTCAACGCGAACATGCGCGCCGTGATCGAGGACAGGGGCGTACTCGAGGCCGAGCTGAACACCGCCCTGCAGGAACGGCAGTTCTTCCTCCTCTACCAGCCGATCTACGACCTCGGCTCACACCGGGTCGTGGCCGTCGAGGCGCTGATCCGCTGGCGTCACCCCAAGCGGGGCATCCTGCTGCCCGACGACTTCATCCCGCTCGCGGAGGAGGCCGGGCTCGCGGTGCCGATCGGACGCTGGGTGCTCGAAGAGGCGTGCGCACGGACGGCGGCCTGGAACGTGACCGGTCACCGCGTCGGCGTCTCCGTGATGGTGACCTCGAGCCAGCTCAACCGCGAGGGCTTCGCGACCGACGTCCTGCGGGCGCTGCAGCAGTCGGGGGTGGAGCCCTCGCTGCTCACCCTCGAGGTCGCCGAGGCGACGGTGATGGCGGACGTGTCCGCGACCGGGGAGCGCCTGGAGCTGATCAAGCGACTCGGCGTGAGCATCGCGATCGACGACTTCGGCAGCGGCTACGCCTACCGCTCCGACCTGCAGCGGATGCCCCTGGACTACCTGAAGGTCGACCGGCGCTCGCTGGCGGCCACCGAGGACGAGGACTACCGCAGCTGGCTGCTCGAGGCGATCCTCGTGTTCGCCCGTGACCTGTCGCTGACCGTGATCGCCAAGGGCGTCGAGACGGCCGAGCAGCTCGCGAACCTGCGCGGGATGGGCTGTGCGATGGCCCAGGGCTTCTTCGTCGGCGAGCCCGTGGCGGCGGAGGCGGTGGTGGGCTTGCTCGAGAGTCACCTGCCGGCCACCGGCGCCAGCACCCCGAGCTAGATCCGCGGGCTCAGTCGAGCTGGAAGCGCCCGTCGGCGTAGAGGATCCGCTCGCTTCCGTCGCGGAGGGTCGCCGTGACGGTGCGGTCGCTGGTGGAGACGATGTCGGTGTGGACAGTGGAGTCGTTGAACCCGAGCTCCTGCCAGTGCTCGCGGGAGACACCGGCCGGGTCGCCGGCGTAGCAGTCGTGGTAGGACTTGCCGAGGGCGAGATGGGTGTTCCCGAACGGGCCGCCGACGTTCTCGTCGTAGAGCGTCTCGGCCATGAAGCGGGTTATGCGCGAGAAGCGTGAGTCCGTGAGCGAGTACTCGCCGACCTTGTCGGCGTTCTCGGTCGCGATCATCTCCCGCAACAGCTTCTCGTTGCGCGAGGCGTCCGCTTTCACCACGAGGCCGTCGCGGAACTCGAGCGCGACGTCCTCGATCAGGCTGCCGTAGCGGTACAGGGGCTGGTTGAAACGGATCCAGCCCTCGGTGCCGCGCCAATCGGGGCTGGTGAAGATCTCGAAGCTCGGGATGTTGCGGCCGCTGCCGCCCATCCACCGGCGCTGCTCTCCCATCGACAGGCGCAGGTCGACATCCTCGCCGCGCACGCGCAGGCCGTCGATCGGCATCGCGTTCAGCTGCTCGAGGTAGGCGCCGATCTGGCTGCTGACGCTGCGCCAGCGACCGATCGGGTCGGGGTCGTCGAGGAAGCAGGCATCGATGATCTGCCCCCAGTAGTCCTGCTCGGACATCGACGCCTCGGCCGCCATCGCCGGCGTCCCGTACAGGCACAGCGACCAGGTGAACAGGCCCTCGTTCTCCTTCTCGGTGCGCCAGTCCAGCAGCGGCTTGCCGGCGCTCGAGCTGCGCATGATCGCTGCCGGGTCGACGCCTTCGAGGGCGTGCATGTCGGCGTCGCTGATGACCGATACCTGATGGTCGATCTGATCGATCATGCCGCGAGCCTGCAGGGCGGGGAAGAAGTCGAGCTGCTCGGGGCCGGCGATCTCGAAGTAGTCGCGAGCGAGGTTCTCGCCGTCGTTGCGGTCGTCGGGGAGGTAGTGCCCGAGGACGTGCCCGCCGGCCCGCCAGACGGCGCGGTTCAGCTCGACGTAGAGCGGCTTGGCGGACTCGTGCGCGACGACTCGGACGACGTCGCCGGGCTTGATCCCCTCCCCCCGCCGAGGGCGAAGTTGACCATCACCTCCGCGTAACGCTCGAGGACCTCCGGTGGCGGTGTGTATGGCATCACACGCGACCCTAGCGAAAGCCCCCGGTGAATCAGGGAGGCCCGCCGGGCCTACGGCTCGGCGTCCGTCACCGCGCTGCCCGGCACGCTGCCGAGGCCACCGATCGCTGCCGGTGCGCCGGCATCGTGCTCGAGGTAGGCGTCGAGGAACGCCACGCTCACGCGCTCGACGATCCCCAGCTGAGGCTGCTCGGTCGTATAAGGAGGCAGGTGCCCGGCGCCGAGCAGGCGCAGCAGGTACTTGGGCCGGCGTGCCGCCCTGAAGTAGGCATACGTGTAGCGGGGTTCGTTGAATGTGTCTGCCGTTCCCTGGACGGCCAGCAGGGCCGGGGCGCCGGGGGTGAAGCGGTACCCGCCGACGCCGGACATCTCCGCCCCCGAGAGGACGATCGCGGCACGGATCCGTGGGTCGGCGTAGCGCCGGCTGTACGCGGCCGCCAGCGCCGCCTCGCCGCCGTCGGATTGCCCCGCGACGGCCACGGCGCCGGGATCGATCAGGCCGTCCAGCGGGCCCGCACCCGCACCCGAGGCGGAGGCCGTGAGCAGGCTCGAGATCACGAAGCTGATGTCCGTGGGCTCGTTGACGACGTCGGCCTCGTCCGGGCCGCCGGGCGCACCGGCGCGCTCGAGGGGGAACACGGGTGCCGCGACGACGTAGCCGGCCCGGGCCCAGCTCTGCAGCATCCGGCTGTAGGGGGCGGGGGTGACGGCGAACCCGTGGGCGAAGACGACGAGCGGAAAGGAGCCCGCGGCGCGCGCCGCCGGGGCGCCTGGGAGGTCCCCGAGACCCGGCGAGCCGAGCGCGGGGTAGCGCACGTAGGTGGTCAGGGTCCGCGGCTCGGAGCGCCCGCCGGGCAGGCGGATCCGACGGGTGGGGTCGACGAGCTCGAGCGTGCAGATGCCGACGGCGAACGAGGCCCCTCGGGCGATGGACGGTGCGGGCGCGAGCGCTTCCACGCCACCGGAGGTGCTCGCGCCGCAGGGGGGCGGCGCCGAGGCCGGCGCCCCGGACGCCTCCGCCGGCACGGGCGCGAGGAGCGGGGTCGCAGCGAGGAGCGCGGCAACGGCGGCGCGCCCGAGCACAGCCCTCGCACGCTTGCCGATCGGCGACCGTGACACGGGCTCATCGTTCCAGGTCGCCGGACCCCCTTGCGCCGGACCGGAGAACGCGGTGAGATCCGTGTATCGCGCCGACAGCCGGGTACGGGCATCGAGGCGACGCAAATCCAGCGAGCGACGAGGAGGCATCCAGATGGCAGGCACCGGCACGGACACGCGGATCACCCAGGTGGGGACGGTGATCGTCCCCGTCAGCGACCAGGATCGGGCGCTCGAGTTCTACACGGGCAAGCTCGGCTTCGAGAAGCGCTCCGACACACCGTTCGGGAGGGGTGACCGGTGGATCGAAGTTGCGCCCCGGGGCGCCGCGACGACGCTCGCGCTCATGGCGCCGAGCGAGGGCGAATCGGTGGGCGTCGACACCCGTATCGCGTTCTCGACCGAGGACGTCGATGCCGATCACGCCGAGCTGCGCTCCCGCGGGGTCGACGTGGACGAGGAGGTCATGAGGATGGGCGACCCTGTGCCGCCGATGTTCTTCCTGCGCGACCAGGACGGCAATCGCATGCTCGTCGTCGAAACCGGCCGTTGACGAACGAGCCCGCGCTCAGGCGCTGATCGCGCGCTCGGGGGAGCCGTTCGCGGGCGGCTCCCCGCAGAGCTCCCGGGCAAGGCGGCGCAAGAGCTGGGCGACCTCGGGGTGCTCGTCGACGGTTCCGTCGGCGAGGGCGTCGTGGAGCAGGTCGCGACGGGCGCTGACGAGCCGCTCGGTCTGCTCCCGACCGGCACTCGTCAGCTGCGCCGTTCCCTGCTCGCCGACGAGGAGCCCACGGGCGCGCAGCTCCCCTACGACTTCGAGGATCCGCGCGGCCGGGATGCCGTCCTGCTCGGCGATCGCGCGTGCGCCCGCGAAGCCGTGCTCGTCGATCCGCACGAGCGCCCAGACGGCCCCCGGGCTGACGGCGACGCCGGCTCGTGCGGCCGTGCGCTGGCCGAAGCCGAGCCTCTGCTCGGGTGTCGTCACGCGGGTCAGCGAGCGCTCGATCTCGGCGAGCGAGTCCGGCGCCCGAGGCGCGGCGAGGCTGTCATCGAGGCCCGTGCTGGCGGCGGCCGTCTCGCGCAGGGTGCGCTCCGGAAGCAACAGGCTGAGCACGAACCCGACCCCGGCGACGGCGGCCGCCATCACGAACACGGGCTGAAGCGAGTGGACGTATGCGTGCTCGTAGAGGCTCCGGGGGCGCGGGGGGAGCCGCGCGACCTGCGCTCCCGTCAGCCGGGCGCCGTGGCTCACCTGCCCCGCGAGAGGTCCGTGCAGGGTGTTGCGAAGCTGCTCGCTCAGCCGGATGGAGAAGACTGTCCCGAAGACGGCGGTGCCGAGCGAGCCGCCGATGCCGCGCAGCATCGTCACGCCGGAGGTCGCCGCGCCGAGGACCGCGTAGTCGACGGAGTTCTGGACAGCGAGCACCAGCACCTGCATGACCGAGCCGAGCCCCAGCCCCAGCACGAGCAGGTACAGATCGGCGGTCGGGGTCGGCGTGCCGACGTCCAGACGCGAGAGCATCGCGAGGCCCACGGTCATCAGGGCGGTGCCGATGATCGGGAACACCTTGTAGCGCCCGAGCCTCGAGATCAGCTGGCCGGAGAGAATCGAGCTGAACAGCACGCCTACCATCATCGGCACGAGCCGCAACCCGGCCTGTGTGGGCGAGGCCGCGTCAACCGTCTGGAAGTAGAGCGGTAGGAACGTGACCGCCCCGAACAGGGCGAAGCCGACGATCAGCGACAGCGAGCCCGCGACCGCGAAGACGCGGTCGCGGAGCAGCGACGGCGGCAGGATCGGCTCCTTGGCGTGGCGCTCCACCGACAGGAACGCCGCCGTCAGCGCGATCCCCGCTGCCCCCACGAGCACCACCTCGGCCGAGGCCCACGCCCACGTCGTGCCGCCGAGGCTGGTGACGAGCACGATCGCGCTGAGGCCCGCCGCCAGCAGGGCGGCGCCGAGGTAGTCGATCACCGGTTTGGACTGCGCGCGGGCGCTCGCTGGCAGGGTCGCCCCGATCACCGCGAGTGCGACCAGCCCGACGGGCAGGTTGACGTAGAAGATCCAGCGCCACGAGGCAGCCTGGACGATCACGCCGCCAAGGAGGGGGCCGCCGACGCTCGCGATCCCGAAGACCGCGCCGAACAGGCCTTGGTACTTGCCGCGTTCCCGTGGGGGGACGATGTCGCCGATGACCGCCTGGGTGAGGACGATCAGCCCTCCCGCCCCAAGGCCCTGGACAGCGCGGAAGGCGATCAGCTCGGTCATCCCGCGGGCCTGGCCGCACAGGGCCGACCCGACGAGGAAGATCACCACCGCCGTCTGCAGGACGCGCTTGCGTCCGTACAGATCACCGAGCTTCCCGTACAGCGGCGTGACGACTGTCTGCGCGAGCAGGAACGCGCTCGTCACCCACGCCAGCCGGTTGAGCCCCCCGAGGTCGCCGACGATCGTCGGCAGGGCCGTGGCGACGATCGTCTGGTCGAGCGCGGCGAGCAGCAGGACGAGCATCAGCCCCGCGAAGATCACGCCCACGCGCGGGCGCCGGGCGGGGAGGGACGAGGCGTTGGCAGCGACGGTGGCCAAAAGGGGCTGGACTCCTCTGCTCTGCGCCGACAATAGCGGCGGGTTCGAGGGCGACGACGCCCCGGAGCGGAGGCCCCACGTGGCCGATCGCGGCTCTCTCGGAGCCGAGCGTCGGCCGCTCGAGCTCACCCCTGTGCTCGCGCCGCTCGTAGAATCGGCGAGCCTTGCCGACCCTCTATTTCGACCTCGGTTCCCCATACGCCTACCTCGCGTGCGAACGGGCCGCCGCACTCCTGGGCCCGGAGCTCGAGTGGGAACCCGTACTGCTCGGGGCGATCTTCAAGCTCCGGGGCTTCGGGTCGTGGTCGGCCACCCCGGCCCGTGTCGGGCGCATCGCTGAGCTCGAGGGTCGCGCCCGACGCTACGGGCTGCCGACGCTGCGCTCGCCTGCCGGCTGGCCGGCCGACGGGCTGGAGGCGATGCGCTGCGCGACATGGGCAAAGGCCGAAGAACGCGTGGAGGCGTTCGGGCGAGCGGCCTTCAGAGCGCAGTTCGCGCGCGGTGAATCGCTAGCGGACGCGGGCGTGCTCGCGGCGTGCGCGGGCGAGGCCGAGCTCGACGGCGAGCGGATGCTGCGCGAGGTGGAGAGCCCGGCCGTCAAGCAGGCGCTCAGGCAAAGCACACAGGCGGCCTGGGAGGCGGGGATCCGAGGCGTGCCGTCAGTGCGGGTGGGGGACTCGATCTTCTTCGGCGACGACCAGCTCGAGCTGGCGTCCGCGGCGCTCGCCGGCGGCGCGGCGGAGCCGCGCTGAAGCCGAGCTCCGGTCAGCAGTGCTCGTTCCCTCCCGCGGCAGGCCGACGGGCGGCCCTCTCGAGCTCAGCCCGCCTGCGTGCGAAGAGACGGCGCTCGGCGTCGTCGTGGACGAGCTCGAGAGCGCGGTCGTATGCCGCGCGGGCCTCTGTGACGCGTCCGAGCCGTCGCAGCATCTCGGCCCGGGCGCTGTGCAGGTAGCGGAAGTCGCCGAGCTGGAGGCGACCGAGCATCCGCAGCCCGACCGCGGGCGAGCCCGCCTCCGCGATCGCGATCGCGCGGTTGAGCTCGACGACGGGAGAGCTCGTGAGCCGGGACAGCTCGGCGTAGAGGGCGGCGATCTGCGACCAGTCGGGCTCATGCTCGGCGTGCAGGGAGGCGATCGCCGCCTGCAGGACGTATTGCCCCCGGCTGCGCAGTGCCAGAGCCTGTTCGAGAGCCGCCCGGCCGGCGCCGATCTGCCGCTCGTCCCAGAGTGAGCGGTCCTGATCGGCGAGCAGGATCAGCTCCCCGTCCCGAAAGCGCGCCTTTCGGCGTGAGTCGTGCAGCAGCATCAGCGCCAGCAGGCCGTGCACCTCGGCCTCGTCCGGCATCAGCTCGGCGAGGGCGCTGCCCAGGCTCAGCGCCTCGTGGATGAGCTCGGGCCTGCCCGCCCAGCCCTCGTTGAAGATCAGGTAGACCACCGCGAGGACCGCGGCGAGTCGATCGGGCAGGAGCTGAGCAGGAGGCACGCGGAACGGGATCGCAGCGTCCCTGATCTTGCGCTTGGCGCGGACGAGCCGCTGGGCCATCGCGGGCTCGGCGACGAGGAAGGCGCGAGCGATCTCCTCCGTGGTCAGCCCGCCAAGGGTCCGCAGGGTCAGGGCGACCTGGGCGTCGGGCGCCAGCGCCGGGTGACAGCAGGTGAAGATGAGCTCGAGCCGCTCGTCGGTGAAGGTCGGCTGTTCCACGGTGTCCTCGGCCGGCTCCGGCACGTCGAGCAGGCGCATCTTGGCGGCAAGCGTGCGATCGCGGCGAATCCGGTCGATCGCTCGGCGGCGAGCGGTCGTGAGAAGCCAAGCCCGTGGGTTGGCCGGCGTGCCGTCACGGGGCCAGCGCTCGGAAGCGATCGCGAACGCCTCCTGAGCGGCCTCCTCGGCGAGGTCGAAGTCGCCGAGGAAGCCGATCAGAGCCGACAGGACATACCCCCAGAGCTCGTGGAATGTGCGCTCGAGGATCGTCACCCCTCCGCGATCGGACGCACCTCGATCGCGCCGCCCATGCTCGCCGCCGGGATCCGCGCGGCGAGCTCGATCGCAGCGTCGAGATCATCCGCCTCGAAGAAGAGGTAGCCACCGAGGGCCTCCTTCATCTCGACAAAGGGTCCATCGGTCGCGATCGCCTTGCCGTCCTTGACGCGGACCGTCGTGGCCATCTCGGGGGGCTGCATCCGCACACCGGCGCTGACGCCGCGTGTCTCGTTGATCGCCTGGTACGCCTCGTAGATCGACTTCTGCTCGTCCTCGGAGAGGCGCCCCCATGCGTCCGGGTCGTGCGGCGTCGGGGTGTCACCCTGATGGATCAGCAGCATGTAGTTCATTGGCTAGCTCCTTCCTAATGAAATCGTTGCCGATCAGACGAACGACCGGCGCCGAGATCGACATCGACGCGAGCAGCCCGCAGCCGCGCGGCTACAGTTTGCCGGTGCCCCTCTCCTCCGCGATCGCCCGCGCCGGGGGCGCAACCAGGACGAAGCGCCGGCGCGAGGCGAGCCGGTGAGAGCGGCGGTCCTGCGGGAATACGGCGTGCCGCAGGTCGATGAGTTCCCGGACCCGCAGGCGGGGGACGCGCAGGCTGTGATCGAGGTGCACGCCGCGGGTCTGAACCCGGTCGACGTGGCGATCGCAGCGGGGACCTTCTATGGCGGGCGCCCGCAGCTGCCTGTCGTGCCTGGCCGCGAGGGCATCGGCGCGCTCGACGGCAGGCGGGTCTATTTCGACGCGCCGATTTCGCCCTACGGCGCGATGGCCGAGCGGAGTCTGATCGACCCCCGGTCGACCTACGAGGTACCGGAGGGCCTTGCCGACGGCGACGCGATCGCCCTCGGGATCGCGGGGATGACGGCGTGGCTCGCCCTCACGTGGCGGGCCGACCTGCAGCCGGGAGAGCACGTGCTGGTACTGGCGGCGAGCGGTGTGCTCGGCCAGGTCGCCGTGCAGGCGGCAAAGCTGCTCGGGGCCGCTCGAGTGGTGGCGGCGGCACGCTCGCCGGAGGGACTGCAGCGCTGCCTGGAGCTGGGGGCCGACGCGGTCGTGCGCCTGGACGCGCAGGACGATCTGCCCTCCGCCTTCGGCGAGGCGGCGACAGGCAGGATCGACGTCGTCATCGACCCGCTGTTCGGCGAGCCGTTCACGGCTGCCATCAACGCGGCGAGCTTCGGCGCGCGGATCGTCCAGCTGGGCGCGGGTGCAGGCAGCGAAGCCACGATCACGTCCCCCACGATCCGCGGGAAGCTGCTCGTGATCAAGGGCCACACCTACTTCCTGGCGCCGCCCGAGCTCAGGCGCGAGGCCTACCGCAGGCTGAGCGAGGCGGCCGTGGCTGGCGAGCTGCGCATCGAGAGCGAGGCGCTCCCGCTCGAGGAAGTTGCCCGGGCGTGGAAGCTCCAGCGCTCGGGCCCGCACCGGAAGATCGTCCTCGTCCCCTGAAAGCGTCGGGCGCGCTTCGCAGGAGACGTGGGTGATCAGTGTCCTGAAGCCACGGCCTTCAGCTCGGCGAGCGACTCGCCGATCAGCTGCGCGAAGTCCTGTTCGTTCTCGTCCTCGACCCAGCGTTCGAAGGCGATCTTGAAGACCGCGATCCCGGCCTCGGCGGTCAGGTCCGCAGCCGGGTCACCGACGCCGCGACGGCGCAGTGTGTCGGCGATCGCCGCAGCGAGCGACGCGAGCTTGATCAGCTCGCGCTCCCGCAGCTCCGCGTTGGCCATGATGATGCTCTGGCGCTGCCGGGAGAACTCGCGACGCTCGCGGAACATCGGGCCCGCGGTCTCGAGGGCCGCGGCCACCGCGTCGATCGGCGCCAACGAGGTGGGCGCGTCGACGAGGGCGTTCACGAGCAGTTCCTGCAGCGCGCCCGCTCCAATGAACAGCACCTCGCGCTTGTCGGCGAAGTGCCGGAAGAACGTCCGCTCGGTGAGGCCGGCCCGCTCGGCGATGTCCGCCACCGTCGTCTGCTCGAACCCGCGCTCGCTGTAGAGCTCCATGGCCGCCCGTTCAAGCCGCCCGCGTGCGTCTGGCTCCCATCGGACCATGAACCGATCTTAGTCGATGACAGCAACTGACATCAACTGCTAGAGTGATGGCAGTAACTGACATCGGCCGGTCCCCACGCGAGCCGTGGCGGGGACGGTCGACCTACCAGGAGGTTTCTCATGCGTGTCTTCGTCACCGGCGCGTCGGGCTGGATCGGCTCCGCCGTAGTCCCCGAGCTCCTCAGCGCGGGTCATCAGGTCGTCGGACTGGCCCGCTCGGATGCCTCCGCTACCGCGCTTACAGCGGCCGGCGCAGAGGTCCAACGGGGCACCCTCGACGATCTCGACGTCCTCCGGGAGACGACGGGCGCGTCGGATGGCGTGATCCACCTCGCCTTCAAGCACGAGATCGCTTTCGCGGGTGACTTCGAGGGCGCTGTCGATGCTGATCGCGTCGCGATCGAGACGTTCGGCGAGGCGCTCGCGGGCACTGACCGCCCGTTCGTGATCGCCTCCGGCGTGCTCGGCGTCGCGCCAGGGCGTGTGGCGAGCGAGCAGGACGGGCACGACGCCGGCTCGGCCGGGGGCAGCTCGCTGCCGCGGCAGGTCGGCAGGGCAACGCGGAGCTGACCCTCTCGCTCGCCTCCCGGGGGGTGCGATCGTCCGTTCTGCGACTGCCTCCGACCGTTCACGGCGACGGCGATAACGGCTTCATGGCGTTCCTGGTCGCGATCGCGCGCGAGAAGGGCGTCTCGGGCTACCTCGGCGACGGGACCAACCGCTGGCCCGCGGTGCACCGGCGCGATGCCGCGACGGCGTTCCGCCTCGCGCTCGAGACCGCGCCGGCGGGCTCGACGCTGCATGCGGTCGCCGAGGAGGGCGTGCCGATCCGGGATGTCGCCGAGGCGATAGGACGTCACCTCGACGTCCCGGTGGCGGCAATCCCGGCTGAGGACGCCGGCGAGCACTTCGGTTTCCTCGCCGGCTTTCTCGGCGTCGACAGCCCGGCTTCGAGCAGGCTGACCCGCGAGCTGCTCGGATGGAAGCCCACCCACCAGGGCCTGATCGACGATCTCGACGAGGGCCACTACTTCCGGGACCCGTCCTGATCGTCAGGCGCCGTTGCCGCTGAGCACACCGGCAAGCGACAACGACGAGAGCCGCCCTCGCGGGCGGCTCTCGCTCTCAGTCGGCCGGATTGGAGGGCTCTTGCAAGTCCTACCCTCTGGTCGGCCTCGACGGACGGGGCCCGCGTCCTCCTCATCGACGCGCAAGCCCCACTCAGCAAGCGTACCACAAGCTTGTGGCATACGCAACTAGGATCAGGCGGCGTCTTGGCCCAGCTCCCCGGGCCGCGAGACCGATGGCTGCGGATGATGCTCGTGACAAAAGCCCGGTCCCGGCGCCCTCGCCGCGGTGTGCTCGGGTAGCGTGGGCGCCGTGGGAGACGTCTTGGTCGGCAGCTCATACGGGACCCTGCGGGGCCGGAGGGTTGATGGGGGGTTCCTGTTCGGGGGCATTCCCTACGCCGCGGCGCCCGACGGCCCCGGGCGCTACCGCCGGCCCGAGCGGGCGCGAGCCTGGGAGGGGGTGCGCGACGCGAGCGCCCTCGGGCCCGCCCTGCCGCAGGCCGCGCGGACGCTCCCTGGGCTGAGCAGCGCGCCGCTGTTGGGCGCGTGGGAGGGGAGCGCGCCGGCGCTGACGCTGAACGTGTGGACGCCCGACCCGGCCGCGCGCGGGCTGCCCGTGCTGGTCTGGCTGCACGGCGGCGCGTTCGTGGCCGGCTCGCCGAGCCTTCCGGCCTACGACGGGTCGGCCTGGATGCGCGACGGCGTGGTCCTCGTGACGGTCGGCTACCGCCTCGGCGTGGAGGGCTTCGTGCACTTCGCTGGCGGCGACGCCAACGTGGCGCTGCACGACCAGCTCGCGGCGTTCGCGTGGGTGCAGGAGGGGATCGCCGCCTTCGGCGGCGATCCCGACCGCGTCTGCGCCGCCGGGCAGTCCGCCGGTGCGATGTCGCTCGGGTGGCTGCTCGGCTCGCCCCGCTCCCGCGGCCTGTTCACGCGCGCGATCAGCATGAGCGGCGGCGTCGAGCTCACATACTCGCCCGCGCAGGGCGAGCGGGTCGCTGCGCACGTGGCCGGCTGCCTCGGGGTCGAGCCGACCGCCGAGGCGATGCGCTCGGTGCCGCTGGCGCGCGTGATCGAGGCGCAGTCGCAGATCGCCCCAGGCGAGATCGACCTCGGGGACGGCGAGCGTGACCCGACGGCGGGCATGGTCTGGGTCGCGCCGGTCCGCGATGGCGACGTGGTCGCCGAGGACCCGCTCGCGGCCGTGGGCAGCGGCGCGGAGGTGGACCTGCTGGCGGGCGACACGAGCGAGGAGGGCCGGCTCTACCTCGCGGGCCTACCGGGCTTCGACGCCTTCTCCGAGGAAGCCCTGCGCGCCTTCGCCGCCCGCGTCTCGCCGGAGGCCGAGGCGCTGCTCGCCGGCTACCGTGATGAGGAGCCCGGCGAGGCCCCAGGCGCGCTGGCCGCGCGCCTGATCACCGACGTCGCCTTCCGCCTGCCGACCAAAGCGTTGCTCGAGCGCCATGCAGGCCTCGGCGAAGGCAGCACCTACGCATATCGCTTCGGCTGGCGCTCGGGAGCGCTCGGGGGCCGGCTCGGCGCAGCGCACGCGGTCGACCTCCCCTTCGTGTTCGAGACGCTCGGCGCGCCCGGCATCGCCGGGGCCGACGACGCGCTGCTGGGCGCCGACGGCGGGCCGTCGGAGCTGGCCGAGAAGATCCACGCCGCCTGGGTGGCGTTCGTCGCGCACGGCGATCCGGGCTGGCCCGCGCACCCTCACGTCGAGCACCTGTAACGCCCGCGACCCGGTTCGCCCGCGACCCCCTTCCCCCGCGCAAACCGACGCGAAGCCACGTCGCTGTCGCTTGGCCCCCGGCCGCCCTGGGCGGTGCTCAGAGGAGGGCGACGGGTATCGTGCGGTACTGGTTCAGGAAGGTCGAGCTGACGCGTGTCGGCTCGCCGTCGAGAGCGAGGTCGGGGAAGCGACGGAGCGTTTCTTCGATCCAGAGCTTCAGCTCGAGCCGGGCGAGGCCCGCGCCGAGGCAGAAGTGCCGGCCGCCGCCGCCGAAGCCTTGGTGGTCGTTTGCCTCGCGGCGCACGTCGAAGCGCTGCGGGTCCTCGAACACGGACCCGTCGCGATTGCCGGCGACATACCACAGGGCGAGCTTGTCGCCCGCCGCGATCTGCTGGCCGGCGAGCTCGGTGTCGCAGGTGGCGGTGCGACGCATGTACGCGAAGGCGGGGTTGTAGCGGACGAACTCCTCGACGACCTGCTCGAGTGGAACCTCTCCCGCGCGGACGAGCCGCAGCTGCTCTGGATCCTCGAGCAGGTTCTTCATGCCGCTCGTGAACACCGCTCGCGTGGAGTCGTTGCCGGCGATCATGAGCAGGAAGAAGAACATCAGCACCTCCTCGTGGGACATGCGCGCGCCTTCGACCTCGGCCTCGATGAATGCCGTCGTGAGGTCGGCGGTCGGCTCGGCCTCGCGTTCCTCGAGCATCCCGTTGACGTACGGGACGAACTCTTCAAGCGCCCGCCAGACGTCGCCGAGGTCCGGCACGAGGCGGGGGTCCTCGAAGGCGCTGGTGCGGTTCGTCCAGTCGACGAGCTTGGGGGCGTCCTCGCGTGGCACCCCGAGCATGTCGCCGATCACCATCGAGGGCACGTAGATCCCGACGTCCTGGACGAGATCGAGGCGCCCGTCGGGGTGTTCTTCGAGCGCGCGGTCGTACACGAGGTTGATGATCTCGCGCATGCGCTCGGTGTGCTCGAGCGCGCGCTTGGGGGTGAACGCGCGCTGCACCAGCGCCTTCAGGCGGTCGTGGCGCGGCGGGTCCTGGGTGATGAGCATGTTCTCCGCAAGGTCCAGGGGATCGGGTGTCTCGCCGTCCCACGAGAGTTTGTCGACGACCACGATGCTGCGCTTGGATGAGTATGTGGCGTGGTCGCGGCCCACCGTTGCGATGTCCTCGAAGCGCACGATCGACCAGAAGCCGCGCTCCTCGGGGAAGGCATCGAGCGGGCTCCAGTGCAGGCCGTCCAGCTCGCGCAGTCGTGTGAAAAGCTGGTGCGGCGGACCCTCCCGCCAAAGCTCGAGGTTGCCGAGGTCGACCTCGGCGAGGTCCGATTCAGGCGCAAGCAGGGTGGTCATCGCGGCCTCCGGGGTTGCTGTGGTTGAAAGGCTCTCCGTGTGCATTGCGCACGCACCCGGGAGCCCACCGGCATGCCGGGGCGCGGATCGCCACTTCGCGGTCCGCGCCCCGGTGCTATGCCTGGGACTGGGGCGTCAGGCGTTGGCGCTCCAGCATTTGCGCGCTTCGAATTCCTGCGTGGTCATGTAGGTGCTGTGCGGGTAGTAGGCGCCCATCACCGATTCCTCTGTTCCGGGCGTCGTGACTTTTTCGATGCTCTGCGCGAACGCGGGGTTGGACAGCTGGTTGCGCATCACCAGGGTGTCCAGCGAGGGGCGATTCTCTGCTGCGTATTCGCCTTCCAGATCATCGCCACCGGCTCCCCAGTCCAGCCACGCGACACCGCATCCTGGCTTGGCGTTTCTCGGACGGTCCCCTGAGAGGCTGATCACGACGGTGTATTCACCGTTGGTGTTGGTCGGGACCTCCTGGTCGAACAGGCATGCCGAGTTCGTCGCGAAGTCAGCGGGTTTCTCGACGCCTCCGGCAGTGCAGATCGACCAGTAGCGCACCTGTGTTTCCGCTGTCTGATCGTTGATCGTCGTGCGATTGTAGGTTTCCGGGTGTGAAGGCATCTTGGCGTGGATCACCAGGATGTTGTGACCTTCGGTGTTCGGACCGATCGTTCGGTCGGCGTAGGCGATCAGGTATGCGTTCGCCGGTGTTGCGTAGAGCCCGCTCGTGACCGCCGTAGGCAGGGTCGTGATGAGGTGTTCATACGGTTCACCGGCACCCGCGAAGAACGGCTTCTCGAGGTAGGGCAGGTTGCGGAAGCGTTCCCAGTCGACCGGGTTCACAGCGGGGTGCGGCGCCGGCGCGAGGTCGCGAAGGTGCACATAGGCCGCCGGTGTCGGCGCCTGGATCACGCTGAGGGGCAGCGCGGTGATCCCGCTCGCGTCAGCGACGGCACTGCACGCGGCTGCTTCTCCGCTCGTCGATTCGCCGTTTTCGAGGTTCACGGTCGGCGAGGGAAGCGGCACCCCGGCGTTCGATTCGAGGTTCCGGTCGGGTCGGTATATCCGCATGATCATCTCGACCTGCTGCGTTTCCCCAGTTTTCCCTTCCTGCCCTGCGTACAGGGTGTTCGGCGCCGGTTCTGCCGGGGTCGGCTGGCCGCTGATCGTGACGGTGTATGAGCGGTGTTTGCTTGCGCGGTCTTCGCCGGGGCGGAACGGGTTGATCGATCCCGCGTCGGGGTTGATCTGTGAGTCGTAGATCGACGTCGAGGGGAGGCCGCTTTCCGTTCCTCTGCTGACGTAGGTCGTGAGCGAGAAGAATCGCGAGTGGGGGAACTGCCCGTGCAGGGTGATGCTCGCCCCGGCGGGGAGCTCGAAGCGCGTGTAGAAGTAGACGACGTCGGTGTCCACCGCAAGGACGTTCTGACCTGCGACCGGGTAGTTGAGTTCGTTGATCGGCCCGACGTTCGACGACGGCATGCCCCAGAAGCAGGTGTTGACGATTCCGGCGCCCATCGTCCCCGGGTGGACCGCGGCGGTCGCCGTCTGCCCGAGCGCCGCCGCGGGCACGATTGCCAGCGCCAGCGCCAATCCGAGCACGCCAAGCCAAACTGCTCGCCGGGATCGCGAGCCGCCCTCCCGGGTGCGTCGTGATCCTCTCTGTCCTTGCATGAACCCTCTCCTCCTCGATCTCCCCGTTGCGTGTTCGGGGTTGTTTGCGAGGCGCGACCGTACCAGGGTTTGCAACCAATATCAATAACGTTGCGTGCCGACGATCTCTATCGAACGTTTCAGCTGTACGGATTCTCGCAAAAGCTGCCGGCGACCGAACGCTAGGCTATGCTTCAAGGATGCCGAGCGAGCAGCGTTTCCACCGGGACGCGGAGGTAGTGATGGATGCGACGCGAGCGACGCTGGCAGACGGGCCGACGCCGATCTTCCGCCGCCCCACCCGCCAGGACGCGCTCGACCTCGCCCGAGCGGCCTTCCTGAGCGAAGCGCGGGTCGAGATCGGGGTCCTCGCCACTCAGCTGTCGATCTCGCGCGTGACGCTCTACCGCTGGTTCACACGCGAGAAGCTCCTCGAGCAGGTGCTCGTTCAGCTCGCCGGGGATTTCGTCG
Organism: uncultured Solirubrobacteraceae bacterium; assembly: GCA_963743505.1. GTDB lineage: Bacteria > Actinomycetota > Thermoleophilia > Solirubrobacterales > Solirubrobacteraceae > Palsa-744. The sequence goes on along the minus strand of CAVUPZ010000006.1, from coordinate 633,905 downwards.
CGGCCGGTAAAGCCGAAGCCGAGGGCGAGGGCGCCGAACGCATCCTGGGCTTCACGCGACGGATCATGGAAGCAACCGTCCAATCCCAGCCGCTTCGCAGCTTCATCGAGCGGGAGCCACAGCTCGCGCTCCGGCTGCTGATCGGACAGCGCGGGGCGGTCCACGACAGGATCGTCCGGGCCCTGTCCGAAGTGATCGCCGAAACCGAGTCTCCGGCGCGGGCGGAGGCGCTCGCGCACAACATCGATGTCGTCGTACGGGTGGGCACGGCGCTCCAGTGGGCCACCCTCGCGATCGGCGAGGAACCCCAAACCGAGGACGCGGTCGACATTCTGCGCGTGCTCCTCGACGCCGAGCAGTAGCCCCGACACGATTGCAGCCCGGCTCGCTGAACCGGGATGCAACAAGCTTGCGATCGTATGCGGCGCAGGGTCTACGCGCTGGCGGGCTCCTTGGGGCTCAGAGCCGCAGGTCTGCCTTCACGCACGCGCCTGGAACGAGCACTCCATACGCTTGACGCCATGGATGAAGCCGCTGCGCAACAGCTCGGGCTCGGCTGCCTGGATGTCCGGAACGACGCGCAGCAGCTCGTCGAAGATCGAGCGCAGCTGCGTGCGCGCCAACGAGGCGCCGAGGCAGTAGTGCGGCCCGCCGCCGCCGAACCCGACGTGATGGTTCGGCTCGCGGGTCACGTCGAAGCGCCACGGGTCCTCGAAGGCCCGCTCGTCGCGGTTGGCCGAGCCGTAGAACATCACGACCTTCTCGCCCTTCGGGAGCCGCTCGCCGTGGAGCTCGACCTCACGTGTGGTCGTGCGCCGAAAGCTGGTCACCGGCGAGGCCCAGCGGACGAACTCCTCCACGGCCGTCGGTAGTCGCGTATCGAGGTCCTGAAGCAACAGCGGGCGCTGGTCCTCGTTGACCGTCAGCGCGCGCATGGCATGCGAGGTCGTATGGCGGGTGGTGTCGTTGCCCGCGACCGACAGCAGCACGAAGAAGGCGGCGATCTCGGCGTGCGTCAGCCGCTCGCCGTCGACCTCGGCCTGCACGAGCGCCGTCATCAGGTCTCCGCCGGGATGCTGTTCGCGGTGCGCGGCGAGCTGTGTGGCGAACTCCGTCAGCGTCCACAGCGCCTCGCCGAGCACTTCGATCGGCGGCCGGTCGCCGAAGACCTCGGGGTCGGAGACCGTCACCAGAAGGTCGGCGGCCGCCACGACGCGCTCGCGATCGGCATCCGGCACGCCGATCATGTCCGAGATCGTCACCAGCGGCAGACGCTTGGCGATCAGCTCGACGAAATCCCCGCCCCCGCTTGGCGCAGCCTCCTCCACGATCCGTCGCGCGTTGACCCGGATGCCGTCCTCGATCCGAGCCACCTGGCGGGGCGTGAAGGCCGCGGAGACAAGCCCGCGGAGCTTTGTGTGCCTGGGCGCGTCCATCGCCAGGAACGACATCGAGGCCTCGAGGAACTCCGGCGGGGCGTCGGCGAACTGCGTGCCCTCGCGCGAGCAGAACGTCGCCGGGTCGCGCGAGATGCGCCGCACGTCCTCGTAGCGCACAATCGCCCAGTAGCTCTTGCGCTCCTGGTCGGCCAGGCCGAGGATGTCCTCTGGCGGCTCGTGGCGCGAGAGCGGCGCCTCGTGGCGAAGCCAGGCGAAATAGCGATCACGCTCCTCGGCCTGCCTGCCCCAGAACTCCAGCGAACCGAGATCCGCCTCAGGAGCCGGCTCGTGCATGTGCGGGGTCCGCGAAGCCGCCACGGCCTTAATCTACCGTGGCTCTCGCGATCGTGGCGACTGCCCTAATCGGCGCCGAGGACCTTGAAGTCCTGGTTGACGAAGATGTGGTGCGGCCAGTTGACGCCGATGTTGTGGACCTCGTACTCGCCGTTGCTCAGCTTCACAACACGGTCGACGATGCCGCCCGGGTAAGCCGACAGTGCCGCCTTTGTAGCCTTATTCGCCGTCGTGCCGCTGACGATGGTGCCGGACCCCTGCCTGTAGCCCGCCGGGATCTGACCGGCCTGCTTCGACGTGGACGGTGCACCGCGCTTGAACGGAATCACCTTCGAGGATGTCTTGGATCCAATGTTCGTCGGCTGCACGATGACCTGCGTGGCCGTGATCGTCGTACCATCGGTTGTTCCCAGCACGAGGGCCGTCTTGCCTTTGGTCACGGCGGTCACCGACGCCGAGTTCGTACCTGTCTCGTATGTCGTGGACGGCGTCTCCTTGACGGTCACCTTCTCACCCGCCGTCGTCAACAGCCCGAAGCCCGAACCGGACACGCTGCTCACCTTCCCGATCGATCCCCCCGCGGCCGGTCCAGACCGAGCGTTGGATCCCCCGCTGCCGGGGACACGCGGCCCTGAGGTCGCTGCGGTCGCCGGCGCTGTGATCGTTGTGCCTGAACGCGTGCTGGCGGTTGCGGTGACGATGCCGTAGGTGCCGCCTCCGATTGCGATGGCCGCCGCACCGATGGCGACTGCCCTTGTGAGTCGCTGTGAGAACATCGGAGTACTCCTTTCGTTCGGGGGATGCACCCCAAGCGTCGCGGTTCACGCTGGGGCTTCGCTGAGGGCGGCTGCGACATTCCTGAGAACGCCGTGACCGTCCGTCACTGCTCGGAAGCCAGGCGCTCGTGGTGTCTGATGTAGCGCTCGTGGTCAGTGAGGTAAAGATCATGAACCCAACTGTCACGTATGTGGCTCATTGCATCCGCGGGGCGTCCGCGACCGCTCGCAAGCGGCGCGGCGCTCGCCTTGGCCGCAGGATCTGCGGCGAGCGTCTTCTCGGCTACCTCGTGAGCAGATGGCCGGGGCGCATGGACCGTCGCGGCCCCAGCGCTCGCCGAGCCGCCCAGGGCGAGCGCGGCCAGAACCGGCCCTCCGATCACGAGCTGTTTGAGTCGCTTGAACGTCATCGTTGCTCCTCGTCGTCGCCGGGACATCCCCGGGCATGGGTACCACGATCGTCGGGTTCCCTACAGGCGATGCGAGAGGATCCTGAGAATCTCCGAACAGCCCGCGTGGCGATGAAGCAGCGGTCTCGTTGTCTGCCGGGCGGGGTCGCTCACACGCGACGGACCCTCGACGGCCCTAGCATCCGACCCTGATCGGTGTCACACCGTCGATGGGTCGCCGCGCAGGATTGTGTGGTCGAGTGCGACACGCAGCTCGGCGACCGACTCGCATACCTTCACGGCGCCGGCCTGACACAACTCTTCCTTTGAGAAGCCGCCTGTCATCACCGCAATCGTCTGCACCCCGGCACGCTGGGCTGCCTCTACGTCCCACGGAGAATCGCCGATCATCACCGCCTCCTCGGGACGCGCGTGGGCACGCTCGAGAGCGGCGTTCACGAGGTCGGGTTGAGGCTTGGTCGCCTGGACATCGCTGGCGCTGGTCCATCCGTCGGCGAGCTGACGTGCGCGCAGCAGGTCCACATAGTGCTCGATCTCGGACTGCTTGGCGGAGCTGGCGAGGATGACCGTGTGGCCACGCTCGTGCAGGTCTGCGAGCAGCTCACTCGAGCCCTTGATCGCCTCGACTTCGCCGATCATCTCGTCGTAGTGCTCGGCCTCACGCGAGCGGATCTGATCGCCGAGCCTGTGCTCGACATCGGCGTCGGTGAGGGCTGTGATTAGCTGGTCGCCGCCCATGCCGATGTGACGGTGCAGGCGCCAGATCGGTAGCACGATCCCGTGGTCGCGGAACGCGCGATACCAGGCGAGGGCGTGCTGGTAGTTGGTGTCGACGAGCGTCCCGTCGACGTCGAGGATCACGACGCTCATCGGTCAGTCTCAGGCACGCGCGCCGCGAAGAAGATCAGGGCGATCGTCCACCCAGGCAGTGTCGTGGTCACGCTGGTCCCCTACCCAGCGCAGTCCTCGACAAACTGAACTCACGGCCCGGGCTTGCCAAGCCGCGGGTCGTTCGGGGCGACGATTGCGGCGTGGGAACCGTGGGTAGATGCGACATTGATGTTGATCGTCGAGCCGGACAAGCGAGCCGGTTATCGACCCCGACCGAGGGGGTGCGATGATGAACGAGAGCGTTGAGACAGGCACGATCAGGACGAAGATTCCTGCGCGTCTTGATCGACTGCCGTGGTCGCGTTTTCACTGGCTTGTGATCGTCGGTCTCGGGACGGCGTGGATCCTTGACGGGTTGGAGGTCAACGTCGTCGGCTCGATCTCCAGTCGTATCTCTGAATCCGGCGCGGGCACCGGCCTCACTGCCGCCGATGTGTCCGGCTGGGCTGCCTCGCTCTATATCGCCGGCGCCTGTGTGGGAGCGATCGTGTTCGGGTCGCTCACCGACCGCCTCGGGCGCAAGCGCCTGTTCATGGTCACGCTCGGCATATATCTGACGGGCACGGTGCTGACGGCCCTGACGTTCTCTCCGGGCTGGTTCTTCGCATTCCGGTTCATCACCGGCATGGGGATCGGCGGCGAGTACAGCGCGATCAACTCCGCGATCGATGAGCTGATCCCCGCACGCCACCGCGGCCGCGTGGACGTCTCGATCAACGGCAGCTACTGGCTCGGCGGCATCGGCGGCTCGCTCCTGGCGGTGGTGCTGTTGAACACCGCGATCTTCCCCGTGAACGTCGGCTGGCGACTGTCGTTCGTGCTCGGCGCGGCCATCGGCTTGGCGGTGCTGCTGGTGCGGCGAAACGTGCCCGAGAGCCCGCGCTGGCTGTTCATTCACGGCCGCGAGCAGCAGGCCGAGCGGATCGTCTCCGACATCGAGCAACAGGTCGGCGAGTCCACCGGCCAGTCGCTGCCGGAGCCAGAGGGCGAACCGCTGACGGTGCGTCAGCGCAAGACGATCCCACTGCCGTTGCTCCTGCGGTCAGTCGTGTCGCTATACCCGCGGCGCACGATCCTTGGGCTGGGATTGTTCATCGGACAGGCGTTTCTGTACAACTCGATCCTGTTCGGGTTCGGCAACCTGCTCAGCCTGTTCTTCCATACACCGTCGGGAAATGTCCCCTACTACCTGGCCGTGTTCGCCGCAGGGAACTTCGCGGGCGCACTGATCCTGAGCCCGCTGTTCGACACCGTGGGCCGCAAGCCGATGATCGCCGGCACCTACCTGCTCTCGGGCGTGCTCCTGATCGCCACCGGCCTCCTGTTCAGGGCACACGATCTGAACGACATCAGCTTCACGGCGTGCTGCTGCGTGGTGTTCTTTTTCGCGTCCGCCGGGGCGAGCGCCGCGTACCTCACGGTGTCCGAGATCTTCCCCTTGGAGACTCGTGCGCTGTGCATCGCGGTGTTCTACGCGATCGGAACGGGCATCGGCGGTGTGATCGGCCCGCAGGTGTTCAGCCGCTTGATCAACACTCACAGCTACGAGCACGTCTTCCTCGCGCTGGGGCTGGGAGCGGTGATGATGATCCTCGGCGGTCTTGCCGAGTTGGTGTTCGGTGTGAAGGCGGAGCGCGAAAGCCTCGAGAATGTCGCCAAGCCGCTCACCGTGGAGGACTCTCCGAGGGCGCCCGCTGTTCCCGCGACAGCAAGCTAGCGCAGGAGCGAGCGATCTCGGGCGTTTCTCGACACGTGCTGGTGCGTGGACGAGGCGGCGCGGTAGCCCACCCGCCGAGCCCACTGCGGGCCTGGACGATCTACCGCGGGCCTACAGGATGCCTCGTGCCGCCCAAGCCTGGGACCGAAGCACAAACGGCGCCGCTGGCAGCGCCTCGCGGCACCGCTCGCGGAGCTGTGCTTGTCGCCTCGCGTCGAGAGCAGCCGTGTAGCTGCCGGCCGGGCCCACGCCAAGGGTGAACGGCGCCCACCAATCGTCAAAGCTCGGATGCTCGACGCTGATGGTGAGGGCTGTCTCCTCGATCTCGCGCAGCCCGGCGCCGTGGAACAGTCGCGCAAGGTCGCCTTCGCGGGTACCGGCAAGCTGCGACTCATCCTCGACCTCGGTATCGAGTCCGCGCGCCGCGTCCCAGAACAGGCTGAGCGGGCCCCGACCGCCAGCGTGATCCCACACGCATGCCGCCACGACACCGCCTGGGCGGACGACGCGCACCATTTCGCTCAGCCCCTCTCTCGGATCTGCCATGAAGTGAACGACGAGTTGTGCGAGAACTCCGTCGAATGTCTGGTCCGCGAACGGCAACTGCTCTGCGGACCCAAGTCGCACGTGGACGCCGGGGTGACGTTCTCGGGCCGCCGCGACGAACGTCTCGGAAGGATCAACAGCCGCAACTAAGTCCGCTCGCAGCCGCGTTACCAGCTCGGTGGTAAGAGCGCCTGGACCGCAGCCGACATCGAGCACTCGCTGACCAGCCGCGATCCTCGCGAAATCGGCAAACTGCGGGGCGACCAACACCGAGTACCGGCCCATGAAGCGGTCATACGCATCAGCCGCGGCAAGGAAGTTCACCAAAGCGATTCTAGCCCGCCGCCCGAGGCAGTGACGCGGCGGCCGTGCCGCTCGTGCAATTGGCGGCTAGGGCCGCGGCCTCGCTTCCGCCGACAAAGCGGGCGCAGGGATCACGTGCGCGCTCACGCTCGCTGCGGACGAATAGGAGCAGTCTCGCACGCCCCTTACAGACGCCTGCCGCGTCGACAAAGCAGGCGTTGACGAGCTATCCTGAGTCGGAGCTCGAGAGTGCATTCACGAGCTCTCCACGCCGCCGGATCCCGAGCTTGGTGAACACCTTGCGCAGATGCCACTCGACCGTTCGTGGGCTTAGGAAAAGCCGGGTGCCTATCTCCGCGTTAGACAAGCCCTCGCAGGCGAGCAAGGCGATCTGTCGCTCCTGTGGGGTGAGTTCGTCGTGCGTCTCGACCGAGCGCTTGAGCACCCTCTCGCCCGTCGCCTGCAGCTCCATGCGGGCGCGCTCGGCGAAGGCGTGCACGCCGAGCTTGGACAATACGTCGTGGGCAGTGCGCAGTTGAGCACGGCTATCGACCCGCCTGCTCGCGCGCCGGAGCCATTCACCGTAGAGGAGGTGGGCTCGGGCGAGCTCCACTGTCCCGGCCGCGGTGCGAGCGAGATGATCGATCGCCTCGAGGTAAAGAATCTCGGCGTCTTCGCCATCCGTAACCAGTGCACGTGAGCGCGCGGCCAACCCGAGGGCCTTGTGCGTTCTGACGTGACTCGCGAGGGCCGACATCACTTCGACGACAGGGATCGCGCGCTGGAGATCGCCGCTGCGCGCCGCTGCCTCGACGAGCTCGTGCATCCACAGGGGCGACCATTTCTCTCGCTCGGACTGCTCGTATGCGGCCGTGGCGGCTGTCAGCGCCCTGTCATACTGCCCGAGCCCGTTGTAGAGCACGGCTTCAGCCCAGTCGGTGAACGTAACCGCGAGCCCCTCGCCGCGGCTCGCTGCGTCACTTCGTATCGTCTCGACCAGGTCTCGGGTGTAGGTCTCGTCGCCTCTCCAGGCTGCCTGGGCTGCGGGCGCGAGCTGCGGGGTCGGATAGCCGGTTGCCTCGGCGACACTGTTTAGCTCGCGCACGAGGGCGGCGGACGCGTCGAGCTCGCCACATGCCTGCCGCCAACCGCAGGCGACGGTGAGTGCCAGTGGAAGTACCCCGGCGGCACCAGCCTCCCTGGTCGCGACCAGCATCCTCTGTGAGATCACGCCCCACCGATCGTCCCAGAGCACGAACGCCGCGTGGCATGCCAGGTCGCCCCATTTCATGAGGTCCTCCGCCGGACACTCGGGATCAGCAAATGCGGTCACCGCAAGTTTCAGAACGTCGGCTCCCCCCGTGTAACCCTCGGTCAAGGTCAGAGCCAGCCCGTCCAACAGGAGGTCGACGCCGCGCGGCGGCGTCTGCGCCGCAGGAGCGGCAAGCGCCGCCCTCGCGACCTCCTCCATACCGCCGCGATAGAAGCGTCCGGCGTACAGGGCCGCCCGAAGGGCGTCCAAGTAGGTGTCTCGCGCCTGTGGTGCGCTGAGCGGCTCGAGTCGCTTCGCGGCCGCGAGAAGCAACGGCGGGGCGTCGCTGCCTCGGTTCAGCGAGAACGCAACGACCGCGCGGATGAGGTCCACCTGCGCGCGCAGCCCCTCGTCCAGCGGGCTCCGCTCGGCCACAGACAGAAGCTCCAGAGCGTCGTTTGGCGAACCGGAGGAAATCGCCGCCTCTGCTGCCGCCACGGCCCGTCGGCCGCGCTCGAGGGGATCCGGAGTGAGCGCAACGGCACGGGACAGAAAGGCGGCTGCAGCGGCGATGCCACCTCGTGCGCGTGCTCTCCCTGCGGAGCTCTCCAGTTCCGCAGCCACATCCTCCGCGGGGATCCGCGTGGCCTGACCGCGATGCCACGCACGTCGATCGGGATCTCGCTGACCGTCTGTCGCATCAGCCAGAGCGCGATGTGCGTCCTGGCGCTCGTCGAGCGCCGCCGACCCGTAAGCGGCCGAGCGAATCAGAGGATGCCGGAAGCGCAGGCGCACTCCGACCTCGATCAGACCGGCCTCCAGGGCGGGTGTGGCTGCACCGGGCTCGACGCCGAGTCGTTCGGCAGCCTCCCACACCAGGAGCAGTTCGCCGGTGGGATCTGCAGCGGCAACCTGCAGCAGGCGCCTGGTCTGTGGTGGCAGGCCATCGAGCTGGCGCTGAAAGAGCTGCTCGATCCGTCCCGAGACGGTAACCCTGCCAGGAACACCGAACCCCCCGGCGAGCTCCTGCGGAGTGAGCGCGCGCGGCAGCTCCAGCAGAGCGAGCGGATTGCCGCGGCTCTCACCGACGATCTGGTCTCGCACGCGCTCGTCGATCGGGCCCGCGAGGACTGAGTCGAGCAGCTCGGTGGCATGACGGTCGTCGAGGCCCTCGACGACCACCTCAGGAACTCCGGCGAGCTCGGCGCTGTCGGTGCGCGTGGCGAAGACGATCCCCACCGGCTCGGCGTCGAGGCGCCGAGCGACAAACGTCAATACCTGTGCCGACGCGCGGTCGAGCCACTGCTCGTCGTCGACGAGCAACATCAGGGGCCGCTCGTGGGCCAGATCGGCAACGGCACCGAGTACGCCCATACCAACCAGGAAAAGGTCTGGTGGCGGCCCCTCGACCAGCCCGAAGGACCGCCGGAGGGCGTCACGTTGCGGACCCGGTAGGGTCTCCGCTCGTTCGAGCAACGCCGGGCCAAGCAACTGCTGCACCGCTGCCATCGGGAACTCCACTTCCGACTCGACACCCGCGGTCCGTGCCAGCTGGCAATCACTGCAGCGATCGGCGAGGTAGTCCAGGAGCGCGGACTTCCCGATCCCCGCCTCGCCGCGCACGACGAGGGCGCTGCCCCGCGCGCTCATTACGCCCTCGAGCATCCGATCGAGTTGCTCACACTCGGGCGACCGTCCACGCAAGGCCGTGTGCTCCGGTGCCGCAAAACCAGTGTCCATCTTCCCAGGGCCCCCTTTCCGCGGCGTGACCAGTCCTTTAAGATGCCGGTCAAGCGAGTCCAGCGAACGTCCCCCAAGGCTACTCCTACCAAGCCCGATGTTCTGGTCAGCGCGTCGCGCGCCCTCATAACGCGGGGACCGTCGCCCACAGCTTTGGCGGTAGTACTGTTGCGGGACGGAATCTAGACTGGGTGTCGACCTACACGTGACGAGCCTTGTACACCGCGGGGAAGGGGTCTGGGGGAGATGCAGAGTCGGCCTGGCGCGTCGGAACACACGGTGCTGCTGGGGCGCGCGAACGAGTGCTCGGTGCTGGATGGGCTGATACGGGGTATCCGCCGGGGGGAGGCTCAGTCTCTGGTCTTGCGGGGCGAGGCCGGGATCGGCAAGACGGCGCTGCTTCGGTATCTCATCGCCGAGGCGTCGGATCTGACCGTTCTTCGCTCGGACGGCGTGGAGTCGGAGATGGAGCTGGCGTACGCCAGCCTGCAGCAGCTGTGCGGACCGCTGCTAGATCGGCTCCCGAGGCTCCCGGAGTCGCAGAGTCAGGCGCTCGAAATCGTGTTTGGTCTCAGCGCCGGGGCCGCCCCGGATCGGTTCGTCGTTGGGTTGGCGGTGTTGAGCCTGCTCTCGGAGGTGGCTGAGGAGCGTGGCTTGCTGTGCGTCGTGGATGACGCGCAATGGCTGGATCGGGCGTCGGCTCTGACGCTCGCCTTTGTCGCCCGTCGCTTGCAGGCGGATCCGGTCGGGATCGTGTTCGGCGCACGTGAGCCGGGTGAGGAACTCCGGAACCTTCGCCAGCTGAAGGTGAAGGCCTTGGTCGACGGCGACGCCCGTGCACTGCTCAGCTCGGCTGTGATGTTCAAGCTGGATGCGGATGTTGGGGACCGAATCGTCGCCGAGACCCGCGGAAACCCCCTGGCCTTACTTGAGCTGCCGCAGGGATTGACCGCGACGCAGTTGGCAGGCGGCTTCGGGCTGCTGGATGCTCGAGGACTGGCAGGACGGATCGAGGAGAGCTTCGCGCGCCGACTCGTGGCGCTGCCCGAGAACACGCGGCTTCTTCTCCTGACCGCAGCCGCGGAGCCCGCCGGAGACCCTCTTCTGCTTTGGCGCGCGGCCGAGCGACTCGGCCTCCCGCCAGCAGCCGCCGCAGCCGCAGAGTCCGAGGGTCTGCTGGAGATAGGCGGGCGTGTGACGTTCCGGCACCCCTTGGTCCGATCGGCGGCATATCGCTCAGCCGCAGCAGAGCAGCGCAGGGGGGTCCATCTGGCACTGGCAGAAGCAACCGTCGAGGACACCGATCCCGACCGCCGCGCGTGGCATCTGGCAGCAGCGGCGTCAGAGCCCGACGAGGGCGTCGCGCTCGAGCTCGAACGTTCGGCGAGCCGTGCCCAGGCCCGCGGCGGCGTGGCGGCTGCCGCCGCATTCCTTGAGCGTGCGGTCGCACTGACCGGCGACCCGGCGCGCCGCGCGGATCGCGCCCTGGCCGCGGCTGGAGCGAGCTTGCACGCGGGAGCCTTCGATGTCGCGGGCCAGCTGCTGGCCACCGTGGATGACCGGCCGCTCGACGAACTCCAGCTCGCCCGTGCCGAGCTGCTGCGCGCACGGGTGGCCTTCGCGATCAACCGCGGCTCCGACGCAACCGCCCTGCTTCTACGCGCCGCGCGGCGGCTTGAGTCACTCAACGTCGAACTCGCGCGCGACACTTACCTGGAGGCGTTGGCCGCGGCGCAGTTCGCGGCGCGTCTTGCCCGGACCGGCGAGGACGTGCTGGCGGTCGCGAACGCCGCGTTGTCCGCGCCGGGCGCGCCGGATCCCCGCCCGTCAGATCTCCTGCTCGACGGTCTCGCGACACTGATCGCCCGCGGTCACGGAGCCGGAGTACCCCTGGTGCTGAGTGCTCTCAGCGCGTTCCGCGTCGGGAATCTAACGCCACAGGAGCCGATCCGCTGGACATCGCATGCGTGCCGCACAGCGGTCGATATGTGGGACTTCGACGCCTGGGAGCTCCTGTCGGAGAGGATGGTGATACAGGCCCGCGAGCTAGGGGCGCCCGCCGGCCTTGCAACGGCGCTAACTCTGAGGATGGTCGCGTATTTGCACGCGGGACAAATGGGTGCGCTCAGCTCGCTGCTCGACGAGGTGGAGGCGCTCATTCACGCGACGGGGGTCCCTTCCTCTCCGTACGGCCCCTTGATGCTGCTGGCGTGGCGCGGCAATGAGCGCGACGCCACGGCCCTGATCCAAGCAACCGTCCGCGGGGCCTCAGCCCGCGGCGAGGGCCAAGCCTTGACGGTCGCCTACTGCGCCGAGGCTGTGCTCCTCAACGGCCTCGGTCGCTACGACGAGGCGCTCGAGGCGGCAAGAAAGGGAAGCGCGTACCGACCAGACCTGACCTTTCGCAATTGGAGTCTGGCCGAGCTCGTCGAGGCCGGAGTCAGGAGCGGCGAGACGGTAGCTGCAACGGAGGCGCTCGAGAGCTTGGCGGAGAGCACGGGCCCCTGTGGCACGGACTGGGCGCTTGGAACGGAGGCTCGCTGCCGCGCTCTCCTCACTCTCGGGGACGATGCGGAGCGCCTGTATCGAGAGGCGATCGGGATGCTGGAGCGTAGCCGGGTTCTCCCCATGCTTGCCAGAACCCACCTGGTGTACGGCGAATGGTTGCGGCGCGAGAATCGTCGGGTCGACTCACGCGCACAGCTGCGCACGGCGCACGAGATGCTCACCGGCATGGAAATGGAGGCGTTCGCCGAGCGCGCTCGGATGGAGCTCCTGGCGACCGGCGAGAGAGCGCGCAAGCGCACCCCCGAGACGCGCGACGATCTCACGCAACAAGAGCGCCAGATCGCGATGCTGGCGCGGGATGGGCTCTCCAACGCCGAGATTGGCAGCCGCATGTTCTTGAGCACACGCACCGTCGAGTGGCACCTTCGGAAGGTATTCGCAAAGCTCGGGATCCGCGGCCGCGGGCAGCTCGCGAGGGCATTTCTCGACTCAGACTCAGAGTTGGTTCGTGCATGAGTTCAGGTTCGCGCGACTGTGTCCCGAAGTTGCGGTAGACCACGACTGAGATTCAGGCACCTAACCGCCGTAAGTGCCCGAATCAACGGCCATGTGCGCCGATCAGGCGACAAGCGCGGCGATCCGATCGCCCCGGATACCCGCCCTGCCCTCAAGACGATGCGCTGGCGAAGCGGGCATGAGATACCGCGGACCCGGGGAAGTCACGTGTTACGAGGTTGCCGAGGCAGCGTGCGCGATCACGCCGGCCACAACTTCAGGCCTAGCAACCATCGACACGTGCGGTGCCCTGAGATATGTAGTCGCGGCGTGCGCTTCTTTCGCCATGATCGTCTGCTCAGCAGGCGGGATCAGGTGGTCTTCGGTCCCGATCACATCCCAGGAGGGGATGCTCGTCCAGGCCGGCGGTCCTGAAGGTTCGAGCAGCGCGTTGAGCGCGAGCGGCCGTTGCTCGGCCCACAGCGCTTCCGCCTTCCAGGACGGAAGGGTGTTGGCGAAGCAGTTCGCAAACCCTGGGTAGGAACCGTCGGCCGCCTGCTTCATGTACGTATCGAAGTCACCCGCTGGGGCACCAACGAACGGGACGAAGTTGAAGGCGTCGGCCGGTTCGCCGCCGAGGCATGACCCTGGCTGGGCGCTGGTGAGTTCGAGTAGCGTCTGGCCTTGCTTGGGGATGTATGCGTCTACATAGACCAGCGCCTTGACGTTGGGATCACCGACTGCCGCGTTCGTGATCACGGCCCCTCCGTAGGAATGTCCCACGAGCACGATCGGCCCGGAGACGCCCTTGTGGAGATAATCAGCCACGTCGGCTGAGTCGCTTGCGAGCCCTTGCAGGGGGTTCGGCGGGATGACAACCTTGAATCCCCACGAGCGCAGCAGCTGGTACACGTTGTTCCAGCTTGAGCCATCCGCCCACGCGCCGTGCACGAGCACGATCGTCGACGTGGTTGTGGCTTTTCTCACATGGGACTTGTCGGGTCGCGCCGCTGCCGATGAGACGAACATTGCCGTGAGCGCGAGGATCGCTGCGCTCGTGGCTGCACAGTGAGCGAAGCCTCGTTTCAACCGGGGGTGGAATGTGAACATTTTCCCTCCTGGGGGTCGATGGGTTTGGGCGCCATTCCTGCAGTCGGCTGCTGGCGCTTGGTGCCTCCGCAACGATCCTGCGTGCTGCGGATCCTCGCGCCCGTGAAGTCACTGGCCGTCACCCGCGACGCGTGGTTTCCGCCGACTCTTGCTGACGAACCAGGGTCAGAGTGCCGACGCGGCAATTACAGATGATCGGTGTGACGCCGAGCCAATTTGAGTTACACCGTCGAGGCTCGCGGCGTGCTCGCTGGCCCTCATCGTGGTCTTCGCGTTTCACTGCGTGCGCGCTCCAGTTGGATGCCGCGGCGGCGACGCGTGCGGTTCGGTGCTCGCCGTAGGCAGACAGCTCGGCTTGGGCCGTATCGGCGAACTAATCGCCGATCAAGCGGGAACGCAACACGAGCGCGGCGCGGCAGTCTGCCGCTCGCGGGTGACACGCCCTCCGCCAACACGCGCGCGGGCATCCTCGGGATGCTCGTGACTAACGCCGGGTGCGGTTGACGGAGAGCGTGATGAAGCCTTTTGGCTATACGGTGGGTTGAAGAGTCGTGCTAGATCTCACGAGGTCGTCGCCAGGACCGCTCTCGAGGGCTCCGTCACTGCGTCGAGCCACTCGAGGGTGGCCTCGGCGACGTCCCGCCAGCCTTTGTCGATTGCCAGCGAATGACCGCGACCTTCGAACTGCTTTAGCGCGGTGACCGCGGTCGAGTGGCGGTACTGCTTGAACGTGGAGCGGGTCGATACGTCCGGCACGGTGTGGTCCTTGGTCCCGGAGATGAGCAGCAACGGACCGCGTGTCTGGTTGGCCGTCTCGACCTTGGCCTGCGAGTGCGGGGCGAAGTTCGCGGTCGCGGCCTGAAAAAACGGCCGTGCCGGCGCGGGGATCGCCCACTTCTCATAGAGCGCGTCCGACTCCTCCTGGGAGAGCTCGTTGCCAAACCCAAAGCGGAACTGCTTCGCTGTCAGGGACACAGCCTTGCGAAGGTTGGCGGGGTTGCCGAGCGCCGGCAGTGCTGAGCGGAGTTGCGCGAGCGGAAGCGGGAGCACTCCCTTGATCTGAACCGGGTCGATCCCGACTGCCGCGGCCGCCAGGTCCATGCCAAGCATCTTCTCGGCCAGCATTCCGCCGAAGGAGTGCCCGATCAGGATCGGCTTCGACGGGAGGCTGTCGATGATCTCGGAGAAGTGCGACACGGCGTCATCGATGCTCGTGTTCGCAACGAGGTCTGGGCGTTCCCGAGCTTCGGTGACCGTGGTGGGCTCTCCCGGCCAGCCCGGCGCGATCGGGTCATAGCCGGCATCGCGGTAGAGCTCCAGCCACGGGTTCCAGCTCGACGCGTGCAGCCAGGTCCCGTGGATGAAGACGACCGGCGTAGGGGGGGTGCTGATGCTCATGGTCTTTCCTCCTGAGAGTCGGTGGGTATGGTGCCGCGCCTGCAGTCGTCGGCTGGCGCGTGGTAGCTGCGCAACGATCCTGCGAGCGGCGGATCTTCGCGCCCGTGAACTCACCGGCCGTCACCACGACGCAGACGCCTTCAGCCGGAGCCCCGCAAACCCCCAGGCGTTCTCGATGGCCCGCTAGAAGGGGGCGGAGACGAGGTTCTTCGCACGGCAGCCGTCAGAAACGCCCGCCGAAACAGCCAGGTAGGTCGGCGTTTAGCGACCGGACGCGGTGGCGTGCGGACGGTCGAGTGGCGCCGCGGCGCTCGCCCCCACCTTTCGCCGGGCGCCGCGAGCGGACACTCCGCAAAACCCGACCTCCCCTCGTCTCCCGCGCCCGATCCGCCTCCAGTGGAGCGAGGCGCGCCGAGGGGTGGAGCAGGACGCTGACCCGTGATTCCACGGGCGCGAAACAGGGGTTAGACGGCCAAGCTGCAACCAATCAACGCCTACCGAAGGAGGTCGAAATGAGCAGCACTGACCTGAGCACCAACCCCGCGACAGCTGTACCGAAGATGGGGCTTTGCGACATGAATCTTGAGGTCGTGACGTTGCCCGTCTCAGACGTCGATCGCGCGAAGCGCTTCTACGAGGATCTCGGGTGGCGATGCGATGCCGACATCGCCCGCGGCGACGCGTTTCGGGCGGTGCAGCTCACGCCCCCGCACTCGTCGTGTTCCATCGCGTTCGGCAAAGGCCTCACGACGGGCGAGCCCGGCTCGGTGAAGCGGTTGATGCTCGTCGTCGACGACATCGATGCCGCGCGTGAGGACCTCAGCAGGTGTGGCGTCGAGATCAGCGAAGTCTTCCACCTCGACGGGGGCCGTGCTCCGGGCCGGGATCCGCAGGGTCGCTCGTATCAGAGCTACGCGTCCTTTTGTGATCCAGACGGCAACGAATGGCAACTGCAGGAGATCACGACGCGGCTTCCGGGCCGGGTGTGGGAAGACTGACATGGACATCGCGTCGCTCGCGACCCTCCTCCATGAGACGGCCGAACATCACGATGGCTATGAGAAAAGCCATGGTGCTCACAACTGGTGGGACTGGTATGCCGCGTACATGGACGCGCGCGAGCATGGCAGCCGCCCGAGCGAGGCGTCGGCGACCGCGGGGCGCTACATGGAGGAAGTGCTCCATGTAGTCGCGCTGTGACCTCTCCGGGGCTGCTTTGAGCGAATTGAGGGCAGCCACGGAGATCGCCTGTCTCCACCCGTGCGTCGGGCCCGCGGTCATTCCTTGGGCCCGACGCTGAATGACAAAGAACCGACCGAGGTGAACGATGATTTCAAGCTATGACTACGACGTGATCATCCTCGGCGGCGGGGCGCCGGGTGAGCATTGCGCTGGTGCGCTCGCTACACGCGGACTGCACGTGGCGATCGTCGAGCGCGAGCTCGTTGGCGGCGAGTGCTCTTACTGGGCCTGTATTCCCTCCAAGTCATTGCTGCGCCCCGGGGAGGCAGTCCAGGGTGCACGCCAGGCGGCGGCAACAGCCGAAGTCGACGTCAAGGCCGCGTTGGCATGGCGTGATTACATGGTCTCCGACTATTCCGATGCGGGCCAGGAACGCTGGCTAGCAGACAGGGGAATCGACTTGTTGCGCGGTTCCGGGCGCCTGTCCGGCACGAGCGCGGTAGAGGTCGACGGCAAACGCCACACGGCAGAGCACATAGTCGTGGCAACCGGCTCGGATCCTGTGATGCCCGCTATCCCAGGACTGCCCGAGATGCAAGGCGTGTGGGGCACCCGCGACGCGACGAGCATGAAGGTTGTTCCCAGCCGGCTGCTCGTGCTCGGGGGCGGCTCGGCAGGTGTCGAGCTTGCCCAAGTCGTGCGACGTCTGGGCGGCGACGCCGTCATCGTCGAGGGCGCGACACGCCTGCTCCCCCGTGAGTCGTCGCCTTTGGGCGTGGCCCTCGGCGAGGCTCTGCGCCGGGATGGGATCGAGCTCGTACTGGGAATGCACGCGACGGCGGCTCGCCGAGACGGCAGCGACTACGTCCTACAGCTCGAGGACGGTACGGAGCTGCGCGGCGACCAGCTGCTCCTCGCGACCGGCCGCCGTCCGCGCGTCGACGACATCGGCCTTGAGACCGTCGGCGTCGATTCCGACCCACACGGTATCCCGGTTGATGAGTATCTTCGCGCCGGCGAGCGACTCTGGGCGATCGGTGACGTCAATGGCATCTGGCCCCTCACACACGTCGGCGAGTATGAGGCGGACGTAGTTGCCGCGAACATCTCGGGCGAGAACCGCAGGGCGAACTACGACGCGGTTCCTCGAGTCACGTACACCGATCCCCAAGCCGCGGCGGTAGGCGCACTCGACGCCCGCCATCACGCAACCGCGTCGGTCTCGGAGGTACCGAAGACCGCAACCTACACGCATGCGTACGCCGAATCGAACGGCTTCTTGACGCTTCTGAGCGACGGCGAGCGGCTAGTCGGCGCGTACGCGCTCGGCCCCGAAGCAGGGGAGTGGATGCAGCAAGCAACGCTCGCGATCCGTGCTCAGGTTCCCCTCGGCGTCCTGAGCGACACGATCCAGCCGTTCCCGAGTTTCTCGGGGATCTACGACACCGCGGTGCTGATGCTGCGTATGGCGATCGCTGACATGCCGCAGCCCGCCAGGCCAATGCACGCGCAGATGGCGAGCTTGCCCAGGCGAGAAAGGATGGCTTCCCCACATCCCCGCGACTTACAGCCGCACGCGAGTTTGGGACTGCAGACAGAGCTACACGACGTGACAAGACCTGGAGATGCACGCCCGGTCCGAGGTTCAACCAACGCGAGAAGGAGCCGTGATGGGCACAATCGCTGACACAACCGCAACAACCGCCTATCTCGCGAGCGAGACCCAGCGCCTGCGCGCTAGCAACGGGGTCGACTACGCCTACCGCGAAGTGGGACAAGGCGACGCTGAGCTTCTCCTGTTGCAGCACTTTCGAGGAAACCTCGACAACTGGGACCCTGCCCTGATCGACGCGCTCGCGGACGGGCGACGCATCGTCGCATTCGACAATGCCGGAGTGGGCGGCTCCAGCGGGAACACGCCCGACACGATCGCCGCGATGGCGTCTGACGCGATCGCATTCCTCGACGCAATGAACCTCGAGCGCGTCGACATCCTGGGGTTCTCCATCGGGAGCTTCGTCGCTCAGGAGATCGCCCTGCAGCGACCCGCGTCCATTCGACGGCTCGTGCTGGCCTCGGCCGCGCCGCAGGGTGCCCCCGGGATGCACGGATGGGCACCGGAGGTCATCGCCGCAGTGGGGGCGCGGGACCCGAACCCCGACGGGTACTTGGACGTGTTCTATACACAATCACCGCACAGCCGACAAGCCGGACAGGATTCCCTCAGTCGAATACTCAGCCGCAGCACCGACCGCGACGAGCCAACGAGCTGGCAGACTCGCCAGGCCCAGTACGACGCGGTCTGCTCCTGGGGCGTCGCGAACCACGCGCTCCTTCAACGAGTAGGCACGATCGAGCTCCCGGTATTCGTCGCAAACGGCGACAGCGACCCCATGATCCTGCCGCGGTACTCCTACCTGCTCGCGGGCCTGATCCCGCATGCAACGCTGAAGATATACGACGACTCAGGGCACGGGTTCCTGTTTCAACACGGCGAGGCTTTCGCCTCTGACGTACTTGCATTCCTGGACTAGATCCCGAGCGCGGCGCCAGGACGCACGGTGGCGTCGGGTGACCTCCTGGCCCACGAGGCGAACCCTCCCCAAGCGCACAGCCTACGGGCTCTGAGCATTCATCGGCGGGCGCATCAGTCACATTCGCGCCGCCACTTCCTGCATACAGTCACGCACGGCGACTCCAGCGTTGGCTGACGCTCGAAACTGGTGTCTCGTCGTTCACCACCGCCCCGCCAGCTGGTGAAGAACAAGTGGTTCCACGGGCGCGAACCAGCGTGCGACCAGCGAGTCTCACCGTTAAGCCGAAACGGGTCATCGCACTTGGCTCGTTGGCTGTTCGTCAACCACAGCCGTGCGAGAAGCTCGGCCCATGTGAAAGGAACCATCATGTCAATCAGGACAAAGCTCATCACCACCGTTGCGACGCTTGGTCTCATCGGTGGCGCGGTCGTCGCCGAGACCGTGCCCGCGGGTGCCGCTACGGCGGCGTGCGGCGAACACTGCATCGAGGTGTACAGCACGCTGTTCGGCAGCGAAAGCAACCCGAAGTTCGTCGAGACCGTCTTCCACGGCGTTGCGAAGGCGGACCAGCCGACGATCTTGGCGCCCTACAGCGCCACCGGCTCGGCAGCTGACCTGATCCCGAACCTAAGCTCCACCTCGGGCCTCTACGCCAAGGGTCTCGTGACTGCCGCCGTCAACGCGAAGTATGGGCCGCTCCACGCGTTGCAGCTTCAGTACGCGCCCAACGGCAAACCGACCGGGCTGTGCGTCGGACTGAAGAAGGCCGCCTACCCAAACGAGGGGCTCAGCCTCCTCTCGTGCAGCGTGCCGACGCTGACGGTGTTCATCATCGACACGCCCGACGCTCCAGCGGCCGCAGCACAGAAGCACTTCCCGATCGTCGTCGCTTCG
Source organism: uncultured Solirubrobacteraceae bacterium (assembly GCA_963743505.1). Lineage (GTDB taxonomy): Bacteria > Actinomycetota > Thermoleophilia > Solirubrobacterales > Solirubrobacteraceae > Palsa-744. The sequence continues at coordinate 614,413 of CAVUPZ010000006.1, read as the reverse complement.
ACCAACGACTTCGTGCATCCATACGCGATGACGTTTCTCGGAAACAAGGCGCCGAATCAGCAGGCGCTCCCCGCGATCCGCGTCGACAAGCTCGTCGGTAACCCCACTCACGTGCCGGCCCGGCAGCTGTGGGGCTCCATCGCGGGACCGGTGCAGTAAAGCCAGCGCCCTGTTCGAGATGAGCCGAAGGGTGGCGCCGCCGCGGAGCGGCGCCACCGACCCCGAGGTGGGCCATGTGAATGCTGCCACAGCCACGAAGCCGTAGAGCGTGCCCGCGCCCGACTCCATTGAGGCTACAGGCCCGGAGCCAGACGCCGGTACACCACAACCGGCCACCAGGGGAACAACCACCAGAGCGACCGACCAAGAGGGGAGAGAGATGACCACAACGAAGACACACATCCCACAGGCGCCGACCCCGGCGTGCGGTGGTTTATCGGAGTGGCGCGAGCTCGACCGGCGTGATTGCGAAGGAATCAGAACGATCCTCGAGTGGTGCGCGGCCACCGGCGAGATCTGGGTCCGCTGCGAACAGCTCGAGAACCACGAGCCGCTCCTCTGCTGCCAAGTCGCGGCCGCTGACGCCGGCCGCGCGTTTCGCCACCCGTTCGCGTACGTCTACGCCAAGCTCGTCTCCCTGGTAGACACTCCGGCAGTCGGCGAGGACGAGTGGGATTGGCCATCCGACCACTCGAAGGAGAGAGCAGACGAACCGGAGTCGCGCTGGCCCAGGGCCGTGCGCTGGCTATGGGGAACCCTCATCGGCAGCAGCCGGACTGAGTGGTCTGAGTCACCGATCGAGTGGATCCCATGAGAACCCTCAACGCGCGCCTGCGCCCGACCGGAAACGGCAGACGCCACAGCATCTCACAACGCTGCACGATGGAGTTCCTAGTTGAGTTACAACTCGTCGTCACCTCACCACACGACCAGGCAACGGCTATCGCTCCGACGTGGACCCATCCCCCGGCCAGTGCCATTGGCCAGGTGTTTCACGGGCGCGACACAGCGCTCGACAGCCCATCCTTTGAGCTATGTGCTCCCCCATCGGACCCGTTGTGTGAGTGGCGATGACCATCGCGTTCGTTCTTTCGGGCGGTGCCAGTCTTGGCGCGGGTCAGGCGGGTATGCTCGAGCCGCTGTACCTGCGGGGCGTCGAACCCGACCTGCTGGTAGGCACGTCGGTCGGCGCGGTGAACGCCGCCTTCGTCGCGTCGCGGCCGCAGGATGCGCGAACCGCGCGCGAGCTACAGAAGGTCTGGCGCGGCATCACGCGCGGCCAAATATTCCCGGCGAACCCGCTCGTCGCCGGCCTTGGCCTGCTCGGCGTGCGAGACCATTCGGTATCGGCGGAGCCGCTGCGCAAGCTGCTGCAGAGCCACATCGAGATCGAGCGACTCGAGGATGCCGCGGTCGCGCTGCATGTCGTCGCGTCCGACCTCGTGAGCGGCGACGAGGTTCTCCTATCGGAAGGGCCCGCCGTCGACGCGGTCCTCGCGAGCGCGGCGATTCCGGGCGTGTTTCCGTCGGTCTCGTGGCACGACCGCTCGCTGGTCGACGGCGGCGTCTTCAACAACACACCAATCTCGCACGCCGTCGAGTTGGGCGCCGACCGGATCATCGTGCTGCCCGTGATCGCCAGCCGGATGGACGCCGCCCCGCGCGGAGCGCTCGGCGCGGGACTCGCAGCGCTGTCGCGCACGATCGCGTGGCGCCTCACCCAGGACGTCAAGCGGTACTCCGAGCACGCCGATATCACGGTCCTGCCGACCCCGAACCACGGCGGCATCATGCCGACGGACTTCACCCACGCCGATGCTCTGATCTCTGACGGGTTCGCACAGTCGCACAGCGCCCTGGCGCAGATCCGCCCGCTGGCTCTCGCGCACGCTGCCTGATGTCAATGCGTGCTCCCCGATTGCAGAGAGCCGGATGCGATGTTGCTCGCAGCCGGTCAACACACACGCCGGCACATAGCTTGCCTCCAGAACGCGGCGATTGCACCCTCGTCGCCGAGGCCACAGGCTCAGCATCAGCCGCCGCCGCTGAGCCTCTGGCATCGAAACGCGCCGCCGCGGCGGTCTCCCCCGCCGCGGCGGCCCAGGGGCCATCGGCAGTCTCGCGACACCAGTCCCGGGCCAGAAGTCTGAACGGCACGTAGGTCAGTGAGGCTGTCGACCGCGTAATTACTCGGCACGCTCTCCGCTGGCGGTGGGGAAGAGAGCAAGGGTTACGCCAGGGATCTCACTGGCGCGAAGCGCCAGGGTCGTGCACGACGCTGAGAGCACACAGCCAATATCCGGCCCGCGGGCCGATTCCAAGGGAGAAAGACGATGACCAACATCCCCAGCACACACACCACCGACGGAGTCCCGACGTATCTGGAGAGCGGCGATCCCGCCCTCGCCGACTACTATCCCGCCTGGCTGGACAATCTCGCTGACGACGCCACCGTGGAGGGCTCTATGTTGGACGGCGCCGTGCAGGGCGCCGAGGAGGTCCGGACGATCGTGGTCGCTATCCGCACGCTGTATGGCGCCTCTCAGGAGTTTCACTCCGTCGGCCCCTGGGGCGACACCGGCTTCATCGAGGACTACATCGCTCGCGTCAGCGGCAAGCCGCTCGGCTGTGTCAACTTGGTCATCCGCAACGCCGCCGGGCAGACCCAGCACGTCGTGGCGAGCTACCGGCCACGCAGCTCGGTGCTGCTCTTTTCCCGCCTGCTGGCAGAGAAGTTCGCCGGCACCGCCATTGGCGAGCACTTCCTCGCCAGCGAGTCCTGAACGGACGCATCCACCACCGGTACCCAACTGCAGTCGAGGTCCACGGGACCGCGCATTTGCAGGGCTTTTCTCGAATAGCGGGGGCGGGATTCGAACCCGCGACCTTCGGGTTATGAGCCCGACGAGCTACCAGACTGCTCCACCCCGCGTCGCTCCTTATGTTGTAGCAAATCGGAGCTCCGGGCCGAGCCCCGTCCGGCCCGGCGGAGAGTGCGCGCCGAGCCCCTTCCTCGCGCTCGCGGACACCTCTAGCATGCGGCGGATGCGCGTCGCCGTCGTCGACATCGGGACCAACTCCACACGCCTGCTGATCGCGGATGTCGACGCCGGCGCTGGCACCGTGACGGAGCTCCTGCGCCGCTCGGAGGTGACCCGGCTCGGCGAGGGCGTCGACGCCAGCGGCACGCTTGTCCGAGGAGGCCGCGGGGCGCGTCTTCGCGAAGCTCGCCGAATACCGCGAGGAGATCGATGCGCGCGACTGCGAGGCCAACATGGCGGTCCTCACGTCGGCCGTGCGCGATGCCGCAAACGGAGCCGGGTTCGCCGAGCGGGTGCGGACCGACTACGGTCTCGACGCCCGCGTGTTGAGCGGGGAGGAAGAGGCGCAGCTGACGTTCCTCGGCGCCATGTCCGGACGTTCGGAGAGCAGCGAGCCGATCGTCGTGATCGACATCGGCGGCGGCTCAACCGAGTTCATCATCGGCCGTGGCCGGTCGGCCGGGTTCCACGTCTCCCTGCCGATCGGCGTCGTCCGAATGAGCGAGCGCCACATCCGTTCGGACCCGCCCGCCCCGGCCGAGCTGCAGGAGCTCTCCCGCGAGGTCCAGGAGCTCCTCGCTCACGGCATTCCCCAGCGCGAGCGGGCCGCCGTGAGGGGCGCGATCGCGGTCGCCGGCACGGCGACCTCGGCAGCCGCCATCGACCAGGAGCTCGACCCCTACGACCCGGCGCGGGTGGACGGATACGAGCTGATGCTGGCGACGGTCGAACTGCTCCTGGCCCGGCTCGCTGACATGGACGAAGAGGACCGTCGCCACGTGGTGGGCCTGAACCCGGACCGAGCCCCCACGATCGTCGCCGGCATGGTCGTGCTGGCAGAGGCGATGCAGGCGTTCGGGCTCGAGCGGGTGGAGGTCTCCGAGCACGACATCCTCCACGGCGGCGCGCTGCGCCTCGCCGGCGCCGCATAGGCAGGTTGGCGCCAGCCCCCGGCTAGGCGAGATTCGAGCGCCGCGGGTAGGCGACCGCCGGATCGGTCAGCACGTTCACGAGCGCCGGCTTGCCGGCCGCGAAGGCGCGTTCGAGGGCGGGACGCAGCTCCGCGGGTCGCTCGACGAGCTCGCCGTGTCCCCCGAGCGCTTCGACGACGGCGTCGTAACGCGTCCCCGGTCGGAGCTCGGCTGCCACCGAGTAGCCGTAGAGGGCCTCCATCGGGTGCTTCTCGAGGCCCCAGATGCCGTTGTTGCCCATCACCGCGACGACGTTGACGCCGTGGCGGGCGAGGGTGTCGAACTCCATGCCGGAGAACCCGAACGCGCCGTCCCCGACCAGCAGCACGACCTGCCGGTCGGGGCGGGCCAGCTTGGCCGCCAGGGCGTAGCCCGGACCTGAACCGAGACATCCGAACGGACCGGGATCGAGCCAGCACCCCGGCTCGTAGCTGTCGACGACGCGCCCGGCATAGGAGACGAAGTCGCCGCCGTCGCCGATCACGATCGCGTCGCGGTCGAGGACCGCGGCGAGCTCCGCGTAGAGGCGCATCGGGTGCAGCGGGGCGCGCGCGTCCTCGCGCTCGGCCCGCTCCTCGGCGCGCAGCTCGTCCTCGGCGGTCCGCAGACCGGAGATCCACTCGCGACTGGCCAGCTCCCGTGCGCCCGCCGCCGAGAGGAGGTCGGCAAGGGTCGTGCCCAGCGCCCCGTAGCACTCGGCCGCGACGGGCCGCGGGTGACCCCGCTCGGGCTCCGCCGTGTCGATCACGACGATCTCGGTGTCGTCCCCGAACGACGCGCCGAAGCCGAGGCGAAAGTCCATCGGCACGCCGATCACGAGCGCGACGTCCGCCCCCTTCAATGCCTTCGAGCGGGCGCGCGAGAAGAACAGCTCGTGGTCCGCCGGCACGCAGCCCCGCGCGAGCCCGTTGAGGAACACGGGAATCCGTAGCGTCTGCGCGAGCGCCATCAACCCGGCCTCCCCGTGGCCCCAGTAGAGGTCGGTGCCGGCCATGACCACGGGCCGCTCGGCGCCCGCGAGCAGCTCGCCGGCCCGTTCCACCGCCGCGGCCGCCGCCCCCGCCGCGTGTTCGCGGAGGCCCGCGGGCGGCTCAGCCTCGTCGTGCTCGGGGGCGGCCATGAACACGTAGTCGAGCGGAAAGTCGACGAAGGCCGGGCCGCCGTGGGGGGCGCATGCGGCCGCGAAGGCAGCGTCGACGAGACCCGGGATCTCCGCGGTCGCTTCCGGCGTCACGGCGAGCTTGGTGAGGGGCCGCACGAACGGGACGTGGTCGATCTCCTGCAGCGAGCCCTGTCCCCAGCGCATCGCCGGCGCCCGTCCACCGAGCACGACCATCGGGGAGTGGTTCGCCTGCGCCGAGGCCATCGCGCTGATCCCGTTCGTGACCCCGGGCCCGGCCGTGAGCGCGCAGGCTCCGGGCTCGCGGGTGACCTTCGCCCAGCCCTCGGCCGCGAACGCCGCCGTCGACTCGTGGCGGACGTCGACGATCTCGATCCCCTCCTCGCGGCAGCCGTCGTAGATCGAGAAGAGGTGTCCCCCCGAGAGGGTGAACAGGCGGCTTACGCCGTGCGCCTTCAGCCTGCGGGCGATCAGCCTGCCGCCGTGGAAGGTCTGGGTGTCCTGCGCGGTCTCCGTGCTCTCCGTGGCCATCCGGGCGACTCTATCCTCTGGCAGCGGGGCGGGGCATGCCCGGGGTGGGATTCGAACCCACACGCCCACACGGGGCCGTCGGGTTTAAGCCGACCGCGTATGCCAGTTCCGCCACCCGGGCCGGGCGCTGCAGGCAGTTTATGCCCGCAGGGGCCGGGCAAATGAGCTCATGCCAAGCCTTTAGGTGGCGCATGTCTGGTCTTTATAAAGCGCAACTATCCCGTTGGTACGGTGTCCATAAGTGAGGACGAACCCAATTGGAGGGTCCTTGGAGGTCTCCGCCCTGAGACATACGAGTAGCCTGCCGAGCCTGCGAGGCCCGTCGGCGCTACTGCGGCTGCAATCCGATGAGCGCCTCATCGGCCTTACTCGGCGGGGCCACCACGCGGCGTTCGAGACCCTGTGCGGACGTTACCAGTCGCGCCTGCTCGCGTTCTGCCGCCACATGCTGGGGTCCAGGGAGGACGCCGAGGACGTGCTGCAGGAGGTCTTCGCGGCGGCGTTCAACGCCGTGCTCGCGGACGATCGCGAGATCAACGTTCGCCCCTGGCTGTACCGCATCGCCCGCAACCGCTCGCTCAACCACCTGCGTCGGGCGACCGCCACCGGCGTCGACTCGATGGACATCCACTTCGCCGAGCACGGCCTCTCGACGGGCGACAAGGTGCTCCGCCGCGAGAGCTTCCGTGAGCTCGTCGCGGACGTCCACGAGCTCCCCGAGACGCAGCGCACCGCGTTGCTGCTGCGTGAGATGGACGCGCTCTCCTACGAGCAGATCGCGCAGGCGATGGAAACGACCGTCCCGTCGGTCAAGTCCCTGCTGGTGCGGGCACGGATCTCCCTGGCCGATGCCGCGCAGGCACGGAAGCTGAGCTGCGACGAGGTCCGCCTCGAGCTCGGCGAAGCCGCCGAGGGGCTCGCGAAGCTCACGCCCGGCGCCCGCCGCCACGTCCGCGGCTGCGAGCGCTGCGCATCCTTCAAGAAGCAGCTGCGCGAGAACAACCACGCGCTCGCGATGATCATGCCCGTCCTGCCGCTGCTGCTGGTGAAGAAGGTGCTGCTGTCCAAGCTCGGCTCGACCGCCTCCGCTGGCGGCGCCCACGTCGCCGGCGGGGCAGGCGCCGGCGTCGGCGCGGGTGCCGCCGCGACGACCGGCGCGGTGGCCACCGGGGGCGGGGGCTTCGCGGGCGGCCTGATGACCGCGGGCGCGGGCGCGCTCGCCACGAAGGCCGCCGCCGGCCTCGCCGCCGCCGCGATCGTCACGGCCGGCGCCGTTGCCGCCGACCACGCCGTCGTCGTCCAGCACCACCACCGACCCCCGGCCGTGGCGGCCGTGCAGGCCCCCGCCGCGACCGTCACCCCCGTCGTCGTCCGCGAGCAGGTCCAGCCCGCCAGCCTCAGCGGGCCGGCGGTCCGCCACACCGTCGCCGTTTCCCACCGCCACCACGCCAAGGCCGTCAAGGCGGTGAAGGCGCCTACCGTCTCCCCCGCGCCGGCGTCGGCAGCACCGCCCGCCGTGCCCGCGGCGACCCCCGTCAAGCCCCCCGTCCAGCCCACCCAGCCCGCGGGCTCATCCGGTCAGAGCCCGACCCAGGTCACCGAGGTGAGCACCCAGACGACCCAGCTGCCGCCGGAAGCCACCGCGACGACGCCCACGAGCACGACGCCGGTGCCGGCCCCGACGAGCACGACCCCAGCCGAAGCGCCAGCCACGACCACCACGCCGACGACGCCCACGGCGCCCCCCGCGGCCGAAAGCCCGCCGAGCGGCCCCTCGCTGCCAAGCGCCGAACCGGTCGCCGTGCCTGAAACGCCGTCCACCGGGGGCACGCCCGCCCCGTAGGTCTGCGCCCGCCGCTCCGCGCGCTTGGGGCCCGGCTCTCAGCCGATCGTGAAGCTCCGCAGGGGCCGCTCGAGCACACCGGTCGTGGCGACTTCCATCGGCCCGGTCACCTGCCGGTTGGCGCCGGGGGCCGTCAGCATCACGATCGACACGCCTTCGCGGACGCCGGGCCTTTCCGGCAGGAGCAGGACATTCCGGCCGTACACCCTCCGGCCTTCGACGAGCGCCGTGTAGAGGATCTCGTAGGCGGAGAGGCCGGCGACGCGGGTCCTGCCCTCGCCACGCAGGACGAAGCCACTGCTGCGGTGGGCCAGCTGGGTTATGTAGGCGCTCGCGAACAGGGGCAGCTCGCCGGACAGGTCGCCCCTGTAGGGCGGCAGCGTCAACGGCCGAACGCCGAAGGAGTACTCGAGCGCCCCGCTGGAGGAGCGCCCGTCGATGCGCACATAGCCGCCCGGTTCGGGGGTCGTCTTGTAGAGGCCCCTGTAGCTGAAGCTGAACGGCACGCGACCGCCGTGCGAGTAGGTGCTGTCCAGGAGCGTCAGCACGAGCGCCGCCACGACGACCACCAGCAACGCGGCGGCGGCGATCGTCGCGCGGCGGGCCAGCGCCGACGCCGCGTGCCAGCGGGGCGCCAGCAGCTGGCCCAGCGTGGGCCCGTACTCGGGCCTGATCGGCACGGCCGCCAAGTCGGTTCAGGCGCTCATTCGCCGATCGAGAACAGCGCGTCGAGGTCGTGACGCGAGTAGGCCGCAAAGGCCACCATCGTCTGCGTCCGCGCGACCCCGGACAGCCCGCCGATCTGGCCCGTGACGACATCCGCGAGCTGCTCGTGGTCGGGGACGCGGACGATCGCCACGAAGTCCCACTCGCCCGTCACGGAGTAGGCCTCGGCGACCCCCTCGATGTCGGCCAGCGCGCCCCCCAGCGTGGACAGGGCGTCCCGCTCGGCCTCGATCAGCACGACGGCGTTCGTGAGGCTCATGCTCGGCCAATCATATGAGCGCTATAGCTCCGCCTCGGCGAAGCGGTGCAGGCCCGCGCCGGCGAGCAACCCGACGACCCCCCCGGTCACCCCCGCCAGCCAGCCGGCGCCGTAGATCACGAACGGCAGCGCCAGCAGCAGCCCCGCGATCACCGCGCAGCCGAGCAGGTCTCCCTCGTAGTAGCTCCCCGCTCGAGCGGCCCTCAGATCGGGGGCGGCCCACGCCGCGAGCAACGCCAGCGCGGCGGCGTTGGCGCCCGTCAGGAACGGGACCGGATAGACGGCGAGCGAGACGAGGGCACCGGCGACGCCCGCGCCGAGCGCCAGCGCGAGCACCACGAACGGCCCGTGCCGCTGCTCGAGCAACCAGCCGAACAACGCGATCGTGCCCACGCACACGAACTCGTACAGGCCGCTCCCGTAGACGAACTGGTACCCGAACAGCCGCCACCAATCCCCGTTCAGCGGCCCGATGATCAGGAGTTTGCCCGACAGCGGCGGCCACGCGTGGTAGGCGACCCACACGCCAACCGAAGCCGCCACGAGCGCCATCGTGGCGTATGGCCGGGTGCCATGCCAGCGACTCGTGCGGGCGCCCACGCTCCTGCGGCTCGGAGCGTCCCCGGCGCGCCCGCGTCCCCGCGCGAGGACCGACCGCAGCCGGGACGGCTTGCCCGGACCGCCGGAGCTCCCGTGGGCGCGAGGCAGTTTCGGGGCCCGGCGGCGCAGGCGGTGCCCGCAGTAGGGGCACTCGGTGATGTACGGGCTCACCTCCGAGCCGCATTGCTTGCACACGACGAACAGGTCGGCTCCGGAGGTCATCGTCGGTCCATTCTAAGGACCTCTCGACCCCCGCCAGCACCGCTTTGGAATACTGCGGGGAATGAGCCTCGGATACGACCAGCCACTGTACATCCTCGCCTTCGACCACCGTGGATCGTTCCAGAAGAAGTTCTTCGGGATCGACGGTGAGCCCGACGCCGAGCAGACGGCGATCATCGCCGACGCCAAGCATCTCATCTTCGAGGGGATGCTCCAAGCCGTCTCCGCCGGCGCCGACCCGGCGGTCACCGGCGTGCTTGTCGACGAGCAGTTCGGCTCGAGCGTCCCGGAGGAGGCGCGTGAGCGCGGTCTGAAGCTGGCGATGCCCGCCGAGCGCTCCGGTCAGAACCTCTTCGACTTCCAGTACGGCGATGACTTCGGCGCGCACATCGAACGCTTCGACCCCGACTTCACGAAGGTGCTCGTGCGCCTGAACCCCGACGGCGACCCGGACGACAACCGCGGCCAGCTCGAAAAGCTCAAGCGCCTCAGCGACTGGCTGCACGCCCACGATCGGAAGTTCCTGTTCGAGCTGCTCGTCCCGGCCGAGCCCGACCAGCTCGAGGCCGTCGGCGGCGACAGCGACCGCTATGACACCGAGCTGCGCCCGGAGCTCATGCGCAGGGCGATCGAGCAGATCCAGGACTTCGGGGTCGAGGTCGACGTGTGGAAGATCGAGGGTGTCGATGAGCGCTCGGACTGCGAGATGCTCGTCGCCCAGGCCCGCGCCGGTGGACGCGATGGCGTCCACTGCGTGGTGCTCGGGCGCGGCGCCGACGACGCCAAGGTCGATCAGTGGCTGACGGCGGCGGCGCCGGTGGACGGGTTCATCGGCTTCGCGATCGGCCGCTCGATCTGGTGGGACCCGCTGAAGGCGTACGTCGACGGCAAGATCGAGCGCCCCGCCGGGGCACGCAAGATCGCCGAGAACTTCCTGCGCTTCGTGGCCGTCTATGAGCGCGCAAAGGCGCCCGCCCGCTCATAGGGCACATCGATGGCCGCGATGAAAATGCGCCAGAGCCTCTCCGACTGGGAGCAGGCCTTCATCAAAGAGATCACGCTCGACCGCAGGCGCCGTGACTCGCTGCGCCGCACCGCCGAGCAGCGCTCGCTCAAACGCGAGGCCGAGCGCCGCCACAAGCGCGGCTCCGTTCGTTTCGCCCTGCTCGTGCTGACCCTGATCGCGACCGCGGTGATCGTCACCGTGGTGATGTTCCGCACCCTCTACCTGCTGCTCGGCTAGCTCTCGCCGCTGGCGAGCAGCTCCAGGCGGTTGCCCCAGGGATCGCTCGTGTAGAACCGCCGGATGCCCTGGACGGCGTCATCCCAGCTGACCTCGGCCCCGGCCCGCGAAAGACGCACCGCCAACCGGTCGAGCTCCCCCGCCGCCACGAGCAGAGCGGGGTGGGCCTTGTGGGCCGGCTGGAAGGGATCCTCCACGCCGACGTGCAGCTGCTGCTCCCCGACGGCGAACCAGACCCCGCCGCGCGGACGCAGCGGGTGCGGCTTCTCCAGCTCGCGCAGCCCGAGCAGGCCGCCGTAGAAGTCGCGGGCGGCAGGCTCGCAGCCGGGCGGCGCGGCCAGCTGAACGTGGTCGAGACCCAGAACCGCCACGGGTCCCACGCTAACCCACCGCGGCGGGTGCGGCAGCGGTGGCTGCGATGCGGCGCGCGGGCTAGGAGCCGTCGCCGAGCTCGCGCAGCGAGTCCTCGACCGTGCGGGGGGTGTCCACGTTGGCGGCGTGGTCGGGCCTGGCTCCGTCGCGTGCGGGAGTGGCGACGCCGGCTTCGCGGTGAATCTCGAGGTAGATCTCCTTGCGGAAGACCGGGACCTTCTGGGGAGCCTGGATGCCGATGCGCACCTTCTCGCCCATCACGGACAGCACGGAGACCTCGATGTCATCCCCGATCATGATGCTCTGGTTGGACTTGCGCGTCAGAACCAGCATTTAGGTGCACCTTCCTCTTTGCCGAATGGCGACCGGCGTTACCCCTAGCGCCCGCCCGCCAAGCATAGAGCTACTCCCGGGAGAACGCTGTGCCCAATTTGCGGACGGCCGGTCTTGGCCGCACGATGCGACTAACTTATTCGCTGAGCAGACCCGGATACCCTGCCCCCTCGAGCGGCGATCGGCACGTCCGCCGGGACCCGCCGGGGTCGGGCGGCACGCGCCACGGGCGCTTTGCGCTAGTCTCCCGGACCGTCGATGCCCCGGAAGTCCCTGCGCCCGCACCTCAATCAGATCCGCGCCTGGGTGCGTCAGGGCCGCACCGACGCATGGGTCGCCCATCAGCTCGAGGTCACGGTCCGCGACATCGAGCAGTTCAAGCGCCAGAACGAGCTCGTCAGCGACGAGGAGGCCCTCGAGGGCGCGACCGCGCCCGACTATCCGGAGGAGATAGACCTCCGGGCCGAGGATGACGCGCTGATCGCCGCCGAGCTCGAAGCCGCCGAGGCCGAGGCCGAGCGCGAGGCCGAACGGGCGCGGGCACAGGAAGACGACGAGGACGCCGAGGACGAGGACGGGGACCTCGACGGCGAGCGCCCCGGGACGCGGACCCGCCGTCGCAGCCGTCGCGGCGGCCGCGGGCGTCGGGGCGGCGCGCGCAACACGGCGCCCCTGGAGGGCACCTTCGACCACGGCGAGGAGGGCTACGGGCTGTGGCTCGACCCCGCGATCCAGGACAACCCGATCTACGCCGAGCACTGGGCGGGCCACCGCCCGGTGGAGGTGGCGGTCGAGGAGGACCGGATCGTGATCCGCCGCGTCGGCGACGAGGACTAGGGCCGGGTGCCGATCTCCCGGCGTCCGCCGGCGTAGTCGGAGGCCTCGCGGACATAGCGGGCGAACGCGCCGTCCGTGACGACGCCGGCCTCCCACGCCCACGGGTCCTCTGGGGCGACCTTCATCGCAGCCTGCAGGCACCAGCTCGTGCCCTGCTCGTACAACGCCACCAGCTCCTCGCTCGAGAAGCGTCCGCCGAGCCGCCTGCGCAGCTCGGCGACGATCGCGTCGGTGACGCGCTCGAGCAGCCGTTTGCGCTCCGCGGGGGCGTCCCGGAGCCGGCGCTCCCCCTGCTGCCACTGATAGAAGGCCGTCTCGAAGGACATCGGCCGAGGCTAGCATCGGCCGCCGGCTCACCGGCACGATCGCCCGCGTCGATTCGCTCCGGCGGGGTCAATTGGCGGGCAGGCCGCTCAGCACGTAGGGCTGCTCGCCCCGGTAGATCATGCCGAGCTGGCGAGCGTCGGCTTCGAGCGCCGCCTGCCCGCTGAGTTCTTCGTGCTGGCGGACGAGCCGGGCGTGTTCGCTCGCCATCCCGGACAGGACGGCGCGGTCGTGCCGGGACTGCTGCCAGGTGGAGAGCATGTGTAGGCCGGCGCTCGCGTACAGGTAAACGAGCGCCACCAGCACGCCGAGCAGGGCGATACGCCCGAGCCGGTCCCAGCGCACCCTCGCCACCGCGGCCGCGCCGGGCGAGCGGGTCGGCGCGGCGCTGCTGCGGGCTCGCCTGGAGCGGGGGTCGTAGGTCGAGGTTGCGGGCATGCATGCCGCATTCGCCCCCGGCCAGCGAGCTCCTGCTCGGAGCGCCTTCTTGATCGGGCTCGACCTCGCCAGAGCGAGGGCTTCGCCTGCGTCGGCGGTCCGCCCACCCGCGCCGGGGCGCGCTGGGCGACCTCGGAAGTGACCGACTAGGCCGAGCGCAGGACGCTGCGGCCGGGGAACTCGGCGTCGGCGCCGAGCTGCTCCTCGATCCTCAGCAGCTGGTTGTACTTCGCGACCCTGTCCGAGCGGGACGGTGCCCCGGTCTTGATCTGACCGCAGCCGGTGGCTACGGCGAGGTCGGCGATCGTGACGTCTTCGGTCTCGCCGGAGCGGTGGCTCATGACGGCCGTGTAGCCGGCGTCGCGTGCCATCGCCATTGCCTCGAGCGTCTCGGTCAGGGTGCCGATCTGGTTCACCTTGATCAGGATCGAGTTGGCCACCCCCGCCTCGATGCCGCGGCGCAGCCTGCGGGTGTTGGTCACGAACAGGTCGTCCCCGACGAGCTGCACGCTCGAGCCGAGCTTGTCCGTCAGCGTCTTCCAGCCCTCCCAGTCCTCCTCGTCCATGCCATCCTCGATCGAGACGATCGGATAGCGCGAGACGAGGTCGGCCCAGTAGTCGGCGAGCGCTTGCGAGCTGAGCGTGCGGCCCTCGTGCTCGAGCACGTAGGACCCGTCACGGTAGATCTCGCTGGTAGCCGGATCGAGCGCGACCGCGACGTCGCGTCCGGGGCTGTAGCCGGCCGCGGAGATCCCCTCGAGGAGCATCTCGAGGGCCTGTTCGTTGGAGCTCAGGTCCGGCGCGAAGCCGCCCTCGTCGCCGACCGCCGTGCCGAGGCCGTGGCGGTGCAGGATCCCCTTCAGTGCGTGGAAGACCTCCGTGCCCATGCGCAGGCTCTCGGAGAAGCTCGGCGCTCCGCAGGGCACGACCATGAACTCCTGGAAGTCGAGCTTGTTGTCGGCGTGGGCGCCACCGTTGAGCACGTTCATCATCGGCACCGGCAGCACGCGAGCCGACTCGCCCCCGAGGTAGCGCCACAGCGGCATGCCCTCCTCGGCCGCCTGGGCGTGGGCGACGGCGAGCGAGACGCCGAGGATCGCGTTGGCCCCCAGCCTGGACTTGTTCTCGGTGCCGTCGAGGGCGATCAGGGCGCGGTCGAGGCCGGCCTGGTCCGCGGCGTCCGTTCCCACGATCGCGCCGGCGATCTCGCCGTCGACGTTGGCGACCGCATGGGTGACGCCCTTGCCGCCCCAGCGCTCGCCGCCGTCACGCAGCTCGGTCGCCTCGAACTCGCCGGTCGAGGCCCCTGACGGGACGGCCGCGTGGCCGTGGGCACCCGAGCGCAGCGCGACCTCAACCTCGATCGTCGGGTTGCCCCGGCTGTCGAGGATCTGGCGGGCGTGAATTCGCTCGATCTTGCTCATCGGATCGCCGTCGTGGGGCGGCCGGCGAGGGCGCCCGCTCGGAGCCCGACGGCCGGGCTAGCCTTCCGGCGTCGCGGCGCCGGCGGTGCCGGCGGCGGTCTTCGGCGCCACGTACGTCTTGCAGTCAGCCACGACGTAGCCGGAACGGCATTCCGTTTTGGCCTTCCACCGGACTTTGAACTGCTTCACGAACTTGGTCAGCGCTTCCTGCTGAGCCGTCAGCATCAGCTGGCTCTTGATCGAGCTCTTCACCGCGGCGAGCGACTGCTGGTTGCCAGGAGTGATCTTCTTGACTTCGAAGATGTCATATCCGAACGGGGTCTTGACGGGCCCCGTCAGTTGGTTCAGCTTGGCGGAGAACATCGCGTTGTCGAGCACGGGGGTCTGCGTGCCCTTGGCGAGCCCGACGATCAGGCCGCCCTTGCTCGCGCTGGAGGTGTCGATCGAGGTCGCTTTGGCGACGCTCGCGAAGCTCTTGCCGGATTCGATTTCGTGCTTGGCCTGGTTGGCCGCCGCTTCCGTCTTCGTGAGGATCTCGACGACGTTGCGCTTTTCCGCGGCTCCGTATCGGCTCTTGTTTTCGTCGTAGTACTTTTCGGCCTGGGCGTCGGTGACCGTGCCCTTCTCCTTGACGATCTTCTGCTGGATTTTCGTCGAGAGCATGTTGAGCTTCACGCGCAGCAGCAGGTCCGAGATGCTCTGGCCGGACGTCGTCAGGAATTTCTGGAATTCCGCGGGGCTCGGGAACTGGGACGTCCGGATTTTGACGAACTGCTTGTGGACTTCGGCGTCGCTCAGCTTGATCCCGAGGGCGTTGCCTTCCGAGAGCACCCACTGCGAGGAGATCAGGAACCCGAGCACCTCCTGCAGGTAGTTCTTGTACTGCAGTTCACACTGTTTCTTGAGCTCGGCTTCGGTCTGCAGTTTCGGCTTCGTGGCACCGGTCGCTGCAGCGATTTCTTTCTCGTTCGTTTCTTTCAGGTGGGCGATACACGCCGTGTAGTTCGGCGGTACCGGCAGGACCGGTTTCTGGCCGCTGCTGCCGGCGCTCGAGACGGCCGCCACGCCCATCCAGTGATTGAACGCCGACGTCGAGATCGGCGCGCTTTCAACTTTGGCGACGGCGTCGCCGGGGACGCCGCCGCCGCAGGCGGCGAGCCCCACGAGGGCAAAGAAAACGGCGCCAAGCGCCGATATGCAACGGAAAGCCTTGTTCACGACCCGGGCACTGTAGCGAACTTTTCTAACGCGGCGCTAAGCGGCCTCACGCACGATCGAGAGCAGTGTGTCCGCCGCCCTGACCACGCTCGGGAAGCGCTCGCTGCCTTCCTTGGGCACGCGTACGGAGACCTGCGAGCGGCCGGCCTCGTATAGCGCCTCGGGCAGCTCCTCGTGCAGCCGCCGCGCTCGCGTCGAGTCGAGCTCGATCGGCACGACGGCCAGGCGCTCGCCGCGGAAGCTCACCGTCCGCGCTCCCGCCTGGCCGAACTTGATCCGGGCCCGCTGCAGGGCGAGCAGGTTCTCCAGCGGCTCCGGGAGCTCCCCGAAGCGGTCCTCCAGCTCGTCGCGCAGGCGCTCGATCTCGGCCACCTCGACGGCGCTCGCGATCCGGCGGTGGACCTCGATCTTGGCCTGCTCGTAGGGGATGTAGTCGCTCGGCACGTAGGCGTCCACGTTGACGTCCAGCCGTACCGGCTCGGCCAGCTGCTCCTCCCCGTCCGCGGTGGCATCCGCCTCGCGGACCGCTTCGTCGAGCATCTGCATGTACAGCTCGAAGCCGAGGGCGGCCACGTGGCCGGACTGCTCGTCGCCGAGCAGGTTGCCGGCGCCGCGGATCTCGAGGTCGCGCATCGCGATCTTGAAGCCGGCGCCGAGCTCGGTGTAGTCCGACAGCGCCGACAGCCGCTGGGCCGCCTCGGGCGTGAGCGCCGCGGCGGAGTCGTAGAGCAGGTACGCGTAGGCCCGCTCGCGGCTGCGACCCACGCGCCCGCGGATCTGGTAGAGCTGGGCCAGCCCGAACGTGTCCGACCGCTCGACGATCAACGTGTTCGCCTGTGGGATGTCGATGCCGGACTCGATGATCGAGGTGCACACGAGCACGTCGGCGCCCCCCCGCAGGTAGTCCATCATCACAGCCTCGAGCTCCCCCTCGCCCATCTGCCCGTGTGCCACGGCGAAGCGCATCTCCGGACACAGGGCCCGGAGCCGCTCCGCCGTCTCCTCGATCGAGTCGACGCGGTTGTGCAGGAAGAAGGCTTGGCCGCCCCGCTCGTGCTCACGGGTGAGGGCGCGCCGGACCAGCTCCTCCTCATACTCGCCGACGTACGTCCGCACGGGGCGTCTGCCCTCCGGCGGGGTCTCGATCACCGAGATGTCCCGCAGCCCCGCCAGCGACATCTGCAGGGTGCGGGGGATCGGCGTCGCCGACATCGAGATCACGTCGACCTTCAGCTTCAGCTGGCGCAGGAGCTCCTTCTGCTTGACGCCGAACCGCTGCTCCTCATCGACGATCAGCAGCCCGAGGTCCTTTGCCCGCACGTCCCTCGAGAGCACCCTGTGGGTGCCGATCAGGATGTCGACACGGCCCTCCGCGAACCCCTTCACCGCCGCTTTCTGCTCGGCGGGGGTGCGGAAGCGGGAGACATGCTCGAGCGTGAACGGGTAATCCGCGAGGCGCTCGCGGAACGTGCCGTAGTGCTGCTGGGCGAGGATCGTGGTAGGTGCGAGCATCAGCACCTGCTTCCCCTCGGCGGCCGCCTTGAACGCTGCCCGCAGCGCCACCTCCGTCTTGCCGTAGCCGACGTCGCCGCAGATCAGCCTGTCCATCGGCCGAGCGGACTCCATGTCGGCCTTGACGAGCTCGATCGCCTCCCGCTGATCGGGGGTCTCGGTGAAGGGGAAGCGCTCCTCGAACTCACGCTGCCAGTCGGAGTCCCCCGCGAACGGGTGCCCGCTGCGCCGGCGGCGCTCGGCGTAGAGGCTGAGCAGCTCACCCGCGAGCTCCTGGGCGGCCCGTCGGGCCCGCGCCTTCATCGCCTCCCAGCGCGTGCCTCCCAGCTTGCTCAAAGGAGGCCCGTCGACCCGCTCGCCGCCGGCGCCGACGTATCGGGAGATCTTTGCGAGCTGATCCGTGGGCACGAACACGCGGTCATCGCCCTGGTATTCGAGGTACAGGTAGTCCCTCGTGACGCCCGCCACAGTGCGCGTCTCGAAGCCGGCGAAGCGCGCCACGCCATGGTCCTCGTGGACGACGATGTCGCCGGTGCGCAGCTCGGTGAACGAGCGCAGGACGCCACGTCGCTGGGGCCCGCCGGGCCTGCGCGCGTCGGGGCGCCGGCGACGGAGCAGCCGGTGCTCGGGAAACACGGCGAGCCGCAGCGAGGGGGCGATGAAGCCTTCCCGCAGCGAAGCCGCGACGAACCGCAGCCCCGACTCGGGCGGGGGCGTGCCGGCCTGATCGCCGTCGAGCCAGGCGACCTTCAGCCGCCCGAGGTTGTAGGCCGCCCGCTCGCCTTCGCCGCGGCGGGGGAAGGCCACGACGGTCCGGTAACCCGAGCGCAGCAGCTTCTCCAGCTCGGGCTCGGCCTCGCCCAACGAGCGTGCGGCCGTGTCCGCCGACTGGGCGCGCAGCTCGATCTGCTGGTCGGCGGCATGCGAGGAGAGCCAGATCCGGGTGCGCCGGGCGAGCGTCTCGTGGATCCTCTCGGGGCTGACGTAGAGGTGGTGGGCGTCCTCGTCGGCGAACGCCGCACAGACGTCGCTCCAATGGTCGCTGAGAACGGGGGCTAGGTCCTCCTCGGCCGCCACCATCACCTCGGCAGCGTCGCCGACGAGCTCCAAGAGCGCCCCGAAACGGTCGACGGGGAGTAGCTCGGCGATGTCGGGGCGCCCGGCGCCGTCGGCGTCCTCGGTCGTGAACACGCCGCTCGCCGCGGCGATCTCGGCGAGCTCGCGGTGCTCGACCGCGAGCTCGGCAGCCGGAGCGATCTCGACCTCCTCGACGTCTCCGAGCGATCGCTGGGTGAAGGTCGAGAACCAGCGCAGCGACTCGATCTCGACGTCGAACATGTCGACGCGCACAGCCCGCTCCTCCGTCGCCGGGAAGACGTCGAGGATGCCGCCCCGCATTGCGAACTGGCCCCTCTCCTCCACCTGGTCGACGTGCTCGTAGCCCGCGGCGACGAGCTCCCGGGCGCACTCGTCGAGGTCGAGCAGCTCGCCGACACGGAGCGTAAAGGCGCGCGGGCGCAGCTCGGGGTCGGGGACCTTCTCGGACAGGGCCACCGCGCTGACGACGACAACCGGCGGCCCCGCGGCCGTCGCGGCCCCCGGCGCCTCGGTTGTGAGCAGCGCGTCGAGGGCCGCCACGCGCAGCCCCACCAGGTGCGGAGGGGGTGCGAGGTGGGACTCGTAGGCCACCCCCCGGGACGGGTAGTAGCGAACGCGCCGCGGGGCGAGCCAGGCACGCAGGTCGCCGGCGAGGTCGCGGGCGGCGCGGTCGTCCCCCACGACCACGAGGACCGGTCGCTCGCGTCCACTCCCTTCGGCGTCGGCGAGCGCAGCGATCAGGTAGGGCCGCAGCGAGCTCGAGACGAACGCGTGGCCGCCCTCTTGGAGCAGGCGCGTCGTCGAGGGGTCATCGCCGGCGTGCGCCAGCAGGCCACGCAGGCCGCCGGCCATCAGGCGCGCACCTCGGCGCCGTCGAGGACGACGCCCTCGACCTCGCCCACGGCCGCGTCGACGAGCTCCTCCACCCGCGCCGGATCCTCCGCAAAGCGACCGAGCACCCAGGCCGAGACGATCTCCGGGTCCGTCGAGTCGGGGCGCCCGACGCCCACGCGCACGCGCGCGAAGTCGCCGCTGCCGAGGTCGCGCTTGAGCGACTTCAGCCCGTTGTGCCCGGCGAGCCCGCCGCCCAGGCGGGTCCGCAGCTCCCCGAACGGAAGGTCGATCTCATCGTGGACCACGAGTACCCGCTCCAGCGGGAGCCTGAACGCGCCGCGGGCCGGCCCGACCGAGCGTCCGGCGTCGTTCATGAAGGTCTGAGGAAGCAGCAGCGCGACCCGTGGCCCGCGGACCTCGCTCCCCGGCGCCTCGCCGCCCGCGCGCCCCTCGGCCAGCCGTGCGCGGAAGCGATCCTTCCCCCACCGCAGGCCCCAGCGCGACGCGAGCCGCTCGACGACCATGAACCCGATGTTGTGACGGGTGCCCGCGTACTCGCGGCCCGGATTGCCCAACCCGACGATCAGCCAGTCGACCGCTCCGCCGCGACCGCCGCCGAAAGGGCGCCGCAGGAGGGCTACTCCTCGTCGGAGGAGCCCTGCGAGCCGCTGTCGGCCTCCTCGGCCGACGCCGCCTCGCCGACGAGCTCGGTCTCCGCTTCGATTTCCTCTTCCTGCTGCGCCTGCAGGCGCGGCGGGGACACGGTCGCGACGGTGGTCTCCTCGACGTCGTCGAGGAAGGTCACCCCGGGCGGCGGCGTGACGGCCGACAGCAGGATCGTTTCGCCGATCTCCAGCTCGCCGACGTCGTGGAGGATCGCCTCGGGGATCGCCGTCGGGAGCGCCTGCACGTTGAGCTCGCGCGTGATCTGCTCGAGGATCCCCCCTTCCTTGACTCCCGGGGCATCGTCGACGCCCTCGAGCTCGAGCGGGACGACCGCGTTGATCTCCTCGTCGAGCTTGACGCGCAGGAAATCCACGTGCGTGGTCTCGCCGTGGAGCGGGTGGCGCTGGGCTTCCTTGAGCACGACGGGCGTCGCTTTGGCGCCGTCGATCGAGAGGTCGAGCACCGCCCCGGTCCCGGCCAGGGCGTGGCGCAGCTCGCGCGCGTCTGCCTCGAAGCCGACGGCATCGCCGTCGCCGCCGTAGACGACGCCCGGCACGCGACCACCGCGACGGAGCCTGCGCGCCGCGCGGGAGCCGCCGGAAACACGGCTGCTGACGCTGAGCTTGGTGGTCGTGTCCGCCATCGGAGCTTTGAGACTCTAGCAATCGCCGATCACTGCCCCAGCGACTTCGCTTCTTCCGCTTCTTCGACTTCCAGCGCGGTCGGCTTCGTGCAGGATCCTTCGCCGGAGATCGGCGCACCGAGGCCGACCAGGTGCACGTGGATGCCGGTGAGGACGTTGCCCGTGCGGCGGACCGCAACGCATTGCACGACCGGCAGCGTCCCGATCACCGTCCACGCCAGCCGCGTCTTGCCGGTGGCGCCCGTCGGCGAATATGCGGTCGCCGAGTCCAGCGAAAGGATCTTCACGGCGCCCGCCCGGTGCACACGCGGGTTTGCGGCGTCGGCCCTGACGGCCGCCACGCAGGCGCGGCTCGCCCTGCAGCCACTGAGCCGGCTGAGCATCGCAGGCACGTCTCCGCGGGCCTCCGCCTGCACGAGCGCGAGGTCGTCGTCGCGTTCGGCGTTCTCGACGCTGAGGAAGCGCGCGAGCACGACGCCGACGAACAGGACGACCAGCACGCCGGCCGCGAGCAGCGCCCGCAGGAGCCTTCGCGTGCGCCGTGGCAGGCCCTCCCACCATGCGCGCGGCCCGCGTCGGTCGGCGGCCGGTGCGGACGTTGCCGGCGGTGCGGACGGCGAGGGCATCTGCGAGGAGATGATGACGGGTGGGGCACGCTGCCCCGCCGGGCGCATCCGCCGTATCGACGCGGAGAGGAATCGCCGCGCTCAGCGCAAGAAGGCTCGGACGGTCTCGAGTGAGAGCCCGCTGACGTGGGAGATCGCCTCCGGTCCCATCCCGGCCTCCGCCGCCTCGCGAATGGCCCCGGACGCGATGCGGTGGCTCTCGATGAACTCGGTGCCAGCTTGGCGCAACCGACGCTCGATCTCGCTCTCAGGCATCAGTCGCCTTCACCTATCCAGCCGCGACACGGCGTTCGCCGTGGGGGTGCTGCGAGAAGCCAGAGCGCCTAGAACAGCTGGTTCTCGCCGCCGAAGACCTCGCTGACGGAGTCGTCGATGAAGATCCGTCTGATCGAGTCGGTGAGCAGGTCCGCACATGGGAGCACGCGGACGTTGTCCGGTGCGCCCGGGCTGATCGGGATCGTGTCCGTCACCACGATCTCCTCCAATCCGGCGGTGCGCAGGTTCTCGTAGGCGTCGCCGGAGAAGATCGCGTGGGTGGCCGCGGCGTAGATCCGCGCGGCGCCTTCCTCGCGGACGGTTTTCGCGGCCGCCTTGAGGGTGCCGGCGGTGTCGATCATGTCATCGACGATCACGGCCGTCTTCCCGCGGACGTCCCCGATCACGTAGCCGATCTCCGCGACCTGCTGGGCGGGTCGCTCCTTGTCGAGGATCGCGAGCTCGGCCCCGACCTTCGACGCGAACTTCTTGTTCAGCTTGACGCGGCCGGCGTCCGGCGCGACGACGACGAGGTCGGGCAGGCCGAGGTCGCTGAAGTACTGGGTCAGCATGAACAGGGCGGTCATGTGGTCGACCGGCTTCTGGAAGAAGCCCTGGATCTGGCCCGCGTGGAGGTCCATCGTGAGGACCCGGTCGGCCCCGGCGGCCTCCAGCATGCGGGCGACCAGGCGCGAGGAGATCGGCTCGCGCGGGGCGGACTTCTTGTCCTGGCGGGAGTACCCGAACCACGGCGTCACCGCGATCACCCGGTGGGCGGACGCGCCGACGGCCGCGTCGATCATCAGCAGCAGCTCCATCAGCGAGTCGTTGGCCGTCACGCCGGTCTTCGGGTTGGCGCACGTGGGCTGCACGAGGAACA
The DNA here is from genome assembly GCA_963743505.1 of uncultured Solirubrobacteraceae bacterium. GTDB lineage: Bacteria > Actinomycetota > Thermoleophilia > Solirubrobacterales > Solirubrobacteraceae > Palsa-744. Next base: position 592,397 of record CAVUPZ010000006.1, on the reverse strand, counting down.
CGTCGGCGCCCCTGATCGACTCCTCGTAGCGACAGTAGACCTCGCCGTTGGAGAAGGTCCGCAACGTCACCGGCCCGAGGTCGACCCCGAGCTTGGCGGCGATGTCGCTCGCCAGCTGCGGGTTCGCGCGCCCGCTGAACAACATCAGGCGCTTGTTGTAGTCGATCGGCAGGCTGACCCGCGACGTGACCTCGGTGCGCGTGTCAATCGCGCTCATCAGAGCTGGAGTGTAGAGATCGTGGCGGCATCGCTCATCGCCGGCGCGGGCCCCGCTCGGCGTAGCCCTCGACGTTGCGCTGGCGCTCCCGAGCGATGCCCAGTGACCCCGGCGGGACGTCCTCGGTGATCACGGACCCCGCCCCCGTGTAGGCGTCATCGCCGACGGTCACCGGCGCGACGAGGGTGGTGTCGACACCCGTGCGCACGCCCGACCCGACCGTCGTGCGGTGCTTTGCCCGGCCGTCGTAGTTGGCCGTGATCGTCGCCGCCCCCAGGTTCGAGCCCTCGCCGATGTCGGCGTCGCCCAGGTAGGAGAGGTGGGGGACTTTCGAGCCGCGTCCGAGGTCGGAGTTCTTCACCTCGACGAAGGTGCCGACCCTGCTCCCCTCGCGCAGGACCGTGCCGGGGCGCAGGTAGGCGAACGGCCCGACCGTGACGCCGTCCTCGAGCACGCAGTCGAGCAGGTATGAGTGGCGGATCGTGCAGCCCGCTCCGATCCGCGCGCGCCCCCGGATCGTCGAGAAAGGCTCGATCACGGTGTCCTGGCCGATCTCCACGTCGACATCGATGACGGTGGCGTCGGGGTCGACGATGCCGACCCCGGCCGCCATGTGGTGCTCGTGGATCCGTCGCTGCGCGAGCCGGCGCAGGCGGGCCAGCTCGCTGCGGTCGTTGACGCCGAGCACGAGCGACTCGTCCGCGACCAGGTGGGCGCCCACCGCGGCGCCCTCGGCGCTCAGCAGCTCGAGCACCTGCGGCAGGTACAGCTCGGCCTGCGCGTTGTCCTGGCTCAGCCGGGGCAGCGCGGAGGCGAGCGCTTGCGGGGCGAACACGAACACACCCGTGTTGACCTCCCGGATCTCGCGCTCCGCCTGGGTGGAGTCACCCGGGGCCTTCGTCTCGACGACACGCTCCACCCGGCCCGACGGATCGCGTACGACCCGTCCATAGCCGGTGGGATCCGCGAGCACGGCCGTCGCCATCGTCGCCTGCCAGTCCCCTTCGCGATGGGCCTCCACGAGCTCCGAGATCGTCTGCGCCCGGATCAGCGGTACGTCGCCGCTGAGGACCACGATCGGGGACCCGGGGTCGAGCCGGCCCTCCTCGTCGAGCTTGGCCACGCCGGCCGCGGCGGCCCCGCCGGTGCCGTCAGGGCGCTCCTGGACGGCGAGCTCGACCCCCTCGGGCAACAGCTCTTCGAGCGCCCTGGCGGGGGAGTCGACGACCACGATCGCCCCCGCGCCCGCCTCGCGGGCGGCCGCGACGGGCCACAGGATCATCGGCCGCCCACACAGCTCGTGCAGGACCTTTGGCTTGCTCGAGCGCATCCTCGTGCCGGACCCTGCGGCAAGGATCAGAACGGTGGGGGCGCTCATGCCGGGGATGCTATTGGCTCGCACCCTGTCCCCCGGGGCAGCTGGGGGGCAGGGACTCGAACCCCGATTCTCAGGACCAAAACCTGATGTCCTGCCATTGGACGACCCCCCAGGGGGCGTTTGAAGGATAGTTCTCCGCTGCCGGGCCTCGTCTCCGGACCGTCTCGGTGGCCTTCTCCGCGCCGGGCCCGTCCGGAGGGTGTCGCTTCGCGAGCAAGCGGGCATCTCCTGCTCCTGCAAGTATTGCCCCACTCTGCCGGGGTCCACGCCGAAATCTCTCCGCGTCGTGGGAGCCGCGCTGGCGACCGTTGCCCTGTGGGCGACAGGCGCGTCTGCGGCCCGCGTCGCCGTCGCCCCGTGCCCGGGCGCGAGCCTGCGTCCCGGGCGAGCGAGCGCGGCCGTGATCGACGCGGCCACGCTGTGTCTGGTCAACCGGATCCGGGCGGCCCGGCGACTTGCGCCGTTGCGGGCGAACGCCGAACTCGCCCACGTCGCCGTCGGTCAGGTCCGACGGATGGTGCGCCTGGACTACTTCGCCGACATCAGCCCCGCAGGACAGACGCCGATGTCGCTGATCACCGCCACGCACTACCCCAGCGCCGCCGCGGCGTTGTCTGTCGGACAGAACATCGCGTGGGGCACGGGCGCCTACGCGTCCCCCGCCGCGATCGTCGCGGCCTGGATGGCCTCGGCGCCCCACCGGGCGATCATCCTCGACGGCGCCTACCGCGACGCCGGCGTGGCGGCCACGGCTGCGATCCCGCACGTGCTCGGCCACGGACCCGGGGCGACCTACGCGATGGAGTTCGGCCTCCGGCGGCGTTAGTCGCCGGCCGATCAGCTGCGCCTGCCCGCCCGCCGGGGGACGCGCCCGCCGGCCGCCCCCACCTCCGAGGCGGGTCCCGCAGCGGAGGGGATCCCGAGCACCCGCATCGCCTTCAGTCCCAGGCTCAGCTTCTCGCGCCCGTCGCTGGAACTCACGTCCAGGCCCGACAGCTCCCGCACCCGCTCGAGCCGGTAGTAGATCGTGTGGCGGTGGGTGAACAGCCGCTGGGCCGTGCCGGCGACGTTGCCGTCGGCCTCGAGGAAGGTCTCGAGCGTCAGCAGCAGATCGGTCTCGTACTGCTCGTCGTAGGCGACGAGCGGCTCGACAGTCTCGGCGTAGAAGCGCTGCAGCTCGCTGGGGTTCTCGCTCATCGCCGATAGCAGCAGCCGGTAGGCGCCGGTCTGCTCGAAGGCCAACGCGTCCCCGTCGTGGGAGCCCTCGGCGACGTTGGCTGCGAGCAGCGCCTCGCTCGCCGCGCGGGGCAGCTCGGACGGATCGGCCGCGACACGGCTGCGTCCGAGCGCGAACGTGTAGCCCGCGAGGCCGGCTTCCATCTCGGCGAGGATCGCCTCGGCGGCGCGGGCGGCGCTCGCCTCCTCGCCCCCGGGCACGAGCACGAGCACCTCGGCCGCGAGCACCCCGTCGCGCTCGGAAAGGGCAGCGAGCGCCCGGCTCACCACGCCGCGGGCGCCGCGCTCGGCGACCGCGCGCACGCGCCCGCGCCAGCCCTCGTCGGTGGGCGTCTGCGGATGGGCTCTGGCGACGATCATGCTGGCCCCGTCCTCGAGCTCCAGGGAGAGCTCCCTCGCCCGGGCGAGCAGCTCGGCGCGGTCGACGAGCTCGCGTTGCAGGATCGCCCGCAAGAAGTCGCCGGACGCCGTTTCCGAGACCCGCTCCGGCGCCCGCACCCGCTCCACCTCGGAGGCGATCATCGTCAGCAGCAGCCGTTGCATCGAGGCGCCCGGGTCGTGCTTGACGCGCATGTGGAGCGTCCCCACGACGGTGTCGGCGACCCTCAGCGGCGAGCTCGTCACCCCCTGTCCGCGGGCGAGCAGCGCCCGCTCCTCGGCCGGCGACTTCGCCGCCACCGCGAGCGTCGCCCCCCACGCGTCGGTGACGGCAAGGCTCGCGTCGAGCGCCCGGGCGGCCGCGCGCACGACCTCGGGCAACCCCGCACCCGACTCGACCGCTTCCGTGATCGCGTCGAGCGCCTGCAGGTCTGCCACGCCTGTCAGCCCCAGAAGTAGACGGCCGCGATACCGGCGGCGACGCCCACGCCGACGAGGACGGCGAGCACGTACAGCGTCAGCACGCTCGCCGCCAGGCGCTCCCACAGGCGCGAGTAGGACGTCCAGGCGGGTACCAGGATCAGGCCGGTGTAGAGCGCCAGCCCGAACACGGCGGCGCCGCCGCCCACGAGGTAGTTGATCGTCGTCCTGTCCATGGCCCTGAGCCGGGATTGTTACGCACGCGGATGTCGCTCGCGGCGAGAGCCGTCCTGCCCCGCGCGGTCGACGACACCGGTGAGCGCGGTCGGCCTCGCGAAGTCCTCGCCGACCGTGCTCGCGGCGAGCGCCGCGGGCGTCCGATCGCGCAGGGCGGCGGCGGCCCGCTCGGCCGCCGCCGGGCCGCCCCTGCGATCCGCCGGCGAGCCGGGGAAGAGCCCGAGCACCGTCGGTCCGGACCCGCTCACGAACGCGAACGCGGCGCCGGCCTGCCGTGCCAGGCCGAGCGCCGCGACGATCTCCGGACACAGCGACACCGCGGCCCGCTGCAGGTCGTTGTGGAGCAGCTCGCTCGCTGCGGGCAGCGCGGCGCCGCCGGCGAGCGCGGCGGTCAGCTCGCGACGGTGCCGGCGCAGGGCCTCGGGTGGGCGCGGCGGCCCGAGGCGGTCGACCTCGGCGTACACGGCGGCCGTCGAGAGCTCGGCCGCGAGCGGCAGCACGAGCACCCCGAGCTGCTCGACCGGGGCGGGCAGCGGCTGCAGCTGCTCACCGGCTCCCCCCGCCAGCCAGCGGCCGGGGGCGAGCTGTGCGGGAACGTCGGCGCCGAGGCGGCCGGCGAGCTCGAGCAGCTGCGCGTGCTCGCCGAGCCCGGACGCGGCGGCGGCCAGGCGCAGGGCGGCGGCCGCATCGGCCGAGCCGCCGCCGAGGCCGGCCGCGACGGGGATGCGCTTGCGGATCTCCAGCCGCTGCGGCGGTGCCTGCCAGCCCGTGCTTGCGCGGAACGCCGCCAGCGCCCGCGCCGCCAGGTTCTCGGCGTCGATCCCCTCGACACCGGGGCAGTCGAGCTGGTCGACCGCGGCGCCGGGCGGCGCGGGAGCCAGCGTCAGCTCATCGGCGAGCGAGATCGACTGCATCACGCTGACGAGCTCGTGGCGGCCGTCATCGTCGCGACGGCCGCCGACGAACAGCCCGAGGTTGATCTTCGCGGGCGCGAGCGCCCTCAGCGCCGCTCACAGCCCGAGCTGACGCGCGAGCGCCCTGAAGTCCTCCGGCGCGAGGCGCTCGGCTCGCGCGTCGGCCGGGTGGCCGAGCGCCGTGAGGGCCTCTCGCAGCTGCTCGCGGGTGCGCCCGGGCGCCCCGCCGGCCAGGAGCAGCGAGCCGGCGAGGGTCTTGCGGCGATGGGCGAACGCCCCTGACACGAGCGCCCGCAGCGCCGGGGTCGCCGCGCCCGCCCCCGCACCGGACGCGTCCGCCTCGACGGCGGGATCGCGCCTGCGCATCCCCACCAGGACCGAGTCGACGTTGGGGACCGGGACGAACACCGCGCGTGGTACCGAGCGCAGGACGCGGACGTCGCAGGCGAGCTGGGCCAGCACCGAGGGCACCCCGTAGAGGCCGCTCCCGGGCGCGGCGGCGAGCCGTTCGCCGACCTCTCGCTGGACCATCGCCACCCACGTCCGAACGCCGGGCAGCACGAAGATCGTCCGCAACAGCACCCCCGCCGCGATCCCGTAGGGGAGATTCGCGACCACCTTGACCGGCGCCGGCGCAAGCGCCTCGAGCGACACGGTCATCGCGTCGCCCCAGTGGACACTGACGTTCGCCCGCTCGGCGGTCGCGTCCTCGAGGGCCGCCCGCAGGCGCTCGTCGACCTCGACCACGTGCACGTGCGCCACCCGCTCGGCGAGGTACTCGGACAGCACCCCGAGACCGCCCCCGATCTCGAGCACGACGTCGCCGGGATCGAGCTCGGCGGCGCGTCCGATCACGCCGAGGATGTTGGAGTCGATCAGGAAGTTCTGGCCGAGCTCTCGGTCGGGACGTACGCCGAAGCGGCGCATCCGCCGCAGGGTGGGCTGGCCCGGCTCCTGCGCCACGGTGCTCATGCCCAGCCGAACAGCCCGGCCGCGTTGGCCTGGACGGCGGCCCCGAGCTCCTCGATCGTCTCGCCCCGCAGCTCGGCCAGGAAGGCGGCCGTGTGGGCCACGAAGGCCGGCTGGTTGCGCTGCTTGCGAACCGTCTGCGGGGTCAGGTATGGGGCGTCGGTCTCGACCAGCAGGCTCGCCGGCGGCACCCTCGCGGCGGCCGTCGCGAGGTCCTTCGCGCCGGGGTAGGTGACGTTGCCCGCGAAGGAGATCGCATAGCCACGCTCGAGGCACTCATCCAGCCGCCCCGGCATCGAGAAGCAATGCATCACCACGCGCACGCCCTCGGCTTCGGCGGCGAGCTGGGCGAGCGTCTGCTCCTCGGCGGCCCGGCTGTGGATGACGAGCGGCTTCTCCGTCTCGCGGGCGAGCGCGATCTGGGCGGCGAAGGCGCGCTCCTGGTCGGCCGCTGGCGCCCCCTCCCGGTAGAAGTCCAGGCCGGTCTCCCCGATCGCGACGCACCGCTCGTGGGCCGCCAGCGCCCGCAGCTCCGCCAGGTCCGCGTCGTCGAAACCCCGGGCCGCGTTCGGGTGACGCCCGATCGCCGCGAGCACCTGGGGGAAGTCCTCGGCGGCGGTGAGCGCGGCGCGGCAGGAGACGCCGTCGATGCCGACGGTGAGCATCCGCGTCACCCCGACCGCGGCGGCTGCCGCGACGAGCTCGGCGTTGGGCGGCTCGCACAGGTCCAGATGGGTGTGGGAGTCGATCATGCCGCGCCGGCTGCGGGCTCCTTCGGGAACAGCGACGGCAGCGGGCTCACACGCTCGATGCTCGCGCTCCCGAGGGCCGCGACGGCGAACGAGACGTCGCTCGTTCCGAGGGCCGCGAGCAGGCGCTCGGCGCTCGCGGGAAGGTAGGGCCACAGCAGCACCGTCACCGCCCGCAACCCCTCGACGAGCGTCGCGAGCACGCGATCGAGGTCGTCCTCGCGCCCGCTCTCCTTCGCGAGCTTCCAGGGCGCCTGTTCCTCGACGTAGCGGTTCAGGCGCCTGACCCGCTGCCAGATCTCCTCGAGCGCCAGCGTCAGCTCGGCGGCGTCGACGTGCGCCGCGACGCGCTCGGGCAGGCCGTCGAAGTCGGCCGCGAGCTGCGCGTCGGGCGCCACGCTCGCGACCTTCCCGTCGCGGTAGCGCTGCACCATCCCGATCGTCCGCGAGGCGAGGTTGCCGAGCTCGTTGGCGAGCTCGGTCTCGTAGCGAAGCTCGAAGGAGGCCGTGGAGACGGAGCCATCCTGGCCGAAGGGGACCTCGCGCAGGAGGTAGAAGCGCAGCGCGTCCGCCCCGAAGCGCTCGATCACGGCGAACGGGTCGAGGACGTTGCCAAGCGACTTGCTCATCTTCTCACCGTCCATCAGCAGGTACCCGTGCACGAACACGTGCCGCGGCAGCTCGAGGCCCGCAGCCATCAGCAGCGCCGGCCAGAAGACGGCGTGGAAGCGCAGGATGTCCTTGCCGATGATGTGGTAGTCGGGAGGCCAGAAGGTCGCCGTCACGTCGTCATCGCCGGCGTAGGAGAGGGCCGTGTAGTAGTTCAGAAGCGCGTCGAACCAGACGTAGAAGACGTGCTCGGGGTCCCATGGCACGGGCACGCCCCAGGTCAGCTTGTGGCGCGTCAGGGGCACGTCGCGCAGTCCGGAGCGGATGAACGAGAGGGCCTCGTTGAAGCGGGTCCGCGGGGCCACGAAGTCCTCCCGCTCGGCGTACAGCCGTTCGAGCGGCTCCTGGAAGCTGGAGAGCCTGAAGAAGTAGTTCTCCTCCTGCTCGCGGGTGAGCTCGATGTGGTGGATCGGGCAGCGGTTGCCCTCCTCGATCTCGCTGTCCGCCTTGAAATCGGCGCAGCGCGGGCAGTACCAGCCTTCGTAGATGCCCTCGTAGACGTGGCCGTTCTCGCGCACCCGGGCGAGAACCTCCTGCACGCGCGCTTCGTGCTGCCGGTCGGTCGTGCGGATGAAGAAGTCGTTCGTGGCCTCGATCTGCGGCGCCAGTGCCTTGAAGCGCTCGGCGTTGCGATCGGCGAGCGCCTGCGGCTCGACGCCCAGGGCGTGGGCGGCGTCCGCGACCGGCTCGCCGTGCTCGTCGGTTCCGGTCAGGAAGAAGACCCGTCGCCGCGCTGGCGGTGGTGGCGGGCCATCACGTCGGCCGCGATCGTCGTGTAGGCGTGGCCCAGGTGCGGCGCGGCGTTGACGTAGTAGATCGGCGTGGTGACGTAGAACTTTGCCATCGGCCCCAGGCTATCCGGCGGTCAGGGCGCGATAGAGCTCGTTGGCCTTGAGCCCGCTCAGGCGCGCCACCGCCGCGGCGGCGGGGCGGGGCCGGGCGCCCTCGGCAACGAGCTGACGGAGCGCCGCGAGGGCCTGCTCGCGATCCCCCTCGGCAGGCGCTCCCGGGGACAGCACGAGGGTGATCTCGCCACGTGCGGGGTGCTCGGCGTAGTACGTCGCGAGCTCCCGCGCGCTGCCCCGGCGCACTTCCTCGTGGATCTTCGTCAGCTCGCGGCACACGGCAAGCGCCCGGTCGGGCTCGCGCGCGGCGATCAGCGCCAGCGTACGCGCGAGCCGCCGCGGCGACTCGAACGCCACGAGCGTCCCCGGGCCGGCACTCGCGAGCACCCGGTCGAGCTCGCCGCGCTGGCGCGGGCAGGAAGCCGAGGAAGGTCCACCGCTCGGCCGGCATGCCGGACGCGAGCAGCGCGGTCAGCAACGCGCTCGCCCCGGCAGCACCTGGACCTCGAGACCCTCCGCCAGGCATGCGCGCAGGAGCTCGGCACCGGGATCCGACACCACCGGAGTGCCGGCGTCGGAGACGAGCGCCACGCGCGCCCCCGCCCGGATCCGCGCGAGCAGCGCCCGTGCGCGGTCACGTTCGTTGTGGCCGTGGTAGCTGACCAGCTCAGCGGTGATCCCGTACCGGTCGAGCAGGATCCTCGTGTGGCGAGTGTCCTCGCAGGCGATCACGTCCGCCTCGGCGAGCTCGCGCAGCACCCGCAGCGTCACATCCTCGAGGTTGCCGATCGGGGTCGGGCACACGACCAGCCGCCCGGGCGGCGCCTGCGAGGGATGCATCACGCAAATATAGGGTCATGCCCACACCCCCCCGCCAACCGGAGCCGCCCGAGTACACCCGCTATCGCGCCCGCCGCCAGCTGTTGCCCGGCCGCGACCGGGAGCTGTCGCCGGCGGGCGCGCCGGCTGGTCCGCGGCCCCCACGAGACACGCTCGCCAGGCGGGGCAGGCTGGCGGCGGTGGGCGCGTCCCAGGCGGATCGTGGCCGTCCTCGCAGGACTCCTCATCGGCTGGATCGCTGCTCTCGCTCGTGCTGTTCCTGGTCAGCTCACACTTCGAACGGGTCTCGCCACCGGCCGACGTCGCCGCCGCGCTCGACCCCGCTGGCTTCCCACTCACGTCGGCCAACAACATCCTCGTGATCGGCTCCGATCGCCGCCAGCACGACAGCAGGGAACCAGGCGCCGAAACGACGGGCTTCGGCCGCTCCGACACGATCATGCTGATCCGCACCGGCGGCGGCCACGCGGCGCGCCTGTCGATACCCCGCGACACGGTCGTCGAAATCCCCGGCCACGGGCTGCAGAAGATCAACGCCGCGCACGCCTACGGCGGGCCCGCCGAATCGATCACCGTCATCAAGCACTGGCTCGGGGTCCCGATCAACCACCTCGTCGAAGTCAACTTCGAAAACTTCCCACAGCTGATCGACGCGATGGGGGGTGTCACCTACACGGGTGGCTGCGTGTACGGACGTCTCGACGGCGGCTTCATCCGCGGGGGCTTCACCCTGCGGCTCGAGCGCCGGCACGCATCACCTCGACGGCAAGGAAGCACTCGCCCTCGCCCGGACACGGGAGAACCTGTGCGCCCCGAACGAGACGGACCTGCAGCGCGAGGAACACCAGCAGGCGCTCTTCAACGCGATGAAGTCCGCACTGCTCTCGCCGCGGTAGCTTCTTCCGCCTGCCGTGGATCGCGTGGAACGCTCCCCCCGCGATCATCTCCGACATGAGCGGGCCGACGCTGCTCGGCCTGTTCGCCGGCCTCGCGGTCTCGGGCACGCCGCCCACGCGCGTGCTGCGTCCGACGGGTGCCGTGCGGCTGCCTTCCGGCGAAGACGGCCTGACGGTCTCCGAAGCCGCCCGCCGCGCCGCGGTCGCGCAGTTCATGAGCGGCTGAGCTCGCGCCGGCCTCGCGGCGACTTGCGCCGGGCCTCGGTCCGGTCCGGGCGCCTCACGGACAGAGCCGCTCAGCCCTTCGCGGCCACGGGCTTTGACTCTTTTGCGGGCTTGGCCTTGGCCGCCCCGTCGCCGCCCTTCTCACCGCCACCAGACCCTCCGTCGGAGGAGGAGGAGGCCGGCGGATCGGAGGAGGACGTCTCCGAGGAGGACTTCTCCGATGAGGACTTCTCGGCGGCCGCAGCGTTCTCGCGCTGGCGGTTGCGGGTGCCGTAGTCGGTGTTGTAGAAGCCCTTGCCCTTGAAATGGACGGCCGGCGCGTGCAGCACCCGCTCGACGGGGACGCCCGTATCGGGATCGACCTCCAGCGGCTCGTCGCTGAAGGACTGCTGCAGCTCGAATGTCGTCCCGTCGGGACGCCTGTACTCGTAAATCGGCATCGGATGCCGATTATAAGAACGTCAATCGGTGAGGAGCCGGCGCACGCACGTGATGCCCGCCTTGACCGTCGCCGAGAAGTCGCGGTCCGGCTCGCTGAGCATGCGCAGACGGAAGCCGTCGCCGAGCGAGAACAGGATCTCGGCGACCGCTTCGGGATCGGCATGGAGACGGATCACGCCCTCCTTCTCGGCGGCGGCGAGCATGCCGGCGACCTGCTCGCGCGTACGGCGCATCAGGCCCGCGTACTCGACCGCGATGTCCTCGTTGCGGCGCGAGAGCGTGAACAGCTCGAAGATCAGGGTCATGAACTCCGGTTCACTGTTAACCGTCTCCTGCATGCTCCGCGCCATCAGGCTGATGAAGTCGTCGGCGGTCTGCGCCGTCGACAGTTCGCGCTCCAGGCGCTCGAGCCTCAGCTCGCAGTCGCGCCGCACAGCCTCGACGAGAAGCTGCTCCTTGGTGCCGAAGTAGTAGTGGAGCAGCCCCCGCGAGACGCCCGCCTCGCGGGAGACGTGGTCGAACGTCGACCCGGTCGAGCCGCGGAGCGCGACGCTGCGGAGCATCGCGTCGATGATCCGCTGCGCCTTCTCTCCCGAGAGCGGCCGACTCGGACCGCCATGACCGGGATCGCCGCTCTGGCCCTCCTCTGCTTCCGTTGTGCGCTCCGCGACCGAGGCGTCCACTTGGCTCATCCCCCCTTGGTTGACCTGCGTCAGCTGCCGGCGACGCCTGCCGGCGCGGGCGTCGGCGGCGTCGTGGTCGAGGTGTAGTCGAACTCCTCCTCCGCTCCGAACAGCATGTCGAGCAGCTTCGAACGCAGACCGGAGCTGAGCACGAGCGCCAGACCGGCGCCGACCACCACGAGCATCAGCGACCGCCGTCCGGCGCGCCCGCGACGGCGCTTCTTGGGAGCAGGGGCGTCCGGGTCCATGAGGGTCACGGACGCTGCGCGCAGCGCCGCGGCCGCGTCGAGCAGCTCGCGCTGGAGCTTCGCGTCCTGTAGCAGCGCGTGGGCAGGATGCTTGCCGTTGCCCATGCGGCCGTATGCGCTGCGTGCCGAGGAGTAGGCCCCGAGCAGGTTCGCGCGCAGCTGCTCGTCCTGGAGCAGGCGCTGCAGATACCGCTCGCCCTGCACGGCCCAGATCGACTCCATGGCTTTCCGAGACCTGTCCTTCGCTGCCATCGTGCCACCGCCTTGCCGAGAGCTTGCCTGATGAGGAACCAATATACCCGTCGTGGGCGCCCGCTAGTCATCCGGATCGCAGCGGAGCGAGCGCCCAGCGCGGACACGCCCGACCTGAGGAGCGGGCGCCTTCGCGGCGTCCGCTCCTCAGGCGTGCAGGGCGGCCTGCTCCTGGGCGGAGGGAAACGCCCAGGCCGCGCGCGAGCGGCGCTCCTGGCGGAACACGAACTGGAGCTGCGGCGGCGGGCGCAGCTGTGCCTCGTGGGGTCGGAACGTGGCGCATGGCTCATCGAGCTCCAGCGCGCACAGGACGTTCACGCGGAAGTAGCAGTCATCGCAGCTCACCTTGGGCGCCGCCCCTTGGGACTTGCGCCTGCTCTGCCCACCTTGCACCGACAATGCCCCCAGACCCCGACGTAGGATGAAGCCAACGGCGGCGATCAAAGCACCATCGCGGCCGCCGCTCAAGGGCCGCGGGCGGACCAAGGCGCAAATCGCAGAGAAAAGCTATTCCTAGAACCAAATAGGCGCGATCAGGTCACTTTGTTGTGACAATCGCCCCCGCTCACGCCGCACTTTCCGCACGTCCGCGCCCCCGGCTGAGCACGGACGTCATCATCTGGGCCATGGACGTTCTCGTCACGGGGGCCAGCGGCTTCGTCGGATCGCTGCTGGCGCCGAGGCTGCAGCAGGACGGGATGCGGGTGCGCGCCCTCGCCCGCAGCCCGGAGCGGGCGCGCGCGGCGCTCGCGACCGGCATGGACCCGGCCGCTCTTGCGGAAGTCGAGATACACGCCGGCGACGCGCTCACCGGCGCCGGCCTGTCCGAGGCGCTGGCCGGAGTCCAGGTCGCCTATTACCTGATTCACTCGATGGAGCGCACCCCGGGCCCGGTCGAGACGTTCGTCGTGCGCGAGCGCGTCGCGGCCGAGAACTTCGCTGCCGCCGCGGGAGCAGCGGGCGTCGAGCGGATCGTCTATCTGGGCGGGCTCCTGCCGGCAAGCCCGCCCGGGGACGAGGACGCCCTCTCGCGCCACCTGCGCAGCCGGGAGGAGGTCGAGCGGATCCTGCTCGGGGCGAGCCCCGGGTCGGTCGCCCTGCGCGCCTCGATCGTGATCGGCGCCCGCTCGCGATCCTTCCGGCTGATGGTCCGCCTGGTCGAGCGCATGCCTGTGCTCGCGCTGCCGGCGTGGCGTCGCTCCCGCACCCAGCCGATCGACCAGCGCGACCTGATCGAGATGCTGCTCGCCTGTGCGCAGCGCCCGCTGGCGGTCCGGACGCTGGACGTCGGCGGCCCCGACGTGCTCAGCTACGGCGAGATGATCGCCCGGATCGCCGAGTTGATGCTCGTCGGACGACCGGCGCTCGAGCTCGGCGTCAACCTGACCCCGATCGCAGCACGCGTGGCGGCGGCGATCGCGAGCGAGGACCCGGATCTCGTACTGCCCCTGATGGAGGGCCTGCAGACGGATCTGCTGCCAGCCGACGACAACGCGGCGAAGCTGCTCGGGGTGCGTCTTCACACCTTCGACGCTGCCGTCGAACACGCGCTCTCGGAATGGGAGCGTGCCGAGGTGCTCGCGGCGCGATGAGCGGGCGAGCAGGCTGGACGCCGCCGCGCGCCGAACCGGTGACCGCGCAGCGGGGGCCTCGATGAGCGACGTCACCGCTTCGATCCACATCGATGCGCCACCAGCGGAGGTGTGGAAGATCGTCATGGATCCCGACCGCCTCGCCGAGTGGGTGACGATTCACCGCCGCCTGCTGCGCGCCGACCGCGGCCCCGCGCGGAAGGGCTTCACGATGGAGCAGCAGGTCCACATGCGCGGCGTCAGCCTCGACGTTCACTGGGAGCTGGTCGAGTGCGTCCCGTGCGAGCGGGCGGTGTGGGCGGGACGCGGCCCGGCTCGCTCCAGGGCGCGGACCGAGTATCTACTCGCCGCCGAGGACGGGGGCACGCGCTTTGACTACCGCAACCAGTTTCGCGCACCGCTCGGGCCCGTTGGCGCGCTCGTCAGCCGTGCGCTCGTCGGCGGCATGCCCGAGCGTGAGGCCAACCGCACACTGGAACGGCTACGTGGCGCCCTGCAGCAGAGAACGCCGGGGGACTAGTGTAAGGTGATGTGAACGCGATGTCACTTCGTCGCACCGACACTAGTGAAGAGGACGCATACCGTGACAGACTTTCTTGACGAGAAGCGCCAGGAGATAACAAATCGCCTGAAGGAGCTGAAACCGCTCGTAGACGAGTACAAACGCCTCGAGTCCGCTGCCTCGGCACTGGCGGGCGTGGGCGGATCTGCTTCTCCCGGGTCGAGCACCACAGCGACCCGCCGGCGCGGGCCGGGGCGTCCTCGCGGCTCATCGAGCCGGGCGAAAAAAGCAACCGTGGCCGCGGCGAGCACCACGAAAGCAGCCCGCAAACCAGCGTCCCGCACGAGCAAACGTCGCGCGGGGCGGCGCAAAGGCAGCGGCACCCGTGCCGCCGAGGCCAACGCGCTCGTGAAAGGACAGCCCGGTATCACGATCCCGGAGCTGGCCGCGAAGATGGGCATCAAGCAGAACTACCTGTACAGGGTCCTCCCCGGGCTCGAGCAGGAAGGCAAGGTCGTCAAGCGGGGCCGGGGCTGGCACCCCAAGGGTTGAGCGCGAGCCGCGCCGGCCTCTCATCGCAGTCAACGAGCTGGGTCGCGGACGTTTGTCACGCGGCCCAGCTCGCTCATCGTGCCACCGTGACAGAGATGATCGACCCGCCCGCGCCGGCGCCGGCGCGGGGCCGGTGTCGCGCCCGGCGAGCCACTGCGGCCTAGATCATTCCCTGGCCCGCGACGGTGTCGCGCTCGCCGAGCAGCTCCTCGACCGACGCGTCGATCCGCGCCCGCGAGAACGAATCGAGCTCCAGATCGGGGACGACCTTCCAGGTCCCGTCCTCGCACGTGCAAGGAAAGCCACAGATGAGGCCCTCGGGGATGCCGTAGGACCCATCGGAGGCGACGCCCATGGAGACCCAGTCACTGCTGCCGGACACCCAGTCGCGCAGGTGGTCGATCGCTGCGCTGGCCGCAGAGGCGGCCGAGCTCGAGCCGCGCGCCTCGATCATCGGCCGCGCCGCGTTTGCCCACGCCCGGCAGGAACTCCTGCTCGATCCATTCCATGTCGTCGACGACCTCGACGGCGGACCGGCCGGCGACGCGGGCGTGGAACAGGTCGGGGTACATCGTCGGCGAGTGGTTGCCCCACACGCCCATCTGGCTGATCTCGGTGACCGGCACTTCCAGCTTGTTCGCAAGCTGGGCGATTGCTCGGTTGTGGTCGAGCCGCATCATCGACGTGAACCTCTCGCGGGGGATGTCAGGCGCGTTGTTCATCGCGATCAGGCAGTTCGTGTTGGCGGGGTTGCCGACGACGAGCACCTTCACGTCATCGGCCGCATGCTCGTTCAGCGCTTTGCCCTGCCCCGTGAAGATCTTTCCGTTCTCACTCAGCAGCTCGGCCCGCTCCATGCCCTTCGTGCGCGGGCGGGAGCCGACGAGCAGGGCGACGTTGACCCTGTCGAACGCTTCGGCGGCGTTGTCGTGGAGGTCCAGTGCCGTGAGCAACGGAAACGCACAGTCCACGAGCTCCATCGCGACCCCCTCGAGCGCCGCCATCGCCTGCGGGATCTCCAGCAGCCGCAGGTCGATCGGCTGATCGGGCCCGAGCAGCTGACCGGAGGCGATTCGAAAGACGAGGCTGTAGCCGATCTGTCCGGCGGCGCCGGTGACCGTGACTCTTACGGGGTTGCTCACAAGTTCATCTCCTGGTGCTTGGCTTTTCGTGGTTTCGCTCAGGCCGTCGCCCGGCGCAGGTTCTCGTCGATCGAGGCGAGGAACTCCTGGGTGGTCTGCCACGGCTGCTCCGGACCGATGAGCAAAGCGAGGTCCTTCGTCATCTTGCCTCTTTCGACGGTCTCGACGCACACGCGCTCGAGCGTCTCGGCGAACCGGGTCACCTCGGGGGTGTCGTCCATGCGCCCCCGCGCCGCCAGCCCCCGCGTCCATGCGAAGATCGAGGCGATCGGGTTGGTCGAGGTCGGCTTGCCCTGCTGGTGCTGGCGGTAGTGGCGGGTGACGGTGCCGTGCGCCGCCTCGGCCTCGACGGTCATGCCGTCAGCGGTCATCAGCACGCTGGTCATCAGCCCGAGCGACCCGAAGCCCTGGGCGACGGTGTCGGACTGGACGTCGCCGTCGTAGTTCTTGCAGGCCCACACATAGCCCCCTTCCCACTTCAACGCATGCCGCCACCATGTCGTCGATGAGACGGTGTTCGTATGTGATCCCGGCGTCCTCGAACTGCTGCTTGAACTCCGTCTCGTAGACCTCCGCGAAGATGTCTTTGAAGCGCCCGTCGTAGCGCTTCAGGATCGTGTTCTTCGTCGACAGGTAGACGGGGTAGCCACGCTCCAGGCCATAGCGCAACGACGCGTGCGCGAAGTCGCGAATCGAGTCGTCGAGGTTGTACATCGCCATGCGACGCCCGAGCCGGGGAAGTCGTAGACGTCGAGCTCGATCGGCTCGCCGCCGTCGGCGGGGATGAAGGTCAGCGTCAGCTTGCCCTCGCCCGGGACGACGCAGGTCGGTGGCCCGATACTGGTCGCCGAACGCGTGGCGACCGATCACGATCGGCTTCGTCCATCCCGGGACGAGCCGGGGAACGTTGGCGATCACGATCGGCTCGCGGAAGATCACGCCGCCGAGGATGTTGCGGATCGTGCCGTTGGGCGAGCGGTACATCTCCTTCAGGCCGAACTCCCGCACGCGAGCCTCGTCGGGTGTGATCGTCGCGCACTTGACGCCGACGCCGTAGCGCTTGATCGCTTCGGCGGCTTCCACCGTGACACGATCTTCGGTCGCGTCGCGATGCTCGATGCCGAGGTCGTAGTACTCGAGCTCGATCGTCCAGGTACGGGAGGATCAGCTGCTCCTTGATGAAGGCCCAGATGATCCTCGTCATCTCGTCGCCGTCGAGCTCGACGACCGGGTTCTTCACCTCGATCTTGGCCATGTGGGGTCCTTGCTGTCAGTGCTTGTGGGAGTGAGCGCGGGCGGCGCGGGACGCTCGGCGAGCGCGCGACGCGCCGGCCGGCCGAGGCCGGGGCGGCCGATGCTATCGACCGAGCGGCGCGCCTTCCCCTCCGCGCCCGAGCGATCGGCCCGGCAAGCCTTCCGGCCCAGCCGCACGGACGCACCCGTCGCCGGGGGCTGGCATCTGCTTCACTTCGACGGGATGGCCACCGCCTCGCATCCCGGGCGTGACAGCGCCGCGCCGTGGCTGACGCACACCGTGTTCAACCAGCCACCGCCCCTCGAAGGGCTCGACGTGTTCTCCAGCAACGTGCCCCTTGTCGAGGCCGTCGAGCGCGAGGGAGCGGGTTGGGTGAGCGAGCGCGCCTCCGCGCTCGGGCGTTTCGTGGGCGGTGAGCCCCAGCAGCAGTGGGGACGGCTCGCCAACGAGAACAAGCCCGTGCTGCGGACGTTCGACCGCTACGGCCACCGCATCGACGAGGTCGAGTTCCACCCCGCCTGGCACAGCTTGATGACGATGGGTGTCGAGCACGAGCTGCACTCGCTGCCGTGGACGAGCTCGCGGCCGGCTCCCCACGCGGCACGGGCCGCTCTGTACCTGACGGCGATGCAGGCCGAGGCCGGGTTCGCCTGCCCGATCACGATGACGTTCGCTGTCGTGCCCGCATTGCGGGCGCAGCCAGAGCTCGCCGCCGAGTGGGAGCCGCTCGTCACCTCCCGTAGCTATGACCCGCGACTGATCCGGGCGAGCGAGAAGGGCTCGGCGATCGCGGGCATGGCGATGACCGAGAAGCAGGGCGGCTCGGACGTGCGCGCGAACACGACCGTTGCGCAGCGCGGTCAACGGCGGCGGCGCCGGCGCCGAGTACGAGCTCGTCGGGCACAAGTGGTTCTGCTCGGCGCCGATGTCCGACCTGTTCCTCGTCCTCGCCCAGACCGCCGAGCTCGACCCGCCGGCGTTGTCCTGCTTCCTGCTGCCGCGGATCCTGCCCGATGGCAGCCGCAACGCGTTTCACATCCAGCGTCTGAAGGACAAGCTCGGCAACCACTCGAACGCCTCTTCGGAGATCGAGCTGCACGGGGCATGGGCGCGGATGGTGGGAGAGCCGGGCAGGGGCGTGCCGACGATCATCGAGATGGTCGGCCACACCCGCCTGGACTGCGTGATCGGCTCAGCGGCCGGCATGCGCGCGGCTGTCCTCGGCGCGACCCACCACGCCGCACACCGCAGCGCGTTCGGGGCCAAGCTGATCGACCAGCCGCTGATGCGCAACGTGCTCGCGGACCTGTGCGTGGAGTGGGAGGCGACGACGGCGCTCGCGATGCGCCTCGCCCGCGCCTACGACGAGGCGCACGCCGACGCCGACGCCGGCGAGGACGAAAGCGACGCTCAGCTGTTCAAGCGGGTCGCTACCGCGGTCGGCAAGTACTGGACCTGCAAGCGCGCGCCCAACCACGCCTTCGAGGCGCTCGAGTGCCTGGGCGGAGCCGGCTACGTGGAGGAGTCGGGGATGCCGAGGCTCTACCGCGAGGCGCCGCTGGCCTCGATCTGGGAGGGATCGGGCAACGTGATGAGCCTGGACGTGCTGCGCGCGCTGCGCCGCTCACCGCGCTCGCTGGAGGTGTTCCTCGGCGAGGTCCGCGAGGCGGAAGGCACGGACGCGCGCCTGGACGCCCGCATCCGGCGACTCGAGCACCAGTTCGCGGACCCGGCCACCCTCGAGACCCGCGCCCGCCGGGTCGTCGAAGACATGGCGCTGTGCCTGGAGGGCTCGCTGCTCGTCCGCTACGGCCCGGCGGCGGTCGCCGACGCGTTCTGCGCCTCGCGGCTTGCAGGCGACGGCGGCCTTGAGTACGGCACGCTCCCCGCGGGCGTGGACTTCGAGGCGATCATCGCCCGCGGCCGCCCGCCGGTTTAGCCCGCCCCGCCCGCCGGGGCCGACTCCGCCGCCTGGGCGGCCCGTGCGAGACCTACCATAGGTCCATGCGTCCGCGTCAGAACATCCAGCTGGCACGCATCTTCGGCATCCGCGTCGGCGTCTCGATGAGCTGGTTCGTCTTCCTGTTCATCCTGATCTACTGGCTCGCCCACGAATACTTCCCGGAAGTCGTCGCCGGCTCGAGCACGACCGACTACGTCGTCGCGGTGCTCGCCGCGCTCGCCTACTTCGCCTCGCTGATCCTGCACGAGCTCGGCCACGCGCTGGCAGCGCGGCGGCTCGGGATCCCGATCGCGGGCATCGACCTGTGGTTCTTCGGCGGCCTCTCGCAGATGCGCCGTGAGCCACAGTCGCCGGCCGAGGAGCTGACCGTCGCCGCGGCGGGGCCGGCCGTGACGCTGGCCCTGTGCGGGCTGTGCGTGGCAGCCGTGGAACTGTTCTCCAACGGCAGCTTCGTCGACGCCGCCTTTCCGACGGCGGCCCGCTCGGCCAGCCCAGGCTTCGCGCTGCTCGGCTGGATCGGCTTCATCAACGCGATGCTGTTCGTGTTCAACATCGTCCCCGCCTTCCCCCTCGACGGCGGGCGCATCGCCCGCGCGATCGTGTGGTGGCGGACCGGCGATCGCAATCGCGCCACGCAGGCCACCGGGCGCTCCGGACAGGCCTTCGCGCTCGCGCTGGGCCTGTTCGGCCTGTGGGCGTTCGCCAACGGCTCGTTCGTCGGCCTGCTGACGCTGCTGCTCGCCTTCTTCCTGTTCCAGGCCGCCGGAGCGGCCGTCATGCAGGGGGCGCTGGCACGGCGGATCAAGGACATCACCGTGGCCGACATCATGGACCGCGAGCCCGTGATCGTCCCGGCGGAGACGTCCCTGCTCGACGTCCAGGAGCAGTTCTTCCTGCGCTACCGGTGGCCGTGGTTCGCCGTTGTCGACCCGGCACGGCACTTCCTCGGGGTCGTGCGCCAGCAGCGTGTCGAGAGCGAAATCGCGGCCGGACGGCCGGCGCTGCAGGCGGCGGACGTGCTCGAGGAGGACATGCCCGTGCGAATCGGCGAAGAGGCGCCGCTGGAATCGCTGCTCGGCTCCGAGGGCCTCGGCCGCCTGGGGGCGATGGTGGCCGTCGACAGCGAAGGTGTCCTGAAGGGCGTCGTCACGCTCGCCGAGGTGCGGCGGGTGCTGCGTCCCGCCACGTAGGAAGCCTTGACCGTGCCCGATGCCGTGAGCTGGCGGCTCGATGAGGTCGCCCACGCCGGCCCCGAGCACCTCGACCCGACCTTCGTCGCGGAGTTCGACGAGCTGATGCCCACCGACTGGGACGAGGAGGTGCGGAGGCTGCTCGCGGCCGGCGTCGGCGCCGCGAGCACCGTCGTGGACCTCGGCGCCGGCACCGGGACCTTCGCGCGGGCGCTCACGGGCCGCGTCGCCCGGGTCGTCTCCGTGGACGTGTCAGGCGCGATGGTCGCGGCGATGCGCGCCGGGGGCTTGGAGGCCGTGCAGGCGGGGTTCCTCAGCTACGAGCACGAGGGCGAACGCCCGGACGGGGTCTTCACGAGCAACGCCCTCCACCACCTCCCCGACTACTGGAAGGCGGTCGCGCTCGAGCGGATCGCCCGCCTGCTCTCGCCCGGAGGGGTGCTGCGCCTGCGCGACTTCGTCTTCTCGTTCGACCCCGGGGAAGCCGATCGGGTGTTCGCCCGGTGGCTCGACTCGGTGCGCCCGCTGGGCTGGGGCGAGCAGGAGCTCGCCCAGCACGTCGTCGCCGAGCATTCGACCTTCACGTGGCTGCTGGAGCCGCTCCTGGAGCGTGCCGGCTTCGAGATCCGCGAGCGCTCGTTGAGCCCCGATCGGGTTCAGGCCGCATACACCTGTGTGCGCCGCTAGCCGGCCTCGAGGGCCTGCGGGAGCGCTCCGGAGGCCGGGTCCGGCGCTCCCGGCGTTATAGAGTGCCGCCGGCAACCTCTCCCCTCATCGATACCAGGAAGCCATGCCAGCACACGACGTACTGATCATCGGGGCCGGCCTCGCGGGCCAGCGCGCGGCCCTCGCGGCCGCCGAGCAGGGCGCTTCCGTGGCGATCATGAGCAAGGTCCACCCCGTCCGCTCGCACTCGGTCGCGGCCGCCGGGGGGATCAACGCGGCGATCAGCGTCGACGACGACTGGCGCTCCCACGCCTACGACACGGTCAAGGGCTCGGACTTCCTCGGCGACCAGGACGCGATCGAAGTGATGTGCTCGGAGGCGCCGGGCGAGGTCATGCACCTCGAGCACATCGGCGTCACCTTCCACCGCAACGACAAGGGCGAGCTGGACCTGCGCGCCTTCGGCGGCGCGTCGATGAAGCGCACCGCGTACGTGGCCGACATCACCGGCCAGGCGATGCTGCACGTCCTCTACGAGCAGCTGATGAAGCACCACGAGACCGTCGAGCGCTTCGAGGAGTGGTTCACGACGTCGCTGTTGCGCGACGACGCCGGTCGCTGCGTCGGGGTGATCGCGCGGGACGTCCGCAGCGGGCGCATGGAGGCCTTCACGGCCAAGAACGTGATCCTCGCGTGCGGAGGCGCCGGCCAGGTCTACAAACCGACCACCAACGGTCTGATCGTGACGGGCGACGGGATCGCCATGGCCTACCGGGCAGGAGCGCCGCTGATGGACATGGAGATGGTCCAGTACCACCCGACCTGCCTGGTCGAGACCGGCATCCTGATCACCGAGGGCGCCCGCGGCGAGGGCGCCCACCTGCTCAACTCCAACGGCGAGCGCTTCATGGAGAAATCGGCCCCCAACAAGATGGAGCTGGCATCCCGCGACGTCGTCTCCCGCGCCGAGCAGATCGAGATCGACGAGGGCCGCGGCGTCGGCCCGAACGGATCCGGGATCTACCTGGACGTCACCGTCGTTCCCGCGCCGGCGCACGCTCGAGGCGCTGCGCGAGATCGTCAACCTCGGCCGCGACTTCGCCGGCGTGGACATCACCCGCGAACCGATCATGATCCGGCCCGGCCAGCACTACATCATGGGCGGCGTCAAGACCGATGTCGACGGGCGTACGCCGATCGAGGGGCTATACGCGGCCGGCGAGGTGGCGTGCGTGTCGGTCCACGGCGGCAACCGGCTGGGCGCCAACTCGCTGCTCGACACGCTCATCTTCGGCCGTCGCGCCGGTGAAGACGCCGCGCGGCGAGCCGCGACGATGGGACCGCCGCGGCTTGACCCGAACCCCCAGCTGAAGGAGGACGCGGGGCGGATCGACGCGATCATCGCCCGCCCCCACGAGGGTCGTCGGGTGTCGGAGATCAAGGCCGAGCTCGGTGAGATGATGAACAGCCACGCCGCCGTGTTCCGCGACGAAGAGGGTCTGAGCTCGGCGCTCGAGACGATCGGCCGGCTGCGCGAGGAAGCCGAGACGGCCTGGATCGACGACCGTGGCACGGTCTTCAACCAGGACGTGCTCGGCGCCATGGAGCTCGGCTTCATGCTCGACTGCGCCGAGACGACGGTCGTGGCGGCACGCGAGCGCAAGGAGTCCCGCGGCGCCCAGTTCCGCACCGACTTCCCCGAGCGCAACGACGAGGAGTGGCTCAAGCACATCGACGTGACGCTCGGCGAGGACGGTCCCGTCGTGAGCTACTCGCCGGTGACGATCACCCAGTGGCAGCCGGAGGAGCGGAAATACTGATGAGATCCGCCGATCGCGCCAACACGGGCGAGACCCCATTCCCCGAGCAGGAGCGCAGCTGATGGCCGATACGCATGATCGACCCCCCGAGCAGTTCACGCTCCGGCTGCGCCGCTACGACCCGGAGTCCGGTGAGGCCCCCTACTGGGACGAGCACACGGTCGAGCTCGAGCCCCACCGCTCGGTGCTCGAGGCGATCCTGCAGGCCCGCGACCGCTTCGACGGCTCGATCGGATCCGCTGCTCGTGCCGGCAGGCGATCTGCGGATCGTGCGGGGTGCGGGTCAACGGCGAACCGGCACTGGCCTGCCACACCCACCTCGACGCGGCCCGCGCGGGCGCCGGCGCCGAGGGCGGCGGCGTGATCGAGATCGAACCGATGGGCAACATGCCCGTGATCAAGGACCTGATCGTCGACATGGACGCGGTCCACTGGAAGAAGATCCGGCGCGTCACACCATGGCTGCTGGCCAAGCAGCCGGTCCCCGAGCGCGAGTACATCGTGCCGCGGGAGTCGATGGTCGACGTCACCCAGACGATGGCGTGCATCCAGTGCGGAGCGTGCGTCTCGGACTGCCTGGCGATGGAGGTCGACCCGGGCTTCATCGGCCCTGCGGCGCTGGCCAAGGCCTACCGGTTCGTCGGCGACCCGCGCGACGACGAGCAGTTCGAGCGCGTCAACGACCTCGCCCAGGATCCCCAGGGCATCTTCGACTGCACCCACTGCTTCAAGTGCGTGGAGGCGTGCCCCAAGGACGTCAACCCGATGGGCCAGATCATGCGCCTGCGCCGCGTCGCCACCGGCGACCATCACATCGTCGACCGCAACAACGGCGAGCGCCACGAGGCCGCCTTCACGACCCTGATCAAGGACAACGGCCTGCTGTGGGAGGCCGAGCTGCTGCCGCGCTCCTACGGCGGCAACTCGTGGTTCGGGAAATTCGCCCCGGCCGCCGGCAAAGAGCTGCTCAGCTCGCTGCCCGCGATCGTCAAGGCGCTGTTGCGGGGCAAGGTGACCCCGATGGGCGGCCTTGAAACCACATCGCATCCCGTCGGCGGACCTGAAGGCGGTGCAGGCGATCTACGACAAGGTCGAGAGCCGGCCGGAGCGCTTCGAGCTGAACCTGTACGTCAGCGGCGAGGACGAAGAGCCGACGAGCGAAGTCCCGATCGCCGCCGGCGTCGTCGTCGACGTGACACTCGACCCGGCCGGCTCCGAGGCCGCCCCGGGGGCGGCGGCCGGGGGCCCGGACGCGACCGCCGACTCGAGCGGAGCCGAAGGGAGCGACAGCCGATGAAGGTCGCCTACTGGCCCGGCTGCGTCAGCCGCGGCTTCACGCCCGAGCTGCACGGCTCGATGGCCAAGGTCGCGCCGCTGCTGGACATCGAGCTGGTGCGAGCTCGACCGCGCCTGCTGCACGGGCGCCGGGGTGATCGCCGAGCACAACCAGGAGCTCGCCGACACGCTCAACGCCCGCACCTTCGCGCTCGCCCAGCAGGTCGACGGGGCGGCGCTGATGATGAACATCTGCTCGACCTGCCAGGGCGCCCAGAGCGAGTGCCAGGAGCGCCTGGACGCGAGCGCCGAATATCGGGCCCAGGTCAACTCGACGCTCGCCGCAGAGGGCCTCAGCTACGAGAAGGGGCTCACGAACAAGAACTTCCTGTGGCTGCTGGTCGAGGAGATCGGGCTCGAGCGGCTGCGCTCGCTCGTTCGTCGTCCGCTCACCAACCTGAAGGTGGGCCCCTTCTACGGCTGCTACATCGTGCGACCGCGGACGCGCCTGGGAATCGACGACGAGCACCCCCGCGACCATTACCTGCATCAGGTCATCGAGGCGCTCGGCGGCACCGTGATCGACTACGCCGGCATGCGCAAGTGCTGCGGCTTCCCGATCATCACGATGAACAAGGACGCCTCGCTGAAGCAGGCCGGGCGCCACCTCGGCGACGCCGTCGACGCCGACGCCGACTGCCTCGTGACGCCCTGCCCGCTGTGCCACCTGAACCTCGACCTGCAGCAGCCGCTGGCCGAGAAAGTCGTCGGACGCGAGCTCGACATGCCGGTTCTGCACCTGCCCCAGCTCGTGGGCCTCGCGCTGGGGCTCGAGCCGAAGGAGCTCGGGATGACGCGCCACGTCGTCCGGCCCACCTCGGTGATCGACTGGAGCAGCGCCGTCGTCGCCGGCGCCGCCTCCTGAGCGACGCCGCGGTCCGAGCGCGAGCACACACCCCGGCGGCCGTGCGAATCCTCACCGTCGTCGGCAACCGGCCCCAGTTCATCAAGGCAGCCGCCGTCTCGGGACCGCTGCGGGAGCAGCACGAGGAGGTGCTCGTGCACACCGGCCAGCACTACGACGACTCGCTCTCGCGGGTCTTCTTCAACGAGCTCGGCCTCGCCCGGCCCGAGCACGAGCTCGGGATCGGCGGCGGCAGCAACACCGCCCAGACGGCTCGCATGCTGGGCGCGCTTGGAGCCGCTCCTGGCCGAGCTCGCCCCGCAGGCGGCGCTCGTCTACGGCGACACCAACTCGACCCTCGCAGGGGCGCTCGCGGCGGCCCAGGGGGGCGTGCCGGTAGTGCACGTGGAGGCGGGGATGCGCTCGTTCGACCGGGCGATGCCCGAGGAGCTCAACCGGGTGCTCACCGACCACCTCTCAGAGCTGCTGCTGTGCGCGTCGCAGACCGCCGCGGAGAACCTCCGCGCCGAGTCGCGTCTCGGGCCGGGTCGAGGTGACCGGGCGACGTCATGGTCGACGTGGCGATGCGCCTTCAGCCCGCCGCGCGCTCCCGCTCCGAGGTCCCCGGCGGCTACGGTCTCGCCCCGGGGGACTACCTGCTGCTCACGGCCCACCGGGCGGGCAACGTCGATGACCCCGCGCGCCTGGTGGCGCTCGTCGAGCTGATCGAGGCGTTGCCGGCTCCGGTGCTGTTCGCCCTGCACCCCCGCACCCGTCTGCGCCTGCGCGACGGGGGGCTGCTCGAGCGGGTGCAGCGGATCCCCGGCCTGCGCGTCAGCGAGCCCCTCGGCTATCTGGAGTTCAGCGCCCTCGCCTGCCAGGCCCGGGCGATCGTGACCGACTCGGGGGGCGTCCAGAAGGAGGCGTACCTTGCCGGTGTGCCCTGCGTGACGCTTGCGATCGAGCACGGAGTGGGTCGAGACGGTCGCGGCGGGGTGGAACACGCTCGTCGACCTCGACGCGGGCGCGGCGCTGCTCGCCCTCGAGCGCGAGCCGCCAGCCGAGCGCCCGCCGCTGTACGGCGACGGCGAAGCGGCGGCGCGCTGCGTGCAGGCGATCGGCGGCGCTGTGAGCGCGCAGGCCACGCCGCAACGTCCGGTTCGGGTGGGCGTCGTGGGCCTCGGCTACTGGGGTCCCAACCTGGCGCGCAACCTCGCCGCGATCCCGGGCTGCGAGCTTCGCTGGCTGTGCGACTCCTCGCAGGCGGCCCGCGAGCGCCTGGGCGCCTCGTTCCCCGCCGCGCGCACGACGGACGACCTCGGCGAGCTGCTCGCGGACCCCGAGCTCGACGCGATCGTCCTCGCGACCCCGGTGCCGACCCACGCCGAGCTGGCGATCGCCGTGCTGGAGGCCGGCAAGCACTGCTTCGTCGAGAAGCCGCTGGCGACGAGCGCCGTCGACGCCGAACGGGCGGTGGCGGCGGCCGAGCGGGCCGGCCGGATCCTGATGGTCGGGCCACCTGCTCGAGTACCACCCCGCGGTCGCACGCCTGAAGGAGCTGATCGACGGCGAGCGAGCTGGGGCCGCTCTACTACCTCTACGGCAACCGCCTCAACCTCGGCAAGCTGCGCGCCGACGAGAACGCCCTCTGGAGCCTCGGCGCCCACGACGTCTCGGTCGCCCTCCACCTGATCGGCGAGGAGCCCGACGAGTGCGTCGCGCAGGGGGCCAGCTTACGTGCGCGACGGGGTCCAGGACGTCGTGTTCTGCTACCTGCGCTTCCCCTCCGGGATCCGGGCCCACCTGCACCTCTCTTGGCTCGACCCGCACAAGGAGCGCCGCCTGACCGTCGTCGGCTCGCGCCGCATGGCCACCTTCGACGACATGCTGATCGAGGGCAAGCTGACGATCTACGACAAGGGCTTCGACGAGGACAGCCGCTCGTGGGGCGAGTACATCGCCCGCTCCGGCGACATCTTCTCCCCGCGGATCGCCAACCTCGAGCCGCTGCGGGTCGAGTGCGAGCACTTCATCGCGTGCATCCGGGACGGCGTGGCGCCCCGCTCGGACGGTCGCAGCGGCCTGCGCGTGGTGCGCGTGCTGGAGGCGCTTCAGCGCTCGCTCGAACCCTGAGGCGTGCGCGGGCAGCGACGCGTGGCGCCCTCGCCGCGACGGCGTCCTACGCCGGCTATCCCGGCGCCGTCGGCGTCGCAGGAGCGCCCCGCTCAGGCGGCCCAGGTGCGGCGCTCGGCGTCCTCCCACGGGCGCCGGCCGCGGGCGCGGCGGTCCTCGCGCAGGACCGGCCCGACCGAGGATCCGAACCCGCGCAGGACGTACGCCTCACGTGCACGGCTGTAGCGCAGGATGGGCCTGAGCATGATCAGCCAGTGGCGGGCGATGTAGCGCCTGGGTCTCTTGACGGTCCGCATCTCCATCCTTGAAGCGCCGTGGGTTTGTCGATGGGGCCGGGACCCCCGAGTGGACATGGTTGCACATCGTGCGCCAACGGTGTGCAAATCGTCACACTTGCGCACTCGGCGATCTGCTCCGGGCCGAGCGGGCTGGCGCAGCGCCGGGCGGCGGCTCCTCGACGGCGACGGTGCCCTTGCCGGAGAGCTCGAACGCGGTGTGCAGCGCCTGGACCGCCTGGGGCACGAGCTCGCGAGCGATCACGCAGGAGATCTTGATCGGGGAGGTCGAGATCATGTCGATGTTCACGCCCTCCTCGGCGAGGACGGTGAAGACCTTCGCCGCGACGCCGGGGTGGGAGCGCATGCCGGCCCCCACGATCGAGACCTTGCCCATCTCCTCATGGGTGTGGATCTCGCCGAACGCCTCGCCCGCGAGCCCCTCGAGCGCCGCCTGTGCCACGCGCAGGTCCTCGCGGGGAACGGTGAAGGAGATCTCGGCGCGCCCGCCCGCGGAGGCCGGCTCGTTCTGGACGATCATGTCGACGTTGACGTTGGCCCCCGCGAGCGCCTCGAAGATGCGCGCGGCGGCGCCCGGGCGCGTCGGGCACGCCGATCAGCGTGATCCGGGCCTCGGAGGTCGAGTGGGTGACGGCTGTGATCAGCGGCTGCTCCATCGTGTCTCCCTCGGCTTCTGCGACGACAAAGGTACCGGGCTGCTCGTCGAACGAGGAGCGGCAGTGGATGCGCACGCCGTGGTTGCGGGCGTACTCGACCGAGCGCAGCTGCAGGACGCCGGCTCCGGAGGCGGCCATCTCGAGCATCTCCTCGAAGGAGACAGTCTCGAGCTTGCGTGCGTCGGGCACGATCCGTGGGTCCGCCGTGAACACCCCCGACACGTCGGTGTAGATTTCGCAGACGTCGGCGTCGAGCGCGGCGGCGACGGCGACGGCGCTCGTGTCCGAGCCGCCGCGGCCCAGCGTGGTGACATCACGGCCGTGCTCGAGACGCCCTGGAAGCCGGCGACGAGGACGATGTTGTCGCTCTCGAGAGCCGCGCGGATGCGCTCGGCTCGGACGTCGAGGATCAGCGCCTTGGTGTGCGACTCGTCGGTCACGATCCCCGCCTGGGAGCCCGTCAGCGAGATCGCCCGGTGGCCGAGGTCGTGGATCGCCATCGCGCACAGGGCGCAGGAGATCCGCTCGCCGGTCGAGAGGAGCATGTCCATCTCGCGCGGGTCGGGGCTTGCGGAGACCTCCTCGGCCATCGCGATCAGCTCGTCGGTCGTCTTGCCCCGCGCGGAGAGCACCGCCACCACCTGCTGGCCCTCCTCGCGCTTGTCCACGATCCGCCGCGCCGCCCGCTTGATGCGCTCGGCGTCCGCCACGGAGGTGCCGCCGAACTTCATGACCATCGTCGTCGGCATGTCCCGCAGGATATTCGGGCGCCGGCGACCTACACGGCGCGCCGGCCGGCGAACGCCTTGCCCAGCGTCACCTCGTCGGCGTACTCGAGATCCGAGCCCACCGGCAGGCCGCTGGCCAGGCGCGTCACGGTCACCTCGGGCGCGCGCCGGCGCAGCTCCTCGGCGATGTGCAGCGCGGTCGCCTCGCCCGTTGTGGTGGGGTTGGTCGCGAGCACCACCTCCTGCACGCTGGCGTTCGCCGCGCGTCGACCCGCGTCGAGCAGCTCCGCGATCTTCAGGTCCTCCGGGTCGACCCCGTCGATCGGCGAGAGCGCGCCGCCGAGCACGTGGTAGACGCCGTGGTACTCGTGGGTGCGCTCCATCGGGATCACGTCGCTCGGCTCCTCGACCACGCAGATCAGGCTCTGGTCGCGGCGAGGGTCCTGGCAGATCCGACAGCGCGGCTCGTCGGTGAGGTTGAAGCAGCACCTCGCACAGGCCGATCCGCTCCTTGACCTCGCGGATCGCCTCGGCCAGCGCCGTGGCGTCCTCCGCGGGCGCTCGCAGGATGTGGAAGGCCAGCCGCTGGGCCGTGCGGATGCCGACCCCGGGCAGCTTCGAGAGCTCGGTCACGAGCCGCTGGACGGGCGGCGCGTAGGAGCCGCTCACAGGCCCGGCATGCCGAGACCGCCGAGACCCGCCGAGGCCGCCCAGATCCAGGCCGGCGGTCGCCCCGCCGAGCTTGCTCTCGGCCAGCTCCTGGGCCATCCGCAGCGCCTCGTTGACCGCCGCGAGCACCATGTCGGCGAGGATCTCCACGTCCTCGGGATCGACCGCGGCGGGGTCGATCCGAACCTCGCGCACCTGCAGGTCGCCGCTGACCTTCACGGTCACCATGCCGCCGCCGGCCGACGCCTCGACGACCTCGCTCTTGAGCTCCTCCTGGGCGAGCTCCATGTCCTTCTGCATCTTCTGGACCTGGGCCATCATCTGCTGCATGTTGGGCATCCGGGGCTGCTTGGGCATCACGCGCCTTTCTCGTTGCTGGATACCGCCCGCCCGCTGTCCTCGGCGTCGCCGAGCGCGGCCCAGTCGCCGCTGAGCTCCTCGGCGTCGAACTCCTCCATGAAGCGTCCCACCCACTCCTCCTCGGTCTGCTCGCGAGCGGCCCCGGCGTCTTCGTCGGGCTCCTCGCGCAGCTCGTAGGACAGGCGCCAGCGCGTCCCCGTGACCGCCTGCAGCGCCTCGCCGACGATCGTCCGGTTGGCCGGATCCTCGGCCTTCTTCTTCAGGAACTGGGCCGTCGCGGCGAACGCCACCGTCAGTCCTCGCCCTCGACCGCGACCGGTCGGGCTTCGGCGATCAGCGCGCCGAGCAGCGCGTTCTCGCCCCGGACGAGGTCGACCACCGCCGGCCACAGCGCGCAGCACGCCGTCGAGCCCGTGGGCCGTCGGCGACTCCGGCGCCCGCTCCGGCTCGCGGGGCGGGCTCGGCGGCCGCGGCGGCAACGGGGCCGGCACCCGGGCTGGCGCCGACGGGCTCCGGCGCCGGCGCACGGCGCTCGAGCGGCTCCGGTGCGCGGCGACGTCGAGGTCGAGGCACGCAGATCGCCGGCCAGCGGCTGCCTGCGGGCCCGGCCGGGCGCTCGACCGCGCCGGCCTCGAGGCGCTCGATGCGCGCTCAGCAGCGCCCGCAGCGAGCCGTCGAGGGCCGGGCTCGCGGCCTTGACGAGCGCGAGCTCCAGGCGCGTGCGCGCATCCGCGCCGGCGCGCACCGCCTCCATCGCCTCGCCGAGCAGCTCCAGCAGGCGCACGACGGTGGCGTGGGCGACACGCTCGGCCTGCGCGCGCAGGCGCCGCGTCGGCCTCGGGCGTCAGCGAGAGCTCGGCCGGCACCTCGCCAAGGGCCTGCACGACGCAGCAGCTCGCGCGCGCGCACCTCGAGGTCGGAGGCGAAGGAGGCCGCGTCGCGGCCCTGCTCGACGCACTCCTCGAGCGTCCGCAGCGCGCGCCGGAGCGTCGCCCGCGGCGACCGCGTCGACGGTCTCCTCCAGCAGCGCGCGCGTCGGCCACGCCGAGCACCGCGAGCACGTCCTCGAGCGCGATCTCGCTGGCCGCTGTAGGTGACGATCTGCTCGAGCGTGCCCGAGCGCGTCGCGGAAGCTGCCCGTCGCCGAGCGCGGGCCAGCGCCGCCACGGCCGCCGGGGGGATCTCGATCGACTCCGCCTGCGCCGCCCGGCGCACCACGCTCGCGATCTGCTCGACGGTCGGGCGGTGGAAGTCGAAGCGGTGGCAGCGGTCGACGACCGTCGCCGGCACCTTGCTCGCCTCGGTCGTGGCGAGCACGAAGACGGTGTTCGGCGGCGGCTCCTCGAGCGTCTTCAGGAACGCGTTCCACGCCGCCGTCGAGAGCATGTGGGCCTCGTCGAGGATGTAGACCTTGCGGCGGCCGCTGACCGGCGCGTAGGCGACGCTCTCGCGCAGCTCGCGGATGTCGTCGACGGAGTTGTTCGAGGCGGCGTCCATCTCGATCACGTCGAGCGAGCTCGCGCGGGCGATCGACAGGCACGACTCGCACTCGCCCGCACGGCTCGATCGTCGGCCCGTGCTCGCAGTTCAGGCACGCCGCGAGGATCTTCGCCATCGAGGTCTTGCCCGTCCCGCGCGAGCCGACGAACAGGTAGGCGTGGTGGACCTTGTCCGCGCTCGACCGCGTTGCGCAGCGTGCGCACGACCGGCTCCTGGCCGACCACCTCGGCGAACGTACGCGGACGGTGCCTGCGGTAAAGCGACGCGCTGCTGGTCCTGTGGCTGCTCGTCTGTGCCGACACCGTTGGCCTGAGTCTACCCACGGCTGTCGGGGCGGGCTCGACATCGATCCGGCACGCCGCGCCGAGCGGGTAGCGTCCGTGCCCATGAGCGCTCCGGACCCGGCGCCGCCTCCAGCGCCTGGGCGGCCCTCCCGGCGATCCTCGCCGGCGCCGTCCTGCTGCGCCTCGTTGCGGCGGCGTCGGCTTCGCCAACTACGACACCCTCTACGCGCTCGCCTGGGGCGGCCAGCTCGCCCGCGGCCAGAAGCCCGCCTACGGCGTCGCCGATCGCCCCCACGCCGCATCCGCTGCTCGAGCTGCTCGGCCTCGTGCTCGTATCCGCTCGGCCCGCGGTCGCCGAGCGCTCGGTCGTCGTCGCGCTCGGCTTCCTCGCGCTGTCCGCCTGCGGCTGGGTGCTCTACAGGCTCGGCGCGAGTGGTTCGGGCGGGCCGCCGGCGCCCTCGCGGCGCTGCTGTTCCTGACCCGCGTGCCGGTGCTCTCCTACGGCGTGCGCGCCTACGTCGACGTCCCCTACCTGCTGCTCGTGCTGAGCGCGCTGCTCGTCGAGACGCGCCGGCCGCGGCGCCGGCGCGCCGGTGC
This sequence comes from uncultured Solirubrobacteraceae bacterium, assembly GCA_963743505.1. Classification (GTDB taxonomy): domain Bacteria; phylum Actinomycetota; class Thermoleophilia; order Solirubrobacterales; family Solirubrobacteraceae; genus Palsa-744. Next base: position 560,716 of record CAVUPZ010000006.1, on the reverse strand, counting down.
TCGCGCTGCTCGCGCTGGCCGGGCCTGCTGCGGCCCGAGGCGTGGGCCTTCTCGGGCCTGTACTGGCTGTACCTGCTGGACCTCGTGCCGGCGCCCGTGAGGCGCTGGCGGGCACGGGCGGACGGCCCACGGGGCGAACGCGCGCGCTCCCGCGGCGCGTTCATCCGCCTGACGCTGCTCGCGGCGGCGGCGCCGCTCGTGTGGATCCTCAGCGACCTGCTCGTCACCGGCGACCCGCTGTGGTCGCTGACCAACACCAGACACACCGCCTCGACGCTCGGCCGCGTCACCGGGATCGCCAACGTGCCCGAGTACATACCCCGGCGGATCGGCGAGATCCTGCGCCCGCCCGTGCTGCTGGGCGCCGCGCTCGGCGGCGTGCTGTCGCTGCTGTGGCTGCGCCAGCGGGCCCTGCTCGGGCGCCGCGGCCGGCGTGCTCGCCGTGGTCGTGTTCGCCGCCGTTCGCCGCCGTCGGGCTGCCGATCGACACCCGCTACGCGTTCCTCGCCGCGGCGATCCTGTGCATCTTCTGCGGCGCCGGCGTGTTCGGCTGGATCGCGCTCGCGCCGCGGGGACCCGCGCCGGCGGCTTGGATGGCGGCGGCGCCGTCGTGGTCGTGGCGCTGCTCGGCGTACGTGCCCGCGCAGTACCGCTCGGCGCACACCGAACTGCGGACAAACTCGCCCGCCAGCAGAGCATCGAAGACGACCTGCTGGCGCTCGTCGGCAACCGATGCGATCAACCTCCGCTGCGGCCCGGTCGGGGTGCCCAACCACGCCCCGATCCCGCTGCTCGCGCTGTATCTGCAGACCAGCCGGCGAACGTCCTCAGCGCCCAGGTCGGCCACATCGAACGTCGGCGTCTACGTGGACCCCGCGAGCCGCGCGGTCGAAGAAGACTACGTGCTCGACCCGCACGACCCGCACGTCCCGGTGAGCGTCCCGCCCGGCTTCACGGCGGTCAGCTCCAACCGCTCGTGGGTCATCTTCCAGCCGGTGCGGCTGATGGACCGTGCACCCCCCGTCGAGACTCCGCACGCCGGTCGCCGATCGCCGCCCGCGGCTCCGGCTCCGGGAGCTCCCGCTGCGCCTGCCGGTGATCGCTTAAGGCTGCTTCCTTCCGGACCTGACCTGGTTCGCAAGCCGACACCGCGCGGGACCCGAACCATCGACGCCCCGGACGACGGAGCGACCGGAGCCGAACCCCTCGGAGGGGAGTTCAGCCCCGCTAGAGCGGATTGCGGATTCAGGGCACCGCTACCTCCCCGCCTAGCACGGTCCACGGCGATCCTAACGCACCGGCGCGTCAGCGTTCTTCGCTAGGCTGCCCGACCGTGACCAACTCCAAAGCCCCCTCCACCCGAAGCATCCGCGTCCTGCCCGCCCTTGCCGCGCTCGCGCTGACGGCCGCGCTGATCGCCGGCTGCGGCTCCAGCGGCAGCTCGACCACGATCACGGTCGGCAACGAGAACACGGCCGACAACGCACTGCTCACGGCAAGGCGGCAGCTCGACGACGCCCAAAGCGAACGCAACGACGGTGAAGACGCCCACCAGCGGGCCGCTCTCCAAAGAACCCGACGGTGCCAGCGACCTCAGGCGCCGCCTCCGACCAAGCTCGTGACGAAAGACATCATCGTCGGTACGGGCACCGGAAGCGAAGGCGGGTCAGACGCGTCACCGTCAACTACGTCGGCGTCCTCTACAAGGGCGGCAAGGAATTCGACGCCTCGTGGAAGTCGCAACGAACCGTTCACGTTCCACTCGGCACGGGCCAGGTCATCCCCGGCTGGGACCAGGGCATCCCCGGGATGAAAGTGGGCGGCCGGCGTGAGCTCATCATCCCGGCCTCGCTCGCCTACGGCGCGAAAGGCGCCGGCGCCTCGATCCCGCCGAACTCGGCGCTCGTGTTCGTCGTCGACCTGCTGGCGGTCTAGGCGAGCGCGCCTGCGCCCGGCGGCAGCGGCTTGAAGGTCGCCGTAGGAGCAATCCGCGCGCCGTCGCTCCTCGGGGTCGCGGTGGCGATCCTGCTGATCGCGGCGGCGGCGCTGGGCGCGTCGGGGTGCGGTAGGGGGGGCTCGCAGAGCGCCGCCGAGCTAGCGCTCGAGCGCGAAGACCTCGTGTTCGTCGCCCACGCGCTCCAGGCCGTGGAGGGCCAGGCGGGGGCGGAGGTACGGGCGACCCGAATCGCCTGGCCGTCGATCGTCAACGGACTACCGTCCCGGCACACCGGGCTCTACAGCGCCGAGATCGCGGACGCGGTGCAGGCCGCAGGCCGGCTCGAGCTGCCGCAGCTGTTCGGAGAAGAGCAGGCGGCGGCCCAGACGGGGCCCGCATCCGGGATCACCGGTCAGTACCGCACGTTCGTCGGCCTCGCTCAGCGGGGCTGGCGGATGATCGGCGCGACGATCTTCCAGATCGAACACGGCCGCGCCCCCGCGGCGCGATTCGCCCGCTCCAATGCCGCTCTCTACATCGACAGCGTGTACGACGGCCACTTCGCGCTCGGCCAGATCTCCAAGCACCTGCTCGAAGGCTACGAAAAGCTCGGCGGCCAGGCGAAGTTCGGGAGCGCCCTCACGCTGGCGGAAGTGCAAGGGCTGGCGGGGACCTACGACGAACCGCACGACCGCCTGGAACCGCACGTCGGCGTGACGCTCGGCTCCTAGCGACGCCGCAGCGCGTTCTTGGCAGATCCTTAGCTCCCGTTCGCGCGGCGCTGAGGAGACGGCGCGATCGTTGGCTCAGAACCCGGGCCTCTCTCCCGAGCTTCCCTCGAGGTGCCGCGCGTGATCCCCGTGCCGGGGGCCCCTCAGCCCCGGCGCGGGAGCGCGGGCGCCGGGTGAGCGAGTCCGGGACTCCTCTCCGCATAGAATCGGGTCCTTGGGCGCGTAGCTCAGTGGGAGAGCGCTCGCTTCACACGCGAGAGCAGGAAACCGCCGGAATCCCGCTCTAGGACTGAGAAAGGCGCCCGCGTGAGCCGCCCGAGCGCCCGAGGTAGATATGCCGTATTTGCGCCGTTTCGACCGCGTTTGGGCGAACGAAAGCGCCCGTTTGCCCAAACGACCCGACTGAGGCAAGCAGCCTGTTAGGCCGTTTCGCCGAGTACTCGCGCCTTCTGGACCGCGAACTCCTCATGGGTGAGGACTCCGGCATCCTTGAGCTCGGCGAGCTTCTTCAGCTCGTCGGCGACCGATATCGGCGTCAGGGACGGCGCAGCAGAAGCATTGGTGACGGGCTGTGGGCGGATCTGGGACACGGGCTCCGGCGTCGTGTTCGCTTTGCGCAGCTGACTCATGATGGGCGTGAGCTTTCCCTTCAATTCTGGAGCCGTCAGCTTGGCGGTGTCGAAGATCGCCTCCTCGCCGGAGCGGAGACGGACGATCATCACCGCCAGCTTTTCCTTCTTCTGCGCTGCGAGCGAGAAGACCCCGAGCGTCAGCATTCGCGTCGCAGTGATGCGTCGAGCTGCACTTTCCGGCCCTTCGATATCGAGACCTACGATCTCGCTCCAAGGAATAGTGAAGATGGTTTTCAGCCCGTCGAACGACACGCCACGCTGGTCGACAACGAGGAACTTGTTTCCCTTCTTCGGTGCATACGTCTTCGTCTGGGCTGACCAGCCGCCCAAATAACGCGCCTCTCCCGTGGTTAGCTTGCTGGTCAGACCCAGCCCCTTGAACACGTTGGCGTCTAGCCACCACGAGCCCGCCGATCTGCTCCTGGCGCTCGCGCGCCACGGCGATCCTCTCCTCGTTCGCTGCGACGGCCTGCTTCAGCTCCGCTGCAGAGGTTGCCGGAAGCTCAAAGCTTGCCCTGATCGCCCGGTCTTGCATGTCGTGCAAGCTCACTCGGCACGACGAGGGGGAGGTCTCCTCCACAGCGAAGGGGTACCTAGCGATCCCGCCAAAGATCCACCGGTCACGCCGACCAAAGCCTCCTGCGTAGTGCAGCTCCCACCTGCCGTTCGGCTTCAGGATGAGGGTCCCCCCGGGCTCGGGGGTTGGATGGCTCGGCAGCCCGCCGTCGTAGTTCGCGAACTTGAACTTTGCCTCGCCCCGCGCCATTTCGATCGCTCCCGTCCGAGTGTGCCGAGGTCGAGGAATCTATCGCTTGGACCCTTGCTCTGCACTCAATGACGCCCACCGGACCCCCGGCGCGGCAGATCGGGCCGGAGCACTCCCCTCCGATTCGGGCAGAGGTCTAAAGTCCCCACCGGAGCACGTCGGAGCCGGCCGGGTGCCGCATGCCGGGCTTTGCCGTAGAGATTGCCGCGGCGGTCGGACCGACCCTCGCGCGAGCGACGGTAGGCACGCCGCTCGATCACGGCTGTGACGCCGCACACCGTCCCCGACCAAAGCAGCCAACGCCCTGGCTTCGCCAGCCCTCCCACGTGGATGCTCGGCGGCGGTCAACAGCTATCGCTCGAGATCGATATTCCGCTCCTGTTTGCAACCGTGCCTCGGGTGCAACCCGCTTTAGAGCCAAATCCGGACCCACGCGACAAACCACCGACCGCGCTACCGGTGGGAGCGCTGAGTCGGAAATTATTGGCCGACTGGCCGAGGGCGGCTACGCTCTCTGCCGCTAAGCTTGCCCGCCATGGCCGGATGGAAGTGTCTACTCGCAGCACTCCTCGCGCCGCTTGCCATCGCGGGCTGCGGGAGCGCCGCCGTCACGACCGTAACCACCGCAGAGCCTCACGCGGCGTCCTCGCAGCCGGGATCAGCTCAAACAGGGACGGTCGGGGCACACGAACAGAGTAAGCGCGCCCTCAATAATCCCGCGCAGGAGCCTGATCCGAGCGTGACGGCCTACTGCAACCAGGTCCCGCTAGGCCACCCGTGCCACGCAGTTACGGCGGCGCCGGAAGATCCAAACGTGGCCCCTCAACGCAACTGCGACACCAACATCGTGGCCAATTCACACACCTCATGCGCGTTTGCCGAAAACGCGTTTTACGAGTACTACAAGAGCCGAGCCAACGGAGCCGCTTCCATCTCGATCTCGGTGCACAGCCCGACTACCGGCAGAGACTACGAACTCGGCTGTGGGAACTCAAACGGGCTTGTCGGGTGTGTCAGTAGCCCAATGTCCGATTTCATCTTTGTCGACTTTCCTCTCGCTGCGATCAGACATTACACCGAAGCGCAAGCTAACGCATATTCCGCCACACGCGATGTCGGCCATCCCCCCACGCCGGCCGCTAACGGACAGCTGGAAGCACAGTCTCCGGAACACGACCAAAACGGTCCGAGCGGCGGCGACGAAGGCAGCGAATCGGGTGAAGATGAAGTCGGCTCATACAGCCACGCCGGAGACGAAACCTTCTGCAAGGAACATGAATGTATCGGCGAATTTGAAACCGAGGATGGCTACGTGGCTGAATGCGCCGATGGCTCGTACAGCCACTCGGGGGGCAAGTCTGGCGCCTGCTCAGACCACGGTGGCGAGACCAGGCGCTAACTTCCACAACCGATGATCGGCAAAATCGCACGCGACGCGCCGTATCGTCGGATTGACATGCGGACCTTCTGTCGCAGCAGGACAATGCCAGGAAGTTCCCCGTTTCCTCCGCACTGCGGCGTGTTCGCTTGCCTTCCCGCCATGCGACCCTGGCTCGTCGCGGCTGTCGTCGCAGCTCCTGTTCTTGCAGGCTGCGCCTCAACTTCTGGCACAACCACGACGTCGACCGTCCGCTCAACAGCCTCTCGGACGACGGCATCCACCCCCGCGAAGCACACGACCATCGCCGCGCCTCGGGCTGTTACCGCCGCGGTCGAAGCAGAACGTGGCCTTGAACGGGAAGAGCGTGCAAAGGGGGAGCAAGTCGCACCGTATGCCGGCATTGGCGCCACCAAGGAAGCGTTCAAGTCGCACAACGATGTGATCGAAGGGGAACCGCCTCGCGAACCTCCGGCAGGGTCAGACGAAGACGAAATTCAATCCGTCGACGCCGCCGGCCGCGTCACAAAGTACATGCGTACCTATCACTTCGACCCGCCCCCGAGCAATAAAGAACGGCTTTCGCTCCTCGCAGGCATAGGCCTTCCCGGCTAACCTCAACGGGCTCGCGAAACCTCGACTTGCGAGGTTTGGCGCAGCCCGATCCTCAAGCGGCTCGTCGGCGCCGAATACGCGCAGGCAACGACCATCAACGAAACGAACACCGTCACGATGCAAGCTGTCGCCCAGCCGAGCTGCTAGACGGCGGCTGCTTTGCGGGCCGGCGACCGGCTGCCACCGCGCGCTTCACGGCCGCAACCACGCGCAGACTCGATCAGCGCGGCTTCGATGAGCGCGACGGGCAGCACGGACGCGATCAACGCTCCCTCGCTCCGTCGTGAGGCCGGTCTACGATCGACGTCACACTTGCAACCCGAGGGGGTCTCGCCATGAAACCGAGCCGGCCATCGCCAGTCACACTCATTGCGCTGATCGCGCTCGTCGGAGTGCTGAGCGGCACCGCCGTTGCGGCCAGCCGCTACGTCATCACGAGCATCACCCAAATCAAGCCGCGTGTTCTCGCAGAGCTCCACGCTCCAGTCGCCAACGCAGCCACCTCAAATGCGGGGGTCTACGAAGTTGAACTCAGCGAACCGGTGATCCAAACCTCCGAATGGAAGACACTCAAGCTCCCGAGCCTTCCTGCTGGCGCCTACGAGGTCCTTGGCACCGCCGTGTTGGCTGCACCCGAGACGAGAGGGCTCTTCGCGGCCGAATGTGTTCTCGCGGCAGGAAGTGAGACGGACATCGGATATGCGTGGTTCGCCGAACGTGACGCCACTACGCTCAGCAGCTCGCTCACTCATGTCTTCCACTCGACCGGCGAAGTCACGATGAAGTGCATCGCCCGGGGTGACGACGCCTGGAACCTCGAAAAGGGCACGCGAATCATGGCGCTCAAGGTCGCCACACAGCACAAGATAATCGCCTCGGCCGAATAGAATCGAGGCAAGACGACCCAATAGGGCCGAATGCCCTCGGGCAACGAAACCCGAGAGCTAGCCTTTGTAGACGTCGGCCGTCGCCGACTCGAAGCACCCGGCTGGCGAACCGTTCCAACCGATGGTCAGCTCGACAATGAGCGAGGTCGGCCCGGAGCCGCTTTCGATGCGAAGCTGGGGTGCATCAGTCAAGCTCGGGTCGTACCGGAACGAGCTCCAACCCTCCCCTTTGTCGAAGCCTTCGGTCCCCACGACGCTAAAGGTCGACTCGGGATCAAGGTTCGTAACGACGACTTCGATAGCGCTGGCCCCGTTTTCGCAAACGGAAACCGCGGGCACCGTGCTTACCGTTGCGACCCCAGGGACCGTCAGGAGCGTCATTTCGGGAACGCTTCCCTTTACGGCTAGCCGGTTGCCGAAGTGCGTGGTCGCAGCTTTGAACGGCGTCGTGGCGGTGACCGCCGTCGTGCCGCCGCGGAGTTGCCTCAGCACGCTCGGTTTGATCTGCGACGTCGACGTGATGATGTAGCGGCTCGCGGCGATCCCGGTGCCGGTCATCGCAAAGACGAGCGCTGTAAGCGCGATGGCGTTCCTCCTGATGAACCGCATAGTGTCCCCCTTTGGACGATCGGACCCCCCGCCCGATCCTACTGCTTGCTAGTCGAGCACCTCGAGCGCCGCCACGTCCGCGGCAGGGATGGTTCTGTCGGCGATCGTGATGATGCGCTTCCCCGGCCCAAACATCCTTTCCTCCACGGGCGTCGCGTTCGGCAGCGCGGCTCCTTCGAGGTCTACGTCGGTCCCCGTGCATGTGCCCTCGATCACCTCACCGTCGAGCAGCGTTACGCGTATGCGCCGGCCGTCCATGCTCGCCCGGCTCGCTTCCTCCCCGAACCGCTCAGAATCGCTGAGCTCCACAGTCCCTCCTTTCCCTACGGCCTCGACCGCGCGTAGACGGTCCCCAGCACTGCAGCCACGACAAGCACGACGAGCACGACGGCCGAGCCCGTCAGCAGCCCGAAGCCGATCGCGAGAGCCAGCGTGCCGATCAGGCTGCCGCCGTGTCGGCGGACCCAGGCTCGCCGGGCCTGCCAGTAGCTCCACGCGGTCGGATAGTCCTCAGGCTGCGGCTGGGTGCTCATGTGCCGAGCGTACTGCTGTGCCGCGTGCCCAGGCCCGCGGTGTGAGCAGGACAAATCAGGCGAGTTGTCGGAGTAGGGCCGCCACGTCTCTGTAGTCGGGATCTTCGCCGTACAGACGTCCGAGGTCGCGCTTCGCCATGGCCTTCTTCCCGAGCTCCTGATAAAGCTTCGCTCGCTCGTAGCGAGCCTCCCTCAGGAGCGATTTCTCGCGCTTCGTGCTGCGCAGGGCTTCGCGGTAGGCAGCAAGCGCCGCGTCTGGGAGCCCCTGCTTCGCCATCGCCTGCGCCTGCAACAGCTTGATCGTCAACGTGGTGTCATCGTCGTTCGATACGCCGGCGGCAACGTGGACGATCTCGTCCCACTCCTCAGCCGCGGCGTAAATGTCGCACAGCAATGCGAGCGTCGGAGGACTCGGCGCCTCGTCATGGAGCTTCTGCAAGATCCCGATGCCCTCCTGAATGCGCCCGGTGTCCCGATAGCACTCAGCGAGGATCATGGTCGCGGCGAACGAGCCAAGGCTCACGGGAAACTCGATGTCGCTCCCCCTCGTCACGGTGATCCCCGCGTTTGGGCAGTACTTGGCCATGAGCTTGTCCGGCAGGGCCTGCCCCGACTGCGTCACGCGCTCGAGATAGGGAATTGCCGCCGCGCGGTCCCCGAGCTCTGACACGAGGACCCCCACGAACAGCGCGGGCGAGATCGCACGGTGCTTGTCGTCGCTCTCGTCGGCGTCCCGAAACGCGTCCAGCGCAGCCGCTGCGTCGCCGGCAGCGAGTTTCTTCGTGCCTTCGTAGAACGCCCGCTCATAGTGTCGCGCGAGCAGGCCCGGGTGCTGTGCCTTCGGCGGCGCCGCGGGCTTCGCCGCCACCCGCTTTGCCGCAGTCCTTGATCCAGCAGGCGACTTCGTACGACGAGAACCCTTGGATCGACCACCGGAGCGGTCGACATAGCTCAGACCGGTACCCGGCAGGCCCACCGTTCGGGTCCGCGTGCCTTTCGAGTTGACCGAGTAGTGTGCACCTCGGGTGCCCGCGGTGAGGCCGAGACTCCGCTTGTTGACGTTCAGCTTGACACCCGGCCCGAGTTTGATGCTGCGCCTGGCACGCAGATAGCCCATCCCGCCTCCCCGTTAGTGCTCAGCGAATCTCGCCGGCTCGATCGACTTCGATAGGAGCGTCACAGGAGCCTCTCAGTGCTGCTACGGCTTCGTTTCAAACGTAAACCCGCCGCTAACGGTTAGTTTCTCTTTTTTGTTGACGCGTACGATCACATTGACGGCCTTCTTACCACTTTTCGGCGTCAGCATTGTGCACGTGGTTGTCGACGCGCAATCGACGTCGCTGGCGTACGCGCCGCCGAAAGTAAAGCCGGTCCAGGGAGCAAAACCGCTGCCAGTCACGGTAACCGGAGTGCCGCCGGCTCTTGGGCCATGATTCGGGGCAATGCTAGTGACGGTAGGGTGCCCGAACAAATAGACGTCTTCGTCGAAACCGCCTTCGAGACGGAACACGCTCGTGCCGGCCGGCGTCGTCACAGTGACATGCGCCCATCCCGAAATGCCTGCAGGCGCAATCGCCGTAATCGAGTTCACAGAGTTAACGTCAAAACTCGCGGCAATTGGTAAGGGAGGGCCGCAGTCGTTATGCAGGAAGTGCAGACAGTAGACGAAATCCACGGCAGATACGTCATGAAAGCCACTCCCCCCGATGTACACGACATTACCACCCGCTGCCGGTCCACCTTCGGCCGAAAGAGAGCTAACTTCAGGAAGAGGTGCGTAACTAAACAGGTCTCCGGTTGTCACTTTAGTTTTGAACGTCCTCGTAGGAGTCGCCACGGTCGCTGTAACGTTGATCGTGTTGGGCGGGCAGAAAGGCGAAAAAGGCGGGTGACAGGGTGCCTTAGCCGGCGTTACAACGGTGCAGGACGCCGTGCTCGCGCAGTTCGGGGACAGCCCGGCATCTTTACCAAACTCGAAACTCGTCGCACCGGGCGCAAACCCGCTTCCCGTAACCGTGACGACCTCGCCACCGGCCTGCAGGCCCGAATCCGGATTGACGTCGGTGATTGTAGGTTCCCCAAAAGTGAAGTCGCTCCTCCGGGTAGCGTTACTTGCCCCGCCCAGTGTTTCAACGGTAACTGACACTCGCCCCGAGGTCTCTGGAGGCGAAACCGCCACGATGGCTTCTGTCGAGACGTTTTTGTAGCTAGCCGCGTCCGCGGTACCGAACCTGACGGCGATCGCATCGCCGAGACCGTTTCCCGTGATCGTGACCGGCGTGCCCCCGGCGGCCGGACCTTTTTTTGCCGAAAGCGCGGTGATGGTCGGCGCTGATTCGGCGCGGGTCGGAGGCGCCACGAGCAAGATCAACGCTCCAGCAAGCACTGAAGCGATGACGATGCGTCGATCCACAGCGAGAGCCCTCATCAGCCCAGTCCCAATCTCTTGGCAGAGAAGCGTATGCGCGTCGTTGCGTCCGGCTTTCTAGCAGATCCGTGGGGCATCTGGCGGCCCGGTTGGCATCACCGAGCACGAGCACGTGGTGGGTTTCGTATCGGGTCCATCGTCTCGGCTGCCGGAGATTGTCCTTCCGCGGCTTCTCGCGGCGGGCTGACGGCGAGCAGTAGACCGCGTCGCGTCTGTGGCCCTCCAGAGAGGCTCGCAGACCGTGCAGACCCTCACGGCGCTCCCGCCCGGCTAGCCTCGACACCCCGCGCGAGCTGTGAGGCCCTCGCGAGCCTCCTTGCTCCTCGACCGCGCGCGGCGTACGCTCCCGCTTTTACCCGCAGGCCCATGGCGGGGAAGCCTCGCAGCGCCCTAGCGACCACCAGCCGCACCACCCGACCCGAGGACCGCGCGCCTACTCGGGCTCCCGGAATGTGGCGTCCACTTGATGCCGCAGCGCCTCCTGATCCGCGAGTTCGCGCACCAACTCTAGGGCTTCGTCCGACAGCGCCGGAATGAGCATCCGAGAGCGCTTCAGGTCCGGCGCGAGTTCCACCGAGGCCAGGACCAGATACTGGTCGGCTCTCGATAGCGCCTCGAATCTCTCCTCGAAACGCTTCCAGGCCCACGCGGAGACCTTCTCGGGTTTGGCGAGTGGCACGCAGGAATCGTCGCCGCGGAGGCGGACGACGTCATGCGAGGCGTGTTCGCTGGACGACGCAGGCGACCGATAGCGCGCAGAAGCGTCCGATTCTGAAAGTCTCTCGCCATGGCTGGTAGAGGCTTGATCGCGCGCATAGCCCGGCACCCCGTGTCGCCCGATCGCAACGACAAAGAGGACCGGCTCACGGAGATCTGCGCCGCGATATTCGACAGCGAGCCGTGCCGGGATCTTGCGTGGCACATCACGACCGCCTGGCTCGACGCCGCCCAGAGCAAACGTCCACCCGCCGACAACGGCAGGCTCGCACGTCTGCGCTCTCGCCTCGGCAATGACCCGCGAGCGTGGCGATGTCAGGCCCGCACCCAGGTGCGGACCAAGGACAGCCTCCGACGACCCGACTTGGAGCTTTGGTTCACCGAGAGCGATCAGGAAGGGGCCGGCAAGCCGATCGTCATCTGCGTCGAGGTCAAGCACGGCAGCACACCCCACACGCGCCAGCTTCAGGCGTACATGGACAGCTTCATGGATCGGGGCATCCAGGACTGGGTGGTGCTGCTCCTCGCTCCGCGCTCCATGTACTCGCATCCGCCGTTCGATCCCGACCAGGTACCGGACGCCGTTCCTCGACTTACGTGGCAGCAGACAGCAGCGATCCTCAACGGCTACAACCCAACGAACTGCGTAGACCGGTTTTTGGTCGATGAACTCCGCCGATATCTGAGAGAGGAAAACTTGAGCGACCCTGAGCAACTCACGCCCCTGCATCTCGTCGCCCTCGCCAACTATCGAGAGGCAGGCGACGCGCTGGACCGACTCTGCGAAATCGCCGCCGACGCAGTCAACGAAGGCTGGACCAAGACAGCATCAGGCCAGTATCCCGAGCAAGCTCCTCGCGAAAGATGGTGGGAATACGCGCCGGCGGGGCGGACCCCTCTCGCCAGCGAAACGGACAGCCCGTGGGACTGGAGCTGGAACCTGCTCATCGACAGCGCCTCGGTTCTCCGCGATGGACGACCCGGCGCTCCTTGCTTCACAGCTGGAGCGACGACGAGCGTGCCCGGGAGCGTAGCCCGGCTAAACGACCGCGAGGAACGACTACGAGACGCCGGGTTTCGGGTGCTCAGTCGGGACGACACCCACTCCCGCAAGAACGAGTACCTGTGGAGGGTAGCCTACCCAGAGGACGTCCTCAGCGGCCCTGATCTCGCAGCCCAGGGAGATACGCTCGCCCAGTGGGTGGGTAGTGCTCTGACCGAAGTCCGGGCCGTGCTCCACGGCGCATAGCCAAGCAAGGTCTCGAAGCCGGCGTGCCCTAGCGCGAGATACTTGAAACACGGTCAGCGGCGAGCGCGAGGCGGCAACCAGCTCGCAGGTCGACCCCCCGGCTGCAGCGCGCGCGCATTGGCCACGACCCGATCCGGCCGGGCGGTCGAGCTGGCCGGAACGTCGAGCGCCCGGGGCAGGACGCAGGCCCCGGGCGCGATTGACGCAGGCGCCGGCTTCGCGAGCCGGTCACCTTGGCGCCCCCGAAAGGGTGCAAAAGGGGCGCACGATGGTGAAACCTGTCACGCGGCCACGCCCCGCGCCCGGCCCCAGCCCGCTTCCTTCCGCAGCCGCCGGACCTCGCGGTTGGTGCGGTGGCCCTGGCTGGCTTTCATTGCGAGCTCCTCGCCAAGCGAGCGCTGCGCCTTCGCGAGCGTCTCGTCGAGGCGCCGCCGCTCGCGAGGATCGAGGTCCGACTTTGCGAGCCTCTGCCGGTGGTCGACCACGCCGAGGTACGCCTTCTCGACCTTTGACAATTCGCCAGCAGGGCCCGCATCCCGGGCCTCGAGCGGCTTGAGCAGCTCGCCCGCGTGCGTGATCGGGTCGGGCGCCTCGAGGAGCCCCTGAAGGTGCGACACGATCGGGGCCATGATCCGCTCGTCGCTGAGATCACGCGCGGTGCGCATCAGGTCTTCGATGGTCCGGCGGTCGAGAGAGAGGTCTCCGCGTCTGCGCGACGACCTGCAAGGGGGAATGGTGCGGGCATCAGTTTCTCCGTTTCTCGTTACTTGGTCTTTCATCGGGTGAAAAGTCGTTCCGCTTGGGGTCAGCGCGCCTCGGCCAGGGGGCCGAATCGGGCGCCATGCAGGCGCTCGGCATCGACCAGCATCGCTGGAGCGCCGGCCTCGACTAGCGCGTGCTGAATGGCGCCTGTGATCTCGATCCTCGGATAGCCGACAGTGTTCGCCTCTTCGGCAGCCACAAGCTCTCGGCGTTCCGCCAGCCACGTCTCGCTGTACGCCGCCAGCAGCTTCGCCACCTCGGCCAACATGGCGTCCAGCGCCACAGCTTCCTTGTGCTTGCGCTTGGCGAGCTTCCCGGCCTCCTCGTGGGCCTTCCGCCGTTCGGCCTCGGCGGCGTCCCGAACGGCCTGCGCGGCGCGACGGTCGCGCTCGGTTCGCGCGAGATCCACCTGGCGAAGCACAGCCTCAGCAGCCCCACGATCTATCCGCACAGCCTCAAGTGCACTCGCTGCAGCCGGGTCGCCGAGGGCGTCCAATGACAGGTGGGCTTCTGCGTCTTCGGCATCCTTCGCCTTGCCGCGAGCCTCCAGCTCGAGAGCGTCCAGCTCATCCGGTGCCCGCTCGATAATCGGCTCTGCGGTCGGCTCGGGCTCGGGAGCCTCGGCCTGTGCGCGGGCACGCTCTATCCACCTGGCAATGTTGTGCTCCTCGCTCGGGAACGCACGGAGCACCCGCTGCCGAGCACCCTCATGCGACAGCTCCTCGGCGCGCAATTTCACGTACTGATCGAACGGGCCGCTCGGCGTGAACGACTCCGGCGGCCGGCCTTCAACGCCGCCCTCGCCCGACGGCTCGCCGATGCGACGGCGGGGTGCCGACGCGCTCTCGCCGGGGGCGGCGACCAGCTCACCCCGAGCGCGAGCCACCGCCCGGCGAGCCTCCTCTGCAATCTGGCTGTCACTCACTACTGGCGACATTTCGTCTCCTTTTCGGTCCTCTGGCAGGTGTGGTTCTCACGGTTCTCACGGGCAACACGACGCGCTTCGGCGGGCGTTCGGCACCACTTCGCCAGCCGGACGCCGCACCGCCTACAGCGGGCCGCGTAGACGGCTGGCGTGCCGCGTTCCGAAGGCACCACGACGGTGACTCGTGGCTTCATCGCAACCCCGGGTGGCCGGAGTTCCGAAACGGCCCGGCGATGGATGGCTGGAAGCCCGTGAGCCGACCGCCGCCCGCGTGTTGCTCGCGATCGAGAAGATGCTGCCGCCGGGCGATGTCCTCGTTGAAACCGTGCCGCTCGAGGTATCGCGTGCGCTCCTCAGGCGTCGCCCGCAGCCACGACTCCACCTGGGCCTGCTCGGCCGCCGCCACGGTGGCCTGGCGCTCCCGCCGATCCGCTGCGTGGACGAGTTCCTTCTCGATGATGTTCGGCGGGATCTGTTCGGCCTCGAGACGGCTCCGAAGCTCTGCGTCCTCGTCGAGCTCGGGGTCGGCCACCTCCACGACTTCGGCGTCCTCCGGCTCCTCCACGCACTCCTCCTCATCCGCCTCGACCGGGGCCGGGAGGGCCGGCCTCGCCTCGCGCAGAACGTGTGCATGGAGTTCCTCACGAGCCTCGGCAGCCAAGGGTTCGGGCGCGGACATCGCCTCGCCGCCTTCGGCACTGCGCAGGACCTCGGCGAGCAGACTGCGCGAGGCGGACCCGGCGTGGAACGGGATGCCGAGGCCCTCGCAGAAGACCGTCAAGGCGGCGACCATCAGGTGGCCCTTCTCCTCGTCGAGGCGAACACGATCACCCTCCACACGCTCCGCAGCCGCTTCGAGCTTGGCCGTCTGGTCGAGCAGAATCCCGACTGCGAGCGCCATGTCCTTCGCGCCGGTCGTCTTGCCCTCCCCGATCACCCTCGAGACCGCGCGCCTCGCCTCCATCGCCGTGAGGTAGGTCTGGCGGGCAGCCTTCCGAAGCTGCGACGCAGCGTCATCCGGGCCAGGAGCAGGGCGGTCGGCCGCAGCCACGGCTCCACGGCTCCTCCATGCCCTGATCGTGCCCGCCGGGATGCCCGTCTCCTTGGCGGCAGCCCCGGGCCCACGCTCAGCAGCGATTGCCACGGCCCGCTCCTTGAGCTCGGTCGTGCGCTTACGCGGCATGGCGGGCCCCTTTGCCGGATGAGTCGTACGTTCTGCGTGGGCTGCCCGCGATCCGACGGCAAACGCCGGTAATCCCGAGCGTTGCAAGGCACTGCGCTGCGCTGCTGCGATGCAACACGGTGGGGCTGTCCCTGAACGGGGCCAGCGGTGCGTGCAGTGGTCGTGGATCGAGCTGGCGCATGGTTCAGGCCGCCGCTCGAGGTCGGACGGCAAGGACGGAGCCGGGATTGGGCGAAGGATTGGGCGAACGGTGCCGGCGCCCGGCCACACTCACGCGGGATTCGGCTCTGGGACTGGGATTCGCAGGCTGCGATGGCTCGACTGCCAGGCGAGAGGTCGCAGCGCGGGCCCGCTCCACATCGAAGCGCAGGCGACCACGAGAGCCGTCTCCCGAGCCTGCAGCCGCCGAGGACCGCGGCGTTCCGGTAGACCCACGCCCGGCTGACGCCGAGCTCGTGGGCGATGGTGATGGCGTCCACCAGGCCACGGTCCTTTTCGCCTGGCGCGCGGCCAGCCTGCGCGGGGGTAGCAGGACCAGCAGGTCCTGGTTGCTGATGTCCTTCGAGTCGTGCAGCTACGAGGTCGGCGAGGTGCTCGAGCTGAGTGTCGCTGAAGGTGACCTCGACGACGCTCCTGTCGGGGGCACGGTCACTGCCGATCCCCGGGGCCTGCTCGACCGTGCCCCGTGCCCCCCTATCTGTATAGGGGGGGCACGGTGGGCACGGTCGATCTGCACCGTGTCCGGGGCACGGTTGGGGCACGGTTGGGGCACGGGGGCACGCTCAGGCATCCTCGGCCTCCCGGTAGGCGGTCTTGGGGTAGTGGTGGACAGCCTGGCCGTCGCGCTTCGCCTCGACGTACTCCTCGTTGATGAGCAGCTCGAGGGCGAGGTCGACGACGGGGTTCTTCCCGTGAACGGACTCGCGAACGCCGCGCTTGGACAAGCCCGGCTGGCTCTCGATCACCTTGGAGACGCGCTCCATGTAGGCGGTCGGTCTGAAGGGCCCCGTGTGACTGGCGCCGCGGGCCTCGATCCGCTGGGCGTCCTTCAGGAAGATCCACTCGTCGCCGCGGGCGAAGCCGGCCCGGACGCTACGAACCTTGTGCGCCTTGACGATCAGGCCCTCCGGCTGGCTCGAGAACGAGCAGGAGAACGTGAGGTCGGCACGATCTTGCTTGGCGCTCGCCCCCTTGGGCCTGTTCTTCGCCTCGATCGCGTGCCCGGTGTTGTCGATCATCACGACGGCGACGCCGCGGGAGGTGATCGGCGCGATCAACCTGTCGTAGAAGCGGATGAACTCGACGTTGCGCTGGTCGAAGTCGAGGTCGAGGGCCGAGGCGACCGCGCTCAACGGGTCGATCGCGATCAGGTCGTAGTTCTCCACCACGTTCTCGATCCAGACTTCGGCGCGTCCCATGCCTGGGCGATCACGCTGCTGAGCTCGAGGTAGCGGGCGAGCGCGAGCCTGCTCTGCAGGGCCTCGTCGACGACGGCGCAGCGCCGCTCGGCGAGCAGCGCAGCCCTGGCGTTGAACTCTGGCTCGGTGACCTCGCAGCCGAGGTAGGGCGGAGCGGACCGCGTAGAGGGTGCTGTCGTACAAGGCCGCCTCGATCAGGCTCGACCGTCCGCCCCCGGTCGGCCCGACGATCACGGCGCCGGCACCGGCATGTAGGAACGGCAGCCCGGGCAGTGCCGGCAGAACCTCGGCAGGCGAGGCGAGCGGGTCCATCGGGCGGCCGAGGAGCCAATCGGCTGCCTGCGTGTCGCCGGCTGCCTTGCGGAAGGCGGCATCCTCGGCGGCTGTCCACTCGGCTGTGCTCATGCGGCCATCCCCGCCTCGATGCCGCTGCAGATCGTGCGGACGGCCTCGTCGGCGTCCAAGCCCACGGCGGTCGCCGCGAGGAGCAGCTCGTCTGCTGCCTGCTCGGCGTCGAGCTCTCCGCGGGCTGCGTGGGAGCCGGCCGTGTAGGCGGCCCAGTTCAGCCTGTTGTTGCGCTCGCCCGGCTGCGCTTCACGTACCACCCTCGCGAGGCCAGGGATCGTCCCATCGCAGGATCGACTACATGGTGGTGGTGTAGTTGATCGTCGCGTCCGGCCCGGATCGGCAAGGCCCCCCACCACGTCGTGCATCTCGAAGACGTCGAGCTCGAGCCGCACGCACTCGACCGGGGTGCCCGGCTCCGCCTTCCTGTTCACGCTGATGATCGGGCGCATGATCCTCGCCACGTCCGTCGAGGCCATGTCGGCCTGCAGGGCGTTGGCGAGACGCTTGTTGGCCCGCTCCGCCCACCGTGGGGCGATGCTGCTGCGCAGGGGCCACCACGCATGGAGGTGGCCCTCGGTGCCACTTCTGACGACGATGCTCGGCAGCGGGCGGAAGGCTCGGAGAAGGGCGACGCTTGCCTCGGAGTCGCAATCCGCCCAGAGGGTCCATACCCTCTCTACGGCGTCTGCGCGGCCCTCCCGTCGAACACGTGGCGCGGCGCCGAGATAAACCTGATGGCGATCGCGTAGTCCCTCAACACGTTCTAGTACCTCGAAGGTCTCCTCGATGGGGATGAACTCCTGGGGGCCGGCCGGGTCGAGCGGGCGCAGCTCGAAGAAGCTCGAGGGCGGCTCGTGACCGGCGATGGCCACGCACTGGAGCCGCAAGGCGAGGTCCTGTGGGATCGGTGAGTGACTCACGCGACCTTCCCGCGCAACTCGATCAGCTTCGCCGTCGTCGCGTTCGCGAGCTGGCGACGCTCATCGGGATGCCTGTCGGGATGGCACAGGGCGACTGCGTCGCTGAGCAGCTGGCGGTCAAGGCCGCCACGCTTCATCCCGGCGACCATGCCCTCGACGAAGCCGCGATCGTAAGCGTCCTCGTCGGCCTGGCGGTCCTTCTCCTTCCGCCAGCACGTCCAGCATTTCCGCTGCCAGCTCTCGCCTTCGAAGGCAGTGCCGCAGCGGCATACGCGCGGACTTCTTCATCGGACCGCCTCGACCGCGGGCGCGCTGAGGGCGTTAGTCTGTGGACTGGGCG
This sequence comes from uncultured Solirubrobacteraceae bacterium, assembly GCA_963743505.1. Lineage (GTDB taxonomy): Bacteria > Actinomycetota > Thermoleophilia > Solirubrobacterales > Solirubrobacteraceae > Palsa-744. Next base: position 542,339 of record CAVUPZ010000006.1, on the reverse strand, counting down.
GCACCAGCGCCCTCCTTCACCACGGCCCGGTTGATGCCCGGGTCGTGGTCGTTGAGAGGCCAGAGCTCGGCCACCGGCACGCGAAGCGCACGCGCGATCCGCGCCAGCGTCGCCGGGGCGCAGTCCAGCGTGCCGGCCTCGAGCCTCGAGATCGTCATGTGCGAGCAGGCTGCGAAGTGCGCCAGCTCGCGCAGGCTCAGGCCTTGGCGTTCGCGCTCGTGACGCAGATCGGTGGTGTGGATTACCGACACAGTCCGCTCAGGTTGACAGCGACGTTCCGAGCTGCCAAGCTTTGTGCTGAATTAGCAACTATGGGAGGCCGACGTGCCGAAGCGGAAGCAACGGAGGGCGCTCGACATAGGTCACGTCTTCGCCTATCGGTTGCGAGACACGCGCCGCGCAAAGGGCTGGGACCAGGCGCGGCTCGCGGACGAGATGACGCGGCGCGGCTTCCCCGCTATCACGCGGAGCGCCATCTCGAAGATCGAGGCAGGGCGGTTCGGGGCCGGTGGCGACTACGGCGAGGAGCCGATCAGGCGCGGTCAGACCGCGCCTCGGCAGGTGTCCCTTGCTGAGGCGATCGGATTCGCGGTCGCCCTGGGCGTCAGCCCGACGAGCCTCATCCTCCCCTTGGTCGCAGACGACGACGTGGCTCTCACGGCCAATGTCGTCGTCGACGTGCCGCACGCATACGCATGGGCCCGGGGCCACGGACCGCTGGCGTCGAGCACCGATGCAGCGAGCGACCCGGACGAGACCAAGGGAGAGGCGTTCTACCGAGCCAACAGCCCGGAGGCCTACGCGCCGAGCGGGAAAGCCCCTCCCGCGACGCTCGAGGACGTCAAGCGCATGGGCTTTGAAATCAGGCTGGTACCCACGACGGCAAAGGAGGACTGATGCCACCCACACCGACAGGACAGATCGTGGAGCACACCGCCAAGGACGGCCAGGTGTGGCGCTCGCTGCGCTTCCGGGCGAACGGCAAGCGGCGCACCGAACCGCTCGGTCCCGTCTCCCTCGAGGAGGCCGAGCGCAAGCTGCACCACGTCATGGCCGACGTGCAACGCGGCATATGGCAGCCGCCCAAGCCAGACCTGCCGGCGGTTGAGACGCCCATGCCCACCTTCCACGAGTACAGCTCTACCTGGTGGTCGATGACCGAAGGGCAGTGGTCGAAGAACACGAAGGCGGACTATCGCTGGCGCCTCGAGGTCCACTTGGTGCCCTACTTCGAGACGACGCCCATGGATCAGATCACTGGCGCCGCCGTCAAGCGCTACGTCGCCGACAAGCTCGCCGAAGGACAGCGAATCCGCGACGCGGCCGAGCGTGGCAAGCCGATCATGCAGACCTACGTCGACAAGCACGGCCGCGAGCTGCAACGGCCGCTGCGGGCGCTCTCGGCGCGCTCGATCAACATGCACGTGATGTTGCTCGCGGGGATCCTCGACAGCGCCATCGATGACGATGAGCTCGGTCCTCGAATCCCCCGGAACGCGGCCCGCGGCAGACGGATCAAGGAGCGGGCCCCGGCCAGGACCTACCTCGACGACGCCCGCCAGATCGGGACGCTGCTCGAGGCAGCCGGCGAGCTGGACCGCGAGGCGACGAAGGACCGTCGCCACGTCCAGCGTCACGCGATGATCGCGACGCTGACCTTCGCCGGACTGCGGATCGGCGAGCTGCTGGCGTTGCGCTGGAAGGACGTCGACCTTGCCGGCGACTGGCTCACCGTCAACGGGACCAAGACGGACGACGCCGTGCGCAAGGTCAAGATCCGGCCGGCCCTGCACACCGCCCTAGCCGCTGCCGTGTCGCCCAGCTCGATCGAGCCCGACGCGTTCGTGTTCGCAACCCGCACCGGGGCGCAGCTGGGCCCGGACAACTTCCGCAACCGGGTGCTCGCCGGGGCGGTCAAGCGCGCGAACGAGAAGCTCGCCGAGGCTGGCCGGGCGCCGCTGCCGAAGCTCACCCCCCACTCGCTGCGCCGGACGTTCTGCAGCCTGCTGTATGCGCTCGGCGAGGCCCCGCCCGTGGTGATGGCCGAGATGGGGCACACCGATCCGGGGCTCGCACTCAGGGTTTATGCTCAGGCCATGCGTCGCGATGAGCACCAGGTTGCCCAGCTCCGCGCCCTCATCGAGGGCACTCAGGATGGACGTTTGGGCGAACGATTGGGCGAACGAGACGCAGACACCGCCTCCGGGGCGGATGTCGCATCACCCAGAAGTACCCGTTTGCAGGATAACGGGCGCGTAGCTCAGTGGGAGAGCGCTCGCTTCACACGCGAGAGGTCGCAGGTTCGAAACCCGCCGCGCCCATCACCGCTTTACCGTTCGCGGCGTCACTTGGCCGCGCCCTGCTCGAGCCAACGCTCGAACAGCGAGACTCGCCCGGGGGGCCACGCGCCGTCGCACGGCATGCTGCCGTCGCTCAGTCGTCCAGCAATCGCCTGGCCATGCGCAACGACGTCCTCGTAGGACCAGAGGTCAAAAGCGCGACGCATCGCCGTTCGGTCGCTTTCGCGAAACAGTGGCCTGATATCCGACTCAAATCGGACTGGTGAGCCCGGCGCTGAGGAGACCGGTTCATCTGACATCGATAGACCCCCTGACCCACGACGCGAGCCGCGGAACGATGAGTGTTTGTGAAGACAGGATGCTGCCCACGACTCCGGCCGGCCGTCGGCAGTAGGCTGATGAGCAAGACCCGACTGACTGGAACTATGCACTCTCCGCACAAACTCGACGTCAGCGTCGTGAGCCCCGAGGAGGCCGAGTTCGGCACCGCCGAGTTCTGGGCGGGCGACAGGCTCTTTGGTTTCACGCGGCTCGAGGACGGCGAGCTGGTTCTCAGGATCGAGCCGGCGAGCGACGGCGGCACGATCGTTGTCAACGCGCACAGCTTGGCCGAGGCGCTGGCGCGCGCGAAGCAGCTGCTCGAATCCTCGTGATCGGGACCACCCCCGACTTTGCTGGGTGATCGCGGCTCGGGCCGGTGGGAACGTCAGCGGGACGTGCTGTGGCTCAAGCGCGGCGAGGTCTGTTCCCTCACGCCAGCGCATAAGGGTGGGCACCACGACCCCGTGGTCAAACGTGGTGGCCGATAGCGCACCGCGGAACGAGTCGAGCGCTCTCGGCGCTTCTACGCCGACGTGCTGGGTGGCAAGGTTGTCTTTTCCGGAGGGCCGACATGTGTCGCGCTGGCCAACAGCTGGATCGTTATCAATGAGGGCGGGGGCCCGACCGACGACAAGCCCGCGGTCACTCTGGAGACGCCACGCGACCTCGACCCGGTCAGCAGCTTCCTCAACATCCGGGTCAAGGACATCGAGGCCGTGTACGCCGAATGGAGCGCCCGTGGTGCTCAGTTCCTGACGCCGCCGAAGCAGCACCGGTACGAGACCCGTTGCTACATCCGCGATCCCGACGGTCATCTGATCGAGGTGGGGCAAACCACGGACCCCGAGGGGGACTGGACCCCCCCTCAGTGGCTGTCGAGTACGGCCGGGCAGGCCGAGTGAATGCCGATGCTCCTCGGTGGTCCCGCAGGGGACGCTGCGGCGGAAGATCTCGAGCTCCTCGCCGGCTTCGGTGATCTCGACGTGTGCGATGTGGGCCGTGGGCGGCTTCTCAGCGTCGGACAGCTCCACGCGGCACCGCGCCCACCCAAGCGCGCCCGCCCAAGCGACCACGCGCGCGCGCCCGACCGTCGACGGGCGGGCACGGCGCGTGAGGGATCGTTCAGTCCGAAGCGAGGTCTCTGAGCTGAAAGGCTCGCACGATGTCGGTTACGCCTTTCAGCAGCGCCCAGATACCGGTGAATATCAGCAGCGTGTACGCGCGTTCGAGAAAGAACTGCCCGCTTGTCCAGAAGGCGAGCACGATCAGCAGGATGCCACTGGTCAAACCCATCCACCACAGATCGTTGAAGACCCGTTCGGCGAACGCCTGCACCGTCCAGATGATGCCGATGAGCAGGAACACGAAGCCGAGGATTTCGGCGAACCCCGCGAAGCGTTTCACGCGGATGAATCAGCGAAACGATCCCACCCGCGACCAGCAAGACCCCGAAGAACGCCCACTTCATAGGTGCGCGTACTGGCGGCTTCGATACGCGTTGGCTATCGCAAATCCGCCCTGAGCATCTTGGACCTCGCTGTCGCCCGTGACACGATCGACGACGCGCACTACCGACGAGGCCAGCAGCGGGCGTTTGCGCGTTGAGCCCTCGATCCCCCGGCGGCGGCTACACGTCGCGTCACCCCCGAGCCTTCGGAGCCGGGACCTTGCGTCGCAAGGAGCTCAAGGAAGCCGCCGAGGAGCTCACCTCTGATCAGGCGGGGCTGATCGTGGTCGGGGAACCGACGATCGAAAAGGGCTTCGACAAGGCAGTCACGGGAGCCGCCAAGATCGCGAAGCGCTCCGTCGACGCCACGACGGATGAGATCGCCGGCGAGCTGCAGGAAGCCGTCAGCAGTTAGCGGCGCAACGATAACCGCATGCGGGGACAAGGCCGCCAGAGGGAGCCGTCCGGCTGCCTACCCCGCGGCGAGTGCGCGTCGACGACGCGCTCCTCGGGCCTGCCGGGTCAGTTGAGATGGCTCTTCCAGTCGGCGGGCACTGCGCCGGCGGGCCCGGGGACAGGCTGGTCGAGCGGATGACTCTCGGGCGGGCTCAGCACCGGTCCTTCGAAGAACTCGTCAGAGCGGTAGTCGTAGAACCACTCCTCACCCGGCTCGAAGCTCCGAATCACCAGATGTCCGGTTGCCCTGTGATGGCCGCTCGCGTGTTGACTGGGTGAGTTGTCGCAGCACCCGACGTGTCCGCACGCTGCGCAGCGACGCAGGTGCAGCCACCAGCCCGGCGGCGCACCGGCCAGGCACTCCGCGCACCCTGTCCCGCTCGGGGGGACGGCGGGATCGATCTCGTTGGTGCTGCCTGACATGCCCTAGAGCTTTGCAGCTCTGCAATCCGCCTTCATTTCCGACCGGAGTACTCGCTGAGATACTCGCCCTGTGTCCCCAGCCACCCAGGCGCGAACCTACGACGCCGTGATCGTCGGCGGCGGGCACAACGGGCTCGTGGCGGCGGCCTATCTCGCCATGGCTGGTCGCTCCTGCGTGGTGCTCGAGCGCAACGACGAGCTCGGGGGAGCCGCGGTCTCCCACCGTGCCTTCCCCGGCTTCGACGCCCGCGTCTCACGCTACGCCTACCTCGTGAGCCTGCTGCCGGCATCGATCGTGAGCGACCTGCGCCTGCCACTGCGGCTCGCCCCGCGACGGGTCGCCTCCTACACCCCGGACCCGCGCAACGGCGCTCGCCGGGGCCTGCTCGTGGACGGCGGCGACGCGGCCGCCACCAAAGCGTCGTTCCGGGCGGTGACCGGCGGCGACGCCGAGCACGGAGCGTGGGAGCGGTTCTACGCGATGACCCGACGGATCGCGCGGGCCGTGTTCCCCACGCTGACCGAGCCGCTGCGATCGCGCGCGCAGATGCGGGCGCTGCTCGACGACGAGATCGCCTGGGAGGCCGTGTTCGAGCAACCCCTCGGCGAGGTCCTCGCGAGCACCTTCGGGGATGATCTCGTCGCCGGCGTGGCCCTCACGGACGCCTTGATCGGCACGTTCGCAGCGGCAGGGGACGTCGATCTAGCCCAGAACCGCTGTTTCCTCTACCACGTGATCGGGCGCGGGACCGGCGACTGGCAGGTGCCGATCGGCGGCATCGGCGTCCTGGCCCACGCGCTCGCCGACGCGGCCCGTTCGGCGGGGGCCGAGCTGCTGACCCGCGCCCACGTGCTCGCCCTGGACCCCGGCGCCGACTCGGTCGGCGTGAGCGTGAGCTCAGATGCCGGCGAGTTCGACCTGCGCGCCCGTCACGTCCTCGTAAACGCGGCCCCGGCCGAGCTCGAGCGGCTCCTCGACCGCGACCCCGGCCCGACGCCCGAGGGGTCACAGCTGAAGGTGAACCTGCTGGTCTCGCGACTGCCGCGGCTGAAGGAGAACGCGGTCCTCCCGGAGCATGCCTTCGCCGGCACCTTCCACGTCAACGAGACGGCACAGCAGCTGCAGCGGGCACACGACGAGGCTGCCGGCGGCACGATCCCGACCCTGCCCCCTTGTGAGCTCTACTGCCACTCGCTCACCGACCCCACGATCCTCGGTGCCGACCTGCGCGGAAGGGGGGTGCACACCCTCACCCTGTTCGGCCTGCACATGCCCGCGCGGTTGTTCGCGAAGGACCCCGCGGCGGTCCGCGGCGCGGCCCTGGAGGCGACGCTGCGCTCCCTCGACACCGTCCTCGGTGAGCCGATCGCGGGCTGTCTGCTGCGCGGTGCGGATGGCGAGCCGTGCCTCGAGGTTCGCACCCCGCTCGACCTCGAGCAGGAGCTCCACATGCCCGGAGGCCACATCTTCCACCGCCCGCTCGCGTGGCCGTTCGCCGAGACGGATGAGCAAGTGGGGAGCTGGGGGGTCGAGACGGCACACCCGCGGATCCTCCTGTGTGGTGCCGGGGCCCGCCGGGGCGGCGGCGTCAGCGGCGTGCCGGGGCACAACGCCGCGATGGCGGCGCTGGGCCTTTCGGGCTAGCGCCGTCGGGTCGACGTTAGGCTCCGCGGATGACCGCGTTCGTCACCGCGGGCGCCGGCTTCCTGCTCGCGGTCCTGTGGTTCGACCTGATGTTCGACGTCCAGGTCGTCGGCCACCACGGAGCCGAGCTGCCCGACGAAGTGCTCGCCTCGATCGGGCGCTACTACGCGCGCGTGACCACATCCGCGCGCCCGATGAACCGCCTGATCGCGACGGTCATGCTGGCGACGCTCGTGGCGATCGTGCTCGAGATCACGAAAGGGGACGGGGGCGACTGGGCGCCATGGGCCTCGCTCGCGCTCGCCGCTGGGGCGATCGGGCTCGCCGGGGCTCGCATCGTTCCCCGGGCCGTGCGGCTGGGCGGGCGGGCGGACCCGCCCGGCGAGCAGAGCGAGCTGGCCCGATCGATCTTCCGCGAGCACGTCGCGTGCTTCGCAGCGATCGCCGCGGTCCTCGTCGTGCAGCTCGCGTTCGCCTGAGCCCACCGCACGGTCGCCGCCCCCCGGCCCCGCCCCCCCGTCGGCACGCACGTGGCGAGCGCCGCCGGTCAGCGGCGCAGGCGCCGCCAGCCGTAGGTGCCCCGGACGGCGAAGCCGACGGCGAGGGCGGCCCACACGACCGCCACCGCGAGGTCTCCGGCCACGGCGCCGACGACCGCGACGGCGAGCGATGCGAGCCCGGCGCAGACGGAGAACCACACGTTCGCCATCGCCCCATGTTGAACCACCGATCTATCGGTGGGGCGCGGCGGGAGGCGATTTCGCCCCCGGCCAGCGCGTCCAGCGCCGGCTCACGGCGCTTAGGCGAATGTCCGAGCCGCCGATACCTACTTGTGCGCAGAGACGAGGCCCAGGTGCTTGACGTGTCCGCGCTGCGGATGCGCGAAGCCACGATCACGGCCGGCATCTGGCTCACGTACGCCGTCGGCGGCCTCGGCGCGCTCTATGCCGTCCTGACCTGGGACCGTCCCAACCGCGCGGCGCTGCTGGTCCTGTTCGGGATGGCGACCGCCGCCGGGCTCTCCGTGTCGCTGCTGCCGACGGAGCGGATCGTCCACAGCCGCTGGCGTGAGCCTTTCTTTCTCAGCTGGACGCTGCTCGACTTCGGGATGCTGATCGTCGGCACGGTCTTGGACGGCGGCACCGGCAGCCCGCTGGTGATGGTGTTCTTCATCCCGGTCGTCTTCTCCTCGATGTCCTACCCGCTCGGTTCGGTGATCACGGTCGGCTTCACGAGCGTGATCAGCTACCTCATCGTGGCATTGGTCGCTGGCGGCTCGAGCGTGGCGTTCCAGGTGGCGTTCGCGGTCGTGCTGGGCTGTACGGCGGCGATTTGCGCCTGGCAGGCCCAGAACCACAAGCGCCAGCACGTCGCGCTCGCGAACGCCTCCCGTACGGACCCGCTCACGGGATGCCTCAACCGTCGCGGCTTCGAGGAGCGCGCGCTGGCCGAGATCGAGGCCCTGCGGCGGCGCGACGACCGCACGGCTGCGGTGCTCGTCCTCGACATCGACTACTTCAAGCCGATCAACGACCGCTACGGGCACGCGGCGGGCGACGAGCTGCTCTGCTGGGTGGCGAGGACCCTGAAAGCGACCGTCAGGCCGCTCGACGCCGTCGGCCGGCTCGGCGGCGACGAGTTCGCGATCCTGTTCCCCGAGATCGAGCCCGCCGACCTGAGCCAGGTCGAGGCTCGGGTCGCGACCGCCCTTCGGGAGCGCGCGCCCGCCTCGATCGGGGTCGCCGTCTTCCCCGATGATGGGCTCACGCTCGAGCAGCTGGCGCGCCGTGCCGACGCCCGCCTGTACGCGTCGCGGGCCGGTCGCTCCCGCGATGGCCAGACGCCGGCCGCGGACGGCGCCGAGGGGCGCGCCGGATCTCCCGCCGGGCACCCGGATGGCATCCTCGGCCCCACCACGTTCGAGTCGCTGCAGGACGCCCTCGTCGACCAGATCGACGCCTCCGTGATCGTGACCGACATGAACGGCGTCGTGACCGGCTGGAACATGGGCGCCGAGATGCTCTACGGCTGGTCCCGGGAGGAGGCGATCGGGCGCTCGGCCCGGGAGCTCGTCGTTCCGACCGACGCGGAGCCCGCCGAACGGCTGGTCGCCGAGCTGCGCCGCCAGGGTCGCTGGGACGGGGAGATCGGCGTGCGCCGCAAGGACGGTTCCACGTTCATCGCCTACGTCCGCAACCGCCTGGTACTCGACGGTGCGGGCCGCCCGTCCGCGATCGTGGGGGTGGCGATGGACATTTCCGATCGGGTGGCGGCCGAGATGGAGCTGGTGCAGTCGCGCAACTACGCAGAGGCTGTCACGGCTTGCATGGGCGAGGGCCTTTTTACCTTGGACCTCGCCGGCCGGCTCACCTACATCAACCCGGCCGCCGAGTCGATGCTCGGGTGGCCCCAGGGGGAGCTGCGGGGGAAGGTGATGCACGACGTCATCCACCAGCGACGCGGGGACGGCACGATCGTCGCGCGCGAGGAATGTCCGATCATGCGAGCGGTGGCCGACGGCGAGATGGTGCGGATCGACGACGACCTCTTCACCGCCCGCAGCGGACGCGGGCTGCCCGTCGCCTACACCGCCACGCCGTTCCACACCCGCGACGGCGCCCAGGGCTGCGTGGTGATCTTCCAGGACATCTCCGAGCGCAAGCGCCACGAGGAGGATCATCGCCGTGACGTCGACACGCTGGCGTGCATCAACCGCGTCGAGGACGCTCTCGCGGAGGATCGCTTCCTCCTCTACGCCCAGCCGATCATCGACCTGGGCAGCGGCGAGGTCGTCCAGCACGAGCTGCTCCTGCGGATGCGCGAACGGGACGGCCGGATCGCCCCCCCGGGGGAGTACCTGCACGTGGCCGAGCAGTACGCCCTGATCGGGGACATCGACTGGTGGGTCATCAAGCGGGCAGCCCAGATCGCGGGCGCCGGCTGCCCTGTCGAGCTGAACATCTCCGCACGGTCGGTCGGGGACCTCGACGTGCTCGAACACATCGAACGCTCGATCCGCCTCGCGCAGGTACCGCCGGGGACGCTCGTGTTCGAGATCACCGAGACGGCGATCCTGGAGGACACGGGGGCCGCCTACCGGTTCGCCGAGCGGCTGCACGCCCTTGGCTGCCCGATCGCCCTGGACGACTTCGGGACGGGCTATGGAGGCCTCACCTACCTCAAGCAGATGCCGGTCGACTACCTCAAGATCGACATCGAGTTCGTCCGGGACATCGCGATCAACAGTGCCAGCCACCACGTCGTCCAGGCCGTGGTGGCGCTCGCCCACGACTTCGATCTCAAGACCGTCGCCGAGGGTGTCGAGGACGCCGCGGGGCTGCGCGCGCTCCGGGAGCTCGGGGTCGATTTCGCCCAGGGCTACCAGATCGCGCGCCCCGAGCCCTTCGACGAGCGCCCGGGCGACCGCGTCAAGGGGCGGCGCCCCCGGGAGCGCAGTCCTCGTCACCTGGAGCCCGTGCGGCGCACCCTCCCGCGCAAGACGGCCGGGCTGCTGAAGCGCACCGCCGGCTGAGCGGACCCGGGCCGTGGAGCCGGTACGTCAGTATCTGCTCGATGTCGCCAGCCCTCGCGAGCGCCCTCGCCTCCGCGCCGTCCAGCAGCGAGCGCGAGCCGGGCACCCTGCGGCTGGCCACCTGGAACGTCAACTCGCTCCTCGCCAGGATGGCGCGGCTCGAGGAGTGGCTCGGACGGGTGCGACCCGACGTGCTGTGCGTGCAGGAGACGAAGCTCACCGACGGCGCCTTTCCCCACGAGGAGCTCCGGCGGCTCGGATATGACTCGGTCTCCGACGGCGACGGCCGCTACAACGGCGTGGCGATCCTCTCCCGGGTCGGTATCGAGGACGTCAGCAGGGGCTTCAGCGGCGAGCCGGGGATGCCCGAGCGCGAGCGGCGTGCGATCGCGGCGCGCTGCGGGGGCGTGCGGGTGTGGTCGGTCTACGTGCCCAACGGACGGACGCTCGACAGCCCCTACTTCGCCTTCAAGCTCGCGTGGCTGCAGGCGCTGGGCATGGCCGTCAAGGAGGAGCTCGCGGGCCGACGCCCGCTCGCCGTATGCGGGGACTTCAACGTCGCGCCGACCGACGACGACGTCTGGGATCCGGCCGTGTTCGTCGGCTCCACCCACGTCACCCCGCAGGAGCGCGGTCGCCTGCGGGAGCTGTTGGACGCCGGCCTCACCGACGTGCATCCGCGGGCGCTGAAGGGCAGGCCGTTCACGTACTGGGACTACCGCGCAGGGAACTTCCACAAGGGCTTCGGCATGCGGATCGATCTCGTCCTGCTCGACGCGGCGCTGGCGGCCGGGGTCGCGGACGCCTACATCGACCGCGACGCCCGCAAGGGGACGCGCCCCTCCGACCACGCACCCGTGGTGGTCGAGCTGCGGCTGCGCGCCTGAGTTCCGCGGAGATCGTCCTAGTTCCAGCGGTCGGCGAGCGCCTCGTAGAGGAGCAGCTGTTCGCCGTAGGCCTGGCTCGCGCCCGCCGGCGTGAGGCCCGACTTCGTGAGCACGCGGCGCGAGGCCGCGTGTTGCGGTTTGACGACGGCGACGACGCGCTCGATCCCGAGCGGCCCGAACCCGTGCCGGAGCACCGCGCGGGCGCTCTCGGTCGCGAGGCCCCGCCCCCACGCGTCCGGATGCAGGTCGTAGCCGAGCTCGACCTCCGGTCCGGATAGCGCCAGCGGCTGCAGGCCGCAGTCGCCGATGAAGCGGCCGCTGTCGAGCTCCTCGACGGCCAGCAGCGACCAGCCATGCCGGGCGTGGTGGGTGATGTGAAAGGACAGCTCGACCTTCACCTCCTCGCGGGTGTGGGGCCCGATCCAACGCTCCACGCGGGGGTCGCTCCAGAGCGCTAAGAGGGGCTCGAAATCGTCTTCCCGGAACGGGCGCAGAAGCAGGCGGTCGGTGAGCAGGTTCGGCGGCCCGAACCCGCTCACGGCGTGCTCCAGCACGTGAGCGCCGGTGGTGCGAAGTGGTCGGCGTGCAGCGCCATCGCGACAACGGCAAGATCGCAGATCCGCGTGGGGGCGGAGGATCCCCGGCCTGCAACGTCCGGCTCGCGCGGGACGGCCGCTGTCGGACGGCCTACCATGGAGCCCCAACCCACGCCATGGAGGGCGCGCGATGACGAGAAGGTTGTTGCCCACCGACGAGGAGATCCCAGCGCTCGTGCCCGGGCCGGGCTCTGTCACCTGGAGCCGTGCCGCCGACGCCCGGACGCTGCTCGCCGCTGGCTATGCGCTCGTCCTGCAGGTCGCACATCCGACCGTCGGCGCCGGCGTGGCCGAGCACTCCGGGTACCGCGAGGATCCCTGGGGGCGGCTGTTGCGGACGCTCGACTTCACGACCTCGGTGATCTACACCGACCCGGTCTCGGCGGCGGCGGTCGCGCGGAGGATCCGCTTGCGCCACCGCCGGATCAAGGGCGTGCGGCCCGACGGCCGTCGCTACCACGCCCTGGACCCGGACGCCTACGCGTGGGTGTGGGCGTCGCTGTACGCGGCGATCGTGGACGGGCACGAACGCTTCGGCAGCCCGCTCGCGCGGGCCGAGCGGGAGCGCATGTGGGCCGAGTGGCGCCGGCTGGGCCGGTTGCTCGGGGTGCGCGAGGGGGACCTGCCGGCGAGCCTTGACGCCTACGAGGACTACTTCGAGGAGATCGTCCAGGACGTGCTCGAGGACAACGACAGCGTCAGGGACGTGATCGCGAGCATCGGCACGCCGGCGGGCCCGCCGCTGCCCTCCTACGCACGCCCAGCGTGGAAGATCGCGCGGCTGCCCGCCGCGCGGTCGCTGCGTCTGGCGACGATCGGCCTGTTGCCGGCGCTGCTGCGCGAGCGCCTGGACCTGCGCTTGACGCTGGGCGAGGAGCTGGAGCTGCGCGCCCTCGGGGCGGCCTCGCGGGCGGCGACGCCGCTGCTGCCCCGCCGGCTGCGGGTATACGGGCCGACCTACGTGCGGCTGCGCCGGGGCGAGGCGGGGAGCGCGGCAGCATGAGCGCGGCGACGCGCCGGCCCAGCATGGTGGCGCCCTCGGGCGAGCAGTTCGAGATCGCCGCCGGCGAGCAGAAAGCCACGATCGTCGAGGTCGGAGGGGGCGTTCGGGCCTACTCGGTTGCAGGACGTGACGTGCTCGAGCCCTATCCGCGGGAGGCGATCTGCGACGGGGCGCACGGGTCGCCGCTGCTGCCCTGGCCCAACCGCCTCGCCGACGGCCGCTACAGCTTCGACGGAGTCGAGCAACAAGTGGCCCTGACCGAGCCCGCGCGCCACAACGCGATCCACGGATTCCTCCGCTGGCGGCCCTGGAGGGCCGTGGAGCGCACGCCGGAGCGGGTCGTGATGGGCGCGAGGCTGTACCCGCTGACGGGCTACCCGTTCACGCTGGAGCTGCGGGTCGCCTACGAGCTCGGCGCCGACGGCCTCGTGGTGCGGACGACGGCCACGAACATCGGTGAGGGGGACTGCCCGTTCGGGGCCGGCCAGCACCCCTATCTCTCCCCCGGCTCCGGGACGGTCGACGGCTGCACGCTGGAGCTGCCGGCGGCGACACGGATCCTCACCGACGAGGAGCGGGGCCTGCCGTGCGGCCGCGAGCCGGTGGCCGGCACGGCATTCGACTTCACCGGCGGTGCGCCGCTGGCGGATCTGCGGATCGACGCACCGTTCACGGACCTCAGCCGCGACCGGGCCGGACGGGCGACGACGAGGCTGATGACCCCCGGCGGTAGCGAGGTGCAGCTGTGGGCGGACGAGAGCTACCCCTATCTGGAGGTCTACACGGGCGACACGCTCGCCCCCGGCCGCCGCCGTACGGGCCTCGCGGTGGAGCCGATGACGTGTCCCCCGAACGCGTTCCAGAGCGGCGAGGGACTGCTGCGGCTCACACCGGGGAAGTCGTTCAGCGGCAGCTGGGGCGTACGCCTGCTGTCGGGCTGAGCGGCCCTCAGCCGCCCGCCAGCTCGGCCATCATCGCGAACGAGGCGAGCGGGTTGCCCTCCTCAGCGCCAGGGGAGAGCTCGCGGTAGAGCGTGGCGATGTTGACGGCGAGCCGCTCCGCCTCGCCCCAGTCGGCCCAGCGCTCGAGCGCGATCGAGCGCGCGGCCTGCACCGGCGTCATCCCTTCCGCCAGACACCGGGCCGCCTGGTCGCGAAGGTATTCGAAGTAGGCCTGCAGCTCGCGGACCGCGGCCGGCCCGGCGAGCGGTCCGTGGCCCGGCACGATCACCTCGACGTCGAGCTCGAGGATCCGCTTGCAGGCCGAGATCCAGTTGGAGACCGGACCTGCCCACGCGATCGGATGGGAGCCGTTGAACAGGATGTCGCCGCTGTAGAGGACGCGCTCCTCCGGGAGCAGGGCGATCGTGTCTCCCCGCGTGTGTGCCGGTCCCAGCTCGATCAGCCGGACCTCGCGAGCGCCCACGTGCAGTACGAGCTCGCCCGCGAAGGTCTGCTCGGGGAGCACGAGCTCGATGTCGGAGAAGTCGAAGGCACCGAAGCAGCGCAGGAAGAAGGCTCCGACCTCACCCATCGCGGGTGCCTGTTCGAGCAGCGCGGACATCGCCGCGGGCGGCAGCTCGGTCATCTCGGCGGCGGTCCGTTCCGAGGCGACGATGCGGGCGTCGCGGACGAGCTGGTTGCCATAGCAGTGGTCGCCGTTGGCGTGGGTGTTCACGACCGTGTCGATGCGTGCCGCGGCGGGGACGGCCGCGCGCATCGCGGTGAGCATCGACTCCGTCAGCTGGAGGTCGAACAGGGTGTCGATGAGAAGGGTCGACTCACCGTCGACCACGAGTCCGGCGTTGCTCCATCCCCAGCCGCCGTCGTGCTGGAGGTAGGCGTAGAGGCCGTCGCCCACCTCTTGCAGGCCGGTGGCATGGCTCGCCTTCACGGTCGGCCCAGAGATGTGTTCACACGATCGAACGCTATCCGATCGACGATCGGCGGAAGGCGGATGCATATTTTCCGCAGAACGGGGTAACAGAGCAGACCAGCCGACCTGCCAGGCTCCCGGGGGGTTGACAAAAGGGGGCCTATATGTAAGGTTTGCTGACAAACATCGGGGCCCGTGCCAACGCACGGCGGGAGGGGAGACAGTGATGGGGGATCGGGACAGGGATCGTGCACGCGTTCGCCAAGCACGGCGGAACACGACCCGGCGAGGTGCGGCCGTGGTCGCGACGCGCTGGCTGCTGATCCTCGTCGTATTGGCGATCTGCGCGGTCCCCGTCGCGTCCGCCGAGGCCTCGGGAGGTCCGATCGATACGGTCGCGCCGGCGATCAAGGGCATACCCAAGGACGGGACGAACCTTTACGCCGTCCGCGGCAAATGGACGGGCGTCGGTACGATCACCTACGCCTACCAGTGGCAACTGTGCAACGCGTCGGGCGGTGAATGCGCCGATGTAACCGGCGCCGAATCGACCGTGTTCAAGCCGAGTCCCCCGGACGTGGGAAGCACCGTACGGCTGACGGTCACGGCCAGCGACGCAGAAGGCAGCACAAGCGCCGCGTCGCCCGCGACCGCGAAGGTGGCCGTCCTAGCGCCCAAACGCGGTCTTCGCCCGACGATCACGGGCGCGACCAAGGACGGGCAGCTGCTCAGCGCGAGCACCGGCACCTGGAAAGGTACGCCGCCGCTCTCGTTCACCTATCAGTGGTCCAACTGCGTGGGCAAGGTCTGCGCGGCGATCTCCGGAGCCACCGCCGCCACCTACCGGGCGAACACCGCGGAGATCGGCCAGCGCATGCAGGTAGCCGTCACCGCGACCAACGCGGGCGGCAGCGCCACGCGGGCGTCTGCCCTGTCGACGAAGGTCATCGTTGGCCCCCCCGTGAACACTGTGCTCCCAGCGGTCGCGGGAACGCCGCTCGACGGCCAGGTCCTCACCGCGAGCACTGGCACCTGGGCCGGGACGCCGCCGTTCAAATACACCTACCAGTGGGACAGCTGTTCGCTGATCACCGGCGAATGCAACATGATCGCCGGCGCCACGAGCTCGACGTACACCGCCGGGCCATTGGACGTCACCAACGGCCTCGAGGTCGTAGTCACGGCGACCAGCGCGATCGGCTCGACGTCGGCTACCTCGCCCGAGACCAATGCGGTGAGCGCGCTGCTCCCCCAGAACACCGAACTTCCATCGATCACGGGCCAGCTCCTCGACGGCGGCCTCCTGAAAGTCCTGACCGGCGCGTGGAGCGGCACCGGCCCCCTCTCCTACACCTACCAGTGGCAGAAGTGCAACAACACCGGCGGCGCCTGCGAAAACATCACCGGCGCCGAAGCAGCCACCTTCGGGCTCATCTCCTCACTCGTCGGGGACACCATCCGCGTACTCGTCACCGCCACCAACAGCGCCGGGTCAACCACCGCAACCTCACCCGCCACCACCCCCATCGGCGCACTACTCCCCAGCAACACCGAACTGCCATCGATCACGGGCCAGCCTCCTCGACGGCGGCCTCCTGAACGTCACTGACCGGCGCGTGGAGCGGCACCGGACCCCTCTCCTACACCTACCAGTGGCAGAAGTGCAACAACACCGGCGGCGCCTGCGAAAACATCACCGGCGCCGAAGCAGCCACCTTCGGGCTCATCTCCTCACTCGTCGGGGACACCATGCGCGTACTCGTCACCGCCACCAACAGCGCCGGGTCAACCACCGCAACCTCACCCGCCACCACCCCCATCGGCGCACTACTCCCCAGCAACACCGAACTACCATCGATCGGTGGGGTGGCAGAAGACCTCCAGAAGCTGACGGGCACCGCCGGCGGCTGGAAGGGCACGGCGCCGATCACCTACAGCTACCAGTGGCAGCAGTGCAACGCCAAAGGCGAAGCATGTACGGCGATCACGAGCGAAGGGACGAAAGAAACGTTCGGCGTCGTGTCGGGGTTGGTGAACTCGACGATCCGCCTTCTCGTCACGGCGAGCAACGCGGCGGGGTCCGTGCAGGCAGCCTCCGCGCCCACGAGCCTCGTGCTCGCAGCGCCACCCGTGAACGCGCTGCAGCCGACGATCAGCGGTTTCCTCAGGCTCGGCGAAAAGCTGCTCGCTCACCACGAACAGTGGACTGGCACCGCCCCCTTCACCTACACCTACCAGTGGCAGCTGTGCGGCGCACTCGGCCTCGTCGCCGAATGCAAGAACATCGCCGGGGCAACAGGCGAAGACCTCCTGCTCGAACTGCTCGACGTGGCGCTCACGCTGAGGGTCGGCGTTACAGCGCACAACGAACGGGGCGCCTCAACCGTCTACTCCAAAGTGACGGGCCTGGTGGCCGGCTGACAACGATGCGCAAGGCGATCCTCACCCTGTACGTCACGACCCTCGCCGCGGGAGCGCTGTTTGCGGCGAGTGCCCAAGCGGAACTCCCCGTCGTCTACAACGGCCTCCTCGGCTACGCCCACGTGAGCTCGACCGCGAGCCCGCCCGGTGCCAACGACTGGGGATGCAAGCCGTCCGGTGCCCACCCGCGGCCCGTGATCCTGGTCCACGGGACGTTCGCCGACATGTCCGACAGCTGGCAGGCGCTCGCGCCCCTGCTCTACGACGCGGGCTACTGCGTGTTCGCCCTCAACTACGGCTCCTATGCGGGCAGCGGCCTGCTCGGGATCTATGCGACCGGGGAGATCGCGAGCTCGGCCCGGGAACTGTCCAGGTTCGTCGATCGGGTCCTTGCTGCCACGGGCGCCAGCCAGGTCGACGTCGTCGGCCATTCCCAGGGCGGGATGATGCCGCGCTACTACATCCGCTTCGACGGCGGAGCCGCCAAGGTCCACACGCTGGTCGGCCTGGCGCCGTCCAACCACGGCACCACCCTCGGCGGCTTGGCGACACTCGCCGGCTACTTTCCAGGGGCCGACGCGTTCCTTGGCCTGCTGTGCCCGGCCTGCGAAGAGCAGCTCGCGGGATCACCGCTCCTGAACAAGCTCAACGCAGGCGAGGAAACCGTTCCGTCGGTCAGCTACACCGTGATCGAGTCCGCCAACGACGAGGTCGTGACCCCATACACCTCCGCCTTCCTGGCGGGCCCCAACGTCACCAACGTTCTGCTTCAGTCGCAGTGCGGGCTGGACCAGGGCGAGCACCTGTCGATGCCTTACGACCACATCGCCGACGCCGACGTGCTCAACGCCCTCGACCCGTCAGATCAGGTGCAGCCGGCGTGTACGCCGGTGCTGCCCGTGATCGGCGGCTGACCGGGCGGGTCGCCGTGGCGGGGGCACCCCCCTCGCCCCCGCCACGGCGTGCAGCTCGCTCTATGCGAGCGGCTGGCTCGACGGCCAGCCCTTCGACGCGGGCGGGCCGGTTCGGTTAGCGTCCCCGCGGAACACCCGCCCGCCGTGCGCCACTCCGAAAGGACCCGTCCCGATGCCGAACGTCCGCGAAGCCACGCTGGACCTTCTCCGCGCCCACCGAATGACGACGATCTTCGGCAACCCCGGCTCGACCGAGCTGCCGATGCTCAAGGACTTCCCGGAGGACTTCACGTACATCCTCGGCCTGCAGGAGCTGGCGGTCGTGGGGATGGCCGACGGCTTCGCGCAGGCGAGCGGACGGGTGACGCACGTGAACCTGCACACCGCTCCCGGCGTCGGCAACGCCGTCGGCGGCATCTCCAACGCGCTCGCCAACAAGGCTCCGCTGCTGATCACGGCCGGCCAGCAGGTGCGCCCGCAGATCACGATGGAGGCCAACCTCACCAACCGCGACGCGGTCCTCGGTCCACAGCCCTACGTCAAGTGGAGCCACGAGCCGCCCCGCGCCGAGGATGTCCCGCGGGCGATCGGCCGAGCGATCCACCACGCCTCGATGCCGCCGCGGGGACCGGCGTTCGTGTCGATCCCGATGGACGACTGGGACGCCGAGGCGGACGCGGACGGCGCCGCAAACGCGATCGCCCGGACGGTGGCCGGGCGATCAGGCCCGGACCCGGAGTCGCTGGAGGGACTCGCCCGCAGCCTCCACGAAGCCCGCAACCCCGTCCTCGTCGCCGGACCCGACATCGACGCGAGCGGCGGCTGGGACGCGGCGATCGCGCTCGTCGAGAAGCAGCGCCTGCCGGTGTGGGCGACGCCGGCTCCCGGCGGCGGACGGCTCGGCTTCCCCGAGTCGCACCCCAACTTCCTCGGCATCCTGGCGCCCGCGATCGGTCCGGCGTCGGAGACGCTCGCGGGCCACGATCTGGTGCTCGTTGTCGGATCCTCCGTCTTCCCCTACTACCCCTACATACCGGGGCCTCTGCTGCCCGAGGGGACCGCCCTCGTACAGCTGACCTCCGACCCCGCCGAGGCCGCCCGCGCCCCGATGGGCAGCGCGATCGTCGGCGACGTCGCCCTGGCCCTCGCCCGGCTGCTCGAGCTGCTCGGCTCCTCCGAGCGCGCCGGGCCGCAGGCCCGCCCGCTACCGGGACCGGTCGAGGAGACCGACCCCCTGAGCGGCTCGGCCGCGATGGCCGCGTTGGCAGAGGTGTGGCCGCAGGACGCGGTCGCCGTGGTGGAGACACCCTCGAGCACGATCGCCCTGCGCAACCGGCTGCGCCTGTCGCGTCCGGGCAGCTACTACTTCAGCGCCAGCGGCGGGCTCGGATTCGGCATCGCCGCAGCCGTCGGGTGTGCAGCTCGCCGAGCCGCAGCGGCCGGTCGTGTGCGTGCTCGGCGAGGGGTCCGCCCAGTACGGGATCACGGCCCTGTGGACGGCTGCGACCTACCGCGTACCGGTCACCTTCCTCGTCCTGCGCAATCAGGAGTACATGATCCTCAAGTGGTTCGCCGAATTCGAGCAGGCCGGGGGGATCCCCGGCCTCGACCTCGCCGGCCTCGACGTGGCGGCTGTCGCGGAGGCATACCGCGTGCCCGCGGTCGAGGTGTCCACCGCCGAGCAGCTCGGGGAGGCGCTCGGCGCGGCGATCGAAGCTGACGACGGACCCCGCCTCGTGCAGGTACCGGTGGCCTCGGGCATGTGGTTCGACTGACGTGGCCCTGCTCCAGGGCGACCCCGCTCGGACCGCACCGGTGCCGCCGCGGGCGCCGGCGCCCGACCGGGCCCCGGAATGGGTCGCTGCGGGCACCCCGGAGCCTCTGCGCAGCCAGCTGATCGGGGCGCTCGGCGTCGAGGGGTCCGCCACACGGGCGATCGATCTCGTCCGCTACGCCTCCGACGCCAGCCCCTACCGGCTGATCCCCCGGGCGGTCGCCCTGCCTCGAGACGTCGCTGAGGTGGCGTCGCTGATGGCCCTCGCCCGGCGCACCGCGACCCCGCTCGTGTTCCGCGCCGGCGGCACGAGCCTGAGCGGCCAGGCCCAGACCGACGGGATTCTCGTGGACGTACGCCGCCACTGGCAGCGGCTCACGATCGAGGACGGGGGCTCGCGCGCACGGGTCCAGCCCGGAGTCGTGCTGGGCCACGCGAATCGGCGCCTGGCGAGGCATCGTCGCCGCCTCGGACCGGACCCGGCGAGCACCGACATCGCCTGCATGGGCGGCGTGATCGCGAACAACTCGGGCGGCATGCGCTGCGGCGTCACCGAGGACACCTACAGCACGCTTCGCTCGGTCACGTTCGTGCTTCCGAGCGGGGTCACGATCGACACCGCCGCGGACGGGGCCCGTGGTCGCTTCGCGTCGCAGGCACCCGAGCTCGCCCTCGGCCTCGCGCAGATCCGCGACGAGCTGCGCGCAGACAGCGCTCTCGCCGAACGGGTCCGGCGCAAGTTCCAGATCAAGAACACGACCGGCTATCGCCTGTGTGCGTTCCTCGACGCGGACGAGCCCCTGGACATCTTCGCCCGGTTGCTCGTGGGCTCCGAGGGCACGCTCGCGTTCCTCGCCGAGGCGGTCCTCGACACCGTCGCGCTCGGGCGACACACGACGCTCGCCCTCGCCCTGTTCGAGGACATCGACGCCGCTGTCGAGGCCGTCCCCGAGCTCGTCGCCTCAGGCGCCAGCGCGACCGAGCTGATGGTCGCGCCGACGTTGATCGCGGCCGCGTGGAACATGCCGGGCACGCCCGAGCGCTGGAAGCAGCTCGAGCCCCAGCACGCGGCGCTTCTGATCGAGTTCCGAGCCGAAGACGAAGGCGCGCTCGACACACCCGAGCGGGCCGCCGGCGACCTGCTCGCGGGGCTGCGGCTCGTCGAACCCACCAGCTTCACCCGTGACCCCCGCGAGATCGGGATGCTCTGGCACGTCCGGGAGGGCATGCAGGGGCTGCTGGCGGCGATGCGCGCCCCCGGCGTCTCGCTGATCATCGAGGACGTGTGCGTCCCGCCCGAGCGGGTCGGGGAGGCTGCCAGGGACCTGCAGGGGCTGCTCGGCGAGCACGGCTTCCTGCCCGGCGTCGCCGGGCACGCCTCCGCCGGGAACCTCCACTTCCTGCTCAGCCCCAACTTCGGCGAGCCAGGCGACCTCGACCGCTACGAGGCGTTCATGGAGGAGCTCGTGACGCTGGTCGTGGAGAAGTACGACGGCTCGCTCAAGGCCGAGCACGGCACCGGGATCAACATGGCCCCCCACGTCGAACGTGAGTGGGGCGCCGCCGCGACCGGGCTGATGTGGCGGATCAAGCGGCTCGCCGATCCCGACGGCGTGCTCGCCCCCGGTGTCCTGCTCACGAACGAAGGCGCGGCTCACCTGCGCAACCTGAAGTCCACGCCGGAGATCGAGCAGGTGGCCACGCAGTGCATCGAGTGCGGCTTCTGTGAGCCGATCTGCCCCAGCCGGGACCTCACGACGACCCCCCGCCAACGGATCGCGATCAGGCGCGAGATGGCCCGCCAGCCGACGGGCTCGGCCGTGCTGGGCGCGCTGCTGGAGCAGCAGGAGTACGACGTCCTGCAGACGTGCGCCGCCGACGGTACGTGCAGCCTCGCGTGTCCGGTGGGGATCGACACCGGCAAGCTGGTCAAGGAGCTCCGCGCGCGGGAGCACTCCCCCCGTGCCGAGCAGGCGGGCCTTGGCCTCGCCCGCGGATGGGGCACCGTCGAGCGTGGCGCCCGCGCGGCCCTTCGACTCGGTCTGCTGGCCAGGGGGGAGCCGCTGCGGGCGCTCACCGGCCTGGCCCGCCGCGCGTTCTCCCACGAGCTGATCCCTGCGTGGACGGACGCGATGCCCCCGCCCGCACCCGAACTGCCGGGCTCCGCCGAGCCCTCCCAGGCAGCAGCGGTCTACTTTCCCGCCTGCGTGAACCGGATCTTCGGCAACCAGCCGGAGGACGAGGAGCGCTTGAGCGTCCCCGCCGCGTTCGTGGCCGTGTCCGCCCGGGCCGGGCAGCCGCTGTGGATCCCGCCGGATGTTCACGGGCTTTGCTGTGCGACCCCCTGGAGCTCGAAGGGCTACCGCCGGGGACACGAGCACATGGCCCGTCGGATCGCGGCGGCCGTCCTGCGCTGGACCGATGACGGCCGCCTGCCGCTCGTGGTAGATGCGAGCTCGTGCACACTCGGGTTGCTGACCGAGGTGCCCGGGCAGCTCGACGAGGCCACCCGTGAGCGCTTCGCTGCCGTCGCCGTGCTCGACGCGATCCAGTGGGCCGACGAACGGCTGCTGCCAGCGCTGCCGCCGCCGCGCCGCGTCCCCACGGTCGCCGTCCATCCCGCCTGCTCGGTCGAGCAGCTCGGCCTTCGCGAGCGGCTCGTGGCGCTTGCCGACGCCCTCGCGCAGGACGTCGTCGTGCCCCTCTCCACGACGTGTTGCGGGATGGCCGGGGACAGGGGGTTGCTGCACCCTGAGCTGCCCGCCGCCGCGCTCGCGGGGGTCGCCGAGGAGCTCTCCGGGCAGCCTGTGAGCGCGTGCCTATGCAGCAACCGCACCTGCGAGATCGGCCTCGCGCAGGTGACGGGGCGGCCATATAGCTCCTTCGTGCTCCTGCTCGAGGAGCTCACCCGACCCGAGCGGGGCTGAGGCACGCGCTCAGACCGCTACGTGCTCGGCGAAGAAGTCGAGCATGCGCCGCCAACCGTCCTCGGCGGCCCGTTCGTCATAGCCGACGGCCATCGGCGAGGGCATACGCGCAAGCCAGCCCTGCCAACCCTCGACACGGGAGAAGAAGGAGTGGCCTGTGTCCTCGTAGGTCTTGACGTCGTGCGGGACGCCGAGCTCCTGCAGGTGCGACTCCAGCCGCCCGGCCATGTTGGCGCCGACGACGCGGTCCTTGCGTCCGTAGCTTGCCACCACGGGGCACACCCCATCCAGGCGCGAGCGCGCCGCAGGCACGACCCCGTAGTTGACCGCTGCCGCCCGGAAGCCGGGCTCGGTGCCTGCGATCAGCGCAAAGCCGCCGCCCTGGCAGAAGCCGGCCACCGCGATCCGCTCCCCGTCGACCTCCGGTCGGGCCGCGAGGGCCTCACGGCAGGCGAGGATGTCAGCGATCTCCCTCGCGACGGCGCCGCTGAGCATGTCCACCAGCACCCGGCTCAGGCACACCAGCCGTCTCCCGTGTGAGTACAGGTCTGGGGCGAGGGCGACATAGCCGGCGTCGGCAAAGCGAGCAGCGATGCGCCTGATGTCATCGTTCAAGCCGAAGGACTCGTGCAGGACCAGGACGCCCGGGTGGGGGCCGGAACCGGTGGGCCCGAACAACTCGGCGTGCAGGGCGGCGGGACCCGAGACCTGGACCCGCACCGTCTCCGGTGGGCTCGCCATCGCCGGCACGATAGCCAACGGCGAGCCACACGTAAGATGGACGCTGGCGCCGTCCGGCGCCCCAACGCGACGGCGGCCCTGCGCGGCGCCGGGAGGAGAGTGGCGATGAGCGAGCAGAATCGCCGGCTGGTGCTGGCCGAGCGCCCAACGGGCATGTGCGATCAGAGCACGACGAGGGTGGAGGTCGAGGAGGTCCCGACGCCGGGGCCGGGAGAGGCGCTGGCGCGGGTGCGGTTCGTGTCGATCGACCCGACCATCCGTACATGGATGGACGACGCCCCCGGCTACCTGCCCCCGATCGGGATCGGCGAGGTCGTCCGCAGCGGCGGCGTGGCCGAGGTGCTCGAGAGCAACTCCGAGCAGTACGCCCCGGGGCAGCTCGTGTTCGGCATGACTGGGTGGCAGGACTACGTGATCGCCGACGAGGGCGAGCGGGCGATGCAGGCCCTTCCGCCGGGCGTGGAGCCGACGATCGCGCTGGGCGCCCTCGGCATCACCGGCATGACCGCTTACTTCGGGATGC
Organism: uncultured Solirubrobacteraceae bacterium; assembly: GCA_963743505.1. Lineage (GTDB taxonomy): Bacteria > Actinomycetota > Thermoleophilia > Solirubrobacterales > Solirubrobacteraceae > Palsa-744. Next base: position 518,554 of record CAVUPZ010000006.1, on the reverse strand, counting down.
TCGACGTCGGCCGCGTGCAGGAGGGCGACGTCGTCGTCGTCTCCGGAGCCGCCGGGGCGACCGGCTCGACGGCAGGCCAGATCGCGCGCATCAAGGGCGCCGAGAAGGTGATCGGAATCGCCGGTGGACCCGAGAAGTGCGCATGGATCGTGGAGGAGCTCGGGTTCGACGAGGCGATCGACTACAAGGCCGAGGATGTCCAGGCCCGCCTCCGCGAGGCAGCTCCCGCCGGCATCGACCTGTACTTCGACAACGTCGGCGGCGAGATCCTCGACGCCTGCCTGGCGAACCTCGCCCTGCGCGGAAGGATCGCCCTGTGCGGAGCGATCTCGGGTTACAACGACCGCGGCGGCGCCCGCGGACCCGCCAACTACGCGATGCTGATCATCCGCCGCGGCCGCATGGAGGGCTTCTTGATTCTCGACTACCTCGACCGCTTCCCGGCCGCCCAGGCCGAGATGGCGGGCTGGCTCGCCTCGGGCGAGGTCAAGTCCGTGCAGCACGTGGTCGAGGGCCTGGAGCGGGCGCCCGAGGCCCTCAACCTGCTGTTCACCGGCGGCAACACCGGCAAGGTGATCGTGCGGACGTGATCTAGCGGGGCCGCGGCCGGACGGGCAGCGTCTTGAGCTCGTTGACGAACAGCGACTGGGCGTGCGCGGGGCGGTCAGCTGAAGCGCTCGAGCACGCGGGCGATCGCACGCGTGCCGAACTCGAGCGCCTCGGCCGGGATGCGCTCGTCGGGCGCGTGGATCAGCTGCATGAAGCGCAGCTCCTCGGGGAGCTGCATCGGCAGGAAGCCGTATGTCTGGATCCCGAGCCGCGAGAAGAAGCGTCCGTCGGTGACCCCCGGGAGCAGCAGCGGCACCGGCCTGGCGGTCGGGTCGAGCTCGCGCAGAACCCCCGCGAGGGTGTCGAACAGCGCCATGTCCGGCACGGCCGCCACGGCGTCGTGGCGGATCACCTCAAGCTCGAGCTCGACCCCCGCGAGGTGGCGCAACTCGGCGAACAGCTGCGAGGGCCCGAAGCCCGGCAGCAGCCGGCAGTCGAGCTCGACCGTCACCTCCGCCGGCACCACGTTGATCTTCTCGCCGCCGCTGATGACGGTGGCCGCAGCGGTGTTGTGGAGGATCGGATCGAACATCCGCCCTCGCTCCCCCAGGACGTCGAGCAGGCGATCGGTCAGCCCGGGCACGAGCAGCCCCCGCAGGGGCGTCGCCAGCGGCCGGGGGAGCTCGGCGGCGATCGCCTGCACCATCGAGCTGGCGGTGGGGGTCACGTGTACCGGCAGACGCCGCCGATCCAACCGGCTGAGCAGGCGCCCGAGCTTGCCGGCAGCGCCGCCATGCACGCGCAGGGAGCCGTGCCCGGCGGGGCCGCGGAGGGTCGCCCGCGTCCAGCAGACCTGCTTCTCGGCGACCATGATCGGGTAGAAGCGCCGTCCGGCGACGTCGATGGTGAAGCCACCGAACTCGCCAATCGCGTGCTTGACGCCGGCGAACAGCTCGGCGTGCTCGCGGACGAGGAAAGCGGCTCCATGGTCGCTGCCGGCCTCCTCATCGGCCATCAGGCACAGGATCACGTCTCCCGGCGGGCTCGACCCGGAGGCCAGCGCGCGCATGAAGGCCGCCAGCATCATCGCCACCCCGCCCTTCATGTCGAGCGCGCCGCGCCCCCACACGTAACCGTCGTGGAGGTCGCCGGCGAACGGCTGCCGCTGCCAGGCTCCGGTCGCCGCGACGACGTCGACGTGCCCCTGCAGGAGCAGGGGCGGCGCGGTCCCGCGGCCCGGTAGCCGGGCGACCAGGTTCGGCCTGCCGGAGGCGTCGGCGATCAGCCTCGCCTCGCAGCCAAGCTCTTCGAGGAGCCCGGCGATCCACGCGATGCACTCCTGCTCGGCGCCGGGCGGGTTGCTCGTGTCGAAGCGCAGGAGCCGTTGCAGGAGCGCGGCCGGTCGATCCTGCAGGGCCTCGGTGCGGGCATCGGCGAGCGCCATCGGGACAGTGTCGCCGATCGAGGGACGCCGCGGGCGGCGCCCTCGATCACGGCTCCAACAGGCGCCGCCAAGCGCTTTGCACCCCTGGTTACCGGGCGTCTGAGGTGGTACTACTCTCCCATGCCCCGCGCGATCTGGACTGGAGCGATCAGCTTCGGGATGGTCACGGTGCCCGTGAAGATGTACAGCGCCCTCGACCGCAAGGCCGTGCGCTTCCATCAGCTCTCGGGCACGACCGGGACGCGGATCGTGCAGAAGCGCGTCGACCCGCAGACGGGCGAGGAGGTGCCCTACGAGGACATCGTCAAGGGCTATGAGCTCGCCAAGGACCGCTACGTCCTGATCGCGCCCGGCGAGCTCGAGTCGCTGGAGCCGAAGAAGACGAAGACGATCGAGATCGAGGACTTCGTCGAGCTCGCCCAGATCGACCCGATCTACTATGACCACCCCTACTACCTGGCCCCCGGGCCGGGAGGCGTGAAGCCCTACCGCCTGCTGCTCGAAGCGATGCGGGAGACCGGCAAGGTCGCGATCGCCCGTGTCGTGATCCGCTCGAAGGAGCAGTTGGTGGCGGTGCGCCCGATCGGCGAGGCCCTCGGGATGGCGACGATGATGTTCGCCGACGAAGTGATCTCCCCGGAGAGCCTCGAGGAGGTCCGCGAGGCCGCCGAGGTCAAGACGACCAAGCGCGAGCTCGAGATGGCCGAGCAACTGGTCACCTCGCTCGCCGGGGACTTCGAGCCCGAGCGCTACCGGGACAGCTACCGACAGCAGATCATCGACCTGATCGAACGCAAGGCCCAGGGCGAGGAGATCGCCGTCCAGCCCGCGCCCGAGGAGGTCGCGGCGCCGGCACCTGACCTGATGAGCGCGCTGAAGGCGAGCCTGGAAGCCGTCCGCGGGCGGGAGGCGGCGGCCGATGGGGCCGCCAAACCTGCCAAGCCGGCGAAGAAACCCGCGGCGAAAAAGGCGCCCGCTGCCAAAAGCAGCGCGAAGAAGCCGAGCGCCAAACGGACGCCCGCCAAACGCTAGGTGGCGCCGCGCGGCGAGCGCCTGCAGGGCTACCGTCGCAAACGGGACTTCGCGCGCACGCCGGAGCCCGCCCCCGCGTCCCGGGGCGAGGACCGCCCCGCCGAGCCGCGCTTCGTCGTGCACGAGCACGACGCGAGCCGCCTGCACTGGGATCTGCGCCTCGAGCACGATGGGGTGCTGGCGTCGTGGGCGGTGCCGAAGGGCCTGCCGGAGGCGCCGGGTGAGAACCGCTTCGCGGCCCACACGGAGGACCACCCGCTCGAGTACCTCGACTTCGAGGGCCAGATCCCGGCGGGACAGTACGGCGCCGGGACGATCGCGATCTGGGACAGCGGCACCTACGAGCTGCTGAAGTGGGAGCCGCGCAAGGTCGAGGTGGCCCTGCACGGGACGCGTGTGGACGCGCGCTATGCGCTGTTCCCGATCGAGTCGGGCGAGGCACCCAAGGATTGGATGATCCACCGCATGGACCCCCCCGCGGACCCCGCACGCGAGCCGATGCCGAGCCGCCTGGCGCCGATGCTCGCAAGGGCGGGCGAGCTGCCGCGTGACGAGGAGCACTGGGCGTTTGAGATCAAGTGGGACGGCGTTCGCGCGATCGCCTACTCCGAGCCCGGCGAGCTGCGCCTCGAGAGCCGCAGCCTCAAGGACATCACCGGCCGCTACCCGGAGCTCGCACGGCTCGGCCGCGCACTCGGTTCCCACAGCGCCGTCCTCGACGGCGAGATCGTGGTGTTCGACGAGCACGGGCACCCGAGCTTCGAGGCTCTGCAGCAGCGGATGCAGCTCGAATCGCGAGCGCAGGCACGCCGACGGGCGGCGAGCACGCCCGTGACGTACATGATCTTCGACCTGCTGTGGCTCGATGGCCACCCGCAGATGGAGCTGCCCTACCTCGAGCGCCGAGCGCGCCTGGCGGAGCTCGAGCTGAATGGAGAGCGCTGGCAGACCCCCGAGCACATCGTCGGGCGGGGCGGGGAGCTGCTCGCGGCGAGCGCCGGCCAGGGACTCGAGGGCGTGCTCGCGAAGCGGTTGGACTCGACCTACCAGCCGGGCGTACGCTCGGCCGGCTGGCTGAAGATCAAGACATTCCCCCGCCAGGAGCTGGTGATCGGCGGGTGGACGCCGGGACGCGGCCGGCGCGCCACGGGGATCGGCGCGCTGCTGCTCGGCGTCCACGAGCCCGACGGCGCGCTGCGCTACGTCGGCCGCGTCGGCAGCGGTCTCAGCGAGCGCGAGATCGCGCGCCTGGAGACGCTGCTCGCACCGCTGCGACGTGAGACGAGCCCCTTCTCCGCCGGTCCCAAGCCGCCACGTGAGGCCTTCTTCGCAGAGCCGCGCCTGGTCGCCGAGGTAGCCTTCGGCGAGTGGACCTCGGGTGGCAGTCTGCGCCACCCGATCTACAAGGGCCTGCGAGAGGACAAGGCGGCCGAGCTGGTCGTGCGCGAGCAGTGGGGCGAGGGATCGGGACGCGACGGACCGCCGGCAACCGACGCGCCGGCGAAGCTCGAGCTGCGCCGGCGCGGGCAGGCGGCGGAGACGACCGTCGACGGCCGCGTCCTGAAGCTGTCGAACCTCGACAAGGTCCTCTATCCCGAGACGGGCTTCACGAAGGGCGAGTTGATCGACTACTACGCGACGATCGCGCCGGTGCTGCTGCGCCACCTCGCGGGTCGCGCCCTGACCGTCAAGCGCTGGCCCGACGGCGTGGAGGGCAAGTCCTTCTTCCAGAAGCAGGCGCCGGCGCATCGCCCGGAGTGGGTCGCCACGGCCACGCTGCCGAGCGAGCGCAAGCCGATCGACTACGTGCTCGTCGAGGACCGTGCGACGCTCGTGTGGCTCGCCAACCTGGCGGCGATCGAGCTGCACACCCCGATGGCACGGGCGCGCACACCCGACCGTCCCACAGCGGTCGTGTTCGACCTCGATCCGGGGCCCCCCGCCGGGGTCATCGAGTGTTGCCGGGTGGCGCTGCGGCTGCGGGACCTGTTCGCGAACCTCGGGCTCGAGAGCTTCGTCAAGACGTCGGGATCGAAGGGCCTGCAGCTGTATCTGCCGCTGAACGACGAGTCCGCAAGCGACACCCGGACGAAGGCGTTCGCGCGCACGGTCGCCGAGTTGCTCGCCGAGGACGAACCGGAGCTCGTGGTCGCGAACATGGCCAAGGCCAGGCGCGCCGGCAAGGTCCTGATCGACTGGAGCCAGAACGACAGCAAGAAGACCACCGTGTGTGCCTACTCGCTGCGGGCCACGCCCCGCCCGACCGTCTCCACGCCGCTGTCGTGGCCGGAGGTCCAGGACGCGCTCGCGGCCGAGGCGCCCTCCCGGCTCGTGTTCGAGGCGCCGGCCGTCCTCGCCCGCGTCGCCGAGCACGGCGACGAGTTCGCCGCCGTGCTCTCGCGTGTCCAGCGGCTGCCCGCGGACTGAGGCCTACGGCTGGGCTTCGAGCGAGGAGCTTCCCGGTGCGCTGCCGAGCCTCTGCAGCCGGCGCACGCTGACCGGCCGGTGCTCGAGATAACGCCGCAGGAAGGCAATGCTGACGCGCTCGACGATGCCCAGCCAGGGCTGGCCGTCGGTGTACGGGGGCAGGTGTTCGGCGCCGGTCAGCCACAGCAGGTACTTCGGCCTCGGAGCGGCGGCGAAGAACGCTTCCGTCATCGACGGCGGGTTGATCGTGTCCGCCGTCCCCTGGCTCGCGAGCAGCGCAGGGCCCGCGTCGGGGAAGCGGAAGCTGCCCGTGAACGGGATCTCGGCGCCGGAGAGGATCACCGCAGCGCGCACACGGGGATCGCGCACACGGGGGTCGTAGGCGACGGCGAGGGCCGTGTCGCCACCGTCGGACTGGCCCGCGACGGCGACCCGGGAGGGGTCGACCATCCCCGCGAGGGCTCCTTGGCCGGCCCCGCTCGCCGCGAGCATGCTCGAGATCACGAAGCTCATGTCGGCGGGCTGATTGACGAGGTCGGCCTCGTCCGGGCCGCCCGGGGCGTGGGCGTTGGCGAGCGGGAACACGGGCGCCGCGACGACGAAGCCGGCCCGCGCCCACGCCCGCATCAGCGGGTCGTAGATGGCGGGCGTGACCGCGAAGCCGTGCCCGAAGACGATCAGCGGGAAACCCCCCGCGGCTCGTGCCGGCATCGCGCCGGTGCGCTCGCCGGCGCCGCGGGCGCCGCGGGCGGGGTAGCGCACGAACGTCGTCAACGTGCGCGGGACGAGCGTCCCGTCGGGAAGCGCCACGCGACGGGAGCGATCGACGAGATGCAGCGTGAGCAGGCCGACCGCGAAGCTTGCCGGGCGCGGAGACCGTGCGCGTGCAGGCGTGCGCCGCCCCCCGCCGGCCACGTCCGAGCGGGCCACGGCGGGGGGGCGTGGGACCCTCCTACGCGTCGAGCCGCCACCCGCTCCGGAGAACGTCCCGGCGAGGAGCGCCACGACGGCGGCGAGCGCGAGAGCGAGGAGCCCCCTCGCAAAGAGCACCTTGCGAGGCCGCCTTCCCGCCATCGCACCAACCCCCGCCGCGGGTCCCGCCTACTCGAACGCGGGCGGCAGGTAGCCGGGCATCACGTCGGGGAGCCCGTCGCTTACCCGTTCGGGGAAGCGTGCGGGCCGCTTCTCCAGGAAGGACGTGACCCCCTCGACGGCGTCGGCAGACTGCCCGCGGGCGAACATTCCACGCGAGTCGGCCCGGTGGGCGAGCATCGGGTGCTCGGCTCCGAGCATCGTCCACATCAGCCGCCGCGCCAGCGCCACCGACACGGGCGCAGTGTTCTCGGCTATCTCGCGGCCGAGCTCCCTGGCCGCCTCGAGCAGCTCCGAGGGAGGGTGCAGGCTGCGCACGAGGCCGCCCTCGAGGGCCTCCCGGGCGGAGAAGACACGCCCCGTGGCCACCCATTCCATCGCCCTGCTGATCCCGACCACGCGGGGTAGGAACCAGCTGGACGCCGCCTCCGGGATGATCCCGCGGCGGGCGAAGACGAAGCCCATGCGAGCGTCGTCGGCCGCGAGGCGCACGTCCATCGCCAGCGTCATCGTCGCGCCGATGCCGACAGCGGGGCCGTTGATGGCGGCGATCACCGGCTTCGTGCACTCGAAGACGCGCAGGGTGAACTGTCCGCCGTTGTCGCGTGGGGGTCCCTGCTGCTCGTGCTTGCGGTAGTCGAACGTGTCGCCCCCGCTCGCAAGATCCGCCCCCGCGCAGAAGCCCCTGCCCGCGCCCGTGACGATGATCGCGCGGACCTCGTCGTCGGCGTCGGCGCGGTCGAACGCGTTCATCAGCTCGTCGGCCATCCTCGCCGTCCACGCGTTCAGCCGCTCCGGACGATCGAGCGTGATCGTGAGGATCCCCGCCGAGGTCTCAGTGCTGATCTGCTCGTACTCGATCCAGCTCACCCCCGCTGCGGGTAGCTGTAGGCTCGCGCGCGGCGCATGGCCGGCATCCTTACACGTCGGCGCCGTCGTCGAGCTCGCGAGCGCTCAGCTGGCGGCTGTAGGGGCCGCGCCCGGTCAGGCAGGTGGCGCCACAGCGGGCGGCGAGGGCGAGCGCGGCGGGCAGGCCGAGTTCGGCGGCGAGTCCGAACGTGAGGCCGGCGGCGAACGAGTCCCCGCAGCCGTAGGCGTCGATCTTCGGCCCCGCTGGTGTCGCCGCCCCCCAGCGGCCGGCGGCGCCGGCGGCCGTCCGGTAGCTCCCGCCCCGGGAGCCTTCGGTGAGCACGACGACATCCGCTTCGGCTTGCGCGCGCGAGAGCTCCGCCCGCTCGATCGGGTCGCCCCCGCTGAGCACGAGCGCGTCGAGCCGCACGCCGTGACCGAGCACCTCGCGAGCGCGCGGGCTCGCGACGAGCACGCGGGCGGAGCCGCGGGCGAGGGCAAGCGCCGCGCCGTCGCCTGCCGTGAAGTAGATGCCGTCGCCCGGAAGCCTGGCCGCCCAGTCGAGGCCCGCGCTCTCCCCGTGGGGCTCGAGCCGCTCCCCGAGTGTCGTGATCGTTCGCTCGCCGGTGCCGTCGATCAGCGTGAGCGCCCGTCGCGTGGGCTCGGATGCCTCGGTGGCATGTACCTCGACACCGAGCTCCCGCAGGCGCTTGCGCGCGCGCTCGCCGTGCCCGTCGGGGCCGAGGGCGGTGAACAGAACCGAGCTCCCAGCCAGCCGGGCCAGCTGCACAGCCGCCACCGCGCCGCCGCCGGCGGGCTCCTCGAACGGATCCTCAGCGTGGACGACCTCGCCCGCCACCGGCACGTGGTCGACGTGCCCGAACTGGACCCACTCGACATGACCCACGACCCCGACGCTGAGCGAACGCACGGCGTCAGTCTCACACGCGGCGGGGGCCGGCGCGGAACAGCTGCCCGCAGCCGCCCCGACGGCGCGCTCCCCAATAGGATGGCCGCATGGCCGACCTGCTCCTCGTGGACGAGCCAGCAGCTCATGTCCGCCGGCTGACCCTCAACCGCCCTGAGCAGCTCAACGCGATGACCTCCGAGCTGTGCGAGGCCCTGCACGAGGAGCTTCGGCGGACGGCCATCGACCGCAGCTGCCGGGTGGTGCTGCTGACGGGGGCCGGGCGGGGGTTCTGCGCCGGCCTCGACCTCCATGGCTACGGCGCGGCCCCCGGGAACGACGGCAGCGACGAGTCTCGCGACCGGCTCGCCAACCAGGAGCACATGTCCCGTCTGATCCTCGAGCTGCGCGGCCTGCCCCAGCCCGTGATCGCGGCGGTGAACGGGCCGGCAGCGGGCTTCGGACTGGCGCTGGCGCTCGGCTCTGACATCCGCTACGCCTCCCCCGAGGCGGTCTTCCGGGTCGCGTTCATCAACATCGGCGTGTCCAACTGCGACATGGCGACCAGCTGGCTGCTGCCGCGGCTGATCGGGGCCTCGCGATCCCACGAGCTGATGCTCACGGGCCGGCGCGTGGACGCGGAGGAGGCGCTGCGGATCGGCCTCGTGGCCGACGTGGTGGAGGGCGGCCTGATCGAGCGCGCGCTGGAGGCGGCCGCGCAAATCGCCACGCTGGCCCCCTGGGGCGTGCGGCTCACCAAGCGGGGGATGTGGAGCGCGCTCGAGATCCCCTCTGAGCAGGCGGCGGTCGAGTACGAGGACCGCCAGCAGATCATGGCGACCTTCGGCCGCGCGGTGCCCGAGGCGATCGAGGCGTTCCTGAACAAGCGCCCCGCGGACTTCGCCGACTAGCAAGCGACTTGCCGCGGATGGACGACCTGTTCGACGTAGCCGGCAAGACAGCCCTCGTCACCGGCGGCTCGCGGGGGATCGGCCTGATGATCGCCCGCGGCCTCGTCGGGGCCGGCGCGAGCGTGATCCTCTCCTCGCGCAAGCACGATGACGTCAAGGCCGCCGCCCGCGAGCTCGCCGAGCTGGGTGAGTGCGAGGCGATCCCGGGCGACGTGTCCGACCCGTCCGCGGCGGTCGAGCTCGCGACGCTCACGCGTGAGCGGTTTCCGACCCTCGACATCCTCGTCAACAACGCCGGCGCCACCTGGGGGGCACCGCTGGAGGAGTTCCCCGAGAAGGGCTGGGAGAAGGTCCTGAACACGAACGTCGAGGGCATCTTCAACCTGACCGTCGCGCTGCTTCCGGCGCTGCGCGCGGCGGCGTCCGCCCAGGAACCCTCCCGCGTGATCAACATCGGCTCGATCGACGGCCTGCGCACGCCATCGGTGGAGAACTACAGCTACAGCGCCAGCAAGGCGGCGGTGCACATGCTCACCCGTCACCTGGCCAAGCGCCTGGCCGGCGAGCACATCACCGTCAACGCGATCGCTCCCGGACCGTTCGAGAGCAAGATGATGGCCTTCGTCCTCGACGATCCGCAGGCTCGCCTGCAGCTCGAGCAGGGCGTTCCGCTGGGCAGGATCGGCCGACCGGACGACGTCGCCGGTCTGACGCTGTTCCTCGCCTCGCGGGCGGGCTCCTATATGACAGGAACGGTGATCCCGCTCGATGGCGGGATCACCGGCTGCGGCTGAGCGGACCGCCGCTCAAGGCGCCCGGACCAGCTCCTGGTGGCCGACGAATACGATCCGGTGGCGGTGGGTGATGAGGTTGGTGACGCGCACCTTGTCGCGGGTGACGCGGATCAGGGTCCCTTCACAGAGGTCCTCGGTGAGCCATTCCGTCCCCTGCACGGCGCCGGCCGCGTAACTGCCCTGCGTCGAGAAGCTGCCGTGGGCGTTGGCCCACAGTTTCCTCACCACGTGCTTTCCGGAGGAGTGCTTGGCGCTCGCCTGCGCCTTGACCCCGTGGCGCCGGTGGCGGGTCGGGCAGGTCGTGAAGTTGCCGCCGTACAGGCGTGCGAGAACGGTGCCGTTGGGACGCTGGGTGAGGACGAAGACGCCACCGAAGAATTCGCCGGTCTGCTGACCGCCGTGCCCGTTGGAGACCGTGACCCGCACGCGACCGTTGGTGGCATCGATGATCGCGCCGAAGGGGATCTCCTCTTCGCCGTTCAGCAGGGCGAAGCCGGCGCCGGGAAGTTTCACGAGCACGCTTCCGGTGACGTGGGCGACGTTGCCGCTCACCGCCGCGATCGGCGCTGCCGCGGAGACCGCACCGAGGACGCCGACTTTGGGCGTCTGGTTGCCGATGCCCGTGGTCGTGGTCGTGGTCGTCGCGGTGGTCGTCGTGGTGGTCGTTTCCCCGGTCTGGGTTCCCGTGGTTTCGTGATGTTCTTCGGTCGTCGTTTTTTCGTGTTCTTTTTCGGGTTCTTCGACGAGGCGGTCGTACACCCACGCCGACCCGCGCTGGGAGTTGCTCAGGTAACCGCCGACGAGCGCGTGGGCGCCCGTTTCGGAGAGCGCGAGAGCCCTCCCGAACGTCTGTGTCCCTGCGGCCGTTTCGGTCAGGACTTCGCCGCTTCCGAAGCCGGCGCCCGAGCGTTTGAGCGCCCACACCGCGCCTGCGCCTCCGGCGTTGGCGGGAGCTCCGATCATGGCCGTCGATGCATCAGCCGACAGGGCGACGCTCGCGCCGAAACGACCTTCGCCGCTCTCGCCGCTGCCCGTCAGCCTCGAGCCGACGGGCGTGAGCGTGCCGCCCGAGCGTGCGTACAGCCAGGCCGCGCCGACGTTCGACGCGGCGGCCGGCGCTCCTACCAGGGCCAGTTCCCCGTTCCCCGACAGCGCCACCGCAGCGCCGAATTCGGGGCGACTGCTTTCCACTTCGGGGGCCACCTCTTCGCTCTTCTGCGTCCAGGCACCGCCGGCCTGGGCGAACAGCCATACGGCGCCGCGGTTACCGTTGTCGGCGCTGCCGCCGATCAGGGCCTCGGTGCCGTCGCCGGACACCGCCACGGCGCGGCCGAACTCGCCCGGGCCCAGCTCGCCGCCACCGGTGAGCTTGCCGCCCTGCTGGGTCCACGTCGGCCCGGACCCCGTGAAGACCCACGCGGCGCCGGTGCTGGCCGCGTCGGCGTAGGCGCCGACGATCGCGACGGTGCCCTGCGCGGAGAGGGCGACGCTGCGGCCGAACTCGCCGGCGCCTTCCTCCGCGATGCCGCCCGTCAGCTCGGCCTGCTCGGTCCACGTGGACCCGGAGCGCGTGAACACCCACACGGCGCCACGGCCGCCCGTCGCCCCCGGCGCCCCGATGAGCGCCGTATTACCGTCGCCTGACAGGGCCACGGAGCGTCCGAAGTAGTTCGGGCCCTTTCCTTCGACGCTCAGGGCGGCCTGCTGCGTCCACGTGGATCCGGACTTCGTGAACACCCACGCCGAGCCTGCTTCACCGTCGTCGTGGGGGGCTCCCACGAGGGCGGTCGTGCCGTCGGAGGAAAGTGCCACGCTGCGGCCGAGGTGACCGCCGCCGCGCTCGCTTTCACCACCTTCGAGGCGTGCGACCTGTTCGAAGACGGGGTCGATCTGAAGCGGGTAGCGGGCTCCCGGACCCACGTCGACGCGCAACAGCAGCCGGCCGTCGACGAGCTGCATCCGGCTCGCGAGCGAGCGGCCCGCGGCGTCGGTTGCGGCGAGGTTGCTGTAGCGCAGAACCGTCCCGTCGCGTGCGAACGTGATGCTGCGGCCGTCCGGTCCGAGCGCGGGGTGCGCGCTGCCGCGCAGGGAGAGGGCGAGCGTGAGGGCCCCTCCCGCGGGAGCAGCCGCCGGGCGGGGCACGCTGAAGCCCTGCTCGAGCCCGATGGGGCCGTTGCGGTACCACGCCTGGACAGAGCCGGTCGAGTAGCTGACGAGGTTGCGCGAGGAGCTCATGCGAGGGGCGCCGAGCGGGTGCAGGACGTTCCCATAGCCGCTGGCCAGGAGCCCGAAGACCTCCTCCACGGGGCCTGCGGCGACGTTGACGGCGCGCGGGCGGAAGCCGATCCGCAGACCCTGGCCGGGGTTCGCGGCGAGCAGGCCCGTCGCAGCGGGACGAGCCCAGTAGGCGGCCTGATCGGCGCCGATCGCCGCGGAGGCCTGCTCGCGCAACGCGAACGGCAGCCCCGTGACGGAGGCCTGGCGCGCCGGCCCGTGCGCACCCGTGCCGGTGAGCGCCACCGCGAGCGCGAGGCCGGCGATCAGCGCGAGCGCGAGACCCGCCGCCCGCAGAACCGTGCGTGGCAGCCCGAGCGGGCGCCGAGTGCCTACATCAACTGTCGGGCTAGCGCCCCGAACGACCGTGTTCACTGCTACCCCCGATCTCCTGTGCAAGCAAACGGACTGTCACGGTAGCGAAAACATCCCGTTCACGCGCTGGCCCACGGGAAGCCGCGGTCGGCTAGCATCGGTGCGCGGAGCCGCCCAAAGGAGCTCAGCGGGGGTGCAATGGCCGGGACGCGCGGAAAGATGCGAAGGAGAACGGCGCTCCTGGGGGTCGCCCTGCTGGCGAGCCTGGTTGGCTGCGTCGGCTTCGCGACCCATCTGCTGAGGCGCCCCGACCTGCAGACCGTCGACGCCCGCTTTTCGCTGCGCGGCGCGCGCGGAACGCCGAGCAACGTGGTGCTGGTGCCGATCGACAACGCCACCTTTCAGGAACTGACGCGCCTGCACCTGCACGCCGAGTTCCCGTTCCCGCGACGCTACGACGCGCAGGTGATCGACCACGTCCGCGAAGGCGGCGCGAAGGCGATCGCGATGGACATCGAATTCGCCCACGCGACCGACGAAGCCGACGACGCCGCCCTCTACGACGCGGTCGCTGCGGCCCACGGGAAAACGGTGCTCGCGGCGACCGAAGTCGGCCGCGGCGGCACGACCGAAGTGCTCGGGGGACCGCAGAACCTGCGCGAAGCGGGCGCGCGCGCGGGCGAGGCGCTCCTGGTTTCCGACTCCGACGGCTCGATCCGCCGTTTCGCCTACTCCTATCACGGGCTGGCCAACCTATCCGTCGCCACGGCGGAGGTGGCATCCGGCAAGCCCGTCGCCAGGTCCCTGTTCGCTGGGGGCACCCTTCCGATCGACTACGCCGGACCGCCCGGCACCTACCGGTCGATCTCGTTCTCGAAGGTCATGCAGGGGCACTACCCGCCGGGCCTGTTCCGCAACAAGATCGTGGTGATCGGAGCCTCCGCGGGGGTGCTGCAGGACGTCCACACGACGCCGACGAGCGGCTCGGGGGTGATGGCCGGTCCGGAAATCCTGGCGAACGAGACGAGCACCGTTCTCGCCGGAGGGCCGCTCAGGGAGGCGCCGGGGATCCTCAACATCGCGCTGATCGTGCTGCTCAGCTGCATCGTTCCACTCGGCAGCCTGCGGGTCAGCCGCTGGCGCTCCCTCGGTGATGCGCTCGCGCTCGCTGTCGTCTTCTCGATCGCCGTCCAGATCGCCTTCGACCGCGGGCTGATCCTCAGCTTCGTCTACCCGCTGGCGTCGCTGGCGATAGCGACGCTGGGCACGCTCGCGGTGCTCTACGTCGGCGAGACGATCGAGCGGGAACGCGTGCGCGACATGTTCGCCCGCTTCGTCCCCGGCGACGTGGTCGATCAGGTCCTCACCCGGGCCGGGGGCGACCTGCGGCTCGGCGGCGTGGAACGCGATTGCACGGTCCTGTTCTCGGACCTGCGCGGCTTCACGAGCTTCTCGGAGAGCCAGCCGGCGGCGCGCGTGATCGAGGTCGTCAACCACTACCTCAACGAGATGAGCGAGGCGATCCTCGATGCGGGCGGCACGCTGATCGCCTACATGGGCGACGGCATCATGGCGGTCTTCGGCGCACCGCTGGACCAGCCCGATCACGCGGACCGAGCCGTGCGCGCCGCGCTCGAGATGATCGGCCCGCGACTGGCGCTGTTCAATGCCTGGCTTGCCAACGAGGGCTTCGATCGCCACTTCGAAATGGGCGTCGGGCTGCACAGCGGCTCGGTCATGGCTGGCAACGTGGGCTGCGAGCAGCGGGTCGAGTACACGGCGATCGGAGACACGACCAACACCGCCTCGCGGCTCGAGAGCATGACCAAGGACAGCGAGACGATGCTGTTCATCTCCGGTGCCACCCGCGAACGCATGAGCACGAACCGCGACGCGCTCAGCTTCGTGGCAGATGTGGCGATCCGCGGACGCACGACCACGCTCGCGGTGTGGACGATCTGGCCCGACGGGAGGGACCCCGTGGACGCGGAGGGCCAACCGGTGGAGGCACAACGGGCCTGAACGCCCGCGCACCGATGGTAAGCTGTGATCGCTCAGCAGGGGAGGGTGCCTTCCGGGCGCGCGAACAGCGTCGAGGCGCCAGCGGAGCTGGAGTCATGTCCGTTTTTCGCACCCCCTTCGAGCCCGCCGACGACAGCGCCCGCCGTCCGCTACGGTCGCTCCCGCGGACGGGCCGGGGCTGATCGAGCGTGCGGGTCCACCTCTGCGGGGTGCGGGGCTCGACGCCCGCGCCGGGCCCCGACTTTCTGCGCTACGGCGGCCACACCTCGTGCGTCGCGCTGGCACACGACGATGAGCTGGCCCCGTCGCTGATCCTCGACGCGGGCACGGGCATCCGGGAGGTGACGGGGCTGCTGGAGGGCGAACCCTTCAGCGGGACACTGCTGCTGACGCACCTGCACTGGGACCACACGCAGGGCCTGCCGTTCTTCGCCGCAGCCGACAACGACGGCGCCGAGGTGAGCCTGATGCTGCCCGAGCAGCCAGACGGGACCGGCGCCGAGGCAGTGCTCGAGCGGGCGATGTCGCCGCCCCACTTCCCCGTCGGCCCCGGCGAACTGCGCGGCCGCTGGACGTTCACGTCGATCGGCGAGGGCGAGCTCAACAGCGAGGGCTTCTCGATCCTCGCGCGCGAGGTCCCCCACAAGGGAGGCCGGACGTTCGCCTACCGGATCAGCGACGGCCACTCCACGATCGCCTACATGCCCGACCATTGTCCGACCGCCCTCGGTCCCGGACCGGACGGCTTCGGCGAGTACCACGCTGCGGCGCTCGAGATCGTCGAGGGCGTGGACGTGCTCATGCACGACGCTCAGATCTTCCCGGGCGAGCTCGCCCGCGACGCCTGCTTCGGGCACGCGGTGACCGACTACGCTCTCGCCCTCGCCCGGCGCGCTGACGCGGGCTCGTTGCTGCTCTTCCATCACCGCCCCGACCGCACCGACGCCCAACTCGACGAGCTCGCGAACAGCCTGGGCGGCGACCCGGCCAGCCCCGCGGCGCAGGGCACGACCCTGCAGCTGCAGGAGGCAGCCCCCGTCGAGCCGCCCTGCCCGGGCTAGCGTGAGGCGGACGCCCGCACCAGGCCGGCCCTCGCGGATCCGGCCGGGTTTCGCAATGGCGGGATCACAGCGAGCGAACGAGAGCAGCAGTGGCGAACCTGGGCGACATACGGCGGGTCCTCGGCTACCACGACTTCCGCTACCTGTTCCTCGCGCAGGGGGCGAGCGTGATCGGGGACAACATCGTCCTCGTCGCGCTGGCGCTGTACGTGATCGGCAAGACCGGCAGCGCAACCGATCTCGGCCTCGTGCTCGCCGCCAAGAGCCTGCCACTCGTCGCGTTCCTGCTCGTCGGGGGGGTGTGGGCGGATCGGCTGCCTCGCCACCGCGTGATGATCGTGACCGACCTCGTGCGGTTCTCGCTGCACGCCCTGCTCGCGCTGCTGATCGTCACCGGCGCGGCCCAGATCTGGGAGGTCGTCGTGATCGAGATGCTGTTCGGCGTCGCCGAGGCCTTCTTCCGCCCCGCGGCCAACGGGCTGCTCCCGCAGACCGTGCCCGAGCGCGATATCCAGCCGGCCACGGCGGTCACCTCGATGTCGAGCAACGTCTCGGAATTCGCCGGCCCAGTGCTTGCGACCGTGCTCGTCCTGGGGGCGGGAGCCGGCTGGGCCTTCGGCCTCGACGCCGCCACGTTCATGCTCAGCGCGCTGCTCCTGACCCAGGTGCACCCGCGCAAACGGACTCTCGCGGACATCGGCGAGCGGCCCGGGGACGCGCGCACCGACGAAGAGCTCCGGCAGCAGCCGGCGCCGCCGCGGCGCTCGGTGTGGGCAGAGATCCGTGAGGGCTCGCGCGAGGTGAGGGCCCACACGTGGGTGTGGGCGACGCTGCTGTCCTTCTGTGTGGCGCTGTTCTGCGGGCTGGCGCCGTGGTACGTGCTCGGGCCGCTCGTCGCACGCCAACGCTACGGCCACCTCAGCGTCTACGGCCTGGTGGAGGCCGCGTTCGGGTTCGGGACGATCGTCGGCTCGCTCGTCGGCGTCGGCTGGCGGCCGCGCTTCCCGATGCGCATGGCGATGATCGCGATCATGTTGTGGCCGATCGCCTCGATCCTGTACGCGGTCGGGGCGACCCTCTTCCTCGTCGTGCCGGCTACGGTCGTCGCGGGGATCGGGATCGCCCTGTTCGACGTTTGGTGGCTGACCGCGCTCGCCGAGCGGATGCCGCCCGAGAAGCTCTCCCGGGTCACCTCCTACGACTGGATGGTCTCGCTCGGGCTCGTTCCGCTCGGGTACGCCCTCGCCGGCCCTCTCGCCTCGGCTCTGGGCGCCGTCCAGGTCCTGGTGGGCGGCTCGGCCCTCGCCATGCTCGCGTTCGCCTTCGGCCTGCTCCCGCGCGAAACCCGCTCGCTCGAACGGCTGGGCAGAGTCGAGGCAGCGAGCCGAGCCGAGGAGACGGTGCCCGTCTTCGCCCACCACGGCCCCTGACTCGCCGGTCGCGACCGGGCGCCCGCGGCGGTAGGGTGGCGGCGGGGTGGACTTCCTAGTCGCCAGGGACGACCTGCACCGTTGCCTCTTCGTCGAGGGCGAGCCGGCCGAGCTCGAGGACGGCCAGGCGCTGCTGCGGATCGACTCCTTCGGCCTCACGTCGAACAACATCACCTATGCCGCGTTCGGCGAGACGATGTCCTATTGGAGCTTCTTCCCCGCCGAGGACGGCTGGGGTCGTGTTCCCGTGTGGGGGTTCGCCGAGGTCAGTGAGAGCCGCGCCGACGGGCTGGAGCCGGGGGCGAGGGTGTTCGGCTACCTGCCCCCGTCGAGCGAGCTCGCGGTGCTCGCCGAGCGGGCCGACGGGCACGGCTTCGTCGAGGGCTCGCCGCACCGGGCCCGGCTTCCCCCCGCCTACAACTCCTACAGGCGGGTCGACGCCGATCCCGTGTACGACGCCGCTCACGAGGACGCGCAGATGCTTCTGCGGCCGCTGTTCTTCACGTCCTACCTGATCGACGACTTCCTCGCCGAGGCGGAGATGTTCGCGGCTGCGACGGTGGTCCTCTCCAGTGCCTCCAGCAAGACGGCCAGCGCCCTCGCCTACCTGCTCTCGCGGCGCGGCGGGGTCGACGTCGTGGGCCTGACCTCGGCGCGGTCGGCCGCCTTCGTGGCGGACCTCGGCGTCTACGACCACGTGATCCCATACGGCGAGCTCGCGTCGCTGCCAGCCGGTCGGGCGGTGTACGTGGACATCGCCGGCGACGCCGACGTGCGTAGGGATCTGCACGCCCACTACGGCGAGGAGCTCGCCCACTCGGCCGTCGTCGGGGCGACCCACCACGAGCGCATGGGAGCGGTCCCCGAGTCCCTCCCCGGCCCGCGGCCGACCTTCTTCTTCGCGCCCGACCGGATCGCCAAGCGCGTCGCGGACTGGGGGCGCGAGGGGCTCGAGCAGAGGCTTGCGGGTGCGTGGCGCCCGTACGTCGAGTGGACCGAAGGCTGGCTCGAGATCGTCCACGGGCGTGGCGCCGAGCAGGTCGAGCGGGTCTACCTCGACCTGCTCGCCGGCGACGTCGACCCGCGCAGGGCGCACGTGCTGACCCTCCAGGGCTGAGCGCGCGGGGCGCGCCCGTCGGTCCGGGCAGCCGAGCGGGCGCGGCGGCGCGCCGGCCATGGCAGTATGTCGCCCGCGCCACCCCCGGGCGCGGAACGGTCGACCAGGACAAAGGAGCCCCAGATGCCCGATATCGAGTTCCCGACCAGCGCCGGCTCATCACCCGGCTACCTGGCCGTGCCCGCCACCGGCCACGGCCCGGCGACAATCGTCATGCAGGAGTGGTGGGGCGTGGACGAGCACATCCGCTCGGTCTGCGACCGCTTCGCCGCGGAGGGCTTCCTCGCCCTTGCCCCGGACCTGTTCCGGGGCGAGACGACGACCGAGCCGAGCGAGGCCGAACAGAAGATGATGGCCCTGTCGATGGACCAGGCGGAGAAGGACATGTGCGGTGCGGCCGACTACCTCCAGTCCCAGGAGGGCTTCGAGGGCAACGGCGTCGGCGCCGTCGGGTTCTGCCTCGGTGGGGGCCTCGCGGTATGGGCCGCCGCGACGTGCCCGAACATCCTTGCCGCTGTCAGCTACTACTACGTGCTGCCCCACGGCAAGCCCGACTTCACCCAGATCAAGGGGCCCGTGCTCGGCCACTTCGGCACCGCCGATGCGTTCATCCCGCACGACGACGCCAAGGCCCTCGAGAAGGAGCTGCAGGACGCCGGCGTGCAGACGACGTTCCACTACTACGAGGGGGGCGGGCACGCCTTCTTCAACGACACGGACCGTCTCGGCACCTACGACGCTGAGCTGGCCGAGACGTCCTGGGAGCGCACGGTCAGCTTCCTGCGCGGCGCGCTGACGGCCTGAGCGCGCACGCCGGCTTGCTTGGACACCGTCCAGAGCACCGCGCGGTCTGGGGCGCGGCTGCCGCGTGCGTCATGGCCGTGGCCTGTGTGATGCTCGCCCGGGCGCCAAGCGCGTCCGCGGGCGCGGCCCGATGGTCGGCGCCGGCGCCGCTGACGGCGTGTCCGGTCCGGGGCGCACCGCAGATCGTCTTCCCCAGCGACAGCCCCACCCACGCGACGGGGCCGGGTGCGCTGGTCTGGGAGGACGGGCCACGCTGCCCGGGAGGGGAACGAGCGTGGCTGGCACCGCTGGCCGGCGACGACAGACCGACCAGGCTCACGGGCACGCACGCCGCCCGCGCGCTCCCGCTGCGCGGCGAGGTGCGTGCCGGTGCGGCACCAGGCGGGCGCGTGCTCGTGGCCGGGACGGCAACGAGCAGTCCGTCGCGGCTCGCGCTCATCCAGGGAGTGGCAGGCGGGGCGCTGGCGCCGTTGCCCCCGGCGGGGCTCGAGCCTGGTCCCCTCGCCCTCGACAGCTCCTACCTCGACGACCTGGCGCTGGCGGGCGTCGCGAGCGCGGGCGTGGGCCCGCTCGTCCGGATCGAGCGCCACTATGCCGACAGCTTCGGGCCGCCTTCGGCGAACGCCGGCGTCGGCGGCGTCGACGCGCTGACAGTCGCGCTGGACTTCCGCAGCGACGCGCTGCTGGTGTGGCAGCGACGGGGTGCCCTGTACGCACGCTCGATTCCAGGCGCAGGTCCCGCCGGGGTCCTCCAGCGGCTGGGCTCCGCGCCGAGCGCCGTGCGGGTCGCAGCGGTGCTCAGCGACGACGACCGCGCGATCGTGGCCTGGAGCGAGGAGACGTCCGGGGCCGTGAGCGTGTACGTGGATCGATCCGGAGCGGGGGTTCGCTTCGCGACGCCCCAGCGACTCGAACGCTTCCCGGCGCCGGCCGGGGCGAGCCCGCCCGCTGCGTCGCCCTCGCTCGTGAGGTTGCGCTCGGAGAGCGTCATGCTCGCCTGGGATGGGGCGGTGGCGGGCGCCTGGGCCGTGCGGGCCGCATCGGTCGACCTGAACGGGGTGGGCCCGCCGCAGACGATCTCGGAACCCGGAGGGGAGGCTCTGCTGGCCGGCCTTGCGCCGGCGCCCGACGGCAGCGCGCTCGCGCTCTGGAGCGAGCGAGCCCCGGCGGGGGCCGCGGAGGTGTCGATCCTCGCCGCCCTGGGCGGCGACGTCCCCCCCGACCGGACCGCGTTCGCTGCGCCGGAGCTCGTGGCGCCATCGGGCTCGAACAGCGACCCGTCTGCGTCGGTCGACCCCGGTAGCGGTCGCGCGGTGGCGGCCTGGCGTGGCCCCGGCGGCAAGCTGCTGTACGCCGTTCGCGGGACGGCCGCCGAAGGCTGACCGGCGCGGCCCGCGAGGGGGCGGGGAGCGCGGTCGCCGGGCTTTAGGAAAAGATGGGCGAGAATGGATAGGGACTACGAGCTACAGACCCACCAGGCCGAGGACCGCCACTGGTGGTATCGGGGGCGGCGGACGGTGATCGAGCGGGTGCTCGACGGGCTCGGCCTGCCCGAGCGCGCCAGGATCCTCGACGCCGGCTGCGGCAGCGGGCGCAACATGGTCGAGCTGGCCCGGCGCGGCACCGTGACCGGGGTCGAGCTGTCGGACACGAGCGTCGTGCCTGGCCCGCGCAGCGCGGCGTGCGGCGAGGTGATCGAGGGCTCGGTGCTCGAGATGCCCTTCGCCGACGGCAGCTTCGACCTCGCCGTGAGCCTGGACGTGATCGAGCACCTCGAGGACGACCTGGCGGCGCTGCGCGAGCTGCGCCGCGTGGTCGCCCCGGGCGGGGCGCTGCTCGTGACGGTGCCCGCCTACCAGTGGCTGTGGAGCGGTCACGACGAGATCAACCACCACCACCGCCGCTACACGCGCCGCTCGCTGCAGCGCGTCGCCGAGCAGGCCGGGTGGAGGCAGGCGCGGACGACCTACTTCAACTCGCTGCTGCTGCCGGTCGCGATCCTGCTGCGCGTGCTCGACCGGGCTGAGCACGAAGACGACCGAGTCGAGCCTCGACCTGTGGGTGCCGCCGGAGCCGCTGAACTGGCTGCTCGAGCGCCCGCTCGCGCTGGAGGCGGCGCTGATCGCCCGCGGCGGGCGCATCCCCGCGGGTCTGTCGCTGCTGGCCGTGTTCCGCTGACGCGGGCGGCGGCCTGAGCTCAGGTCTCGCCGTCGGCGACAACGACCGCCGGCGCGTGGTGCATCGCGGAACGTCCAGGCGCGGTTGGCGAAGAACGTCGTGCACCGTCACGACCACCGTGGCGCACGCCTGGCCGAGCAGCTTGTCCAGACCAGCGCTCGTTGACGAACACGTACAGCAGGCCCACGTTGAGCGCCAGGCCGCAGCCCTGGACGACCGCCCAGCGCACCGGCGTGAGCGCGTCGCCGACGTGCTCGCGGAACGTCCAGCGGCGGTTGAGCAGGAAGCCGTTCGTGGCGCCGACGACGAAGCCGATCGCCGACGCCGCCAGGTACCAGACGCCGAAGACCTTCAGCAGCAGCGTGTAGACGACGAACGTCAGCAGCGTGTTGGACACGCCGACGATGCCGAACTTCACGAACTGGACGAGCGACGTGCGCGCGCGGATGCGGGGACCGGCCCGCTACGCTGTTCGGTGGCTGCTCCGATCTCGCTGGTCTCGCGGCCATCTCCTGACAGGATGAACGATAAATTCATCAGCGGCTTAAGGTCCTGATCGATGATCCCTGTCAGCGGGTAACTGCCCGCTGACGGCCGAAACGCCAATGAGCATGTCAGACACACCACTTCGCACCCCCACGCTGCTGAGCGTGGTGGCGCCGGTCTACGACGAGCAGGAGCTCGTCGAGGAGTTCGTCGCACGCGCGACCGCGGCGGTCGCCGACTACGAGTTCGAGCTGGTCCTCGTCAACGACGGCAGCACCGACGCGCACGCCGCAGCTGCTCGACCGCATCGCCGCCGCCGACCCGCGCGTGCGCGTGATCCACCTGTCGCGCAACTTCGGCCACCAGGCGGCGCTGACGGCGGGCCTCGAGCACGCCGTCGGCGACGTCGTGGCGATGATCGACGCCGACCTGCAGGACCCGCCGGAGCTGATCCCGGAGATGATCGCCCAGTGGAGCCAGGGCTCCGACGTCGTCTACGCGGTGCGCAAGCAGCGCGAGGGCGAGACCGCGTTCAAGCTCGCGACCGCGTCGTGGTTCTACAAGCTGTTCGACAAGCTCGCCCAGGTCGACCTCGAGCCCAACTCCGGCGACTTCCGCCTGCTCGACCGCCGCGCGCTGGACGCGCTGCTGGCGATGACCGAGCGCTCGCGCTTCCTGCGCGGGATGACCGTGTGGGTGGGCTTCACCCAGACCGCCGTCTCCTACCAGCGCGACGCCCGCCACGCCGGCGAGACGAAGTACACGCTGCGCAAGATGCTGCGCTTCTCGCTCGACGCGATCGCCTCCTTCTCGCACCTGCCCCTGCAGCTGGCCACCTACGCGGGCCTGCTCTCCGCGGGGGTCGCGTTCGTCGCGATCCCCGTCGTGATCGTGCTGCGGATCGCCGGCTCCTACCTGCCGGGCTTCGGCTCGATCACGATCGCGATCCTGCTGCTCGGCGGCATCCAGCTGATCGCGCTCGGCGTGATCGGCGAGTACGTCGGGCGCATCTACGACGAGGTCAAGCACCGCCCGCTGTACATCGTGCGCGAGGAGCGCAACCGGCCCAGCGGCGCCGGGCGCTTCCTGCACTCGCCGCCCGCCCGCGCAGGCCTGCCCGCGCGGGCCCCCGAGCAGATCAGCTAGTCAGACGCCGCACGCCCCGCCCGGGTCCTTGTGAGCGGCGCAAGCGTCGCGAGGTTGCTGTGATCCCGCGCCAAGTGCGACGCGACGAGGTCCCAAGTGCTGTCATCGCACGATGCGCCTGGAAGCCCTCGCCGGCCGGCTGGCGGCGCGCTGCCGCCTGTGGCCGCTCGCCACGATCGCCGCTGTCGGGTTGCTGCTGCGGCGGCCTCGCTCCGTCCGCAGATGCCGAAGCGTGCCCCGGCGCCGGTCCCGGCGCCGTGCCCCTACGCCGGCGTCGAGATCATCGGCCGAGCGCGCCGAGGGCGTGCTGCGCTTCCCCGAGGCCGTCGCGGTCGACCCGCAGGGGGACGTGTACGTGGCCGACCAGCTCAGCTATGTGGTGCAGAAGTTCAGCAGCGCCGGGCACCTTCGAGGGCGAGTGGGGCTCCTACGGGGGCGGGCACGGCCAGTTCGGGCCGATCGGCGGGCTCGCCACCGACGCCGCCGGGGACGTCTACGTCGTCGACTCGAGCCACAACCGGATCGAGAAGTTCGACCCGAGCGGCGAACTTCATCACCGCCTGGGGCCGTCGCGGCAGCGCACTCGGCCAGTTCAACTTCGGCTCCTCGCAGAACTACACCCAGCCGCCGGGCGGAGGGATCGCCGTGGCCGGCAACTACGTGTACGTCGCCGACAGCGGCAACGACCGCATCGAGCGCTTCAACCTCGAAGGGGGCGAACCGCTGCAGTGGGGCAGCCTACGGCCTCGCGCCCGGACAGTTCTCCTACCCGCGCGGTGTCGCGGCCAACGCAGATGAGGTGCTCGTCACCGACGACGACAACCACCGCATCGAGAAGTTCGGCCCCGCAGGCGCCTACGAGGGGTCGGTGGGCAGCGCGGGCAGCGGTCCGGGGCAGTTCGGCTTCCCCTACGGAGTCGCGCTCGACGCCGCGGGCGACGTCTACGTGGCCGACGACATCAACCACCGCGTCGTCAAGCTGGACCCCGCAGCTGGCATTCGCTCGGCGCGTGGGGCGGCTTCGGCTCGAAACCCGGCCAGCTCGCGTTCCCGCGCGCGCTTGCGAGCGATCCGGCGGGCGACACCTACGTAGCCGACACCGCCAACGACCGCGTCGAGGTGTTCGACCCGCAAGGGCGACTACCTGCGCACGATCGGCTTCTCCGCCCGCGGGCCGGGCGAGCTGACGGCGCCGGCGGGCCTCGCCGTCGACCCCAGCGGCCGGCTGCTCGTCTCCGACACGGATGGGCAACCGCGTCGAGCTGTTCGCCGCCGGCAGCGACGCGTTCGCCGGACAGTGGAGCGCCACCGGTGGCTACCGCGGCGGCTTCGCCGCGCCGAGCGGTATCGGCGATCGACCCTCGCGGGTCCGTGCTAGTCGCCGACCCCGGCGACGAGCGGATCGTGCGGCTGTGGGGCGACGGGACCTTCCTGGGCGAACTCGGCGGGCCCGGCGGACGCTCGGCGGCGCGCAGCTGAACGCGGCCGCCTCGGTCGCCGTGGTGGCGGCGTCAGGCATGTCCTACGTCGCCGACACCGGACCACAACCGCGTACTCGTGTACGGACCCGAAGGCACGCTGCGGGCGCGCTGGGGCGCAGCCGGCGGCGACGGCGCGGCGGGCAGCGGGCCGGGCGAATTCGACCACCCAAGCGGGGTCGCCGCGGACGCTGTCGGGAGACGTGTACGTCGCCGACACCGGCAACAACCGCGTCGTCGAGCTCTCCCCAGCCGGCCAGCCGATCGACGAATGGGGCAGCGCGCGGCGCCGACGTCGGCGAGTTCCGCTCGCCCACCGGAGTCGCCGTCGACGCAGCCGGGAGGGTGTTCGTGCTCGACAGCGAAAACAACCGCGTCGAGGTGTTCGACGCAGCCGGGGAGGTCCTCGCGACGTGGGGCCTGCGCGGGGACCGGCGCGGGCGAGTTCTCCCAGCCGACGGCGATCGCGGTCGACTGCGCCGGCGCGTGTACGTCGCCGACACGAACAACAACCGCGTGGAGCACTTCACGATCGGCCGCGCCCACCAGCGGGTGCGTCTGCGCCGGAAACGTGGCCGCCGCCGCTGGACGTAGCCCCCACGGTGCACGTGAGCCTGCCCCGGCCCACCGGCGTGCTCGCGCGGCGGGCCTTGGCGCTCGCGGTCAGCTGCTCCCGGGGCTGCAAGGTGCTCGTCAGGGCCACGCTCGGACCGCTCGGCGTCGCGGCCATCCGTTGCGCTCGCTCACGGCCGCGCGGGCAGTCCCACGGAGACTGGTCGCCCACGTGCGCCTGCGCTGGGAGCCCGCTCGCTGGGACGCCTGCGCCGGGCGCTCGGGCGCCGGCGACTGCTCACCGCGCGCGTGACCCTGTCGCGGCGGGCCCGACCGGCCGACGAACGACGGTGGTCCGCCGCTACGCCGTCGCCCGCTAGATTCTGGCGATGAGACGCGAGCAGGAAGCCAGCCGCCTCAGCGAGCCCCCCGGGATGGAACATCGCGTCGAGCGGGTCAGGCTGGAGACCGACCGGCAGCGGATCGAAGGCTCGCTCACGCTCGCCCGCGACGGCTATCGCAGCCGCGTCTCCGATGTCCTGAACGCCTCCGAGCGCGACTTCATCACGCTCACCGACGTGACGGTGACGGCACTCGAGGGAGGACCCGTCGAGTTGCACCCGTACCTCACGTTGGCGCGCCGACACATCGTCTTCGCGGTCGCGGCGGACGAGGCCGAGGCGTCCTGAGGGCTGCGCAGCTCCCTGAGCGCGTTCGCGAGGTTCGCCGGCGAGTGCTGGCGACGGTGCTCACACCACGTCCACAGGTGTAGCCCATTCTGCACGGAGAGGGCGGGATTCGAACCCGCGATGGAGTTTGACCCCCATACTCGCTTAGCAGGCGAGTGCCTTCAGCCTCTCGGCCACCTCTCCCTGGGGAAAGGCCAAGTCTAGAGCGTTCCGGGAGCGCTCCGTGAGCGCGTAGCATGCCCGCTGAGCCCCTCGGAAGGGTGGCAGAGCGGTTGAATGCGGCGGTCTTGAAAACCGTTAGGCGGGTACTCCCCGTCTCGGGGGTTCGAATCCCCCCCCTTCCGTGCCGGACTCAGCTCGCGAGGGGCTCCCGGGCCCTCTGCGCGGAGTCGCGGGCAGCGTTCCACAGCGTCCTCGTCTCGGCGAGCGTGAGCAGGCGCCAACGCTCCGAATTGGCCTCGCGGACGTACACGCGGGCATCGATCGCCTTGTCCATCACGGCGAGCGCCGCGAGCGCGACGGGCGCCTCGACGTCGTCGAGGATCGTGTGCGAGGCCATCACGTCGACGACCTTGAAGCGGCGCGGCAGCCGGGGCTCGGGAGCGGTGTTCGGACGCGGTGGCCTGGGGTCCGCCATCCGCGTCAGGCTGAGGGGCTTCTCGGGCGAGCGCGGACGCTCGTCGAGCGGCGCGATGTGCGCCCCCGTCCCCTTCGTCTCCGTGTCCAGCACCCATGTTCGAGCCATACCAACAAGGGTAGGACCCCGCGCCGCCTCAGCCGAGGGCAGCCTCGAGCGCCGGCGCCGAGACGCCCAGGGCCTGCCCGGACGCGTCGAGCGGTTCGACCGCGAGGTACGCCCCGCTGCCGCTCGCGGGCAGCGGGATCGCTGTCTCGAAACCCGTCCGGGGGACGGTCGCGGTGGCCACCAACCGAGTGGGTCCACTCCCCTCCAGCAGCCGCCACGAGCTCACGAGCGTCGCCCCGTTCCAGCTCGCATAGACGATCCCTCGCGCCGCTCCCGCTGCATACGCGAAGGTGGGGCGATGAGCCGGCGCCCCGGTCCACGCGAAGCGGAAACTCCGGTAGGACTGCTCGTGGCTGGGAAGGTGTGCGTCGAACAGGAGCTGCCCGCCGGAACCGTATTCGGAGAAGTCGGGCTCTTGGCCCCAGCCCACGAACCAGTTGCCGTCGGGAAGGAGCTGCATGTTGCCCTGGCTTTCCGCGACCAGCGGCGGCCCGTGGGTGAACTGGCTGATCAGCGTGGCGCTGGCCGCGCTCGTGTCGAGGCTGACGACGATCCCTCGCGACTGCTCGTGGACCGTCGGCGAGGAGCCGTTGTCGAAGATGCTGATCGAGCCGTCCGGGAGCTGGCGGGGGTCATGCTGCCACGCCGTCCGGGCCGGACCGGGCTCCCGGAAGGTGCTGTGGTGGCCACCGAGCTGCCAGCGGATGCGGCCGCTGCGAGCGTCCACGTCGTAGATCGTCCAAGTGTTGCGCGAGGACAGGAGCAGGCTGCCGTCGCTGTCGAGGTTGATCGAGTTGACGTGGAAGTAGTCCCACGGCCAGGCCAGCGATCGCGAGAGCCCTTCATAGGATTCGGACATCGCGACGTGGTCGAGGCTGGTCCACTGCATCCTCACGAGCCCGGTCTTGATGTCCACTTCCTGGACCACCCCGTCGGTGATCGCCCCGCTCGCCGTCCCACCGACGCCGGACAGGTCGCACAGGATCGGGTCATACGCCGTGATCAGGGCCGTGCCGCGCGGCGTGAGCTGGAACTCGTGCAGGTCGGACTCGAGCCCGTTTCCCGCCCTGACCTCGGCGAGCTTCGTGTAGGACGAGTCCATGATCACGTCGCTGCCGAGCCCGTAGCCGTGCACGGAGATGTCGCCCTCCCACCAGGTGAGCACCGGTTTGCCTTCGTATTCCTGGACACGCAGGTTCGTCGCCGAGACGTGGGTGGGCAGCGGCTTGAACCACAGCAGCCGGCCGCTGGGGTCCAGGATCATCGGCCCCGCCTCACCGGGACCCGAGTAGGGGGCGAGGAAGATGTCGCCGGGCGCCGCCGCCGGCGAGGAGGAGGTGACGCTGACGAGCGGCGGGTGCAGGTCGGGACGGGAGTGGAACGCCTGTTCCTCGGCGGGAGTGCCGGGATGGATCGCCTCGGGCGTCGTGCTGAGCTGATCCTCGTGGGCGATCGCGAAGGTGTCGAGGATGCGGTGGGTCGAGCGACCGATGCGCGCGAGGGCGCTCACGGACACCCGCTCGCCTTCGGTGAACGGTCGCGAGGGGACGAAGCTGGCGCCGTCGCCCTGGGAGTAGGGCTCGAGCCGCCCGGTGTGCCGTCCGGAGAGGTTGCCGACGACGCTCTGGACCGACAGCTCGCCGGCGGGCACGCCGACGAAGCTGATCTGGGTCAGGGGCGTGGCATCGCGACTCCCCGGCACCGGCGAGACGGACACCGCGCCGGCGAGGACGTCCGAGTTGTTCAGGGCCGCCGGGGTGCACTGCGGGCCCGGCGCTGCCCCCGCGGCGGGCGCCGCTGCGGCTGCGATGGCCCCACCCGTCAGCGCCAGACATAGGATTGAGGGCCGCATGACTGACATCGGACCGGACCACGATAGGCGACTGACCCGGCGCACCCTGATCAAGGGCGGCCTGCTGGCGGGCGGCCTGCTCGGCGGCGCCGGGATCGCGATCAAAGCTGCTGCCGACGCCACCGGGCCCGAGAGGGAGCCGGCCGCGGGCCCGGCTCGAGCACCCGCCCCCTACCGTCAGGCGAAGCCGAACATCCTCGTCCTGGTGGTCGACCAGCTGCGCTATCCACAGTGGTTCTCGCCTGGACCGTCGCCGCAGGAGCTGACGCCGAACCTCGAGGGCCTGCGGGAAGAGGCCGTCTCGTTCGCCCGGCACTACACGGTCTCCAACGACTGCACCCCGGCCCGTGCGGCCCTGCTGACCGGCCTCTACACCCACCAGACCGGATGCATGATCACGGGCGGCAGCACGCTTGACCCGGGCTTGCCCACCTGGGGGACGTTGCTGCGCGAGCAGGGCTACGACACCCGCTGGTACGGGAAGTGGCATCTCACCCATCACGACAACTGGTGGCACGAGGCGAGCGGCAAGCGGGCGCTTGCCCGGTACGGCTTCGCCGGCGGCACGTTCCCCTCCCCGGACGGCGCGCCCGGCCAGGGCTGGCGGGTCGACCCGCACATCGCGGCCCAGTTCGAGCACTGGTTCGCGGCCGCGGGAAGGACCGGGCCGTGGTGCACGACCGTGTCCTTCGTCAACCCACACGACATCGCCTGGTGGTACGTCTGGAGCGACCGTGTCGCCGCGGAGGCGTCGGTGGAGCGGGTGGCGACTCGGCTGCCACCCAACTACGAGACGCCGGAGCTGCTGCTCGCGCACGACAAGCCGCGGCTGCAGCGCTCGCTGCAGGCCACGGCCGCGACGTCGTTCGGCCCGGTGCCCTTCCACGGCGTCGAGTCGGAACGCAAATGGCTCGAATTCATGAGCCTCTACGCGAAGCTCCAGCTCGAGGTCGACGCCCACGTCGGACGCGTCCTCGCTGCCCTTGCCAGCCAGCCCGAGGTGGCGGCCAACACCGTCGTCGTGTTCACCTCGGATCACGGCGAGTACCTCGGCTCGCATGGCCTGCGCGGGAAGGGAGCGGGCGCATACGAGGAGGCGATCCGCGTGCCACTGATCGTCAAGGACCCCCGCGGCGAGCTGACGTCCTCGACCCAGCAGCAGCGCACGCAGCTGACCTCGAGCGTGGATGTCGCGCCGCTGCTGCTCACGATCGCCTCCGGCTCGAACGACTGGCGCGAAGACCCCCACTACTCCCAGCTGGCCCGGCGACTCGACCTGGCCGCGATCCTCGACGACCCCGATGCGGAAGGCCGGCCGTACGCCCTGCACGCGACCGACGAGGTCGTGACGGAGTTCGCGGTCGAGCCGTACGCGGCGGACGCCCCCCTGCACGTGACCGCGATCCGCACGCCCGATGCCAAGTACGCGACGTACTCCAACTGGCGCGAACGCACGATCGAGCCCCTCGCCGCTGGCCGCGAAGCCGAGCTCTACGACTACAGCACCCGCTCAGGCCGGCTCGAGCTCGAAAACCTGGCCGGTACGAGCCCGCTCGAGGCGGGACTGAGAGCGCAGCTCGAGCATGCTGTTGCGCATGAGCTGCGGGAGCGCCTCCCGCGGCACCTCAGGCGGGCCCGCGCACGCGGCTACGTCGACTACTTCAACACGGCCAAGCGAGCAGCCAAAGGAGCGGCGGCGCGTCGCAAGCGTCGCAGCGAACACGTCGTCGGTCGCCTGCACCCCGGCGATACGGCCGGCGAACGGCTGCAACCGCCCGAGGTGGCGAGCGAAAGCCGCCGCCGCTAGCGGCTTCGGGCGGGCGCACGTCCGCGCTTCGGCTGCTCACACGCCGATCGTCGGGGAGACGCCGATCACGGCGCCGGCGCCGTCGAGCGCCTGGACCGCCGCGTACCTGGAGCCGGGCGGGAGCGTGATCACGCTCTGAAAGCCCGCCTTGGGGGCCGTCGCGGCTTCCGTCAGGCCGGTAGGAGAGCTCCCGGCCAGCAGTCGCCACGACGCCACTTCCGTCGCCCCGTTCCAGCTCACGGCAACACCGCCGGCAACGGCGACGAGGGCCGGCTGTCCGGGCGCATGCCCGCTCCAGTTCGCCAGCGAGACGCGGAAGTTCTGGACCCCGGGTCCGAGCATGCCATCGAGCAGCACGTGGCCGGATTCATCGAACTCGGTGAAGTCCGGCAGACCGCCGTAGCCGAGCAGCCAGTTGCCGTCAGGCAAACTCAACGCGCTCCCCTGGCTGGACGCCAGCAGCGTCCGGGCGGGGTTCACGAACTGCTTGAGCAGCCGTACGTCGTGGCGGGTGTAGTCGACGGCGAGCAGCAGCCCCCGGGACTGCTTCTCCTTCGGCGGGTCGGAGCCGTTATCGAATAGCGAGATCGTGCCCCCAGGCTGGAAGGAGGCGTCGTGCTGCCAGTAGAACTTCACCCCGGGGCCGAGGCTGAAGGTGCTGTGATCGCCGCCGAGGCGCCAGCGGAAGCCGCCGCTGTGCAGGTCGATGTCGTCGAGTGACCATGTGTTCCGGAACGACACCAGCAGGTCGCCGCCCGTTCCCGGCTCGACCGAGTTCACGTGCACGTAGTCCCATGGGTAGCTCGAGTCAGGGGCGGGGTTTTTGGAGTCGGCGAGCGGAATGTGGCCGAGCGCGTGCCACTCCCACATGACGAGGCCTGTCTTGATGTCGATCTCCTGCACGAGCGAGTCGTTGAGGACCCCTCTGGCGGATCCACCGACCGACGAGAGGTTCATCCGGACGGGGTCGTAGGCGTCGATCCAGGCGGTGCCTTCGGGGGTGATACGGGTGACGTGAAGGTCGGCTCGGTAGCCGTTCCCGGCCCGCACCGTTGCGATCTCACGGTAGGAGGAGTTTGCGATCACGTCTTCGCCCTGGCCGAAGCCGAGTTCGAGGATGCGCCCCTGCCACCACTCGAGCACCGGTTCGCCGCCGAAGCTCTGGACGGTCAGGTTGGTTGCCGCCATGCCGGCCGGGAGTGGATGGAACCAGATCAGCGAGCCGTCCTGGGCGACGATCATCGGACCGGCCGTGCCCCGCCCCTGATACGGCGCCATCAGCAGGTCACCCGGGGTCGCTTGCGGGCCGGCATGTGTAAGCAGGCGGACGCTGCTCGGCGTGAGCGCGGGGGCTGAGACGTAGTGCTGGACGTCGTTGGGGTCGCCGGCGGCCGTCGGAAACTGTTTCTGGGAGATCGGAGACTGATCGGCGACCGTGAAGGCGCTCCTCGCCACGCGGCCCCTCATCGGACCCGACAGCACACGGGCCGAGACGGCGACGCGCTCCCCTTCGGCGAACGGCCTGCTCGTCAGGAAGCTCTCACCCGTTCCGGTCGAGTAGGCACGCAGGACCCCGGCGTGGGTTCCAGAGCGGGAGCCGACGACCCTCACATGCCCGACGGTCGTTCCGCTCGGACCGAGGAAGCTGATCTGGGTGGCGGGTGAGGCGTCCTCCGTCCCCGGCAGCGGCGAGATCGTGATCGGGTCCGCTGCAGCGACCGCAAGCGATGCGTTCGCGGGTAGCACCTCGGCCGAATCGACGGCCGTGCCCCCACACGCGCCCGCGAGGATCCCGCCGGCGAGAAGGCATGCGGCGGCTGCGCCGAGGCCCTTGACGGCCCCGCCGGTCGACCGGCTCAACGCGGCCCCCGGCCGTCGCTCCCGTGCGTCATCGCGCCTGGGGCGAGCGGCCACCCGCTCCCTCCGGGAAGCGTCAGGCGCACGCTGAGCATCCGCGCCCGCCCGTCCGGGGGGGCGAGTCGCTCGGTGGGGCGGATCGCAGCGGGTCCCTGACCGTTCCCCGCGCTCGTGGAGTGCCGGTGTTCGGCGGGCGCTGCGGGGGCGACAGACGCTGCGCCAGCGCCAGACGCGACAGACGCCGCGGGGCCGGCAGACGGTGCGGGGACGGCAGGCGGTGCGGGGACGGCAGGCGGTGCGGGATCGGCAGGGGGTGCGGGAGCGGCGGACCCTGAGGGACCGGCAGACGCAGCGGGAGCGACTGGCGCAAGCGCTGGCGCCGGGGGCCTCAGCGAGGCCGGGATGAAGCGCAGCGCGACGACGGCACCGACGGCGGTGAACACCGCCGCCAGACCGAACGCCAGCCGGAAGCCGTCGGTGACGGCCAGGGCCTCGGCCCGGTACTGGACGTCGACGAGGTGGTTCGTGTAGAGCACCGCGAGCGATGCGAGGATGGCGAGTCCGAGCGCCCCACCCATCTGTCGGGAGGTGTTCACGAGCCCTGACGCGAGACCCGCCTCGCCCGGGGCGGCCGTGGCCGTCGCGGCGATCGTGGAGGGGACGATCGACAGGCCGATCCCGATCGACGCGAGCATCCCCGGGATCAGGAACGAGGACAGATAGCTGCCATGTACGGATATGCCGCGGGCGAACAGCGCCAGCCCGAGGGTCATGAGCGCGAGGCCGAAGCTCAGCACCCTGCCGGCGCCGAAGCGGCCGACCAGCCAGCCGGCCTGGGTCGCGAAGGCCATCAGGGTCAAGGCCATCGGCAGGAACGCCAGACCCGCGTCGAGCGGTCCGAAGTGCAGGACCTTCTGCAGGTACAGCGAGCAGAAGTACCACATCGGGAAGAGCGCGGCACTGAGCAGGATGACCACCAGGTTGGAGATCCGCAGCAGCCGGTTGGAGAACACGCGCAGGGGCACGAGGGGGGCCGAGGCCCACCGCCCCTCGATCACGAAGAACATGCCCAGCAACGCGATGCCGGCGACGATCGGCCCGAGTGCCGCGGCGGATCCCCAGCCGTCGGCGCCGGCGTTGACGACCCCGTAGACGAGCGACAGCAGACCCAGCGTGACCGCGAGCGCGCCGGCCAGGTCGAAGCTCGGCCGCGGACCCTCGTGACGCCCTTCGGCGATCACGGCCCGGGCCACGAGCGCAGCGACGATGCCGATCGGGAGGTTGATCAGGAGCACCCAACGCCAGCTGAGCTCCTGGGTGATGATGCCACCGAGCAGCGTTCCGGTCGCCCCGCCGGCCCCGTTCATCGCCCCCCACAGGCCGATTGCGCGATGACGCTCCGGGCCCGCGGCGAAGGAGTAGGTGATGATGGCAAGCGAGGAGGCCGCCATCACCGCACCGCCGAGGCCCTGCAGGGCGCGCGCGCCGATCAGGATCTGGCGGCTGGCGGCGGTGCCGCCGACGAGGGAGGCGAGCGAGAACAGAAGCAGCCCTGTCACGAACGTTCGCCGGCCGCCGAACAGATCGGCGGCGCGCCCGCTCAGCATCAAGAACCCGGCGAACGTGATCGTGTACGCGTTCACCACCCACTGCAGTTCGGTTTCAGAGAAGCCGAGGCTGCGTTGGATCGAGGGCAGGGCGACGTTGACGATCGAGACGTCGAGGATGACCATGAACTGCGCGAGGCAGCACACCGTCAGCACCAGCGAGCTGTGCGAACGCGCCCGCGTCCGCGCCGAGTCGAGCGCCGTCAGCGGGGCGCCGGCGTTCACAGCGCTCACGTTCCCGCCACCATTGTCGTGGCCGAGGTGCCGAGCACCTGGCCGGTGGGACCGAGCGCCTGGACGGCGACGTAGGGGTACGGGTGGGCGGGTTCGGGGTCGGGGAAGGTCACCGAGCTCTCGAAGCCGCTGTCGGGCATCGTCGCCTGCGCCGTCAGCGCCGCCCGAGTCGGCCCGGCGAGGATCCGCCAGGACGCCACTTCGGTGGCGCCGTTCCAGCTCGCGAACACCGTCGTCGAGTCGTGGGTCGCCAGCAGCTTCGCGCCGACGGACGGCGAGGACAGCGGATGGCCGCTCCACGGGAAGCGGAACGCACGGTAGGAGGAGTAGCCGGCGGGCATGTGGGCGTCGAACAGGAGCCGACCGTCGGGAGCCAGCTCGCTGACGCTGGGGATACCTCCCCAGCCGATTACGAGGTTGGCGTCGGTCAGGGTCTGCATATTGCCCTGGCTATCGGCGAGCAGCGGGCTGCGGGGGTGCGGATAGGCCGCCACGAGCCTCGCGGTGTGGCGGGCAGTATCGATCGCCACTCGCACGCCCCGCGACTGGTAGTGGATGCGGGGGTTCGAGCCATCGTCGAAAAACGTGATCGCTCCGTCGGGCTGGAGCCGCGCATCGTGCTGCCAGGCGGTTTCGGCCCCGTGGCCCATTGTGAAGTTGCTCTTCGTTCCGCCGAGGCGCCACAGGACTGCACCGGTGCCCGCTTGCAAATCGTACGCAGCCCACGTGCTGCGGCCGGAGATCAGGATGTTCCCGCCGGGCACGGGATCGATCGAGTTGAGATGAAAGTAGTCCCACGGGGTGGTGTTCGTGGGCACCGGGGAGTGCGACTCCCGCGCGCCGACGTGGTCGAGGCTGTGCCATTCCCAGCGGACCAGCCCGGTCTTCATGTCGACCTCCTGCACCGCAGTGTCGATGATCACGCCGTTGCGCGCTCCGCCGAGCGAGGTGAGGTCGCAGCGCATGAGGTTGTACGCGGACAGATAGGCCACATCGTCTGGCTCGACCTGGAAGTCGTGGAGGTCCGCTTCGTAGCCGTTGCCGGCATGGATCGTCGCAACCGTCTGGTAGTTGGAGTCGCTGACCACGTCCTCGCCCTCGCCGAAGCCCACGGACAGGATCCTCCCCTGCCACCAGGTCAGGACGGGTTTGCCTTCGTAGTGCTGGACGTTGAGGTCGAGCGCGTTCACCCCCTTCGGCAGCGAGTCGAACCACACCAGCCGTCCCTGGGGTGTGTAGATGACCGGACCGTACTGACCGGGCCCCGGACCGCTCGTCATGAACACGTCGCCTGCCCCCGGGTCCTGATCGGGGGCGGTGACCGTCAGCACCGGCGGCTGCAGCTCGGGCGCGGAGACGAAGCTCTGCGAGGAGCTGGCCGGCGCCGGGGGGTTCGGGAAGCCGGGGATCGCGTCGCTCGGGTACGGCGTCGCGGTACGGAAGCCATAGGAGATGCGGTGTTCGGCACCGCTCGGGCCGACGACAGCACTGACGGACACCCGCTCGTCGCTGTCGAAGGGCTTTTCCGGGACGAAGCTGCCACCGTCACCTTGGAAGTAGCCATACACGTGGCCGTGGTGGTAGCCGCTGCGGGACCCTTCGACGGTGACGTCGTGGATGTTCGTGACGGCCGTCCCGAGGAAGCTGACCTGGGTAGCCGGGTTGGCCGTGTCGGTGCCTGGAGCGGGTGAGACGTCCACCCCGGCCAGCGTGGCGTCGTGTTCGAGCGACTGCGGCAGGCAACCCGGCGAGGGGCCGCTCGGGGGCACCGTCGTGTGGGCGCCGGACGGGCTGCTCGTGCCGAGCACGATTGCGACCACCACCCATGCGGCGGCGGCCACCAGCAAGACGATGTATCCGTTCCTTCTCATGTTTTGATCGGCCTCCCGGGACGCTGCACATGGCAGCGGCTGGGCGATGCACCGTCGCCCGGGGCATCACCTGTCGCCCACGCCGGAGCGGCGGCTGGAGGGGACCCGTCGCGAGCACAATATCGGGCGTCTGGACGGCGAGGATCCGCTTCGGCCCTTGTGCGGGTGCATCCTTACGCGGCTCTTACCGGCGCCGGGGCGAGTGCGATCACGTACGCTCTGCCCATGTGCGCGAGCCGGCGGACGGTAACCGTGCTGCTCACCTGCGCCGCCGCACTGGCGCCGGCGCCGGCGCTCGCGGCCGGCGGCAACCAGGCGGCGAGCGCGGCCTACCTGCGGGCCGACGCGCGCCTCGCCCAGACGGCCGCCGCTCACATCGCTGTCGG
The DNA here is from genome assembly GCA_963743505.1 of uncultured Solirubrobacteraceae bacterium. Lineage (GTDB taxonomy): Bacteria > Actinomycetota > Thermoleophilia > Solirubrobacterales > Solirubrobacteraceae > Palsa-744. The sequence continues at coordinate 482,638 of CAVUPZ010000006.1, read as the reverse complement.
GCGCTCGGCGATCGCCGGCGTGCTCGCGCGGGTCCGTGGCGATTGTCCGCTGGGAGCGGCCGGCTCACCGCAGAACCCCCAGTCGACCGAACTGAGCAACGAGGTGATCGGCGGGATGGTCACCGCGGCGATCCACCCGGACGTGGCTTCGATCCGTGACTTCATCCGCACCGCCGGCAGCCTGCGCTGGAGCAGCGGGGCGCTGACGGCGGCTGTGCACGCCTACGTCGCCAAGCTGCGCGCCCTGGTGGCCCTGTCGCAGCCCGACGTGTGCGCCGACGTCGCGAGCTGGTCCAAGAGTGGCTTCCGCACCCTGCCGCCGACGACGCTCCGCTTCAGCCCACGTTTCATGGAATCGTGGGTCGCGCTGGGGGAGCTGCCGGAAGGGCTCGCCCCCTTCGAGGGAGCCCAGCGCGGGCTCGTCCGCGCCGCCGAAGCCGCGGAAGGGCAGCTGTCGGAATTCGAAGCGCACGAGGTCGAAACGTGGGGCAGGATCATGGACGTCCTCGACCTCAGCCCCTGAGCCCGGCGCGAGGAGCCAGCGCCTGCTCAGGCGACGGCTCGTAGGTGCCGGTAGGGGGTCCCGCGAAGCTCGCGGGCAAGCGCTTCGAGCACACCGCCGTCGTTGTGCTCCTGACCGTCGGTGACGGCGGCGATGACGGCCCGCTTGCGCTCCAGCAGGTTGGCGATCGTCTCATCGACGGTGCCGGCCGCGAGCAGGTAGTACGCGGTCACGGCGTCATCCTGGCCGATGCGGTGGCAGCGGTCCTCGGCCTGGTCGTGCTTGGCGGGAGTCCAGTCGAGCTCGAGGAAGGCGACGTTCGAGGAGCGTGTGAGCGTGATCCCGTGGCCGGCGACCTCGAGCGAGCACACGATCAGCTGGTTGCCCGGCCGATCGGGGCGCTGGAAGTCGCCCAGCGCCTGCTCGCGTGCGCCGTGACTGTCCTCTCCGAGGATGTGCAAGGCCCTTGGAAAGTGCTCCAGCAGAGCCCGCTGGACAGCGCGGTGACGTGCGAACACGACGAGCCGCTCGCCGGAGGAGCAGAAGTCGTGGATCCAGGTGAGGGCCGCTTTCAGCTTGCCGAGCGCAGCCAGCTGCTTCAGGGCGCCCAGCCGCACGAGCCGTTCGGCCCGAAGCGCGGCCGCGACCTTGGCGTCCAGGACGCTCAGGTCCAGCGGCTGGCTCTGGAGCCATGCGATCACATCTCGCTCGGCGAGCCGGTACTCGGCCTCGTTGTCCAGCTCGACCGGAACGATCGCACGCGTCTTCGCCGGCAGCTGTGGGAGCACATCGGCCTTCAGGCGGCGTACGAAGCAGCGTGAGCGCAGATGCCAGTGCAGGCGCATGTGCGCGTCCGAGCCCCGGAAGCGCTCCCCGAAGCGCGCCCCGGAGCCGAACTCCTCCAGGCGACCGAGGATCCGCAACTGCGAGACGAGCTCGGCCGGCCGGTTCGTGACCGGCGTCCCGCTCAGCGCCAGCACGAGGCCGTCTGCGGCGACGGCCGCGGCCAGCCTCTGGGCCGCCTGCGTACGCTTGGCCGCGGGGTTCTTGCAGTAATGGGACTCGTCCAGCACGACCGCCCGTGGCGCGAGCGCGCAGAGCTCCTCGATGCGCGGGGCGAGGACGTCGTAGTTGACCACGACGATGTCCGCGCCGCCGGGCGCTCGACCCCCACCCGCGCCGCTGAGCACCTCGACCTGACGCCGGGGCAGCCAGCGCCCGAGCTCCCGCAGCCAGTTGAGCTTCAGGCTCGCCGGGCAGACGACGATGGCGGGGTAGGCCTGGGCGGCCTCGACGCAGGCAAGCGCCTGGATCGTCTTGCCGAGGCCCTGCTCGTCGGCGAGGAACGCCCGCCGGCGGGCGAGCAGATAGGCGACGCCCGCACGCTGGAACGGCTTCAGCTCGCCGCCGAGGCCTGGCACGGCGAGCTCCGCGTCGTGAGCGCCGGAGAGCTCCACGAGGCCGGCCCCGCGGGCGTGCTCCTCACGGACCTCCTGCAGCAGCGACAGGGCCGCCGGCTCGAGCCACACGTCGCCCGACTCGAGGAACCGGTCGAGCTCCGGAACGCAGAAGGGATCCGCGCGCAAGGCGTGGAGGCGCGCATGCTCGTCCCCGCCCCTTGCGAGCGGTGCGAGGACGCCCCTCAGCCCGGCGAATGCCTCCGTGCGGGTGCGGTCGTGCCCCGGCACGAGCACGAAGCTCGGGTGCTCGTGCACGCGTGAGCGCTCGAGCACCGCGGCGGGCGCGGGACGGCCCTCCGCGACGGCATCGACGCACCGTCGGGCCGCCGGCGAGCACCACCCGTCGAGCGCCCGCGCGAGCTCCCACACGTCGGCGCGAAGCGGCACGGACACTCCCCCGTGGGCCTCGCTGGCGAGATCACGCAGGGCCCGTGGCAGCCGGCGCGGGTCGCCGAGCAGCAGCAGCGCGGGCGCACCAGGGTGACCGTGCGCCTCGATCGTCCCCCTCCAGCTGCAGGCCCGCTCGAGCCATGCATGCACGCGTGGATCGACGGCCGGGCAATCGAGCTCGTCGAGGATCGCGCGGATCGTCTCGGCGTCCCGCTCCCGCGCTGCCATGCCGACCGAGCCGGAGGCTCCCTCGCGAGCGCTGATGTCGCTACCCGCGAGCAGCGGGCGGGCGGCGGCGGCCTCGGCCTCCCCGAGGACGATCCAGTGGCTGCCGCCGCGGTCACGGCGAAGTGTCACCCCGAACGACGCCTCCCGCTCACCGGCGGTCCGGCGTTCGACGGGCTCGGGCGAACGCCGGGACTCGAGCGCCCGGCGAGCCCGCCCGCTCAGCGTGACCGTGGCGCGCGCCTCGGGCGCGAGCTCCGCGAGGAGCTGCTCGGCGGTTCGGTCGAGGGGAACGAGAGCGCGTCCGACGCTGACCACGCGACGCGCCAGCGGATGCGCAAGCAGCCCCTCGACAGCCGCCGCGGGACCGTCGAGGGCGAACGTGAGCCACCAGTCCTCGTCCGGGCGGACGAGGTCGATCAGGCAGCACCTCGTGCTGCGCCGGCGCCGGGCGCGGTCGATCGCGCGGGCGAGCTCCGGGCTGACCTCGGGCTCGCCCGGAAGTCCCTCGAGCAGCAGATGCAACGCGCCTGCCTGGTCGGGCTCGATCGGAACGCACCAGGCGCGCCCGAGGGGGTCCCAGCGGCGGCCGGGCAGCGCCCGCAGCAGCAGGCGCAGGTCCTCGTCATAGGGGAAGCGCAGGACGGCCTCGCCCTGGTGCAGGCAGGCGTGGAACGGCGTCACGGACATTGGCAGAGGACGATAGGGGCCGGCGGGGATGCCGCTCCGCGGCAACCCGGCGCCTGGCCACCGCGGTGCTCAGGCCTCGCGCTCGACCGTCGCCAGCGACCGTGTGATCGAGCGCGTCAGCGTCGCCTTCACGAGCAGCGCGAGCCCCGGGATCGGCGAGGCGAGCCGAATGTCGTAGACGAAGCGCGTGCCGGCGCCGTCGGGCTCGAAGGTCATCACGCCGACGTGGCCGCGCATCGGACTGCCCCGGGTGATCCGGTACACGATCCGCTCGCTCGGCACGAACTCGGTGATCGTCTCCTCGAACGCCGGAGCCGGCCCCACACGCAGACGCCGGACGGAGCCGACGCCGTTGCGCTCCGGACCGTCGGCGTCGCGCAAGCGGGTCACCTCGGCCCCGAACGCCAGGGCCAGGTTCTCATGCTCGGCGAGGTAGGCGAAGATCCGCGTCGGGGGCTTCTCGAAGCGATGCTCGACGTGAACGTGGTGGGCGCGCATCGTCTCACCCTATACCGGGCACCCCGGGGCGCCCGGGCGCCACGCGGCGCCGGCCCGCGTTGGCACGCGCCGGCCCGCGATGGCACGCGGCACGCGGCACGCGGCACGCGCACGTGGCCGGGACCGGGATAATGGACCCGTGACCCGGATCGAGGACTGGTGGGCGCAGGGAGAGACGGGGACGGTGACGCTCGGCGAGGCCGAGAGGACGGTGTTCTGGCGGCGGATGGGCAGCGGCCCGGTGCTGAGTGCACTGCACGGATTCCCCAGCTCCTCGCACGACTGGGACAAGGTCGCGCCCGCACTGGCCTCCTCGCACACGCTGCTGATGCCCGACCTGCTCGGATTCGGCGCCTCGGAGAAGCCTTCCGATCACAGCTACGCGATCCTCGAGCAGGCCGACCTCGTCGAGGCGATATGGCTTCGCGAGGGCGTGACCGAGACAGCGATCGTCGCGCACGACTACTCGGTTTCCGTGACCCAGGAGCTGCTCGCTCGTCGCGCCGGCGGGGAGCTCGCGGTCGAGATCACGCGAGTCGTCCTCCTCAACGGCGGGGTGTACCCCGAGCTCCACCGTCCCGAGCCCGGGCAGACGGTGCTGCTCGACCCAGAGCAGGGGCCGAAGCTCTCGGCGCTGATGAACCAGGAGCTGTTCACCGCGGCGATCGCGCCGACGTTCGCGCCGGGCTTTGACGCGAGCGCCGACAGCGAGCAGATCTGGCGCTCGGTCAACCGCGCCGACGGCCAGCTGATATCGCACCTGCTGATCGCCTACATCCCGGACCGCCGGCGCCATCGCGACCGGTGGGTGCACGCGCTCGAGCGAACGGACGTCCCGCTCTCGTTCGTGTGGGGCATGCGCGATCCCGTCTCCGGCGCCCACATCGCGGCGAGGATCGCCGAGCGCCTCCCGCATGCCCCCCTGACGGCGCTCGAGGATGTCGGCCATTGGCCCCAGCTGGAGGCTCCCGGCCGGGTGCAGGAGGCCGTCCTCGGGTCGTGAGCTCGCCCCGGATGGGCGTCCTGAGGCTGCGAGTCTATGCGATCGCGCCCGTGACGTGCCTGAGGAAGGCGTTCGCCGCGGGGGAACGATGGCGCCCCGCGCGCCAGACGATCCCGACTTCGCGGCGCAGGGCCGGCCGCAGCCTGACCGCGACGAGCTCCTCGCCGGCGGCGGCGGCGACGGCCCGCGAGACGGCCGAGACACCGAGGCCGCGTCCTACGAGGGCGAGCACGCGTGTGAGCTCGTTGGTCTCGAAGCGGACCTGTGGCTCGAACCCGGCCGCACGCGCGCCGAGCTCGACGGCGCGACGCAGCCCCGTGCCCTCGCGCAGGAACACGAACGGCTCCTCGCGCAACGCCGCCAGGCGCACATGGGCGCGGCCGGCCAGCGGATGATCCGCGGCGACGACGAGCACGAGCTCATCCTCGAACAGCAGCTCCGCCTCGAGCCCGGGTGCAAGCCCCTCCTCGATCGGCACGAAGGCGACGTCGAGCTGATCGGCCAGCACGCTGGCGAGCATCGACTGCGCGACCTCCTCGACGACGCGGATGTCGATCGCGGGGTGCAGGTCGTGGAACGTGGCCAGTGCGGCAGCCAGGTCGTAGGGCTCGAGCCACTGCATCGCGCCGATCCGCAGGCGCCCCCGGAGGAGGCCGCGCAGCTCGGCCAGCTCGGCCAGGCCGGCGTCGAGCTCGCCCAGCGCGCGCTCGCAGCGAGCCAGCAGCAGGGCGCCCGCCTCGGTCAGCTCGACCGAGCGGGTGGTCCGGCTGAGGAGCCGCGCCCCGAGCTCCGCCTCGAGTCGTCGCACGTGCTGGGAGACAGCCGGCTGACCGAGGTGGAGCTCTGCGGCAGCGCGCGTGAAGTGACGGTGGCGGGCGACCGCGACGAACGAGCGGATTTGCTGCAGATCCATGACCGATTCATCATGATATTTGATGCGTCTTATCTCACTTCCGTCTTTGGATTATGTGTGTGGCTCGTGCATACTGGCTTCCAGCACCACGAACTCCTCCCCTGACAGCGACCCGCTCCGACCCCGAGCGGGTCGTTGTCGTTTCGCCCACGAGGCCCGCGGCGTCAGGCGCCTTCGCCGGCTCCGGCGGGGCCCGGCACGGGAACCTGCGAGGCCCGCGCCGCTGCCGACAGGTCGGCGAGCGTGAGCCGGTGCGCCGGCTCGCCCGCGAGGATCCGCCGCCGGTGGATGCGCAGGTCGCCGTCGACGTGGATCAGCTCGCCCGAGGCGAGCATCCGCCAACCCGGGTCGGCGTCCATGCGCTCCGTCGCGACCACGACGAGGGGCGCGCCGATGCCGTGGTCGGAGGTGATGCGGCCGCCGAGGCTGCCGCGGTGCTCCAGCGCCGCACCCGGCTTTCGCTCGAGCACGTGAAGGGCATGGGCGTCCGGATAGCGCAGCGCCCACAGGCCGTCGGCCGTGATCAGTACGAAGTTGATCGAGAGCAGCGGCAGATTGGCCGCGACCCACGTGCACGCCGCGGTGATCCCGCGCTCGAGATCGCCACCGGCGGCAGCGGTCTCGCGGGTGATCAGCGCGAACAGGCGCTCGGAGTCCGTGTCGCCGTGCACGAGCTGGGTCAAGGAGTCCCCCAGCCGGCGATCGAGCTCGTCGAGGCCCTCGACGACGCCATTGTGGGCGAACAGGCGCCCGTCCTGCTCGAAGGGGTGCGTGTTGGGGAGCGTGAGGGCGCCTGTGGAGGCGAAGCGGACGTGGGCGACGAAGTTGGGCGAGCTGAGCGTGTGCGCCTCGCGGGCGAAGTCCGCGTCCTCGTAGGCCGCCACGGCCTGCTTGCACACGCGCGCCGATCCGGCCTCGTCGAACCAGCCAATCCCACTGCCGTCGGGCTCGCGATGGCTCTGGACGCTGAGGCTGTCGGGGGCGTCCAGCAGCCAGAACGTCGCCCGGGCCCGCTGGCTGCCTGCGCTCATTCCGAACAAGCGGCACATCGCTGCTCGCTCAGAGGACGATCTGGGTACAGACGAAGCTCGCGCCGAGGCGCTCGCCACGGAACACTTCGACTTGCCACACCTGCGTCCGCGAACCGACGTGCAGGGGCCGGCCGACCGCTGTCAGCTCGTCGCCGTCGATCGCGGAGGCGAGCACGTTGATCTTCAGCTCGACGGTGGTGAAGCCGCGGTCCTCGGGCAGGTTGCGCATCGTGCCCCAGGCGGCGACGGTGTCGGCGAAGGCGACCCACGCGCCGCCATGGACATAGCCCATCGGGTGCAGGTGGCGCCTGTCCACGCGCATCCGTCCGCGCACGTGGTCGTCGGCGATCTCGGTCAGCTCGATGCCGAGGTCACCGGGGAACGTGCCCTGCAGGCGCTCGGCGCTGAGCTCCGTGGTGATCGCGGCGTTCGTCCTCGCCATCGCGCCGCAGTCTCGCACAGCGCCCCGGCCCGGCGTGGGCGGCGGCGCGCCGCGATCGGCCCAGTCGAACGGGCGCGACGCGCCGACGCCCCACTGTGCGCGCTTGACCGAGCAGGTCGGCGCCGCTACGGTTCAGCTGCCGCGAGCGGGCCACCAGGACCGGCCGAGCGTGCAGGAGATGCGTCCGCCGAGGGGCGGCGCCGTGGCGAGGAATGCGGACACCGGGGGGCGGTGCCCGCCCACGGACGACCAGGGGGCGACGATGGCAGGGAAGGGCGACGGCAGCCGGATGGCTACAGCGGCGCGGCACGGGCGCCCGGCCCCGCTCGGGCGCTGCCTGCTCGCGATCTCGGTGCTGGCGTTGTTCATCGCCTCGCTGGCTGCGCCGACGGCCGCGACGGCGCGTACGCCCGGTGCGGCCACGCCGCTGACCGGCGAAACACCGCCGAAAGTGACCAAACAGCCGGCCAGCCAGACCGTCGAAACGGGGCACGCGGCGAGCTTCTCGGCCGCCGCGTCGGGAACGCCGACGCCGACGGTGCAATGGGAACTCTCGACGAACGGCGGCGGCATGTGGGCGGAAATCGAAGGCGCCACGGCGAGCACCTTCACGATCGCGAGCACGACGACCTCCGAAAGCGGGCACGAGCTCCGGGCGAAGTTCAAGAACCACTCCGGCGAAGTGATCAGCAAAGCCGCGATCCTGACCGTGCAGGAAATGCCGGCGGTGACGCAGCAGCCGGTCAGCGATACGGTCGAAGAAGGCCAGACGGCCGTGTTCGAATCGGCTGCGAGCGGATCGCCGACACCGACGGTCCAGTGGCAGACGTCGGTCAACAACGGGAGCACGTGGACGGCGGTCGCAGGCGCGACATCGGACAAGCTCACGCTGGCGGGCGAGAAAATCACCAACAGCGGCCGGCTGTATCGCGCTGCGTTCAAAAACGTCGTCGCGACCGTGGACAGCCAGGCCGCCGCGCTCACGGTTCACAAGGCCCCCGCGATCAGCAAACAACCAGCCGGCGCCACGGTCGAAGCCGGCCAGGGAGTGACCTTTGAAGCCGAAGCGTCGGGCTTCCCGGAACCGACCGTGCAGTGGGAACTGTCCGTCGGCGGCGGCAGCTGGAGCCCGATCGAAGGCGCGATCTCGACCCAGCTGAAGATCGCGAGCGCCCAGATCGCCGAAGACGGCAACCGCTACCGGGCCGTGTTCACCAACGTCGCCGGGACCGTGACCAGCGAACCGGCCACACTGTCAGTCGTCGCGCGCCCGAACGTGACCGACCAGCCCTCCAGCACGACGGTGGAAGTCGGCGAAGGCGCAAGCTTCGAAGCGACCGCATCGGGCTACCCGACGCCAGCCGTGCAATGGGAACTCTCCACGAACGGCGGCGGCACGTGGAGCCAGATCACCGGCGCGACGAGCAACCAGCTGTCGATCGCCGCGACGAGCGAGTCGGAAAACGGTCATCAGTTCCGCGCCGTCTTCACTAACACGGCCGGCAGCACAACGAGTGCCGCGGCGATGCTGACCGTCGCCACCAACCACTTCAGCGCGGTGGCGTGGGGCCAGAACGTCTACCGCCAGCTCGGCAACGGCTCCGCCGAGTCGCTCAGCGACGTGCCCGGCCCCGTGACGGGGCTGAAGTTCGTGACCGCCGTCGCGGCTGGCGGCCGGCACAGCCTCGCCCTGCTCGCGAACGGCAGCGTGGTCGGCTGGGGCTACAACGCGTTCGGCCAGCTCGGCGACGAAAGCACCGGCGCGGCCAGCGTGCCCGTCGCCGTCAAGGATCTCTCCGGCGTGAAGGCGATCGCGGCTGGCGGCGACCACAGCCTCGCGCTGCTCGGCAACGGCACCCTGATGGCCTGGGGCGACGACGAAAGCGGCCAGCTCGGCAACGGCAAAACGAGCGAAGAACCGGTCGAACTGCCCGTCGCGGTGAAAGGCCTCACGGGAGTGAAGGCGATCGCGGCCGGCGCCGGCGACTCCCTCGCCCTCCTCAACAACGGCACCGTCTGGGCCTGGGGCGAAGGCGAAGCCGGTGAGCTCGGCAACGGGACCGTGAAACAGAGCCCCACTCCCGTCCAGGTCAAAGGGCTGACCGGCGTGAAGGCGATCGCGGCCGGGGGCGAATTCGACCTGGCCGTGCTGTCCAGCGGGACAGTCGAGGCATGGGGCAGCAACGAATTCGGCCAACTCGGAGACGAAGAAGTAGAAGAAACGAGCGACGTGCCCGTGCCGGTCAGCTCCCTGAGCGGGGTCACCGCCGTCGCGGCCGGAGCCGACCACGCCCTGGCGCTGCTCGCGGGCGGGACGGTGATGGCGTGGGGCGCCGACGCGAACGGCCAGCTCGGGAACGGGACGACCGTCAGGAGCGTCGAGCTCCCGGTCGCCGTCAGCGGTCTGAGCGGTGTCAGCGCGATCTCGGCGGGTGGGCAGAACAGCGCGGCGCTGCTCGGCTCGGAGACGTTGATGACGTGGGGGATCGACCAGTTCGGAACGCTTGGCGATGGCACGACGGGCTCGCCGAGCAGCGTCCCGGTGGCGGTCGCGGGCATCGACAAGGTGGCAGACGTCGCGGTCGGGGGCGCCCACATGGTCGCGTTCGGCGAACCCCAGCCCACCGTCAGCAGCGTCAGCCCCGATCTCGCACCGGCCGTGGGCGGCAACACCGTGACGATCGAAGGCACCGAATTGGCTGAAGCGAGCGCGGTCCGCTTCGGCGCGGCCGAAGCGACGAACATCGTCGCCGTCACCTCACACTCGCTCACCGTCACAGCGCCCGCCGGTACCGGGACGGTCGACGTCACGGTCGTGACCCCGAACGGGACAAGCCCGGTAACGGCGGCCGACCGCTACACCTACCAGCACCCGCCGACGGTCACGAAGGTCTCCCCCAGCTCGGGTCCGGCGTCGGGCGGCACGACCGTCACGATCACGGGGACCGAATTCACGGGGGCGACCAGCGTCAGCTTCGGAGACCTGGAAATCTCCCACCCGACGGTCACCTCGTCCACTTCGATCACCGTCGCGGTACCGGCGAGCGTCGGCGGCATTGCGAACGTCGTCGTGAACAACACGGCCGGGTCGAGCCCGATCACGACCAAAAGCCGCTTCAAGTACGTGCCGATCGTCGAAGCCGTCTCGCCTAACAGCGGCTCCGTCGAAGGGGGTACCGCTGTGACCGTAACCGGGGTCGGGTTCGCTCCGGGGGCGAGCTTCAAGTTCGGAAAAGCGAAAGCCAAATCGGTCGATTGCACGAGCGGCACGACCTGCACGATGATCTCGCCCGCACACACCGCCGAAACCGTCAACGTGACTGCCGACGTCGGCAAAGTCACGAGCGCGACCGGCCCGGGCGACCAGTTCACCTACCACTGAGCGCCAGTGGGGCGCCCGCCGCGAGCCCGTGCTGCGGAGTAGATTGCGCGCATGTCGATCGACGCCGAAGCTCTTCGCCAGGTTCGCTTTCTGGCGCCTCTGAAGGACCGCGACATCCGCCGCCTCGCTGGGGCGATGAGTGAGCGTAGGGCCAAGGCGGGCGAGGATCTCGTCACGCAGGGAGGCAGCGCCGTCGCTTTCTTCGTGATCCTCGAGGGCGAGGCGACCGTTCTGGTCGACGGCGAGGAGCGCGGCTCACTCGGCCCCGGGGCGCACTTCGGCGAGATCGCCCTCGTGCTGCCGAACGCGGCTCGGACCGCCACGGTGCGGGCGAAGACCGACGTCCGCCTCGGCGGGATGGCGAGCTGGAACTTCAAAGGCTTCGTCGCCGAACACCCAGAGGTGACGTGGCCGCTTTTGATCACCCTCGCCGAGCAGATCGCGGGCGTGGGCTCCCGATGAGAGCCGCAGGCCCCGACGTGTGCGCCCGTTTCGCTATCCTTGCTGCTTCTAAATACGAAGCAGAAGGGATGGCCATGAACGTCGAAGCAGCAGCTCGGATCACACCGCTCGAGCCCCCCTACGACGATGAGACGGCGGCGATGCTTGCGAAGTGGATGCCACCGGCGAGCGACGCGGAGCCGCTCGGGCTGTTCCGGACGCTCGCACGCCACCGCGAGCTGGCGGCGAGGATGCGACCGCTCGGCGCCGGGATCCTCGGCCACGGGCTGCTCGCGCCCCGCGTGCGCGAGGTGGTGATCCACCGCACGTGTGCCCTCTGCGGGGCCGAGTACGAGTGGGGCGTGCATGCGCTCGCGTTCGGGCAGCCGCTCGGCCTCTCCGTCGAGCAGCTCTACAGCACCGTCCACGGCAGCGCCGAGGACGGCGTCTGGGACGGTCCCGAGCACGCCGCATTCCGCCTCGCGGATGAACTGCACGAGAGCGGGCGAGTGGGCGACGAGCTGTTCGCCGAGCTCGGCGAGTACTTCGACGCGGCTCAGATCATCGAGCTCGCCGTCACGGCGGGCTGGTACCACGTGATCGCCTTCGTGATCGGAACGGCGGGGGTGGCGCGCGAGCCGTGGGCCCCGGGCTTCCCGGTCGCCGCCGACTGAGCGCCCCGGCGGCGCAGCGCCGGCGGTCAGCGCTGCGAAGCGATCGCCGCCAGCGAGCTCGGAGCGACGGTGAGCTTGATCCTTCCCCGGCGGGGCACGAGCGTGTGCACGAGCAGGCGCGGGCGCAGTGCGCTCAGCTGCTCGAGCGTGATCGGTCCGGGCGCCTGCAGGACGACCGTCTCGCTTCGCGGGTGCTCGTTGTCGAAGATCACTTCGGGGTCCCCGCGGGGAGCACTCACACTCGTGGCCAGCAGCCCCGGCACGCCGCCGAGGGTCCGCAGCGAGGACCCGACCGGCAGCCACGCGTTCAACGCCACGAGGGCCGCCTCGAGCGGCTGCGCCAAGACCTGTTCCCCGCGCACCACGAATGGGTCGTACGCCCCGCCGCTGAAGTGGAATCGCACCTCGCCGAAGCCGCTCTTCAGCGCCCTGAGGACGAAGCGCACCGCCCACACGGCGGCGGCCGGGCTGTCGGAAACCCCCGGCGCGCCGCCGCAGGAAGCCGAGTTGGCCTCCGAGATGATCGCCGGCACCCCGGCGGCGCGGGCGTCCGCGACAACCCACGCCAGCCTGCTGGGCTCATCGGCCGCATAGGCCGACAGCAGGCCTCCGACCGTCACCGCACGGGGCGTCTCGCAGGCGCTGAGCGGGTACATGTGGACGCCGACCGTCTGCATGTGGAGCTGGGCGATCACGCGCGGGAGCTGGCGCTGCCAGTGGGCCGCGTTGGCCAGTTCGGGGCCGACGAGCGGGACCTGGCCGATCGTCTGCTGGAGGTTTGCCACCAGCTGCAGGTAGAGGTTCACGGCGGCGAGGTTTTCCGTCCTCACCCTCGTCCCCAGCGACGAGTAGTCCGGCAGCGCGTACAGGTCGGGCTCGTTCCCGACCGAGAAGTTGAGGCCGTTCGTGGCTGCCGCGGCCGCCCCGGCGGCGATCTGCGTGGCCCAGGAGAGCGCGCCGGTTTTTAGGTTGACGCCGGCGGTGAGGGGATCCCGGGTGGCGCTCAGCAGGCAGTGCAGCTGGCTCCAGAAGCTCGCGGGCAGCGGGTAGAGGGTCGCCGATTCCCACGAGGCGGGCGAAGCGCCGAGCGCACCGGCCGGCGCGGTCAGGTCCTGGCTGTCACCGGCGAGGGACAGCGGCGGCGAGCCCAACCGCTCGAGCTCGGCCGTCAGCGCCGGCGGGGGGCAGGGCCCGGTGCCGAGGTCCTGCGCCATCAGCGGGTACTCGATCGACAGACCCACCGGGGCCATCGTGACCGGCACACTCGAGCCACGGGGGAAGGCGTGCGCGACGGTGACCGCCGCGGGGCTCGCCACGACGGCGATCGAAAGCGAGCCAAGCGCGGCGACGAGCGCTGCCGCCAGCCAGACGTGTGGCCTGCGCGACACTCCCCGAACCTACCACGAGACTCCGGCTGGCTCGCCCGTTGCGCCCGCGTCCAGGACTATCGTGGCGGCCGTGATTCCGCAAGCGGCCCAGCCTCCACGGATCCGTACCGCGCGAACAGGCGATGAGGCGGCCTGCGCGGCGATCTACGCCCCGTACGTGCTCGAGACGCCGATCTCCTTCGAGCTCACCGCCCCGACCCCGGAGCAGATGGCCGAGCGGATCCGCGCAGCCCACCTCTGGCTCGTGGCCGAGCGCGATGGCACCGTCGTCGGCTTCGCCTACGCCGGCACCCACAACCCGCGCGAGGCCTACCGGTGGTCAGCCGACGTGTCCGTTTACGTCGACGCCGCCAGCCACGGGTGCGGGATCGGGCGGGCCCTCTACGCGACGCTCTTCGAGCGCCTGCGGGAGCGGGGCTTCTGCATGGTGTGCGCGGGCATCACGGAGCCCAACGAGGCGAGCAACGCCCTGCACGAGTCGCTCGGCTTCGTCGACGTCGGCACCTACCGCCGGATCGGCTTCAAGGGCGGACGCTGGCACGACGTGCGCTGGATGCAGCTGGAGATCGGCGACGGCGGCCCCGCCCCGCCCGACCCGCGCGGGCCGGCGCTCTAGGCAGCCTGCCGCTCAGGACAGAGCCGGGTCCGGCGACTCGGGAGCCGCCAGCTGGGCCTTCATCGCCTCCGCCAGCGCGAGCGCCCCCGACAGCGGCCGGACCATCACGGCGAACTCGTCGATCAGGCCGTCCTCGTTGGTGTGCAAGAAGTCGCATCCCTCGAGCATGCGCGACCCCACGCGGGCCTCGAACACGAGGGCATGGTCGACGGCGTCGCCGATCTCACGGACGTAGCGGAAGTCCTCGAACACCCGCATGACGGCGCCCAACAGGACCGCGACCGCGTCCCGTCCCTCGTAGGTCTGGAACACGATCGGGCTCCGGAAGCGGACGTCCTCGGCCAGCAACGAGACGGCCCTCTCCAGGTCTTGGTCTTCCACGGCGGCACGGAACGGAACCATCGGCGCTCCCCTCGTCCGGCAACTTGTCGAGTGGCACCGAATATACGCCAGCCCGCCCGGCGACGATACGAGCCACCACGGCTCGCACGGCCGGGACACGACCGAGAAATCCTCGGTATGTAACGATTAATCCTCGCATGGCTCGTGTCGCCACCGCAGTCGCCGGGGACCGAACGCCGCCCGCCGGACGGCGGTCGTCCGGCGATGCCCGGGAGCGGCTCCTGCGTGCGGCCCTGTCGAGATTCGACGCCGACGGTGCGCTCGCCGCCAGGCTCGAGGACATACGCGCGCAGGCCGGGGTCAGCGTCGGCGCCCTCTACCACCACTTTCCCGACAAGGCCGCTCTGGCCGATGCGCTGCACCTCGAGCTGACGGAGGCCTTCCAGGGCGGATTCCTCGCGGAGCTGCGCTCGCACGCGGGGGCCGAGGAGGGCGTGAAGGGCGGGGTCGACTTCTACCTGCGGTGGGTCAGCGCCAACAGGAGCGGAGCGGCGTTCCTGCTGGCGGGACGACCCGGCTCGGACGCTCTGCGGGAGCGTAACCGTGCGTTCTTCACGGACGCGATGGGCTGGTGGCAGACACACGTTCACTACGGCGTCCTGCGGGAGCTCCCGTTCGACGTGATCAATGCGCTCTGGCTCGGCGCGGCACAGGAGTACACCCGCCACTGGGTGGCCGGACGTGCCAGACGCGTTCCCTCCGAGGTGGCCGGCGTGCTCGCCGACGCCGCCTGGGCGACTCTGAAGGAGACGACATGACGTTCTACGAAGACCTCGTTGCCGACGGCCGGGGGGTGGCAGAGACGCTCGTCCGTACCGAGCGCTCGGAGGATCGCGCGACCGTGACGCTCGCCGATCCGGCGAAGCTGAACGTGCTCAGCGCCGGGCTCGTGCAGCAACTGCGACGCGCCCTCGAGGAGCTCTGCAGCGACCGAGCGGTCAAGGCGATCGTGCTGACGGGAATGGACCCCGGCTTCTCCGCGGGCGGCGACCTGCGCATGATGGACGCGGCGCCGGCGACGATCGCCTCCTCCGAGGGCGTCACCGACATCTGGCGCTGGATCCGTTACGAGTTCGGGGCGATCGCCCGCCTGATCGTCCGCAGCGACACCGCGATCATCGCGGCGATCAACGGCGCCGCCGCCGGCGTGGGCCTCGCCTGGGCGCTCAGCTGCGACATCGCGATCGCCTCCGAGCGGGCCCGAATCGTGCCGGCCTTCGGGCGGCTCGGCCTGCTACCCGAGGTCGGCACCTCCTGGGCGCTCACGCGACGGCTCGGCTACCAGGGCGCGTTCGCCTACTACGCCGCCGGCGAGGAGCTCGACGCGGCTCGAGCGCTCGAGCTCGGACTGGTGCACGAAGTCGTCCCCCACGAGCGGCTGCTCGACGCCGCCGACGCGTGGTGCTCGCGGATCGCCGCGCTTCCCCCCCACGCGCTGGCGATGACGAAGCCGCTGCTGCGCGCGGCGGCCGACAGCAGCTGGGAGGGAGCGCTGACGATGGAGGAGTTCGCCGAGCCGCAGTGCTTCACGACCGGCCCCTTTCGGGACACGGTGCGTACGCTGCTGGACGGCGGCGCCAGCCCGCGGGCGTGAGCCTCGCGCCGCTAGTCGGTCCACCAGTCCGGGACCCGCACCCCGTCCCCGTCCTCGGGCTTGTGCCCGCCCACCGCGATCACCTCGAGTCCATCAGGACCAGCCTCGAATGCCCGCACGACCGCAGGGGCGACGCGGATCACGTCCCATGGGCCGAGGTCGATGATCTCGTCGTCCAGCTTCAGCCGGCCCGAGCCGCCGACGACGACGTAGGCCTCCTCCTGCTCGCGGTGGTGGTGGCCCATCTGCGAGCGATGGTTCGGCGCGTAGCGGAAGTAGCTGACGCCGAGCTCGTCCGAGTCGAGGTGCTTGCGTGCGAAGCGGGCTTCGACACCGGAGGAGCTGCCCGCCGCGGAGTCCTCGACCTCCTTGAGGTTCTTGACGCTGTATGCGGACATAGATGCTCCTTTCAGCCGTGGAGGGGATCGAGCGGCGCGGGCCTCACGCCGAGCCGTCCTCGAAGGCCGCTCGGGCCGGGATCTCGCTCTCGAGTTCGATGTGGGGCATCCGCGCTTCCAGCCACCCCGGCAGCGCCCACGTCCGTGCACCCAGGATCTGCAGGACCGACGGCAGCAGCAGGCTGCGGACGATGAAGGCGTCCAGGAACACCGCGGTTGCGAGGCTCAGCCCGAACAGCTCGAGGATCCTTTCGCCACCGAGGACGAACGACAGGAACACGCAGATCATGATCGTCGCGGCCGCCGTGATCACCCGGCCGGTCGAGGCGACGCCGTGGGTGACCGCTTGGCGGGCGTCGCGGCTGTGCGTCCACTCCTCGTGGATCCGCGAAACGAGGAACACCTCGTAGTCCATCGAGAGACCGAACACGATCGCGAACAGCATCACCGGGATGAACGCCTGGATCGGCGCGCCCTTCACGTTGAAGATCCCGCCGAGCCAGCCCCACTGGAAGATCGCGACCACGACGCCGAGCGAGGCGCCGATCGAGAGCAGGTTCATCGCGGCGGCCTGCAGGGGGATCACCAGCGAGCGGAACACGACGAACAGGAGCAGGGCGGAGAGGAGCACGACGATGCCGATGAACAGCGGCAGCTTGCTCGAGAGCACGTGCGTGAAGTCGATCGTGATCGCGTTCGTCCCGCCGACGAGCAGCGTCGTGTCCGTCCGCGCGGCAAGCGGCGGCAGCGTGTGCCCGCGGAGCGTGCCCACGAGCTCGCTCGTCGCGAGCGCCTGCGGCGCCGAGTGCGGATAGACGTTGAAGACCGCCGTCAGGCCGTGGGGGCTGAGCCGCGGCGGGGCGACCGAGGCCACGTCGGGCGTTGCGCGCAGCTCGGCGGCGACGGCCGCCAGTGCCTGCGCGTCGTTGGGACTCGGTAGCGTGGCCACCACCTGCAGCGGCCCGTTGAACCCCGGGCCGAAGCCCTTGGCCAGCAGGTCGTAGGCCTGTCGTGTGGTCTGGCTGGTCGGGTTGTTGCCCGCGTCGCTGTTGCCGAGGCGCAGCGCCAGCACCGGTGAGGCGAGCAGGAGCATGACCACGAGCCCGACGATCGCCCCCGGCCAGGGATGGCGCTCGATCACCACCGCCCAGCGCGACCAGAAGCCGGGCCCGCCCGCGGGCTCGCCGGCGGGCGCCGGCTCGCTGCCGACGGCGGGCTCGCTGCGGACGGCCCGGCCGAGGCGCCTCGCCCGCCCGCCCCCGCCGCGGCGTCGGGCGATGCGCTCGCCGAAGCGGGACAGCAGCGCCGGCAGCACCGTCAGCGCCGCAAGCATCGTCATCAGCACGGTCAGCGAGGAGGCGACGGCCAGCCCATACAGGAAGTCCACACCGAGGGCGAACTGGCCGAGCAGCGCGATGATCACGGTCGCCCCGGCGAACAGCACGGCTCGACCGGCCGTGTCCATGGCGCCGAGCACCGAGCCGTCGACATCCCCCGAGGCGAGGTAGTTCTCGCGAAAGCGGGTGACGATGAACAGCGCGTAGTCGATCCCGACCCCGAGGCCGATCATCGCGGCCAGCTGGGTCGCGAAGTCCGGCATGTCGATCACCTGCGAGGCGAGCCCCGCGAGCCCGATGCCGGTGCCGAGCCCGAGCAGGGCGGTCGCGATCGGCAGGCCCATCGCCACGAACGATCCGAACGTGACGAGCAGCACGATGATCGCCGCGAGCAGGCCCACCGCGGTGGTCGCCCCGAGGGCGGGCTTCTGCACCTGTTCGATCGCCTGACCGCCGAGTGCCACCTGAAGCGTCGGCGTCGCGGCCGCTTTGGCGGTCGCGATCACGCGTTCGGTGGCGGACGTCGGGAGCACGTTCGCGCGCTCGTCGAAGTTCACGGTCGCGAAGGCGACGGTCCCGTCCGGCGAGACCTGATGCGCTCCCCGGGCGGTGAAGGGGCTGACGACGCTGGTCACGTGCGGAAGCGTCGCCACGGTTGCGAGCATCGCCTCCGCGCGGGCGCGCACCGCGGGGTCGGTGACGAGTCCCTGGCGCGTGGCCAGCACGATCTGGTCGGAATCGCCGGCCTGTGCGGGGAAGTCTCGTTTGAGGACGTCCGCAGCGTGCTGGGATTCCGTTCCCGGCAGGGAGAAGTTGTTCGCGAAGCGGGTGCCGATGGCCCCCGAGGCGCCCAGCGTGCCGAAAAGCAGGATCACCCAGCCGATCACGACGCGGCGGCGGTGCGTTGTCGCCATGCGGGCCAGCCGGGCGACGATGCCCGGCCGCGGACCCGCACCACCACGACTGGGCGGCTCAGGATGCGCCAGGGGCGGGTTCTGGGTCGAGCTCATCGGCCGCGAACGCTCTGCATCACACCCACCGTACTAACGCTGGCGCCCGCATCCGTAAAAATTCGTATCGACCCGCGGTCGGGGAGCTAGCCGCTCGGGCCGAAGCGCTCGGTGCGGACGCGCTCGGGAGCGAAGCCCAACTCGAGCAGCAGCCGCGAGCAGGTCTCGACGAAGCCGTTCGAGCCACACACGAACGCGATCCCCGCCACGAACAGCGGCACGATCGGCGCGAGCATCGCGGCGTCGATGCGTCCGCGGTGGCCGCTCCAGCCGTCAGCCGCATTGCGGGTGAACGTCAGCACCGTGTCCTCGCCGAGCTCCGGCGCGTAGATCACCTCCTCGGGCGTACGCACCGAGTAGACGAGCAGCATCGGCAGCTCGGGCATCGTCCGGCGTCGATGGCGCAGCATCGACATCAGCGGCACGACCCCCGAGCCTCCGCCCAGCAGCAGGACCGGGCTCTCGCCGCGCCAGACGAAGTAGGAGGTGAAGGGGCCGCGCAGCTCGACCTCGTCGCCGGGTTCGAGCACGTCGTCGAAGTAGGGCGAGACCTCGCCGTCGTCGAGGCGGTCGATCGTGAGCTCGACTTCGCCCTCGTCGAGCGGCGAGGAGGCGATCGAATAGGAGCGCTGGGCGCGGTAGCCGTCCTCGGCGGTCAGCCTCACTTCGTAGTGCTGTCCCGGCAGGTGAGCCATCCACATCGGCACCGAGATCCGAAACGACTTCACGCGCGGCGTCTCCTCCTTGACGGAGGTAAGCGTTCCGATCTGCCAGCTTCCCGGCGCGCGCTGGGCGACCGGCGTCAGTCGTTCCAGTATCGCTGCTCCTTCCACGGGTCGCCGCGGATGTGGTAGCCGTTCTCCTCCCAGAACCCGGGCTCCTCGTGATCCATGACACGCAGTCCGGATACCCACTTCGCGCTCTTCCAGAAATAGAGGTGAGGGACGAGCAGGCGAGCCGGCCCGCCATGCTCGCGCGGCAGCGGGGCGCCCTCGTGTTCGGTCACGACCCATGCCTTGCCGCCGATGAGGTCGTCGATCGCGACGTTGGTCGTGTAGCCGCCGTGGCAATGGGCCATCGTGTAGGCGCCCTGGGGTGCCGTGTCGGCGAGCAGAACGTCGACGGAGACCCCGCCAAAGCTCGTCCCGAGCTTCGACCACTTGGTGACGCAGTGGATGTCGCAGGGAACCGTTTCGAAAGGCAGCTCGTGGAACTGCTCCCACGTCCACTCGCGGCTGCGCCCGACCATGCCGTCGATCGTGAACTGCCAGTCGTCCGTGCGCACCGCCGGCGTCGGTCCCGCGGTCAGGACCGGAAAGCCCGACTCCGCATACTGGCCCGGCGGCAGCCGCGCGGCCGTCTCCGCGGAGGCGCGTCCCCGGCCTTTGAAACCTCGCGAGATGAAGCCGCTCAACGCCCTGTTGGCCTCCTTGCGGGGCAGGATACATCACCGTTCCCCAATGGCTGCGTCGCGACGAAACCATCGAGCCGTGCGAGGTCCGGCTCCGGCACCCTGCCCTGCGCGCTATACTTAAGTCGATGCTTAAGCAATATGGGATGGCGGAGCCCGACATCGACCTCATCTTCCAGGCGCTCGGCGACCGCACCCGGCGCAGGATCCTCGACCGCCTGAGCCGCGAACCGGCGTCCGTCAGCCAGCTGGCCCAGCCGCTCGAGATCACGCTGGCGGCAGTCGTCCAGCACCTGCATGTGCTCGAGGACAGCGGGCTCGTGCGCTCGCAGAAGGTCGGCCGCGTGCGGACCTGCACGATCGAGCCGCGGACGATGCGAACCGCCGAGCGCTGGATCTCGGAGCGGCGGACGTTCTGGGAGGAGCAGCTGGACCACCTCGGCGAGTACCTCGCCGAGGACAACGACGACCCACCGGAAGGGAGCAAGCAATGAGCGAGAGCTCGATGAACCACGCGGCGTTCAACATCGTCCGTCACTACGAGGCCGCACCGGCCCGCGTCTTCGAGGCCTGGGCCGATCAGGCGGCGAAGACGCGCTGGTTCGGACCGGCGGAGAAGCCCGAGGGCTCCCATACGCTCGACTTCCGTGTCGGCGGTCGCGAGCATCTGGCAATCGCGATCGCCGACGAGCCGGGGTACACGTTCGACGCCGTCTACCAGGACATCGTCGAGGGACGGCGGATCGTCTACACCTACGACATGCACCACGGCGAGGAGCGGATCTCCGTCTCGCTCGCCACGGTCGAGGTCGAGCCGGAGGGGACGGGGACGCGCCTGACGCTCGTCGAGCAGGGCGTGTTCCTCGACGGTCTGGACACGCCCGCCGCACGGGAGCATGGGACGCGCGAGCTGATGGACGCGCTCGGCAGGGCACTGGCATCGATCGGAGCCGGGGCGTGAACAGCGCGGCCGCCGCGCGCAGCGAGCGGAGCGCATCGAGGGACCCGCGCTGGGTCGCCTTGTACGTCCTCTGCGCCGGGATGCTGATGATCGTCCTCGACGTGACGATCGTCAACGTCGCCCTGCCCTCGATCCAGGACGACCTGCATTTCTCGACGGCGAGCCTGGCGTGGGTGGTGAACGCGTACCTGATCTCCTTCGGGGGGCTGCTGTTGCTGGCCGGGCGGCTCGGCGACCTCGCGGGCCGGCGGCGGATCTTCCTCGCCGGCATCGGAGTGTTCACCGCCGCATCCCTGGCCTGCGGGCTGGCCGGCAGTCGATCCATGCTGGTGGCCGCGCGCTTCATCCAGGGGATCGGCGGCGCGTTGACCTCGGCGGTGATCCTCGGCATGATCGTCACGCTGTTCCCCCATCCGCGCGAGCAGGCGAAGGCGATCGGGGTGTACGCATTCGTCGCCTCGGCCGGCGGCTCGATCGGGCTGCTCGCGGGAGGCGTGATCACCCAGTCGATCGACTGGCATTGGATCTTCTTCGTCAACGTCCCGATCGGTGTGCTCACCGCGCTACTGGCCGCGCGGCTGCTCGAACCGGATGCCGGCATCGGCCTGGGCGCCGGCGCCGACGTGCCGGGGGCGCTGCTGATCACGAGCTCGCTGATGCTGGGCGTCTACACGATCGTGGTGCCGGCCGCCGAACGCGGCTGGGCAGATGCGCGGACGCTCGGGCTCGGCGGGATCTCGCTCGCCCTGCTGGCGGCGTTCATCCTCCGCGAGGCCACGGCCGGCAACCCGCTCGTGCCGCTGCGGATCTTCCGCTCGCGCAACCTGACCTCTGCCAACGCCGTCCAGGTCCTGTCGGTGGCCGGCATGTTCGGGGTGTTCTTCCTCGGCGCCCTCTACCTGCGCCGGGTGCTGGCCTACGACGCCCTGCAGATCGGGCTGGCGTTCCTGCCGGTGTCGCTGACGATGGGGCTGCTCTCGATCCGCTACTCAGATCGCGTGCTCGCCCGTTTCGGGGCTCGCGCCACGCTCGTCCCCGGCCTGCTGCTGATCGGGCTCGCCCTGGTCCTGTTCGCGATCGTGCCGGTCGGGGGTGGCTACGTGGTCCATGTGATGCCCTCGATGCTCCTGCTCGGCGTCGGCGCAGGCCTCTGCTTCCCCGCGTTGATGACGATCGCGATGGCGGGCACCCCTCCGCAGGACGCCGGCCTCGCATCCGGGCTCGTGAACACGAGCGCCCAGATCGGCGGCGCGCTCGGCCTGGCGGTGCTCGCGACGCTGTCGACCTCGCGCAGCGATCGCCTGCTCGCCGACGGCCGCACGCAGGCCGCCGCGCTGACCGGTGGCTATCACCTCGCGTTCTGGGTCGCCGCCGCCCTCGTCGCGATCTCGGTGGGCGTCGTGCTCGCGACGGTCCGCTCCAACGTCCTCGCGGCCGCCCCGCGCCGCGATCTCGCAGAGGGCGTCACCGTCGAGTCCAGACCGGCGTAGGCCGGCTTCGAGCGCTGCCCTAGCATCCGGGCGATGGTGATAGGTGCATCGCGGCGTCCGTGGATCAGCTTGCCTGCGCTGGCGTGCGCGGCGCTCCTCAGCGCTGCCGCCGCGACGAGCGCGACGGCGACCGCCAGCGGCGGCCAGCTTCCGGTGCTCGCCTTCCAGGAAGAGAGCGGACCGCTGGATCGCATCGACGCCAGCGCGGCGGCGATCTCGACGGTCGGGGTCGACGGCGTCAACCTGCTGAGCTCCGGCGCGGCCGTGACCGCCCCGGATGCCCACGCGCGGGCCCAGCTCGCGCGCGCCCACGCCGAGCACCTGCAGGCGATGCTCCTGATCGGCAACTTCGACGAGACGATCGAAGACTTCTACGAGCCGACCGCCTACGCGATGCTCGGCGACGAAGAACACATCGCCGCGGTCGCGGGGCAGCTGGCCGGCTACGTCACGAGCGAGGGTTGGGACGGCGTCTCGGTCGACCTCGAGTCGCTCCTGCGCCGCGATGCGGGCGGCCTCGTCGCGTTCGTGAAGGCCCTCCGCGCGGATCTCCCGCCCGGCGCACGTGTCGATGTCGACGTGACCAACTACACCAGGCCGAGCCAGTACCTGGCGAGCGGCTACGAGCTCGCGGCGCTCGGCGGCGCCGCCGAGGAAATCACGCTGATGGCATACGACCAGCACGGTCCCTGGGAGAACCAGCCGGGCCCGGTCGGCTCGCTCGCGTGGACCCGGGCGGGCCTCGCGGTGGTGCTCGAATCGATCCCGGCGGCGAAGATCGACCTCGGCGTCGCGGGCTACGGCTACGCGTGGCGCCCCCACGAAAACGTCCAGGTCAGCGATGCGCGAGCTCGTCAGCTCGTCGGCGCCGACCACGCCACGGCTCGCTACAGGAGCTCGATCGGCGAGTGGACGGCCGAGCTCAGCGACGGCTCGACGCTGTGGTGGTCGGACCAGCGTTCCTATCTCCAGCGCGCGGCACTCGCGGTCGGCGAGCACCTCCACGGGATGGCCGTGTGGTCACTCGGGCTCTCCGACCCGATCACGGCGGTCAGCGAGGGCTAGACGCGGCGCCGGGTCGAGCGCCCGCTAACGGCCGCGCTGCAGCACCGCGGCCGGCATCCCGGCCAGCGCGGCGATGCCAAGGGCCGAGCGGGGCTCGTAGGCGGCGCGCCAGAGGCCTCCATGCGCCGCGCCGTCGCTGAACAGGCGCTCAGGGTCGCTCGCGAACGAACGCCCCTGCTGGAGGTCGTGGACGAGCATCGCCGCCATCAGCACGCGGGTCGTCTCAGGCCGGAAGACCTCGATCCCGAAGCGACTGGCGCCGCCGTAGGCCGCCGCGAGGATGCGGTTGTTCGTGACCGACCTCGTCCACGTGGCGGGAGCGACGTTGAAGGAGACCCGGTGGCCGGCGGCGTCGCTCACGACCCCCCGCCAGCGCTGCAGCCGCTTGGCGATCGCGTAGTTGGGCCCCTGCTGCTTGACGAGCGCGTCCGCGACGGCGACCTGCTGGCGGTAGGCAGGGGCGAACAGTCGCCCGCGCGAGAGCGCCTGGAGCGGCGCCTGGGCGACCTTGCGCAGGCGCCGATCGGCGTAGGCGCGGCGGGCATGGGCGACCGCCTCGCCCGGCACGAGGAAGACATCGGTGGGTGTGGCCAGGAACGCGACGCCGCTCGCCTGCCCGCCCGCGAGGAGGTCCTCGGCGAGGACGTCGAACGCGCCGCTCAGGAGGACGTGCCTGCCGCCATCGGCATACGCGTACATGCCGAGCACGAGGCCGCCCTCGCCGCTCGCCTGCTCGAGCCAGCGACGCGTCTCGGGCAGCGATCGCAGGACGTCGACACCGGCGCCGTCGTCGGGCGTGAGCGGGATCCGGACGGTTCCCGCGCCACGCCGGGCGATCTCGCCGACACGCTCCCACAGCTGCGGCCGAGGGACATCGAGGGCCACGACGTCGGCCCCCCACGCAGACAGCGGCGCCAGCGGCCCGATCTCCGCACCGGCGCCCACCAGCGCGATCGTCCGTCCCCGCAGGGCGAGCCAGTCGGGGTTGTCGCTGACGAGCCTGATCGCGGTCGCGAAGGAGGGCTCGACGCAGCCAGCCTCCACCCACCGCTCGAGCTGCTCGGAGAGCTCGACGCCCTCGAGGTCGCGGCCGCGGTAGGGGACACGCAGCGTCCTCACCCGCCGCGAGGCGCCTGTGATCAGCTCCGTGCCGAGCTCGCCGGCGGGCTCGAGCGTGTCGAGGGCTCTCGCGAGGGGCACGGCTTCCCCCGCGCCTGCGACGACGAGGCGAGAGCGCATCGACTCGAGGCCGGCGGCGGCGATCGCAAGTGCCGCGTCGGGATGGGCGCACGCGAGCGTGAGCTCACGCACGAGCGCGATGTAGTCGCTGCGCCAGTCCGTCGCCGAGCGGATCCGTCGCTCGAGCCCCGGGTCCACCGGCGCGGCGGCATCGGCCAGCACCGCTCGACCCGTGGCACTCGTGGAGCGATGGCCGTCGAGGAGCGGGAAGGAGACGCCGGGCTCGTCGTGCTCGCCCCGAGTCGACGTGGACGGCCCGGCAAGCCGGATCGGGCTGGGGTCGCTCATGCCCGCGACCTTAATTGACGCCACGGTATGTTTCTTGCGCCATGGCGAGCAACCAATCGTGGCCAACCTATGCCGGCAGCACAAACAGCTGGCTGGACCCGCAGACCGTCGCCGCCATCGGCGAGGAGCTGCCGGCGCTCGCGAACGAGATCGTGACCGCGATCCAGCGCGAGGTCCCCGATTACGCGCGACCGCTGCGTGGCGCCTTCGGACACGGCATCCGTTCGGGCACGGAGGTGGCGCTGCGTCGCTTCATCGGGGCCTCCGAACACGAGTCGCCTGCCGTCTACCGGCAGCTGGGCTACGGCGAGCACCGGGCGGGGCGCAGCCTCGACGCGCTCCAGTCCGCTTATCGAGTCGGCGCTCGCGTCGCGTGGCGGCGGATGAGCCGGGCCGCCGCCCGCGCGGGCGCGAGTCCCGATGCCCAGAGCCGCCTCGCGGAGGCGATGTTCGCCTACCTCGATCAGCTCGCCGCCGAGTCGGTGGAGGGGTACGCCGAAGCACAGCTCGACGGCGCCGGCGAGCTGGAGCGACGGCGGGGGACGCTGGTTTCGGCGCTGCTGGGCGACCCGGCCCCTGAGCCGGGGACGCTCGCGCGGGCCGCCGCCGAGGCACGCTGGCCGCTGCCCGCCAGGCTCGCCTGCCTCGTCGTCGCAGGCGGCGACGGCGACGGCGCCAGGGTCGGGCGGCGGCTGAGCGGCGAGACCCTACATGGCGAGATCGGCGGGACGACCTGCGTGGTCGTGCCGGACCCGGTCCGGCTGGCGAAGGAGGCGGACGCAGTCGCCGAGCGCCTGGACGTGGCGATCGCCCTCGGCCCGTCGGTCGCGCCCGCCGACGCGCTCGCGTCGCTTCGCCTTGCGCGCCTCGCGGGCCAGCTGGCATCGGGGCGGGGAGGGGTGGTCGTCGCCGAGGAGCGCCTCGCGGACATCGCGCTGCTGGCCGCGCCGGACGTGATCGGGACGCTGCGTCAGCGGACGCTTGCGCCCTTGCGAGGGGAGAGCGAGCGCAGCCGCGCGAGGCTGGAGCAGACGCTGCTGGCCTGGCTGCGCCACCGCGGCTCGCAGAAGGCCGTCGCGGCTGAGCTCGGCGTTCACCCGCAGACGGTTCGCTACCGGATGCGCCGGCTCCGAGAGCTGCTGGGCCGTGCCCTCGAGGACCCCGAGCGGCGGTTCGAGCTCGAGTTGGCGCTGCGGGCGAGGACGCCTGCCCCGGCGCCGCGGGCGCGGCGATGAGCGCCGAGGCGATCCCGCACCTCCGCGCCCGCGACGGCTCCGAGCAACCGACGACGGCCGTCGAGCTGTTCTTCGACCTCGTGTACGTGTTCGCGGTCACGCAGCTGTCGAACCTGCTGATCGGCGACCTCAGCTGGGTCGGCGCGGCCCATGCGGCGTTCCTGCTGCTGGTGATCTGGTGGGCGTGGATCTACACGACCTGGATGGTCAACTGGTTCGACCCCAACTCCACACGGGTGCGGATGACGCTGATGGTGGCGATGCTCGCGAGCCTGTTGATGGCCGCCGCGATCCCGGACGCGTTCGGCGGCGACCGGCTTCTGTTCGCGATCGCCTACGTCACCCTGCAGGTCGGGCGCAACGTGGCGGCGATGCTGATGCTCCCGCGCGGGTACAGCCTGCGGCGCACGTTCGAGCGGATCGTCGCGTGGAGCGCGCTATCGGGCACGCTCTGGATCCTCGGCGGCCTCGGCGCTCGGACCCAGCTCGCGTTCTGGGGGACCGCGCTGGCGATCGATCTCGCCGCGCCCTTCGCCGGTTACTGGACGCCGCGGCTCGGACGCTCGCGCACGGGCGACTACGAGATCGAGGGAGGCCACTTCGCGGAGCGCTGCCAGGGGTTCATCATCATCGCCCTTGGCGAGTCGATCGTCGTCACCGGCGCGACGGCGACGGCCGCCGGGCTGAGGGGTCTGGTCGCGGTCTCGCTCGCGGTCGCCTTCGCCGAGGCGGCAGCGCTGTGGTGGCTCTACTTCGACGAGGTCGCTGTCGGCTCCCGGCGCGACATGGTCGAGCGCAACGATGCCGGGGCACTCGCGCGGGACGGCTACACCTACCTGCACATACCGATCGTCGCTGGGGTGATCCTCTCCGCCGTCGGCGACGACCTCGTGATCGCACATACGAGCTCGACGCTGGGCGCCGTCGGCGTTGCCTGCGTGCTCGGCGGCCCGATTCTGTTCCTGCTCGGCGAGGTGCTCTTTCGCCAGCGGATGATCGGCTCCCGCAGTGCCAAGCGGGCAGGCGCGATCGCGGCGCTCGCCCTGCTATCGCTGCTCGGCGGCGACGTCCCGGCGCTGGCCCTCAGCGGGCTCGTCGTCGCGCTCCTGATCGGTCTGGCGGTCTGGGAGTACGATCCGACCAGGCGGCGGATGATCCGTTGACGAAGCAGGTCCCGTGGCCGACCTGATCCGCCGTCAGCCGCTCGCGGTGGCGGGCCTGGCGGCGATCCTCCCGCCGGGCTTGGCCTCGGCCTTTCCGGTGATCGTCCGCTTGCCCGTCGGTGTGCCCGGCGCCCTCGCCGGGTGGAGATCGGTCGCGGGATCGCCGTCAACCGGCTCGTCGAGCGCGCCCTGCGAGGAGGCGAGCCGGCGGACGAGCTCGTCGCGCGTCTCCTGCAGCTGCTCGACGGTCTGCAGAGCCGGACCCGAGCTGGTCGATCCCGTTCGGCCTATCGGCGACGCCGTCGCAGCCCGCCCGCTCGACTGGAGTTCCCCGAGTGCCTGCTCGAGCACGCCGACCTGGAGCCGCAACGCTCGCCGCCGCGCGGCGTCGCCTCCGCCTGCGCCGGCGTCCTTGGCCTGGATCGTGTACAGCGCCGCCGCCACCTCGCGCGGATCCACGCCGTATTCGCTCGCCTGGTGTGCAGCGCTGGCAGCGATCAAGCCGACATCGTCGCGGCGGCCGAGCGCCGTCCGCACGAACGTGCCGCTGCCCTGACGGCTCTCGACGAGACCTTCTCGATCCAGTCGCTGATACACCGCACGGGCGGTGTTGACGTTGATCCCCGCCGCCTCAGCGAGCTCCCGCAGAGCCGGCAGCCGGCCCCCGGCGGGAAACCGCCCCTCGAGGATCGCCGCACGGAGCGCCCAGCCCAGCTGCACGCCCAAGGGCACCTCCGCGTTCCGGTCGATCGAGGCCCCGATGCCCGTCACCGTCTCCTCGCCTGGCATACCCGAACAGTACCGTCGCGAGGGGCCGGGCATCGGGTCTACTAGTGAACTAGTACAGTGTGCCAATGGCGATCCGGGGGAGCGGTCCTCCTACGACCTCGCCGACGGCGACCGCGCTGCTCGGGCGGCTCTCGCACCCGGCGCGCGGCCAGATCGAGGAGCTCGGCGAGATGGTGATCCTCACCGCGCGGACGATCGCCTCGGCCGTGCGGGCGCCATATCCGTACGGGGGCGAGTTTGTGTCCCAGTTCCTGTTCGCGATGCGCCTGGTGTGGTTCCCGCTGCTGATCTCGACGGTCGCGATCTGCTACGGCGCCCCGGGTCTGCAGGCGGCCAACTTCCTCACGATCTTTGGGGCCTTGGACCGCCTCGGCGGGTTCTTCGTCCTCGCCGCGATCCGCGAAATCGGGCCGAGCGTCACGGGGGTTGTCGTCGTCGGCGTGGCCGGCACCGCGATCACTGCGGACCTCGGCGCACGCAAGGTGCGCGAGGAGCTCGACGCTCTGCAGGTCCTGGGGATCGACCCCGTCAAGAACCTCGTCGTTCCCCGCTTCCTCGCGTTGATGATCGTGACGGGGCTGTTCGACCTCTACGCGTTGCTGTTCGGCATCTTCGGCGGAATCCTGGCAGCCGTGGTGAATGGGCAGGCGCTCGGACCCTTCTGGACCACGCTGTTCGCCAATGCATCTGTCACCGACCTGTGGGGATCGGTCCTGAAGACGACGATCTATGGGGCGATCATCGCGATCGTCTGTTGTTACAAGGGCATGACGGCATCAGGGGGAGCCGAGGGGGTCGGACGCGCGGTCAACGAGGCCGTCGTCGTGGCGCTGACCGCTGTGTTCGCTTTCAACTACGTGTTCACCCAGACGCTGCTCGCCACACATCCGCAGATCCTCGTCATCAAATGAGCCGGTTTCATCGCGCGGCGTCCACGCTCAGGCGCGCGTCACACGCTGGATGTAGTCACGGCCCACGGCCCGCGACTCGGGGTCGGCGAACGCGCCCAGCAGCGTATCGGCATCGCTCCACGCCCCCGCCGTCGAGGCGATCTCGCGGGCCGCGGCGTTGACTGCCCGCTTGGTCGCCAGCAGCGTCAGGGTCGACTTCTGGAGCAGATTCACCACAAGCTCCTCGACCACCTCGGCGAGCCGCTCGTCCTCGACGACCCTGTTCAGGAGGCCGAGCCGCTCGGCCTCCGCGGCCGAGAACGCCCTGCACGTCATCACGAGCTCCTTCGTCATCGCGGGTCCGATCTCGCGCACGAGTCGGGGGATGCCGCCCCAGGCGAGCGGAATCCCGAGGTCCACCTCCGGGATCGAGAAACGGGTGCTGCTGGCCGCGACGCGAAGGTCGCAGGCGGCCGCGAGCACGACCGCGCCGCCGACGCAATGCCCGTGGATGGACGCAACCGTGACGGCCCGCATCGACTCGATCGCCTCCGCCATCTGCCGACCGGCGTCGGCCGCCTCCCGGCCCCCCGCGATCGCGACGGCACCTTCGGGCTGGGATCCCGCGAACAGCGACACGTCGGCTCCCGCGCTGAACGCCCGGCCCCTCCCGCTCACGAGCACGACCTTCACGTCGGGGCGCTCGTCGAACCACGCCGCCGCGGCGATGAGCTCGTGCAGCGTCCCGGTACCGAGAGGGTTCAGCTTGTCCGGGCGGTTGAGGGCGATCTCGCCGCGGGCGCCGAGCGCGTCCACCTCGATGGTGGTGAAGGACATGCGCCATCCTAGCGTCGGGCCGCTGCGGGGTGGAGGAGTCGGCCCAGCGCCGGGTAGTAGTGTTGGCGGGCATGGGCGGGATCGGTGCCGCGCCGGCGAAAGGCACGATCGATGACGCGGACGGGGGCTCCGACGAGGGCCGCGGTCCGCGCGCGCTGGCCCTCTTCGAGCCGTGCGACAGCGGCCGGGCGGCGATGCGCGAGGCGGCCGAGCTCGCCAACGCGGGCAGCCGGCTGACGGTGATCACGCTCGCCCCGCAGGCCAGGCCGATGCGCTGGGGCAGGGGCGGCGGCGAGGGGCCCTACAACATCGCCGTCCGGGAGGAAGCAGAGCGCGAGCTCGCGCAGGCGCGGGACCTGCTCGGCTCCGTCGCCGCGAAGGCGACGTTCACGGTGCTCGTCGGCTGTCCCGAGCCGCCGCTCGTGACGTGGGCGGCCGAGCGCGAGTTCAAGGTGGTCCTGCTTCCCTACCACCGCATGACGCTCGGCGGCAACCGCTTCGCGCGCCGGCTGCGGCGCTCCTCGACGGCCGAGGTCCGGCTCGTCTCCTAGTCCCGGGAGACCGTGCGAAGGCGCGTGCGGGCCCGGCGGCGGCGAGCTGCCGACCGACCGCTAGAACAGCTGCAGGTAGCGGTCGAGCTCCCACGGGGTGATCTGCTCGTGGGCCGCCTGCACTTCCCGCCGCTTGACCTCGACGAAGTAGTCGACGTAGTCCCGATGAGGTCCCCGCCCACCCGTGCTGCCGAGGGCCGAGCGGAGTACCTCACAGCGCTCGAGCTCCCGGGTGGCGTCGAGCAGGTTCGCCGGCAGCACGCTCGATCCCGGCCGCCGCGCGCTCGTCGTCGCTGAGCGTGTAGAGGTTGACGGAGTTCGGCTCGCCGGGGTCGAGCCCGCGCTCGATCCCGTCGAGTCCCGCCGCGATCATCGCCGTCGCAGCCAGGTAGGGGTTGCAGGAGCCGTCGACGGTGCGGTCCTCGATCCGTCCCGGCGCCGGGATCCGAAGCATCTGGGTGCGGTTGTTGTACCCGTAGCTGACATACGCCGGGGCCCAGGTGGCGCCACTGGCAGGCGCCCCGACGGCGAGGCGCTTGTACGAGTTGACGGTCGGGGCGGTGAGCGCGATGTAGGCCTTGGCGTGTGCCTTCAGGCCACCGAGGAAGCCGTACGCGAGCGCCGAGAGGCCCAGGCCGCGAGGGTCCTCGGCGGGGTCGCGCTCGAACAGGTTCTGGCCGTCCCGCCACAGGCTCACGTGGAAGTGACAGCCGTTGCCGGTCAGGTGGGCGAACGGCTTCGGCATGAACGTCGCGATCAGGCCACGCTCGTTGGCGAGCGACTCGACCATGTAGCGGAAGAACACGGCCCGATCGCACGTCGTCAGCGCGTCGGCGAACGCGAAGTTCTGCTCGAACTGCCCGTTGGCGTCCTCGTGGTCGGTCGCGTAGTTGTCCCAGCCGAGCCCGGTCACCGCCTTGGACACGGTCATCACGAAGTCGAGCCCGCGCGTGAGGGCGCGCATGTCGTAACAGGGCTGCTCGAGCGTGTCGAGCGCGTCGGCGAGCTCGAGCCCGCCGCCGGCGCCGCGACGGAGCAGGAAGTACTCGAGCTCGGCCCCGACCTTCAGCTCGTAGCCGAGCGCGGCCGCACGCTCGAGCGCCGAGCGCAGGATCGTCCGTGGGCAGTAGGGCCAGGGCTCTCCCTCGACCGTCACGTCGCAGGCGAAGCGGGCGACGTTCGGGCGCCACGGCAGGATCGTGAGGCTCGCCGGATCGGGCACGGCGATCAGGTCAGGAGAGTCGGGACCCTGGCCGATGTCGCCGGCGGCGAAGCCGGCGAAGCCGGCGCCGTCCTCGAGGAGGTCGTCGAGATGGTCCGCCGGCACGAGCTTCGCGCTCGGCTTGCCGTGCATGTCGACGAACTGCGCGAAAAGGAACTCGACGCCCGCGTCCCTGACGACGCGCCGGACGTCGTCGGCGTTCTTCGGTGGCACGGTCATCCGACGCAGGTATATCCGAGCCCAAACGGCCCGGCAATGGCCGCCGTCTCCTCTTGGCGGCCGGTAGCATGTTCAGTCCGCACATATGTCCAGTGTCACCGAGCTCCGTGGGCTCCGCGAGGAGAACCACACCCTCTACGGCGTCATCAAGCTCGTCTCCTCGTCGGTCGAGATCGGGCCGATGTTGCAGGGCGTGGTCGACCTCGCGACCGAGGCGACCGACTGCCATGCCTGCTTCATCTACCTCCTCGAAGACGGTCGCCTGACGATACGGGCCGCCTCGCAGGTGTTCGCGGACGCCGTCGGCCGCGTCCAGCTCGCGATCGAGGAGGGGCTGACCGGATGGGTCGCCCGGCACCGGACCCCCGAGTTCATCCGTGAGCGCGCGATGGAGGACCCGCGGATGAAATACGTGCCGCTGCTCCAGGAGGAGCAGTTCCAGTCGATGGTCGCGGTCCCGATCCTGGCGCGGTCGAACGACACGCTCGGGGTGATCGTGCTCCACACGGAGGCGCCCCGCGAGTTCACCGAGGACACGTTGAAGCTGCTCGTGCACATCGCCTCGCTGGTCTCCGGAGCGATCGAGAACGCCCAGCTCTACCAGCGCGAGCGACGCCGCGTGGACACGCTGACGCGGCTCGCCGGGCTCGGCGGGGAAGTCGCCTCGGCCACCGATGCCGAGAACCTCGGGCAGATCGTCGCGACGGGCACCCGGCGGCTGCTGGAAGCGGAGTTCTGCCAGGTCTACCGCCTCGATCCGGAGGGCAGCGGCCTGCAGCTGCTGAGCTCCGACCCCGCCGGTGTGTCCTCGCCGCCGACGCTGTCGGCGGCGGGCTTCCTGCTCGACACCCTCGACGGGCGGGGCTCGGGGACGAGCCCGCGGGCGCTGTGGCCCGGGCTCGACATCGGCGACCTGCTGCTGACGCCGCTGACAGCCGGGGGGAGCGGCTCGGCCTGCTGTGCGCCGGCTCCCCCGCGCCGCGGATGTTCAGCGGCGAGGACACCGAGCTCGCCCGGGCGATCGCACACATCGCCGCGGTCGCGATCAAGCGGGCGGAGCTGATCGCGCACCTCACGAACGCCAACATCGTCAAGGATCTGTTCGAGGCGCTCGCGGCCGGCGCCACCGCGTTCGCCGTCGCCAAGGCCGCTGAGGTTCGCTGCGACCTCACGGAGCCGTTCCTGATGGTCTGCGCGGAACCCGCAGGCGGCGTCGAGCCGTCTTCGGTGGAGTGGCGCGAGGCGGCGGGGACACTGGGGCGGCGGCTGGCGTCGCTGGCGTCGCGTGCCGCGATCGAGGCCGGTCCCGGACCGGTCAGGGCGGCGCTGCCACTCGGCCTCACAAGAACCGGGCGGGTCGAGGAGCTGCTGCATGCGTGCCGGGAGCTCGGCCTCGAGACGCGAGCGGCGATCGGCCTCAGCCAGGTGCACGGATCGAGTGCCGAGGCCACCCGCGCCTACCGCGAGGCGCTGGATGCGGCGACGATCGGGCGGGCGCTGCTGCGCGACGGAGGTGCGATCGGCTACTCGCAGCTGGGCGCCTATCGCTACCTCGTCCACATCGACGCCGAGGATGCGCCGCGCGACCGCATGCGCGAGGCGGTCGACACCCTGATCGCCTACGACAACAGGCGCCGCTCCTCGCTGCTGGACACGCTCGAGCGCTACCTGGCCGAGCGCCGCAGCGTGATCGAGAGCGCGCGCGCTCTCTTCATTCACCCGAACACGCTGCGCCAGCGGCTCGCCCGGATCGAGGAGCTGACGGGAATCGAGCTGGACCGCGACGACCTGCTCTCGCTCGAGCTCGCGATCAAGCTCGCGCGGCTCCACGGACTGCCGGCGGCGCCCGGGCCGGGGCGCTGACGCCGGGACCCCGGGGCGGCGTCGCGTCTAGCTTCCAGGCTCCTGGCCCGCGAGCACCAGGAACACGGGCACGTGGGCACGCCGTCGCACGCGCTGGGGCTCCTGCGTCCAGAGCATGTCGGCGATCACGCGATTGCGATCGGGGTCGGCGCCCATCACGATCGCCTGGCACTCGTGCTCGACCGCCTCGTCGCAGATGCGCGCGGCGGCCTTGCGCGTGCCGATCACGTGACCGCTCGCGGACAGGCCCCTTCGCTTCAGCCGCTTGATCGCCGCGGCGACGATCGCCCGCTGGTCGTCGAGCTCCTTCCTGGTCGGCAGCAGGCCGGGGTTGGGCAGCCCGAAGGCGACGCCGTGCACCCGTGCGATCGACAGCACGCGGACGGTCGGGCCGGTGGGAGCCGAGCGGTCCGCCAGCTCGGCCACCCGCTCGATCGCCTCCTCGGAGATCTCGCGTCCTTCGGTCGCGAGCAGGATGCGCGCGTAGCCCGGGTCGCGCCCAGCGACCTCGCGCGTGTCCTCGACGGGCGTCACGGGCGCAGCGACGCTCACGGGCTCGCTGCCTCCGTCGAGGCCTGCGTGCCGGGCGTCGCGACGCCCGCGGGCGCCTGGGCGAGAGCGGCCTTCCTGTCGGAGGCCTTGCGCATCCGGTAAAGCGGGTAGTAGGACGCGAGCACGACGAAGCCGATGAAGTAGTACGGCAGCGTCTTGCGGCCCGCGGCGTTGCACGTGCAGTTCGCGTACAGCGGTCCGCCCACGAAATAGATGACGGTGAACACGGCCGCGAGAGCCAAGGCGGCGTACTTCATCCACTCGGGCAACTTGAACGGCCGCCGCACGTTCGGCCTGTGCCTGCGCAGGAGGTAGTAGCCGATCAGCACGGGGATGAACGAAGCCAGGTAGCCCACGTTGGAGAAGGTGTAGATCTCCACGGCGCCACCCATGAACACGACCGCCATCGAGCAGATCACGTTGAAGACCATCGAGCGGTCGGGCACGCCGTGCGAGTTGGTGTGCTGGAAGAACCGCGGGAACTGGCCGTCGACTGACATCTGGTGAAGCGAGCGCGCCGTGCCGGTGATCGCGTTCAGCGCTGAGAGCACGAGCGCGACGATCAGCATCACGGCGATCAGCCACTGCAGCAGTTCCGACCCGGGGCCGGCGCCGAACACCTTCGCCGCGTATTGGACGAAGATCGTCTTGGGGTCCACGAGCGCCGGGTTGCCGAGCGCCTTCAGGCCCAGCACGATCACGAACGCGACCGGGATCGCCACGTAGATGAACACCCCATAGCCGCCCTCCAGGTTCAGCGCGATTTTCGCGTCGCGGTCGGGGTCCTTGGTCTCGCCGACGTAGCACGCGGCGGCCTCCATCGCGATCACGTTCCAGGTCAGCAGGAACGAGAACGCGAGCGCGATCGCGAACCACCCGTGGTGGAACTGGTTGGCGAAGAACCCGCTTCCGTCGGTGTGGCGGAAGTGTGTGAGCTGGCTGAAGTCGACGACGCCGGTGTTGAAGATCCACGAGATCGCGATGAACGTGAGCGGGATCATCGAGACGATCGCGAGCGTGGTCGCGAACACGGTGCCGAATCGCAGCCCGCGGTAGGCGGGGATGAAAAGCAGCACGAGCCCGACGAGCGATATCCCGAGCGTCCACCACGCGATCGGCGTGTGGATCGGCGTGAAGCCCGCTTCGGAGAGCCCGAAACGGTTCACGATGTAGAACGACGCGAGGATCATGTTGAGCGGCGCCACGGGGAACCAGCCGAGCCAGTACGCCCAGGCGGTGAAACCGTTGACGTGCTCGGCGACGCGCGGCCAGCGATCCTTGTAGGCCGGATAGGCATACGCGGGCGAGCCGCCGGTGCGCTCGGGCATCATCGCCGAGAGCTCGGCGAGGAACAGGCACAGCAGCCAGCCGCAGAGTGTGATCACGAGGATGATCGGCACCGACGCCGCGCCGAGCGATGTCACCATCACGGGCGCGATCCCGACGACGAGGATCACGCCGGCGAGGCCGATCACGAACGCGCCCCACCAGTTGATCGTTTTCGGCAGACCGCCGTGCTCGTAGGTGAGCTCGTCTTGGATTCCCGAGCCGGTGCCGTCCGCCATATGCTCTCCCAACCTGGAGTTGCCCGTGTGCCGGTCAGGTTGCCAGGTGCTCGAAACGCCTCCCAGGCGAGATCTGAACACAATTGTTGGGCTCGACATGGAGCACCTGGACACATTTCTCTCGTTGCAGCCGCCGTTCGACGAGCTCACCCCGGAACAACTCGCCGCGGCGGTGACCGGGGCGCGGGAGATCCGCCTGGAGGCCGGTGAGCCCGTTCTGATCGAGGACGGCGTGCCGGCGCCGGGCCTGTACGCCGTGCTGAGCGGCTCGCTCGAGCTTCTGCACGAGGGCGAGTCGGTCGTGGTGCTCGAGCCGGGTGAGTGCTTCGGGCACCCCTCGCTGTTGAGCGGAATGGCGCCCGCGTTCACCGTCCGCGCCCGCGAGCCCTCGCGTTGTGCGCTGCTGAGCGCGTCGGCCTCCAGGCGCGTCCTCGCCACGGACGCCGGCGTGAGCTACGTGGCACGGACGATGCGCACGCGCCTGACCCGTTCCGGTCACACGGTCCACGGGCTGCTCGACGTGGGTACGACACCCGTGTCGGCGATCATGCGCCCGGCCGTCTTCTGTGAGCCCGACGCCTCGGTCCGCGCCGCCGCCCGGCGGCTGGACTCCGGCGAGGTGTCGGCGCTGCTCGTCCGCCTCGGAGGGGAGCGGCTGGGCCTCCTCAGCGACTCCGACCTGCGCGGGTGGATGGCACGCGGCGAGGACGCCGGCGAGGCTCATGTCAGCTCGATCGCGCGCACCCCCGTTCCGA
Organism: uncultured Solirubrobacteraceae bacterium; assembly: GCA_963743505.1. GTDB lineage: Bacteria > Actinomycetota > Thermoleophilia > Solirubrobacterales > Solirubrobacteraceae > Palsa-744. Next base: position 446,147 of record CAVUPZ010000006.1, on the reverse strand, counting down.
CCGTGCCCGTGGGGCAGCTCGCCGTGGAGGCGACCGTCGACATGCTCGCAGCGGGATCCGAGCACGTGGCCGTGCTCGACGGCGAGCGGGTGAGCGGAATGCTCTCCGCGACGGACCTGCTCGGCCTGGACGCCCGTAGCCCGATCGCCCTGCGTCACACGATCCTCGGCGCCGCCGACGAGGAGGTGCTGGAGCGGGCCGCGTCGCACCTGCCGCAGCTGTTCCGGCTGCTGTTGCGGGCCGGCGTCCCCTCGCGCGACATCGGCCGCGTGCTCAGCCTCCAGCTCGACGCGCTGACCGCGCGGCTGATCGACTTCTCGCTGTCGCGGAACGGAGCCGCGCCGATGCAGTGGACGTGGATCGACCTCGGTAGCGCCGCCCGGCGCGAGTTCACGCTGTCCTCCGACCAGGACAACGCGCTCGCGTACGAGACCCCCGAGCCGGGATCGCAGGAGCTCATCGACGGCTACTTCGAGCGCCTCGGCCGGGAGGTGAACGGCGGGCTCGCCCGGTGCGGCTTCGGGATCGACAACAACGACGTGCTCGCCGGCAACCGTCAGTGGCGGATGTCCAAGGCCGACTGGCTGCGCACATTCGACGACTGCCTGCGCGTGCCCAACGAGTCGCGCCTGATCCGCGCATCGGTGGCGTTCGACTTCCGCACCAGCGCGGGCGGCCTGGCGATCACGGCGAGCCTCGCCGAGCGGATGCGGGCTGCGCGCGAGCATCCCGACTTCATGCGCCTGCTCGCGCGGACGGCGACCGGCTACCCGGTCGCCCTCGGGCTGCGTGGAAACCTCGCCGTCGAGCGTCACGGCGAGGCCGCCGGACGACTCGACCTGAAGCGGGGCGCGATCGTGCCGCTCGTAAACCTGGTCCGCTTCCACGCCCTCGCGAACCGGGTGACGATCTCACCGACGCTCGACCGGATCGAGGCGGTCGCGAGCATCGGGGCTCTCGAGCGGGGCGTCGCCGACGCCCTCCGCGAGGCGTTCAGCGTGATCACCAGGCTGCGCTTCGAGCATCACGCCGAGCTGATCGGCGCCGGCAGGCCGCCGGACAACCTGATCGATCCGGACGCGCTCGCGCCGATCGCCCGCACGGAGCTGCGCGCGGCGCTTCACAGCGTTCGCAAGGCCCAGCGAGCGCTCGGCGCCTGGGCCCCGCCCGTGTAGCGCCAAGCGCCACATCCCCCGCGGAAACTGTGCGCGCGGAAACCATGTCCCCGGCCCCGGGCGGCCTCTAGAGTGATTTGCCATGTGTGGGATCGCAGGGCTCTATACCAAGTCGCCGGCGCTCGAGGCCGAGCTCGGCGAACACCTCGCGAGGATGCTCGAACAGCTCTCCTTCCGCGGGCCCGACAGCGCCGGTGTCGCCTTCTACCGCGACCGTGCACCGGCGGGCTCGTGCAAGGTGTCGCTGTGCGGAGCTCGCTCGGATGACGAGTGGGCGACGATCGGCGCCGAGCTGGCGGACGCCTTCGAATGTTCCTCGAGCCCGCGCGTTCGTGCCACCCACGCCCTGTTCGTGATCGAGGCCGATGCGGCGGAGGTGCAGGCGTGGCTGGCCGAGCAGCACCCGGAGCTGCAGTTGATGAGCGCCGGCAGCTCGATCGAGATCTTCAAGCAGGCCGGGCCGCCGGTGGATTTCATCCGGCGCTTCGCGGTCGAGCAGATCGACGGCACCCACGCCCTCGGACACACCCGTATGGCGACCGAGAGCCGGGTCACGACCGAGCACTCCCACCCCTTCTCGACCGGCCTGGACCTGTGCCTCGTGCACAACGGCTCGCTGTCCAATCACAACCGCCTGCGACGCAACCTGCAGCGCGAGGGGATCCGCTTCCAGACGGACAACGACAGCGAGGTGGCCGCCGGCTACCTGACGTGGCGGATGCGCGAGGGGGCATCCCTCGAGCAGGCGCTCGAGGGATGCCTGGAGGACCTCGACGGCTTCTACACGTTCGCCGTCGGCACCGCCGAGGGCTTTGCCGTGCTGCGCGATCCGATCGCCTGCAAGCCGGCGGTGATGGCCGAGACCGACGAGTGGGTCGCGATGGCCTCGGAGTACCGCGCGATCGCCGTGCTGCCGGACGCCCGGGACGCGGTCACGTGGGAGCCGGAGCCGGGCCGCGTCTACAGCTGGGGCAGGGCGCCGGTGGCGTGATGCCGGCACCCGAAGCAATCCAGGAGGCGGTGTGCGTCGATCTGGCAACGGAGAGCGTGAGGGCGCTCAACCAGCGGCTCCACGACGATCGCGAGCCGCGTCGCGTGCGCGTCGTCAACCCGGCCGGCATGCATTCGATCGGGGTCGGCATCGCGGTCGCCCACGAGGTCGAGATCGACGGCCACGCGGGCTACTACTGCGCCGGCATGAACCAGCTCGCCACGGTGCACGTGCGCGGCAACTGCGGCGTGGGGGTGGCCGAGAACATGATGTCCGGCACCGTCGTCGTCGAGGGCAGCGCGAGCCAGTCGGCCGGCGCGAGCGCGCGCGGCGGCCTGCTCGTGATCCGCGGCGACGCCTCGGCCCGCTGCGCGATCTCGCTGAAGGGGGCCGACATCGTCGTCCATGGCTCCGTCGGCCACATGAGCGCGTTCATGGCCCAGACGGGGTCGCTGGTCGTGTGCGGCGACGCCGGCGAGGCGCTCGGCGACTCGCTGTACGAGGCGCGACTGTACGTGCGCGGGTCGGTCGCGCAGCTGGGTGCGGACTGCGTCGAGAAGGAGCTGCGACCCGAGCACCTCGAGGAGCTCGCGCGAGCTCCTCGAACGCGCGGGTGTCGAGGACGCCCACCCGGATGAGTTCCGCCGCTACGGCTCGGCGCGGCGCCTCTACAACTTCCACGTCGAGAACCTCGGTAGCTACTGAGATGGCGGTCGCGAGAGACCCTGCAGGCGGATGGCACCCCGGGTTGCGCGAGTCGGCCACCTTCGACCGCGACGTGATCGCCGAGATCCAGCGCGCCGCACGTGAGGGCATCTACGACATCCGCGGCTTCGGCGCCAAGCGCCGGGTGCCGAACTTCGACGACCTGCTGTTCCTCGGCGCGAGCGTCTCCCGCTACCCGCTGGAGGGCTACCGGGAGCGCTGCGCCACCGACGTCGTGATCGGCGGGCGCTTCGCGCGCGAGCCGCTGCGTCTCGAGATCCCGATCACGATCGCGGGCATGAGCTTCGGCGCCCTCTCGGCGCGGCGAAGGAGGCGCTCGGCCGCGGTGCGAGCGAGCTCGGCACGAGCACGACCACGGGCGACGGCGGCATGACGCCGGAGGAGCGCGAGCACTCCCGCACGCTCGTCTACCAGCTGCTCCCCTCCCGCTACGGGATGAACCCGGACGACCTGCGACGTGCGGACGCGATCGAGATCGTCGTCGGCCAGGGCGCAAAGCCTGGCGGCGGCGGCATGCTGCTCGGGCACAAGATCTCCGAGCGGGTGGCCCAGATGCGCGACCTGCCCGTGGGCATCGATCAGCGCAGCGCCTGCCGTCACCCCGACTGGACCGGTCCCGACGACCTCGAGATCAAGATCGAGGAGCTGCGCGAGATCACCGATTGGCGGATCCCGATCTTCGTCAAGGTCGGCGCCACGCGCACCTACTTCGACGTCGCGCTCGCGGTCAAGGCGGGGGCCGACGCGATCGTCCTCGACGGCATGCAGGGCGGCACCGCCGCCACCCAGGAGGTGTTCATCGAGCACGTCGGGATCCCCCTCCTCGCAGCGATCCCCCAGGCCGTCGAGTCGCTGATGGACCTCGGCATGCACCGGGAGGTGCAGCTGATCGTCTCCGGCGGCATCAGGACCGGCGCCGACGTCGCGAAGGCGCTCGCGCTCGGCGCCGACGCGGTCTCGATCGGGGTCGCCGCCCTGATCGCGCTCGGTGACAACGCGCCCGAGCACGACGACGCCTACCGCGAGCTCGGCTCGGCGGCGGGCTACTACGACGACTGGCAGGCCGGGCTCGATCCGGCCGGCATCTCGACGCAGGAGGACGACCTCGCGAGCCGGCTCGACCCGGTCGAGGGAGGACACCGGCTCGCCAACTACCTGCGCACGCTCGTGCTCGAGGCGCAGACGCTCGCGCGGGCGTGCGGGAAGTCCCACGTGCACAACCTCGAGCCAGAGGACCTCGTCGCGCTGACGATCGAGGCTGGCGCGATGGCGCGGGTGCCGCTCGCGGGCACCAGCTGGATCCCCGGCCGGGGCGCAACGGCCTAGCCACGCTCGCCGTGCCGTCCCAGACGGGTCGCGGCGAACGCCCCGGCCAGCAGCATCGCGACGCCGTACACACCGGGGACGGCGGCCGCGGCGCTCCCGAAGGCCTGCGTCGCCAGCGCCGCCGCCACGGCAAAGTCGCGCATCGCGATCGTCAGCGCACCAGGGATCGCGAGCGCGCCCCCGGAGGCGCAGCGCCGCCACAGCTCTGCGAGCGCCCCCGACACGAGCAGGAACGAGACGCTGGCGAGCAGCGCTGCGCCGAGGTGGTGCGCACCGTGGGTGCCGCTCAGAGCGGCGTAGACGAGCGCCGCGACCGTCGCCGCCGCGAGGCCCTCGCGGGCCGGATCGACGGCCGCCAGGCGGGGGCCGAGCGCCCGCTGGCTGCGGAGCGCCACGCCGACGAGCAGGGGCGCCAGCACGACGAGGGCGAAGCGCGCGAGCAGGCCGCCCGATCCGACGTGGGCGGAGGTGCCAGACAGGGGACCGATCGCGAGCGGACCGACCACCGCGGCCAGCACCAGCGATCCCGTCAGCACGCCCAGCGCGATCGCCGCGTCGGCCCCGGCCAGCGCCACGAGCCCCACCGCGGCGACCTCCGAGGAGGACAGGCCCACCGCGAGCAGCCCGTCGCGGATCACGGGCGTGAACGGCCGCCCGAGCAGCCAGGCGCAGCCGAGCAGCACCGGCAGCGGCACCACCGACAGGGCGATCACGGCGCGGGCGTGGCGGCGCAGCCGAGCCACCTCGGCGAGCGAGATCCCGAGCGCGGTGAGCAGGACCAGCAGCGCGAGCAGGAGGTCGGAGTGTGCCGCGAGCGTGGCGGAGGGCGCCACCACGGCGAGCACCGCTGACAGCAGCGCCAGCGGCGTCAGGAACCGCGGGAGAGCGGCGAGCAGGCGCATCGGACCATCAGCGAGAGCCACCGAGCGAGCGTCCGAGCTCGACGGCGCCCTCGCGCAGCACGGGGAGCAGCCGCGCCGGGTCCTCCAGACGACTGGCGGGGCCCTGCAGCCCGAGAATCGCCGCGAGCGCTCCGGTGCGGCCGAAGACCGGCGCGGCGATCGCGTTGACGTCGACCTCGCGCTCCCCGAACACGGTCCCGTAGCCGCGCCTGCGCACCGCGTGCACCTCCGCGGCGAGCCGGTCGCGGTCGGTGATCGTCTTGCCCGTCAGGGCGGCCATTTCGCGCTCGCGCGGCAGCGGACCGCCCCCGAAGGCGAGCATCACCTTGCCCACCGCGGTGGCATGGGCCACGCTGGGACGACCGAGCCGGGCCATGCTGACGACGCTCGAGCGCGAGGGGACCGAGTCGACGGTGATCGCCTCGCGCTCCCCCGGTACCGACAGCGTCGCCGTCTCGCCGGTCCGCTCCATCAGCTCGACGAGCACCGGGCGGGCGAGCGCCCGCAGGTCGAGCCTCGCGAGCACACGGTCGGCGAGCGTGACGAGGCCGAGGCCGAGTCGGAACGGGCCGAGCCCCTCGCGCTGGACCAGCCCCGCCGACTCGAGCGTCCCGAGCAGACGCGAGGCGGTGCTCGGGCTGACATCGATGCGACGGGCGAGCTCGTTGACGCCGAGGTCCTCCTCGCTCTCGCGCAGCGCCTCGAGGAGGGCCAGCGCGCGGGCCACCGAGGCGACGGGGCGTGCGCCCCCCGCCGCTCCGGACCCGGACCCGGCCCCGGCCCCGGCCGAGAACTGTCGCGAGCTCCGGCTGCGTTGCGCCATCGGCAATAGTATTGCGTTTTGTGCGACGGCTGTCTAGGATCTCGTCGATGTCGTTCGTGCTCCGGTGTCCGCATTGCGGCGTTCGCGAGGTCGCCGACTTCGCCTTCGGCGGCGAGATCACGAAGCGTCCGAGCGCCTCGCCGTCGTTCCGGGAGCTCTGCCGCTACAACTACTTCCGCCGCAACGTCGCGGGCGTCCAACGGGAGTGGTGGTATCACCGCTCGGGCTGCCGGACCTGGTTCCAGGCCGAACGCGACACGCGCACGAACGAGGTGCTTCAGGTCGCGCTCCCGGGCGAGCTCGCCGGCGAGCTGCCGAGCGCGACGTGACCCGGCTGCCAGCGCACGCGGGCGAGCGGGTGAACCGGGAGCAGACGCTCACGTTCAGCTTCGACGGGCGCCCGGTCGCCGCGCTCGGCGGCGACACGATCGGCTCTGCTCTCCATGCGGCCGGGCAGCGCACGTTCTCGCGGAGCTTCAAGTACCACCGGCGCCGGGGCCTGATGTGCTGCGCCGGCCAGTGCCCCAACTGCACTGGTCGCGGTCGACGGAGCACCGGGGGTGCGCGCGTGCACCGAGCCCGTCCGCCCGGGGATGCGGGTCGAGCACATGAACGCGAGCCCCAGCCTCGAGCTCGACGCGATGGCCCTCACCGACCGCCTCGGCGGGCCCTTGACGCCGCCCGGCTTCTACTACAAGACGTTCATCCGCCCGCGGCGGATGTGGCCGGTGTACGAGTGGGTGCTGCGCCACGCCGCGGGTCTCGGCCGGCTGCCTCGCACCCAGCCGGAGCGCACCCGGCGAACCGAGTACCGCCGCCGCCATGCCGACGTCCTCGTCGTGGGCGGCGGCGCGGCGGGCTTGAGCGCGGCGATCGCGGCGGCCGAGCTCGGTGCCGACGTGGTGCTGGCCGAGGAGGGACCCGAGCCGGGCGGGCGGCTGCTGTGGGAGGGAGGGCACGCCCACGCCCGGGAGCTGTCCGAGCGCGCCCGCAAGGCCGGCGTCGAGCTGCTCTGCTCGGCCCCCGCGCTCGGGCATTTCGACGGCCTCGTACCGGTCTGGCAGGGGGACACTCTGCACCAGGTCCGCGCCGCCCAGCACGTGTACGCGACCGGGGCGATCGAGCAGCCGCTCGTGTTCGCGGGCAACGACCTCCCAGGGGTGATGCTCTCGGGCGGGGCGTGGCGCCTCGCGGCCCTGTTCGGCGTGCTGCCCGGCAACCGGGCCGTGGTCATCAGCACGTCTGACCGCGGCCTGCTCGCCGCCGGCGCGCTGCGGGAGCGGGGCGTCGAGGTCCCCCTCGTGGCCGATCTGCGCAGCGCCCCCTCGTCGGCCGCGCGAGATCTGTCAGGACAGGGAGTCGAGGTCCTGAACGGCTGGACGATCGTCGCGTGCGAGGGACGGCGGGCCGTCGAGGGCGCGGTCCTCGCCCCCCTCGCGGGGGCGGGCGGCACGGCCGCCGGGCGGCGGGAGCTCGCCTGCGACCTCGTGCTCGTGTGCGGCGGAGAGACGCCCGCGACGGCGTTGATCGCCCAGGCCGGCGGACGCAGCCGCTACGACCCGGTGGCCGGGCACTTCCGCCTCTCCGAGCTGCCGGCGGGAATTCAAGCCGGCGGCCAGGTGGCCGGCGACGGCGCCGCCGCGGAGCTCTCCGGCGAGCGCGCCGGGCTGCACGCCGCGGAGGCGCTCGGGCTGGGCAGCGAGAGCTCCCGGGCGCGCGGAGCGCGAGCTCGTCGCGCTGCTGGGCGCCACGAACCCCGGCGAGCAGGCGCAGGCGCCGCTGCCCGGGCCGGAGTCCCCGCGCCGGGCCAAGGCCTTCACCTGCCTGTGTGAGGACGTGACCGCGAAGGACATCCACCGGGGGGTCCGAGAGGGCTACGACTCGATCGAGCTCTGCAAGCGGTTCACCACCGTGACGATGGGCCCCTGCCAGGGTCGCATGTGCCAGCTCTCATCGGCCCAGCTCCTCTCGCGCGAGACCGGCCTCGGGCTCGATCAGATCGGCGCCACGACGGCGCGGCCGCCATGGTCGACCGTCCCGCTCGGCGTGCTTGCGGGCAGGCCGATCGAGCCGGCCAAGCGCTCCTCGATCCACGCCCGCCACCGGGCGCTGGGGGCGAACATCAAATGGGCCGGCGACTGGCGCCGGGCGTACGACTACGGAGACCCGGAGGGCGAGGCGCTGAACGTCCACACCGCGGCGGGCCTGATCGATGTATCCACGCTCGGCAAGCTGATCGTGCGCGGCCCGCAGGCGGGAGAGTTCCTGGATCGGATGTACCCGAACCGGCTGTCGAACCTCGGGACGGGGCGCGTCCGCTACGGCGTGCTGTGCACCGACGCCGGCCGGATCATGGACGACGGCACGATCAGCCGCCTCGACGAGCAGACCTTCTACGTGACGACGACCTCCAGCGGGGCCGGGTGCCGTCGAGCAGTGGTTCTCGTGGTGGCTCGCGGACTGGTCGCTGGACGTGCACCTCGGCGACGTCACCCAGGCGCTCTGCGCGGTGAACCTCGCCGGTCCGCGCGCCCGGGAGGTCCTCAGCCGTCTCACGGACGCGGACTGCTCGCCGGAGGCGTTCGCGTACCTCGACGCCAAGCACGCCCGCGTGGCCGGGGTGCAGGCGCTGGTGATGCGGATCGGCTTCGTCGGCGAGCTCGGCTACGAGATCCATTTCCCGGCGGCGTTCGGGGAGGACGTCTGGAGCGCGATCCTGGCGGCCGGAGCGCCTGACGGGATCCGCCCGTTCGGGCTCGAGCCCCAGCGGATCCTGCGCCTGCAGAAGCAGCACATCATCGTCGGCCAGGACACCGACTCGGAGTCGACCCCCTTCGGGGCCGGCATGCCGTGGTCGGTCAAGCTCGACAAGGAGCAGAGCTTCATCGGCAGGTGGGCGCTGGCCCGGCTCGCCGAACACCCCGCCGAGACGGCCCTGGTCGGCTTCACGATCGAGGACGGCCCCGTGCCCAGCGAGGGCGCGGTCGTGCTCGACGTCTCCGGCAGCCCCGCCGGAGCGGTCACGAGCGCCCGTCGCTCGCGCCAGCTCGGTCGGGTGATCGGGATGGCGTGGGTGCCGAGCGCGATCGCCGAGGACGGTCAGGCGATCACGATCGCCGACAACGGCACGCGCCTGACGGCGGCGGTCGCGACCGCGCCCTTCCACGACCCGGCGGGCGAGCTCCTGCGCTCGTGAGCCTCGCGTTCCTCAGCCCCGAGAGCGCTGCGACGGCCCGGGTGGCGGCCCGCTCGCCGATGGAGCCACTCGCGCTCGCGGCCGGCGGCCGGCTCGCTGTGCAGGAGGGCTGGAACGTCGTGAGCACCTACACGGATGCTCACGCCGAGCGGGAGCGCCTGACGAGCAGCGTCGGCTTCGCCGACCGCTCGAGCCTCACGAAGCTCGAGCTGCAGGGCGCCCCGGACACCCTCGCCCGGGTCGTCGCGGACGCGAGCGGCGGGCTCGACTTGACTCCCGGCGTGGCGGCGTGGTCGGCGGGCGCTCGCCAACCGGGCGCGTGGTGGTGCCCGGTGACGCCCGGGCGCGTGATCGTGCTCGCGCCGGCCGGCGCGGGCGCCGAGGTGCGCGAGGCGCTCGCATGGGCTGGCGAGCGCCAGGACGGCCGGACGACGGTGCTGGACGTCAGCTGTGGCCTCGCTGCGCTCGCGCTCGTCGGGCCCGGCGCCGCGCGAGCTGCTCGCCCGCTTCTGCGCGATCGATGTCCGAGCAGTGCTCGCCCCACCCGGCTCGTTTCGCCCGGGTTCGATCGCGCGCACGCCCGGCTACCTGCTCGTGGAAGCGCCGGACCGGCTGCTCGTGCTGATCGGATGGGCCCTCGGCGAGTACCTGTGGCGGGTCGTGGCCGACGCCGCCGGGCATCTCGGCGGCGGACCGGTCGGTGCGGCGGCGCTCGCTGCTCACATGGAGGCCGGCGATGCGTGAGATCTTCAGGGCGCGACGGATGTGGCGGGCGCGCCGCGAGCTGGCGGACAGCTACGACGTCGTGATCGTCGGCGCGGGCGCCCACGGCCTCGCAACGGCGTACCACCTCGGCCAGCTGGGGGTCAGACGGGTGGCCGTGCTCGAGCAGGGCTACATCGGCTCGGGCGCCGCGGGGCGGAACACGACGATCCTGCGCTCCAACTACAAGACCCCTGAGGGAGCCCGCTTCTACGACGCGAGCATCAAGCTCTACGAAGGACTCTCCGCGGAGCTCGACTTCAACGTCCTGTTCTCGCAATGCGGGCACCTGACGCTCGCGCACAGCGACCGTGCGATGTTCGTGATGGCCAACCGGGCGGAGGTGAACCGCCTGCATGGGATCGACTCGGTGCTCGTCGACGCGGCGGAGGTCAAGCGGCTGTGCCCGCAGCTGAACGTCTCCGCGGACGTCACGTATCCGATCCTCGGAGCGCTCTACCACCCGCCGGGTGGGATCATCCGTCACGATGCGGTGGTGTGGGGGTACGCGCGCGGAGCCGACCGTGCCGGCGTGGAGATCCACCCGTACACGAAGGTGGAAGGCTTTCAGCGCAGCGCCGACGGGCGGATCGCCGCCGTCCGCACGAACCGGGGCACGGTGAAGGCCGGGCAGGTGATCAGCGCGACTGCCGGCTGGAGCACGCTGTTGTGCGCGATGGCGGGGGTCGAGCTGCCGATCACGACCCACATCCTGCAGGCGTGCGTGACCGAGCCCGTGAAGCCGCTGCTGGACGTCGTGATCGTCTCCTCGCAGATGCACGTCTACATCTCCCAGTCCGACCGTGGCGAGTTCGTGATGGGATCGGAGATCGAACCGTGGACGCACCTACCGCATGCAGGGAACGCTCAACTTCCTGCAGGATCTGACGCGGCACACGCTGGAGCTGTTCCCCCAGCTCGAGCACGCGCGGCTGCTGCGCAGCTGGGCCGGCCTGTGTGACCTCTCGCCCGACTACAGCCCGATCCTCGGCCGCACGGGGGTCGAGAACTTCCACCTCAGCGCGGGCTGGGGCACGTACGGCTTCAAGGCCGCGCCGATCGTCGGCAAGACGCTCGCCGAGCTCGTCCACAGCGGCCGCACACCCGCGCTGATCGCGCCGTTCGCACTCGAGCGCTTCTACGAGGACAGGCTGGTGTCGGAGCTCGCGGCGGCGGCGGTGAGCCACTGATGGCGTACCTGGGATCGCACACGGGTCACGGCACCGACCACACGGCCCGCCTGCTGATCTCGTGTCCCGACGGCCCTGGGATCGTGGCCGCCGTCTCGCGCTTCCTGTTCGAGCCAGGGAGCCAACATCGTCACCTCCGACCAGTACTCGACGCACCCCGAGCACGGGACGTTCTTCATGCGCTCGACGTTCTACCTGCCCGCCGTCGACGCGGACCGGGACGGCTTCGAGGCGTCCCTCGGCGCCGCTCGCCGAGCGCTTCGGGATGCAGTGGCGCGATCTCCTACGCCCGCGACCGGCGTCGTGTCGCGCTGATGGCCTCGCGCTCGGACCACTGCCTGCTCGACCTGCTCTGGCGCAACCGCCGCGGCGAGCTCGACATGGACGTCAGGTGCGTGATCTCCAACCACGAGGACGTGCGTGCCGAGGTCGCAGGCGATGGGCGTCCCCTTCCTGCACATCCCCGTCACCGCGGAGACCAAGCCGCAGGCCGAGCAGCAGGCGCTGGAGGCGCTCGCGGGCCAGGTCGAGCTGCTTGTGCTCGCGCGCTACATGCAGATCCTCTCGGGTGAGTTCCTGCACAGGGTGGGCTGCCCGGTGATCAACATCCATCACTCCTTCCTGCCGGCGTTCGCGGGCGCCCGCCCGTACCAGCACGCCTACGAGCGGGGGGTGAAGCTGATCGGCGCGACCGCCCACTACGCGACCGAGGTGCTCGACGAGGGCCCGATCATCGAGCAGGACGTGGTGCGGGTGGGACACCGCTACACGGTCGAGGACCTCGAGCGGGTCGGCCGCGACCTCGAGCGCCTCGTGCTCGCCCGCGCGGTTCGCAGCGAGCTCGACGACCGCGTGCTCGTGCACGATGGTCGAACGATCGTCTTCTGAGCCGCCGGGCGCCGACGCGCGCTGGCCGGGGGCGCCCCCGGCGCGAGGAGAGCGCCATACGATCACAGCCGTGGACGTGGAGAGGCACGAGCGGGCGCCCTCGTCTCACCTGCCGAGCGCGCCGGGCGACGCGTTCGCCTTCCTGCGCGAGCATCCCCCTTTCGACACGCTCGACGCGGCGGAGGTGGAACGGGTCGCGGCCGCCGCGGAGGTCGAGTACTTCCTCGCCGGCACCACGATCTTCTCCCAGAGCGCCGAGCCGGTCGAGTACCTGCGTGTGGTGCGAACCGGTGCCGTGGAGGTCGTCCTCGACGGGCGCGTGCTCGACATGCTCGGGGCGGGCGAGCTGTTCGGGCACGCCTCGATGCTGTCCGGGCTGCCGCCCGGCTTCTCGGCCCGGGCGCTCGAGGACACGCTCTGCTACCGGATCCCCGAGGCCGTGGCCAGGTCCGCCCTCGCGCACCCGGCGAGCGTCGGCTTCCTCGCCCGCTCGCTGCTCGAGATGAAGGAGACGCTCCCGGGCGTGCTCGCGCCGCCATTGCCCGCGCCCGCGAGTCAGCCCGTCGCGGCTCTGCTCCACGCCGGTCCGCTGCTGTGCACCCCCGAGACGACGATTCGCGACGCTGCGGCGAAGATGACCGCCGCGCCGGCGACGTCGATCGTGGTCGAGCTCGGCGACTCGCTCGGGATCGTGACCGATCGCGACCTGCGCTCGCGGGTCCTCGCCGACGGCGTCCCCTACGACGCCCCGGTGTCGGCCGTGATGAGCGCGCCGGCCTACACCGTCGAGCCGGACCGCCTCGCCGAAGACGTGCTGCTCGAGATGCTCGACCGCGGCGTCCGGCACTTCCCCGTCGTCACGGCCGGCCGGGAGGTGATCGGCGTGATCGAGGCGACGGACCTGCTCGCCGTGGAGACGCTGTCGTCCTTCCGCCTGCGTCGGGCGATCGCCCGTGCCGGCAGCGTCGCCGAGCTCGCCCGGGCGGCCAACGAGCTGCGCCCGGCGGTGATCGCCCTGCACCGCGCGCGCGTCGGCGCGTCGCGCATCGCCGCGATCTACTCGGTCGTCCTCGACGCGATCACGCGCCGGCTGATCGAGCTCGCGCTCGCCCGCGCCGGGGAGCAGCCGGCCGAGTTCGCCTGGCTCGCGCTCGGCAGCCAGTCGCGCCGCGAGGCGACGCCCGGGTCCGACGTCGACAGCGCGTTGGTGTGGTACGGGGACGTCAGCGAGGAGGTCGTCCGACCGTACCTGCACGACCTCGCCAAGGATGTGGCGGCCGGGCTGCTCGAGTGCGGGCTGCGCCTCGACAGGCATCGGGCCACCGCCTCGGACCTCCTGTTCGTGCGCTCGGCTGCCTCCTGGCAGCGCGCCGCTCGGAGCTGGATCGACCGTCCCACACAGGAGCAGGCGCTGATCCTCGTGTCCGTGCTCCTCGACAGCCGGCCGGTCTGGGGCGTCCACACCGGCAACCCGTTCGCGGAGAGCTTCCGGGCGGCGCGGACACGCGGCGAGCTCCTGCACCTGCTCGCGCGTTTCGCGCTCTCCCACCGGCCTCCGACGGGCTTCCTGCGCGGGTTCGTCGTCGAGCACGACGGCGAGCATCGCGGCCGCTTGGACCTCAAGCACGGAGGGCTGCTGCCGGTCGTCGACCTGGCCCGCTGGGCCGGAATGGCGGCCGGCGTCGCGAGCGCCTCGACGTCGGAGCGCCTGCGGGCGGCAGCTGCGGCGGGGACATTGCCGAAGGAGACGGTCCAGACGCTCGAGGACGCGTTCGACCTGTTCACAGAGCTGCGCCTGGCCCATCAGGTCGGGCAGCTCCAAGCCGGGGTCGAGCCGGACGACTACCTCGACCCGGACGAGCTCAGCCAGCTGGCACGAGCCCACCTGAAGGAGGCTTTCCGGGCCGTCGCGTCGGTCCAGAAGGAGATCGCCGCGGAGCTCGATCTGGGCGTGCGTTGAGGATCGGCCGCTCGACGCGAGGACCGGGTGCCCGCGCCTACAGGGCCGCGCGGCTGCCCCGCGGTCGGACTCCGTGGCGCAGCGGGAGCTACTGCGCCGTCGACCTCGAGCTCAGCGGCCTCGAGCCGCGGCGCGATGAGATCGTCTCCTTCGGGGCGATCCCAATCGACGACGGCCGCGTCCAGTTGGGCGCCGCGGTCGAAGGCCTGGTCCGTCCAGTGCGCTCGCCCGGCGAGCGATCGATCCGGGTGCACGGGCTGCGCGGGGTCGATCTGGCCGACGCGCCGTCGCTCGACGTCGCAATCGATCCGTTGCTGGGCGCGATGGCCGGCCGGATCCCGGTCGTCCACGTGGCCGCGGTCGAGCGCAGCTTCCTGCGACCGGCGCTGCGGCGCCAGGGGCTGCGCCTGCACCGGCCGATGATCGACACGAGCGTCCTCGGCCTCGTGTGGCTGCACGAACGTGACGGCCATGGCCCGCGGCGGATCACGCTCACGGACCTCGCCGGCGCGCTCGGGCTGCCTGCCCATCACCCCCACGACGCCACCGGCGACGCGCTGACCACTGCCGAGGTCTTCATCGCGCTGGCCGCCCACCTCGACGCCGCGCGGGCGCAGACGGTGCGCAGTCTCACATCGGCCGAGCGGCGCCTGCAGGCGCTGCTCGCCTACCAATCGCGTTAGTCGATCGTGATGAGCCGGAGGGGGCCAGGCGCCTCGCGGCGCGCTGGCCCCGGGCTCATTGGTTCTGGGCCCAGATCGACCCCCACGCGGCACACAGGAGGTCGGCCAGCAGGTCGTCGCGCTCGCCGTCCGTGCTCGCGTCGATGTCTTCGATGATCCGGGTTACGAGGGCCGCGGCCGACATCGGATCGAGCGGCCAGATGTTCGGTTCCATCACGCCACCGCCCGCGGTCCGTGTTGGCCGATTTGTATAACGAAGAGATAAAGATGGTCTGCGAGGCTCATATCTCACCATGCACGCGTTTGGGGCTCACTATCGCCCTATTCTATTGACAATGGAACCCGTCCCAGGTGTTGAATGTTGCGTTCGAGGCCTGGCCTGGCGTCCAAACTTCGCGATCTCGATTGGCCATTTTGTCCTACGATCCGCTGGACGCCCCGTATAGCGGCTCGGCCTCGGCCCGCGGACCCGGCCCCGGCCGGCTTCGCGCCCCGCACTACCATCCGCGCTGGTGTCCGGAGGCTGTCAACGATGAGCGCACGCGAGAGCCTGGACGAGGTCGCCTGGTCGGTGCTGAGCGCCGCCGAGATCGCCGAAGCCGCCCCCTTCGGCGAGGAGCGCGCCGTCGCCGAAGGGGAGCTGCTGTTCCAGGCCGGGGAGGCCACCGATGACTTCTTCGTCGTGCTCGAGGGCGAGGTCGAGGTCGTCGGCGGCGACGGCGACGAGGAGTTCATCGTGGCCTCCTACGGCGCGGGCGGCTTTGTCGGCGAGCTCAGCCTGTTGACCGGACAGCGGCGCTTCGTGAGCGCCCGCGTGAGGTCTCCCGGCCGCGTGCTGGTGATCGCTCAGACGGAGTTCCGGCACCTGATGAGCGTGCGCCCGGCGCTGGCCGAAACGATCTTCCGGGCGTTCGTCGCGCGGCGGGAGATCCTTCGCGCCGGGCCGGGCGCGCAGGCGATCCGGATCATCGGCTCGCGCTACTCGCAAGAGGCGATGAGCCTGCGCTCGTTCGCCGAGCATTCCCGCCTCGCGCACACGTGGATCGACATCGAGGACGCCGAGGACATCGAAGAGCTGCTCGGCAGCATGGGGCTGAGCCCTCAGGACACGCCCGTCGTGATCACCCCCACCGGGATGTTGCGGCGGGCCACGACGGCCACGTTCGCCGAGCAGCTCGGGCTGACCTTCCAGCCCGTGCCCGGCTACGTCTTCGACCTGGTCGTCGTCGGCAGCGGCCCTGCCGGTCTCGCAGCGGCGGTCTACGGCGCGTCGGAGGGACTCAGCACCGTCTGCCTCGATGCGGTCGCGATCGGCGGCCAGGCCGGTGCGAGCTCGCGGATCGAGAACTACGCCGGCTTCCCGAATGGCATCTCCGGCGGCGACCTGACCACGCGCACGGCCGCCCAGGCGCTGCGGCTGGGGGCCCGGATGAACGCGCCCTGCGAGGTCGCGGGCCTGCGCCCCGAAGGCAGCTTCCAGGTGGTCGTCCTCAGGGACGGAAGCGAGATCCCCGCGCGCGCCGTGATCGTCGCCTCGGGGGCGGAGTACCGTCGCCTGGCCGCGAAGAACCTCGAGCGATTCGAGGGCGCGGGCGTCTACTACGCCGCGACGGACCTCGAGGCCCGCGTCTGTACCGGCGCGCCCGTGATCGTCGTCGGCGGCGGCAATTCGGCCGGGCAGGCCGCCATCTATCTCGGCCAGAACGAGTGCGGCGTGACGATCGCGATCCGCCGCGAGAGCCTCGCCGCGACGATGTCCCAGTATCTGATCGAGCGGATCGAGGTCGACCCGAAGATCACCCTGCTGACGGGCGTCGAAGTCGAGGAGCTCGACGGCCGCGAGCGGCTCGAGCGCGTCGTCATGCGGCGGCTCGCCACAGGCGAGCTGGTCAGCTTCGCCAGCTCCGGGCTGTTCTGCTTCATCGGCGCGCGGCCGGCGACGTCGTGGCTCGGGACGAGCGTTCAGCTCGACGAGGACGGGTTCATCCTCACCGACCGCCAGCTCGCCCGCCAGCTCGATGCCGCGTCCGCCGATCCGCTGCCCTACGAGACGTCCACTCCCGGCGTGTTCGCAGCCGGCGACGTACGCAGCGGCTCGATGAAGCGGGTGGCTGCGGCCGTCGGCGAGGGGTCGAGCGCCGTGCGCTCCGTCCACGAACGTCTCGCCACGCAGGTCGGCCGCTGAGCGATGCCTCCTCGAGGCCTGCCACCAAGGCCGACCGCGGAGGCGTGGCAGACGCACGCCGAGACCTGGGTGCAGTGGACGCGCACGCCCGGGCACGACTATCACTACGAGCAGCTCAACCTGCCGCCGTTCCTGGCGCTGCTGCCCGACCCGGGACGCCTAACGATCGAGCTGGGGTGCGGGGAGGGCCGGCTCGCGCGGGCGCTCACCGCAGCGGGCCACGCGGTGATCGGCCTCGACAGCTCGCCGGCGCTCGTTCGCCGCGCCCGTGAGGCCGGCGGCCTGCGCGAGGTCTTGGAGGCAAGCGCGGACGCGGTGCCCCTCCCGGACGGCTGCGCCGACCTCGTGATCGCGTTCATGTCCCTGCACGACATGGACGACCTCGATGGCCCGATCGCCGAGGCCGCCCGCCTGCTGCGGGCGCCGGGGCGCCTGTGCATCGCCGTGCCGCATCCGTTCGCCGAGCTGAGCCGCGAGCGGCCGCACGCTCCCGGCTACTTCACCCCCCACCGCTACGTCGACGTGATCGACCGGGATGGAATCGCGATGACCTTCGAGAGCTGGCGCCGCCCGCTGTCCGATTACTCGCTCGCGCTCGAGCGCGGGGGCTTCGTGATCGAGGCGCTGCGGGAGCCGGTGCCCGACGAGCGCGCCCTCGCCGCCGCTCCGGCGCTCGCCAAGTGGCGCGAGCTGCCGCTGTTCCTGCACATCCGCGCGCTGCTGCGGGCGGACCGCTAGCCGACCCGGTCGGTCGCTTCCCCCTATGCCCGGGTCGCCGCGAACGGGCGGCGCGGCACGGACGTGAGCGCATCGCTCGCCTCGACGTGACGGACCAGCGCGCCGGTGTGGTGTTCGATTCGCCGGGGCAGGCCGGTGCGCATCCAGCGCGACGTCGATGCGGGAAGCGTCGAGACGATGATCTCGTCGAACTCCGCGGGACTCCAGACTTCGAGCACCGCGTTCAGCGGGTCCCGGTCACCGGCGCGGCCCTTCACCTCGAGCCCCGCGTCGCGCAGGCACGCCGCCATGCCCTGCGCCGCGCTGGCGGCGTCGGGCGAGACCCCGAGGGGGACGAGCAGCGTGAAGCTCGCAGGCCCGTTCTCCAGCCTGGCTCGCAGGGCGGCCTCCAGACCGACGGACATGGCGGTCCGGTTGGCCACTACCAGCACGTTCGACTTGAAGGCCATGGCTTGGCTCCTTGTTCGCGGGACCGGCTCGCTCGGGCGTGGTCCCCCCTCTGCCTGGAGTGTCGCCACCGCCGGGGGCGCGCGCTATGGCCCGTCGGCCAAACATCCACGGCTCGGGCTGGCCAGCCGGGCAGGGCGCCCGGACGGGGGGCCTCAGCTGAGCCGGGAGCGGGAGTCGGAGAGCTCCTCGAGGCGCTCGAGCGCGGTCGGGGTCCCCATCGCGAGGATCACGTCGCCTGCGAGCAGCCGGGTCTCCGCCGGCGGCTGCGGCTGGAACTCCGCGCCGCGGCGGACACCGACGATCATCGAGCCGCCGCGGATGTCCCCCACCGTCTGCCCCACCGCACCGCATCCCTCGTCGAGCAG
This sequence comes from uncultured Solirubrobacteraceae bacterium, assembly GCA_963743505.1. Lineage (GTDB taxonomy): Bacteria > Actinomycetota > Thermoleophilia > Solirubrobacterales > Solirubrobacteraceae > Palsa-744. Next base: position 427,787 of record CAVUPZ010000006.1, on the reverse strand, counting down.
GATCTCCTCGAGCCGGTATTCCGCATCGACGTCGACGACGCCGCTGAGCTGGGGATGCAGGGCCAGACGCGCCATCTCGGTGCCGCTGGCCTTGTAGGGCGAGATCACCCGGTCGGCCCCGGCGCGCTTGAGCTTCTTCTCGGTGTCCTCCATCGCAGCCCTGGCGACGATCGCGATGTCGGATCGCAGCTCACGGGCGGTGAGGGTGATGAAGACGTTGTCCGCGTCGGAGTCGGCGCATGCCAGGATCGACCGCGCGCGCTCGATCCCCGCCCTGATCAGGACGACGTCATCCGCCGCGTCGCCCTCGATGAAGCTGATCCCGAGCTCCTCGGCCCGGCCCCGGTTGCGGTTGTCGGCGTCGACGACCACGTAGGCCACACGGGCGGCCTGGAGGTCGCTTGCCACCTGGCGACCGACGCGGCCGAAGCCGCAGATGATGTGGTGGTCGGCGAGCGAGTCGATCATCCTCTGCATGCGCCGGGCAGCCATCAGGTCGCCGAGGTGCCCGGCGACGAAGAACTCCGTGACCGTGGCCAGCGCGTAGAAGAGGGTACCGACGCCGAGGACCGTCAGCGCGACCTGGACGACCTGGCCCGCGGTGGTGCGCGGCTGGGAGAAGCCACCGACCGTGGCCGCCGTGTCGAGCGCCCACCGGAACGCGTACCAGAAGCCGACACGCTCGCTGATCGCCAAGCCGATCGCGCCCAGCAGCAGCAGTCCGACGGCCACCGCCGCGAGCGTCCCGAGGCGCCTCGCGAACATCGACAGCTGCCGGTGCGTGGCCGCGTCCGAGCGATCGGGGACACGGTGCAGGAGACGGTCGAGCTCTGGCAAGACGGGCGACGATAGTGGGCGGGAGCACTCGGCGAGCGCGAAGGCACGACGCAACACCCGACGCCGTGCCAGGATGGTGAGCGGGATGGGGGAAACCGTCGGCTGCAAGCAGTGTGCTGCGCAGAACCCCGGCGAGGCTGCGTTCTGCATGGCGTGCGGCGCGCCGCTGACGCGGGCCTGCGGCTCGTGTGGCGCCGCGGCAGCTCCCGGAGCGCGCTTCTGCAACGCGTGCGGCTCCGCGCTCGACTCGGGAGCGCCCGTAGCGAGCGCGGCGAAGACCGCGGAGGCCGAGGGCGAGGAGCGCCGCACCGTGACGATCCTCTTCGCCGACATCTCGGGGTTCACGGCGGTCGCCGAGAACCTCGATCACGAGACGGTGAAGACGGTGATCGAGCGTTGTCTGACCCGCCTCGGTGCCGAGGTGGACCGGTTCGGGGGGCGGGTCGACAAGTACATCGGCGACAACGTGATGGCGGTCTTCGGCGCGCCGATCGCCCACGAGGACGACGCCGAACGGGCCGTGCGGGCGGCGTTCGCGATGCAGGCCGCGATGGGCGAGCTCAACGGCGGGCTGATCACGGAGTTCGGCGTCCAGCTCGCCCTGCGTGTCGGGGTCAACACCGGCGAGGTGCTCGCTGGTCGCATCGGCGAGGGCTACACGGTCTTCGGCGACTCGGTGAACGTCGCCTCGAGGCTCGAGGCTGCCGCTCCCGTCGGCGGGATACTCGTCGGTGAGCGGACACGGCGCCTGTGCTCGGAGGCGATCTCATATCGCGAGCTGGCGCCTCTGAGGGTGAAGGGGAAGGCCGAGCCGGTGCCGGCGTGGGAGGCGCTCGAGGTCCGGCAGCCGGGCAGGCCGGAGCCTGGGAGCGCCCCGTCGACCGCGCTCGTCGGGCGGGATGAGGAGCTTGCGCAGCTGGAGAGCTCCTTCGAACGGGTGCAGCGGGACGCGTCGCCCCACATGGTCACGGTGATCGGGCAGGCCGGTGTGGGCAAGTCGCGTCTGCTCCACGAGCTCGAGCACAGGCTCGCTGAACGCGAGCCGCCGATACGTGTTCGTCGCGGACGGTGCGCGGCGTTCGGATCCGGCGTCGTCTACTGGCCGCTGGTGGAGATGGTCCGCGCCGAGTGCGACATCGGCGAATCGGATCAGCCGGAAGTGGTCCGGGCGAAGCTCGCCGAGCGTCTCGGAGGTCCGCTCGCGGCACTCGAGGGTGACGAGCAGGTCGAGCGCCGGCTCGCGCCCGTTGGCACGGGTGCTCGGCGCAGGCGACCCGGATGCCGAGACGGCGGCGAGCGAGGAGGACCAGCAGAGCGGACGCGAGAGCTTCTTCGGAGCTGTCCGAGCGATGCTCGAGGCGCTCGCACAGGAGCGCGCGATCGTGCTCGCCTGGGAGGACATCCACTGGGCGGACGAGGGAACACTCGATCTGATCGACTACCTCTCGCGCTGGCTGAGGGGCGCGGTCCTGCAGCTGTGCCTGGCCCGCGACGACCTGCTCGAGCGCCGACCCGACTGGAGCACGGTCAGGCGCACCGTGACGGCGACGTTCCTGGAACCGCTCGCGCCGACCGACGCTCGCGACCTGATCCGGGAGCTGCTCGCATCGCCTCACGACCCAGGCCGGGCTGTTGGAGGAGCTCGCCGAGCGCTGTGGCGGAAACCCGCTGTTCGCCGAGGCGATCGTGCAGCGGATCAGCGAGGAGGGCAGCTCCAGCGCCGCCGAGCTGCCCGACACCGTCCAGGGCCTGCTGGCCGCGAGGCTCGACTCGCTCGAGCCGTTCGAGCGCCAGCTCGTCGCGCATGCTGCCGTGTTCGGTCGCGCGTTCTGGGAGAGCGCGCTGGAGCCGTTGGCGAGCGGGGCCGGAGTCCAGCTCGAACCGGTCCTGGCGGCGCTCCGCGAGAAGGACATCCTGGTTCCCGGCGAGCGCGGAGGGTCCCGGGGCGAGCGCGAGCTGGCGTTCAAGCACGTCCTGATCAGGGACGCCGCGTACGAGATGCTTCCCAAGGCCGCTCGCGCCCGCAAGCATGCTGAGGTAGGCGCGTTCATCGAGCAGCGCGCGAGCGGCCGGGGCGATGGTGCGGCTGCGCTGGTGGCCGAGCACTACTCGAGCGCGGCGAGACTTGCGGCGGAGGCGCACCTTCCCGGCGCCGAGCTCGCCGAGCTGCGTGCCCGGGCCGTCTCTCACGGCGAGGCCGCCGGCGACGCGGCCGCCGCGCTCTACTCCAACCGCGAAGCGCTCGGGCACTACCAGTCAGCGGCCTCGTTCGTCGATGGCGAGGAAGAGGTGAGCCGGCGAATTGCGGAGAAGCAGGGAGACGTCGGGCTGCGCCTCGGACGCGTCGACGCGGCGATCGAGTGCTGGCAGGGCTGCCTGTCCTTCTACACCGAGCAGGGAGATCTCCTCCGGGCGGCCGAGATGCACCGCAAGATCGGGGCCGGGCTGGCACACAAGGGCGAGCGCAAGAGCGCGATCGAGCACCTGCAGCGCGGCATCAACCTGATCAAGGACGGCGAGGCGTCCCTCACGCTCGTGCGCCTCTACGAGGAGGCGGCGGGGCTCTACATGCAGGTCGGCGACAACATGCTCGCGATCTACGCCTCCGAGAAGGCCCTGCGTCTCGCCGAGGGCCTCGGCGAGGCACGCGCGGCGAGCCGCGCCCACGGCATCTTCGGACGCGTATTCGGTCGGATCGGCGACGCGGTCAAGGCCCGCGAGAACCTCGAGCGCGCTGTCGAGCTCGCCCGCGAATCGGACGCCGGCGAGACGGTGCTGGCGCTGCTCGCGCTCGGGCACAACCTCGAGCACGCCGAGGGCGACTATGCGGGTGCGGGCGAGCGCTACGACGAGGCGCTCCAGCTCGCCGAACGGATCGGCGACATCCCGGCTCAGATCGAGCTGCAGTCGGCGCTCGCCCAGCTCGCGTTCTACCGCGCCGACTGGGTGGAGGTCGCTCGCGCCACGGACGCGAGCGCGGAGCTGGCGGAACGGGAGGGGCTCGTCGGCAAGCTCTGCCTGTCGGACGTCCTGCGGGGCCGGCTGCGCTGGCGCGACGGGGACTGGGATGCCTCGGCCGCGCTGTTCATGTCCGCGAATGAGCTCGCCGAGCGGGTGGGCTGGTCGGAGGTCGCCTTCAGCGCCCTGACGGGGCTCTCGAACACCCTCCGTGACAAGGGCGATCTCCTCGGCGCGGAGCAGGCGCTGGGTGACGCGCTCGCGCTCTGCGAGCGCGCCGGCCTCGTCCCCCAGTCGATCCAGGTGTACGCCGCGATGGCGCTCCTGCGCTTCCTCGCAGAGCAGCCGGAGGGGGCCGCCGAAGCGGCGATGTCCGCGAGGGAGCTCTCCGAACGTGTGCACGACCCCGCGGGCCATGCCGCCGCGCTCGAGGCCGGCGGTGTGGCCGGCGGGCTCCCCGAGGCGATCGAGGAGCTTCGCCTGGCCCGTGACGCCTGGCAGGAGCTCGGCCGGCGCCTCGACGTCGCGCGGTGCGAGCTGCTGATCGGGCGGCGGCTCGGCGACCAGCACAGCGACCAGGCGGCCGCGGCGCTCGACAGCGCGGCGGCGCTCTACGAAGGGCTCGGGATATCGCGCCTGGCGGCCCGGGCTCGTGAGCTGGCGGGCGGGTCAGGGGAAGTGGCTAGATCTGGGCCGTGAGGACGCAGTGAATCGGAGCCGGCGGGCAGACGGCCGCCGCCTCCGTAGCGGAGGCGGCGGCGTCTTTCGCGTCGGCGCGTTCGCGGCTAGTGGACGTTGCCTTTCGGGCACAGCGGGTTCTTCGGAACCCCTTCGCACGGGTTGGGCATGGTCGGCTGCGGAGGCGGAGCCAACTGACCCACCGGCGGGTTGATGGCCCTGATGGCTTCGGCTTCCCCTTGCAGCGTCATCAGGTAGATGGCCGCGGCTTCGCCGCCGCCCGGGTTCGGGGTGGTCTTGTTCTGACATCCCCACGTCCCTTCGATCCCGGTCGGGAACGTTGCATCCGCGAACACGTTGGCGCTGACGCAGTTGTTGACGGACTGCGCCGGCGGGCCGCCGAACAGTTCCGCATAGCCGCTCAACAGCGCCAGGTCGCCCGTGAACGCGCTGCCGCTCAGTTCTGGGCTGGGGTTGTTGCCGTTGTTCGCAAACGTGTTTTCGCTGATCCGGTCGCCCGAGAGCTGGAAGAAGATCGTCTTTTTCGGTTGGATCGGGAACGGGTTCGGGTATTCGAAGCCCAGAATCCCGTCGTTGGGGTTGCCCGTGATGACGTTCTTTTCCGTCAAGACCGCGTAATCGCCCGGGAGCTCGATACCGACTCCCCACGGCGCGATCCCGGTCGACGGGTTCACGGGCACGGTGAGGTTGCCGTTATCTTCCACCCGGTTGTTGCGCAGCACCTCACAGCGTTTGATCTTCGTCGTGTTGAACGTGGGCGTAGGCGAGGTGTTCTTGAACGAGTCGCACGCGCCGTCCAGCGGCGGGGGCGCGTCTCCTCCGGTTTCGGAGTTCGGCGCGATCCCCACGAGGTTGTGAGCGAACGTTGAGTTTTCGATCACCAGCTGCCCGCTCGAGTTCGAGCCGGAGTAGCCGAGTGCGTTTTTTTCCATCACGGCGTTGTTGACACGAGCTGCGCATTCGCGGCACGCGCCGATGTAGAAGCCAGAGTCGGCGTAGCCAGAGGCGTAGATGTTTTCGAACTCCCCGCCCTGCTCGTTCTGGGCGAAGATCCCATAGCCGCCATCGAGGCCGGTGTCGTAGGCCGTCAGGTAGTTTCCGTACCAGCCGTATGCCCCGATCGTGCCGGAGTCTTTGCCGCCCGTCCACCAGACCCCGTTGCCGCATTCTTCATCTGGGCAACCCGCGCCGAATTCGAAGTTGCGAACCGTGAGGTTTTCCACCCATACGTTGTTGGCCTTCCGGATTTCGATCCCGTTCGCCACTTCGTGGCGGCCGTCGATGACCACGGCGTTGCGGTCCATGCCTCGGATCCAGATCCCCGACTGGGCGCTTTCCACTTTCACCGATTCGTCGTAGGTGCCCGGTTCGATCAGGACATAGTCCCCCTTCGAGGAAGCGTTCACAGCCGCCTGTATCGTGGTGAAGTAGTGGGTGCCCTTGGGGACTTCCCCGGGCGGGGGGCCGCTCTGGCGGACGATGTTCACGTTCTTCGCGGCGAAGGCCGCCGTGGTTCCCGCGCCGAGCGCAAGGACGAGCGCGGCGAGGACGGCGAAGGCGGCTGCTCGCCGCCGGTGGGGCTGGAGGCTGCCCAGTGGTCGCATCTTGGTCTCCCTCTCGTCTAAGTGAGGGCGCGAATCCGCGATGAGCCGTCAGCGGGCACCGGGCCGATGTCAAGCATCGGCGCTCGGCGCACGACGCGATAAGTCACCGGGGTTCCCACCCGAGACTGGATCAGATGATAGACGCGAGCGTCGCGCCCTGCATCGTCGCGAGCCCATCGCCGGGCCTCGCCTCGACCCCGTAGCTCGCCGCGCCAGCGTCAGATCCGGCGCCTGCGACGTCCGGGTGTCACCGCCGCCGCCACGACAGCGGTCTTTGCGACTGGGGCGGGGCCCGGTTTGACGGCCCTGGCCACGACCGCGGTCTTTGCGACGGGCGCGCGGATCACGCCCACTCTTCCTACACGTGCCGGTCTCAGAGGCATGGTCAGTCTCCCGCTGTTGTTAGCGCGTCTTCGGCCTCGATCGAGGCGACGATCGCCTGAATGGGAATCCGTCCGTTCGCGATCAGCTGCCCACCCGAACGGCGAGCGGCCGAGGCAAAGCGCGCTGCCCACAGGTTCTCCCAGATCAGCACGCCGGCTGTGCTACCCGGCTCCATCGCCGCGGCGAGCTGCTCCACGTCCTCCTCCGCCAGCAGCTCCGCCAGCTGGGCCTCGAGCGCCTGCAGCTCGCCGAGCTCGCCGAGGTCGGAGAGCTCGATCGCCTCGACTGTGCCGTCCTCGTCCTTGGTCAGGATCAGCACATCGACGACGCGGATCGTCCCGGAGTCGACCAGCGCGAGCAGCTCTGCCGCCATCTCGCCCGTGAAGTTCGTGGCGCCCGCCGGGAACTCGACCACGACGTAGTCGACCGGACCGAGCTCATCCAGCGATTGATGATCTGTCATTCGTCGCCTCCAGCGCGTCGATTTGGACTCGAAGCACCTACGATTGCAGAGCGCTCGCCGGGGTCCTCACCCAAAATGGATGAGGCCGCCGATGCGAACGGGACCGCTCGCGTGCGGCCCTGACCGTCGAGGCCCCAGCCGCGGCGCCGGTGGTCGACGGTCCGGCGCGAGCGACCGCAGCGCATCAATAGCCGGTGTTGCTCCGCACCCGCTTGCGATCGCGTGGATGGTGCGGGCCCTTCTCCTTGAGGGTCTCGCATGCCTGCGCGATGTCGGCTCCGAGCGTAGAGACGAGCGAGTGCCCGAGCGTCTGCTTGACCAGGGCACGCATGATCTTGACGTGCTCCGCGTTGGGCGGGAGCGTGTAGGCCGGCACCATCCAACCGCGCTCGGCGGCGAGCTGGGCCGCGACGTCGAACTCGTCGTAGTTCTGCCCGCCGGTCAGTTTGAACGCGACCAGTGGGAGCTGCTCCTCATGCTCATCGCCAATGATCTCGAACTCGCCGATCGAGGCGATCTCCTCGGCGAGGGCGCGTGCGTTGTACTGCATCGTCTCCATCACGTAGCGGTAGCCGTCGACCCCGTAACGGACGAAGTTGTAGTACTGCGCGAGCACCATCGCCGAGCCGGTCGAGAAGTTCAGCGTAAATGTCGCGTCGCGCTTGCCGAGGTAGTTCTCGTAGAAGACCAGATCCTCTGGGAGGTCATCTGATTCCCGGAACACGAGCCAGCCGATACCCGGATAGACCAGCCCGAACTTGTGACCTGACACGTTGATCGAGCGGACCTGCTCGAGACGGAAGTCCCATGCGGTGTCTGGATACAGGAACGGCCAAACGAAACCTCCGCTCGCGGCGTCGACGTGGAGCGGCACGTCGATCCCCTGGTCATCTCTCAGGCGAACGAGATAGTCGTTGATCCCTTTCACGTCGTCCGCATGGCCGGTGAAAGTCGTTCCCAACACCGCGGCGACCCCGATCGTGTTCTCGTCGATGTGCGGCTCGACGTCGGCAGGTCCGATCGTGTACTTGTCGGGCTTGAGCGGAACGATTCGCGGCTCGACGTCGAAGTACCGGCAGAACTTCTCCCAAACGACGTGTACGTCACCGCCGAACACCAGGTTCGGCCGATCGACGGACTGCTTGGCCGCTTCGCGGCGCGCGCGCCACTTCCACTTCAGCGACAGCGCGCCCAGCATGATCGCCTCGGAAGATCCCTGCGTCCGTGCTCCGGTCGTCTCGCCTGGCGCGTGGAACAGATCGGCGAGCATGCGAATGCAGCGCTGCTCGATCTCCGCCGTCTGCGGATACTCGGCATGATCGATGAAGTTCGTGTGGAGCGCCTCGTGAATCAGCCGAACCGCCTCGGGCTCCATCCACGTCGTCACGAATGTCGCGAGGTTCCGCATGGGAAGCCCGTCGAGGAGAACCTCCTCCCCCACCAGCCGCATTGCATCCAGGGCGGGCATCCCGACCTTGGGGAGTCGCTTGTCAGGCGCGGGTTCGAGCAGAAAGCGGTTGCCATACCTGCTCTCGAGCGTCTTACCCTGCCGCCCGCTGAGGTCGGCGGGCGGGCTGCTGCCGGGACCATTTTCGTGCCCGACTGGGCTTGACGGCATGGGTGCCTCCTAGGTCTCTTGCGCGGCGGAATCGGGACGTGACGCCAGAGCCTCGAACGCTAGGCCGCGGGGCGGCACGCTGCCTCCTCCGAAACGGGTGAGGTCGGCCCCACATCCTCGTGCTCCGCTCGCGAGCGGCGAGGCGCGGAAGCTCACAGACGTGGTCGGGGCCTGTCCGTGAACTTGAGGAGCCTTGCGATTGCGGCCAGTTGCAGAGCGACCCCTTCGAGCGACACCATCAGCTCCGCGTTCGGCGCCGTGGCCTTCCGAGACAGCAACTGGAGCATCGCGACCGTCTCGCTGCCGACGCTGATTGGCACCAACAGCGCCGAGCCCATTCCCTCCGCTGCGGCGACCCTGAGCAGCGGGTCCTCGGCCGACGGCAACTCGAGCAGGCAGGTCGCCGCCATCCGGCTGCGAGCACGACCGAACTCTGCGGTAGCAGCGTCCACTCGGGATTTCCAGGCCCGACTCGCGAACGTCGCCAGGCCCTCGGGGTCACGCGTCCAGATCGCGCCACATGCCATCGTCCCGGGCGGTCTGTCGGGGCACCACGCGATGGTCGCGTCCCATCCTCCCTCCGAGCCGAGCGTGCCGACGGCGTGGTCGAGTATCGATCGCCACTCCGTGATCCCCACGAGCGCGGCCGAGAGGGCGCGCTGCGCGCTTGTGTCCCACATGAGCCCGTCGCTCTCCGGCGCGCACGCGGCAGCCTCTAGCGCTTCCGCGCGTAGCTGATGCTCCTCGAGCTCCCCTCGGACGCGGCTCAGCCCGGCTTCCAGCTCGCTCACACGCCCCTCGGCTCGAACGAGTGACTGCTGGAGCTCCTCGGATCGTGCGTGCTCGGCCGCGACCGCGCCAGCCAGCTCCTCGGATCGTGCGTGCTCGGCCGCGACCGCGCCAGCCAGCTCCTCGGATCGTGCCTGCTCGGCCGCGACCGCGCCAGCCAGCTCTTCGGATCGTGCCTGCTCGGCCGCGACCGCGCCAGCCAGCTCCTCGGCACGGCGACCGACGCGTTCGGACTCGGCGTCGACGCTGCCCCGCTGCTCGCGCTCCTCCGACAGCTCCTCCTCGAGCCGCGCAGCTGCCGCGAGCGCGTCGTCCCGTTCAGCGAGGACCGCCGCGACGCGCTCGTCACGGTCGAGTGGCGGACCGGAGCTCCCGTCAGCCAGCGTGAGCCCCCACTCATCGAGCAGATCCTGACGGATCGCGACCGCGTCGAGCCGTCCCCAGCGATCGATCCTCATCAGTCGCTCGCACTCCGAACGCGCGAGCGATTCGTCCGCGACCGGCGCTGCCACGCTGCAGGTGGCTGTCGGCTGTCCCTCGCCGTCGCGGAGCGCAAAGCGCAGAACAGCAAGTGCGGGGCGCTCTTCGAACGCGCCGATCCGGTACTCGAGCTCGAGCAGCTCCCGTCCAGCAGCGGTGTCCTCTTCGTCCAGCCGCAGTCCCTCTATCGACCCCGCAGCGGTGAGTTCGGCATCGGTCTTGCCGTGGATGCTCTCGGCATCGCTCCCGAGCTGATCGACATAGCAGCGGTTCACGCGCAGGTAGCGGCCCTCGAGGTCCTTCAGCCAGACGATCGCGGGGCTCTCGTCTAGCGGCTCCTCGAGCACCGGACTCGCCGGACCGATACGCGTCGGATCGCGCAGGCTGGGGATCGTCAGCACGGCCGTGCGGCGGCCGTCCCCGTCGACCACAGCGACAAGGACCGCCTCGAGCCCGTCAACCAGCACCGTCAGGCGGTCCGCCTGGCCCGTGGTGACGAGGTCGGCCTCGTGCGCACACGAGGCCAGGGAACCGTCGTGCACATCGAACCGGTCCACGAAGTCTCTCGTTGCACGCTCGATCGAGCCCGCCTCGCCCAGCACCGCGACCGCTGCCGGCACCCCCTCGCGGACCGCGACATCACGCTTCGCCCTGGTCCGGCCAGAGACAGCCACAATGGACACATCGGCACCCGGCGCGGGGAGCATGAGCGCGGAACCCCGAAGTGGACGAACGGGCACGTGGCGCGGTGGCCGCGGTGGATTGCGCAATCGGGGCACGATGGACGGGGCAGTTGTTGACGGACTGCGGCGGCCGGGGTGCACTCAGGGCGCGGCCGCCGGGACCGAGATTTGACACGGGTCGGGCGCCCTGCCAGGCTTGGCGGCGGCTGATCTCACCGGCGGTCCGAGGAGTCGCGGTAGGGGATTTTATGCTCACCTACGAGGGCTTTGACCCTGATTCGGAGGGTCTGCGAGAGGTGCTGACCTCGACAGGCAACGGGCGCTTCTGCACCCGCGGCGCTGCCGAGTGGGAGGACGCCGACGGCGTGCACTATCCGGGTACCTACGCCCACGGCATCTACAACCGCGAGACGACGATCCTCGGAGGCGTCCCGGTGCGCAACGAGGACCTGGTGAACCTTCCCAACTGGCTTGTGCTCAAGCTGCGCATCGAGGGCGGCGAGGCCGTTCAGCTGGCGAACGTGGAGGCGCTCGACTATCGCCACGAGCTAGACCTCCGCCGGGTGGTGATGACCCGTTCCGTGCGGTTCCGCGATGGCGCCGGTCGCGAGACCACGCTGTGCAGCCGCCGCCTCGTCAGCATGGCCGATCCACACATGGCGGGCATCGAATGGAGGCTCACGGCGCACAACTGGTCGGGCCGGGTGGAGATCGTCTCGGCGATCGACGGCCGCGTCACAAACCGCGGCGTCGCGCGCTATCTCGAGCTCGAGGGCCGGCATCTGGATCCGGTCTCCCCGCGCACCTTCGGTCCCGAGGTGATCGCGCTGAAGGTGCAGACACGCCAGTCCAACATCTACGTCAGCCAGGCGGCGCGCACGCGAGTCTTCGCGGGCGAGCAGCCGCTCGCGGTCGAGCGCACTCTGTACCAGACCGATGACTACATCCAGCAGGTGCTCGCCTTCGAGCTCGACCGGGAAGCGCCGCTCCGAATCGAGAAGATGGTGTCGCTGGCCACCTCCCGTGACGCCGCCACCAGCGACACGCTGACCAAGGCCGGAACCGCCGCACTGCGGCGACCGGACTTCGCGCACCTGCTGGCGCGTCACGAAGACGGCTGGGAGGAGCTGTGGCGGGTGTGCGACGTGCGCGTGCGAGGCGATGAGGACGTTCAGCGACTGCTGCGGTTGCACATCTGCCACGTTCTTCAGGTGTGCTCCCGGCACACCGCCGACCTCGATGCCGGCGCGCTCGCGCGCGGGCTGAACGGCGAGGCCTACCGCGGTCACGTGTTCTGGGATGAGCTGTACGTGTATCCCTTCCTGACCCTGCGCCTGCCGGAGGTCACGCGGGGGCTGCTGATGTATCGCTACCGGCGCTTGGACGAGGCGCGGGCGGCGGCGCAGGAGGCGGGCTTTGCGGGGGCGATGTTCCCCTGGCAGAGCGGCAGCGAGGGGACGGAGGAGACCCAGCACGTCCACCTCAATCCGCTGTCCGGACGCTGGGAGCCGGACCTCAGCCGCAACCAGCGTCACGTCAACGCCGCCATCTTCTACAACGTCTGGCACTACTGCCAAGCGACGGGGGACGCGGCGTTCCTGCGGGACTACGGCGCCGAGATGCTGCTCGAGATCGCACGATTCTGGGCGTCGATTGCCCGCTTCAATGCCGACCGCGAGCGATACGAGATCCACGGCGTGATGGGCCCAGACGAGTTTCACGAGAAGTACCCGGGCGCCGCGGCGGACGGCCTGCGCAACAACGCCTACACCAACGTGATGGTGGCCTGGCTGTGTGGGCTGGCCTGCGACGTGCTTTCGCTACTGCCCGACAGTCGAGCGGACGCGCTGCGCACGAGGCTCGAGATCTCAGAGCAGGAGCTGCGGCTCTGGAGCGACATGAGCCGGCGCATGTTTGTGCCCTTTCACGACGATGGGATCATCAGCCAGTTCGAGGGCTACGAGGAGCTGGAGGAGCTCGACTGGGACGCCTATCGGGAGCGTTACGGGAACATCCAGCGCCTCGACCGCATCCTGCGCGCCGAGGGCGAGGATCCCAACCGCTTCAAGATCTCAAAGCAGGCCGACGTCGTGATGCTGTTCTTCCTGTTCTCTCCCGAGGCGCTGCGGCACTGTTCAGGCGCCTCGGCTACGACTACCGCGACGACACCGCCGCCCGCAACATCGCCTACTACGACGGGCGCACCTCGCACGGCTCGACGCTCAGCTTCATCACTCATGCCGGAGCGCTCGCGTCGCTCGACCCCGAGAGCTCCTGGGAGCGCTTCCTCGTGGCGCTGCGCAGCGACGCCGAGGACCTTCAGGGCGGCACCACGCCCGAGGGGATCCACATGGGGGTGATGTCCGGCACCATCGACCTGATCCAGCGAGCCTACCCCGGCACAGAGGTTCGCGACGGGACCCTGCATTTCCGGCCCCGCCTGCCGGTCGAGCTCGAGGAGGTGTCGTTCCGGGCGCAGTTTCAGCGGACCCCGCTGCTGGTGAAGCTCGACCGGCATCGGCTCACGCTCTCGGTCCAGCGCGAGGGGGCGGGTGGGCCGATTCGGGTCGCCGTGGGCGATGAGGTCCGCGAGCTTGGCCCCGGCGACGTGGAGACCTTCGAGCTCGCCGCGCCAGTCGCCCCCGGCGGGCGCTCAACCGGCCACTACGAGGAGGAGAGAGATGCCGTTTGAGGGGGCGATCTTCGACGTGGACGGGGTGCTGGTCGACTCGCCGCACGAGCGAGCGTGGCGCGAATCGCTTCGCGAGCTGATGGCAACGGAGTGGAGCGACATCCGGGATCGAACTACCTGGTCGCCCGAGGCGTTCACCGCGCGCGTATACGCGGAACAGATGTCGGGCAAGCCCCGGATGAGCGGCGCCCGTGCGGCGCTGGACTACTTCCACGTCCCCGACGACGAGGACGAGCACCGCTTGGTCGAGTACGGCCAGCGCAAGCAGGAGATGGTCGTGAGGCTGATCGAAGCCGGCGAGTTCACGGCGTATCCCGACGCGCTTCGCTTCATCATCGCCGTCAAGGACGCCGGGCTGCGCGTAGCAGCCGCCTCGTCATCCAAGAACGCCAAGCTGTTCTTGAGCAAGATCCGGCTCGACTCCTTCGCCGAGCAAGAGCGCATCTCCTCGCCTACGCTGCGCCCGGGGCTGACGCTGCTCGACTACTTCGACGCCGACGTCTCGGGACGCGACCTGGCCCACGGAAAGCCTCACCCCGAACTGTTCCTGACCGCTGCCCACGAGCTCGGCGTGCGGCCCGAGCTGGCGGTCGTGATGGAGGACGCTCCTGCCGGCGTGCAGGCCGCCAAGGCAGGAGGCATGGGGGCGATCGGCGTCGCCCGCAAGGACGACGCCGAGCTGCTCGCGGCGGCACGGGCCGACATCGTCGTCAAGACGCTTGATGAGGTCGATCTGGCGGCCCTCGCGGACGGGCGGCTTGCGCTGGCCGCTGCCTCCAACTGGTAGCCTCCATAGACGGTTGAGCCTTGTCCCGGGGGGGACGTAGTGATGGAGTCGGTTGAGCTTGCGACGATCCTGCTGACCGATCTGGTCGGCTCGACTCGGCTGGCTACCTCGGTGGGCCCCGTGCGCGCGGACGAGCTGCGCGAAGAGCACTTCGCTCTACTGCGCGACGCGATCACCTCCTGCGGGGGCAAAGAGGTCAAGAACACAGGCGACGGGCTGATGATCGCTTTCAGCTCGGCCTCTGCGGCGGTCAAGTGCGCTGCCGCGATGCAGCAGCTCTTCGAGCGCCGCTACCGCAACGCAGAGCAGGGATTGCATGTGCGAATCGGCCTCGGTGCAGGGGAGTCGACCGTCAAGGACGGGGACTACTTCGGCATGCCCTCGATCGAGGCGGCGCGGCTGTGCGCACAGGCACCCTCAGACGGAATCCTCATCTCGGGGCTCGCAAAGACGCTTGCGGGGCGCTGCGAGGGGATCGACTTCGCTTCGGCCGGTGAGCTCGAACTGAAGGGCTTTCCAGAGCCCGTCGAGGCGTTCTCAGTCTCGTGGGCGCCGATAGCCGAGGAGACCTCCGGCGCGAGCCGCTGGCCCTTGCCGGCGCTGCTTCGCTCGGTGCCGCCGGTCTCCTACGTGGGGCGGGTCGGGGAGCGCGCCGGGACCGAGGAGGCGCTGGTGCTCGCGCGCGACGGCGCGCGCCAAGTGGTCCTGCTTTCAGGTGAACCGGGGATCGGCAAGACGAGACTCGCGAGCTTTGCAGCGCACCGCGCGCACGCCGAGGGCTTTGCCGTGTGCTGGGGCGCGTGCTCTGAGGAGTTCGCTGTCCCCTATGAGCCCTGGATCGAGGTCTGCTCGCAGATCGTCGAGCACGCCCCGCAGGAGCTGCTTCGCAGCCATGTTGAGCGCCACAAGGGAGAGCTTGGCCGACTGGCTCGAAACCTCGAGCACCGCGTGGAGGATCTTCCCGCACCCCAGACATCTGACCCCGAGACAGAGCGCTACCTGCTGTTCTCGGCCGTCGCGGGACTGCTCCAGGAGGCCGCTCAGACCATCCCTCTTTGCGTGGTGCTAGACGACCTGCACTGGGCGGACGGGCAGTCGGTGGCGCTGCTCAAGCACATCGTTCGGACCGTCGAGCAGGGCGCGCTTCAGCTGATCGCCACCTACCGCGACTCAGACCTCGGCAAGGATCACCCGCTCACCGCGGTGCTGGCCGACCTGCGCCGAGTCGAGGGGGTGCAGCGCGTCTCCCTGCACGGCCTCGGCGCCGACGAGGTGGCCCAGATCATGACCGCCGTCGCCGGCCACGAGCTCGAAGCGGATGGCATCGAGCTGGCGGGGCAGATCGCCACCGAGACCGATGGCAACCCATTCTTCGTGGAGGAGATCCTGCGCGGACTCTCAGAGTCCGGCGCGCTCGTCTTCGACGAGGACAGCGGACGCTGGAGCATCGACAGCTCCGCGGGGATCGCGCTGCCCGAGAGCGTGCGCGAGGTGATCGAGCGGCGCGTCGAGCGCCTGGGCGATGAGGCGCTCGAGGTCCTGACCCACGCGGCGGTGATCGGGCGCATCTTTGATCTCGAGCTTCTGGAGTCGATGCTCGAGATCGAGCAAAGCCGGCTGCTGGATCACCTCGAGGCAGCCGTCGCTGCCTCGCTGCTGGGCGAGTCCTCCGAGCGGGTCGGGCAGTTTCGCTTCGCTCACGCGCTGATCAACCAGACGCTGTATGAGGGCCTCGGCGCCACCCGCCGTGCGCGCATGCACCAACGCGTCGCCCAAGCGCTCGAGGACCTCTACGGCGAGGACCCGGGCGATCGCCTCTCGGAACTCGCGCTGCACTGGCGGCTGGCTGCCGTCTCGGTTGACAGGGCAAAGGCCGCCGACTACGCGCTCAAAGCCGGCCAGCGCGCGCTGGAGAAGCTCGCGCCCGCCGAGGCCGTGAGGCTCTTCAACGACGCCGTCGAACTCAGCGGCGACGCCGACAGCCGCGAGCGTTGCGAGGCACTGATCGGGCTGGGCACGGCCCAGCTCCAGACCGGCGATCCCACCCACCGCGAGACGCTGCTCGAGGCATCACGTATCGCCTCCGCCATGCAGGACGGGCATCTCGCCGCAGCAGCCGCGCTGGCGAACCACCGCGGGACCGCTGGGAGCGCCAGGTACGGTGAGGTCGACCACGAGCGTATTGCCGCGATCGAGAGAGCGCTCGAGCTCGACGAGCCACCGGATCGGGCCCGCCGGGCGCGCCTGCTCGCGCTGCAGTCGCAGGAGCTGAGCTGGGACCCCGACTTCGCGCGCCGCCGCGGGCTCGTCGAAGAGTCGATCGCGCTGGCGCGTGGTACGGGCGACAAGCGGGCCTTGGCGGCGGTGTTGCGACCTGCATTTCAAGGGCTCTGGAGTGCCGAAACCCTCGAGCTGCGATCCGCTCTCGTAGAAGAGCTGGCCGCCTTGGCCACCGAGCTGAAAGATCCGGCGATCGAGCTGGCGGCGGCGCCGATCGCGTCCAACGTCTGCGTCGAGCGGGGTGACTTCGCGCACGCCGAGGTCGCGCTTGAGCGATGGCGAGCGAGCGCGGACGAGCTCGGCCAGCCAACGGTACGCTGGGATGCGACGTACACCATCGCCGGCTGGAGGCTCCTGCACGGTGACCTGGCTGATGGTGAGCGTCTCGCCGAGCAGGCGTTTCAGATCGGGCAGGACGCAGCTCCCGCCGATGCCGCACAGATCTATGGCGGGCAGCTCCTATTCATTCGTCGCCACCAGGGCCGCGTCAACGAGCTCATCGAGATGCAGGAACAGGCCGTCGGCGCGAACCCTGGCATCGTTGCCTGGCGCGCCGGACTGGCCGGTTCACTGTGCTGGCTTGACCGGCACGACGAGGCCAGCTCGATACTCGACGACGCAGCAAGGGACGGCTTCGCGCACGTCGTTCCGAATGTCGCCATGCTCGGAACGTTGACGCTCTACGCCGACGCCGCAGCGCAAACGCGGAATGTCAAAGCCGCCCAGGCGCTGTATGAGCGGATGGAGCCCTTTGCCGGGCAGGTCGTCTGGATGGCGTTAATGGGATACGGGCATGTGCGGCTATGGCTCGGACTGCTCTCCGCGGTCCTCGGCCAGCACGACCGAGCCAACCAGCATCTGAGCTTCGCACGTGAGTTCCACGAAGCCCACGAGATGCCGCTGTGGACAGCTCGCGGCCACATCGGATGGGCAGAAGCGCTCGCAGAGCGAGGCGACGCTATCGGCATGCGCGAGCAGGCGATGCGGGCCGTCGAGCTCGCTCGCAAGCACGGCTACGGGGCTTTCGAGAGCCGGGCAGCGGCGCTCATCGAGGCGCAGCCGGCAGCCCAGACTGACCGTCGCTGACCCACGTTGCCGCCGGCGCGGGCTGCCGCTCAGGTGGCAATGCCAGCATGCGGGCTGCTCAGTGTGACGCTGCCACTCAGGACGAGTCCCAGATGACCCAGATTCGCGGAGTCCGGGACCTCCGGCCAATCAGCGGACGTGAGGTTCGGCGTTTGTGGCGAAACGCCCGGGGGGCTTGAACGGGCGCGTCCCGCACCTGAAGAAGAACGGCAGCTGCGCGATGTCGGCTTCCGCGGTGGCGCTCGCGGGACCGGTCACCTGCTGGCCCGTTTCCGGATCGTGCCAGCAGCCCGCGGGGAAATAGACGCTGCGCGAGCTGGCACCCTGTTCGACCACCGGGGCGACGAGAACGTCGGGGCCGAGCATCCACTCCTGCTCCTGAAGGGCGGCCTGTGGATCTTCGGGGTATTCGAGGTAGAGCGGGCGCGTGACCGGGACGCCGGTTTCGTCGGCCTGCCTCCATAGCGACTCGATCAGGTCCTTGGCGCTGATGTGGAGTTTGGACAGCTGCGTGTACAGCCGGACTGTTTTCGGGAAACTCCAGGGCGTGTGCTCGGTCACCACGGCGCCGTGCAGACGGAAGACGGGAGAGAGCGCGGCCCACTCCGACCAGCGTAGGAACAGTTCGCGTGTCGTCGGCGCGAGCAACGGTTTTTCCTGGCCGTTGACCAGCTGGTAGTAATCGAGGTAACCGCCGATGTCGGTCCCGAACCCGTACGCGCCACCGATTGCGCGGTTGAGCATGTCGGGGGTTTGCGCCGCCAGACCCGAGGCCGTCGTCCAGTCCGTCGACTCGTCCCCGGGGAAATTGAAGTTGGTGTAGGCGATGCTCCCGGGTTCGCCGCTGTAGCCGCTGCGCGTGAAGAACACGATTGAACGGCCCTGGTGTTCGGCTTCGTACTGTTCGACGACTTCGCGGGTTACCCGCTGGTAGAGCACCGGATAGCGGTTGTGCATCTGCACCCCCGTGGAGCCATCGCTGAAGTGCATCCCCGGCTGCACCTGCTCGCCGAAGTCGAGCATGAAGCCTTCCGCGCCCAGTTCGAGCGCGGAGTCGATTCGGGACCGCCACCAGGCGACCGCCGCGGGATTGGTGAAGTCGATCAGCGCCCCCTGCGCGGCGAAGTTGTCGGTGAAGATGTAAGGGATACCGCCCGCTTCGGTGGCGACGTAACCGTCAGCCACCGCGGTGTCATATTCGCCCGCGAATTCCGTGCCGGCCTGATCGTTGGCCACAAACGGCCGGAAGTACACCAATGGCTTGATCCCGAGTTCCCGCAGGCGTGCGATCGTGTGTGCGAGGAATGCCTTGCTGACGAACCCCCAGCCCTCGATCCGGTAGGCGGTGACGGGGAGTTTCGTCTTGACGATCTTCGCGAGGTCGCTTTCGACCTGTTTTTCATACTCGGCAGCGGGCTCGTCGGGTTCTTCCACCTCGCGGTCGAACAGCGGCCCGAGACCCCAGCTCGGGGGCAGGCGCTCACGACCGGTCACGGACGTCGTCGTCGCGATCGCCTGCTTCATGCTCCCCGGCGCCACCAGGTATTCCAGCGACGAGGCCGCCGCTTGTGCCTGCCACGCTTCGGGGTGGCCGGCATCGAGACTCCACCGCGACAACGCGTCGGTGTTCAGGAAGAAACCGTAGCCAAGGTTCGAGACGAACGACGACTGGTCGAAGTAGGCGCCCTCGGGACCGTCCGGGTAGAGGTCCCTGTCGGACGGCGTTTCCGGTGTCGTCGTGACGTTCTCCTGGTCGACCCAGTTGAAGAATTCCTGCCCGTGTTGGTCGAGCAGGTTGTGGCGTCCGCCGAAGCCATGGAAGGCCTCTTCCGGCGTGGAGGCAAACGAATCCGACATCGCCGCCACGCCGTCGGGTTCGCTCGGCGTCGCCGCCACCCTGATCGCCCCGCCCGCGGACGTTTCCTGCGGCGTCAGCACCACGGTGAGCGTCTCGCCGCTGGGATCGTTGGTCGACAGCGTCATCCTCACCCCGGGGCCCGACTCCGTGGCGGCGAGCACTTCGCGGGCCGAGTATTCGGTCCCCGATTCGGCGACCGACTTCAGGTCGCCCGAATACTGACCGCTGGTCCGCCCCGCGTACGTCACGGTCGAGAACGTCGTCGGCTGCTCGGAGCCGACGAGGAAGCTCAGCGGCGAGTAGACCGTCGGTCCCGTCGGTTCGCTTGCCGGGTCGATCACCGACCGCGCGAGCGGCATCGAGTCGGCGCTCGTGTTCGCCAGCTCGGAGAGAACGGGTGCGCCGTCGGCACCCATGAAGGTGATCCTGAACGGGCTCCGTTGGATGATCGCGCCGGCCCCGTCCCCCTTGACTTCGATCCGTTCGGGGCCGATCGTGACTGCGGCGTTTGCTGCACCGGCGCAGAGGAGCAGCGCCCCGACCGCGATCACGCCCGCCGCCCCGGCGCGGCCGCGCTGGCCGCCAACGCAGCTGAACAAGAGCCGGATCAGGGCCATCTGACACATCGCCGTGTCATACTAGGCTCGACGTTGCCGCGTGTCAAGATGGGCCCGTGACGAGTAGAACCTATGGCGGCGTCTCGATGGAGGCCCGCCGCAGGGACCGGCGCGAGCGGCTCATCGAGTCCGGCCTGCAGGAGATCGGCACAGTCGGCTACGACCGCACCACGGTGAAGCGTGTCTGCGCAAGGGCGGGCCTCACCGAGCGCTACTTCTACGAGCACTTCGCCGACCGCGCCGACCTGCTGGCGGCGGTGTTCGAGCAGGTCGTCGCGGATGTCATGAGCGCCGCGTTCACGGCGGCAGAGGCCGCCCCCGCGACGCTTGCCGCGCGCGTGCGCGCCGGACTCGGAGGCTTCCTCGGAGCGCTTGGCGAGGATCCCCGGCGGGCCCGGGTGCAGCTGATCGAGGTGGTGGGGCGCAGCGAGACGCTCGAGCGCCGACGCTTCGAGGTCATGCATCAGTTCGCCTCATACATCGAGGACGCGGCTGTGGCGCTTGATCCCACGCTCGAGTTCGACGCCGCCCCAGCGCGCCGGGCGATCGTGCTCGCGCTCGTGGGTGGCACGCACCAACTCGCGACCGAGTGGACGCTAGGCGGCCTGGACATCACCAAGGACATGCTCGTGGAGGCGTTGGTCGCGCTGTATGTGGCGGCCGCGGACGCCGAGCTCCCAGATCCCCCGGCGCGGGGGCCGGGACGTTAGGTTTCGCCTGAGCGATGCCGCGGTCGCGCGCGACCTGCGAATTGGCGTGGGCAGAGCGAGGTTCGCGACACGGGCTTTGAGAACGCCACGGAGGGGCTACATCTCGGGACCAACTTGGGAGCGAGTTACATCTTGTCACTCGACCCGCCTGTCCGGAAATGGCGATTGCAGCTAGTTTCGAGAGCCGACGCGGGGACTCGAACCCCGGACCCCTTCATTACGAGGGATTCCAAAGGCCCGGCCCGAGGGCTGGTTCTAGAGCCGTTTTTGCCCGTAAATGCCGCTGTTTTTGCTGACAAGACTTTCGCTACGGCCCGGTGCGTGGAAGAGCCCGAATCCTCCCTGATGCGTCCTCAGAGCGTCCTCGAGACGAGCTTCTGAGAATCGCGTGCCCCGGGCTACGCCGATAAGGAGCAGCCCCTCCGCATCCGACGCGATTCGGACGGGCCGACAGCGCCGTATCGCACGACCCGTGCGTGTCATCCGGGACGAGTATCTTCGTGTGCGTGGCGGATTCCTCGGCGCTTGACGAACTTCGGGATGCGCTGCTCCGTGATCGCCCCCCACCGCTTGGACCTGGGCGAAGGCCACGAGGCGTTCCAGCAGCACAAGCTTCTCGCCTCGGCGGTTCATCGGAGCCGCGGCGCGCCTAGATCAACGCGGGTCCGAGTCGCTGAGACCGATGTCTTGGGCGCGATACGTCACCGAGCACTTCCCGCCAGGCCGGAACGACGCCGCAGACGCCAGGCTGCTCTTTGGGCAATGGCGAACGCCCCTACGCAAGGACGACACGCCTGGAGCGGGACTTGTGATCACCCACGGTCAGGCCGCTCTACATTGGGCAGCAAGACCGGGGATGGACGCCTCGGTATAGACCTGGCGAGCATGTGGGCTGACTTCGAAGCGTCGGCAGATCAACTGATTCGAGTACCTCCGCATACCCCCGACCGGCGCACCGTGGCTCTCAAACGCTGGCACGAGAGCGCGTGGACCGTGGCAGCCGTTCCAGGTTGCAAGCTTGTCGAACGCGACCATGCCAGTTTCGGGAGCCACCGGGACGGGCTCCGCCACCGGCGGGTCCGAACGTCCCAGCTAGGCCCGAGAGCGCGACGAATCAAGGCCAGCGACCGGACGCTTGGAGAAGGCGCGCCACGAAGGTTCGAGAAATTAGGGCGGCTCTGACGAGGCCTCGATCCGAACGCCGTCACGCGAACGCCGGTAGCGTCAATGAGATGAACGATCAGACGTTGTGCTCCCGATTCCCGACGAGGTGCTGGACGCGATTGCTGACAGGGTTGCGAGCATCGTGGTCGAGCGGTTGGGCGACGAGTTACGCCCACCCACGGCCCGCTGGATGCGCACGAACGAGGCCGCCGAGTACCTCGGACTGTCCCGAGGTGCGCTCTATGAACGCATCGGTCGCATCCCACATCACAAGATCGACCGGATGCTTCTCTTCAGGCGCGACGATCTCGATACGTGGCTCGCCGAACATCGACGCGAGCCCGATCAGCCGCAGACCTGGGTACGGCCACCTAGCCCTTCCTCCCTGCGCCCACGTCCTCGCAGACGATCCGCGCCGGTGAAGCTGCTTCCGATAGGACGGACGGGGAGCGACCGACGACACCAAGACGAAAACGAAGCGAGAGCGCCCGTTGCTGCTGCCAATCTGTGGAGACGAGGCTCAGAAAAAGCGCTGGGCGCGTGAGCTTGAAATTAGCCGCAAGCAGCTTGATGACATGAGCCCAAAGGACTTCAAGCAGGCTTGGGAGGCGCGGAACCAGCGCATGCGCGACGCCGGAGTGTTCGACCGGCTCGGCGACCTATACGACACGCTCGGGGCGAAGGCCGTCGAGAAGCTTCTACCGAGCGAGTTGATCCGCGCGGTGTCGGACCTGCCCGATCCTCCGAGCGTTGGTACCGACTAGCGCCGAATCGTAAGCTCTGTTGCGTGCCTAAAGGCCCGCTGGGTGAAGCCTCAAGGAATCCGGCTGGTTCGGCCATGATTCAACGCGAATTGTTCGAGGTGTGGCCGGTCGAACGCTGACGGGTAAATCACCGTGGCGTGTCAGACCGGCGCGCGACGAAAAGAAATGCCCGCAAGCCCTCCTTCAGGATTCCCTGGACGCGGAACACGCAGATGTGTTTGACAGCTGTGCGGCCGGTATTGTTGCGGTCCATCCGGTACTCAAGCGCTTGTTTGGGCGTGACCGTAAGCGGCTGGCTCATCGCTCCGCGCGCAGTGTCGCTAAGGATGAATGCCCTCGCTGGATCCGCAGCCTGTGATCAGATAGTGGAGGCGACTCAGTAATAGCCAACTTTCCTGTCCAATCCGTTCACCACATTCGCCAACGTCCTTGGGTCGAAAGGCTCCAGAGTGGTCTCGGGCCGTTGGATTGCGAGCAAAAGTCCGTCTGGAACCTCAGTCGCGTCCGAATGGTCGTCACAGCAGTTGTTCGACCCCTCGCCGGGTGGAGGCGTCGCGGCCATGAACAAAGCCACGGCCGGCGGCCGCTGCATCGAGCAGCGCGGTGGCTGCGCCTTGGTGTTGGAGACGCGCCAACAGCGCGAGGTCCGGCAGATCGACGCCATCGTGTACGTTGAGTTGAGCGTCGCGGCAGGCTTTGAGCAACTGTTCGGCGGCGACCCCAGCAGCATCTGGCCGCCTTGAGACGATGCCGGGGATCAGGGTCCAGTTGCAACACCAATGACCCCGCCAGAGCCACTGCTCGGACTTGAACGCGCATCTAGCAGCCTCCAGATGTCTTCAAGAAGGCCACGCTGTTTTTGGTTGATCTGGCCACGCACCCGATGGGTGCCAGTAGTTCTTGAGCGCCACAATCGCATCCTATGCCCGAAGCCGTTCCTGCCGTAGTTGAGCGAGAGGCCGGATTTGAAGGCACTTTCCCTGTCGGCGGCGCGCATGACCCCGGCTCGGCTGACCTATCTTCGTTCCTGCTCGCCCTTGTCGGGCTCGGGCCGGGCGGCGAGCTTCTCAACGGCCTCGCGAAGTGCGGGTGGCCAGTCAGGCTCCCGCCGGTCAACAAGTGCCTCCGCGATTCTGCGCGGCTTGTCGCGGGTACTGGTGGCGACGCTGAGCTCGGCACCTCAAGTCCGGGCGCATCACGAAGACATTCGCCGGATCACCGATCTCCTCCGGGAATTCGTCGATTGAGCGCTTCAATGTCCTCGGTCGCTGGCCTCGATCTTGGCTCGCGTATTCTCGTCGCCCGTGCCCTCGTGCAGGTCCTCGTCATGAAGAGACAGGACGGGTATCTTCAACGCGCGGCAAATGCGGGCCATGAATGGGATCTCGCTCTTCGAGCCACAGTCGATCACGGCGAAGTCCTCAGCATCTAGGTCGATGCCGAGAATGTTCAGCGAGCGCCCGCACAGCTGATGGCGTCGCCAATGCCCTCGACCAGCAGAACACGTCTCGCGAACAGGACCTCGCCTCGTGTCGAGGCAAACGTGAGCAGCTTCTGCGCGTCGCGACGCTCGCTCAGAAATGCTTGATCCTCGCTGCGGTCCACGGCGCTGACGTGCTCATGCCGCCTGGCTCGCGACGCACAAGTCGCAGTGTCTCAGATCGAGTGACATCAGCGAAGATCGGAGAGTGTGTCGAGTAGATCACCTGCATCGACCCTCGTCTGCCAACGACGTCAGAAGTCGATGGAAGTAGCGCTGCGCCTGCGGGTGGAGATACATCTCTGGCTCCTCGATGAGCACACTCCCTGCGGGCGCGCCAAGCTCGCGAAACGCCTCGAAGATCCCCACCACAATCGCGCTCTGGACCCCTGAGCCCAGGTCCTCGGCTCAGCAAGTTCAAGGCCGTGCTCAAGGTAATTGAGGCGGAAGCGCTCCGGTACGGATTCGCCGGGTCCGCGAGTGAAGCGAACATCCAGGTCCGAGAGAGCCGCCGACCCCATGAAGCCCAGCATGCGGCGAGCCGAAGTGGAAATCGTGGCCTCGATCTGCTGGACGTGCTCAGTGCGTAGGGCGTCCATCGCTTGTTGGTATTGCTCGCTGAAGGCCGCGGCGTGGGTGAGGCCCGGCTCTATCTCACTCTCGTCAAGCTGTCGCCTGACGAGCTGAACAAACGAGCCAAGATCGACCCCTGCTCATGGCTGGTGTTGCGCGACGTTGCGCCGATGGTCGATGAAGAGCGTTCGGCTTGCATCGCGAACCTCCGATGGCACGCTCGTGAGTGGGCCGAAGTTGGGACCGCCCTTCCCGATGTTCAGTGCAACGATTGGCGGTTTGCCGTTCGCTCCCAGTGGCTGGTACGTGACGTGTAGATCGCCTGGCTCGCCTCGCTTGGTGCGCACCTTGTAAGGAGCCAGACGGACCTCGACGCCGACCTGGATGTCGTAATCCTTCTTCTGCTTGTCCTGGAACGCAACGGGCTCATCGGAAACGCGCGCGAATGATCAACTCCCGACCGCTTATCGAGTCTCGTGAAGTCATGCGGGATCCTGAAAATGAGGCTCGGATACCGAGGACCGAGCGCCAAATCGACGGCTCGAAGCAGCGCGCTCTTACCCGACCCGTTAGGCCCGACAAGCGCTATTAGCGGGCCGAACTCGATGTCCAGGCTCTCCAGCGAGCGGTAATTCCGAACGACAAGGCGTGTGAGCACAACCCACAGCCTGCCACTCGCCCCTGTCGTAGTAGGCCCACCCGATCTAGGGCGTACCGTTGACCCGTGGTGATCGCGAATGCATGGACCGTCGTTAGCAGCGTTTCCGCCCTCGTTGCGGCTGCAGCCGCGCTCGCGACTATCTGGTTTGCGCGCCGCACGGTCATCGAGTCGAGGGCGGCGCGGCGCGAGGCTCACGAGGCCCACACCGAGGAGATGGGCCAGCAGTCCGCACTACTTGCCGCGACCACAACAGCCCACGAGCGCGAGATGACAGAGCGGGAGCGAGCGCTGGCGTCGCAGCTCGTCCTTCAGCGTCTGGTGCAGATGGTCGGTCATCGAACTGCTGGGTGAGACGGCCGACATCGCGCGGTTTGAGATCGCGCAGTCGCCGAAAAGGATTGCCGGGCAGATTGGAACCTGGAGCCGCATCACAGGGTGCTCTGGCGCGCGTAAGACAGCCGTCGGGATTCTGGAGCGGCTTGGTGGCCCGGTCCTCTCGGAGGTCAGAGACATGTCGATCCAGTGTCGCCGGGATGGACACGCCGCCCGAGCGAAGCGGTCGGCGAGGCGATGTCCATGATCGCCAACGTGCAGCAGATCGCCGCGACGGACGCGAGCTTGCGGCTTCCCGTCTAGATGGGCTCGATCCCGGCGGCTATAAATCAGTAGCGCGCTTGCGGGTGCCACGCTTGAGGACACGCTCCCCTCGCCGGGTCAATTTCCAGCGTTTTCCTGCTCACGCGCCTGTCGCCACAGCTTGTCGAGCTTCCGCAGTTCGCGGCTTTCCGCGCGCTCCTTCCGCGTCTTACGAAACCACCGCTCGATTCGGTCGCGGGGCGACTGGGAGTATCGCCACGTCACCCGCCTAGCGAACTCGCACGCTTGGGCAGCGTCGCTCAGCGAGTCGAAGACCTCCTCGGTGAGGTCCCGTCCGACAGCCTCCATCTTCCCGATTGTCCTTAGCTCGTCAAACGCCTTCGACACGATTGCGTAATCATCGACGGGGACGATCGTCCGGGCCAGCGCCTTGCGCTCCGCCTCCCAGACTGCCGCGTAGGCCGCGTAGTCGATGAACACCGGTCTTCTCAAGGGCTGCTCGTTTGGGCTCGTAGTTCCTCATGAGTGCGCTCTGTGCAGTGCGTCCCCAGCCACTCGCGCGGAAGCTCGCCCTTCATCTTCCGATTCCGTTCCCGTAGCCATTGGACACCTCCGCCCAGCAGGGCACCCAGGATGACGATGGCGGCAGCACTCACTCATGGACTAGACCGCCTCGGGTTCGCCCGGCGACGCGAGCCATTCCTCGCTGCTAACCCTCTTCGGCTATCCCTATGCAACGAACGCTTCATCCCATCGCGAATCGCCCGCGTCCCGCAAGGCGCGCTGAGGCTCAACGACGCTATGACGGCAAGACAAGCGCATGCGTGCCTGGTCGAGAACCTCACACGCGCTCCAGACTCGTTGGGACCCCTTTACAAGTCCCGCCAGGTGGCCCCGCCAGGAGCAAGGATGGTGGGACCCCTTTATGCGAATTCGCCTTCGCGATTTTCATTTTCTGATCCGGCGGGCACCACGCTTTCTCTCAGCGGGTTCCCATACGAACCTCAGGACGGACGGCTTTAGCTCTACTGGGGATTGAGCGCCAGCACGATGCGTCCCTTCACCTCTGCGGGCTCCGCGAGTCCCTCGAAGTCGAGGACCGCCCGCGCATCCGGCTCGTCCGGGTTGGCGGGGTCCTCACACAGGACGTAGACGCCCTCGGCGACGACACGAAAGCCAATGACGATGCGGTGGTAGTCCAGCCTGGAAGAAACTGCGCCGTGATTCGTAACAGGGGATACATCCCTCCGGGGTGGGTCAGGCTCCTGAGCGATAGCTCTTGTCCAGCCGCTCGACGTAGACGTGCTTCTCGTATCGGTGGCGGCAGCGACAGCCTCGGCGACCTCATCCAGGAGGACGGATCGAAGACGCTGCGTAGTAGACGCCGCCGCTCAGGATTCAGGCTGGGGTGTTCCCCTCATCATCGGTCATGCCTGCTCCGCTAACCGGCTCCTTCGGGCATCTTGATGCTGATTCCGCCTTCGGTCACTTCCACATCGAAGTTTCCACCGCCGTTGGGACTGTGGAGCGTGCAGGTCACAAGCGCGTTCGCGTGCGTACCGCGCCTTCGGGACAGGTGATCGACTCTTGTTGTTGCGGCCAAGACGCACCCTCTTCGGTGACCTTGTGTTCGACCATAAGCCACGATTTGACCACCGAGTAACCCGATGACCCCGGGCGCGCGAAACGCGGTTTCCGCCCATCGACGTCTTGCTCGGGTGATGCCGTCCCTCGCGTCAACGCTCGCAGCGACGAGTTGTCGGGTCCCCGTCACCACGAGGAGCAGGACGCCGCCACGGACCAAACGGTCGCAGCTTCGGGCGGTGCTCACGCTGCCACAAGTGTCGCCTTAGAGGCGGCGTCTCCTCCGTACCGAATGCTTGGGCTGCCGCTCCGGTTGAGCCGCCCCAACACGCCACGATCAAGAACTTTCGGCCTCGGCAGTGAGCCTTTGGATGCGCCGCAGAAGCGCCGGATCGTTCGGTTTAGCCTGTTTCGC
Organism: uncultured Solirubrobacteraceae bacterium; assembly: GCA_963743505.1. Lineage (GTDB taxonomy): Bacteria > Actinomycetota > Thermoleophilia > Solirubrobacterales > Solirubrobacteraceae > Palsa-744. Next base: position 400,004 of record CAVUPZ010000006.1, on the reverse strand, counting down.
CCGGTCGATTGCTTGCTTCTCACGATGGATACGCTGATGCTCAGCGAGGAGATGCTCGACTACGGGGTCAGCGGCCTCCCGTCCTGCGATTCTCTGACAAGCCGCTTGATGACGCGCCGAAAGAGTACGGGCGACGGCTCTGGCTGGACTTGAGAACTGAGTGTCCGCCGTCGCAGACGTTTGGTCTCTGATGAGACGTACGAGCCCCCGAGAGCACCGCTCCCGGAGCCAGCGCTAACGCGAGAGGCGTAAAGAAGGCGAAGACTGCTCCGAGGGACAAGAACGCCTGGAGCAACCCATGGCTGGCATTGCGGTCCCAGTGCAACCAAAGCTCGATGAGTCCGGCCATGAGCAAGACACCCGCAATCCAGAGAAGTATCAATCCGAGCGTCATCGGAGTCGTTCTTCTCTCCGACCGCCGCTCTACACGGGAAGCGTTAGCTGCTCATGTGCGATAGCGCGCCGTACTCCAGCCGTGCGCGACTGCCCTCCGGTATCACCTGACAACAGCCTGCCAATTGCCGTTTGCGGTGACGAAGCTAGAGCGGTGTTCACGAGTTTGCCCTCACGGCCCACGAGAGCTTTTTGTACGCCCCTCTGAGCGGCTTCGAGTCTTTCCTTGACGGATCGGTAGGGTCCGGAATAACAGCCACGCAGAATGGCTGAAATGCGCCGGGCCTCGACTCGACACGGTGGTCCGCAGAATCGAGCATCGGGGCGAACCCCCGCGAGGCGTGCTCCGCACAAAGCGCAGACCTTCTCGGTTCGGGACGGTGAGGTCGAGGAGTTCACTGGAGAAAGTCCCAACTGCGATCCTCGGCGAGCCATCGCTGCTCGTTCCTCCATGTCCGCTTTAGGATCACGACAGCCGTGGACGGCTCATTCCACTCGCTCCCGTCAATGTGATGGCCGTCTGTTCTCCGCCGAGCCACCACGCCGTTCCTGTTGCGCCGCAGGTTAGCACAGAGGGACCTGGTAGGGATCGGTCTGTCTCTCCATGAGCAAAGGAAGAGCAAGCTGGGCTGTTATCTCGCCCGCGCAATCGGGGCAGACCTCATGGTGGGGACGCCAGATGAATCCCCACCGGCTCGCTTTGAAGTAGAGGCGCACCCATGGCTTCAGGTAGCGCCGAGGAGGGACCTGACCGAGCAGGAATGAATCCAGACCCTGCCCCTGCTGACCCCCTTCCAGCGAGGTCGTCGTGATGACGCCGCAGTCGGCGTTCGAGCAGAGCGCAAGCACTCTCCGCTCTCCGTAGGTTTCCCTTGTCTCCCAGTGCAGGGGCGAGCCACACGAGCAGTGGGATGCGGTCTGGGGTGGGGCGTTACGGCTCATGCTGTCGCCTTGAGGGGACGCCCGACCTTCTCCGCCGTCAGGAGCGCTGACCGCACCGACGAGGCGAACCAGTTGCCGCCGTTCTTGGCGTGGGGTCTCGCGCGGTTTAGCGACTGAGCTATCGCGTTGTAGCTCTTGCCCCTGGCCCTGAGCTTGCGCATGCGAGCAAGGACCTGCTGCTCGGAGGCATGGGGGATCAGGTTGTCGCCGTCGCGCTGACCAGCCGACGCCGTTGGCCCGTAAGCCTTGCCGCGAGAGCGAAGCTCGCGCAGGGCATCCGCCGTCCTCTGCGCGATCAACTGGCGCTCCAGCGAACTGAAGATCGCACCCATCCCCGCCATCGCCCGCCCTTGAGGCGTTCCTAGATCGAGCCGATCATCAATGGACACTAGCCCCACAGAGCCAGTGGCGAACTTGTCCAGCCAGTGCAGAGCATCGGCTGCGTTCCTTGCCAGCCGGTCCAGGCGCACGATGACTACCGCGTCTACCTCGGGATTGCGGGCTGCCAGGAAAGAGGCAATCTGAGCGCCGCCAGGGCGAATGGCCAGCGGACGAGTGCCCGATACGCCTCCGTCCTCGATGACGGCGGCAAGTTCCGCGCCTGTTGCTTCACACCACGCTTCAATCCTGCCTTGCTGCGCGGATAGGCTGACGCCATCAACGGCTTGCTCCTCAGTCGAGCACCGCGTGTATCCGATGACCTTCACGAGCGGTGCCTCACCGCTTATCTCCATCGATTTCAGCGTTAGCACCGTGCCAATCGGTCGGTTGCTGCGGCGTCACTGGGCTGAATCCCTCGACCGCTCTGGATGGTTACGAACGTGGAATTATACCGGAAAGTGAAGCGGAACGCCAGCAACAAACGCTTGTGATGATGGCCAGCGTGCCCAATTCCACGACCGCAATCCTGCTTGGCTGCGTCAAGACGAAGCTCGACCATCGTGCAAAGGCGCGCGACCTGTATTGCTCGCCACTCTGGCGGCGGCGGCGGACTTACGCAGAGGGGAGCGGTTTGCCGTGGCTGATCCTGAGCGCAAAGCATGGTCTGGTCGAGCCGACCCGTGTGCTACGCCCGTATGACATGGCGCTCGGTGATCTTCGCGCTGGTCAGCGGCGCGCGTGGGGCGGGCGTGTTGTCGATTCCCTCCAAAGGCAGTTCGGCTCCCTGGAGGGTGCGAGCTTCGAGGTTCACGCCGGTGCGGCGTATCGGGATGCCATCAAGGCACCGCTCGCGCAACGGGATGCGCGCCTCATCGTGCCGCTGGGGGGATTATCGCTAGGAGGGCAACTCCGGTGGTACTCGTCGCAGGCCGATTCTGTGCGGCGACAGCTAGCCACACAGGGGGAGGTTCGGCGGGCGCTGCGCGACCTCGACGGTGCGCCGATGCGGATCGCCGCGCGCGACTGGCCAGGGAGCCTGCACGGCCTTGACGAAGTGGGGCTGTACTCGTGGTGGGTTGACGCAGCGGGTGCGAGGGACCTCTCCCTTGGCCTTGGCCACCGCCTGAGGTCGGGACGCATCTACGCCGGGCAGACGGGCGCGACGAAGTGGCCCTCCGGGAAGACTGGACGCGCAACCCTTGGCAGTCGCATCGGCGGCAATCATCTGCGGGGGCGGATACGTGGCTCCACCTTCCGGCTGACGCTCGCGTCGGCCCTCACTGCTCCGCTTGGCCTCGTCAGCCAGTCGAGGAACCTCAACCGCATCTCCGAGCAGCGCTTGAGCGACTGGATGCGCGCGCACCTTCTGGTCGCGGTACACCCGTTCTCAGATCGCGACGCTCTCGGGGACCTAGAGGATCGCGTCCTTGCCAAGCTCGATCCACCGCGAATCTGGACGGCATGCGGGCCACCCCGCTGCGAGAGGCGCTGTCGCGGAAGAGGCAGACGCTGTAGCACGCCCGCGTCGCGACGGTCGCGCCGAGTCGTCCGAATCACGCATCAGCACTCGTGTAGCCAGTCGGTGCGCGCCGACAGGTAGCTTTCCGGTCGTGTCCGACCCAGACGACGCCTACCTCGCCCGCGAGGCGAAGGCGCGCAAACAGATCGACCAGCAGTTGGTCGCCGCTGGCTGGATCGTTCAGAGCCATAAGGACGCGAACGTGGCTGCTGGGCCGGGGTGGCGATCAGGGAGTTCGTCCTGGAGAAGGGCCACGGTCGCGTCGACTACCTGCTGTTCGTCAATGGCCAGCCCGCTGGCGTGATCGAGGCCAAGCCTGAGGGCACGACGTTGGTCGAGGTCGAGCACCAGGCCGGCAGTACGTCGATGGCCTGCCCGACTGGATCAAAGCTCCGGTCTACCCGCTGCCGTTCATCTACGAGTCAACGGGCGCCGAAACGCGGTTCACGAACGGCTATGACCCGGACGCTCGCAGCCGCGAAGTCTTCTGTTCCATCGACCCGAGACGCTCGCCGAGTGGGCCGGCAGATCACCGCGAACGAAGGCGCTCCGACGTTTCGGGCGCGGCTGAAGGCCATGCCCGAGCTCGACACCACGGAGCTCTGGGGCGTCCAAGCCGAGGCGATCAACAACCTAGAGCAGTCGCTGCGCGAAGACCGACCGCGCGCGCTGATCCAGATGGCGACGGGTTCGGGTAAGACCTTCACCGCGGCGAACGTCGCATTACCGGCTCATCCGGCACGCAGATGCGAAGCGCATCCTGTTTCTAGTCGATCGCTCGACGCTCGGCAAGCAGACCAAGCTGGAGTTCGACAAGTTCGTGATCCCGGACACCCAGCGCAACTTTCCGGCCGAATACAACGTCCAGCACTTGAAGACGAACACCATCGACCCCACGTCGCGCGTGTGCATCTCGACGATCCAGCGAATCTTCTCGATCCTCCATGGCGATGAGGAAATGGACCAGGAGATCGACGAGCACTCCGCCTATGAGCTGCCGGTGTCAGAGCCGGTCACAGTCGAGTACAACCCGAAGCTTCCGCCAGACGACTTCGACGTGATCATCGTCGATGAGTGCCATCGCTCGATCTACGGACTGTGGCGGCAGGTGCTGGAGTACTTCGACGCCCACCTCATCGGGCTGACGGCCACCCCGACCAAGCAGACGTTCGGCTTCTTCCACCAGAACCTCGTGATGGAGTACACCCACGACATGGCGGTCGCCGACGGGGTGAACGTGGACTTCACGTCTACATGATCAAGACCGCGATCACCGAGAGCGGGTCAAAGATCGAGACGGGCGAGTTCGCGGGCTATCGCGACCGGATGAAGCGAGCGGTTCGCTGGGAGGAGGTCGACGAACCGGTCGAGTACACGCCCAAGCAGCTCGATCGGGACGTGGTCGCCGAGGACCAGATTCGCACGGTGCTCACGACCTTCAAGGACAAGCTCTTCACCGAACTGTTCCCCGGACGCACCACGGTGCCGAAGACGCTGATCTTTGCGAAGGACGACTCGCACGCCGACGACATCGTGAAGATGGTCCGCGAGGTCTTTGGGAAGGGCAACGATTTCGCAACGAAGATCACCTACAGGACCCGCGACGGTAAGCCCGAGGATCTGCTCCAGGCGTTCCGCAACTCGCTGTATCCGCGCATCGTCGTGACGGTCGACATGATCGCCACCGGCACAGATGTCAAGCCACTGGAGTGCCTGTTCTTCATGCGCTCCGTGAAAAGCAGCACCTACTTCGAGCAGATGATCGGCCGCGGCGTGCGGGTCATGGACGACACCGACTTCCAGTCGGTCACCGACGACGCTCAGCACAAGGACCGCTTCGTCGTCGTTGACGCCGTGGGCGTCACCGAGACCGACATGATCGAGACGACCCTGCCGCTTGAGCGAAAGCCGAGTCCAAGCCTGAAGGACCTGATGAAGCTGGTGGGCTTCGGCAACGCGGACCCGCGAGGTCGCATCAACGCTCGCCGGCCGGCTGCCGCGACTCGAGCAGCGGTTGCCCGGCGAGGATCGTGAGACGCTCGCGAAGCTTGCCGGCGGCGTCGGTCTCGGGGACATCGCTCATGGCATCGTGGAGGCGCTGGACCCCGACAACCAGATTGCCGCGGTCGAAGGAGGCAGGTGGTTCCGAGGACGACGAGGCCGCGGTCGCCCAGGCGGCCAATCAGTTGATCACCGAGGCGTTGAAGCCGCTGTCGTCGAACCCCGATCTTCGGGGCGCGATTCTCGACGCCCGCAAGTCCTTCGAGCAGACCATCGATGAGGTCTCCAAGGACACGCTGCTGGTCGCCGGACACTCCGACGAAGGACGCGAAAAGGCGGCGGCACTGGTCGACTCGTTCGGCAGTACATCGAGGAGCACAAGGACGACATCCGCGCCCTACAGGTTCTCTATAGCCGTCCCTACAGCGAGCGTTTGACGTTCGCCGAGATCAAGGATCTTGCGAACGCGATCAAGCGCCCGCCGCGCCAATGGACGCCGGAGCGGCTCTGGCACGCCTACGAGACGCTCGACGGGTCGAAGGTCCACGGCTCCGGCGGCAGGATGCTCACGGATATCGTCTCGCTCGTGCGCTTCACCCTCGACCAGGAAGATGAGCTCGTGCCCTTCCGTGATCAGGTCGACCTGCGCTTTCACGTCTGGCTGTTGACCCAGGAACAGAATGGCACCAGCTTCACCGACGAGCAACGCCAATGGCTGACGTGGATGAAGGAGAACATCGCACGGAGATGGGAATCACATCGAGTCGTTCCAATACACGCCGTTCGCCGAGCATGGCGGCATCGGTAAGGCAGTTCAGATCTTTGGGGACAACTGACCCCTATCACGGAGGAACTCACGGAGGCGCTCGCGGCATGAGCGACCTTCCTCCGGATGGGCTACCGCCGCGCTTCAGGCACGTTGCGGTCCTCGTGATCGCTGGTCAGGCACCACAGGCTCGTCCTACAACAAGGATGGCGCCCGGCGTTCCGGCTCTACCAGGGCAACGACCGACTTCGGTGACCTTCGCGTGGAACCGCCACGGATTTGGACTACGAAGCCCTCGAAGCATGCCAAGGCGGGTGACGTACTGCTCTCAGTGCGTGTCGCGGTCGGCTCCAACTAACTTTGACCGAGAAGACTGCGCCATAGGTCGTCTGACTCGCCGCGATAAGCGGGACGCTGATGCCGATTCTACCTCGAGTACCTCCTGTATGGATCCGAGCAACCGTGGGCGAGCCGGAGAGGCAGCGCCATGGCACCATGTCCTCCGCGATTAGCTCGCCTGTGATCCGTGATCACACTATTCCCGTCGCCCCAGCCGCGGAGCAGGAGCGGATCGTCGCCGCCATCGAGGAGCAATTCTCCCGGCTCGATGCCGCCGTGGCGACACTGGAGCAGGTAAGGCAGAAGCTGAGGCGCATGCGGTCATGCCGTCTTGCAGGCCGCAGTAACCGGGCGGCTCGATGACTCCGGATCAATGCATGCCGACGATACACGAAGGGGCAGGCCACTTGCCGGTGGGAGCGCGTCACTGTAAGTGAGATAGCGGGAGGTATCCGGGGGCATTACGAAGAACCCGAAGCTGCGGCCAAATGCAACCCCATCCCGTTTCTTCGTGTTGCGAATGTCCAGCGTGATGCCCTTGATCTATCGGACGTTCATACCGTTGAGGTCTTCGATGGGGAGTTGGATCGCGCGACGACTAGTGAGCGGCGATTGCTCGTCGTGGAGGGCAACGGAGCCCAGACCGATCGGTCGAAGCTGCGCTCTGGGATGGCAAGCATTGATCCGTGCGTCCACCAGAATGACTTGATCCGCGTCCGCCCTGGCGAGCAGGTACTCCCCGAGTACCTGGACTCTATTGCGAACGCACCTAGCAGCGTGGCAACGATTCGAGCAGCCGCAGTTCGACCAGCGGCCTTACACGCTCAGACAGGAAAGGTTCGCTCCAATGCCAGTGACTTTGCCGCCCTCAGGGGTCCAACAGAACCTCGTCCGCGAGGTTCAGCGCCAGCTTTCGCTGGTCGCGGTGCTATACGACGACTTACGGCCCGGATTCGTCAGAGCGCATCGCTGCGGTCCTCTATTCTCACTGCGGCCTTCACCGGCAGGCTCGTTCGGCAGGACGCCGACGACGAGCCTGCTTCGGTATTACTCGCCCGAATCGTGGCGGAACTAGCCTGAACCTACGCAAGGCTGCCCGGAAGCCGCAACAAAGGTGGCCAGCATGAACGACTCGGCGAGCCTGGTGCAAAGCTCTGGAACTACTGCAACGTCCTGCGCGATGACGGGCTCTCCTACCAGGACTACATCGAGCAACTCACGTTTCTGCTGTTCCTGAAGATGGCCGATGAGCAGACGAAGCCGCCGTTTAGTCGGCCCGCGATTGTTCCGACGGCTTGGACTGGGACATCGCTTCATCGCCTCGATGGCGACGAGCTAGATGTGCAGTACCGACACATCCTCGGGGAGCTTGGCAAGCAGCCGGGGACGCTGGGCGTGATCTTCCGCAAGGCGCAGAACAAGGTCCAGGACCCCGCCAAGCTCAAGCGGCTCGTCTCGGACCTCATCGAGAACGAGCATGGATGACGCTCGACGCGGACGTGAAGGGTGACGCCTACGAGGGGCTGCTCGCCAAGAACGCCGAGGACGTGAAGACAGGCGCAGGCCAGTACTTCACGCCGCGGACTGATCAAGGCCATTGTGGACGTGATGCGACCGACCGCAGGACGCGTTCATGCGACCCGGCATGCGGCACGGGAGGCTTCCTGCTCTCGGCCTACGAGCACATGAAGTCGGACCGCCTGGACCCAGACGAGAAGAAGTTCCTGCGCGACGACGCCCTCGGGGGTTGGGAGATCGTGGATGCCACCGCCCGCATCTGCGCAATGAACCTCCTGCTTCATGGCATCGGTACCCCCGAAGGCGAAAGCCTCGTCACGGTCGATGACTCGCTGCGTGCCCAGCCGTCAGAGCCACTTCGACATGGTGCTCACCAATCCGCCGTTCGGCAAGAAGTCCTCTTACAAGGTGATCAACGCAGAAGGCGACACCGAGACGGAAAGCATGAGCTACCTCCGCGAAGACTTCTGGGCGACGACCTCGAACAAGCAACTCAACTTCCTCCAGCACGTCCGCTCGCTGCTTGGAGATCAACGGCAGAGCGGCCATCGTCGTCCCAGACAACGTGCTCTTCGAGGGCGGCGCTGGCGAGACAGTGCGGCGGAAGCTCCTAGAGCAGTGCGATGTCCACACGCTCCTTCGGCTGCCGACCGGCATCTTCTACGCCGGAGGCGTCAAGGCCAACGTGCTTTTCTTCGACCGCAAGCCGCCATCTGAGCGCCCCTGGACGAAGAAGCTATGGATCTACGACTTCCGCACCAACCAGAGCTTCACGCTCAAGGAGCGCCAGCTAGTCCGTTCCGACCTCGACGACTTCGTGGCCTGCTACAACGTCGCCGACCGCGACGAGCGCTCCGAGACGGAGCGGTTCAAACCGTTCACGTACGACGAGCTAGTGGCGCGCGACAAGGCGTCGCTGACATCTTCTGGCTGCGGGACGAGTCGCTTGAGGACACCGACAACCTCCCCGCCCCTGAGGTCATCGCGGCGGAGATCGTTGAAGACCTTCAGGCAGCACTCGACGAGTTCAGCATGATCGCGTCGACGCTGAGTGCCGTCAACCCGACACCGTAGATTGGGTTCACTGATAGTGGGTACGCGACTCGCGACGAAAGACGATCCGCCATGACCTACCGAGAAGCCGCCGTGGCCGTGCTGCGGGAAGCACGAAGACCGCTCACTGCCGCCGAGATAGTCGAGCGCGCTCTTGCAAAGGGCCTAATCCGAGACCCGCGGAGCCACTCCCGCCGCATCCCTGGCGAGTGCCTTGTACACCGCTCCACCTGATGTCCCAATTCGACGGGTATTCCGTCAAGGTCCAACGCGCGCCGCGCGCGGTTCGGTCCGCTGGGTGTACGACAGTGGGGCACACTAGCGCGAGCGAGCTGTCGCATGGCGCGTACACGACCGTTCGGTTGTACACCGATGGGTGGGAACGAACGCTGCGCGATCAGTCCGCCCACCACTCGTCTGCGGCGTGTTCTACGAACTCTGCTCCGAGCATCGCTAGCGCTTCGGGCAACGTGGCGCATGGGACGTTGAATTGGCCGCAGATGCCCGGTATGGAGCGACGCCACTTGCTGTGTGGAACTCCGGTAAACGCGCGGCCCTCGCAAGTAACTACAGCAAATCCGCGGCCTGCGCCTCGGCAATGATAAACGGGTCGGCACCGTCACGCTTGCCAGGGGCGGGAAATGCGCTGTAGATCACGCCAACGGCGCGTTGGATCGCCTCATCGGGATCGACAAACAGACTGGCGAGGTCATTCTCTTTGATCCATTTTGCAGCCTCAGGTTCGCTGTCTAGCTCCCTGTAGACCTGCGAGGACAGAAGATGCGCCCGTCACGCATCGCTTCAGCAACCAGAGTCCATACGCCCGGAAAGGTCTTCTCCGGGTAGTGGTCCTTGCGACCGTTGATGTACGCGCTGGTGTCGAGAACGAGCACGCCTAGCCTCGCACTGCTCTGTCCGCGAGAACGCCCTGAAGCTTCTCGAAGTTGGAAACCCTGATGTCATCGAGCAGGCTTGATGCCGCCGGATACGTGATTGCCTGTCCTTGCAGGGCGTTGAAGACAAGCCGGATGTAGGACGGACCAAACCGCGCGATTTCCCGGCGGTAGTAGTCGCCGCCCGAACCGCGCTCCCTATGGGGTCGTTTGCTTATCGCGTCGATGACCGCATCGACGGTCGCTTGCGGCCAGAGTTCGTACATGGCGAGGCGCACGGCGGCCGCCCGTGGCGTGACGCCAAACCGGAGCGCGAGTTTGTCGGCCTGCATCAGCGGCTCGCCGCCTAGTTCGGCCAGGACGGCTTGAACGCGTTCCGAGGCATCAGGACTTCCCCTGCGAAGCCCTCGCACCATGCCTCAGTATCAGCCCATTCCTTCTGCCCTATGGCGGCGAGGTTCAGGTGGGCAAACTCATGAATGAGCGTGAAGGCCCTCGCTCTAGGATCGTCTTGCGTGTTGACGACGATCAGCGGCACAGACGGGTGCGGTGCCGCAAAGCCGCGCATCAGCTCGACTGGCATCGAGCCGTCCTGCATGACGAGCACGCCTAATGCCTCAACGGCGTCTATCCACGCTCGAAGACCGTTGTAGCCAGTCTGGTCATTCCAGGCTTGCTGCTCCTCGATGGTCACTCCAAGCTGTTCGCGTGCGAACTCCGGTACCGCGTGTCGGACTGCCGCGAGGTCCGTCAAGATTTCGTCCACGGCGGAGCTTGATCAAGCAACTCGTCAGCCCAACGGCATCCTCTTGACGTTCGCGCACCCGGCGCGCGAGCAAGTTCATCGCTGGCGGCCACGGCGGCGGCGGAGCGCCAGGCAGGCGGCGGAACTGCGCCTCCGGCGTCTCTTCTTCTGGCGGCACAGGCAGAAAGAACACGGCGAGCGGCCGCTCGTATACCTCGGCAGTGCGCTCGGCTTGGCGAAGCGTCAACTTCTTTCCCCCTCCTCGGCAAGCTGAAGCTTTTCTGGCTTCAGATCGATCCGAGCGGCGGCGTCCGCGAGGTCGAAGCCCGCCGATTGGCGCGCCCACCGCAGAACCTCTGGCGTGACGAATGCGAGGGTCGATGCCATCGGGCTATCTTCTCAGCGAGCGCCGCTAGCTCTTTCGCTGTCAGCCTGGTTTCGCTCCAACGCCAGGCATGACTCACGCCCGTACGCTCGCAAGCTTCCTCGATGGCCGTCTCAACGCCCTCGCTCATCGGCGACATGATGAACGGTCACTCTCGGCGATGCAAGCGCTCGACCGCGAGCGGCTGGGTCTTCGCTCGGCGGTCCTCTCGCAGCCCCCTTAGACCCTCGCCTTGGGTTTCTTCTCTCCCTTCGCAGGGTAGGCGCTTCGCGCCTTTGTGAGGAGAGGTCAAAAAGGATCGGGCGTGATGGGAAGGCTAAGCAAAGTGTCGTTAGCGCTTTCTCAAGCGCTGCGAAGTCAGCGTAAGCAACCCCTTCCGTGCGTGCTAACACACGTCCGATCCTTCCGACCTCGACCCGGCGAAGTGGCAAATCATTAACTAATCTTGTGCCTTCGGCACGCCCCCCCATCCCCCAAGGGGGATCAGGGCAGGCTAACGCCGCCAGGTCTACCGTTCCTCCCACGTTTCGGTCCTGTTGGCCTAGAGCGCTCGTGATGCCGTACACGCCGTACCAACTCACCTTCCGTGTTTGCCCTTGTCGCGTTGGGTGCTTCTGTTCTTGAGCCGCATCGGGAACAAGGGGCAGCACTACCTGGTCTATCAAGTCCCGATGACCCTGTGGGCTCCGCCAAGGAGGTCACACTCGGTTCCGCTTTTTATGATGATGGCGCTGGCAGACGACCTGTTTGCAGTTTAGCAAGGCCCATCCTTGGAGTGAACCAGCCGGATAGCTTGTGATTCATCCTCACGACCTTGGATCGCGGTCAAGCAAAGAGCGCTCACGAAGCGCGACAGTGAGACCCCTTCGGCGGGCGGCCAACTGTCTTAGCTGGACGATCTGCGACGGCAAGAGCCTGCATGACACGGTATCGGTGATCGTGTATCCCATGGATTCTTCGTGGGTCGCGGGAGATCTTTTCCGCGCTTCCTCCTCACCTATTAGTGGACGTAGATGTCCGCTAAAAGCAAGCCTCCCGATCAGGATCGCTTAGGGGCTTTTTCGTCTCCGAGCGGAGGCAACTGGCGCACCGTCGTCTCACAGGCTAAGCCGCAATACGCTACAGACGCCTCGCTGAGAGGGACGCTCGCCGGAGGCTTTCCCCTGGCGGATCGGCATCCGAGCAGCCGGACGGGCAGCCGGGCGAGGCGAGTTCGCGAGGGGTTTTGCTACACCTGACGACCGCGATGCTGAGCGTCGCCTTTGGTCACCTTTACCAGAACCGACTTTCGCCAGCGCAGCCCCGCAGCGCAGGGGGCGCGGCGGCAAAAGCAGCGTGGCGAGAAAGGTGCCGGAAACGTGGCGAAAGGCTCATGAAGGGCGACCCGACAGTCCCCCAGTGTCACGTCTGCGCGAACCCTTATCGGCTGGTGATCGAGCGGCTCATCCTCGGGCGCAGTTCCTTGCGATCAATTGCGCGCGCCTCATCCCTGAGGATGCGCGGATCGACCATCGCAGCCTCGCAACGCATTACGACCGGCACATGACGATGGAGAGCCCGTTCCGAATCAAACCAAGGTTGCGCTGAAGGAACATCCTCGGACGCCGGGTCTGCCAAGGCCGAGAATTGCCCCAGCAACCCAAAATGCCGCTGCTACACTCCTGGCCGCAGGACTGGAGGAGTCATCCCGGATCGGGTGCCTTTAGGGAAGACGACTTGAACGATTGTCTTCCAGGATAAGAAGGCAGCATGAATGTCAACTACGGCGCAGGATGCACCACGGAAGCAAGGTAGCAACGTAGAGAGCAAGCTTCGTCGCGTTACACCAGGTCGAGCGACGAACGGAGCCATCAGGACTCGTCCGAGCCAAAGGGCTGGTCAGCGAGCGAGGCTGCTAACCCTCGCGCAAGCAGGCGAACGAGTGCAGCTTTCCCGCTGGACGCTGCGCCGAGCAATCGAGCGCGGTGAGCTAGAAGGGTTTCGCTTTGGACGCCGCATCCGCGTTTCGGAGGAAGCGCTCGACGCATGGATCAAAGCTGGCGTTATCGAGCCCGAGAATTTCTCCACCAGCATGGCGCGTTCTCGTGCTAGGCGCTCGAAGCTGGCACCAAATCATTTCCGACAGATAGCCAAGGAGGGCGTCTCATGAGCGTCAATGCCGTGACGACCGGAGGAAAGAGACGCTGGAAGGTTCGCTGGCGCGAGGGCACCCAGCAGCGGAGCAAGACGTTCGATCGCAAGGAGGACGCGAAGCTGTACGACGCCGAGGTCACGCGCAGGCGCAGGATGGGCAAGCTCGCGACGCTGACTGACGAGAGCCCCTACCTCTCCGAATACGCCCCTCAGTGGTGGGACGAATACGCCGCGCCTACTCTGGCTAGCGGCACGCTCTCCTCGTACGCCGTGCAACTGGACCTGCGCATCCTCCCCGAGCTAGGCGGCTACAGGCTACGGGAGATCACGCCGGGAATCGTGCAGCGGTTCCTGGCTGACTGCACCAAGGCGGGCGTCGGAGATGCGTCGGTCATCAAGACGGCGGCGGTGCTTCAGTCGATCATGCGGAAAGCGATCATTGACGAGCACATCGAGTACAACCCCGTGTCCTCGGTGCGCAAGCCCAAGCAGCGCCGGAAGCGGGAGCCGTTGAAGATTCCGCCCGAGACGGTCGAGCAGATTCGCGCGAACCTCGATCTGCGTGATGCCACGTTGGTCAGCCTCTTGGCCTATAGCGGCGTGCGCCCTGAATCCGAGGGCGTCACCCTGACGTGGGACAAGATCGGGGACAAGAGCATTCGAATCGACGCCACCAAGACGGGGCGGACGCGGTTCATCAAACTGTTGGCTCCCCTGGCGGACGACCTGGCGGAGTGGAAGGCGATGGCCGAACCCATCGGCCTCGTGTTCCCGACATCTAAGGGAGGACCCTGGACGAACTACGACTGGAAGAACTGGACGCGCCGGGTATGGCATCCCGCCGCTGAGGCCGCAGGGCTGGAGAGCAGCCGTGCGCGCGACCTCCGGGCAGCTTCGCGTCCCTGTTGATCTGGCAGGGGATGAACGTCCTCGAAGTCGCAGAACAGCTTGGCGACACCAAGGAGACTGTCTTGGGCACCTACGCTGGCCTCTTCGCTGAGTACGACGAGCGGAATCGCGTGTCCGCCGAGGAGAAGATTTGGGCCGCTCGCGCAAAAGTGCGTCCTCAGAGCGTCCTCAAGATCGAGCAACCTTCGAAAAACCCAGAGCCGACGCGGGGACTCGAACCCCGGACCCCTTCATTACGAGTGAAGTGCTCTACCAGCTGAGCTACGTCGGCATATGTCCTGCAAATCGCCCCCTTTTACAGCCTCGCTGCGGGGAGCCGCTTTGCCCCCGTGGGCCCCACCGGCGGGTCCCGCCCCGTGCGTGATGGCGGCTCGGAGGCCGGGCCGAGAGCAGGCGACATGGCCTCAACCTTAGCTGTCCGGTACGGCTACGGCCAGTCCCATGCGGTGGGTCGCCCTCGTGCCTTCGGATCATCTGCCGTAGTTCGAGAGGCATCTGGATGCTCGTCCCACGGCGGGCGCCGCGGTCTCGCCCCCGGCATCGCTCAGCCTTCCTCCTCGGCGCCAAGCGTTGTGAATTCCGCGCTTTCTACGATCACTCCCGCGAGCCAGGTCTGCGTCGCGGCGCAGCCTTCGGCGAGTGTGTGGGCCGGTTCGAGCTTCGCCGTGACGAAACCGAGCACGACGAGGTACGTCACTGCGGGTGCTTTCACGACCGGGAACCTCAACTCGTATTTCGTCAGGTCGTACGCGCACCAACCAGGTGTGCCGATGATCAGCTTCGATTTCGTGAACGTGACCGCGAGCACGCCTTTTGTGTTGACCGTGATCTTGCCCACCGCAGGCGCCCGGACGACCGCGCCCCCGCTGCAGGTGTGAAGCGCTTCCGAGCCGGCATCGAGCGAGTCGGTGGCGAGGCTATTGGAGAGCAGCGTTCCGTTGCCGTCGTCTTCGCAGCGGAAGGCTTCGTTGGGACCCGTGAATTGCAGGAAGGCGGTGACGCGTTCGCCGACAACTGCCTTTTCGCCCGGTGCCCGCAGCAACGTGAGCCGCGGCGTGGCGGACGCCGCGGCCGATCCAAACCCGAGCGCTCCCAGGGCGAGCACGCCTGCGCACAGCCACTTCAGTCTCATGTTGCCTCCACGGTCGGCTGGGCTACGCGAGCCGGGAGCGCTGAGCGCTCCGGCGGGCGCCGAGTCCCCCCTCGGGGCCCAGCGTGAGCATACGCCGTGGGCAGCCGCACTCGCCGACTTCGCCGATACCCGAGGTCGAGCCCGCCACCCAGCGCCGGAGCAGACGCGTGAGGAGCCCTCAGCGGCCCCCGGCGCCGGCACGCGAAACCTGCGCCACGCCAGCGCCAGCATCGATCCCTGCGAGCGCCTCGAGCAGCGACTCGCCGTGCTTCTCGCAGAAGGCCGGACCGACGCCGTGGATCTCGATCAGCTCGGCCACGCTCGCCGGCCGCTGTCGCAGGATCTCCTCGAGGACCGCGTTGGCGGCCACCGTGAAGGCCGGCAGCCCGGCGGCGCGCTGCATCCGCCAGTCGCGCAGCGCCTCGAAGGCGCCCTCCTCCACCGGGGCGGGCGCTGCTGCGCCGCTGCCCTGCCGGGGCGGGCGGCGCCCGGCCCGCACCGCCGAGGTGGCCGCGCGGGCGAGCCCGGGGTCGGGGTCGCAGATGTCACAGCAGCGGTGTAGCGGCCGGGGCGGCGTCGGGTCCCCGAAGTGCTGGAGGATCTGCCGGCGCCGGCACGACTGGGACGGCCATGTAGCGCTCGATCGACCGGTAGGCATCCCAACCCCGATCGCGGGCCGCTTTGATCGCCGCACCGGCCTGCCGTGGGCTGCCGCGGCCGGTCGGGTGCACGAGCAGGCCCTCCCTCCCCCCAGGCTCGAGCTCCACGGCCCCGGCCCGCTCGGCGATCGAGAGCAGCATCCGTTCGCGATCGGCGAGCTCGCCGTGACCGATCGCGACCACGCCTTCGTGCGTCCGGGTGCGCAGGGCGCCCACGTAGCGGCGCACGTCCTCGACGGTGATCTCGCGGCTCTTGATAAAGGAGATCAGCCTCCCCAGGTCCATCCGCGAGGCGAGCAGCACGGCTCTCGCCGGGGCTCCGTCGCGGCCACCCCGGCCTGCCTCCTGGTAGTAGGCCTCGAGGCTCGTGGGGAGCGCCCAGTGCGCCACCGTCCGCACGTCGGCCTTGTCCACCCCCATTCCGAACGCGCTCGTCGCGACGACGACCTCGGCCCGGCCCGACATGAACGCCTGCTGGCTCTCCGCCCTCGCGCCCGCGGACATGCCGGCGTGATAGGCCACCGTCGTCATCCCGAGCGCGGCCAGCTCCCTGGCGAGCTCCTCGGTGTCACGCCGCGTCCCGCAGTAGACGATCGCGGGCCTCGCATCGGGCGCTCCCAGCACCTCCGCCAAGGCCGCCCGCTTGCGCGCCAGCGCTCCCTTGCCCTCGACGCTGACGACGTCGAACGCAACGTTCGGACGGTCGAAGCCGGAGCGGATCGAGACGGGGTCGCGCAGCTCGAGCCGGGCGGCGATCTCGACCGCGACCCGCGGTGTCGCCGTGGCCGTGGCAGCCATCACGGCCGGCCTCCCGCGGCCGACTCCCGCGAGCGAGGCGATCGCGTCGTGCAGGCGCAGGTAGTCCGGGCGGAAGTCGTGCCCCCACTCGGCCACGCAATGCGCCTCGTCGACCACGAACAGGCCCACGGGGCGAGCTGTGAGCGCATCGACGAACCCGCGCGAGGCGAACCGCTCCGGCGCGGCGAGCACGAGCTGGGCGTCGCCGGCACGGATCTCCGCGAGGGCGCGCTCGTTGTGCCCGTCCGCCATCCCCGAAGCGAGCATCACGCCCCGCACCCCGGCCTCCTCGAGCCTTCGCTGCTGATCGGACATCAGCGCGATCAGCGGGCTCACGACCACGACCAGGCCGCGGTCCGCCAGCGCTGGCAGCTGGTAGCACAGCGACTTGCCGCCCCCGGTCGGCATCACGACGAGGCTGTCCCGCCCGGTCAGCGCGGCGGCGACCGCCTCCCGCTGTCCGGGCCTGAACCGCGCCAGCCCGAAGCGGGCGAGCAGCTCCTCGGGTGTCGGCGTCGCGGTCGCGCGGACGATCGCCTCGGCTCCCGCCGCTGGGCCGCCGGCGCCGGCCGGCATTGCTTGCTGTGCGTGATTCATGGGCATCGCACGCTACGCCCTCGATGGGACGGCCACGCCCGCCGGCCGGGCGGGCCCGGGACGGCGCCGCTCAGCCCGACCCTCCCGATGTGGACTTCGCCTTCGTCGCGTCCTTCGCGGGGGTGCTCGATGTCCGCGAGCCGTTGCTCGGCGCCGGCTTGGCTTCTTTGGGATGGTCCTCGTGGTCGCGGTCGAGCACGTGGCCAACCGCGCCCTTCACGCTGTGAGCCGCGTGGCCGACGGCGTGGCGAACGGACGGCGAGATCGCGTACGCCAGCAGCGACGCCCCGATCCCGAGCATCGCGAGCAGCACGACCAAGCGTGCCCGCCTGCGTTCGTTCGCCGGCGAGCCGGGCCGCGCGCTGAATGGAGAGATCGACATTGACCTACCAGCAACCTAGCGCCCGCGGCGGCCCGCGCAGGCCGGCAAGCCCCCCGCTACAGGGCAAGCTGCCAGCGCTCATGCACCAGACGCCGTCGGGAATCCTGCCGGCGCAGGGCCTCGACGACGAGCGCGTAGGTCTCCTGCGTCTGCTCGGGGGAAAGCCGCGCCGGGCGCCGGCGCAGGTAGCCCACGAGCATCCGTGACGGGATCACGCGGACGCCCTTGCGGCGCGCGAGGGGGCGGTCGACCCACGCCCGGCTGTACACGATCAGGGCCTCGCTCTCGAGGTCCGTCGCCCGCGCCAGCGCCTGACCATGAGCGAGGGCCTGCTTGAGCGTGGAGCCGTGAATACCCCGCACCCGGATCGGGCCCGGGTGGCTCTTGGTCTCGATCGTGAACACGCCCGCGGGACCGATCAGGATGTGGTCGACGTTGCCGTGCCCGAGCGTGGCGTCGTGGATCACCCGCCAGTCCTCGCCGGCGAGCGCGTTGAGCAGGCCGCCCACGTGCTCCTCGCCGCGCGCCCCGCGGTCGCGCCGCTCGACGAGCGGAACCACGTAGCGGGAGATGACGAACATGCTCACGAGCAGCGCTACCTCCGAGGCGAGGAAGCGAACGTCGTGGAGGCCGAAGCCACGGCCGAGCATCGCCGTCGCAACGGCCAGCATCCCGAGCGTCACGAGCGTGCGCATGCGCAGCCGCTGGACGGTCTCCCGGGCGTACTGGCCGGGCGTGCGTCGGGTGGGATCGTGCTTGCGTGCCTTCATCGTCGCTGGCGGCGGTCTCCTGCTATCTACATCGGCCCGCGCGGCGCGATTGCTTGAGCCGGGGCGGTTCCTGCGCGGATCCCGTGGCAGTCGGCCGAGCCGGGCGCGAGGGCTGGAGAAGCGTGGAGAGGGGGGGTCGGCTCCTAAAGCAGACACCCCCACGAGTCGAAGCACAAGCAGAGCGAAAAACCCCCCGCTCACGCCCCCAGCACGGATGCTGTGTAGATGCCCCACCGTTCCAACCATCCATATCCTGCAGACATCTGTCTGATGCTCCGCTCACACGCCGAGGAGCAGTGGCTCAACCGCCAGGTCCTTCCCGTGGTCCGGCAACTCGAGCAGCCCGAGTCGATCCCCGATGACCAGCGCGGAGCCGCGCTCGCCTACCTCGAACTGCTGTGGATCGACGCATGCCTGCGCGCGGCGGAGACCGAAGCGGCGCGCCGCGAGCTCGGCCGCGCCCGCCGGCGGGCGCGCGCCGACTCCCCGTTCCAGACCGAGGCCCGGCAGCTGCACGCGGTCGTGCGCCGGCTGCGCCAGCGGGTCTCCAGGCGGGTGGCTCGCCTGATCTCGCCGTCGTGGACGCCGCGCACCCACCAGCACGCGGTCCTGTAGCGGATCGCATACGCTGCGCCCGCGATGGCGCCCCGGTTCGACCTGCAGTCCCACTCGACGGCCTCCGACGGCGCCCTGCCCCCGGCCGAGGTGGTCGCCCGAGCAGCCGACGCCGGCGTCGAGGTGCTCGCGCTTTCGGACCACGACACGATCGCGGGGCTCCCTGACGCGCTCGCCGCGGGCGAGCGGCTCGGGGTCCGCGTCGTTCCCGCCGTCGAGATCTCGGCCGTCGACGACGGCGCCGCCCAGCCGCGCGAACTGCACATCCTCGGCTACGGGATCGACCACCGGAGCCCCCGCCTCGAGCAGCGCCTGGCGGAGTTCCTCGGCGACCGCGAGCAGCGCACGCTGCGGATGGCGGGCGCCCTGCGCGAGGCCGGGTTCGAGCTCGACGAAGAGCAGATCGCGGAGCGCATCGCCGCGGGTCAGCCGATCGGACGCCCCCACCTCGCCGAAGCCGTCCTCGGCGCGCCGGCGAACGCGCAGCGCCTGGCGGCGGAGAACATCGACGACGTCGGCTCCCTGATCAGGGCATACCTGATCGAGGGTCGGCCCGCGTTCAGGATGCGCGAGACGCCAACGGTCGCCGAGGCGATCGAGGCGATCCACGACGCGGGCGGGGTGGCGATCTGGGCCCACCCGTTCTGGGACGTTTCCGACCCCCAGGAGGTGCTCGAGAGCATCGACCGCTTCCGTGCGTTCGGCATCGATGGCGTCGAGGCCTTCTACGTCACCCATACCGAGCAGCAGACGGAGCTCCTCGCCGAGCGTTGCGCGACGCTCGGGATGCTGACAACGGGCTCTGCCGACTACCACGGGCCGGAGAACCGCCTGTTCTCCCGCTTCCTCGCCTTCGACACCTACGGCATCGAGCCGAACCTCGGGCCGATCGCCTGAGCGCCCGCGCGGGCGGGGGGCGACCGCCCGTTCACCTCGCCAGCAGCGCCTGCAGCCGGTAGGCCAGCGCTTCCAGTGCCAGCTCCTCGTTGACGTTGAGGGCGAGGCTGAGCCGGGCGTCCGCGACGAGCTCCACGCCCCGCGCGAGCAACACGGCTTCGCGCCCCTCGGCGTCCTCGTCCAACTGCTCTCGCCGGTCGACCGCAAACACAAGCTCGCCGGCGCCCTCGCGTGTGAGCAGCAGGTCACGCAGCCACAGCTCGCCGAGGCCGAGAGCGAGGTCGAGCGTCGCCGTGCGGACCCTCCGCTCGCCCCGGCGGCGCGCGTCCTGCGTCTCGCGTTCATGGCGTTTGCGCTCTCGCGCCGGCAGCAGCTCGAGCTCCGCGGAGAGCTCGCCCTGGGCCTCCTCGCCGGCGCTCGCCCCGGCCGCCCGGGCCGCGTCCAGCAGACCCGACCAGGGACGCTCCCCCGCCCTGCCCGCGATCGTCAGCCGCACGAACCGCTCGGCCGACCCGCGCAGGGCGAGGCCCTCCGCGTCGGCCAGCCGCTCGGCCAGGCCGGCGTCCCCGCGGGCCAACCGGGCACACGCGAGCGCCCGGGCCTCCCCTACGCCGGTCAACCGCCCCGCGATCGTGGGGGCCGGGAGCGGATCGAAGCGCACCTGCTGGCAGCGCGAGGCGATCGTCGCCAGCACGTCCTCGCGCCGGTCGCTCAGGAGCACCAGGTGCACGAACGGGGCCGGCTCCTCGAGCGTCTTCAGCATCCGGTTGGCGGCCTGGTCGTTCATCGTCTCGACCCGCCTCGATCACGAACACCCGCCGCTCGGCCTCAAACGGGGTGCGGACGGCCGCCGCCACTACGGGGCCCTCGATGTCGGCCACGAGCATCTCGGCGGCTCCCGAGGGAGTCACCCACGTCAGGTCCGGGTGGGCATCGCGGTCCACCCGCTCGAGGACGCTCGCGCGATCGTCTTCGCCCGCGGCGAGCAGCTCACGCCGCGAAGGCCCGTGCGATCGCCCGCTTGCCCGTTCCCGCGGGTCCGTGGAACAGGTAGGCGTGGGAGGGGGAGCCGCCCGGCGCGAGCGCCGCAGCCAGCACCGCACGGGCATGCGGGTGGGCCTCGATGCCGGGCAGCGCGGACGCTCCGCCGCGGGGCGCTGCGCTGTGTGCGGGAGACGCTGCCACTCGCACGCCATCCTATTCGCGTGCCGCCCGGCCGCTCCGCGCCCGCCTGTACGGTCCCTCGCGTGGCACGCGGGCAGGCTGATCACGATCGAGGGACTCGACGGCGCGGGCAAGTCGACGCTCGCCGCCGCCCTCGCCGAGCGCCTCGCCGCCGGGGGCAGTCGCGGTGGAGCTGCTGCGCGAGCCCGGCGGCGTCGAGCTCTCCGAGCGGATCCGCGCGCTCGTCAAGGACCCCGGCCTCGACGTCGCTCCGCGGGCCGAGGCCCTGCTCTACGCCGCCGCGCGGGCCCAGCTCGTCGAGGAGCGCCTCGGGCCGCTCTTGCGGGCGGGAGCCGTCGTGCTGCTCGACCGCTTCGTCGACTCCTCGCTCGCCTACCAGGGCGCGGGCCGCGACCTCGGCGAGGAGGCCGTGCGCGCGGTCAACCTGTTCGCCACCGGCGGCCTGCAGGCCGACCGGACGCTGCTGCTTCGCATCTCCCCCGCCGCCGGGCGTGCCCGCCAGCGCGGCGCGCGATCGGCAGCCCGACCGCCTGGAGCAGCGAGGACGAGCGCTTCTTCGCCGCGGTGGCCGACGCCTACGAGCGCCTCGCCCGCGCCGAGCCTGTGCGGATCAGGGTGATCGATGCCTCCCGGCCTCCCCAGCAGGTGCTCGAGGACGCTCTCGCCGCCCTCGAGGGACTCGGCCTGGGCGCGGGCGGCCCGGCTAGCATGGCTGGGCGATGAGCCTCGCGAGCAGCCCGCTGGCCGCAAGGGCGGCCCACCACGCAAGCAGCGTGTCCACGGCGGGGTCGTGATCGCCGCGCTCGCCGCAGCGCTCGCCCTCGCCTGCGCCGCTGTGGGCGCTCGCCCGCCTGGCGCGCCTACGAGCCTCGCTGGGCGCTCGGCCTGGGCCACGCGGTGGCCGAGGCGGGCTATCGCGCCTCGGCCACCTGGGCCGAACTCACGGACTGGCTCCGGCTCGGTCGCTGACGCTTCGCGGGCGCGCCACGACGCCGCGTCGAGACCCCCGTGCGCGGGGACCTCGGCGTCTAAAATGAGACGTGCAGTGAAGCTCTGCCGTGTTCCTGCTTCCGTCCGGTCGGCCCGGGACGATTCTCGGCCCCGACAACAGCACTCAGTGGGCGTCAAGGCGCCGGCGCAGGCAGAGGAGGAAGGCCCGATGAACCCAGCCATGCAACCGATCATCTCCCAGGACGCCGCGCACCGCGAGGCGCTGTCCGTGAAGCGCTGCTTCACGACCCCCGGCGTGCATCCCTTCGACGCCGTCGAGTGGGAGCTTCGCGACGCGCGCATCGGGCACGGCGACCGCGTCGCCTTCGAGCAGGAGGACGTCGAGTTCCCGCGCAGCTGGTCGCAGAACGCGACCAACATCGTCGCCCAGAAGTACTTCCGCGGCCAGCTCGGCTCGCCCGAGCGTGAGAGCTCGGTCAAGGAGATGATCAGCCGCGTTGCCGGGACGATCACCGGCTGGGGTCGCGAGCGGGGCTACTTCGCGACCGAAGAGGACGCCGCGCGCGTTCAACCACGAGCTCACTCACATCCTCCTGCACCAGATGGCCGCCTTCAACTCGCCCGTGTGGTTCAACGTGGGCTTCGAGGAGAGCCCCCAGTGCAGCGCCTGCTTCATCCTCAGCGTGAACGACACGATGGAGTCGATCCTCGAGTGGAACACGAAGGAGGGGATGATCTTCCGGGGTGGATCGGGCTCCGGGATCAACCTCTCCAACATCCGCGGCTCGATGGAGCCGCTTGCCAAGGGCGGCACGGCGTCGGGGCCCGTGTCGTTCATGCGCGGCGCCGACTCGTGGGCCGGGACGATCAAGTCCGGCGGCAAGACCCGGCGGGCCGCGAAGATGGTCGTCCTCGACATCGATCATCCCGACATCAGGGACTTCATCTGGTGCAAGGCGGAGGAGGAGAAGAAGGCCGAGGCCCTCCGCGACGCCGGCTTCGACATGTCGATCGATGGCGACGGGTTCAAGTCGATCCAGTACCAGAACGCCAACAACTCGGTCCGCGTGACGGACGAGTTCATGCGTGCGGTCGAAGAGGACGGCGAGTGGCGGCTGCTCGCCCGCACCACCGGCGAGCCCGTCGGCGAGCCGGTCCGCGCGCGCGAGCTGATGGCCGAGATCGCCGAGGCGGCATGGCGCTGCGCCGACCCCGGCGTGCAGTACGACACCACGATCAACCAGTGGCACACGTGCCCGCAAGCGGACGCATCAACGCCTCCAATCCCTGCAGCGAGTACATGCACGTGGACGATTCCGCCTGCAACCTCGCGTCGCTGAACCTGATGAAGTTCCGCCGCCCCGACGGCAGCCTCGACGTCCCCTCCTTCGAGCACGTCGTGGACATCATGCTGCTGGCACAGGAGATCATCGTCGGGCCCTCCAGCTACCCGACCGAGGAGATCGGCGCGAACGCTCGCGCGTTTCGCCAGCTCGGCCTCGGCTACGCGAACCTCGGGGCCTACCTGATGAGCAACGGCGTCCCCTACGACTCCGACCACGGACGGGGGACGGCAGCGTCGATCACCGCGCTGATGACGGGGCGTGCCTACCGCCGCTCGGCCGAGGTGGCCGCGGCGATGGGACCGTACGATCGCTACCCCGAGAACCGCGATCCCCACAACAACGTGATGCGGATGCACCGCGACGCCTCCCACGCGATCCCCGACGCGAGCTGTGTCGACGCCGAGCTGCTGGCGGCGGCCCGGCGCTCCTGGCAGGAGGCTGTCGAGCTCGGCGAGCGGCACGGCTACCGCAACGCCCAGGCGACCGTGCTGGCCCCGACCGGCACGATCTCATTCCTGATGGACTGCGACACGACCGGCGTCGAGCCCGACTTCTCGCTCGTGAAGTTCAAGGAGCTCGTCGGCGGTGGGCAGATGACGATCGTCAACCGTACCGTCCCCCTCGCCCTGCAGACGCTCGGCTACTCAGACCAGCAGATCGAGCAGATCGAGGCTCATCTCGCCGAGCACGGCACGATCATCGGCGCCCCCGGCCTCGACGATCGCCACCTGCCCGTGTTCGACGTCGCGGTCGGCGAGCGCGCCATCTCCCACATGGGACACATCAAGATGATGGGCGCGGTACAGCCCTTCATCTCCGGAGCGATCTCGAAGACCGTCAACCTGCCCCAGGACGCGACCGTGGAGGACATCGCGGACGCATACACCCAGGCGTGGCGGCTGGGCGTGAAGGCGCTCGCGATCTACCGCGACGGCTCCAAGACGGCGCAGGCGCTGCGCACCGAGGCCCAGAAGCTGGCGCCCCAGGCAGTCGACGTTGACGAGATCGTCGCCGAGGCCGTCGGTCGTGCGCTCGCCGAGGCGGGCCCGCGACGCCATCGGATGCCGCGGGAGCGCCAGTCGATCACGCACAAGTTCGCGATCGCCGGGCACGAGGGCTACATCACCGCGGGCATGTACGAGGACGGGACCGTCGGCGAGATCTTCCTCACCGACATCGGCAAGGAGGGCTCGACGCTGCGGGGCATGATGAACTCGTTCGCAACGGCGATCTCGATCGCCCTGCAGTACGGGGTCCCGCTCGAGACGCTGGTGCAGAAGTTCAGCTACATGCGCTTCGAGCCGGAGGGGATCACGGGCAACCCGGAGATCCCGTTCGCCAAGTCGATGCCCGACTACATCATGCGCTGGCTGGCATCGCGCTTCCTCGACACGGACGCCCAGGAGGAACTCGGCATCCTCACGCCGGCCGTCAGGGCCCGCAAGGCCGCCCAGGAGACCGCCCAGGCGGTCGCGTCCTCCGACACGGCCGGACCCAGCAACGGCGGGCAGGCGGGTGCGTCCCCGGACCCCACCCCGGGGACCGAGAACGCGCCGGCGACGGCGGCCCTCACCGAAACGCCTCCCGTCGTGCCAGCACGCCTGCAGGGCCTGGACCTCGGCCCCGCCTGCAGCCAGTGCGGCGGCATGATGCAGCGGACCGGGTCTTGCTACACCTGTTCTTCCTGCGGCAACAACACCGGCTGCGGCTGAGCGGCGACAGGCGGCGCGGGGCCGTGTCCTCGGTCGCTCGCGTGCCGAGCACGCCACGCTCCCTGCGTCCTTGCCCCGCTTGCCTGTCGCCGCTCAGTCGGTACAGGCGGCGCGGGGCCGTGTCCTCGGTCGCTCGCGTGCCGAGCACGCCACGCTCCCTGTGTCCTTGCCCCGCTTGCCTGTCGCCGCTCAGTCGGTACAGGCGGCGGGGGGCCGTGTCCTCGGTCGCTCGCGTCTAAGCTGGAGGGGTGACTCTCCGTCCCGCGATCTGGATGCTCGCCCGCCTCACGGGCTGGCGGCTGCGGCACCTCGTCGTGTTCGCGCTCGCGCTTGCGAGCTCGCTCGCGGCGGTGGGAGCGGGGGCGTGGTGGCTGGCCGTGCGGGCCGACTCCACGCTCGGTGCGGCCGGTGTGCTGCTCGTGCTGTTCGCCTACCTCATCGCCTCCGCGGGCGTCGTTGTCCTCTGCACGATCCTCGCCGGTCGGCTGCTGCTCGTCCGCGCTCGGCGCTCGCTCGCTTCCCTGACGATCAGCGGCGGGCTCTGGACCAGCCGGGGCTGAGGCTCAGGCGCTGCGGCGCCAGCCCCAGCCGCCCTCGGCCGTCTTCGCCGCCTTGCCCTCGAGCCTGAAGTGCTCGAGCAGGTGCTTGACGGCGACGGCTTCGTGTTCACCGCCGAGCCGCTCGACCACCTCCGCCACGGTCAGGGGCTGGTGCTCGCTTTCCAGGAGGGTCCTCACATCACTCAACGCGTCTCTCGACATCACAAGCCTCCTAATGCTCTGCCGGGCCCTCGCCGCGAATTCGTCACCTTCTGAGTGACCGCGAGCGCAGTGCCGGCACCTGCAACCCATCTTAATCGCGGCGCCGACGATTTCGGGCCCCCGCACGGTCCCGCCTGCTCAGTGGTCGGTGCCCTTCGGTTCTTCGGCGTCCTCGGGTTCGCTTTCGGTGTGCCCGTTGGCGCCTGCCCTTTCGCCTTCGTGGTGACCCTGGGCACCATCTTCCTCGCTGCCGTCGTCAGAGGGTTCGCCGTCCCCGCCCCCGGGCGGGTCGTCTTCCTTGCTCCGTTCGGTGCCGCCCGGCGCCGGTTCGCCTTCCGATCCGGACCCAGGTGTCGATCCCGTTCCCGTCCCCGAACCCGTCGGCGCTTCCGGGCTCGACTGCGGCGGCGAGGAGGAGCCGCCCGACCCGCCGGCCGGGCTTTCCGAGGGATGGCCCGCGACGACGACGACCGGGCTGGGCGTCGCCGAGCCGGTCGGCGGCGCCGGGGTGCTCGCGGCGGGGCCGCCTGCACGTGTCGGAGCGATCGCCGTGGGGGCCTGCGCCGACGGCGAGGGCGCGACCGTGGGGGCCGATCCCGCCCCGTGCGGATCCGCCGGGGCGAGATCACGCACGGTCGCCCGCCGCCCGCCCGGGCTCGAGATCGGGACTGCCGGCGCCGCGCGGCTCCCCTTGCCGGCTACGGTGTGGAGCGCCATCGGCGGCCCGGCGATGGCTGCCCCGTGGGTGGCGTGGTGGCTGGCGTGTGGGCGCAGCGGCCCGAGCACGGCCCCCGCGGCGAGCGCCGCCCCGGCCGCCAGCGCGACCCCCTTCGCGAGCATCGGCGCGAGGTCGCCGCCGGAGGAGGCGGAGATCTGCGCAACGGCGGCGGCGCTCGGCCCGACCCCGCCGCCGCGTGAGGCCCACGCGACGAGCGGCTCGGGCACGAGCGCGGCGGCAGCTCCCCGCAGGCTCGTGCGGGCGCGGTAGAGGAGACCCCGGACCGCGCCGCTGGTGATGCCCAGGGCGCCCGCCACCTCCTCGTGCGAGCTCCCGTGGACGGCGCTCATCAGGATCGCCTCCCGCTGCATGGCTGGCAGCGCGGCGACATCCCTGAGCGCCTGCCTGGCCTCCAGGCGGTGCTCCAGGACCGGCTCGGCAGCAGCGTCGCCGAGGCTCGAGACGTCGAGCAGGACAAGCTTGCCCTCGGCCGAGCCGCGCAGCGCGTTGACGGCGGTGTTGTGGACGATCCGGTACAGCCATGGACGTAGCTCCCGCACCTCGGTACCGGCTCGGAGGGCGAGCCATGCCTTCAGGAACGCCTGCTGCAGGACGTCCTCGCCGCCGCCGTCGTGGAGCCCCAGCCGCCGGCAGTACGCGAGCAACGGTCGCCGGTGGCGCAGCACGATTGCTTCGAACGCCCTCTCGTGGCCCTTGCGCGCGAGATCCTCCAGACGCGCGTCGGACTGCGTGGCGAGGACCCGTGCGGAAACCCTGGGGCTCACGATCGCCTCTGCGGGCAGGAACGCCCGTCGGCCGTGGGCCCCGCGATCCTCGGCACGAAGGACGCAGGCCGGTTCATGGCTCCGGACAATCTATGGCCACGGGGGGAAAAAGGCCAGCGCTCCGGTGAGAATTCTCATCGGGATCGGCGCGCGTGTACCCCGACGCCGGCGCCCCAGGAGGGCGGGGGTACCGTCAGTACGTCGACTCGGCCGCGCGTGAGAGCGGGCGTGGCGCAGGCCGGTGGGGCGGCGTGGCCGGCCCCGGAGGGCCGCCACGGCGCCGTCCCAGCCGTCCTCAGCCGTTCAGGCGCTTCTTGAGCGCGCTCGCAGCCGAGAATTTGGCTGCCTTCGACGCTGCGATGTTGATCGTCTCCCCCGTCGAGGGGTTGCGGCCCTGGCGGGCGGCTCGCTGGCTGACGCTGAACTTGCCGAAGCCGGCAAGCGCGACCTCACCCCCAGCGGCCAGCTCGTCGGAGACCACCTCGATCATGGCCTCAACCGCCTGCCGACCCTGGCTGGCGGCCAGTCCAGCGCGGTCAGCGACCTGCTCGGCTAGCTCGTTCTTGGTCATGCCACTCCCTTCTTGGGTTCGTTGCTGCGAGCAGGCTAACCGCTGGCAAGGACGGCCAAGCGCCCCCAGGGCCGACGGGGGCGACAGAAAAGCCCGGATTTCCGGGGAAAGCTCAGCCGCGGGAGCCGACCAGCGCGCGGTCCACGGGGCGCCCGGACGGGTCCGTGGCGCTGTGCGGTAGCAGCCGGCCGGCCGCGAGGCCGTCCATACGACGGCGAGCCAGGCGCAGCTGGCGAGGGCCACGTGCACCCACACGAGCTCGGTCGGCAGGTGGGTCTCGTACTGGTCGAGGCCCACCGCGCCCTGCAGGGCCAGCAGCACGCACAGGACCGTCAGCGGCCGTTGCACACCGGCGGGAGCGCCCCGACGGCGTGCAAGCCACCACAGGGCCACTGCGGCGAGGCTGAACACGAGGGCGATCTCGGCGTGGCGGTGGATCACGAAGTCCATCGTCCCCCGCCCGTCGAAGCTCAGCCGGTTGATCTTCTGGCCCGGCGAGCCGCCGGCGTGGGGGCCCGCCGCCGTGGCCGCGGTCCCCGCGAAGATCGGTCACCGCGCCGAGGGCCACGAGCGCCCGCGACCACAGCACGATCGCCCGGTCTGCCACCGGCCCCCGCGGCGCCGTCCGCGCTGACGCTGGCGCCGCCTCGCGCTGCTCGGACGTGGCCCGCCAGACGAGCAGCACGGCCGCCACGAGGATCAGCATCGAGAGGGCGAAGTGCCCCATCACCCAGCCGTAGTCGAGCGCCCCCTTGACGGTGAAGCCCCCGAGCACGGCCTGGGCGACGACGCCCAGCGGCAGCAGCGCCCCGAGCCACATCAGGTCGCGGCGGTAGGGACGCCGGCGCAGCGCCCCGAGCCACGCGAAGCCCGCCGCGATCACGACCGGGAAGCGTGATCAGCCGGTTGGAGAACTCGATCACGGCGTGGCTGTTCAGCGGCGGGTAGAGGCTGCCGTAGCACTTCGGCCAGGTCGGGCAGCCGAGGCCCGAGCCCGTGAGCCGGACGGCCGCCCCGGTGAGCACGATCAGCGTCAGCGCCACGAGGGCCGAGTAGGCGATCAGCACATACTGGCGCGGCGTGACCGTGAACCCGTTGGTGCGCTCGCGCAGACGCTCGAGGGAGGCAGCCATCGCCCCTAAGGATGCCACCGGAACGGCAGTTCGTCGGCGATCTCGCTCAACCGGGGCGCGGCGGCGTCGCGCTCGGACACGAGCAGCTGCTCGCGCGGCAGCGGCCAGCGGATGTCGACGTCGGGGTCGTCGAAGGCGATCCCCCGTTCCACCGCCGGGTCGTAGTAGGCGGTCTGCTTGTAGAGCACGTCCGCCACCTCGCTGAGCACGCAGAAGCCATGGGCGAAGCCGACGGGCACGTACAGCTGGCGCATGTCCACGTCGTCGAGCTCGACCGCCTCCCACTCGCCGTAGGTGGGGGAGCCGCGGCGCAGGTCGACGGCGACGTCCACGACCCGTCCGCGAGCGCAGCGCACGAGCTTGGCCACGCCCGCGCCGACCTGGAAATGCATGCCCCGCACGACCCCACGGCTGGAGCGCGAGTGGTTGTCCTGGACGAAGCGATCCTCGACCGGGATGCCCCACACGGCGTGCAGGCCCACCCTGTAGGTCTCCGCGAAGAAGCCCCGCTCGTCGCCGTGGACGGCGGGCTCGATCACGGCGAGGCCGGACAGTCGGGGCGAGACGGTGGACACGGCGGCGGAGGTTAGCGCCCCTGCCCTCCCGGCGGGCCTATAGTCGCTCGCGATGGCGGCCCCGGATACCGTTGCCCGCGGGACCCACGCGCCGGACCCCGGCCAGATGCCCGGCTGGCCGCCCGGCCCGGCTCGCCCGCGCCTGCCCGACGACGTCGTCCACCTCTGGATCTGCGACCTCGACGCCTGCCCCGACGGGCTGCTCGACTCGCTGTCCGCGGCGGAGCGCGCCCGCGGCCGCGCCATCCTCCGCGAGCCCGCGCGAGCGCGCTGGGCGCGCTGCCGAGCGATCCTGAGGAGCCTGCTCGGCGGCTACCTGGAGGAGGACCCCGCCCGTGTTCGCATCCGGATCGGCTCGAACGACAGGCCCGAGCTGTGCCGCGACGGCTGGGCGCCGAGCTTCAGCGTGTCGCACTCGGGCCCGATCGCCCTGATCGCGTTCGCCTCAGAGGGATTGGTCGGGGTCGACATCGAGCTGGACCGACCCGGCATCGATGTCGAGCGCCTCGCGCCCCGCATGCTCGGCCCCGACGCGCACGCCGGACTGGGGCCACTCTCGCCGACGGAGCGCCGGCGGGAGCTCCTGCGGGCATGGGTCGCCCGCGAGGCCCGGGGCAAGTGCCTCGGCACGGGACTCGCAGCGGCCCCCTCGCGAACGACCACGTCGGTGCTCGAGCTCGAGCTCGGAGTGGCAGCGGCCGGGGCGCTCGCAACGACGAGCCCCCCGCGGGCGATCGAGCGCTGGCGCTGGCCGGCGGCACGCGTCGGCGCCGGGGCCGCGCAGCACGCCGCTAGAAGATCTTCACGAGGACCGTCTGACTGAACTGCCGGCCCGCGAATTCGGCCGTGAACGTCGTCGCGACGCCGTGATCTCTGCGGATCAGCGGCATCAGGCTCGAGCTGACCCGGATCTGCACGTGGCTCGTCGAGTCGCCGTGGAGGTTGAAGTGGACCACGCCGACGCTCCGCCCGGCCGCCTTGAGCGTGCCCGTTCCCTGGCAGCCGGAGGTCGGCCGGCAGTAGACAGCGACGCTCACGATCCGCTGCGAGTTGATCCCGTCGGTCTGGCGGCTGATGCGCATCGGGGCGAACACAGCGGGAGCGTCTTTCGTCCCACCGGGGCACACGTAGCGGGCGTCGGGGCCGGTGCCGAGCAGGACCTGCATCGTCAGTTCCTCTCCCGAGGCGTTCGAGAACCCTTCCATCGCCGAGACGTCCAGCGGCGAGAAGATCGCGCCGTCGTTGGTGCCGCCGCCGCGGATGAACGACGCAAGCGAGGATCCCTGGGACGGCGCGAGGACGCTGAACGGGACGCCGTTGCGGTAGTACCTTTCCACGAAGCCGCCCTCGTCGTTGAAGCCGACGTAGTCGCCGCGGTTGACGCACAGGTTGACCGGTTCGTAAGTGGTGACCGTGAGCGCACTGGCGGCGTCCTGGCCGCACACGGGCACGTTGAAGGGCTGCGAGGTGAGCGCGACCTGGACCCCGCCGCCGGACACCGGTGTGAGCGCCTGGAAATGGATCTGGGTCAGGGGCGGCGGTCCACCGGGTGCCGCTTCGGCGCAGCCCTCGAGGCGGACCTTCACGGCCTGGCCGGCTTCGGGCATGGCGGCGTCGCCGTGGGCGATTCTCGTGTTCCAGATCGCGGTGTCGGCCCCGAAATGGTCGGTGTGGACCTCGCCGGTGGGGGCTTCCGGCGAGGCGGGCACCGCGGTGTTGACGCCCGGGTAGCCGAGGTTGGCCGCCGTGTTCAGGGTCGCGGGCCGCGTCAGCGGGCTGCCGATCGCGGTGATCGCCGCATCAGCGCCTGCGGGGAGCAACAGAAAGACACCGGCCAGCATCGCGGCGAGCAGGCCGCTCCGACGCGGGCTGCGGACGCAAGGGCATAGGTTCACGGTCATGGGCGTAGGATCGGCAACCCCGTTGCCCGACATGAGCGGGCGCGTTTCGCCTCGGCGCATGGTGCCCCGGCCGGCCGCGGGGAGCGAAGGTGGGGCTGGGGCATCGACTAACGTTGCGGGGGCATGCTGCTGAGCGACCGAACGCTCGGAGAGCCCGAGCTGGGTGCCGAGACCGTCCCCGCCGAGGCGCCCGCTCAGGCACGGCGAACGAGACGCCGGCTGATGACCGTCGCAACCGTTCTCGTGACGGTCGGCTTCACGTACCTGGCGCTGAGCGGGATCGACCTCGAAACGGCGCGGACGGCGCTCGAATCCAGCAACTTCTGGTGGCTGCTGCCCGCGCTCGTCGCGTTCGGCCTGGGCAACGTCGCCCGCGCACTGCGCTGGCGCTCGCTGTTCGTCCCCGATCGCAGGCCCCCACGGACCACGACGCTGAACGCGATGATGATCGGCTACCTCTACAACAACATCCTGCCGGCTCGTGCCGGGGAGCCCGCACGGGTGCTCGTGCTCACCCAGCGCAGCTCCTCGCCGCCGGTTGAGATCACCGGCACTGTGGTGCTCGAGCGCGTGTACGACCTGGTGTCGCTGCTGATGATCTTCTTCATCGCCAAGCCGTGGCTCCCGTCCGTGAAGTGGGTCGGCGCGGCGGCGGTCCTCGGCGGCGTGCTCGCCCTCGGGATCGCCGCTATCGCGACGACGCTTGTCGTCTTCGGTGATCGTCCCCTGCGCATGCTGCTGCGCCCCTTGCGGCGGTTCGCGCCGTTCACCGAGGAACGGATGGAGCGGACCGTGGCCGAGCTCGCACACGGGCTCAGCGGCCTGCACCGTCGGCGAGTCGCGCTCGAGGCGTTCGTGTGGAGCACGCTGGCGTGGCTCTGCTCGATGACGTGCGCCTACTTCGTCACGCTCGCCTTCCACCTCAACCTGGGATTCGCGGCTGGCGTCTTGGTGACGGTCGCCGTCGGCATCGGCATGGTCCTCCCGTCCGCCCCAGCCGCGGTCGGCGTGTTCGAGGGCGCGACCCTGATCGCGCTGAAGGCGTTCGGCATCCCTCATTCGACAGCGCTGCCGTACGCCCTCGTCCTGCACCTCGTGAACTTCGTCCCGTTTGTCGTCGTGGGTGCAGTGCTGCTCCACTACAACTCGCGCCACCCCTCAACACGCGCGAGCTCGCAGTTGCCGGCGGCAGTCCCGAGCCCGCCGGTCGGACTGTCCGAGCGCTCCGCCCGCGCGGGCTGAGAGCCGACGGGGTGGCGCGCCGACGCGCGCCCGACGGTACTCCGCTCACGCGACGCCACACACCTCGGCCGGGGTGGCGCTGGAGACGCGGATGTACCAGGGCAGTCGCGAATCGTCGGGCGCAAAGCGAACGAGATCGCCCGCGCCGGCCGGGACCGACGCGAGCGGGACTCCTCCCTGCGGTGGCGCGAAACGTCGCGTGGTGATCCGCACGGGGGCGGCCACCGCGTGCACCGTGAGACCGCCGTGTGGGACGAGCACTTCGGTGTAGTCGCCGGGCGACATCGCCGTCGTCGACCAGCACGACGACGATACGGCCTGGGGGACCTGGCCGCCGACACTCGCGGTCACAGAGGGCCTCGGTCCGCGGAGGAGCAGATGCGGGGCGGGCGCCAGCGCCGGGGGCTCGAGCCGGATCAGCGTGGCATCGACTTCGTTGCGAGTGCCCGGGTCGTCGGCGAGCAGCGCGGTCTCGCTCGCGGCCGGACTGGAACCGATCGAGCGCACGGTGTGCAGGTACGGCCCGGCTGTGATCTGCGGGGCCCGGACCGGGTCCGGCTGGTAGGAGGGCGCGAGGTATGGCGCGGCGATTTCGAGCTCCGCGAGCTCGACCGCGACGCACCTTCGAGTCGCTACGCAGCGACGCGGATCCCGCGTGGAGGACCGTCAGCCCAGTGATCGCCGCGGCCGCTACGACTACGCTCGCCAACAGCGAGGCCCGCGCCGGGATCTGCCACGGCGCGCAGCAGCTCAACCGCGATCAGCACGATCACGACGGCGCCCATGTAGACGTAGCGACTCGCTTCGGGCGCCGAGATCGTGGAGCGGGCCACCGCGGTGACGGTCCACAGGGCGATGGCGGCGGCGAGTAGACCGGCCAACCGCGGCCTTACGCTCCGTCCTCGCAGGAGCTGGAGCAGAAGGCCGAGCACGGCGACGACGGCCAGCGGTCGGCCCCACTCGAGACCCCGACCGAAGAGGCCCCCGAGGGCACCGGCGGCAAGATCGGCCGCGAAGCCGGGAGCGTTGATCAGGCTGCTTTCGGTGACCTGGCTTTCCCCGTAGCCGAGATACCACAGGCAGTAGACGCCGGCCGGAACCGCCACGATCCACAAGCGCCGCCACTGGCGCCGCCAGGCGAGCTCGACAGCGACCCCCACGAGGGCCGGGATGCCGAGGCTCGAGCTGCCGATCGCGACCAGCGCGCACAGCATCGCGAGCACGTCGGCACCAGGCCGCTCAGAGTCCAGCGCGACCCAGGCGCCGAGCGCGCCGACGATCGACAGCAGGTAGCCGATCTGAAACGGCCACAAGAGGTCTTCCCAGGCAGCGCCGAGGAACAGCACGAGCGTGCAGGCGAGCAGCGCCGGCAGCGGTGCGACCCGCCTGCGCGCGAGCACGAACACGAGCCCCGCCGCGAGCAGGTGCAGGGCGAGCACGGCGACCCGGTAGACGGGGTAGTGGTTCAGCCCGGCGAGGTGGAAGAGAAGCTTGTAGACCGCCGCGGGGAGGACCGAGATGTTGCCCACGTGGGCGAGCAGCAGCGAATGCACCCCGCCGCCGTAGTCGTGCTGGACGAAATCCCACTCGTCGTAGAAGAACGTCAGCCCTCGCCCCATGTAGAGCAGCAGCGCCGCGTCGAGCGCCATCAGCCCGGCGAGCACCCACGGCCAGCGCCGCTCGATCGCGACCACGGCGGCCTCCGAAGATCCGAAGCCCGAGCGCCACGAGCGCCGCCTGCGCTCAGCCGGTGTCGCGACCGCCGAGCCGCTCGCGTAGCCCATCAGGCGCCGTCGCGCTCGTTGACCGCCTGCACCGGGCGCTCCGGGATCTTCACCCCCGGGTGCGGCCGGTCCCAGGTGGCCCTCGACAAATCCGGCCGACGGTAGTCACCGCGGCTTAGGTGATGCTCCAGGAAGACGTAGAGGATGATGAACAGGTAACGGCTGCCCATCTCCTGCAATCTGAGCTTTGACACGCCGTGCGTCCGGTTCGTCCACGAGATCGGCATGATTGCGTAGGAATGCCCCCGCACGATCGCCTTCAGCGGCATCTCGACGGTGAGGTTGAAGTGATGCGAGAGCAGCGGCTGGATGTGCTCGATCACCTCGCGCCGGTATGCCTTGAAGGCGTTCGTGGTGTCGTTGTAGCCGTGTCGGAACAGCACCCGGATGCCCAGGTTCACGAGCCGGTTCATGACGAGCTTCGGCTTCGGGTAATCCTGCACCTGCGAACCGCGCATGAAGCGTGATCCGAAGGCGCAGTCGAAGCCTTCCTGGAGCACGCGGTAGTAGCTGACGAGGTCCTCCGGAGAATCCGACAGGTCGCCCATCATGATCGCCACCGCGTCGCCGGTGAACTCGTCGAGACCCGCCGCGGACGGCCTGGCCGAACCCGGGGCGTGCGGGGAGAGCGGACGCAACGGACGGCCCCGTCGTGATCGGCGATCGCGCGGACGACTTCCCCCGTGCCATCGTCGCTGGCGTCGTCGACCACGAGGATCTCGTAGGGGATGTCCTCTGCTTGCAGCCGGCTTCGGATCGCATCGACCGTCGTCGCGATCGAGCCACGCTCGTTGTGAGCGGGTATGACGACCGACAGCCTCACCGAGCGGCGAGCCACCGCCCGGCGTTTCGGTCGTGGATCTGCTGCAGGATGTCGCGCACGTCGTGCCTGATCCACCACCCGGGATAGTCGCGTTGGAACGGGGCGAGGTCGCTGATCCACCAGCGGTGGTCGCCGACGCGATTCGTCTCGCCGAAGCTCCATATCAGCTCGCGTCCGGCGATCTCCTGGCACAGCTCGATCGCCTCCAGCATCGAGCAGTTGCTCTCCCGCCCGCCGCCGATGTTGTAGACGGCAGCCGGGCGCGGAGCGCCGATGGAAGCGCTCGAATGCCTCGACGAGGTCGGCGGCGTGGATGTTGTCGCGAACCTGCTTGCCGCCGTAGCCGAACACCGTGTAGGGCTCGCCGGTCATCGTGCACCGCATCAGATAGGACAGGAAGCCGTGTAGCTGCGTGCCTGCGTGGTTGGGGCCGGTGAGGCAACCACCACGAAAGCAGACGGTCGGCATCCCGAAATAGCGACCGTACTCCTGGACGAGGAGGTCCGCCGACGCCTTCGAGACCCCGAACAGCGAGTGGGTCGAGGAGTCGATCGACATGCTCGTGTCGATGCCCCCGAAGTAGCGGTGATCGGGCGGGAGCTCGAGGCGGCTCTCCAGCTCCAGCAGCGGCAGCTGGTTGGGAAGATCTCCGTACACCTTGTTCGTCGAGCAGAAGATGAACGTCGCGTCGGGGGTGTGGCGGCGGGTGGCCTCGAGCAGGTTGAGCGTTCCGTTGGCGTTGACGCCGAAGTCGGTCTGGGGATCCGACGCCGCCCAGTCGTGGGAGGGCTGGGCGGCGGTGTGGATCACGAGCTCGGTCTGGCCGCCGTGCTCGGCGAAGACGCGCATCAGCGCGTCGGCGTCGCGAATGTCGATCCCGCAGCGAGCGGAACTCCTCCGGCGTAGGACGCGGTGAGGGCCTCCGTGGTGTGGGACGTCGAGGCCTCCGGACCGAAGAACCGGGCCCGCATGTCGTTCTCCAGGCCGACGACGTCGTAGCCGGCCTCCACGAAGTGACGGACTGACTCCGACCCGATCAGCCCGCCGGAGCCTGTGATGATCGCTACGGCCACCGGCTCAGGCTCACAGCGCGCTCGCGAGCGCGCGCTCGTGCTGGAGGATCCACGCGTGGATGTCGCCCAGGATCTCGCCCGGGTCCCGTTTCGGCCGCCATGCGGTCATGCCGAACAGGCGGGCGCAGTCGGATATGTAGACCGGGACGTCACCCGGCCGCTGCTCGAGCGAGGGATGGACCTCCACGGTGCGTCCGGTGATCTCCCGGCAGAGCTCGGTCGTCTCATGGAGCGACAGGCTACATGCAGGGCCGCCGCCCACGTTCACGGTCGCGCCGGCCCAGCGCTCGGGCGCGCAGAGCTGCTCGTCGATCAGGTCGAGCAGGTCCTCGACGTGGAGCAGGTCGCGGACCTGCCTGCCGCTGCCCCCGAAGCCGATGTAGCTCAGCGGGTGCCCGAAGTGGTGGGCGAGCATCCAGTAGGTGAACACGCCCTGGTCGACCTTGCCCATCTGCCAGGGGCCGGTGATCACGCCGCAACGGTCGATGACTGCCCGCAGGCCGTAGGCGTCGGCGTACTCCGCGATCAGCAGCTCGGCCGAGAGCTTGCTCGTGCCGTAGAGCGTTCGCGCCCCCGCGAGCGGGAAGTCCTCGGCGATCCCCGCCGGCGAGACGCCCGCGAATGGTTGATCGTCGGTGAGCACCAGCCGCGTGTCAGCCTCGCGGACGCCGACGGCCTGCAGCGCCGCGACGGGGTAGACGCGGCTGGTCGAGAGGAACACCACCTGGGCGTCGAAGCGGCGGGCGAGCTCGAGGCAGTTGTAGGCGCCAAACAGATTCGTCTGGATCAAGTAGTCGGGCCTGCCGTCGAAGCCCGCCAGCACGGATGGCTCCGCGGAGCACTCGACAAGAGCGTCAATGCCCTCGATCTCCCCGAGATCGGCGGCCTCGCGAACGTCGCCGTGCTCGAAGCGGACGCCGGCCTCGGCCAGCCTCGGCAGGTTCAGCTCCGAGCCACGCCGGCGCAGGTTGTCGAGGGCGATCAGCTCCCAGTCGTCGTGGCGCTGTGCCAGGCCGATGGCGAGGCTTGCGCCGATGAAACCGGCCCCCCCGGTTATGAGCACACGACGCGCTGCGCCTGTCGCCCGCGCCTCGGAATGCTCTTCGTTGCCCGGCTCTGCGATGCCGAGAAGGATAGGACGCAGGACGGTCGGCCGCGCCGAGGAGCCCTCAGCCCCAGGCACCTCGATCCCGGACGAGGAGCTCTCGTTCGCTGCAGGTCCCGAACACGCGATCGGGAGCATGGCGAACCCGAACCTCGAGCCTGTAGTGCCCGTGCCGATCGGGGGCGTCGAGCGTGGCCGGAACGACCGTCGCCGTGCCCGGCTGGACGCTCTCCGGGAAGAACGACGGGCGCCACTCCCCGACCGGCGCTCCATCTTCCCCGAGCACCCGATGAACCATGTGGATGAACGGCCCGATCGAAGGGTCCCACCCCCACGCCTCGGTGCCGTCGTTGTGGACGCGGACGTAGATATCCCTCCGCTCCGATGGCGCGAGCGGCGCGAGCAGCCCGATCGGCTCAGCGCGGGCCGCGTAGGCGCTCTCGGGCACGTCCCGTCCGGCCCAGAGCGCGTCGCTCAGCGTCAGGCTCACGGGACTCGCCCGGGCGGACCGAGCTGGCGGGAGCTCGGCGGCGAGGACCGCTTCGATCGCCTTCCTGTCCTCGTCCGGGACCGGCGCGGTCAGGACGCCGGCGAGACCCTCCGGAAGCTCGAGCCGCTCCGCCGGCAGGCCCGTGGGGGCTAGCAGTCCCGGCCTCAGTTGCTCGTACCGCGCAGCGCGCGCCTGGCGCGTCTGCAGGTCGGCAAGGATGAACGGCAGGTGGTAGATCGGCGCCTCCACCATCCGCGAAGGCAGAACCCGCTCGGCGCCGGAGTGCAGCAGGCCAGAGAAACGCAGCATGCCGTCGTTGCGGACCATCCGCAGCTGGAAGTCCGGATACCACGGATCCTGGCCGATGTAGCTGGCTGCGGTCGGGTAGAGGTTGCGACGAGCGAAGTAGACGCCATGGACACCTTGCTCGGTCCTTGCCCGCTGGATCGCCTCGATCATCTCGCGGGATGGGATCTCGTCGCCGTCGAGCCGCAGGATCCAGTCTCCGCGACATTGGGCGTGTAGCCAGGCCAGGTGCCGCTCGAGGAACACGAACTCGATTGAGAACAGCCGATCGGCGATCTGGGCGTAGTGGTCGAGGTCACCCTGCGCGATCGGCCCACCAGCGGCGATCACGACCTCGTCGGCTATGTCCCGCAGCGGGGCCAGCGCCGTGCGCAGGAACGTCCCCGGGGAGTTGGCGATGCAGCACACGCTGAGGCTGCCGCGGGCTGCCACGAACCGGTCGGTCTTCCTGCTCCTGCCGCGAAGCGCGATCACGGTGTGCGCCGCCTGCCGCTAGAGGTTCTCGGCGATCAGCCCAGCAGACCTGTTGAAGACCCAGAACCCGAGCGCGAACACCGCCGCGACGATCAGCAGCGGCTCGAGCAGCTGGGCCCACCCCCCGAGCAGCGACGCCGAGCTCGGCGTGCTGTGGTTGATCATCGCGTGGCGGAACTGCTGGAAGGTCACGGCCAGCGGGTTGAGCATGTACAGGTGTAGCCAGGTCGGGCCGACTTTTTCTTTCACCGTCTCGACCGAGACGATCACCGGCGAGACGTAGAACAGGATCTGCTGCAGGACGTCCCAGATGGGCTGGATGTCGCGGAACTTGACGAAGAGCGCCGAGAGCAGCATCGCGATCCCCGTGGCGAACACGGCGAGGACCACAACGATCAGGGGCAGCTCCAGCCAGCTCAACATCGGCGTGACACCTTCGGCGAGCGCGAAGATCAGGACCACGACGAGGTTCAGGATCAGGTTGAACCCAGCGAGCATGACCACCGCGAGCGGGATCACGAGGCGGGGAAACTGGATCTTGCGGACGATGTTCTCGCGGTCCACCACGCTGCGCACCGCGCCCCCGGTCGCTTCGCCGAAGAACGTGAAAAGGACGATCGAGCCGAGTAGCTGCGCACCGTAGTGTGCGCTGCCCGGGCCGGTGGCGCTGTTGACGTGGGCGACGACGGTGAAGAACACGTACAGGACCCCGAACAGGAGCAGCGGCCGCACGAGCTGCCACAGGTAGCCGAGCACCGACCCGAAGAAACGCAGCTTGAATTCGTTGCGGGCGATGTTGTACGTCAGGTGCCAGAAGCGCGACCAATCGTCGGTCAGCGCGCGCGGGCCCCTGATCGGCTCGCCGAGATCGAGCTCGGCGGGCGTGAGGACTTCGCCGACCGCCATCGGCGCTAGGTGCGGGGCTCCGGTCGGAGCTTCCCGCTGCGACCGCGGGCGGGTGACGAGGGGGCGGAGGTCATCCCCAAGAGCGTAGCTGCCGCGCTGACGGCAGGCGCTGGGGGCTACGGCCGTGCTAGCTTCTGCGCCCATGCGCGGATCCCGCCTCCTCGAGCGGCTGCGCACGCGCGCCGGCGAACCGCCGCCCGAGCCCGCGCCCGCCCAGCCCGAGCAGCCGGAGCCCGTCGAGCGTGATCCCACCTCGCAGTGGTTCTTCGACCACTACGAGGTGGCCGCCCAGCAGGTGATCGATGCGTTTGGGAGCGTCGGCATGTCCCTGCAGGACAAGCTCGTCGCGGACGTCGGCTGCGGCGACGGGATCATGGACCTGGGCGTCATGCACCGCGCGCGCCCGCGACGGCTCGTCGGGTTCGATGTGAACCTCACCAACACCGAGTACCTCGCCCGTCGAGCGGGCGAGGAGGGGGTCGCGACGACCGATTGGGGTGATCTGTCCTTCGAGCGCTCGGAGGTCGGCCGCCTTCCCGCCGAGGATGGCAGCTTCGACGCCGTCTTCTCGTGGTCGGCGTTCGAGCACATCGCAGAACCGATCGAGGTGCTGAGCGAGATCCGCCGCGTGCTCGCGCCCGGTGGCGCCTTCTTCCTGCAGCTGTGGCCGTTCTACTACTCCGCCAAGGGATCACACCTGTGGGAGTGGTACCCGGAGGACTTTCACCACCTGTACCGGCCCGAGTCCGAGATCGCGCATGAGCTGCTCGCCAGCGAGCTCAAGTCCGCAGAATGGACGCAGATCATGGCGCACGAGTTTCAGCGCCTCAACCGAGTCACCGTCGACGAGCTTCAGCGCGCCACGCTCGCCGCCGGCCTCATCACTCGCAGGTTGGAGCTTCTGAGCAGCCCGACCGATCTCACCCCCGCGCTGGGACGCTACTCTTGGCTCGATCTCGGCGTCAGCGGGATCAAGCTGATCGCCACCCCGGGCTAGCGACGGCAGGTCAGCCCCGCAGGGCGACCGCGCCCGCGGCGACCCGCTCGAGCCCCACGTGGTGGGGAAAGTCGACGATCCCGCCCTGCGCCGTCGATCCGTACACGGTGATCGTAGACATCCGCCGCTTGCGGTGAATGATGTCCAGTCCGGAGCCCCGCTGGGCGACGTTGACCGTCGGGTAGTACTTGCCGGGTGAGAGGTAGTTGTCGAACTCGACCGAGAACACGACCTCATCGCCTGCTTCGAACCGACCCGAACGCTCTTTCTCGACCGCACTGCTGGCCACGAACATCTTCGTTCCCCATTCGTCCTCGAACTCCACCGAGAAGGCGGGGTCGACCACCGCCGCCTCGAAGGCGACGGCAGCCTTGAACCTGAGTCGGTCGCCCTGCGGGCTCGCGTTCAGCCGCTCGCCGGCGACGTTCTCGATCCAGGCGTCGAGGATCCGCGCCTCATGGCTGCCGAGCAGCTCCGCGGCCAGTTGCTCGTCGTCCTCCACCGGCGCCTCGGCCGCCCCCTCGCGGTCGAAGTTGAGGGCCAGATAGCGGTCGGCCACCTCGCGCGGCTCGCCCAATGCGACCTGGTCGCCGCGCTCCAGCAGCACGGCACGGTGGCAGAAGCGGTTGACCGCGCCCATGTCGTGGGTGACGAACACGATCGTCCTACCGTTGTCGCGCATTTCGTTGAACACGTCGAAGCACTTCTGCTGAAACGACGCGTCGCCCACGGCGAGCACCTCATCGATCAGGAGGATGTCCGCGTCGACCTGGATCGCAACGGAGAACGCGAGCCGCACGTGCATGCCCGAGGAGTAGTTCTTGAGCTTCAGCTCTTCGAAGTCCTGCAGTTCGGCGAACTCGATGATCCGCTCGTACCGCGAGCGGGCCTCGCGCGGGCTCAGGCCGAGCATGATCCCGTTCATGACGACGTTGTCGAGCGCCGCCAGGTCGGGGTTGAAGCCCACTCCCAGCTCGATGAACGTCGACAGCCTCCCGTCGCACCAGATTCGCCCCCGGTCGACCCCGTAGATGCCGGCCAGGCACTTCAGCAACGTGCTCTTGCCGCTCCCGTTGCGCCCGACGATGCCGAAGAACTCCCCGCGTGCAATCTGGAACGAGACGTCGTTCAGCGCCCGGAACGCTTCCTGGCGCGAGCGCCGCCGGGGGTGAAGGACGCGCTCCTTGAGAGTGTGCGTGCGTTCCTCCGGGACGCTGAAGGTCTTGCTCACGCGATCGACGACGATCGCCGGCCGTTCTGTCATTCCCTAAGCGTACAGCGGGGTTCCCGGGCGCCGTTATAGTGCCGCCGCGTGCACTTCTGCACGGTGATCAACCGGTCCTGGGTCGCCCATAGCCGTGCTCTAGCCGAGTCGCTTCGGACCCACGAGCCGGACAGTAGGCTGACCGTTCTCGTCGTCGATCCGCTCGACGGCCTGATCGATCCCGCTGCCGAGCCCTTCGCGGCGATCACCCCAGCCGAGCTCGAGCTCAGCGACTTCGACGCGATGAGCGCGCGCTATGGGGTGACGGAGCTGTGCTGCGCGCTCAAGCCGTTCGTGATCAAACACGTGCTCGATCGCGGCGAGGCGGCTGTCTACCTGGACAGCGACGTGCGCCTCTATGCGCCGCTCGAAGGGCTCGAGGAGGAGCTGCAGCAGCACCCACTCCTGCTCGCACCGCACCTGCTCCAGCCGCTTCCCGACGACGGCAGAGAGCCGGGAGAGCTGGCGATACTGCTCGCCGGTGTCTACAACCTCGGCTTCGCGGCGGCCCGTCCGGATCCGCGCTCGGAGGATGTGCTCGCGTGGTGGGCCGACAGGCTGCGCACCGGCTCCCATCTCGACCCGGCGCGGGGGATGGTGTTCGACCAGCGGTGGGCAGACCTGATGCCGGGCTTCTCAGACGCCGTCGGCACCGTGCGCGATCCCGGCATCAACTACGGCTACTGGCGGGCGGCGACCAGTCCGCCCGAGCGCGGCGGAAAGCAGATCCTTGTCGCCGGCCGGCCACTGCGGTGCATGCACTTCAGCGGCTACGACACGGATCGTCCCGAGCGGCTGAGCCGATACGACAACCGCATCGACCTGGCCCGGGAGCCGCTGCTGCGCGAGCTGACAGAGGAGTTCGCCGAGCGCCTGCGCGCGCACGGCCACGACGAGACGCGCCGATGGACCTATGGCTTCGCGCGCACGGCCAGCGGCCTGGACCTCACACCCGAGCTGCGCCGCCTGTGGGACCGGGCACACCGCGAGGAGGCCGTGGCCGAGCCCCCCTTCGCAAAGGATGCCGAGGAGGCCTTCCTGGCCTGGCTCGCCGACCCAGACCCGGGCGCGCCGGGCGAGCCGCTCGGGCGCTACGTCCGTGCTCTTCACGCGAGCACTCTCGAGCTGCAGCAGCGGTTTCCGGACATCGACGGAGACGACCGCGACGGCTATCTGCGCTGGTGTGAGGAGCAGGCCCAGCGCAAGCCCCAGGAGATCCTCGCAAGGCTGCTGCAGGTGAGTAGGTCGGCCGGCCGCCGGCCGGGGCTGCACAG
The DNA here is from genome assembly GCA_963743505.1 of uncultured Solirubrobacteraceae bacterium. Classification (GTDB taxonomy): domain Bacteria; phylum Actinomycetota; class Thermoleophilia; order Solirubrobacterales; family Solirubrobacteraceae; genus Palsa-744. The sequence continues at coordinate 356,801 of CAVUPZ010000006.1, read as the reverse complement.
GCTCGAGCAGGGCGAGACGCTCGGCCTGGACCGGGGCGCGGTCATGGTCTGCATTCCGGTCTACGGGGCGCAGGATCTGTTCGCCGAGTGCCTGCGCAGTGCGCTCGCCCACACTCCAGTCGAGGTCCCGATCCTCGTCGCAGACGACGCCAGTCCCGATCCCGCGATTGCCGAGTTCCTCCGTTCGCTCGACGCAGCCGACGGTCTTTACGGCCACGAGGTCGTCTACCTGCGTCAGCAGCGCAACCTCGGCTTCCCCGGCAACGTGAACGCCGCCTTCGCCGTCGCGGCCCCAGCCGACGTGGTCGTGCTCAACAGCGACTGCGTCGTCGCCGAGGGGTGGCTGGCGGGGCTGCGCCGGGCGGCCTACTCCGATGAGCTGGTGGCGACTTCGAGCGCGCTGACCAACCACGGCACGATCCTCAGCATCCCGGAACGGAACACCCCGCGGCCCTCTCTGCGCCAGGACACGGTGCTGGACGCGGCCGCCGAGGCGGTGCTGGAGCAGTCCCTGCGCCTTTATCCCCGCCTTCCGACGGCGGTGGGCAACTGCATGTACATCCGCCGCCAGGCCCTGGACCTCGTCGGCGACTTCGACCTCGCGTTCTCGCCAGGCTATGGCGAGGAGGTCGACTTCTCCCAGCGCTGCCTGCTCCATGGCCTGCTCCACGTCGCCGCCGACGACGTGTTCGTGCTGCACCACGCCGGTGGCTCCTTCGCCGAAGACGGCGCGGTCCACCCGGTGCGCGATGAGCACGAGCGGATCATCGAAGCGCGCTATCCCTACTACCAGCGGGCGCAGACCGCCGCCGGAAGGTCTGAGCTCGGCCCGCTCGCCCGGGCGCTCTCGACGGGACGCAGGGCGATGCTCGGCCTCACGGCCACGATCGACGCCCGCTGCCTGGGCCCCTTCCTCACCGGCACCCAGATCCACACGCTCGAGGTGATCCGGGCGCTCGAGGCGACCGGATGGGTGACGCTCAGGGTGATCGTCCCGCCCGACCTCGGCGGTTACGCGCGCGAGCAGCTCAGCGACCTTCAGCGGGTCGAGGTGATTTCCCACTCCGACGTCCACGCAGGGATGGACAGATCAGACATCGCCCACCGCCCCTACCAGGTCACCAACAGCAACGACCTGCTCGTGCTCCGATGCGCGGGCGAGCGGACCGTAATCACCCACCAGGACTTGATCGCCTACCGCAACCCGGGTTATTTCCCCGGTTATCCGCAATGGGAGCGCTATCGCCGCTTGACTCGTCAGGCTCTGGCTCTGGCCGACCAGATCGTGTTCATCTCCCATCACGCGGCCGGTGACGCGCTGGGCGAGGATCTCGTCGAGCACGACCGGCTCCGCATCGTCTACAACGGCGTCGACCATGCCGACACGGGCGCCGAGTCACGCGAGCCGCCGGGCGTGGAGGAACTCGGCGAGCGGCCGGTGCTGCTCTGTCTTGGCACGGACTTCCGCCACAAGAACCGCCTGTTCGCGATCCGTCTGCTCGAGGCGCTGCGGACCGGTCACGGCTGGGATGGCTCCCTCATCCTCGCGGGCCCGCGGGTGAGTGACGGATCGTCGATCGGCGAGGAGGCTGCCTACCTGGCCACCCGTCCGGAGCTGGCTCGCCACGTCCACGTGCTGCCTGCCGTGAGCGAGGCCGAGAAGGAGTGGCTGTTCGAGCGCTGCGCCGCGGTCGCGTTTCCGACCACCTACGAGGGATTCGGGCTGATGCCCTTCGAGGCCGCCGCACACGACCGCCCGTGCCTGTTCGCGTCGCATAGCGCCCTCGCGGAGACGCTGCCGGCGAGCCTCGCGACACTCATCCCCTGGGATGAGGAGGCGAGCGCCGTCGGCGTTCATCGTTTGCTGAGCGATCCCGAGCAGGCCGACGCCCAGGTCCGGGAGATCCGTCGCGCTGGTGCCGGGTTCACGTGGCAGACGGCGGGCGAGTCGCTGGTAAAGGCGTACTGGGCGACCGTTGCCTCGCCGGTCCGCCTCGCTTCTCAGATGGCGCACGACCTCGCCGAGGTCGAGGTCGAGCGCGACGAGGCCGAACGCAAGTACAACGAGCTGTGGGGGGCGCTGACCCCCGACGCCAGGGCTTTGCTGATCCCCGACGGCATACTCGACGTCCCCACGACGCACGCGCTCGCCGCCGTGGGCCGGCGCCCGCTGCTGCGCCGGGTCGCCTTCGCGCCACTTCGGCTCGGCCACAAGCTTCGGAGCACCCGCGAGGACAGCGAGCCGGAGGAGGGCGCGATCACAGCCCCGGAGGCTCTGAGGTTGCATTTCGGCCCCGAGAACCTGCGGCACATGAGCGAGCACGCGCCGCGCGGCGACACCGAGAAGCTGACGTGGGAGCCGTGAGCCGGCGCCGGGCAGCCCGATCGTGCTGGCGCGGAGCCGGCCTTCGCTAGCATCCGCCGACGTGTCGGACAGGACGACGTCTCTGCCCATACCCCCGGACGAGCTGATCGACAGGGTCGTGTCTGGGTTCTCAAACGAGAACCCAGAGGACCACAGGGCCTTGTTCCTCGAAACGGGCAAACGGTCGCTGGAGGACCTCGAGGGCGCCCTCGCTGCCGTGGGCGACAGGCTCGACCGACACGAGCGGATCCTCGAGTTCGGGTGCGGCTGTGGACGGATCATGCGCTGGATGGAGGAGCTCGCCAACGGCCACACGCTCGTTGGCACCGACATCGACGCGCGAGCGATCGACTGGGCCGCAAAGGAGCTGCCGTTCGCGCGGTTCGACGTCAACGAGGGGCTGCCGCCGACTCGCTACGCCGACGCCGAGTTCGACCTCGTCCTCAACCACAGCGTCTTCACCCATCTCGACGCCCACCATCAGGACCGCTGGCTCGAAGAGCTGCAGCGGATCACGGCTCCGGGCGGTGTGCTCGTGCTGAGCACCCACGGCGAGCACGCCTACGCCGTCAGCGAGCGGCAGCTGGCGCCCGATGACCCACATCGCCAGCAGTGGCGGGAGATCCTAGAGCGCGACGGGATCTTCTTCACGGCCGAAGACGCCTACGTTGGGAGCGCCTTTCCCGACTTCTACCACACAACATTCCACGCCCCCTGGTACGTCTTCGAGCACTGGAGCAAATGGTTTGAAGTGCTCGCCTACCTGCCCAGGAGCAGCCTCGACTATCAGGACCAGGTTGTGCTCCGTCGCCCGCAGGAGGGCTACTCCCCGACCCCGATCCGGGCGTTGCGAAATGCAGCGGGCGCCGCCCCTGAGCCTCCGGCGCCGGAGCCCGCGCCCGTTCCCGTTCCGGAGGGAATCATCCAGCCCTCGGGGGAGCCCTCGCGATTCGGTTCGGTCGGGATGCTCGCGCGCCGGCTCGTGTTTCGGGCGGCGCGGCCGATCCTTCACGCCCAGCACCGCGTCGATCGCGCGCTCGCGGAGCGCGTCGACGCGGTCGCGGGTCGCCTCGACCAGCGCATCGACACGGTCGAAGGACGCCTCGGGCAGCGCATGCCCCCGCTCGTTCACACCGCACTGCGCCAGCAGGCCGATCGGATCGAGCGGCTGGACCGCGAGCTCGACGAGGTCCGCTCGAGCGAGCGCTCGACGGCCACCGAGCCGCCCGGCCACCCTTCCTGAGCGGCGCGCCGGCGCCTTCCTGAGGCGACCGCGGCCCGCTATTTGCCCGCCGTGCTGCTGCGCTCGAGCACGACCGGCGTCGGCCTCGCGACCTCCTCCAGGAACGCCTCGAGCGCGTCGATGCGCCGCTCCCAGGCATAGTCCTGAGCGGTCTCCACGCCGGCCCGTCCGAGCCGCTCGCGAAGCGACCGATCGCCGAGCGCCCGCGCCAGCGCGGCCGACACGGCGGCGACCGTGCCCTCCGGCATGAGGCAGTTCTCCCGGTCGCGGCAGAAGTCGCGGTTGCCGTGGGCGTCGGTGCACACGACCGCCCCACCCGTCGCCATCGACTCGAGCGGCGGCAGCGCGAAGCCCTCGTGGCTCGAGGTCTGCACGAACACGGTCGCCTCGTTGAACAGGCTGTTGACCTCGGCGTCGCTCGGGCCCTCGACGTAGCGCATTCCGGGCTCTCGGGCGAGCTCGGGCTCGATCCCGAACATGCACAGCTCCGGCCGCGGCTCGGGGAGCGCCCGCCACGCCTCGACCGTCAGGGGCAGATTCTTCAACGGGTTCGAGCGCCCGATCGCGAGCACCATGTCCGAGCGCCTGGCAACCCCGTCGAGGGGCCGGAAACAGTCGAGGTCGATCCCCGGAGGGATCAGGACCGCTTCCAAGCCCAGCTCTCGCAGCCGCTCCCGGTTCCAGGAGGAGATCGTCATGTAGCGGAACTCGGGCCGGTAGGAGTCGATCACCGCGTGGCGGACGGACTCGTCGTCCGGGTAGTAGGAGGTCTCGATGTCCTGCACGAAGTACACGGGGATGCCCCGCAGGAAACTCGCGAGCCATACCGGGGCGGCCGTGTTCCACCACGTGGCGACCTTGATCGCGTCGAGCGGCGCGAGCGCCTCGACGAGCTCCTCGTAGTCGAAGAATGTGTGCACGGGCACCCGCAGCTCGAACCAGTCGGGCTGCTCTCCGAGCGTGTAGAGGGCTACGTCGTGGCCGCGATCCGCGAGCCGGTTGAGGTGCTCGAAGATGTCCCGGTGGCCGCCGCCCACGCCGGTGCCCTCGGTCACGTAGACGATCCGCAGGGCGCCGCCGTCGCCGCGCACTTGCCGCTCGTCGAAGAAGCCGCCCCAGCGCTCCCAGAACAGGCGCTGGGAGGCGAGCTCGCGCTCGCCGACGTCGGTCCCGCGCGTGAGCGACTCGTGGTGGTAGAGGCAGGCGGCGGGGAAATACTGCACGCGCATACCGGCCTGCCACGTGCGCAGGGAAAGGTCGACGTCCTCGTAGGCCATCGGGTAGCGCTCGTCGAACAGGCCCACCCGTTCGATCGCCTGGCGCGTGATGTACATGCAGGCGCCGGTCACCGCGAGCACGGGCCCGGGGATGCCGGCCGGACCCCAGTCGGGTGGCTTGAAGCGGTAGCGGTGGTCGAACCACTCGGGCGCGCCGAGGTTGCGGGCCGTGCCGGCGAACTGGATCCGTCCGTCCGGGTACAGCAGCCGTGCCCCCACGATCCCGACGTCCTGCTCCTGGGAGGCCGCAAACTGAAGGCAGGCCAGCCAGCCGGGCCGCGCCTCCATGTCGGAGTTGAGCACGACGACGTCCCGCCCGGCGTCCGTCGCGCGCAGGCCGCGGTTGACGTTGGCCGCAAAGCCTTCGTTGCGCTCGCCCGCGAGCACCTCGATGCCGGCGATCGCGCGCAGCTCGGCGAGGTGCTCCTGGCCGCTTGAGTCGTCGGCGACGATCACCCGCGCCATGCCGGCGGGCACCGTCCGCCCGATGCTCGCCACGAGCGTGCGCACGTGCCCGGCGTCGCGGAAGCTCGGGATCACGATGTCGACGGGGCGGGCGTTGCGCCCGTACCAGGCGAGCGCCCGGCGGTAGGCGTCGATATCGGGGTTCGAGCGCAGCCGCAGGCGGTGCTTGAGCGGCGTGAAGCGGAGCGGCAGCGTCAGCGCCCGGAACAGCAGCGCGCGCCAGCCGTGGTAGCGGTAGGTCAAGTAGATCCGCCGGCGCAGGTCGGCGAACGGTCCACGGTTGGTGCCATCGAGGGCGGCACGGCCAGTCGAGTCGCCGGAGGCGATCGGGGTCCGTGGACCTGTCTGCTCGTTCTCTTCGCTCACTGCGTCTGGTCGTGCCGGCCCGCGCTCGGAGCCGACGTGTCGGGGCGATCCTGCCTGATGAAGCTCCCGCGGCGCTCGAGGGAGAGCCGGCGGCGGGCGGCGGGCGGCAGCAGATCGGCCCTCGAGCCGAGCATCGCGCCCGCCAGCCGCAGGATACTGTGGCCGCCCACGGCCGCCAGCGCCGCAAGCCTGACGCCCGCGGGCATGGCCGCGATCGAGGGCTCCCGGCGGGCGACCCCGAGCGCGCCCCGCAGGCGCCCGGCCGCGTAGCCGAGCGACGCCGGCTCACGCCAGCCGTAGACCTCCAGCAGCCCCCGCCACTCGTCGAAGCTCCGGCGAAGCTCCTCGGCGGCCGTGTAGTCGTGGGAGTGCAGCACGCCGGCCTCGGGTATGAACGCCTTCACGTGTCCGGCCCGCATCATGTCGAGCGCGAGCGCGCGGTCCTCCGCGTAGGGCACCTCCCGGAACGGGACCTCGAGCCACGCCGGCCGGGCGAGGCACGCGTTCGCATCGGTGAAGAAGCCGCGCGCCCCGATCAGCGCCGTGTCCGGCGCGCCCCCGCCAGCCTGTGTCCGCTCATCGGCCGCCAACCGATCCAGGCGCGGCCTGCCGTCCGGCGCCAGCGAGCGGAACCAGCGCTCGAGCTCGATCCTCACCGCGACGGGAGCATCGGCCCGCGGGAGGTAGGGGCCGTAGGCGATCGCCACGTCGGCCGCGAGGGCGAACGCCGCCAAGAGTTGCTCGAGCCAGCGCTCGGATGCCGGCTCGGCGTCCTGGCTGAGCAGGGCCACGTGCACTCCCGTCGCCTCCCGCATCAGCAGGTTGCGCGTGCGCCCGTGGCCGAACTGCTCGGGCGCGATCCTGAGCAGCCGCGCGCCATGCGCCAGCGCCAGCTCGGGCGAACCGTCGCTTGAGCCCGAGTCGCACACCAACAGCTCGTGATCGACGGTCTGGCGCGCGAGCGCCTCGAGCACCCCACGTAGGCGCGTGCCACCGTTGCGCACCGGGATCGCGACCGTGACGGCGCTCACGAGTAGTAGCGGGCGATCGTGATCGCCTGCGCGAACAGGTCGTGGGCGGCGGCGAGGGCGACGATCAGAACCCCGAGCGCCGGCCCCCAGCGCCGGCCCCCGAGCCGCACCGCGATCGCCCCGATCGCCCCGTAGAGCGGCAGCAGCGGCAACAGGTAGCGGGCCTGCTCGAAGACACCGCCGTGGTTGATCAGGTAGTCGTAGGACTCGACCCCGATCTCGACGCACAACGCGACGACCGCCAGCACGTAGACCGACAGCTCGCCGAGGCGTCGGCGCAGCGCGCGGTGACTGCGCACGAGCTCGGCGAGCGCGAGCGCGATGACGCTCAGTGCGACCACACGAGCCACCTGGTAGACCCACGCCGGAAAGCCGTAGTCGAGCCATCCGAAGCGGCCGATGAAGCCTTCGAACCACACCGCCCACAGCGGCGAGTTACCGAATTGCCTCGTCATCCACAGCCGTGGCAGGAACAGCTGCCAGATGTGGCTGACCTCTTCCCTGAAGCTGAACCGCCGGCCCGCGGTCGCCGTGCCCGACACGCCGCCCGGGACCGCGGCCCGCCCCCACACGAAGTGGTTGAGCAGCGCGTACAGGGCGATCGGGGCCGCGGTCAGCGCGCACGCCCACAGCGCCCCGCGCAGCGCGCTGCGACGGCGCTCGCCGGGTGCGCCGAGGACGAGCAGCGCCAGCGCCAGCACCGCCGGCGCGATGAAGGCGGCGATCGTCAGCTTCGAGACGAGCCCGGCGCCCAGGAAGCCGCCGAGCAGGGCGCCAGTCGCGGGCGTCAGGCCGTGCCGGAAGGCGCGCGCGAGTGCCCACATGACCCCTGCGGCGGTCAGGAACAGCAAGTCGTCGTTGTTCACGCCGCCGGAGAGGAAGCCGAACATCGGCTGGAAGGCGACGAGCAGCGCACCGGCCGGCCACGTCCACTCATCACGCGGCAGCAGCTCGCGCAGGAACATGAACGTGAGCAGCACCGTCACGGCGCCCATCAGCGCCGACAGCACGCGCATCGCCTGCAGTTTGTCCAGAACGCTGCCCGACATCAGCTTATAGGGGACGGCCTGAAGGACGTAGTAGAGGGGGGGGTTGCTCGTGGCGGCGAGCGCGTCGCCGCTTCCGAGCGCGCTGAGGTGCTTGCGTTCGACGCCTTCGATTACCTGCTGCTGGACTTCCGTGAAGGGGGCGGGATCGTCCGCGTGGCCGGCGATGCCGAACGTCAGCAGGGCGCTGATGACCTGGTCCTCCCGGGGCGACAAGGGGCCCTCCGGGAAGACCGCTTTGGGCAGCGTGCCGCGTTCGGCGATCTGCTGTACGTAGGCGTAGTGGGCGTTCTCGTCGGGGACCTGGAACGGGGGGATGATCAGCGACCACGCGAGCCCGTTGGCGAGCGCGACGAGCGCGCACGCCCACGCGGCGATCGGGACGCGATGCAGGGCGGCCCGGATCGAACGAACACCGTCTCGCCAGGAGACCGCGGCCGCGGACCTGGGTGCGCCCCAGCCGATCGCGCTCATGCCCGCCGCTCCTGGGCGAGCAGCGTCGCGCCGGCGAGGCCGAGCGCCGCGAGCATCAGCACGAGTGCGCCCAGGGCCGCCCAGTGGCGCACGAGGCTCGACCTGCCCAGGGAGAGGCGATGCGCGAGCGTGGGAATGAGCGCCAGCCACGATTCCCGGCCCGGCCGCTCGTATTCGATTCGCAAGCGCCCGCCGAGGCCGTGACCGTCGATCGAGACGACGAAGGCGCCGTCCGGCACCGAGCCACCGAATGCCACCGGCCTCGGGCCGGCGTTGGTGATGCAGACCGTCCCTGCAGCGATCGTGTCGGGGATGCGGGCGACGTTGATGCGCACCCAGCCGGTGGTCCAGCCGCGGCGCAGCCGGCCGCGCGAGACGATGCCTCCGGGCCCGGCGATCGTGGCGTCGAGCCGGGGTCCCGTCGCCGCGCCCGCGCTCGCGCTCGCGCTCGCGCTCGCGTCAAGCTTGATGCCCGCCGTGTCCCCCGGGATCAGCTCGCCCGGCTCGCACAGCTGCTGGCCGGGCAGCAGCGGGATCGCGTAGCCGACCTTCGCGGTCAGGTTCGTCCCCGAGCGACGCGGGCCTGACTGCAGCAGCACGATCGCCGCGCCGGCGATGAAGCCGCACGCTGCCACGAGCAGTGCGACCCGCACCGGCGTGATCGCAGCGCGTCGCCGAGGGGGGGCGCCCGGCGCCTGGGCGGCGCTCACGGGCGCACAAGCTCCACCCAGTCGAGCAGCCGTCCGCACAGCGTCCGCCAGCGGTCGAGTGCGACCGTCTGCAGCCGCTCGGGTTCCTCCCGCTGCAGGGCCGCCGCCCCGATCGTGCCGATGCCCCATTCGCCCGGCCCGAGGTGTTTGTGGCCCGCGGCGCGTGTGACCGCGAGCACGTGGCGGCCCGGCGACAGGAACACGCTCGCGACCTGCAGCCATTGCAGCGGAGTGTTCGAGCCCGACACCGAGCCCAGCAGGTGACCGTCGAGGTGGACCGCGATCGGGCGGGGGAAGTCCCCCTGCACCCAGACCGCGTAGCGGCTGCCGCCGCGGACGGTGAGCACGGCGCTCGCGTGGCCCGGTCCGTTGGGGAGCACCGCGCCGGCCTGGTCCGGGTCGATTCCCCACGGGAACGAGCGATCGCGCGAGTAGAGCGGCTCGAACCAGGCGAGCTCGGGCGCAGCGGCGGCGATCAGCTCGCTGCCGGTGGGGGCGTGAGAGACGATCGCCGCGAGCGCGGGACAGCGCACGGGGGCTGAGGACGAGTAGAGCGTCTGCTCGGGCAGGTGGACGAGGACCTGGGGCCTCGTCGCACGCCGCCAGGCCTCGTAGTAGGCGTTCTCGTAGACGAGACGGTAGTTCGCGGGCGGGCGGCTGGCGGCGGGAGAGCGTCGGCTCACGATGATCGGGTAGCCCTCCACGAACGACAACAGCTCTTCGTCGAGGTCGAAGTAGTGCCCGTAGAAGTACGTAGGGTTGCGCAGCTGCACCTGCTGCGGGGTCAGCGCCTCGAACGGGGCGCTGATGCGAGCGGCGCTGGCGAAGTACTTCGCGTACTCCTCGAACTCGTTCCAGAGCACGAGTCCCTGGCCCCGGAAGCGATCTCCGACCTGTTCGATCGCCTCCATGCGGGCCGTCGGCGCGACCCGGTCGTGGCCGTAGGCGAGCAGGTCCGAAGCCAGCACGCCGACCGCCAGCAAGCCGGCGAGAATGTAGCCGACGGCGGCCATCCGGCCTCGCAGCGCGGTCAGCGCGACGAGCGCCGCCAGCAGCAGCGCGGGGCTTCCCATCGCAAGCAGCTTGCCCTGGGCGTAGGGGCTCACGCGGGGGAACACGATCAGCAGCACGAGCGCGACGCTGCCGAGCGCGACGAGCGGTCCGGCCGAGCCTCGCCGCAGCGCCACGAGGGCGCCGGGGATCGCGAGCGCGAACACCGCGACCGTGGCGATGATCGTGAGCGTGGCGGCCGGCTCGGGGACAACTGGCAGGCGGTATTCGCCGGCCAGCCAGACGCCGCTGATCTGGCTCATTGGCAGCGCCCGCAGCAGCTGACCGAACTGGGTGCTGCCGGAGCCGCCGGAGCTCTGGCCGGCCTGGGCGACGTGGAAGAAGGCCGTGAACGTCGTCAACGAGGGAACGGCCAGCAGCGCCGCGAGGCAGCCCCCGGCGAGCAGCGGTCCGAGCCAGCGCCAGCTCGGGCGCACGTGTCTGATCGCGATCAGGCCGGCGCCGAGCAGCAGGATCACGCCGCCGAGGAACGGAACCGCGACGGCGTTGTAGATCGCGAGCGCCGCCGCCGCTCCGATCGCCACCAGCGCGGCCCCGGCGTAGGGCCGCTCCTGCGAGATCGCGGCCTGTCCGAGCGCGACCGTCGCGCAGAAGGTCGCGAGCAGCCCGATCTCCTTGATCCCGCCCTGCAGGGCGTACTGGTAGGTCAGGTTGGCGGAGATCGCCACGAACGCGACCAGGGCCGCGCGGCGCGCGCCGATCGGGCGTTCGAGCACCGTCGCCAGCGCGATCGCGGCGAACGCCGCGAGGGCCGAGATGAAGCCCTGGTAGATGACCGCCACCTGGGTGTCCATGATCGCGCTGTAGGTACCCAGCAGCGACTGCGAGCCGAGCGGGTAGGCGCTGCCGAGATAGGAGGAGAGGAACTCGCGTTCGCTGCTCTCGGGGATGCTCCCGAGCGCGGTCCCGAAGCCCTTGATGTGCTGCGCAAGCAGCATCTCGAAGGCGGAGTCATTGACGAAGTCATAGCCCGACCACGTCCAGTGGCCGTAGACGATCACGGGGAGCATGTAGAGGATGTAGGCGGCAAGGCCGGCGGCCCCCGCCCAGCCCGGGTTCAGGCGCGCACGAAGCCCGTCACGGGCGAACAGGAGGCCCGCGACCGCCACGAGCGCGAGCAGCGAGATCGCAAGCGCATCTCCGGCGCCCGCGACGTAGCCGGGGAAGATCACGACGAGCGAGACGCACAGCCCGAGGGGAAGCAGGAGCGCGTTGGACAGCCGCATGCGTAGCAGCCGCTCGACGGCCAGGCCGCAGCCGAGACTGAACGCCCACATGACCGCGGCCACCCCGACCACGGCGATCACGAACCGCACGATGTAGCGCCCGCGTACCTAGGGGCGACGACGCAACCCAAGGATGCTCAGCAGGAAGGACGAGAAGAAGATCTGGATGCCGACGATCATCAGCGTGGCTGCGATCACTGCGAGCTGTTCGTCCGACAGCGAACCGAAGCCGTGGGCGATCCACGTGGCGAGGATGATCGCGCCCATCACGACGCCGATCAGCAGGAACAGGCCGCCGAGCAGCAGCCCGTGCTCGAGCCTGAAGCGCGAGCGCATGCGATCGAACCACGGGTCCTGCTCGCCCATGAAGTAGGTCCCGTAGGCGTGGGCGCACAGTCCCAGCGCGAGCACCTGGGTGCCGACGATCATCAGCAGCGCGCCACCGATCAGGGCGTGGACGCCCCACGCCCGTCCGGCGATTTCAAGTCCGGCGCCGACGAGCACGACGATCAGCGTGCCGAGGCCGGCGAGCAGGGCGCCGGGGACGATGAACAGGTGGTTGGGGCTGTGCACGAGCAGGAAGCGCAGGTGACGCCAGCCGTCGCGGAAGCTCGAGAGCTTGCTCTCGCCTCCCCGGGGGTGGTATTCGATCGGGAACTCCGCGATGCGCAGGTTCGCCTTGGAGGCCCTGATCACCATCTCCGAGGCGAACTCCATGCCGGTCGTGCGCAGGTCCAGGCGCGGCAGCACATCGCGCCTGAGCGCCCGCATGCCGCAGTGCGCGTCGCTGATCCCGGTGCGGAAGAACAGGTTCAGCAGCCCGGTCAGGATCGGGTTGCCGATGTACTGGTGATGCCACGGCATCGCACCGGGCCTGATGTTGTCCATGCGGTCGCCGATCACCATCTCGGCGCCGCCGTCGAGGGCCGCGACGAAGCGGGGGATCTCGTTGAAGTCGTAGGTGAGGTCGGCATCGGCCATCACGATGTAGCGGCCCCGTGCGGCCGCGAAGCCGGCCATGTACGCGCTGCCGTACCCTCGGCGGCGTTCGACGACGACCCGCGCGCCGGCCTCCTCGGCGAGCCGGGCGGAGTCGTCCTCGGAGTTGTTGTCCGCGACGACGACCTCGCCGTAGGCGCCCATGCGAGCGATCGCCTCGAGCGCGGCGTGCACGCACGCCTCGATGTTCTCGGCCTCGTTGAGGCATGGGATCACGACCGAGACGAGCGGCTCCTGCGCCTCGGCGGCCGGCGCCGCTGCGGGCGGACTGGTTTGGATGATCGTGCTCATCGGCTGATGGAGGCGTGGCTCGGGCCCGCGGACGCGCGTCTGTGCGGTTTATAACGCGCGGGGACCCGGAAAGTGGCGGATATCTGAGCTCACCGCCGAGATGGGATGCTAGCGGGATGCGGATCTGCCTCGTCTACGACTGTCTGTTCCCGCACACCGTCGGCGGTGCCGAGCGCTGGTACGCCAACCTCGCCGAGCGCCTCGTCCAGGACGGACACGACGTCACCTACCTGACCCTGCGCCAGTGGCCGCGGGGCGAGGCGCCGCGGATCGACGGGCGCGTGCACGTGCGCGCCGTGGGGCCGAAGCTGGCGCTCTACACCGAGGGCGGGCGGCGACGGACCGTGCCGCCGATCGTGTTCGGCCTCGGTGTCCTGGTCCACCTGCTCGCGCGTGGACGGCGATATGACGTCGTACACACAGCCTCCTTCCCCTATTTCTCGCTGCTCGCGGCGGGCCTCGCCCGCCGACGCGGCCGCTACGCCCTGCTCGTCGACTGGCACGAGGTCTGGAGCCGGGGCTACTGGCGGGAGTACCTCGGCGCGATCGGCGGCAGGATCGGATACCTGGTTCAGGGCATGTGTGCGCGGATCCCCCAGCACGCCTTCTGCTTCTCGCGGCTGCACGCGGGGCGCCTGCGCGAGGAGGGCCTGCGGGGCGAGATCACGATCCTCGACGGCGAGTACGCCGGCCCGCTCGAGGAGCCCGCGGGCCGAGCCGGCCGAGCCCGTCGTCGTGTTCGCCGCCCGGATGATCCCCGAGAAGCAGGCGCCCGCCGGGGTCGCCGGGGTGGCCGCAGCCGCGCGCCGCATCCCGGGCCTGCGGGGCGTCTTCTTCGGCGACGGGCCGGAGCGGGGGGCGACGCTGAGCGCGATCGCGCGGGCCGGCGTCGACGGCGCCATCACCGCGCCGGGCTTCGTGGCGGCGGGCGAGGTGGAGAGGGCCCTGCGCAGCGCGCTGTGCATGCTGCTTCCCTCGCGCCGGGAGGGCTATGGCCTGGTCGTCGTGGAGGCCGCCGCGAAGGGGACGCCGAGCGTCGTGGTCGCCGGGCCGGACAACGCGGCCACCGAGCTGATCGCCGAGGGCGTCAACGGCTATGTGGCGGCCTCCGCACAGCCGCAGGACATCGCCGAGGCGATCGTCCGCGTCGCCGAGGGGGGCATCGATCTGCGCCGCAGCACGGCGGCGTGGTTCGCCGAGAACGCGAGGAGACTGTCGCTCGAGTCCTCGCTCGAGGTCGTTCTCGCGTGCTACGCGAGCGCGCGACCGTAGCTCTCGAGGGTCAGCCGCGCGCTGCGCTCCCACGTGAACCGGCGCACCCGCGCGCGCCCGCGGGCGCGCAGGCGCTCGGCCTCGGCGGGGTCCTCGAGCAGCCGTTCCACGGCGGCGGCGATCGCACGGACGTCGTGGGGGTCGAACAGGAGGGCGGCGTCCCCCGCGACCTCGGGCAGCGAGGAGGCGTCCGAGCAGGCGACCGGGACGCCGCGGGCCATCGCCTCGAGGACGGGCAGGCCGAAGCCCTCGTACAGCGACGGGAAGACGAACGCGCCGGCAACTCCCCAGAGGCCCTCGAGCTCGCTCCCGGAGACCCAGCCGGGCATGCGCACGTCGTCCTGCACCCCGGCCGCGCGGGTCCTTTCCTCGAGCTCCTGCTCATACCACGTCGGGTAGCCCGGCAGCACGAGCACGGGACGCCGCTCCGCCGGGATCAGGGCGAGCGCGTCGATCAGCGCGGCGAGGTTCTTGTGGGGACGCTTGGCGGAGAGGCTCAGCAGCAGCTTGCGGTCGCCGAGCGCGAAGCGCTCGCGCACCTGCGCCGGCGGGGCCGACTGCTCGCGCTGAACGGTGCCGAACCCGAGCGGGACGACGTCGATCCGCTCACCCGGGATGCCGAGCAGCTCGACCAGATCCGCACGCGTGCTCGCGGAGTCGGCGATCACGCGGCGCGAGCGCCGCGCCGCCGCCGGCACGAGCAGGCGCATGCCCTTGTCGCGCAGGCCGGGATGGGCGTCGGGGAAGCGCGCGTAGATGAGGTCGTGGACGGTTACGACGCGGCGGAAGGGACCCCACAACGGGGCGGTGCTGGCGAGGCTGTGCACCAGGTCGACCCGCGCGCGCGCCGCGAGCGCGGGCAGCAGCGTCTGCTCCCCGAGCACCCACTGTGCGCGCGCTCGCGAGCGCACCGGGACCGTCACGGCCGGTAGCAGCTCGCCCCACGGGCCGTCACTCGACGCCGCCTCGCGGTTGACGAACGCGGTGAAGCGCATCCCGGGGGGCGCCGCGTCGATCAGAGCGGGGATCAGCTCGCGGGCGGCCACCTCCATCCCACCCGTCTCGCCGGGCACCAGGAAGACGAGGTTCAGGCCGATGTGGGGCGCGCCCGCACTCACCGGAGAGGGTCCGCGATCGCACGTTCGTAGGCCTCATGGGTGCCACGGGCGGCCGCGGCCCAGGTGAAGCGGGCCGCGTGCTCGGGGCCCTCCCGGGCCGTGCGGGTGTCGGCGAGCGCGGCGAGGATCGCGCTCGCCGCGGACGTCGGGTCGTGGGGGTCGAAGTAGTGGGCCAGCTCGCCCCCAACCTCGCGCAGCACGGCGATCCCCGAGCAGGCGACGGGGACGCCGCGGGCGAGCGCCTCGAGCACCGGGATCCCGAACCCCTCGCCGAGGGTCGGGAAGGCCGCGCAGGAGCACAGGCGCCAGAGACCCTCGAGCTCCTCGTCGGAGACGTAGCCGGCGAAGCGGATGCGTTCCTGCAGGCCCCGCTCGCGTGCGAGCCCGCGCAGCTCGAGCTCATAGGGCTCGGTGTGGCCGGCGAGCAGAACGGTGACGTCGGGAACGAGCTGGTCGGCTGCCTCGATCAGCAGGCCCTGGTTCTTGTGTGGACGGAGCGCGGCGACGCACAGCACGACGCGGCTCTCGCCGAGGCCGTAGCGATCGCGGAGCTCGCGCTCGGAGACCGGCTCGACCCGGCGCGTGGGCTCGTGGCCGAGCGGCACGACGGTGAAGGCGGAGGGGGAGACCCCCAGCACCGAGCAGATCTCTTCCCGGGCCGCGACGGTGGAGGTGATCAGACCATCGGCGTGGCGCGCGGCGGCTCCCACCAGCAGCCCCATCCCCCACGTCGTCAGCCGTCCGAACGTGGGGCGCAGCAGGAACGTGACGTCGTGGAGGGTGACCACCGAACGCGTGCCCGCGAGGACCGGGGCGATGCTGGCGAGGCTGTGCACGAGCTCGGCGTGGGCGGCCCTGGCCGCGCGAGGGAGCAGGACCTGTTCGGCCCACTGGCGGCGGGCGCGTTCGCCGTCCTCGCACGGGAACTCGCGCAGGGTCGCGAAGTCGGCCCAGCCAGCTGCCCGCAGGGCGCGCGCGCCCGAGCGGGTGGTGGCGACCGTGATGCCCAGACCCGGGTACTCCCGGGCGAGCGCGGGCGCGAGCCCGCGCAGGTACGTCTCCGGGCCACCCGAGGCGCCGGGGGCGAGGTAGAGGGCGTTGAGGATCACCGTCCGGGGGGCCGGCACCGGGCCGATGCTACGGTGCCCGCGGCGGTGACCTACTTCGACTGGCATGACCGGCCCGGCTACTGGGCCGACGTCACACGTCACTTCCCGCCTGGGTGCAAGCTGCTGGACGTGGGCTGCGGCACCGGCTGGCTGGCCGACTCCTTCACGTCCTACACCGGCCTCGACGGCTCGGCTGAGGCGGTGGAGATCGCGCGGGGGCTCGGCCGCAACGTGATCCGCCACGACGCCGACGGGAAGCTCCCGTTCGCGGAGGACGAGTTCGATGGGGTGGTGATGAAGGACCTGCTCGAGCACGTCGCCGACCCCGTCGCGCTCGTCGGCGAGGTCCGTCGCGTGCTGCGCCCGGGAGGGGTGGTGTTCGCGTCCTCGCCCGATGCCCAACGGTGGGTCTGGGACGACTACACCCACCGGCGTCCGTTCACGCGCAAGAGCTTCCGGCTGCTGTTCGCTGATCGCGGCTTCGTGGTCGAGCACGTGGGCTATGAGTCGGTCGCCCCGGGGGTCGGGCTGATCTCCGCGCGCACGCGCCGCAACCGACGCCCACGCGTCTTCGCCCTGCTGGCGCTGCTGCCTTTCCACCGCCGCAACGTGTGGGTGCGGGCGCGTAAGCCGACGGCCCCGACAGGCACCTGACTCCGGCGAGGTGGCGGACGGGACGTGGCGGGACGCCCGGGGCGGCCACGTCTTGCGCTCCATAGAATGCTCGCGATGCAATCGAAGCTCCCCGCGGACGCCGAGGCGAGCACGTTCGTCGCGCCGAAGACCGGGGGCTACTACCGCAACGCACGCGAGGATCTCGTCTCGGCCCTGCCGCGACCGCTCGGCCGCGTCCTCGACGTCGGCTGCGGCGAGGGCGCAGTGGGTCGGCTGCTCAAGGTCGAGGGCGCCGACTCGGTGGCGGGGATCGAGGTCAACGAGCAGGCGGCGGCACGCGCCCGCGAAGCGCTGGACGAGGTCGCCGTGGGGCCCGTGGAGGAGGTGCTGGACGGACTGTCGGCGCCCTGGGAGACGATCTGCTGCTACGACGTCCTCGAGCACCTGGTCGACCCGGACGCCGTGCTGAGGGCCCTGCGCCGCGTGTCCGTCCCGGGCGGGCGCCTCCACGTATCCGTGCCCAACGCCCGGCACGTGTCCCTCCTCTATGACCTCGTCGTGCGGGGCACGTTCGGCTACACGGAGTGGGGCCACCGCGACAGCACCCATCTGCGCTGGTTCACCCGCAGGGACGTCGTCGCCGCGATCGAGCAGTCGGGCTGGCGGGTGCTCTCGACGTCGCACCCCGCGCTGCGACGGGCGCGCCGGCTGGATGCCCTCACCGCCGGGCGCTCGACCGAGTTCCTCGTCGGCCAGTGGTACGTGCTGGCCGTGAACCCGGCGTGAGCGCACGGATCGTCCTGCTCCGCGGGCTGAGCGCGGCGCCGTGGGATCTACGACCGCACGAGCTGCTCACGGGGGACTACGACGTCAGCGTGCTCGTCCCGCGCCGCAACCTGTACGGCACCGACGAGCTCGAACTGCGGCTGCGTCCGGCCCGGACGCTCAGCGACATGCTGCCGACGGGCCCGCTCGCACGGGCCGGGGCGAAGGCGGCCGGCGAGCGCTTCCTCGACCTCGAGCGCGAGCTGCGGGGCGCTGACATCGTCCACGTCGCCGAGCTCGGCAACTGGTACAGCGCCCAGGCCGCACGTCTGAAGCAGCGCCTGGGCTTCCGCCTCGTGGTCACCGCCTGGGAGACCCTTCCGCTGCTGCGGGCCTATCGCAACATGCGCACCAGGCCATACGCGGCGGCCGTCCTCGCCGCCGGCGATCGCTTCCTGGCCTGTACGGAGCGGGCGCGCGACGCCCTCTTGTTGGAGGGCGCTCCCGAGCAGCGGGTGCGCGTGTGCCCGCCCGGGATCGACCTCGAGCGGTTCGCCGCGGCGCGGGAGGCGCGCACGCCTGGAGACGGTTCGCATCTCGTGCTCTCGGCAGGGCGACTCGTGTGGGAGAAGGGCCACCAGGACCTGCTGCGGGCGCTCGCGCTGCTGCGCCTTGAGGGTCGCCGCGACGTGCGCGCGCTGATCGTGGGCGATGGCCCCGAGGGGCGGCGCCTGCGGGCGTTGACGGAGGATCTCGGCCTGGGCGACAGCGTGGAGTTCCGCGCCTCGATCCCATACTCGGAGATGCCCGGCGTCTACGCCCACGCGTCCTGCCTCGTGCTCGCGAGCCTGCCCGTGCGCCACTGGGAGGAGCAGTTCGGGATGGTCCTGGCCGAGGCGATGGCCGGGCACGTCCCGATCCTCGCCAGCACGAGCGGGGCGATCCCCGAGGTCGTGGGGCCCGGCGGGGACTACTTCGCGCCGGGCGACTGGGTCGGGCTCGCCCGAGCCCTCGCCGAGGGCCCCCTCGCGGCGGCCCCCGGTTCTCGCCGGGAGCCCGACCCCGGACGCCTCGAGCGCTTCTCGCTGTCCGCCGCGGCGGGTCGCCTGCGCGACGTCTACGAGGAGCTGCTGGCAGGATGAGCGCCGGGCGAGCGTGAGGGCCGACGTCGTCATCGTCACGTGGCGATCGGGGGGGCGCGTGCTCGGCGCCTTGGAACGGCTCGTCGAGCAGCTGCCGGCCGAGCAGATCGTCGTCGTCGACAACGCCTCCGGGGACGGCACCGCCGGCGGCGTGCGTGAGCGGTTCGCCGCCGTGCGGGTGATCGAGCTCGATCGCAACCGGGGCTTCGGCGCCGCGGTCAACGCGGGGGTCGCGGCCAGCGGTGGGGAAGCTGTGATCCTCGTCAACGACGACGTCGAGGTGCTGGACGGCTTCATCGAGGCGGTGCTCGAGCCGTTGCGAGAGGACGCCCGCTGCGGCATGGTCGCCGCGCTGACGCTGATGCCGGGAGACGGGTTGGTCGACGGCTTCGGAATCGAGTTGGACGTCACGCTGGCCGCCTACAACCGCCTGCGCGGCGCCCTCCCCTCAGCGCGTCCGGGACGCCTGGCGATGCCGAGCGGGGGTCTCGCCGCCTACCGGCGCACGGCGTTCGAGCAGGTCGGCGGCTTCGACGAGCGACTGTTCGCCTACGGCGAGGACGTCGACCTCGGCCTGCGGCTGCGCCTGGCGGGCTGGGGCGCAGCCGAGGCGCCGCTCGCACGGGGGATCCACGAGGGCGGCGCGACGATCGGTGTCGGCTCGCCGCGGCAGCGCGAGCTGGCGGGGTTCGCTCGCGGCTTCCTGTTGCGCCGCTACGGGCTGCTCGCGAGCCGGGCGGCCGCGCGGACGCTCACGTTCGAGGCGCTCGTCGTGGGCTGGGGACTGCTCGTGCACCGCACCACCGTGCCTGCGCGGGCGCGCCTCCGCGGGTGGCGGGCGGCGCGGGGGCCGCGCCTGCCGGTGCCCCCCGAGGCGCTCGAGCGCGGGATCGGTCCGGGCGAGGCGCTGCGGCGACTCGCCCGCGCGCGCTGAGCAGGGCGATCAGCGCGCGCTTCCCCGCAGCCGCGCCAACGGCCCCGCACGCGGTATCAGGTCGAGCAGCTCCTCCGGGTAGGCGTGGGTGACGATGACCACACCGACGTAGACGGTGGTCGAGATCACGACCCGCACGATCACGGGCAGCCCGGTCAGGGCGAGCGGCGCGAGGCCGACGGCGCCCGCGAGCAGCACGAGCGGCACCCGTCGCAGCGATGGGCGAAGCTGTGGGCGACGGCGGATGACGACGAACGCTTGCAGCAGCGCCGCGGCGATCTCCGCGACGGCGGTGCCGATCGCCGCACCGCGGGCGCCGTCCAGCGGCACGAGCGCCGAGACGAGGGCGGCGTTGAGAACGAGCACCGCGATGTTCACGGCGAGGATCGCCCGGAACAGACCGAGGCTGAGCAACCCGTTTGCCCACACCTGGCTGACGAACATGGCGGCGAGCGAGATGCCCTGGATCGCGAGGATGGGGGCGGCTGGCTTGAATTCGGGGCCGCCGATGATCGCGATCGCGAGCGGGGCCCCGACCGCGATCGATACGCCGAGCCACACGCCCACGATCAGCGCGGCCTCGGAGACGCGTCCGAGTGCGTACCCGAGCCTGTCGTGATCGTCCCGCGCGGCGCGCGCGAAGATCGGTAGCGCCGAGCCGACGAGCAGCGTCGGGACTGCCGTGAGCACCTCGATGACCCGGAACGACGCGCTGAAGTAGCCCAGCTGGAGCTTGTCGGAGAGGACCGAGACGAGCAGGATCGAGACGCGGAAGTAGAGGGCCGAGGCGGCGACGGCCAGCGCGTAGGGCAGCATCGCCCGGGTGAACACGCGCCAGCGCCTGAGGCTGAACGTGGGCGACAGCGACCGCACCCCCCGCACGAGGGCGTAGTTGAGGCCGAGCACGGCGAGCCCGACCGGAATCGAGACGCCGAGGAACGGGACCAGGGAGGCCCCGATCACGACCAGCGAGATGATGGCGAGGGTCGTGAGGATCTGGCGGGAGAATTCGAGCACCGCGATCCACCCGAGCCGCAGGTCGATCACGAGGGTCAGGCCGAGGTTGTCCTGGGTGGCCTGCAGCAGCAGGCCCACGCACGCGAGCGCCACCCCTGCGGCGAGCGTCGCGGAGTACACGGCGGCGGCGATGGCCGTGACGACGACGCCGCCGATCACGGTCAGCGTGATCCGCAGCCCGAGCAGGTCGCGGGCGAGCCGCCAGCGCTCCTCGGGGGGGCGGACCGACAGCTCGCGCACACCGAGGGACGTCAAGCCGAGGTCCGAGAGGGCGGCCACGATCGCGGTCAGTGTGAGCGCCGTGACGTATTCGCCGGTGGCGCTGACGCCGAGGTGGCGGAACAGGAGCGAGGCCGACAGGACGCTGGCGAGGCTCGCCGCGATGAAGGCCCCCAGGCGCATGGCGCTGCCGCGCAGGGCGGCGGGACCTGCGGCGCTGGTCGAGAGGACGTCCTCGGACGGGGCCTCCGCGGCGAGCACCGCGCCGGCGCTGGGGTCCTCATCGAGCCCCGTAGCAGCGCTCGGCGGTGTCGCGTGTGGTTGGGTGGCGTCACCAGGCACGTTCACAGGCTTCTCGTTTTGCGCGGCCAGCGCCACGGATGCTAGACCCGGGGCCCGGACGTCCTGCGCCGCTAGCATGCCCGGCCCGATGGCGACGGGGCCAACAGCGCAGGACGTGACGGTTGCGGTGCTCAACTACAACGGGCGCGAGCTGCTGCCCGTGGTGCTGCCGTCGATTCTCGGCCAGACGGTCCAGGGGTTCACGTTGCGGATCCTCGACGACGCCTCGAGCGACGACTCGCTTGCCTACCTGGCCGATCAGTGGCCGCAGGTGGAGGTGCTGCCCTCGCCGCGCAACCTCGGCGTCACGGCGGCGATGGCTCGCGCGGTCAGCACGACCGAGACCCGCTACCTGGCGCTCCTGAACAACGACCTCGAGCTCGACCCGTGCTGGCTCGAGGAGATGCTCGCGGAGCTCGAGCGTCACCCCGAGGCGGGCGCGGCGGACGGCAAGATGCTGAGCTTCCACGACCGTGGCCGCCTCGACGGGGCGGGCGACGTGATGGCAAGGAACGGCTACCCGCGCCGCCGCGGCCAGGGGGAGCTCGACGGCGGCCAGTACGACACCCCGGGCGAGGTGTTCAGCGCCACCGGCGGCGCTGCGCTTTACCGGCGGGAGGCATTCGCGCTCGTGGGCAGCTTCGATGCCGATCTGGGCGCCTACTACGAGGACGTCGACTGGGGCTTCCGCGCCCGTCTGCATGGCCTGAGCACGCGTTATGTGCCCGCTGCCGTGTCCTACCACATGGGCAGTGCGACGACGAGCACCGAGCCGGGGCGCTACGCGTGGATGATCGTACGCAACCAGGTGATCGTGACGATCAAGGACTTCCCGGGACCGCTGCTCCTGCTGTACCTGCCGCGGATCGCCTTCTTCCAGGTCAAGTGGCTGCTGTTCAACTGCCTTCACGGTCTCGGCCGAGCCCACGTGCGGGGGCTGCTGGGAGCCGCCCGGATGCTGCCCGGGACGCTGCGCAAGCGACGAGAGGTCCAGCGGCGGAGGAGCGCCTCGATCGCCGAGCTGCGCCAGGCGTTCAGCTAACGGCGCCGGCCGGCGCGCAGGAGCACGCGCCCCGCGCGGGTGGCGGCGGCGCGCGCCCAGCGCCCGTGGCCGAGTGGAAGGGGCCCGCGCCGGCTACCCGCGCTGGCCGGCGGGGCGGTGATGTAGCGGACGAGCGGGGCGATCACGACGGGCCAGCGGTAGTCCTCGGCGGCACTGGCAAGAGCATCGCGGTAGGCCGTGCGACCGTTGGCGAGCACGCCGAGGATCGCCTCGGCGGCGGCGTCGGGGTCGCCGGGAGGGACGCTCGCCCCGAGTCGCTCGCGCTCGACCCGCTCGGCGAGCTCGTCGCCGGATGTGCAGACGACGGGTAGGCCCGCCCACAGGCAGTCGAGCAGCCGCGTGCGAAAGGAGAACCGCGTCTCCAGGTGCTCGACGTGCATCGACACGGCGCAGTCGCCGGCGAGCAGCCAGGCGCCGCGCTCCTCGTAGGGAACCCAGCCGTCGTTGAAGAGGACAACGGTGTCGAGCAGCCCGAGCCGCCGTGCCAGCTCCCGGGCGCTGCGGGCGGCCCGGGCCTGATCCTCGGCGAGCGGCGGGCGGCCCATGAACACGAGCCGCGCGGCCGGGCGGCGGGCGACGACGCGCGCGATCGCCTGCACCGCCCCGACCGGGTCGAGCCAGTTCCACAGTCCCCCGTTCCAGAGCACGAGCTCGTCCTCGGAGGCGAGGGTGGGGAAGCGCTCAAGGGGACCGGGACCGGAGTGGCGGGGGGGATCGGCGGGGAGCCCGAACGGGACCACGTCGATGAGGTCCCGGAGGCTCGGGTCAGAGGCGTAGCGATCGGGCGTGATCAACCCGGCGCTGAGCAGCGCGCCGATCCACAGGTCGCGCTGGCGCTCGCTGGCGCAGAGCAGGTTGTCGCCCGTTGCGAGCGCGGCCATGTAGTGGTCGAGGGCGATCACGGCGTGCAGGCGACGCGAGAGCGGGCGGGCGCCTGTGTATGCCTCCAGCACCTGGAGCGGGCGCGGGTCATAGAGGTCGTAGATCACCTGCGCGTGGGAGCGGCGTAGGGCCTTCGCGAGCACCGGGTTCTGGGGCAGCGCGAGCACCGCGTCCGCCTGGCGCAGCCGGGCGCGCAGCTCGGGGAGGTCTTCGCGGGCGAAGGGAACGTGCTCCACGTCGCCGACGCCTCCGCCCGAGAGCGGCGCGAGCAGGGTGACCTGGGCGTGCGCGGCGAGCGCCCGGGCGATCTCGTAGGCGCGGATCGCGTTGCCTCCCATCCCCTCCCCGACGGGGTCCTCGCTGAGGATCAGGACCCGCCGGCTCACCGGCTCGCCGTCCCTTTGTCGAGCGTGGCCGGTTCGGCCCGGTCCCCCCACGCGAGCGCGGCGAGCATTCGCCGGCGCTCGTCATCGCCGTCCTCGTACATGCGGGTCTGGTTGTCCGCGACGAGCAGATTTCCTTGTTCGCGCTGCCACAGGGTCTCGCTCCCGGGCCACGCGGCCAGCTCGTAGGTCGAGCCGTCACGGCCGACAACGACGGGGCGCAGGCCGGCCGCTTGGAGCTGCCTGGTGACGCTGCTCCTACCGCTCTCCAGGGCGTAGGCGTCGATCTTGCGGCTCAGGCGGCCCACCTTCAGGCCCGTGAACAGCGAGCGCTCGAGGGCGAAGGCGTTCGTGCGCAGGTGGGCGCACGGAAAGCCGGGAAAGCGCACAGACTGCTCGGCCACGGCACTCAGCACGACCGTCGCGGTCCTGGCCCTGGCGAGTGGGGTGCGTCGCCGGCCGTGCTCCGGGCTCACCGCTCGCCGCTGCGCCTCCGTGTCGATCTGCTCGATCAGGTCCAGCACACGGCGCCCCGCGGGCAGCCTCGAGCGGTAGGCGGAGGGCAGGCCGAGTTGATGCAGGGCGAGCGAGCTCATGCTGGCCCACGACCCCGTGGCCCCGCTGACGCCCACGCCCTCTGCGGAGAGCGGTGCGGCGAGCTTCGCCAGCCAGTCGTTGTCGAGGATCACGCTGTGGGAGTTCAGGAAGCAGACGCGGTCGTGGTGAAGGAGCGCCGCGGCCTGCCGGTAGGCGAGCAGGTCCTGAACGGGCTCGGGGAGCGAGACGTGGCGATGGTCGACGCCCTGCAGCTCGGCGAGCAGGCCGGGGAGCTGGTCGGACCGGACACCGTTCAGGAGCACCACGAGGTCGTGATCGACGCCGGCGGGGTGGGCGCGGTAGGAGTCCAGGAAGCGGCGCAGCGGCTCCACACCCAGAGGACCCCAGACGAGGTGCACGACGGCGATCATCCCCGCGAGGCGCCCGGGCTCTACGCGACGCCGCAGACCGACAGGGGCGAGCTCGAGGTCACCTGGAGCTGCCACGGGACCGCCGGCGCCGAGTCCGAACGGACGGTGACCATCACCGCACGGTGCGGGGCGGCCGTGCCGGCGAGCGGGACGAAGGGGTCGCCGAAGCGCTTGATGGCGAAGCTGGTCGTGCCCGCTCCGCGGTCGCGCACGATCACTCCCCCCGGGGGCATCGCCACGATCGCCTGACCGGTCGTCCCAGCGGCGGGCACAAAGGCGACGCAGGCGCCCTGCTGGGCCGCCGTGGCGGAACTGGCGAGCAGGACCCGAGGGGCCGCGCCCGGCGCGGACCGTTGTGGGCCGGCGAGGGCCGCCACCGTCGGAGCCTCGAGAGCGACGAGGACGCCGTCTGCAGCGGCTCGGGGAGTGGGTTCGGCCGCGAGCATCGCGCTTACGCTGTCGGCGGGCGATGAGCCGATCGAACGGACGGCGTGCAGGTATACGCCGGCGCGGACGTCCGGCGCGAGGATCGGGTCAGGCTGGAATTCCGGCGGGGCGTAGGCCGCCGCGAGCTCGAGCGCGCCGAGGTCCGCGGTCACCCGGTGAGAGGTGGTTCGTAGACCTCCGGCGCCCGCGTGCAGCGCGGTCAGGCCCGTGATCGCGAAGAACGCCACCAGCGGTGTGGCGATCACGAGCCCGCGGGGGAGGACCGAGCGCTCGTGCAGCAGCTCGACGGCGACGAGCACGATGATCACCGACCCGAGGTACATGTAGCGGCCGGTTTCGGGGACCGAGATGGTCGACCGGGCCGCCGCTGTGATCGTCCACAGGGTGAGGGCCGCGGCGATCAGGCCGACGAGCCGGGCACTCACCGCAGCGGGCCGCAGCAGGCGGGCGAGGAGGACGAGCACGCCGACGACGGCCAGGGGGCGACCCCATTCGAGGGCACGCCCGACCAGGCCACCGAAGGCGGCGGCTCCAAGGTCGGCGGCGAAGCCGGGAGCGTTGATGAGGCTCGCGCTGGTCACCTCGCTGACCCCGTAGCCGAGATACCAGAGCACGTACAGCGCGGCTGGGACGAGCACGATCCACATCCGCCGCCACTCGCGCTTCCATGCGAGCTCCACGGCCACCCCGACAATGATCGCGATCCCGAGGCTCGAACTGCCCGCCGCGACGATCAGGCACACGAGGGCGCCGAGGTCGCTGCGCCGCCCGTGGCCGTCGAGCAAGGTCCATGCGGCGAGGCCGCCGACGATCGAGAGCATGTAGCCGATCTGAAACGCCCACAGGAGGTCTTCCCAGGCAGCGCCGAGGAACAGGATCAGCGCCGCCGCCAGCAGCGCGCCGAGCCGGGGCAGGCGGCGGGAGGCGAGCACGAACACGAGCGTTCCAGCGGTCAGGTGCAGGCCGATCAGCACGAGCCGGTAGACCGCGTAGTGGTTGAGCCCTACGAGGTGGAACAGGACCTTGTAGACGGCGACCGGGAACACCGAGATGTTCCCGACGTGGGGTTCCAGGAGCGAGTGTAGGCCGCCGCCGTAGTCGTGGACGACCCAGTCCCACTCGTCGTAGTAGAAGCTCAGCCCCCTGCCCATGTAGAGCAGCAGCAGGAGATCCGCCGCCAGGAGCACTCCCAACGCCCAGCGCCAGCGCCGCTCGAACAGGGCTACGACGCGCTCGGCCAGTGGCTCCTCGCGGGTCCGCACCGACGAGGAACCGGCACGCGGAATGGTCGCCTGCGGGGGGGTCTGGGCCATCGCGCTGAGCCTAGTGAACTATCCGGCAGCCGCGCCCTCATCGCTCGCGGACCACGACCGTGTTCGACGTGCCTGCCGCATAGGGGTAGTCGGCCTCGGATTCGGACGCCACCCGGAAGCGGTAGCTCGCCGGGCCCGGGAAGCGGAAGCGATAGCTCGCCTGGAAGTGACCGCCCCGGAGGCTGCGGATGACGTTGAACTTGACCCACGGCCCCGCGCCAGAGCGCGCCTCGAGCACGAGCAGCTTGCCGCCCGCCGGGAGCGGAGCGCCCTGCAGGCTTCCGCTGAAGAAGATCCGCCGTCCCACCGCTGCCACCCTGGGGGAGATCGATAGCCGTATGGATGCCGGGACCGAGAGCGCGAGCGCCGCGCTTGCCACCGGCGACGGGTCACCCAAGTGGAGACGGTAGGCGAAACGGATCGTCCGCGAGGAAGCGCTCGCGGGAACGGTGTAGGTGAACGTTCCGTCGGCCGCCGTGTGTGGCTGGGCGACCGCGGCCGACGCCGCACCGACGGAGGACGGCGTAGCCGTCACTTCGACCTGCGCGTCGGCGATCGGTGTTCCGCCCGCCCCCGTGAGCCGGCCGACAACCGTCCGCCGACGTCCGTAGGAGCTGACCAGGCGCGAGCTGGTCGACCCCTTCCAGGCGACGACCAGAGCGGCCGGTGCGGAGGCGTTCACCCCGTTCGGCGAACCGGGCGCGGGAGAGCCCGTCGACGTCGATGTCGGGGCTGCCGTGCCGGTTGGCGAAGACGTGGTGCCGCCACCGCCACCGCCACCGCCGGTGCCGTTGGACGGGCCCTGCGGCGAAGGGTTGGCGATCGTGATGTTGCGGTCGAGGACGGGAGCGGAGTTGCCCGCCGGGTCCGTGACCGTGATCACGAGGTGGTGGCTCCCGTTGGGGAAGCTCGTCGTGTCCAACGCGACGTCCGCGCTGACGGACGGCTGACACGGCTGGACGTAGAGGAATGCGGGCAGGCCGTCTGAGGTCTGCCCGACGTCCCGGCAACGACCGCCGTCTTCGTCGAGCACGGTGCGCTGGACCATTTGGCCGTCGAGGTTGACGACGGCCTGGTAGACACCCGCTCCCGGATCGGTCGCCGTGAACGTGACAGAGCTCGTCCCCGCGACCGTCGAGGCGCTGGCAAGTTCTCCGGTGACGTTCGACGCTGTTGGGCCGGCGGTCTGTTCGAGCACGAGATCGGCGGCGAACAGGTAGATCACGGCTGCGTAGCCGTTGGGGTCTCCCTGACCTTCCGGCATTTGTATTCGCTCACGCCTCCGCACGTGAGCGCTCGGCGTACAGGTGCGTCCCGAGGTTCGGCGCGCGGGACGGCCACAACATTGGCCGCAGCGAGCGGTTGGCCCGGGTCTCCCACGCCGGCCGTGCAGTTCGAGAGGTACGAACATTCGTCGAAGACTTCGTTCTCGCCGGAGCCGCGAGCCAATTCTCGTAAGTCGCGTTGACCGCAGCCCCCCGTCGGCATCGCCCGCGCGCCAAAGCGTCGCGGCTCGCGATCCGTGCCCACGGAGGGCCTTCGAATGCCCAGGTCGCCTAGTCGACGTTTGCGCGTGCGGTCGGCTTGGTCCCCTAATGCTGCGGCCAGCGACCCGCCGCGATGCGCACGTGTCGAGGGCTATCGTCGTATGCGCAGCCCGGCGCAACGGACCCCGTCCACCCATCCGCAGGCGCCGCTTCCCCTCCCGGCGTCCGGCACGAGTACACGTGGTAGCTCCCCGCCTGCGCCGTCGATGAGACCAGCAGGACGGCGAGGAGCGTCGCGTTGACCATCCCGATTGCCTTCAGCTTCATGGGACTTCCCCTTGTGTCGACGTCATTCCACTTCCCTGTCGCTCGACGCCTCCTGGTGGCCCCCCTCCCAATCTCTCATCGAGACTCGAGGTGACCTGATGATCGGCCCATGTCCCGACTACCGGAACTTTTCGGCTGGCTGATCGACGGATCTTCTGGTCCGTCACGGTTGGCCCGCTCCCGTTTAGGATTTGTGGCGTGGCGGCAATGGGACGAATCGGCCTGCACCCGAGAGCTCCCCTGGCGGTTGCCCTCGCGCTGGCCGCCGTCCTGATCGGGCTGGCGTGCGTGGTGGCCCAGGCCGCCGTCGCTGCGGAACCACCTCAGCCCCTGGAATGGTCGGGGGCCATCTCCATCGACCCCGGCACGAAAATCGATGCCGTCTCCTGCACCTCGACCGCCCTCTGCGTGGCCATCGACGCGACCGGACGCGTTCTCAGCACCACCGAACCGGCCGGCGCCCCCGGGAGCTGGACGTCCGCGTCCGTCCCCGGCGCGGAACCAGCCGGGACCGCCATGTCCTGCCTCGCCTCGGGCCCCTTGTGCGTCGGCATCGCCGGTCCCCCGGGCACCCTGATCACCTCCTCGGAACCGACCGGAGGGGAACATGCGTGGTCGCTCGCGTCCGTGGACGCCGGCAGAACCCTCACCGGGGTCTCGTGCTCGGAACCCACCCTGTGCGTCGCCGTCGACGACCACGGTCACGCACTCGTCTCCACCGACCCCGCTGCTGGCCCCGGAGCCTGGACCTCCGTCGGCATCGACGGCGAAGTCCGCCTCGGGAGCGTCTCCTGCCCATCCGTGTCCCTGTGCGTCGCGGTCGATGCAGCCGACAACGTGGTCACCTCGACCGAACCCGCCAACCCCGCCCACCCATGGACCGTCACGCCGATCCCCGTGGCCGGACTGCACGTCTCGTGCACCCCGGCGCGGCTGTGCGTCATCGCCGGCCTCAACACGATCCTCACCTCCACCGATCCGACCGGCCCGACGTCGGCGTGGACCGCCACGGAAGGCGTCGACGTCAGCGGCGGCGTCTCGTGCCCCACGGCCGCCCGGTGCGTCGGCTTCGCCGGCGACACCAACGGCGAGCTCATCGTCACGAGCGAACCCGGCGGAGGCGCGGGCGCCTGGGAACGCGACGGGGCTGGATTCCGCGACATGAGCGGCGTCTCGTGCGTCTCGGCCAGCGAGTGCGTCGCCGTCGACCCGTTCGGCAACGTGTTCGTCTCCACCGGCACCTACGAACTGGGCCTCACGCTCGGTGGGACGGCGGAGGGCACCGTCGACAGCACCCCCCTCGCGTGCCCCTTCGCAACCTGCGGACACGAAGTCCCCGGTCTGATCGAACCGCTCCCCATCGTCGAGATCGCCTGCGCCGACACGTTCGGCCTCGCCCGCGGGCCGTGGGGGACGTGCGCCCTCGGGTTCCCCGAAGGCAACCGTGTCACCCTCGCCGCCACGCCCGCCCCGGGCGCCGCTTTCGCCGGCTGGGGTGGCGCCTGCGCGGGCGCCGGCACCGCTCCCTGCACCATCGAAATGACCGCCAACCGCGAAGTCACCGCCGCGTTCGTCCCCGCCGCCCCGGGCCCGCCGTCGATCGGACCCCGGGAAACGCCCCCCCGCATCCACCCACGGCGCGGGGCCACCGTCCCCCACATCTCCTCCCTGCACGAGAGCAACTCCGTCTTCGCCGTCGCCGGCCACGCCACCCCGCTCGACGGCCGCACCGCCTCGCGCCACCCCCGCGGGACGGTCTTCTCGTTCGTCCTCGACCAGCCCGCCACCGTCACCGTCACCGTCCTCACCTCGGCCAAGGGACGGCGCCTCGGCGGCCGTTGCCTGGCCCCCAGCCGCCGCCTCCGCCACCGGCCGAGCTGCCGCCGCAGGGTCACGGTCGCGGTCCTGACCCGCAAGGGCCACCGCGGCCTCAACCGGATCGTCTTCACCGGCCGGATCGGCTTCCTGGCCCTCCACCCGGCCGGCTACCGGGCGCTGTTCGCCGCCTTCGACGCCACCGGCCCGGCCGTCCCGCAGTCGCTCCCGTTCACGATCGTCCCCCGCTGAGCCCCTCCTACAGCGTCAGCGCCACCGGCAGCCGCTCGAGCCCGTAGATCCCCGATACGGTCCCGAACTCCGCCTCCCCGTCGAGCTCGAGCTTCCTCACGTTCGTGGCCAGGAACGAAAGGCCCTCCTGCAGCTCCACCCGGGCGAGGTTCGCCCCGAGGCAGTAGTGGACCCCCGCCCCGAACGTCAGCGGGCGCGCCCGTCCCCGCGGGGCGCGTGATGTCGAAGCCCTCCGGCCCGGCCGGGCCACTGTCCGGGCCGTCGAGGTCGCGGTTGCCGGTGAACGCACACACCATCACGATCGTCCCCTCGGGGAACCTCACCCCGCGATGGACCACCTCCTCGGTCAGGATCCTCGCCGTGAACGGCGTGATCGGCTCGAAGCGCAGGGCCTCCTCCACGGCCGCCTCCGCCAGCCCCGGATCGGCCCGCAGCGCCCGCCACTGCTCCGGGTGCTCGGCCAGCAGCCTGACCGCGTGGGCGAGTTGGCTCTGCGTCGTGTCCACGCCCCCCGCGAGGACGTTGAACACGAGGTTGATGCACTCCACGTCCGAGAGCCTGTCCCCCTCCTCCTCCGCCGCGATCAGCAGCGAGATCAGGTCATCGCCGGGGTCGTCCCGACGGGCCGCCACGAGCTCCTCGGCGTAGGCGTAGAACTCCTCCACCGCCTGCTCGATCAGATCCCTCTCGTTCGCCATCCCGGCCGCGTCGAACTGGCGCTGGATCCAGAACGACCAGTGGTGCAAGCGGGGCGCGTCGCCGAGCGGAGCCCCCATCACGGCGGCTATCACCTGCGAGGGGTACGGCTTGGCGAACGCCTCCACGAAGTCGCACCTCACCGTCCCCGTCCTCGCCCCCCTGCCGACGCCATCCAGCAGATCCCCCAGGAAACCCCTCATCACGGGCCGGTAGCGCTCCACCGCCCGCGGTGAGAGCGCCGGGTTGACCAGGCTGCGCAGACGCGAGTGGTCGGGGCCGTTGACGTGGAGGATGTTCCTCTTCATCTCCTCGTACAGCGGCCCCTCCGTGACCCCGAAGATCTCCGCGATCTTCATGCCCGGGAAGATCGCCGCGCGGGAGCGCAGGAAGAACTCCCCCGACTCCCGGTCGAGCACGATGTAGCCGAACGGCCCCTGTGCGAGCCAGCCCCGCTGCCGCAGCGCCGCCATCGCCGCGTGGAAGTCCTCCCCCCGCACGGTCTCCTCGGTGTGGTCGAACGCGGGGAGCTCGAGCTCGCTTACGAGCGACATCTCGGCAATGGTCCGTGGACGGCGCGACCCTCGCGGGCGGCGAAGCCGCCTATTTCTTTTTCGGGCTCACCGCCTGCTTGAGACCCGCCCCCGGGGAGAACTTCGGCGCCTTCGACGCTTTGATTTTGACCCGCTCGCCCGTCCGCGGGTTCACACCCTGGCGTGCCGCACGTTTGACCACGGAGAACTTCCCGAAGCCGGTGATGCTGACCTCGTCCCCTTTTTTGAGCGTCTTCGTGACCGTGTCGATCAGCGACTCGACCGCGCGGGAGGAGTCGGCCTTCGAGAGACCGCTGTCGGCGGCTACCGACTCGATCAGCTGGGTCTTGTTCATTGCTGCCCCTTTCAGATGGATGTGTCCGGCGAGCGCGCAGGGTACCTTGCCAGCTTCTTCCCTGGGTTGAGCAGCCCCTTGGGGTCGAAGCTCTGCTTGATCCGTTCGTGCAGCTCGAGCGCCCGCTCGTCCCACTGCAACTGCAGCTGACCCCGCTTCAGCCAGCCCATCCCGTGCTCGCCCGAGATCGAGCCGCCGAGCCCGACCGCCAGCGCGAACAGCTCCGCCGTCACCGCCTCCGCGGCCGCGAGCTCCCCCTCCCGCGCCGGGTCCACGAGCACCGTCGCGTGCACGTTCCCCTCGCCCCCGTGCCCCCACGCACACGACCGCAGGCCGTGCCGCCGGGCCAGCGCCTCGAACCGCTCGAGGCCCTCCTGCATTCGCTCGATCGGGAACACCACGTCCTCGCTCACCTTCGCTCCCCGCACCCCCGTCACCACCCCGTTGATCCCGTCCCGCCAGCGCCACAGCGCCCTCGCGTCGGCCGGTTCGTGCACCGCGAGCGCCTCTCCCTCCAGCAGCTCCCGCAGCGCCTGTGCATCCGCCCGCGCCTGCTCGGCCGTCCCGTCGAGCTCGGCCACCAGCGCGAAAGCCCCGGCCGGTGGCCGCACGTCGCCGTCCGCGCTCCAGCGGCCCTCCCGCGGGTAGCCGGGAGCGAGCATCTCGAGCGTCGCCCCGTCGAGGAAGTCGAGCACGGACGGCCGCAGCCCCACCCCCAGCACCCGCTCGATCGACTCGCACCCCGCCGTCAGCGTCGGCAGGAACGCCACCACCGGGATCGCCTGCTCGGGCGCCGGCAGCAGCCGCAGCCGCACCGCCGTGATCACCCCGAGCGTCCCCTCCGAGCCGACCAGCAGCGCCTTCAGGTCATAGCCCGCCACGTCCTTGCTCGCCCAGCCCCCGAGCTCGACGAGCTCACCCGGCGCGAGCACCACCTCGAGGCCCGTCACCCACGACCCCGTCGAGCCGTACTTCAGGCCGTGCGGACCGCCCGCGTTCGTCGCCACGTTCCCCCCGATCTGGGACTGCTCGCCGGCCCCCGGGTCGGGCGCGAACATCAGCCCGTTCTCACGCGCCAGCCGTTGCACGTCGTGCGTGCTCACCCCCGCCTCCGGCAGCATCCGCCACAGGGCCGGGTCGAGCTCCCGCACCCGCCGCAGCCGCTCGAGCGAGCAGACCACCCCGCCGTCGATCGGGACGGCCCCTCCGCTCACGCCGGTGCCACCCCCGCGAGGGACGATCGCGACGTCGTTGCGGTAGCACCACGCCACCACACTCGCGACCTCCCCGGCGTCACCCGGACGCACCACCAGCTCCGCCCTTCCCCGCAGTCCCCGGCGCGAGCAGTCGCTGTTGTAGGGGGACCCCGGCGCGATCTCCAGCACGTTCCCGGACCCCACCAGCCGGCTCAGCTCCGTGCGCATCACAGCGGTCGAGGCTACCGCTGCGGGTAGCATTGGGGCCGCCGATGGCCACAGGGACCAAACCGCCCGCTCCGTCCGACGTGGGCGCGCATCGCACCCTCTCCGGGGAGCCCGTTCGCGAGCTCTACACCGCGGCTGACCTCCCCGCGGGGGCAGGCGCCGGCGGCCCCGAGGACCCGATCGGCCTCCCCGGCGAGTACCCCTACACCCGCGGCATCCACTCCTCGATGTACCGCGGTCGCCTGTGGACGATGCGCCAGTTCGCCGGCTTCGGCACCAGCGAGGAGACAAACGAGCGCTTCCACTACCTCCTCGAGCACGGCCAGACGGGCCTCTCGACCGCGTTCGACATGCCGTCCCTGATGGGCCACGACTCCGACCATGCCCGCTCGCTCGGAGAGGTCGGCCGCGAGGGCGTCGCCGTCGACACCCTCGACGACATGCAGACCCTCTTCTCGGGCATCGACCTCGGCGAGGTGTCCGTGTCGATGACCATCAACGCCCCCGCCGCCATCATGCTCGCCTTCTACGTCGCCGCCGCGGAGTCCGACCCGGTCCATCCGACTCCCCCCGATCGCCTCTCCGGCACGATCCAGGCCGACATCCTGAAGGAGTACATCGCCCAGAAGGAGTGGTGCTTCCCGATCGATCCCGCCATGCGCCTCTGTGGCGACATGATCGAGTGGTGCACCCGCCGGATGCCACGCTGGCATCCCATCTCGATCTCCGGCTACCACATCCGCGAGGCCGGCTCCACCGCCCAGCAGGAGCTCGCCTTCACTCTCAAGGACGGCCTCACCTACGTCGAGCAGGCGATCCAGCGGGGCCTCGACGTCGACGAGTTCGCTCCCCGGCTGTCGTTCTTCTTCAACGCCCAGATCGACTTCTTCGAGGAGATCGCCAAGTACCGCGCGGCACGCCGCATCTGGGCCCGGGAGATGCGCGAGCGCCACGGCGCCAAGAACCCCCGTTCGTGGCAGATGCGCTTCCACTCCCAGACCGCAGGCGTCAGCCTGACCGCCCAGCAGCCCCTCAACAACATCGTCCGCACCGCGATCGAGGCGCTCGCCGCGGTGCTCGGAGGCACCCAGTCCCTGCACACCAACTCCTACGACGAGGCCCTCGCCCTGCCCACCGAGGAGGCCGTCACGGTCGCCCTGCGCACCCAGCAGATGATCGCCCACGAGACCGGCGTCACGAACACCGTCGACCCGCTCGGTGGCTCCTACTTCGTCGAGGCCCT
Organism: uncultured Solirubrobacteraceae bacterium; assembly: GCA_963743505.1. GTDB lineage: Bacteria > Actinomycetota > Thermoleophilia > Solirubrobacterales > Solirubrobacteraceae > Palsa-744. Next base: position 322,516 of record CAVUPZ010000006.1, on the reverse strand, counting down.
CACGGACGAGATGGAACGCCGCTGCTACGACTACTTCCGCCAGATCGACGAGCTCGGCGGGATGGTCGAGGCGGTCAAGCTCAACTACCCCCAACGCGAGATCGCCGACGCTGCCTTCGCCCTGCAGCAGGAGATCGACGCCGGCGAGCGGATCGTCGTGGGCGTCAACAGCTTCGTCGCCGAGCACGAACAGCCGATCCCCACCCTGCGCGTCGACCCCGACCTCGAACGCAAGCAGATCGGCCGGCTGCACGCCGCCCGCGCACACCGCGACGGCGCCGCCGTCGAGCGCACGCTGGCGAGCCTGCGCGAGCACGCCGCCCACTCCGAGCGCAACCTGATGGAGCCCCTGCTCACGTGCGCCCGCGCACACGCCAGCGAGGGCGAGATCGTGGAGTCCCTGCAGCAGGTGTTCGGCGACTACGCCGAGACCCCCGTCTTCTGAGGCGCCCCTCCACCACCCGCCCGACAGACGCCCGCCCGGGCGGCGCCCGGCCGGCGGCGGGGCGCTCGCAACTTCGGCCCTGCCGGGGTGTCACGCAGATGTGACCGCTCTTGTCCGGCCTGGGCAGAACATAGGATCAGCTCACCCACTGCCGACCGCGGAGGCTCGATGAGCGCCCATAGACGTATCGCCGTGCCGATCATCTCGATCGCGCTCCTGCTGTGCTTCGCCTCGGCCGCCTCGGCCGCCTCGGCGCTCACGATCTCCCCGCTCCCCGGCACGCCCACCGCGATGCCCCAGACGCAGATCAGCTTCCTCGGCGCCGCTCCCGGGTCGCTGAGCGCGATCGCGGTCGTCGGCTCGAGCAGCGGCCGCCACGCCGGCCGACTGCTCGCCTACTCCGCCGCCACGGGCGTCAGCTTCATCCCCCACACTCCCTTCACCCCCGGCGAGCACGTCTCCGTGCGGGCCCGCTGGCGCGAGGGTGGCACGCTCACGAACGTCTCCACCCACTTCGAGGTGGCGATCCCCGTCAACCCGCCCAGCGCCGGCTTCCCCGTCGTCCCCGGCACCGCGGCCGACCTCCAGAGCTTCCAGTCCGAACCGGAACTGCACCCCCCCGTCGTCACGGTCCACCAGCCCGCGACGCCAGCCAGCGCGCCCGGCTATGTGTTCGCCGCACCGTTCCAGGGTCCGGGCCAGTGGGGCCCGATGATCTTCGACAGCGCCGGCAACCTCGTCTGGTTCCACCACGTGGGCGCCGGCGAAGACGCCGCGGACTTCCGCACCCAGGTCTACCGCGGCAAGAACGACCTCACCTGGTGGCAGGGCCGGACGATCATCCTCGGCTATGGCCTCGGGGAGGATGTGATCGCCAACGCCAACTACAAGACCGTCGCGGTCGTCAGGGCGGGCAACGGCATGCCCACCGACGAGCACGAGTTCACCGTCCTGCCCGACGGTGCGGCCCTCGTGACGGCCTACTCGCCCGTCCGCTGGAACCTCTCGAGCGCCGGTGGGCCGACGGAAGGGATCGCCGTCGACAGCGCCGTCCAGGAGGTCGACATCCACACCGGAGCGGTCATGTGGGAATGGCGGAGCCTCGGCCACGTCGACCCCTCGCAGTCCTACTCCAAGGCCCCCACGAGCCCGACGGGCTACTTCGACTACTTCCACGTCAACTCCGCCCAGGTCTTGCCCGAAGGAAACGTGCTGATCTCGGCCCGCAACACGTGGAGTGTGTACGAGGTCAAGATCGCCAACGGGCGCACGATCTGGCAGCTCGGCGGCAGGCAGAGCTCTTTCAAGCTCGGCCCCGGTGTCGCGTTCGCCTATCAGCACCACGCCCTCCTGCTCACCCCCGACGAGCTCAGCGTCTTCGACGACGAGGGCGCTCCGCCGGTCACCCCGCCCTCCCGCGGGGAGTTGATCAGGATCGACACCCACACCCGCACCGCCACCCTGATCCGCCAGCTCGTCCGCTCTCCCGGGCCGCTGACCACGGGCAGCCAGGGCGACGTGCAGAGCCTCGCCGGCGGCGGCTACATGGTCGGCTGGGGCGGCCTGCCCAACTTCACAGAATTCAACGCCCAGGGCGCCGTCGTCTACGACGCCCAGCTCCCGGCCGGCGAGTTCAGCTACCGCGTCTACCGGCTCCCGTGGGCGGGCCAGCCGCTCACGCCGCCGGCCGTCGTGGCCCGCACGAGCGGCTCCACCAGCACCGTCTACGCGAGCTGGAACGGGGCTACCACGGTCGCCTCCTGGCAGCTGCTGACCGGTGGCGGGTCGGGCCACATGACCGCCGTCTCGACGACCCCGCGCAGCGGCTTCGAGACGACGATCCCGGCCCCCAGCGCCCCCTTCTACGAGGTCCAGGCCCTCAGCGCCTCGGGCCGCGTGCTCGCGGCCTCGAAGGTCGTGGCCGCGACCTCCTTGCACGCGAGCGCGGGCTGAGCGACCGCCCGCCGTCGACACGTTGACCGCCGATTCCACGAGCCGCCGCCGGCGCGTCGTAGGCATGTTCGCCGCCGCCAGCCTCGCCGCCAGCATCGCCGGCGTCCTCGCCGCTTTCACCCCGGGCTCACTCGCCGGCGCCGCGACGGCTCTGGCGTCCTCGGCGGGTCCGCGGTGCGTGCCCTCACAGCTGAACGCCTCCGACGTCGTCCCCGGCACGAGCCTCGATGTCTCGCCCCTGCCCGGCTCCTACGACGCGACCCCGGCCACCCAGATCAGCATGGTCGGGGCGCCCGTGTCGGCCCTCTCGCACATACGTGTCAGCGGGTCGCGGACGGGATCCCACGCGGGCGTCCTGCGCGCCTACTCGCAGGGCGACGGCGCGAGCTTCGTCCCGGCGAAGCCGTTCCGCGCCGGTGAGGCCGTCACCGTCGCCGGCTCCGTCGCCCACAGGAGGTTCTCCTATCGCTTCACCGTCGCCCAGCAGGACGTGATCCCGTACGTCCTCTACCCCCATCCGAACCGCGACCCGGACGAGAAGCAGCACTTCCACTCCCGTCGCGACATCGAACCGCCGCTCGTCGTCGTCAGCGCCCGCTCGCCGGCGGCGGCCCCCGGCGACATCTTCGCCACCCCCTACAGCGGCCCCGGCCCGAGCGGCGCGATGATCCTCGACGAAGCCGGCAACCTCGTCTGGTTCGACCCCCTGCCGGCGGGTACGGAAGCGACGAACCTGCAGGTCCAGGAACTCGAAGGCGCGCCCGTGCTCAGCTGGTGGCAGGGCTTGATCCCGGTGCAGGGGTTCGGCGAGGGGGAAGAGGTGATCGCGAATCAGAACTACCGCGTGATCGACCGCGTACGTGCCGGCAACGGCCTCCACGCCGACCTGCACGACTTCCACATCTACCCCCGGAGCATGACGGCCGTCCTGACCGTGTTCGACCCCGTCGACTGTGACCTCGCCCCCGATCGGCGGGCCGGCCGCCGGCGCCGTCACCGACAGCATCTTCCAGGAACTGGACCTGCGCACCGGCCTCGTCCGCCGCGAGTGGCACAGCCTCGATCACGTCCCTCTGTCGGACTCCTACAACACGGTCCGCTCGGCCAGCTACGAATGGCCGTTCGACTACTTCCACATCAACTCGGTCGACGTGGCCGGAGGCGGAACGACGCTGATCATCCGCCCGCAACACCTGGGCGGTCTACCAGCTGAGCACGCTCACCGGCCAAATCAGCACCCGGATCGGCGGCAAGCACTCAGACGTGAAGCTCGCCGGCGGCGCCGCGACCGCGTTCCAGCACGACGCCGAACTGCGCGCCGACGGCACGATCAGCGTCTTCGACAACGGCGGCGGTGCCAAGGATCCACGCCCACTCGCGCGGGCTGATCGTGTCCCTCAGCCCCGGCGGGTCGGCCGCCGTGGTCGCCGAATTCACCCATCCCAGCCCGCTGCTCTCGGGCAGCCAGGGCAACATCCAGCAGCTCGCCGACGGCGACGAGTTCATCGGCTGGGGCTCGGAGCCCTACTTCTCCGAGTTCAGCCCGACCGGTCAGCTGCTGTTCGATGCCCACATGCACGGGTCCTACCAGTCCTACCGCGCCTACCGCTTCCCGTGGACGGGAGCGCCCACGGCGCCCCCCGCCGTCGCGGTGGCACCGGCGGCGGCCCGGGCCGCCACGACCGTCTACGCGAGCTGGAACGGCGACACGCGCACCGCCACCTGGCGCGTGCTCGCCGGAGCATCCCCCCAGGCCCTCGTGGCGGTCGGCGCGGCCCAGCGCACCGGCTTCGAGACCGCCCTCCCCGTCCCCGCCGGGAGCAGCTACGTCGTCGTGCAGGCTCTCGACGCCGCCGGCGTCGTCCTCGGCCAGTCCGCCGTTGTCAGGGGCTAGGCTCCGGCGCCGGGCTACGCCTGGCTCGCGATCGCGGCCCCGTGGAGCCCGCTCGCCGGGCGCTCCCGGGCCTGCCACCACTCCCACACCACGTCCACGGCCCCGCCGATGATCCCCTCGCGGAAGGAGGCGGTGTCGTTCAGTCGCGGCAGCGACTCAGCCGGCACCGGCAGCTCGAGGAACGCGCACAACGGCGCCCAGCCTTCGCTCGGGTCCCACACCAGCAGGCGATCCGCGGGGACCGTCTGCTTGACCTCCTCGTTCCAGCGCTCCATCGCGGCGGCGAGACCCTCGTCGCTGTAGGTCTCCCCGGCGAGGGCACCGGTGCCCTCGTCCCAGCTCATCGTCCGCATCAGGTCCATGTAGCGCTTCCACAACGGGTCGAGATCCCGGCGCGCCTCGCACAGGTGGTGCAGAACCGTGTCCCCGTGGAAGATCCCCCACACGGTCTGGCGCATGCTGCGGACCCAGTCCTCCGCGGGCCGCACGCTGAGCAGGACCAGCGCCTCGGGGTAGTAGTCCATCAGCTCCCGGTAGTAGCGCGCCGAGGGCCAGTCGACGGTCGAGACGGCACCCTGGAAGATCCGGTCCCACTCGGGCTTCCCGGCCGCCACCGCTTCCCACAGGGGCAGGCCGGCCTCGAGGTCGGCGAGCAGGTCGCGCATGTGATAGCAGGGGCACTGCCCGAGCTCTTCCAGCGCGAACATCTGCGTCGTCGTCGCCGTCCGCGGCAGGCCCGCACCTATGATCTTCATAAGAGACTCCTCATCTTTGGGCCACCGTTTCTACCAGCCCTACAGGCGGCCGCGCGCCGGCTGTCGGGCGACCCGGAGGTAGGCGAGCACGGCGAGGACCCGGCGGTGGTGGTCCCCGCAGTTGGAGAGCTCGAGCTTGGCGAAGATGTTCGTGATGTGCTTCTCGACGGCACCCGGCGTGACGATGAGGCGTCTCGGCGATCGCCGCATTCGAGCGTCCTTCGGCCATCAGCTCGAGCACGTCGCGCTCACGCGCCGTCAGCGCCAGCAGGCTATCCGTGTCGATCCCCTCCCTGCTCGCCATCAGCTGCGTGACCACCTGGCGGTCCAGCACCGTTCCCCCCGCCGCGACCCGGTAGAGGGCATCGAGGAAGGCCCTCACGTCGCCCACCCGCTCCTTCAGCAGATAGCCGATGCCGGCGCTGTTCTCCCCGATCAGCTCGCTCGCGTATGCCGTCTCCACGTACTGGGAGAGCACCAGCACGCCGAGCTCCGGCTGTCGCCGGCGCGCCTCGATCGCCGCCTGCAGCCCCTCGTCGCTGAACGTGGGCGGCAGGCGCACGTCGACGATCGCGAGGTCCGGCCGGTGGCCCGCGATCGCCCGCAGCAAGCCCGGCCCGTCCTCGACCTGGGCGACCACGTCGATCCCGTTCTCGCGCAGCAGCGCAACCAGCCCCTCCCGCAGCAGCGCGAGGTCCTCGGCGATCACCACCCGCACGGCAGCCTCGCCTCCACGAGCGTGCCGTCGCCGCGAGGGCTGTCCACGCTGAGGCTCCCGTCGAGCGCCTCGACCCGCGCCCGCAGCCCCGCAAGGCCCGAGCCGTAGGGGTCGGCCCCGCCGCTGCCGTCGTCGCCCACGACGACCACGAGCACCCGCCGACCCGTGCGCAGCCGCACCCAGCTGCGGCCCGCCCCCGCGTGCTTGGCGCTGTTGGTGAGCGCCTCCGCGATCACGAAGTAGGCGGCGCTCTCGACGGCCGGGGCGAGGCTCTCGCAGTGGGTCGCCTCGATCGCCGTGCCGAGGCCGTAGCGGCCGGCGAGCGACTCCACCGCCGCCACCAGGCCGCGGTCGGCGAGCAGCGGCGGCACGATCCCCCGGGCGAGGTCGCGCAGCTCGGCGATCGCGTGGTGGGCCTCGCGTTGGGCGTCCTGGATCAGCGCCCGCACCTCCGGGAGCTCCTGGGTGCGCAGCTCCGCCCGCCCGAGCTGCAGCGTCAGCGCCACCAGTCGCGCCTGGGCGCCGTCGTGGAGGTCGCGCTCGATCCGGCGCAGCTCCACGGCCTGCGCGTCGACGGCCTGGCTACGGGTGCGTGTGAGCATCTCGATCCGCGCCCGCAGCGCCCGCCGCCCGCGGGCCACGAGCACGCGATCGTGCAGGGCGATCAGCGAGTACGCCGACCCCGCCGTCGCCAGTCCGAGCAGCGCCCACGCGGGCCAGAAGCTCTCCACGCCCGCCAGCAGCCACGTCAGCAGCCACGTGCACATGAGGATCACCGCCGCCACGCCCGACGAGCGCCCACACGCAGGCCACCCGCCGCACCGCCCCCCGCGGCTGGCGCCAGGCCCAGGCGCCCGCGGAGTCCAGCAGCACGACAACCCCCAGCCCCAGCCACACCCACGCGGGCCAGAAGTACCCCTGTCCCCCGATCGCCCAGATCGCCAGCACGAGCACAGCCGCCAGGAACGCCAGCCGGCGCACGAGCGAGCGCAGCGTATTCACCGATCGACAGGCTCGCCGCGAGCACCGGCATGAACCGCCGCCGGGCCACACCTGGGGGGAGGCTGAGGTTCAACGGGAGCCGAGCGCGTTCGCCCATCCCCGCAAATGGTCTCACGGCCGCGCCCGCGGCGGGGCCCCTCAGCTCCCGATCGCTTTGCTCGCCTGTCGTTGGGGGCTGATCCGGGTGACGTCCCAGATCAAGCCCGTCCGCTCGAGCCCGCCGATCACGAGGCCGGAGACGTCGAGCTCGAAGCGACCCAGACCATGGATGGCCGACGTCGGGAAGGCGTGATGGTTGTTGTGCCAGGCCTCGCCGAACGACAGCGGCGCGAGCCACATCAGGTTGCGCGAGTGGTCGTCGGTGGCAAACCGCCGGCGGCCGAAGAAGTGGCAGAGCGAGTTGATGCTGTAGGTCACGTGGTGGAGCAGGAACACCCGCACCGCCCCGCCCCACAGCAACGCGTACAGGCCCGCCTGCACGGTGCCTCCGATCAGGACGCCGAGCCCGAACGGGATCGCCAGCCCCAGCAGCGACCAGAACACGAACGTGCGGTCGACGAACGAGACGGCCGGGTCGGCGAGCAGGTCGGGGGCGAAGCGCTCGCGTGAGCCGCGCTGGGTGCGCTCGAACAGCCACCCCAGATGCGCGTGCGCGAGCCCCTTGACGGCGCCGCGCCAGCCGCCGCCGTGGTCGACGTGGGGGCTGTGGGGGTCGCCGGGCCGGTCGGTGTAGGCGTGGTGCTTGCGGTGGTCGGCCACCCAGTTGATCACCGGGCCCTCGATCGACATCGTGCCGAGCACCGCGAACAGTCCCCGCATCCAGGGTGAGGTCTTGAAGCTGCGATGGGTCAGCAGGCGGTGCAACCCGATCGTCACGCCGAGGCCGGTCGCGACGTACATGACGGCGAAGATCGCGATGTCGCGCCAGTGCAGGGCGCGGTCCCACGCCTGCCACGCCGCCACGCCGATCAGCAGCGCGGGCACGACCGTGATGATCGCCGTGACGATCCGGTCGATCTGGGCGAGGGTCGGGTCGACGGGGTCGGGCGGGGGCGGTCCGTCCTCCCCGTGCGCCATCGCTTCGATCGCCTCGAAGGGGTCGACCTCTGGATCGCCGGCAAGAGGTCCCGTGGCGGTGCTCATGCCCTCCACATGTTCCGCGTGATCGGGCCCCCTGTCGATGAGGGCCGCCACCGTCGTTGCGGGGGCCCTCTGCAGCATCCCTACTGGGGCAGACCCCCCGCTCGTGGCACACGCGGAGGCGTCGGCCCGCCATGGGCGCCGCCACGAACGGTGGCGCCCGCACCGGCGGGCCGCCGCGCTAGTGTTCGCCCTGCGATGAGCGCAAGCCCCGCCTTCAGCCGCCGCAGCGGGCTGCATCTGCGCCGGCTCACGCTCCACGGTGAGCGGATCGCCTACCGCCAGGCCGGCGAAGGCCCCGTCGTGCTTCTGATCCACGGGATCACATCGGACTCGAGCGCGTGGGCCCGGGTGCTGCCCTACCTGGCCCGAGGCCACACCGTCCTCGCGCCGGACCTGATGGGCCACGGCGGCTCGGCCAAGCCCCGCGGCGACTACTCCCTCGGCGCCCACGCCAGCGGCCTGCGAGACCTGATGGTCGCCCTCGGGCACGAGCGGGCGACGTTCGTCGGCCATTCGCTGGGAGGTGGGATCGCGATGCAGCTCTCCTACCAGTTCCCCGAGCTGTGCGAGCGACTGGTCCTCGTCGACAGCGGCGGCCTCGGCCGCGAGGTCAGCCCGCTGTTGCGGGCGGCGGCCCTCCCCGGCTCCGAATACGTGCTGCCGGTGCTCGCGGCGACCCGGCTGCTCGACGCCGGGCGCCTCGCCGCGGGCGTGCTCGCCCGCGTCGGCCTGCATCTCGGCACCGACCTGCAGGAGATGGCCAGGGGCCATGCGACGCTCTCCGACCCGGACGCCCGGGCCGCCTTCCTGCACACGCTGCGCTCGGTCGTGGAACCGGGCGGGCAGCGAGTCGACGCTTCGAGCCGGCTCTACCTCGCCCGCCACATCCCGTTCATGCTCGTGTGGGGGGAGCGCGACCCGATCATCCCCGTCGAGCACGGCCGCGCCGCCCACGCCCGCCTTCCGGGCAGCCGGCTCGAGGTCTTCGCCGAGTCCGGCCACTTCCCCCAGCTCGAGGAGCCCGAGCGCTTCCTCGACGTGCTGAGTGACTTCATCCTCGAAACCGAGCCCGCGACCATCGACCCGGATGGCCTGCGCGCGCTGCTGCGGGCCCGCTAACCGTCGCGAACGTCGAGGACGACCTTGCCGGTGGCGCGGCGCTGGTCCAGCGCGAGCAGCGCCTCGCCGGCCCGCTCGAAGGGGAAGCGCCCGCCCACGACGGGCCGGATGAAGCCGCCCTCGATCAGCCGGGCGATCGCCGCGCCGGTCTCGCGGTTGAGGTCCGGCTTGCCCATCACGTAGGCACCCCAGCCCGCGCCGACGACCGAGATGTTGCGCAGCAGCAGCCGGTTCACCTTGACCTCGGGGATCGCGCCGCCGGTGAAGCCGACGACGAGCAGGCGCCCATCCTCGCGTAGCGAGCGCAGGCTGTCGGTGAAGCGATCGCCGCCGACGGGGTCGAGGACGATGTCGACGCCGCCGCCGGAGATCTCGGTGGCCTGCTCCCGCCAGCCATCCTCGACCAGCACCACGTGGTCCGCCCCGGCCTGGATGGCGACCTCGCGCTTGGCCTCGCTGGAGACGACCGCGATCGTCCGCGCCCCCATGCCGCGAGCGACCTGCAGGGAAGCCGTGCCGACGCCGCCGCCGGCGCCGTGCACGAGCACCCACTCGCCCTGCTCCAGACGCCCACGCAGGACGAGGGCGAAGTAGGCCGTGTGGTAGTTGAGGATCAGCGCCGCCCCCTGGGCGAAATCGAGCTCCTCCGGCAGCGGGAACGTGAAGAAGGCCGGCGCGACGGCGGTCTCCGCCCAGCCGCCGAGGGCGCAGAAGGCGGCCACGCGCTCGCCGGGCGAGACGGCGGCGCCCGGGGGGGCGCTGCGGACCACGCCGGCCACCTCGCTGCCCGGCACGAACGGCAGCGGCGGTTTCAGCTGGTACTGCCCACGGGTCTGGAGCAGCTCGGGGAACGAGACGCCGGCGGCGTGCACGTCGACCACGACCCCCTCCCCGGGGGTCAGCGCGTGCGCGGGCTCCGGGTCGGGCAGCTCGACGACCGCGAGCGCCTCCTCCGGGCCGGACTCGGCGACGATCTGGATCGCTTTCATCGGTGGGATTATGTCCGAGCGGGGGGCTGCCCGCTGACGCGTGCGCTCAGCCCCGGCTGGAGGCGGCCCAGAGGTTGATCCCGCCCTCGCGGGCGTGGCGGTCGATCTCGGCGAGCTCCTCGGCGCTGAAGTCGAGCCGCGCCAGGGCGGCGACGTTCTGCTCGAGCTGCCCCACGCTGCTCGCACCGATCAGGGCGGAGGTGACGCGCGGATCGCGCAGGACCCAGGCGATCGCCATCTGCGCGAGGCTCTGGCCGCGCCGTTTGGCGATCTCGTCGAGGGCACGCACGCTGGCGAGGTTCTCCTCGCTGATCATGTCAGCGGAGAAGTAGTTGCCCCGAGCGACCCGCGAGTCCTCGCTGACACCCTTCAGGTAGCGATCGCTGAGCAGGCCCTGGGCCAGCGGCGAGAAGACGATCGCGCCGATGCCCTCGCGCTCGAGCGTGTCGAGCAGCGCCTCCTCGATCCAGCGGTTCAGCATCGAATAGGAGGGCTGGTGGATCAGCAGCGGCGTGCCCAGCTCGCGCAGGATGCGGGCGGCCTGGCGCGTGCGCTCCGGCCCGTAGGAGGAGATCCCGACATAGCGGGCCTTGCCCTGCTGGACGGCGCCGTGCAGGGCGCCCATCGTCTCCTCGAGCGGCGTCTCGGGGTCGAAGCGGTGCGAGTAGAAGATGTCGACGTGCTCGAGCCCGATCCGGCGCAGGCTCTGATCGAGGCTGGCGAGGAGGTACTTGCGCGACCCCCACTCGCCGTAGGGGCCGGGCCACATGTCATAGCCCGCCTTGGTCGAGATGACGAGCTCATCGCGGTAGGGCCGGAGGTCCTCGGCGAAGATCCGCCCGAAGTTGATCTCGGCGCTGCCGTAGGGCGGGCCGTAGTTGTTGGCGAGGTCGAAGTGGGTGATGCCGAGGTCGAAGGCCCGCCGCACCATCGCCCGGCTGTTCGCGAGCGGGCGGTCGTCGCCGAAGTTCTGCCACAGCCCCAGCGAGATCGACGGCAGCTGCAACCCGCTGCGCCCGCAGCGCCGGTAGGGCATGGACTCGTAACGGTCGGCGGCGGGAACGTAGAGCGTCGGCCCCAGCTCGGCGTTGTACGGCACCGCCCGAGTATCTCGCAGCAGCGCTCAACAGGTCAAGCGTGCTCCGCCCGCCCGCCCGCGGGCAGCGGCCCGTCGTCGTGGCGCGCCTCCGCGGGGCCGCGGGCGTCGGCGAGCGCCCACGTCGCCGCGCCCATCGCCGCGGCGCTCGCGAGCACGGCCGGCCACGGCCCGACCGCGAGCGCGAGCACGTGGGAGCCGACGAAGGCGAGCAGCCCGGCGCCGGCGAGGCGCACGGCGGTCCCCGTGCCGTGGCGCCGGCGCCACAGCTCGATGCAGCCGATCCCGCCGGCCGCGAGGACGGCGCCGCCCAGAGGCCGCGAGCCGCTCGCGGCGACGACCCCGTAGCTTGCGATCAGGGAGCCGGCGGCGAGCGGAGCTGTCGGCAGCGAGGGCACCCCGCCACAGTAGCGACCCGCTTTGCGCGCAGGCGGTACCGTGACGCGATGGCCGCTGAGGAAGACGCCGACGGGCCGGGATCAGAGCGCTCACCCGGGCCGATCCGGATCGTCCTCGCGGACGATCACGCCGTCGTGCGCAGCGGCCTGCGGATGGTGCTCGAGAGCGAGAGCGACCTGGAGGTCGTGGCCGAGGCCAGCGACCTCGACGGTGCGAGACGCTACGTCCGCGGCCACCATCCCCACGTACTGGTGCTCGACCTCAACATGCCCGGAGGGTCGAGCCTCGAGGCGATCCCGGCGATCCGGACCGAAGCGCCCGACACGCAGATCGTGATCCTGACGATGCAGCAGGAGCCCGCCTTCGCGAGGGAGGCCCTGGGCGCCGGGGCGCTCGGCTACGTCCTCAAGGAGGCCGCCGACGAGGAGCTCGTCCAAGCGGTCCGGCGCGCCGCGCTCGGCGAGAGCTACCTGAACCCGCGCCTGGGCGCGCGCATCGCCTCCGAGCCCCTGCCCGGCCCGCCCGATGACCTGTCCGAGCGCGAGGTGGACGTCCTGCGCCTGATCGCCCTCGGGCACACGAACGCCGAGATCGCCGAGCAGCTCTACCTGTCGGTGCGCACGGTCGAGACGCACCGCTCCCACATCCAGCAGAAGCTGCGCCTCTCGAGCCGCGCCGAGCTCGTCGGCTACGCCCTCGACCGCGGCCTGATCAGCGGTTCGGGCTGAGCGACGACGCGGGTGGCGACGCGGGCGGGCGCCGGGCCCGGTAGTGCTCTTTCCAGATCAGCTTGTAGATCGGGATCCAGCGGGGGAGCCGGTTGACGATCGGGATGAACGGGATGCAGATGAACGCCAGGCTCAGCAGTCCCATGATCAGCAGCACCTGGATGTCGGCGTTGGGCGAGGACTTCATCGGTTCGACCTGGTACCAGAGGGCGTACAGCCACAGCCACGGCTGACCCGGGTAGCTGCCCGTCTCGTTCATCAGCCCCCACTGGTCGCCGAGCAGGTGCTGCGCTTCGGCGCGTTCGGCCAGCAGCCCCCCGTCGGACATGAACAGCAGCGGCTTGGTGTAGTCGGTCTGGAAGAACTGACTGCTCGACACCAGGCCTCCTTCGAGGCCGCCGCTCTTGGCGAGGCTGAGCAGGCTGGTCATCATCGTCGGCACGGGGCCCGCGCCGCGGGCCTGGACGGTGACCGTACCCGTGCGTCGGGTCGACCGACACCGTGTGCGGCGTCGCCTTCTTTTCTTCGACCGCGGTCGCATATTCTTCGAGCGGCTTGGCGTAGGCTTCACTCCATTCCTTTTTCTGCGCTTCGGGCGCGGCCTTGTAGTGGGCGAGCGCGCTTTCGAGCGCCGGGTCGTCGGGGACCGTTTCGAGCGGCTTGATCACGTAGTCCTCGGCCGTGTTGATCGGGTGGCTGACGCCCAGCCATCGCTGCGGGTGGAGGAACAGGAAGTGCTGCACGCTGCCGGAGCTGTGGTTGTAGGGCGGCCCGTATTCGGCCGTCGCGCTCGTGCCGTCGAGCTCCATCGCAGCCGTCGTGGCGAAGTCGGCCGGCAGTTCACGTGACCATTGCCCGATCGTGCTCGACTTGTCGTCCGGCGAGGAGAACAGGACCGTGAGCAAGACCGCCAGCAGCCCGATCACGCCGACCGCGATGCACGAGCTCTTTGACGAGGTCGTAGGGCGCGTAGCCGCCTTTCCAGGGCTTGGTGTCGTCCGTGGGCGACAGCCAGCTCATGGCTTCACCTCCGTCGCGGCCGACGCGGGTGCGCGCCCGTCAGGGGAGTCCGCGGTGCCCGTGGGCGGGAGCGCGGCGGCGAGCTTCTGCTCGAGCTCGAACGGCGGCACGACCCCGTTGCGGCGCACGAGCAGGACGTGCGCGGCGACCAGCAGCACGATCGCCACCGGCAGCAGCAGGATGTGGTAGCTGTACATCTGGCCGAAGTTCGTGAGGTTGAAGAAGGCCCCCACCCCGACGGAGTTCATCGCGTCCTTCGCCTGCGTCGAGATCCACTGGGCATCGAAGTTCTGCTGTGAGACGTAGCCCGTCAGCGCACACGGCACGGCAACGAGGAACACGATCGCGCCCGTGATCCACACGCGCGCTCGCCCTCCCCGCCACGCCGCCATCCAGTACTTGCCCCACAGGTGGACGACCATCACGAAGAAGAACAGCTCCACGCTCCACAGGTGAATGCTGTTGAAGAAGTGCCCGATGCTCGTGTCGTGCCACCATGCCGGGCCCTTCAGGGCGATGATCGAACCGGACAGGATGATCACGATCAGCGAGGCGATGCTGGCGACCCCGAACACGTAGATCCACGAAGCGACGTAGGTCGGCTGCCCGTCGGGCAGCAGGCGCTCCGGGCGGCAGCGCCTCGACGCGCTTTCTCGCGGACTTTGATCGTCCACGAATCGGATGTGCCGGGCGGCGGCGGACGCTCATGTGGAGTTCCGCCGGCGGCGCCGCCGCGCCCGGGGAACGGCAGCAGGATCGCGAGGACGAAGACGAGGAGCATCAGGCCGATCACGATGACGTTCGCCACCGAGAGGTGGATGAAGCTCCAATCAACCGTATGGGCGGGGTGGTTCAGGTTGAAGACCGCGCCGAGCACACCAGCAGCTGGATTCACGGGCGCTCTCCTGTCTTTTTGGAGGTGACCTGCATCTGCCGGAGAAGCTAAGTCCGGGACGGCGCCCGGGCATCCGTACTTTCCCCGTGCGGGCGTGCGGCAACACCTCGCCGGGCGGGACGCGCGCTCAGGCGGCGGGCTGCGCGGGCCGGGCGGGCCCGTCATCTGTCGCGGCCGTGACCGCGCGGGGGAGCACGAGCAGCGAGCAGCGGGCGTGGCGCTGCAGGTAGTCGGAGGTGCTGCCGAGGACGAGCCGCTTCACCGGCCCGTAGCTGCGCGAGCCGACCACGAGCATGTCGACCTCGTCGCTGAACGCGCCGAGCTCCTCGCCCGCCACTCCGTAGACGGCCCGCCCGGTCACGCCCTCGAGCTTGCCCATGCGCTCGCCGGCCTGCTCGAGCATCGATTCGATCGTCTCCCCCAGGGCGGGGGACACGAGCCCGGTGAACGCATAGGAGGGGATCGAGACGACCTCGAGCGCGATCACTTCGGCCCGATCGCGCGAGGCCAGCTCGCGCGCCTCCTGCAGCGCCCCCACGCTCTCCGGCGAGCCGTTGTAGGCGACGCCGATCTTGGCCAGTGGCAGCGGGTGCTCGGCGTAGCCGTGGCCCGCGATGGCCACCGCGCACGGCGCCCCGTTGAGCGCGGCGCGGGTGTCGTCCCCGAGCGTCGCCCGGCCGAGCGCGCCCCGTGAACACGAGCCGACGACGATCAGCCCGGCGCGCTGCTCCTCCGCCTGCTGGTGGAGCCCCGCGCCGGGTGTCGCCGCGAGGACGCTGACGAGCTCCGCCTCGACGCCGGCCTGCTCGCGTTCGCGCTCGAGCAGGCGCTCGGACGCCTCGTGCTCTTCGCGCGCGAGCTCCGGCGTGACGGCATGGAGCGGGTGCAGCCGGCCGCCCCGCACGTGCGCCAGCGTCAGCGTCCCCTCCTCGGGGAGCAGACGCTGGGACAGGGCGATCGCATCGCGGCCGCCGGGGCGGCCATCCACTCCGACCAGCACGGTCTCGAACATCTCGGATCTCCTTGGTCGATCACAGCGATCCTAGTGTCGGGGCACTCGTACGGGTGGCTCGGCAGCGCCACTGCGGGGTAATACTTACCGGCGCGACCCTCCGGTGGCTGAGAATGCGGGCATGGCGCAGCCCTCCGGTCCGCTCTCCGAGCGGGAGCTCGTGTCGATCGACGCCTACTGGCGGGCCGCCAACTACCTGTCGGTCGGCCAGATCTACCTGCTCGCGAACCCGCTGCTGCGCGAGCCGCTGCGCCTCGAGCACACCAAGCCCCGACTGCTCGGGCACTGGGGCACCACGCCCGGCCTGAACCTCGTCTACGCCCACATGAACAGGCTGATCCGCGAGCGCGACGTCGACGCGATCTTCATCGCCGGACCCGGCCACGGCGGCCCGGGCGTGGTCGCAAACGTCTACCTCGAGGGCACCTACACGCGAGGTCTACCCGCACATCGGCCACGACGAGGAGGGACTGCGGCGGCTGTTCCGCCAGTTCTCCTTCCCCGGCGGCATCCCCAGCCACGTCGCCCCGGAGACGCCCGGCTCGATCCACGAGGGCGGCGAGCTCGGCTACTCGCTGGCCCACGCCCACGGGGCCGCCTTCGACAACCCCGACCTGCTCGTCTGCTGCGTCGTCGGCGACGGCGAGGCCGAGACGGGTCCGCTCGCGACGAGCTGGCACTCGAACAAGTTCCTCGACCCCGCCCGCGATGGCGCCGTGCTGCCGATCCTGCACCTGAACGGTTACAAGATCGCGAGCCCCACCGTGCTCGCGCGGATCCCGGAGCGGGAGCTGCGCTCGCTGCTCGAGGGCTACGGCTACGCGCCGCTGTTCGTGGGGGGCGATCAGCCGGCGCTCGTGCACCAGCAGCTGGCGGCGGCGCTCGAGCAGGCGAGCGGCGAGATCGCCGCGATCCAGCGCCGCGCCCGCAGCGAAGGGATCAGCGAGCGCCCCCGCTGGCCGATGATCGTCCTGCGCACGCCCAAGGGCTGGACGGGGCCCAAGGTCGTCGACGGCCTCCCATCCGAGGGGACCTTCCGCGCCCATCAGGTGCCGCTTTCCGACCTCGCCGGCAACCCCGAGCACCTGGCGCAGCTCGAGCAGTGGCTGCGCTCCTACCGGCCCGAGGAGCTGTTCGACGAGCGCGGCGCGCTCCGAGCCGAGCTCGCAGCCCTGGCCCCCGCGGGGGAGCGGCGCATGGGCGCCAACCCCCACGCCAACGGGGGCCTGCTGCTGCGCGAGCTCGAGCTGCCCGACTTCCGCTCCTACGCGGTCGCGGTGCCGGAGCCGACGGGCAGCGTCAGCGAGCCCACCCGGGTGCTCGGGGCGTTCCTGCGCGAGGTGATCAGACTCAACCCCGACACCTTTCGACTGCTGGGCCCCGACGAGACCGCCTCGAACCGCCTCGGCGCGGTGTTCGAGGCGACCGATCGGGCGTGGGAGGCCGAGCTGCGCGTCGGGCGACGAGCACCTCGCCCCCGACGGCCGCGTGATGGAGGTGCTCAGCGAGCACCTCTGCCAGGGTTGGCTCGAGGGCTACCTGCTGACCGGCCGCCACGGCCTGTTCAACAGCTACGAGGCGTTCATCCACATCGTCGACTCGATGTTCAACCAGCACGCCAAGTGGCTGAAGGTCACACGCGGGATCCCGTGGCGGCGGCCGATCGCCTCGCTCAACTACCTGCTCTCCTCGCACGTCTGGCGCCAGGACCACAACGGCTTCTCCCATCAGGACCCCGGCTTCATCGACCACGTCGCCAACAAGAAGGCGGAGATCGTGCGGGTGTACCTGCCGCCGGACGCCAACTGCCTGCTGTCGGTCGCCGACCACTGCCTGCGCAGCCGCCACTACGTGAACGTGATCGTCGCGGGCAAGCAGCCGTCGCTCGACTACCTGACGATGGAGGAGGCGATCGCCCACTGCACCCGCGGCATCGGCATCTGGGAGACGTTCTCCAACGACGGCGAGCGCGAGCCGGATGTCGTGCTCGGCTGCGCCGGGGACGTGCCCACGCTCGAGTCCGTCGCCGCGGCCGCGATCCTGCGCGCCGAGCTGCCCGAGCTGCGCGTGCGTCTCGTCAACGTCGTCGACCTGATGCGCTTGCAGCCCGACAGCGAGCACCCCCACGGCCTCTCCGAGACGGAGTTCGATGCCCTGTTCACGGTCGACCGGCCCGTGATGTTCGCCTACCACGGCTACCCCTGTCTGATCCACCGTCTCACCTATCGGCGGACCAACCACGACAACATCCATGTCCGCGGGTACAAGGAGGAGGGCACCACGACGACGCCGTTCGACATGGTGATGCTCAACGACCTCGACCGCTTCCACCTCGTGATCGACGTGATCGACCGCGTCCCCGGACTGGCCGAGCGCGCCGCCCACATCCGCCAGCGGATGGTCGACGAACGCCTGCGCCACAGGGCCTACACCCGCGCGCACGGGATCGACGCGCCGGAGCTGACCGACTGGCGCTGGGGCGAGCCCGCCGACGCCCCCGCCGACGGCGTCGACGCCTGAGAGCTGCCGTGCGGGTGCTCGCGGTCAACGCCGGCTCGAGCAGCCTCAAGCTCTCGCTCCTGGACGGGCGCGAAGCGACCCTCGCCGAGCGCGAGCTGGCGCCGCCCGGCTCGCCCGGCGGGCGCACGCAGCTGCGCCGCGCGCTCGCCTCCGAGTTGGGCGAGGCCGACGCGGTGGGCCATCGCATCGTCCACGGTGGCGCTCACCTGCGGGCGCCGACGCTGATCGATCGAGGCGTCGAGCGGCAGCTGCGCGCGCTGACCGAGCTCGCCCCCCTGCACCAGCCGGCCTCGCTCGCGGCGCTCGACGCGGTGAGCGCCGCGCTGCCCCACCTCCCGGCCGTGGCCTGCTTCGACACCGCCTTTCATGCCACCCTCCCGGCCGCAGCGTCCACGTATGCGCTGCCGCCCGCATGGCGCCGGCGCTGGGGCCTGCGCCGCTACGGCTTCCATGGCCTCTCCCATGCATGGGTGGCCCGGCGGGCACCCGAGTTGCTCGGCCGCGCCCAGGGGCGCGTGCGGATCGTCAGCTGCCACCTCGGCGCGGGGGCGTCGCTGTGCGCGATCCGCGGCGGACGCTCGCTCGACACGACGATGGGGTTCACGCCCGTCGAGGGCCTCGTGATGGCGACCCGCCCCGGCAGCGTCGACCCGGGCATGCTGACGTGGCTGCTCGAGCGGGGCAGGGTCTCGCCGGCGGAGCTCGCGGACGCCCTCGAGCACCGCTCCGGCGTGCTGGCCCTCGCGGGCAGCGCGGACATGCGCAGGGTGCTCGCCCGCGCCCGCCAGGGCGAGCGGCGGGCGGTCCTGGCGCTCGACGTCTACGTCCACCACCTCGCGGCCGCGGTGGCCTCGATGGCGACTTCCCTCGGCGGGCTCGACGTGCTCGTGTTCACCGCCGGCGTCGGCGAGCATGCCGCCGAGGTACGCGCCCGCGCCGCCGCGCGCCTGGGCTTCCTGGGGGTCCGAATCGACGGCCGGCGCAACCGCGGGGGGCCCGGCGACCGCGACCTCGCACCCCGCGGAGCGGCCGTGAGGACGCTCGTCCTGCACGCCCGCGAGGACCGCGAGATCGCGCGCCAGGTACGGGCGGCGCTGTCGCAGGAGCCGCCTGGGCGTTGACGAGTGCCGCCGCGGCGTAGGATGGGAACCCGTGGCGGACGACCCTCCTCCCCCGCCCGATGGCAACACGGGCCAGCGCCGTGACGCGCACCCTCCGATGCCGCGCGACAAAGGCGGCTGGCAGGTAGCGCCCGCACCCGATGGGCGGGGCATGCCGGAGCAGCCACCGACCGGCCGCCCGCCTCACCGCCGGCCGAGCTTCTGGTGGTTCGTGATCGCGCTGATCGCGCTCAACTGGCTGTCGCTGCTGGTGTTCCAGCCGAGCTCGGGCGAACCGCGTGTGACGGTGCCGTTCAGCCCGTATTTCCTCGAACGCGTCAAGGACGGTCAGGTCGCGTCGATCTCCTCGAAGGGCGACACCGTCGAAGGCAAGTTCAAGGAAAAGCAGCGCTACCCGCCCAACGACCAGAAGGCCACGCCGACGAAGCAGTTCGGGACCGAGGTGCCGACGTTCTGGAACGGCAGCGAGCTGTCCGCCCTGCTGCAGGAAAAGGGCGTCGAGATCAACGCCAAGTCGACGAGCACGAGCACGTCCCTGCTCGCCGAGCTGCTGTTCGGATTCGGCCCGACGCTCCTGATCGTCGGCCTCTTCATCCTGCTGGCGCGACGGGCGGCTGCGGGCGGCGGCATGGGCGCCCTGGGGTCGTTCGGGAAATCGCAGGCGCGTCGCGTCGACCCCGAAAAGATCCGCGTCACCTTCGACGACGTGGCCGGCATCGACGAGGCCAAGGCCGAGCTGACCGAGATCGTCGACTTCCTGCGAAATCCGGAGCGCTACAGCCGCCTCGGCGGGCGGATGCCGCACGGGGTGCTCCTGTCAGGCCCCCCCGGCACCGGCAAGACGCTGCTCGCCCGTGCCGTGGCGGGGGAGGCCCACGCCGCCTTCTTCTCGATCTCCGCGTCCGAGTTCATCGAGGCGATCGTGGGCGTCGGCGCCTCGCGCGTGCGTGACCTGTTCGCGAAGGCCAGGAGGCGGCCCCGTCGATCATCTTCATCGACGAGCTCGACGCGATCGGCCGCTCGCGACAGGGCTCGGTGTCGGTGACCGGCGCCAACGACGAGCGCGAGCAGACGCTCGACCAGATCCTCACCGAGATCGACGGCTTCGAGCCGAACGAGGCGGTGGTGGTGCTGGCCGCCACCAACCGGCCGGACGTCCTCGACCCGGCGCTCCTGCGGGCGGGCCGCTTCGACCGCCGGGTCACCGTCCAGCCGCCCGACCGCGCCGGACGGGCTGCAGATCCTCGAAGGTCCACACGCGCTCGATTCCCCTCGCCGACGACGTCGACCTCGACGCGATCGCTGCCTCGACCCCCGGGATGGTCGGCGCGGACCTCGCCAACCTCGCGAACGAGGCGGCCCTGCTGGCCGCGCGGCGCGATCACGACAAGGTGGCCATGAGGGACTTCACCGACTCGCTCGAGAAGATCATGCTCGGCGCCCCGCGCGGCATCCTGCTGTCGCCGGCCGACCGCGAGCGGACCGCCTACCACGAGTCCGGCCACGCGCTCGTGGGGATGCTCACCCCCGGTGCGGACCCGGTGCGCAAGGTCTCGATCATCCCGCGCGGGATGGCCCTCGGCGTGACCCTGTCCACCCCCGACAACGACCGCGTCGGCCTACTCGATCGAGGAGCTGAAGGCGAAGATCGACGTCGCCATCGGCGGCCGGGCCTCGGAAGAGATCGTCTTCGGGACCATCACCACGGGCGCCGAGTCCGACATCCAGCAGCTGACCCAGATCGCACGCTCGATGGTGGGCCGCTGGGGGATGAGCGAGGCGATCGGGCCCGTGGCCGTGCTCGGCGAAGAGGGCCAGAACGCGTTCCTTCCGGGCGTGAGCGAAACCTCGCCCGAGACCCACCGGCTCGTCGACGAGGAGGTGCAGGCGCCTCGTCGAGGACGCCCACCAGGAAGTCAGCCGGCTGCTGGAGGCGCACCGAGACCAGCTCGAGAGCCTGGCCAGGGCGCTGCTCGCCGCCGAGACGCTCGACGCCCCGGAGGCCTACGCGGCGGCCGGGATCCCGCAGCCGCGCGAAGCCGACGCGCTCGCACCGACGCCAGTGGGCGCAAGCGTGTCGCAGACGAGCTGACCCGCGCCCGCACGGCTCCGTGATTTACCGAAGCAGGGGCGCAGGGTTCCCCACTGTCCGGGCGCCCGTCGCGTCCCTAGCGTGGGCCCATGAGCTCACACCCGGGCCTTGCGTCAGAGCCCGACGGCGGGCCGCCGGCGGCTCGTGACGGCGGGATCCGCGTCGTGCTCGCCGACGATCACGCGCTCGTGCGGCGAGGCCTGCGAGACGTCCTCGACGCAGAGGTCGACGTGGAGCTCGTCGGCGAGGCCGTCGACGTGGGCTCCGCCACCCGTCAGGTCAAGGCCACGGCGCCCGACGTGCTCGTCCTCGACCTGTCGCGGCCCGGCGGATCGAGCATCGAGACGATCGGGGCGCTGCGCGAACGCTCGCCGCACACGCAGATCGTGGTGATGACGACGAGTGAGAGCCCGGTGTTCGCCCGGCGGGCACTGGCGGCGGGCGCGCTCGGATACATCTCCAAGGAGCTCGCAGACGTCGAGCTGCCGCGAGCGGTCAGGGCTGTTGCCGATGGCCAGCAGTACGTCAGTCCGTCGCTGGCGAGCCGGCTGGCGGCCCTCAACGGGAACCTCACCGACAACCGGCTGACCCCGCGCGAGCTCGAGGTGCTGCGCCTGATCGCCCTCGGTCACACGAGCGTGGAGACCGCGCGCAAACTGCACCTCTCGCCCCGGACGGTGGAGACGCACCGCGCCCACCTCCACCGCAAGCTCGCCCTCGCGACGCGGGCGCAGCTGGTCGGCTACGCGCTGCGACGCGGCTTGCTCGGAAACTGATCGTCGGCGTGCACGCTCAGTAGTTTTCCCTCCCTTCCTCGAGGACTTTCAGCGGCTGCCCGATCCGCGATCGGGACATATCCTCACGCCATGACCTCCAACGACCCTCGGGCAAAGCTTCGCGTGATCATCGCCGGCGGCGGCGTCGCCGGATTGGAGACGGCGCTCGCCCTGCACGCGCTTGCGCCCGCCCAGACCGACGT
The DNA here is from genome assembly GCA_963743505.1 of uncultured Solirubrobacteraceae bacterium. Taxonomy (GTDB): domain Bacteria; phylum Actinomycetota; class Thermoleophilia; order Solirubrobacterales; family Solirubrobacteraceae; genus Palsa-744. The sequence goes on along the minus strand of CAVUPZ010000006.1, from coordinate 300,636 downwards.
CACGCTCCTCGCCCCCGGCGAGGACTTCGTCGTGCGGGCGATGACCGTGCGGGAGCCGTTCGCATATCCCCGCGCGCACCGCTACCCGCTCGCGCAGATCGTCCGCGACGCCGGGGCCGAGCTCCTCGCCGACGAGCTCGCGTGGATCGACGCCGACAGACACGTCGTGCACACCCGTCGCGAACAGGAGCTCGGCTACGACGCCCTCGTAGTGGCGATCGGCGCGCGCATCGCGCCCCGCTACGAGCACGCGCTCACGATCGACGACGGGCGCCTGGAAGCGACGCTGCACGGCCTGCTCCAGGACCTCGAGGGCGGCTACCTGAGCAGGCTGGCGTTCGTGGCCCCGGGACGGATGGCGTGGCCGTTGCCGCTGTACGAGCTCGCGATGATGACCGCGGGCCGGGCGTTCGACATGGACATCGAGCTCTCAACGACGCTCGTGACCCCCGAGGAGCGACCGCTGGCGATCTTCGGCGAGGACGCCAGCCGCGCCGTCGCCGAGCGGCTGCAGCGCGCGCGCGTGAACACGATCACCTCCGCCTACGCGGAGGTGCCGCGAACGGGCGAGGTCGTCATCCACCCCGGCGACACGCGCCTTCAGGTGGACCGGGTGATCGCCCTGCCCGAGCTGTTCGGACCTGACGTGCGCGGCATCCCGCTCAGCCAGCACGGCTTCATCCGCGTCGACCAGCACGGGCGCGTGCTCGAGGTCGAGGACGTCTTCGCAGCCGGAGACGCGACCGACTTCCCGATCAAGCACGGCGGCGTCGGCTCCCAGCAGGCGGATGCGCTCGCCGAGTCGATCGCCGCGCTGGCGGGTGCCGACGTCACGCCCGAGCCGTTTCACCCGGTGATCCGAGGGATGCTGCTGACCGACGGGGAGCCGCTGTACCTGATGGCGCGCATCACCGGCGGCCACGGGTTCAGCTCGGAGGTCAGCGACACGCCGATGTGGGACCCGCCCGAGAAGGTCTCGGCCCGGTACCTCTCGAGCTATCTCCACGACGTGGACGCCAGGGTGGCGCAGGCGCGCACATAGGTGGGCCGTGGCGTGGGCGGCCCGTCGCTCAGGCCGCCCGCCGCACCCGGCCGTCGTCGCCGAGCTCGAAGCCGTCGAGGCCGAAGCGGCTCGCGAGCACAGCCGGGATCTGGGAGCGCTGCAGCGGCGTGAGGAGCGTCCGCTCGGGCGTCCCCTCGCTCAGGCCGAGCTCGCTCCAGTCGCTGAGGATGACGCGGGCGCCGTCGTCGCCCTGGGCGCCGACGAGCAGGCCGCTCACGAACGGCGAGCTCGGATGGGTGCACACCCACCAGTTGATCGTCTCCACGTCGATCCGCGGGACCGCGTGTGGCAGGAAGCCGTGGACGTCGACCCACCCGTCCTGCGCGGCCGTCTGCAGCACGAGTTCCGGACCGTCCTCGACGAGGCGGTAGCGCCACCCCGACTGGACCTGCTCGCCGGCGGGGCCGAACGGGAGCGGGTCGAGCTGGGTGCCCGAGCCGAAGCCCACATCGGCGAGCCAGCTCTGGCCTTCGCTGCGCACACGCAGGACGAGGTGGCTGCGTGGGCGGGGCACGTCGGCCGGCGCCCCGAGCCGCACCCGCGCCAGGTACATGTCGACCTCGGCTCCGAGTGCTTCGAGGGCGGCCTTCAGGAGCATGTTCTGCTCGAAGCAGTAGCCGCCGCGGCGGGCGCGGACGAGCTTGCCCTCGAGGTCCGCAGGGGCGAGCGACACGGGCCGCCCGCCGTGTGGGTCGAGGTTCTCGAACGGGATCGAAGTCGCGTGCGCGCGGTGCACCTCGGCCAACCCCGGCCGGCCGGCGAGGCCGATGCGTTCGAGGTAGGCGTCGAGGTCGATCATTCGCGCGGACTGTAGCGTCGGGTGGATGATCGGACGACGCCCGAGGTTCGGCGCGCTGGCGCGCGTGGCCGTGTTCGTGGCGCTGGCGCTCGTGGCGCTGGCGACGGCGGGGTGCGGGACCGCCGCTCCGGGTAGGCCGCTCGCGGTCGGAGCGCCCGCAAGCCTGCCGCGGCCGACGAGCTCCCGGGCGATCGTGATCGTGATGGAGAACGCCGAGTACGGGGAAGTGATCGGCTCGCCGGCGGCGCCGTACGTGAACGCCCTCGCCCGCCGCTACGGCCTGGTGGGGGCAAGCTACGCGATCACGCATCCCTCGCTGCCGAACTACCTGGCCCTGACCAGCGGGGCCACCCACGGGGTGAGCTCCGACTGCACGAGCTGTCAGGTCTCTGCACGCAACGTGGTGGACGAGCTCGAAGCGGCCGGCGTGAGCTGGGCTGCCTACCTCGAGGACGTACCAGGGCCGTGCTTCGAGGGGGCCGGCTCCGGCGGCTACGCCAAGAAGCACAACCCCTTCGCCTACTACGACGACGTCGCGTCGTCCCGGAGCCGCTGTGCGCATCTGGTCGGGTTCGGCGCCCTCGCCGCGGCGTTGCGCAACGGGCGCCTGCCGAGCTACGTGTGGATCTCGCCCAACCTGTGTGACGACGGCCACGACTGTGGCGTGGCCGTGGGCGACCGCTTCCTCGCCCGCACCGTGCCCGCCCTGCTGCGGGAGCTCGGGCCGCACGGCTTCCTCGTGATCACCTGGGACGAGGGCACCTCCGACCGGGGCTGTTGCGCCGGCGCCGCGGCGGGGGGCCACATCGCGACGGTCGTGGCGGGCCCCGACGTACGCCGGGGGGCGCGCGAGAGCGAGCCGCTCGACCACTACGGCGTGCTCGGGAGCGTCGAGCAGGCGCTCGGGCTGGCGCCGCTCGGGGCCTCCGCAGACCCGCGGGCAGGCTCGCTCGGGACGCTCTTCAGCGGCGGACGTGTGCCGTCGCTGCGCTGAGGCTCCGTCAGCCCGGCCGGGTGGACGCCTTGTCGGCGTCGGCGGTGTCCGCAGGAGCTTCGGCGCCGGGCCAGCGGCCGGTGAGGCGAAGGAACGTGACGCGGGTGGCGTGGTCGACGAGGCCCCTGACGAGACGGAAGATGGCGCCGTCGATCGCGAGCGCCAGGGCGAGCTTGCCGAGGCTCACCCGGCGGTAGCGTGCCTGCGGCGGTGCGCGCTTGTCGACGACGGCCCAGAGCGCCCCGGCCAGCTTCTTGCCGAGCATGCCGGCGATCACGCCGCCGGCGATCCGGAATGGGATGAACATCAGCTTGAGCATCGCCGGCTGATCCTACCCGCGATCGCCCGCTCCTCACCGCTCACCCAGGCGGTCGTTACCGTAAGGAGACCGTGTCGCTTCCCGTGGAGGGCTATCAGCTCAAGGGGATCTCGCCAAAGGCGTACGAGCACCCCGCGGACCGGGCGGCGACCGCCGCGCTGAAATCCGTGCCGCGTCTGGACACGGTCGTGCGCCTGATCGGCGAGTACGGCTACGAGCGGGCGTTGCGCCGCGGCGTGCTCGGCTCGGCCGTGCGCCTCGGGGAGGACCAGCTGGGCACCGTCTGGCACGCCCACGCGCGGGCGTACGCGACGCTCGACCTCGAGCCCGTGCCGGACCTCTACCTGACGCAGTACCCCGTCGCCAACGCGCTCACGATCGGCGCCGGGCGACCGCTCGTGGTCGTCAACTCCGAGCTGATCCGGCTGCTCGACCCCGAGCAGCTGCGGGGCGTCTTCGCTCACGAGGCGGGGCATGTGCTCTCCAAACACCTCCTCTACCGCACCGCGCTGGTGATCCTGATGCGAATCTCGAGCATCCCCGGCGTGCCGCTGCCGCTGACGCCGTTGCGGACGGCGCTGATGGAGTGGTTCCGCGCAGCGGAGCTCAGCTGCGACCGCGCCGCCGCGCTGGTCGTCCGCGACCCCGTCGCCGTGTGCCGGACCCTGATGGTGATGGCCGCCGGCGCCGAGGCGGCCAACCTGGATCTCGAGGTGTTCATGCGCCAGGGCCAGGACTACCGCGAGAAGGCTTCGCCGTTCGATCGCTTCTCGCGGATGCTGGCGGACCTGGATCTCACCCACCCGATGTCCGTGCAGCGGGTGCACGAGCTGATGGAGTGGGTCCGCACCGGCGACTACGACCGCATCGTCGACGGCGAGTACCGGCGCCGGGACGAGCCCACCAGCGCCCGCGACGAGGCCGGTGAGGCCGTCTCGCACTACGCGGAGCGCTTCCGCGAATCCTTCAAGGACCTCGGCGGGTCGGTCAACGACGTCGGCCAGGTGCTCGGCGAGTGGCTGCGCAAGTCGCGCGAGGAGGAAGCGTAGGCGCCGCGGGGGCGCAGTCTGACAGCGAGGTCGGGTGCGCGGTGCGCCTGGGGCCCCGAGGGGGGTCAGCTGAACTCGGTGACCGAGTACACGGAGTGAAGGGGCACGCCGACGCCCCCCTTTCCGGGGGAGGTGTGCACGACGAAGTCCTCCCGCGGCCCGTGATCCATGATCGCCGCCACGGGCTCGCCGCCGAGGGCGAGCGGACGGCCGACCTCGATCTCCGTGTCACGGCCCTCGAGGCGACAGCTGAGCTTGAAGATGCGCCGGTGTCGCGGGGGGCTGCCTGCGAACTCGTGCGAGCGCTCCTGCAGGGCGAGGTAGGCGCTCTCGGCCACCTTGCCCTGCGACTCGAGCCCACCGACGAAGAAAGCCGTCATTTTCGCGCCGCGCGCGCGGGCTTCGGCGGAAACCGCCGGCGCTCGTCGGCGGTCATCTTGCGGATCGTCAGCGAGCCGTCCTTGACCTGCTTGCGGATCTGCTCCAGCTTCGCACGACGCTGCTCAGCCGCACGATCAGCCTGGGTTGGCATTCTTTCAGAGTAGCGCTCCCGCGCCGAAGGGGCAGGTATGCTGGAGTTCGCGATTGGCGGTGCCGAGTCGGACCGGCTGCGTGCGCCACCAGAGAAAGGGGCATCTGATGATCCCCACCCAGACAGCCGCTTCCGCCTGCTCGGAGGAGGTTCGCAGACCGGATCGTGGCGGGAAGGACGGCGCGCAAAGGGCCGGCGCAGCAGGCGATGGCCCGTTCTGGCGGGAGACGCTCGCCCCCTACGCGAGACCGCACCGCGGGCGAGCCCTGCTCGACCTGGCGACGTCGGTCGTCCCCTACCTCGGTCTGTCGGTCGCGATGTACTTCGCGCTCGAAGTCTCCGTGCTGCTGACGCTGGCGCTGGCGATCCCGGCGGGGGCGCTGCTCGTGCGGACCTTCATCATCTTCCACGACTGCTCGCACGGGTCGTTCCTGCACTCGCGGCGGGCGAACGCCTGGCTCGGGATGGTGCTCGGGCTGCTCCTGTACTCGCCGTTCCTGCGCTGGCGACACGACCACGCCGTCCACCACGCCACCTCGGGCGACCTCGGCCGGCGCGGCGTCGGTGACATCCGCACCCTGACGGTGACCGAATACCACGAGCTCCCGTGGCGGGCGCGGCTCGCCTACAGGCTGCAGCGCAACCCGATCCTGATGTTCGTGTTCGGGCCGGTGATCGCGATGATGATCGGCCCGCGGATCGTCGCGAAGGGAGCCCGGCCGCGGATGCGGCGGGCCGTCCTCGTGACCAACGTGGCGCTCGCGGTGATCGTCGGCGGCCTGTGCTGGCTGATCGGCTGGCGCGACTACCTGCTCGTCGCGGGCACGCCGGCGCTGATCGCCGGCTCGACGGGGATCTGGCTGTTCTATGTCCAGCACCAGTTCGAGGACGCGTACTGGGAGAGCGGCAAGGAGTGGAGCTACGCCGACGCCGCCCTGCGGGGTAGCTCGTTCCTGAAGCTGCCGAAGGTGCTCCAGTTCTGCACCGGCAACATCGGCTACCACCACGTCCACCACCTCAGTGCGCGGATCCCGAACTACAACCTGCAGCGCGCCCACGACGAGAACCCGATCTTCCACGAGGTGCCGACGCTGACGCTGGGCGACGGCATCCGCGCGGTCGGGCTGAAGCTGTGGGACGAGGACGACAAGCGCCTCGTCAGCTTCGCCCAGGCCCGCCGGGCGATGACCGCCGCCGCGCCCGGCACGGCGACGCCGGCGAGCGCCGAGGGCTGAGCCGGGGCCCGCCGCCTACACCTCGGCGAGCGGGCCCAGCACGAAGATCTCGACAGCGAGGTCGGGGTCGATGTGGTTCGCGCTCAGGAAGGCGTCGACACGCCGCCCCGTCAGCTCGTGGACTGCGCGGATGGCGTCGATTCTCATCGTCTCCTGGACGGCCCGGCGCGTGTCCAGCACGGCTTCCCGCTTGCCGTGGCTGACGAGGGTCCGCTCGATCTTCGTGAGCGCGTGAGACATCACGCAGACGACGAGATCCTTGCCCAGCGTCGTGCGCGACTCGGTCGGCCCGCGGCCGGCGTGCTCGTGCAGCAGCTTCGCCATCGCGTCCGAGATGGCTGCGGTGAGCGAGCCATCCTGGCTGCCCCAGTGGTCGGGCTCCTCTTGGGTGGTGGCGGGCATCTTCCCCGCTCCTTCCTGCCCGCTCTGATAGCAAGCGTCGCGCGCAAGGGAGAGCCGGCGTAGACCGCCACGAACGACCGCTACGTCCACGGTAGCGCGGGCGGCCACGGGGCGCGGCCCCGGCCGGGCGCCAGCTGTCAGGAGCCGTCGTCAACAGGCGCGGCTGCTACGTTCATCTCAGCGGTCGACGCCGTCGGCCGCGAGGTTAGCTCGCTTGGAGTCCCGCACAGGCAGCGGTTTTCGGGTCAGCCACAGCCTCTCCCGAACCGTCCGCGGCGCCAGGCAGCGCCCAAGGAGTAGAGAATGTCCAATTGCAAGTCCTTCGCCGATCTCGGCGTGTCCAATGCCGTCGTGTCCGCCCTCGCGCGTCGCGACATCACCGAACCCTTCGCCGTCCAGCGGCTCGTCGTCGGCGATGTGCTCGCCGGGCGCGACGTGCTCGTGAAGTCACCGACCGGGTCGGGCAAGACGCTCGCCTTCGGCATCCCGATCGCCGACCGGCTCGAGGCCGACGGCCCGCGGCCGGCCGCGCTCGTGCTCGCCCCAACCCGCGAGCTCGCCAGCCAGATCGTCGAGGAGATCCGCGACGTCGCCCATGCACGAGCCCTGCGCGTGACCGCCGTCTACGGCGGCGTGGGGTTGACCAAGCAGGCGGCCGCGGCGGCGAAATCGCACATCCTCGTCGCCACCCCGGGCAGGCTCGAGGACCTGTTGTCACGGCGTGCGTTCAACCTCGACGCCGTTCGCATCCTCGTGCTCGACGAGGCCGACCGGATGCTCGACATGGGCTTCCGCCCCGCGGTCGACCGGATCGTCGCGGCCTGCCCGCGCGCGCGCCAGACGCTGTTCTTCTCGGCGACGCTCGAGGGGGCGGCCGGCAAGGTCGCCGCCCACTACACCAAGGACGCCGTCGTCCGCGAGCACACGCCGTCGAAGGCCAACGCCGAAGGCGAGATCGATCACCGCTTCGTCGCGGTCGGCGGCGAGGACCGCGTCGGCGCGCTGGTCCGCCAGCTGGACTGCGAGCGCGACCTGGCACTGGTGTTCGTGCGGACCAAGCGCGGCGCCGATCGCCTCGTCAAGCGCCTCGAGGGCAGCGGCGTGAGCGCCACGGCGATCCACGGCAACAAGTCACAGCGCCAGCGCGAGCAGGCGCTAGCGCGCTTCGAGGCCGGGAAGGTCGACACGCTGGTGGCCACGGACGTGGCGGCCCGGGGTATCGACGTCGACGGCATCTCGCACGTCATCAACTACGACCCGCCGGGTGATCACGAGGTCTACGTCCACCGTGTCGGGCGGACCGGACGTGCCGGCCGGGCCGGCGTCGGCATCACCCTCGTCGGCTCGGCCGATCGGACCGAAGTGCGCCAGATGGCGCACAGGCTGGGGCTCGCGCACGGGCTCGGCGGTGGCGAGGAGCGACGGGCCGACCGGGGCGCAGCGGATCAGAGGCCAGCCGGCCATCGCCCGGGCTCGACCCAGGGTCGGCGCTCGCGGCGCCGTCGGGCCGCCTCGCGGGCCTAGGGCGCCCACCGGCCAGTGCTCAAGCCTCGATGCAGGGGGGCTCGTGGGCGTATTGCGGGGGGATCGGTACACCGGCGACCTTGACGGGGGCCGCGGGGAGCCGGCGCAGGTCGAGGCTCGCGAGCTGAACGGGGGTCAGCGCCACCTGGACGCACGACTCCGTTCCGGGAGCGTCGATGACGTCAAGGACCGAGCTCCACTGGGTCCACGCGAGCCCGTTGCCGCTGAACGCGAGCCCGAGCGCGGCGGCCGAGCCGTCGAAGCTGACGGCCGTGCGGGTGAACCCGTCGCGCAGGTCTGTGACGTCGATTTCGTTGTGAACACCCCAGACGGAGGCTTGCGAGAGGTACGCCACGCGGCCGTCCGACAGCACCGGATCGCTGCCCCTCCGTGCCGGCTGGCCGACGCGCGCGCCGGGCTTGGCCCACCACCATTCGTGCGGAGGGAAGTAGGGCTGCGCGATGTGTCCCAGCACGCCCGGCGAGGCGTCGCAGCAGTTGAGCGTGACGAGCACGTCGCCGCGTTCGTCGACTTGGACTCCGGACGGTTCGTCCCGGCGCGATTCGCCCACCGGCGCCGGCGGGGAGACGGACCCGAGCTGCTTGCCGCTCGCCGTGTCGAGGATCCGCACGGCGAGGCCGGGTTCCGGGCTGGGCTGGGTCGGGCCCGGCCTGGCGGTCCGGTGTCTCGGCGCCGGGTGATAGGCAAGTGCCAGATACCTCCCGGCAGCGGCCATGTAGCCGAGCGCCCCCGGCAGCGCAGCGAGCACGTGCGAACGCCCCGACCGCAGATCGATCGTGAGCACGACCCCGTGGGGCGCGCTGCGCCGAACGAAGCAGGGTGGCTGGAGTGCCACATACAGCCGCGCGCCGGAGACGGCGAAGAGCTCACCGTCTCTTTCCGACCCGACGCCCGTGGAACCCGGAACGCACCATTCCGGCAGCGGCAGCCTGCGCAGGGGGCCGCCGATCCGGCCGCCGAAGACCCCGCTCGCGAGCGCGTGCACCCACCAGGCGCGGCCGAACCAGGCGAAGTCGGCGACGTATTCCCCGTTCGACGGCGGAAGCGGCCCCGGCGGTGCGAGGACGCTCGACCTGCCGTCGGCGCGGGTCAACATGGTCCCGTCGGGCCCCTCCCACACGAGGCCCTCGGCGGTGATGAACGGACCCGCGCTGAGTCCAGGGGCGTCGAGGCTCGAGCCGTCGGCGGGGAGCGCGGCGGATGCCGGGCCGGGCGCGCCGAGCAGCGAAACGGCGACCACCAGCGTCGCGACGAGGGCTGGCGCTGTCACTCTGCTGCGCATCGCCCCAGTGTTGCGCAGGGCGCGAGGGCACGGGCGACGCGGGCGCTACGCGATCGCGATCGCGAAGTGGTGCGAGGTGATCGACAGGCCGTGCCTCTGGTAGAGGCGGTGGGCGTCGAAGCGCTCCGGCCCCACACCGGAGTCGAGGTGCAGGGCGCCGCACCCGAGCCGCCGCCCCTCCTGCACGAGCCACTCCAGCAGGGAACCCGCGTGGCCCTGACGGCGGGCATGGGGCGCGGTGGTGAGGTCATCCACGTACAGGTAGCGCCCCCAGGCGAGAGCGTCGCCGACGCGAAAGCCGGCGACCGCGGCGGCCTGCTCCGCGTCCCTCGGGAAGGAGCCGATCAGGCGATAGCCGACGGGGCGAAGCACCTCGTCGACGTACTCGGCGAAACGGGCGCGGTTGCCGTAGGCGGGGCGCAGGGCCCACATCGACTCGTGCGCCGCCTCGGTGTCACCGGGACCGATCTCGCGGATCTCGGCGGCGTCGGCGTCGGTGTCGGAGTTCAGCGGGTCCACCACCTCACGAACCTACAAGCCCGGGAACGTGCGATGCGTTCACCCGTCGGGCCTTCGCGCGGAACGGACCCCGATAGGGTGTAGGTCATGGTGGCGGATCCGACAGCGGCGATCGTCAAGCGTCTGGCCCGTCCACACGCCTCGGGTGGGACGGTCATCGAGCGTTCGGTGATCCTCGCCGAGGGCAGCGGCTCGGCCGCGATCCTGGCCTGGATCGATGACCACGACGGTGTCGCCGACGCGACCGTGGCGGCCCGGCCGAGCAGCGGGTTGCACGGCGCTCGCGACGCTGGCGTCAGTGGGGGAGCAGACGGTCCCGCGCGTCGCTTCGTCCTGCCGGCGGGCGCGTTCGACCGAATACCCGACCCGCTAGAGTGAGGGTGCCGGTTATCTGAACAGATGGCAGCTGCTCTCTCGGACCGGCACGGGGAGGCCGACCTCCCGCCCAAAGGCCGGCGAGGGTGTGCGAGCAGCTCGTGCGCCGGGTCGGCTCGGCCGGCGGAAGGGAAGGGCATCGATGACGCCGCCGCGCCGGATCGAGGAGCTTCGGACCGAAGCTCGCTATCACCGAGACCGCTTCGACCTGTACCGGGCGAAGGCCTACGGCTCGGGACAGAGCAATGCCAGCCGTCTCAGGGAACTCGAGCGCCGTCATCGGGGTGCGGTGGCGCGGCTTCGCCAGGCTTTGCGCGACGACGGGCCGGAGGGGACGAACCAGATGACGGCCGAGGAGGACTGAACCCGGCCTCGAGGCATTCGCGCAGAGACTTGCGCCGACACGACCCGACGCCCGCCCCGGACAACGGGGCAGGACGCGGGGTGCGAAAAGCGGGAGCGACGGGACTCGAACCCGCGACCTCTGCCGTGACAGGGCAGCGCTCTAACCTGCTGAGCTACGCCCCCGCGATGTGCGCGCCCGGCACTGCGGCTGCACTGCGCTGACAGAGTATGCCAAGGCCGAGCCTCGCGGCCCGGCCCCGGCGGCCCGATCTGGCCGTGCGGCCAGCCTTGGCTAGGCTGGAGGGCGATGGCGCTCGTCGGGCCCGACGACGCTGCTGGACTCGAGGCCGTTCCCGGTCATGCTCGAGGACCTGCGCTCCGAGCGCGCGGCGCGGTGTCCCGTTCCCCCCCGGCGAGACGCGCCCGTCGCTGGCACGGACGCGGCGCTTCGCCGTCGGAGCCGCTGTCGGTGCTGCTCGAGGGCTACGAGCGCTACGGGCCGATCTTCACGATGCGGCTGTTCCACAGCAACGTGGTGTTCATGCTCGGCCCGGCGGCGAACCACTACATCACCGTCTCGCACGCCTCGAACTTCGCCTGGCGCGAGGGCCACTTCCGCGACCTGATCGGCCTGATGGGCGACGGGCTGCTGACGATCGACGGCGACTTCCACCGGCGCTCGCGCCGGATCATGCTGCCGGCCTTCCACCGCGAGCACATCGCCGCGTCGATGGAGGTGATCGTCGAGGAGACCGAGCAGGCGCTCGAGGCAGCTCGAGCCCGGGCGCTCAGCTCGACCTCTACGCGTGGACGCGCCGGCTCGCGCTGCGCGTCGCGATGCGGGCGCTGTTCGGCCTCGACCCCGACGGCGAGCGAGCCCGCGCGATCGACGCGGCCGGCCTGTTCGAGGAGGCGCTGTCGTTCTACGCGAGCGACTACTTCCTGCGCGTCCTGCGCGGCCCCCGCTCGCCGTGGGGACGCATGCAGCCGGCCGCCGCGCCAGCTCGACGCGCTGATCTACGCCGAGATCGCCGAGCGCCGCAGCACGGGCAGGCGCGGCGGCGACATCCTCAGCCTGCTGCTCGACGCCGAGGACGAGGACGGCAACACGCCTCAGCGACCTGCAGATCCGCGACGAGGTGATGACGCTGATGTTCGCCGGGCCACGACACGACGACCTCGACCGTCTCGTTCATGTTCTACGAGCTTGCCCGCCATCCGGAGATCCTCGCGCGGCTGGCGCGCCGAGCAGGACGCCATGCTGCACGGACGGGCGCCCCGACGCCGGCACAGCTGCTCGGGGCCGAGCTGCCCGAGCTCGAGATGACGCTCGACGAGACGCTGCGCAAGTATCCGCCTGCGTGGGTGGGGCCGCGCCGGGCGATCGAGCACGTTCGAGTTCGCCGGCCACCAGGTCCCGGCGCGGGCGTTCGTCGAACTACTCCTCGTGGGCCTCCCACCACCTCCCCGACGTGTTTCCCGAACCGGAGGCGTTCCGCCCCGAGCGCTTCGCCCCGGAGGCCCGTGCGGAGCTCCCGAGGGGGGCCTATGTGCCCTTCGGCGGCGGCTCGCGGACATGCATCGGGATGCGCTTCGGCCAGCTCGAGGTGAGGACGATCGCGGCGCTGATCGTAAGCCGCTGCTCGCTCTCGCTGCCTGCGGACTTCACGCTGCGGATCCGCCAGATGCCGACGATCAGCCCCCGCGACGGGCTGCCCGTGCTGATCGGCCCGCGCCCGCGGGCCCGCTCGGCGACGGTGTCGGCGGCCGTCTAGCGGTGGCGACCTAGCGCAAGCGGGCGCTCATGCGCACACGGTAGGAGAGCGGGTGCGTCGAGGCGAGCGCCGCCGCGACCGCCGACGACGTCGATGCGGGGGTCCTGGAACAGGGTCATCCGCGCCCCGGCGAGGCCGCCGCCGAGGACTTCGGCGAGCAGCGTGCCGTGTTCGGAGCGAGCGACCGCGGCGATCGATCCGTTCCCGAACGGCCCGCCGCCGACGCGCACGTGGACCTGTCCGCCGGCGCTGGCGACGAGCTCGATGTGGACACCCGGCGGGAGCGCCGCGGCGATCGCGCCGGTACGGATCAGCCCTTCGCCGACCATGCTCGGCCCGCGCTTTCGAAGGCGCACGTCGGTCAGCCGTAGCGGACCCTCCCGGAGCGCGGCGACGGTCGCGTCGACGCTTGCCGTCCCGTCCGCTTCCGCCAGCAGGGCGGCCGACCGGGCCGGCGTCAGGGCCAGGCTGCTCGCGCGCAGGCGGACCGAGTCGGCGCTCCCCCACAGCAGCCGGATCGCCGGCCAGGCGCTCACGTGGACGGACTGGACGTGGCCGTAGCGACCGACCCGCTCCGAGACCGTGCTCGCCGCGATCGACGGCCCGAACAGCTGCGCCAGCGCGAGCACGACCACCACCGCTGCGGACACGGCGAGCAGGACCCGGATCGTCCTGCCGCCACAGCGCGCGCACCCCGCAAGCTTCGCAGCGGTGGCGGCGCGTGGGCGGCGGTCGCCTAGGCGAGGCCGTTGGCGTGCAGGAACTGCTGGGCGACGCTCGCGGGGGACTGCTTGTCGATGCTCACGGCGGCGTTCATCTGCTGGATCGCCGGGGATCGTCAGCAGAGCGCTGACCTTGTTGAGGATGGTCGCGAATTCAGGCCCCTCGGCGGCGAGGACGCTCTTCCTGACGACGGGCGCCACGTTCTGGAAACCGAACACGTGCTTGGGGTCGGCGAGCAGCTTGAACTTGCCGCTGAGCAGCTGGCCGTCGGTCGTGAACACGTTCTGCACGTCCACCTGGCCGCTTTCGAGGGCCTTGTAGGAGAGTTCGATCGCGATCGGCAGGAACGTGGGGTCGACCCCGTATTCCTGCTTCAGCCCCGTCAGGCCCTCGAAGCGGGTGGCGAATTCCGGCGGCCCTCCGAGCCGGACGGCTTTGCCGAGCGGCTTCAGGTCGGCGATGCTCGCCAGGCTGTGCGCGGCGGCGTAGGTCGGCAGGGTTGCGAGGGCGTTGGTGTCGTAGAACGGCGTGGGGTTCAGCAGCGTGAGGCCCTCCGCTTCCACGTACGTCTTCGCTTCCTTGTACGCAGCTTCGGCGCTCGCCGGGTTCTTCGTCTGACCGGCGACGGCCGACAGCAGCACGCCGGTGTACTCCGGGTACATGTCGATCTGGCCCGAGGTCAGGCGCCTTGTAGATGATCTCGGTGGAGCCGACGTTGTCCTTCAGGGTGATCTTGTAGCCCTTGGCCTGGAGGGCCTGCGCGTAGAGGGCCCCGAGGATGTTCTGCTCCGCGAAGTTCTTGTCGCCGATGGTCACCGGGGGCCTGCCTGCGCCCGGTCCGCCGCTGGATGAAGCCGCCGTCGTCCCGCCCGTGCTCGAGCTCGTCGTGTTGCCACTCGAGCTCCCGCATGCCGCCAGCACGAGGCTGAGCGCGAACGCCGCCCCAGCCGCTGCGAGGAGCGAGAACCATCGTGTCGATCTGCTGTCTGTCATGCGCCGTCCTCTCTGTTGGTTTGCCTTGTGGACCTGCGAACACTGGGTCATGCGGTGGCCGTGGCGACGTCGGTGATCCTGCCGGTCGCCTGCGCCGGCTCGGCCTGGAGGCCGTGTGGGCTCAGCCACCTCTGCACGAGCGCGAGAGCGCCGTCTACGGCCAGCGCGAGCGCGGCAACGCAGATCGCGGCGCCCAGCACGCCGGAGAAGTGATAGCTCGTCTCGTTGGCGATCACGTCGCCGAGGCTGCCGCTGAAGCCCGCCAGCGAGGCGATCGTGGTCGTGCTGATGACGAACACGGAGGCGGTGCGCACGCCGGCGAACAGGGCCGGCACGGCGAGCGGCAGCTCGACCCTGCGCAGGATCTCGCCCTCGGACATGCCGAGCCCGCGGGCGGCGTCGACGAGGTCGGGGTCGACGCTGCTCACACCGAGATAGGCGTTCGTGATGATCGGCGGCACGGCCAGGATCACGAGGGCGAGCTCGACGACCGTCAGGCCGAGGCCGAGGAAGGCGTCGCCGATCGCGAGCACGAGCAGGCTCGGCAGCGCCCGCCCGACGTTGCCGAGGTTGATCGCGACGAACGAGCCCCGGTGCAGGTGACCCGAGCGACGACCCCGATCGGCAGTGCGACGACGATCGAGATCGCCACCCCGATCGCCCCCACCTTGAGGGTCTCCAGGGCGAGGTGGGCGAGGCTCGGAAGTCCCGGCTGTCCCGCGACGGCGCCGTTGTGGGCGATGAAGCGAAAGGCCTCGACGAATTCGTGCATGACGCCTCAGACCGTCCGCGCGCGCGACCACGGGGTGAGCAGCCGCTGGGCGAGGACGAGCAGCGCGTCGGCGGTGACGGCGAGCAGGATCGCCAGGCCGCCCGCAGCGATCAGCTCGGTCTTGAAGGGGCCCTCGCCGAGGGCCGCGTGGATCGGCACGCCCAGGCCGGCGTCGTAGATCGTGTAGACGATCGTGGCGAGGGCGATGATCGTGACCACCGCGATCCGCAGGCCGGCGACGATCGCCGGCAGGGCGAGCGGCAGCTCGACGCGCAGAAGGGTCTGGGTGCGGCTCATCCCCATCCCTTCGGCGGCATCGAGGACATCGGGCGGGACCGAGCGCAGCCCGGTGAGGATGTTGCGGAAGAGGATCAGCAGTGTGTAGGTGACGAGGGCGATCTCGGCGGCGTAGATGTTGGCCCCGACGGGTGCCACGAGCAGCTCGAAGAGGGCCAGCGATGGGATCGTGTAGAGGAACGTGGTGAGGACGATGGTCGGGACGCTCGAGGCGGCGGTAGCGGTGGGCGAGCAGGGCGAGGCGCCATCGCGATCACGAACCCGATGGCGACGGCGAGGAGTGCGAGGTAGACGTGCTGGAGCAGCGCCGGCCACAGGATCCTCGAGAAGTTGTGGCTGACCCAGTCCAGGCAGAACAGACGGTTGTGGATGACGCAGGAGGACGACTGGGACCCGTAGTTCGGGATCACCGGGCCGCCGGCGGCGAGGACGGGGGCCATCAGGACGCCTCCTGGGCCGGCGTGCGGCCGTCCTCTGAGGAGACCGCCGCGGCCGCGCGACCGTGGGGGACGCGCTCCTCGAAGGCGCACTGGATCAGCTCGAGGTTGAGCATGCCGACGGGTCGGCCCTGCTCGTCGAGGACGATGACGGAGTCGCTGCCGCAGGTGAGCAGCTGCGAGAGGGCTTCGCGGACGGAGCTCTGGAGGTGGACGACGGGCCCGTCGATTGCGCCCTCCCCGGCGGTCCCGGCGGCGCCGTTCGCGCCGGCCGGGTCCGCCGCGGGCAGCGGCGCGAGCTCGAGCTCCGCGACGGTGCTCAGGGCGAGCCGCTTGATCGCGCGGTCCGCGCCGACGAACTCGGCCACGAAATCGTCGGCCGGGAACGAGAGGATCCGGGCGGGGGTGTCGTACTGGGCCAGCCTGCCACCCGCGCTGATGATCGCGATGCGGTCGCCCATCTTGATCGCCTCGTCGATGTCGTGGGTGACGAACACGACGGTCTTCCTGACGGTCGCCTGCAGGCGCAGGAACTCGTCCTGGAGGCGGGAGCGGTTGATCGGGTCGATCGCGCCGAAGGGCTCGTCCATCAGCATCAGCGGCGGGTCCGCTGCGAGCGCACGGGCCACTCCGACCCGCTGGCGCTGGCCGCCGGAGAGCTGGGCGGGGTAGCGACCGGCCATTTCGGCCGCGTCCAGGCCGATCAGGTCGAGCAGCTCGCGGACCCGAGCGGCGACGCGCTCGCGCGGCCAGCCCAGCAGCTCGGGGACGGTGGCGATGTTCTCGCTCCACGGTGCGATGGGGGAACAGGCCCACCTGCTGGATCACGTAGCCGATCTCCCGGCGCAGCTCGCGGGGCTCGCGGTCGAGGACGCTGCGGCCGCCCAGGAGGATGTCCCCGCCGCTGAGCGGGATCATCCGGTTGATCAGACGCATCGCCGTCGTCTTGCCCGAGCCGGACGGGCCAACGAGGACGCACACCTCGCCGGCGGGAACGGTCAGGGACAGGTCGTTGATGGCCGGCTCGCCCTGACCCGCGTAACGCTTGCTCACGTTTCGCAGCTCGAGCTCGGCTGCCTGCGCGAACGTTGACGGCCCCTCGCTATGGGCGGTGTCTGCGGTCTTCAAGGAAGGATCCCGGCCGGGATCTGATGCTATCCAAGAAGAGGCCGCGTCCCGCACGGTGCCCGCTAGCCTTGAGGTGACCCGGGCGTGTAGCTCAGTTGGCTAGAGCACCTCGTTTACACCGAGGGGGTCGCCCGTTCGAGTCGGGCCATGCCCATCCCGCGGCGTACCCGACGAGATGCGTACGCCGAAGGACCGACACCCATGACCGACGACTCCCCCATCCGCATCGCAGTGATCGGCTCCGGCCCGGCCGGCTTCTACGCCGCGGGCCACCTGCTCAAGGACCCCGACGCCGGCATCGAGGTGGACCTGATCGAGCGGCTGCCGACGCCGTGGGGTCTGGTGCGCTCCGGCGTCGCCCCCGACCACCCGAAGATCAAGTCCGTCACGCGGATCTACGAGAAGACGGCGGCCCACCCGCGCTTCCGCTACTTCGGCAACGTGTGCTTCGGCGAGCACGTCTCCAGGGAGGAGCTGCTCCAGCACTATCACGCGATCGTCTACGCGACGGGCTCGCCGTCGGACCGCCCACTGGGGATCCCCGGCGAAGGGCTCCCGGGATCGCACGCGGCGACGGAGTTCGTGGGCTGGTACAACGGCCACCCCGACCACACCGACCTCGAGGTGGACCTGCTGCGAGCGGAGCGGGCGGTTGTGATCGGCAACGGCAACGTGGCCCTCGACGTGGCACGGATGCTCGTGCTCGCCCCCGAGGAGCTCGCCCCGACTGACACGGCCGACCACGCTCTCGAGGTGCTCGCGGAGAGCCGGGTGAGCGAGGTCGTGGTGGTTGGTCGCCGCGGGCCCGCCCAGGCGGCGTTCACGAACCCCGAGCTGCTCGAGCTCGGCGAGCTGGCCGACGCGGACGTGATCGTGGACCCGCGAGAGCTCGAGCGCGCCCTGGCCGTGGCCGACCCCGACGCCGCCGGCGACGCGACCAGCCGCCGCAACGTCGAGATCCTGACCGGCTATGCCGAACGCGAGCCGGCCGGCCACAGCAAGCGGATCGTCCTTCGCTTCCTGCTCTCGCCGGAGTCGTTCGAGGCCGAGGACGGCGGCCATCTCGGCTCGGTGCAGCTCGTCCGCAACGAGCTCGTCGCCGCGCCCGGAGGCGGACTGCGGGCGCAGGCGAGCGGCGAGCGCGAGACGCTCGCGGCCGGCCTCGCGTTCAGGGCGATCGGCTACCGGGGCATACCGCTTCCGGGCGTCCCCTTCGACGAGCGCCGGGCGGTGATCCTGAACGAGGGCGGCCGCGTGCTCGACCCCGACAGCCGCGAGCCGCTCCCCGGTGAGTACGCGGTCGGCTGGATCAAGCGCGGCCCCTCGGGGGTGATCGGGACGAACAAGAAGGACGCCCAGGAGACGGTCGATGCGATCCTCGCGGACCTCGGCGGCGACGGCGCAGCCCCGCACGCCCCCGCGAACCCCGACCCGGACGCCATCGAGCGCCTCCTGCACGAACGCCAGGCGGCGCTCGTGACGTACTCCGGCTGGGAGTCGATCGACCGGCACGAGAAGGCACTCGGAGAGGCCGCGGGCCGCCCCCGGGTCAAGCTGACCAGGATCGAGGAGATGCTCCGGGTGGCCTCCGAAGAAGCCCCTGAGCAGCAGGCGGCTGACGCGATGAGCGCATCTGCCACACTGTCGGGCCGCGAGCCCCGTTAGCTCATCTGGTAGAGCGCCGGACTTTTAATCCGGTGGGGCGGGTTCGAGTCCCGCACGGGGCATGCTGGTCGCAAGGGCTCCTGCACGACGGCTTCAACGTCGGCGCCGATCACCGTTCAGCCCGTCCGGTTACGATCCACGCGTGATGCGGCGACCCTCAGGGTGGCACCGGAGCGACTCTGTGCTTGGAAGCAGCCGCCACTGTCACCGACCGAGGAGGCCAGGATGAGCGCACCCGTTGCCCACAACTACTCGGAGCCCACTGTGCTGCGCCCGGACTCCTTTCCGATGCGCCTGTTCGAGAAGGCGAAGCGACTCGGCGTCTGGAATCCGTCGGAGTTCGACTTCTCGCAGGACCGAGACGACTGGGAGGCGATGAACGATGAGCGGCGCAACGCGCTTCTGCAGCTGACCGGCGCGTTCCTGGGAGGCGAGGAAGCCGTCACGCTGGACCTGTTGCCGCTTGTTCTTGCGATCGCTCGCCAGGGCCGTCTCGAGGAGGAGATGTTCCTGACGACGTTTCTCTTCGAGGAGGCCAAGCACATGGACTTCTTCAGTCGCTGGATTCGCGAGGTCACCGGCGGCGCCAAGCTGCCGCCGGCGAGCGAACCGTCGGTTCAGCTCTTCGACGTCGAGCTGCCGAGCGCGATGAACGCGCTGCTCGATGATCAGTCGCCGGCTGCGATGACGCGAGCGTCCGTGACGTACAACATGATCATCGAGGGCGTGCTCGCCGAGACCGGCTACGCCAACTATCACCGTTCGCTCGCCGTGAACGAGCTGATGCCCGGCCTGTGTGCCGGTCTCGTGAACATAAAGCGCGATGAGTCGCGCCACATCGCCTACGGCGTCTATCTGCTCAGCCGGCTCGTCGCCGAAGACCACTCGGTGTGGGACGTGATCGAGGAGCGGATGGCTGAGCTTCAGCCGCTGACCGAGGCGATCATCCTTGCCGCCTATGACGATTACCCCGACGGCGTGACCCCATTCGGCCTGCGCGTCGACGAGTTCAACGAGTTCGCTGCGAGCCAGTTCGCCAAGCGTTACAACCGGATCTCCAAAGCTCGCGAGCGGACGCTCGCCGACATCGAAGCGTCGAGCGAGCCGGCAGACGTGGAGGACCTCGTGACAGAGACCTGACGGTCGAGGCAGTTGATGTGGCTCGGCTATCTGGTGGCGTTGACCTCGACGCGTCCCGTCATCGGCGGCGCCGTCGGACTTTCGCAATGTTGCGTGAACGTCGCATCGAGTCGTGTGATCGCGCCGCCTCTAACCGTCAACTGCGCGATCGTGAACGTGCTGTAGGACGTATTGCAGCCACGGCCGTCGCCAGACGCGTCGAAGCCGGCGTTGGCACCTTCCTGGAACGGCCAGCGAGTTGCGGTGAAGGTCCCGCGTTTGAGCAGTTGCCCCTGTGCGGGCGCAATCGAGATATACCACCACTCACCGTTTGTGGCGTTGACGTAGACCGTCAGGCCATGTCGAGTGGCCGGATCTTCGTAACTACCTTGATAGAGCGTGAAGGCAGCATCTTCGGGCGTGAAAGACTCGCTGAGTCCCCCGCCGATATAGTCGCCAGCGGCGCTGGTGAAGGAGAACGACGTCGCCGCTGTACGTGCGGATGCCGACGCCACCCCTGTTACTGCGAGTGACATCGCTGCCATCAGGGTCGCGGCGGAGCAGATAAGCCAGTGAATAGCGGGCCTACGGGTAACGAGCATGTTCGTCACTCTCCTGTTTCTCGCGGGGTGCCGGGACCGGGTATCGCGCGCTGCTTATGGTCAGCTGTCGGCGGTGTCGTTTCCTCAGGGTGCCCGTCGAGGACGGTGCTCTCTCGGAGGGTAGCCACGGGGTAGGACTGACTGGTTCTTCGGTGGCCGAGGAAGGTGGCGATGGGAACGCGAGACCACGCGGGATCCCCGATCGGACTGCTCCGCTCATGAGGGCTCGACGGGACCGGCGGCCCCCGCGCCGCGGCCGCACCTGCGCAGGAGCCGCCCCGCACCACCCCCTCCCCCGCGCAATACTGCATGAGCGATGGATCGCGACCCTGAGAAGGTGGACCTCCTCGACCTGACCGGCGAAGCCTATGCCGCGCTGAACCGGCGCGACTTCGACGCGCTGCTGGCCATGTTCGGCCCCGCGTCCGTATGGGACGTCTCGCGATGGGGCCTCGGGACGCACGCCGGGCTGGACTCGATCCGCCATCTGATGGAGGACTGGTTCGGCAGCCTCGACGACTACGAGGTCCAGATCGAGGAGATGACCGACCTGGGCAATGGCGTCGTCGCGCTCGTCGTGACCCAGGTCGCCCGCCTGAAAGGCGGCGGCGCGATGCGGGTCCGCTCGGCGCCGGTGTTCGTGTGGTCGGGCACCACGATCGCTTCGGTGACCCTCTACCCCGACATCGAGGAGGGCCGTGCCGCCGCCGCGCAGGCCGCCGGCCTGCCCGCCTCGTCCCGCTCGGAGCCCGAGCTCCGCAGCACCTAGCCAGCCGCGCCGACAGCTAGCCTCCGGGCGTGAGCTCACAGCCGTCCCAGCCGGGGCCGGGCAGTGCAGGGGACACGACCACGGTCGCCGACGCCAGCCGGCGCACCCGCCTCGCCAACGAGCGCACATACCTGGCCTGGTGGCGTACGGGAATCGGCTGCGTCGCGGTCGGCCTCGCGTCCGGGAAGCTCCTCCCCGCCACCCACGAAGCCAGCTGGCCCTACACGGTTGTGGGTGTCGGCTTCACGTTCATCGGCATCGTCTTCATCGCCATGTCCGTCCTCCGCCACCGCGAGGTCGACGCGGCCATCTCCCGGGGCGAGTTCGCACCCCCGAGCGACCGGATCATCACGGCGATCGCCGCGGCCGGGGTGCTGCTCGCCCTGTTCGTGGTCGTGATCATCCTCGTCAACGCCTGAGCCGCTGCCGGGGGCAGGCGAGACCCACACGCGCAGCCGGCCCGCGCGACGTATATTCCGAAGTGATCTGATCGCTGCCCGGGGAGGGAACCATGTCGGAGTTGTCGAGGTTGGATGCGACCGCACAGGCGCAGCTGGTGCGCGACGGCGAGGCGTCCCCTCGCGAGCTGCTCGAGAACGCCATCGCCGAGATCGAGCTGCGCAACCCGGAGCTGAACGCGGTCATCACCGACCTCTCCGAGCAGGCGCTCGCCGCAGCCGACGGAACGCTCCCCGACGGACCCTTCCGGGGCGTGCCGATGCTCCTCAAGGACCTCGCCTGCCACACCGACGGCGACCCCTTCCACGAGGGCATGGAGTTCCTCAAGCGGCGCAACTGGAGGGCCCGGGGCGAGCAGTACCTCGCGCGCAGGTTCCGCGAGGCCGGGTTCCTGTTCCTCGGCAAGACGAACACCCCCGAGCTCGGGATCCTGCCCACGACGGAGCCGGCGGCGTACGGGCCGACGCGCAACCCCTGGGACCTCGAGCGCTCGCCCGGGGGGTCGAGCGGCGGCTCCGCCGCTGCGGTCGCCGCCGGCCTGGTCCCGGTCGCCCACGGCAACGACGGGGGCGGCTCGATCCGCATCCCGGCCAGCCACTGCGGCCTCGTCGGGCTGAAGCCATCGCGCGGGCGCACCTCCCTGGGCCCCGACTTCGGCGACGTGATCTCCGGCCTCGTGGTCGAGCACGTCCTCACCCGCACCGTCCGCGACAGCGCCGCCATCCTCGACGCCGTCTGCGGGGCCATGCCCGGCGACCCGTACGTCGCCCCCGCGCGAGCCCGCCCGTACAGCATGGAGCTCGGCGCGCACCCGGGCCGGCTGCGGGTCGGGCTGATGACGACCCCGCCGGGCGGACAGTTCGAGACCCACCCCGACTGCGTCGCCGCGGCCGAGAGCGCGGCGACGCTGCTCGAGCAGCTCGGCCACGATGTCGAACGGGCCCATCCCGAGGCGCTCGACGACGGGGACTACATCCCCACATTCCTGGTGCGCTGGACGGCTGGCATCGCCTGGAACCTCAAATACTGGGAAGCCGAGACGGGCGATCCGATCGGCCCCGAGGACGTCGAACCGACCACGTGGGCCCTCGCCGAGCTGGGCCGGGCCCACAGCGCCGGCGACTATCTTCGGGCGATCGAGTTCCACCAGAAGCTGACACGCCGGGTCGCGGCGTGGTGGGAGGACGGCTACGACCTCCTCCTCACCCCCACGACCGGCGAGCCGGCCACACCGCTCGGCACCTTCGAGGCCCCCGCCGATAACCCCGCCGCGCCGATCATGCGCGCCGTCCCGCTGGCGACGTTCACGGCCGGCTTCAACACGACCGGGCAGCCCGCCATCTCGCTGCCGCTGCACTGGCGTGAGGACGGCCTGCCGGTCGGCGTCCAGCTCGTCGGCGCATACGGGCGTGAGGACCTGCTCGTCCGCGTGGCCGCCCAGCTCGAGCAGGCCGCCCCCTGGAGCGAGCGAACCCCCGGCATCCTCGGCGAGGGAGTCCGGGCATGAGAAGCCGCGGACGCACCCCCTACGACGTCAAGGGCAAGACCGCGTTCATCACCGGCGCCGCCCGCGGGATCGGCGCCGGCGCCGCGGAGCGCCTGCACGCCCGCGGCGCCAACGTCGCCCTCGTCGGCCTCGAGCCCGAGCTGCTCGAGCGGGCCGCCGCGCGGATGGGCGAGCGGGCGGCGTGGTTCGAGGTCGACGTCACCGACCTCGACGCGCTCGAGCAGGCCGTGGCGGGGACGGTGGAGCGCTTCGGCGGCATCGACGTCGCGATCGCCAACGCCGGCATCGCCTTCAGCGGCTCCCTCCACAGCGCCCCGGTCGAGCACGTCGAGCGAACCCTCGCCGTCAACCTGCTCGGCGTGTGGCGAACCGACCGTGCCGTGATCGCCGAGATCCGCCGCCGCCAGGGCTACCTGCTCAACATCGCCTCCCTGTCCGCGGTCGTCCACAGCCCGCTGATGGGCCCCTACACGTGCGCGAAGTCAGGGGTCGAGGCGCTGACCGACGCACTGCGGATGGAGAGCGCCGCCAGCGGCGCCGCCGTCGGCTGCGCCTACTTCGGGTTCATCGACACGGACCTCGTGCGGGCGGGCTTCGCCCAGCCCTCGAGCCAGGCCCTGACCGCGAGCCTGCCCGGGTTCATGGTCAACCCGGCCCCCTTGTCGAAGGCGATCGATGCGATCGAGCGCGGCATCCAGCGCCGCGCCGGGCGGCTGTGGGCGCCCGGCTGGGTCGGCCCGATGCTCGCGCTGCGAGGGCTGATCCAGCCGATCAGCGAATGGGCCACCCTGCGCGACCTCGACCGGCTCAGCGAGGCGATGCGCGTGGCCGAGACCTCGGGCCAGGCGGAGGCGGAGGACCCGGTGCTGGGCGTCTCCGCCCAGGCCCTGCACCAGCTCGCTCCGCGCGGCTGAGCTCGACGATCGCCACGCCCAGCATCACCAGGATGCCCCGCACTCTGTGGCGGGCTTCCTCACGCCTCCTCGACGTTACCGCCCGTCTCGGGGCCTGCCTCGATGTCACCGTCCGCGAGGATCCGGTAGAGGTCACGCCGGGCACCCGCCAGAACCTCGGCGGCCTTTCCGATCTGCTCCTCGCTACCGGTCCGCATCACCTGTGAGAAGGCGATCGCGACCTCGCGCATCAGCCTGCCGAGGTGGTGAGCCGCGCTGCTTACGTCGCCGCTCATCTCCTCCCACGGCGCCGGCCGGTCCTCCCCGCGCTCCCCCAGGAGGGCTCGGCCCTCGTCGGTGATCGCGAAGAGCTTGCGCCCATCCTGCTCCTGGGAGCGGATCAGGCCCTCGTCCTCGAGCTGCTGCAGGGCCGGGTAGACCGAGCCGGGGCTCGGCCGCCACGCTCCGTCGGAGCGCTCCTCGACCTCCTGCATGATCTGGTAGCCGTTGCGGGGCTCCTCCGCCAGCAGCAGCAGCGCCGCCGTGCGGATGTCTCCCCGCCTTGCCTTCCGGCCACGGCCGCGCGGGCCGCCGCCCCTCCCGAAGCCGTAGCCGCCCCACTCACCGCGGGGACCGCCGAAGCTCCGGCAATGTCCGCCCGGACGCGGGCCGTGCCTGCCCGGGCCTCTGTGTGTCTCATGTCCAAACATAATGTTCTCCATATCGTGATTCATCTGTGTAGTGTCACGATATATCGTTATCCATCATTTGTCAAGTCCCCCGGCGAGCCCGGCTGACGGGTCGGCACCGCGTGCATCTACAGCCCAGCAGCCCGGAGGCGATCCGCGGCCACGGTGCCACGCGCCGACCCGCCGACCCGCCGAGACGGTCACGATCCGTCCCGACCCGACGCCGGCTGCCGGCGCCCGAGAGGCAGCTTTGGCTAGTGCCGGAAGTGGCGGCGGCCGGTCGCGACCATCGTCGCCCCGGCCGCGTCGACGGCGGCGATGACCTCCGCGTCACGGACCGACCCGCCGGGCTGGATCACGGCGCAGACGCCGGCTCGCAGGCCCGCTTCGACGCCGTCGGGGAACGGGAAGAAGGCGTCGGAGGCCATCACCGAGCCCGCCAGCAGGTGGGGCTGGGCCTGCTGGGCCTTCTCGGCGGCGATCCTGACGGCGTCCACGCGGCTCATCTGGCCCGCGCCGATCCCGACCGTGGCGCCCCCTGAGGCGAGCACGATCGCGTTCGAGCGCACGTAGCGACACACGCGCCACGCGAACAGCATGTCCTGCCACTCCTGCTCGCTCGGGGCACGGGCGCTCAGGACCTGCATCTGCTCGCGCGTCTCGCTGACCTCGTCGCGGCTCTGCACGAGCTGGCCGCCGATCACCGACTTGCTCTCCACCTCGCGACTCGGCGGGGGCCAGTCGCGGAGCTCCAGCAACCGCACGTTCTTGCGCTCGCGCAACACGGCCAGGGCGGCCTCGTCGAATGCCGGGGCGAGCAGGACCTCGATGAACTGCTTCGCCAGCTCCCGCGCGGACGCCTCCCCGACGGGTCGGTTGAGGGCGATCACGCCGCCGTAGGCGCTCTGGGGATCGCAGGCGAACGCCCGCCGGTAGGCCGTGATCAGGTCCTCGGCGACGGCGCACCCGCAGGGGTTGTTGTGCTTGACGATCGCGCACGCGGGCCGCTCGAACTCCTCGACCAGTTCGCGGGCCGAGCTGAGGTCGAGCAGGTTGTTGAATGAGAGCTCCTTGCCGTGCAGCTGCGTGACGCCCTCGAGCAGATGCGTCGGCGAGCCCACCCGGGCATAGAAGGCGGCCTGCTGGTGAGGGTTCTCGCCGTAGCGCAGGTCCATGACCTTCTCGTAGGAGTCGCGCCAGCTCGGCGGGAAGCCCGCGTAGACCCGCGTCGAGAACCACGTCGAGATCGAGGCGTCATAGCGGGCCGTGCAGGCGAACGCCTTCGCCGCCAGCCGCCGGCGGGTCTCCAGCGAGAGCCGCCCTCCGGCATCGCGAAGCTCGGCGAGCACGTCGGCGTAGTCCTCGGGATCGACCACGACCGCGGCGAAGTCGCTGTTCTTGGCGGCCGCGCGGATCATCGTCGGCCCGCCGATGTCGATGTTCTCGATCACCTCCTGCTCGGAGGCGCCGCCGCCGGCGACGGTCTGCTCGAACGGGTACAGGTTCACGCACACGAGGTCGACCTGCTCGACATCCTGCTCGACCGCGGCACGCAGGTGATCATCGTCGTCGCGGCGGGCGAGCAGGCCTGCGTAGAGGCGCGGATGGAGCGTCTTCACGCGACCGTCCATGATCTCGGGAAAGCCGGTGAACTGCTCGATCGACCGCACCTTGAGGCCGCCGGCGGCGAGCTCTCGCAGCGTCCCGCCGGTCGAGACGATCTCGACGCCCAGCTCGCTGAGGCCGCGGGCGAAGTCGAGGATGCCGGCCTTCTCGGACACCGACAGCAGGGCCCGGGTGATCCTCACCTCCCCGGCCGCGGCGGGCTCGATCCCGTTGGCGCTGGAGGTCACGATCTCGCCCCTGGTGGCCATCTGCGCAGAGCCTATCCCTCGCCGCCGCCGATCGCGATGCGGCGCGGGTTTGCCGCGTCCGCCTGCAGCTCGCCGCGGGCGAACAGGCGCACCGCCTGCGCCAGCAGTGCGTGCTCGAGCGGCCGCAGCGCCGCCATCACCTCGTCCGGGGTGCGCGCCCCCGGCAGCTCCACGGCCCGCTGGAGGATCACGGGCCCCGAGTCGACCCCCGCGTCGACGAAGTGGACCGTCACGCCGAACACCTTGACGCCGTAGGCGAGCGCCTGCTCGACCGCCCCCACGCCCGGGAAGGCGGGCAGCAGCGACGGATGGATGTTGATGACCGCGCCGGGGAAGCGCTCGAGGAAGCGCTCCCCGAGCAGCTCCATGTAGCCCGCCAGCACGACCAGCCTCGTCCCGCGCTCGAGCAGCCAGGCGCTCAGCGCCTCGTCCCGCGCGGCCCGGTCCGCGTAGTCCGAGCGGGCGAACACCGCGGCCGGGATCTCGCGGGCGCGGGCGCGCTCCAGTGCCCTCGCGGAGGGTGTGCTCGAGGCGACGGCCACGATCTCGGCCTCGCGGCCGTGGACGCCGTCGAGCAGCGCCTGCAGGTTCGTCCCCGCACCCGACACGAGCACGGCGGTCGGCATCGGCTCGGCCACGGCCGCGGACGATAGCTGTGGCCGCGACGGGCACGGATCTTGCCCGATCGGATTGTGCCCGATGTCACTTCCGCACCGTGACCGAGGTCACACAGACCGGCCCGGGCCTGGCCGAGAATGGAGCGTAGAAGGGAGCCGCACGCCGACCGGGGGTCGGGCGGCGGCAGGGACGAGGACAGGAGAGGGAAGCCGCCTCGCAGTTCCAGCAGCACCGAAGCGCTTGCAACCAAAACTCTCCATGAACAGGTGACCACCATGCTTCTCGCGATCTTCACCACGGCCGTCATCGTCTGGGCGCTCGGCTTTTCGCTGCGCTCCGAGCGCAAGCGGGGCATCATCGGCGAGCACCGCTACAACAACCGCTACAACGACGCCTCCGCCTCGCGCGGCGACCACCTCGGCTAGCCCCGAGCGCGGGGCGCCGCGCCCCGGCCGACCGAAGCGCCGAGCGCCGAGCTAGGCGACCACGTCGACGAGCGGGGGCGCCGGCGCGGTGGTGTCCGGCTGGGGCTCCTCGAGCGAGAACTTGCCCCCGGCCCCGTGGCTGCCGGCGAGCGGGTAGTCGCCGCTGAAGCAGGCGTCGCAATGCCCGCCCCGGGTGCCTCGGATCGCCTCGTACACGGCCCCCAGGGAGAGGTAGTGCAGGGAGTCGCAGCCCAGCTCGGCGGCGACCTCCTCGGTCGTGCGACCGTGGGCGATCATCTCCTCGCGGGTGGACATGTCGATGCCGTAGTGGCACGGGTTCTTGATCGGCGGGGCTGAGATCCGCATGTGGACCTCGGCGGCGCCCGCGTCGCGGAGCATCTGCACGATCTGTCGGGTGGTGTTGCCCCGCACGATCGAGTCGTCCACCACGACGAGGCGCTGGCCCGCGATCACCTCCGGCAGCGGGTTGAACTTGAGGCGCAGGCCGTGCTTGCGCAGCTCCTGGCCGGGCTGGATGAAAGTTCGCGCCACGTAGCGGTTCTTGACGAACCCGTCGTCCTGGGGCAGCCCGGCGGCGCGGGCGAGGCCGCGGGCGGCGGGGTTGCCAGAGTCGGGTACGGCGATCACCAGATCTGCCTCGACCGGCGCCTCGTGCCACAGCAGCTCGCCCATCCGCCCTCGCGCGACCTGCAGGACCTGGTCGTTCATACGGGAGTCCGGGCGGGCGAAGTAGATGTACTCGAACACGCAGAACGCCTTGCGGCGGCCGGTCGCGACGGGTCGGCTCTCGAGGCCCTCCTCGCCGAGCGTGACCACCTCGCCGGGCTCGACGTCGCGCAGGAAACGCGCGCCGATGATGTCGAACGCGCACGACTCGCTCGCCACGCAGAAGCGCGGCCCGCCATCCTCGCCGGCCCCGGCGCCGTCGAGGATCCCGATCGAGAGCGGCCGCAGGCCGTGGGGGTCGCGGAATGCCACGATCCGGTCCTTCGTCATCGCCACGATCGAGAACGCCCCCCGCAATCGCGGCAGCACATCGGCGATCGCGTCCTCGATCGCGTCGGCCGGGTGGGTGGCGATCATCGCGGCGATGATCTCGGAGTCCGACGTGGAGCTGAACGTGACCCCCCGCTCGAGCAGCTCGGCGTGCAGCTCGAGGGCGTTGATCAGGTTGCCGTTGTGGGCGAGGGCGACCTCTCGGCGGGAGCCGTTCGTGCCCTGGGAGCGCTGCACGGGCTGGGAGTTCTCCCACGCGTTGGACCCGGTCGTCGAATAGCGGACGTGTCCGATCGCGAGCTCGCCGGCGAGCGTGCGCAGGTCGTTCTCGGTGAACACCTGGCTGACCAGGCCGAGCTCCCGGCGGGTGATGATCTGACCGCCCCGGTCGGCGGCGGCGATCCCCGCCGACTCCTGGCCCCGGTGCTGGAGTGCGTAGAGGGCGAAGTACGACAACCTCGACACCTCGTGGCCGGGGGCATACAAGCCGAACACTCCGCACTCATCGCGCGGTCCGTCACGCATCGTGTCGACAAAGCTACCAGGGTGTGACCGAAGCCCCGGAGCGTCGGCCCCGTCGCCTCGGGCCCCCGGCGACGGGCTAGACGAAGAACGCGACAAGCCCGCCGCCGTGGGTCCGCTCGAGCTCCTCGAGGGCGACTCGCACCGTGGGCCCACCCTGCTGCTCCCCGAGCGCGATCGCCAGCTCGGACCCGCCCACCGTCCCGATCTCGCGTACCGGCACGCGCTCCGCCAGGCGCGCGAGGGCCGCCGCCGAGCCGCTGACCAGGAAGCCGCCCGGACCCTCGCCGAACAGCGACGCGTCGGGGTCCACGGCGAGGGCGGGCATCGCGACGACGGCGCCCACGCCGCCCGCCACGCAGCACTCCGCGAGCGCCACAGCGACGCCCCCCTCGGCGATGTCGTGGGCGCTCGCGAGCTCGCCCGCCCGGACGGCGTCACGCACGGCGGCCTGGGCCGCCACGACGGCCTCGAGCGCGTAGTCGGGCAGCTCCTGCGGAAGCGGCTCCCCGCGCAGCTTGGCCAGCTCGGAGGCGGCGAGCGCCGGTGCGAACGGGCCTGCCAGCGCGATCGTGTCGCCGCTCGTGACGAAGCCGAGCCGTCCCGCGCGGGCGGCGTCGGGGAGCCGGCCCACCATCCCCACCACCGGCGTCGGGTAGATCGGGCCGGACGCGCCCTCGTTGTAGAGGGAGACGTTGCCGCCCACGATCGGGGCGGCGAGGGCCCGGCAGGCGTCCCCGAGCCCCCGCACCGACTCGACCAGCTGCCACGCTATGTGGGGCTTCTCGGGATTGCCGAAGTTGAGGTTGTTGGTCGTGCCGAGGGGCTCCGCGCCGACGCAGGCGAGGTTCGCCGCGCACTCGAGGGCGGCGGCGATCGTGCCCCGGTAGGGGTCGGCCGCCACACGGCGGCCGTTGCCGTCGATGCTGACGGCGAGGGCGCTCCCGTCGGGGAGCGCGAGCACGGCCGCGTCGGCGCTCTCCGGTCGGCGCACCGTGCGCGACTGCACGATCGAGTCGTACTGCTCGAACAACGGCCGACGGGAGGCGAGGTTGGGGCTGCCGAGCAGCGCCAGCAGGGTCTGCTCGGGGCTCGCCCCGTCGGCCAGCGTGCGGCTGGGAGGGGGGTAGATCTGCGCCGCTGGTCGCCGCGGGTGAAGGTCGTACAACGGACAGTCATCGACGAGCGCCGCCACGGCCATGTCCCCGACGAGCACGCCGTCGTGGAGCACTCGCATGCGGCCGCTGTCGGTAACCGTGCCCACGGCCGCGCCCTCGACCTCCCACCGCTCGCACACCGCCAGCACGGCCGCGAGGTCAGCCGGGGCGACCACGCACAGCATCCGCTCCTGGGACTCGCTGACCATCACCTCGAACGGCTCCATGTCGGGCTCGCGCAGCGGCACCCGCGCGACGTCGATGTCGATCCCCACCTCGCCCTTGGAGGCCATCTCGGCGGCCGCGGAGGTGAGGCCGGCGGCGCCGAGGTCCTGCAGCGCCACGAGCAGCCCACGGTCGAGCAACTCGAGCGAGCACTCGAGCAGCTTCTTCTCCTCGAACGGATCGCCGACCTGGACGCTCGGGCGGCGGTCCTGGGCGCCGTCGTCGAGCTCGGCGGAGGCGAGCACGGACGCCCCCCCGATGCCGTCGCGCCCCGTCGAGGCGCCGAACAGGACGAGCAGGTTGCCGGGCCCGGCGGCGGCGCTGCGGACGAGCTGCTCGCGCCCGGCGAGGCCGAGGGCCATCGCGTTGACGAGGCAGTTGTGCTCGTAGGGCCCCTCGAAGTAGACCTCGCCGCCGACCGTGGGCACCCCGATCGAGTTGCCGTAGTGCCCGATCCCCGCCACCGCGCCGTCGAGGAGGTAGCGCGAGCGCTCGCCGGAAGGCTCCCCGAAGCGCAACGAGTCGAGCACCGCCACCGGCCGCGCCCCGATCGCGAAGATGTCCCGCAGGATCCCGCCGACGCCGGTGGCGGCGCCCTGGAACGGCTCGACTGCGCTGGGGTGGTTGTGGGACTCGACCTTGAAGGCGCACACGAGCCCGGAGCCGACGTCGACGGCGCCGGCGTTCTCGCCAGGGCCCATGACCACGAACGGGCCCTCCGTGGGCAACGTCCGAAGCAGCTTGCGGGAGTGCTTGTAGGCGCAGTGCTCGCTCCACAGCAGCGAGTACATCGCCAGCTCGACCTGGTTCGGCGGACCCCCCTGCTCGGCACACACGAGCTCGTACTCCGCCCGCGTCAGCCCCAGCGCGAGGGCGTCCGCGAGCGTTGGCAGCGTCGCGCCCTCAGGCACGCGCACCCTCGAGAGCCAGCAGCATCGAGCGGAAGATGCACAGGCCGTCGCTCGAGCCGCCCGTGAGCTTCTCGACTGCGTGCTCGGGATGGGGCATCAGGCCGAACACGTTGCCGGCCACGTTGCAGACACCGGCGATCTCGTTGATCGAGCCGTTGAAGTTGCAGCCCGGTGCGTAGCGGAGGAGTACCTGGCCGTCGCGCTCGATGCTCGCGAGCGTCTCCGGATCTGCGTAGTAGCGTCCCCACGAGTGCTTGGCCGGGATGCTGAGGCGGCGCCCCGGCGTGCACGCGCTCGTGAAGAGAGACCGGCCGGAGACGACGTCGAGCTCGACCTGGCGGCAGGTGAAGCGGAGGTTGGCGTTCGGCAGGAGCGCCCCCGGCAGCAGCCCCGCCTCGCAGAGAACCTGGAAGCCGTTGCAGATCCCGAGCACGAGGCCGCCGGCGCGGGCCAGCTCGACGACCGCGTCCATCGCCGGAGAGAAGCGCGCGATCGCCCCCGCCCGCAGGTAGTCCCCGAACGAGAAGCCGCCTGGGACGATCACGGCGTCGGCTCCACCGAGGTCGCGGTCGCGGTGCCACACGAGCTCGGCCTCGCCGACCATGCGGGCGGCGCGCAGCGCGTCGACCTCGTCGCAGGAGCCGGGGAACTGCAGCACCGCGAACCTCATCCCGACCTCACCCGACGATGATCTCGTAGTCCTCGACGAGCGGGTTGGCGAGCAGCCGCCGGCACATCGGCTCGAGCTGGTCGGGATCGTCCACGTCCAGCTCGACGAGCCGCCCGACGTGGACGTTGGCCACGCCCGTGAACCCGAGGGCGGGCAACGCCCGCTCGACTGCCACCCCCTGTGGGTCGAGGATCCCCGCCTTCGGGCGGATCAGGACCCGCGCCCTCAACCCGCGACCCGCGCCCTCAACGCGCACCCGGCGGGGCGGTGCGATCCAGCCACGCCTGGAAGGGCTCGCCGGTGATGCGCTCGTAGGCCTCGATGTAGCGCGCCCGCGTCCCCGTCACGATGTCCTCTGGGATCGCCGGCGCCGGCGGCTTGCGGTCCCAGCCGCTCGCGGTGGCCCAGTCGCGCACGTACTGCTTGTCGAAGCTCGGCTGGCCGCGACCGACCTCGTACTGGTCCGCGGGCCAGTAGCGGGAGGAGTCGGGCGTGAGGACCTCGTCGCCGACCACCAGGACGCCGTCGCTCGTCGAGCCCGAACTCGAACTTCGTGTCGGCGAGGATGACCCCGCTGGCGAGGGCGTGGTCGGCCGCGAACCGGTACAGCTCGACGGACACGTCAGCCACGCGGCGCATCAGCTCACGGTCACCCACCAGCTCGGCGGCGCGATCGAAGTCGATCGCCTCGTCGTGACCCACGTCCGCCTTCGTGCTCGGGGTGAAGATCGGCTCGGGCAGCCGCTCGGACTCGCGCAGGCCTGCCGGCAGGGCGATCCCCGACACGCTGCCCGTGGCCTGGTAGTCCTTCCAGCCGGAGCCGGTGATGTATCCCCGGACGACGCACTCCACGGGCAGCATGGCCAGAGCGCTCACGACGAGCGCCCGGCCGCGCTCGGCCTCGGGCACGCCCTCGGTGGCCGAGACCAGGTGGTTGGCCACGATCCCACCGGTGCGCTCGAACCAGAACGCGGACAGACCCGTCAGCACCCGGCCCTTGTCCGGGATCGGCGTCGGATGGACCACGTCGTAGGTGGAGATGCGGTCGCTCGCGACCATCAGCAGGCGCCCGCCGGGGCCCTCGCGGGGGCCCTCCAGGGCGTACATCTCGCGGACCTTGCCGCTGGCGACTAGGGGCAGGTCGGCGATCGAGCTCACGCGCCGCGATGCTACCAGCGCCGCCGGTGGCGCTACGGCGCGATCGCGATCCGATCGAGCCGCGCGAGGATCTCCTCGGCGTGGCGGACGAACGGGCCGTAGTCGAAGATCGCGTCGAGGTCGAGCTGACCCGCGCGGGGGTCCGCGGCGAGCAGCTCGCGCAGCTCGACGCCGTCGTCCCACGCGCGCTGGGCCAGCTCCTGGGTCACGCGGTAGGCGTCGTCGCGGGCCATCCCGCCGTCCACGAGCGCCAACAGGACGCGCTGGGAGAAGAGGGCGCCGTGGGTGAGGTCGAGGTTGGCCCGCATCCGGTCAGCGTCGACGAGCAGGCCCCTGACGAGATCGATCGCACGGTGCTGGAGATAGTCGATCAGGATCGTCGAGTCGGGCAGGATCACCCGCTCGACGGAGGAGTGGGAGATGTCGCGCTCGTGCCACAGCGCGACGTCCTCGAGGCCCGCCTGGGCGTTGCCGCGGAGGACGCGGGCGAGGCCGGCGATCTGCTCGCTCTTGATCGGGTTGCGCTTGTGGGGCATCGCCGAAGAGCCCTTCTGGCCCGAGCGGAACGGCTCCTGGACCTCGCGCACCTCGGTCCGCTGGAGATGGCGGACCTCCGTTGCCAGGCGCTCCAGGCCGGTCCCCGCGATCGCGATCGCCCCCAGCAGCTGGGCGTGGCGGTCGCGGGGGACCACCTGGGTCGACGCCGGCTCGGCGGCGAGGCCGAGGCGGGCGAGCACCCTCGCCTCGAACTCGGGGCCGGTGGCGGAATAGGTGCCCACCGCGCCCGACAGGGCGCCCACGGCCACCTGGTCGAACGCGCCGCGCAGGCGCTCGGCGTTGCGGTGGGCCTCGAAGGCGAACCCGGCGAGCTTGACGCCGAACGTGGTCGGCTCGGCGTGCACGCCGTGGGTGCGCCCGACGGTGAGCGTGCCTACGTGCTCGCGGGCGCGCTCCACGAGCGCCCCGACGAGCTCCTGCGCGCCGGCGAGGACGATCTTCCCGGCCGCCCGCAGCTGCAGCGCGAGCGCCGTGTCGAGGACGTCCGAGGAGGTCAGGCCGTAGTGGATGAACCGGCCCGCCGCGCCGGCGTCGCCGGCCAGCACGTCCACGAACGCGGCGACGTCGTGCTCGGTGAGGAGCTCGCGCTCCTGGACCTCCGCCACGGTGAAGCGGGCGGCCCTGATGTCGGCGAGCTCCGCCTCCGTCGGACCGGCCTGCGCCAGCAGCCACGGCAGCTCCTCGCAGGCGGCGACCTCGACCTCCCGCCAGGCCTCCATGCGGGCCTCGTCGGTCCACAGGCGCCCGAGCTGCGGGCGTGTGTAGCGCGGGATCACGTCAGTCGACTATCGCCGCCAGGCGCTCAGCACCCGAGGATCTGGGCGGCGAGGATGGCGGCGTTGCGGGCGTTGTCGAGGCCGACGCAGCCCACCGGCACGCCGGGGGGCATCTGCACGATCGAGAGGATCGCGTCGAGCCCGCCCGCGGCGCTCAGGCGCCCGGTCAGCGGCACCCCGATCACGGGCAGGTCCGTGTGGGCCGCCACGGCGCCGGGCAGGGCGGCCGAGATGCCGGCTCCGGCGATGATCACGCGCAGTCCGCGCATGCGGGCGTTCTTGGCGTACTCGGCGACGAGGTCGGGCTCGCGGTGGGCCGACATCACCCTGATCTCGTGCAGGATCCCGCGCTCTTCGAGCTCGCCGGCGGCCTTCTGCATCGCCTCCATGTCGCTCTTGGAGCCCATCACGATGCCCACACGGGGCGCGTCCACGTCGATCCCCTCGAGCTCCGACTCGACGTCGCTCTCGGCGATCGGCTCGGGCACGAGCGAGATCCCCGGCGGCCCCGAGGGCCGCGGCTCCTGGCCGGTGTGATCAGCTGAGCTCATCGGCGCGGAGCATACGCCCGCGGCCGGCCCTTCACAGCGAGGCGATGAAGTCGTCGATCGGGATCGCCGAGAGCGTCTCGTAGCGGCCCGTGCCGCGGGAGCCGAGCTCGAGCGAGATCCGGGCCATCGTGCCCTCGTCCGGGGCCTCGATCACCGAGATGAAGTCGACGTGGCCGAGCGTCGCCCATTGCGCCTTCACGCTCGCGCCCAGCTGCTCCACCTCGTTGTTGACCTCCTTGATCCGCTGGGGGTTGTTCTTGACCGTCTGCACCCCCTCCGGGGTCAGCGTCGAGAGCATGATGTAGGTGGGCATGGAGGGTCCTCCCGTGGTCGAGTTGGGCCCGGCGGCGAGCGCGCAGCCGGGCCTTCCGTTTCTACATGATCCGGAGGCCTGCCGGCGCCGTGCTCAGGGAGCGGTGACCGTGTACTCGCCGCCGACGAACGGTTCGCCGGTTTTCGTGACCTTCCAGAACAGCTCGACGCCTGGCGATGGGACGCTGAATTCGGTCGTGTTCGAGTAGCCGATCACGCTGTTGACGTCGCTTGCCAGGTAGGCGTACAGGCACAGGTAGCCCGGTTCGGCTTTGCCGACCCCCGGACAGGGGGCTTTCGCTTCCGCGGGCGAGGCGACTTCGATGATGTTCACTTCGGAGATCGGCTGGGCGAGTGGCTGGACGAAGGTGATCCCGGTCCCGATCCAGCCCGTGCCGGCGTCGAGGCCGCCCCCCGCCGAGAAGGTGCCGGACTCGGACTGGCCCGATGCCAGCGGCGTCTGCGGCGATACGCTCTGGCCGTCCGCGCCGGGAGGGCCCGCCGGACCCGGGGCGCCCGTCGGCCCGGCCGCGCCGGTGGCTCCGGGAGGACCCTGCGCACCGCGTGGCCCACTGCTCCCTTTGAGCGTCCTCAGCACGCGCGGGCTGATCTGCCGGGTCGAGCTGATCAGGTAGTGGCTCGCGGCCACCGCCGAGCCGCCCATCGCGATGAACAGGGCCAGCAGGGCGACGGCCATTGCCGGGCTCGGCATGCCCAGACGCAGCCGTCTCGAACCGTTCGCCATGTCGCTGCCCATCGAGCCTCCGCGTCAGCCGGCTTCCGAGGTGCCGGGTCGTCTGCTGACGTTATCGGCGCGTTTGGCCCGGCCCGATAGGCCTAGTTGAATGTTCGACGCGGACGCCGACGCGCGCCACACGGGGCGCGCCGGGCGGCTCGCTTTCAGCTGCGATCCGCGGCCGCCGGCCTCAGGCAGCCGCGGGGGCTCGGTCGCGCACCGGCTCGAGCCTCAGCTCGCCGTCGACGGCATCCACCTCGACGCTGTCGCCGGCGCGGATCTCGCCCTGCAGCAGCGCCAGCGCGAGCCGGTCGGTGAGCTGCTTCTGGATCACCCGGCGCAGCGGCCGCGCGCCGTAGATGGGGTCATAGCCCATGTTGCCGAGCAGCTCGCTTGGCCTTGTCGGTGAGCGTCACCTGCACGCCGCGCTCGGCGACGCGCTCGATCACGCGGGCGACCTGCAGCTCGACGATCTCCGAGATCTGCTCGCGGGTGAGCGCTTCGAAGCGGACGATGTCGTCGAGGCGGTTGACGAACTCGGGCTTGAAGTACTCGAGCAGGCGCGCTGCGCAGCTGCCGGCGTCCGGGAGCCCCGCCGGGCACCGGGATGTTCGAGGTCATGATCAGGACCGTGTTCTTGAAGTCGACCGTGCGGCCCTGGCCGTCGGTCAGGCGCCCGTCGTCCATCACCTGCAGCAGCGTGTTGAACACGTCCGGGTGGGCCTTCTCGATCTCGTCGAGCAGCACGACCGAGTAGGGGCGGCGGCGGACCGCCTCGGTCAGCTGGCCGCCCTCTTCGTAGCCCACGTAGCCGGGGGGCGCGCCGACGAGACGCGAGACCGAGTGCTTCTCCATGTACTCGGACATGTCGATCCGGATCATCGCGTCCTGGGAGTCGAACATGAACTCGGCCAGCGCGCGCGCGAGCTCGGTCTTGCCGACACCCGTCGGGCCGAGGAACAGGAACGAGCCGATCGGCCGGTCGGGGTCCTGCAGGCCCGCGCGCGAGCGCCGCAGCGCGGTCGCGACCGCCTCGATCGCCTCGTCCTGGCCGACGACGCGTTCGTGCAGGCGCTCCTCCATGTGGATCAGCTTCTCGGTCTCGCCCTCGAGCAGGCGGCTGACGGGGATGCCGGTCCAGCGCGCGACGACCTCGGCGACGTCGTCGGCGTCGACCTCCTCCTTGAGGAAGACCGGCGCGGCCGCCGTCCGCGCGCTCGCCGCTCGGCCGGATTCGTGCTCGGCGAGCTGGCGTTCTCGAGCTCGGGGATCTCGCCGTAGCGCAGCTCGGCGGCGCGCTGCAGGTCGGCTTCGCGCTCGGCCCGCTCGGCCTCGGTGCGGGCCTGCTCGAGGCGCTCCTTCAGTCTCGCGGACGCCCTGGATCGCCTGCTTCTCGCTCTGCCACTGGGCCTTCATCGCCGCCGAGCGCTCGCTGCAGCTCGGCGAGCTCGCGCTCGATCGCCTCGCGGCGCTCCTTGGAGGCCTCGTCCTTCTCCTTGCGCAGCGAGGTGAGCTCGATCTCCAGCTGCATCACGCGCCGGTCGACCTCGTCGATCTCGGTCGGCAGCGAGTCGATCTCGATGCGCAGCCGCGAGGCCGCCTCGTCGATCAGGTCGATCGCCTTGTCGGGCAGGAAGCGGTCGGCGATGTAGCGGTGCGAGAGCGTCGCCGCGGCGATCAGGGCGCTGTCCTGGATGCGCGACGCCGTGGTGGACCTCGTAGCGCTCCTTCAGCCCGCGCAGGATCGCGATCGTGTCCTGCCACGATGGGCTCGCCGACCATCACCGGCTGGAAGCGGCGCTCCAGCGCGGCGTCCTTCTCGATGTGCTTGCGGTACTCGTCGAGCGTCGTCGCGCCGACGGAGCGCAGTTCGCCGCGCGCGAGCATCGGCTTGAGCAGGTTGGCGGCGTCGACGGCGCCCTGCGGCGGCGCCGGCGCCGACGATCGTGTGCAGCTCGTCGAGGAACAGGATGACGCTGCCCTGCGCCTCGGAGACCTCCTTGCAGCACCCCCTTCAGGCGCTCCTCGAACTCGCCCCGGTACTTGGCGCCCGCGATCAGCGCGCCCATGTCGAGGGCGATCACGCGCCGCTCGCGCAGCGACTCGGGCACGTCGCCGGAGACGATCCGCTGGGCGAGGCCCTCGACGATCGCCGTCTTGCCGACGCCGGGCTCGCCGATCAGGACCGGGTTGTTCTTGGTGCGGCGCGAGAGCACCTGGATCACGCGGCGGATCTCCTCGTCGCGGCCGATCACGGGGTCGAGCTTGCCCTGCTCGGCGACCTCGGTCAGGTCGGTCCGAAGCGCTCCAGCGCCTCGTGCTCCTCCTCGGGCCTGGTCGGTGACACGGTGCGAGCCGCGCACCTCGGCCAGCGCGCTGAGCGCTCGGGGGTCACGCCGACGCGCCAGCTCGTCGGCGGCGCGTCCTGCCCTCGCCACAGCTGCCGGTTCCGTAGCGCATCGGCTCCGCAGCCGACGATCGAATCGGCGAACGGACGTCGGCGGCGCGCACGAGCTCGGCCGCCACGGTAGGGAACGCGAGCTCGGCGCGGAAGGAGCGGCGCACCTCCTCGAGCTCCTCGGCCAGCCGCACCTGCGCGCTGCAGCGCCTGCAGCTCGAGCTCCTCGATGCGGGCGTGCATGCTCTCGATCTCGGCCTCGAGGTCGCAGCACGCGCTCGACGCCGGCGAGGTTGAGCCCGAGCTCGGCCGTCATCTCCTGGATGCGCCGCAGCTGCTCGACGTCCTCCTGCGAGTACAGGCGCGTGCCCTTGGGCGAGCGCTTGGGCTCGATCAGCCCGCGCGCCTCGTACATGCGCAGCGTCTGCGGGTGCATGTTGGCGAGCTCGGCGGCGACCGAGATCATGAACACGCCGCGGTCGGTCTCGACCTCGACGCGGGTGACCGTCGGGCGTTGCGCTCGCGCGGAGCCGCGCCGACGGCTCGTCCGGCATCGCGCTCGCCCGCCTCGCCGCCTCCTGCCGGAGCGCCCGCCGACCGTCGCGCCGTCGCGAACAGCCGCGCGCGCGGGTTCGCCGTTGAGCGACTTGGACAGCGCCTCGACGGCCTGCGCTGCTCGTCGCTGAGCTGCTCGGGCACGTCGATCACGAAGCGGTAGTGGATGTCGCCGCGGCCGGCGAGCCGCGCCGAGCTTCGGCGGGCCCTCGCCGCGCAGGCGCTGGACCGTGCCGTGCGTGGTGCCGGGACGCACGCGCAGCGTCTTCGTGCCGTTCGAGCGTCGGCACCTGCACCTCGGCGCCGCGCAGCGCCTCGGGGATCGTCAGCGGCACCTCGACCTCGAGGTTCTCGCCCTTGCGCTTGAACACGGGCGAGGGCGCGACGTGGGTGATCAGGTACAGGTCGCCCGGCGGGCCGCCGTGCGGCCCGGCCTCGCCCTTGCCGGCGAGGCGGATGCGGCTGCCGTCGCGCACGCCGGCGGGGATGTTCACGCGCAGGCGCTTGACGGTGCGCACGGCGCCGCGAGCCGTGGCAGGTCGGGCAGGGGTCCTCGATCACCGTGCCCGAGCCGCCGCAGCGCGAGCACGGCTGGGAGATCGAGAACATGCCCTGGCCCTGGGTCTCGATGCCGCGGCCCTCGCAGCGCGGGCAGACCGACGGCGTGGTGCCCGGCTTGGCGCCGGTGCCGTGGCAGGTCGTGGCAGGTGGCGTGCATCGGCACCTGCAGCGGCACCTGCGCGCCGCGCGATCGCCTGGTCGAAGGAGATCGAGACCTGCGCCTCCAGGTCGGCGCCGCGCTCCGGCGCGCGGTCGCTGGCGCTGCGCACGCGCCGCCCGCTGCCGCCGACGCCGCCGAACAGGTTGGAGAGGATGTCGCCCATCGAGGAGGCGTCGAAGTCGAAGTTGCCGAAGCCGCCGAAGCCGCCGCCGGGACCGGCGCCGGTGGCGAAGGGCCCGGTGCCGCTGTCGTACTGCTTGCGCTTCTCGGGGTCGCCGAGCACGTCGTGGGCCTGGGAGATCTCCTTGAAGCGCGCCTCGGCCTCCTTGTCGTCGGGGTTGCGGTCGGGGTGGTACTGGCGCGCGAGCTTGCGGTAGGCCTTCTTGATCTCCTCGGCGGTCGCCTTCTTGTCGACCCCGAGCGTCTTGTAGTAGTCGGGACGCGTTGCCATCTGCGACGCCTCCGGCTACGCCGCCACGACCACGCGCGCCGGACGGATGATGCTCTCGCCCAGGCGGTAGCCGGGCTGGTAGACCTCGACGACGGTGCCGCTCGCGGCTGCCGTCAGCGGGCTGCGGGAGCCGTGGCCACCGCCTCGTGCAGGGACGGGTCGAACGCCTCGCCCACGGGCGAGAAGGACTCGATGCCGACGCGCGCGAGCGCGCCTGCGAGCTCCGAGCGCACGAGCCGCACGCCCTCGAGCAGCGGGTCGTCCTGCGTCGGCCGCCGTCGAGCGCCCGGTCGAGGTTGTCGAGCGCCGGCAGCAGCTCCTTGGCCAGCTTGACGCACGCCGCGCTCCTGGGCGCGCGGCGGCCTCGCGGGCGACGCGCTTGCGGTAGTTCTCGAAGTCGGCCTGGGTGCGCTGGGCCAGCGCCAGGTACTCGTCGCGCTGGGCGGCCGTGCGACGAGCTCGTCGAGGTCGCCCTCGACGCTCGGCGGCGTCCTGCTCGGCGGCCGGCGGCGGGAACGCTCGGCGCTGGCGAGCCGGCGTCGGCTCGGCCGTCGACGGCCTGCCTCGACGCCGACGCCTCGCCGCCGCCCGCCGGCGCCTTCGCGCCGGGAGCGGGCTGCTCCTGCTGATCGTCTGCTCGGTGATCGCTCATCGCGGCCTACGCCTTCGGCTCGTCGACGACCTCGGCGTCGACGACGTCCTCGTCGTCGGAGGACGGCTCGCCGGCTCCGTCGCTGGACGGCGCCGTTGCCGCGACGCCGCCGCCTGCTCCTGGGCGCGCTGGTACATCGCCTCGGAGACCGCGTGGAAGGCGCTCTGCAGCGCCTCGGCCTTGGCGTTGATCGCGCCGGGTCCTCGGACTCGAGCGCCTCGCGGACCTCCTTGATCGCCTGCCTCGATGCGCGCCTTGGAGTCGGCGTCGACCTGGTCGCCGAGCTCGGCGAGCTGGCGCTCGGCCTGGTAGGCGGCGTTCTCGCCGTTGTTGCGCGCCTCGGCGAGCTCGCGCGCGCGGCGGTCCTCCTCGGCGTGGGACTCGGCGTCGGAGACCATGTTCTTGATCTCGTCCTCGGACAGCCCGGAGCCGGCCTTGATCTCGATCTTCTGCTCCTTGCCGGTGCCGAGATCCTTGGCCGAGACGTTGAGGATGCCGTTGGCGTCGATGTCGAAGGCGACCTCGATCTGCGGGATGCCGCGCGGCGCCGGCGGGATGCCGGTGAGCTGGAACTTGCCGAGCGACTTGTTGTACTGGGCCATCTCGCGCTCGCCCTGCAGCACGTGGATCTCGACCGAGGGCTGGTTGTCCTCGGCCGTCGAGAAGACCTCGCCCTTGCGGGTCGGGATCGTCGTGTTGCGCTCGATCAGCTTCGTCATCACGCCGCCCTTGGTCTCGATGCCGAGCGTCAGCGGGGTGACGTCGAGCAGCAGCACGTCCTTGACGTCGCCGGCGAGCACGCCGGCCTGGATCGCGGCGCCGACGGCGACGACCTCGTCGGGGTTGACGCCGCGGTGGGGCTCCTTGCCGGTCAGCTCCTTGACCTTCTCCTGCACGGCGGGCATGCGCGTCATGCCGCCGACGAGCACGACGTGGTCGATCTCCTTGACGCCCTTGTCTTTGGCGTCGTCGAGCGCCTGGCGCACCGGCGCGACGACGCGGTCGAGCAGGTCGGAGGTCAGCTCGGCGAGCTTGGCGCGGGTGAGGCGCGTGTCGAGGTGCTTGGGCCCGGAGGCGTCGGCCGTGATGAACGGCAGGTTGATCTGCGTCTCCTGGGTCGTGGAGAGCTCGATCTTGGCCTTCTCGGCCGCCTCGTAGAGGCGCTGCAGCGCCATCGGGTCGGCGGACAGGTCGATGCCCTGGGACTTCTTGAACTCGGCGACGAGCCAGTCGACGATCGCCTTGTCGAAGTTGTCGCCGCCGAGGTGGTTGTCGCCGGCGGTCGACTTGACCTCGAACACGCCGTCGCCGATCTCCAGCACGGACACGTCGAAGGTGCCGCCGCCGAGGTCGAAGACGAGGATCGTCTGGTCTGCTCTCCTTGTCGAGGCCGTACGCCAGCGAGGCGGCGGTGGGCTCGTTGATGATGCGCTTGACGTCGAGGCCGGCGATCTTGCCGGCGTCCTTGGTCGCCTGGCGCTGGTCGTCGTTGAAGTACGCGGGGACGGTGATGACGCGCCGAGTCGACCGTCTCGCCCAGATACGCTTCGGCGTCGGACTTCAGCTTCTGCAGGATCATCGCGGAGATCTCCGGCGGCGAGTGCTGCTCGCCGCCGGCTTCGACGCGGGCGTCGCCGTTGGGGCCGGAGACGACCTTGTAGGGGACGATCGACTCCTCCTCGCGGACCTCGGCCTCCTTGCGGCCCATGAAGCGCTTGATCGAGAAGATCGTGTTCTGCGGGTTGGTGACGGCCTGGCGCTTGGCGACCGTGCCGACGAGGCGCTCGCCGGAGGCCGTGAACGCGACGACGGACGGGGTCGTGCGGCCGCCCTCGGCGTTCTCGATGACGGTGGGCTCGCCACCCTCGAGCACGGCCATGCACGAGTTCGTCGTGCCGAGGTCGATGCCTATGGTCTTGGCCATGTGAGAATGCTCCTTCGGGTATGCTGATATAAATCTGAGTCTTAGTGTGGCAGATTTGCTCATGGGCTTCAAGTGGCGGCTATGCGAAGGCGCGGCACGTAACCTCCCGCC
Organism: uncultured Solirubrobacteraceae bacterium; assembly: GCA_963743505.1. Taxonomy (GTDB): domain Bacteria; phylum Actinomycetota; class Thermoleophilia; order Solirubrobacterales; family Solirubrobacteraceae; genus Palsa-744. Next base: position 258,027 of record CAVUPZ010000006.1, on the reverse strand, counting down.
CCCGTTGGGGTAGTGGATCGTGCGTGACCCGCCTCGAGCGCAACGTCAACATCGCCGCGGTCGTGATCCCCTTCCTCGGCGTGATCGTCGCGGCCGTGGTGCTGTGGAACAGCTTCCTCGGCCCCCGCGACCTGGCGATCTTCGCGATCATGTACGTGCTCAGCGCGTTCGGCGTCACCGTCGGCTTCCACCGCCTGCTCACCCACCGCGCCTTCGAGACCCGGCGCTGGCTCCGCTACACGCTCGCGGTGCTCGGCTCGCTGTCGCTTCAGGGACCGGTGATCGACTGGGTCGCCGACCACCGCAAGCACCACACCTTCACCGACGAAGAGGGCGACCCGCACAGTCCCCACGCCGGCCATGGCGCGGGCCTGCAGGGGATGCTGAGCGGGCCTCTGGCACGCCCACGTGGGCTGGCTGTTCGAGACCCACGGGCAGGCGTCGTCGCAAACGCTTCGCGCCGCGACCTCCTCGAAGACCGCGACGATGCGCCGCATCAACAAGAGCTTCCCGCTGATCGCCCTCTACAGCCTGCTGCTGCCGTTCCTGCTCGGCTTCGCGCTCAGCGGCGGCTCGCTCGTCGCGGGCGGCCTCAGCGCGCTGCTGTGGGGCGGCCTCGTGCGGATCTTCCTCGTCCACCACATCACCTGGAGCATCAACTCGATCTGCCACTTCTTCGGTCGGCGGCGCTTCGAGACCGACGACGAGTCCACGAACGTGTTCTGGCTCGCGCTGCCGTCGCTCGGCGAGGCCTGGCACCACAACCACCACGCCTTCCCGCAGCTCGGCCTTCCACGGGCTGCGCTGGTACGAGTTCGACCCCTCCGGGTGGCTGATCCTCGCGCTCGCGCGCGTCGGGCTGGCATGGGACGTCGTCACCGTCACGCCCGAGCGGGCACGCGAGAAGCTGAAGCGCGGTACCGTCTCGGTATGAACCTGATCGCCTCGATGCCGGTCAAGCCCCGGCTGCGCGGTGTCTCCATGCCTACGCCTTCTTCGTCTCGCTGGCGTGCGGCGTGGCGCTGATCCTGGCGGCCTCGGACGGACGCGCGCGCCTCGCGGCAGCGATCTACGCGGTGGCCGTCTCGGCGCTGCTCGGCACGAGCGCCCTGTACCACCGCGTCACCTGGCGCCCGCGCGCGCGGCGCTGGATGCGACGCCTCGACCACTCGATGATCTTCGTGCTGATCGCCGGCACCTACACGCCCGTGGCGCTGCTGGCGCTGAAGGGGACGCTGGCGACGACGATCCTGATCGTCGCTGTGGGCCGGAGCGCTCGGCGGGGTCGTGTTCAAGCTCGCTCTGGATCGACGCGCCGAAGTGGCTGTTCGCTGGCGTCTACGTCGCGCTCGGCCTCGTCACGGCGGCGGTCTTCGGCGAGCTGCCCGCGGCGATCGGCTGGCTCGGCGTCGCCGGGCTGGCCACGGGCGGCGCTGCTGTACGCGCTCGGCGCGGTCATCTACGCGAGCGGGCGCCCGAACCCGTGGCCGAAGGTGTTCGGCTACCACGAGGTCTTCCACAGCGCTCGTGATCGTCGCCGCCGGGCTGCACTACGCGGTGATCGCCTTCGCCGTGCTGCCGCGCGGCTGACCCTTCCCGCGGCTGCCCGTCGCGATCAGTCGAACAGGCCCCGGCTCGGGCACATGCGCGCGAGCGCGCAGTCGCCGACAGGCCGGAGGGCGCGCGTGGCAGGTGCGGCGGCCGTGGCGCAGCAGGTTGACGTGCAGCTCGAGCTCCTCCCCGGGCGGGGTCAGCGCGAGCATCTCGTCGTGGAGCTCGTCGAAGGGGGCGCCCGCGCGCAGCAGGCCGAGGCGCGTGCCGACGCGCGAGACGTGCGTGTCGACCGGGCACCTCGCGCCGGCCGTAGGCGAACAGCAGCACGCACGCCGCCGTCTTGCGCCCCACGCCGGGCAGGCGCGTGAGGTAGTCGCGCGCCTGCCGCGATCGGCGCGTCGCGCAACCAGTCCAGCGAGAGGCCGGCGGCGGCGTCCCCGCGGGTCGGTCGCTGATCGCCCGCAGGATCGCCTGGATGCGGGCGGACTTGACCTTCGAGATCCCGCCGGGGCGGATCGCCTCCTCGACCTCCGCGACGGGCGCATCCCGCACCTGCTCCCACAGCGGCAGGCGCTCGCGCAGGCGCAGGTAGGCGACGTCGCGGTTGCGGTCGTTGGTGGACTGCGAGAGCACCGTCAGGACCAGCTCGGCGATGCGGATGCCCGTGCGGGCGCCATCAGCGGGATCCCGTAGACCTCGCGCAGGCGATCGCGCACGCGCCGCACCCGCGCGCGCGGCTCGGCGGCCGCCAGCGAGCGCGGCTGGTGAGGCCGGGGCGGGGATCATCTCGCCCACCGTAGCCGCGCCGGCCGGTCTATCCTCGGCGCGGTGCCCGAGCTGAGCGACCACGGCGAGGACATCGACGGGCTGCCCGTGTTCTGGCGCAGCGCCCCGGCGCCCGACGCGGGCGCCGTGCCGCTGTACCTGCACGGCGTCCCGAGCAACTCCGACGAATGGCGGGCGTTCCTGGACGCGCAGCGGCGGCCTGGCCCGGACCTGCCCGGGCTTCGGACGCTCCGGCAAGCCCGGCTCGCTGCGCTACACGATCGACGAGTACGACCGCTTCATCGAGCGCTTCCTGGACCACGTGGGGGTCGAGCGGGTCCAGCTCGTGATGCACGACTGGGGCGCCGTGGGGCTCGCGTTCGCGCAGCGCCTGCCCGAGCGCGTCGAGCGGCTCGTGCTCATCAACGCCGTCCCGTTCCTGCCCGGCTACCGCTGGCACCGCACGGCGCGCATCTGGCGCACCCCCCTGCTCGGCGAGCTCGCGATGGGCGCGACGACCCGCTTCGTCGCCGCGCTCCTGACCCGGGAGGCCAACGCCACGCCGGGACCGCTGCCCGAGTCGTGGCTGGACAGCGTGCTCGACCACTTCGACCAGGGCACCCAGCGGGCGATCCTGCGGCTGTACCGCAGCTCGCCGCCCGACGTCCTCGCCGCGGCCGGCGCCCGGCTCGGGACGCTCGAGATGCCGGCGCTGGTCGCGTGGGGCATGCGCGATCCCTACATCCCGGGCCGCTTCGGCCGCGCCTACGCCGACGCCCTCCCTCAGGCCGAGCTCCTCGAGCTGGCCGACGCCGGCCACTGGCCGTGGCTCGACCGGCCCGACCTGATCGACCGGGTCGCGGCCTTCCTGGCTGCGGCATGAGCGGAGTGGGCGCCGCGACCCGCCCGACGGGCATCGAGCGGCTGGCGGCGCAGCGGCGCCCCGGCCCGGCCGCGGCGGGCCTCGGGCGATCCCGCCGTGGACGCTGACCGCGGTGCTCGGGCTCGTGTATGTCCTGCTCGCCCCGCCCAGCGCCGATCTCGCCGCCGCCAGCTACCGCAGCGACCTGTTCTCGCGCCAGGGCTTCACGCTGTGGGACAACGGCTGGTACGCCGGCCACCACCTGCCGGCCTACTCCCTGCTCGCGCCCGCGCTCGGCGCGCTGCTCGGCCCGCAGCTGCTCGCGGCGCTCGCCGATGACCGCCGCGGCGTGGCTGTTCGCGCTGCTCGTGCGGGGGCGCTTCGGCGGCCGCGCCGCGCGCTCGCCGCGCTCTGGTTCGCGCTGGGCGCCGCGATCAGCCTGCTTTCCAGCCGCGTCCCCTTCGACCTCGGCCTCGCGGTCGGGCTGGGCTCGCTGCTCGCCGCCCAGCGGGGCCGCTGGACGGCCGCCTCGCGCTGGCGCTGCTGTGTCCCGTGGCGAGCCCCGTGGCCGGGGCGTTCCTCGCGCTCGCCTACCTCGCCTGGGCGCTCGCGGGACCCCGCCGCGGCCTGCCGGCGGCGCTCGCCGGCGCTGCCCTGCTGCCCGATCGGCGTGCTCGCGTGGTGTTCCCCGAAGGCGGCACGCAGCCGTTCGCGCCGTCGGCGTTCTTCCCGGCGCTCGCAGGCGTGCTGTCGCGGTCGCCGCGCTGATCCCCGCAGAGCAGCGGACGCTGCGCATCGGCGCGCTCCTGTACGCGCGTCGCGCTGATCGGCGCCTATGTGCTGCACACCCCCGTGGGCGGCAACGCCGAGCGTCTCGGCGCGCTGCTCGCCGGCCCCGCTCGCGGTGCTGCTCGTGGCGGAAGCGCCACTGCGCTCGCGCCGGATGCTCGTGCTGCTCGTGCTGCTCGCGCCGCTGCTCTACTGGCAGGCGAACGCCCCGTCTCGGACTTCGCCGCCGCGGTCTCGGACCCTGGCACATCGGCCTCCTACTACGCGCCCCTGCTCGCCGAGCTGCGCGCGCCTCGGCGTCGGCTACGGCGCCACGCCCGCACGAGTCGAGGTGGTGCCGCTCGACCGACCACTGGGAGGCGCGCTGGATGGCCCCCACGGTGATGCTCGCCCGCGGCTGGGAGCGCCAGCTCGACACGCTATCGCAACGGCCTCTTCTACGACGAATCGACGCCGCTCACGGCGGCCAGCTATCGCGCCTGGCTGCAGCGTAAGGCGGTCTCGTTGGTCGCGCTGCCGGACGCGCCGCTCGACTACTCGGCGATCGGCGAGGCGCGCTGCTGCGGGGCGAGGGCGTGGCCGGTGGCGCCCCTGCGACCGGCGCCCCGCCTCCCTACCTGCGCGAGATCTGGCGCTCGCCGCACTGGCGCCTGTTCGCCGTCGCCGGGGCGGCGCCGCTGGCGCAGGCGCCCGCCGTGCTGCGGTCCGCCGGCCATGACTCGTTCACGCTCGGGGCGCCCCGCGCGGGCGCGTTCACGGTGCGCCTGCGCTTCACCCCCTACTGGGCGCCCGGCGAGCGCCGGCGCGTGCGTGGAAGAAGCTGCCGGAGGCTGGACCCGCGTGCGCGCCAGCCGCGCCGAGCAGCGTGCGCGTCGTGATCGGCTTCGCTCTTGTCCGCATCTTCGATCACGGGCCCCGTTGCGCTTGAGCATCGTCTAGGCTTCACCGTCGATGGTCGCCCGCGCTCGCGCTCTGCAGGCGCGCCTCCTGCCCCGCGGATGGCTGGACGCGCTGCGGCAGGTCTCGCTGTTCGGCCTGGCCTACCTCGCCTACCGCCTCGTGCGGGGCCTCGTCGAGGGCGAGCGCCAACGCCGCCTTCGCGCACGCCCGCGACCTGATCTCGCTGGAGCGCACGCTGCACCTGTTCGTCGAGCCCTCGATCCAGGCGTGGGCCTCGGGCAGCCACCTCGTGATGGAGCTGCTCGAGCTGGCTGTACGTGAACGCGCAGACGCCGTCACGATCGCGGCGCTGCTGTATCTGTACCTGCGCCACAACCGCAGCTTCTACTTCGTGCGCAACATGTTCATGATCGCGATGGCGATCGCGCTGGTCGGCTATCTCGTGTTCCCGACGGCGCCGCCGCGGTTCATGCCCGAGTGGGGCTTCATCGACACCGGTCGCGGACCTCACCGCCGTGCACGTCTCGCACACGAGCGCCTCGATGAGCGCGCTGTTCAACCCCTACGCCGCCGTGCCCTCGATGCACGTGGCGTTCGCGCTGATGATCGGCTGGCCGCTCGCGCGGCTCGTGCGCAGCAGCGTGGCTCGGGTGCTGTGGTGCTCTACCCGCTCCTGATGACGTTCGTGATCGTCGTCACCGCCAACCACTTCATCTTCGACGCGCTGCTCGGCGCGCTGACGGCCGGAGTGTCCGCCTACGGCGCGCAGCTGGCTCGCACGCGCGCGGCCGGCCGCGTGGCGCTTCGCCACCGTCCGGCCGGTGCAGCTGACGGCGAGCGGCTAGGCCCGCAGCGGATGGCGCCGACGACAGCCGACCCCGACGCGCCGGACGCGCCGCGCGCCGCCGCGCGCCGGCGCGCGGCGGACAGCGGCGCCCCGATCGGCGCGGGCGCAGCGGCGCGAGCTGGTGCGCAACCGCCTGATCGAGTCGCGCCTGACGCCCAACGCGATCTCGCTGACCGGCTTCGCGCTGAACATGCGTGGCCGCGGTGCTCGTGTGGGAACAGCTGTTCTTCCTCGGCGGGGTCGCGTTCATCGTCGGCTCGATCATGGACACGCTCGACGGGCGCTACTCGCGCATGTCGGGCAAGGGCACGCCGTTCGGCGCGTTCCTGGACTCGACGCTCGACCGCGATCGAGGAGGGGATCGTGCTGACCGCCGTCGCGGGCTACTTCGCGCTGCAGGGCAACCGCGTCGCCGCGGCCGCCGTCGTCGTCGCCGTGCTGGCCTCGCTGATGGTCAGCTACACCCGCGCGCGCGCCGAGGCGCTCGGCGTGGAGTGCAAGGTCGGCATCGCCACGCGGCCGGTGCGCGTCGTGATCCTCGCGATCGGGCTGCTCTTCGCCCGCGGCGCCTCGCTCGGGCACTTCGAGCTGCTGGAGCCGGCCGTGTACGTGCTCGCGGCGCTCAGCCTGATCACGGTCGCCCAGCGCATCTGGCACGTCCGCGGCGCAGCTGTCGGTGTGACCTTGACGCGCCGGGCGGAGTAATCTCTTGCGGCGGCGACGGTCCCCATCGAGCCGCCCGACCTGAGAAGCAGGGCGGCCGCAGCGGCCGCCCACCACCGGGCCAGCGCGCCCTCACAAAGGACATCTCACCCGTGACCAAGGAGCACTCAAACGGCCGCGCCGCCAACGGGCGCCGCCTCCACCAACGGCGCCGCGCGCTACCAGTCACGAGAAGGTCCGCGTCGCGATCATCGGCGTCGGCAACTGCGCCTCGGCGTTCGTCCAGGGCGTCCACTACTACCGCGACGCCGACCCCGAGCGAGCGCGTCCCGGGCCTGATGCACGTCGACCTCGGCGGCTACCACGTGCGCGACATCGAGTTCACGGCCGCCTTCGACATCGACTCGACCAAGGTCGGCAAGGACCTCGGCGAGGCGATCTGGGCGGGGCAGAACAACACGATCAAGTTCGCCAAGGGGGCGCGGGTCCCAAGAAGCTCGGCGTGCCGGTCCACCGCGGCATGACCCACGACGGCCTCGGCAAGTACCTCAAGGAGAAGATCACCAAGGCCCCCGGCGAGACCGCCGACATCGTCGAGATCCTCAAGGACACCCACACCGACGTGGTCGTCTCCTACCTGCCGGTCGGCTCCGAGCAGGCGACCAAGTGGTACGTCGAGCAGATGCTCGAGGCGGGCTGCGGCTTCGTCAACTGCATCCCCGTGTTCATCGCCCGCGAGGACTACTGGGACAAGCGCTTCAAAAAGGCCCGCCTGCCGATCGTCGGCGACGACATCAAGTCCCAGGTCGGCGCGACGATCGTGCACCGCACGCTCGCGCGCCTGTTCGCCGAGCGCGGCGTGGAGATCGAGCGCACCTCGCAGCTGAACGTGGGCGGCAACATGGACTTCTACAACATGCTCGAGCGCGAGCGGCTGGAGTCCAAGAAGATCTCCAAGACCAACGCGGTCACCTCGATCATGGACCACGAGCTGCCGGCCGGCGACGTCCACGTCGGCCCCTCCGACTACGTGCCGTGGCTGACCGACCGCAAGTGGGCCCACATCCGCGTCGAGGGCCAGGCCTTCGGCGACGTGCCGCTGAACGTCGAGCTGAAGCTCGAGGTGTGGGACTCGCCGAACTCGGCCGGCATCGTGATCGACGCCGTGCGCTGCTGCAAGCTCGCGCTCAACCACGGCGTCGGCGGGCAGCTCGACGGCCCCTCCTCCTACCTGATGAAGTCGCCCCACAACCAGCGCCCCGACGAGCAGGCGCGCGCGCGACACCGAGAAGTTCATCGCCACGCTATGGCGGACGGCCGGGGACGCCGGCGCCATCCCCGGAGCCACCAGGAAGCGGGCCGCCCCCGCAGGGCAGGCGCGGGCAAAGGCAAGGCGAAGGCGGGCAGGGCCGAGCCACAGGCGTCGCGATAACGGACCCCGTCGCGGGCGAGGCGGCATAATCGGCAGCGTCGATGGCCGCCTCGTTCTCGATCGCCCACGTGTCCCCCTATCCGTGGGAGGCGCGAGGAGAACGAGGTCAACGCCCACGTCGCGCGCGTCGCCGCGCGAGCTCTCGCGGCGCGGGCACCGCGTGCTGGTGCTCGCGCCGTCGCGCTCGCAGGAGCGGGTGCGGGGCCTCGCGCGAGACGCTGCGCGCGGCCGCGGGGCGCGGCCGCAGAGCCTGCTCGAGGGCACCGACGGAGGGCACGCCCCGCGTGCTCGCGGTCGGCGAGGTGCTCGACGTCGTCAGCCGGGCGCCCGGCCGGCGACCGCCGGCGCTGCCGATCGACGTCGCGCGCACGATCGAGGAACTGCTCGGCGACGGTCGAGCTCGACTTCGTCCACGTGCACGAGCCGTTCGCCCCGAGCACGTCCAACGCCGCGCTGCGCCACTCGCGCGCGCTCAACGTCGGCTCCTTCCACTCCTCCAGCGAGCGGCTGCTCTCGACGCTCGTGGCGCGGCGCTTCGTGGAGAGCTTCTTCGGCCGTCTCGACGCCCGCACCGCGAGCCTGCCCGCGACGGCCGAGCTGATGGCGCGCCACTTCCCCGGCGAGTACCGGCTCGTGCCCGACGACGGCGGCGCCGCCGACGAGCTCGAGGAGCTCTACGCGGCGCTCGCCGCCCGCCGCCACGCACCCGCAGGCGACGCCGGCGCTCGACGCGTGCTGTCGCGGACGGCCGCTGATCGACGTCGACCTGCACATGCACACCGACCACTCCCACGACTGCGCCACGCCGGTCGAGGTGCTGCTGGCGACCGCGCGCGAGCAGGGCCTCGGCGCGATCGCGGTGACCGACCACAACGAGATCTCCGGCGCGCTCGAGGCCCAGCGCGCAGGCGGCCGACGCCGGCGTGAAGGTGATCGTCGGCGAGGAGGTCAAGACGGCCGGCCAGGGCGAGGTGATCGGCCTGTTCATCGAGGAGAAGATCCCGCGCGGGCTGACGCTGGAGGAGACGGTCGCCGAGATCAAGCGCCAGGGCGGGCTCGTGTACGTGCCCCACCCGTTCGACCGCATGCACTCGGTGCCCGACTACGAGCACCTGCTGCACGATCCTCGACGAGGTCGACGCGATCGAGGTCTTCAACCCGCGCGTGGCGATCGGCGCGTTCAACGAGGAGGCGGACGCGCTTCGCCGCCAAGTACCGGATCGCCGCGGGCGCCGGCTCGGACTCGCACGTCGCCCAGGGCCTCGGCTCGGTGCGGATCCGGATGCGCGACTTCGACGGCCCGCGGGAGTTCCTGCAGTCGCTGCGCGACGCCGAGATCCTCACGCGGCCCTCCTCGCTTGCTGTACGTGCAGGCGCTGAAGTTCCTGCAGACGCGGGCGACGCCGCGCTCGGCGCGGCGGGCGAGCAAGGCGCGCAGGCTGAGACGGCTCGGCCGTGCGTCGGGCAGCGGCGGGCGCAGGTCGGGAGCGCACGGCGCGGCGCAACGACTGATGCACCGCCAAGGACAAGACGAGCAGCCGTCAAATCCCTCGGGGTCGATGCCCGTGACCGATGACGAGATCCGCGAGAAGTACCTCGAGCGCGCGATCCGTGAGCTGAACACGCTCACGCGCGAGCTGCAGGCCTGCCCGCACTGCCCGCGCGGCAACCTCATGCCGGTGCTCGGCTCGGGCCATCCGCAGGCGGACATCATGCTGCTCAAGCACGCGCCGCTGCCCTCGGAGATCGAGGAGGGCGTCGCCTTCTACGGGCGCGCCGGCGGCGCGCTGATGAAGTCGCTCAAGCGCCTGTCGATCGACCCGCTCGCGGTCTACGGGACGCTGTGCGTGAAGTGCCCGCTCAGCGACGCCGTCGCTCGCCGACTTCGCGTGCATCGCGCGCGTCGTCGAGGAGATCGCGATCGTGCAGCCGAAGATCATCGTCGTGATGGGCCGCGGAGGCGCTCGCGCGCGCTCGGCGAGATGGACATCCCGCTCGCGCGGCCAGCTCGAGCCGCGCCTCGGCGAGATCCAGCAGCTGACGCCGACGATCGACGCGCTGTACGTGCCCAACATCGACGAGTCGCTCGACGAACAGGACGCCAAGCGCGCCTTCTGGGACGCCTTCCGCGCGCTCGGCGACTGGTACGCGGCGCAGCCGCCCTACTGAGCGAGCGCGGCGGCGGACGCTCGAGCACGATCTTGCCGAGCTTGCCGCCGGCGGCGAAGCGCTCGTAGGCCGCCGCGGCCTCGTCCAGCGGGAACGTCTCGGCGACCGGCACGCGCAGCGCTGCCGCCTCGAACAGCGGCAGCACCTCGTGCTCGACGCGCCGCGCCGCGAGCGCTTTCTCCTCGAGCGAGCGGGCGCGCAGCGTCGAGCCGTGGATGCGCGCGCGCTTGCCCATCAGCGCGAGCAGGTTGAGCTCGCCCTTGGCGCCCGCCGCCACGCCGATCACGCACGATCCGCCCGCCGGTCGGCGAGCGCCTGCAGGTTCTCGGCGAGGTTGGGCGCGCCGACCAGCTCGAGGATCACGTCGAACGGGCCCTGCTCGGCGAAGCCCTCGGGCGCGATCGCCTCGGCGCCGAGCGCGGCGACCGCTCGCGCAGCTCGCTCGTCGCGCACGGTCGCGGTCGACGCGCGCGCCGGCGGCGCGGCCGAGCTGGATCGCGGCGGTGCCGACGCCGCCGGCGCCGCCGTGCACGAGCAGGCGCTCGCCGGGCCGCAGCTCCGCCTGGGTGAAGAGCGCGTCGTGGGCGGTCGTGAAGACCTCCGGCAGGCCGCCCGCCGCGGGCCAGTCGAGCGCCGCCGGGCACCGGCATCAGCTGGCGCTCGTGCACGACGTGCGAGCTCCGCCTGGGCGCCGCCGCCGACGATCGCCATCACGCGGTCGCCGACCGCGAAGCGCTTCGCCGCCGGGGCCGAGCGCGGCGCACCTCGCCCGCGAGCTCCATCCCGGGGATGTCCTGCGGCGAGCCCGGGCGGCGCCGGGTAGAGCCCGCGCCGCTGCATCATGTCGGCGCCGTTGAGCCCGGCCGCGCGCACGCGCACGAGCACCTCGCCGGTGCCGGGCTCCGGGTCGGGGTGCTCCTCGATCACGATCTCCTGCTCGCGGATCGTCGACGGCGCGCATCGGCGAAAGCCTACCCGCGACGTCGGGAGACGCGGCCGCAGTCAAGGACGCGGGGTCGGCGACGCGAGCGAGCGAGGAGCGATGGCGGCTCGCCGCTCGAACAGCGCGACGCACTCGATGTGGTGCGTCTGGGGGAACATGTCCACGGGGCGCACCCGCCGCAGCGCCCAGCCCGCCTCCACGAGTTCGGCGGCGTTGGGGGCGAGCGTGGTGGGGTTGCAGGAGACGTAGACGATCCGCTCGCGGGGCCGCTTCGATGATCCGGTGGACGACCTTCTTGGAGAGGCCCGCGCGGGGCGGGTCGACGACGACGACGTCCGGGCGGCCGGCGCGCTCGAGCAGCTCGCGCAGGGCCAGGCGGGTGTCGCCGGCGAAGAAGTGGGCCTTGGTGACCTCGTTGCGCCGCGCGCCCGCGATCGCGTCGGCGACCGCCTCGCTCGACGAGCTCGATCCCCCACAGCTCGCCCGCGCGCGGCGCGAGCGTGAGCGCGATCGTGCCGATGCCGCAGTAGAGGTCGTACACCCGCTCCCAGCCCTCGAGCGCGGCGTACTCGCGCGACGACGCCGTAGAGCACCTCGGCCATCTCGGTGTTCGTCTGGAAGAACGCCTCGGGGGAGATCAGCAGGTCGAGCTCGCCGAGGCGCTCGGGCAGCTCGCGCCTCGCCCCACACGAGCTCGGTCTCGCCGCCGGCGGTGGTCTCGGCGAGGCTGTCGCGAGCGCGTCCACAGGACGCCGCCGAGAGCGAGTCTCCGAGCGCGCTCGCTCAGCGCCGCGGCGAGCGCGCCCGCCTCGAGCTCGCCGTCGGTCGTGACGAGCCGGACCTGCAGCGCGCCGGTGCGCCGGCCTTCGCGCACGACGAGGTTGCGCAGCCGCGCGCGACCGTCCGGCTGCCGGCGCCGGCGACGCTCGCCCGCGGGGCGCGCCCCGCGGCCCGCGCCGGCGACCGCGCTCCCAGGCCGTGCAGGCCCTGCTCGCGACACCAGCGCAGCGCCACCTCGCGCGCCTGGTTGCCCCGCTCGGAGGCCAGCAGGCAGTCGCTCGATCGGCGCCACCCGGTTGCCGCCGGCGGGGGCGTGGAAGCCGCACACCAGCTCGCCGTCCGTCGCTCACCGAAGGAGTACTCGAGCTTGTTGCGGTAGCGCCACTGCTCCACGGCCGGGCACGATCTCCTCCAGCTCGAACCCGTCCAGCCGCCCGATCCGCCGCAGCGCCTCGTCGACCTGGCCGCTGCTTGATCTCGAGCTGGCGCTCGTAGGGCAGCACCTGCCAGGGCACGCCCGGATGGTCGGCCAGCGGCGGCGATCCGCTCGGGGCTCGGGCTGCAGCACCTCGAGCGTGCGGGCGTGGGCGTAGGCTGCGCTTGCGCTTGTGGACGACCGCGCGCACGCGATCGCCGGGGATCGCCGCCGGCGACGAACACGACGTAGCCGCCGTCGCCGAGCCGCGCGACGCCCTCGCCGCCGAAGGCGAGCGAGTCGATCTCGAGCTCGAGCTCCTCGCCCCGCTGCGGGCGGTGCGCTCGCAGACGCCGTGTCGGCTGGCGGGCTCACGCCGCGATGCTCACGCAACAGCTCCAGCAGCGCCTTCTGAGCGTGGCGGCGGTTCTCGGCCTGGTCCCAGATGCGCTGGCGCGTCGCCGTAGAGGACCTCGGCCGTGATCTCCTCGCCGGGGTGGGCGGGCAGGTCGTGCATCGCGAACGCGCCCGGAGCGGCGGCGTCGAGCAGGGCGTCGTCGACCCGGTAGCGCGCGAGCGCGCGCGCGGCGCTCCTGCGGCGGTTGCCTCGTCGCCCATGCTCACCCAGACGTCGGTGTAGACCGCGCACGCGCCCTGCACCGCCTCGCAGCGGATCGCTCGTGGAGCGTCACGAGCCCCGTCGCGCCGGCCGGCAGCGCGAGCTCGTTCTCGAGCGAGTAGCCAGGCGGCGAGGCGACCGCGACGTGCAGCCCCGCGAGCGTGCCCAGCGACGCGAGCGAGCGGGCGACGTTGTTGCCGTCGCCGACGTAGGCGACCCGCAGGCCCTGCAAGCGAGCCGCACGCCTCGCGCAGCGTCAGCAGGTCGGCGAGCGCCTGGCAGGGATGGTGTCTGGCGGTGAGCATGTTGAAGACGGGAACAGAGCTGTGGGCGGCGAGCTCCTCGAGCACCTCGTCGGGGCCGGTGCGCAGCCCGACCGCGGCGACGTGCCGCGAGAGCACGAGCGCGGTGTCGCGCAGCGCCTCGCCGCGCGAGAGCTGGAGCTCCTCCGCGCGCAGCACGACGGGCGTGGCCGCCGAGCTCGTCGATCCCGACCTCGAACGACACGCGCGTGCGCGTGGAGGGCTTCTCGAAGATCAGCGCGACGCTGCGTCCCGCGAGCGCGCTGGAGGACAGCGGCGCTCGCCTTCAGCTCGAGCGCGCGGTCGAGCAGCGCGTCGAGCTCCTGGCGCGTCAGCTCGGCGCCTGTGAGGAAGTGCCTTGGCGACATGAGGCGGCCAGTCTAGGCGCTGGGCCTGGCCGCCCGGCGATGTGCGAACGTGACGCGGCGAAAGCATGCAGAAAGCAACCGGACAGACGATCAGAGCGAGCGCCGTCCTGGCCGCCTCGGCGGCGCTGTTGCTCGCGGCGGGATGCGGTTCCTCCGGCAGCTCCGGAGCGTCCAGCGGAGCGACCAGCGCCACGAGCTCCGCCGCGACCGGGGCGAGCAGCTTCAAAGTCGCCACCACACCGAAGTACGCCTCGCCCGTCCTCCTCGGCTCCGATCCAGAGCGGCACGGTCGCAGATCGCCTACCGCAACATCGCGATCAACCCCGACACGGTGCAGGTGAAGGTGGGCACGCACGCTCGAAGTGGACCAACTACGACTCGGTCGAACACAACGTCACCAGCGAGAGCGGTCCTCAGCAGTTCGCCTCCAAGGACTTCGGCGAAGGCGCCACGTACGAGATCAAGACGCCGAAGCCCGGGGTGATCCACTACGAGTGCACGATCCACCCGGCCTCGATGAACGGGACGATCGAAGTCGTCAAGTGAGCTCGGGCAGGCCCTCGTCGGTGGTCGAGCGCGGTCGGCGTAGAGCCGCGCGGGGAATGCGCCCGGCGCGCCGCGCGAGGCGGCCCGCCCCGCACCGCGCCGCGCATCGCGCGCGCCATCGTCACCGGGTCCTGCGCGCGCGAGATCGCCGAGGCGGCCATCACGGCGTCGCAGCCCAGCTCCATCGCCAGCGCGGCATCCGAGGCTGTGCCGACGCCGGCGTCGAGCACGACCGGCACGTCCACGGCCTCGCGGATCGAGGGCGATGTTGTAGGGGTTGCGGATACCCATGCCGCTGCCGATCGGCGAGCCCAGCGGCATCACGGCGGCGCAGCCGACGTCGACCAGGCGGCGCGCGAGCACAGGGTCGTCGGTCGTGTATGGGCAGCACGACGAAGCCCTCGTCGACGAGCTCCTCGGCGGCGCGCAGCAGCTCGGGCGCGTCGGGCAGCAGCGTGTCCTCGTCGCCGATCACCTCGAGCTTGATCCAGTCGGTGTCGAACGCCTCGCGCGCGAGCTTCGCGGTCAGGACGGCGTCGCGGGCGGTGTGGCAGCCGGCCGTGTTCGGCAGCAGCTGCGACGCCCGCGCCGGCGAGCACGTCGATCAGCGAGCCGCCGGCGCGCCGGCGCGCCGAGTCCACGCGCCGCAGCGCCACCGTCACCAGCTCGCAGCCGCTGGCCGCGATCGCCTCCGCGAGCAGCTCGCAGCGACGGGAATCCGCCGCGTGCCGAGCAGCAGCCGCGAGCGCAGGTGCGCCCGGCGATCGTCAGCGGGTCCTCGGCACGCCCGCCAGCGCGCGCCGGCCTCGGCGCCCGTCGACGATCGGACCGGCGAGCTGCTCGGACATGCCCGCTCATCCTCCCTGCATCGCCGTCAGCACCTCGACGCGCGCGTTCTCGGCGCGAGCGCGAACGACTCCCAGCGCGGCGCGCGGAACGACCTCGCCGTCGACCGCCACGGCGACCCCGCGCGCGTCCGCGGCCGAGACGCCGAGCCCGCGCGAGCACCGCCGGCCACCGTCTCGCCAGCCGGCACATCGGCGCGCTCGCCGTTGAGGAGATCACCGCCTGCCCCCACCGGCTCGCCGGCCAGAGCGGCCGTCGAGCCCGCCGAGGCCGCGGAGGCGAAGCGCAGCGGCGAGAAGGAGCTGAGCAGCCGCGCGAGCTCGTCCTCGCCGAGCCCGGGTCGAGCTCGGTCCCGGCCCGTCGAGCAGGCGCACGACGTCGGCCGCCGTCAGCGGCGCGAGCAGGATGCCGTTGCGGTGGTGCCCGTCGCCCACACCAGCCCCGCCAGCGCGCCGGCGCCGATCGCAGGCGCGTTGTCGGGGGTGCCGGGACGCAGCCCGAGGAGAGCTCCTCGATCTCGAGCTCGCGGATCCCGGGCACCAGCTCGTGGGCGTCGCGCAGCAGCTCGTACACGCCGCCCGCGGTCGGCTCCGAGCTCGAAGCCGCGCTCCTCGACCGTGGCGCCGAGCACGTAGCGACCGTCGGCGCGCGGAACGAGATAGCCGCCCTCGAAGCGCAGCACCCGCGCCCAGCAGGCCGGGGCCGGCGGGATCGCGCAGCCGCAGGATCTGACCCTTGACCGGTCGCACCGGGACCCGCGCGCCGGCGGGCAGGCCATCGATCGGCTCGCTCCACGCGCCGGCGGCGAGCACGACGGCGCCCGGCGCGGCGAGCTCCTCGCCGCTGGCCGAGCTGCACGCCCGTGGCGATCGTGCCCGCGCGTCGAGCTCGACGCGCGCGACGGGCGCGCTGCTCGCGTAGGCTCACCCCCGACGCGCAGGCGCGCACCGGCGCAGCGCGTCCAGCACCAGGCGGGGATCGACCGAGTGATCGCCGGGGACTTCGAGCGCCAGCCGCACCGTCGGCGCCAGGCCGGCTCGCGCTCGCGCGCCTCGCTGGCACGCAGGCGCTCGCACGTCGAGCCCGAGCGAGTCGCGCAGCGCGAGCTGGCGCTCCAGCTCGCGCGCCTCGTCCTCGTCGCGCGCGACCAGCAGCGTGCCCGTCCGGCGCAGGCCCACCTCGATGCCGCTGCGCGCTCGCCAGCTCGGCGGCGAACTCGGGCCACATGCGCGCCGAGCGCAGCCCCAGCTCGAGCAGCCGTCTCAGCCGCGGCGCCGAACTCCACCTCGGCCACCGGCGCGAGCATGCCGGCGGCCACGTGCGAGGCGCCGCGCCCGTCTGCCCGCGCTCGAGCACGGCCACGCTCATGCCCCGCTGGCGCGCGCGCCAGGCGACCGACAGGCCGATGATGCCGCCGCCGACGACGGCCACGTCGACTCGGTCGGTCTCGCTGCACCCCGTTGATGCTAGCCCCGCCTCGGCCTGCCGGAGCAGGCGGCGTGCGAGACTTCGTGCGAGATGGCGTCCGTCGACCCAGGATCCGAGCGCCGCGCGCGGCTGGCCGCCGCGCGGCTGTACCTCGTGCTGCGATTCCGTCGCCCTGCCGGGCACGCGCTGCCGGACCTGCTCCGGCGCCGCCGTCGCCGGCGGCGTCGACGTCGTCCAGCTGCGCGAGAAGCATGCTCGCCGACGACGAGCTGACGGCCGTCGCCAACGCCACGCGGGTCGCTGTGCGAGCAGCTCGGCGCGCTGCTGATCGTCAACGACCGTCCGTTCGTGGCGGCCGAGGTGGGCGCCGACGGCGTGCACGTCGGCCAGGACGACATGCCGGTCGCGCGAGGCCCGCGAGCTGGTCGGGCCGGACTGCTGATCGGCCTCTCCACCCACGCCCCGGCCGAGATCGACGCGGTCGACCCCGAGCTGGTCGACTACATCGGCGTCGGGCCCGTCCACGCGACGCCGACCAAGCCGGGCCGCCCCGCGGTGGGCTCGAGCTCGTCCGCTACGCCGCGGCCCACGCGCCGGTGCCGTTCTTCGCGATCGGCGGCCTGGACGCCGGCAACCTCGCCGAGGTGCTCGCCGCCGGCGCCGAGCGGGCGTGTGTGCTGCGTGCGATCGCCGACGCCGAGGATCCCGAGGCCGCCGCGCGGGCACTCTGCACCCGACTGGCCGGGGCGCAGGTGGCGTGATGGCCCACGCCGAGCGGGAGACGGCCGCGCAGAAGGAGACGGCGGAAGAGCCCGAGCAGACACGCTCGCAGCGCCGCGAGGCCGACCTGCTCGCGGCCCGCGCCGCCCTCACGCCGCTCGGCCGGACGAGCGACCGACGCCGCTCGTGATCGCCATCGCCGTCGGCGGTGGTGCTGGCCGCCGCCGTGCTCGTCGGCGCGCCGACGTCCACGACCTTCGCCGCCACGGCGGCTCGCTGCCCGGCGCGCGTGCTCCTGGCGTTCGTCCTGCTCACTGCTCGCCCGCGGCATGTACGCCGCGTCGCTACTGGGCGGTGCTCGGCTTCGAGGCGCTGCTCGCGTTCCAGATCATCGTGACCTCGCTCGCGCTCGTCGTCGCCTCGACGATCCTCGCCGCGGCTGCATCTGCGTCGTCGCGATCGGCCTCGGCGGCTGGCTGTTCTGGAAGCTCGTGCGCGTGATGGGCCGGATCCAGGCCGGCCAGGACGACGGCGAGCGACCGCCGATCTGAGGGCCCGGCCGCCGCGAGCGGCTTCGATAGGCTCAGGCCCGAATGGCCGAGAGCTCCTACGACTGCATCGTGATCGGCTCCGGGCCCGGCGGCTACGTGGCCGCGATCCGCGCCGCCCAGCTCGGCAAGAGGACCGCCGTGGTCGAGCAGGACAAGGTCGGCGGGCGCTGCCTGAACTACGCGTGCATCCCCGCCAAGGCGGTCCTGCGCTCGGCCGACCTGCTGACCGAGATCCGCGAGGCCGAGCGAGTTCGGGCTGAAGGTCGGCGAGCGTCGAGGTCGACTACGCCGGCCGTCCAGAGCCGCCGCGAGAAGGTCGTGGCCACGCTCACCTCCGGCGTCGGCGGCCTGTTCAAGAAGAACGGCATCGACGTGATCGAGGGCGAGGCGCTCGCTCACCGCCGACGGCGATGTGCGCGTCGGCGGGGAGGCGATCACGCGCCGGCAGCGTGATCCTCGCCACGGGCTCGGTCCCGCGGGCGATCCCCGGCGTGGAGTTCGGCGGACGCGTGATCGGCACCGAGGAGGCGTGGGCGCTGCCGGAGCTGCCGGCCCGCCTGGCGGTCGTCGGCGCCGGCGCCTCGGGGGCGGAGATCGCCTCGGCCTTCGCGCGTCTGGGCAGCGAGGTGCTGCTGCTCGAGGCGCTCGACCGCGTGCTCCCGAGCGAGGACGCCGACATCTCGCGCCTGGTCGAGCGCGGGCTCAAGCGCCAGGGCATCGACGTCCACACCGAGACGCCCGTCGCCGACGTCCAGGTCCGTGAGGAGGGCGTCAGTTCACCCACGGCGAGAGCAGCGCGGAGGTCGACTACCTCGTGATCGCGGCCGGACGCGGCGCCGACGTCGACGGGCTCGGCCTTGCCGAGGCCGGCGTCGAGCTCGACGCCCAGGGCCTCGTGCAGGTCGACGGCGCGATGCGCACGTCCCGCGCAGGCGTGTACGCGATCGGCGACCTCGTCCCCGGCCCCGCGCTCGCGCACAAGGCCTCCGACGAGGGCATCATCGCGGCCGAGGACATCGCCGGGCTGAGCACCCATCCCGATCTCCTACGTCGACATCCCGCGGGCGACGTTCTGCACGCCCAACGTCGGCTCCTTCGGGCTGACCGAGGCGCAGGCGCGCGAGCAGGGCTACGACGTGGTCGTCGGCAAGGTCCCCTACGGCGCCGTCGGCGGCGGAACCGTCTACGGCGACCGCTCGGGCATGGTCAAGCTCGTCGGCGAGCGCAGCTACGGCGAGCTGCTCGGCGGGCACATCGTCGGCGCGCGCGCGACCGAGCTGATCCAGGAGCTCGTCAACGTGCGCGCGCTGGAGGGCGGCTTCCCCGAGGTGGCGCGCATCGTCCACGGCCACCCCACGCTCTCGGAGGCCGTGATGGAGGCCGGGCGGGCAGCCGACGGCTGGCTGATCCACGGCTGAGCCCGCACAGCTCCGGTGTCCACGCCCGCGGCCGCCTTCTACTTCGACCTCGCCGAGCCCGCTCGCCTACCTCGCCGCCGAGCGCGTCCTGCACGTGCTCCCGGTCCCCGCGGAGTGGCAGCCGGTCCTCGCTGCGGAGCTCCGCACCGAGGCGCCCGCGGTGTCAGCGCAGCGCCCGGAGCAGGATGCGTTTCGGGCCGAGATCGCGCGCCGCGCGGACGAGCTCGGGCTGCAGCCGCTGCGCTGGCCGGACCCCTTCCCGTTCGACAGCGCCCTCGCGATGCGAGTGGCCACCTACGCCAAGTCGATCGGGCGCACCGTGCCCTTCGCGCAGGCGGCCTTCCGGCAGGCGTTCGCGGGAGGCCGCTCGCTCGAGCATCCGGACTCCGTGCTGATCGCGGCGGCCGCCTGCGAGATGCACCCGACGGCGGTGCTCGCGGCAGCCGAGCGTCGCGGCGTGGCCGAGGAGCTCTCCCGGGCGACCGCGGCCGCCGCGGCGGCCGGGGTGCGGGAGCTGCCGGCCGTGACCGTCGGTGGGGAGCTCTTCGCCGGGGCCGATGCGCTCGAGCGCGCGGACGTCAGGATGCGCGCGAGCAGCAGGGCGCTCGGGGGCTGGAGGATGGGCGGGGGCGGGGTGCGAGGATGAGGGCGCGCGACGCGTACAGGCTGATCGTCACCCGCGGCGGGCTCGCGCCCGCGATGCTGGCCGACTCCGACCGTGTCGACCACATCGAGGTCGTCGAGATCGACAGCGGCGAGGTGGTCTTCTTCTGGGACCGCCCCCCGCACGCCGCCTCCAAACTGGCCCGGGCGCTGCGGACCGATCTGGCCCAGCTCGACGCCGAGGAGTTCGTCGCCCGCTGGAGTACCGTGGAGCAGTGATGGCCGACCTTCCCCCAGCAGACGTCGCGCGCGAGTGGCTGGCGACGATGATGCTGATCCGCCGCTTCGAGGAGCGGGCGGGAGAGATGTACGCGCGGGCGAAGATCGGCGGCTTCCTGCACCTCTCGATCGGCGAGGAGGCCACGATCGTAGGCAGCGCCCGCGCCCTGCGCGAGGACGACTACCTGATCTCCACGTACCGCTCCCATGGCCACGCGCTCGTGCGCGGCACGCCGCCCGAGAACGTGATGGCAGAGCTGTTCGGGCGCGTCGACGGCTGCTGTCACGGGCGTGGCGGCTCGATGCACATGTTCGACCTCGAGCGTCGCTTCATGGGCGGCTACGGGATCGTCGGCGGCAACCTGCCGATCGCCGCGGGGATCGCGCTGTCGAGCGACTACCGGGGTACGGAGGAGGTGACCCTGTGCACGTTCGGCGACGGCGCCTCCAACCAGGGCACGTTCGGCGAGACCCTCAACCTTGCCGCGCTGTGGCGGCTGCCGGTCGTCTTCATGGTGACCAACAACCAGTTCGGGATGGGCACGGCGCTGCGGCGCCACTCTGCCGTCACCGACCTGCAACGCAAGGGCGAGAGCCTCGGCGTGCCCGGGATGCGCTGCGACGGCATGGACGTGCTCGACACCCACGACGTGCTCGCTGAGGCGGTCGCGCGGGTTCGCCAGGAGCGCCAGCCCGTGCTCGTCGAGGCCGTCACCTACCGCTTCCGCGGCCACTCGATGGCGGACCCCGAGCAGTACCGGACGAAGGAGGAGGTCGCGGCCTGGCGCGAGCGCGACCCGATCGCTGCGTTCGCGGCGCGGCTGACCGGCGACGGCGTGCTCGACGGCGGGGAGCTCGAGCGCATCGACGCCGACGCGCTCGCCCGGGTCGACGCCGCGGTGGAGTTCGCGGACGCCTCGCCGCTGCCGCCGCCGGAGTCGCTCTACGACGACGTGTACGTGCTGCCGGACACGGTTCGGGGCTGGTACTCCGCGGCAGCCGCCGGGGCCGAGGTCGATCCCTCCGCCGCCGCGGCCGCCGAGCCCGCGCCGGCGGGCGATGAGGAGATCCCGCTGCAGCTGACCGAGGCGCTCGCCGCCGGCGAGGACAGCGGCGAGCCGCTCACGGGTGAGCGCTGATGGCGGAGATGCGCTACCGCGAGGCGCTTGACGCGGCGCTGCGCGAGGAGCTCGCCCGCGACGAGCGGGTGATCCTGATGGGCGAGGACATCGGCGTGTTCGGCGGCGCGTTCAAGGTCACGGCCGGGCTGCTGGAGGAGTTCGGCGAGCGGCGCGTCCGCGACACGCCGATCTCCGAGAACACGATCGTGGGCATCGGTGTGGGCGCGGCGATGACCGGGCTGCGCCCGGTGGTCGAGCTGATGACGATCAACTTCTCGCTGCTGGCGTTCGACCAGATCGTCAACCACGCCGCCCACATCCGCTACATGTTCGGTGGCCAGGCGAAGGTCCCGCTCGTCGTGCGCATGCCTCAGGGCGCAGGCCACCAGCTCGGGCCCACCCACTCCCACTGCCTGGAGGCGATGTTCCTGCACGTACCGGGGCTGCTGGTGGCGGTCCCCGCCACGCCGGCCGACGCGAAGGGGCTCCTGAAGAGCGCGATCCGCGACGAGAACCCGGTCATCTTCATCGAGCACGAGTCGCTCTACGGCGTCCGCGGCGAGGTGCCCGACGACGAGGAGCACCTGGTCCCCTTCGGCCAGGCCCGGGTCGTCCGCGAGGGCGGCGACGTGACCGTCGTGGGGATCTCGCGGATGGCCAGGACGTGCGAGCGGGCCGCCGAGACGCTCGCCGCCGAGCACGGCGTGCAGGCCGAGGTGATCGACCCGCGCACCCTGCGCCCGCTGGACCTCGACACGATCCTCGCCTCGGTCCGCAGGACCAACCGCTGCGTCATCGTCGAGGAGGGCTGGCCCCACGGTGGCGTCGGGGCGAACCTCGCCGCGCTGATCTGCGAACAGGCCTTCGACGACCTCGACGCGCCGGTCGAGCGGGTCACGGGGGCCGACGTGCCGATGCCCTACTCCAAGCCGCTCGAGGACCTCGCCTACCCCCACGAGGCCCAGGTCGTGAGGGCCGCGCTCGCCGTCCTCGCGGGCACCCCGGCGCGGGCGGGAGGCGCCGCCTGATGGCCGAGATCGTGATGCCGCGGCTGTCGGACACGATGGAGGAGGGCACGATCCTGCGCTGGCTGAAGGGCACCGGCGAGCAGGTTCGCCGTGGCGAGGAGCTCGTCGAGATCGAGACGGACAAGGCGACGATGACCTACGAGTCGGACCTCGACGGGGTCCTCGATCTCGTCGCGGCCGAGGGCGAGACCCTGCCCGTTGGTGCGGTGATCGCGCACGTCGGCGCCGGCGCCGCGGTGAGCCGGCCAGATCCTGGCACGGGCGAGAGCGCGAGCGCACCGGTGCACACCGCCGTGCCGCTCGCGAGGGCCAGCGCGGGCGCCCCCGGAGCGCCGGTCCCCACGAACGCGCGCCGGCCCTCCGAGGACGGCGTGGCGGCCGCGGCGGGCCAGGACGACGGGGCCGGCGCAGACGCCGCCCGCGTCCGCGCCTCGCCGCTCGCACGGAGGATCGCCCGCGAGCGGGGCCTCGACCTCAGCGCCGTCAGCGGCAGCGGTCCCGGCGGACGGGTCCTCAAGGCGGACCTGCCCGCCGAGGGCGCCCACGCTCCTGTCCCGGCGGCTATGAGCGCTGCGGCGCCGACGTCCACGACCGGGCCGGGCACGCTCGCTGACGTCGCCACCGCCAAGGGCGTCACGACGACGGTCGAGCTGACCCGTGTGCAGCAGACGATCGCCCGCCGGATGGCCGAGTCCAAGGCCACGATCCCGGACTTCTCGCTGCAGCTCGACGTCGACGTGGAGGCCTGCGTGCAGCTGCGCTCCGAGCTCAAGCGCATCTCCGGCCGCGACGAGGGCTCGGCCCAGCTGGGCTCTCCCACGTACAACGACATGGTCGTCAAGGCATGCGCGCTGGCGCTGCGCGAGCACCCCGAGGCGAACGCGAGCTATCGCGATGGCGCGCTGCAACTGCACTCGCGGGTGAACGTCGGCGTGGCGGTGGCAGCCGAGCGGGCGCTGATCGTCCCGACGGTGTTCGACGCCGATGAGAAGTCGCTGGGCGAGATCGCGCGCGAGACGCGGACGCTGGCCGAGCGGGTTCGCAGCGGGGAGATCACCCCGCCCGAGCTCGGCGGCGCCACGTTCACCGTCTCGAACCTCGGCATGTTCGGCGTCAGGAGCTTTGCCGCGATCATCAACCCGCCCCAGGCGGCGATCCTGTCCGTCGGCGCGGTCGCGGCGCGGGCGGTGGCCCACGAGGGCGAGCTGGCCCTGCGCCAGATGATGACGCTCACGCTCGTGTGCGATCACCGTGTTCTCTACGGCGCGGACGCCGCACGCTTCCTCGCCCGCGTTCAGGAGCTCCTGCAGGCGCCCTCCTCGCTCACCTTGTGAGCGTCGGCGAGGAGCCCGTGCCCGGGGCGCTCGCTGATCTCGGCGCTAGGCTGCAAGCGAGCAGACGAACGATGACCGACGCCCGCCGACCTCCCCGTCTCGGACCGGACCTCTGGGTCTGCCAGCTGGGCGTGGTCCCCTATGTGACCGCGCTCGCGGCGCAGGAGCACGTGCGCTCGCTGCGCCAGGCGGGCGAGCTGCCCGACACGCTGCTGCTGCTCGAGCACCCGCCGGTGTACACGCTCGGGCGGCGGGCCGGCGCGCAGGAGCTCCCCTACCGAGAGGACTTCTACGCCGGGATGGGGATCGACGTGATCCCATGCGACCGCGGCGGACGCGTCACCTACCACGGACCGGGTCAGCTCGTCGGCTATCCGATCATGGCCGTCGAGGACGTCGGGCGCCACGTGCGCACGATGGAGGCCGCGATCGTCGCTGCCCTCGCCGAGGAGGGCGTCGCCGCGCGGGCCCGCCCCGACGACGGGCCCGACTACACGGGCGTGTGGGTGCGCCGGCGCAAGATCGCATCGATCGGCGTCCACATCCAGCGCGGCGTGAGCACGCACGGCTTCGCGGTCAACGTCGAGAACGACCTCGCACCGTTCGGCTGGATCGTCGCCTGCGGGCTGCCCGACGTGAGCATGACCTCGCTGACGCGCGAGCGCGGCGATGACGCGTGGCACTCGCAGCCGGCATGCAGCACGGCGCTCCGGTGCTTCCGACGTCGCGTGGCCCACAGCTTCGCCTGCGTCCATGGCCGCCGCCAGCGGCTCGTCTCGGCGGAGCGGATCGACATCGGCGGGGTGCTCGCGCCCGGCCCGGCGTCCCAGCCGGTGCCCGTATGAGCGCCACGAGGTCCCGGGCCAACCCCGGCGGCATGGACGTTCTGAAGGTGCTGGGCCCGAACGTCCGCCCCCTGCGCGAGCGCAAGCCGCCCTGGTTCAAGGTGCCGCCTCCGGGCGGCGAGCGCTACCGCGAGTTGACCGAGTTGATCCGCTCGGAGAACCTGCACACGGTCTGCCAGGAGGCCGCTTGCCCGAACGTCGGCGAGTGCTGGGAGCGGGGGACGGCGACGTTCATGATCCTCGGCGACACCTGTACCCGCCGGTGCGGCTTCTGCAACGTGAAGACCGGCAAGCCGACCTGGAACGATCCGCTCGAGCCCGCCCGGGTCGCCCGCTCGATGGCGCAGATGGGCTTGCGTCACGCGGTGATCACGTCGGTCGACCGGGACGACCTGCCCGACAAGGGAGCGAGCGCCTTCGTCGGGGTGATCCGCCAGATCCGCAGGCAGGCACCCGGATGCCTGGTCGAGGTGCTCACGCCCGACTTCCAGGGCCAGGAGATGCCGCTCGCCAAGGTGATCGCCGAGCGCCCGGACGTCTTCAACCACAACGTCGAGGTCGCGCCGCGGCTCTATCCGCTGGCCCGACGTGGCTCGGAGTTCGCGCGGTCGTGCCGCGTGCTGCGGCTGGCGGCGGAGATGGGCGAGGGCGAGGTGATCACGAAGTCGGGCCTGATGGTGGGGCTGGGCGAGACACACGAGGAGATGGTTGACACGTTCGCGGCCCTGCGCGAGAACGGCGTGCGGGTGCTCACCGTCGGCCAGTACCTGCGACCGTCCGAGCGTCACCTCCCGATCGTTCGCTACTGGCACCCCGAGGAGTTCGCCGCGCTCGAACAGGAGGCGTACGCGCTCGGCTTCGACCACGTCGCCGCGGGGCCGCTCGTGCGCTCCTCCTATCACGCCGACGAGCAGCTCGGCGCGAGGGCCAAGCCGGCGCCGGTTGCGGTCGCGAACGCCCGCTAGCAGCGGGCCCCGAGGGCGTCGAGGGCGCCCGCAGCGGCGCCCATCCCGGCGGCTAAGCTCGCTCGATCTTCCCGCTCAAGGACAACATCCCGCTCGTGCGGGTGCCGGTCGTGACGATCGCGATCGTGGCGCTCAACGTGATCGTGTACCTGCTGGAGATCAGGCACGGCGGGAGCTTCTTCGGCGGACCGACCGACCGCGTGGCGGTTCGCTACGGGGCGATCCCGTACGCCCTCACCCATCCCGGCAGCCATTGCGCCCTCGTCGGGGAGCTCACGCCGACGGGCGCGGCGAGCGCCGTCGTGTGCCAGCCGACCGGGTCGATCCCCGGTGCCGAGGCGTCCGCGGTGGCGACGTGGGAGACCCCGTTCACGGCGATGTTCCTGCACGGGAGCTTCCTGCACATCTTCGGGAACATGCTGTTCCTGGCGATCTTCGGCCCCACGGTCGAGGACACGACGGGCCGCGCGCGCTTCCTGGTCTTCTACCTGATGGGGGGGCTCGTGGCGCTCGGCGCCCAGGTGCTCACAGCGCCGAACTCGCTCGTCCCGACGCTCGGCGCGTCGGGCGCGATCGCGGCGGTGTTGGGCGGCTACATCCTGCTGTATCCCCGCGCCCGCATCCTCTCGCTGGTGTTCATCGTGTTCTTCGTCACGATCATCGAGGTACCGGCGATCTGGCTGCTCGGGTTCTGGTTCGTGGAGCAGCTCTACTTCGGCACGGCCGGGCTGGCCGGGCCGCTGACGGGGGGCGAAGGCGTCGCGTACTTCGCCCACATCGGGGGTTTCGCGTTTGGCCTGTTGGTGATCCGCGTGTTCGCCCGCGGGCGTCCGAGCAAGCCGGCCGTCCGGGTTTACTGACATTCGTGTGCCCGCGTCCGAGTCCCACCCCGTGACGCGCCTGCTCGTCCTCGCGACCGCGCTGCTGTTCCTCCTCGGCTTCGCGTTCCTGACGTTCGCGTCGGTCGCCGAACAGGGGCTGACGGCGGAGGCGGTGGTGTCGATCCTCGTCCTCGTGCTGCTCACGGTCGGGATAGTCGGCGCGATTCTCGGCCGTCCGCGCGATCCTCCAAGGTGAGGCGATGAGCACCACACCGTTCATGACCCCCGGCCGCGGGCGCGGCCGCAGGACACGCCCGGACCGGCGACGCGGGCGGCGCCAGCGGCGGGTCGCCGCCGGGTTGCTCGTGCTCGCGCTGCTGGCCGCGGCGATCGTCTCGCTCGTGGTCGCGGGCGGGGCCGGCGAAGCAAGCCACACGGCCCGTGCCTCCACCCATGCGCACCGCACCCTCCCCGCTGCGCCCGTGCGCTCCGCCGACGGGCTGGCGCTCGCAGCCCCCGCCTTCAGGCTGATCGGAGCCGGCGAACCCCAGCACGATGCGATTCGCTTGGGCTTTCACGATCCGCCGCGGGCGGGCATCCTCTTCGACCTCGACACGGGTCGTGTGCTGTGGCAGCGCAACCCCACCCGGCGCCTGCCGATCGCCAGCCTGACGAAGATGATGACCGCCTTGCTGGCCGTGCGGTCGGCTGCACCCGACGCCCCCATCCTCGTCACGCGCCAGGCCGTCGACGAGGGAGGCTCGAAGGTCGGGGTGCTCCCGCTCGGGCGGCACGTGCGGCTGGAGAGCATGCTCTACGGCCTGCTGCTGCCATCCGGCAACGACGCGGCGGTGGCGATCGCCCAGCACGTCGCCGGCAGCATCGACGCGTTCGTCGCCCGCATGAACGCCGAGGCGGCCGCGCTCGGGATGGGCTGCACGCGCTACTCCTCGCCGTCGGGCTTCTACGACGACGGCAACTTCTCGTGCCCCGAGGACCTCGCCCTGCTCGCCCACGTCGACCTCGGCCAGCCGCGGATCGCCCGCGTGACGCGCACCTATACGGCGGTCCTGCCGTTCCCGATCAAGGGCGGCAAGCTCTACCTCTACAACAACAACCCGATGCTGATCTACGGCTATCCGGGGACGACCGGCCTGAAGACGGGCTACACGATCGCGGCCGGGCGCTGCCTTGTCGCGACCGCCGAGCGCCACGGTGTCCGCCTGGGGGTCGTGCTGCTGCACTCGCGGCGCCCCCGGGACCCAGGCGCGCGACCTGCTCGACCTCGCCTTCCGCGACGTCTACCACCTGCCCCCGGTGCCGGAGCCGCCGATGCCGGCAGACGCCTGAGCGCCGCGGGCGCCAGAGGCCTCAGAGCGCCGCTGGCTGCAACGGCCGTGGTGGTGCAGTACCGTTCGCTGTCAGCGGATTGACTGGCCAGTCAGCCAAAGGAGGGACGACGTGGATCTCGACGACACACCGGAGCAGGCCGCCTATCGCGCAAAGGTGCGGGGCTGGCTCGAGCAGCACGCCGGCGAAGCGCCCGTCCTGCACGGCCCGGGTGCGCTGACGGACGAGGATCGAGATCAGTCGCCGCGCGCCGCGCCTGGCAGGGCAAGCTCGCCGAGGGCGGCCTGGCCGGGGTCACCTGGCCGAAGGAGTACGGCGGGCAGGGCCTCGGGCCGATCGAGCAGGTCATCTGCAACCAGGAGATCGCACGGGCGAAAGTGCCCGGGATCCTCGACGCGATCGGCGTGGGCATGCTCGGCCCGACGATCATCGCCCACGGCAGCGAGGAGCAGAAGGGCCGCTATCTGGGGCCGATGCTCCACGGCGACGAGGTCTGGTGCCAGCTCTTCTCCGAGCCCGCAGCGGGCTCCGACCTGGCCGCCGTGCAGACGCGGGCGCGGCTGCAGGACGACGGCAGCTGGCGGCTGACCGGCCAGAAGGTGTGGACGACGAATGCCCAGTTCGCCTCCTACGGGCTGCTGCTCGCCCGCACCGACGCCGACGTGCCCAAGCACAAGGGCCTGACGATGTTCATCGTGCCGATCGCCGACGCCGAGGGCGTGACCGTGCGAGGCCTGCGCCAGATCTCGGGCGAGGCCGAGTTCAACGAGGTCTTCTTCGACGACGTCGCGCTCGACGGGGGGGCGGTCGTGGGCGGGGTCGGCAACGGCTGGACGACGGCGTTGACCACGCTGATGTTCGAGCGCGTCACGATCGGCCTCGGCGGCGAGGGGATGGGCTACAACTCAACCCGCTTCGCGGCGGCGATCGCCGCCGACGAACAGGCTCGGCGCGACCCGGAGATCCGCCACCAGCTCGGCGAGATCGCCAGCGAACTGCTGGCGGTGCGCTTCACCGGCTACAGGACGCTGACGGCGCTGCAGCGCGGCCAGATCCCCGGGCCCGAGGCCGGCCTCGCCAAGGTGACGATCGTCAACGGGGCGATCAGGGCCGGGGAGCTGATCGCCGACGTGATCGGCCCCGACGCGCTGGCCGAAGACAGCGACTGGGCATACATGATCTCGTTCCTGCCGGGCCTGAAGTCCGCCGGCGGAACCGAGGAGATCCTCCGCAACACGATCGGCGAGCGCGTGCTGGGCCTGCCACCGGAGCCGCGCCTGGACAAGGGGATCCCGTTCTCGGAGCTCCGCTCCAAGGAAGGGACGCCGGCATGAACCTCGCCCTCTCCGACGAGCAGGTGTTCCTGCGCGAGGCCGCCCGCGGGGCGCTTTCACGCTTCAAGACGGTGGAAGCGGCGCGGGAGGCGCTCGACGGCGACGCCGACGCGCTGCCGGACCTGTGGCCGACGGCCCGTGAGGCCGGCTGGTCCGGCCTGTTGATCGACGAGGACCACGGCGGCGCCGGCCTCGACGCGTTCGACGCGATGCTCGTGATCGAGCGAGTGCGGGCGCGTGCTCGCCGGGATCGCCCTGCTGGGTCACCTGCCCGCAACCGCGATCCTCAGCGACGCTCCGGCGGGTGGCGAGCTGCTGCCCGAGCTCGCGACGGGTGAGCGGCGGGCAGCGTACCTGCCGGTGGCGCCCCCGGGCGACATCCACGGCGAGTGGTCGGTCGACCCCGCACGAGGGCTCGCACGGCAGCCCGCGCCCACGGCCACCGGCAGCGGTGAGGCGGCAAGGGTCAACGGGCGACTGTCCTTCGTGCCTGACGCCCCGGGCGCGGACGTGCTCGTCGGGGTGGCGATGATGGACGGCGCGCCGGTGGGCTTCGCCGTCGAGGCGGACGCGGGCGGCGTCTCGGTCGAGCCCGTGTCGCGCTACGACTCGACCCGCTCGCTCGGCCACGTGACGCCTCGCGGACGCGCCCGCCAAGCTCCTCGATGCCCCCGCGGAAGCGCTCGCCGGCGCGTGGCACCTGGCCCAGGCGCTCCTCGCCGCGGAGTCGCTCGGGAGCGTTGAAACCGCCCTCGACGTCTCCGTCGCCTACGCGAAGGAGCGACACACGTTCGGACGGGCGATCGGCTCCTACCAGGCCGTCAAGCACTCCCTGACCGAGGTCCTGCGCCAGCTCGACAACGGCCGCTCGCTGCTCTACTACGCCGGCTGGGCCCGTCGCGGCGGGCCGGCCGAGTTCCCGCTCGCGGCTAGCTCAGCCCGCTCGGTCGGCGGTCGTGCCCTCGATCTGGCAGCGCGGACGATGATCTCCGTCCACGGCGGCATCGGCGCCACGTGGGAGCACGACGCGCCCCTGTACTTCCGCCGCGCGCAGCTCTCCCGGCGCCTGCTCGGCGGCAGTGGCATGGCCACCGACCGGGTCGCGGGCGAGCTGATCATGCAGGCCGACGCGGCGTAGGCGCCTCGGCCCGGCCGCGCGCGCCCGCGCGCTCGCGCGCCAGCAAGGCGCCCCTGACGGGGGCGCCGTAGGCCGCGTCGACCGCGTCGACCATCGCCGGTTCGAGGCCGCAGTTGATGCAGAACCCGTGCTGTGACCAGCCGATCGCGCGGGCCAGCACCTGGTCGGCGTAGAGCACCCCGGTCGCGTCGTGGCCGTAGTAGTCGTAGGCCGCGTCCCAGGCCGCCTCGTCGAGCTGATATGACGCGCCGTCGGCCGAGAGCAGATGCGCCGCGGCCATGATCGCGTCGAAGTCGTCGTAGATCGAGGGGTGGACGGCGGTCATGTGGTCGTACGACGCCGGGCGGCGCCCGTAGATGTAGGAGTCGCTGACGAGGTCCCACGTCGTCACGGGCCCGTTGTGTGACGTTGAACTGCATCGGCCCGCCGCAGCAGTGGGCGAAGTTGAGTCCGTGGTAGGTGCCGGGCGCCGTGGAGAAGGCGCTCTCCTGCTTGTGGATCGAGGCGAGCAGCAGCCAATTGACGGCGAACGTGTGCTGGGCGGTCGCGTAGATCGGATAGAAGCCTTCCATCCAGGCGCGGCTGATGTGGGTCCCGTTCGCACCGAGGAAGCGCGAGGCGTCGAGCTGCTGCTGGGCGCCCGAGGGGCTCGCCACGACGCCCGCCGCCGCCCACGACGCCGGCGGGCCCCGCGGTCGAGGGCGCAGGCGTGCTCGCCAGCGCCGGGACCGGGGGCGGTGCGACGATCGCGCTGGTACGTCCCACGAGCCCGATCAGCACGGCCGCGAAGACGCTCGCCCCGAGCAGTGCGAGCGAGCATGCGAGCAGCCACGCCCGCCGTTCAGACGGGGGCGCCGGAAAGTGGACCGAGGCATCCGGCAGGACTTCCACCGGGGCGCCGCCGGGTGACGCGGCAGGATCGAGCATCGACATGTGGCTCCCCCACGTTAGCCTGGCCGGCCTGCCCGGGGCAAGCGCCAACCCGTCCGACGACCGAGTCGTTCGCGTTGGTGGCGGTTTCGCAGGGACGTGAGCAGGATCGCTTCCCTCACCCGACTTGCCGCCGTGCCAACGCTCGCCGCCGTGTTCGGTGGCGCCGTGCTCGGTGGCGCCGTGCTCGGTGGCGCCGGCCAGGCCGCGCCCGCGCTGAGCACCGCGTCCCCGCCGCGGGCGGTAGCTGCGCCGGCGCCGCTCGGCGAAGCGCAGGAGCGCTACCTGTCGCTTGCGCAGCGGGGAGTGGCGAGCGCCGAGCAACGCTGGCGTGACTCACGACGAGGCTGGTACGACGCGCGGCTCGGCGACCGCGAACGCTATCCGCAGGCCACGATCTGGGACATCGTGCCGCTGTTCGAGTCGCTGGACGCGATCGCGATCGCGCAGCCGAGCACAGCCAACCGGCCGCGGTCGTCCGCTTCGCGCGCGGCGCCGAGCGCTACCTGAATCGCGGGCTGCAGGCCCGTGCCGGGCTACTCGCCCTACCCCGGCGACAGGGAAGCGAACACGATGACCTGGTTCGACGACAACGGCTGGTGGGGGCTCGCGTTCGTGAACGCCTACCGGGCGACCGGCATCCGCCGCTACCTGGCGGACGCCGAACGCGCCCTGCGATACATCGCCGCGGCAGGCTGGGATCCGCGCGAAGGGGGGGTCTGGTGGAACACCGGCCACCCCTACAAGGCGGGCGAGGCGCTCGCATCCGGGACGCTGCTGGCGACCCTGCTCTACCAGTACGCCAGATCGGCGTTCGCCCTCGGCCAGGCGCGGCGCTTCCTGGCCTGGGGTGAGACGTCCGGCTTCAGCCAGGCGAACGGACTGTTCGCGGCGAGCAACATCGACCCGACGCCGATCGACTACATCGAGGGGCCCCTGATCTACGCCGCAGGCGCTGCTGTGCCGGCTGACGGAGCGAATCCGTCGAGTGCACGCGCGCGGAGCAACTCAAGCAGACGGCGCTGGAGCGCTTCGGCTACCTGCTCGACTTCTCGCCCCAGTACGACGCGATCTACCTGCAGTGGATGCTGGCCCTGTACGGCTCGACCGCGACGCCACGCTGTATCGGATGGCAGCCGACAACGCGCGCGACGCCGAAACCAGGGCGCGCGACGGCCAGGGCCTGTACCTGCTCTCGTGGAACGGCGAAACGCTTCCGGCGCGCTACGCCCAACCCGGCATGCTGCAGACGCAGGCCGCCACGACGAGCCTGTTCGCGTGGCTGGCGACGTGCCCGCCCCCGCCCTGACGGCGCCCGAGCCCCGGGACCGCGGGCTCAGGCCACCTAGACGCCGAGGACGCGACGGGCGAGGCGGTCGAAGACGTGGTCCGGCAGCAGGCGCCTGACGGTCAGCATCACCCTCGCGTCGCGTCCGACGACATAGCGGGAGCGCATGCGCGGGGCGCAGCAGCGCGCGCTCGATCGTCGCGGCCACCTGCTCCGGCGGCACGCCGCGCCTGGCGGTGTCCTGCAGCACCTTGTCCATCGCCGCGGGAACGTGGCCGTACTGCTCGGCCAGCTCGGGCGGGATCGTGATCCGATCGGCTTCGGCCCGGCCCTTGTCCCAGATCGGCGTCGCGACCGAGCCCGGCTCGATCAGCGCGACCTGCACGCCCGAGCTGTGGAGTTCGACGCGGAGCGTGTCGCCGATCGCCTCGATCGCGTGCTTGGAGGCCGCGTAGGGAGCCGTGAAGGCCATCGCGACACGGCCGCCGATCGAGGAGACGAAGACGATCCGACCCCGCGCCCGCCGCAGCGCGGGCAGCAGCGCGTGCGTGACCGCGATCTGGCCGAACACGTTGACCTCGAACTGGCGCCGCACGTCGTCGGTGCTGAGGAGCTCGAGCGGGCCGCCGATGCCGATGCCGGCGTTGTTCACGAGCGCGTCGAGCCCGCCGGGACCCTGCTCGTCGACGAGGGTCGCGGCCGCCCGCACCTGGTCGGCGTCGGTGACGTCGAGCCTCAGCGGGGTCAGCTGGCCCGGACCGCTGACGGCTGCCGCGAGCGCCTCACCGGCGGCGGGATCGCGGACGCCCGCGAGCACGGTCCAACCGGCTCCGACGAGCCGCAGGGCGCTCGCCCGGCCGATCCCCGTCGATGCGCCGGTGATCAGAGCGAGCGGCATGGGCGCGACGCTAACAGACCGCGCGGCCAGCGAGGACGTGCACGAGGACTCCCATCGCCCCCGCACCGGCCCGCCTAGGATGTGCGGCGATGCCGACCCCCGCCGGTAAGTCGATGTTGGGCTCCGTCGGGGTCGGTCTCCTCGTCGCCATCGTCGCGCTCGGCGGCTGCGGCTCCTCGCAGCGCTCGGCCGCGGCCAGCGGCCCCGGCGCCACGCCTCGCCGGCTGTCAGGCGACGGTGCTCGCGGCGCTGGACCGGGTGGTCGGCGACGTCTACCACGAGGGGGTCGCCAGCGAACGGACGCTGATCGCGCGCCGGACGATCGTCGGCTCGAGCGCGCTCCGCGCGGCGGTCGAATCGGGGAGCCCCGCCGCCGTGCACGCGGCCGCCACGAAGCTGCTCGCGGGGGGGCGGATCACCGACCTGACGATCGTGCGCGAAGGTCACGTGCTCGCTCAGCGTCGGCGCCCCCGCGCTGGCGCCGCTGACGGGGGCGATCACCGATGCGGCCGGCGGCAGCGATCGCCACCTATCGCACGAGCGTGTGGAGCGACGAAGGCTTCCTCGCCGAGTCCGACTCGCTTGCCGAGGCGCGGGTGGCATTGCGCGAGGGCGGCGTCAGCGTGGGCGGCTCGCAGGTGCTGGCAGCTGGGCCGCTGCCGGCGAGCGGCAGCATCGTCGTGCACCACGTCCGCTACCGCTACGCGTCGTTCGCCGGCACGTCCTACCCGGCGGGGCGCTGCGGGTCTACCTGCTGCGCTCGGTCGCCTCGACCGCCCCGCTGTGCGGGACGGACTCCGAACAGACGACGGTCAACACGCTCGCGCCGCGTAGCGACGCTGATCTACGACGGCGAGGCGGGCCCGCGCACGCTCAGACAGGTGCGGCGCGTGCAGAGCGACCGTGCGCTGCTGGCCGCGGTCGCTCGACGGGACCCCGCTCGCCACGGCGGCGCAGGTGCGGCGGCTGCTCAACCAGCACATCGTGCGCCTGCGGGTGAGCGCGGCCGGCAACGTCCTCGCCGACGTCGGCGGGCCGTACGTGCTCGCTCCGGTGACGCGCGCCGCTGCGGCTGCGCGGTCACACGATCGGGAGCTCGTGCTCTCGATCCAGGACGACGAAGGCTACCTGCGCCTCGCCCGCCGCCTGGCGGGACTACGCGTGCTCATGTACATGGGCTCCGCAGCTCGTCAAGAACAGCCTCGGACCCGAACCCGGGCGCCGTCCCCGACGAGCGGACGCTACGTGTACCGCGGCAGCACCTTCCGCGTGTTCACGCTCCACGCCACGGCGTTCCCCTCCGGTCCGCTGACGATCCACGTCCTGATCCCCATCCCCTACAACTGAGCGCCGGCGCGACGCGACGGCGCGGCGCTCACGCCGGGGCCAGCGCCTGCCACTTCTCCCGCAGCGCCCCGATCAGGCTGTCGAAGGACTCGGCGAATTTCTCCACGCCCTCGCGCTCGAGCGTCTCGGTGACGATCGTCGTAGTCGACGCCGGCGCGCGGCGAGCTCCTCGAACACCCGCTCGGCCTCCTCGAGTCCCCGCGAGCAGGCGCGGCTCGGGATCGCCGTGGTCCTGGTAGGCCTCGATCGTCTCCTCGGGCATCGTGTTGACGGTGTCCGGGCCGATCAGCTCCTCGACGTAGAGCGTGTCCGGGTAGGCGGGGTTCTTCGTCGACGTCGAGGCCCACAGCACCCGCTGCGGGCTGGCGCCCTTGCCGGCGAGGAACTCCCAGCGCGGCCCCGAGAACGCCTCCTGGTAGTGGCGCGTAGGCGAGCTTGGCGTTGGCGATCGCGAGCTTGCCCTTGAGCTCGTCGTGGCCGCCGATCTCCTCGAGGCGCCGGTCGGCCTCGGTGTCGATGCGCGAGACGAAGAAGCTCGCGACCGAGGCGACCTTGCGAGGATCGCCGCCCTCGGCGACGAGCCGCTCGATGCCGCGGATGTAGGACTCGGCGACCTCGGCGTAGCGGCGCAGCGAGAAGATCAGCGTGACGTTGATCGAGTGGCCCTTCGCGATCACGTCCTCGATCGCCGCCGAGCCCGGGCTTGGTGGCGGGGATCTTGACCATCAGGTTCGGGCGGTCGACCGTCTCGTGCAGGCGGATCGCCTCGCGGAAGGTCTCCAGCGTGTCGTACGCCAGCCGCGGGTCGACCTCGAGCGAGACGTAGCCGTCGCGGCCGCCGGTCGCCTCCCACACGGGTCGGAAGAGCTCGCACGCGTCCTCGATGTCCTGCTCGGCCAGCGCCCAGAAGCCGTCGTCGACCTCGACGCCTTCGGCCGCGAGCTCGTGGAGCTGCTCGTCGTAGGCGCTCGCCGGCGGCCATCGCCTTCTGGAAGATCGTCGGGTTCGACGTCGCTCCGACGACGGCGTCCTCGTCGATCAGCGCCTTGCAGGTGCCCGCCCGCGGATCGACTCGCGCGAGAGGAAGTCGACCCACACGCTCTGGCCGAGGGCCGACAGTCGCTGGAGTGGGCTGACGGCGTCGGCGGGCATGGCGTCTCCTTTGTGTGCGTCTCAGGTCTTGCCCGGCGCGAGCGCTCGCGCGCGCGCGAGCGATGTTCTCGGCGCTGAAGCCCAGCTTCTCGAGCACTGTGGTGCCCGGGCGCGGACGCGCCGAAGCGGTCGAGCCCGAGCACGTCGCCGTCGGTGCCGACCCACTTCCACCAGCTCATCGTCGCGCCCGGCTCGACCGCCAGCCGCGCCCTCACCGCCGGCGGCAGCACCTCGTCGCGGTACTCCTGCGTCTGGGCTTCGAACAGCTCCATGCACGGCATCGAGACGACCCGCACGCGTCCGATCCCTCGCCGGCGAGCGATCGCGCCGCCTCGAGCGTCGGCGCCGACCTCGGCGCCGGTGGCGATCAGGATCACGGTCGGGCTCCGGAGCGGACTCCCACAGCACGTAGCCGCCGCGCTCGAGGCCCTCGGCGGAGGCCACCTCGGTCGCGGTCGAGCACCGGGACGTTCTGGCGCGAGAGCAGCAGCGCCACCGGGCCGTCCTCGCGTTCGAGCGCCACCCGCCAGGCGACCGACGGTCTCGTTGGCGTCGCCGGGGCGGATCACCCACAGCTGCGGGATCGCGCGCAGCGCCGCGTAGTGCTCGATCGGCTGGTGCGTCGGGCCGTCCTCGCCGAGGCCGACCGAGTCGTGCGTCCACACCCACACCACCGGCAGGCCCATCAGCGCCGACAGGCGCACCGACGCCGCGCATGTAGTCGGAGAAGATCAGGAACGTCGAGCCGTACGGCTTGACGATCCCGCCGTGGGCGGCGGCGCCGTTGACGATCGCGCCCATCGCGTGCTCGCGGATGCCGAACGGCACGTTGCGCCCGGCGTGCACGCTGCGAGAACTCGCCGCCGCCCTCGAACAGCGTCTTCGTCGACTCGACCAGGTCGGCGGCGCCGCCGATCATCGTCGGGGCGAACGCGCCGAACGCCGCCATCACCTTCTGCCCGGCCGCGCGGGTGGCGAGCTTCTCGCCGGCGGCGAAGCTCGGGCAGCGCCTCGCGCCAGCCGTCGCGCAGCCGCCCGCGACCACGCTCGCTCCCAGTCCTCGGCCATCTCCGGGAAGCGCCTCGCGCCAGCTGTCCAATGCGCGCCTGCCACTCGCCGCTGCGACGCGCGCCACCGGACTCGCGCAGCGACATGTGCTCGTAGACGCGCTCGTCGACCCAGAACTTGCCGGTCGGGTCGAAGCCCATCACCTCCTTGGTCGCCCGCACCTCGTCTTCGCCGAGCGCCGCGCCGTGCGACTTGGCGGTGTCGACCGCGTGCGGGCGCGGGGTAGGCGATGTGCGAGCGGATCGCGATGAACGAGGGCCGCTCGGTTTCCGTCGCGCGCCGTCGCGATCGCCGCCTCGAGCGCGTCGAGGTCCTCGGAGTCCTCGACCCGCTGCACGTGCCAGCCGTCGGCCGCCATCCGCGCGCGCGTGGTTCTCGCCGTCGAAGGAGATCGCCGTGGTGCCGTCGATCGTGATGTGGTTGTCGTCGTAGCAGACGATCAGCTTGCCGAGCGCCGAAGTGCCCGGCGATCGAGGCGGCCTCCTGGCTGATGCCCTCCATCATGTCGCCGTCGGAGCAGATCGCGTAGACGTGGTGGTCGACCGAGCTCGCGCCCCGGGCGGTTGAAGCGCTCGGCCAGGAAGCGCTCGGCGATCGCCATGCCGACGGCGTTGGCGAAGCCCTGCCCGAGCGGGCCGGTCGTGACCTCGATGCCCGGCGTGTGGCCGCGCTCGGGATGCCCGGGCGTGCGCGAGCCCCACTGGCGGAACTGTTCGCAGGTCGTCGAGGCGCAGATCGTAGCCGGCACAGGTGCAGCAGCGAGTACTGCAGCATGCACGCGTGGCCGGAGCTGAGCACGAAGCGATCGCGGTCGGGCCACTCCGGGTCGGCCGGGTTGACGCGCAGGAAGCGCTTGAACAGCGTGTAGGCGAGCGGCGCCAGCGCCATCGCGGTGCCGGGATGGCCCGCGTTGGCCTTCTGCACGGCGTCCATCGCCAGGCCGCGGATCGTGTCGATCGACAGCCGGGCGACTGCGTCCTGCGCGAGCGCGGCCGTGCCAGCCGCGGAGGTGCTCGATGCGCGCGTGACCGCCATCGCCCTCGATCCTAGCGCCGTCGGCCGCTAGAGTCGCGGATCGTGACCGAGCAGTTCTGCGACGTCGGGCGGCGGGATCACCCTCTGCTACGAGACCTTCGGCGACCCGTCGGACCCGGCGCGCTGCTGTCATGGGGCTCGGCACGCAGATGATCGCCTGGCACGAGGACTTCTGCACGCGAGCTCGCCGCCAGGGGCCTGCACGTGGTGCGCTTCGACAACCGCGACATCGGGCGCTCGACGCCACGTCAGGCAGGCCGCGCCGACGATCCCCCAGCTGCTTCGGCGCGCCAAGCGCGCGGCCCACTACACGCTCGCCGACATGGCCGACGACGCCGCCGGGCTGCTGGAGAGCTCGAGCTCGCGCCGGCGCACGTGATCGGCGCCTCGATGGGCGGGATGATCGCCCAGACGCTCGCGGCCCGCCACCCGGAGCTCGTGCGCTCGCTCGTCTCGATCATGTCCAACACGGGCAGCATGCGCAGCGGGCAGCCGGCGCTCAGGGTCTACTCCGTCTTCCTGCGCCGGGCCCCCCGCCGGTCGCGACGCGTTCGTCGAGCACATGGTGCGGGTGTTCGATGCGATCGGCTCGCCCGGGCTGCCCCGCGACGGCGAGGACATCCGCGAGCTCGCCGCGCTCAGCTTCGATCGCGACCACGACCGCGACGGGCGCGGGACGCCAGCTGGCGGCGATCATCGCCTCGGGCGACCGCACGCGCGTAGCTGCATTCGATCACCGCGCCGACGCTCGTCATCCACGGCACCGCCGATCCGCTCGTGGCGCCGTCGGGAGGGCGGGCGACGGCCCGGGCGATCCGGGGCGCGAGCCTGATGATGATCGAGGGCATGGGCCACGACCTGCCACGGGCGGCGTGGCCGAGGATCATCGACGCGATCGTCGAGCACGCCGAGCGTGCCGACGCGGCCCGCACCGAGCACCTACCCCTACAGGCCCGCTCGAGTGTGCCGGGCCTGCAGGGATAGGCCTCCCCTTTTCCTCCTCCTCAACCCCCGGCGGGGCGTCTGCGGTAGTTGCGCAGGCCGCTCAGGGGGTGTTTGCGCCCGCTCACGCACCAATGCGGTGCCTGCGCTCGCGCGCGCCGGTCGCGATCGGATCGGCATTCCGAGCGGCGCAGCGGCGCGCGACGGTGCAAAGCCCGGAGCATGCGTCGCTCGTGGCAGCTGATCGTGCGCATCGCCATCAGGCCTCGTTCCCCGTGCCCGCGGCGGCGCGCCGAAACAGCCGGCTCCGTGCCCCCTTGCCCGTTTGCTCCTCGCGCATTGCGCTCGGCCCCACATCCATGATCCCGGCCTTCCCACCGCTCTTGTCACACCACCTGGATTGTCCCCATCCGTTGGTGGGCGGGAGCGTCCCGCAACGACATATAAACCACGAACGGCGCGGAATGTCAACGGCGGTCGACTCCGGAGGGGCGGGGCCCAGGCCCTTCTGGCACCCCGCGGCGGGGGGCCCAGATGCGCCCGGCGGGAATCGAACCCGCGGCCTGCGGCTTGAAAGACCGCTGCTCTTTGGCTCCCCGAAGAGAACCGTTGACCACTGAGCTACGGGCGCGTGCGCGGGACACCTGCTGCGGCGTCCTGATCGCCAGCTTATTCTAAGCAGGCCCGCGGTGCCGGGGCGCGAGGCCGACGCCGTGGGCGCTCGCTAGGAGGCCCGTTCGATGATCGCGTCGCGGGGCAGCGCGCGGCGGGGCAGGCCGATCCCGTCGCACAGCTTCAGGCACGGTACGTAGATGGGGTGGAAGCCGAGCAGTTCGGGGATCGTCACGATCCGCAGGCCCCGCCGCGTGAGCGCCGCGATGATCCGCGGGTAGGCGGCGAGCGTCTGTCCGCGCGGGCCGCCGCCGTCGTGGGAGATGATGATCGATCCGGGCTCCACCTCCGCGAGGACGCGCTGCACGATCGCGGTCGTCCCCGGTTGGGCCCAGTCGGTCGGATCGACGTTCCAGAGCACGGTGGCAAGCCCGAGCGACCGCGCGGTCTGCACGACGGCGGCGTCGTAGGCACCATATGGGGGCCTGAACACGCAGGGCGTGTAGCCGCTGAGTGATCGGATCACGCCGAGCGTGCGCTGCAGCTGGCTGCGGGCGCCACCGGCGGTGACGAGGTCGGGGTGGGTGAAGGTGTGGTCCCCGGGCACGTCCCCGTTGCGCAGCTCCCTCAACAGGACGGTTCGGTAGGCGGGGCCGACCTGCTCGCCGATCATGAAGAACGTGGCGCTCACCCGGGCCCGTTCGAGCATCGTCACGAACGCCCCAGTGTCCGCGGCGGGACCGTCGTCGAAGCCGATCGCCACCTCGCGGACGTGCGGTCCGTGGAGGTAGGCCTTGGTGCCGCGGCTGCGGCAGCCGACGATGCGATAGCGGGGACCCGCCGCGGGCGCCGGTGCGGGCACCGGGGCGGGTGCCGTGCCCTGGCGGGGAGCGGTCGTGGTCGCCGCGGATCCGCCCAGGGCCGAGCTCGTGACGCTCGCAAGCAGCAGCACGACCAGGAGCGAGAGCACCACGAGCAAGCCCCCCGGGGGCCGCACCCGGCGCAACGTTCCGGCGGCCCTGGCCAGCTGCGGCATCGTGGGCACAATAGCCCGGGTCCGCGGCGCAGGGCGCCTCGGGCGCGGTCCGCGGCATAGGCTCCCCGAGATGACCTCCTACGTAGCCGCGATCGACCAAGGGACGACGAGCACGCGGCTGGTCCTGTTCGATCTGGACGCACGGATCGTCGGGATCGAGCGTCGCGAGCACGAGCAGATCCACCCGCGGGCAGGCTGGGTCGAGCACGATCCGGGTGAGATCCTCGCCCGGACTTCCGAGGTGATCAGCGCCGGGCTCGCGAGCTGCGGCGTCGCCGCGGAGGAGGTCGCCGCGCTCGGCATCACCAACCAGCGAGAGACAACCGTCGTCTGGGACCGGGCGACCGGCGTGCCGATCCACAACGCGATCGTCTGGCAGGACACGAGAACCGCCGCGCTCGTGCGCGAGCTCGCCGGCGAGGCGGGCCGCGATCGCCTGCGCGGCGCCGTCGGCCTGCCGCTGTCGACGTATTTCTCCGGGCCGAAGATCTCGTGGCTGCTCGACAGCGTTCCCGGCGCCCGCGCCCGTGCCGAGGGCGGCGAGCTCGCTTTCGGGACGATCGACACGTGGCTGCTGTGGAACCTGACAGGTGGGCCGAACGGCGGCCTGCACGCGACCGACATCACGAACGCAAGCCGCACGATGCTGATGGACCTGCGCACGCTCGACTGGCATCCTCCGAGCCTCGAGCTGATGGGTGTTCCCCGCTCGATCCTGCCGGAGATCCGCTCCTCGGGGGAGCTGTTCGGCGAAGCGGGCGCCACCCCTCTCGCCGGGGTGCCCCTGTGCGCGATCGTCGGCGACCAGCAGGCGGCGCTCTTCGGCCAGACGTGCTTCGAGCGGGGCGAGGGCAAGAGCACCTACGGCACGGGCTCGTTCCTGCTGGTCAACACGGGCAGCGAGATCGTGCGCTCGGAGACGCTGCTGACGACGGTGGCCGCGCGGATGCAGGAGCGTCCTGCGAGCTACGCGCTCGAGGGCTCGATCGCGGTGACGGGGGCCGCCGTGCAGTGGCTGCGCGACCAGCTCGGGCTGATCGAGACGGCGGCGGATGTGGAGCGGCTGGCCGCGAGCGTGCCGGACAATGGGGGCGTCTACTTCGTGCCCGCGTTCTCAGGGCTGTTCGCACCCCATTGGCGTGACGACGCTCGCGGCGTGATCGTGGGCCTGACGGCCTACGCGACGGCCGGACACCTCGCGCGGGCGACGCTCGAGGCGGCCGCGTGGCAGACACGGGAGGTGCTCGACGCGATGCTCGAGGCCACCGAGCTGCCCCTCGCCGAGCTGAAGGTCGACGGCGGCATGACCTCCGACGAGCTGCTGATGCAGTTCCAGGCCGACGCGCTGGGGATCCCGGTCGTGCGTCCTCAGGTGATCGAGACGACAGCCCTCGGGGCGGCCTTCGCGGCGGGGCTGACGGCCGGTGTGTGGGCCGACGAGCACCAGCTGCGCGAGCTCTGGGCGCCCGAGCGGCGCTGGCAGCCGCAGATGGCGGCGGCGCAACGTGAGCGCGAGCTGGAGCGCTGGCGCAGCGCTGTGACCCGCTCGCTGGGCTGGGTCCGCTGAGACCCCGGTCCGGCGATCAGGGGGTCAGGACGATCTTCAGCGCTTCGCGGCGGTCGTAGACGGCGTAGGCCTCGGCTGCCTGCTCGAGCGCCATGTGGCGAGTCACGAGCGGGGAGGGGTCGAGAACGCCCGCGGCGAGCATCGCGAGCACACGGTCGACGTGGGCGATCACGTTGGCCTGGCCGCCCCGGAGCGTGAGCGACTTCAGCCACAGCAACCCCATGTGCACCTCGGCGCGCTCGGCGTAGACGCCGATGCACTGGATGCTCCCGCAGGGGCGGGCGAGCCGCACGGCCATGTCGAGCGCCTCGGGGTGCCCGACTGCGTCGATGCAGACGTCGACGCCCCTGCCTTCGGTGGCGTCCCTGACGATCGCGCGCGCGTCGTCGTCCTGCAGGTGCACCGGCACGGCCCCGAAGGACTCCGCCACGGCCAGGCGCTCCGGCACGGAGTCGATCGCGAACACCTGGGCGGCGCCGGCGGCGCGCGCCACCTGCACGGCGCACAGGCCGACGGGGCCGAGGCCGAGCACGGCGGCCTGGTCGCCGGGCCGCATGCCGCTTTCCTGGACGGCGTGGAAGCCTGTCCCCATCACGTCGCCCGCGAACAGCGCCACCTCGCTGCTCATCCCCTCGGGCACGCGCCGCAGGACGAGGTCGGCGTGTGGGATCAGCGCAAGCTCTGCCTGGGTTCCCTGCAGCGAGCCGAGCGTCGCCCCGTGCCCGAAGGTGCGCGAGTGGACGCAGCGGTGGTAGTAGCCGCGCCGGCAGAACCAGCACGTCCCGCACGCGCTGTGGAAGCATCCGAGCACGCGGTCGCCCACGGCGACGCGGCCCACCTCCTCACCGGCCGCCACGACCGTTCCGACGTACTCGTGCCCGATCGTGAAGCCGGGCTCGATCTTGACGCGCCCGTGGTAGATGTGCAGGTCCGAGCCGCACACGCCCGTCGCCTCGATGCGGACGATCGCGTCGTCCGGCTCGAGCAGCTCGGGCTCCGGACGATCCTCGACGCTGACCACCCCAGGGGCTTGGAAGGTCACGGCTCGCATGGCGGCGCAGCCTACCCGACCGGGCCTGACACCTCGCGCATGGCTCCCGTCTCGGGGTCGAAGACGAAGCCCCGGATCTGCTCGCGGGCGGGCAGCTCGGGACTCGAGCGCAGGCGCTCGAGGCTTCTCAGCAGTGCCCGCTCGACATCCTCGAATGCCCCCAGGCGCCAGGTCGGGAGCGCTCCGTCGGCCGCGAGCTGCTGGGCGAACTCGTCCTCCGATGCCCCGTGCAGGCCGCAACCCTCATGCATGACCACGACGACCTCCTCGGTGCCGAGCAGCCGCTGGGAGGCGCTCAGCGACCGGACCGCGTCCTCGGTGGCGAGGCCGCCGGCGTTGCGGATGATGTGGGCATCGCCCGGTTCCAGGCCGAGCATCCTGAACAGGTCGAGACGGGTGTCCATGCACGCGAGCACGGCGACCTTGCGGCGAGGCCTGGGGCTCAACCCGGGGGCGGCGAGCTCCTCGCTGCGGGAGGAGGCGACGGCAAGCATCTTCTCGGCGTAGCTCATTGCGGCAGAGATGCTAGGGAAGGAAGGCGTGCATACCGGCGTCTCAAGTTGGCAGGGAGGGGAGCCGGGACAACCGCGAAGCACGATCCGACGCTTCCAGAGCGCGGAAAGGAGCAGCACGATGGCGATTCGAAGCATTCTCCGGAGCCTCCGGCTGACGGCGGTGGCGGCCGCTGCAGGCGCGAGCCTCGCGGCCGCCCCCGCAGCCCTCGCCGCCAAGCACCACCACAAGAGCTCCCATCACCACGCCTCATCGCACCACACGTCGATTCCGCAGCACGACGGCGGCGACCACGACGGCGACAACAACGGCGGCCCGAGCGACGGCGACGGCAATGTCTAGGCTCGGCCGCTGGAGGAGGACGCTGATGGCGAGCGCTGCGATCGCGCTCGCCGGCGGGATCGCCGCCGGTTGCGGCTCGGGCAGCGCGGCGACCACGTCGGGTTCGTCGGGGACGCCGGCCGCGGCGGCCCCCGCCACGACCTCCTCGACGTCCTCGGCCCCCGCAACGACCCCGTCGTCGTCCTCGACCCCGACCCCGCAGTCCTCGAGCCCCGCGTCGGGCGGAATCCCGCAGAACAACGGCGGCGACCACGACGGTGACAACAGCGGCGGCCCGAGCGACGGCGATGGCGAAATCTAGTACGGCCGCGATCACGGCGGGGGCGGCGCTCGCCGTCCTCGCTGCCAGCGGCTGCGCCGCCGCCAGCACCATGGCGACGGCGAGGGCCCTCGCCACGAAGGACACGGTCGCCGGCTCGGTGCCGGCCGGCTGGCGGACCGCCCGCTCGCCGCTCGGGGCGACGCTGTCCTACCCGGCTTCCTGGCAGCAGGTGTCGGGCGACGCGGACACGCTGTCGGCCCAACTGCGCGAGCCCGCGCGGATCGCGGGCTATCTCAACCTGACCCCTCGGCAAGGCGATGAGAGGGTCTCGAACTGGGCCTCGTTCCGCATCGCACACCAGCGCGGCGAGGTGCGGGGCGTACGCCTGATCTCCACCGTGGCGCACAGGCGTTTTCGGACCGGCCCGGGCGCGTGCGTGACGGA
Organism: uncultured Solirubrobacteraceae bacterium; assembly: GCA_963743505.1. GTDB lineage: Bacteria > Actinomycetota > Thermoleophilia > Solirubrobacterales > Solirubrobacteraceae > Palsa-744. The sequence goes on along the minus strand of CAVUPZ010000006.1, from coordinate 213,805 downwards.
CTCCTACACGACGACGAGCGCCGCCCGCTACGTCGAGCTGGCATGCCTGATCGAAGGGCGTCAGCCAGCTGTCGTGCTCGGCGCGGCGCCCCCCCAGGACTGGGCCACCCGGGCGCCTGTGATCGAGCAGGCGATCGAAGCCGCGACACCGTAGCGGAAGGGGCGTGGCGAGCCTCCTCGGGGCGGTTCAGGTAGTCCAACGCCGCGCCGCCGCGGCTGGCGCCTGCGCCCGTTCCTGGACGCGATCGAGGAAGCCGTCGATCACCCTGTAGACCGCGGGGTTGACCGACATCCCGCAGTGACTCGAGTCGACCTCCACCTGCTGCACGTGCGGATCCAGACAGGCCCGCCAGTCGACGATCGCGTCGCTGCGGGAGTGCACGGCCACGGCCTCGACGCCGTCGGGCAGCGGCGCCAGCAGATCCTCGCGGAATCGCTCGCAGCACTCACCGTCCCGGCAGCGGGTGGAGAGCAGTCCCGGCAGGCGCAGGTCCCCGAGCCGGGCCACCCAGGCGACTGTGCGGAGCACCTGGGGGGCGACGGCGAGCCCGTCACGGATCGGCGAGCCGAGCATCACGAGGGCACAGACGTGGTCGGGCTCCCGCACGGCGAGGGCCCGCGCGAGGGCGCCTCCGCGGCTCTGGCCGATCACCGCCACGGGTTCGCCGCAACGCTCGGCGAGCTTCCGGACCCGCCGCTGCAGGCGCTCGGAGATCCGCTCCGCGCAGTCGACGTTGGCGAGGATGCCGCTGCTCGCGACGGGATGCCCGCGCCGATGCAGCCACGCGCGCAGGACCGCCAGCGATGCGTCGCCGGCCATGAAGCCCGGGACCAGCAGCACCGGCTGAGCGTGCGCGCGCCGCCGTGGCGAGCGCATCTCCGCGTCGCCGAACAGGCGCGCCAGCTCCGCGCTGTAGCGCAGCTCCCCCCGCAGGGGTGCCACCGGTGCCGGTGCGGCCGTGCCTTGAATGGACGACGCCATCGCTCCCGTAGAGTATTGCCCGATGGAGATCTCCGGCCGCAATGTCGTTGTCACGGGCGGCGCCGGGGGGATCGGCCGGGCGCTCGCGCGGAGGTTGGCGGCGGAGTCCGCCCGTGGCGTCGTCGTGGCCGACCGCGACCTCGCCGGAGCGAGCGCGATCGCCGAGGAGGTCCACGGGTTGGCGGTCGAGCTCGACGCACGCAGCGAGGACAGCGTCCGCTCGCTCGTCGAGCAGGCGAGCGCGGCGTTCGGTCCGGTCGACATCTTCATCTCCAACGCCGGCGTACCTGGCGGGCTCGGTGGGCCGGAGGTCCCCGATGACGTCTGGGAGGAAGCGTGGCGCGTCAACGTCCTCGCCCACGTGTGGGCCTGCCGGGCCCTGTTGCCCGAGATGCTCGACCGCGGCGAGGGCTACCTGGTCAACACCGCCTCCGCGGCCGGTCTGCTCACGCAGGTCTCCTCGCTCGTCTACAGCGTCACCAAGCACGCCGCCGTGGCGCTGGCCGAGTGGCTCGCGATCGAGTATGCAGACGCCGGCATCCGCGTGTCGTGCATCTGCCCCCAGGGGGTGCGCACGCCGATGCTCGAGCTGGCGATGGACGAGCCGGCCGGCGCTGCGGCCCTGCTCGCCGGTGGCCTGATCGAACCCGAGGATGTCGCCGACGCGGTCGTGACCGGCCTGCGCGAGGAGCGACTGCTGATCCTGCCGCACGAGAACGTGTCGGGGTTCCTCGCCCTGAAGGGCTCGGACCCAGAGCGCTGGCTCCGGGGGATGCGTCGCCTCGTACGCGAGGCGCGCGCCGATGAGACGAGCTAGCCCCGCCCACCGGAAGGCGCGCCCTCGCCCTTGGCCGCGGCCGGTGCCGGAGCGACCGACGGATTGCGCCGAGGGTGTTTGGCTTTCGCCATGGCGGGTATGGACGCTCTACGCCGGCTCCGCGGACGGCCAGCGGGGACCTGTGGAACATAGGGCCGGTCCACCCCTCTACGCGCATTCCCGCTCGAGCGAGACTCGGGATGATGGATTGTCGGGTCGGTCCAACGCAGCCTGCGGCGCGCCTGATCCATCCTCCGGGCGCGCCGCAAGCGTTGCGGTCCGTGCGACTACAGTGGCCCCATGGCGCAGGGAACGGAGGACCCCCAGCGACCGGGCCGACGCGAGATCCGCTCGTGGTTGATGGACATGGACGGCGTGCTCGTCCACGAGGACCACGCGATCCCCGGAGCGAGCGCCTTCCTCGAGCGGCTGGCCGAGCTCGGGGCGCCGTTCCTCGTGCTCACGAACAACTCCATGTACACCCGGCGCGACCTGGCGGCCCGCCTGCGCGCCGGCGGCCTGCGCGTCCCCGAGGAGTCGATCTGGACCTCGGCGCTCGCGACCGCGCAGCTCCTGCAGCAGCAGCGTCCCGGAGGGTCCGCGTTCGTTGTCGGCGAGGTCGGTCTGACGACCGCGCTGCACAACGTCGGCTACACCCTCACCGATCGTGAACCCGACTACGTGGTCCTCGGCGAGACACGCACGTACAGCTTCGAGCGAATCACCCGGGCGATCCGGTTGATCGTGGCGGGCTCGCGCTTCATCGCCACCAATCCCGACAACGTCGGCCCCTCCCCGAACGGTCCGCTGCCCGCCACCGGCAGCGTGGCGGCCCTGGTGAGCCGGGCCACGGGGATCGAGCCCTACTACGTCGGCAAGCCCAACCCGTTGATGATGCGATCGGCCCTGAACGCGATCGAGGCACACTCCGAGCACACGGCGATGATCGGCGACCGCATGGACACCGACGTCGTCGCCGGGCTCGAGGCGGGCCTGCACACGATCCTCGTCCTCTCCGGCGTCAGCACGCGGGAGACGGCGGAACGCTACCCGTACCGACCGTCACGGATCGTCGGGTCGGTTGCCGACCTGCCCGGGGAACTGGCCTCGCCGCAGCCGCCCGGCGCGGACGGCGACGCCCGCTGACCGGTCCCGCCCATCCGACGTATCGTTCGCCCACGTGCACGAGCGACTCATCGAGAGCAACGGGATCCAACTGCGCGTCCTCGAACAGGGAGAGGGACCCCTGATCGTGCTGTGCCACGGCTTCCCCGAGCTCGCCTACTCCTGGCGCCACCAGCTCGCGCCACTGGCCGCGGCGGGCTTCCGGGTGCTCGCGCCGGACATGCGCGGCTTCGGCGGGAGCTCAGCGCCGGCGGAGCTGGAGGCCTATGACGTCGTGTCCCTGTGCGCCGACATGACCGGCCTGCTCGACGCGATCGGCGAGGAGTCGGCGATCTTCGTCGGCCACGACTGGGGTGCCAGCGTGGTGTGGCAGCTCGCCGTGCTCGAGCCCGACCGAGTGCGCGCGGTAGCGGGTCTGAGCGTCCCGTTCGTCCCGCGCGCGCCGGGGCCGCCGCTCGCGATCATGCGCGAGCACCTCGGCGAGGACTTCTACATCGTCTGGTTCCAGCAGCCGGGCGTGGCCGACGAGGCGCTCGCCCGAGACGTGCGCCGCACGCTCACGACCTCGCGGGTGTGGACCTCGACATGGGCAGCCGAGGACGGACCGCCGCCGCGGCGCGCGCAGTGGCTGTCCGAGCAGGAGCTCGAGGTCTACGTGCGCGCGTTCGAGCAAACCGGGTTCACCGGGGGCCTCAACTGGTACCGCAACATCGACCGCAACTGGGAGCTGACCGCTCCCGTGACGGCGCGGCGCGTCGAGCAGCCGGCGCTGTTCCTGACCGGCGAGGACGACCCCGTGCGCCTGTTCATGCCCGCCGAGGCGATGCGCGGCTGGGTCACGGACCTGCGCGCCGAGATCGTCCTACCTGGCGCGGGCCACTGGGTGCAGCAACAGCGCCCGGACGCCGTCAACGCCGCCCTGCTCGATTTCATCGGGAGTCTGTGAGCGGCCACGCGGGGATCCGGCCAGAGCCGGTCCGTGTATCGTGGATGGGACGAGGAGCGAGGCCGTGAGGGAGGGGAGTCCGTTGAGCGTTTTCGACTACGTGATCGTGGGTGCGGGATCGGCGGGGTGCGTGCTCGCGAGCCGCCTCAGCGAAGATCCCGACGTGAAGGTCCTGCTGCTCGAGGCGGGGCCGCCGGACGTCAACCAGAACATCCACGTCCCGCTCGGCTACCTGCAGCTCGGCTCGACCGAGGTCGACTGGGACTACCACTCGGGACCCGAACGCGAATGCTCCGGACGGCGCATACCGTTGCCGCGCGGGCGCGTGCTCGGAGGCTCCTCCTCGATCAACGCGATGGTCTACATCCGCGGCAACCACCGCGACTACGACGAGTGGGGCGTTCCCGGCTGGTCGTGGGCGGACATGATGCCCTACTTCCTGAAGGCCGAGGACAACGAGCGCGGCGCCTCTGACTGGCACGGCGCCGGCGGGCCGCTGCCCGTCAGCGAAGGCCGGCTCCGGCAATGCCATCTCCAGGGCCTTCGTCGACGCCGGCGTGCAGGCAGGTCTTCCCCGCAACGACGACTTCAACGGCGCCGAGCAGGACGGCGTCGGGCTCTACCAGGTGACCCAGCGAGGCGGCATGCGCGCGAGCACGGCGGCTCCTACCTGCACCCCGCGATGGAGCGCTCGAACCTCACCGTGTTGCCGTACATGCTCGCCCTCGGGCTGCTGTTCGAGGGCATCACGCGCCGTCGGCGTCCGCGCGAGCCAGCTCGGCGAGGTCAAGGAGTTCCGCGCCGAGCGCGAGGTGATCCTCTGCGGCGGGCGCCTACAACTCGCCGCAGCTCCTGATGCTCTCGGGGGTCGGGCCTGCCGAGCACCTGGCCATGCGCGAACTTCCCGTGCTGCTGGACCAGCCCGCGGTCGGCGAGAACCTCTCCGACCACGCCGCCACCCAGCTGGTGTGGACGACGCCCGAGCCGGAGAGCCTGCTGCTCGCGCTCGAGCCGGCGGCGCTCGAGGAGTACGAAGCCAGCCAGACGGGTCCCTTCGCCTCCAACCTCGCCGAGGCGGGCGGCTTCGCTCGCGTGGGCGCCGGCGCCGAGGCGCCGGACATCCAGTTCCACGTGGCGCCGATCCACATCGTCGAGGAGGGCATGCGCGATCCCGAGGAGCACGGGGTGTGGGTCTCTCCGTGCCTGCTCACCCCGAAGAGCCGGGGCACGGTGCGGCTGGCGTCGGCCGATCCAACCGCCAAGCCGATCGTCTACAACGAGTTCTACACGGCCGGCGACGACATGCAGCGGATGATCGCCGGGCATCGGCTCGCCCAGGAGATCTGCGCCCAACCGGCGATACGGCCGTTCTGCGCGGCGCCCTTCAACACGCCGGCGGGCGACTCCGAGGAGGACCAGCGGGCCCACATAGCGCGGACCACCTTCGCGGTCTACCACCCCGTCGGCACCTGCCGGATGGGAGACGACGACGCGGCCGTCCTGGACCCGGAGCTGCATGTGAACGGCCTCGAGGGCCTGCGCGTGGTGGACGCCTCCGCGATGCCAACCGTCCCGCGCGGGAACACGAACGCACCGACGATCGCCCTCGCCGAGCGCGCCGCCGATCTGATCCGCCACGGTCGCGCACTCGCGGAGCCCACCGCGGCAGCCGCGCCCGCGCCCGCGTAGCCGCCCTAGCGATCCTTCACGGCCTGCAGCGTGTAGCTCGCGGCGAGCCGCCAGGGACGGTCGATGAGCCGGAACTCCCCGCTGTCGAGTCGCTCCATCCGGGCCGGCAGCGCATCCCAGGGGACGCTGTCGTGCTCGACGAAGCCGGTGATCCGCATGCCCCGCTCCAGCAGCGCCGTGAGGATCTCGCCGAGCCCGTGGTTCCAGACGTGCGTCGTGTTGTTTGTGAACGTCGCATCGGTCTGCACGTACGTGCCGCCGTCGGTCCACACGAGCGGCTGCTCGCGCTCGAAGTAGTCGTACTCGACGGCGAGCAAGCCGTCGGGGCGCGTCTCGTCGATCGCCCACAGCATCGGATGGCCCTCGCGGATGAAGAGGCGGCCACCGGGAGCGAGTAGGCCGACGACGACATCTGCCCAACGCCGGATGTCCGGCAGCCAGCACAGCGCGCCGATGCCCGTGTAGAGGAGCTCGAAGGCCCCCGCGCCGAGCACCTCGCACGCGTCATAGAGGTCGGACTGGACGAAGTCCACGACGACGCCCGCCGACTCGGCCAGCCGTCGTGCCTGCGCCAGCGCGGGCGCCGAGAAGTCCAGCCCGCTCATGCGCGCCCCCAGCCGGGCCAGCGACACGGTGTCCGTGCCGATGTGGCATTGCAGGTGCACCCCGCGCAGGCCCCTGATGTCGCCGAGTAGGGGCCGGTCGAAGCTGACCACGCGGCTGATGAAGTCGGGCTCCTCGGCGAAGCGGGCGACCGCGTAGTCGGGCGAGGCGACGTGTGCGGGGACGCGCTCGTCCCAGCTCGCCGCGTTCAGCTCGCGGTAGTCCTCGGCCACGGCCTGAGCGTACATCCGCCGGACGCGGCGGGCGAGCCGACGTCAGCTCTCAGCTATACGCCGCAGCAGCTCGACCGACCGGCCCAGCAGGTCCCGCTCCTCAGAGCTGAGGTCATCCGCGACGACGCTGGCCAGCCAACCATCCCTGCGGCGGCGCTCCGCCTGCAGCTCGAGCAGTCCGCGTCCGGTCAGCTCGACCGTCGAGCGGCGGCGATCGACGGGGTCGGGATGGCGGGCGACGAGGCCGTCGGCCTCGAGGTCGCCGACGGTCTGCGCCATCGACTGCGGGCGCACCCGTTCGGCCACGGCCAGGTCGCTGACGCACGCTGGCCCTTCGCGCTCGAGCCGGCCCAGCACGGCGCTCTGGGCGAGCGGGAACCGGCGCTCCGCCCGCAGCCGGCGAACCAGGTGGCCGAGCACGACACGTAGATCGCTCGCGATAAGTGCGGGATCGGTATCGACCGGCATGAGAGAACTATACAGGCAAACTGCACAGGTTACCTGTATAATTGTTTCCAGTGGACGAACGCTACAAGTGGATCGCTCTGTCGAACACGACGCTCGCGGTGCTGCTGGCGACGCTCGACGCGTCGATCACGCTGATCGCGATGCCGGCGATCTTCCGCGGCATCCACCTGGACCCGCTGGAGCCGGCCAACAGCTTCTACCTGCTGTGGATGATCCTCGGCTTCCTCGTCGTCTCGAGCGTGCTGATCGTCAGCCTCGGGCGCCTCGGCGACATGTACGGGCGCGTTCGCATGTACAACCTCGGCTTCGTCATCTACACGCTCGCGTCGCTGATCCTGGCGGTCGATTGGATGACGGGGCAGGCCGGCGCGATGTACCTGATCGTCTTCCGCATCGTGCAGGGCATCGGCGCGGCCTTCCTGCTCGCGAACTCAGCCGCGATCCTGACCGACGCGTTCCCGCGGAACCAGCGCGGCATGGCGCTTGGAATCAACAACATCGTCGGCGTCAGCGGGCTGTTCGTCGGGCTCGTGCTGGGCGGCGTGCTCGCGCCGATCGACTGGCGCCTGGTCTTCCTGATCTCGGTGCCGGTGGGGCTGTTCGGCACGGTGTGGGCCTACCTGAAGCTCGAGGAGCGCTCGAAGCCACGCCCCGCGCCGGTCGACTGGTGGGGCAACGTCACGTTCGCACTCGGGCTGATCCTGATCATGGTCTCGGTGACATACGGGATCCGCCCGTACGGATCGTCGAGCACCGGCTGGGGCAGCCCGCGCGTGCTCGGGCTGCTAGCTGCGGGCATCGCGTCGCTGATCGCCTTCGCCGCGATCGAGGAGCACGTCGAGAACCCGATGTTCCGCCTGCCGCTGTTCCGCATCCGCGCGTTCACGTTCGGCACCCTCTCGACCTTCCTCTCGGCCGTCGCGCGCGGCGGGCTGATGTTCATGCTGATCATCTGGCTGCAGGGCATCTGGCTGCCACTGCACGGTGTCGACTACGCCGACACGCCGCTGCGCGCGGGCGTCTACATGCTGCCGCTGACGCTCGGCATGCTGATTGCGGGGCCGACGTCGGGGTATCTCTCGGATCGCTTCGGCGCGCGCTGGTTCGCGACCGGCGGGATGCTCGGCACGGCGCTCGGCTTCGGGCTGCTGCTGATGTTGCCGATCGACTTCGATTACTGGCTGTTCGCCGCCGTGCTGTTCCTGATCGGCGCGTCGATGGGGCTGTTCGCCTCGCCAAACCGCGCGGCCGTGATGAACAGCCTGCCGCCAGGCGATCGCGGCGCCGGCGGCGGCATGAACCAGACGTTCCAGAACTCGGCGCAGGTGCTGTCGATCGGCGTCTTCTTCACGTTGATGATCCTCGGCCTGTCGGCGAAGCTCCCGCACACGCTCGCCTCGGGGCTGCAGGCGCACGGAGTCGCAGCCGCGACGGCGCACGGCGCGGCGAAGATCCCACCCGTCTCGATCCTGTTTGCGGCGTTCCTCGGCTACAACCCGATCGAACACCTGATCGGCGTGCACGCGCTCGGCTCGCTCTCGCCGGTGAACCACGCGGCGGTCACAGGGCGCACGTTCTTCCCGCACCTGATCTCCGCGCCGTTCAGCTCGGGCCTGCACGAGGCGTTCGCGTTCGCGATCGTCGCCTGCCTGATCGCCGCCGGCGCGTCGCTGCTGCGCGGCGGGCGCTATCACGATGGTGAACAGCCGCAGCCACCGAGCGAGGCGGCCTACGAGAAGGCGGTCACCCCGAGAGCAAGGGAGGAGCAACATGCAGGTTGAGTGGTACGGACAGTCGGCTTTCCGCCTCGACGACGGCGAGCGGACCGTCTTCATCGACCCGTTCGGCGACATCTCGAAGATGGGGCGCTCGGAGATCACGTTCGAATACCCGTTGATCACCGGCGTACGGCCCGACCTCGCGCTGATCACCCACGAGCACTTCGACCACAACGCCGTCGAGGTGCTCGACGGCGACCCCGTCGTGCTGCGCTCGACGGCCGGCCGACTGAGCTCGCCGATCGGCGAGGTCCTCGCGGTCGCCTCCGAGCACGACGAGCACGCCGGCACCGAGCGCGGACCCAACACGATCTTCGTCTTCGAGCTCGACGGGCTGCGTCTCGCCCATTTCGGCGACTTCGGCCAGAGCTCCCTGCGCGAGGAACAGGCCGAGGCGATCGGCACGGTGGACATGGTGATCGCGCCGGCCGGGGGCGGTCCGACGATCGGCGCCGAGGGAGTGGTCGCGCTCGTCGAGCGCCTCCGTCCGCGGTGGCTCGTGCCGATGCACTACCGCACCCGCCGCGTCAGCTTCCTGGAGCCGCTCGATGGGCTGCTGGAGCTGCTCCCGGGCGCTCACAGGCTCGACGGTCCGAGCTTCGACACGAGCGCCCTGCCGGACGGGGACGGACCGCTGCTGGTCGTGCCCGCCGCCCCCTAGCGTCGTCGGTCAGCTCGCCGCAAGCGCCGGCGTGCGCCCGGGCGCCCGGGCGGGCGTGGCGGCCCGGCGGCCCACCCGCGCCAGCCGCAGCGAGTCCGGGAGCAGCGGCAGGAGCGCGTGGCGGAAGTAGCTCGCCCCGCTCGCCACGATCAGCCGCCGCATGAGCACCGGGGGCAGCGGGAAGAAGCCATACTGCCGACGGATCGGGTCGGGCAGCAGGGCGATCGTGATGAAGTTCGCGGCCTCGAGCGCCGGGCGCGCCAGCGCCGGAACGGGCGGAGATAGCACGATCTCCCTCGCCCGCCTGCGAGCCCAGTCGGTGACGTGGAGCTCCTCGCCGCCGAGCATGCGCCGGCGGTAGACCTCGAGGTCGGCGAGCGTGGCGGGCATCTGCCCGCGCGCGAGCCCGAACAGCCCTCCCAGCACGCGATAGTCCTGCCACAGCGCGGCCCGCTCGGGCTCCTCGAGCGGGCGCACATAGGTGCTGTAGACGACCGCGGCCGAGTCGACGAGCGTGAACAGGACCCAGAGCAGCAGCTCGGGGTCGTCTGCTCGGTAGGGAGTGCCGGCCGCATACGCACCGACCGGCTCCGCGAGGCGACCGCTGACGCGCCGATGCATCGCCCGGATGTGGCGCCCGACGGCGTCGGCCTCGGCGCGCGTTCCGAACGTGATCGTGTTCATCGCCGCAGCCGTCCTCGCGAGCCGATCGTAGGGCCGCTCGAGCGCGCTGGTGTGGGACAGCAGGCCGACGACCGCGAGCGGGTGTGCTGCCTGCATCAGCAGTGCCCGCGGCCCGGCAAGCGCCATCACCCGCTCGCGATGCACGGTGCGGATCAGCGAGTCCTCGCCGAAGTAGCCCAACCGTGTCGAACTGCCGCGTCTGCCCGCCACCGCGACCCAGGCTAGCGGGGCCGGCCGAGCGAGAGCTGCGACAGCGATGCGGCGCCGTCGACCGCGATCGCCTGGCCTGAGATCTGGGCCGCGTCTGCTCCCGCGAGGAACGCCACCGTCGCCGCGATCTCCTCGGGCTCGACCATGCGCCCGCTGGGCAGCTGGCCGAGCACCCGCTCGCGGACCTCCGCGGGCATCGCCTGCACCTGCTCCGTCGCCACCAGCCCCGGCAGCACCGCGTTGGCCGTGATCCCCAGCGCCGCGTTTTCGCTGGCGAGCGTGCGCATCATCCCGAGCAGCCCCGCCTTCGAGGCGGCGTAGGCGACCTGGCCCGGCAGGCCGGACACCGCGGCCACGCTCGAGATCAGCACGACGCGGCCGGCCCGGCGCTCGCGCATGCCCCCCAGACACGCCTGTACGGTGCGGAAGGCGCCCGTCAGGTTGACGTCGATGTCGCGACGCCACTGCTCCTCGGTCATGCGATGCGCGGGCGCGATCGTCGTCGTGATCGCCGCGTTGGCCACGCACACGGCGACGTCCTCGAGCGCGGGGAACGGGTCGCTGGATACGTCGAGCGTGATCGCGCAGCCGTCGTGGATGTCGAGCGTGAGGACCTCGAAGCCGTCGGCGGCGAGGCGCCGGGCGACAGCCGCTCCGATGCCGCGCGCCGCGCCGGTGACGAGCGCTCTCTGTGGGTCGGTCACAATGGCCTCCCGATCGTCAGTCGAGGAGGAGACGATGACAGCACGCTGGTTCTCGGAGGAGCAGCTGAGGGACATGGCCCGGCCGACGATGGACCGGGCGATCGAGGCGATCGATCGAGGCGAGGTGCAGGAGGCCAGGCGCCTGTGCGAGGAGATGAAGCACGAGTGGCAGATGCTCCACGACCTGATGGCCTCGGCGTGCTCGACCTCGTCTCCTTCATCCAGCAGCGCCTCGGCGAGGAGGGCGTGGCGCAGGCGTGGACGGAGAGCATGAACCGCGGCTGGCGCCGCCACCACGACGCGATCCTCGCGACAGATCGCCGCGAGCTGGTCGAGCTGCTGGCGGCCACCTGGCGCGCCCACTCGTGCTCCGGCGTCGGGCCGAACCCCGGCAGCTTCACGATCAGCGAGGACGAGGAGAAGGTGACGTTCACGATGAACCCGTGTGGCTCGGGACAGCGCCTCGTTCGCAACGGCGCCTACGACGGCCTGCCCGACGGCGGGCGAACACGCGAGGCCCATCCCTGGTCCTTCGACCGCAAGGGCTTCCCGCTCTACTGCACGCACTGCAGCTTCATGAACGAGTCGCTCCCGATCCAGTGGTCGGGCTACCCGCTCTACCCCTCCGAGCCGCCCGAGGACTACGCCACCGATCCCTGTACGTGGTACTGGTACAAGGACCCCGACGCGATCCCGGAGCGTCACTGGCATCGCTACGGGGCGATCAAGCCCGGGGCGGGCTCGTCGTGAGAGGAGCGCGTGCGCGGGCGGCGACGTGCATACCGGCGCGGGCGTGCGTCCGGGCGGCGTGCCTGCCGGCGGCGTGCGTGCTCGCCGCGTGCGTGCTCGCCGCGTGCGTTCTGGCCGGGCCGATCGTGCCGGGGGCGATGGCCGACGCGGGAGGGTTCCTCCGCGTCGATCAACTCGGCTACGCGGCCGGCGCACCCAAGCGGGCCTACCTGATGTCCGCACGCCCCGAGGCCGGCGCGCCGTTCGCTGTGCTCGGCCCCAGCGCCGGCACCGTGGCCTACCGCGGGACGGTGGGAGCGTCGCTCGGCTCCTGGAGCGAGCACTTCCCGCACGTGTACGCGCTCGACTTCGATCCGGTCGGAGCGCCCGGCAGCTACACGATCGAGGTCGGTGGCGGCGCGCCCGCGTCCGCCCCGATCACCGTCGCGCCAGCGACGGAGCTCTACGAAGCGCCGCTCGCGAACGCCTTGTCCTTCTACCAGAACGAGCGCGACGGACCCGACTTCATCCCCTCCCCGCTGCGGAGCGCGCCGGGGCATCTGAACGACGAGCACGCCTCGACCTACCAGACGCCCCAGGTCGACGCAGAAGGCGAATTCAAGGGCGGGTTGACCCCCCTCGGGGAAACGATCGACGCGGCCGGCGGATGGTGGGACGCGGGCGACTATCTGAAGTTCGTGCAGACGACGAGCTACACGGTCGACCTGCAGCTGATCGGGGTGCGTGACTTCCCGGCCCTGATGGGCGCCTCCTCGCCGCACGCGGACTTCACCCAGGAGGCCCGCTTCGGGCTGGAATGGTTGCTTGCGATGTGGGACGACACGAGCCGCACGCTCTACTACCAGGTCGGCATCGGCGCCGGCAACGCCGAAACGGTGAGCGACCACGACATCTGGCGCCTGCCTCAGGCGGATGACACCTACGGCGGGAGCAACCCCCGCTTTCGCTACATACGCAACCGGCCCGTCTTTCGCGCCGGCCCTCCCGGATCGCCGGTCAGCCCCAACCTCGCGGGCAGGGATGCGGCGGCGTTCGCGCTCTGCTACCAGGTGTTCGCCCGCACCCGCCCGCAGCTGGCAGCACGCTGCCTGCTCGCCGGCGAGCACATCTTCGAACTCGCGAACGTCGATCCCCACGGGCGGCTGCTGAGCGCAATCCCATACGGCTTCTACCCCGAGACCGAATGGCGAGACGACCTCGAGCTCGGCGCGACCGAGCTCGCCGACGCGCTCTCCTCGGGTGGGTCGCTGCCGCCCGGCCTCCCCCATGCACAGGCGCGCTACTACCTCGAAGCGGCCGCCCACTGGGCGCACGCCTACATCGCCCAGGGGGTCGGCGAACCGCTCAACCTCTACGACGTCGGCGGCCTGGCCGACTACGAGCTCGTGCGAGCTCTGCGGGTGAGCGGCGGCGTGGGCCCCCTGGCGGTATCCGAAGGCCAGCTGATCGGCAACCTGCGCAGCCAGCTCCAGGCGGCCGCGACGCAGGCCCAGCGCGACCCGTTCGGGTTCGGGTTCCCGTGGGCCAGCTACGACACCGTCTCCCACGGCGACGGGCTCGCGGTGATGGCCTCGGAGTACGACTACCTGACCGGAGAAGACACCTACGGGGCGTCGGCCGCCCGCTGGCTCGGCAACGTCCTCGGCGCGAACGCGTGGGGCTCGTCGTTCATCATCGACGGCGGGACGACCTTCCCCGACTGCCCCCAGCACCAGGTCGCGAACCTGGTGGGCTCGCTCGACGGAGGCTCCCCGGTGCTCGCCGGCGCCGTCGTGGAGGGTCCGAGCGTCGAACCGAGCGCGGGCAGCGTCGCGCATATGCGCCCCTGCCCGCGCCGGGGCGGGAACGCGTTCGCCCGCTTCGACAACGGGGCCCGCTACAGGGACGACGTCATCTCCTACACCAACACGGAGCCGGCGATCGACCTGACCGCGTCCTCGATGCTGGCCTTCTCGTGGCAGGCGGGGACGCCGGCCCCGCTCACCCCCGGCCCCGCGGATGAACAGCCGCTGGCCGGGCCGGTGCCCTGAACCGGGCGCGGGTAACGTTCTCTGCGGGCGATGGCCAAGACCTTTGCCGAGATCGACGCGCACCTCGCCGGCTGGATTTCATCGCAGCCGCTGTTCTTCGTCGGGAGCGCTCCGCTGGACCCCGATGGCCACGTGAACGTCTCGCCGAAGGGGCCGATCGAGACGCTGGCGGTCCTCGACGGACACACCCTCGCCTACCTCGACCTCGTCGGCAGCGGCGCCGAGACCGCTGCTCACGTGCGCGAGAACGGCCGCATCGTGATCATGTTGTGCGCGTTCGCGGGGCCGCCCCGCATCGTCCGCCTTCACGGCCGGGGCGAGGTCGTCGCCGCCGCGGACCCGCGCTTCGACGGCCTGCTCGCCCGTTGCGACTTCGCACCGGGGCCTGTCGAGGAGGCGCAGCGAGCGATCGTCCTCGTCTCGGTGAGCCGCGTGGCCGACTCGTGTGGCTACGGCGTCCCGCTGATGAGCTACGAGGGCCAGCGCCCGCACATGGAGGCCTGGGCGGCGAAGAAGCTGCGCACGGGCGGTCCGCAGGCGCTGCTCGACTACCAGCGCGAGAAGAACGCCCGCAGCATCGATGGGCTCCCCGCGATCGAGCCGCCCCGGACGGCCGTCGGCGGGGAGTGAGCGGCGCGGCCTGAGCGCACGCGGGGCTCAGCGCCCGCCGCCACGCGTGGCCGCGGGCTGGCGGGCGAAGAAGGTGGCGAGAGCGGCGTGGGTCTGGGCGGGCCGCTCGATCTGGGGCACGTGCCCGCAGTCGAGCTCCAGGTGCTCGGCACGGGGGAGCGCCTCGGTGACGTGGCGGGCGAACGCCAGTGGCACGAGCCGGTCGTGACGTCCCCACACGAACAGGGCCTCGGGCTCCAGCGCTCGCAGCCGCGTCCAGAAGCCGTGCTCGCCGTTCGGCTCCTCGAGCAGGATCTGGCGAGCAGCGGCGTAGAACGCGGCACGACCGGAGCGGGTCAGATAGGCGCGCAGGAACTCATCGACGCCGGCGGCCGCCCATCCCGCCTCGGCGTCGGGGAGGATCCGGCGGACGATCGCCTCGACGAGCGGACGCGGCGCCGCCTGCACGAGGCCGAGCTCGGGCCGGGCCAGGCGCAGCGCTCCCAGCCACGGCCTTCCCCGTCGCCAGGCGAGCGAGGGAGCGAGCAGGCCGATCCGCGCCACACGGTCGGGATCGCGCAGGCCGACCTCGAGCGCGATCCGTCCGCCGAGGCTGTTGCCGAGCATGTGCGCCTCCTCGATCTCGAGCGCGTCGAGCAGCTCGACGGCGGCGGTCGCGAAAAAGCGCGCGTCGTATGCCGCGCCGATCGGCTTGTCCGAGTCTCCGAACCCCGGCAGGTCCAGCGCGATCATCCGAAAGCGGTCCGCGAGCGAGACGACCGAGGGTAGGAAGGAGCCCTTCGTCGCGCCGAGGCCATGTAGCGCGAGCACCGCCTCGCCCTCGCCGGCTTCCATGATCGAGAGGCGGTGGCGGGCACAGCGCACGCTGCGGAAGCGAAGGCGACCGGGGCCGGTCGCACCGCTCGTGGCCGCCAGGAATCCGACGCCCACGTGCATATTGCGGCGCACCGACAGGCGCCCCGAGCGATACCTCCCAAGCGCCCTGGCCGGGTCGCTCGCGATCTCCCGCCAGCTCTGCGGGTCGGCGCTCAGCTCGGCGTCCGCGCGACCCGCGGTTCGCTCGATCTCGGCGTGGCCGTTCTGGATCACGACGTCCCAGGCGTTGTCCTCCCCGACCGCGAGCCGCACGCGTGTGACGCGCTCGCGGGCGTCGAACACCTCAGCGTCGTAGCGGGCGATCAGCGTCTCGATCGCCTCCGGCACGAGGAGGGGTTGCGTCAGGGCCACGGCAATGTCATAGACGATCGACGCCGGGGGTGTCGGCGCGTGTGTCAGCTACCGCGGGCGGCCCGCCGCCGCATCGCCCCGGGAGGCAGCGCCAGCAGGGCGCGCAGGCGCAGCAGCGGACCGCCACCCTCGCCGAGCGCCCGCCGCAGCTGTTGGCGCCCGCGGGCGCCGAGCGGCCGTGTGCAGGAGCGCCCGTAGCGGAGCTCGCGCAGGCCCTGGACGTACCCCGCTGCCTCGGCGTGCCCGTCCCGCACGCTCCGCTCGAGCTGGACGAGCGTCAGGGCCGGCTGCCCGTAGTGGCCGAGGCGGGTGAGGGCCCAGCGCAGCTCGGCGGTCGCCTCGCCTCCGTCGCCGGCCAGCGAACGCCGCAGACGCCGGCGCCCGGTGAGCCAGAGGGCGAGCAGGCCGAACGCGAGCACGGCGAGGGCAGCTGCCAGCAGCAGCGCGAGCGCCGCCGTGCCCGTGCCCGCGTGGCTGGCGACGCTCCCGGCGCCGGCGGCGCTGCTCCGGCCCGCGACGGCCGTGCGGGGGCGCGAGCTGAGCAGCGCGGCCTTGGACAGCAGCGTCGGCGAGGCTCCCGGCGCGCCCGACGCGGGAGCGGGCGGGGTCGGATCGAAGGAGACCCACCCGTAGCCCTGGAAGAACACTTCGACCCAGGCGTGGGCGTCGAGCGCCCGCACCCGCCAGCTCCCGGCCACGGGGTCGTACACGGCCGGCTGGAAGCCGACCCCAACCCGAGCGGCGATCCCCTCCATGCGCAGCATCAACGTCATCGCACCCGAGAACTGCTCGCAGTAGCCGCGGTGCTCCTGAAACAGGAAGGCCTCGAGCGGGTAGCGCGCCTGCGGGACGTTTTCGTCATAGCTGTAGTTCTGCAGCAGGTACTCCTGGACCCGGCGCACCACGTCATAGGTGCTTGGCGCTCCGGCCGCGATGCGGTTCGCGAGCGCGTACATCGGGCCGTAGGGAGAGGCTTCGATGCGCCGAGCGACGCCCGGATCGGCGCCCGGACCCAGGCCGGGAGCCCGGGGCCCGACGAGCCCGGCGCGCTGCACGCCTTCCGCCTCTCTGCCGAGATCCGGTTCCTGTAGCGCGGAGGCGTCCACGCCGGGTAGCTCGAACTGGGCGTAGGGCAGATAGGAGCGGGGATACCCCCGTGGCGCGGAACGCAGCGCGGCCGCCGTCGGGGTGGGATCGTAGGAGGTGATCGTGTAGACGGCATCGCCGCGCGGCGTCGGGCTGGCGAACGTGGTGCCGTCGGGACGGCGCACGATCGTCGCGGGGCCGCCGCCGAGCCAGCGGGTGGCGAGCGGCACCCCGCCGCCCCCCACGAGCATCGGCGAGCGCAGCGCCGATACGGCCACGGTGGCGCGGACGTACCACCGCGCCCTGCCGCGGGCGCGCCCGAGGTCGAAGCGCGTGGCCCCGGGGGGCGAGTCCGAGCGCAGGAAGCGCAGGCCGTCGAAGCGGTCCAGCGAGCTCACGCGCAGGAGCTCCGGCCGAGCCTCCTCGACCTGCACCATCGTCGCCGCCGAGTGCGGCCACGATCTCGGCCCGTACAGCTGATCCCACTGGAAGGTCGTCGTGGCGCCCACCGCGACCGGATCGAAGCCCCTGTAGTCGATCCAGGGCGCGCCGCCGCCGAGCGCGGCCGTGACGGCGAGGCCGGCCACGCCCGCCACCAGCAGCCACGCCCCGGCCCGAACCGCGTCGTGGGCGCGTGTGCTCGGCAGCCACAGCCACGCCGCGAACAGGATCACGAGCAGGATGCCGTCCAGTCGCCAGGCATGCCCTTCGGCGTTGACGACGCCTGCCAGGAAGATCGCAACCAGCAGCGCGAGCGCCAGCGTCCGCCGTAGCTCCGCGCCTCGCCGGGCCGGCCAGAAGCACAGGCAGGCGCTCGCGAGCAGCGCCACCGGCAGCACGGAGAGCACGGTCACGCGCGCCCACGCCGATCCGCCACGGTAGGGCCACAGCCAGCCAGCGAGGCCCGACAGTCCGTGATCGAGGCCGCGGCCGAGCGCACCCCAGCCGGCCGGGGCGAGCGCGTGGGCCGGTACGCCGATCGCGAGCAACGAGAGCACGAGCGCGGCGGCCACCACCAGGATCCTCGCTGCGGCTGCCACCGACGCGGGCACGGTGAGGCGATCGCTCAGCGCCAACCCCGCTCCGGCCACGACCGCGATCGCGACCGCGGCGAGGACCCGACCGTCCGGCGGATCGAGCAGGAGGGTCGCGTAGTGCAGCGAGGCGAAGGTGGCGAGACCGGCGAATGCCACCACGCGCGGCCACACCCGCCCGTCCTGGGCGGCGGCGCGCGCCGGAGCGAGCGCCAGCCCGGTCGCGGCGGATGTGCTCATGCCGCGCTCGCCACCAGTCCTCGCCGGCCCGTCGCGAGCTGCACCGCGCAGCCCGCGACGGCGAACAGCACCGCCCGCCGATCGAGCGGGATCGGTGAAACGGTGCAGAGCATCCCCCTGCGCGCGGGCGGCGATTCGGGGCGCCTCGCGCTGACCCACAGCACGACCTCTGCGGCCTCGGCGCCCCGCCAGGGCGCCTCGCCGCCGGGCTCGAGCAGCGCGAGCGCCCTGTGCAGCGCAGGCCAGGCGGCCAGGTCCCCCCGCACGGGTTGGGGGCTGTGGCTGCCGGGCAGCAACAGCGAGCAGCCACCGAGCTGGGCCAGCCCCACGCACAGAGATGCCGCTGCCCGTACGGCCATGTCGAGTGCCTCCGCGCTCGCCGGCCAGCGGGCGTCGAAGACGATCAAGGGAAGCCCCTGGCTCTGCTCGTGGACGAGCCGCTCGACCAGCGTGCCCGTCCGAGCCACCGTCGCCCAGTGGATCCTCGTCGCCGGCGCGCCCGGACGGTAGGGGCGAAGGCCGTCCACCTCCGCGCCCTCGGCGCGATCGGCGAAGAGCGGGAGCGGCTGCACGATCCCCGCCGCCCGTGCCAGCCGCGCACGCGGCACGGCCTCCACCCGTGGCAGCACGAGCATCTCGCCCGGGTCCGACAGGCGCACGCGGGTGCACAGCCCGAGCGGGTCGCGGTAGCGGACCGCCGCGGGGCCGATCGCGGACGGACCACGCCGCTGCGCCCTCACGGCCAGCTCCGCCCGGCCCCGCAGCAGCCGGCGGACCGGCTGGAAGGGCGCGCCCGGAAGGATCGAGAGCTCGCCGCCGCCGAACGGGAGCCACCAACCTCCGACACGCACCGAGAGGTGCAGCTGCGCTCCCTCCTCGACCGTGGCGGCGGCTGGCTCCAGCTCGATCCGCGCCAGCCACGTGGCCAGCCGCACGCTCGCCTGTGCCGATGCCGCCAGCAGCACCAGCGCGACGCCGGGGACGATCAGGGCGGGGACAGCGAACGCGCCGCCGAGCAACCCCGCGCCGGCGCCGAGCGCCGCCACCCGGAGCCCGCGGTTCACAGCGCCGGGACCTTGCCGAGCGCCTCCGCGACAACCTTGCGGCGGTCGCTCTCGAGCGCTCCGGGAGCGAGCAGGATCCGGTGCGCGAGCACGGGCTGGGCGAGCTCCTGGATGTCGTCGGGGAGCACGTGATCGCGGCCCTCCAGCGCAGCCCGCACCATCGCGGCCCGCAGCAGCATCAGGCCGGCCCGCGGGCTGGCGCCGAGCTCGGCGCGGGGATCGCGGCGTGTCAGCTCGAGGACCGCGACGATGTAGCGGCGAAGCTGCTCGCTCGCGTGCACCCGCGCGAGCACCTCCTGGGCGGCCAGGACCTCGGCGATGCTCGTGACCGGGGCGAGCTCGAGCACGCGGTCGCCGCCCGCGTGCTCGGCGAGCATCGCCGACTCGTCGGCGGCGGATGGGTAGCCGAGCCCGATCCGCACCATGAAGCGGTCGAGCTGGGCCTGGGGCAGCGGATAGGTGCCCTCGAACTCGATCGGGTTCTGCGTCGCGAGGACCACGAAGGGCTGCGCGAGCTCGTGGGTGGCTCCGTCGACCGTCACGCGGCGCTCCTGCATGCACTCGAGCAGCCCCGACTGGGTCTTCGCCGAGGCCCTGTTGATCTCGTCGACGAGGACGAGGTTGGCGAACACGGGGCCGGGGCGGAACTCGAAGCGACCCTCGCGCTGGTTGAACACGTTCGTGCCGACCATGTCGGCGGGCAGCATGTCCGAGGTGCACTGCACGCGCGCGTACTCGGCGTCGATCGAAGCGGCGAGTGCGCGTGCGAGCGTCGTCTTGCCGACGCCGGGGTAGTCCTCGATCAGCACGTGCCCGCCCGCCAGCAGCGCGATCAGGAGCTCCCGCAGGATCGGGTCGGGAACCTTCACGGCGCGGGCGACGTTGCGCGCCACGCGCGAGCCGAGCTCCGCGACGTCAGTCGAGCCGAGCGGGCCAACCGAGTCCATGGCGCCCGGATCTTACGCCTGCCGCGCCTTCGCGCTCGCCGCTGGCGCGCCGGCGGCGGTCCAACACTCGTCCAGTCGTCTCCCTCGCGCGTGCCCTCTGGGGCGCCCGCCGCCGACGGGCACGCATGGACACGGCCAGCCGTCACGCCGCTGGCGTCGCGCGGGCCAAGGACCACGGCAACCGGCGCCGCGCCCGCACCCAGGGCTCGCCGGGCGCGCCGATCGCCGCTGCGATGCCCGCCGGGCGACTGGGCGAGGCGTTGCTGGGCGCTGGCCTGATCGACCGAGAAACGCTCGACTGGGCGCTCTCGCGCCAGGCCGAGACCGGCGAGCGCCTCGGCCAGATCCTGCTCGCCGCCCAACGGGTGCACCGGCTCGACCTGCAGCGCGTGCTCGGGGAGCAGTGGGAGCTCGAGTTCATCGACCTGCTGCGCGAGCCGATCGACGAGGAGCTCGTGCGCCGCTTCGACCCCGACGTCATGCTCGCCGAGGGCTGGATACCGATCGGGCGCAACCGCGGGTGCGTCGTGGTGGCCACGTGCGAGCCCCCGACCGCACGGATCCGGGCGTGTGTGCGCGAGCGGCTCGGGGGTTCGAGCCGGGTCACGCTGCGCACGACCACGCCGCTGGACATCGAGCGCACGATCCTGCACTGCTTCCACGAGCACATCGTCCGGCGCTCGACGAGCGAGCTGCTCACCCGCCGCCCCGACCTGTCCGCCGCGGGCGGGTTCTCGCGCGGGCAGAAGTTCGTGTTCTGGGCGCTGCTGGTGGCAACCTTCGCGGGACTGCTCGCGGACTGGCAGTACACGCTTTCGCTCCTCGTCGCCGCCGCCAACCTCGCCTTCCTCGGCGCCGTATCGTTCAAGCTCGTTGCGTGCGTCGTCGGCGCCGGGGCCGGCCCGCGCCCGACCGAGGTCGACGCCGAGCGCGACGATCGGCGGCTCCCCGTCTACACCGTCCTCGTGCCCGTCTACCACGAGGCGAACGTGATCGGCGACCTGATCGGGAACCTCTCGGCCCTCGACTACCCGGCCGAGAAGCTCGAGATCCTGCTGCTGCTGGAGTCCGACGACCAAGAGACGATCGCGGCCGCACGCGCGGCCCACCCGCCGGCCACGGTCCACCTCGTGATCGTGCCCGACGCCCAGCCGAAGACGAAGCCGAAGGCCTGCAACGTCGGCCTGCTGCTCGCGCGAGGCGAGCTGCTCGTGATCTACGACGCGGAGGACCATCCCGAGCCGCTGCAGCTGCGCAAGGCGGTGGCGGCGTTCGAGCGCGCGGGCGAGCGGACGATCTGCATGCAGGCACGCCTGCGCTACTGGAACTTCGCCACCAACATGCTCACCCGCATGTTCGCGCTCGAGTACGGGTACTGGTTCGGAACGATGCTCCCGGGCCTGGACCGGCTCGGCCTGCCGATCCCGCTTGGGGGGACATCGAACCACTTTCGCGTCTCGGCCCTGCGCGACCTGATCGGGTGGGACCCCCACAACGTCACCGAGGACGCGGACCTCGGCCTGCGCGCGGCCGTCCAGGGCTACCGCGTCGGGGTGCTCGACTCCGACACGGCGGAGGAGGCCTGTGCGCAGCTGCGACCGTGGATCCGCCAGCGCACGCGCTGGATCAAGGGCTACATGCAGACCGCGCTCGTGCACACGCGCTCGCCCCTGCGGCTCGTCCGCCAGGTCGGCGTCCTCGACACGCTCGGCTTCCTGCTGCTGATCGCGGGCACGCCGCTGACCTTCCTGCTCGCGCCCGCGATGTGGGTGGGCACGGCAGCGTGGTACGCCTTCGGCGAGCCGCAGCTGCCGCTGGTCAACTCGGGCGCGTTCTGGACGATCGCGCTGATCAACCTGATCGCCGGCAACGGCGTCATGATCGCCCTCAACCTGATGGCCGCCCTGCGTGGCCACAGCCGGCGCGCGGCGCTGTTCGCGCTGCTCAACCCGCTGTACTGGGTGCTGCACTCGATCGCCGCGTGGCGGGCGTTGTGGCAGCTGATCCGCAGGCCGTTCTACTGGGAGAAGACGCCACACGGGCTGCCGCAGAGCCCACACGCCACCCCCGTGCCCGTCTACGCACCCGCGCAGCTCGGCCACGGCTGAGCCGCCCGCTATTCGACCACGAGCGTCGCTTTCATCCCTTTCTGCTCGTGTTCGGGCAGCGAGCAGAACAACGTGTAGGTGCCTGGCCGCAGGTCCACTTCGAGGTTCGCCACGCCCTCGGACGCCGTGTTCGCGAAGGAGCCCGCCAGCGGCCCGGTGGGAGGCGCGACGTTGAGGTTGTGTTCGTCCTGGCCGTGGTTGACGAACTCGAAGATCACGTTGCCGGCGGGAACGGTCGTGCGCGAGAGCGTGAAGTGGTACTCGACGGCGGTCACCTGCACCCGGGGCACGGCGGGCGGTCCGTGGGGAGGCGGCGGCGTTTCGCCCGGCGCGGTGCTCGTCGGCGGGATCGGGCCCGGCGACGTGGGGGCCGGCCCCGCCGGGGGCGTCCCGGGGCCGTTCGCGGGGGGCGTGCCGCCGGAGGCGCCCGCCGACGGTGGCGGAGGGGCGGCGACGTGGCGGGTGGAGCGGTGGGTCGCTCGGGGGCAGCGCGAGACCTTGCGCCGGGTGCCGCGGCGGGCGTGGCGGGCGCGGTGGCTGCCCTGCGTGCAGCGGGCCCCCGCGGGGGCGCCGTGATGATGGGCGGAGCGCCGTGCGGGAGCGGCGAGGGCGAGGGCGCTCGCGAGCGCGAGCAGGCACAGGCCGAAGGCGGTGAGCAGCGAGAGGCGGCTGCCTCGGCGGCTCATCACGAGATCAGCTGGGGAACCGTGCCGTATGTGCTCGGGCCAGCAAGGCCCGTGCCGGCACCAGGGATCACGAGGCCGGCCTCGGTCTGCAACCACTGACCGAGCAACGCGGCGTACACGGCCCGGTAGTCGGAGGTGTTGACGAGGTTTTCGTTGGCGTCGAGGCTCGTCAGGCCGGGGAACTCGCCGACCATCTTGCCGGTCACGCGGCTGCCGATCAGAAACCCGACCCCGGCCGCGCCGTGATCGGTCCCCGACCCGTTTTCGCGTGGTCGCCGGCCGAACTCCGACCACAGCTGCACGAGTACGCGACCGTCGAGTTTGCGTGCTTCGAGGTCACGCTGGAAGGCGACCACCGATTCGACCGTCTGGGCGAGGTTGGTGGCGAGCGTTGTGTGCTCGTCGGAGTGGGTGTCGTAGGAGCCGACGGCGTTCAGGGACACGCATTTGATCGGCAGGGCTTCGTCGTCGAGCATCGCCGCGAGGACCGCGAGGCGCTGGGGGAACTCCCCTCCGGTGGTCGGGTAGGTGACCGGCGAGGTGTAGCCAGGTTTGCCTTCGTGTTCGGCGAACGGTGCGACCTGGTTGCGGATGATGTTCGTGTCCAGCGACGCGTTGCGCGCCTGGGCGAACGCGGGCGAGGGGGCGGCGAAGGTGCCGAGCTCGCCGAACACCTCCATCGTCGGCGCCGTCAGCGGTTCGTCGAGCCCGTAGGCCCAGAAGTTGTAGTCCGACGGCGAGGACACCGCCGCGACGGGCACGCGCGAGGTCGCCAGCGCCGGCGCGAGCGAGTAATCGAGCGAGAGGCCCTGGAGGGGATTGCCGGGCTCGCCGGCGACGTCGAGGTAGCGGCCCATCCAGCCGGTGCGGGTCTGGGCGTCGAGTTCGCCGACCTCCCAGTAGTGGCGGCTCGTGAAGTGGCTCTCGTCGGGAGGGTCGTAGCCGATTGCCGGGAGCACCGTGACCTTGCCTTCGGCGTAGAGCTGGGCGAGGCCGGCCGCCTCGGGGTGCCACATCAGGGTTTCGTCCTCCGCGAACGGCACCCCTTCGCCTTCGGCGAGGCCGAGCGTGGGTCGCAGTTCGTGGTACCTGGCTTCCTTCACCGGCGCCAGCACCGAGAGCGCATCCCAGCCCCCTTCCATGAAGATCGAGACCAGCACGGGCTGGTTTGGCGGCGCGGCCGCGACGGCTTGGGCGATCCCCTCTTCCAGGTGGCGGGGCGCGAGCGCGGCGGCGCCGTAGACGGACAGCACCGCGCCCGCCGAGCGCAACAGGAACGAGCGCCGGTTCATGCCCGTGCCGGCGGGCAGCGGCATCCCCGACTCGATCGATGGGAGCCCTCGACCAGCCTGGGCGATCCCGGCCCGGAGCACCTGTGAGCGCGTGAAATCGGTGCACGAGCAGCTCCTGGCCATCGTTCAGCTCACCTGCATGTCGGGGGAGGTCGCGACCAGCATCCGCAGGGCGTTCTGGCGGATCGCGCGGTAGGGGCTCTGCTGCCACTTGGCCGTGGCGACGCCGTCCAGGCAGCTTTCTGCGAAGGCCCGGAGGCATTGCAGGGATTCCCCGGAGAGCTTCGGCTGGCCCCAGTAGGCGAGTGCGCTTTCGAGCGCAGCCTGCGGTTCCTCGGTTTCGCTGTACTGCGGCTGACCCTTCGACGGCCAGGGGTTCGGGTAGGTCTTCTGCGTGACGTAGCTGGCCATTTCCCAGCGGGCCTTCGCCGTCGAGGTGTCCAGCCAGCGGGTGAAGTCCCAGCCCGAGACGTTGGGCGGGTAGAACAGCTGCTGTCCGGCGCCGGCCGAGAGCCATGCCCACGCCGTCGTGTCGATCGGCCGGCCGATCGCGCGCAGCAGCCCGGCGTTGTAGACGACGGGAGGCGTCACCAGCTCGGGGCCGTTGAGGAGTTCGGGGTGCTGCAGGATCGCCTCGACGACGGCCCTGATGCTGTAGCCGGAGCTCGTGTACAGCCCCTGCAGCGATGCCAGCGTCGCTTCGTCGGGCGGGGAGGGGATGAAGTAGCTCCACAGCCTGCCCACGAAGTAGGACGGGTGCAGCGGGTGGTTCACGCACAGGCGCACCGCGTCTTCGTAGTTCCAATTGCCCTTCTGCCCGAAGACCGTCTTGTTGGTGTTGTCGTGCCGGGCCGGATCGAAGCGGAAGTTCTGAAGGCCCGCGCTTTCGGTCCAGTCGGCCGTCCAGCCTGTGAGCGCGCGGGCCATTTCGCGCACGTCGGTCTCGGTGTAGGCGCCGCGGTCGGCGCCCAGCGAGAACAGCTCCATCATCTCGCGGGCGTAGTTCTCGTTCGGTTCCCACCTGTCGTTGTAGATCCCGTCCAGGAACACGAGCATCGCCGGGTTGACCGTCACGGCCTGGAACAGGTCGTAGAAGCTGCCGAGGGCGTTTTCGCGGAAGAGGTTGTTCTGGTCGAGCATCCGCTGCTGGCTGTCGACCTTTTCGTTGGAGTTGGCGAACCAGTCGTGCCAGATGAACGTCATCCGCTCGACCAGCGGCTGGTCGGAGCGGATCATCCGGTCGAGCCACCAGCAGTGGTCCTCGCCCCACGCGTCGGCGGGCGCGAGCGCTTCGCCGTGTTCGTCGGTCGGTTCGGGCCCGTACAGCGTGGCTGGGCCTTTGGGTCGTGTGAGCCCGTGGAGGACCTGTTCCAGCGGCAGGCCGACGAGCGCCTCGGCCTGGCCCGGGGTCGGGCCGAAGCCCGCCCGCCAAAGCAGCCGGCGCGCCTGGGCGAGGTTGAGCGACGGGACGATCACGACCGGGGGCGGCACACTCGAGGGCGGCGGCGGGTTGACCGCGATCGGCGGCGGCGCCGGCGCCCCGGCCAGCCCGGAGACCGGTGCCGCGACGCCGGGCGTGAGCGCCACGACGTGCTTGCGGTGCTTGCGGTGCTTGCGGTGCTTGTGGCGCTTGTGGTGCTTGGAGTTCTTGCCGTGGTGCGGGGCCGGCTTGCCGTGGGCGTCGTGCTTGACCTTGTGCCGTGGCCGGGCCGCGTGGCCGCCCGAGCCTGACCCGGGAGCAGCCGCGGCGTGGCTCGACGGCGTGGCTGCTGTGGCGTTCGCGCTCATGCGGCGGCTGTCGCCCAGGGGTCCGAGAGCGCCGCGCCACCCATGTGCACCGCCTCGACGGCGGCGTAACGCCACTGAAGGGCCCGACCGCGACGGTGGACGTCTGTTCTAAAGCGCGAGCGCGCGCGCGACGATCGCGCCCGCGTCCACGCCCGCGGGCAGCTCGCCGAAGGCGAGCCCCGCAGCGCCCAGCCGTCCAGCGCAGAAGGCGTCCGCGACGGCGGGGGGCGAGTGCGCCAGCAGCAGGCTTGCCTGCAGCGCCAGCGCCATGTCCTGCACCAGCCTGCGGGCGGCCCACTGCGCCGCTCCGGGCTCGGCCACCAGCTGCGCGAGGCGCTCCCGCAGCGCTTTCATGTGGGCGTCGAAGCGGGCATCCGCGCCGGCGGCGAGATCGCACTCCGCGAGGAAGGCGGCGAGCCCCTCCGGCTCCCGCGAGAGCGCCCGCAGCACATCGAGGGCGATCACGTTGCCCGAGCCCTCCCACACGGTGCCGAGTTGGATGTCGCGGTAGAGCTGCGCCATCGGCGCCTCCTCTACGTAGCCGTTTCCGCCCACGCACTCGAGCGCCTCTGCGGCGAGCGGCGCTCCCCGCTTGCAGACCCAGTACTTCGTGACCGCCAGCGCCAGCCGCCGGAACGCGACCTCGGCCGGGTCCTGCGAGTCGAACGCCCGCGCGAGCCGCAGCGCGGCGACCGTGGCCGCCTCGGACTCGATCGCGAGGTCGGCGAGGACATTGGCCATCGCCGGGGCCTCGGCCAGCGCGCCGCCGAAGGCGCTGCGGTGGCGTGCGTGCCAGACCGCCTCCGCCACAGCCCGTCGCATCATGCCGGTGACCGCCATCGTCGTGTCGAGGCGGGTCCAGATCAGCTGCTCGACGACAACCGCTGTGCCCCGACCGGGCTCGCCGAGGACGCGTGCGGGGAGGTGGTCGTACTCGACCTCGGAGGAGGCCAGGCAGCGACCGCCCAGCTTGTCCTTGAGCCGCTGGATGCGGAACCCGGGGTGGGGACGTTCCGCGACGAAGCAGGTGATGCCGGCGTCCGTCTGGGCGAGCGTGAAGAAGACGTCGAAGACGGGATGGGTGCAGAACCACTTGTGACCGGTGAGCTCGAACCAGCCGTCGCCGATCGGCTCCGCGAAGGTCGAGTTCGCGCGCAGGTCCGAGCCGCCCTGCTTCTCCGTGAAGGCCATCCCCGCCTGGGCGAAGGCGTCGTAGTCCGGGAGCGTCAGGCGCTGCTCCCACTCGCGCGCGAGGGCGGGGTCCTGGCGCATCGTCGGGACGGCCGCGTAGTTGATCGAGAACGGGCAACACGGCCCGGTGTCGAGCTGGTTGAAGAGGTGGAACATGCCGGCCCGCACGACGTGGGCACCGGGGCGGGGCTCCCGCCACGGGAGCGTGTTGACCTCACGCTCGACGCCGAGTCGGAGCATCCAGTGCATCGAGGGGTCGTAGTCGATCTCGTCGACGCGGTTGCCGTAGCGATCGTGGGTCCGCAGCACGGGGATGTTCCGCTGCGCGCGCCTGGCGTGCTCGAGTGCCTCCGCCGAGCCGACGACGGCGCCGATGTCGCGTACGCGATCGAGGCCCCATTCGCCGCCTTCGCGGATCACCGCCTGCGCCAGCGCCGGGTCGGCGTCGAAGGCGTTGTAGTCGATCAGCGACGGCGGCTGATTGAGCACCTCGTGCGTCGCACGGGCACCGGTACGGCTCGTGCTCGACATCGCTGTCCTCCCGACTGGCTCTCCCCGTTTGCTGACAGTACAGGCTCGGGGCGAGAAGCGCGGGGCCTGCGCTCTCCGCGGCCCTACACGTACAGGGAGTCGATCTCGACCGCGTACTTGGCGGCGATCGGCTTGCGCTTGAGCTTCATCGTGGGCGTGAGCTCCTCGCTGCCCGGCAGCCACTCGGACGCGAGCAGCCGGAAGCGCTTGATCTGTTCGACGCGGGCGAGGTGGCCGTTCGCCCGGTCCACCGCGTCGGCGACCTCTGCGCGGAGGTCCTCGCGTGCGGCGAGCTCGTCGGGCGCGCAGTCGCCGAGGCCGTGCTCGCGCGCCCACGTCGCGGCCGCCTCGGGCTCGAGGACGAGCAGGGCGACGTTGTAGGGGCGGCTGTCGCCGATGCACACGGCCTGCCCGATCAAAGGGTGGGCGGCCTTCAGGCGCGCCTCGATGTTGGCCGGTGACATGTTCTTCCCGGCGGCGTTGATGATCAGCTCCTTCTTGCGGTCGACGATCGCGACGAAGCCATCGCCGTCGATGGTGCCGATGTCGCCCGTGTGCAGCCAGCCCTCGCCGTCGAGGGCCTCGGCCGTCTTCTCCGGCTCGCCGTGATACCCGCGCATGACCAGAGGTCCGCGCACGAGCAGCTCCCCGTCGTCCGCGACAGCCACCTCGGCACCCGCGATCGCCTGGCCGACCGTTCCGAGGCGGTTGCGCCGCGGTCGGTTCGTCGTGCACGCGCACGAGAGCTCGGACATCCCCCACAGCTCGAGCAGCGGCAGCCCGATCGCACAGAAGAACTCCAGCAGCTCGCGGGGTGCCGGAGCCGCTCCGATCACGATCCACTCGGCTCGGTCGAGCCCGAGGCGTTCCCGCAGCTGGCGCAGGACCCGCTCCTCGGCGTCGGCGTGGGACCGCACGAGCTCCTCGTCGAGGGCCTCGTCCGCCTGCTGGCGCCGGACCACCTCCAGGCCGATGTCGATCGCGGCCCGCACCGCGCCACGCGCGGAGGGGTCGGGGTCGGCGGCGACCGCCGACTCCAGGCCCGCGCGGAGCTTCTCCCACACCCGCGGTACGCCTCCCCACACCGTCGGACGGACCTCGACGAGTGCACTGCCGAGGTCGGCCGGGTCGGCGACGTACGTGATCGCGAGCCCGTGGGCCATGCCCGTGTAGAGGCTCGCCCAGCGATCCGCGATGTGGGCCGAGGGCAGGTAAGAGAGTGTGCACCCGCCGGCCGTGACCGGCAGTGCGCGCGCCATCCCCCGCAGCTCCGCGAGCATGTTGGCGTGGGTGATCTCGACCCCCTTGGGGGGGCCGGTCGTGCCCGAGGTGTAGATGAGCGTGAGCAGGTCCTCGCCCTCGACCGCCCGCGAGCACTGCTCGAGATCGAACCCACCGGGGCCGCTGCGCTCGAGCTGCGACAGCGAGATCGTCTGCGCCACCCCGTCCTGCAGGCAGACGACGTGCTCGACGTCCGTTCCGCGGCTGGCCTCCAGCAGGCGGGGGACGAACTGGCTCTCGCACGCGAGGACCCGGCAGCCCGCGTTGCGCAGGAGGTGGCCGATCACCTCTGCGGGGAACGTGTTGTAGATCGAGAACGGCGCCGCCCCGAGGTGCATGGCAGCGCAGTCGAGCAACGCGAACTCGGGCCGGTTGAGCATCATCAAAGCGACAGTGTCACCACGGCGGACGCCGAGGCCGGCGAGGCCGGCCGCGATCCGCTCGACGCGCCGGGCGTACTCGCGCCAGCTGAGCTCCTGGCCGCCACCGGCGGCGCGCAGGGCGGGCGAGTCCGGACGCGCCGCGGCCGTCGCCTGGAACACCTCGCACATCGTGCTCGCCGACTCCAGCCGGGCATCGATGTCGAGGTCGTGGGCCAACGCCGCGTCCACGCCCGCGACTCTACGCGATCTCTCCACGGCTGTGGAAGCGCGGCCGCTCAGGGCTGAGGGCTCAGCTCGAGCACGGAGCGGATGCCGTCGTGCGCCTCCATCAGCTCGAACGCCCGGTTGACGTCCTGCAGGGGCATGCGGTGGGAGATGAAAGGGTCGACGTCGATGTCTCCGCGGAGGTACATCTCGACCAGCTCGGGGACCTGGTCGCGCCCCTTGAGGCCGCCGAAGGAGGAGCCGCGCAGGCGGCGGCCGGTGATCAGCAGACGGGGAACGACGTCGAGCGTCTCGCCCTTGCCCGCGACGCCGCAGACCGTGCAGAGGCCCCAGCCCATGCGGGCGGCTTCGAGCGCTTCGCGCATCACCGAGACGAGACCGGTCGCCTCGAACGTGTAGTCGAATCCGAAGCCGCCGGTCTCCTCGAGGGTGCGCTCGAGGACGTGCCCGTCGGCCACCCAGCAGTCGGTCGCCCCCTGGCCGCGCGCCAGCCGCAGGCGCTCGGTGGAGTGGTCGATGCAGACGATCCGCTCGGCGCCCTGCAACCGGCAGCCTGCGACGGCGCCCAGCCCCACCATCCCCGCACCGAACACCGCGCAGCTCGAGCCCGGCCGGACCGCGGCCGTGTACATGGCCGCGCCTAGCCCCGTGGAGAGACCGCAGGCGAACAGGCAGGCGCGGTCCAGGGGCGCCTCCGGGCTGACCTTCGCGAGTGCGATCTCCGGGATCACGGCGTACTCGGCGAACGTCGAGGTGCCCATGAAGTGGCGTACCGGCTCGCCGCGCCGGGAGAGGCGGGTCGTGCCGTCCGGCAGGTAGCCGCGGTTCTGCTGCTCGCGGATCGCGAGGCAGAGGTTCGTGTGGGGGCTGCGGCAGTGCAGGCACTCACGACACTGGGGAGAGAACAGCGTCACGACGTGATCGCCGCGGGCGAGCTCCCTGACGTCCGGTCCGAGCGCCTCGACCGACCCAGCGCCCTCGTGGCCGAGCACCGTCGGCGCATACCCCGACGGGTCCGCCCCGGACGCCGTGTACATGTCCGTGTGGCAGACCCCGCATGCGACGAGCCGCACGAGCACCTCTCCCGGCCCGGGCTCGGCGAGCTCCAGCTCCTCGACGACGAGCGGGCTGGCGAACTCCTGCAGTACCGCTGCGCGAACCTTCACCCGTGCTTCCTCCCTGCTCGACGGTGGACGAGCGTCGCCTGCTTTTCTAGCACCGTGGAGGGGGCCGGCGCCGCGAGCTCAGCGGCGGGAGACGTCTTCCAGGTAGTTCTGCACCCAGCTCTCGGACAGCTCGTCGGACTGGCGGCTGATCGAGCGCTGGCGCGCCGGCGACACCGGCGCGCCGGCGATCCCGAGCGCGTCGAGCAGTCGCACAACCGCGGCGTCGGGGTCGCCAGCGACTTCCTCGTAGAACACCTGCACGGGTTGCTGGCCGATCCGGAAGAAGAAGCCGCGCCAGGCGTCCTCGTGGCGGCGCAGCTGCTCCAGTAGGTGATCGATCGCGTCGAATGAGTAGACGGCACGGCGTTCGGGCAGCGGCTCCTCGGCCGCGGCGCCGGTCGCCTGGCGCCACACGAGCGTCTGCAGCGCGCGCCACAGCGAGACCGCCTGGCGCACCTTGTCGCTGCGCGAGACGAAGACGTAGCTCAGCCTCGGGAAGGCGGTGGCCAGCAGCGACCCGTCGCCCATCCCCGCGAAGCGGGGGATCCCCCGCATCAGCTCCAGGAAGTCGGGGAAGTAGCTCCACATCATCTTGGCGCCGAAGACGCCGTTCGGTGTCGTCCCGGCGCGCAGCGCGGCGCCGAAGTGCGCGGCGTAGTCGTCCCGGCTCCACGTCGGGCGCCGTTCCGCCTCGCGGTCGAGCTCGGCTTCCTGGGGCAGCAGGCGGATCACCTCGGGGCTGCGCAGGCCCCAGAAGTACTCGCGCGGGCGGCGCGGGATGCCGGTCTCCTTGAGCTCCTCGAAGTACTCCCGGGGTCGGCCGGCCACGCCGGTCGCGTCGAGCGTCTCGCACAGCAGGGTGCTGCCGCTGCGCGGCGTTGCGCACACCAGGTAGCAGCGCTCCGGTGCCCTGGCCGTCGTGGCGGCCTGCTCGCTCATTCGCCGATCCTGGTCAGGGGTTCGCTCGCCGAGATCTGGTCGGGGTCGTTCACTTCGGCGCCCGGCGGGGGCTCCGGGTCGCCGTGCAGGAGCGGGTCCTCGGTGTCGCGCATCCACGTCTCCAGACGTTCCTGCAGGTCGGCGAGGATCTCGGCGTAGGCAGGATCGCCGGCCAGGTTGTCGGCCTCCCCGGGGTCGAACACGAGATCGTAGAGCTGCTCGGAGGCCACGATCCGATCGGCCCAGCCCTTCCTGATCAGCAGGCTCTTGCTGGGGGAGTCGTCGCAGTTGACCAGGACCGGCCCCGTACGCCCGCCGAAGCGGCGGATGAACTTGTGGCGCTCGGTCCGGATCGCTCGCTGGGGCTCGTACGCGGCGTGCCAGGTCATCTCGGCGAAGATCACGTCCCGGATCGACGCCGTCGTGCCACGCGCGAGCGGGAGCAGAGACTCGCCCTGCAGAAAGCGGGGGCGCTCGATCTCCGCGAGATCGCAGAGGGTCGGGTAGACGTCGAGGTGCGAGACGAGCGCGTCGATCACCCTGCCGCCCGTGAAGCCGCCCGGGCCGCGCATGATCAGCATCACACCCAGCCCGCGGTCGTAGAGGGTCGCCTTCGCCCCCGGGAAGGCGAGACCGTGATCGGTGGTGAAGAGGATCAGCGTGTTGTCGGCCATGCCGGCGGAGTCGAGGGCCTCGAGGACCGCTCCGACCCCCTGGTCGAGGGAGCGCGCGCTCGCTCGGTAGGCGGCCATGTCGTGACGCGTCTCGGGCGTGTCGGGCAGGTTCGCGGGCGGCAGCGAGTAGAGCGCGTCGCGCAGCGATGGCGGCTCCAGCCAGTCGCGGTGGGTCTCGAAGAAGCCGACCGAGAGGAAGAAGGGCTCGGGCAGCGGCCGGCGCAGGATCTCGCTCGCCACCGGAGCGACGCTCGTGACGTGCGTCGTCTCGATCTTGATGACCTGGTCGAATCCGATGATGTCGGGCCGCTTCGCGATGTGCTGCTCGCCGATCAGCACCGAGTGGTATCCCGCGCGGTGCAGCGGATGGACGATGTGATGCCGATAGTCGTTCAGCGACCAGCCACGGTGGGCGAGGCCGAGCATGCCGTTGTTGTGGCCGTACTGGCCCGTCAGCAGGCACGCCCGGGAGGCGGAGCAGGTGGGCGCCGCGCAGAACGCCTCGCGGAAAAGGACGCCCTGGTCGGCCAGGCGCTGGATGTTGGGGGTGGGAACCGGATGCCCGTAAGGCTGTACGTAGCGGCCCGTGTCGTGGGAGTGCAGGTAGAGGATGTTCGGTTGCTTCTCGGTCATCGGGGTTCCGGGCGCTGGGCGGAAGGTATCGTGACCGGCCCCGGTCAAGGAGACTCCCATGAACCAACCTCGCAGAGCCGCGCTGACGGTCATCTCGCTGCTCGCGCTGCTGCTCCTGTGCGAGGCAGGAGCGTCGCAGGCATATCCACTGCTCCACTTCACGCCGCGCGTGAAGCTGCGCCGCGCGACGGCGCCGACGACGGCCGAATGCGAGGCCGAACTCAGGATGGCCTGCTACCGCCCGGCCCAGATTCAGACCGCCTACAACATGAAGGCGCTGTTCGCCCATGCGGGCAGGGCGAGACGATCGTGATCGTGGACTCCTTCGGCTCGCCGACGATCGAGCGCGACCTCAAGCACTTCGACACCGCTTTTCACCTGCCGGCGCCGCCGTCGTTGCAGGTGATCCAGCCGGCCGGCGCAGTGAAGCCCTTCGAACCGGGCAGCGTCGAAATGTCCGGGTGGGCCGGCGAGACGACGCTCGACGTCGAGTACGCCCACACGATGGCGCCGCAGGCGAGCATCCTCCTCGTGGAGACGCCCGAAGAAGAGACCGAGGGCGTCCAGGGCTTCCCGCAGATCGTCAGGCCGAGAACTACGTGATCGCCCACAAGCTCGGCCAGGTCATCTCGCAGAGCTTCAGCGCCACCGAGCAGAGCTTCCCGAGCCCGGCATCGATCCTGTCGCTGCGATCCGCCTATGAAAACGCCGCCACCCACGGCGTGACGGTACTCGACGCCTCGGGCGATGAAGGGGTCGCCAACACGAACCTCGCGGGTGAATTCTTCGCCCGCCGGACGGTGAACTGGCCGTCCTCCGATCCGCTGGTGACCGGGATCGGCGGGACCCAGCTTCACCTCGACGAAGAAGGCCAGCACACCGCTCCCGACAACGTATGGGACGAACTGCTCGGCTTCAGCACCGTGGCCGGCGGCGGCGGCAAGTCAGCCGTGTTCGAACGGCCGAGCTACCAGCAGCTCCTCGACACCCG
Source organism: uncultured Solirubrobacteraceae bacterium (assembly GCA_963743505.1). GTDB lineage: Bacteria > Actinomycetota > Thermoleophilia > Solirubrobacterales > Solirubrobacteraceae > Palsa-744. Next base: position 180,009 of record CAVUPZ010000006.1, on the reverse strand, counting down.
CTCTGGGACCCGGCGCGCGACCCCGGACATCAGCATGAGCGCGGCGGTCAACGGCGGCGTGCTCACCTACAGCTCTTATCCGACGACCGTGCCCGGGGAACCGGAACCGGGCACGTTCAGCGTGGGAGGAGGAACGAGCGAGGCGACGCCGTTGTTCGCGGGCGTCGTCGCGATCGCCGATCAGATCGCGGGTCATCCCCTCGGGCTGATCAACCCGAAGATGTACGAACTGGAGGCACAGGGGGGCGCCAGCGGCATCCTCGACATCGTCTCCGGCAACAACACCTTCGTGGAACTGAGCGAAGAAGGAGCGCCGCTGCTCACGATCAAGGGCTACGAAGCCAGGCGCGGCTAGGACATGGCGAGCGGCCTCGGCACGGTTGACGGGTTCGCGTTCGCGCACGCGCTCGCGGGCAAGTGACGGTCCGCCAACGGGCGACCGGCGGAGCGGATCCGCCGGTCGCCCCGCAGCTCCGGTGACGTCGGGGCTGCCGGGGGCGGACCCGCGTCCGGCATGGCTGGGATCAGTGGGATCGGCGAGCCAGCGTGAGGTGGACCGGGTTGCTCCACGTGTGCGCGGGCGTCGGGGTGACCCTCACGATCGCGAGCGTCGCGCTCAGGTGACCATGGTGCGCGCGCAACAGTGAGCGGCCCGCCGCGTCGAGCTTCACGGCCACCACGTCGACGTGGCCGGGGGCGATCGCGAACCGCGCGACGCCGATCGTCACCGCGTGCTTGCCCCGTCCCGTCGGGCGCACGGCGAGCGTGAGCTTGCCGGCACACCTTCCCGCCCCGTGCCAGATCAGCTTGAGGTGGGTGAGTCCCGAGGACTGGGCGACGATCGTGGCGCCGAGAAGCAACACATGGCATGCGGCGGGCGGCTGGGCAGCGCCGAACGGGAGCGTCCCGCTGGCGGGCAGGCCGCTGGCGGGACTGATGGGCGGCTGAACGATCGGTGTCGACACCACGTGGCCATGTTCTTCGTGGCGGCCGCGTTCTTCTTCGCGCTGGTTGCGTTCTTGTTCGCCGAGGCGCCGGCCTTCTTCGCGCAGTTCGCGTCCTTCGTCGCGCTGGCGCTGCTGTTCGTCGTGTTCCTGCTCGGCTTCTTCGCGTTCCAGCTGGCTCGAGCGAAACACGTATGTCCACGTCGCGCCGAGCTTGGCGGCGTCGAGTGGGCCGCCCACGAGCGCGGTCTGTCCGTCGGCGGACACCGAGACGCTGGCGCCGAGGTCGGCCATGCCTTCCTCGCCCTGGCCGGTGAGGGGTTCGCCGAGCAGCGACCACGTGGTCCCTTCGCGCGTGTAGACGAAGGCCGAGCCGATGCTGTCGTTGTAGAGCGGGGCTCCCACGATCGCGGTGCTCCCTTCCCCTGAGAGCGAGACGCTCTGCCCGAAGTGGCCCTGACCGCCTTCCGTGGTCGGAGCGAGCTTCGCGGCCTGCTGGGCCCAGGTCGACCCCGAGCGCGCGAACAGCCACGCTGCCCCGAAGCCGCCGTCGTCGGTGCGCCCGCCGATCAGGGCGGTGTCGCCGTCGGCCGAGAGGGCGACGCTGCGACCGAAGCGGCCTTCGCCGACCTCTTCCCCCCGGACAGCTTGCCGGGGGTGGCGAGCCACGTCGACCCGGTGCGCGTGAACATCCACGCGGCCCCCTTGAAGCCACTGTCGCCGGGGCCACCGACGAGCGCCTCGTTGCCGTCCCCGGAGAGCGCGACGCCGGCACCGAAGTGACCTTCCCCGACCTCGGCCGCGCCGGTCAGCTTCGGGCCCTGCTGCGTCCACGTCGAGCCGGCCCGGGTGAACGCCCAGGCCGCGCCCTTGAGCCCGTCGCCCGAGCCGCCGATCAGCGCAGTGTTGCCGTCGCTCGACAGAGCGACGCTACGGCCGAAGCGGCCGGGTCCCCGCTCTTCGTGAGCCGTCAGCTTCGGACCCTGCTGCGTCCATTCGTTCTCTTCGCGCACGAACACCCACGCCGCGCCAACGCCGGCGCTGTCCACCGGGCTGCCGACGAGCACGGTGCTGCCGTCCCCGGAGATCGCCACGCTCGCCCCGAAGTGTTCAGCTTCTTCTTCACCCGGTTCTTCTTCCCCTTCGCCCATCGCAGTGCCGATCAGCTTCGGCCCCTGCTGGGTCCACTTGCCCCCTGCGCGCACGAACACCCACACGGCCCCGACGTGGCCGGCGTCCGCCGGCCCACCGATCACGGCGGTGTTCCCGTCACCCGACAGAGCCACCGCGTAGCCGGCCTCGCCGCTGCCGACCTCTTCCGGCAAGACCCGCTTCGGGCCCTGCTCGACGAACGGATCGATCCGCAGCGGATAGCGCGCGCCGCTGTCGTCGATGCGCAGCTCGAGCTTGCCGGCCACGATCGCGACGCGGCCCGGCAGTCGTCGGCCACTCGCGTCGATCGCACTGAGCGCGCCGTAGTGGAGCGTCGCCGCTCCCCGGTCGGAGCGCAGCAGCGCGCCGCCCGTGCCGGCACCTGCGGGGACGCCGCCGCGGAGCCTCATCGCCAGAACCAGCGGCCCAGCAGCCCCGGTCGGGCGGGAACGGACGGTGAAGGCCTGCTCGATCCCGAACGGACCGGCCGTGTAGGTCTCCGACAGCGAACCGTGCCGGTAGACGACTTGGCCGCCGAGCGCCACCGGTGCCACGGGCACGAGCGGGTTGACCCGCCCGCCGCGACCGACGCCCTCAAGCGAGAGCCCCATCGCGGCGGTGGCTGTGTGCAGGATGACGCCGCCCGAGGTGTAGGCGGCCTGGATCCCATCGCCGCCGGTCCGTAGCCAGGCGCCGTGGCGCACGGGCCCCAAGCGGGGGCTCGCGAGTGAGATCGTGCTCGAGGCCACGGACGCGAGGCCTTCCGGCAGCGGCGCTCTCGCGGCCCTCGCCGCGGCGCTGTCACGGGTGCCCGGCCGCAGGAGGCTGGCCACTGGGCTCCCAAGGCGACTCGCCCCGGGGAGGAGGACGGCGAGGCACATGATCGCCCCGGCGGCCGCGAGCGTGTGGGCGCGGCGACCGCGCGGGCGTCCGGTGACCGCGGGCGCCCGAATGCCCCTGCGGATCGCGGCTTCCTGCCGTCCGGCCATGCTCGGCACGCTGTACAGCCCTTTCACGGATTACGGGACGCGTTTTCCGGCGGCCAGCCCCCCCTTCCGCCGTACGGCCCGCCGACGACGATAAAGGGTACCCGTATCTCCGAGCGCGTCAACCGGGCACCGGTGCGCGGGTGGCGCCAGCCGGCGGCATCGCTGGCGGCGGCGCAGGTGGAGGGCTAGACTTCGCCGATGAGATCGGGGGACGCGGTCAGGAGGGCCGTTCAGGCACGGCGGCTGGGGTGGCTGTGCATGGGAGTGCTCGCTCTCGGCTTGCTGTTCGCCGCCCTGTCACACCTTGCGCGCGCGGCCGCGCCGGTGCCGATCCTGCCGAACCTCGTTGCCGATCCGCCGACGGGAGCCGAACTCACGACCGACAGCTCGACTGGCACGGCGCAATTGCTGCTGCGCTTCGACGGATACGTGCACAACGCCGGCCCGGGAGCGCTCGACTTCAGAGGCTCGCGAGAAGCGCCGCAGGTCAGCAGACACACGATCGAAGAAGTCGAAAGAGCTGCGGAGTATGAAACCGGGCTGCCGCAGAAGACAGAAGAAGAACTGGCGGTGCCGCCGATGCACGTGTTCCAGCGCCTGTTCACCACGAACGGTGAACAGACGAACATCGAACGGCCGCACATCGATGAACCCAGCACCGGTGAAATGGTGTACGTCAGCGCCGACGGTCACCATCACTGGCACCTCCAGCGCGTTGCCAGCTACTCGCTGTGGAACGCCGCCAAGTCTGCTGAAACCGCACCGTCGCAGAAGGTCGGCTTCTGCCTCGTCGACAGCGAACACGTGGAACCCGCCGTGGGGCCCGGGAACCCGGTCTACTCGGACCGTGTGGCGCCGTTTCAGAACTTCTGCGAACGGTACCGGCCGACCGCGACCAAGCTGTATGAGGGGATCAGCCCGGGCTGGCGTGACCGTTATCCCTCCTCCGTGGCGTTTCAATGGGTCAACGTCTCCAACGTGCTGCCAGGTGAGTACTGGCTCCGGGAGGACGTCAACCCGCTCGGCGTGATCAAGGAAGCGAGTGCCGCGAAGGCGCCAGCCTACGCGGGCACCGCCACGATCATCCCCGGATTCGACGCACTCGCCCAGGCGACCACGACTCCATCCGACCAGGCGAAGACCGTCACGCTGGCAGCGGCCTCGTTCGCCGACTCGACGACCCCGACGTACAAGATCCTCTCCGACCCGTCCCACGGCACGCTCGGAACGCTGAACGGCGATCAGGTCACCTACACGCCGGCGCCCGGTTACGCTGGGCCTGACTCGTTCACCTTCTCGGCCGCCGACGCGAGCAGCCAGTTCCCCGAACACCCGGCGCTCGCCACCGTCGCCATCGCCGTCGGCGAAGTACCTCCGCAGCCGGGTATCGTGATCGCGACGGCCCCCGCTAGCGTGACGGCCGGCGCGAGCGCCGCCCTGAGCGCAGCGGTCTCCGACTACATCGGCGAAGTGGAATGGCAGGTGAGCGGCGGCGGCACGATCTCCGCGGAAGGGCCCGGCGGGTTGGACGCGACGTTCAAGGCACCGCCGACGGAAGGCGCCGTGACGGTGACTGCGCGCCTGGCGGGCGATCCGGCAGTGAGCGCGACGCGGACGATCGCGGTTCAGCCCCTGCCGCCGGACCCGCCGGCGCAGGAACTCCCACCGGAAAAGGAAGTCCCGAAGCTCCCACCCGACCAGTCACGCGGGGGCACGCCGCCCGCACCGACAGTGACGATCGTGACCACGACCCCCAGCCAGGGCGCCGCCGCCGGCGGCGGCGTCGAGGAGGTGAAAGCCACGCACACACCGGCGTTGTCACGGCCGCGGGCGATGCTGTTCGGACGGGAACTCGTCGCGAGCACCGTCGCGGAGCTCGCGGGCCGGGTACGTCTGAGCGCCTATGTCGGCGCGCGCCGCCTGGGGACGTGTGTGGCGCGCACCCCGGCCGGCCGTCGCTTCACGTGTCGGTTGACGCTGAGGAGCGTAGACACTGCGCGAGAGCGGATCACGATCGTGGCGAGCCTGCGTGCCGGGCGGGAGCTCGTGACGGTGGCCCTGAAGGCTGCAAGGCTGCCGCGGATGACGATGAGGCCCGCCGGCGACCTGCAGGGCTCGGCGCGCGCCGCGACCTACGGTGCCGGCTTCTGGTGCGGTCCGTCGACCTTGATCGCCACGCTCGGCGGCGGGGAAGAATCCTGACGCCGAGCCCAGACCCGGCCCGGCTGGCGGCCGCGCGTCGCGAAGTGGATGCGTTCGCCCGTGCGAAGGGAGCGAACGTCAGCGAGGAGGGAGTGGGCCGGTGGCGTCTCGAGCGCAAGCCGGCGGTATTCAGGCTCGGCGTGTACTTCTGGACGGCCGAGCTGCGCGCCGACGGCGGCCTCGCTTTCTCCGAGCGCCAGTGGCGACCAGATCCGAGCTATCCCGAGGGCGAGCGAGCCGGGCCCGGCGAGTAGCATGCGGGTCGGTAGGTGGCGCACGACGCAGGGCGGAGAGTGGGGATGGGATGAAACGGCTGAGCGGCCTGGACGCGACGTTCCTGCATCTCGAGAACGCGGCGCAGTTCGGCCATGTCTCGGGGCTGTCGATCTTCGCGCGAGCGGACCTCCCGGACTACGACCCCTATGCGGCGTGGCGCGAGCAGCTCGAGCGGCGGCTGCCCCTGCTGGAACCGCTGCGCAGGCGCCTGGTCGAGGTGCCGCTCGGCATCGACCACCCGCTGTGGGTGAACGACCCGAACTTCGACCTCGACTTTCACGTCCGTCACTCCGCCGTGCCCCCGCCCGGCAACGACGCCCAGCTCGCGACGACGGTGGCCCGGCTGGTTGCCCACCCACTCGATCGGCGCCACCCGCTGTGGCTCTCATACGTGATCGAGGGCCTCGACGGCGGCCGTTTCGCGGTCCTGACGATCGTCCACCACGCCGCCGTCGACGGCGCTTCGGGGGTCGAGCTGCTGACCTTGATGCTCGACGAGAGCCAGGACGGCGGCAGGGAGGAGGAGCCGACCGACACGTGGCGCTCGGAGCGGATTCCGTCCGATCTGCAGGTCGTCATGGGCGCCACGGTGGGCCTCGTGCGCAAGCCCGCCAGAGCGGTCCTGCTCGGAGCCCGGACCGCCCGCGAGATTGGCCGCGCGACGCGGAATCCCGCACTCGTCGCCGCCGCCAACAGCGTCCGTGGCAGCCTCCGCGGTCCGCTCGGCGCCCTGCTCAACATCGGTCGGGATCGAGGCCAGGAGCGCGATCACCCGGTGCCGCTGCCGAGCATCCGCCCGCCTCGCACGCCCTTCAACGACAAGATCACACCGCATCGCAAGCTGGCAATCGGCTCCGCCTCGCTCGACTCGGTCAAGACGATCAAGGCAGCGCTCGGCGTGACGGTCAACGACGTCGTGATGGCCGTCTGCGCAGCGGGCCTGCGGTCGTGGCTGGAGCTCCACCACGCTCTGCCCGAGGACCCGCTGGTCGCGCTCGTGCCGGTGTCGATTCGGACCGGTGAAGAGTCCGAACGCTGGACCAACCGCGTCTCGATGCTCGCCACGCCGCTACCGACGAACGAGCCCGATCCGCTCGAACGTGTGCGACGGGTGCACGAGGCGATGGCGAGCAGCAAGGATCTCTTCCAAGCGTTGCCCGCCGAGCGGCTGACGGACTTCGCCGAGTTCCCGCCGCCGGCCGTGTTCGCGCGGGCGATGCGACTGAGCGCGCGCCTGCGCCTGGGCTCGCGGCTGACGCCCGGCAACCTCGTCATCTCCAACGTCCCCGGCCCCCGCAAGCCTTTGTACGCGGCCGGGGCGCGGCTGCTGAGCTACTACCCGGTGTCCGTGATCATGGAGGGTCAAGGCCTCAACATCACCGTCCAGAGCTATCTCGACCAGCTCGACTTCGGGCTTGTCAGTTGTCCCGAGCTGGTACCGGACCTCGACGGGCTGCTCAGCGCGATCCTGCTCGAGATCGACACGCTGGCCGGGTTGCTCGCGCCGCGCCGGGCCCGCACCCGCAAGCCGGCCGGTGCACCCCGCGCGAGGACCGCCGGGCCCCGCAACAACGCCAAGACCGCCGGCGCGCGGAGCGCGGAGACCGCCGGCACGCGGAGCGCCAAGACCGCCAGCGCGCGGAGCGCCAAGACCGCCAGCGCGCGAAATGCCGAGGCGGCCGGCGCCGCTCAGCGCAGCACGCCTTCTGGCTGATCGGCGGCTCGGCGCCCGAAGCGCTCGCAGTGGCGCCTAAGCGCTCGCCGTCGCCCCGAGCGGGAAGCGCACGCCCGTGAGCTCCTCCGAGACGTCCCACAGGCGCCGTGCGGCACCAACGTCCCTGGCGGCATCGGAGCGGCCGACCAGCTTCGGCGCACCACGCTGCTCCATGAACCCGCCGGGGCCCGCGAAGCTGTCGCCGGGGACATCGGCGAGGGCTGCGTAGAGCGTCGGCAGCGCGCCTCCCTCCTCGTCCTGGGCGAACACGCGATTGCTGGCGGCGCTGAGGAGGTCGACTACGCGGTGACCGCTGTGGAACTGCAGGTTGGTGGCCGCGTAGCCCGGATGGGCTGCGGTGGCGAGCACGTCCGAGCCGGCTGCCCCGAGCCGCCTCTGCAGCTCGCTCGTGAACAGCAGGTTGGCGAGCTTCGACTGCCCGTAGGCCAGCCAAGCCCGGTAGCGCCTGCGCTCCCAGTTGAGGTCCTCGAAGTCGATCCTGCCGATCCTGTGGCCCGTCGAGGAGACCGTCACGACACGGCCCTTCACGTGCTCGAGCAGGAGGTTGCTCAGAGCGAAGTGCCCGAGGTGGTTGGTGGCGAACTGCAGCTCGAAGCCGTCGACCGTGCGGGTCAACGGCGGGACCATCACGCCGGCGTTGTTGATCAGGAGATCGATGTCGCCCTCCCATCCCGCCGCGAACTCGCGCACGGAGGCGAGCTGGGCCAGGTCGAGCGCGCGGACCTCGGTCTGGCCGGGCATGGTCTCCCCGGCCGCACGGCCCTTCTCGAGGTCGCGGACGGCGAGCACGACGCGGGCTCCGGCGCCGGCCAGCGCACGTGCCGCTGCGCGACCGATCCCGCTGTTGGCGCCGGTGACGATCACGTTCTGTCCCGTCAGGTCTGGAATATTGGAGATGCCAAAAGTAGTCATGAGCAACAATGTATACGCTGACAACAATGCTGTCAATGCCTACATCGGGGCCCGAGGGGCCGTGAGCGAGCGCTCCTACCACCACGGAGACCTGCGCCGAGCGCTGCTCGCGGAGGCCCAGGAGGCTCTGCGCGAGGCGGGCGTCGAGCAGCTGTCGCTGCGCGCGCTGGCCCGGCGCGTGGGTGTCAGCCACGCCGCGCCGCGGAGGCACTTCCCCGACCGCCAGGCACTGCTCGATGCCCTGGCCGAGGCTGGGTTCGCGCGCCTCGGCGCCGAGCTCGACGATGCGGCCGAGGCGGCGGGCCCGGACTTCGAGGCGCGCCTGCGTGCGACGGCGACCGCGTACGTCCACTTCGCGATCCGCGACGCGGCCCTGCTCGAGCTGATGTTCGCCGGCAAGCACGGCGACCCGTCGGGGCGCCTGGATGATGCGGCGGGGGAGGCGTTTGCGGTGGTGCTCGAGCTGATCCGACAGGGCCAGGCGAGTGGCGTCCTCGAAGCAGGCGAGCCGAAGCGCGTCGGCCTGGTCCTGTTCGCGACGATCCAGGGCATCGCGGCTCTGCACGCCGCCGGCATGCTCGACGATGTCGAGGTCGACGATCTCCTCGTCGACGCGATCGTCCGGTTCGTGCGCGGCTCGCGGACCACCGTCTGAGCGCAGCCGCCGGCGCGATCCGGCGGGGTCGGCGCGGCCGCCGCTACGGCGCGCGCTCGCACTCCGGGGCTGCGGCTAGACTCTGGCGTGGGAGTCCAACCCGGGGGGGCGATGACAGGCAGGACGAGCGTCCGCGATGAGTGATGCCGGATGAGCAGCACCAGGCAGACATCCCCAGCCCGGGCCCGGACCGAGGCTGCTGCCACGGCCGCCGACCTCGTGCCCGACACCTTCCTCGCGCGGCTGAGCGCGGACGAGCGGGACGCGCTCTACGCGATCGGCCAGCGACGAGGCTTCCGCAGGGGCTCGGTGCTGATGTTCCAGGACGAGCCCGATGACCGCGTGATGATGCTGCTCGCCGGCCGGGTGAAGGTCGTGCGCATCGGCAGCGAGGGACGCGAGACGCTGCTCAGCATCCGTGACGCGGGCGATCTGCTCGGCGAGCTCGCGTTCGTCGACGGGGATCCGCGGGTGGCGACCGTGAGTGCGCTCGAGGCCGTCGAGGCGGTCGTGACCTCGGCGCAGACGCTGCGCCGACACCTCGAGACGACCCCGCGGGTTGCGGTCGTCCTGCTCGAGATCGTCGTCCGGCGCTTTCGCGAGTCCACGCTCAAACACTCACAGCTCGGTGCCTCGGACACGATGGGGCGACTGGCCGCTCGGATCGTCGAGCTCGCGATCCGCTACGGCGAGCCGCGCGAAGGAGTGATCTCCGTCGTCTCGCCGATCTCGCAGGAGGACCTGGCGGCCTGGACGGGCGCCTCGCGGGCCGGCGTCGCCGAGGCGCTGCGCGCTTTGCGGGAGCTCGGCTGGGTCGAAACGGATCGTCGCACGCTGGTGATCAGGAACATGGAGGCCCTGCGCGCGCGAGCGGCGTAGGGTTCCGTCCAGGACTGGCCCCGGCAGTGCCCAGAATTGGGTGGTGGCGGCGGTGGCGCAACGTCCACGATGGCCGCACGGCAAACGACGCGGGGGGCGTTCGGTGCGCAGCACGAGGACATCGTTGGACCGGGCGGACTGGGACGCATACTTCGAGGATCTCTTCTTGGACGGCGGGCGACCGCTCGTCGCGGTCGAGCGCTCGCCGACGGGGTCGGCGCGCGAAGGCGGAACGCTCTGGTCACTCCACAGGCTCCGCTACGACGCCGTCGCGGACGAGCTCGAGCTCGGCGCCGGCCTCGGCCTCTCGCCGGACGTCTCGGTGCGGTGCTTCATCTCCTGCCCGCGAACGATCGTGGTCGAAGAGCTCGGGCTTGGGATGATCCTCCGGGTCTGCGGTGCAGACGGAGTCGAGACGCGCATCCACCTGTCCGAGCGCGATGACGCGGGCGAGGCCCTGGAGCTCGCGCCGGCCTCGCTCGATCGCATCGGCGGCGAGCGAGTTGGGTTACCCTAACCGGCATGGCCCGGCAACTGTTCATCGTCTACGAGATCGAGACCCAGGACCAGCCACCGGACGGGGCGGATGTGAACGGGCCGCCGCGGAGCTTCACGCCGATCCCGAGGGGCGGCTACTTCGCCCGCAACGCCGATGCGGCGTGCATCAAGGCGGGCAGGCAACTCGGCCGGCCAGGTTTGTTCGCCGCCGTCCAGACGTCGGTGCGCAGGCTCGAGTTCCGAGCCGCCACCCTCGACGACGACGACATCTCAGAGCTCACCAAGCCCAAGAAGCGCAAGCGGTAAAGGTGAAAACTACGTAACGTAGGGTCGCGGCCCGTTTCGCGGCACGCGGGAACGCCATTATGCTCCAGAGTCAACGGGTCGGCTCATCGGGGGTGGCAAGCGAAGTGACATGCGGTCGCTGCGGTCATGAGGGCCCGGCAGGTATGCGCTTCTGCGGAGCGTGCGGGGCTCCGTTCGGGCCGGTGGCGGCGCCCGAGCGGGCGAACGGCGAGGAGTCGAGCGCCCAGCGGCGACACATGACGGTGATGTTCTGCGACGTGGTCGACTCGACGTCGCTCGCCGAGCAGCTCGACCCCGAGGACTTCCGCGAGGTTCTGGGCTACTACCAGCGGGCCTGCACACGGGCGATCGAGCGCTTCAACGGGTACGTGGCGCAGTACCTGGGCGATGGCGTCGTTGCGTACTTCGGCTATCCACGAGCGCACGAGGACGACGCACAGCGGGCCGTCCACGCGTCGCTCGGGATCCTCGACGAGCTGCACGCGGTGAACGAGCGCCTGGGCGAGCTGCACGGCCTCCAAGTCGAGGTCCGGATCGGGCTGCACACCGGGCTCGTGGTCGCCGGCGAGATGGGCACCGGGCCCGCGGGCGAACAGCTCGCCATCGTCGGCGAGGCCCCCCACATCGCGGCGCGCCTGCAGGGCGTCGCCCTGCCGGGATCTGTCGTCATGACAGACGCCACGCGCGACCTGGTGGCCGGTCACTTCGAGAGCGCGCCACTGGGCACCAGAGAGCTGAAAGGGATCTCGCGCCCGATCGCCGTGCATCAGGTGCTGCGCCCCACCGCCAGCGGACGCGGACCGCTGGGGACATCGCGACGCAGGCCGATGGTCGACCGCACCAACGAGCGCAGACGGCTCGGCGAGGCGTGGCGGCAGGCGAGCGGCGGCAGCGGGGTTCTCGTGCACATCGCGGGCGAGGCGGGCATCGGCAAGAGCCGACTCGTGCAGGCCTTCCGCGAGGAAGTGGCCGGAGAGCCGGCCGCGGAGCACCTCCTGCAGTGCTCGGCCCACCACACGAGCACCGCGCTACACCCCGCGATCCGCTACCTCGAACAGCTGACGGGACTGGACCGGACGCAGTCCCCGGGACTCCAGCTCATCGCGCTCGAGCGATTCCTCGACGCGATCGAGCTCGAGCGGGCGGAGTCGATCAGCCTGCTCTCGGACCTGCTGTCGGTCCCCGCCGACCGGCACCCCGGCGCGGGGCTGACGCCGCGCGATGCCCGCAACGCGACCCTACAGCTGCTCGAGACCGTGCTGATCGGCCGGGCCGCACCGCATCCGCTGCTGCTCGTCGTCGAGGACCTGCACTGGGCAGACCCGACCACGATCGAGCTGATGGAACGGATCGTGCCCAGCGTGGGCAGCGTCCCGGTGGCGTGCGTGGTGACTCTCCGACGCGATTTCGTACCCCCGTGGCGCCCCCGCGAGGCTGCGCTGGAGATCGCGGTCGGGCCCCTGGGCTCGGCGGATGCACGGGCGATGGCCGCGGCGTCCAGCCACGCGACGCTCGACCCGAACGCGCTGCAACGGGTGGAGTCGGCGGCCGACGGTGTGCCCCTCTTCATCGAGGCGATGGTCGAGGTGCTCGCGAGTGACGAGGACGCCGATCCCCGCGCCCCCGGCAGGCTCGAGAGCACCGTCCCGCCGACGCTGCAGGGACTGCTCGCCGAGCGCCTGGACCGCCTCAACGAGCTAGCGGAGGTGATCGACGTTGCCGCCGTGCTCGGGCGGGAGTTCGACCGCGCCCTGCTCGAGGAGCTCAGCCCGCTGGACGGGCACGCTCTGTCCGCGGCCGTGGAGCGACTGACCGCGGAGGAAGTGATCAGGCCGGTCGAGGGGTCGCGGTCGCGCCTGGAGTTCAAACACGCCCTGCTCCAGGAGGCGGCCTACGAGCGCCTGCTCCGCCGGCGCCGCCACGTCCTGCACGGTCGCGTGGCCGAGCTGCTCGCCGCACGTGGGCCGGCCTTCGCCGAAATGGAGCCCGAGCTGATCGCCCACCACTACTCGTGCGCCGCACAGCCCGAGCAGGCGGTTCGATACTGGCGCCTGGCGGGGACGCGTGCCCTCCAGCGCGCCGCGTTCCAGGAGGCGGCGGAGCATTTCCGTCGAGGCCTGAGCTCACTGGACGCCGTCCGCCCAGGACCCGAGGGCGATCGCGAGCGAGGCGACCTGTTCACCCACCTCGGCGCCGCACTCCAGGCCGGCCACGGCTATGCCGCCGCGCGCGTCGGCGTGGCCTACGCGAAGGCCCGTTACGCCCGCGAGCGCGCGAGCCAGCGAGAGGCGTTGATCCCGATCATCCGTGGGGAGTGGATGTTCCACCTCACGCGCGCCGAGTACGACGCGGCATTCGGGCTCGCCCACGAGATGCTCACGATCGGGGAAGGGCGAGAGCGCTCCGTATGCCTGGCCGAGGGCCACCTCTACCTGGGCCTCACGCACATGTACGTCGCCAACCTCGACCGGGCACGCGACCATCTCGAAGAGTCGATCGCGCGCTACCAGCGCCCCGAGCAACCCGATCACATCTACGAGGCCCAGGGAGACACCGGCGTGGGCGCACTGGCATACCTCGCCGTCGTGCTCTGGAACCAGGGGCACGTGGACGCTGCGCTCGAGCGCAGCGACCTCAGCATCGAGCTGGCGGAAGCGGTGCAGGGGCCGGTGACCCTGGCCCAGGCATGGGGAATGCGAACCGGCCTGCTGATGACGCGGGGCGAGCTCGTCGCGGTCGGGCAGTGGCTCGAGAAGACGCGGACACACAGCGCCGAGCGGAACATCGGCTACTGGCACACGGTCTGCTCGCTGTGGTCGGCGTGGCTACAGGGGAGATCGGGTGAGCTCGAGCGCGGGACGGCGTCGCTGCGGGAGCACCTCGACGCCTACATCCGCTCGGGAGGCAGGCTCGCGCTGCCGCAGTTCCAGATCCTGCTCGCGGACCTTCATCTCCTCGCCGGCGCGGCGCCGCGCGCGCTCGAGTCGCTCCGGGCCGGGGCGGAACAGATCGAGGCGACGGGCGAGCGGTTCTCCGAGCCCGAGCTGCAGTGGTTCATCGGGCGTGCGCTGATGGCCCAGGACGCTCCCGACCCCGTCGGCGCCACGGCCGCCTACGAACGCGCCGTCGAGGTCGCACACGCGCAGAACGCGAGGCTGCTCGAGCTGCGGGCCGCGACTGCACTCGCCATCCATCAGCGCGAGATCGGCGAAACCTGCACCGCGTTCGCGCGGCTGGAGTCGCTGTGTGCCTGGTTCGGCCCCGACACCACATCGGTTGACGTCGCCAGGGCAAAGACGCTCCTCGACGGACAGGTTGCCCCGCGATGACCGCGCCGCCCCGGGTCACGATCGTCGGCGGGGGCCTCGCCGGCATGACGGCCGCGCTGCGCCTGGCCGAACGGGGGTGCCATGTGAGGCTCTACGAGCAGAAGGCCATGCTCGGCGGCAACCTCGCCTCGCGCGCGCTCACTCCGGGCGAGCTCCTCGACGTCTACCCACACATGTACCTCGGCTGGTACTGCAACTTCTGGGCGCTGATGAAAGACGTCGGCGTCGACCGCGAGGCGCGCTTCGAGCCCTTCAACACGGTCAAACAACTTGCACCGGGCGAGTTCCCGAGGTTCACCGAGCTGATCAACGGCTACACAGTGCGGCAGATGCTCGCGAACATCTTCTCCGGCATCGGGCCACCGGCGGACATGGGCGTGTTCGGCTACGCGATCATCGACCTGCTCGCCGAGCGGGAGAACCCGACGCTGAAACTCGACAACATGAGCATGAGCGGGTTCCTCGAGGCGAGGCCCTACATCACCGACCCGGCCCTCGCGGCGTTCGAAACGTACATCACCCGCGTATGGGGAATTCCGAGTTACCTGATCTCGGCGAGCGACTGCCGGACCTACCTCGAATACTGCCTGGCCGAAGCGCCACCGCTGTCCTGGCTGGCACGCGGCCCCGCCGCGGCCGAGGTGATCGCTCCCTTCGAGGCCGCACTGCGGGCGGCCGGTGTCGAAGTCGAGCTCGGCGTGGAAGCGACGAACGTGGCCCGCAGAGGGGATCGCGCGAGCACGATAACCCTGCGTCGCACGACGCTCGATCCGGGCAGCTACACGTGGGAGGGGACGGGCGAGCAGTGGACCGAGGCCGTCGAGGAGCTCGTGCTCGCAGTGCCCGCCCCGACCCTGACTGGTCTGGTACGGGGGCGGACGGCTGGAGAGCGGATCGTCGAAGTCGAGCCGCGGCTAGCCGAACTCGCCCGCCTGAGCACGCAGCGCGTGCCGATCCTGCACGTTTACTTCAGGAGCCGGATCGAGGGGATTCCCGCGGACCCGGTGGGCCTGTACGAATCGACGCTCAACCTCGCCTTCACCGACATCTCGCAGGCGTGGCAGGGCACCCCCGCATTCGCGGGGCGCACCGTGCTCGCGGTCTCCTGCTCGGATCCCTACGCGCTCGCCGGCGCCCACCCGACCGAAAACGGTCATCAGATGCTCCGCGAGCTGGCCGAATATCTCAACTTCGACGCAGGGGAGGAGTGGGGCCAGTCGCACGCGATCGACTGGGTCTCAACGCGCTTTCACGAAAACAGCGACACGCAGCTGACGCTCGACGCGATCGGCACGGACTCACTGCGCCCGGCGGCGTCGTGTGAGAACGTGGTGAACCTGTCGTTCGCCGGCGACTTCTGTCAGCAGGACACCGGCCTGACGACAATCGAGGCTGCCGTCGCGAGCGGCCTCGAGGCGGTCAACTCGGTGATCCGCCGGCGCGACCTCGGCGCCGAGGTCGAGGTTCTCACCCCGAAGCGGATGCCGGGGTACATCTATGTCTGCCTCCGCTACGCGCTCGCGCCGTCGGCGCTGGCCGCGAAGGGATGGTCGCTGGGAGAAGGGCAGCTGCTCCGATCGCCCTCGAGCGCGCCGGGGCAGAGGGAACCGTTGCTGCGATACCTGCTCACGCCCGGGCTCCCGGCGCGCCGTCAGCGTCGCGAGAGCTGACGCACCTCCTCGACGAGGATCAGCAAGCCCCCGGGATCATCCGCCGAGAGCCTCGCCTCCTCGCAGGCCTCTTCGGCGATGCCGTCGAGGGTCAGCTCGGCGTTCTCCAGCTGTGCCCGGCAGGCAGCGGCGAGCTCGGCGAGGCGCTCGTCGTCATCGTCGTCGCGCACGAACAGATCCCTGATGCGCGGGTCGCGGATCGCGATCGCCGCCGGCAGGGTGAGGATGCCGTCGCGGATGTCCTCCTCGCCGCCGCCGCCCAGCGCCGCGACGCCGCGTTGATCGGCGACGTCGTCGCAGCCGTGGTAGAGGACGCCGAGCAGGTGCCCGTATTGACGCAGCCGTTGCGAGCGGGCACCGAGCACCGCGCAGATCTCGAACATCGAGCCTGTGTCCTCGCCGGCGATGCGACGCCAGTCCTCGGTGCCGAGCGGCTTGCGCCGCAGTCGCCACTGCAGGCACTCGGCCGAGGCGAGCCGGCGGAGCAGCTCGGCCAGGTGACGCGACGCGAACGGATCCTCGGCGAGCGCCTCGAAGGCGTCGGCCACCAGGTAACCGGAGGCCATCAGCGCAGGGAGCCGGCCGAAGCCGTTCTGGAGCGTCGCGACCCCGCGCCGCAGCTCCGACTCGTCGAGGATGTCATCGACGATCAGGGACATGTTGTGAACGAGCTCCACGGCAAAGGCGAGCTCGACGGGCGCGGGCGCCGCGCTGTCCTTGACCGCATCGTGTGCGGCGAACAGCGTCAGGGGGCGAAAGCTCTTCGGCGTGCCCGAGAACGCCGATGAAAGCGGCGCACGTAGCTCTCCGTCGACGCCCTCGAGCCACCGTGCGATGTACGCACGAAGCAGGCCGATCTCGTGCGTGGCACCGAGCTTGACGACCGGGTCCTCGCCGGCCGTCTCCACCACGCTCACGGCTTCGTTTTGTAGGGACGGTCGGGCTGCGCGGCCGGCCCCTCCTCGGGGCGGGTGAACTCATCGAGGTCGTCGAGTCCGCGCCGCAGCTCGCGGGCGGCGACTTCCGTGCTCGCGCGCGCCGTGGCCAGCAGCTCGTCACGAAACTCCGCCTGGGCGTTGGCCCCGTTGCCCGTACCGTCCCAGGATTCGGAAGCGAGGCGTATCAACGACGGTGCCCGATCTGACCACACCTCGGCGCAGCCCACGCCGACCCTGACAGCGGTCGCCGCGCTCATGGCCCACCCGGTGGCGAGCATCCGGTAAGCGCTTGGACCGTTCACAGGCAAAGCCTAGCCGAGCAGGCTCACTGGTGAATGCCGCCGGCGCCGCAGAGGCCGTTAGACACCGTGGAGCAGGCCGCCAGCACGCGGGTCCCCGGGCGCGCGGGCAGCGGTGCTCATCACCCGCGAGAACAGCTGCTGCACGTCGATCGACCAGCGCAGGTGCCACATCGGGTCAGTGACCGCTGAGCGCGCCATCGCCATCTGCCACTCGACGACGTCGCCGGGCGCGGTTGCCCTCTGACGTGTACTCGAACCCGAGAGTGCTCTCGGCCACGCCAGCAGCAGATCCTCGGCCACCGCGAGCCAGACCCTTGCGATGATCTCGCTGGAGTGAACCTCGAGACCCCCGAAGAAGCTCCCCGTGGTGCGGGCGAAGCCGGTGTCGGCCTGCGCGAGGTCACAGCCGCGGGCGAGAGCCTTCAACCAGGGCCGTGCGAGGTGACGATTGCGGAGCATCGCGGCGCAGAGGTCGAAGAAGACCATCGAGGGGTCGAAGTAGGCGCGAAACGCCCGCTCGTAGGAGGACAGGCGCCGGGCGCTCACGTCGCCCGCCTCGAGCGACGACTCCACCGTCCGGGCAGCGAGTAGCGCGGACTCCATCCCGGGCGTGATCCCGTCGCCCGTCATCGGGTTGACGAAGCCGCCGGCGTCGCCGATCAACAGGCCGCCGGCGAAGTGGTTGGGCCCGGCGGCCCCGTAGGTCTTCACGACCCCGCCAATCGGCTTGGACGAGAGCTCCAGTCCCGAGCACAACGGGTGGCGCCGGCGCAGCCCGTCTACGAACTGACCGAACAGCGCCGGTATGTTGACCCGGAGCCGTCGCCGCGTCTCGTCGAGGAGGCCGATGCCGAGGTTGACCCGTCCGCCGGTCGCCGGGAACACCCACCCATAGCCCGGGAACAGGTTCTCGTTGAAGTAGACCTCGGTCTCACCCGGTCCGGCCGACGCTCCCGCGGTGACCGCGTAGGCGCGTTGGGCAAGGACGGTGCGCCGTGGGTCGGCTATCGCGGCGCCCTGGCTTCGCGCGACGATCGAGTTGGCCCCGTCGGCGCCGACGACCAGCCGGGCGCTGTAACGAAGGGTGTCGCCGCCGCGCTCTGCGGTCACCTCAACTCCCCCGGCCCCGGCCTCGACGTCGACGACGGCCGTCTCGTCGTGGAGGATCGCGCCGGCGGCCACGGCGGCGTCCACCATCGCCGCATCGAGTTCCTCGCGGGGGATCGTGTATCCGTGGGGCGGAAGCGGCCCCCCGTGGCCGTAGAACTCGATCGGGCCGCTGTAGCGGGGCTGCCACTCGACGAATGTCGTCGTGCGTGAGATCGGCGGAGGGTGCGATCGCTCGAGCCGGCCCAGGCATCCCATCGCCTCGAGGATGTGCAGGCCACGCGGGTCGACGTAGTCGCCACACACCTTCTCGCGAGGGAAGCGCGCCCGCTCGAGCACGAGCGGCCGAAGGCCGCGGCTGGCCAGCCGCCACGCCAACACGCTCCCAGCGGGGCCGCCTCCCACGACGATGACCTCGGCGCGCCGCGCCGGGCTCACGCTCGCCTCCGTGCGATCCCCCGGTCGGAGCTCACACCCGGCAGTATGCTCGTGGGGCCCGAGCGACGCGTCCTGGACACCGAAGCGGCTACCGTTTGCGGAGCGATGAGAGCCACCAGCAGGGATGTGCATGTGGCGCCGGCCGAGGCCTCGCCGAGGTCCTCGTGACGGGGTTCCCGCTCGCCAGCTACAGGGGCGGGAGCACGTATGCGCCGCCCTACGAAACGCTTGTCATCGCCGCATTCATCTTGGCGATGACCGTGGCGTGCGTCTTCATCGCCCGCTACCTGCGGCGGCGATACCGTCGGCCGAACCCGGTCGCCAACCAGTGGCAGGCGCTCGCGGTGATGGGAGAGCTCTGCCCTCACGGCTGGCAGGCCCAGATCAAGCTCGGCGCTCGCGCCGAGGCCGATGACGGTGACCCCGCGGACGCGTCGCTGATCGAGCTCGAGTGGAAGCAATTCGACCCGCCCTCAGACGAGGTCGCGGTCTCACGACGAGTGTGGGCGCCCACCATCGGCCTGGCCCTGCAGACGATGGTTGCCGATCGTCACACCGACGTCACGCTCGAGGAGATCGAGCGCGGGACGGGGGAGAACGGCGACGTGCGCTCGCGTGAGTGAGGGCTATCGTCGCGGGCACGGCGCACGGTATGAGACGGGAACCGTCGTCTGCGTCAAGCCGGCGAGGCCCGCGAACGTCAGTTCCGAGCGGACCGTGAAGCCGCCCTTTGGACAGGTGCTCGGAAGCACCCCGTAGTACACCGTCTTGCCCCCGACCCGGATCGCCGAGCCGACCTTCACGCTGATGCTCTTGACCGACGCGTCGGGAGCCCCGGGGACGGTCTGGACGAGCGGGACCTCCGACACGAGCTCTTGCCCGAAGTCCGCGCTGTCCACGTTGACGTAGTGACCGCTCGAGAGCACTTCGAGCGACACGGGCGAGTGTCCGGCCGTGAAGAACTCGAGCCCGCCTCCGGGGGCGTAGTACGGCTGCACGGTTGCTTCCTCGGGGACGAGTTCGCCGCCGAAGGCGACGACGCCGAGAACCCTCCCCGCCGGCCCAGCGGCGGAGCCCGCGGGACACGCCGCCGGGCCTTTCCCCGATGGTTCGAGCACTGCGATCGGACACGTCGGAAACGCCGACGCGTGCAGGTGGGTACCCCTGGGGAGAAAGAAGCTCACGCCGATCAGAGGCGCCGGGAAGCCGTTGTATTCGGTTCCTTCGATCGTGTAATCGGCCTCGAGGGCGGTGCCGTGACCGAGGATGTAGCCCGTGCCGGGATAGCCCGCGATCGGTACCGGCTCCACTTTCAGCTTCACCGTCGGTGCGGCCATCGCGGTCGCGCTCAGCGCCGACAGGGCGAGGAGCAGTATCAGCCCGCAGACGGCGGCGCAACGGACGGCCCCGTGGCATCGGTCGCACAGCCCGCCTGCCGAGTCGCGGCGTGGCTGGTCGGATCGAGCACCGGTCGCACAACTCTGCCAGTCTGACGCACCCGCGCCGCAGGCGGCCCCGCACCCGGGGCGGCGGCTCCCGACAGCCGCCATGAGGCTCGGCCCGCGCGCCGGCGCCCTTCCGCGCGGTCAGCGGGTTGCCTGCGCGAAAACGCCTTCGTAGTTGTGCGAGAGCACTTCGAGCTCGATTTCGAGCCCGAACGTCGCCGCGCAGGCCGGATAGCTCTCGGGGGCGTCGAGCGCTCCGACGACGGCGAACGTCGTCCTCAACGCTTCGCGCCCGGAGGCGAACGGCGCGCCGAGACGGCTCGTCAGGGTTTCGTACACGCAAGGGCTGTTGTAGAGCAGGGTGTACGCGTAGGTGAACGCAAACGGACGCGAGAAGCGCAGGACGGTGCGCCCACCGGCGGTGACCTCGATCGTCGCGGGCAGGGGCACGTCGTAGAAGTCGCCGCAGTCGACGAGCTCGATCGCCCCGCCGATGATCTCATCGCGCATTTCACCATTCGCCTCGAGGGTCGCTTCGGAGCCCAGGTGGCAGGTCCCGTGCACGGTGTACAGCAACTGCAGCTGCGCCCCCGCGTGGAGTCTGCCCCTGGCGGTCCTCAGGTACAGCCCGGCCGTCGAGCTCGTTGTCGCCGCCGTGGCCGCCGCCGCCGGCGCCAAGGCGAGTACTAGCACGAGCACGATGATGAGCGCGAATCCAAATGAGGGCCGCTTGCGCACCGCCAGACGGTAACCGCGGTGGTGGACGCCAAAGCGCCGCCGGCGCGGGCCGGGCTAGGACTGGCGTGCGAACAGGCGCAGGAACAGCAGGAAGATGTTCAGCACGTCCAGGAAGATCCCCGCCGCGAGCGGGATCGCCGAGTCTGTCCCGGCTCGCCGCAGACGGTTGAAGTCGATCACCGTGTAGAGGCCGAAGATCGCGAGGCCGGCAATCGCATAGCCCGTGTAGAGGGCCGGAATGTGAACGAAGATGAGGACGATCCCGGCGACGATCAGCGCCAGCAGCAGGAAAAAGGCCGTGCGATAGAGAAACGACAGGTCACGGCGGATGGCGTATCCGCCCGCCCCGAGGGCGCCGACGAACAGGGCCGTCGCCCCGAGCGCCTGACGCACCGCCGTGGGGTCGGTGGTGGCGTAGTAGTTGACCGTGGTCGCGACGCTCGCCCCGATCAGCAGCCCGAACGCGCACAGCAGCGCGAGCGCGAGACCTTCGTTGCCGCGCGAGTTGGCCAGGTTCAGAGCGACCAGGCAGCCGAGGGCGGCGATCCAGGCGACGAACCACCCCGCTCCGCCGAGGTTGCGCCCGAGGTAGGCGCCCAGTGTGGCAAAGCCCACGGTCATCGCGACCAGGCCCATGACGCGACCGAACAGACCCGGGGTTCGCGTGCCCGTCAGGCCCACGGGGTAGCCCGCCGAGCTCATAGCGCTGGATCTTAGGCCGTTCGCCGGGAGCGCTGCGCGTCGGTCGGATCAGGGGCTGCCCTGACGGGTCGCCCCCGCGGCGGCGTCTCACGTCGTTTGCCCGCTCTGCCAAGATCGGGCGAGCAGAGCGGGCGCTGCCGCAGGCGCGCCGGCCGCCGTCGTCCAACCCGAAGCGAGGCGCAGTGAGCGACACCCGGCCCGACCAGGAACAGGAGGAGCACCTCCGCGCACTCGCCGGCGAGATCGCCGACCTGGCCCGGGCGCTTGCCCCCGTCAGCGAGAGCGGCCGCCACCTCGCCGACGAGCTCATCGCCAGCCTGCGAGCGTCGGGATTGATGATGGCCGGGGCGCCGCGCGAGGCGGGCGGGCTCGAGCTTGCCCCGGGAGTTGCCCTCCGCTGCGCCGAGGAGATCGCCCGCGGAGACGCCTCGGCGGGCTGGTGCGTTTCGATCGCGGCCACCAGCAGCCTGCTCGCCGCCTACCTTCCCGAAGACGTCCGGGCCGAGATGTTCCCGGGTCCGGAAGCGATTGCGGCCGGCATCTTCGCCCCCCGCGGCCGCGCGCGGGTGCTGGGGAGCGATGTACGTGTCGACGGCCGCTGGGCCTACTGCAGCGGCATCACCCACGCGGGCGCGCTGTTCGCAGGGTGCTTCGTCGAGGCCGACCGCGCCGCGGACGCACCAGCGCCGATGCCGTCGGTGGTCGCGATGCGCCGCGACGAGCTCGATGTGCTCGACACGTGGCACACGCTCGGCCTGCGGGGGACCGGCAGCCACGACGCGCTCGCCAGCGCGCTGATCGTCCCCCGTAGCCGTGTCTTCTCGCTGTTCGACGGGCCCCTCATCGACCGCCCGCTGTACAGGTTTCCGATCTTCGGCTACTTCGCCCTCTCGATTGCGGCGGCGGCCCTTGGAAACGCGCGCGGCGCGGTCGAGGAGTTCGCGGCGCTTGCCGGCGAGAAGGTGGGGCAAGGGTCGACGCGGACGCTCGCTGAGCGCCCCGCCACCCACGCCGTCGTGGCCGAGGTCGAGGCGTCCCTGCGCGCCGCGCAGGGTCTCTACTACGCCGCGATCGAGGCCGCATGGCAGGCGGCTCAGGGGCCCGCGCCCGTTCCACTCGCCCTGCGCAACGACCTCCGGCTTGCGGCGACCGCGGCGGCGCGCACGTCGGCCGAGGTCGTCCGCTCGCTGTTCGACCTGGCGGGCGGCCCCGCCATCTACGACAACTCCCCCCTGCAGCGACGCTTCCGCGACGCCCACACCGCCACGGCCCACTTCCAGGTCAACGCCGCCTCGCGCGAGCTGCAGGGCCGGATCCTGCTCGGCCAGCCGGCCGAGACGGCGGGTGTGTGAGACCCTCGCACTTGTTCACTTAATCCTGTCCGTCCAAACGGACGACACGAATTACCCGCTTCGGGCAGGGTCGTTGCACCTCCAATCCACCCATCCGTCCCGTTTCGTGCGAGTCGTTACACCGTTCGTCCATCCTCACTCGACAGCGACCGGACAAGGTGCATGCTTGCCGTGTTCGACCGCCACGCTCGGGGTGACTCCCCCACCGGACTCACACGAGCATGGCCCCACCCCAGCGAGGAGAAGGTCACATGCCGCCACGTCAGGCACCCGAGCAGTCACCACGGCCGGCTTCACCGCGTCCGTTCGATTCACACACCGGAGGGGTCGAGTGCCTCGCCCGCCGCGCGGCCGAGGAGCTGACCCGCCACGAACCGCAGGTCCTCACGGCGCGTCCAGTGCCCCGCGACCCGTACGCCACGTGGATCGAGCGTCGCGAAGCCGAAGGACCCGCGGCGAGCATGCTCGCGAGCACGCGGGCGAGCCGCAGGTTCGTCCGAGACCAGCGTGAGAAGGCACCCTGGGAGAGGATTCTGGTGACGCTTTCCCCTGACGTGCGCTAGCCGGCGGTGGGGTTCTCCCGACCGCTCGCCTCGGGGCGGCCCGCTGGTCTGGGCGCGACTCGAGAGAGACGATCTGCCGCGTCGGCACATCTTCTCTCTCGAGTTCCTCAAGGAGGACGTCATGAACGTCAGACCCCGCCCCGTCCGCAGGTCTCACCCTGCGGAGACAGTCGCGCGCGGCCCGGGTCGGCTGGCCCGCCGAGTCGGTCTCGCCCTGTCGCTCTCAGCCTCCGCTCTCGGCGTCGGCGCCCTCACGGCAGCGGCCGCCGCGGTCGCGGCCCCGCCCGACGGGAGCGCGAACTACACGTTCCGGACGCTCGATGACGCCAACGACCCGACCTTCAACCAGCTGCTGGGGATCGACGACGGCGGCCTGATCAGCGGCTACTTCGGTTCGGGGCAGGCCGAACACCCGAACAAGGGCTACCGGCTCGCGGCCCCCTACGGACAGGGCAACTACCAGAATGAGAACTTCCCCGGCTCCGCCCAGACGCAGGTGACGGGGCTGGACAACATCGGCGTCACGGTGGGCTTCTGGGTCAACAAGACCGGGCGCAACCTCGGCTTCTACTCGTTGAACGGGCGCCAGTTCCACAGCGTCGCGTTCCCCACCAGCAACAACGCCAAGCCCCAGTTCGACCAGCTGCTCGGCGTCAACGACAACGATGTCGCGGTCGGCTTCTACACCGACGGGCGCGGGGTCAACCACGGCTTCTCGTACGACATCCTCACGCACACTTTCAAGCCGATCGCCGTCTCGGGCGATACCAACGTGACGGCTGCCGCGATCAACAACGTGGGCGACGTCGCAGGCTTCGCGACGAACGCGGGTGGAACCGTCGAGGCGTTCCGCGAGCGTGGCGACGGCAAGCTCACGAGGCTGAGCTTCCCGGGCGCGACCGCCACGCAGGCGTTCGGCGTCGACAACGGCGAGGAGGTCGTCGGCGACTACACCGAAGGGACCGGCAGCAACGCCGCCACACACGGCTTCGCGTGGGTCCCCGGCTTCGGGTTCGAGACGGTGAACGACCCGAACGGCACCGCCTCGACGACGATCAACGGCGTCAACGACCACGGTGCGCTCGTCGGGTTCTACACCGACGCGGGCGGTCACACGGACGGGCTGCTGGCGACACCGGAGGGCTGACCGGCCCATCCCGCTGAGCGAAGATTCAGGACGTGGGCGCTGGCCCCCTGACGGGGCCGCTCGCCCGGCCGCCCGTTGCACGCCTGGCAGCTTGGCCCGGCGTGCAACGGGTTTGTGGCCGCCCCCACGTCGCGTCGTAGTCGCTGGCGCCTGCGCTCAGAGCTCTTTCACGAGGGCCGTGATCAGGCCCTCCTGCTCGAGGGGCTCCGAGGGCTCCCATTCGGGCGCGATCACGGCGGCGCTCGACAGGCCCACTGTGCCCGCCTGCGCCAGCGCTTCGTGCGTGTCGGCGCTTCCCGTGAGCACCGCGAGATCGTGGCCGCGCCGGCGGCAGAGGGCGCTCCAGAAGGAGACCACCTGCGCCCCGCTCGAATCGATCGCCTCGAGCTGGCGAAGGTCCAGCGTGATGTGGGTGACGCCTTCCTGACATAGGCACTCGATCTCCTCTTCCAGCTCGCAGGCGGACCGGTAATCCAACGTGCCGGTCAGGATCAGCGTGTGCCTCCATACGTGAGGGTCGGCCAGTGTCAGGTGCGGCCGCGCTCGCCCTCGCAGCGCGAGTCCCTCGGGAGCGGCGACAGAGCTAACTGCCACCGCTTCGGCGTGGTCTGCATGGTTGCGAGAATGGTTGCTCGTCAGGCTCAGATGGCGCTTCATTGTGTTCACAGCTCCTTTTTCGTTCTTCGAACTGATGCCGGCGGACCGGGACCGCGTGATCCCGGACCGAGCTGGAGAAAGACCGGAGGGAGCTAGTCCGGTCGCTCTGGGATCAGAACGAAGAACGACGTGCGCCACGACGGCTGGGCGAGGCGTAGCCGTCCGAGCGCACGCGGCGCAAGGTGATAGAGGCCGCCAAGGAGCGCGGACGAGGTGCCGGACGCAGAGCCCGAACCGCTGCCGGCGGCCGATCCGCCGCTCGACCCGCCGGGCCCGGGTCCGGGAGTCGGGGCCGGGGCGCGCGTCTCCACCGCGGAGCCTCCCTCGCCTCGGGTGGCGCCGACGCCTCCCATGACCGCTGCCGGCGAAGACGCCCCCGTCAGCTCCCGTGGCGAGACCGACAGTTCGCCCGAGATGTCCAGCCAGCCCGCCGTCGGGGCGACGAGGCCGACGAGCGCACATTCGCCAACGGCGGCGTCGCGTACCACGGTCTTCGGCGCCCACGCCGGGACGGACTGGCCCTGCGAAGTGGCTGCCGAGGTTGCCGGCAGGACGGCCACCGAGGGGTCGCCGGGCGGGGGCGTCGGGGCCGCGGGCGCGCTTTCGCCCGTCGCGTCTTCCCAAGCAGGTGGGGGGACCTCGGGCGCGGGTTCCCGGGCGCCCTGGCTACCCGCCGTCCCTGCTCCGCCGGCTTCAGCCGCGACCTTCCCGGGCGACTGTTCGCCCGTGCCTTCCTTGCCTGAGACAGGAGATTCTTCGCGAGGGTACTGCGCTTCTCCTTCGGGGAGCTTGGGTTCAACCGGGGCCTGCTGGGTTTCGTGGACCGGAGGTGCGGGTTCTTCGGCGGGAGGGTGGGTTTCCTCGGCCACGGGAGCCGGTTCTTCGGGGGGAGGCGCGGTTTCCTGTGCCGGGGGAGCCGGTTCTTCGGCGGGAGG
Source organism: uncultured Solirubrobacteraceae bacterium (assembly GCA_963743505.1). Lineage (GTDB taxonomy): Bacteria > Actinomycetota > Thermoleophilia > Solirubrobacterales > Solirubrobacteraceae > Palsa-744. Next base: position 154,138 of record CAVUPZ010000006.1, on the reverse strand, counting down.
GGGGGTTTCCTGTGGCGGGGGAGCCGGTTCTTCGGCGGGAGGGGGGGTTTCGCTTGCGGGTTGAGTCGGTTCTTCGGGAGGGTGCTGCGTTTCGCCGGCCAGGGGCGGTTCTTCGGGCGCGTGCCGCGTTTCGCCAGCCGAGGGCGGTGCTTCCGATGGCGGCGGGGACGGTTCGCTCGGAGGCGACGCGTGGCCTTCGGTGGCCACTTCTTCCACGCCGCCGGAGCTGCTCGTCCCGCTCGCCGCGGCCGTCGGGGCGAGCACCAGCGCGGCGAGGAGGACCGAAACGGTCAGCCACAGAGCGAGGCGCCCCCTGCGCGGAGCCGGTCTGGAAGGACTGTCGATCATCGTGATCATCGTCTTCACGCGCCCAAAACTTATGACCTTTCGGATCCTAGATCGTCAACACGGCGTTAAGCTTCGTAAATGATGACGTCTCAGCACATCCGCGTGCGCCGACGGGCTCATGGGCACCCTACGCCTGCTCGCGCGGCTCGGTCGCCACGGCGGGGGAGCTGAGGCCCGTGCTGGTCCTGACACGGAAGGTCCGCCAGAGCATCATGATCGGTGACGACATCGAGATCACCGTCCTCTCGAGCGACGGCCCCAAGGTGCGCCTGGGTATCCGGGCGCCCCTGAGCGTGAGGGTCCACCGGACCGAGATCTATCTGGCGATCAAGGATCAGGACGAGCACGACGCCAGGGCTGCCCAGCCCGACACTCCGCCCCTGCGGCGCGGACAGGCTGGCTGAGACCGGGCTCAGCGCCGCGCGGCGCCGGCTCACGTCGGCGGGCAACACCGGCCGATTGTGACGATCGACACCGGTCGGACGGGTGTTGCAACCGGCCCCGACATGTTTGGCCGTCGGCCCATATGGCCGTGAGCCACGGCCCTGGACGATTGCTGGCATGGCTCTCCAGCCGCTGTCTGCTGCCACGCTCGCGGAGACGCCCACGCTGTTCGACAGCTTCATGGGCTTCATGGACAGGCGCCACAAGACCGTCGGGCAGCTGCTGTCGATCTATCGCGAACGTATGGACACGCTCGGCGCCGGCGCTGACCAGGCGGATGACCTGCGCGTCGAGCGCTTCATGGACGACATGGCCGCGGACCGATGGACGGCAGACGTCGTGATGCGAATCGGCGTGTTCGACGGCACCACGGTCCTCGTGGACGGGATCCATCGCGCGATCGCCTACCTGGCATGCATCGAGAAGGGCATCAGCCCGGACCGGCTGCCCGCGCTCTGCGTCGACCGCTGAGGCGACGGGGCGCGATCGGCGGGACGGGCCGCCGCCTGCGAGCGGCTTCAGGATCGCGGCGCAATTGCCGACCTGTCCTGAAGACCCCTACACGAGAGGAGCACGATGGCAACCCAGACCATGGAGAAGTGTCGCCTTGTGACCCGCAGCGACTTCGACGGGTTGGTGTGCGCCGCCCTGCTCAAGGAGCTGGGGATCCTCGAGGAGATCAAGTTCGTCCATCCCAAGGACATGCAGGACGGCCTGATCGAGATCACCGACCGCGACATCACGACCAACCTCCCGTTCGTGGCGCAGGCGCGCCTGGCCTTCGACCACCACGAGAGCGAGACCCTGCGCCTGGAGCAGGCCGCGCCGAACCACGTCATCGTCCCCGGGGCCCCCTCCGCCGCCCGCGTCGTCTACGACTACTTCGGTGGGCCCGACCGCTTCACCCGCGTGGGCGAGTCGCTGATGGACGCCGTCGACAAGGCCGACAGCGCGGGCTTCTCGCTCGAGGAGATCAGGCGTCCCAGCGGCTGGATCCTGCTCAGCTTCCTGATGGATCCCCGCACCGGGCTGGGACGTTTCCGCGACTTCCGCATCTCCAACTACCAGCTCATGATGGACCTGATCGACGCGTGCCTCGAGCTGAGCGTGGAGGAGGTGCTCGCCCTCCCCGACGTGGTGGAGAGGGTCGAGCTGTACCGCGAGCACGCCGACGCCGCCCGGGCTCAGCTGCTCGCCTGCTCGCGTGTCCAAGGCAACGCCGTGGTGATCGACCTCCGCGAGGAGGAGATCATCCATCCCACCAACCGCTTCATGATCTACGCGCTGTACCCGCAGTGCAACCTCTCGATCCACGTGCTCTGGGGCGTCAAGCGCCAGAACACAGTCTTCGCGATGGGCAAGTCGATCGTCGAGCGCTCGAGCAACACCGACGTAGGCGAGCTGATGCTCGCCTACGGGGGCGGGGGCCACGCCGCCGCTGGTACCTGCCAGGTGGCCAACGCAGATGCCGAGGTCATCCTCTCCGAGCTCGTCGAGCGCGTCAACGCCGACGGGTAGAGCGGGCACGAGGGCGCGGCTGGTCACGGCGCACCCGAGACGGGGGTAGCCTGCCTCGAGCGCGTGCCGCGGCGGCCGTGACGGATCGAGGAGGCGAGCGGAGATGATCGTGGTGGTGGGGAGGGTCAAGACCGACGTGGCCCGGCGAGAGGAGCTGATGCGGGTCGGACAGGCGGTCGCGGCGGCCTCGCGGACCGAGCAGGGCTGCCTCAGCTACCGGCTCTACGAGGACACCGAGGCCGACAACGAGTTCGTGTTCGTCGAGGAGTGGGAGAGCCAGGAGGCACTGGAGAGACATTTCGGCACGCCCCACATCGCCGAGTTCATGCAGGCGGTCTCGGCGACGCTCACCGATGCGCCCGACGTCAGCTTCCACACCGTTGCGAGCACGGTCGACCTGGCCCAGCTGAGGGCCAGCACCTGACGCGGGCGGCTCCCGCCCGCGCCGGCGCCGGAGCCCGCAGCGAGCCAGATGCGGCTACCGCTACTGTCTTCTCGCAGTGCGCTACGAGATCACATACGAGTCGACCTACCACTACGCGAGGCCCGTCGTCGGCAACTTCAACCGGCTGCGGATGCACCCCAGCAGCACCGGCACCCAGCGTTGCGAGCACTTCGACGTGAGCGTGACGCCGAGGCCCGACCGGCGCGCAACCTACGAGGACCTGTTCGGCAACGAGGTGACGGAGATCCTCGTCGCTGCGCCCGTCCAGCGCCTTCGCATCCAGGTCGATGCGACCGTGGCGACCACGAAACCGATGCCGCCACCGGACGGCTCGTGGGCCGACCTGCAGGGCGAGCACTACCGCAGCGCCGCGGGTCCCTACCGCTTCCACCCCTACGCCTACCTGCATGAGAGCCCGGAGCTCTCGGAGCTGGTCGACGAGGCTCGCGGCGCCAGCCCGGCGGAGACGCTCGGACACGTCACCCACCTCGTCCACGAGCGCTTCCGCTACGAACCCGGCGTGACGGACGCGTACACGACCACGCCGGAGTTCGTCGCGCTGGGCGCCGGCGTCTGCCAGGACTTCGCCCACCTCGCGTTGGCGCTGCTGCGCTCCCACGACATCGGCGCGAGGTACGTCAGCGGATACTTCTTCACCGCGCCCGACGGCGACGCGGCCACCAGCGCGGAGGTGCAGACGCATGCATGGATCGAGGCGCTGCTGCCGGTCGACGGCGACAGCGCACCGGTCTGGTTCGGGATGGACCCGACGAACGCGATCGTCGCCGGCGCCGATCATGTCAAGATCGGCCATGGCCGCATGTACAGCGACGTCTCGCCGGTCGAGGGCACGTACTCCGGCGAGGCCGAGTCGACCGTGGACGCCCACGTGACCATGAGGCGCATCGCAGCCGCCGCCGAGGACCTCGTCACCTCCTGACCCGGCGTGCTGCGCGCGCCGCGCTGCGGCAGGCTCGCAGGGGACGTGGGAAACAGTCGTCCAGGGTGACCCCGAAGCCGGCGGCGAGCCGTAACATCGTGCTGTGTCTGCGGACAGGGAAGCTCGGGCCGAGCGGAGGGTGCGCCTGCTCGGGATCGCGGGCCTGATCGTCCTCATGATGGGAGTGAGCGCAGGCGCGGCGTCGGCTTCCTCCTTGCGAGAGCACCTCGGGGATCCCGGCACGGGCTACGCGACCGTCCACAAGGTCTGCCCCGCCCCGAAGGCCCACGGAGCGAGCTGTCTCGTGCTGGCGCTGGTGCCGACGTCACCCGCCAACCCCGATGCGAGCTCCTACGTCAGGGCAGCCGGCGCCACGTCGGTCGGGCCCGCGGGCGGCCTCACCCCGGCGGATCTCGCCGGGGCCTACGGTTACGCGGGCGCGACCGGAGGCGCCGGGCAGACGGTGGCGATCGTCGACGCCTACGACGACCCGAACATCGAAAAGGACCTCGGCAGCTTCGACGCGCAGTACGGCCTGCCGGCGTGCACACACGGCGACGGTTGCTTCACCAAGGTCGGTCAGACGGGCAGCACGAGCGTGCTCCCGGCCAAGGACACGCGCGGCTGGACGGTGGAGATCGCACTCGATGTGGAGACCGTCCACAGCACCTGCCCGAGCTGCAGGGTCCTGCTCGTGGAGGCCAGCTCGGAAAGCTTCTCGGACCTCGCGAAGGCGGTGAACGAGGCGGTCAGCCTTGGCGCGAGTGAGGTGTCGAACTCCTACGGCGGCCTGGAGACGGAACTTGGCTCCGGGGAAGTGGCCGCGTACGAGCACCCGGGCGTCGTGATCGCAGCCGCGGCCGGCGACTCGGGCTACCTCAACTGGGATCGCATCGCGTCGCTCGCCGCCGCGCCCGGCCTGCCCGACGCACCGGCCTCGCTCGCGAGCGTCGTCGCGGTCGGCGGGACATCGCTGAAGCTCACCACGACCGGCGCCCGCAAGAGCGAGTCGGCCTGGAACGACAGCGGACCCCCGTCGGGGCGAGGCTTCAAACAGTTCAGCGCCACCGGCGGGGGCTGCAGCACGCTCTTCCAAGCCCCCGCCTGGCAGCAGAGCGCGCTCGGCTGGGCCGCGACGGGGTGCGCGAGCCACCGCCTCGACAACGATGTCGCCGCCGTCGCCGACCCCTACACCGGCTTTGACATCGACAGCAGCTACAAATACGCAGCTGGGGCGACGACGGGCTGGGAGACGGTCGGGGGCACGTCCCTGTCCTCGCCGTTGATCGCGTCGATGTACGCGCTTGCCGGGGGCAGCCACGGCGCCAACTACCCCGCTGCGACGCTGTACGCCCACCTCGGGCAGGCCTCCCTCTACGACGTCACCGCAGGCGGCGACGGCTACTGCGACGGCGTCGAACCGGGCCTCTGCGGCGAGCCGGCCATCAACGAAGAATTCGGCGACATCGACTGCGTCGGCACGCTGGCCTGCGACGCGAGCGCCGGCTTCGACGGGCCCTCGGGCGTCGGCACACCCAACGGCCTGGTCGCGTTCGGAGCCCCGCCCCCACCGACGGTCGTGACCCTTCCGGCGACGAGGATCACGACCACGTCGGCCGAACTGAACGCGACCGTGGACCCGAACGGGGTGCCGCTGATCAGCTGCACGTTCGAATGGGGCCCGAGCATCGCCTACGGTGCGAGCGTTCCGTGCACGAACCTCCCGAGCGGGTCCGGCGCCGTCCCCGCCTCGGCGATCCTCACGGGGTTGACGGCCGGCACCCGCTACTACTTCCGCATCTCCGCCACGAACGCCACCGCCACGGCGACTGGGAAAAACGCGAAAGTGAAAACGCGCCTCTAGGAGGCGCAACTGCGACCCCGGCGCCTGGGGTCCGAGCGCACCAGGCGCCCTACAGCGCCTTCGCGAGCCGGACGCTCGCCGCCCGTTCGGGATCGAGCATCGCCTCGACTGCGCTCTCGTAGCTCGGCAGGGCCAGGACCGAGCCATCGTGGCGCACCATCAGATAGCGGTCCATCGAGCGCAGGAAGGCACGGTCGTGCGAGACGGCGACGACGGCGCCGTGGAAGGAGGCAAGCGCCGCTTCCAGGGCCTCGCAGGAGTCGACGTCGAGGTTGTCCGTCGGCTCGTCGAGCAAGAGCAGGTTGTGGCCCTCGAGCTCCAGCACGAGCACCTCGAGGCGTGCTTTCTCGCCCCCGCTCAGGACCTCGTATGGCCTGCGGGCGGCCTCGGCGAGGCCATAGCGCGCGAGCGCGGCCATGGCGGCTTGGACGCCACCGCCGCCCACTCGCTCGAGGACCGTCTCGATGACCACGCGCCCGAGCAGGTCGGCCCGGCGCTGCAGCTGGGTGAAGTAGCCGATCGACACCCGCGGGCCCACCACGAGCTCGCCACGATCGGGTCCGCGCGCGCCGGCAAGCATGCCCAGCAGGGCGCTCTTTCCTGACCCGTTCGGGCCGATCACGCCAACGCGCTCGCCGGCGTGGACCTCGTCCGAGAAGGCTTCCACGAGGCCGGCGATCCCCACCTCCCGTAGGTCGAGCATCCGCAGCGAGGAGTCGGCGCCGCGGATGCGGACCTTGATCGAGTTCTCGAGCACGGGGGCGGGCGGCGGCCCCTCGTCCTTGAAGCGACGCCAGCGCGACTCGGCCGCGTCCGCCCGTTTGGCCCAGTCGCTCGAGTAGCGTGCGCGCTCCTTGAAGGTGCTCATCAGCCGGTGCAGGCGCCGCTCCTCTTCCCGCCAGCGCCGGACGGCATCGCCGAGGCGGCGCTGGCGCTGCTCACGGGCCTCGGGATAGGTTGCATATGACCCCCCGTGGACCCATGCCCCGCTGCCCTCGAGGGTCACGATGGAGCCGGCGCTGCCGGCGAGGAACTCCCGGTCGTGCGACACGAGCAGGATGGTCTTGCGCGTGCTCCGCAGGGCGCCCTCGAGCGCAAGCTTGGCGGGCACGTCGAGGAAGTTGTCCGGCTCGTCGAGCAGCAGCACGTCAGCGTCGGAGGCGAGCAGCACGTCGAGTACCAGCCGCTTGCGCTCGCCCCCGGAAAGCGACGCCCCGGCACGGTCGGCGAGCTCGGCGAAGGGCGCCCCGACGATGCGCCTGCAGGATGCATCCCAGCGGCCCTCGAGCTCGTACCCGCCCAGCGCAGACCAGTCCGCGATCGCTGCCCCCAGCTCCATCCCCGCTTCATCGTCGCCGTCGGCGAGCTTCGCCTCGAGACGGACGACGGCCTCGCCCGCCCGGCGCATCGCGGCCGGCGCCATCGTCAGGAGCAGCCCTCTCACGGTGCGCGAGTCCTCCCCCACACCCACGTCCTGGGGCATGTAACCGACGAGGCCGCCCACCGAGATCTCCCCTTCATCGGCGCTGAGCCGCCCGGCGATCAGCTTCAGGAGCGTGCTCTTGCCGACACCGTTGGCGCCGACCAGGCCAGCGTGGCCCCCGGGCGAGAGGCGGAAGGAGACGGAGGAGAACAGCAGCTCTCCGCCCGGGTGTGCGTAGGCGAGGTCGGCGACGAGGAGGTGGGCCATCGCATCATCGTGGCAGCGCACGTCCCAAGCGGGCCTCCCGCGCAGCGGGTCGGGCCTGGGAACGGATCGCACTCCTCGGCCCCGATGGACCGCGGGCGCGGAGCTCACACGGCAATACCGTCCAGCTCGGCCAGCGCGTCATCGGGGAGCGTCAGCCCGGCGCCGAGGACGTTCTCGCGCAGGTGGGCGACCGATGAGGTGCCCGGTATCAGCAGGATGTTCGGTGAGCGCTGCAACAGCCACGCCAGCGCGACGGACATCGGGTCGCCTGCAGACGGGCCGCCACGGATTGCAGAGCCTCCGACTGGAGCGGGCTGAAGCCGCCGAGTGGGAAGTAGGGGACGTAGGCGATGCCACGTGCGGCGAGCGAGTCGATCAGCTCGTCGTCGACCCGGTGGGCGACGTTGTAGAAGTTCTGCACGCCGACGATCGGCGCGATCGTCTGCACCTCGGCGATCTGCTCCGCCGAGACGGTGCTGACGCCGAGGTGCGTGATCAACCCCTCCTGCTGCATCTGCGCGAGCACCGTGAACGGCTCGGCGATCGAGCCAGGAGCGGGGCTGTCGAAACCGCCCACACGCAGGTTCACGACGTCGAGCACGTCGAGGCCGAGACGCTTCAGGTTGTCGTGCACGGCCTGGCGGAGCTGCTCGGGAGCCAGTGCCTGCGGCCAGCCCCCCTCGGCATCCCTGAGCGCTCCCACCTTCGTCACGATGTGGAGGTCCTCCGGGTACGGGTGCAGTGCCTCCTTGATGATCTCGTTCGTGACGTACGGGCCGTAGTAGTCGCTCGTGTCGATATGCGTGATGCCCATGTCGACCGCCTCGCGCAGCACCGCCACGGCGGCGTTGCGATCGGCCGGCGGGCCGAAGACGTGCGGGCCAGCGAGCTGCATCGCCCCATAGCCCAGGCGGGTGACCGTCAGATCGTCGGCCATCGTGAACGTGCCGCCGGGAAGTGTCGTCGCCTCCATCAGAGCTCCTCTCGTCGTTCCTCGCAAGTCTATGAGCGCCGGCGAGGGCCGTCGTGGAGGAGGAACGGGGCGCCAGCGATCGCGAGGCCTGCCGCGCGCGGCGGGAGGTGGACCGCCGCGTGCCCTTGCCGTCAGGGGCGGATGCCGGCGGTGGCGGCTTGAGCCACGCGCCGCCCCAGCTCCCGGACCTGCTCATCGGAGAGGTGGTCGACGCCGAGACCCGCCTCCCCGAGCTCCCGGCGGACGTTGACGGTCGCGCGGACCGTGTCGACACCCATCGCGAGCTTCGTCAGCGCACGGCTGACGAGCGGGTCGTCGAGCGAGGTCGCCCCGTCGTGCGCAGGCTTCAGCAGCCACGCGCGAAGGGCCTCGGCCTCGGGCAGGGGGAGATCGAGCGTGATCGTCGTCTCCTGGTCGTTCTCGCCGACGGGCTCGCTTGGCTCGACGGATACTGGATCGGTCTTTTGCGCGGTGGTGCTCATGACAGCGTGACCCCCGTCGGGACTGGTGGGCGAAAAGCCTTTGATCGACGTATCGGCACGAGCGGGGCGCTACTGAACCGATCTCGCTCACTTTCGACGGATCGGCCAGCCGGGGCGCCTGTGCGACGATCTGCCCATCTCGACCACGAGGCTCTACGTGATCACAGGCTCGCATGCGTGTCGTAGCGCGATGCTGATGCTCGCGTACAAGGGAGTGGCCCACCGCACCGTCACGCTCCCCGCCGGGCTGCATCCCGCGCTTGTCAGGGCGTGCGGGTTCCCGGGTCACGGCGCGCCAATCCGCCGGGTCGACGGCTCGACCAGGTTCGATCTCGCGCTCATGGATCGCCTGGGTACGGTGCCGGCGCTGGAGCTGGCAGGGCAACGGATCCAGACCAACCGCGCGATCGCCCGGTTCCTCGAGCAGGCGTTCCCAGATCCGCCGTTGTTTCCCGGCGATCCGGGGCTGAGGGGCGCTGTGGAAGACGCCGAGCGCTGGGGCGACGAGGTGCTGCAGATGGCCGCCCGGCGGGTCGGGCTGGCGAGCGGGGCGCGTGGGCTTGACACGATGCACCGGCGTGCCAGCGACGGCAGGCTCGGCCCCCTGCTCGCCCGTTCTGATGCCGTGCGATTGGCGGCCGCGAAGCTCTCGGCTCCGCTGTTCCAGGCCGAAGCTGCGAACGAGGCCGATCTCGTCGCGCAGACGCTGCCGCTCCTGGATCGAGTCGATGCCTGGATCGCGCAGGGTGTCCTCGACGCCGAGGTCCTCAGCGCCGCGGACTTCGTGATCGCGCCGAGTCTCGCCCTGCTCGCCTACCGCCCAGACCTCTCAGCGGAGATCGCGGGCCGGCCAGCGGGCGCGCTGCTCGATCGGCTGCTGCCCGAACCGGCCTGAGGCGCTGCTCCGGGCTGGGTGCCGGCGCTACCGGGGCGCCGCTTCTCGGAACGCGAGCTTCGGCTGCCCGGTGCCTTGGCGCTTTGAGTCGTACATAGCCTTGTCGGCCCAGGCGACGATCTCGTCGGCGCCGGCGTCGGTGCCGGTGGACCACGCCACCCCGATGCTCACCTGCGCCAGGATCCTGCGCCGCGCCACATGCAGCTCCGCGCGCTGTGCCTGCGCGATTCGCTCGGCGAGCTTCATTGCCTGGTCGGGACCGCCGATGTCGGGGCACACGGCGAGGAACTCGTCGCCACCGATGCGGCCGACCATGTCACCGCCCCGAAGGACATCTTTCAGACGCTCGGCGACGACGACCAGCAGCTCGTCGCCGGCCGCGTGGCCGTGCTCGTCGTTGATCGACTTGAAGCGGTCGAGGTCGACGAAGACGACCGCCCTGTCAGACTGGGGTCGGCCGCTCGACTATGTCCGCCTCGAGAGCCTGCATGATCGATGCGCGGTTGTAGCAGCCGGTGAGCTCATCGAACGTCGCCCGCGCCTTGAGCTCCTCCCGCATGCGAGCGCTGTCCGTTATGTCCGCCACGCAGGCGATCGCCCCGTTGATCGTGCCGTCCTCTTGACTGAGGGCGCGGAGGCTGATCGTGCAGAAGCGCAACTCGGAGCTGTTCGGTAGGCACAGACCGATCTCGATGTCGGCCGGCAAGCCGTCACCGAGAACATCGCCGAGCGCTCGCTCCAGGCTCGCCCGATCGGAGTCGACCAGGGTGGCCAGCTGCGCATCCACCGTGTCCGCGCGCTCCACCCCGAGGATCTTGTGAAGCCTGTCGTTCGTGTAGACGATGCGACGGGCGGCGTCGAGCTGGAAGAGGCCGACCGGGATCGCCTCGGCGAGTCCGTCCAGCAACTGCTCGCGGGCTCGCAGTTCTTCGTGTGCGGCCATCTCCTCGGAGATGTCCGCCAGTTCGCTGACCACGCATTCGTGGTCTGGGTCGTGGAGCAGATTGTGGTTGGTCGCCTCGAGCCACACCCACGATTCGTCCTTGCGGAGGTGGCGAAGGCGGACCCGTCGCCCCGGGCCGGGCGAGGCGAGCATCTGCAGCCAGTTGTCGATCGCCAGCGCGAGGTCGTCCGGGTGCATGAACTCGGTCGATCGGCGACCCACCATCTCCTCGCTGCTCCAGCCCAGGATCTTGCTCAGCGCCTCGTCGATCGCGACGACGACACCGCGCTCGTCCTTGCGGAGCGTGGCGAATCGGGGCGTCACGTCGGGAACGTCCACGTGCGTGACGGCGCCCTCGGGTAGGTCGTCCGGCGCGAACACCGCCAAGGTCACGATCACGCCGTGGGTCTCGCGGAGGTCGAGGGCATAGACGAGACCGGTGATCTCGGGATGGCCCACGGGGTGAACGGGGTATCGGGCGGCGCCCTCAGCGAGCGCCCGCTCCCAACCCCGGAGCACTTCGTCGTCGAGCATGATCAGGTCCAGACCGGAGCGGGCCTGCTGGACCGGATTGCGCTTCAACGCGATCGAGTCCGGCATCGGGGCCATCACGCCGTCTGCCCGGTGCGCCGAGACCGGCGCGTCAGGGTATGTCGCCACGAGCGAGTTCAGCAGCGCCTCCAACATCCGCGCGTCGAAGCGCTCCTCGTGCTCGTGCTCGAACACGTCGCGAGCGAAACCGGCGATCTCGGGTAGTGCCGTTGCTGTCGGGGCTTGGGTTTGGGTCTGCATCACGGAATCGGGAGGTCCAGCGGTGCGCCCGCGGCGCACGCCACAGGCCGGTGCTTGGGTGTCTGCCGCGAGGAATCGGCGCGAAGGCCCTCGATCCGCAGTGATCACGCCACACCTGGACGATTTGCGCGGGCGGCGCCGAGGTTTGCGCCAGCGCCACCCCGCGCTCCGGCGAGCGAAGCATTGGCTGGCGGCGCCTATCAGCTGTTGGCGGACGCGACGAGCGAGCGAGGTATGCCGGCGACGAGCAGCCCGCCGGGACCAAGATGGGCGCCGAGGACGGGGCCGACCTCCGACACGAACAGAGGCTCGGAGGCGTAGATCTCCCTCCCGCGCTCGACCAGGCGCATGGCCTTCTCGGGCGCGCGGGTGTGCTGCACGGCCCAGCTGTCGCGTCCGTCGCTTTGCATCTCACCCATGTACTCGACCATGCGCTCGAACGCGCGACCTGCGGTGCGAACCCGCTCGACGGGCGTGATCTCGCGCTCGAAGGAGAGGATCGGCTTGATCTTGAGGGTGCTCCCCAAGAACGCCTGCGCCCGGCCGATGCGCCCACCACGCTGGAGATACTCGAGCGTGTCGAGGCAGAACCGGATATCGAGTGCACGGCGAGCCTCGTGCACGCGCTCGCACACCTCCTTCAAGTCGCCTCCGGAGCGAGCGCGCGCCGCTGCCGCGAGCACCACGCAGCCGAGTCCGCCGGCGCCGGTTTCGGCGTCTATCACCTCCACGCGGTCAGACAGCCCTCGCGCGGCCAGGGCGCCGCGCGTCTGGCGAGCGACGTCCCAGGTGCCGGAAAGCCCGCTGCTGAGGTGTACCGAGACGATGTCCTGGCCCGCAGCCAGCAGGGGCTCCCATACCGCGAGAAAATCCCCGATCGAGGGCTGGGACGTGCTGGGTAGTTCGGGGTCCGTGGCCAGGCGCTCGTAGAAGCCGTCGAAGCCCTCCATCTCGAGCTCGCGCTCCAACCTCCCTCGCCAGCCCACATACAAGCTGACCTGGTGGATTCCCTGGGCGTCGGCGAGGGTCCTGGGCAGGTAGTGGGTCGTGTCGGTGACGACCGCGACGGGGGTCATCGCGCGGCGCCTGCGGACTCATCGGACATATCCCAACCAGTATTCCGGGTCCGCTAGCGCGGGGGTGTCAGTGCACGATCACCGTTCCCTTGGGCGAGATCACATACCAGATCCCGCCATTCGCGTTGACAGCCTCGCCGTTCGCGGTGCCAGCAGCGGAGTCGGCGGCGTAGGTGTAGAGGGGCCACCCGGCGTAGGTGACGACCTGGCCCCCTTCGGGGTCGGGGTCGCTGGCAACCAGGGAAGACTTCGCTTCCCCGAGGGCGGCGGCCTTCTGTCCGCTGGACAGCTTCACCGGCGGCCAGACCGATGCGCACGCGCCCACACAGGTCACCTTCGTTTTTTTGTCTGGCTCGAAGATGTAGAGCGTGTGACCCTGGGAGTTCACCAGCACCGGACCGAGCCCCGACACCGTCCTGACCGAGACCGGTGCCGTCGTCGCGGCCGGCGTGCTCGCCGTCGTCGAGGCGGGTGTTGCCGTCGTCGGCGTCGACGTCGACGCCGAGGAGCTGGTGCTGTTGGACGAGCTCCCACAGCCGGCGAGGGCGAGCGTACCGGCAGCCAGGGCGAGGAGCGAGAGCTCGGGTATGCGTCGCCTCCGGTGGCGACCAGGCGATTGGAACCTCACGTGGGACCTCCGTTGAGTGGAGCAATCGGTTCTTGGGAACACCTCGCGGCAAGGATCCGTCCCGGTCGGTCGGTCGGGCGCGGCGCTCGTCCGACCGACGCGAGAATACACCCTGGAGCGGGCACGCAACTGCAGCGGCGGTCGCTGTGGTAGCTTGTCGGCCTCTAGGGGGCCGGGCGGACTTATCGACGGAGTCGGATCGCCCCGAATGGATCGAGCTTGGGGGGGGTCGTGATGAGAGCGAAGAACCTTGCGGTGGCGCTGCTGTTGACAGTGGTCGCAGCGGCTGCCGGTGTGACATCAGGCGCGTCTGCACAGACGGTGAAATGGCTCACGATCTATTCGCCGCACACGCACTTCGGTCTCCAGCCGGGCTCTTTGATGTATTTCAACACGGGCGTCGGGATCGACAGCCCCGGCCTGCCCGGCGGCAGGATCGCATGCCAGGAGAACATCACTGCGAGCGACGTGATCAACTCCCAGAAAGTCGATCGCGTCGCGATGACGGGCGCCACCGACCCCTTCTGCGGTGAAGAAATGAAAATCAAGAGCCTGCCGAACGTGCGCTTCTCGATCAACGGGACGGCGTCGCTCGCCGGGGACTTCAAGCTCGCGCTCCCCGAGCTCGGGTGCGTCTATGCCGTCAAGCACCTGCACATGAGGCCGTTTGGCCCCGACTTCGAAGGCTCGATGGAAGGCGGCACGGCCACGCGGGTGCTCAACGACAGCAACCCGGAAACCTGCCCGGCGACTGCCACCGTCGACTTCACCATCTACGGGGTCTATGAAGACGAAGAACAGCAGTTCCCGCTCGCTTGGACGATCGGGGAAGCCTGACCGCTCGCCCGCTGAGGGCTGCGGTCGGGTCGCGCTGGCGCGACCGATGCGACCTCGATGCTCGCTACAGCGCGGCGGGGTCGTAATACGTCAGCCGGAAGCTCTCACGGCCGGCCATGCGTGCGAACCATCCGCCAAGCGCATCGAGTGAGCCCAGCAGCTCGGGAGCCTTCTCGCGCGCGTTCGAGATCTGGGGCGCAAGGTATAGATCGGCGAGTGTGACCTGATCGCCGGCGAGGAACGGCGCGCTGCCGACCAGCGCGTCGAGACGCTCGAGAACGTGTCTCGCGGTGGCGAGCTGCTCATCGGTCGGCGGCTCCTTTCGCGGGACCTTGAGCACCACGTCTCGAAAGGCGTAGTCCGCGGCCCGGCTCAGCCATTCGCGCATCCGAGTACGCCCATCGAGGTCTGCCGGCTGAAGCGCCGGCCCGTCGAACGCCTCGTCGAGGTAGCTGGTGATCGCGAGTCCCTCCGTGATGATCTTGCCGCGGTCCTCCAAGACGGGGATCCGGCTGAACGGGTGCATGGCGGCGTGATCCGCGCTGCCGTAGGCAATCGGGACGAGCTCGTACCCAATGCCCTTCTCGATGCACGTCATAGCCGCCGTGCGGGTCCACGTCGAGACGAGATAGCCGTAGACGCGCACGGCGGTCATCGGCGCCCTTTGCGCGCGTCGGCCTCGTCTGCGGTCTCCGGACACGCCCGACCCCGGCCTGACGCGTCGTGGCTCGCCGGTTCGCTCCCCAACGCGCCGCTCATGGAGACGACGTTACCATCGACAACGCTCCCGTGCATGCGAGCAGCGTCAGCCGAGGTGCACGATCGAGGTGACCGTCTTGGTGCTCGAATTGACTTTCATTCGGACGGCATAGACTGTGCCGCGCGGCGTTATTCTGCAGCCCGATAAGGAGGTGGCAATGACCGCGAAGGCGGATTTCGAGCCCGAGGAGTGGACGATCGTGACGGAGGGCCCCCCGAGCGCGGCGCTGCTCGTGATCACCTCCCAACGGGGCGGGACGTTTCGTGAGACGCTGGCACTCGGGAAGGAGTACGCAGAGGCACGCCAACAGCACGGCCAGAGTGAGTTGCTCGACGAGGTCGTCGCCACGCGGCCCCACGTCGATCACACCCGCTACCACTCCCCCCAGGAGCTGAAGGAGCACGTCCTGGAACACCTTCGAGACGCCGTCGCCATCCTCCGGAAGAAGGCACAGCCGTCGGAGCTCGAGGACTACAGGAGCTTCACCGTGAACCTTGCCGAACGCGTCGCCGGAGCGCACACCGAGGACGGGACGGCGGTGAGCGATGCTGAGCGGGAGGCGATCGACTCGATCAAGGGAGCGCTCGCCTAGGAGGTCGAGCCGAAGTCCCCGCGTTCCCAGTCGACGAAGATCGAGCGCACCAGGTCCAGGTTTTCCGACATCGCTCGCGCAGTATCCCGCAGCGGGCTACGCCCGAGCTGACGACCGCGGCGCCGGACGTCAGCGCAGCCTCGCTCGCGGAGCAATGAAGCTCAGGTGCTCCGCAGGGCTGCAGCGGGGGCGAGCTTTGCGGCGCGCACGGCTGGGTACAAGCCGGCCAGGGCGCCGAGCGCGAGGGCGATCGCGACACCGCCTGCGACGGACAGCAGCGGCACGACGACGATCCATCCCTGGCTGTAGGCATAGCCGGCGGTGGCGGCTGCGCCGAGCGCGATGCCGAGGGCGCCACCGAGCGCGGACAGCAGGACGGACTCGCCGAGGAACTGCACGCCGACGTGCACGGCGCGGGCGCCGAGAGCGCGACGCAGTCCGATCTCGGGACGACGCTCCAGCACCGAGATAACCATCACGTTGGCGATCCCGACGCCGCCGACGAGCAGCGCGACGGCTCCGAGCGCCAGGAAGACCGCCGTGAGGGTGCTCTGCGCGTCGGCGCGGGCCTGGAGTGCGTCCGATGGCCGACTGACCTTCGTCTGTTCGGGGTTCTGGGCGTTGGCGGCGGGGCCCAGCAGCGAGTCTGCTTCGGGGACACGTTCGGGGTCGGCGCGGACGTAGAGCACGCTGGGGTGCCTGGTCGTGCCGAACAGCCGTTTCGCGACCGGGTAGCCGATCAGCGCGGCACGTTCGATTTCCGGTGCCAGGGGCAGCGAGCCGATCACGCCGGCCACCGTGAACCAGGTGCCGTCGATGAGCACCTGCAGCGGTCGTCCACGGGCCGACAGGCGCTCCACCCCCAGCCGCTGTGCGGCCACGAGACCGAGCACGACCAGGGGATAGCGTTCATCGCCGGCGTTCAGGAAGCGCCCGAGGATCATCTTGCCGCCCAGCGTGGAGAGCAGCTGCGGGTCGGAAGCCTCCACGCTGATCCCGTTGGTTTCGGCGACTTCGATGAAGGCGCTCCGCCGCGCGGTCGCTCCCGAGACGCTCGTCACGGCGGCTGCCGAGCGGACACTGCGCAGGTTGCGCACGTCCCTGACGGCCGCTTCGGGCAGCTTGGCCGCTTCCCCGAGGAACGTTTCCCCTGGGCTGACCGTCAGCAGATTCGTCCCCAGTTCGTTGAGCTCGGCGACCAGGCCGGCCTTGCTGGAGTCGGAAATGCCGAGCACGGCGACCATCGCGGCGATGCCGATCGCAACTCCCAACGCCGACAGCGCAGCGCGCAAGCGGCGGGTGCGCAGACCGACGCTCGCGACGCGCAGCACGTCGGCCGCCAACAGGCGGCTCGGATCGGGACCGAGACCGCCCGCGCGCGAGGGCCGCCGACGGAGGTGGGGCGCGAACGAGAGGCCGGGCAGGCCCGCACGGCGCGCTCGGATCGAGCCGACGTCCCTCACGGCGAAGTCGCCTCGTCGCGGATCAGGCGCCCGTCGCGCAGCTCCACCCGCCGCGGGAGCATCGCGGCGATCTCACGGTCGTGGGTGATCACCAGCACGGTCGTGCCCTGCCTGTTGAACGCCCTCAGCAGCTCGAGGATCTCGCGGCCGTTGCGGGTGTCGAGGTTGCCGGTCGGCTCATCGGCGAGCACGATCGCCGGCGAGCTGACGAGCGCACGCGCAATCGCCACGCGCTGGCGCTCGCCGCCGGACAGGAGCGCCGAGGTCTGGCGCATGCGATGGCTGAGCCCCACGCGGGCGAGCGCCGCGGCTGCCGCACGCCGACGCTCCCGGGCCGGGGTGCCCGTGTAGAGCAGGCCGTTGCCGACGTTCTCGAGCGCGCTGTCCGCCTCGAGCAGGTGGAACTGCTGGAAGACGAAGCCGATTCGCCGGGCCCTGAGGGCCGCCAGGTCGCGGTCGGAGGCGCGGGCGACGTCGGCCCCGGCGATCCGTACGAGCCCACTGGTTGCCCGTTCGAGCGTCCCCATGATGTGCAGCAGCGTCGACTTGCCCGAGCCCGAGGGGCCGACGATCGCGCACAGCTCGCCGTCCTGCACGGTCAGGTCGACGCCGCCGAGCGCCTGCACGCCGTCGTCGTAGCGCTTGACGACATCGCGAAGCTCGAGGACGAAACTCACTGGGACTCGATCACGGTCATGCCTTCGTGCACGCCGGGGCCTTCGACCTGGACGTAGCCGCCCGCGAACATCCCCGGTGTGACTGACACCGACGTGCGACGGTTCTGTGCGAGCGCTTCGACGGCGTAGCCGCCACCCGCTACGGCGATCAGCGCGGTCGCCGGGACGGTCAGCACGTTGCGGCGTATGCTCTTGACGAGTTCGACGCTTACAGGCGCCTGGTCGAGGTGAGTAACGGGGCTGTCCAGGGTGATCGTCACAGGGATCGTCGTCGATTCGCCGCTTTCGCCGCTTGGACTGCCTTTTTCTTCGCCGCCCGAGCCTTTCGATTCGCTGGCCACCGTCCCCACCTGCGTTATGTGACCGCCGGCTTGGCCGCCGCCTGGCAGCAACACGGTGACCGGCTCTCCCACCCTGGCGAGCTGTTGCTGTTCGGGCTTCACCTTGAGCTGCACGATCTGCTGGGTCGAGGTGGTCGTGAGCGCAACCTCGCCGGCGCCCGCGGCCGCTTCACTGCCCGGCGAGCCTTTGCCGGGGGATTCTTTGGCCGGATCTTCTTTTGTGGGTTTTTCTTTGGCAGGCGCTTCTTTAGCGGGTGTTCCTTTCGCGGGGCTTTCCTCGTCCTCGCCCGGTGACCCTTTGCCTTTGCCGGGGGATTTGCTCCCCGGTTTCTCGCCTGGAGATTTGCCTGCCGCGGGGCTGTTCGCCGCCGGGGGCGCGGGCGTCGTCGGCGCGGGCGTCGTCGGCGCGGGCGTCGTGGGCGCGGGTGTCGTCGGCGCGCCAGCAGTGGTGCTCGTCGCCGCGCTGGCGCCGGGCGGATCCTGCCCGAGAGCGACCTTCACGTCGGTGATGCGTCGGGAGCCGGGGGCGAAGACCACCCGGCCGAGTTCGACGTAGCCGGTCTGGGAGAGGCCCTCGGCCTTCTGCCAGCGCTTGACGGCCGCTGCGGTGGCCCCGCCGAAGGATCGATCGTCGGTGATCGCCCCGTAGGGGTCGAACCCGAGGTCGATCAGGTTTTCGTTGAGCTCGGTCACGTCGGGGCCGTCGCTGACGCCCTCCTTGAGCGAGCGGTACGCGGGCACCGAGCCGTACATCAGGATGATCGGCAGATTGTCGATCCGCCACAGGACCCCGCCGCGGCTGATCACGGCGCCCACGGATGGGACCCACGTAAACGTCCCCGCGAGCCGATCGTAGAGTTCGTATGTCGAGCCGTAGCCGAGTGTGCCGTCCACGGTCGAGCTTTCAGACAGCGTGCGCCGTGTGACCCTGGCGGTCGTATCGCCGGCGGGAACGCCGGTGTCGGGTCCGTGATGGCCGGCCGAGCTGGACCCGAGCAGCACCACGGCCAGCACAACCGCCACGACCGCCGCCAACGTGGCCGCGGCCAGCCAGCGCCGGCGCCTTCTCGAGGAGCTCTCTGCGTCGCAACCCCCGTCGCCGCGGCCGCCGTCGAGCAGCGCGGCGCTCCCCGAGGCGTCGTCGGCGACACGCGCCACGCCGGATGATCCCTCGAGCTCGGGGTGCCCCACGGCTCAGCCGCCGGCGAAGCTGCCGGCTTGGGAGCCGCCCGGACCGCCCGTGCGCTGCGCATCCGGCGGGCCGTGACCCTTGAGCGGAAGCAGGCCCTGGCAGGACTGCTGCGCTTTCTGGAATGCGGGGCTGCCGGGCTCGGGCGCACCGCTGCCCGGGCCCCCGTGGATCCGGATCGCGACGAGCCCTTCGGAGCTGGAGGCGTGCACTTCGATGCCGTGTTCGCGCATGCATTTGGCGAACTTTTCGACAGCTTCTGCACGGGCTACCTTTTCTTGCGGGGAGAGGTTCACCTTTTGAGCTTCCGGGCGATACTTCTCACATGCCTTCTGAGCCGCTTCCATCTTGGCGGGGTCGCCCGTGTTGCGGATGCCGAGGCCACGTCCCTTGTCGCCGGGTTGGGTGCCGATGTTCGCTTCGATGCCGTGTTCGCGGAGACACCTGGCAAACTCTGCGAACTTCACTTCGTCCTGCCGTTCCTTCGCGGCAGCGGACGTGGAGGACGGCGAGGAGCCGCCACACGCGGCCAGCGCGAGGCTCGCCGATGTCACACACAGGACGGCGAGCGGGACGAGCGGGGGACGGTGTGACACGTGGCTCCTTTTGCGGGTCGATCGCTGATCGACACACATCAAACCGGCCCGAGCTGAAAATCACCTTAGAGCAACCGAGGGACCTCCTAAGCACTCGTGAAAGCGGCAGGACCATCCTGGTTGGCCGCGGCGAGCTCCGTTTCGGTCATCTCGAGCGGCGGAAGCTCCAACGTCAACAGCGCGCCGCCGTCCGGGTCGTTGGCGGCGTGAACGAACCCGCCGTGAGCCTCGGCGGTCTGTCTGACGATCGCCAGCCCAAGGCCGGAGCCCGGCCGCCCTCGCGCCTCGGGGGAACGATAGAACCGGTCAAACACTCGGGGCAGATCGTCGCGGGAGATTCCGGGCCCATGGTCGCGTACCTCCAAGCGTCCGTCGCGCACACGCAGCTCGATCGGCCCGGCGCCTGGCGGGTTCCATTTACACGCGTTGTCGAGGAGGTTGGCGATCGCGCGATCGAGCCGGCCGGGCGCGCCGCGCACCAGACACGGCTGGGCATCCAGGACGAACCGGCAGCCCGGGGCATGCAGCCGGGCGCGTCCGAGCGCCCCGGCGACCGCGAGGTCGAGGCGGACGTCCTCGACCTCCCCGTCCTCGATCTCGGTCTTGGACAGATCGACGAGGTCGCCGACGAGCACCGAAAGCTCCTGCAGCTGCGCCTTCGCGGCGGCGAGCACGCGCGCGCGCTCGCTCGCCGGCAACCGCTCACCCAGGATCAGCGCGTCCAGGTTTGCTTGCACGCTGGTCAGCGGCGTTCGCAGCTCGTGCGAAGCATCGGACACGAGCTGACGCTGGGCCAACCGAGAGCGCTCCAGCGCTGCGAGCATCATGTTGAACGTCCTCGCCAGCCGTCCGAGCTCGTCCTCCTCAGGCGCCTCGATGCGGTGGGCGAGGTCCTGTGTGCGTGCGACCCGTTCGGCTGCCCCGGTCAATCTGCGCACAGGCACAAGTGCCACCCTCGACACCAGCAGCCCTAGGACTGCCGCGAGCGCGATACCACCCAGGCAGACGATCGCGAGCACGAGCTTCAGGTGCGTGAGGGTGCCTTCGACACCGCCAAGCGGCTCGGCGGCGTCCCACACCGCGCCGTGTGGGGCACGCTCGGTGAGTACCCGCGCCGGCGTGCCGGCGACGATCGCGTCACTGAAAAAGGCGTCGCGCTTGCCCGACGCGACGGCGCGCGCCGCCGCTGTGACTGGCAGCTGCGGTCCCCGACCGGCCGTGAGCACCGTCCCATTGGCTTCGGAGAGCTGCACGTAAACAGCTGTACCGCCGAGCTTTGGCTGCGGGAGCACAAGCTTGTCCTGACCCGCGCCGAGACCCCGCGCTTGGTTCCTTGCGACCGAGCCCTTCGGCCGGACCACTGTTCGACGTTCGATCGTGATCACTTCCCCGTTGGCGCTGTGGTCCGAGCGTCGTTGCACCGCGCCTCCGGCCACGCCGCGGACTTCACCCGTGGCCCTACTCTGTGAGCTGCCCGCCACGGCGACGGGCACCGCGAGGGCGCCGTCGGGCTGGACAAGCCCCGAGTTCGGCTGCTTCGTGCCCTTCGTCAGCGCCGCGACCTCCGCCGCGCTCAGACGAGACTGCAGCCGCACCGCCTCGGGGAGTCCGGGTGTGAGCGTCGCACGCAGGCTCGTGTCTATCTGACCAAGCAACTCACCGCGCGTCACGAAATAGACGACCACCGAAGCGAGCACGATCGCCGTCGCGACCGCCCCCGCGGCCAGCAGGATCATGCGGCGGCGAAAGCTCATCGCGGCGCTGACCTCAGCACGTAGCCGACGCCGCGCACGGTGTGCACCAGCCGCGGCTCGCCCGCAGCCTCGGTCTTGCGGCGCAGGTAGCCGATGTAGACCTCGAGCGAGTTCGACGTCGGCCCGAAGTCATAGCCCCACACCCGCTCGAAGATCGTCGAACGCGAAAGCACCTGGCGTGGGTGGCGCATCAGCAAGTCCAGCAACAAGAACTCCGTACGTGTCAACTCGAGTAGCCGGCCATCCCGACGCGCCTCGTGGGCGAGCGGATCGAGCTCGAGATCCGCAAAGCGAAGCAGCTCGGCGGTGCCTTCCCAGCCGGTACGTCGAAGCAGCGCGCGAAGCCGAGCGATCAACTCCTGATGCGCGAACGGCTTGGCGAGATAGTCATCAGCGCCTGCCTCCAAACCCGCGACTCGGTCTGAGACCTCGCTCCGGGCCGTAAGCATCAACACGGGCGTACGATCGCCAGCGGCGCGCATCCGCCTGCAGACCTCCAGCCCATTCAGGCCGGGCATCATCACGTCAAGCACCACCGCATCCGGCGAATCGCGCGCGACCGCACGAATCGCCTCGCCCCCGTCGACCGCGACCCGCACCTCGAACCCACTCAGATCCAGGACGAGCGCGAGCGCCTCACGAACCGACGCCTCGTCGTCCACCACCAACAGACGCATCCTCCGATCATGACGGCCGATGCTGAAAGCAACCTGAACTCCGAACCACCATCGCCCCGGCCCGAGCGGATCGCCGAGGCCGCGTCGGCTACGCCTGGACCCGCAGGAGCATCCGGAGGATCGGCTCTGCCCGCCGGGCCTCGGGCGGTTCGCCCGTGATCAGATCGAGATAGGTGTAGGACTCGATCAGGCGTACGATCACGTACGCAAGCTCACGCAGATCAACGGGCAGCTCGAGCCGCGAGGCCTGCGCCTCCTCCTCGAGCCGGCTCTGGATCGCGCCGATGAGGCGCTGCTGGAAATCCGTGCGGCGACCGGTCAGCAGACGCATCGCGTGCTCGCCGTCTTCGCTCAGCCAGCGTCGCATCCCCGGATTCGTGATGATGGTGTCGAGAAAGCCCGTGATGACGGCGACGATGCGCTCGGCGCCGCTCGCCTCGACCTCTCCTTCGACGTAGTCGAAGGTCCGCAGAGCGAGGGACCAGACGACCTCGACGATGAAGTTGTCGCGCGAACCGAACCAGCGGTAGAGCGTGACACGGTTGACCCCCAGTTCATCGGCTAGCAGACCCATGTCGATCCGCTCGGGCACCAGAAACCGACGTCGACCCAGACGCAACGCGTCCGCAGCTCGGGGTCGCGCCGCAGTGCTCACGAAGCCAAGGATCGCACGAGCGGACCGGCGCCGTGGCGGCGGACGCAACGTTGGTGGACGGATGTTGCAATGCAACGCCGAATGCGATATGGTGCATCCACACCAGGCCAGCGCAGGGTGACGACGCAAGGAGGAGCCGTGAACAAGCGGGCGTTGCACCGGATGAGGAGGGCTTCGGTCGCCTCGACCGTCGCAGCGGCGACGTTCTTCGCCATGTGCGGGGTGGCCCCGGCGCTGCCGACGGTGACGGAAATCGCGGCGGGCAGCGGATCGCACGGCTACGCCTATGACGCGGTCCCGGAAACGGCCGCGGTTCCGGGTGCTCCGTCCATCAATCTGACCGAAGTGGGCTACGCCCAGCGTGAGTTCACGATGTCCGGCGGTGCGACGGTCTACAGGCAGAGCGGCTTCTGGTCATCGAACGGCAAATGGGCCGTGTCGCCCTCGCAGACCAACGTCCCCTACAGCACCCGTCTGCTCGTGCGCTACCCGACCAATCCGGCGAGGTTCAATGGCACCGTCGTGTTCGAGTGGCTGAACGACACCACCGGCGGCGACCAGGACCCGGTCTGGGCTCAGCTCTACAACGAGCTGATCAACAAGGGCTATGCGTACGTCGGCGTGACGGCACAGAGACCGGGCATGAAAGATCTCGCCACGTGGGATCCGATGCGCTACGGCGCCTTGGGGGACAGCAACGATGGCGAGTCCTACGAAATCCTCACCCAAGCCGCGGAAGCCGTGAGGTCCGACAGTGCGACCCTCCTGGGCGGCTTGGCGCCCAAGGAGCTGATCGCGACCGGCGACTCGCAGTCCGCCTTCCGGCTGGACACCTACGTCAACGCGGTCCAGCCGCTCACGCATGCCTTCAACGGCTTCCTCGCCGTCGGCCGCGCCGTCACGGCCGCTCCGATCGGGGAAGGGCTGGTCGCGACGTCACCGTTCCCGGCGCTGATCCGCACCGACAACGCGACGCCGTTCATCCAGCTCAACACCCAGGGCGATATCGAAGAGCTCGACGCAGCGGCGGCCCGTCAGGCGGACAACAACTACCTCCGCACCTGGGAAGTGACCGGAGCTGCGCACATCGACGCCCACGAGGCCTCCTACGAGACCGAGACACTTGCTCGGGAGAACCCGAGCATCCAGGCGCCATCGTGCGTCCTCGGCACGCCGATCGAGGGCACGGGGACGCCGCTCGACGGCCATAACCAACCCGACAACATGCCACTGTTCGAGGTCGAGGACGCCGCGATGGCGGCTCTTCAGAACTGGGTGACGAAGGGGGTGCAGCCCGCGCACAGCTCGCAGATCTCGACGTTTCCCCTGTTCTTCGGCGCTTACGATCTCGTCAACAAGAACAGGTACGGCGTCGGTGAAGGCGGTATCCGCATGCCCGAGGCGCAGGTCCCCGCGGAGAGCTACTCGGCGCTCAACTTCGCTGCCGTGAACGAAGAGAGCCTCGCACCGCCGGCTCTGCTCACCGAGCTGGAGGGCGCGTTCGAAACGCTCGAGACCGGCGGCATCACCAACGAAGCGCTACGCAATCAGGGCCTCTGCCTGCTCTCTGGATACTTCACCGATTTCACCCAGTCGACCCTGAAGTCCCTGTACCCCACGAGCGCGAGCTATGCATCGAAGTTCACCACGGCGGCGAACGCCGAGGTGGCGGCAGGGTTCATGACCCCCGAAGACGCCGCCGCCGCGATCGCCAGTGCGGATGCCGGCATCGGCCCACTGCAGCAGCCTCCCCTGACGATCCCGTGAGCCCAGGGGATCGCTTGACGGGCAACACCGCTGCCATGGGAGCAGCTTCGAAGGTGGCACGCCGGACGTACTCGGGCTGTACGGCGTGCAGGGGAAAGTTCAATCGCCGGCGGGGTCTTCGTCGTCCATGACCTCGTAGCACCCGCGGTGGTAGTGGTCGCCGAGGGTCTCCGCGGCACCGGGATCGTGAGCTCGTGAGGTCTCGTAGATCCGTCCTTCCACGAGCATGACCAGTGGCTCGTAGACCCCGATCACATCCCCGCAACGACGGCAGCGCAACGTCGCACTCATCCAAGGAGTCCGCGGACGAGGAGGCGTGGATGCTCGGTGCGCGTCTGTACCGTGTCCATGCTGCCAGGACAACCTAAGCTGCTCCCGGCACCGGGGACCTCGTCGCCTCCCGCAAGATGTGCGGGGCTAACTACGGACTAAGCTTTCGTGCGGATGCTCAGCGAGTCCTCCGAGGAGCTATGGATTCGTCGGCTGCTCGACGTCGGCCGCGAGCTCGTGACCGAGCTCGATCTTCGTACGGTGCTTGACAGGATCCTCCAAACCGCGCGGGAGCTCACCGGCGCAAGGTACGCGGCGCTGGGGATCCTGAACGAGCGGCGCAACGAGCTCGATCAGTTCCTGACCTCCGGCGTGGATGTGGAGACGATACGGACGATCGGCGATCTGCCTCGCGGGCGTGGGGTGCTCGGCGTGCTGATCGAGCATCCGCAGGCCCTTCGGCTCGCGGACGTCGGCCAGCACCCCCGGAGTTATGGGTTCCCGGCAGGACACCCGATGATGCGGAGCTTCCTGGGCGTGCCGATCAGAATACGCGGGCAGGCGTGGGGCAATCTCTACCTGGCAGAGAAGCGGGACGGCGAGTTCTCCGCGCGCGACGAGGAAGCGGCCGTGGTCCTCGCCGATTGGGCTGCGGTCGCAATCGACAACGCGCGGCTCTATGAGACCAGCGAGCGCCGCCGCAATGACGCTGAGAAGGCAATTCGAGGCCTGGAGGCGACCCGCGACGTGGCGGTCGCAATCGGCGAGGAGATCGGGCTCGAGCACGTGCTCGAGCTGATCGTCAAGCGCGGCCGCGCCCTGATCGGCGCACGCAGTCTCGTGATCATGCTGCGTGACGGCCACGAGCTGGTCGTGCACGCCAGCGCCGGCCATGTCCGGGAGATGTGCGGGACGCGACTGCCGATCGCCGAGTCGACCTCCGGGCAGGTGCTCGAACGCCGTCGTGCCGAGCGGATCACGGACGTCGCGGCTCGACTGCGGATCGAGCCCAGGACGTTCGGCGTGAGCGACCCGCAGACCGCCCTGCTGGTGCCGATGCTCTACCGCGGCAAAGGCGTCGGTCTTCTGGCGGCCTTCGACCGGGGCGAGGACGGCAGCGTGTTCAGCGAGGATGACGAGCAGACGCTGCGAACGTTCGCCGCAAGCGCCGCGACCGCGGTGGCGCTCGCGCAGAGCGTCCAGGCCGACCGGTTGCGGAGCTCGCTGGCCGCTGCGGACGCCGAGCGGCGCCGTTGGGCGCGTGAGCTACACGACGAGACGCTGCAGGGGCTCGGGGGCCTGAGCGTGCTGCTCTCCTCCGCCCGACGCGGCGATGACCTCGCGCGAGCGCAGGAGGCGATGGACGAGGCCGTCGGGCACATCGAGCGGGAGATCGCCAACCTGCGGTCGATCATCACGGAGCTGCGTCCGGCGGCGCTCGACGAGCTGGGCCTGCGCACCGCGATCGAGGCGCTGCTGGACCGCCACCGCGATGAGAGCGGCTGCCAGGTCGAAGGCGAGCTGACCCTGGCTGACACGCGCAGCGAGCGGGGCGGCCTCAGCGACGAGCTTGAGACAACGATCTACCGCCTGCTGCAGGAGGCGCTCAGCAATGTGACCAAGCATGCGCGCGCGAACCGGGTGCAGGTACGGGTCGCGGAATGCGAGGACGAGCTGTCGATCGAGGTGCAGGACGATGGCGTCGGCTATGACACCACTGCTTCGAGCGAGGGCTTCGGCCTCGTGGGGATGCGCGAGCGGGTGGAGCTGGCAGGCGGGAGGCTGTCCGTCGACTCCGGCGAGCAGGGAACGCTCATAAGAGCAAGCCTGCCGACGCTCCGAGGAGCCTCCTCACGCCGCGAGCAGGCCGCGTCGTAACGCGTAGCGGACCAGCTCGGCCCTCGTGCTGTGACCCAGCTTGCGGCGGATGCTCTCGCGGTGTGGCTCGACGATGCGTGCGGGGAGGCGCAGCTTGCGGGCTATCTCGGCGCTCGTGTGGCCGAGCGCGATCAGGCGAAGAACTTCGACCTCGCGCGGTGTCAGCGCGTCGTCGGTGAGCGAGCGGTGCAACGCGTCGAGTCCCGGCGCGACCGTTGGGCTGATGAACTCCTCGCCGCATGAAGCGGCCCTCACGGCGCGCGGGAGCTCGTCGGCGGCCCGCTCCTTCGCGACGAACCCGATCGCCCCGGAGGCGAACGCCCGCTGAGCGAACACCGGGCCGAGCTCCATGGTCATCACGACGATTTGGGTGTCGGGAGCCAGTTCGCGCATGCGGCTGGTCGCCTCGATGCTCGACCCGCCCGGCATTTTCATGTCGAGGACCAGCACGTGGGGCTGATGCCGTTGGACATCACGTGTGACGGTTGCCACATCGTCAGATTCGGCGACCACCGCCACGTCTCGCTCGCCGTCGAGGAGCAGCCGTAGGCCGCGGCGCAGAAGTGCGTGGTCCTCAGCAAGCACGACGCGGATGGGCACCTCCGGTGCGATCGTCTCGTCGCGATCGTCGGCGGGTCGGGCAACGTGCAAATGGGTGGCCACGGTCTCGAACCTGGTCTTTTACGCGTCCGCCGGCTGACCGGGATAACCACGCTGATTGGCCGACTCGCGTGGGGAGCCGATCAGATGATGCATGCCCTCCACGCTCTCCAGCGAGAATCCCATCGCCGGACCCGGCGCGAGGTCGATCTGCAGCGCTGGACGCAGCCAGCGGTCGTCCTGGTCGCGATCGACATAGACCGGCGTATCGCCCACGGCGCCGAGCAGCACGTCGTTGGGGCCCGCGGGCAGCTCGTGGGCCGGGAGGCAGATCGGGGAGCTGCCGTCACAGCAACCCCCCGACTGGTGGATCACAAGTGGCCCGTAGCGTGCCGTCAGCCGCTCGAGCAGCTCGAGCACGGGCGGCGTTGCGCTGACCCTGTCCGGCATCTCAGAAGAACCCGAGCGGCTCGGGGTCGTAGCTGACGAGAAGGCACTTCGTCTGCGTGTAGTGGTCGAGCATCATGCGGTGGTTCTCACGACCGACGCCGGATGACTTGTAACCGCCGAAGGCGGCGCCAGCGGGATAGAGGTGGTAGCAGTTGGTCCACACGCGCCCGGCCTGTATCGAGCGGCCCATGCGGAACGCGCGGTTGCCGTCACGTGTCCACACGCCGGCGCCGAGACCGTACAGCGTGTCGTTGGCGATCGCCAACGCCTCGTCCTCATCGCGGAAGGTGGTGACGGCGAGCACCGGGCCGAAGATCTCCTCCTGAAACACGCGCATCGAGTTATCGCCCTTCAGCACGGTCGGTTCGAAGTAGTAGCCACCTCCGAGCTCGCCTTCCATCGTGGGAGCGTGGCCCCCGACCAGCAGCTCGGCGCCCTCGTCGAGCCCGATCTGGACGTAGCTTTCGATCTTTTCGAGCTGCGCCGCGGAGACCTGCGGCCCGATCTGGGTTGCGGGGTCAAGTGGGTTGCCCTGCCGGATCGCGCGGATCCGCTCGAGCGCCCGGGCCATGAACTCGTCATAGATCGAAGCCTGGATCAGGGCGCGTGAGGGACAGGTGCAGACCTCGCCCTTGTTGAACGCGTACAGCACGAGCCCCTCGATCGCCTTGTCCAGCAACGCGTCGTCGGCGTCGAGGATGTCCTCGAAGAAGATGTTCGGCGACTTACCGCCGAGCTCGGTCGTTGACGGGATCAGGTTCTGCGCGGCGTAGCCCATGATCAGCCGGCCCGTGACCGTCTCACCGGTGAAGGCGATCTTGGCGATGCGCTTGCTCGATCCGAGCGCACGGCCGACCTCGCCGCCGGAGCCGTTGACGATGTTGACCACGCCCGGCGGTAGAACATCTTCGATCACCTCGGCGAGCTTCAGCAGCGACCACGGCGTCGGACTCGCGGGCTTGATCACAGTGCAGTTGCCGCCGGCGAGGGCCGGAGCGATCTTCCACGCAGCCATCAGTAGCGGGAAGTTGAAGGGGATGATCTGTCCGACTACGCCGAGCGGCTCGCGGTAGTGGTAGGCATAGGTCTTCTCGTCGATCTCGGAGATCGCGCCTTCCTCGGCGCGGGCCGCGCCGGCGAAGTAGCGGAAGTGGTCGATCGCCAGCGGCAGGTCGGCTGCCTGCGTCTCCCTGACCGGCTTGCCGTTCTCCCAGCTCTCGGCGACCGCGAGCATCTCCAGGTGCTTCTGCATCGCGTCGGCGATCGCGTCGAGTACCGCAGCGCGCTCGCCGGGTGACTGGCGACCCCACGCGGCCTTGGCGGCGTGGGCAGCGTCGAGAGCGAGCTCGACATCCGCCGGCGTGGAGTGAGCGACATCGCAGAACGGCTCGGCGGTCGCGGGCGCCAGGTTCTCGCGGTACTCCCCTCCGCTCGGCGGGACCCACTCGCCGCCGATGAAGTTGTCATAGCGAGACTTCAGATCGACAAGGCTCCCGGGCTGTCCGGGTGCGGCGAAGACGGTAGGGGTGACAACTGCGGTGGCCATCGAGATCCTCCTGGCGTATTTCTTGGTTGGGATTGCGGCGATCGGTGTCGCTGGTCAGGCTGAAGCGCCCACGCTCGCGTGAGCCGTACGCGCGGTAGGCGTGTCTGTCATTCGGAAGACCATGCGCGGGGCTGGGGCGCTGCCGTCGAGGACCTGTTCGATCGCGTCGTTCACGTCCTCGAGCTCGCGCTCTACACGCTCCACCTGGGTACGGCCGCGGCTGTGCAGCTCGAAGACCTCCTCGAGGTCGCGGTGGGTGCCGACGATCGAGCCCTTTATGGTCAAGCCCCCGAGCACCGTCTGGAAAATCGGCAGGCGCATCTCGTTCTCGGCCGGGAGCCCGACGCACACGAGCGTGCCACCGCGGGCGAGCGACCCGAGCGCCTGCTCGAACGCCGCGGGGTTGACGGCCGTCGAGATCGCCTGGTCGGCGCCGCCGAGGGCCTGGATCGCGGCCACTGGGTCCTGTTCGCCGACGTGCACGACGTGCTCGGCGCCCAGCTCGCGCGCGGTCTGGAGGCGCTCCTCGTTGATGTCGACAGCGACGACCGCCGCGCCGGTCGTGCGCGCGTATTGGATCGCCAGGTGCCCGAGACCGCCGGCGCCGAACACCGCGACGAGCCCCGCGGAGGAGGCACCGGAGACCTTCACCGCCTTGTATGTGGTGACGCCGGCGCAGGTCAGCGGCGCGGCGTCGAGCGGGTCGACGTCGTCCGGGACGCGCACGACGTGGCGGGCGTAGCCGATGGCGTACTCGGCGAAGCCCCCGTTCATGCCGTAGCCCGTGTTGATCTGCGATTCGCACAGGGTCTCTGCGCCGGAGTTGCAGTAGCGGCAGTCCCCGCAGGCGTAGCCGAGCCAAGGCAGCGCTACGCGCATTCCCTCCTGCAGACCATGCGAATTGCCCGGGCCTACGCGCTCGATGATCCCGACGCCCTCGTGGCCGGGGATGAACGGCGGCGTCGGCTTGACCGGCCACTCGCCGCGGGCGGCGTGGATGTCGGTGTGACACAGCCCGCAGGCCTCGATCCGAACGAGCACCTGTTCGGGGCCGGCATCGGGGATCGGGACGTCCTCCAACGAGAGGGGCTGGTCGAAGCTGTGGACAATCGCGGCCTTCATGTCACTCCTCGGCTAGCGGTGAAAGAATTAGTCGACGATCCCACGCCACCGACGCTGCGTCATCCGCAGAAGCGCGGGACCCCGGTCAGTAGTCGACACGGCCGGCGACGGTCTCCTTGCCTCAGGTGGTTGCCGCCACGCGCACTCTCCCAACCGCCTCCGAGCTGCCGTTCCCGCCTTGGAGGACGACCTTGAGCGCGCCTGAGCTCGCCGCGTCGGCGAACGTGTCGTAGGCCGCCATCGTGTCGTCGAGCGGGTAGCGATGGGTGGCGAACAGCGATGGGTCGAGACGACCGCTCGCGATCAGGCGCATCAGCTGGGGAATGCTGAAGGTGTCGACCAGCCCCGTCGTGATCGTGACGTCGCGGATCCACAGCTTCTCCAGGTGCAGTGCGGCGGGCTTCCCGTGGACGCCGATGTTGGCCACGTGCCCACCCGGCCGTACCAATTCCGCTGCGAGCTCGAAGGTCTGTGGGACGCCCACGGCCTCGAAGGCGACGTCTGCGCCGAGCCCGTCGGTGAGCTCCATCACGCGCTCGAGGGCGTCCTCGCGGCCGTTGTTGATCGTCGTGTCGGCTCCGAACCTACGGGCGCTCTCCAAGCGGCTGTCGGCGAGGTCGATCGCCACGATCCGACCGGGCGTGTAGAGCCTTGCTGTCAGGATCCCGGCCAGGCCGATGGGCCCCGCACCCACGATCGCCACGACGTCCCCCGGCGAGACCATCCCGTTGAGCACGCCGACCTCGAACGAGGTCGGGAGGATGTCGGCGAGGAAGAGCACCTGCTCGTCGGTGAGCTGGGCGGGCACCTTGTAGACGGAGTTCTCAGCGAACGGCACGCGTGCGTATTCGGCCTGCAGCCCGTTGATCAGGTGGCCGAAGATCCAGCCGCCGCCGCCAAGGCACTGTCCGTAGCGTCCCTCCTTGCAGAAGCGGCAGCGTCCGCACGAGCTGACACATGAGATCAGCACGCGGTCACCGGGGGCGAGCGTGCTGACGCTCGCTCCCACCTCCTGCACCGTTCCCACGGCCTCGTGGCCGAGC
This sequence comes from uncultured Solirubrobacteraceae bacterium, assembly GCA_963743505.1. Taxonomy (GTDB): domain Bacteria; phylum Actinomycetota; class Thermoleophilia; order Solirubrobacterales; family Solirubrobacteraceae; genus Palsa-744. Next base: position 122,883 of record CAVUPZ010000006.1, on the reverse strand, counting down.
ACGGTGCCCGGCATCGTCTCTGGCACGTCGCCTTTGAGGATGTGCAGGTCCGTGCCGCAGATCGTCGAGGTATCGATCCGCACGATCGCGTCGGTCTCCTGGAGGATCGTGGGATCGTCGATCGAGTCCCATCCCCGTTTGCCGGGACCGTGGTAAACGAGAGCCTTCATGTCACGTGCCTGCCTTCGGTCGGAGGGCCAGTTTGGCGACCTGGTCAACGCGTGTGGCGTGTCGTCGGGCGCCACGTATCAACGTACGTCCCAGCTCGTGACTTCGCATCGGGAGCTATCACGTGGACGTGGTGCGCGTTTCTACGGACACGTGGTCATCGCACTGTCCACGGCGCCCGCGAGCTCGTCGATCTGCGCGTCGAGGGCTCGCGAGGTGTCCAGCGTCAGGACGCGGCCCTCGGCGTGCTCGTCGAACTCCTCGAAGCCGCGGGCCTGCTCCTCGGCGATCTCAGGGGTGGCATCGGACACGCGTCGAGGATCTTGCATCCGCTCGGCGGCACGCTCGAGCGTGAGCTCGAGCGGACTCTCACAGCGAACGATCAGGAGCCTGACGCCAGTCGATCGCAGCGCATCCAGCAGCGGCTTGCGAACGCGACGCGAGCGACAGCTGGCATCGACGATCACGCTTTCGCCGCGACGACTGTGCACGAGCGCGTCGTGGGTGAGCTGCTTGTAGGTCGCATCCGTAAACGCTGGGCTGTAATGCTCCTGGCGTGCCCGCTCTGCCGGCGTCAGATGCGCCAGGCGCTTGCGCACCGCGTCCGAGGACACGACGGGCATCTCCGCGCGTCGCGAGAGCTCGGCCGCGAGCATCGACTTTCCGGTTGCGGCCGGTCCGCAGATTGCGAGGGCGACGGGCGCCCTGGCGCGCCATGTCAGCTCCTCGCTGAGCGACCACAGCCGCTGCGCACGTCGGATCTGCCCCTCGCGCGCAGCTCCGTCGCCCTCCGTGGCGGCGATCAGTGTCACCTTCGCTCGCACGAGCGCCCAGTGCGCAGAGTAGAACGAGCGCAGGGTCCGCCCGCCGGGGTCCATGCCCCCCGCACGGTAGGCGTTCACAAGCTCGTCGACGGCCCATAGCTGGCCGCTCGCCTCCAGATCCATCGCCAGAAACGCGAGGTCGCACGCAACGTCGGTCAGGCGCAACGCGGGGTCGAACTCGACCCGGTCGACGATCCGCACGGAGGGTCTGGCAAGCACGTGCTCGCAGCGCAGGTCACCGTGACCGTCTCGGGCGAGCCCCCGCTGCGCGCGTCGGCGAAGCTCAGCTGCGTGCGCGGCGACAAAGGCCTTGCCGAAGCCGGCGGCGACGTCCAGGCGCCACGTGGCGGGAGGACCGGCATCCTGCAGCTCCTCCACGTTTCGCAGCCAGCTGGCGAGCGTGGGATCCGGGCCCCAGCCGACCGCCACGGTCGCGGCGCGATGGAACGCCGCCAGCAGCCGGCCAACCGCGTCGACGTGCGCACGGGTCAGCGCGCCGGCGGCGATCAAGCCCTCGAACGTGTCCTCCTCACTGAAGCGGCGCATCTCGACCGCGTACTCCACGGGGTCGGGGGCGCCGTCGGGAACGACGCGAAACCCGCCAACGTCCCTGACGATCGCCCGCACCCCCAGATAGAGCCCCGGCGCGAGCTCCTGGTTGATGCGCACCTCTTCCCTACACGCGTTGTGTCGGAGCTCGAGCGTGCTGTAGTCGAGAAAGCCGAGCGCGACGGGCTTCTTGACCTTGTACGCGCGATCGCCCGCGACGAACACCCACGACGCGTGTGTCTCGTGGACGTCGACCCGAGGGTGGCCCGGGTATGTCGCGGGTGAGGCGAGCGCGCGCACAAGCGCGGCATCGCAGGATTCCCGGGGGAGGTTGACGTGGGTGGTTCTGGAGTTCGGCATTGCACACGGGCGCACTCGCCAGGCGCTGATCCTCGCGACCGACCGGTATCCACCCTTCCCGCTTGCGGGCGCGAGTCCCCCGCGTCAGATCGCCTCGGGGACCATCTCGATCGCGCCGCAGGGACACTCCTGCACGCAGATCCCGCATCCCTTGCAGTAGTCGAGGTCGAACGCGTAGCCGTCGGCGTCGTCGACCTTCAGCACCGCGTTGTCGGGGCAGACGCCGTAGCAGTTGTCGCAGCCGAAGCAGTTGCCGCAGGAGAGGCAGCGGCGCGCCTCGAACAGGGCGGTGCCCTCATCCAGACCTTGGCTGACCTCGGCGAAGCTCGACTGCCGGCGGACGATGTCGAGCTTCGGCGCGACGGTGGCTGGCGCGTCGGCGTAGTACCAGGTGTTGAACGTCTCGAAGCCGGCGAGCTCGGGCTGCCGGTGGGTGCGCGAACTCAGCCTGGCGCAGCCAGGCGTCGATGTTGCGGGCAGCCTGCTTGCCGTGGCCGACGCCGACGGTGACGGTGCGCTCGGAGGGCACCATGTCCCCGCCGGCGAAGATGCCCTCGTGGCCGGTCATCATGCGCTCATCGACCTGCACCACCCCGTCCTCGACCCGCAGACCGGGTACACCGTCCAGCAGCGAGAGGTCGGCTTCCTGGCCGAGCGCGAGCACGAGCGAGTCGGCCCGCAGCTCCTCGAGCTGGCCAGTGGGCTGGGGAAAGCCGTGCTCGTCGAGCTCCATCTTCTCCAGCAGCAACTCGCCCTCCCGCGCGTGCCTGATCGTGGAGAGCCACTTCATCCGCACGCCCTCCTCGAGCGCCTCCTCGACCTCGAAGTCGTGGGCGGGCATCCGCTCGCGCGTGCGGCGGTAGACGACGATCGCATCGCTCGCGCCGAGGCGCTTGGCGGTACGGGCGGCGTCCATGGCGGTGTCGCCGCCTCCGTAGACGACGACGCGTCGGCCAAGCAGCGGCGGTTGCTCGCCCTCCATGCTGCGCAGCAGCGTCGACGGCGTCGAGGATGTGGGCCGCCTCGCCGGCCGGAATGTAGGCGCGCTTGCCGATGTGCGCGCCGACAGCCAGGAACGCGGCGTCGAAGCCGCCGTCGCTGCATCGCTGCCAGGATGTTCGTGACCTTTGCGTTCAGCTCGAGCGTCACGCCGAGGTCGACGATGCGCTGCATCTCGGCGTCGAGCACGTCGCGGGGCAGCCGGTAGCGGGGGATGCCGAAGCGCATCATCCCGCCGGCCATCGGAGCAGCGTCGCGGATCGTGACGGCGTGCCCGCGGCGTGCGAGCTGGTAGGCGGCGGCGAGGCCCGACGGGCCCGCGCCCACGATCAAGACGGTCTTCCCTGTCGGCTCGGCGTCGAGGGTCGAGCTGCCAGCCCTGCCTGATCGCCTCGTCGCCGAGGAAGCGCTCGACGCCGTGGATGCCGACGGCCTCGTCGAGCTGGGCGCGGTTGCAGACCGTCTCGCAGGGGTGGTAGCAGACGCGTCCCATCACGGCCGGCAGCGGGTTGTCCTTGACGAGCTCGCGCCAGGCGGCCTCGTAGTCGCCCGACTCGGCGTGGTAGAGCCACTGCTGGATGTTCTCGCCGGCTGGGCAGCCCTGGTTGCACGGCGGCATGCGGTGCACGTAGACCGGGCGCTCCTCGCGCCACGAGCCGGTCTTGTTCGCCAGGCTCGAGCCGACATCCAGCGTGATCGCGAACGGCTTGTCCATCACACTCGGGCCTTCGTCGCAGATGCGGCTGGGTCGAGCCGCGCCGAGGTATCGTCACCCAGTAGGCCGAAGCGACGGATGTTGCGGTCGGCGCCTGCCTGGATGCGCGCGATCACCTCGGTGCGCGGCTCGGGTGCGAACAGGTGCGCGAAGCGCTTCTGCATGCGCAGGTAGTCCTCGACGGACACCCGTCGCCGGATCTTCGAGACACTCGTCACCTCTCCGTGGCGCGCCTCGAACACGGGGAAGATGCCCGACTCCTTCGCCAGCCGCGCGACGCGGATCGTGTCCTTGGCGGCGCTGCCCCAACCGAGCGGGCAGGGCACGAGCACGTGCAGGTAGCGCGCGCCACGGATCTCCATCGCGGCCTGGACCTTGGCCTCGAGGTCGCGCAGATCGGCGACGGTGGCGGTCGCGACGTAGGGGATCTCGTGCGCCAGCGCGATCAGCGGCGCGCTCTTGCCCTGGCCGAACAGGTTCCCGGGTTCGGTGCCGACGGCCTGAGTGGTGGCCGTGCGCGCGGCGGGCGGAGTGGAGCCCGAGCGCTGCACGCCGGTGTTCATGTACGCCTCGTTGTCGTAGCAGATGTAGAGCACGTCGTCGTTGCGCTCGAACATCCCCGACAGGCACGCGAAGCCGATGTCGACGGTGCCGCCGTCGCCGCCCTGGCCGACGACGCGAACGTCCTCGCGGCCCTTCGCCCGCAGCGCCGCGGCGATGCCGGTCGAGACCGCGGGCGCGTTGGCGAACAGCGAGTGGATCCACGGGATCCGCCACGAGCTCTCGGGGTAGGGCGTGGAGAACACCTCGAGGCAGCCGGTCGCGTTGGCGGCGATCATCTGCCCGTTTGTGGCGCGCATCGCAGCGTCCAGCGCGTAGCGCGCGCCGAGCGCCTCGCCGCAGCCCTGGCAGGCGCGGTGTCCGCACGTGATCGAGTTCGTGCGCTGCTCGTCGGCCTGCACCGAGCGCTGGTCGGGATCGAGCAGGCGATTGCCGATCGCGAAGCTGCCGGTCTGGTAGAAGCGGATCGTCGGCGCGCTCATGCTCGTGCGCTCCTCATACCGGTCCCGCCGCGACCGCTCCGAGGTCGCGCAGGATGTTCTCGGCGTGGGGACCCGACGTGCGCGAGGCGCCCATCCGTTCGAGCTCGCGGCCCACGACATCCCAATCCATGTCGAGGAACGTCAACGGCTCGAGTCGATCAGCGACCGCATCGGCACACAGCGCGCGCAGCGACGCCTTCGTGATCGGTCGCCCCCCGAGGCCGGCGATCACGGTGTACCCGTGGAGCTGGCTGCCGGCGAGCGCCATACGCACGTTCGCCGAGACGATCCCGCCGATTCCCACGGCGAGGGCCTTCTCCAGCACGAGCACGCGTCGCGCGTGACCGACTGCCTCCCGCACGGCCTCGAGCGGGAAGGGCCGGAAGGAGCAGATCCCGACGACGCCGATCCTGACGCCCTGCATCGCGCAGCTCGTCGACCGTGTCCTTGATCGTGCCGAGCACCGACCCCAGCGCGACGATGATCGTCTCGGCGTCGTCGGCGCGGTAGGAGCGGATCAGCCCGCCCGAGTCGCGCGCCGAAGGCGCCCTGGAAGTCGGCAGCGATCGCGGGGATCAGCTCGAGCGCCTGCATCTGCTTTGCGTGGGCGAGGTACTTGACCTCCATGAACGCCTCCGGGCCGACCATCGCGCCGATCGTGATCGGCTCGTCGGGATCGAGCACCTGGCGTGGGTGAAACGGCGGTAGGAACGCGTCGACCTGCCGGCTGGTCGGGCATCTCGACCCGCTCGACGGCATGCGTGAGGATGAAGCCGTCCATGCACACCATCACCGGCGTCGAGAGCTCCTCCGCGAGCCGGAACGCCTGGATGTGCAGGTCAAGCGCCTCCTGGTTGGTCTCCGCGTACAGCTGGATCCAGCCGCTGTCACGCTGAGACATCGAGTCTGAGTGGTCGTTCCAGATGTTGATCGGCGCGCCGATCGCGCGGTTGGCGACCGTCATCACGATCGGCAGGCCCAGACCGGAGGCGTTGTAGAGCGCCTCCGTCATGTAGAGGAGGCCCTGGCTGGCGGTCGCGGTGTAGGCCCGGGCACCCGTCGCCGATGCGCCGATCGCGACCGACATCGCGGCGAACTCGGACTCGACGTTGACGAACTCGCAGGGCGCGAGCTCGCCGGTCTTTACAAGCTGCGAGAGGTTCTCGACGATGTGGGTCTGCGGCGAGATCGGGTAGGCGCAGATCACCTCCGGCCGGCAGAGCGCGACCGCCTCCGCGACTGCACGCGACCCCTCAAGCTGGCGCGGCACAGCTCAACTCCCGCAGCTCCTGCGTGACCCAGGCGTGGGCCGCGCGGGCCGCCGCCACGTTGCGCTCTCCCACGTTGCCCGCGAAGCGCTCTCGGATCGCGCGTCCCACCGCGTCGAGCGAAATTGCTCCGGTGAGCGCGGCGAAGCCTCCGAGCAGCGCCGTGTTGGCGACCGCCCGACCGGTGTGCTCGCGCGCGAGCTCGGAGGCGGGAACCGTCAGCAGCCGCTCGCGGCGCAGGCTTCCGACGAACTCGCCGACGCCCAGCCCGGCGAAGCCCTTCGTCGAGTTGATGAGGATGAACCCGTCTGGCTTCAGGCCGCCGAAAACGTCCACCTGGTGCAGCAGGGTGGGGTCCTGGACGATCAGCGCGTCCGGCTCGCTCACCGGCTCGTGCGTGCGGATCTCGTGATCGCCGATCCGACAGAACGCAACCACGGGCGCGCCCATTCGCTCCGAGCCGAAGCTCGGGAACGCCTGCGCATAGCGGCCCTCGTCGAACGCTGCCAGCGACAGCATCTCAGACGCGGTCACGACGCCCTGGCCGCCACGCCCATGGATGCGCACCTCGAACATGTCACCCGTTGGGTCGCGCGGCGTCGAGCAGCACCCGCTGCTCGGCGGCGGCGACGAGCCGGCGTGTGCGCTCGACGACGTCGACGCTCACGGAGATCGCGTCGATCCCGGCGCCCACGAGCAGCGCGGCGTACTCGGGGTGAACCGAGGGAGCCTGGCCGCAGATCGAGGTGCGCAGCCCGAGCCGATGGGCGCGGGGAATCAGCTCGCGCAGGTAGGCGGTCACCGCCGGATCGCGCTCGTCGAACGTCTCAGCGAGCACCTCGTTGTCGCGATCTGCACCGAGCAGCAGCTGCGTCAGGTCGTTGGAGCCGACCGAGATGCCGGTGACGCCGAGCGCGGCGTACTGCTCGAGGTTGAACAGCACCGAAGGCACCTCGGCCATCACCCACAGCTCAAAGCCCGGGCGATCCAGCAGGCCGGACTCGGCGATCAGCTCGCGGCAGCGGCGCAGCTCGCGGGTGCTGCGCACGAACGGCAGCATCAGGTGCAGGTTGTGCAGCCCGGCGTCCCAGACCTCGAGCAGTGCCGCCAACTCGAGGGCGAAGATGTCGGGCTCGCGCGTGTAGCGCAGCGCTCCGCGGTAGCCGATCATCGGGTTGGCCTCGTGCGGCTCGAAGCGCTCGCCGCCCCGCAGCCCCGAGAACTCGTTCGTGCGGAAGTCGATCGTGCGATAGGTCACCGGCCGCGGCGCGAAGCCGCTGGCGAATGTGCTCAGCCCCTGCGCCATCCGCGCGACGAACTCCTTCCCGCGGCCCTCCTCGAGGAGCGTGCGGGGGTGATCGCCTTCGAGCGCCTCGAGCACCATCATCTCGGCGCGTAGCAGCCCCACCCCGTCGACCGCGAGGTCCTTCACGCGCGCCACCTGCGATGGCTCTGAAAGGTTCACCAGGATCTGGGTGGCGGTGACCGGTGCGCCCGCGACCACGAGCGTCGAGCTTGCTGTCGTCTGCCGGCTCGTTGGCGCCCCAGCCGGCTCGCCGGCGCGCGCGCCCTCCAAGACAACACCGCGGGTGGCGTCGACGGTGACGATCTCACCGTCGCGCAGCCTGCGGGTCGCTTCGCCGGTGCCCACGACGCAGGGGATCCCGAGCTCGCGCGAGACGATCGCGGCGTGGCAGGTCATGCCGCCCGAGTCGGTCACGACAGCGCAGGCGCGGCGCAGCAGCGGCAGCCAGTCGGGTGAGGTCATGTGCGTGACCAGCACGTCGCGGTCGTTCAGATCGCTGGCGTCGTCGAGGGACACGAGCACCCTCGCGGCGCCGCTTGCGCTGCCCGGCGCCCCGCCGAGCCCGCGCAGCAGCACCGTCTCGGGCTCGGAAGGCCAGGCCGGGCCCGCGTCCCCGGCGGCCTCGTCGTGCAGTGTGGTGATCGGCCGGCTCTGCAGCATCCACAGGACGCCGTCGCGGTCGAACGCCCACTCCGTGTCCTGCGGCGCGCCGTAGTGCTCCTCGATCTGCCGGCCGAGTTGGGCGACCGCGGTGACCTCCTGGTCGGTGAGGACCGGCTTCAACGCCTCCTCCTCAGAGAGGGTCCGCTGCTGAGTGCCGCCGTCGGCGGCGTACTCGATGACGAGATCCTTGTGGTGAACCTCGCGGCGGCGGATCGCGAGGGTCGCCTTGTCCACCAGGTAGCGGTCGGGGGACACCGACCCCGAGACGACCGCCTCGCCCAGCCCGAAGGAGCCCTCGATCACGAGCTCTCCGCGCGCCCCCGTCGCGGGGTTGACGGTGAACATCACGCCGGAGCGTGTGGAGTCCAGCTGACGCTGTACGACGACCGCGATGTCCATATCGGCCTGGCCGTACCCGTTCACCCCCCGGTAGTAAATGGTGCGGGCGCCGAACAGCGAGCGCCAGCAACGACGCACCGCGTCGATCACGGCGTCGCTCCCGCGCGTGTTCAGGAAGGTTTCGTTCATCCCAGCGAAGGAGGACTCGACGGTGTCCTCCGCGGTGGCCGAGGAGCGCACCGCGACCGCCACCTCGGCGTCTCCGCCCGCCAGCGCTTCGTAGGCCGCGAGGATGTCCCGCCGCAAGGACTCTGGGATGGCCGCGTCGTCGAACAGCTCGCGTGCGGCAGCACTCGCAGCTCGAAGGGCCGTCGTGTCCTCGACATCGACGTCGTCCAACAAGTCGGCGAGCCGCTCGCGCAGCCCGGTCTCCGCGCAGTAGTAGGAGTACGCCGGGGCCCCGATCACGAAGCCCTCGGGTACGGGAAGCCCCGCGGAGGTCAGCTCACCCAGGTTCGCGCCCTTGCCGCCCGCATAGGCGGTGTCCTCACGGCGGAGACGAGCGAACGGACGCACCGCCTCGGTGACCGGGCCTGGATCGGCTTTGCTGACAGTGCTCATCCTGGCATCGCTCCCGGGTCGACAAGCGGACGGTGACGACACCAGTCAACCGGCCGCAGGCGGCCTCCACCAGCGGGGTGCACACCCAGGGGGCTCCGTAGTTCTCACGCACCCGGCAGAGGACCCATCACTCATGAACGGGTCGGTGATCGCGCGTAGCGTGACGACCCTCAGACATGAACGCGATTTCGTCCGGATACGGACAGGAGGAGATCACGATGCCGACCCGAGTCGCCATCAACGGCTTTGGCCGCGTGGGACGCAGCGTCCTTCGTATCGCACACGAGCAGGGCTCGGACCTCGAGGTCGTCGCGATCAACGACCTCGCGGATGCGACGACACTGGCCCATCTGTTGCGCCACGACTCCGTCTATGGAGCGTTCCCCGGCACGCTGGAGTCCGTCGACGGCGAGCTGTTCGTGGCCGGTCGGCCGATCCATGCGCTCGCCGAGCCGTCGCTCTCCAACCTGCCGTGGCGCGAGCTGGGAGTCGATGTGGTGATCGAGTCAACCGGCCGCTACCGCACCCGTTCGGCTGCGGCCGAGCATCTCGCCGCGGGCGCGCACAAGGTGATCATCTCCGCGCCCGGCAGGGGGGCAGAGCCGCTGGACGCAACGGTCGTGCTCGGTGTGAACTTCGAGCACGTCTACGACCCCGAGCGTCACCACATCGTCAGCAACGCTTCGTGCACGACCAACTGCCTGGCTCCGATCGCCAAGATCCTGCACGAGACGGTCGGCATCCGCCACGGTCAGATGACCACCATTCACGCCTACACCGCCGATCAGAACCTCCTCGACGGCCCCCACAAGGACCTGCGGCGTGCCCGCGCCGCTGCGCTGAACCTGGTGCCGACGTCCACCGGCGCGGCGAAGGCGCTCGGTCTGGTGATCCCCGAGCTCGACGGTCGACTGGGCGGGATCGCGGTCCGGGTGCCGACGCCCACCGGCTCGCTGGTCGATCTCAGCATCGAGGCCGAACGCGGGACTAGCGCCCAAGAGATCAACGACGCCTTCCTCGCCGCCGCCGAGCACGGCCCGCTGCAGGGCATCCTCTCCTACAGCGAGGACCCGATCGTCTCGAGCGACATCGTCAAGTCGCCCTTCTCCTCGATCCTCGACTCGCAGCTCACGAGCGTGATGGGCGGCACCCAGGTAAAGGTGATCGCATGGTATGACAACGAGTGGGGCTACTCCAGCCGTCTGGTGGACCTCGCAGCGCGGGTCATGGCGCCGGCACCCGTGCCGGCGTAGGACGCATGCGCGTCGTCTCCGAACAGCAGCTCGAGGAGACCTTGGCCGCGCTGCCGGCCGTCGAGCCACGGGTGGTGGCCAGCGGCAACCTCGCCGCCCCACGAACGCTGATCGACGCGCTCGAGCGGACCGTGGAGCGATACCGGCTGTTCATGCTCGCAGCCCAGCACCCGCTGCCGCAGCGAGACGGCGTGATCCTGGAGACGCCATTCGTGGGGCCTGGGATGCGCGACGCGGGCGAGCGGCTGGACTATCTGCCGATGCGCCTTTCGCTCGTCCCGAGACTGTTCGCGACGATCCGGCCTCCCGACGTTGTGCTGCTGCACACCTCGACTCCGCGGAGGGGGCGGGTATCGCTTGGTATCGAGGTGAATATCCTCGTGGGCGCCGTCGAAGCGGTGCGGGCCCGCGGCGGCTTGGTCATCGCGCAAATGAACTCGAGCATGCCGTACACGCTGGGGGACGGCGAGCTGGAGGAGGACCTGATCGACGTCGCCATCGAGGTGGACGAAGAACTCGCCTCGCCCGACATCGGGCAATCGCACGAGCACGCTGAGCAGATCGCCGAGCTCGTCGCGAGCATCGTCGGCGACGGCTCCACGCTGCAGCTCGGCATCGGCCAGGTCCCGGACGCCACTCTGCGCGCGCTCGGAACCAGGCGCAGCCTCTCGATCTGGTCGGAGATGATCAGCGACGGCGTGATGACGCTCGACCGCGACGGCGCGCTCGACCGCCAGCGCGAGATCGTGTGCTCGTTCCTGTTCGGCTCGCCGGAGCTCTACGCGTGGGTCGATGAGAACCCGAGGCTGCGGATGGCGCGAACCGAGGTCACGAACGACCCGTCAAGAATCGCAGCGCGCCCGCAGATGATCTCAGTGAACACGGCACTCCAGGTCGACCTCACAGTCCAGGCCGGAGCGAGTCACATAAACGGACGTCTGTACTCCGGCTTCGGGGGCCAGCCCGACTTCGTCACGGGCGCCCTGCACTCCCCGGGGGGACACGCCGTGATCGCGCTGCGCTCCTGGCACGAGCGCAGCGCCAGCTCGACGATTGTGCCCCGCCTGACGGGACCCGTGACGTCCTTTCAGCATTCCGCGGTGATCACCGAGCAGGGTTGCGCGCACGTGTTCGGACGCAGCGAACGCGCGCAGGCTCGGCTGATCATTGACAACGCCGCTCATCCCGACGCTCGCGACGATCTACGCGAGGGCGCGGCCGCTCTCGCGTAGAGCAGCGGTCCGAAGAGTCTCTGCGGCGCCGATCAGCGGGCCGTCGTCAGCGGGACGACGCCCGAGCGGTGCTTGCCGGTGCGATGTTGAGACGCTCGCGTGCCAGCCGCCAATTTGAGGTGGGGAACTCGACCCTCTCCTCCGACCCCTCGTGATGTACGACGCGCGCGTCAAAACCGTCGCGGAAGACGTCCAACATCTCGCGGTTGTCATACAGGACCTCAGCGACGAAACACGTGATCCCGCGCTGCTCGGCGATGATCGCCAAACGCTCGATCAGCATCGTGCCGAGGCCGCGACCATGGAGGCGATCTGCAACCTCGACCGCCACTTCCGCACGGCTCTCGTCGAACCCGACGTATGTCGCATGCCCGACGACAACGCCCGCTTCGTCGTGCGCGATCAGGCCGCAGTGCTCCGCGTCGGCCGCGGCGCCCAGGTGAGCGGCGAACGCCAGGTCGGCCGCTCCGGTGAAGAACCGGAAGCGCCGCGCGTTGCTGGACAATCCCTCGAGGAAGGACCGCAGCGCCGGCTCGTCCGTGCCGATGACGGTGCGTATGGTCACCGAGGAGCCGTCGCGCAGGCGGACGACCTCCGTCGCCCGCGTTGCGCCGGAGCCGGTCACCCCCGTCTCGGCTGAGCTTTCGCGACGATCAAAGACTGCCATGTCCCGCAGGCTAGGCTCCCCGAGCGCTGCGGACGTCAGGGCGAAGCCGCATCGATCGTGCGCCCTAGGCGCCGATCTATCCGGAGGATCTACGGAGGCGGGTTGGGAACGGGTGGTTGGGTCGGCAGGCTGGGAAGTCCGACATGCCACACCAGCGACGCGGGGTGCAGAGCCTACCGCGCCCCAACCGGTGGAGATCCCCGCTCAGCGATGTACGAGCCCGCCGCGACGGCCTCGGCGAGCAAGAGCGCTGACGCGGCGACGGACACGTGCGGCGAGCGTAGGCGGCCGTTGACCGCGCCTCGGGTCCAGATCGGCCCCGCAGATCGCGCAGCCCGCCGCGAAGGCGCTCACGCGCTCGCCGCAACCGGGACAGACATGGGGGCCAATCGGTTCCACGCCACTGAGGAAACAACACCGAGGTTTGCAGCTGTTTTGCCGCGTCTAAGCGACTGTTAAGACCCTTGGGCGCCGGCTGTGAAGAAGCACGCCGGCACAGGGGCGCGCGCTACGCAAGCACCTTCGCCTTCGCGCGCTCGAACTCGTCCTCGGTGAGCACCCCGCGGTCCTTCAGTTCCACGAGCTTCTCGATATCGGTTGCTGGACCAAGGCCTGCTCCCCCGCGCGTGAACTGCTGGAACGCTTGGGCTTGGGCCCGTTCGCGTTCCTGGTGTTCGTGCATCTTGTGCCCGCGCGCGAGCAGGTAGGCGATTACTCCGATCCACGGGAGGACGATGATCAGCAGCACCCACAGCGCCTTCGCCCCGTTGGACAGGTCGGGGCTGCGGAAGATGTCGAAGACGACGCCCACCGCGATCCAGATCCACAGGAACAGCAGTGCGAACTCCAGCACTGTGAGCAGGACGTCTCCGAACGTGTACGTCGTCGCAAGCGGCATCGTCTTCCCTCTTTCCTCGGTCGGACTGGATCGATGGGCAACTGCCGGGGTCGAGCGTGACCCCTGGAGCGGCACCGCGCAGTCGAGGCGGCGCGGATCGATGATAATCGCGAGACGGTCGCGGCGTGGCGGCCGAGACCAAGCGCGAAAGGACCAAGCCATGGGCGGCCTTCCCAGCGAGCTGCGACAGCTGATCGAGTCCGGTCCGCTGGCCCACCTGAGTACGATCAACGCCGACGGCAGCCCGCAGGTCACCGTCATCTGGATCGGTCTTGACGGCGACGACGTCCTCAGCGGTCACATGGGACGGTACTTGAAGGTGCGCAACGTCGAACGTGACCCGCGCGTCGTGGTCTCCTTCGCGGCTCCTCGGGACCGCAACGCCTTCCTCAATCCGTATGCGGTGTTGCGTGCGCGCGCCACGGTCGAGCCGGGCGAGGCCGCTTGGGATCTGCTCAACCGCCTCGCGAAGGTCTATCTGTCTCCCGTCACGGAGTTCCCTGCTCCGAAGGCTCCCGGTTATGTCCTGCGCTACGCCGTGGAGCACATCGGAGGTGTCGGGCCCTGGGCATCCCAGACGCGGTGAACCCCCGCCCGGGGGACCGCCCGGTCGAACGCGTGGTCGCCTCACCTGCCGCGACCTGCGAGAGGTCGTCGCCGACATCGAGGCGGCATCGCGAGCGGTTGACTTTGTGGGCCCGTTCTGGGCCTTTCACGCGGTGCCCACGCGCGGCGGGTTTCTCACGACCAACCCGGCCCAGGGTCTACGGGCGCGCTTTTCGGCAAGCGGAGTTCTCGTCAGCTCCCGCGGCTCGACGGTCGGCCTCAGCCTGCGGGCGATCGGGTTCGGGAACGCGCTGAGACCCGTTCCCGCGATCACCCCGCACGCCAGCGCGAACCGCGTGAGCTATGTACGCGACGGCGTGCGCGAGTGGTACGCGAACGGGCCACTCGGTATCGAGCAGGGCTTCACCGTCTCTGCGCCGCCTGGCGGCCACCTGGCCGCCAGCGAGCCGCTGAGCCTGGCGATGTCGATATCGGGTGATCTGCGACCGAGCTTGGCGAAGAGCGGCAGCGGCGTGGAATTCTCCCGTGGCGCCGTGTCCGAGCTGCGCTACACGGCTCCCGTCGCCACCGACGCAAGCGGGCGCAACCTGCACAGCTGGCTAGCCCTGGGACGCGGAGGGCTGCTCCTGCGCGTGGACGCCTCCCGGGCGCGCTATCCGTTGAGAATCGACCCGTTCCTGCAGCAGGGAGGAAAGATAGTCGGCCCGCCAGGCTCAGAACCGGGCACCCTCGGTGCGACCGTAGCGATCTCTGCTGACGGCCGCACGGCGCTGGTCGGCGCGCCGACGAGCACCGTCGCCGGCTATGCCGGCGGCGCGGCATTCGTGTTCATACGCTCGGGCTCCACATGGGTCTTGCAGCAGAAGCTCATCGACAGCACCGAGAATCCCAAGCTGGCGCGATTTGGGGAAAGCGTCGCGCTCTCCGCGGACGGCAACACGGCGTTGATCGGCGAGCCCAACGCCGAGCTTGCGCTCGTCTTCACGCGTGCGGGCTCCACCTGGAGCCAGCAAGGTGAAAAGCTCGCGCGCGGGTTTCCCCACGAAAACAACGCGGCGCCCAGGTTCGGTCAGAGCGTCGCGCTGTCTCCTGACGGCTCAACCGCCCTGATCGGGGCCCCGTTCGAAGGCCCTCCGAACACCAGGGCCGGGGCGGTGTACGTCTTCACGCGCTCGGGCGAAGAATGGACCGAGGCGAGCGGGGGCAGGCTAACCGATGGTGATAACTCGCACGTAGCGTACTTCGGCTGGAGCGTCGCGATCTCGGCCGACGCGGACACAGCGGTGATCGGCGCACCCCAGGAGGGGGAAGGGTCCGCATGGGTCTTTGCGCGCTCGGGCTCGACATGGGCGGCGCAGGCCGGGCCGATCAAGGGGGGAGGCTGTGAAGAAGAAATCGAATGCGAGGAATTCGGCAAGAGTGTCGCGATCTCCGGCGACGGCGACACAGCCCTGATCGGCACGCCGGGCAGCCAGGAACCCTGCGGGGGGGCGTGGGTGTTCACCCGCTCGGGCTCGACCTGGAGCCAGCAGGGCGGCGAGCTCAACGGCAGCGGGGAGAGCGCGTTTCCGTGCTCGTTCGGTGAATCGGTGGCACTGTCGAGCGACGGCGACACCGCACTCATCGCGGCCCCTCTCGACGGCCCGGAACCGAATGTAGGCAACGGCGCCATGTGGGAGTTCCAGCGCTCTGGCTCTGCCTGGACGCAGGCCGGGGAAAAGCTCCAGGGCACCGGTGAGACCGGCCCTGGCGGCTTCGGCTCGGGTCTCGCGATCGCCGGCGAAGCCGGTACGGCCCTCGTCGGCGGCTTCCACGACAGCGGCGCGGGCGCGGCGTGGACCTTCGCTCCGACCTCGAGCGTCGCCGCCGTCAGCCCCTACGCCGGGCCCAGGACCGGCGGAACGCCAGTGACGATCACGGGCGTCGGCTTCACCGGCGCCACCGCCGTCTCCTTCGGCCCCAATCCCGCCGTTAGCTTCAAAGTCGAGTCGGATACGCTGATCAGCGCGGTAGCGCCCGCCGGAACGGGCGGCGGCGTTCCGGCCGAGAGCTTCACGGTGAACTCGGAAGAATCGATCACGGCGATCACCGCGCCGGGCACGGGCACGGGCTACGTGACTGTGGAAAGCACCGGCGGAGGCAGCGCGCTCGAACTCGTGTTCACATATGTGCCCCGCCCTGTGGTCGCGAGCGTGGGTCCCGAATCCGGTGCCCCGGGCGGCGGTACGGCCGTAACGATCACTGGCACCGGCCTTGCGGGCGCGAGCGCGGTCGACTTCGGCTCCACGCCGGCGACGAGCTACACAGTCGAATCGCCGAGCACCATCCACGCGGTCGCGCCGGGCGGAACTCCGGGAACTGTGGACGTGACGGTCACCACGACCGGTGGACAGAGCGCGACGGTCGCGGGCGACCACTACACCTACGCGTCCGTCGGCCCGCCGCCATCGGTCAGCAGGGTGACGCCGAGGAAAGGCCCGGCGATCGGCGGTGCTCAGGTGAGGATCACTGGTCTGAACCTCGCCGGCGCCACGGCGGTCGACTTCGGCGCGGTGCCTGCCGCGCGCTTCATGGTGCACTCCGCGAGACTCATCACCGCTGAATCCCCAGCCGGGAGCACTGGCGCCGTTGCCGTGAGCGTCGTGACTCCCTCCGGGCAGAGCAGCACCACGGTCGCGCCGAATGACGTGTTCAAATATCAGCGACCGACGGTCACGGGCGTAGCTCCCAACGCAGGCCCGATTGCGGGGGGCACGAGCATCCTCGTCGCCGGAAGCGGCTTTGAGCCCGGCATCGGGTTTACGGGATTTGGCTTCGCGAGGACGCCAGGAACGTCTGTCTACTGCGCTTCGACGACCGAATGCACCGTCGTCTCCCCCGCCGGGAAACCCGGTCCGGTAAACGTGGTGG
Source organism: uncultured Solirubrobacteraceae bacterium (assembly GCA_963743505.1). Lineage (GTDB taxonomy): Bacteria > Actinomycetota > Thermoleophilia > Solirubrobacterales > Solirubrobacteraceae > Palsa-744. The sequence goes on along the minus strand of CAVUPZ010000006.1, from coordinate 106,501 downwards.
CGAGCGTGGGCGGCGTGAAAAGCGAAGTGTCGATTCCGGCGGACCAGTTCACCTACCGCTAGGCCTGCCGATGCGTGAACGTCGCTCGGGGAACCATACGGCTGCTTCGGCGCTTTCAGTTGCTGATGAGCGTTTGCCAAGCATCGCGCTTGCCCAAGTAGCCCTCGGGCAGCACCCCATCGAGTCGTTCGAGGACCTCGAGCCACCTAAGCGCCGAGCGGAAGTCGCCACTGTCGGCGTCGAGCTCGGCAAACGCTAGGGCCAAATCGCGAACCTCGCGGTGCGCTGCCCGCAGCTCACCGGGATCGCGCGTAATGCTTGGCCGGTCCTCAAGCGAACTGCCGTACCCCACATGGCTGGTTCTGGCGAGGTAAGGGCCGAGGTGCCGGCCGGCGATCTTCGTCGGGGGCCACCATAGGGGGTTGGCCGCGACCTCGCCCGTCTCGACCGATGTGACACCGGCATCGCCTCGGAGGTACATCGGTGCGACTCCGGTGAGGAGCATCCCCCTCAGCAGCGGCTCGAAGACCGATGGCAGCAAAGGGGCACCCAAGCTGGCGGCGACCGATTGGGCCGCGACATCGGCCTGCTGCGTCGCGATTCCCCCCTGCTTGATCGGGAAGGCGGTCCCATCGCCGGCGGCGTAGACATCGTCCAGCCCGACGACGCGGCAGTGATCGTCGACGAGGATGAACCCGTCGGCGTCGGCCGGCAGTCCGTGCACGCGTGGTCCCTCGAGCCGCGCCAGCGCGACCACCTCATCGACGCCCACCGTCTCACCCGACCTCAGCTCGAGCCGGCCGGGCGTCAGCGTCTCCACGGCGGCGCCGGATCGCAGATGGATTCCGCGATCGGAGAGCTGGCCGCGCAACATCCGGCTCGCCGCGGTGCCGAAGATCGAGAGCGGGTCCGCCTCGGGCGTGATGACGCTCAGCTCCACGCCGGTCACGCCCCGCTCGGCGACCCAGGAGGCGGTGAGCAGGGCCAGCTCGTAGAGTGGCAGCGTCCAGCGCACCCCTGGCGGGGACGCGAATGCCAGTCGAGGTATGTCGCCTCGCTCCAACCGTGCCAGCAGGCCTGCGAACGAACCAACGTCGTCGGCGCCTCCGAAATGCGTTGCACCCGGCAGCCATGAGCTACGCCTGCCTCCGACGGCGACGATCACGGCGTCATACGGCAACTGCGTGCCGCTGGCGAGCACGACGCAGCGGTGCACGGTGTCCACCTGCGCCAGCATGCCGACATGTAGCTCGGCGGCAAGCTCTCTAGCGATGTCGGCGATATCCAGTATCCGGGTCCGAGCAAGACCGAACGGCTCCGCGACTGCCATCGGCTGATAGACGAACTTGCTATTGGGCGCGATGAGATCGATGTGCGGGCGAATCGCGAGATACTCGCGTAGCGCCAGCAGAGCCTCCACCGCCGCCACGCCGCCGCCGCAAATCGCCACGCGGCTGGAACCACTCATGACAACGTACGACGCCTCATCGCCCTCGCAGCAAGCCTGAGCCGCCGCCCGCCTACCGACATCCGTCGTAGCCCGTGGTGAGATACGGGCGAACTACCCTCGATGGAGGCGAACCGAGCGCGGTGAGCGGGTGGGCGGCGTGTGGGCCCACAACACCTACCCGGGCGCAGCGTGCGACGTGCCCTCGCACCTGTATGAGTTCTCCTTTGAACCGAACCCACACTGGTCGCGCCGCTACGCGCCGCAGGCCGAGATCCAGCAGTACATCGAAGAAGTCGCCCGTCGCCACGGCGTGCTCGAGCGCACCAGAACCGGCACCGAGGTCACACGGGCGCAGTGGGACGAGGAGCGCGGTAAGTGGCGGCTGCAGACGAGCGCCGGATCGTTTGAGGCCGACATCGTGCTCACGGCGTGCGGCCAGCTGTCGATCCCCAAAAAGCCGGCGCTCAGAGGCCTCGACAGCTTTGCCGGCCCGGTGTTCCACACCGCCGAGTGGAACCACGACGTCGATCTCGCGGGCCAGCGCGTCGCGGTCATCGGCAGCGGATGCAGCGCGATCCAGACGGTCCCCGCGATCCAGTCGATCGCGGGGCAGATAGACGTCTACCAGCGCTCGCCCGGCTGGACGATGCCCAAGATGGACTTCGAATACTCCGAGCGTGCCAAGCGCCTGTTCGCGCGTTTCCCAGCGTTGCAGCGCCTGGACCGGCTGGCAACGTTCGCGTTCATGGACATTGGCGCCGCGGGGATGACAAGCCAGCGGTGGCTCCTCGCACCCTTCCGCGCTGCCGGCCGCTGGCAGATCGAGAAGGCGGTCAAGGACAGCGACCTGCGGGCGAGGGTCACGCCGGCCGACGAGATCGGCTGCAAGCGGATCATGCTCACAGATGAGTGGTATCCAACCCTCGAAAAGCCCAACGTCGAACTGATCACCGAGCGGATCGAGCAGATCACTCCCACTGGTATCCGCTCACAGGACGGCGCCGAGCGGCCCGCCGACGCGATCGTCCTCGCCACCGGCTTTGAGAGTCACGCATTTGTCGCTCCGATGGAGGTCATCGGCGCGGGCGGGCGGAGCCTTGCCGAGGAGTGGGACCCCGTCGCTCGCGCCTACCTCGGACTCAGCGTGCCTGGCTTCCCGAACATGTTCCTCCTCTACGGTCCGAACACGAACGGCGGCACCGGGTCTGTGATCTACGTTATCGAGGCGGGGGTCGCGCACGTCATCGCGGCGCTCGATGCGCTCAAGTCCACGGGCACAGATCGCATCGAGGTCCGGCGCGAGCGCGCCGACACCTTCGACCGCGAGCTTCGGGCGGCCCTCGCGGCAACGGTCTGGCACACGGGCTGCACGAGCTGGTATGTGGATGAGAACGGCAACGACCCCAACCAATGGCCATGGATGTGGAGCGCCTACCGTCGCAGGACCCGGCATCTGGAGCCCGGCGCCTACGAGCTCAAGCGGCGCACTCTCGAGCGTGCACCGAGCTCCTGACCCTCCCCTCCGTAGACGAACACGGAAACTGACGCGCGTCGACCCGGACGGCATCGCTCGTGAGCGACGGTGGTGTGCCGACGGGGATGCCGTCTCGACACGTGCGAGGACGTGGCTCAGGCTGCACCTGCGTGGTCGAGATTGACTTCGTTGCAGCGCTCGCAGTCCTCGTCGGGGGCCGCGGCGCGCTTGCAGTCGCCGAACAAGTTACCGAGCGCGCCTCGTGCTTACTGCGGATGGCAGCGCAGCCGGGACGACCTAGGCTCCGAGCAAGCGAGAAAACGGAGGGGTCATGCCCGAGGAGCGGGAGTCGCACGTCGCCGCGGCGAGCCAGATGAGCACGCTCGACGCATCCTTTCTCGAGTTCGAGGATGCCGTCACCCACATGCACATCGGCTCGGTGGGCATATTCGAGGGGCCGCCCCCGCGGCCTGAAGAGCTGCGTGAGATGGTGCTCGGCAAGCTCTCGCTCGTGCCTCGCTATCGGCAGATCGTGCGCTTCATCGTGTTCGGAGCGGGGCGTCCCGTGTGGGTCGACGATCACCATTTCAACCTCGACTACCACCTGCGGCGCACGGCGCTGCCCGCACCCGGAGGGCAAACCGAGCTCCGCCACCTCGTCGGGCGTGTGATGTCACAGCAGCTCGACCGCCACAAGCCCCTGTGGGAGATGTGGATCGTCGAGGGTCTGGAGGAGCAGCGGTGGGCGCTGCTGTCGAAGATCCACCACTGTATGGTCGACGGCGTCTCGGGCACCGACCTCATTACCGTCATGCTCGATCCTGCGCGGACCTCGGAGCCCCCTGGAAAGGACACCTGGAAGCCGCGTCCGGAGCCGCGCGGCGTCGAGCTGCTCGCGCGATCGGTCGCCGCTACTCTGACCAGCCCGTATGAGCTGGCGTGCGCGCTCGCGGCCCCGCGCTCGCTTGCAATCCGGGGCCGGGATGCGGCGCAGGGCCTGTTGCGCCTGCGGGACGTGGTCCGCCCGACGACGCCATCGTCGCTCAACGGATCGGTTGGGCCCCATCGTCGCTGGGGCTGGGCGCGAGCCCGGCTCTCTGACGTCAAGACCGTTCGCAGCGCGCTCGGGGGCACGGTCAACGACATCGTGCTCGCGGCGATAACCGGGGGCTTTCGCGAGCTGCTGATCTCGCGCGGGGAGTCCGTCGACAGGGTGGTGCGGACGCTCGTGCCGGTGTCCGTGCGCTCTCCGGGCGAGCACGGCGTGTATAACAACCGTGTTTCCGCGATGTTCGCCGACCTGCCCGTCGACATCGCGGACCCGCGCCGGCGGCTGGACGCGATCCGTGCCCAGATGGCCGATCTCAAGTACTCCAAAGAGGCCGTCGCCGGCGAGGTCCTCACTTCACTGGCAGGCTTCGCCCCACCGATGCTGCTCGCGCTCGCGGAGCGACTCGGCACGCGCGTCCCGCAGCATAATGTGAACACGGTGACGACGAACGTCCCGGGCCCGCAGCACCCACTGTACGCGGCGGGTCGGCGGATGCTCGAGTCCTTCCCATACGTTCCCCTCGGCGGCCACGTGCGCGTGGGTGTGGCGATCTTCTCATACGATGGGGCGGTTACCTTCGGTGTGACGGGCGATTACGACACGGCTGCCGACCTGGACGTCCTCTGCGAGGGGATTGAACGGGCGATGGCGGAGCTCGTCGATCGCGCCGCGTCGGGCACAAAGGCCACCGGCCGGCGAAAGCGTCGAGTCGTCGCGGGGCGTCCGTCCTACGCCGGCATCGCGCGCCCGAGCCACCCGCGGTAGAAGCCCTCTACGTCCGGGAGAAACTCGTGAACCACCGGGTAGCCGGGCTGCAGCGCCTCGACCTCGAGCTGGCGCGCGCACGCGGGACAGCAGTACTCGCGGATCTGCTGAAGCTTGGGATCGGGTCCGGCCATCTTCGGATAGATCTCGAGCAGCGCCTCCTCGGTGTCGCGTACGTAAATGACGGCGTCCATCTTCCAGTTGCGGTTGTGTGCGCAGAAGTCGTGCCCGCAGTCGCAGCGGTAGGTCAGCTGCCCATCGGATCGGCGGCGGACGATGTTCAGCCCCTCGCCCGCGGGCAGCACGATTGGGTCCCCGTAGGGGACGCGACGCTGGAGCACGGAGAGCCACTTCTCGAAGCGGTCGGCGTCCTTGTAGCCGGACTGGATGTCCTTGACCTCCCGTCGAGAGAGCTTCTCGTCGAGCAGCGCTGCAAGGGTCTCGACGTCCAGATTGCCTCCTGCGGCCGACGGGATCCCATCTTCACCGGGCCGCGGATCAGAGGCGGCCAGGAAGGCGTCGGCGGCGGCGTCGGGGTCGAGCTTGCCGGGCTCAGAGCGCTCTACGAGCGACCGTTGGCGTTGCGGCCTCGTACTCGAAGTCCTCCGGCAGGTCCCAGAAGCCGCGATACTCCGCCGCCCAGCGTGGCGACAGCCGCATCGATTCGGCAAACATCGTCTTGACGGGCTCAGCGAATTCCTGAGCAAGTACCCGCTCGCGCTCGGACGCCACCCACTCGCGCACCGGTATTGCGCGCTCGAGCCGCCGGCGCCGGATAGCCCTCGCGATCGGACACGCCGTAGACCGACTCGGCGAAGCGGGGAAGCAGGTGGCCCTCCTCGACGTCTCGCTCGACGGCCTCGCGCGGTCGCAGCAACGGGTCCCCCAGACCTGCCCCACCCTTCATCACCGACAGGTACAGGTCTCCGTTGGAGAACGGCTCGAGTAGGGTCAGCCCATCGCGCTTGTAGTCGCGCGAGCTGCCGTGGATCTCCATCAGCGCGGGGCGCTCGAAGTCTCCATCGGCCACCGGGTAGGCCTCGCCTCTTCGTGCGCGCTCGATCAGGTCCGCGCCGTGGATGTTGTGTATGTAGGCGGTCGCCCCCGGGTAACCGCCGAACAGCCCCGACGATGAGAGCACGCGTCCGGTGCCGATGTTCTGAAGCTCCCAGAACGGCGTCTTGTTGACCATGAACAGCGACTCGAAGCTCGACCCGCCGCGATGGCGGCCAGACCCGCCCGAAGAAGCCTTTACACGGCGCGAGAGATAGACGAACGGTGAGATCAGCTCCCACATCTCGACGTCTCCCATGTCTCCCTCGGGGTTGAACATGGCCGCGCAGTAGTCGGTTCCGTCGAGGACGTACTTCGCGCCCATTCCCTGCGCCGAGACCTCGAAGTTCATGATCGCCGAGGAGTTGCCGTACTGGTCGATGCCGCCCCCCTGCTGGACGTTGCCGGACACGGAGTAGGCGGCCAGTACCTCCTCGATGAACCCGCGGGCCTGCAGGGCGCGGGAGATCGTGCGAGGGAAGCCGGTGAATGAGGGCTGCAAGAAAGCCCACGCGATCGCGGTCGAGCCCTCGGCGTCGCCGATGTTGGCGATCGTGCCCTCCGGGAAGTTGGTCTCGATCGCGAAGTAAGCGCCGTCGTTCACCTTGTCGTTGCAGATCAGCGTCTGGGTGAACATCACCCAGATCGCCCCCTGCATTCCCGACGGGGTGCAGTTCATCGAGTGCCAACCCCAGGCCGAGCAACCGTCGTAGTCGAGCTCGTAGGTTCCGTCCCCGCCGATCCGCACCTCGAAAGTCGAGTGCATGATGATGTCGCGCCGCGCGCGCGCCGGGAGCTGGGCCTTGTCGGCGAACTCCGCGTCGAAGCCGGCCGGTGAGCGATATCGACCCGGCACGGTCATCTCGCGGATGCGGGACTTGAAGGAACGCCGGCCCTCCTCGATGACCTCCCGGCTGAAGCGCTTGAACCGATCGACGCCCTCCTCGAGCACCACGCGCTCGACCGTCTCGCGGATCATGTGGCAGCCGGCAAGGCGCGTGCGCTCGTCGAGCAGGTAGTAGACCGAGGCGCGCGTGCGCTTCTTGCACCGCTCGAGGTGCCACCTCGCGAGCTCGTCGTGCTCGCCGATCTTCATGCACGGCAGGTCGATGCCATCCTCGTAGCGCATGGTCGGCCCGACTGGTACACCTCCGGGCGTGCTTGCACCGATATCGAGCACGTGCGTCACGCCGCCCGCCCAAGCGATCAGCTCGTCCTCGAAGAAGATCGGCACGAAGGTCTGTACGTCGGCGTTGTGCACGTCGCCGATCGTCGGATCGTTGTTGGCGAAGATGTCCCCCGGCCTGATCGCGGGGTTGTCCTCGTAGCCGTTGCGTACCATCCACTTGATCGCGTCGGACATTGTGTGGACGTGGACGATGATTCCTGTGGATAGGGCCAGCGAGTCTCCCTCCGGGGTGTACAGGGCGAAGCACAGCTCGCCCAGCTCGCGTACGATCGGCGAAGCCGAGATATTGAGCGCCGTCTCGCGGGCGGACACCAGCCCACCTCGGATTCGAGAGAACAGCTTCTCGTAGCCGATCGGGTCAGAGGCCATCAGCTCGAGCTCGCGAAGCCCGCCGTAGTGGCCGGTCTCTGCGAACAGGCGCTCGGACTCAGCGAGCATCTCGTCCAGGCGCCGCCCATCCCAGCCGATGCCCGGCCCGCCGCCCGTCTCGAGGTCGTGTGTGGCTTCAACGGTCGCCATCGCCCGATCCCTTCGTGTTGGTGAGGTGGAATATCTGATGTCCGTCGAGCCTCGCTCGGCGGCCTGGCGGTATCGCGAAGGTCGTCGCAGAGTGCTCGACGATCGCGGGGCCCTCGATCGAGTTGCCGGACTGGACGGACTCGAGCTGAAAGATCTCGGTCTCAACCGCCTCGCCTCCGCTGGCGCGGCCCCAGTGGACCGGCCTGATCGCCTTGATCGGTGGCTTGCCCGGTACTTCTGCCAGCTGCGGCAAGGCGGGCTTCTCCACGTCCACCGTCCCGTGGACGATCACGTGCGTGACCAGATAGCCGAACTCCGGCGAGCGCGCGGAGGATGCGTACATCTTCGCGTATGCGTCCTCGAAGGTCTCGATCAGGTCGTCCACCTGCGAGGAGTCCGCCAGCGCGGCGTGCGGAGAGACGAACTCGATGTCGTTGAGCTGGCCGTAGTACTGCATGCGCACGGCATGCGTGAAGCGGATGCTCTCGCGCGTGATTCCCGACTTCGTCGAACTCGGCGGCCACCCGCTCCTGCAGGCCAAGCCAGGCATCGGTGATCATCGCGCCGATCCCGGCACGTTCGGCCTCGCCGAACGTGGGCAGCAGCGGCATGTCGACCGTCTGGTCGTAGCGATAGTCGAAATCCGCGCACGCGCAGCCGAACGCCGAGAAGCCCGCAGCCCATGCGGGCACGAGCACCTCGCCATAGGTCACGCCGTCGGTGTACCCGGCGACGTGGAGCGGGCCGCCTCCGCCGTAGCAGAGCAGCGTATAGTCGGCGGGCGAGTAGCCCTTGCCGAGAATCCGCCCGACGGCCTCGTTCTTGAGCGTCTGCTCGAACAGCTCGATCACGCCCGCCGCGGCCGTCTCGACCTCGAGCCCGAGCGGCCGCGCGATCTGACGCGTGATCGCTGCGCGCGCGGCCTCGACGTCCAGCTCGACCTCACCGCCGAGGAAGTAATCCGGATTGAGACGGCCCAGCACGAGGTTGAGATCGGTGACGGAGACGGTGTCGAGCCCGCCCTCTGGCCAGCACACGCCGATGCGCGAGCCCGCCGAGTCAGGGCCGAGCTCCGGCCGGTTGGAGTTCGGGTTCACGCGCACGAAAGATCCCGTCCCAGCGCCGATCGAGTCGATCCGCACCAGCGGCATGTTCATGACGAACCGCGCGATGTCAGGTGTCTGGGTTATCTCGAAGCGCCCGTCGGTGATCAGCGCGATGTCGAACGAGGTGCCACCGATGTCGGTACACAGCACGTTGCTCAACCCCATCCGCTGCGCAAGCGCCTGCCCGCCGACGACCCCGCCGACGGGCCCGGAGACGAGCGTCCGGCCGAGCTCTTTGGCCTCGATCGAGATCGTGCCGCCGTGTGCAGCCATGACCCGCAGCTCAAACGGTGCTCCGTGCTCCTTGGTGACCTCGCGCACCGTCTTCAGAGTCGATCGCGAGGGCTCCGCCGCATAGGCCTCGATCACCGTCGAGTTCAGGCGGGGTAGGTCCCGGCGCATCGGGTACAGCTCGGAGGAGAGGAACACCGGCACCGAGCCATTGACGCCGCGCGCTTGCTTCTCCTGCTCGATGATCTCCGCTACACGCCGCTCGTGCTTGGCGTTGCGGTAGGAGAAGAGCAGCGAGACGACGATGCCTTCCACGCCATCGTCCAGCAACGCGACTGCGGCGTCGCCCACGTCCTCCTCGCGCAGCGGCAGGACCTCATCGCCGAACACGTCGATGCGCCCCCGCACGCCCTTCATGCGTGCGCGTGGGACGAGCGGCTCGTTGTGGAAGTGCGTCGCGAGGTGGAGGCGGTCGGCGTAGGAGGAGCCGAGGTGCGTCTGAATCCCACGCTCCAGCCGAAGGTAATCCTCGTGCCCGGCATTGACGATGCAGCCGATCCTCAACCCCTTGCGCTGGAGCAGCCGGTTCAGCATCGCGGTCCCCGAGTAGATCCCGGAGGCGACCGTCGGAAAGCCCAGCTCCGGCGTCGAGTCCCATTGCGCGAGCGCATCGCGCGCCGATGCCATGAAGCCAACCGACTCATCCTCGGGAGTCGTCTGCGCCTTGCCCACCACGAACGAGCCCTGGTCGTCCACGATGAACGTGTCGGTCATCGTGCCGCCCGCGTCGATCGCCAAGACGCGGGGCACTCGCGGGCCGCTCTGAGTCATCACTTCCTCCTCCGTCACGCAGTCCCAAGCAAAGGCGGCGTTTGTGTCTCGGACCTCTGGCCAGGCTAGGTATCCGCGCAAGCACGTGCGAGGGTCATTTGCCGCACGCGGAGCGTGAGAACTACGTACGGCTGAAGCACGCCGAACGGCGCGACCAACCGCCCCCGCGCCTGTGCCGCGAGCGCGCCGGTAGTGTTGGGCCATGGACGGCCGACTGGTAGAGGTCGACGACACGCGGCTCTTCGTAGCCGAACAAGGAACGGGATCGATACCGCTGTTCGTGCTTCATGGCGGCCCTGGTCTGGATCACACGATGTTCGGCGCCCACCTGGACGGCCTCGGCTCACGCTGCCGGCTGCTCTTCGTCGACCTCCGCTCGCAGGGTCGCTCCGACCCCGCTGCGCGAGGAACCTGGACGCTGACCCGATTGGCGGCGGACGTCGACGCGCTCGCTACAACCCTCGGCATCGAGGACTACGCCGTGCTGGGCCACTCGTTCGGTGCGTTCGTGGCGCTGCAACACGCCGTCGACTTCGCGGGAGAGCCGGTTGCAAGCATCATCTCGGCGGGTGTTCCGGCAGCGAGCTACCTCGAGACTGTCGGTGAGAACCTTGCGGCCTTCGAACCCGAGTCACTTCGAGAGCAGGTGACGAGCTCGTGGGCGCGCGAGGCCGATGCGAGCACGGCCGAGCAGTGCCGCGAAATCCTCTCCGATCAGTTGCCGTTTCACTTTCGCGACCCGCTGGATCCGCGGATCGAGGCAATGCGCGCCCGATTGGACGAAATGGTCTTCGCACCAGAGGTCCTGCGCGTCGCGGCGCGCGAAGGCTACGGCGACATCGATGTCGAGCAGCAGTTGGGGCAGGTATCGCATCCCGTGCTCGTTCTCGCCGGGCGTCACGACCGGACATGCACGGTGGCGGCCGCCGAGGCGATCGCGGGCGGGATTCCCGGCGCGGAGCTCCGCGTGTTCGATGACAGCGCCCACATGATGTTCATCGAGGAGCAGGCGGCCTACGTTGCGGCGATCGAGGACTTCATGGAGCGGCACGCGTAGAGCTCCGGGCGACTCCTTGCTCGACGGTGAGCTCGCGCGGGGCCACTCGTAGCGCGGGTCGCGGGTCTACGGGACGTCAACCCGGCAGTGCGGACCCTCAGCTCGGGCGAGGCGTCGGTCGAGCGTGAGCAGTGTGGCGTTCAGTGCCTCGGCAAGCGCGACGTACAGGGCATCCGGTGCGCTCAGGGAGTCGCGCAGCTGCCATGCCCGCTCGAGCAGCGGCCGATGGTCCACACGTGTGGCCGGCCAAGACTCCAAGTCGTCGATCGCCTGGTGAGCTGCGGTTCCGTCGAGCTCGCCGCGCAGGTGGGCCCGCCGGACCACCCCGAGAACCTCAGCATCCACCAGGTGCGGAGCAGCCTGCTCGGGGTCGCTTTCCAGGCGTTCTCGCACCGGCTCGGCATCGGGTCCCGCGAGCACGACCTCAGCGATGCACGAGGCGTCAACGACCAGCATCGCGCAGGTCGTCGAGCGCCACCAGAACATCTTTCGCTCCGACGCCCGACGAACGCCTACGCGTCGATGCGAGCCACGTCGCGATGCTGGGGCGGGCGGCGATGCGCGTCGCCTCGGCGCGCAGCAGCTCAGGGACGCTGACTCCCTGCTCGGCAGCCCGCCTGCGTAGGCCGGCGTAAACCTCGTCATCGATGTCCCGAATCTGAATCGTCTTGGACACATCTGCATCTTATCATGCGCGGTTGCATGCGTGGGTCGACGCGCCGAGGCTAGGAGGGGGCCGGTTCGGCGACAGCGTCGAGGGGAAACTGCTGCTATCGGCGTCGGACCTGGTGGCTGGCCTTGAGTGCGAACACCTTGCGGCGCTGGATTTGGCCGCTGTTACCCGGAGCGAATCGGGGACCAGGACGCGCACCGACTCGGCCGATCTGGTTGCGCGCAAGAGGGACGAGCACGAGCGTCGTCAATTGAACTCGCTGATCGCGCGGAAGTTGAACGTCGTTGCCGTGCGCTTTGTCGCCGATGGCCGCGATATTCGCCTACTCGCGCGAGCCCTCTTTGCGGACCCGTCTGGCTCCCGCCGGCTGGACCTAGGGAACGTCAGATCTCTTCAGAGGCGGCCCGAGCCCCGGCTTCTCTTTCCTCTGCCACGGGCTCTCGCACGGAACGGTTAGACAGCGATCACGCTCGCTCCCATCGTGTCGGCCGCATCATCGGCTCAAGAGGCGAGGTAGCGGCCGCCGCGTCATGCCCGCAAGGAGGCGAAAGCCACCGTCAGGAACCGTCGTTCACGATTGCCTCATACGGGCGACAGGGCTCGTTGCGCAGACTGGGGCACGCGGGCAGCGACGTCGGGATCGTTAGCCCCGGCACGACTGGAAGCGTGAGGCTCGATGGCATGCTCGGCGTGAACGCCACTTCCTCCGATGCCGTGCCGCCTTCAGGCTCGGTGTGGCTGAACGACCAGATCGGCTGGGTCCCGTTAGGTGCGGAGATGATCACCCTGATCCGCGAACCCTTCCGGTAGGCATGCCCCTCGAAGTACAACGGGATCGTGACGGGAGCGAATTCGTTCGCCGGCATCGATTCCCGGTCGCTTTCGAGGAATGTCGGGATTGGCTGCAGCACTGTGGGCTTCTGCTTGAACATGTTCGTCGTCCCCTTGGCCGCTAGCTTGCGCTCGCTCGCTCGCAGCCAGCCATCCTGGACGAACGTCTCGTTGCCGTCGGGGCGCACTTCGGTGACGGTCGCCTGGAAATCGACGTCGGGAGTCGATGACTTGATCCAGAGCTTCACTGCGCCTCCGCCGATCGCGGTGGTGTTCGTCGTGAGCGGCGCCGTCACGTAGGAGACCGCGGTGCCCGCCGGGTTCTGGACCCAGTTGTATTCCCACTTTTCAGCGTCGCTCCAGAGGCCCCCGCTCCCGGTGTTGTCGGAGTAGTCGGTCAACGGCGTGGCACTTGCATTCGAGATGTATTTGTCGACGCCTTCGCTCATCGGCTTCTGTTCAGTGAGCGTTCCACCCGGGCCGAAGTACCAAGACTGGGCGACCGTGCCGGGGATCGGAAATGCCGCGAACGTGTGTTCGTAAGCCGGATATGGATTGCCGGCCGCCGTCGTGCCGCCGAGAGGCGCTTCACCTGCGCCGTTGTCGACCAGCACCCTGATCTCAGGGAGTGTTTCGAATTCCGCGAGCGCTTTTTCGTACGTCGGCTGTTCCTGGATCGGATCCGGCGGGAGAGTGATCAGATCGGCGTCGGGCAGCCCCATCGCTTCTTTATAGACGACTGGGGCCGACGCTTTCACGATCGCTGATTCTTCGATCGGTGCCTTATGCGCGACATAGAGCTCCAGGAAGTCATACATCCGGGTGTACGTGTACGGATCGAGCGAGTCGACGTGGGCGCCGTTGGTGAAAGTGAACCACTTGTGGCTAGTGCCGGTGAAGTGCTGAGCAAGATCAAGGCAGTGGCCGCCGGTCTGCTCGTCCTCGAACTGGCACGCCATGTACGTCGGCACAGTGATTTTGTTGACGAACGTGATCGGATCGAGCGAATCGGCCACCTTCGGATGGTAGAGCGAGTTTTCGTCGATCTTCTTGTGCAGGTCATCGGCCTCGCCGTGGAGGGCCTGGTTTGCCTTGCAGGTTGTGTCGCCTTCTTCGATCCGTTTCTGTGCCCACGCCTGGCCGCCGGGGGCGGGTTCGGCGTTCTGCTGGCGCTGTGCGGCCCACGCAACGGCAAAGCCGTCGTTGAGGATCCCCCCGGGGTAGAGCGTTGTCGCTGTCGCGTCGATCGTTGACATCGGGGCTATCGCCTCGAGGCCGGCCGGGTCAAGCTGCGCGGTGAACAGCTGGCTGATCGCTCCGTAGGAGATGCCGAGCATCCCGACCTTGTGACCGAGGACCCAGGGCTGTTTGGCGATCGTTTCGATCACGTCGAAACCGTCGGTGTTCTGCAGTGGTTCGAAGAAGTCGTAGGCGCCGCCGGAGCAGCCGCTTCCTCTCATGTTCACGTCGACCACGGCGAAGCCCATCAGGTTGGCGAGCACAGCGATCCCGTTTTCGGGGCCGGCAGGGTTGGCATACCCGTAGCCGGAATACTCGATCAGCGTCGGGTACGGCGGCACATGGCTCGCCGAGGTCGGAAATTCCGGAAGCTTTAGTTCCCCGCCCGTGCCCGGCTCACCTGCGGGTTCCGTCGGCGGGTGGACGTCGATCGCCAGCTTGGTGCCGTCGCGTGTCGTCAGATATTGGTATCCGTTGTCCTTAATTTCCTGGTTGTAGATTTCGGGATCCCACGGCGCGGCGTATTTGGTGTCGTACTTGTAGACCGTAAGGTTGCCGGACTCTTCTTCGTTGGATGCCAGCTTGACCCGGTAGCCGGTTCCCGGCTTGACTTCCCGGAACAGCAGCCCGCCTTCGGAATCCGCGCTCTGGGTGTGGATAACCTTGTCGCCCTTCAGCAGCGATGCTTGGGCGTTGGGGGCCAGGCCGGTGGCGAACACCTGTTCAATGGTCCCTGTCGCGGTGAAGGCGGATGCGCTCGCAGCCATAGGGAGGATCGCGGCGATCGCCACGAACGTAGCGGTGGCAACAATCCGGGCGCAATGCGGCACGGACCATCCCACTAAGCGACAACCCTTTCCGTCCTCGCTCATGAGTCCAACCCCTCCGCTCCTTCGATCAGCAAACCCCACCACCCTGTCTACCGCCGCGCACTCGCGCGGGCCCTCCGTTTCCCGTACCACACCGACTCGGGCACCGTCCCGGTACGCACAGTGCCCAGCCACGCGCTTTCTAAACATCAACCCGAAGAACCGATGCACCCGCCAGGTCGCGTAGCGGCCCACGGGAACCCCGCGAGACTTCTAAGCGCGCCCGAACGTCGGCGCGGCGACTAGTGGAGCGGCTAGACCGAGGTCAGCAAAGGTGCGCTCGAGCGGGTCAACCGGACAGGTCGGTCCCCGCCCCGGCGCAGTAGCCGGTTCCGCCGGCCGTGTCGTTGCTCCACAACGACTGCACGGCGAACGTCGTGCCCGCGTTGCCCGTGATGTCGCCCATCGCGCCCGGCCTTCCGCTCCCGGGTTGACGGCGTTCACACCGCACACGTTGGCGACGTGCATAAAGCGGCGGACGCACTCCTTGGGGCGCCCGTTCGTTGGGGATCCGTCGAGGCCTGCCTGGCTGCGAATGTCGCCGGCCCGTCGCTGCGGTTTGTGCGCGTCAGTCCTGGACGGTACGCCATGTGCAGCCCGGCGGAGGCTGACGGAGCGCGACGCGCAACGGCCGGTCCGATATGTGTGGGTCAGTCTCTACGCGCGGTGAAGCACGACGCGGAATGTTCGCGTGGTCGCCCTGCCGGTCAGACCGATGCTGGTGAGATGCACGAAGGCCCGCGCGGCCTTGTGGCGTCGGAGCAGCGCGCGGCCCACCGCGGTAAGCATCGCGCGAACCGTGGCGGTGTGGTGGGCGGGAATCTCGAAGAAGCGGTCGCTGGCGATCACGACCTGACTCCGAGCGGAGTGTGGCTTGCGGGCGCTCGCGGCGGCTGCGCGCAACGAGACCAGCGAAATCGCGCCAGCGCAGGGCGTTGCGGTGGTACAACGAACCGATTGGGTGATCCCGGCCTGTGAGACCTTGACTTTGCTCGGCGGGGTCAAGCTGAAGGCGACGGGTCTGACGAGGAGAGAAGACTGCGGGCACACGGTTACGCGTGACTGCCCGGAGCGGTATTGGTTGAACGTGACGTCGGTGCTCGTCCTGGCGACCGCGCCGGTGCGATCGGCGACGGTGAGCACGATCCGCACCTCATCGCGCATGTATTCGCCCGGGCCGGCTCCGAGTACGGAATCCTGTTGGCTCCCGTAGATATCCGGATCTTCGTAGGGACGATTGAAGGTGAAGGTAACAACTCGGCGCGGAATCGGACTGTTGGGGAGCAGGGGCATCGCCCTCTTCGAGGCGAAGAAGTGTTCGAACATCGCGAGGCCGCGGTGTTCCCCGGGCGTTTGGTTCCCGGCTTCAGCAAAGCCTGCTTCGAGGTAGAGGATCTGAGGAAAGGCGATGTAGTCGAAGCGGTAGCTGGTGATCGGCGGGTTCGGTGTCTTTGAGCCACTTGCGTCGAGTACCGTGGGAATCCCGGTACAGGTCGGGTTGGGTCCGACGGTGAACTCAGCCCGCAGCACGAACGGTTGCACGATGCCGGTGGAGGCCGATTCGGCTGAGGCCGATCCGGGGTTTGCGTTCTTGGCCGTTACGCGCAGCCTGATTGTGCCGCCCGTGTCGCCATGGCCGGCGGTGTAGGCGGTGGAGGTGGCACCCGCGATCGGTTCGCAGCTCGAGCCCGAGCCCGAGGCCGGGCAGCGAAGCCATTGGTATTCGAAGGCGGTCGGATTGCCGGTCCAGATGCCGGGCGCTCCCGTCAGCGTCTCCTGGTCGCGCGCTTCGCCAGTTATCGTGGGCGCGCCGTGGTTTTCGGGCGGGCCCGGTAGAACCGGGCTTGTGGGCTGCGAGTATGCGGTGATCATTCGGCCGCCCGGGCTCGTCGCTGTGACGGCGATGCGCAACGCCTGCCCTTCGTCGGCCATCGTCGCGGTGTAGCGCGTGCTCGTTGCTCCGGCTATAGGGGCGCAAGCTTCGCCGACACATCGCTGCCACTGGAAGGTGTAGGAGCTCGCATTTTCCCAGCTGCCTTCGCTGCCGGTCAGGGTCGAGCCGGCGCGGGCTTCGCCTGAGATACTCGGCTGAGAGACGTTCACGGGTGCGGGCGCAGAGGGCGCGAAGTCGACCTGCAGCAGGAGCTCCTGGTTACTGCCGAGAGGGGCCGTCAACACCGGTTCTTTGGTTTCGCCATCGGCGAGCGGATCACTGAGGTAGTTCAGTTCGTCTGCCATCGGGGCGAGCGTGTTGTTGATCGGCGCACCGGCACCGGCGAGCACATCGAGCGCTATCCGATCGCCGGCCTGGACCGACAGGCTCACCGGAAACGGCCCGCGCACGCGGTCTTCTGCGTCGGGCACCGTCTGCGATGCACTCGTCCCGCTCGCGGTGAATGCTCCTCCAGCCGCGGGGCGCAGGATGCGGAGCTGGTATCTGGCACCGATATCGCCAGAGCGAACGCTCCATGAGGTGACCAAACCCGACGACGGTGTCGTCAGGATCTCGCCGGGCGCAGCCACTTGGTAGGTCGTGATGCCAGGCCCCCCACCGAACGTCGCGTCATAGCCATCCGTCAGTGAGCTCCCCAGCGTCGTGTCGGCGGATGCTGGAACATCTCCCGACGCGCCCGCAAGAAGGGCGATCGTGAGTCCGACGGAGACTGCCGCGCAAGCCCTTCTCAAAACAACTTCCCCCCCTCGGCTGAAGCCGTGAGGGCGCATGCTACACGCCTGGTGGAGGCCGACCGAGTCTCCCGGCGAGCATCGGTCAAGGGCCGCGTCAGCGCTTGGGCCGAAAATGATGGCCAGGTGTCGGCCCGCGGGGGGCCATGTAGGATGGCGCGAGCCGATGAATTCCTTGGGGGACCCGGCAAGGAGACGGATCTGCGCAATCTCGTTCGCGTGTGCGTGCACGCTCGTCCTCATGACGGCCACAGCGTCCGCGAGCGCCGATACGACGCTGGGAAGCGGGCTGGAAGACGGCTACGACAGCACGTTCGGGGGCACGCCTGGGATCACCGTCTACCAAGTGGCTGCGCCCGGCGAGACGCTGACCGTACCCGCAAATGGGACGATCAGCTCTTGGAGTGTGCGCTCCGGCGACATGAACGCCGAATACAGGTTGCGCATCGTACGCCCGGCTGGCGGCGGCAAGTACGCCGCGGTAGGGACCAGCGCGGCGCAGAGGGTGCCCGACTCCGGAGATGCGGTTCGAGGCCCCTTCGCAGTCAGCCTTCCGGTCAGAGCGGGAGACCGGATCGCGCTCGACGTGATCGCCGGTGCCGGCGCGCCAATCAACAACGTACTCGCGCCGATTGCCGACGAGCTCGACTACTTCGCAGACCCCTTCATCGACGGCGCCGAACAGAACCCTGTTCTTACTCCGCCGCTGGGCGGCAGCCAAGAGCTCCTGCTCCAGGCGAACTTCAAGCCGGAAGCCGCCTCGCCTCCGTCGGAACCAACGCCGCAGCCAGCCCTCCAAAACACCTCACCTCCCCAAATCGCCGGAACGCCGAAGGCCGGCCAGACGCTCACCTGCAACCCTGGGAGCTGGCTCGGCAGTCCGAGCTTTACCTATCAGTGGAGCGTGACGTCGACGGCGTCGCTGCCTTCGCTCCCGGCGAAGTGGATAAAGCGCAGTGCGCTCGGCCGCTCCCACCCGCGCTCCCGCACGATCGCGCTGAAATGGCGTGCTGGCATCTTTCCGTCGGTCACTCAGCCACTGGCAGGCGGCCAGACGCTCATCGTGCCCGACGACCCCGTTGCCGGGACCACGCTCGCATGTGAGGTGACGGCCGCCAGGGGCTCAACGAGCCTGACCGCTTCCGCGCAGGCCGTGGCGCTCACTGCCGCGGCGCCCGTGCTCGCGATTTCGGCGATTGCCGGGCCGAAACAGCGCGGCCCGCATATCACACCGAACGTCGGTGCCGGCGCCACAAATCACTGCACGAGCGGCGTTTGGGCCCATCACCCAACCTCATTCGCCTACGCGTGGTACAAGGTGATCATGGGGCGCGGGCACCGCGTCCGCTCCACCAAGCTGTTGCACACGGGACAGGATTTCACCCTGAGGGAATACCATGAGAGGGACGACGTCGAGTGTGCCGTCACCGCCAGCAACGCGGGGGGCGCGACAATCGCCCTAAGCAACAATTACATCGTTCCTGCCAATGCGGCCAAGCTGATCCAGGGTCCATTCATCCAGGTGAGGACACTGGGGCCAACAGGCAGCGGCCTAGTCGGCCCGTTGACGAAGGCGCCACGTTCATAGCAGAACAGGTACACCTCAGTTGCGGCAGCGGGCGGTGGAGCCGGGGCGATCTCACGTTCTCGATCGGCTGGGCCGGCACCGATACCGGTCACTTGTCGTCGGGAACCCTCTACGAAGCGCAGCACTTCTACCGCGGTTCGGAGTTGAACTTCGACATGCGTCCGGGGCACGAAGAATTCCCTGGGCAGACGGTCCAGTGCTACGTACTCGCGACAACGAGTCACGGAGTGGTGTCGCTCGCAGAATCCGCGCTAATCCACGTCTGGAGTGGCTGTGCCGTCATACAGGAGAGCAGTCCAAACGCCTACGGCAACCCGGTACCAACGGGAATGGACGAGACGTACGGGCCGAATTGCCTCAACTACCAGCGGTACAACGAAGCGCGGGGCGACACCGTCAAGCAGATTGGCTGACTGGCGGCGGCCAGGGTGGCTCGGATCCAGTCGACTGCGCATACTCCTCGGGCGATCGGACACGCGTCACCCGCTCTCGCTCAGCGGGCGGGGTTCTTGCTGCTGTGGCGTGGTTACACGGACCCCAGGTCCTGCCGAGGGGAATGGCCCGAATACCAGTACACCCACCCCGATGTCGGCCGCTGGTCCTCGTAGAGCATCATACGTTCTGCCAGCGCTCAATACCTTCCCTGGAAGCGAGTTCAGGGTGGGGGCGAAAACGAACTCGTAAACCTGACCCAGCACCGGCCCCCAGAGTCTCGGGAACTTCCCTCCACGTGGTCGTCCGCGCAACGACTGCCGTTGGGCGCGCCTCAACGCGTTGCCGAGCGCGCTACAGCGCGTCGATGATGCCCGAGCTCGACTCCCCCGTCGCCCGTCCATCGGCCGATTCGGCTACGGCTAGGCCCGCTCTCGCGGGCACCTTTCGAATGGAGCGAACCGGTGACGTCCTGCTTGCAAAGCAACACAGCCGATCCGTCGGACGCGCCCCGTTTCTCGGGCTTTTCGAGGAGTTCGCGTCCATTGACTCAGCGCGGATAGGCCTCGATTAGGCGCGATCAGGCTGGGTTTGGGCACCGAAATCGGGCCGCTGCCCTTTGCGCGCAAACGATCGAGGGAATAGGCTAGCGCCATGGCGCACGAGATTAGGGGTAGCGGGGACGCGATCTGGGGCTGGGGCGACGGCGATGCGATCAGAGGGCAGGCGCGGCGCAGCGACACGTGAGCCTGCGCTCATCGGCGCTGGCGACGGACCGATCGAGATCGTCGAGTACGATCCGGCGTGGCCGACGTTCTACGTCGCGGAGCGCGAACGGCTCTCCCCGATCTTGCCTGGGATCCCGATCCACCACATCGGCTCGACTGCCGTTCGTGGCCTTGCAGGCAAGGCCGTGATCGACATGATTGCGCTCGTTGACGACCTGGCTGCGAGTAGCGCCGCTGTCATGCGAGTGGCTGGATATCGGCTACCCGCGCGATTCAACGCGGACCTCGTGCACAGGCGCTTTCTCTGTTATCCGACGACCGTTTACCGCACGCATCACCTGCACCTCGTCGATGAACACGAGGACATGGATAAGTGCCTTCGCTTTCGGGACAGCCTGCGGGCCAACCCAAAGCTCGCGGCCGACTACGTTGCGTTGAAGCAAACGCTCGCTGCGCGCTTCAGGGGGGACCGTGCGGGATACACCAAGGCCAAGAGCCGATTCATCGAAGACGCTGCCTCGCAGTCTGCGGGCTGCCGGCCCGTGATCAGCGGTCCACCCCAAGGTCTTGATAGTGACAAGAGTGTCTCGGTGCCGCACGCCCCGCGTCAGTGATATCCGTGTGCCGGCCCGTGCGCCATATCGGCCGCGCCAGGGCGGCACAGTAGACCCCGCCGAAGCTGGGCATCGCAGCTCGCGTGACGGGGCCTCTTGGCGACAGGAAAATCACAGCGGCCTAGCTGGACTCGCGGAGGGGCCAGCGAACCTTGGCGCGGGGTGTCGGTCACCCCGCGCCAAGCTCGGTGTGGCACGGCGCAGGGTGAGGACTGAGCCGCCACCGGACACCTGTACGTCGAAAGCCGCCACCCCTTCGGTCGCCTCGTGATGACGCCGTATGCGCTCGGCACTAGAACCGCTTCGCCCTGCCAGCTTTGCTCGGGTTAGTACGGGTCGGGTTTTTTCAGCGCGGCGAGCAACGAGCCGTACGTGTGCTCGTCATCGTGACGAAAGCCGTTCACGAAGATGGTGGGCGTCGCGTTGACCCCGCTTTGTAGTCCGGTCTCGAAGTCCTCGCGGATGCGACCTGCGTGCTCGTGGTCTCGCATGTCCGTGTCGAACCGCGCCACGTCAAGCCCCAGCGCGCCAGCGTAGCGATGAAGGCTCAGTTCAGTCGGCGGATTGCGACTTCGGTAGATGCGCCGGTACATGTCCCAAAACCGCCCCTGCGAGCCGGCAGCCTCCACCGCTTCGGCCGCCAACATCGCGACCGGGTGAGCGTCGATGATCGGGAAGTGCCGCACGACGACGAGCAGCTCGTCACCGAGGTGCTCGCGCACGCGAGCGATGGCCACACTCGCCACCTGACATGAGGGGCATTCGAAGTCCGTGTACTCGACCAGTTGCAGCGGTGCGTCGGATGCGCCGAGCATGTGGTCGCGGGAGGGATCCGGAGGCACGGACAGGGCTGAGTAGTCCGAGGCCAGGCGCTGTCGCCAGTCTGCGAGTCGCGCAAGCATCTCGGGATCTCCGTTCGTGACAGTGTCCTCTCTGGCAGCAGGCATTTTGCGCCGTTTCCGCGCGGACGTCCCGCGTGTCCACGTGCGCACGTCTACCGTGCGGTCCTTGCCCACGTTGCCGACACCCAGTGAGCCGGGGGCGTCGCCTCGGCTGTCGCCCCACGGGTGGAAGCCAATTTCAGTGCCCTTGTTGGTGAAGTAGGAGAAGATGAGCGCGACGAACCCGAACACGAACACCCCCATCACGATCCAGACGCCGCCCGACAGCGTTAGCGCGACTGGGGCGATGTACTCCCAGTTGATCATGCGTCGCTCGCTGGCGATGCTCGGTTCGTCAGGTGTTCTTCCAGAACAACCCCGCGTGGGCGTACGTCTGACGTGTGGTGCGGTTGACCAGGTACGAGCAGATCCCGTGCTTCCCATGGTTTTTGGCGAAGAACCGCGCCACCAGCGAGAAGCCGCCGTGCACATGGCCTGTGCCGGTCGGCCATTGCAGCCAGTCGGCCTTCGCCGACTCGACGGTGTATGTCGCGGCGCAGCCGCCGGTCAGATTCAGTTGCTCGCCGCTGATCACGTAGTTCGCGGCTCCGTGGGCGCTGCCGTACACCGTCTCCTTGAAGTGGCTGTGGAAGGCATTTTTCGCTGATCCCTTGACATGGATCGCGCCGCTGCCCGGTTCGAACGGGGTACTGACCGTCCACGCACCCACGCCCGCCCAATCCATCCCAGGCGTCGGACAGGCGCCGTGGCTTTCTCCGTTGCTTCCTCCGCCGACCTGCCAGGCGTGGTAACCGGCGGGCACCAGGTAGGTAGCTGCGTCGTTGACAACCGTTTCACCGGGCCCCGAGCCAGGACCTTCTCCGCCATGTGGAGACGCCCACCATCGCGTCCCATCGCCTATGGTCGAATACACGCCGGCCTCGTATTCATGATCGGCCGGCGAGATCGCGACCTGGACGATCAGCTCGTCGTTGCAGCCCCCGCCTGGCGCTTTCCCCGTGATCCAGAAGATCGTGACCGGCAGCGGCAAGCACTTCTGCGGAGCGCTGGGCTGCAGCGGCCCCAGCTTAGGGCATTGGGTCGTGGGGTTGACTTCGCACTGCCCAGCAACCGGACACACCGCTTCGGCATGGCTCACGGTCACCGGTGCTACGACGGCAAGAAGCACGCCACCCACTAACGCAGCAGCAATCGCAACACCGCTCCCTCGGCCAACAACGAACCGCCGACCCCACCTCATCGTGAGCTTGTTTCTATCACGGACGCGTCCCGGAGCGCACGCCGGTCGCGCGTGTCGAGCTCGCGGCCGCTCGGCGCGCAGGAGAGGAGGCCCAGGGCGCGCTCATCAGCGCGCCCTGGCCGTGACGGCCCGTGACCTGAAACGTCTCTCAGAAATGGAGCCAACCGGGAGCGAACCGGTGACCTCCTGCTTGCGAAACGTCCGCCCTCGCGCCGAACTTCAGCCCCTGAAGGTGGCAGGTTTGCAGGGCTTCCCGGTCCGGGGCCTTGAGCTGGGGATCGGCGCGGATGCACGTGGATTGGTGGCGACTATCGTGGTTTGTCGGGCACTTTCGACGAGGGGTGCCCGGACGATCACCGCTCCGAAACGGGCATACGGCGACACCCGACCCTCCGCCGCAGGCCAACTCGTGAGGTCGGCCCCTAGAGGCGTCTGCGAGCGGGGGTGGCGGCGCCACCGCGAGCCGCCGTGCATCCTGGTGCAAGCTCAGGACGTCGTGCGGCAGCGAGGAGTGGGCGACAGACTGGCGAACCCCACCTCGTGAGCACAGGCCGACTCGAGTCGTTTTCCGACGGGGTCATCGCGGTGGCGATCACGTTGCTGGTGCTCAACCTCGGCGTGCCAGCCCCCGGAAGACAGGGTCTCGGGCACGCGCTCCTCGCACAGTGGCCGCACTACGCGGCCTTCGCCACCTCGTTCCTCACGATCGGGATCATCTGGATCAATCACCATGCGGCGATCAGTCGCCTGCGCGAGACAGACCACATGCTCCTGATACTCAACTTACTGCTGTTGATGTCCGTGGTGGCGCTTCCGTTCGCGACCAACTTGATGGCGGCGTACCTCCGCCAAAGCCACGGCCAGCATCTCGCCGCCGCGATCTACAGCGGCGCCTACCTGCTGATGACGATCGTGTTCGTCGCACTGAACCGCCACATCCTCTTCGCCAAGTCCCATCTGTTGACGCACGAACTCACCTACGCACAGCGCCGAACGATCCTCTCACGGGGTCTGACAGGTGTGGTGCCCTACGCGATCGCGACCGCGCTGGCAGCCGTATCGGCGTACGCGACGCTCGCGATCTGTGCGGCTGTCGCGGTTTTCTACGCGCTCCCGCGCGCGACCGCCAGCGAGCGCTCGCGCTGAGACGCGGGCGGCGAGCAGGAGCCGCATCCGGGTCGGGGGGTACTTCGCCGGCGCACGAACCATCGTTGGATCCAAGGGGGTCTTCGCGCTCCATCTGTGCGGCCAACGCCTTGTTCCCCTTGCGGCCGCCTCGACGGTGAGCCCTGAAGGTGCGACGCCGTCGTCACGACCTCCGGCAGTTCGGCCCGCATCGACGACAGCCGGCCCGATGATGTTGGGCTGTCGGGCGTCGGGGCCCCCTACGCTCGCTGCAGGCGAAGGTCGAATTCCATGGTCGCTTTTCCGGTCACGTTGACGAAGCCGCCGACGCTTGGGGCGGTCATCCCAAATTCGCTCCAAGGGAATGTGAGCGAGCCCGCGGTCTCCAGGGTCGACCCCACTAGGCTGAATTCGACCGGGAGGACCTCGCGTTTTGAGCTGCCGTGAATTGTGAAGACACCGGTCACCGAGACGCGCGCGACGCGCCCGGTGACCGCGCTCTTGGCGAGGGTGACCGGAGTCGAGAGCACGAACGTGGCCGTCGGATAGCGGTTGCTTTCGAGCCCGATTTCATGGATTTTTTCATCCCGCATCGAGCGGTCGCTTTTGAGCGTGTTGACTGCGACATCGAAGGAGGCCGTCGTGATCGTGATCGTGCTTTTCGACTCCGTGAGCACCGCTGCGCCGGTGATCGATGAGGTGCGCCCGACGGCGTCGCTCTGCGCGGGCAGGAAGCCGAGCTTCTCGCGGACGCGGTAGCCGGCCCCCGAGCCGGTGGCGACGCTCCAGCGTCCGCCCGCGCTGACGGTCGAGGTAGACACCGAACTCGTGCCGCCGGTCGAGGCGGCGGTGGAGGTGGCGAGTTTGAATGGCTTGGGCGAGGAGGTGGGGAAGACGACGAAGTAGATGAGGAGGAACGCGACGACGATCAGCGTGAAGCCTCCACCGACAACGGCGAAGGCCACGCGTTTCCTGCTCGGGTTTCCAGGTAGCTTGACCATCGTTCTTGGAGCCTCTCAATGTGGAGTGTCAGCCATCAGGCGGCTGGCCAGCGTCTACTCCACGGCACCGGTGTGCGGACGGCGTTAGAGGTTGCTGGGAGTTTGATGAGGAAGCGGATCCACGAGGCGTCGCGGAGTTGCGCCGAGACGGCGAGGACGCCCTTCTCGGTCAACCCGTCCGCTGGGGATCGGTCAAGGCGTGCCTGGCCGCTAACGTGGCTGGCTCATCGCCTGGGTTTGTACGTGTTGCGCCTGGGCGCTAAGTCATGGGCATCATGCCCACCGCCGCCGGCGCTGCTCCTCGAAAGCGGCGTAAGGGGCGGTTAGGCATAACGCTCGCTTCTCGTCCACAGCGGTGTAGCCGGGATGCAGGCGCCGACAGGATCGCTTCGATTGTGAGCGCAGCGACGCTGCGGATCGCTCGGGCTCTACACCTCGCAGACGGCGATCGCGGGCGCGTCGCGGCGAGCCTTCTCCGTCGCTGTGGGCAGCTCCGCGAGCGGACTGTAGGTGACCCTGTCCGGGTTCAGGTCGAGCGCGGCGGCGTCCTCAGGTTCGAGGCGCTCGATCAGCGCCTTCGATGCGAGCGTCCGTCCGCCGGTGGCGCACGCCTCGATACGTGCCCCCTCGTTGACCTCGTCGCCGAGCGCGGTGACCTCCGCGCGGCCACTTGTGGTGATCTGCCCCGCGTACAGAGTTGAGCCCCAGTGCAGGCCGAAGCGCATCGTGAGGTCCTCGGCGGCTAGGTCGCTGCGGGCCGCCACGTCGACCATTGCCTCCTTGAGTGTACGGGCGGCCTGGATGCATGATCGTGCCGCGGCGGACTCCGACCCGGCTGTCTCCGCGAGGAAGAACGCGACCACGCCGTCACCGACATGACGACCCACGAGCCCTCCGGCGTCGATGACGCACTGGTCTGCGGCGCGGGCCATCCGTCTGCCGAGCGAGAAGTAGCTGGCGGTCGAGAGTCGACGCGAGAGCGGGGAGGAGGACTCCAGGTCGGCGAACAGGATCGCCGCCGGTCGCCGCCCCGGTTTCGCCATGCGCTCCATGCGCTCGAAATGGCGCATGTCGCCCATTGCGGTGATGCGCGTGAGCAGCGCCATGCCGACGGCGGGCTTGGAGATCACCACGGTTCCCGCGTGCCGTCCCTCGTCGTCGCGCACGTCGATGAAGGTGTTGAGGATGTCCACGCGGGCACCAGCGCCTGTGTAGATCCCGTGGAACACCGCCGTGCGGACCGGCGGCGGATCGACCGGCGAGAGCTGATCGACGAGGTCCGCGAGCCTCGGGTCGACGGTGTCGCGTAGCGCCTCACGGCCGCCGGACATCTGGGCAAGCATCCACGGGCCGTAGGCCACGAACCCCTGGCGGATGATCTCCAGGGGAAACTGGCCACCACCCCACCGCATTCGGATCTCAGTCGCCTCGGGGCCATAGCTGAAGAGGCCGAGCGGGACCTCGGCGAGTTCGACTCGCCCGCCGTACATGAGCCGGTCGTCATCCGTCATGTAGACGAACCGCCACTCGGGGTCGAAGATCTCAGCCCACTGCCCCGCCTGATTCAATGCAGTCGCCCACGCGGCGAGCACCGGATCATCCGGCAGCGGACAGGTCTCCTGGGCATCCATCGCGGCGCGACTCTACAAGGGCTCCCTTCCACCGGAAAGGGAGCGTCCGCTCGAAGCGGACCTCGACGGTCGCTGCCGACGAACAGCGCCAGCGCCCGACGTCATCCAGCCGCTATCGCGTCGCTCGAGAAGGAGCGGCGAGCTGAACACCCGACGGGTTGGAATGCGATCGACTACCTCTGTCGCGAATGGACCCAACCGGACACCATTCCAACCCTCCGCGACCCCTGGAGACGTTGCTGGAAGGGCGCTTGGCTGGCAGCGCTGAGCCTGCGGGCGCTGGAGATCGCCCCGATTGCGGCGTGGCCGAGGAGGCAGTTTCGCCGATCGGGTCCAGGCACCGTCGGCACGACTGGGTGCTGGAGGCGTCCGACCGCGCGAGTACACGCTCGGATCTCGTCCGACTCGACTGTCTGAGATGGGGCGACCCCACGCGCTCGCTCTCGTGCGGATGCGGCTGTCTGGAGTAATCTCTGAGGACCAGCAAAGTCACGATGGGGGACGCGCCATGAGCAGCACGCGACGGGAGCAGACACCGCTCGATCAGCTGCGTGTCGGGGAGACCGCGAACTTCGTGGACGGGCCGCCGCTTGAGCTGTTTCGCCGTCTTCGCAGCGAGTGTCCGGTGCACTGGACGGACGGCTTCTCGGAATATCCCGATGAGGATGGCTTCTGGTCGGTGACGACGGCCGACGACGTCGCCGCGGTCAGTCACGACTGGCAGACGTTCTCCTCCGAACTGGGCGGCTTCACGGCCACGAAGAACGCCGGTCTTTCGCTCGAGTTCCAGCAGGCGATGTTCATCGGCATGGATCCGCCGAAGCACGACCGTCTCAAGGCCCTGTTTCAGCGCGGCTTCACACCGAAGCGGATCGCCGAGCACGAGGACGCGATCCGCAGCATCGCGACCGCTGTGCTCGACGCTCTCGAGGGTCGCGAGCAGTGCGACCTCGTCACCGACGTCGCCCAGCCGGTCGTCTCGCGCGTGATCGGCAGCTTCATGGGCCTGCCGCCCGAGGATGACGAAGCGTGGGCGAACCTGGTCAACGCGACCGTCGGCGCCGGCGACCCCGACGTGACGCCGGACGGCACCGAGATGGTGATGACGCAGATCGTGCCCGAGATCTTTGCGCGCTGCGGAAAGCTCATCGCGGAGCGCCGCCAGACGCCGACCGATGATCTCACGAGCGTGCTGGTTCACGCCGAGATCGACGGCGAACGGCTGGAGGACCACGAGATCGTAATGGGGTTCCTGCTGCTGATGGCGGCGGGCAACGACAGCACCAAGGCGACCTATTGCAGCGGCATGCGAGCGCTGATGGAGAACCCCGAGCAGCGACGAAAG
Source organism: uncultured Solirubrobacteraceae bacterium (assembly GCA_963743505.1). Lineage (GTDB taxonomy): Bacteria > Actinomycetota > Thermoleophilia > Solirubrobacterales > Solirubrobacteraceae > Palsa-744. The sequence goes on along the minus strand of CAVUPZ010000006.1, from coordinate 78,872 downwards.
GTCCTGGAGGACCCATCGCTCGTGTCGGGCGCGGTCGAGGAGTCGCTGCGGATGTTTCCCGCGTTTGGCCACTTCGCCCGCACGGCGACCCGCGACACTGAACTGCATGGGCAGCCGATCCGTCAGGGCGAGAAGCTGGTGATGTGGTATCCGTCCTCAAACCGCGACGGGACGCGCTACGAGGACCCTGATCGATTCGACGTGACCCGCAATCCGGAGCACCAGGCGTTCGGTGCGGGCGGCCGGCACTTCTGCCTCGGCACGGCGCTCGCGCGCCTGGAGCTGCGGATCCTCATCGAGGAGTCCCTCGCGCGTTTCCCCGACATGGAGATAGCCGACACCCCGAAGTACGTCGAGTCGGGGTTCGCCAACCAGCTCAAGACGCTACCCGTTCGACTGCGGCTGTAGTTCCACCCCGAGCGACACGCTCGCTTTTCGTCCCTCGCGCTAAGCAATGTGCCCCGTGTTTGGCCGGCAGGGCGAACCAGGGCCGCCGCGGCTCCTCTCGAGCAGCTTCCGCCGCGAGGGAGTACTCTTGCGGACTCGACTCCCCCGATCCTGGGGGGAGGCGAACCGAGGGGGAAAAGTGCGTCGCAGCGCACAACTGAAACCGAGGGGATCGGTCCTCGCAGGCTTGCTGGCGGTGGTCGCCATCGTCCTGGCGGGGGGGACGCCGCAGGCGGCCTCCGCGCTGCCCGCGCTGTCGTGGTCCGCTCCCTTTGCGATCGACAAGAACGCCGGGCGCTCACTGGATGACGTGACATGTCCGTCGACGAGCGAGTGCGTCGCGGTCGACCGCGAGGGGCGCGAGCTGACGTTCAACCCCGGCGAACCGGGAACGCCGCAGCCGGTCACGATCGATCAGGGCACTGCGCTCGACGCGGTCGCGTGTCCGTCCGCCTCGGTGTGCACGGCCGTGGACAGTGCCGGCCATGAGATCACGTTCGCTCCGGCCAGCCCGGGCAGTCCGACGCCCGTGATGGTGGCGTCTGTGCGGTTGAGCTTCGTCGCCTGCGTCAGCGCCGAACAGTGCACCGCGTTGGGTCACGGAGGCGCGGTCACGTTCAACCCGGTCACCCGAACGATCTCGAAGGAATACACGACGATAGATCCCGAACCAAAAGCCAACATGGCCGGCCTAGCGTGCCCCGAACCGTTTCAATGCGATGCGGTCGACTCTTTCGGCAAGGTGTTCACCTTCGAGCCCACCGAACCTGCCGGTGCCAAATCGGCCAAAGTGTCTACGGCGCCCCTCGACTCGATGGCGTGCACGTCGAACACGCAGTGCACGATCGGGACCGGCGAGGGCGAAGCGATCACGATCGACCCCGCCAGCAACGACGAAGTCACCGTAGCCGCGACGACCGTCGACAACGAGGGCGAAAACGACCTCGAGGAAATCCAGTGCCCCGCGTCCAACCAGTGCACCGCCGGCGACGACAGCGGCCACGAGGTCACGTTCAACCCGCACGCACCGGGCACTCCGACAGCTGTGGCCCTCGGCGCGGCGAACGGCGTTCACGGAATGAGCTGCCCGGCCGTGACCCAGTGCACCGTCAACGGCGAAGGCTTCGAAGAGATCACCTTCAACCCGCAGAGCCCGGCGGCGCCGGCGCCGGTCGCGATCGACAACGGCCAGTTCATGTCCGGCGTGGCGTGCCCGTCGCCGATTCAATGCACCGCCGTCGACAACTCGGGGCAGGCGGTCACCTTCGACCCCGCGAGCCCCGGCGTGCCCGCACCCGTCGCGATCGTCAAAGAAACGTTCCTCGCCGGGGTCGCCTGCCCGACGACCGGCCAGTGCACAGCGGTCGGCGGCGCCGGTCACGAGGTGACCTTCAACCCGGCGGCACCCGGCACACCGAACCCGGCAGAAGTCGATCCGGGCAATGCTCTGACGAGCGTCGCCTGCCCATCTGCGGGCCAATGCACCGCCGTCGACGAAAACGGCCAGGAGGTGACGTTCGACCCCGGCACCCCGGGCACCCCTGCGCCCGTGAAGGTCGACACCGCCCTCGGCAACAACCTCAACTCGCTCTCCTGCCCGAGCACCGTCGAGTGCGTCGCGGTCGACGGCAGCGGACAGGAGGTGACGTTCGACCCGCAGAGTCCAGGCGCGCCGTTCCCGGTGGCCATCGACGGGGGCAACCTGCTGTTCGGGATCGCCTGCCCGGGCGTGGCCCAATGCACCGCTGTCGACGATACGCGGGCGGCGGTGACGTTCGATCCGCTGAGCCCGGCCGGCCCGCAACGCGTGGCGATCGGCGCGGGCACGGCAATCGCATGTCCCTCGGCGAACGAGTGCCTGGCGATCGACAACTCGGGAGGCGTGGCGGAGGGCGAACCGTCGAACGCGGGCAGCTGGGTCACGGATCCGTTGTCAGCCGCACGGGGGCCCACCGCGATCGCGTGCGCCTCGACGACCCAATGTCTGGTCGTCGACGAAGTCGGCGAGGCACTGACGAGTTCGCTGATAACCACGGGGGGACCGGGACCCGGGCCGGGGACGAGCGCGGGTGAAGAACACTCGGCCGGGAGGGTAAGTCCGCCGGGGGCGGCAGCGACGGTCGTCCGCGTACGCGTCCTCGGCAACACGGCCCTCGTGACGATCGGATGCTCCGGCCCACACGGAAGCGCCTGCAAGGTCACCGCGGCATTGACCGTGACCGAGACGAGAAGGAACGGCCGGCTGGTAGCGCTCGGTGCCACCTCCGGGCACCACAGCGTCCGCAGGGTCGTAAGCGTCGGTTCGAGCTCTGCTTCGGTGCCGGCGGGCACCACGACGGTCGTGCGTGTCCGGCTCAACCGCACCGGACGCGCGCTGCTGGGAGCCCATCACCGGCTGCGTGTCCGGCTTGGTGTGGCCCAGGGCCCAACCCAGCTGACGAGCGTGCTGCTGCGCCTCCAGAGCGGCTCAGCTCGTAAGCACCACTCCTAGCCGCGGGACACCCACGCGGAACGGCTCAGTCAGGATTCGCGGGACCGCCGCACCGCTGTCGGGCACCGGGTCACGGTTTGGGACACCATTTGTCGTAGGGCACGCCCTCGCACGGGTTGGGAATGGTGGGCGACTGTTCCTGCATCCGTGCGACCGAGAGCAGCTTGACTTCGGTGCGCGGGTATTCCTCGCCCGGCACTCCTGGGCACTCGGTCACCAGCTGCGAGTCGCACGGCGCCTCTGCGCCGAGCGGGCTCGACGTCGGTTCGCCACCCAGGTCGGGGTTCGAGCAGGTGCGTCCGACGGGTCCGGTGTCCGCGTGCAGGCGCTCGGCGGGCGTGTCGATGTCCACCTCCTCTTCGGTGGCCACGATCGCCGGCAGCAGGTTGCGGGCGAGGTCCACGAGTCCGGAGACGGCCTCGTCTCGGAGAATGATCACGACTTCTTTGTCGAGACCGGGGCTGGGCAACAGGCCCGCTTTCGCAAACGTTCCGGCAATCGCATGCCCATGTTCGGCTGAGTGCCCAGTCGGCCACTACCTCTGACGCCAGTGGAGCCAAGGGGATCGAACCGGTGACCTCCTGCTTGTAAAACGCCCGCTCCCGCGCCGAGCTCTAGCGCTGAAAGTGCGTCGGATCCGCGAGGTCAGACGGCGTCAGACCCGTCTCGTCTGCGGGTCTGGAACGGCGGCTTGACGCGACCTACAGCGCGAGCTCGGCAAGGAGCGCGTCGACCACGCGCACGTCGAGCTGGGTTCCCGCGACCCGACGCAGCTCGTCGGCGGCCTCGAGCGGCGCCCGCGCAGGCCTGTAAGGCCGGTCGGTGACGATCGCGTCATAGGTATCGCACGCGGCGATGATGCGCGCGGCCAGCGGGATCTGCTCGCCCGCCAGGCCGTCCGGGTAGCCCGCTCCATCCCAGCGCTCGTGACTCGCCCGCACTGCGTCTGCGAGGTGCGCGAACGCGTCGATGCGTGCCACGAGGTCACCACCGGCGGCGGCGTGACCGCGCATCACGATCCACTCGTCGTCGGTTAGCGGGCCCTGCTTGAGGAGGATCTCGCTCGGGACAGCGACCTTCCCGAGGTCGTGCAGCAGCGCCGCGTTCCGCACATCGCGCGCGTCCGACCCATGCACACCCATGCGCCGCGCGACGCGCTCGGAGAGGCTCGCGACGTCCTCCTCGTGGGACGCCGTGTAGTCGTCCTTCGCCTCGATCGTGGACATCAGCGCTCTGAGCGTGGTCGTGAACGTGCGCTCGAGGTCTGCAACCAGGTGCGCGCGGTGGATCGCTGAGCCGAGGCTCGCCGAGATGCTCTCGACAAGCACGAGGTCCGCCTGGGTGACGCCACCGGGCTCGGCACTCTCGATGTTCAACACACCCCACAGCGACCCATCGACCGTGATCGGAACACTCAGCTCCGAGCGTGGGTCCGTATGCGGGTCGCGGACGAGGTAATCCGGATCGCTGCGCGTGTCCGGCACCAACGCGCTCGCACCAGTACGTGCGACGCGACCGTTGACCCCCTCGAAGATCGACTGCTCGACCAGCAGGAACTCGGTCATCACCTCGGCGAGCGGCCCACTGGCGGCAACGAGCCGCAGCACGTCGCTGTTCTCGCAACGTTGGATCGCGGCGAGGTAGAAGGAGAACGAGTGGTGTAGCTCGCCGACCACGAGCTCGACCATCTCTTGGACCTCGCGCGCCGCGGCGAGTCTCGCGCTGAGGCTTGCCGCGACCCGAAGCCGGGCCCGCAGCACGGCGACCTCGCCCTCCTCGCCCGGTTGCCGGGGAGGAGTGGCGTCACGGTGGCGCCGCAGCGCCTCCGCCCGGCGCAGGCGCTCGCGCGTTCCCGCGCGCGGGCGGGTGCTGCTCAACGACTCGGGCATCGTGCGTGCTGATTCGACCAGAAGGGCGTCTGCCTTGAGCGATGCCACAGGCCTCTAAACGGCGCGTCGTGGAGCCGATCTGTTCCCTACGCCCGAACTCGGTCGGGCTCTGTGAGCTGCCGCGGACTGCCACCGGTGTCATCGCGATCGGATTCCCGCGACCGCCGGTGTCCCCGGGCGAACGGTCATCGCCCGCCCATGGAGGGCATCGGGTAGTCCTTCGCTCGGGGAGACTCGGGGGGGCACGATCCTACGCCCGGTTCCTTGAGAGGGCTAGCGCGACCGTGGCAGATGTCCGAGCGTCGCCGGCCCATGTTGGACCGGCGACCATATACATGGGGCGACTCGGTCGCCACGATTCGGGCACCGGATGGCCAACCCGATCTCCAAGGAGAACACACACATGGCACGAATCATTGTCACAACGGGGGACACGCACATCCCCGACGGCGTCGGCATCACCCTTGACGAGGACGTCCGCACCGTCCACCTGTCAACTGGCCATGCGGCGTCGCAGCTCGTTGAGCGCATCAGCTGGGCCGTCCGGGATGCCGAAGCCCACAAGGCGGAGGCCGGAATGACCGTATCCAACGTCGTCGCGATGCGGTAGGAGCACGCTAGGCCCTGGCAGGGTCGCCGCGACGCTCACGGGCTAACCGGGCCATCCGGGTCAGCTCACTGTCAGGTCCCGGTAGTAGAGGTCGATCAGCCTCCCGTGCTTCGTCTCAATTCGGTGGACGGGAGCTCGTGGCGGCCGGCCTCGAGTTGCGAATAGAGCCAACAGGATCGAGCCGGTGACCTCCTGCTTGCAAAGCGCCCGCTCGCGTGGCCGGCCAGTCGCGGCCGGCCCCAATGGTGGGCCACGTAACGGTGTTGGCGGTAAGCCGGCGAGTGTTTGTAGAACACACCAACCGGGGCCGGGTAACTTCAGCTGGCCGACACGGCGTACACCGGCGGGAGCCGCGCCGTGACCTCGAACCACGTCGCCCCGGCGTCGGGCGACCCGAACACCTCGCCGGTCGTCGACCCGAAGTAGAGCTCGAGCGTGGCTCCGGAGCCCTTGCTCTGGAACGCTTGGCGCAGGACGGTCAGGTACGCGTGCTGCTGTGGAAGGCCGTCGCCGCGCGGCGCCCAGTTCTCACCGCCGTCGCGTGTCTCGTACACGCGCACACGCCCCTCGGGCATGACCCGGTCCATGTCGGCGACGAGCGGGATCACGTAAGCGCTTTCGGGGTCGGCTGGGTCGACCGCAAGCGGGAAGCCGAAATCCGACGGGAGGCCGCCACCGATCTCGGTCCAGGTGGAGCCGGCGTCGTCGGAGCGGTACACGCCTCCATGAAATTGGATGAACATCCGCTCTGGGCGCGCCGGCGCGCGCTCCATGTGGTGTATGCACAGCGCCGTTTCGGCGTCGGGCGGCGGCTCGGGCAGGTTCAGCTCGCTGATCACCTCGTCGGGCAGGTAGCGAGGCGTCAGCCCCTGGTTGCCCCGTCGCCACGAGCGCCCGCCGTCGTTCGTGTGCCAGACGCCCGCCGCCGAGATCGCGACCGACAGCTTGTCGGGGTGGTCCGGCCACGGGACAATCGAGTGCACGCACAGCCCGCCACCGCCTGGCTGCCATTTCGGGCGCGTCTCCTGCTCCCAAAGCGCGGCGTTGATCTCCCAACTGGAGCCGCCGTCGGCGGACTGGAACAGGACTCCAGGATCACCGCCGGCGTACATCAGCCCGTCGGCCTCGCCGGGCGCGATCACCCATATCCGCTCGAGCGCCTGCTTGCCACCCTCCGGCAGCGCGACGCCGTTGGCCTGCTCCCATCCCTCGCGCCGGCTGGCGCCGCTCCAACCGCTCGCCGGCCGCTCGGTGTAGAAGACCTTCGGTCCGTAGAACGGCGAGGTCATCGTCGCGAGCACCCGGCTCGTACGCGGGTCGCGCACCGCGTAGTCGACCGGCTCGCCGGCGAACGCCCGTGCGACGATCTCCCAGTCGCCACCGAGTTCGCCGGAGAGCGCGAACAGCCCCTTCTTTGTCGACACCAACAGCTCCGTCATGACCTCAGCCTCCTGTGATCGCGGGTAGGATCTCGACGCGGGCGTCGGCGGCCACCGCCGTGTCCTCCCGGCCGCGCTCACCGTCGACGAACACGTTGATGTGCCCCCTGATGAGCCCCCGCTCGTCAACGATCCAGCCGCTCAGCGCGGGGTGCTCGCGCTCGAGCTCACGCAGCAGCGCTAGCACCGTGGTGGCTTGGAGCTGGTGCTCCCTGACGCTTCCTGCCAGTTCTCGCAGTGGTCCGTGGAGCAAGATGAGTGGCATGGTCTGATCCTAAGACTTTGCGGCGGCGCCGAAACTCGGCGCTACACGACAGGCCGAACTCGCGGCCTGCGCCGGGCCATGCGGCTTTGGCTCTGCAGAGCCAATCGCGGGCTGACGGTGATGCGCGCGTAAGCGGATCATCCGGCACGCGAGGTGGCGTAAACGTCACGGCGCCCATGGCAGACGGACGCACGTGGACGGCTGCCATCGACTGGCGATCCCGTCACGTTTGATTTGTCTGTTCCTCGGGTAGACAGCGAGCCATCGGTATGTCAAGTGTCGCCGGCTGCTTGTGGGGCCACGATCGAAGCGGGAGGCAAGATGAAGCTGGGGACCTCAACTGGAGCGACGACCTCTGGCCTTGGCAGGTGGCGGAGCTCGACGGCTTGGCTCCTCGGAGCACTGCTGGTGATGGGCTTCGCGACCGCGAGCGCACAGGCAGCCGAAGCGCCCGCGCAGGATCCCTTCTACAAATACAAAGGCACGCCCAAGCTCAACGAACTCGCCCCCGGGACCGTCCTGAAGACCCGCAGCGTGCCGTTTCACGTTGAGGGCATCGAACTGCCGGTGACGGCGGTCCAGCTCTTGTACCGGTCGACCTCGGAGCTCGGCAAGCCGACCGTGAACGTGACGTCGGTGTTGCTGCCGCCCGTGAAACTGAGCACCTCGGTGGTCTCCTACCAATCCTTCTACGACAGCCTTAACACCGAAGACGACCCGTCCTACGCGATCTCCGGCGGCAATCCCTCGGGCGGCGAAATCGCACAGGCCGAGTCTGGCCTCATCTCACCGGCGCTGCTCGCGGGCGAGACCGTAGTCGTCCCGGACACTGAGGGCGAGGAAGCCGACTTCTCGGCCGGCCCAGTCTACGGCTACAACACGCTCGACTCGCTGCGCGCGGCGCTGAGCTCGCCGGCGACAGGTCTGAGCACGGCCAGCAAGATCGGCCTCGCCGGCTACTCGGGCGGAGCGATCGCTACCGAGTGGGCTGCGGTGCTCGCGCCGAGCTATGCCCCGGACATCAACGCCAACCTCGTCGGCGCGGCGATGGGCGGGGTGCTCGTCGACCCAGCCCACAATCTGAAATACGTCGAAGGCTCAAGCACCTGGGCCTCGATCATTCCGATGTCACTCGACGGCCTCATACGCGCGTTCCACCTCAAACTGACGCCGTACCTGACTCCATACGGCCAGGAGCTGCTCGAAGAGGACCAGAACAAGTCAATCACCAACGAGGTCTCGACGCCGGGTCTGACCTGGTCGGAAGTGGTAAAGCCCGAATACCCGACGCCGGACACCATCCCGGCCTTCGTACGCACGGCGAACAAGCTCAACGTTAGTACCGGCACGCCGACCGTGCCCTTCCTGATCGGCCAGGGCAACGGCGGTGAAGAATTCGAAGGCACCGCCGGCAACAAGCCCGGCATCGGTCCGGGCGACGGCGTCATGATCGCCGGAGACGTGCGGACACTGGCCCGCGAATGGTGCAACCGCGGCGTGTCCGTGCACTTCACCGAATACCAGCACCTCGGGCACATCGAGGGTGCGGCTCCGTGGCTGGCCGAAGCCACGCCTTGGCTGACCGCGCGCTTCCTCGGGCAGGCAGCGCCGCAGAACTGCGCGGAAATCGCCCCTGGCAACTCACTGGCGCCGGAGAAACGAGCAAAAACAGCCAACTAGGCAGGGGTCTGGTCATCGAGCCCGACCGCCGGGACTACGCTACTCGGCGCGGCCGCGAACGCGCGCTAAAGAGGTCGTCGCCATCGCCTCGATCCACGGCGACACATTTGCAGAGCGATGGGTGTGTCGGATCTCAAGCGGATGCCCGCCGATTATCGGCGATTATCGTGGTTTCAGGCACTTTCGACGAAGAGTGCCCGAGCGTGGAGGTCCGCGGCGGGCGGCGGTCATTCTTGGCAGGGACCAGCCAGCGTCCAGGGACTTGAGGAATGGAGCCAACCGGGATCGAACCGGTGACCTCCTGCTTGCAAAAGGGACGGCTGATCCGGCGCACGGCCCCATTTCTCGGGCTTTTGCGGCGAGTTCGCCCTGATTGCCTCAGGCGCGGATATGACTCGATTGGGCGCGATCAGGCTCGGTTTGGGCAGCGGTCTCGGGCTGCTGCCCAGCCACCGATACGCGGCGCTATCGAGAATCGTATCGACGCCCGGGCGGCGCCAGCACGCGGGGTTGGCGGAGGCCCACCGGGCGATCTGGTCATGTCGTTCGGCCGCGGGTCTTGGGGGACGCTGCCTTGCGGGCTGCGTATTGTCGGCGGGCTTGGGCTTCGCAGGCCAGGCGCCGGCGGTGGGAGTGCATGTTGGCGGCGCGACATGCCGCCATCGTTTTGGCGGTGTAGGCGGCGTGGGAATTGCGTTCGCACGCGGCGCGCTTGGCACCGTTGTGTTTGTAGCGGCTGCGGCAGGCATGGACGGCTTTGGCGAGCTGTTGGGCGAGCGTGAGCTTTCTTGGTTTGCGAGCTCTTGACCGGCGCCGCATCCTTGGGGGGTGATCTTGGTGTTCTGGCTGATCACGGTCACGTCCCAGTTTTGTGGCGGCTGTGCGAGACGCCCACGCCCATAACAGCCCCCCCTCCTCGCGGCCCACTGCCTGGCGCGACAGGTGACGCCGGGGACGCCGGTTGAGATCGCCAGCGGGCGTTCCGCGCTCAGTGCACGATCTGGAAGCCGCCGCTGGCGCCACGGCCGGCTCTGCCGCCAGCGCTCGGAGTGGCGAGTAGCACGTAGCGGCCCGGCTTCAGAGCACGGCCCGCGAGCCGGCCCGTGAACAAGAACGCGTTGGCGCCCGCTCGGCCGGCGACCACGAACATACCGCTGACCGTGACAAGCAGCGCGCACCGATGGGCTCGACGGCTGGCACGCGTTTCCTTCACACAGTGACCGCCTTTGCCGACCCGTCCCTGCTCGCTTTGCTCGACAGCGAAAGCGACGGTTGCCGTCTCGGTGAGAGTGAAGGTGACCGAGGCTCCGGTCTTGCTCTTGTGGCTGGGCAGGCTGCGTAGGCTAGGGCCGCCGGTGGCCGGTGTGAAGACTCCCGGTGAGACCCGCAGGCGGCCAATCTGCGCGACCGCCGGGGCTTGCTGCTCGGCGGCCGAGCCGGCCGGCGAAGAAGGCGGCGTCGGCGGGGCGGGCACGACGGCCTGGCTTACCGTCGTGAACGTCACCTGGCCGCCGTGCCCGATTCCGTTGGCATTGCCGGCGAGGAGTTCGGCGCAGTACTTCGTCCCTTCGGCAAGTCCGCTCAGACCGACCAACACCGGGTGGAGGCTGCCGTCGGTGAAACCGAGCGTGGAGGACGAGGTGGCGCGTTCGGCTGCCCCCGAGGCCCCGGCGCTAGTGCACCATTCCGAGCTCGCCAAGCCGTAGGCGACGTGGTAGGCCGTTGACTGGCCGGCAGGATTCACTTCGCCGGAGATCGTCTCTGACGTCGGGGCGACGGGCATGGCTGCAGAAGTGAAGACCGTCACCTGGCCGCCGCTGGCGGTCGTGCCGGATGCGTTGCTTGCCACGAGCTCGGCGCAATATTCCCTGCCCGACGTCAGCCCGGTCAGACCGATCATCACTTCGTGGACGGTCGTGTCGGTCACACCCAAGGTCTGCGGCGTCGTGCTGGATTCCGGCGTTCCAGACTGGCCTTCACTCGTGCACCACGCCGAAGTCGCCAGAGCGTACTCGACGTGGTAGGCCGTGGCCTGACCAGCCGGATTCACCTCCCCGATCAGCTCCTCGGTGGTGGCACCGGTCGCTTCGGGGAATTCGAGATAGGCGGCTGGGGCACCAGCCCCAAAGATCAGAGGTGCGCTGCTGTCGGTCCCAGACGCGTTGCCCGCGACGAGCGCGGCGCAGTATGACTCCCCAGCGCTGAGGCCGCCCAAGTCGACAGCCACCGGGTGCGAGCTCGTGTCGGTAAATCCGAGATTGGAAGGTGCGGTGGTGTGTTCCGGCGACCCGGACTGCCCCCCTCCAGAGCACCATTCAGAGCTGCGTGGCGCCGTAGGCGACGTGGTAGCTCGTTGTCTGACCGGCGGGGTCGATGTCGCCGATGACCTGCTCGGCCGTTGCGCCTCCGGTGTTGGCGGCGACCGCGGAGATCCCTGGCCTGCTCGTGAAGCGCACCTGTCCGCCGCTGGCGGTAACGGCGTTGCTCGCCACGAGCTCAGCGCAGTATTCGCTTCCGGGACTAAGGCCGGAGAGGTCGACCGACACCAGGTGATAGCTGTTGTCCGAGAACCCGAGCGTCTGGGGCGCGGTCGCGTGTTCGGGGCTACCTGAGCTACCACCACTCGCGCACCAGCCCGAACCGGCCACCGCATAGGCGACCTCGTAGGTGGCGCTCTGGCCCGCAGGATCGACCTGACCGGAGACAGTCGCCGTCGCTGCGCCCGTAGCTTGCGCGAACGAGGTCGCGACGAGGGGGCTGCTCGTAACGCTCACTTGGGCGCCGATGGTAGTCACGGCGTTCGTGGCCACCAGCGCGGCGCAATAGCTGTCGCCTGCGGTGAGGCCGCCAAGGGCAATTGAAACGGGGTGCGAACCGGTGTCTGTGAAGCCGAGTGTCGATGGCGAGGTCGTGTGTTCCGGTGACCCCGAGCTGCCGTCGCTGGAGCACCAGCTCGAGCCAGACGCACCGTAGGCGGCGTGGTAGGTGGTCGTCTGGCCGGCAGGGTCGACCTGACCAGACAGCTCGGCTGTTGTGGCTCCGGTGGGCTGAACCTGTTCGGTAACCGCGGTCGGGGCCGCCGCGCGGAAGGACACGGCGCCGCCCCTCCCGATCGCGGATGCGTTGCTCGCAAGCAATTCGACGCAGTATTCACTTCCGGGGCTGAGGCTTGCGATCGCGACGGTAACGTCATGGTATTCGTCGTCCGTGAACGGCAGGGTCGAGGAGGAGCTCGAGTGTTCCGCCGATCCCGACGCACCGCCGGTCTTGCACCAGGTCGAGGCAGCCGATCCGTACGCGACGTGGTAGCTCGTGGTCTGGCCGACAGGGTTGACTTCGCCGCCAACGGTCACGGTGCCCGCGCCAGTCGCCTGGACCGCTCCGGTCGACACGAGCGAGGCGCCCGCCGTGAAGCTCAGCTGCCCGCCGGCCGTGGTTGCCGACGCGTTACTGGCGATCAGCTCAGCGCAGTAGGTGCTCCCCGCGCTCAACCCGTTGACTTCGACCGACACTTCGTGAACGCCCTCGTCGACGAAGCCGAGAGTCTGGGGCGAGGTCGCGTGTTCGGGCGATCCCGAACCGCCCATGCTCGTGCACCACGTCGAGCTCGGGGCGCCATAGGCGACGTGATAGATCGTGGTCTGCGCGGCAGGGGAGATTTCAGCGCTGACCTGCTCGCTCGTCGCGCTCAGGCGCGTGACGGATTCGCCGAACACGCCTGGTGGCGCGCCGGCCGTGAACAACGTCGGCGCTTCGGCATGAGCGATACCCGGAGCAACGAGCGACAGTGCGACGGCGGAGCCCGCAAGGAGCACTCTGGTGCTGACTGCGAGTCTCCGGCTGGCGGTGATCGTGAGCCCCTCTCCCTCGTTGCTCGTGTAGCGCCTCCTTATAGGCGGCGACCCGGACAGACCGTCGGCGCCACGTGGCCAAACCCGATTTCGGGACGCGGGCATCGACGCTTCGATCGGGTTCGCCTCCGTTGCCTAGTCTCGTGTTCAAGCCCACCATCAGCCGAGGAGGCGAGAATGCCCGGGCATTTGGGCCACGCCAAGATTGAGCGCCGGACCCGACAGTGCATAACGGCATCCTGACCGACCAGATGCGCCCTTACAAGCACTAGTCTGGCCTTGAGATGTCCGGGGATGTCCCGGAGACGGTTCGGCACACGACACCAAAGAAGGGTGAGCCGATTGAGATCCCCGTCCCGGAGTTCCGCGAAGTGATCGGCTTTTGTCCTGCGCGGCGCGCCGGTGTGCGCAAGAGCTGGGTGAGCGCCGCGTTCGCGGGAGTAATACGCACACTCGGAGAACACGTGTCTCATGGTGCACCGGAGTGGCTGTCAACGCGACCTGTCACGCCTCCCCGTGAGGGTCACACTTCCGGAAACGCAATGACCCCGTGCTCGCTACGCACATCGTTGGGATAGGCAATGATGTCGCGCCGGGCCACCTTGCCTTCGATGACCGACGGCGCACATCGTGGAATCCCAGGTGCTCGATGGGCCTCCGCGCCGTGCAGCGTGCCGCCTCGCCATCGATCACCGTCTGTGGCAGCCCAGCCGGTGGAGCCTCAACCTTGCCCGATGTCGCTGCTCTAAGCTCCGATCCGGGGTCTCATTGGGCAGCAGTCGCGCGTCTCGCTCCTGTGCAGCACGGGGCCCCGACCCACGACGAGCCAAGACCCGCATATTTGCAGGCATTTCCTGAGTGGACCTAACCGGACACCATTCCAACCCCTCGGGACCGCTGAGAGACCTGCTGGAGGGCATCTCCGAGGGGCACACGGACTGCGATCGGGCCGACAGCGCCTCAGATCGTGGCGAGATTCAACCTGCCGGCACCTCGATCGGACAGAAGCATCGCCGGCATGATTGGGTCCAGGAGGTGGTCATCCGGGTGGTGGAGGAGCACGCCGGACCGATGCAGGCGCGTGACGTACACGCCGGGGCCGAGGCCGTTCTCGGCGAACCCGTTCGTTGGGGGTCGGTCAAGGCCTGTTTGGCAGCAAACGTAGCTGGCTCGTCGCCGCGGTTCGTACGGGTCGGTCCTGGGCGCTACGCCGTATCGCTTTCTCCGGCCGTGGCCCGAGGCCGAGCGACTGGCTTCCCGTTCCGGGATACTTCCTGCACGATGCCGGGGAAGTTCGCGAGGAGGGCGCCATGACTGGCATTCGGGAGCAAGCGGTCGCGTTCGTCGAGGGTTACGGGCGCACCTGGGAGAGCTGGGACTTCGAGTCGTTTGTCGACCTGTTCACCGACGACGTGGTCTACGTCGAGCACCCGACAGATGAAACGTGCGTCGGTAGGGCTGACATGGCACGCTACATCCGCAAGGAGCAGCGCGAACAAGGCGTAGCCAACGTTCGCATGGGCAAGCCACTGGTCGATGGCGATCAGGTCGTTGCGGAGTTCTGGGCCACGATGACAAGCCGCACGGAGGAGGCGACCCTCACTGGGTGCTTTATCGCTCGAATTGACCCGACAGACGGGCGGTGCAGTCACTTCCGCCAGTACTGGTTCGAGCTTGACGGCCACGTTCGGCCGTTTGACGGCTGGGGCGGGTAGGCACGCACTGAGGGGTGGTGGTAAGTCCATGTCGCAGGAGAACGTGCAACTCGTCCTAGGCCTGCAGTTCCCCCCTGATGTGGATCTAGTGCAGCTCGTCAGCGACGAAAGTGCATGGTCGGCGTGGGCCGAGGCGATCGCTCCCATGTTCCACGGCGACTGCGAGATTGTCAGTCTGGGTGGACCAGAGGGCGAGCTGACCAAAATTGGGGTTGCGGGCCTAAGGGCCGCCTTGCGGGACTGGTTAATCCCCTGGGCAACGTACTGGTCGGAGGTCGAGGCGGTCGATCTGGGCGAGAGGGTGCTTCTCGTCTCCCGCGACCATGGCTCCCTTCCCGGAACTGCACAGGAAGTCAAACTGACCAGCGGCGAGGTCTTGAGCGTCCGTGACGGGAAGATTATCCGCGTCGAGTTCTATGTTGACCTCGGGGACGCTTATAGAGCCGTGGGGCTGGAGAGGTAGAGCGGTGTCGAGAGAGAACGTGGAGATCGTGCGCAGGACGTACGAGGCGTACGCGGCGGGCGACATAGCGGCGCTTCGCGCGGCCTCGGCCCCGGACCTTGTGACAGTGCGGTATGAGCCGGACGCTGCGACCGGGCATGGGCTTGAGGGGTTTCTGCAGGTGGCGGCGGACTGGATCTCCGATTTTGACGAGTTCAGCATCACGGCCGACGAGCTGATCGACGCCGGGGAGCACGTGATCGTCCGCGTCCACCAGCGAGCCCGCGGTAAGGGCAGCGGTGTAAGTGTGGAAGCCGACTTCTGGTTCGTCCACACCCTTAGCAACGGCCAGATGACACGGCTGGACATGTTCGCCACCAAGGGAGAGGCCTTCAAAGCCGCGGGGCTGGGAGAGCACGCGGTGTCGGCAAACGTGGACTTCGTGCGGTCGCTTTTCGCGGACTGGGGACGCGGCAAGTTTGGGCGGGTCGACTGGGCTCAGCCCGGGATCGAGTACGCCGAGGTCGGCGGACCGCAGCCTGGCGAGTGGACGGGGGTAGCCGCGATGGCAGCGGCATGGGCCGCGGTTCTCAAAGCCTGGGAAGGTTTCCGAATCGATGCGGACGACTACCGGGAACTCGACGAGCAACGCGTGCTCGTCCTCGTGCACCCAGGCGGGCGGGGCAGAACAAGCGGACTCGACATCGGAGAGATTCACGCGCATGGGGCGGTTCTACTCCACGTCCGTGACGGCACGGTGACGAGGTTCGTCCTCTACTGGGACCGCGACCGCGCGTTTGCTGACCTCGGCCTGAAGGAGTAGGCGGTGTCGCCGGAGAACGTGGAGCTTGTCCCACCGAAAAAGGCTCTGTGACCTCTGATGCGGTGGAGCCAACCGGGATCGAACCGGTGACCTCCTGCTTGCAGAGAAAGCCGGGCCGCCGCCGAGGGTGAGGGTAGGGTGACAATTGCCCCGCGAACCCGCAGGATTCGGCGAGGCCGGTGGGAGCGCCACTCACCCTACCTCGATGGCCGCACGGTTGTGAACGTGCGCCGCGCTGATGGCGTTCGGCTTCCGCGGCCTGGGGCGCGAGACCGGCGCGCGAGACGAGATCGAGGCGACCGACTGGCTTCACTCAGGCTGGACACCGGGGTGGTCGTGCCGGTTAGGACACCAGCGGCCCGACCGCGAGGGCCGGGCCGCCGAGATGTCAGGTTCAGCGTCGCTTACGGAATAGCGTCGTAGTCTTTCGCGGTTTTGTTTTCTTTGCCTCCGAAGATGGCTGCGTACTGACCTTCTTCCCCTCCCGATTCGAAGACTTCGTTTTTGAACCCGCCGCCGATCCAGGCGCGGCCCGACGTGCTGACACTGTTGGCTTCGCCGCCGCTGACCGAGGCCCACCGTCCGCCGGCGGTATTGTCGTTGCCGCCGCTGACCGAGGCAAAGTCTCCGCTGGCGAAGTTGTCCTTGCCCCCGCTGACCGAGGCGGCTTCGCTGCTCGCGGTGTTGAGGAAGCCCCCGCTCACCGAGGCGAACGGGGCAGTGATTTTGTTGTGCACCCCGGCGGCAATGCCGCCGTAGCTGGTGAATTCCTGCTCTATGCCGAGAACCAGATCGTGCGATCCGCTCTGTGCGAGGCCTTCTGCATTCTCGTTGTAGCCGAGGATCAGATTGCCCTCGCCGTTGGTGCTGTCGGTTTTGCGTTCGCCGTTGACGATCTGCACGTTGACGCCCGAGAACTGGACGGTCGGCTTGCCGTCGACTCCAGAGGACACGTAGGTCAAGTGCGGCAGGATACTCCTGAGCGTTTCCAGTTCGCCGCTCGTCAGGCCAAGTTTGCCTTCGGGTCCGGTTTTGCCTTCGGGTCCGGTCTTGCCTTCGGGTCCGGTCTTGCCTTCGAGTCCGGTCTTGCCTTGTGCCCCGGCTTTGCCTTCGGCCCCCTCGCCTCCCAGAAGTGTGAGCTTGTAACCTTTCTTACACTTGGCGTGCTTGGGCGTCACGAGCGAGGCACCTTCCGCCTTTGGAACGCACAGCTTCGTGCCCCCGGTCGCCCACGCCGGCGCGGCCATGAACACGACCGACGCGAGCACGCCGATGGCGACGGGCACCACCCGTGTCCCCATCCTTCCAACAGACATGAGGTTCCCTTTCTGGTTGCGTCTCCCGGCGCAACGCCCCCCGGCGAAATCACCCGTGGCGCCGTGCCACCTAGGCGCCAGAGAGTACCGCCGTCAGCGGCCGTTCTGAGGTCTTCGACGGTCGGTGTGGACCCCACCGCATAGGCGGACTGCCGCCACAGCTTCGCCGGCTGCTCCTGCACCAGGGCGTTGGGCCATCTACGTCGCGTGCCAGCTGGGGCAGTCGGCGGCACTCACGATGCGGGTGTACCGGCACGTCATTGAGTAACTGGACCACGCCCCGCGCGTGAGCGCCGAGGACGCCGTCAGGGGCCGCAGGCCGTGGCGCAGATGTCCGGTCAAGTCCGCGGTGCCGTTGGGTAGTGCGACGTGTGCCCAACGCAAAAGCCCTGCAAATGGGCTATGGAGCCAACCGGGATCGAACCGGTGACCTCCTGCTTGCAAAACGGGACGGCGAAGTCGCAGATTGGCCCCGTTTCCCGGGGTTTGCGGGGCTTTTGAGCCGTCCCACCGCGGTGGTGGATGTGGCCGGATTGGGGGCGACTCGGCTGGATTTGGGCAGCGGAATCGGGCTGCTGCCCAATGGACCGGCGCCTCCTGGATCGAGGGTCTCGTGGTGTGTCGCTGCCAGTGCCGTGATCAGCCCGATCTTCCGGCGATTGGCAGCGCTGGGAGCGTGATCTACCCGATGGTCCGCGAACCCTCGACTAGCGCAGCAGCTGGCTCGGAGGTGTCCTAGCTCTGCTTGATCTCTTTGCATATGTTCGCGAGCGCTTGTGCTTGCTTGCGGGTGTGCGGGCGGCCGCAGATCTTTGAGAAGGCTCCGAGGAGCCCGGGCTTGGCTCTGGTTGTGCTGGTCGGGCTGGCGGGCGCTGGCGCCGGCAGGGGTGTGGTGTGCGTCTGTGTGGCTGGTGGGGCGGGCCTGTTGGCGGGGCCTGTGCCCGTTGGTGTGGTACTCACGTGGGTAGCTGCTGGCGCGGGTGCGCTGGGCGTGGAGGTCGCCGCGGGTGACTGGCTGGGGGCTTTGGCGCTCAGACTGCTGGGTTGGGTTGGGCTTGGTGGTCTGCTGGCGGCTTCGCCGCAGCCCGTGAGCATTGCGGCGGCGGCAAGGACGCTTAGCGCCGCCGTGGGGAGTTGTCCCTTAGCCTGGCGGACCCTCGCCCGGCTGATCGGGAAAGGAGGCCTCATCGGTGCCGGCGGGCGGCCCGAGTGTTCTTGGCCTCGGTCTTCTTGACGGGGTAGCGGCGCCTGGCTTGCTTTTCGCAGGCAGCGCGTTTGGGCCGGGAGTGCTTGTATCTGCTGCGGCAGGCCTCCAGGGCCTTGGCCAGCAGCTGGCTGTTGGTGAGCTTAGTTTTGCTTGCGAGCACCCCTGTGCAGCCTGTGGTGGTGATGGGGGTCGTGGTCTTGATCGTGGTGCCCACCTGGCTAGTGACTTCGGTCGGTATCTGCAGGGTGGTTCCGCACACGTCGTAGGGCGTCTTGGGTGTGTAGGCGGTCAGTGCTGAGTGCGGCCCGGCGGGTAGGGTCGTTTCAAAGCTTGTGAAGGGCGCGTCGGGGGCCGTTTCGAAGCGGCTGTAGGTGATGCCGTTCTTGATCTGCGTCTTGCCGTCCAAGACGAGCGTGATCCCTTCGCCTGCTAGGACGAACTCCACATCGGGGAATTCCGCGCCGCCGTGCGAGACCAGATACGCCGGGCCTGAGAGCGCACTCTTGAGGACCGGCGTGTGGATCGTCGCGCTACCAATGACCGATTCCGGGCTACAGCTGGCCGGGCTCGCGTTGAACGTCGCCGCCAGGCACGCTTTCTGCAGGGTCGTCAGCCTCGAGGGCAGCGCGAGGGGCAGCTGCAGATCGACCTTGCGGATGTTCGCCTGCCCAAGCCCCTTGGATTCCAGCTTGACGGCGAACGCGACCCCGTCGAGTCTGCTCGCGTGACCGGAGACCGACGCGGTCAGCTTCGGCGCGAACGGCAGGCTCCCACAGCCCGAGACCTGGAAGGGAGAGGACACGGCCTCGCTCGTGCCTTCTACGCCCGTGAGGGTGCCAGTGATCGCCGTCGGGTCACAGCTCGTGGGGTTGAACTCGAATTCGGGGCGATCGACGCTCACGTTGAGCTGTTTGATGTCCGCGGGGACGCCTTTGACGAACGTTGGGAACGGGTCGCTGGTGACCGTTACGGCCGCGGTGTTCGGGTCCACATTGATCTTGGAGCGGACATCCACGTTGCCGAGGTTGAACGGCCCCGCGACCGCCGGCGTGACGACAAGCAGCCCGAACGGCGCGCCGCCATAGCCGGTCGTTAGGTACACCGTGCCGGGGAGGCTGACGGGTTCGTCGCCAAGCCCCGCCCACGCCGTCGAGTGTCCGATCAGGCTTTCGGGTCCGCACGCCCATTCCTGGCCGGCCGGGGGCGTCTGGCACGGCGTAACCGAGGAGAGCATCGCTGCCACCCCGGGCGGGAGGTGCATCGTGACGCCCTGCAGCGGCTGGCTTCCGTCGGGGTGGGTTATCGTCAGCGTAAATGGCGTGTACGCGCCTGCCTGAAGGTTCGAGACGCCAGCGGTGAAGGCGGGGGCGAACGGCAGCGCGCCGGACGGGCATGGCGACCCACCAGGACCAGAGGTGATGTCGAACGGTTCCATCGTCGAGGGTTCTCGCACAGCGCCCGACCAGGCTGTGACGCTTGTGGTAGTCGTGTACCTGGCGCATTGCGCTGGGGTGGCGAGCGATGCGCGGGG
Source organism: uncultured Solirubrobacteraceae bacterium (assembly GCA_963743505.1). GTDB lineage: Bacteria > Actinomycetota > Thermoleophilia > Solirubrobacterales > Solirubrobacteraceae > Palsa-744. The sequence continues at coordinate 59,166 of CAVUPZ010000006.1, read as the reverse complement.
GCCTCCAAAGAGTTCCAGTTCGAGATTTTCGAACGGGACCTGAGGGGTATTCGCAAATGTGGTGGAGAGCTGGCCGTTTTCTTCGTTGATGGTGACGCGTCCGGCGAGCTTGACGCGCACTCTGGAGATGGGGTCTTCGGCTGTGATGTAGAGGGCGATGAGCGAGCCGAACGGGTTGGCTTGCTGAGCGGCGAGATATACGGCTCCCTGCAGCTGATGGGCGAGGTCGGGGGTGCTGATGCGCACGGTCCCTAGCTTTGAGGTTTCGGGGCAGTCCGCCGGCGTCGGGGTAAATTGGAGGGTGTGCGTCTGGGGATCTTCGCCGGTGAAGCCGATCTGTTGCTCTGAGCAGGCTGTGAGCCCGTTCGCCGCGGATGGGTTCAGCTGGAGGCCTTGCGGGAGTGTGACGGTAGTGTCTTTGACGGTCGCCTCGGCGAGCCCTTTCGGCTCTTGCGTGGCTTGTTGGGGCACGCGTAGTTCCAGCTTCAGGCCGGTGGGTGTGCTGGCCGCGGTGTTGGGCACGCCGCCGCCGGGTTCTCCTTGTGCGCCGTGGGTGGGCGCCACGCTGATGGAGGGTGTGAACGGCAGCAGCGCGCAGCCTTCAAGGGCCGGCAGCGATGTTTCTCCGGCGAGTGGCTCGCCCGACCAGGAGTCGCCGGCTAGGGTGCTGTTGAGCGCGCCGGCGCAGGACGTCGGGAGCGTCAGGAACGGGGTCGAGGGCCGTTCGTTTTCGCCCGGGGGCTCGCAGGGCTTGCCGGGGGGCATGTGGCTCAGGCACGCCCAGCCGCGGGAGGGGTCGTGTATCTGTGCTCCGGGTTCGCCCCACAGGGTCACTTGGCTTGCGAGGACCTGCGCGGCCTGTGAGGCGTTGTTGATGCTCACCACGACGCTGTAGTTCCCGCCACTTTGTACGGCGGTATTGAAGATGACGGGGACTTTGGCGACCTCGAAGCCGAATCTTGCGGGCTCGCCCGGGGCGGGTACGAGGTTGAACACGGGGACAGTGTAGGTTTGCCGTCCCGGGGAAGCGCCGAGAACGTGCGCCAGGCGCGTGACGGCGGCGCCGATCGCAGAGCCGGGCGGGCAGGCGTTTTCGTTGTCGGGGCCGATCGCGGCGAAGTCGACATCGGGGCATTGCGCGACCGCCTGGGGGTCGCCCAGCAGCCCCGGCGGTAAAGTGATCTGGACGTTACGCATTAGCCCGGGCGCCGCGGGGTCAAGTTCGAACCCGTTGGATTCGATTGCCTGGTTGAGGTTCAGCGTGCTGGTCAGCTGGAACGGGTGGGACCCGGCCTGGGTGTCGGGCGTGCCGTCTTCGTTTTCGGCTTGGATCTGGAAGCGTTCGACGCCGAAGAGCGTTTCGGCCGGGTTGAGCGCGATCGTCTGTGGGAGCTTTGCTTCGGGCATGGCGCCGGCACTGGTCTTTTCGAATCTGCCGCTTCCTTCCTGCAGGCAGGCGCCGTCTGTGAACTTCCCACTACCTCCGGCCACTTCGCTGCACTGGATCGCTTCGCCTCCGGCGACCGTGGTTTCGACTGGCTGGCTTTCGGAGGCGTCCGCTGCAACGCTGACGGTGATCAGCACTTCTAGGCGGTGGTAGGGCGCGATCGCGCTTGTCGTGCTGCACCTGACGCCCGATAGCTCACATTCCATTTCGACGGTCCCGCCGACGTTCGCCGTGACGGCGGTCGCCGTGAGCCCGGCGGGGAGCGTCTCAGCGAGCGTGACCGCGTGTTTGCTGGCGCTGATTTCCGCGTCGCCGATGTTCGTAGCGACCACGACGATCAGCCCGCTCGAGCCGCGGGCGAGGTTGGTGGGAGCGGTGCTGGATTCGATCCGCCAGCGGGGCGCGGCGGCTAGGGCCGTGCTTGCGCTGGTGATCATCCCTGCCAGGGCGATCGCGCTCGCGGCCAGCGCCAGCCAGCGCGTTCTGCGCAGCTGCAGCTTGATCATCCTTTGCCCTTGCTTGGGTTCTTGGCCGGCGGTTTCTTGGTCGCGGCCTTCTTCGGGCCGTATTTCGCTCTCGCCTGGCGTTCGCAAGACGCCCGCTTTCTCGCCTTGGCTTTGGGCTTGTCGCGTTTCCGGCAGCTCGCTAGCGCGTTTGCGAGCTTCTGCGCCCGCGTCAGTGGCTTGTGAACGGTCGCGCCGCGTACTTCCTCGGTGGCGGCACGATTGCCGGGCCCTGAGTAGCTCGCGCTCGCTGGTATCTGCGTCCCGGGCTGTGAGCTACCGGCCGGCCGGCAGCCTTCTGAGGTTTCGCACGGTGGCGGGGGAGGTGTCGGCGCCACAAAGCATCCCGCGGTACCGCACACGCGTGCGTCATAGACGTCGAAGTTGGTGTCGTGGTCGCTTGTGAGCAGCGGCTGTGCGGTGATGAAGAACGCGTCGTTGCCGCTGCTGCTGGCGTCAAGGAACGCAGATTCGTGTTCTGAGGTGCCGGAGGAGATCAGCGACACGCAGCCTTCCGGGCTGGCGCAGGAGCCTTCGCCCGAGGGCTCGTACTCATAGACGTCCTCCTTGCCGTTGGTGGCCTGCCCCACGAGCGCGTCGGGGCTGTTGAAGAACAGGCGGCCGGTGTCTGTCAGGTAGCGCGGCTGATGGAACGCCAGTCGTGGCTGGTCGACCGCGACCCAGCCAGGGAGGCTGCCTGCCAGGTAGCTGCCGACCCAGTCGCCTCGGCGGTCGACCAGCAACCCCAGACCTTCCTGGGGTTCCCCGGGTCTAGTCTGGCTGGTGTCGAGCACCCCGTTGGGGCGCTGCCCGTCGGGGTTACAGGAGACGCATCTCAACAGCCGCTCTTCGGCGTCGTAGAGGAACACCTCCTGATCGGGCCGTTCGCCTTCGTGTTTGCTCGTCTTGTCTTCGTTGTCATAGCCCGTCAGCGGCCGCTGGGACATGAACGCCAGGTAGCGTCCGTTGGGGGACACTCGCGCCGTTAGGTCGGCGAGGTCGGGGCGCTGCAAGACGGCGCTGGAAGATGTGATCGAGCCACCACCGTGCAGGCTGCCCCAGTCCCCGGAGTCTTCGCTTGATAGCGACGCGAGGAACGTGATCTTGCCTTCATGCCACAGGTACAGGTTGCAGCTGGCTCCCGCCGGCGGGGTTTCGGAGCTGCGGCGCACGCAGCGCCCCTGGCTGGCCCCCGGTGCGAGGACCCCGTTGGCGATGAAGTAGACGTATGAGCCGTCTTCGCTGACGCCCGGGAGTAGGTTCAGGACTTCCGCGCCGCCGACGATCGGCGCGGGCGTGAGGTCTTTGAGCCTGCAGGAGGGCTTACCGGCTTCTTCGGTGACTTCACACTCATACAGGTCCGCCGGGTTGGATTCTCCGCCGAGCACGGGAAGCTGGTTCGATTCGGGGGTAAGGCGCGCGGTGTCAGTGAAGAACACCCGCGAGCCATCGCTGCTAGTGGCCTGGAAGCCGACTTCGGCTTCTTCAGCTTCCGGTTCACGGACCCCCTTCGCCGCGCTGATTCGAAGGTTTTGCCCGGTCACGGTGTCGCGCATGTAGAGCTGCGGCGCCACGGTTTCGCTCTTGGTGTCTTCGCGTTCTTCGCTCATCCAGAACACACGCGACCCGTCCGTGGAGAGCGCGCCACGGGTGTTGGAGTCTTCATCACCGAGCTGCGCTTCCGTGGGTGCCGGCCCTTCGGCTTCGCCATCTTCAGCGGGAAACACGCTGACCAGCTTCAGCGGTGAGCCCGCCTGCCACTCATACAGGTCCCCAGGGTTCGCGCCCGCCACCAGCGGCACATCTGACTCGAAGACGACATGCCTAAGATCCGCCGTCGCCCCGAGCGATTTCAGCTTCCCGCCGAACTGTGTTTCCGCTTCGTCGTCGAGCGGCGTGACGAGCGGCAGGTAGCCCGGCGCGTGCGAACCATTCTCTTGCGCCCGTTCGTACGTCCACTGCTCGGCCGAGCTCGGCGGTATCGGCGCGTCCGCCCGCACGTAGATCGTCTTTTCCCGCGCTTCGGGCGCGAGCGGAGGCCGTTCTAGCGGTTCGGGATCTGGCGGCTGCAGCAGACTGAGCGCCAGGTCGCTTGAGAAGAGGCGGTACTCGCGCGCTTCGCCGGGTTCGATGCCTTCGCCCTTTTCGTGCGGCGTGACAAGGTCTTGGGATTCCCACCCGCGAGCGCCACGAGTGGAAAGCGCCTGCGTCGGGTCCGGGCTGCGGTTCGCTTCCGCTTCCGCGCTCAGCGGCCCATCGGCGAGATACGTTATGGCGCTGCCGTCTTCAGAGGCCTGTATCGCGCCGCCTTCCAGCGTGATCGGTTCGATCCCGGCACCGCCCTTTTCCGCGGGTGAGACCATCTCCCACGCCCGCCCATCAGCCAACAGCCCCCCAGCGGCGGGCAGCGTCGTGATCGAACCGAACGTGTCGGCTCCTTCCGCGACGTTGATCTTGCCCTCCACTTCGTTCTGCGCGACCACTCGGTAGTGGTAGGTCGTGGCCGGAAGCAGCCCAACAGCTTCCGCGCTGACCCCCACATCCCCAAAGCCTTCACCGACGTCAACCCCCGGAGGCGGCACCGGGACGTCCGTGCACGCCCCCGGTTCAATGGCGCAGTTGACAGACCCGGCCCAGTACTGGAAGAAGTAGTGGGTATCAGCTCCATCCGGGTCGATGCGGGCGCTCAACCGCACGCTCGCGCCAGCCGAGGTCGAGGGCAGATTCTGAGCCGCCACCTGATCGACCGCGGGCGCGCCGACAGCCGCCGGCCTGAAGACATCGACTTGGTCCCGCGCGCTGTCCACCACGAACACATCGCCGCCAGCGTCCACCGCCACACCGGCGCCACCCTGCAGCTGCCCCCCACCAAAGCGCTGGACGAGAGAGCCCCCGGCGTCAAACGTCGCGACCGACGAGCCGTTATCAACGAAAGTGTCCCTGCTCCCCCCTTCGACCGCCAGCCCCGTCGTCGCTTCGGGGTCAACCGCGCCGAGCACAAGTTCACCATGGGCTCCCAGCTTGCCCACGACCGTGCTGCGAAGCCTGCCGCCGGATTCCGAACCGCATCCTCCCTCGAAGTTGACCCCTTCGTAGCCAGCGTAGAACCCTTCGCCATCCCCCACCACCGCAAAGCCCGGTTTCGGGCATTCCAGTTCCGGCGAAACACCCCCTTCTTCTTCAAGGACGTTCCTCACGGCGCTGCTGAAGCGTTCTATCGCCCCAGCTTCTTCTTCAGCGCGATACACCCACACCCCTCCGCTCGGGTCGACCGCTACGCCCTCAAGCCTGCCTTCTTCCTTGATCCCCAGCTTGCCCAGCGCCTCTTCACCACCGGCCGAGAACTTCTGGACATCGGGATGCTTCCCCGTTGGATTCGTCCCGACATAGATATCGCCCGCCGAACGATCCGCGCTGCTCGTCGAGCTATCCACAGCGATCGCTTCCGGTGACCTCAGCTGCCCCTTCCGCGTCCCGGGTATCCCCGGCCGACAGCCACTCATGCATCGCTCAAACGCTTCGCTCCCGTCCTTGACTCCCCACCCCCAAGCCGCGACGAATTCCTCACCCACCACTTTCCCCGCGCCATCAACCTGCGGCTTGAACTCATCGACCCGATCATTACCTTGGTCGACGACAAACACTTCACCTGTCAAGCCCCTGACGGCGACGCCTGCCGGTTCGAGCAGCTGCCCATCCCCAGACCCCTTGCCACCAAAGGTAAACCCAAACACATGCCCCCGCGCGCTCAACGCGAGCGCCGAGCTAGGACCCGCAAGCAACACGAGGGCCCCTGCGCACAACGCCACCAGCAGACGCCTCCCGCCGACACCAGCCCGGGCCGTCACGGCCCGCCGTCCCCGGGCTAGCGCTGTCGTCATGAGCGACAGAGCGGGGCCCTTGGGGGCCCCGCTCTCAAGCCGCACCCGCCCCCGAGCGCCAATGGCGACTCGCGGCGAGCGCCCATAGCGCCTAGAAATCAGGGTTGACCTCGAGCGCTTCTTCATCAGTCTGGGTGTTCGTGATCGTCTGACCGGACTGTTCCCAGCCTTTCGTCAGCCCGCTCGCGTCCGTTTCAAGGATCGCCGGCACTTTTTCGCCTTTCGCGTTTTCGTACGCGGTCGGTTTCTGGATTCCTTTTTTCGCTGAATACTTCTCCGCGAACGTAGTCTCCATTTTTCCGGCGGGGATGTTCACCAGCACGGCGCCGCGCACTTCGACCCGTGACGGCCCGCACACGAATTTCGCAAGCAGTTCGCCGGATTCCGCAAACAGCTTCACCGCCACCTTCTTTTTCGCTTTGGTTTCCCACACCAGTTCCCCCGCCAGCGGGAAGGTGTTGATCACCCCAGCGCCAGCGCCGGCGCTTTCGCACTGGTAGCCTGCCGACTTGCATTCCATGAACGTGACGTTCACGCTACCTACGGTTTTCGTGCCCGTGAACTGGCCAGTCGCCTTCTCCGTTTTACACTGGATACCGATTTTGCCGACGGTTTCCAGCGTACCGATACCACCCGTGCCCGAGAACCCGGTCTTTTCCGCGCCTGGATGCCATTCGTAGCTACCGCCGGCTTTTTCTTTCGTGCACGTCGCGCTCGAGAATTTCCCCGTCCCCGCCGCGACTTTCACGCAGCGACCCATTTCCGGCGCTTCAGCAAACGCCGCAGTCGCCGCAACCACGCCCAACGCGCATGTTGCCGCGAGACACATTCCAAACAGCCTGATTCGCTTCATCTCTGTCCACTACTCCCTTGTTCGTAGGTGGGCTCTGAGGAGCAGCCTGTGTCGCGACTGGCACCGGGCACCGTAGTTATCCGGTCGACCTCCGAGCACCCTCTTGAGAAACCAAGACGTCCCTGGGATCCCGCCCCTTCCATCAGACGGGATCCCAGTAACACGCCTAGCTTCCAGACAAGACGCTTTCTGTCTAACTTGTGATCGTGCCTGGCTACACCTTGCCTTCTTCTGCCGCTTGCTTCACGGCGGCCGCTTCGGCGATGAACAATTGCCCCTGCAGCACCGTGAACCCGACGTGCGCGAGTCGATTTTCTGACGAGCACGTTCATTGCCTTGTCGACGTACGTTTCGTACGCGCCTCCGCAACCTGTCGGCGACGAGGCTTCTTCGAGCGGCCAATCGAAGTCCACCAGGCGGCTGCCTGAAATTTCCGCCTGCGTGAAGCTAGGATTGAGCGTGGCATGACCGGGGCTCCCCGCGCCCGAGGAGGTTAGGTCCTGAATAATCGGGTGCGCGTCGTTACCCACCAGGCAGGGCCCGCCTCCGAGCTTTGTGAGCCACGGACCGGTGACTTTGGCCTTCAGCGGTAGCTCGAACCCGTTGCCTTCACCTTCGATGAGGTTTTCCGAGTCTGAGGGCGTTGGGGTTTTCGTATAGCCCGTTGCCAGCCACTTCGATTTTGACATACAGCTGTGTTTCCTTGTTCGTGACTGCTTCGTTGAAGCTTTCTACCAATGCGGTTGGCCATCCGGTATTTTCTCGATTTCTGGCGTGATGAGCTTTAACCCTTGCCTGACGGGCAGTTCGGGGCTTTCGAGCGTTTCGCCGCCGCCGGCAGCAGCGACAATGCTCATACCCACCTTCTTCGTGACCGGGGGCTTCTGGGTGCTCGACGACTCCGCCCTGCAGGGTTACCGGCTTGATTAGTGGGACTTCGACCGCACCGAGCTGGAAGAATCCGCCGCTCTTGCCGCCGGCCGTGATCCCCGCCGTGCAGTCTTCCACTTCAGGGTTGGTGTACGGGCAGTACTTGTACTGTTCCCACGTCTTGGTCGAGTACTTCTTTGCCAGCGCCGGCATAGCGGCGATGGCGCTTGCCATGACTGCGGCTACGAGGCAGACCCCCAGTGTCCTTACGTGTCTCACTCTCCATCACTCCTTGGTTGATTCGCTAATAGGCGATCGGCGGCTCGGGTCCCCTCGGGGGTCCCGTGGCCGGTCGTGTAGCGGCACACCCCGCCTGGAGCGACGGCCCCCGTACTGGATGCACCCTGGCCACCGAGGCGCAGGCGCACCGCCGTTGCCTTTTTTGGTGACACTTTGATCGCGGCGCCGAGTCGGCCGCAAACAGTTGTTCTGCGGGCGAGTAAAATATCGTGCCGACCCTGGCGCGGTACGCCGCGCCAGGGAACCTCGTTGGGGCGGTCATGCTGCGCTCCTAGCCCCACGCGTGTCGGTCCCCAGACCCGCGCCGAGGAAGCTGTGGGTGATGACGTCAAGCACGCGTGCGCCATAAGGCGTTAGGAACCACGTGTGTGGCTGTCGTCCGGTCTGTCGGGAGCTTGCGTTTTCGATCAGGCCTCGCTGCTCGAGGCGGTGCAGCAGCATCGAGATGTGCCCGCTGTTGTTATCGATCCCGACGGCACGACCGACCTCACGACTACTGAGGCGTGGCGCTGCGGCGATCGCCCGCAGCGCCTGGATCGTGCGGGGGTGCGGGCGGATCGGGACCATCTCGGTCCGCCCATGCGGAAGGTCGACCGAGCCTGGCTCTGAGGCGCGGTCGGCGCGCTCGGCGCCACGCCCCAGATAGGGCTCGACGATGTGCAGCATCAACGGCGACTCGAGCTCCGCGAGGGGCGCCCCGCCGCCGCGGAGGATGCCGGCGCGGATCACCGACAGCACCCCAAGGGTGACCAGCTCGGCGATCAGGCCCGTTGGCGGCCTGAGCTCGGCACCGATGATGATCTGCTCACGGGCCTCGGTAAGAACCGGCGCGAGCGCGCGCTGCACACGCCTCACGCACTCGTGCATGGCGGTCCCCGCTACCGCGGCTTCCAGCGCAAACACGCGAGCGCACTCGGCGTCCTCATCCAGATACGCGAGAGCGGCCGATATGCCAGCGCGTATTCGCGCCAGCCAACAATCCTCGCTTGCAGCCGCCCCCGTGACCACCTGGTAGATCTCCTCGAGGACTGGAGAGAACGGCGACGGTAGGTTGTGGGAACCAGGCTCGAGAAGCTCTTCGAGGCCGCCAGCAGCGCCCCACACGGTGGTGACCCCCGTCCTGGCAAGACGGGGGTCACGCGGCACCTACCCCCGGCTGCAGCGCTTTCTACCGCTCGGAGGGCCAGTACTAGCGGGCGCGCAAATGATCGTCAACGGTATGCCATTGACAAACCTATGGGGATGTGTTCTACTGCCGGCCAGAGGCCAAGCAGTTTGTCGTGGGGAGATCAGGGGATGTTGGAGGGAACCGCAGCCAAAACCAGGGACGGGAGGACCCGTGGAACGCCCACGGTCCCCCAGCAGCACACCCCGCACTCAGCCGCCGAAGAGGCCCATGAGACGGGCGTAACTCGTCACAATCGGGCGACCCAGCTTAAGGCGCTTGTGCCAGCTGTGCACACCGCCACGCTGCCACGTGACCCCCGTCTTGCCAGAACTGGGGCCGCAACCGAGGTCCGCTGAAGCGGCTGCACGTAGCGGGGCTTCCGGCGCCGCCCCCACACGCGTAACGCAGTGCAGCTCAACGCTGGCGTCGAAGAGCAGCCGACGATGCACCCTCGACCGGGGCACAGGATGAAACGACGCCGTTCGTTAGGGAGAACGTCGGGTGGCGCGAGCGGGCTCCGTGGAGCGCGGTAGGCCGACGGCGTGTTTTCCAGTCCATCTGGACGTGGCGCCGCGCGTATCGCCCGGCTCGACTGCCATCTCGACGTGGAGCCCAGCGACGCACGTCCGCCGATCGAGCGCAACCCAGACTGTTGCGTTTCACGGCTATCGATCGCGTCAGCGTGACGAGCGACCGCACGCGCTCTGGCGGAGACAGACCCCGTCCTTCCTGCCGCACCCCAGGCTGAGAATGCCACGCACACGACATCAGCCTCGCGCCACCTGGGGTCGTCGGCGCCGAATCGTCCCGGTGGCCTCAGCCGGCGGGCCGGATGCCGGTAGCGGTGTGGGGCCTGACTGCGCCATCGTCCAAACGAGTCGCTCCGGCCTGGGCACGACGTCACGCCCGCGAACGAGGGCCAAGGCCGCAACCCGCAGAAGGCAACCCAGCGGTCGTTTGCCACCAATGACGGGGTCGGGACTCGAAGCCGCCTGGCTCGTGGTGCTCGAACGCGAGTCCGCACTCGCTAGCGAGGTCGGGCAGACGATAGGACAGGCGACCTGGCCACGCGCGACGGCCGAGTGCGCAAGTGCAGTAGTAGGTCAGGTCGGGCCAGTCGCGTCCGGCCGCAGCCAATGAATGGCGTAGAACGCTCAAGTCGAATGGCGCGTAATGAGCGACGACCGGGCGCTCGTTCATCCAGCGGGCGACCTCGGGCCAAACGGCGTCGATCGACGGGCGGTGCGCGGTGTGCTCGGGCGTGATGCCGTGAATCCCAACGAGGAACGGGTCGTACTCGTTATCCGGAGGCCTGATCAGCCACGTTTCGAGGTCGACGACTCGCCCGGCGTCCACCGCCGCGACAGCTACCGCGCAGGCGCTCGCTCGAGAGTTGGTAGCAGTCTCGAAGTCAAGCGCCACGAAGCCGCCCGGCCCCAGGCGACGGCCCGCCTCGAGGTCAGCCGAGAGGTCGCCAAGCGGCTCTAAGTGCGCAAGAAGCGCTGCGTTCTGGAGAATCGGTCTCGAAGAGACCGCTCGACCTGCTTCCTCGACCTGAAGGCGCATTTCGATCAAACGCGGCTGGCGACCCTCGGAAGCATCCAGGAGTCTGGAGGCCTCCGGGGGGCCCTCGACGGACCTGCCTCTCCGAAGCCATCGCATGCGCGGAGCGTAACGATCGTCCTGCCCCACGCTGACTGAGATGGACGAGCATGAGCAGTCGCCGACGCCTCCACCCAGACGCCTCCTTCGCCAGGGCCAAGCGGCAGTCTCAGCGCGGTCGGGCGTAACTGTCGAGATTCGTCCTGAGCGCAAGCCAGACCGAGGTGCGGCGAGGCGCCCGCATCGCCGTGAAAGCACTCGTGTCGAGCGTTTACGACCTCGGCATCACGCACACCCGCACCGGACCGCTGAGGGCCCCCCGTCTGCACCTCGCCGTGATCCGAGGAAGTGGGATTGGCATACCGAACCCCTAGGTTCCGACGAGGCTGTCGAAGTTTTCACCGCCGCTGCCGACTGCGAGGATGGCTATACCGGTCAACCCCGACACGGAGACGGGCGCCGGCTGATCAAGCGTGACTTCGCCGTTGCCGAGCTGCCCGAACTCGTCGTCGCCCCACGCTTTGACAGTTTTGTTCTTCAGCAGCGCGTAACCGTGGAAGACCCCGGTGGAAATCGATTTGACTTCGGTGAGACCACTTACCGCGGTGGGGACCTTCGCGCATGGGACGCCTTCACATGATTCCGGGCCCGCGACGCCCGTGCCGAGCTGGCCGACGTTGTTGAGGCCCCACGATCGGACCGTCGTGTCGCTCATCAGCGCCAGTGAGTTATAGCCGCCTGCCGCGATCGCCTTGACACCCGTCAAGCTGCTCACCGCGAGGGGAACGTTGCTCGACGCTTTTTCTTCATCGTTCCCGAGCTCTCCGGCGCTGCCCTCGCCCCATGCCTTGACCGTGCCTTTCACGAGGGCGAGTGCGAAGAACCGCCCTGCGGCGATCGCCCTAACGCCTTTGAGTTCTTTGACGGCGACGGGTTCTTTGACGTAGCCGGGGGCCCCGCCATTGCCGAGCTGTCCGTGTTCATTGTCGCCCCACGCCATCACAGTGCCGTTCTTCTTGAGCGCATACAGCGCGCCGCACCCAGCCGCGACCGCCTTGACTTCGCTGAGGCCTTTCACGAGAGTCGGTTCGAGCGCACGCGACTCTTCTTTTTCGCCCTGCGCGAGCTGACCGCCGCCGCCCTGGCCCCACACCTCGACGGTCCCGCCCGCGACCAGCGCGATGACGGTATGACATGACGCTGCGATCGCACTGACGCCGGCGATGCCTTTAACCGGCTCGGGCACGAGCGATTCGGTCTGTTCGGGTTCCTCGAGGCCCTGCCCAAGCTCTCCGGATTGGTTGTCACCCCACGCGTCGACAGTGCCAGTTTTAAGGACGGCGAAGGCGGACTGCCCGTCCTCGGCGAGCTTCTTGACGGCCCCAAGGCCCGTGACAGCGACCGGGATGTCGCTGTTCGTCGTCGTGCCGTTGCCGAGCTGCCCGATGGAGTTGGCCCCCCAGTCGAGAACCTTCGGGGCGGCGAGGCTCGACGCCGGTGCGACCAGCGCCGTGACAAGTCCCAAGGCACACGCCCTCCCAAGCCGTGCGATCGTCGAAAGCCGGCCCCTGCGTGCCTCGTCCCGTCTCATGATCCCTCCCAGGTCCCTTCGTTGGAGCTGACTATCGGCATAAACACGCACGGCGCTAGGCGCGTCCGTCCCTGATGCACACACGTGACCAATGTGGTGCCGGTGCACCACCGATGGTCCGCCCACATATACTGAACGATTGCTCAGATGCCGTCTACTCGTGTTTCACAAGCCAAGCTCGCCCCCAGAAGAACCGCGCGGCAGGCGCGGTCGCAGGCCACGGTCGACGCCATCCTCGAAGCAGCTGCTCAGGTTTTCGAGCGTCATGGATACGCCGAGGGAACCACCAACCGCATTGCCGAGCGCGCAGGCGTCTCGATCGGGTCCCTCTACCAGTACTTTCCGAACAAGGATGCGATCCTGATCGAAGTCTCCCGCCGGCACGTAGCCGAAGGCATGTCTGCGCTGGCGCCGCACCTGCAAGCTCTCAACGAGGGCTCGTCGTGGAGTGAGGTCCTCCCCCACCTGGTCGACACGATGGTCGCCACGCATGCCGTTGCGCCGATGCTGCACCGCGCGTTGTTCGAGGAAATCCGCCTGCCGCATGCTGTGCGTGTCGAGATGGAAACGCTCGAGGACGCGCTCGTCGACCTCACCGCCCGCGCACTGGCAGCCGATCCCCGCGTTGCGCCGGAGGACCCCCGGCTCGCCGCGAGCATCGTGGTGAACGCAATCGAGGGACTCACCCACCGCCTCGTCCTGCGCCCGCCCCCCGGCGTTGAGTCCTCCGCAATCGCCCGCGAGATCACCAACCTCGTGCGCAAGTATCTGCAGTGACACACCTTCGAATGACTAGCCCGCGTGGTCGATCCGCAACCGCGCGCGCACATCCCACACCGCGAGCTCTCCCTCAAGACAAGGATCGGGGAACCGGGATGTAGCTCGTGGCGGTCCCGGAAGGCCGCGTTCCATGCCGGGACTGCTGCTCTCGCGCGGATGCGAGCGCGACGACGGACGGGGTCCCGCAGTCGAGATGGACGACAAGCAGCAGTCTGCACAGGCACCCCGTAGATGACCGCTGTGCTCGCGATGCAGCAGTAGACGCCCTCGCCGAGGATTGGCCTCTCGGGGCTTGAGACCCGGCCTTCGTCGCGGCTGAGCCGTCCCACGTCGGGCGCCGTTGGGCAGCGGTTGGGCAGCAGTCCCAGTTTTCGATCCCGTGCAGCCCCGGTCCGCCTCGCCATAACGACCCAAAACCCGCCTATTTACAGGCACTTCCCGCTATGGAGCCAACCGGGATCGAACCGGTGACCTCCTGCTTGCAAAGCAGGCGCTCTCCCAGCTGAGCTATGGCCCCAGAGACCCCAATATACGCAGGCGGGCCGCCGCGGTCGTGGCCGTCACGAGGCCGTGATCTAGAGACCGGGCCCCTTGATCGCCGCCGTGATCGCCCGCGCGTCGGCGGGCACGGGGGTGCCGTCGACGAACACGCTCGGCGTCCCGCTCACCCCGCGCTCGATCGCCCGAGCACTCACGTAAGCGCTCCAATCGAGGTAGCGACCCTCGCTGATGCAGCGCGCGAAGCCAGCGTCCAACCCCAGCGTGGAGCCGAGCTGGGCGAGAACGTCGTCGCTGAGGCCGGGGCCGCCCTCCTCGGGTTGGTTCGCGAACAGGGCTGCCTTGTACTCGACGAAGCTGTCGCGGTCCGACGCACATCCGGACGCGGCCGCCGCTCGTGACGAGTATCGGGTGCTCGAGAGGCGGTCCAGGAAGCCGAGCGGGTGGTAGCGGAGGCTCGCGAGGCCCCCGTCGGAAAGCGCCTCGAGCGCCGACGACGACGCGTCCTCGAACCGCCTGCAGTGCGGGCACAGGAAGTCGATGTAGATGTCCACGGTGGCGGGGCCGGTGCCGAGGACGACCCCGTCGCCCTCCTCCGGCGCCCCCGCGGGGATAATCGCCGGAACGGTCAGGTGCCGGTGTTCCTGCGCCATCGCCTACGCCATCCTCGTCATCCGTCGGCCGGCTCCAGCAGCAGTCATGCAGTCCAGGGTAGGCCGCTCGGCGCTGCGGACAAGCGTCGGGCGCCCGTCTCCCCTGCACTGGCGCGCGCGACGCGATCGCCTCACTCCTGCACCGCCGGCCCGTGTCCGGTTAGGGTTGACCGGTGCCTCGCTACCAGCTGTCCGGGAAGGTCGCCCTCGTCACAGGCGGCGCCCGGGGGATCGGCTTCGCGACCGCCCGGGCACTGGCGGCACGGGGCGCCTCGGTCGTCGTCGCCGACCTGGACCGGACGGCCGTCGAGGGCGCCGCAGCCCAGATCCACGACACCAGGGCGCTGGGGCTCCTCGCCGACGTGACCGATCGCTCGGCCGTTCAGCGGATGGTGGCCACCACGGTCGAGCGCTTCGGCGGACTGGACGTCGTCGTCGCAAACGCCGGCATCGCCTCCCGGGTCACGACGTTCCAGGCGATGGCCACCGAGAACTTCGAACGGGTGATCGACGTCAACCTGATGGGCGTCTACCGCACCGTCGAGGCGTCCCTCCCTGAGATCGTCCCCCGACGGGGCCACGTGGTCGTGATCTCCTCCATCTACGCATTCATCAACGGTGTCGGCACGGTTCCCTACGCGATGGCGAAGGCAGGCGTCGAGCAGCTCGGGCGCGCCCTGCGCGTCGAGCTCGCTCCCCACGGCGCGAGTGCCAGCGTCGCCTACTTCGGCTTCATCGACACCGAGATGGTCCGGCGCGCGATCGACGGCGATCCCCTCGCGGGAGAGATGCTGACCACGTTCCCAGCCCCGCTGCGCAAGCGCATCCAGCCGGCCGCCGCGGGGGAGGCGATCGTGCGCGGCATCGAACGCCGCCAGCCCCGCATCATCCGACCACGCAGGTGGACCGCCGTGTCGGTCCTGCGCGGCATCCTCGGCCCCCTGAGCGACGCTCAACTCGAGCGCGATCAGCGCGCCCGCGCCTTCCTGCGCCAGCTCGACGAGAGGTCGGGCGAGGACCAGCCGACGACCGCCTAGCCTCGGCCCGCGTCAGCAGCCGCGCGGAGGCCGGCGGCCGTCCGGCGGGCTACTCGAAGGAGAGGCGCTCCTGCCCGGGTATTTCCGCAGGACCCTCGTCCTCGGACGCCTCGCCCGGGTTCGACCAGTCGATCGAGTCGAGCTCGTCTCCCGCGGTGACGGAGCCGGCCCCCAGTGCCTCCTCGGCGAGCGGATCCCCCTGATGGCCTTCGTGGATGTCGCCCTCCAGCACCGCCTGCATGTCAAGCTCGGCCGTCTCCTGACCCGCCGGAAGCTCCCCGCCTCCGTGGTCGGCCTCGTGTGGCCCCTCACGCAAGCCGACACCCGCCGCGGGATGGCTGTCCGTGTCGGCGAAGGCGACGTCGCCCTCGTCGTGCCCATCAGGGCCATCCGCATCCTCGCCGAACACGGGGGCAAGGGCCGCCCGTTCCTCCTGGGCGACCTCGCCTGGGTCGGCTCCGTGGCGGCGCTTCAGCTCAAGATGTTCGCGAATCGCGTCGTCGAGCAGTCCCATGGCGCGAGCTAACCATACCTCCCTCGCCGGTGCTCATCGGCCGACTACACTTCGGTGGCCGGCGGGCCCCACCCCCGGTCATGCTGGGGCTATAGCTCAGTTGGGAGAGCGCCTGGATCGCACCCAGGAGGTCGGGGGTTCGAGTCCCCCTAGCTCCATATCTGTGGTGTGTCGGGACATCCTGGACGGATGTGTCGGGACATCATGGATTGTTTGGGGCGTGTGTGATCGGCTGGTAGATGCGGCTGGGGTCGAGCGTTAGCTCGCGGATCAGCTCGCCGTTGGGGTCGATGACGCGGATGTTCTGGTCGGCGATCAGGAGCTTGACGTGGCGGCCTTTGTGGGCCCTGCCGAGCCCGATTTTGTAGAGCCGGCTGTTGTAGCGCAGGCTGACCTTGCCGGTCTCGTCGACCTTGTCCTGGCGTACTCGGAAGTAGGTGCTGGGCGCGGCGCCGGGGGGCCTGGCCTTGATCCGGGCGCTGTAGGCCTGCAGCGGCGTGCACCCGTTGAGGGCTCTGTGTGGGCGGATGTGGTTGTAGTAGTGCAGGAAGCTGTCGAGCTGGCGTTGAAGCTCTGAGAGCGTCTGTGGTGGGGGCTGCTTGGCCAGGTAGCGCTTGAGCGTCTGGTGCAGACGCTCGATTCTCCTATGTCAAGAGATTCATGCTCGGTGCGGTGTTTGCCCAGGTGTAGAGGCGGCGGTAGAGGACGTTGGCGAGGTGGCGCTTGAGGGCTCTGCGGGCCTCTCGTGGCGTCTTGCCTTCGGCGATCTTGCGGGCGAGGTATCTCCTAGCGTCTGGGTAGTGGCGTTGCTGGACGACAGCGATGCGGAAGAGCGCCGCGTTGAGCTGGCGGTTGCCGCCGCGGTGGAGGCGGTGGCGGTTGGCGGTTTGCCCTGAGCCGCAGGGGATGGGTGCTGCGCCGCAGAAGCGGGCGAACGCGCTGGCGTTGCGGAAACGGCGGACGTCGCCGGCCTGGGCGATGATCGTGGCGGCGAGGTTGTCGCCTGCGCCGTGGAGGTCGGCGAGGGGGTTGTCGTGTTCTTTGAGTAGCAGTGCAATCTCCTTGTCGAGCTCGGCGATGCGGGCGTTGAGGTCGGTGATGTCGCGGGCGAGCTCGCGGATGCAGCGTGCGGCGGTGCGTGCGGCGAGGCTCTCGCCGAGCTGCAGCCTTCTGAGCTTGTTCAGCTCGCGCTGGCGGTCACAGCGGATCACGCCGGCCTCAGCGACGGGATCGTGCTGGGTCCAGTCAGAGCGCAGCCGCTGAATCGCCTGCGTGCGGTCACGCACGAACCGTCTGCGCTGCAGCTCGAGC
Source organism: uncultured Solirubrobacteraceae bacterium (assembly GCA_963743505.1). Taxonomy (GTDB): domain Bacteria; phylum Actinomycetota; class Thermoleophilia; order Solirubrobacterales; family Solirubrobacteraceae; genus Palsa-744. Next base: position 42,158 of record CAVUPZ010000006.1, on the reverse strand, counting down.
ATCCCGAGCACCCTGACCAGTTCCGGCTCCTCAGCGGGCCCCAGCTCATCCCGCTTGGTGCGCACGACGTGAGCGATCGAGATCGCGTCGCCCGGGTCGGTCTTCCCGGGCCCACGCCTGTGGCGCTCGCGGTGGGTGCGCCAGGCCGGGACCTGCAGCACCTCAAACCCAGCGCCTGCGAGAGCGGTGACCAAGCAGCGTCCATAGCTGCCTGGGCTCTCGACGCCGATCACCGCCTTTGCGGCGTCGTGATCGACCAGCCAGTCGATCAGGCTGCGATAGCCCTTCGGGGTGTTCGGAGTGATGAGCGTCGCGATCTCGCCGCCCCGATCATCGATGAGAGCGGCAGCGTGGTTGTGCTTGTGAACGTCGATACCGACGATCAAGGTGGCCTCCTGTCTGATGGTTAGAGTCGAGGCCGGGCCGGCGAGCGACGCTTCTGTGTCGATGCAGCCACATTGACGCGAGTCTCCTATCAAGTCAGCTTCGCCGGCCCGCCCGCAGCCCGCTGGCCGACAAATCGAGCGCAGGCCAACGGACGGCTCTCTAACCATCCCGGCACGCCTTTTGCCTGAGTCAGACCAGCAGGTGCGGGGAGCCTCGCCGCCCAAGCGGACGACACCCCGAACCTAAGACACAGACCTTGCCGCAGGTCTGGGGGTGGTAGGGCCTGGAGTTCTTGAAGGTCACGCCGAGGCGCTCGAGCTCGTACTCGAGCAGGACCTTGCCGCCGCGGTAGCCGCCCGTGAAGACGGCGCCGTTGCCTCGCTCAGTAGCGAGGCCGGCAGACCGTGCAGCGAGGCGGCCTTGTGGAAGCCCTCCACGACGCTGGCTGCTTTGACCCTCCGGTATGCCTCTGAGCCCAGGAACAGCCGCGAGTGGTCATCGATCAGGTTGAGGATCTCCACGACCTCGCCACCAGCCAGCTGCCAGGCCGTGATGTCCGTCTGCCACATCTCGTTTGGGAGCTCAGCGCAGAAACGAATCAACGAGCTGTGCGGACGCTTCTGTCGCTGGGCAACGACGAGCCCCTCGCGCCGCAGGATGCGCCAGATCGTCGAGCGAGAGGGAACCTCCTTGACCCTCTGGGTCAAGTGATAGGCGATCGTCTCCGCGCCGGCATCGTGGCCTTCGGCGAGGAGCTCACCACGGAGCTTCACGATCTGCTCGACCACGTCGCGGGGCGTTTCGTGCTTGCAGGACCGCGGCCGCCTCGAGTGGGGCTCCAACGCCTCATAGCCCCCGGCACGGAACCGCCCGAGCAGCTCATAGATCCAGCTCTTGGAGATCCCGTGCGCCCGGGCTACCTCTCTAGCGCTCCTGCCCTCCAAGAGCACCGCGTCGACCACGTAGCGCCCCATTCCCATGCCAGCCACCTTTCGTAGGTGTCCAGCATGTCCCGACACATCAGTCCACCATCAGCTGACACCACACACCCCTAGCTCCATATCGAACCGCCTGCAAAGCGGCTTCTTTTTCGTCAGCGACGGTGAGCGCCTATTCGCGGGGGTCGACCGCGGGACGCTCCAGCTCAAGCAGATCCGGGCAGTCGACGCGCCCGCTTAGCTCATGAAGAACTGCTGGTAGAGCAGGAAGACGTTGAGCAGGCTGATTACGCCGGCACAGCCCCACGCGAGGATGGTCGTAAGGCGCCGGTTGACGTGCACGCCCATGACGTCCCGGCGGGCGGTGACCATGACCAGCGGCACGAGAGCGAACGGTATGCCGAAGGACAGAATGACCTGGCTGAGCACGAGCGCACTCGTAGGACTGACACCGATGGCCAGGACGACGATCGCCGGGATCATGGTCACCGCGCGGCGCAGCATCAGTGGGATGCGGACGTTGATAAAGCCCTGCATGACGACCTGGCCGGCGTAGGTGCCGACGCTTGATGAGGAGGCGCCGGAGGCGAGCAGCGCAACCGCGAACGCGAGCGCGGCGGTGCCTCCGACGAGGTGGCCAAACTGCGCGTGGGCTTCAGGGATTGAGCTGAGGCCCGAAAGGGCGGGAGTGTGGAAGAGCTTGGCAGCGACGGCGAGCATCGCCATGTTGACCAGACCGGCGAGGCCGAGTGCGACGATCACGTCCAGGCGCTCAAAGCGCAGGACGCGACCGCGCTCGCGATCGTTGCGGCAGGGCATCCGGCCCTTGGTCAGCGCGGAGTGCAGGTAGATGACGTGTGGCATCACGGTCGCGCCGATGATGCCCACGGCGAGGTAGAGCGATCCGCTGCCGCGCAGACCGGGCAAGAGGCCGCGCAGCGAGCCGTGGGTGGAGGGGCCGATGCGCAGCGTCTCATACAGAAAGCCCAAGAAGATGATCCCGAGCAGCCCCGTGATCGCCAGCTCGAAGCGGCGGAAGCCGCGTGTCTGCAGCTCGAGGATCGCGAATGCGATCACGCCAGTCATCAGGCCCGCGGGCAGCAGCGGCACGCCGAACAGCAGGTTCAGCCCGAGCGCGGCGCCGAGGAACTCGGCGATGTCGGTCGACATCGCCATGATCTCCGCCTGCACCCACATGCCCCACGTGAACGGGCGGGGGAAACGCTCGCGCACGACCTCGGGGTAATTGCGGTCGGTGACGATCCCGAGCTTCGCCGAGAGGTACTGGATCAGCATCGCCATCACGTTCGCCAGCAGGACGACCCACAGCAGCAGGTAGCCGAACCGCGCGCCGCCTTCGATGTTCGTGGCGAAGTTACCGGGGTCGACGTAGGCGATCGAGGCGACAAACGCCGGCCCCAGCATCATGAGGGTCGCGCGCAGGCGACCCTTCGACAGAAGCTGCTCGAGCGCGCTCGGCCCGACGAGCGCTCCCCCCACCTCTCCCGGTAGTGCTACGGAGGCGCCCTCGGCGGCGCCTTCTAGCGCGGGCACGGGGTCCGGGCGCAGCGGTGTCAGCACTGACCCTGCTCGGTCTCGATGCGCATCGCGTGCGCCAGCGCGCCGCCGATCGGATGCTCGCGCTCGCCGAAGCGCACGAACACAGGGCCGCCGAATGGTTGACGATCGATGACCTCCAGACGATCACCCAGCGCGATCCCGCGCTCAGCTAGGTAGCGGAGCATCTCGGGGTCAGAGTCGGAGACCCGCGCGAAGCGTCCCGCGGCGCCGACCGCCAGCTCGTCGAGACTGTGCGTGGGGCGCTCTTCGATCCCGAACTCGACCGTGGGGATCGGGTCGCCGTGCGGGTCGACGGTGGGGTCGCCCAGGCGCGCCGCGATCAGCCGCTCCAGCTCCTCGGAGAGCACGTGCTCAAGCACCTCGGCCTCGTCGTGCACGCGATCCCAGGGCATCCCGAGCTCCTCGGCCAGGAACAGCTCGATCAGGCGGTGATGGCGCAGCACCTCGAGCGCAACCCGGCGACCCTGGCCTGTGAGTCTCACGCCGTGGTAGGGCTCGTGCTCAACCAGCCCCACGTCAGAGAGCTTGCGCAACATCGCCGAGACCGAGCCGGGTGTGACACCCAGCCTCTCGGCCAACTCGGTGGTCGATACCGCGCCGCCCTTGCGGGCCTCGAGCGCGTAGACCGCCTTGGCATAGTCTTCAACGGATGCGGAGATAGGTTCAGTCATGGCCATCGAGACATTTTGGCACAACTAAACATGCTTATCAAGGAGCCATACTTGAACGTTCCTTGATCCGCGGAGCACCCGGGAGGTGGGGGTTCGAGTCGCCCTAGCTCGACCGAGCCTCGCGAGCGCGCCGTCTCCTCCTCACGCTGCCCGCCGGCCCCGCCAGGCCGTCCAGGCGCGTCCCGATGCGTAGGAGGCGGCGCTGACGGTCCCGACGAAGAACCCCACGGGGTAGTTCGTCTGGTAGGAGGCAGCGATCGCGATCCACACGATCAGCAGAGCGATCAGCACGGACAATGCCATCGCGAGGCTGGGCCGGTCGGTGAACGAGCGCGCGGCCGCCGGGGCGCCGATCATCAGGCTGAAGATCAGGAGCGTTCCCACGACCGGTACCGTCATCGTGGTCGCCAGGGCGAGGACGACCAGGAAACACATCTCCATGCCGAAGGCGCTGATCCCCCGGGCCTCCCCGCTCTCCGGCAGGACCGAGGAGAGCATCAATGGCCGGTAGAGCAGTCCGACCGCGAGCATGCAGACGCCGGCGAGAATCGCAGTGGGGGCGATCTCGTTGCTTGCGATCCCCAGGACCTCGCCGAACAGCAGCGAGTAGACCGCCGGCGCGTACTCTTCGCTCATGCTCAGGAACAGCGCGCCGAGCGCGAGCATCACCACGAGCGCCAGCGCCGTGGCGACGTCATGACGCCCGCGGCGACCGAGTAGCCCGATCGCGAGGGCGCCCGCGAGCGAGAACACGCCGAGCCCGACGAGAGTGCTCGCGCCGATCAGGCTGGCTCCGGCGGCGCCTGCGAACGATCCGTTCGGGATCGCGTGCGCGGCGAATGCGGAGCCGCGTACGACGGTGAAGAACCCGACCACGCCCGCGACGGCGGCGACGATGCTCGCGACCTCCCACGCGTTGACCATGAAGCCCGAGAACACCGCCGGCCCTCAGCGCTCCGCTGCGGCTGGGAGCGACACCGGTGCGCCGGCGCCGCCAGCCGAGCGTCGCCGGCTGCGCAGCTCGGGCAGACCCGAGCCGAGATAGACGAAGAAGATCAGCGTGACGACGAAGAAGCTCACCGGCCATCCGTGTCCGGCGGGTGGCCATTCATAGCTGTCGTAGGCGAGCACGATCCCCACCCACATGACCGCGACGCCGATTGCGGCGGCGGTGAGGATCGCGAGCCCGGCCGCCTGGTGAGCCGGATCGCGCTCGCGGCAGGGCCGATCAGCAGGGCGGTCGAGAGGATCGTCCCGATCGTGATCGCCGCGAGCGCCGCGGCGAGGGCGAGCGCGAGCAGGTAGAGGGCTCCCACCAGCCGCACCGGGATCCCCCTGCTCGCCGCCATCTCGGCGCTGACCGTGCCGAGCAGCAGCGGCCGGTAGATCGTGAGCATCGTCGCGACGACGATCGCCGCGAGCGCCAGGATCAGCGGGATCGTGGAGGTCGTGATCGCGAAGACCGAGCCGAAGAGGATCGTGACCGCCGCGCCGGTCGTGCTCTCGGAGGTCGTTGTGAGGTACAGGAACAGCGCCGCGAGGCCGATCGACGCCCCGAGGACGATCCCGGTCGCGAGATCCCGCCCGCGCGGCCGTTGGATGCCGATCAGCTCCATCGCGCCGGCTGCGATGACGTTGCCGACCACGAACCCCCACAGCGGGCCGACGCCGACGAGGAAGGCCCCGGACCCGCCGGTCGTGCCGATGTCGCCGAGCGCCTCGCCCGCGAAGGACTGCCCGCGGATGACGGTGAACACGCCGACGATCGCGGTCACGACCGCGACGACTGCGCCGACGCCGGCGGCGATCTGGACGGCTTCGCTCGCGAACAGCCCCTTCGCGAAGACCGCTGCGATCACGAGGACAGCGTCTCCGGGAACGTCACCTCGTGCCCCGCGAGGTCGTCGTCCTCGCCGGCTCCGGCGATCACGAGGACGCGCCCGTGGACGTCGAGGACGTCGACGTGGTGTCCGTAGAGCTCGCTGAGCACGTCCGCTCGCACGACTTCCTCGGTCGTTCCACTCACGGCCCGTCCCTGGGCGAGGTAGACGACCCGGTCCATCGCGCTCAGCAGCGGGTTGATCTCGTGTGCGGAGATCAGGACCGCGATCTCCTGCTCGCGCGTGATCCGGGCCAGCAACGCGACCACCTCGTGCGCGCTGCGCAGGTCGAGGTTGGCGAGCGGCTCGTCCAGCAGCAGCAGACGCGGCCGTGAGATCAGGGCGTGGGCGATCAGGATCCGCTGCTGCTCCCCGCCGGAGAGCCTTCCCACGCGAGTGTCCGCGAAGCCCGTCGCGTCGACCGCCTCGAGCATCTCCTCGATCAGGGCACGGCGCGTTCGCGAGGGCCGCGGTATCCCGAGCCGATTGGCGTCGATGCCCAGCCCCACCAGATCCCGTGCCCGCATCGGCAGGTCCGGGTCGAGCAGGAACTTCTGCGGCACATAACCGATCAACGGGTTGCGCCGCGAGCGGGCGCGCCCGGCCAGCAGGACGCGCCCGGCGCTCGGCGCCTGCAGGCCCAGGATCACCCTGAACAGGGTCGTCTTGCCGGCGCCGTTGGAGCCGATCAGGCCGGTGAACTGGCCCGGCTCGATCGCGAACGCGACATGGTCGAGGATCTTGCGACCCGACAGCTGCACGTCGAGACCCTGGATCTCGAGGATCGGCTCGCTCATGGGGGCTCTCCGCGCGCTCACAGCTTTTCCGTGGACTGGTGCTGCGCGACGGCCCGTTCGAGGGCCGTGACCTCGGCGAGCATCCACGACTGGTAGTCGTAGCCGGGGGTCGGCATCGTCTCGTACACGCCCACCACCGGGATCCCCTCACGCTTTGCGGCCTGCACGAACGATTCGGTCAGCGAGCTGGTCACCTGCTGGTTATGGACGAACACCTTCACCCTGTGTCCGGAGAGGAGGCCGTTCTGGAGGCTCACGCTCTGGGGGGCCGGGTCGGTCCCGTTCATGATGTCGGACTGCAAGCTGAACGGGGTCAGGTTCTCGATCCCGGCGGCTTCGAGCATGTAGTCCCCCACCGGCTCGGTCGTGGCGACGGTCGTGCCCGGGTAGCGCACTGGGAACCGTCTGAGCGCCGACAGCCATGGTTGCAGGGACGCGTCGAACTTCGCCACGTTGCTCTGGAAGTACGCAGCGTGGGCGGGCTGCAGCGCCGACAGGTCCGCGGCCAGCGCCCTCGCGACCGCCGGCATCGTGGTCGGCTTGTACCAGAGGTGCGGGTTGGGGGTGGATTCCGGCAGGCCGAGGAGCTTCTGCACGTCGATCACCTTGCGCGCGGAGCTCGGCGCGGCCGCCTCGATCTTTTCCATGTACGTGTCGTAGCCGACCCCGTTCTGGACGACGAGGCCCGCGCTGCTCACCTCCTGCGCCACGCTCGGGCTGGCCTCGTACGTGTGCGGATCCGTGTTCGGGTTGCTCTCGATCGCGCTGACGCTCACGTACCTGCCGCCGATCTGTTCGATCACGTTCGCGTACTCGTTCTCCGCGCCCACCGCGACGATCCTGCCACCCGAGGAGCCCGTGGAGGCGGAGCTCGCACACCCCGTCGCCTGGAGGGCCAGCCCGACCATCACCGCGGCGAGCGAGGAGGCGACCACGGGACACTTCGGGACGATCTGCATTGGCTGACCTCGATGTGTGTGGCGGGGGCTGGGAACGGCACGCCGCTGAGGCGACGCGTGGACCATAACACAATACTGAGTCCTATTCCCGTGCCCGGTTACGGCAGCCGCGCCGCCCGACCTGGCGGGCTGGGGTCCGTCGCCCGCTCGACGCCGACGAGCAGCGCCCTCGGCGAGAGGCTCGCTCAGCCGCGGCAGCCGGCGCAGTCGCCGCGCAGGACGACCTCGTGGCCGTGCGTGCGAAAGCCCATGCGCCGGGAAAGCCGATCGATCGAGCGCTCGAGGTCGGCGTCGTCGAAGGGGACCAGCCGCCCGCACGAGTCGCACAGCAGGTGGTGGTGGTGCTCGCCCCCCGGGTCTATCAGCTCGTATCGGGCGGAGGCGTCGCCGACGTCCAGGCGTACGACGAGGTCACGCTCCTGGAGCAGCTCGAGGACGCGATAGATGCTCGCGCGTGACGCCGCGCGACCGTCTCGCCGCAGGCTGTCTTCGATCTCCAGCGCGGTGAGGGCGCAGGGCTGGCCGGCGAGCAGGTCGATGATCGCGTTCCGTGCCCCGCCTCGCCGGTGGCCGGCCTGGGCCATCACCGCGCGGGCGTGCTCCGCCCACTCCGATTTGCTCGCCATCGACATGTCCCCATGGTAGCCGCTCGCCGCGGTTAGTGAGACTGCTTCTCGCTTCCGCAGCGCGGGGCTTGCTGCGCCCTGCCCATCCGCTGCTTCCCCGGCCGCCGGGTGCGGGCGCTACGTGGGTCTCGACGAGCTCGGTGCCTCCTCCTCGACGGGCGTGCGCGCGAGGACCTCGTGGAGCGCCGCGATGTCCCGGTGCTCGTAGCCGAGCTCCCCCGCTCGGGTGAGCATCTGGTCGGCGACCTTCGCCGTGGGCAGCGGCGTCGCCAGCTCCTCGCCGGCTCGCCTGGCCAGACGGATGTCCTTGTGCATCATCGCGACGTCGAACCACGCCTGCTCGGGCAGGTCCAGCAGCAAGGGGATCCGGGCCTTGAGCATCGGTGAGCCGATCGGGCTCGAGCCCATCACGCCGGCCGCCACAACGGGATCGACGCCGCCGCGTTCGGCCAGGAGCAGGCCCTCGCTGAACGCGAGCGCCTGCACCGCGAGGCTGATGTTGATCGCGAGCTTGACCAGCAGGCCGTTGCCGTTGGCGCCGACGTGCGTGACCGGTTCGCCCGCCTCTCGCAACAGCGGCTCGGCGATCGCGAACGCGTCCCCCTCCCCGCCGACCATGATCGCGAGGGTGCCGCTCTCGGCCTGGGGGATGCTTCCGGAGACCGGCGCGTCGAGCATCCGGGCGCCGCGCTCGCTGACGCGGTCCGACAGCTCGCGGCTCGCGTGCGGGCTGACGGTGCTCATGTCGACGTACACCTTCCCCGGCGCGAGCCCGGCCAGGATGCCGTCCGGGCCGTCCGCGATCGCCAACAGCGCCTCGTCGTCGGTGACCATGCTGAAGGTGACGTCGGCCGCGGCGACGACCTCACGCGGCGTGTCCTTCCAGGTCATCCCGCGCTCGATCAGCGGACCGGCCTTCGCCGCGGTGCGGTTGGTCCCGTAGACGTCGTTGCCAGCGAGGATCAGGCGCATCGCCACGCGGCTGCCCATCGCGCCCAGGCCGACGAATCCGATCGTGCTCATCGTGTCCCTCCTTCGATCTCGGCTAGGTCCTCGTCGCTCAGCTCGAGGCTCGCTGCCCCGAGCAGCGGGTCGACCTGGTCGGCGCGACGGAAGCCGACGATCGCGCCGTCCACGGCCGGGTTGCGGAGCGTCGAGGCGATCGCGACCGCGCCCGGGCTCGTGTCGTGCCGGGCGGCCACGGCGCTCAAGCGCTCGACGAGCTCCAGGTTGACGCGACAGCTGGGGCTCGCTGAAGCGCTCGTCGTGCTTGCGCCAGTCGTCCTCGGGCAGCGCCGCGATGCGCTCCCGGGTCATCTTCCCCGTCAGCATCCCTGACCCCATCGGCGAGTAGACGATCACGCCGATGCCCTCACGCTCGGCGAACGGGAGCAACTCGCCCTCGGCGTCACGCTCGATCAGCGAGTACTGCGGTTGCAGCGTCTCGACCGGCGCGATCTGCTGGATCCGCCGCAGCTGCTCGACGTCGAAGTTCGACACGCCGATATGCCGGACCAGACCCTGCTGCTCGAGCTCGGCGAGCGCGGTCCAGCCCTCCTCGATGTCCGCCGCAGGGATCGGCCAGTGGATCTGGTAGAGGTCGATCGCGTCGATCCGCAGCCGCTTCAGGCTCGCTTCCGCCTCGCGCATGATCGAATCGCGCTTGAGGCTGTGCACGACCCGCCGGCCGGGTCCTTCGAGCAGTGAGCACTTCGTGAACACGTACGGCCGCTCGGCGAGGCCCTCCAGGGCGCGACCGACGACCTCCTCCGAGCGGCCGAAGCCGTATGCGGCGGCCGTGTCGATCCAGTTCACACCGTGCTCCAGCGCGCGATGGATCGCAGCGAGGGACTGCTCGTCCTCCTGGGACCCCCAGCCGAACTCCCATTCTCCGCCGCCGATCGCCCACGCGCCGAACCCGATGCGGGTGATCTCGAGGCCGGTACGGCCCAGCTGTGTCGTCGTCAATGCGGTCTGGTGCATGGGGTCCTCCTAGCTGTCGATGTGGGCGACCTCCGCTCCGGCGGGCGCCGACAGCCGGGCGACTTGCGCCGGCGTCAGCTCGAGCGTCGCGGCGGGCAGGATCTGCTCGAGTTGCTCCGTGTTCCGAGCGCTCGCGATCGGCGCCACGACCCGTGGATGGGCGCGGAGCCACGCGAGCGCGACCGCGGCCACGGTCGTGCGCTGGGCCGCGGCGATCTCGTCGAGCGCGTCGAGGACGGCCGCGCCGCCGCGGTCGAGATAGGCGCGTGCCGCCTCGGCACGCGGGGACTCGACCGGCTCGCCGCCGGGTCGGTACTTGCCGGTCAGGAATCCGCTCGCGAGCCCGTAGTAGGGCACCACGGCCAGGTCCCAGGCTTCCGCGACGGGCAGCAGGGTGCGCTCGAAGTCGCGCTCGAGGAGGTTGTATTGGGGCTGCAGGACCGTGAACTCCGCGAGACCGAGCTCGCGCTGCAGCTCGAGCGCGGCGGTGAGGCGCTCGGGGCTGTAGTTGGACGCACCGAGCTGGCGGACGGTGCCCTCCGCGACGAGCGCGTCGAAGGCCCGCAGCGACTCCTCCAATGGCGTCTCGCGGTCGTCGAAGTGGGCGTAGTAGAGGTCGATCCGATCGGTCTGCAGACGCTCGAGCGAGGCGTGCGCCTCGCCCTCGATCGTCTCCCGGCGGAGGTTGCGCAGCGCGCCGTGGCCACCCCCGACCTTGGTGGCGATGACGACCGCCTCACGGTTGTCCCGGGCGGCCATCCAGCGCCCGATGATCGTCTCCGAGCGGCCGTGTTCGATCAGGTAGGAGTTTGCGGTGTCGATGAAGTTGCCGCCCGTGGCGGCGTAGGCGTCGAGGACCTCGTGCGATTGCGCCTGATCGGCGGTCCAGCCGAACACGTTGCCGCCGAGGCAGATCGGGAAGACGTCGAGGTCTGTGCGTCCGAGGCGGGTGGTGGTCATGCTTGAAGCCTCCTTTGCCGCCGTGAGCGGGTTCGGTTCGCCGTGGCCCTAAGGATGCCCGCTCCTCGATCGAGTATGTAGCGCGGGTTTCGCCCGCGTCCGGATCAGCTCGCCGAGCCGGCCGATCGACGCGTACGGATCGCTCGTCATTCGCCCAGGGCGTCATAGACGGCGTCGATCAGGGCGCGGTTGCGAGGGTCCTGCCAGCCGGGCCCGCCCCGGTTCATGACGTAGCCGAACGCGAGGCCCCGCTCGGGGTCGGCGAAGCCGAGGGAGCCGCCGGCGCCGAAGTGTCCGAAGCTCGCCGCGCCCGGCCCGAGCGGACGCTCGGGCTGGGTGAGCTGGAAGCCCAGCCCGAAGCGCGAAGGACGACCGAGCACGAGGTCCGCTCCGCAAGAGGCCTCGGCGACGGCCTGCGCCAGCACCTCTCGCCCTAGCAGCGGCGGGCCGCCGGCGGCAAGGACGCCGTACACGCGCGCGACCCCCCTCGCGTCGCCATGCAGGTTCGCCGAGGGCAGCACCGCGCCCTGCCAGGCGTCGGTGTTGACGGTCTCGAGGCCGGTGGCGCCCGGCGGGTTCATGTAGGCCCGCTCCCGGAGCGTCGGGTCCACAAGGGTGCGATGCCCGGCCTCGCGGCGGGCGATCACGGCGGGATCGAATGCGTACTCGGCCCTGCGACCCCGCGCCCGCTGGGGCAGGCCGAAGCCGACATCCGCCTCCAGCGGCTCTGCCACCTCGCGCCGCAGGAACGATCCGATCCCTTCGCCCGCCGCCCTGCGCACGACCTCGCCGACGAGGAACCCGAACGTGTGGACGTGGTAGCCGTGCCCGGCGCCCGGCTCCCACCACGGCTCCTGCGCGGCCAGCGCAGCGGTGACGGCCTTCCACTGATACAGGGCTCCGGGCGGGAGCTGTTCGGCGATCGCGGGCAGGCCGGCACGATGGCTCAGCACCTGGCGCGCCGTCACGCTCTCCTTGCCGCCCGCGGCGAACGCGGGCCAGCGGGCGCAGATCGGCTCGTCGAGGGCGAGCCGCCCGCGCGAGGCGAGCATCAGCGCGCACAACCCCGCCAGCCCCTTCCCGACGGAGAACACGTTGACCAGCGTGTCCCGCTGCCATGGCCGCGTGCGGGCTGCGTCGGCCCAACCACCCCAGAGGTCGACCACGGGCCGGCCGTCGAGCAGGACACAGACGGCGGCCCCGAGCTCGCCGCGATCGAGCAGGTTCTGCCGGAACGCCTCCCGCACGGCGAGAAAGCGCGCGTCGCAGCTGCCGTCCAGGTCGATCCCGTCAGCCACAGGCGGTCAGTCGCCGGAGGTGGCCCTCCGCGACCACGCGCACGGTCCTGAGCAGGCGGTCGCTGGCCCCCCGCACGCTGCCGCCGAGCTCCAGCGTCCGCTGGATGTAGGCGAGCGTCTCGGAGGTCAGCCGCTCGCCGGGCAGCACGTTGGGGATCCCGGGCGGATATGTCGCCAGCGACTCCGCCGCGATCCGTCCGACGGCCTGCTCGGCGGCCACGACCTCCTGGGGGCCCAGGTAGGCCTCCCGGGGGGTCATCGCGAGCTCCCCCCACGGCGGCGCCGGGGCGAAGCTGGCCCGCGCGCCGCCGGGGTCGACGCCGACCCGCTCCACGGCGCTGCGCAGGGCCCCCACCAGCCGCTCGGCCTCGGGCAGCCCCCGCTCGCCCATCCCGAACACGGCCACGATCACGTTCTGCCCGTAGAGCTCGAGGTTGATGTCGTCGATCTCCCTCAGCATCGGCGCGAGCTCGTAGCCGTTCGCGGCGATTCCCCTGACGTCGACCGCGAGGCGCAGGGGGTCGTAGGCGAACACGCCGGGCCGCCCCGCCAACCGCTCGTCGAGCACGTCGAGTCCCGGGATCGCGCGGATCTGCGCCCGCGCCAACGCCAGCGCCGCCATCGTCTGGCCGAGCAGCTCGCGCCCGTGCACAGCCGCCTGCCTGCGGGCTGCGTCGAGCGAGGCGAACAGGAGCGAGTTCGGACTCGTCGACTCCGTCAGCGTGACCGCCCGGTCCACCACGTCCTCGCCGATCAGGCTGCCGTGGCCGAGGTGCAGCATCGCCGACTGGGTCAGGCTGCCGACGATCTTGTGGGTGCTCGAGATCACGAGGTCCGCCCCGGCGGCGAGGGCGTGCTCGGGGAGCGCCTCGTGGAAGGCCATGTGCGCACCCCAAGCCTCGTCGACGACGAGCGGGACCCCGCGCGAGTGGGCGACCTCGGCGAGGCCGCGGATGTCGGCCGCGGCCCCGAAGTACGTCGGCGATATCACCCAGGCGCCGGCGGCGGCGGGTGTCGCGTCCAGCGCGACGGCGAGTGTCTCCTCGGTGAGGCAGTGGGCGATCCCGAGCTCCGGATCGATCTCCGGCGCGGCGAACGTGGGGCGCATGCCGGACAGGACGAGGGCGTCGATCGTGCTGGAGTGGGCGTTCCGCTGGACGACCACCGCGTTGCCGGCATGGGCGAGCGCGAGGCCCGCCGAGAGGTTCCCCTGCGAGGCCCCGTTGATCAGGAACCACGCCCTCCTGGCGCCCCATGCCTCGGCCGCGAGCTGCTGGGCGAGCTCGAACGGCGTCGGCTGCAGGCCGACGTCGATCCCGTACGTGAGGGCTGGTATGTCCAGCCGCAGGGCCCGCTCGCCGATCGCCTCGACCAGCCCCGGGTCGGCGCCGGCGCCGCCCTTGTGACCCGGCACGTGCAGGCGGGCCGGGTCCCGCCGCGCGTAGTCCAAGAGGGCGTCCAGGTACGGGGTCTCCTCCTGGGTCGCCGTCATCCGCCGAGTCTATTCGGCCGGTCTGCCCCGGATCGTGGCGCGTGCATAACAGCTCGTTGACAGCACGGTGCCATTGGCGCCATTTGGACTTGGTTGATCCGAACGCGGGTCTAGCCTCGAACGGTCCTGAAGAAAAGGTGGCCCGGCGGTGCGCCAACACCCCGGGCCCGGCACCGAGTTGCTCGGCCTCGGCGCGCCGTCGATTGTCCCGCAGCACCGCCGGCGGTGCGTCCGCCGCTGCGGGGGTTTCGCCCGACGATGCCCGAGCTCCGCGCGGCGGAGAGGAGGGCCCCATGTCATCACCCGATCCAGATCCACATGCTCCGATCGAGCGGCCGCCTTCGGGCGCCCTCGTGCTCGCCGCCGCGGCGCGGGCCGAGCTTCACCGCGTCGAGGCCCGCGGCGGCGCCCGCGCGCGTGTGCGGGAGGCGATCCCAGGCGCGACCCTCCCGTCGATCGCCGCCCATCTCGGGCTCTCCGTCCGCTCCGCCGCCGCGGGTGAGCTCCGGGCGGTGCTCGCCCGGCTGGCCTGCGCGGGCTCGCTGGCGCGGGGGCGCAGGCACGGCGTCGAGGTGTGGACGCTCACGGAGGCCGGGCGCGAGCGCCTGCGCCGCGCGGGTGCCCGGCTGCCTGAGTCCCCGCAGCACCGCACCTGGCGCACCGCCCGCATGCTCGCCGCGCGTGAGCTCGAGCGCTTCGCCTCCGAGCTGCGCGGCGACCTGGAGGCTGCCGAGGCGATGCTGCGAGCCGAGCGGACGCTCCACTCCGACGCATGGCTCGAGCTCGGCGAGCGTCTGCGGGTCGGCGCCCGCAGGATCGGATCGGCGCTCCACTGCCTGCACGAGTGGCCCGAGCCCGACGACGGCCGGGCCGACGTGGACGAACGACGCGAGCCGGGCGACGCTGCGCTCGAGGAGGGCCGGCGGCGGCGCCTGCAGGCGCGGCGCTCGGGCCGGCGCAACGTCCGCCTGTGGCGCGATCCGCGATGACGTGGGGCTCCAGGCCCCGCGAGCGACAGGGGTGCCTTTGCTAGTGTCCGCGCGGAGGTGCCGAGCTGACTTCCGGCAACGGGAAATCGAGTCGCGAGGACCCCCCCGGGGCGCCCCTGCGGCGGGTCGCCCGCCTGGCTCCCCGCTTCGAGGAGTGGCAGATCGAGCTGCACGGTCGCCGGGTGATCTACCGCGTCGCCGGCGAGGGTCCTCCGGTCGTCCTGGTGCACGGGATGCTCAACTCCTCGAGCCACTGGAAGGAGGTGGCAGCGGAGCTCTCCCGCGACCACACGGTCGTCGCGCCCGACCTGATCGGACATGGCGACTCGGCGGCGCCGCGCGGTGACTACTCGCTCGGCGCGCACGCCGCCAGCATCCGCGACCTCCTCGCCGCGATCGGGATCGACCGGGCCACGATGGTGGGCCACTCCCTCGGGGGCGGCGTGGCGATGCAGTTCTTCTACCAGTTCCCCCAGCGGGTCGAGCGGCTCGTCCTGATCTCGAGCGGGGGGCTCGGGCGCGAGGTCAGCCCGGTCCTGCGGACGGCCGCCCTGCCCGGCACCTCGGCCCTGCTGTCGCTGACGATCAACCCCCGCCTCGTGGGTGGTCTGTGGCGCCTCGGCGCGATGCTCCGCGAGCGCGGCGCGCCCACGGGGCTCTACGTCGAAGCGCTGGCCCGCGCCCTGCGACCCCTCGAGACGGCCGACGCGCGCGGTGCCTTCCTGCACACGCTGCGGGCGGTCATCGACGCCCGCGGCCAGCGCGTCAGCGCGACCGATCGGCTCTACCTGCTGGAGGCGATCCCCACGATGATCGTCTGGGGGGAGCGCGACAACACGATCCCGATCGCCCACGGCCGCGACGCCCACGACGCGATTCCCCACAGCGCCATGCGGACGATCCCGTCCGCCGCCCACTTCCCCCATCTCGAAGAGCCACAGGCGCTGGCGCTGCTGCTGCGGGAGTTCATCGACTCCACCGAGCCCGGCCTGATCGAGGACGGCGACTGGGGAGCCGTGCTCGCCCGACGCTCCCCGCGCTCGCGGCGCGTCGGCGACGCCGCCGCATAGCCGTAGCACGTCGGCTCGCTCGGAGCACGCAAAGCCGAGGCGTCGCTTCGCGTCGCGGCGCCGGGCTACTCCGCGGGCAGTCGGCCGAAGGCGGTCTGCTCCCGCCAGGCCGGCGGATAGGGCAGCGGGCGCAGCGTCGCCTCGAGTTGAGCTCGCAGCGGCTCGAAACGGGGCGGCAGCGACAGCCGCTCGCCCAGGTGCTCGGGCGGCTCGTCCACGCCGAACCCTGGGCCGATCGTGGCGATCTCGAACAGCACCCCGCTCGGCTCCCGGAAGTAGACCGATTTGAAGTAGAAGCGATCGATCACCGGCGTCGGCCTCGCGCCGGCGGCGGCCACGCGCAGCCGCCACGCCTCCTGGTCGTCGATCTCGGCAGCGAACGCCACGTGGTGCACCGATCCCGCCCCCTGTCTGCGGTTGATCTCGGGCGGCGCCGGGTCGAACGCGTAGAAGGCACCGCGCCGCTCCCCCCGCACCTCCCAGCTCTCGCCGGTCCGGTGGGCGAATCCGAGCGTCTCCCCCAGCAGCCGCTCGGAGCGGGCGGCGGCCGAGCTGTAGGCCCGCACCCCCGCGAACCCCTGCAGGGCGTTCTCGGTCGGGATCTCCGGGTTCCGGGCCACCAGCGGCTCGTCGGCGACCTCGCCGGGCACGAGCTCATGTTCGAGGCCCTCGAGGTCGGAGAACAGCAGGCTCTCCGCGCTGCGCGTCGTCTCGATCCCGGCCGCGGCGAGCCGCTGCGCCCAGAAGTCGAGCGCCTGCGGTGAGGCGACCCGCCAGACGATCCTGTGCACCATCCCGGCCCCGGCGATCCCGGGCATCGCCTGGGGGTACTCGAAGAAAGTGAGGTCCATCCCCGGCGTGCCGTCCTCGTCGCCGTAGAAGAGGTGGTACACGGTCGGGTCGTCCTGGTTGACCGTCCGCTTGACCATGCGCAGGCCGAGGACACCGGCATAGAACTCCACGTTCCGCGGTGCATCCGCGGTGATCGCGGTGATGTGATGGATGCCCTCGAGCTTCATCGGCTCGAACTCTAGTCATGCGATCATCGGCACGTGCAAGACGGATCGCTGATACCGCGCTTCGGGAGCGCGCGGCGCGATCCCGGCCTCGCCGTCCTCGAGGGCCTGCACGCCCTCAAGCACGCCCTGCGATTCGACGCGCGCGTGCTCGAGGTGCTGACCCGCGATCGCGCCGAGCTCGACGGGCTGTCCGCGTTGCTCGCCCCCGACCTGCGCGAGCGCATCGACGGGCTCGCACATGAGGTCACGCCAGCCGTGTTCGAGCAGCTCGCCCCGCTGGCGCCCTCGACGGGCGTGATCGCGATCGCAGAGCGACCGGCGACCGAGCTCGCCGCCGTGCTCGAGGACCCCCGCGAGGCGCCCGTGATCCTGCTCGAGGATCCACGCGACCTCGGCAACATGGGCGCCTGCGTGCGCGTCGCCGCGGCAGCCGACGCGGCTGCGGTGCTGACGACGGGGGGCCACGACCCCTGGCATGCCGACGCGCTGCGGGGCTCCGCCGGACTGCACTTCGCCCTGCCCGTCGCCAGGGTCGCCGACGGGCGTCCCCTCGCCGGGGGCGGACGCCCGCTGCTCGCGATCGACCCCGGGGGAACGCCGCTCGCGCCGGCCCGGCTGGACCCGCGTGCCGTGCTCGCGTTCGGTTCGGAGCGGCGGGGCCTCAGCCCCGAGCTGAGCGAACAGGCGGACGCCTGCGTCGCGATCCCGATGCGACCCGGCGTCTCGAGCCTGAACCTCGCGACGTCGGTCGCGGCGGTCCTCTTCGCCTGGCGTCTGTGCGAGCGGCCGCTGTCGCCGCTGGCGTGAGCAGCCCCCGCGGCGCCTACGCCGCGGCGGCTCCCTGCACTCCGTCCAGCAGGCGCCAATTGCCCTCGAGCGCCGCCTCGGCGCGGCGGAGCATGCGCGCGGCCTGCTCCTCCGAGCGATCCGGTGCCAGCAGCTCGCCGATCAGCGCCCGCGCCTGGCCTGCGTGCTCGACGTCGAGCACCTGATGCACGCGGAAGTAGTCCGTCGCCGGACCCTCCGGAGCGTACCCGTAGTGCTCGGTCAGCCCCGCCAGCTTGGTTCGTGAGACCTCCGGCTGGGAGGACTCGAGCGCGTATAGGACCGCCAGGTGCTCGAGCGCGTCCTCCCCCGCCCGGAAGGCGGCGCAGCAGGCTCGCGTGTCGGCGAGTGGGGTGTCCCGATCGGCCGGCTCGCCCGCGGCCGCGGCGCGGGCGAACGCGTCCCACAGCTCGACGTGGGCACGCTCCTCATCGGCGTGGCGGCGCAGGGTCTCGCGGTACGCGAGCGGAGCGCGCTCGCAGGCCAGCTCGGAGGCGTCGGCGAGCGCGACGACCGCACCGCGGTACTCGCCGGCGTACAGAGCGAGCTCGCCCGGCCGCAGCTCTCCGGCGCTCCAGCGAACGTAGAAGGGGTGCTCGAGTACGTTCACCCGGCGCCGCGCCTGATCCAGCATCGCAACGATCTCCATCGCCTGCTCCCTTCGGTCGTGTTGATGTCCGCCCTCCGAGGAGATTGGGCCCCGGCGGCGAAATACGTGGGTCACAGCCGCCCCCTCGAGCGGCCGCCGGAACTGCCGTCCGCCGGCCGTGCGAGTGTGGGCATCGGGAGCAATCCCAGCAAGACAGAGGGGAGGATGCCGTGTCCATCATCGTGGCCCTGGCCCTGGGCGCCGTGGCGTTCAGCGCGGTGACAGCGATCGCCCTCGGACGTGTCGCGGGGCGAGCCGACCGCGACATGGAGCTGCTGATCGAGAAGCGGCTTGCCGGTGAGCCGATCACAGCGAGCCAGACCTATGCGGGGTTGGACCCGGTCCACACGCCGATCTCCGGGGAGCCATCGATCGCGGTGGCGTCGGCGAGCAGGAGCCTCGCCAGCGAGCGCTCACCGGTCAGTTCGTGGACCTCGCCGCGGCCGCGGGTCCGGTTGACCACACCCGGAAGCGGCGCGAAGCCGTAGGAGCGGATCACGAGACGGTGATCGTGCCTTCCATGCCGGCCTGCCGGTGGCCGGGGACCGAGCAGTAGAACGTGTAGCGGCCAGGTTTCAGCTTGAGCGTCAGCGACCTCGTGCCGCCGCTGAACGTGGGGGTGGCTCCGAGCACCGTCGTGCCGCTCGCGACCGTCACGTTGTGTTCGACGGGCGACATGTTCGCCATGTTGATCGTCACGGTCCCCGCCTTGGCCTGGAGTTGCGTCGTGTTGTACTTGAGCAGCCCCGACGGGTCGGCCGCGAGGCTCAGCTTCGAGGTCACCCCGGCGGAGGGCGGCGCGGCAGCGGTGGTCTTGCTCGTCGTCGTGCTCGTCGCGGCGGGGGTGCTCGTCGTCGTGCTCGTCGCGGCGGGGGTGCTCGCCGCGGTCGCACTCGCAGGGCTCGCTTGCGCCACCGACGGGAACGGCGCGGACGGTTCGGCGTAGATCGGGGTCGTGGTCGTGGCCGACTTGGTGGGGGTGCCGGAGGTCAGCACCGCGGTCGAGACGGCGCCGAGCACGAGCACCCCGGTGATCGCCGAGACGGTGCGCTGGCCGCGGAGGCTGCCGGGGAAGTCGGGTTTGCGCAGGCCCAGCCCGAGCGAGACGATCAACGCCCAGGCGACGAGCAGGCCGCCTGCGATGTAGAACGGGACCTTGCTCTTCTCGGCCGCCAGGATGGGCGCCAGCTGCAGGGCCACCGTGTGCATGGGCCGCGAGCCTAGCCGATGGCGAGGAGGCATGCGGCGTCCCGAGGCCGGGCGCGGCGCACCCCGGCCGGGCGCGTTTGCGCCGCTACTCGCCGGTCGTCGTGGTCAGCTCCGGGGTCTCGCCGCTCGCCAGCCCGGGCTCCGAGCGCGCCGCCCGCAGCTCGTACTCCCGGCGCCGTGCGGTGTCTGCCCCCGCGAGGACACGGTCGGCCTTCATCGCCCTCGTCATCCCCTCGGAGAGCGAGCGCGGCAACACCGTCCCGAGCACGCTCGTCCGCTTGGCGGACTTCGGCACCCACACGTCCACGATCCCGTGCTGGAGCGCCTCGACGATCGCCTCCGCCACTTCGCGGGGCTCGAGGTTGCGCATGCCTCGCGCCTGGCCGAGGCCGGAGCCGAGCTCGGTGTTGACGACGTACGGCATCACGTAGCTCACGTCGATCGTGGAGCCCATCAGGCGCAGCTCGCCGCGCACGGCCTCCGTCAGCCCCACGACGGCGTGCTTGGTCGCGGAGTACGTCGCCCCGCCCGGGGCGCCGAACTTGCCGGCCTGCGAGGAGATGTTCACGATGTGGCCGCGATCTCGGGGGATCATCCGCGCCAGCGCCAGCTTCGTTCCGAGGACCACGCCGTGGAGGTTGATGTCGATCATCCTCCTGGCCGTGAGGTCGTCCTCGTCGATGAAGCGCCCGATCTGCATGATGCCGGCGTTGTTGACGAGCACGTCGACGGGCCCGAGCTCGCGCTCCGCCCCGTCGAGGAACGCCTCGAAGGACTCGCGGTCGGTGACGTCGAGTGGCAGCGCCACGGTGCTTGCGCCGAGGTCCGAGGCCGTCTCGCGGGCCGCGTCGAGGTCGACGTCCCCGATCGCCACCCTCATCCCTTGACGCAAGGAAGGCCTCGGCGGTGGCGCGTCCGATGCCACGGGCGGCGCCGGTGATCGCGGCGGTCTGTCCGGCAAGGATTCGGGCCTGCTTTGCCATGGGGTCCTCCAGGGAGTCGGCGCTGATGGTCTGACTGCAAAGCTAGCGCTCGGTCGCGAGCGGAGACGGCCGGGGTGTAGGCTGGGTCGATGCCTTTCTTCTCCTACGAGGGGCAGCGGATCGCCTACACGGAGTTCGGCGGCGGTCCGGCCGCGCTCACGCGCACCGGCGCACGGGGGCGGACGGCGCCCAGCGCCCGGCCGCGCGGCCGCTGATCCTCCTGCACGGGCTGCTGCTCTCGCAGGAGATGCACCGGCCGCTGGCCGAAGACCTCGCGGCGCGGGGCAACCACGTGATCACGCTCGACCTGCTCGGCCATGGACGCTCGGACCGCCCCGCGACATGTGGCGCTACTCGATGGCCTCCTTCGCCGAGCAGGTGGTCGCGTTGATGGACCACCTCGGCCTCGAGCGGGCCGCGGTGATGGGCACCTCGCTGGGGGCGAACGCGGCGCTCGAGGTGGCCGCGCAGCAGCCAGAGCGACTGCGGGCGCTGGTGATCGAGATGCCCGTGCTCGACAACGGCCTGCTCGGGAGCGCGATCGCGTTCACGCCCCTGCTCGTCGCGCTGACGTTCGGCGAGCCGGTGATGAGGCTGCTCGTCGCGGGGTCACACGGGCGGTACCGCGGCGGCTGCTGCCGCACTACGGCAACGTGATGCTCGACGTCGTGCGCCAGGACCCGGGACCCGGCGGCGCGCTCCTGCAGGGTCTGTTCTTCGGCCGCATCGCCCCGCACCGCAGCGAGCGGCGCACGTTCGCCACGCCGACGCTCGTGCTCGGACACGCCCGCGACCCGGTCCATCCCTTCTCCGACGCGGGCATGCTCGCAAAGGAGATGCCCAACGCGAGGCTGCTGGTGGCCGACTCGCTGGTCGAGCTGCGCATGCGCCCGGAGCGTCTGACGGATGAGATCGCGGACTTCCTCGATGAGGTCTGGGCGCCCCCCGTGCGCACGGCACGGCGCGGCGCGCGCGCAGCTGCGGCCTCGGGGCGCACACCGGCCCGCACCAGCAGCCGTCAGCCCGCTGGCCGGCGCCGCGCCACCGGCGCCAAGAAGGAACGCTAGCCCGCGGGGAACAGTTCGACTTCGTTGACGCTCACGTGCCCCGGCGCCTGCGCGGTGCCCACCGAGGAGGCCGGCGCCTGGCTGATCCACAGCGTCACGTAGCGAAAAGCGTGTGAGGATTCCTTCAACGTGAGGCGCAGGTGGCGCTTCGTGGGTGACGATCGAGTGCGTCAGCTTGACCCAGTGCGGGTCGGTGATCGAGGTCGGGACGGTGCTGCCGTTGGCGCCGTAGATCTGGATCGTCATGCCCGGCGTGGACGTGCTCACGAGCGCGAGCGCGGACAGACGCTGCGGCGCCTTCATGTCGATCAGCAGCCCCTCGGCCATCTTCGGCGCGGTCGCGGTTCGACCTGCGCGGTCCACGCCGTCGCGGTGTCGCCGTCGATCGCCAGGCGAGGGTCGCCGAAGTTGGTCGCCGGGTAGGCGTAGGGGTTGTACGTCGTGGCGGCGTTGGTGTCGAGCAGGATCGCGGCCGGCTTCCCTCCTTCGCCGGAGGCGGGGGCTTCCGATTCGCTGCTTGCGGCGGGCGTAGTGCTCGTGCCCGTGGGCTGGCTCGCCGCTTTGTGGAGTTTGACCACGGGGAACGTGGGCGTCGGAGCGGCTTTGGGGGTCACCGTCGTGCAGCGGGATTGCCGGGCTTTCAGGTGCACCGGCGGCAGTGCGGATTTGGGAGCCGCGGGCGAGAGGGCCGGCGCGCTCGTCGTCGGCGGGGCCGCGGGGGTCGCCGGCACTGGGGCGGCAACGCGCGCCACCGTGGTGAGCACGTGGGGGTGCTTGGCGCCTTTGCTGAGCGCGGCGTATGCCGCCACCGCGGCGCCGAGGACGAGCACGAGGACTGCGACGAGCACTGTCGCCGCCGACCGCCAGCCCGAGCCGGCGAGAGCCCCGGGAGCGCCGGTCGCCGCACTGCAGGCACCAGTCCTGGCCGGCGGCCATCGGCGCCCCGCAGCTGGCGCACGTCCGCGCCGGCTCGGCCCCCGCCGGCTGCGGTGCCTGCTCGGGGGCGCTGGCGGGTGCGGGCTGCTCGTCCTGGGCAGGGTCAGCGGTCAGCGTTTCCACGGGGTCGAATTCTAGTCCCCGCGAGGGCGTTCCTCGCCGGCTCCCGGAGCGGCCGCGTCGAGCTGGCGCGGAACGGGGGGCCGCCCGGCACGATCTCGCGCCCGGTGGGCTGCAGCCGCTCGTCGAGCTCGAGCTGCCAGTAGTAGCGCGTGAACGTCATCCCGGCCCGGAACTCGCCCACGTGAGGGCTCGACGTGCTCGCCTGCGGCCATGCGCGACGATCAGCTCGGGGTAGGTGCGGCCCGGGCAGCGCCGCGTACACGGGCGCGGGGAAAGCGCCGCCGAAGCGCGTGTTGACGTCGGTGATGCGCGAGGCCGATCTCGGGGTCGCGGAAGACCTGGATCGTCGCCGGCCCGCGCACCGCGAGCGCCTCCATCACGTCGCCGGCCGAGCTCGATCAGCTCCTCGTCGTGGATCACCTGGCCCTTGATCGACTCGCCGCCGCGCGACTCGAGCATCGTGCGCGGGATCGCGTTCAGGCAGCGCCCGTCGCGGTCGCCGAGGCAGTCGATCGACAGCTCGGGGCCGCCCATCGCCCGCTGCACCATCACCGGCTCGCGCACGTACTCGAGGAAGAAGCGCGCCTGGGCGGCGTCGTGGGCGAGGTGGATCGAGCGTGCGCCCGAGCCCCGGCGCGGCTTGACCATCACCGGATAGTCGAGATCGCGTCGAGGTCCGCGTCGGGGAGCACCGTCGGCGGCGAGGGCAGGCCGAGGCGCTCGAGCAGCAGGTGGGCCTCGTACTTGTCGTAGGTCGCGCGGGCGACCTCCGGCGGAGGGCACGAGCGCCGGCAGGCGCCCCTCCTCGCGGGCCTGGGCGAGCATCTCGATGTCGAGGTCGGTCAGCGGCAGCACCGCGCCCACGGCGTGCTGCGGCACAGCGCGCTCGAGCGCGGGCACGTAGTCTGGATCCTCGATCAGCGGGACCGCGGCCCGCACGTGCGCGGCGTACTGGGCGGGCGCGAGCGGGGTCGGGTCGGCGACGATCGTCCGCGTCAGCCGGGCGAAGCAGGAGACGATGTCATAGCGCTTGCCGGCGCCGGTCAGCAGGACCGCCGGGCGGCGCGCTCACAGCTCGCCCTCCCAGCCGCCGGCCTGGCCCTTGTAGAGGCCCGAGCCGCCGAGCACGAGCGCGAGCGTGCGCCCCAGGATCCGCAGGTCGAGCGCGAGCGAGCGGTGCTCGATGTAGTAGAGGTCGAGCTCGATCCGCTCGGACCACGGCAGCGAGGCGCGCCCGTTGACCTGCGCCCAGCCGGTGATGCCGGGCTTGATCGGCGAGGCGCCCGCGCTGGCGCTCGGTGTACTGCTCGACCTGCACCGGCAGCGTCGGCCGCGGGCCGATCAGCGACATCTCCCCGCGCAGCACGTTGAGCAGGTTGGGCAGCTCGTCGAGCGAGGTCCGCCGCAGGAACGCGCCCACGCGGGTGATGCGGGAGTCGTCCTCGTCCACGGCCAGCCCCGCGCCCGATGTGCTCGGCTCCGTCGACCATCGTGCGCAGCTTCAGCACGTCGAACGGGCTGCCCGTCGCATGCCGACGCGCCGCTGGCGATAGATCGCCGGCCCGCGGCTCTCGAGCCGGATCGCGAGCGATCGCCACGACCAGCACCGGGGCGGCGAGCACGAGCAGCAGCCCCGCCACGATCGACGTCGAGGACACGGCGGATCACGATCGCGGCACAATAGGCGCCGACGGCTTCAGCGTGTGCCCTCGGCCGCCTCCCAGTGGCGCGCGGTGCCGTGGCGCAGCCAGTCCCACAGGCCGGCGGCGAGCGAGGCGGTGGTCAGCACGTAGTAGCGGGCGAGCAGCAGCGGGCGAACGGGCAGCACGCCGGCCGAGCGCGGCGGCAAGCAGCAGCGCGAGCTGGAGGGCGAGCGTGACCGTGTAGAGCGAACCCGGCCCCGAGCGCCACGAGCGCAACG
This sequence comes from uncultured Solirubrobacteraceae bacterium, assembly GCA_963743505.1. Lineage (GTDB taxonomy): Bacteria > Actinomycetota > Thermoleophilia > Solirubrobacterales > Solirubrobacteraceae > Palsa-744. The sequence goes on along the minus strand of CAVUPZ010000006.1, from coordinate 17,795 downwards.
TTGGCGGCCAGGGCGAGCACGTGCAGGGCCGGGGTGCTGTAGCGCAGCAGCCGGTGGGAGAGGATCATCAGCGCGTAGCCGGGGGTGTAGCCGCGCGGCGAGAGCATGCCGCCGCGCAGCAGGATCGGCCAGGTGTGGCTCATCATGCGCCGCTTGCGGGCGAACTCACCGCCCAGCGAGGGGACCATCTTCTCGCTCGCCCGTGGCCTCCGGCACGTACACGGCGCGCAGGCCGCGCTTGACCATGTTGAACGGGAGCGACAGGTCGTGGCCCATGATCGGGTCGACCACGATGTAGGAGTCGCGCCGCGTCGCGTAGATCGCGCCGTTGCCCGCCGTGATCGAGCACAGGCGCGACTCGAGCGCGCGCACGGCGAGCTCGTAGCGCCAGTAGACGCCCTCCTGGTTGGCTGGCCTGCCGCCGTCGGCGTCCTGGACGAAGCGGACCTGCCCGCACGCGTAGCCCGACCGCGGGTCGGCGAACGCGCCGCGAGCGCGCGCGCGGCGCCGGGCTCCCACAGCGCGTTGGCGTCGGAGAACGCCACGATCTCGCCGCGGGCGCGCGCGACCGCGGCGTCCTGCGCGCGGATCTTGCCGCCGCGGGGCAGCTCGAGCACGATGTCCGCGCCGGCCTCGCGCGCGCGGGCGGCGGTTGCGTCGGTGCAGCCGTCGCACGCCACGATCACCTCCAGCCGCTCGCGCGGGTAGTCGAGCGCGAGCGCGTTCTCGACCCGCGCCCGCGATCACCGACTCCTCGTCGTGGGCGGCGACGATCAGCGACAGCGAAGGCGGCTCGCCCGGCGGCCCTGGGGCTCGCGGGTGCGCGGCGGGCACGGGCGAGGACGGCCAGCTCGCCGCGTAGCCCGACCTGGGTCCACACGATCAGCCCGGCAGCACAACCAGAAGACGACCTCGAGTGCCACCATCGGCGCCGATTGTGGCGGACGCGGAGGGCGCAGGCGGGAGCGGACCTCAGCGAGCTCCGGGCCGGGCGTGCGCGCCCGGCCCGGAGCGCTCGGCCAACAGCCGCTCGTAGAGAGCCAGCGTGCTGCGCGCGACCGCCTCCCACGAGTAGGTCTCCGCTGCCGCGCGCGCCGCGCCCCGGCCAGCCCGGCCAGCGCCGCCGGGCTGTCCACGAGCCCCCTGAGAGCCTCGGCGAGGGCGTCCACGTCACCCGCCGGGAAGGTCTTCGCCGCGCCGGCCGCGGCCAGCTCGGGGAAACCGCCGACGTCGCTCAGCAGCAGCGGCTTGCCGAAGGCCAGCGCCGTGAACGGCGACGCCGGACTGGTCGATCTCGCGGTAGGGGAGCACGACGAGGTCCGCGCGTCGGAAGTACGCGCCAAGCTCCGCGTCGGTGAGATAGCGGGGCACGAAGCGCACGCTCGCCGGCGCGCCGGCGACGCAGCGCGGCGATGTCCATACGGGGCATCCCCGCCATCCACAGCTCGGCGCCCTCGACCCCGCCCCACGCCTCGAGCAGCAGGTCGATCCCCTTGTACGGCCGGATCAGCCCGAAGAACAGCACGACGGTTGCATCGGTCGATGACGGCAGCTCCACGGATGCGCCGGCATCGGTGTCGAGCAGGTGCGTGAAGGCCCCGTGGGGGATCACGTGCACGCGCTGTCGGCGTCGACGCCGAGCTCCCGCGTCAGGCGGGCCCGCCCGTGCTCGGTGTGCACGACGACCGCGTCGAACCGCTCGTACAGGCGCCGCTGGGCGGCGAGCTGCCCCGGCCGCGGCTCGCGGGGAAGGATGTCGTGAGCGGTGAGCACCAGCGGCGCGGCGCGCGCCGGCCGCGCCGACTCGGCAGCAGGTGGCCGTCGAGGTGCTGGAGCGCAAGCCACTGGAAGTGCGACGACGTCGGCCGCGCGGGCGAGGCGCGCGGTAGCGGAGCATGTCGGGGACGTGCTCGAGCAGCTTCAGCGCCCTCCGCGGCGCCGCTGCGCGGATCGCGCCGGCGCGGCGCGGTAGAAGAGCTCGCGCCGCCGATACCCCCGCGGCGGCGGCACCGGGCCGTAGGCGAAGCGGCTCGTGTACGAGCTCGACCTCCGCGCCCGCGGCGCCGAGCGCCGGCACAGCGCGTGGTCGTAGGGCGGCGTGTAGGCCGAGGGGTCGACGACGTGGACGCGCATGCCGGCACAAATAGGCCGTCGGACCGACCTCGGCTGCCCAGGCGGTCCCGTCGGCCCTCGCCGGCGAGGTACTGTCTCGCGGTGGCGACCTCGAGCTGACCTACTGCGTCGTGAACACCTCCCAGCGCGAGCTGCTGCTGCGCGGCCTCGACGCGATCGCGCGCGAGCGCGCGGGTCTGCCGTTCGCCGACCGAGGTGCTCGTGCTCGACAACGGCTCGCGCGACGGCTCGGCCGAGGCGGCGCGGCGCACCCGGCCGTGGACGAGACGATCGCGCTGCCGCGCAGCGCCGCGGCAAGGCGCTGAACGACTCGGAGCTGCTGCGCCGGGCGCGCGGGCGCTACGCGCTGCTGCTGAACGAGGACTCCGAGCTGCTGCCCGGGGCGACGCTCGCGCTGTGGCAGGCGCTCGAGGCACACGCCAGACGCGGCCTGCGCGGGGGCGCGGCTGCTGCGCCCCGACGGCACGCCGCAGGCTTGCGCGTGGCGCTTCCCGACGCCGCTGACGGCGCTCGCCGGCGCGCTGTTCCTGCACCGCTGCTCACGGTCCAGAGCCGCGGCGCGCGCACGCGCGAGGTCGACTGGTGCCAGTCGGCGGCGCTGCTCGTGCGCCGCGGGCGGCCGCCGCAGGTCGGCTACCTGGACCCGGACTTCTTCGTCTACTCCGACGAGGTCGACTTCGCCCGGCGCCTGCGCGACGCGGGCTGGCGCAGCCTGTACGTGCCCGCGGCGCAGCGCGATCCACCACGAGCAGCTCTCCACCGACGCGGTCCCCGAGCGGCGGATCGTCGAGCTGGCGCGCAACCGCGACCTGTACATGCGCAAGCACCACTCGCGCGGCGCCGCGCGGGCGGTGCGCTGGCTGACCGCCTGGGCCTACGCGCTGCGCGCGCTCGCCGCGCTCGTGCTGCCGGGCCACTCGCCGCGCGCGCTACTGGCGCCACGTCACCGCGACGCTCAGGCCCGGCCGCGGCGAAGGCCTGCGCGAGGCGGCCGCGCGTACAACGAGTCGGCCCCCGGAAGCTGAAGGGTGTTCGCGGACAGGCGGAGCGCCCAACTGGCGGGAGCGGTTCGGCCTAGACGTCGCGCAGGGGGTCCTCGGCGTAGGCCTCGACGTCGCCGTGCCGGGCGCGGAAGGCGGCACGTGCGCCGGCCGTCGGTCGCGAGCCGCGCGCGCCTGCTCGCGCTCGTGGGGGTGGAAGAAGCGGGTCAGCAGCAGCGCCGCCGGGACGAGGGCGAGCCACGCGGCGCGCAGGGCGAGGCCGCCGAATCCGTCCGTCGGCAGCAGCAGCTCCCCGCTGACTGCGACGCCCGCGAGGATCGCGGCGAGCTGCGCGAGCCGCCGCCATTCGAAGCCGACCCTGAACAGGCCACGGGTGAGCAGGTACATGACCGCGAGCATCGCCGCGTAGGCGCCGCACAGCGCGAGCCCCGCGCCGGCGATCCCGAGCGCGGCCCCGCTCGCGCGGCACGAGCAGGACGAGCAGCGCGATGTTCACGGCGAGGCCCGACCGCGGCCGCGGGGAGGTTGCGCGTCGTCACCCGGGCGCGACCGGCGATCGCGATGAACACGAGGTAGAGGCCGTACAGCGCCCAGCCGAGCGCGAGCCACGGCAGCGCGGTGTAGGCGCCGAAGTACTCGCGGAGCGGCGAGCAGGCGCACCATCCAGCGCCCGAGCAGCGCCACGCCGCACACGACCACGCCCGTTGCGAGCGCGTAGTAGGTGGTGACGAGCGAGTACAGCCGCGCGGCCTCTTCGTCGCTGTCGATCGAGTAGGCCAGCGGCGGCCACGCGTACTGGAAGCCCGCGCACGGCGACGAACACGACGGTGGCGAGCTTGATCGCGACCGCGTACAGACCAGCGGCGCGTGTGCGAGTAGACGCGGAACAGGTAGAACCGATCGGCGACCTGCAGCGCGTAGACGCTCGCGTCGGCGGGCACCGTCGGCAGACCGAAGCGCAGCATCGCGCGCAGGTCGTGACCGTTGACGCGCAGCGAGACGCGCCGGCGCAGCACCCACCAGAGCCCGAGCACGACGATCGCCGAGGCGCCGAAGTTGCCGAGCAGCAGCCCGCGCGCGCCCTGGCCCGCGAACACGACGAGCGCACCGTGAAAAGCGACCGTCATCGCCGACGTTCGCGCCCGAGGCGATCATGTAGGTGCGCGCGCGTTCGTCCACCCGCAGCTGCGCGTAGGCCATCTCGAGGTTCGTGAACGCCCACAGGCCGAGGATCGCGCAGTCGATCAGCTCCGGGTCGTGGAGCCTGAGCAGCAGCCACGAGAGCTGGCCCGCGAACGGCGAGCGCGACCAGCGGCGGCGAGCGTCGTCGTCCAGGCGACCGTGGCGGTCGCGGTGCGCGCGATCCGATCGCGACGGACGGTCGTCCTCGTCGTCGAAGTAGAAGCGGATGAACGCCTCGCCGACGCCCGCGCGCAGGAAGATGCTCGACAGGATCACCGCCGTCAGCAGCGATTCGGCGGCGCCGTAGCCTTCAGGGCTGACGTGGCGGGTGTACAGCGGCAGCGTGAGCAGCGCGAGCCCCTTGGCGACGATGTCCCCGAACTGGTAGGCGGCGCCGGTGGTGACCAGGCGCCTCAGGTAGCCGAGCACGGGCTCAGACGCTACTGGCCGTCGCGGCCTGCGCCGGCTCGTGCCCCCGCCCGCTGCGCTCCGCGGCGACGAGCGCCACCCCGATCGCGAGCAGGGTCCACGTGAACGGATCCTCGAGGAAGTCGGCGTACGTCCACGTGTGCAGGACGAGCGCGGCGAAGCAGGCCGCGACCGCGATCCGTGGCGGCGAGCGCCCGGCGCCCCGGAAGAGGACGACGAACGCGCCCACCAGCAGCGCCAGGTAGACGCCGAGGCCGAGGATCCCCTGCTCGGCGGCGACCGTCACCGGGATCGTGTGCGATGGCCGACGTGGCGTTCTCCGAGTTGGCGCCGCTGTGGCGCTTGTACTCGGTTTCGAACGATCCCGACCCGTACCCCTCGAGGGGTCGTTTGGCGAACAGTTCGAGCCCTCCCGGATCAGCTTGGTGCGCCCGCTGGTGGCGTTGTTCGTCGAGCCGCCGGAGCCCTTCAAGCCGAAGTGCAGGCTCGCCGGCGCGAGCAACAGCACCGCACCGGCGAGCGACGACCAGCGACGACCGACACGTACGGTCGCGAGCATCACGTCCCAGCGCCACGCGGCGAGACCGCCAGCCCGAGCAGCAGCGCCGCGATGCTCGACTGCGAGAAGCTCGTCACCAGCCCGCACAGCAGCCACGCCAGCACGAGCCCGCCGAGCAGCGATCTCGCGCCGGCGTACGTGCCCACAGCACCGCCGTCGTCAGGGCCGATCATCACGAGCGCCAGGAAGCGGCCGTAGATGTTCGGGTCGAAGAACACCGAGTTGACCCGGAAGTAGTTGTCGTACTGGTTGGCGGCGACCACCTTGGGGTTCAGGAACAGGGACTTGCGGTAGTACTCGACGAAGCCGACGCCGGCGAACACGACCGCCAGCCCGACCGCGACGGCGAGGCACCGCAGCAGCAGCTCGCGCGTCCAGCTTGCACGTCGCGCAGCAGCACGAACAGCAGCCCGAACGGCACGTAGAAGAAGACGATGTTCTCCGCCGCCTTGGCACGGTCGCTCGAGTAGGCCGCCTGCAGGGCGTACAGCACGACCGCCCCGAGCAGCAGCGCATTCGACGTGCCCCGGCCCGAGCCGCTCGAGCCACCGCCCGCTCCGCTTCGCTGCCGGCTCGAGGGCCGGCTCGCCGGCGGCCACCTCGTCCGGGGCGTGCTGGTTCGGCAGGGGCTCGTTCGGGGCGCCGCGTCGGGCCAGCAGCGCTGGCAGCAGGTACGCGATCGTGCCGGCGGCGACGACCAGGTACAGGGGTATCAGCAGGTTCACGGTCCTGCCGTCGGCCGAGATCGGCAGGCGGAACGGCAGCGCGAAGATCGCCAGCAGCGGCAGGAGTCCTCGTGGCGGCGCATCAGCAGCACGAGCACGGCGATCACGACGAGCGCTGCGAGGACCAGTGCGACGAGCACGCCCGCGCTCGGCAGCTTCGTGGCCAGCGGGACGGCGCGGGCAGAGATCAAGGGCTCACCAGGCTGAAGCTCCGCGGCGAGTACAGCGCGCCGGCGTGGCTGCGCAGCTGCACCCGCACGCGGTATTCGCCCGGCGGCGCCAGCGGCCCCGTGTTCACCGGAACGATCGTCCGGTGACCGGTGGGGCTGACGAGGTATTCGTAGCGCCGCGCCGTCCCGCGCCGCCCGTTCCAGCGCAGCGAGAACTGTTTGTAGCGCGGGACCGGGTAGTCGCGGACGAGCGTGGCGACGACGTTCAGCCGTTGCTGTCGACGATCGTCACCGTCACCTCGCCGGCGTTCGCGAGCTTGAAGGAGATCTGCTCCTGCCGCGTTGCGGGGTCAGCGGATCGGGGAGCGAAGCTCAGGGTCAGCTCGAAGCTGCTGCACCGCCGTCGGGGTGTGCTTCAGGCGCTGGGTGACGAAGAACGCCGCGAAGCAGGCGAGGACCAGCAGCGCGAAGACAGCCCGGGCGAGCGGATCGACGGCCGGGCTCCACGACGCGCGGCTCGCCGGAGCGGCGCCGCCCCGCAGCGTCCGCCGCCGTCAATCGCCGCCGCCCGGCGCGAAGCGCTCGACCGTGTCCGAGCGCAGTCCCGAGCGCAGCGTCTCGAGCGAGAGCACGTCGGCGGGCGCGATGTTGCCGAGGTTGCACTCGCGTGCCGAAACGCTTCAGCAGCCACACCTGCTGCTCGCGTGCTGGGGCGCCTCGAAGATCAGCCGGTCCGGGTCGATCGCGTGCGCGATCTCGTCGATCAGCCCCGTCCGCACCTCGCCGTCGGCGCGGTAGATGCCGGCGGTGCCCGACTCCCGCGCCTCGGCGATCACCTTCCACGCGCCCGCCTGCAGGTCGCGTTCGATCTGCTCGACCCAGACGTACGGAGCCATGATGAACTCGGTGTCCTTGCTGCCCACCTCGGCGAACACGACGAACTCGCGTGGCGAGGCGTTCGATCAGCTCGCGCTTGACCTCCGGCTCGAGCGCGATCGTGCCGTCGGAGATCTCGACGTGGCGCAGGCCGAGCTCCCGCAGCCACGCGACCAGGCCCTCGACGCGGCCCTGCCTGATCGCGAGCTCGGTGAGCGTCCCGCCGAGCACGACCGGGATGCCGTGGCGCGGCGTAGCGCTCGAGCTTCGGCGTCAGGTTGCCGCGTCACGAGCGCCGTGCCCCAGCCGAGCTTGACGATGTCGACGCTGTCGCCCGCGACCTCGAGCAGGCCGTCGACCTCGGCCACCGACAGGCCCCGGTCGATCACGTGCGTGATGCCGTGCTCGCGCGGCTTGGCCGAGCGCTCGGGGATGTCGAGGAAGCCGGCTATGTCGCCCGCCGCGGCCCTGTCGGCGCCGACGATCACCACCACGCTCGCCGAGCCCGCGAGCGCCGTCACGGCCGCTTCGATCGGCTGCACGTGGGTGACGGACGAGGGTGCGCGGCGACGCGCTTCGCGCTTCGCGCCTGATGGCCCGCTGGCGTACTCCACGACGGTCGCTCTGGTCCGACGCCCGGCGGGCGTCCGTTCAGCGGGCGTCGCCTGCGAGTAGCCGTCTGCTGCAGTTCACCCGAGACGCGGTGGGCGAGCCCTCCGTTTCGGTTCCGTTGAGCACCGCGACGCTCGTTTCCGCCGGCGTTGGCTGGCGCGGCCGGCGTCACGTGGTGCAGCCTTGTTGTGGGCGCTCGACCTCGTGGCGGCCTTGCTCGTGGAGGACGCCGACGTGCCCGTCGTGGGTCGAGGAGCCGCCACCGAGCGAGGTGAGCGCCAGCACGAGGGCCACGGCCACCCACGGCGACGCCCCCGACGATCAGCAGCGTCGGTCTGGCCGGGGAGCGACCGTTCGCCGCTCGATCGCGGCCGCGACCCGGCGCGGCGATCCGCGCGGTCTCGGCCCGTCCGGCTCCCCGTGGCCGCGGCCGCCTCGGGACCGCGCCGGGCGTCCTGGCCCCGGCGCGCGGCGGCCGGGGCGGGGGCGGGCGGCATCGCCGGCCGGGGCGGCGGTCGCCGAGCGCTGCTCGGCTGCGGAAGCTCGCCGCGGCGCCGGCGGCTGCTGTCGCAGGGGCCGGTGCGTGCGGCTCGGCTGGGGCGGCGGCGACAGGACCGTCGGAGGTTCGCCCTGGGCGGGTCGCCTCCGCGACCGCCCCGCCGGACACGCCCTCGACTGCTGGTGAGCCCGGGAGGGTGCGGCTGTCGCTGCGCTGGCTCGCCGCGACGGCCGCGGGCGTGGCCGCCGGGATCGCCGATCCGGCCGCGAGCTGGGCATCTCCCCTGGCCCCTGCCGGCGTCGCCCCCGGACGGGCGGCGATCGCGGGCCCGGGCTGACCTGGGGTCTGGGACTCGAACGGTGGACGCGGCGGGCCGGGCGCCTGCGTGGTGGGCTGCCCCTGCCCGGTGGCCTGCGGCTGTGCCGAGGTCCTCGGAGCCCCGGGCGCGCTCGCCGGGGACCCGGGCGCGCCCGCCGGAGCCCCGGGCGGGCTCGGCGCGACGGGCGCTCTGGGCCCCGTCCGGCCCTGGGCCGCGACGGCCGAGGCCGCGACGGCCGGGGCCGCCCCCGGGGCGGCCTGCGCGGGTGGGGGGGCAAGGGGCCGTGCTGCGACGCGGGGGCGGCGGCGACGCCAGGGGCACCTGCGGCGCCCGGCGCGGTGGGTGGCATGGCGGTCAAGGGCGTCGTGGCAACGCCCGGTGCGCCCGCCGCGACGGGAGCCGTGGCCGGCGCGTTCGCTCCGGTTGGGCGCCGACCGCGCCCAGGTGCTGAGGTTGCCCGGTGACCGCCCGGGGCACCTGCCTGGCCATCTGGCCTGCGCGGGAGCCCTGGACGCGGGCGGCAGCGGTGACCCGCTGCTCCAGCTCGGCGGCGCGCTCGGGCGCGCGGCCGGCCCACTCGCGCAGGCGCTTGATCTCGCGCGCCTGGGAGAAGACGAGCAGCGACAGCATCGCGATCCCGAGCAGCGCGGCGAACGCGGCGATCGCTCCGATCTTCGTGAACGTGCTCGACAGCGACAGCGCGAGCGGCAGACAGCGATCATGAATTCGGGGAGTGTACGAGGGGCTCAGGCGCCTCGCTGCCGTGCCTCGTCGAGCGTCGCGCGTCCGTGCAGCCGCGGCGCTCGGCGCGGACCGGCGGACCATGGACCGGCGCGGGCAGCTCCTGGCGCATCGGCCGACAGCTCGGACACCTTCGCGGCGAGCCCGGCGGCGTCGCCCTCGAGCACGAGCAGGCCGATCTCGGCGAACATCGACTCGACCGCCTCGACCGCGAGCGGCGCGCGCTCGGCCAGCAGGATCTTCTCGGCGCTCGTCGGTCGCGCGCGCTCGTAGCTGTTGAACAGCTCCTCGTGGAGCTTCTCGCCGGCGCGGCGGCCGACGATCTCGATGTCGATGTCGCGGTCGGGGTCGAGGCCGGAGAGCTCGATCATCGCGCGCGCCAGGTCGACGATCCGCACCGGCTCGCCCATGTCGAGCACGAACACCTCCGCGCCGCGTGCCCCGGCGGACGCGGCGAGCCCGGACCGGCGGTGCGCCGTCGCCGGCGCGGGACCGCGGGCGGGCGCAGAGCCGCTCGCCAGCGAGCCGGAGCGGATGATCAGCTGGACCGCCTCGGGGATCGTCATGAAGTAGCGGGTCATCCGCTCGTCGGTCACCGTCACCGGGCCGCCGCGCTCGATCTGGCGGCGGAAGATCGGCACGACGCTGCCGGAGGAGCCGAGCACGTTGCCGAAGCGCACGGCGGCGTAGCGCGTCTGCGGGAAGCGCGCCGTCGGCCGCCTCGAGGGCGAACTCGGCGAGCGCCTTCGAGGCGCCCATCACGGTCGCCGGCGCGACCGCCTTGTCGGTCGAGACGAGCACGAAGCGCTCGCGCCCCGGTCTCGCCCGGCGACGTGCGCGACGACGCCGGGTGGCGATCGCGTTGTTGCGCACCGCCTCGACCGGGTTGGCCTCCATCAGGCCGACGTGCTTGTAGGCGGCGGCGTGGAAGACGACCGTCGGGCGGTGCTCGGCGAAGACCTCGCGCATGCGCTCCTCCTCCTTGCAGTCGGCGAGCACCGCCGCGAGCATCGACGGCGGCACGTGGCGCTCGTCCTCGAGCTCGCGCTGGATCGCGAAGAGGTTGTCCTCGGCGTGGTCGAGCAGCACGATCCGGTGCGGCTCCGACGCGCGCGATCTGGCGGCACAGCTCCGAGCCGATCGAGCCGCCGGCGCCGGTCACGAGCACGGTCTGCCCCGCCAGGTAGGCGCCGACGCGCTCGAGCTCCATGTGCACCGGCTCGCGGCCGAGCACGTCCTCGACGCGCACCTCGCGCATCTGGCGGGCGAGCGCGCCGCGCGTCTGCAGCAGCTCGAACACGGTCGGCAGCGTGCGCACCGGGATGCCGCGCGTGCGGCACTCGCGCACGATCCGCGCGCGGGTCGAGCCCGGCGCGGAGGGGATCGCGATGATCACTTCGTCGGGCTCGGCCTCGTCGAGGATGCGCGGCAGGTCCGCCTCCGGTGTTGCCGCGCACGCGCACGCCGTCGATCCGCAGGCCGCCGCTTGCGCGGGTCGTCGTCGAGGAAGCCGACCGGCGCGAGCCCGAGCTCGCGGTTGCGCATGATCTCGCGCAGCGACCATCCGCCCGCCCTCGCCGGCGCCGGCGATCAGCACGCGTGCGCTCGCCCTTGCGCCCGCCGCGGAACGCGGCCAGCGGGCGGCGCTCGTAGACGCTGCGCGCGAGCGCGCGCACGCCGACGAGGAACACGCAGCGAGAGCAGCGCGAACAGGACGATCACGCCGTTGGGCAGGACGATCGCGACGCTGCGAGGTGACCGGGTGGTGGCCGCAGGTGCAGGTAGCGGTGCACCGGGCGGAGCACCTCGATGGCGACGACCGTCAGCAGCACGATCGCGACGACCGCGCGCGACGACCGCCTCGTAGTCGCGCTGGCCGGCGTAGCGCCAGCGGCGCTGGTACACGCGCGCGAGCACGAGCACGGGCAGGCTGCCGGCGAGCACCCACCAGATCGTGCGTCTCGCGCAGCTCGCGCGTAGTCGCCGGTCGGGCCGCTGTCGAAGCGCAGCTGGAACGCGAGGTAGTACGCGAGCGCGACCAGCGCCCCGTCCACTGCGAGCTGCGGCAGCGAGTGACGGTGGAGCGGAAGGGCCGCCGAGCGGATCCGTCGGCGCATTGCTGAAGATTGTAAGGGCTAGGCGGAGGACAGGCCGCAGATCCGCGCGGCAGCGCCTCGCGCCAGCGGGGAGAGCAGCAGCTCGAGCAGCAGCCGGGGATCGCGGCGCACGCGGGCGCGGCCCGTGCGGCCGCGCCTGACGGCACAGATCGAGCTCGCTCGGGGCTCGTCAGCCTGCGCAGACGCGCCTTCGGCGATCAGGCGCTTCGTCGACGGCCCCGAGCCGGCCCTCGAAGGTCGTGTAGACCGGGGTGCCGAGCGCGACGGCCTCGCGGTTCATCGTGCCCCCGGCGGAGATCACCAGGTCGGCGTAGGCGATCAGCGACTGGGCGTCGATCGCGTGCTCGGGGACGACGAAGCCCGGCGACGCCGCCGAGCTCGCGCGCGCTGGGCGGCGGTGCGCGGGCAGCACCACCGACTGCACGCCGTCGCCCGCGGCCGCCGCGCGCAGTCGCTCGAGCACGCCGGCGAACAGGTCGTTCTCGAAGCGGTGGTAGAGCGATACCTCCGGCGGCGTGCGCACGACCACGATCGGGCGCGCCGGTCCGAGCGCCGAGCTCGCCGAGGACCGCCGGGTCGGGCTCGAAGTCCGCGAGGTAGTACTCCTCCTTCAGGCCCTCGTATGCGCGCAGCTTGCCGCCCGCGCCGTAGCGGTCCAGGCGCTCGCGGCGGGATCGCATCGGGCACGACGACCGCCCGCGCCAGGCGGCAGTTGACGTTGTGCTGGACCGTCGCCCACTCGTAGTCGAACATCGTCGCGCTCGGGATCCGCAGCAGCGCGGCGGCGACGGTGACGTCGTTGGAGCCGTGGCCGAGGGCGATGTCGAAGCGCCCGTCGCCCGCCGCGCGCGCCTGCGGCCGGCGGGCCCAGCGCACGAGCGCGGTCGAGCGCGAGGCCAGGCCGACGGCCTTGGCCGCCAGCCGCTCGCCGCGGTGGTGGCCGATCGGCGGTGTGGTCGATCCCGCAGGCGCTCGCACAGCTCGAGCGTCTGGGCGAAGTCGCGCGCGGTCACCCGCACCTCGTGGCCGTCCGCGCGCAGCCGCTCGATCACCGGGCGCATGACGAGCACGTGCGGGCTGTTCGTGAGGTCGATCCAGACGCGCATGCCGAGCGGACGGTAACGACCCGGCGCGCCATCTGGCAGCGGGCTCGCCGGTATCGTTGCCCGCCGATGCTCGTCCTCGCCTCGATCTCCGAAACGCTCGTCAACGAAACGTCGCACTTCGTGCGCGAAGCCGGGCTGCCGGGGATCTTCGCGCTGATGGCGATCTCCAGCGCCTGCATCCCGATCCCCTCGGAGGTCGTGATGCTGTTCGCCGGCTTCGCCGTCGCCGACCCGGGCCAGAGCGGCGCCCAGCACCACCTGACGCTGGTCGGGGTCGTCCTCGCGGGCCTGCTCGGGACGATGGTCGGCTCGTGGGTCGCCTACGGCGTCGGGCGCGGCGGGCGCCTGGAGCTGCTCGAACGCCACGGCGCGAAGCTCCACATGGGGCCCGCCCAGATCGAGCGCGCCGACCGCTGGTTCCAGCGCTACGGCGAGGCGGCGGTCCTGTTCGGGCGCGTGATCCCGCTGGTCAGGGCGTTCGTGTCGCTGCCCGCCGGGATCGCCAGGATGCCGCTCGGGCGCTTCACGGTGTTCTCGCTGATCGGCTCGATCCCGTGGGTGCTCGGGCTGGCGCTCGCCGGCCACGCGCTCGGCGGCGACTGGAAGAGCGTGCGCAAGGGCTTCGAGTACGTCGACTACGCGATCCTCGCGCTCGTCGTGGTCGGGATCGTCTACGCGTCGTGCGCCGGCGCCGGCGACGCCGCGACAGCCGGCGACCGAATGCCGCCGGCTGAGCCGAGCGCCTCTCGCTCCGCCACGCCGTCGCGCTCGGCCTGCTGCAGGGCCCGCCGAGCTGCTGCCGATCTCCTCCTCGGCGCACACGACGCTGATCCCGTGGCTCGCGGGCTGGCCCTACGCCGAGCTCGACGGCGAGCTGCGCAAGTCCTTCGAGGTCGCCCTGCACGCGGGCGCCGGCGCTGGCGCTGGCGATCGACATGCGCGGCGAGCTGCGTCGCGCCGGCGCGGGAGCTCGGACGCGGCGGACGCGCTGGCCTGATCGCGCTCTCGCTGCCGCCGCCCGCGCTCGTCGGGGCTACGCGCTGGGGCGGCCGATCGAGCGCCGGCTGGGCGGGCCGCGCTCGATCGCCGTCGGGCCTGCTCGCCGGAGCCGCGGCGATGCGCGCTCGCCGACCGCGGCGAGCCGCGGCTGACGGAGCGACGGGGCGCTGCGCGAGGACGTCGGGCGCCCGTGCGACGGGCTGGCGCTCGGGCTCGCCCAGGCCGTGCGCGCTGATCCCGGGTGTCTCGCGCAACGGGGCCACGCTCACGGCGGCGCGCGCGCGGGGGTTCGCGCGCGAGGACGCCCAGGCGCTGTCCTGGCATGCGCGCGCTGCCGGTGATCCTCGGCGCGAGCGCGCTCGGAGGGCGCTGGCGCTGCGCGCGGCGGGCGCTCCGCGAGCGCGCCCGGGCGCTCGGCGGCGGGCGGCGGCGCGGCGCCTTCCTCTCGACGCTCGCGAGCGCACGGCTGCTGCGCCAGGCGCCGGCTGCAGGCGCCGGCGGCGGAGCGCTGCTGCCCTACTGCCCTCTACCGCTGTCGCGCTCGCGGCGCTCGTCCTGCGGCGGCTGCGGCGCGCACAATAGGCGCGGATGACCTGCCCTCGGCACCCTGCATCGGCGGGCGCTACCGGCTCGACGCCGAGATCGGGCGCGGCGGGATGTCGACCGTCTACCGGGCCTTCGACACCGTGCTCGAGCGGCCCGGTCGCGATCAAGCTGATGCACCGCGAGATCGCCGCCGACTCCGACCAGCTCGAGCGCTTCCGGCGCGAGGCGCGCTCGGTCGCGCAGCTCAACCATCCCCACTCGTGACGGTGATCGACGCCGGCGAGGAGCCCTCGCCCGGACGGCCAGGCCGACTCGGAGCGGCCGTGGGCACGCCCTACATCGTGCTCGAGTACGTCGACGGCGAGACGCTCAAGGACGCTCATCCGCCGCGAGGGCCCGCTGGAGATCACCGCAGGCGCTCGCCTACGCGATCGAGATCGCGCGGGCGCTCGGCGCCGCCCACGAGCACCAGATCGTCCACCGCGACGTCAAGCCGCAGAACGTGCTGATCAGCGAGCGAAGGCGGCGCCAAGATCACCGACTTCGGGATCGCCCGCACGCTCACCGAGGAGGGGCTGACGATGGCCGGGCGGGTGCTCGGCACGACCGACTACGTCTCCCCCGAGCAGGCGCTCGGACAGCCGGTCACCGGCCAGTCGGACCTCTACTCGCTGGGCGTGGTCCTGTACGAGATGCTCACCGGCGACGTCCCCTTCCACGGCGAGTCGCCAGTCGCGGTCGCGATGAAGCACGTGCGCGAGGAGGTGCCCGACGTGCAGCTGCGCCGGCCGCAGCTCTCCGCCGCGACCGCCGCGGTGCGTCGACCGCGCGATCGCCAAGGACCTCGTCCGTGCGCTACCCCGACGCGCGCGAGCATGGTCGCCGACCTCGAGGAGGCGCTGGCGATCGAGGCCTCGCGCTCGGGCCAGGCGACCGGCGAGGTCACGACGCGTGCTGCGCACGCTGCCCGGACCGCCCGCCGGCGTGCTGCCCTGGCGCATGCGCCATCCCGTCGCGCTGGGTCGCCTCGCTGGCGCTGCTCGCGGCGCATCGTGGCGATCGCGCTCGGTGCTGCTCGCCGGGTCACGCCCACCGCGGCGCCGGCGTCGCCGCCGGTGAACGCGCGCCGCCGGGCCTGCAGCCGGTCCCGCTCGCGCAGACCGCGGCCCACGACTACAACCCGTTCGGCACCGGGCCGGAAAACCGCGACCAGATCCACGAACGTCGTCGACAGCGACCCGAACACGACCTGGAGCACCGAGCAGTACTACGACGGCACGCTGCAAGCAAGCCGGGCGGGGTCGGCCTCGGCATCTACCTCGACGCCGCCCCGGCGGTGATCGCCAGGGCGGTCGAGATCCAGACCCCCACGCCCGGCTTCGCCGTGCAGGTCTACGTCGCCGACCACATCGACGAAGGCCTCCCCTACGGGACCTCGACGTCGCTGAGGGCGCGCGGCTGGCGGGGGCCGGTGGGGGCCGGATTGTTGATCCGGATTCATGATTACAATCCACCAATGCCCGAAAGTAAATCCTGACCGCCAAACCGACCGCAGAGCGGGATCTGGGATTCGAACCCCGGTTGCCTGGTTGGAAGCCAGGAGTCGGTGCCGCTGGACCAATCCCGCGTAATAAGCGCCCAGCGGGAGTTGAACCGCACTTCCGCCTTGGCAAGGCGATAAGCTGCCGCTACATCATGGGCACTGCTTTCCGAAGCCGAGTTGTCAAGGAAACAAAGCGCACCGGTGCGACTCGAACCCACGTTGCTGCATTACGGGTGCGGTGTCCTGGCCGCTAGACGTCCACTGCCGTTCTGCGACTGGGACCAGAGGGGCTCGAACCCTCACCCGCCTGGTTAAGAGCCAGGGGCTCTGCCGCCAGAGCTTCGGTCCCCTGACAAGACGATTCGCGATCCGCTACGAGTCGGCCCGGAAGGAGTTGAACCTTCGTCTTTCGGTTATCAGCCGAGCGCTCTCCCCTTGAGCTACGGGCCGAGCTGATGGTCCTCCCTTTCCTCGCCGTTGGCGCTGGGGGAGTCGAACCCCTCGTCGCTCTCTTATAAGGAGAAGCGCTCTGCCACTTTACTAAGCGCCAGTGGGGCCGGAGGGACTCGAACCCCCACCTCCCGGCTTAAAAGACCGATATGCCGCCGTTACACCACGGCCCCGGTACGGGGACAAAGAGGGCGCGGACGAACCCGGCTGTTCCGCACCCCCTCTCGGCTCAGGCCTTGGACACCAATGTCGGCTGCAGCGCACCGGTCGCATTTGGGATCACCTTTAGTGATGCCTTGTAAACGATGGGCTGGGAGTATTGCACGAGCGGGATCACATAGCCCTTCTCGGCGATATATTTGTCGACGGCCTTGCACCCGGCGATGCGCTTGGCCTCGTCCTTCTCGCCCCACAATGGCCCGACATGTCCACCAGATCCTTGCCTTCCAGGCGCAATGCGGCGAAGGCCGAACATCGCAAAGCCGGTCGAGGTCGAGGGATCGCCGATCGCGTTGCCCCAGTTGTAGAAGGCGGCCGGAGCGAGCTCGTGGCGCGCGCGCAGTTCGATATGCTGGGCGATCTCGTAGACCTGGATGGTCGCGTCGATGCCGACCTTGCGCCACATGCCGACGATCGCCTGGATCATTTCATAGTCCTTCGGCTTGAAGCCGCGCGTGGTCTGGATGTTGAACTTGACCGGCTTTTCCGGCGAATAGCCGCTCTTGGCGAGCAGCCTTTTCGCCAGCTCCGGATCGTAGGCAACCTTGATGGTGGGATCGAACGCGTCATAGCCCGGCGCTTCCAGCGTCGAGATCGGAATCGCCGTAGCCCCTCAACAGCCCTTGACGATCAGGTCTTCTTGTCGATGGCATGGATTGCCGCGAGCCGCACATTCCGATCGAGCATCGGTTCGACGTCGGTGATGAAGATCATCGCGATGTCGGAGACCGGCTTGGTCTGGCCGGCGAGGCCAGGCTTGTTCTTCAGGCGGTCGTATTCCTCGTATGGGATCTCGAAGGTGACGTCGGAGGAACCGATTTCATCTCGGCGACGCGGCTGGTGCGATCAGTGACGAACTTGAATATCACCGTCTCGAACGCCGGCTTCGGGCCCCAATATCCCGGATTCGCCTTCAGCCGGAGGAACGCATTGCGCTGGAAGGCATCGACCTTGTAGGGGCCGGAGCCGATCGGAGCCTTCTCGAAGCCCTTCCGCGCCGACCTTCTCGTAATAGGCTTTCGGCAGCACGTAGGCCGTGAGGAACGCCATCCATTTGAACAGCGTCGGCTCGAACGCTAGACATCCGCAGCGATGGTATTGCCGTCGACCTTGTAGTTGCCGAGACCGGACCAGACGAACTGGATCGGGTTGCCGCTCTTCGGGTCGCCCGCGCGTTGCAGCGACCACACGACGTCGTCGGGCGTCACCGGCGAGCCGTCGTGCCAGGTCGCGCCCTTGCGCAAGTCCAGCCAGATCTTGCTCCGGTCCTCGTTCCAGCCCCATTTGGTGATGAGGCCCGGGCTTGAAAGACAGGTCCGGAGTCTGACCGACTATGATCGAACACGGCCTGTAGATCGACTGGATGGTCGGGTTGACCGCCGACAGGCCCACCGTCGGATCAAAGGACGGCAGATTGACGTTGTAGGCGATCGTTAGCGTGTCGCTCGTTTGCGCGGACGCGAAGGCGCCGCCAAGCAGAAGTTCGGATAGGAACGTCCCGCCGCCCAAAGCGAGCGTCTCGCGTCGATTCAGTTTGATCATGCTGTCCTCCTACTTTGCCGTCTTCAA
>CAVUPZ010000005.1:0-40051 GCA_963743505.1 uncultured Solirubrobacteraceae bacterium | reverse complement strand
ATTTCTGAGAGACCGAGTTGGACGGACTCCAACCGTCCGGCGACGACACATGGGCGACGAGCAGGTGATGAGCCGAGCTCGGTGATCGTCGCGCGCAGTCGGTAGAGGGCGGCGAGTGACAGTTGCGCCAGGTCTTCGTCCTCGTCGGCATCGACCCATGTCGCGTACGCCTGTTGGGACGCGAGCGCGCCGAGCTTCACCGCGACGCTCGCCGTCGCCTCCGGGACGCCGCGCGCGATGAGCGCCGCGGCCATCGCCGCGGCCAAGCCGACCTCTCAGCGCGTAGCGCTCCTGCAGCTCCGTGTTCGCAGCTATGGCCGCTCTCAGTCGCGGCGCGAGCTCGCGGTTGAACGGTCCCATCGCCGAGGCGGCGCGCTGCAGCCCCGCGGCGACCGCGGTCAGCGGGGTGGCCCCGGTGGTGCTGAGTCGATTCCCTCGACCAGGAGGCGCGACAGGGTCTCCTGACCGGCGGAGAGCACGTCGCGCTTGTCGGGAAGTGACGGAAGAAGGTGCTCTTGGTCAGTCCCGCGCGCTCGGCGATCTCGGCGACGATCGTCTCGTCATAACCCGCTCGGAGAACAGCTCCAGCGCCGCGAGGACGAGTCGCTCGCGCCCGTCGGTTTCCCATCTGGGCATGGCCCCATGCTACGCGACCTTTGTCGCATCGCGCTGCTAAGTTAACGGGATAACTGCGCATCACTCGTCGTCGACCTGGCGGCCCCTTCTTAGGAGAACCAATAATGCGTGTTTTTGTGACCGGCGCCTCGGGCGGAATTGGCTCCGCCGTCGTGTCTGAGCTCCTCGCGTACGGCCATCAGGTCCTCGGCCTCGCTCGATCAGCGCCTCGGCCGAAGCCATCGCCGCCGCAGGCGCCGAGGTGCAGCGGGGCGAGTTGGCCGACGTCGAGCGCCTCCGCGTCGCCGCCAGCAACTGCGACGGGTGATTCGTCTCGCCTTCTCCAACGATTCGCGACCTGGAAGCGGGATCATCGAGGAGACCCGCGCGATCGAGACGCTCTGCACCGTCTTCGAGGACAGCGGCAAGCCGCTCGTGATCGCCTCGGCCGCCGGTCGTGCCCGGCCGAGCCTCCACCGAGCAGGACCCGACCATGACCGAGGGGCCCGTCGGCGGCGCGGCCGTGCCTCCCTGGGCGCCCTGGCCTATTCCGAGCGGGCGTCCGCGTCGGCCTCGTCAGGCTGCCGCGCTCCGTCCACATCGCCGGCGGCCCCTCCGGGTTCGCCTCGATACTGGTCACTGCCGCCCGACACACGGGGGTATCCGGCTACGTCGGGGACGGCAACCAGCGCTGGCCGGCCGTCCATCGGCTCGATGCAGCACGGCTGTTCCGAATCGTGCTCGAGCGAGGCGACCCGGGCACCATCGCCCATGCCGTCGGGGACGAAGGGGACCCCATGCGAACGATCGCGCAGACGATCGGTCAGGAGCTGAGCCTTCCAACCGAGAAGTTCCCAGCGGAGGACTTCGGCGTGCTCGGCATGATCTTTGCCATCGACCAGCCTGCCTCCAGCGCGCTGACCCGCGAACGGTTCGGCTGGGAGCCTACCCACCCAAGCCTGCTCGAGGACCTCCAGGCCGGGAACTACCCGGACTGAACAGGCCGAGCCAACCCACCAACCCCTACTGGAGGTCCACGCCATGAGTCGAGCTGTCATCTACGAGAAGTTCGGAGGCCCCGAGGTTCTGGAACTGCAGGACGTTCCGGAGCCGCACGCCGGCCCGGGCGAAATCCGCGTTCACGTCGCAGCCGTCGGCCTCGACCCCATGGACCCGGCTATCGCGGCGACGCCTGAGCTCGCCGCCCGGTTCAACATCACCGTCCCATCCGGATTCGGCTACGACTTCGCCGGCGTCATCAACGAGGTCGGTGACGGCGTGGGCGGTTTCGCCGTGGACGAACGCGTCTACGGCGGCGTGATGGAGCGGGCCGCTGCGGACTTCGTCGTGGTCAAGACGCCACCCGGGCCACGTGAAGCCCTTTTCCACACCCGGAAGGACTCAGCGACGAAGTCGGAGCACGCTGGCCCTCGCCGGTACCGCCGCTTCGGCCGCGCTCGCGGCGATCGACCTCAAGCCCGAGGACACCGTTCTGATCGGCGGGGCGGCCGGCGGTGTGGGCGTGTTCGCCGTGCAGCTGGCCCAGATCGCCGGCGCGACGGTGATCGGGACGGCCTCGCAGGGCACTTTCCCGTTTCTGCGCGAGCTGGGGGCCGAGCCCGTCACCTACGGCGCTGGCCTGGCGGACCGGGTACGGGCGTTGGCCCCCGACGGCATCACCGCGGCGGTCGACCTGTTCGGCACAGAAACGGTTGAAACCGCCCTCGCTCTCGGCGTGGCACCCGAGCGCATCTCCGCCATCGCCGCCGGCCCAACCCCTCCCGGTGGCGCGCGCGCGGCTTTCAGCGCCGACGCCGAGCCGGGCGCACTGCCCCGGATCGCCGACGCGATCGACGCCGGACGGATGACCATTCCGATCGCGGCCGCGCTGCCGATCGAGCAGATCCACGAGGCCGCGGCGCTGCAAGCCGACCGACACGTCCACGGCAAGATCGTGGTAACGCTCTGACCGGAGCGCAGCGGACCCCGTTTGACGGACACCTCCATCTGGCTTCCGCTGTCGGGCTCGTCCTGTCATGAAGGGAGGGACGTGAACGGCTTGTAGGCTCCAGATCATAAGCGGGCGATTTCTACCGCTTAGCCTACGACAGAGGAGCGCCGATGACCGACACGATCCCCGAGTCGAAGCCGCCAGGGCCGGTCCCGGCCGATGACCCCGGGCGAGGCTTGACGCACGTGAGCCCCGACGATGAATCGCTACCTCACCTCGGTGTGGTCGGCGACACATACACGATTCTTGTGTCCGGCGCCGACACCGCTGGCCGTTACACGCTGATCGATATGCTCGTCCCGCCGGGCGGTGGGCCGCCGCCTCACCGCCACGACTTCGAGGAGATGTTCACCATCCTTGACGGTGAGGTCGAGGTCACGTTCCGGGGCGTCGGCGCTATTGCAACGCTCGGCGAGACGATCAACGTGCCCGCCAACGCCCCGCACGTATTTCGAAATGTCTCCGAACGGCCTGCGCGGTTGCTGTGTCTATGCTCGCCCGCAGGTCAGGAGGAGTTCTTCAAGGAGGTCGGCGTGCCCGTCGCGCACCGAACCGAGGCGCCACCCGCACTTGACGATGCCGCCACCGCCGCGTTCATCGCCAAGGCGATCGCACTCGCCCCGAAGTACCGAACCGAACTTCTGCTCGGCGACCCGAAGCCCTGACCGCCGCCTCGTCGGTCGGTCTCGCATCAGACCTCGCACGTTATGCCGGAACCCTGCCCGCCGTTCACACGACGCTGTTGATCTCGACCTTTTCTTCATTCGTCTGACGTGTCTTCAGCGAGAGCCCGGCTTGTTCGGGCGTGCCGGCGCCCGCTTCGATCTGCAAGGTCTGTTTGGGTCCGCCTTCGAGCCCTTCCGGCTTTTGCTTGCCCGCCTTCGCCGTCGCGAACGTCCACAGGCCCGTGTTGAGGTGCATCACGTTTCGCTCGACGCCCCCGATCACCGCGCCCGTAATCACGACCGGCGTACTCCCGCATGAGAATTGCGCAATCGTGCTTCCGGCAGCGGGTCGAAGGTCCAAGCCTATCTTGTTCATCAACGGACCTTCTTTGCTGGCGAGTATCACGCCAAGCGTGCCCGTCAGGAGCTGGCTTTTGATTTCCCCTTCACTCGCTCCGCTCTCGCAGCTTTCGCCCGCGCGTTCGCAGCCGGTCAACGTCAACGTTACGTCATCGACGGTGCGTGTGCCGCTGTATTCGCCGTCGCCGATCTGTCCCTTGCACGTGATCACCTGCTTGGCGCTTTCCAGCCGCAGCTCTGTGAGCGGCTTCATACTCAAACCGAACCTGACCTTGCCGAGCGGCTGCGTCCCGCCAAAGGCCGGGAACCAGCCGTAGCTGTCTTTCGCACCCGTCTTCGTGCAGGAAGCGTTTTCGTATGACCCGCCTTCTGCCGTCTTCAAGCAGCGCCCGAATTCCGGAGGCGAAGCTGCTTCTTCCCGAGTCGCGAAGAGTTCTTCCAGGCCGCTGCTCGCGCCACCTGCGTTGCGCGCCACGAGTCGGAAGTAATACGGGGTGCTTGCTTCCAGGCCGCTCACAGGCGCGGAGACTTCGACAGCGCCCGTCGCTGATCCCGGCAGTTTCGTACATGTTGCGGTCGAACCGAGCAGCATAGTCGTGCCGTATTCGAACTTGCATTCCGTCACTTCACTGCCGTTGGGGTTCACGGTGCCGTTCAGCGTCGCGCTCGCGCTCGTGATTTGCGTCGCTGCCACCGTAGTCACCGCCGGCGGGGCCACATACGCGAATTCATCAGCCGGGCCCGTCGCGCTCGTACCCGCAGCCGTCGTCACCGTCACCCCCACCGTACCTTTCCCCGCCGGCGCTTCCGCCACCACCACACCCGCCGATTCCACCTTGAAGCTCTTCGCCGCCATCGACCCGAACTTCACTTCTTTCGCGCCCGTCAGGTTCGCCCCCGTGATCGTCACCACGGTACCACCCGCTTCCGGGCCTTCCCGCGGTTCGACCTTGCTCACCGACGGCAACACCAGATACGAGAATTCATCAGCAGGGCCCGCCGCGCTCGTACCCGCAGCCGTCGTCACCGTCACCCCCACCGTACCTTTCCCCGCCGGCGCTTCCGCCACCACCACACCCGCCGATTCCACCTTGAAGCTCTTCGCCGCCATCGACCCGAACTTCACTTCTTTCGCGCCCGTCAGGTTCGCGCCCGTGACCGTCACCACCGTACCACCCGCTTCCGGGCCTTCCCGCGGTTCGACCTTGCTCACCGACGGCAACACCAGATACGAGAATTCATCAGCCGGGCCCGCCGCGCTCGTACCCGCAACCGTCGTCACCGTCACCCCCACCGTACCTTTCCCCGCCGGCGCTTCCGCCACCACCACACCCGCCGATTCCACCTTGAAGCTCTTCGCCGCCATCGAGCCGAACTTCACTTCTTTCGCGCCCGTCAGGTTCGCGCCCGTGACCGTCACCACGGTACCACCCGCTTCCGGGCCTTCCCGCGGTTCGACCTTGCTCACCGACGGCAACACCAGATACGAGAATTCATCAGCCGGGCCCGCCGCGCTCGTACCCGCAACCGTCGTCACCGTCACCCCCACCGTACCTTTCCCCGCCGGCGCTTCCGCCACCACCACACCCGCCGATTCCACCTTGAAGCTCTTCGCCGCCATCGAGCCGAACTTCACTTCTTTCGCGCCCGTCAGGTTCGCGCCCGTGACCGTCACGACCGTACCACCCGCTTCCGGGCCTTCCCGCGGTTCGACCTTGCTCACCGACGGCAGGCCGCCGGGTTCCACGGTGAATGCGTGCGAGGTCGACACCGCGGTGTACGCCGGATCGCCTTCGAACTTTGCGCTCACGCTGTAGGAACCGGCGGAATCGTGAAGGTTGACGCTGCAGGACGCGACCCCGCTCGCCGTCGTTGTCGCTTCGCAACTCTCTGCACCGACGGCGAACCTGACCTTCCGGCCTTCGAGCCCGTGCGTCGTGCCGTGATCGTAAAGCGTCGCGGATAGGGCCGGGGACTGTCCTTCGAGGGCCGAGGTGGGGCCGGTGTAGTTGATGTCAGCCGGATTGTTGGCCAACTCGGTGAAGTTGGGGGACCCCCAGCCGGTCGCCTCGTCCCACCCTTTCGTCGCCGCGAAGCCGTTGCTGCCGGCCTGGATGTCGTGAAAGTCGCTCGCGTAGGTGGTCGAGTCGTTGCCGAGGGAATACAGCAACGGAGCGACGAAGCCGATCCCCGGGCGTCCGGCTCCCGCGTTCGCGTTGTTCCAGACGGCTGATGCGCCGGCCCAGATGGGCGCCGCGAGGCTGGTCCCACCCGCTTCGTAGTTCGTTCCTTCGACGAGCAGAAACGCACCGCATTCCGAGCCGAAGGTTTCGCCTTTCGGGCTTCCCCGGCCCCCGTAGCAGGAGTCGGCGGAGACGTCGGGGATGGCGCGGCCGCTGCACGACGTTGACGGCCATTCGAGCGGGCTCCCGACCCCGGTCTGCCATGCCGGACGCGTCTGCCCGTTGCTGCAGCCGCCGTCGTCGAGCATTGCGTTCTCCGACTTCCATTCGCTGTTGGGCCCGACGTGCAGTTCCGTGCCGCCGACGTCGACGACGTTCGGGCTGAGCCCCAGGCAATCGGTCCCGCCTTCGGCACCGTTGTCGCCCGATGAGAAGTAGAACGTCTTGCCGGTGCTCACGCCGGCCTGCAGGATTTTCGCGAATCCTGCCGGAACGCTGCTGCAGGCAAATCCCCAGCTGTTGGAGATGACGGCTATTTTGGAGTTGGCCGCGTCGTCGAGAACGGTTTCCAGCGTTGGTTCCGTGTTGTTGACACCGAGCCAGTACGTCTCGTGGATGCCTGGCGCCACCGCGTGTGCGACCTCCGTGTCCAAGGCGACCTCGGTCTTTCCGTTTATCGTCGAGGATCCTCCGACCGTGATGAATTCCAGGCCGTTGGACCCGGCGCCGCCCACGGTGAGCGCCGTCGTACCCGTGTCTGCGGCGTATTTCGTGTAGTCGCTCTGGGGGACGGTCTTCCCCCACAGCGTGAACCCGATCGTCTGGCCTTCGCCGCTGCCGGTCAGGTCATATGCCGTCCGGAAATCGGTGCCGAAGTAACCGCAGAACACGGGTTCTTTTTTGGTGTTCACGCAATGGTCGGCGCTGTCGAAGTGGAAGCTGTTGTAGTTGGAAAGCCCTCCGATCCAATTCACGTGCAGGGACGTTGGAACCGATGGACTGCGGTCGTTCGCATAGAATTCGCGGTCCTGGAAGGCGTAGTCGTTGATGGTGACGCCGAACGCTTGCTCGACCGCCGCGGTGGACCCATCGACGTGGACGAGCGAGTTGTCCGGTGAGGCACCGGCGACATGCAGGCCCAGGCCACGCAGCCACATCTCGACGGCACGGACTTCCCCCGCGGTGGGAGCAAAGCGCGCGTCGTACTGCTCGGGGGTGAGATAGTGCCCGTACGAGCGGCTTCCGGGGGTGCTGGCGTCCCGGATCAATTCTTCGAGCTCGGCGGGTTCGCGAGTCGCGAGGTCGACGTTCAGGCTGACTGAGGCGCTTCCACTCCGCGCTCCACGCAGATGTGCGAGCCCGTGTGCGACCGGACGGGGGATGTTTTCGTGGAGTGCCGCCAGTGGAGCTTGTCCCCAGGCGAGGCCGGGATCGATCGCCGCGTACGAAGCCGGGATCAGGCTCGCGATCGCGACGAGCGCCGGGGCCCCGCGCAAACGACGGAACACGGATCGGAGGATCCCGTCGCAGTGGGGGTGTCGGCCCCGAGACGGGTGTCGCGAGCGACCGTTGGAGCTCCGGGCGGGTCCACCACGATAGCTACCCATCTGGCACCGCGAAGGTGATCGCCGCCCGTCTGGAAGGTTGGACGACCCGACCATGGCGTCCGTGCGTGCTCAGATGTACGTCCGTGTAAGGCACAGGCGGACAGGATACGCTCCAAGTGCCCAACCACACAACGGTAAACCGCGCACTGCGCCAAGGAGACGGATGTGGCTGTTCCTCCGAGGCCGCCCTCCCCGACGCTCAGCCCGCGTCGTACAGAGCCTGCTCCTCGGCGGTGCGCTCTGCCCACGGGATCGCTTCCAGGCGCCCGTCGGGGATCCGCTCGCCGCTGATGATCGAGCGCCCGTAGGTCCCCTCCGCGAGGCGCCGTTCGGCGCGCTCGATCGCGGCCAACTGCTCGCGCAGGGTTTCCGCGAGCGCGAAGTCGACCCCCTCTTCGACCAGCGCCGGAGCGTCCTCGGCGGGGTCGGTGTGGACGGCGTCCTCGTCGATTGCCGGTTCGCTGAGCTCGGCGATGGCCGCCTCGACGCGTCTGCGCTCCACCGAAAGCAGCTCGCGGGCGCGCTCGGGATCCATACCCCCAGTATGAACGGCCCGCCCGGCGGAGGCTCAGCCGTCGAGCAGGGCCGCCCGCGACCGTGTGAGGAGCAAGCGCGCCTCGGGATCGGACTCGAGCGCGCGGACGAGGACGGAGATGACCGCCCCGAGCAACTCGGCGGGCACGGCGTCGGGGTCGATCAGCTTCAGCATCGGCATCCCGATCGACATCGCAAGCACGACGGTGGCGAACTCGTCGCCCGTGTCCTCCGCTCGCTCGACGCCGGCGTCGGCTGCGCTCGCCTCGGCGAAGCGCTCGAACATGCTCCTGAGCGCCTGCAGCCCGGAGCCGAGCCGCTCGCGCAGACGCTCGTCTCGCTGCGCGTACACCCACAGCTCCACGAACAGCTGGAAGCGGGAGGGGTCCTCCTCGAGCCTCTCCATCCAGCGAGTGCTGCCTGCGAGCGGCCGCTCCCAGGTCGAGCGGTCGCGGTCGAACAGGCCGATCTGCTCGGCGATCTGGCTCGCGAGGTGCTCCTCCATCAGCGCCAGGAGCAGGTTCTCCTTGCTGCCGAAATGGCTGTAGACGGCGCCCTTCGTGAACCCGGCCTCGGCCGCCACCTCATCGAGCGTGGCGCCGCCGAAGCCGCGCCGGGCGTAGACGCTCGCAGCCGCCTCGAGCAGGCGCGCGCGTGTCCGCGCCTTGCGGGCGCTGCGGTCGAAGTCACCGCGTGGCATGCCGCCCCCGGGCCGTTCTCGACCCGCCCGACGCGCGCCTGCGCCCGGGAGGATCTCGCCTTGACAGATACCAGGAAGTAGATATACTCACCAGTATACCGACCGGCGAGACGAGGAGCAACCCGTGATCGAGACCCAGTCCCTGCCTCCTGGCCCGCGGATGCCCGCGCTGCTGCAGACGATCGGCAACTGGAGCAGGCCCGCCGGCTTCGTCGAGCGGGCGCAGAGGCGCTACGGGACGCCGTTCACGGTCCGCCTGCTGGGCTCGCCGCCTTTCGTGATGATCTCCGATCCGGACCAGATCAGGGAGATCTTCCAAGCACCCCCCGACGTGCTGCACCCCGGCGAGGGGGCACGGATCCTCGAGCCGGTCGTGGGTCCGAACTCGGTGATCCTGCTCGACGAGGCACCCCACCTGGAGCAGCGCAAGCTGCTCCTGCCCGCGTTCCACGGCGAGAGCATGCAACGCCTGACGGGCCTGATGAGCCAGCTGGCCGAGCGCGAGCTCGACGGCTGGCCATGCGGGGAGGTGATCGCGCTGCACCCCCGACTCCAGCGGCTCACGCTCGAGATCATCCTGCGGGCGGTGTTCGGCCTCGAACGGGGCGCCCAGCTCGACACGCTGCGGGACCTGCTCACGCAGATGCTCTCGTTCGCCGAAAGCCCGCTGTCGCTGCTGCCCCGGCTGCCCGGGCCCCTGTCCCGCGTCGGGCGCGCCCGCCAGCTGGCGAGGGTCGGAGCGCGCGTGGACGCGGTGATCTACGAGCTGATCGAGGAGCGCCGCGCGACGCTCGCGCAGGACGAGGCCCAGGACTCTGCCGGTGACGACGTGCTCGCGCTCCTGCTCGCGGCCAGGCACGAGGACGGCGAGCCGATGAGCCGGGAGGAGCTTCGCGACGAGCTCCTGACGGCGCTCGTCGCCGGGCACGAGACGACCGCATCTCAGCTCGCGTGGGCGTTCGTGCTGCTCCAGCGTGCGCCGGCGGCGCTCGCGCGCCTGACCGAGGAGATCGACGCCGGCGGCTCTGAGGACTACCTGGCGGCGACGATCAACGAGGTCATGCGGATGCGGCCCGTGCTACCCAACGCGGAGCCCCGTCTCGTCAAGCAGCCCGTCCGGATCGGCGGCGTACGCTACCCAGTCGGCGTGTCGCTGATGGCCAACGCCTACCTCCTCCACCACGATCCGAGCGTGTATCGCGATCCCTACGCGTTCCGGCCCGAGCGCTTCCTCGAGAGCCCTCCCGGCACCTACACCCTGATCCCGTTCGGCGGCGGACGCCGCCGCTGCCTCGGTGCGAGCTTCGCCCAGCTGGAGATGAAGATCGTGCTCCGGGCCGTGTTGGCCCGCTTCGAGCTCGGGAGCGTCGGCAGCACGGGTGAGCGGACGCGCAGGCGCGGCATCACGCTGAGCCCGGCGGGTGGGGCCCGGGTGACCCTGCGCAGGCGCACGCCGCTCGCCACCGCCGATGCGGACGCCGAGCGCGTGCCCGTGCCCGCCTGAGCGCCGCGCCGCGCCGCTCCTCGCCCCGACAGCCGACTCGGACCCCGGGCGGCGTGCTCGCGGCCCGCGGCGGCCCCGGCGCGCGACGTCCCCCCACGGCCGGTGGACCCGCGGGTGCGCCATCATGGACCGTATGGGGTTGATCGTCACCAAGCTCCTGCTCGCGCCCAGCTTCGTCGTCGCCGCGTCCCTGGCCGGCCGGCGCTTCGGGCCCCGGGTCGGCGGGCTGATCGCGGGCCTTCCCGTCGTGGCGGGACCCGTGCTGCTGGCGTACGCGATCGCACATGGAGACGCCTTCGCGGCGGGCGCGGCGGTCGGGACGCTGCTCGGGCTCGTCTCTCTGATCGCCTTCGTCGTCGTCTACGCACGCCTGTCCGCGCGCGTCTCGTGGGCCCCGAGCATGATCGCCGGGTGGTTCGCGTTCGCGGCCGCCACGGCGCTCTTCAGCGCGGTGTCGGTGCCGGCCGGCGCGGCCCTCGCGATCGCCCTCGCCGGCCTCCTGGTCGGGCTGCTGCTCACCCCCACGGCGGCGCTCGCGACGGTCGCGACGCGCGAGCCACCCACCTGGGACCTGCCGCTGCGGGCACTCTGCGCCCTGCTCCTCGTCCTGACCCTGACGGCGGTCGCCGGCTGGCTCGGGCCGCAGCTGAGCGGGCTGCTGGCTCCGTTCCCGATCATCGCCACCGTGCTCGCCACGTTCACCCACGCCCAGCGGGGGAGCGGCGAGGTGCAGCGGCTGCTGCGGTGGCTGCTCGGAGGCTACGGCGCCTTCGCGCTGTTCTGCTTCACGCTCGCGGTCACGCTCCGCCCGCTCGGGACGGCGGCCGCGTTCGGCGTGGCGAGCGTCGTCTCGATCGGCGCGCAGGCGGTCGTGATCGCGGTCCTTGCCCGCGGAGCGCTCGCCGGCGCGCCCCAGGTAGCCGGCGGCTCGGGCGCTCTGTCCGGCGGGAGCTGAGCTCTCCGGGGCACCCAGTCGGGCGGCAGCCGAGCCTGCCTCCCCACGCCACTCACGCGGCCGCGTCGCCGGCGGGCGAGCGGGGCGCCGGCCAGGCCGGCCGGCGCCCCGGTACCCCCGACATCGAGGCGATCAGTGCAGCGACATGTTCGGCTCACCCGCCGAGTTGAGCCCGGTCGAGGCGATCGAGCAGGTGCCCCCCTTCGGCGTACCGCCGTTGTACGCCTGGGTGATGCAGTTGCGAAGCGCCATCTGCGCCCAGTAGTTCGGGTGCAGGTCTTCCTGGATCTCGTACGGTGGGAAGATCGCCGTCACCGTCCGGATCTGGTTGATCCACTCCGATTTGTCCACGGCACCCGTGTTCTTCCAGGAGGACAGGCCCTCTTCCTCGAGCAGCCCGACCCCCTTCTCGCACAGCCGGTGGCCGTTGAACGCCGAGGCGATTTCCATCGTCTTGACGTTGCTGAGGCCGCTCGCCGCGGCCGCCCCCATGACGGTGCTGTCGATCGTCGGCAGCATCCTTTCGTTGGCGTAGTTGGCGTCCTTGTTCCAGAACCCGCAGCCGCCGACTTCCTGGCGGGTGTAGCCGCTCTGCGAGTAGCGGAACCCCGAGCCGTTGGGGATCGGTGACGGGTAGTCCTGGACGAGCACCGTGTACTGCGCAGCTGCTGTAGCCCGCGTTCGTCATCGCCGTGGCGACGTTCTTCAGGCCGGTCTCGATTTCGCCCTTGACCTTCGCAACGTTGCTCGAGGTGAAGTTGTTCGTGACAGAGCTTTCTTCGCTGCAGTACGCGGGCCACCATTCCGGCGTCAGCAACCAGTCCTCCACGCACGTCTGCACGATGCTCGCGAAGTTGAAGTTGTTGCCGCCGATCGACACCGTGACGAGCTTGACGTCGTGACCGGCGGCGAAGTGCTGCAGCATCAGGGCCTGCCCTTCGTGGCCGCCCGAGTTGTAGAAGTCGAGCCCGGGCTTGAACAGCCCTTCGGTCGTGAAGCTCGAGGTCTTGGCCCCGGAGCAGGCGAGGTTCTCGCCGTTGACCGAGCCCCCGATGTAGACCTCGGCCGACTTGGAGCGGTGGCAGCCTTCGATCAGTTCGCCGGTGCCGGTGGAGTTGTCGTCATAGGCGCTCGGGCCGAGCGCGTCGATCTCGGAGGAGCTGCGGTTCGTGTTGCCGGCCCAGCGTCCGGCCTCGCCGGAGATGTAGGAGTCGCCGAGGCTGACCGACCATGGCGCACCTGATCCCGGGCCGTCGGCGTTCGCCGGGGGCGCCAGTGCGGCGATGCCGAGCAGCGTCGCTGCGCCGCACAGCAGCGTGGCGAAAAGCGCCGGGTACGACAGCCTGCGAGCTCCGATCGAGCCGTTCATGTATCCCCTCCTGTGCTCGCGCCGCCCCTCAGCAGCGCTGGTTCGCCGACCCTAACCGCTGCCGCGCTCAGCGGTCAACGCCGCCGCTCAGCGCTGACCGGCGGCGCGAGCGGGAGCCTCGCCCCAGAGCTGCTCGAGGCGGTAGAAGTCGCGCGTCTCCGGGGTGAAGATGTGG
Organism: uncultured Solirubrobacteraceae bacterium; assembly: GCA_963743505.1. Taxonomy (GTDB): domain Bacteria; phylum Actinomycetota; class Thermoleophilia; order Solirubrobacterales; family Solirubrobacteraceae; genus Palsa-744. Next base: position 27,373 of record CAVUPZ010000005.1, on the reverse strand, counting down.
ACCACCACGTCGAGGTAGTCCATCAGGATCCAGCCCGTGTCGGCGGAGCCCTCGACGCGCCGGGGCAGCTGCTCGTGGTCGCGCTTGAGGCCTTGGAGGATCCCGTCCTGGATCGCCTTCGCCTGGCGGCCGGTGTTGCCCGAGCAGACGAGGAAGTAGTCGGTGTAGCCGAGGACGCCCCGCAGGTCGAGCTCGACGAGGTCGATCGCCTTCTTGTCCTCGGCGTAGCGGGCGATCTCCGACAGCAGCTCCTGCGGATCCATCACGCCCCCGCCCCGGCGGTCGCCCGGTAGAGCCCGCGCTCGGCGATGTATGCCGCGACGGCAGGACCGACGAGGTCGTCCACCGGCTCGCCCGCGGACACCCGCTCGCGCACGAGCGAGGCCGAGACGTCGATCTGCGGAGCGTGCAGGAAGCGCACCCCGCGACGCTGACGGCGATCGCCGGGAATCTCGGCGATCGCGCCCAGTACCTGCTCGCGGTCCGCGCCGTCGCGGGAGGCCACGGCGAGGGTCGCCAACTCCAGCAGGGCCTGCGGTTCACGCCAGGTCGGCAACGTGATGGCGCTGTCCGCGCCCACGATGAATGTCAGCTCAGCGTCCGGGTGGCTGGCATGTATGGACCTCAGCGTATCGACGGTGTAGGACGGGCCACCCCGTTCGACCTCCAGCGGGCACACGGCGACCGCGGGAGCGTCGTCTGCTGCAAGCAGCGCGCACATCCGCAGGCGCACGAGCGGCCCCGGATCGTGCTCCTCGCCCTTGTGCGGCGGGGTGTGCACGGGCATCAGCAGCACCCGCTCGAGGTCGAGCTCCGCGCGCGCGTTGCTCGCGATCGCGAGATGCCCGAGATGCGGCGGGTTGAAGGTCCCGCCGAGGATGCCCACCCGAGCCGGCCGGCGCTCACGTGCGGACGTGCCCGTCGCCCTCGATCAGGTACTTGAACGTGCACAGCTCGCGCAGGCCGATCGGGCCCCGGGCGTGGAGCTTCTGCGTCGAGTTGCCGATCTCCGCGCCCATCCCGAACTCGCCCCCGTCGGTGAAGCGGGTCGATGCGTTCACGTACACGCAGGCCGCGTCGACGCCGCGCTGAAAGGCGCGGGCGCTGGCGGCGTCGGCGGTCACGATCGCCTCGGAGTGCCCGCTGCCATAGCGGCCGATGTGCTCGATCGCATGCCCGGTCGAGTCGACCACCGCGACGGCGAGCGTGAGGTCCAGGTACTCGCACCCGAAGTCCTGCTCGTCCGCCCGCTCGAGCGCCGCCGCGACCCCGTCGCCGCCGATCGCGCCGGCGAGCGCGAACGTGCGCTCGTCGGCGCGGATGCGCACGCCGGCTCCGGCCAGCGTCGCGAGCACCCGCGGCAGGAACCGCGGAGCGAGGTCCACGTGCACGAGCAGCGTCTCGGCCGCGTTGCACACGCCCGGGCGCTGGGTCTTCGCGTTCAGCACGATCGCCTCGGCGCGGTCGAGGTCGGCGGAGGCGTCCACGTACACGTGGCAGTTGCCCGAGGCGGCGTAGATCACGGGCACGGTCGCGACGGCCTGCAGGGCCTCCTTGAGGCTCTCGCCGCCACGGGGGATGATCAGGTCGACGTTCTCGCGTTGGGTGGCCAGCGCCGCCAGCTCCTCGCGCCCACCCCCTGCGACGAGGCCGACGCAGCCGACCGGCAGGCCCGCACGCTCGACCGCGTCGGCGGCGATCCGGGCGAGCGCCGCGTTCGAGTGGACCGCCGAGGAGGAGCCACGCAGGACGATTGCATTACCCGACTTCAGGCACAGGGCGGTCGCGTCGATCGTCACGTTCGGGCGCGCCTCGTAGACGACGGCGACGACGCCGAGGGGCACGCGCACCTTGCGCACGTCGAGGCCGTTGGGGAGGCGGTGGCCGTCGATGACCTCGCCGACCGGGTCCGGGAGCGCGACGATCTGGCGGACCGCCCGGGCGATCCCGCCGATCCGCTCGGCGTCGAGGGCGAGCCGGTCGAGCAGTGCGGCCCCGAGCTCCGCGTCCCGCCCCGCCTGCATGTCCTGATCGTTGGCGGCGAGGATCTCCTCGCTGCGGGCCTCGAGGGCCGCGGCGAGCGCCTCGAGGGCGGCGTCCTTGACGGCGGAGTCGGTGCCCGCCAGGCGGCGGGCCGCCTGCCTTGCGGCGGCGCAGACGTCGGCGACCGATGTCGTGAGCGTGGCCATGGCCTAAAGGGTAGGCGCTCTCAGTCGAGCACCAGGTAATCGCGGTGGACGGCCTCCTCCGTCGCCCGCGGCAGGACCTCCAGCACGGCTGCGGACTTCAGGCCGATCACGCGCCGAGCTCTTCGGCGGAGTAGTTGCAGATGCCCTTCGCCAGCGCCCGTATCGGCTGCTCGCCATCGCCGTCGTCCCCCGCCGCCGCGATCTCGACCGCGTCGCCGGCGTCGAAGTCGCCGAGCACCTCGACCACTCCCACCGGCAGCAGGCTCGCGCTGGCGTCCCTGACGGCACGCACCGCGCCGGCGTCGATCAGCAGCCGGCCACGGGCAGGCTTGGCGTACTTGAGCCACAGCTTGAAGCTGCTGTAGCGGGCGTCGCGGGCCGGGAAGCGCGTGCCCTCCCGCTCACCGGCGAGCACCGCGCCCAGCGCCTCGGCCCGCAGGCCGTTGCAGATCACCGTGGCGATCCCCGCCGCCGTCGCCATCTCCGCCGCCACCACCTTCGAGCGCATCCCCCCGGAGCCCAGCGGCGAGGTAGTGTGCCCGATCTCGAGCTCTCGCAGGGCGGCGAAGTCCTCGACCTCGCCCACGATCCTGGCATCAGGGTACAGGCGCGGGTCGGCCGTGTAGAGGCCGTCGATGTCGGTCATCAGGATCAGCTCGTCGGCGGCGACGAGCACCGCGACCTGCGCGGCGAGGAAGTCGTTGTCGCCGAAGGAGATCTCGTCGGTGGCGGTGGTGTCGTTCTCGTTGATCACCGGGAGCACCCCCCATGCCAGTAGGGTCGTCAGCGTCTGGCGCGCGTTGAGGTAGTGGGTGCGGGCGCTCATGTCGAAGAACGTGAGCAGTACCTGCGCGCTCGTGACGCCGCGTTCGCGCAGCAGCTCGTCGTAGATGCGGTAGAGCTTGCCCTGGCCGACCGCGCTCGCGGCCTGCAGCTCCCCGATCGTGGTCGGCCGGCGGGGCAGGTCCATCACGCGCATACCCCGCGCGATCGCCCCGCTGGTGACGAGGATCGCCTCGACGCGCTCGCCGCGGATCGCCGCGAGCCGGTCGCACACGCTTGCGAGCGACGTCCATCCGCGGAGTCCCCTCGGCGTCGGCGACGACGCTCGAGCCGAGCTTGATCACGATCCGCCTCACAGCTTGAGCTTATTTGCCGGCGAGGAGCGCACTGGCGGGCGCGAGGCTCCCGTGCGAGCCGACAGACGCGATCACTCGGGGTCCAGCTCGAGCGTCACGCCCGCGATCGCGGATCTCGTCCCCGGGCTGAAAGCCCTCGGCCTCGAGCGCTCCCAGCACGCCGATTCGACGGAGGCGGCTCTCGACATAGGCCATCGCCTCCTCGTTCTCGACGTCGTGTCGGCGCAGCAGGCGTTCGATGCCGCGGCCGTGCACGGCGAACGAGCGGGGTCCGAGTCGCTCGACCTCGAAGCCCTCCCGCGCCGGCGGGCCGGAACACCATGTGCTCGGCCAGCTCGACCTCGCCGGCACCACCGTGGGAGCCCTCCGAGTCGGCGGCGTCGGCGTGCGGCAGGTGTTCGGCGTGGCGAAGGCAGCTGCGCCGAGAGCTCGGCGATGCCCTCGCCGGTGGCACTGGAGGTGGCGATCACGGGCACCTCGGGGCCCAGGCGCTGCTGCCAATCAGCGACCGCGCTGCGAGCCTGCGCGGGCGTGACGAGGTCGGCCTTCGAGAGTGCGAGCACGCGGGGCAGGCGGGCCAGGCGCTCGTCGTGTGCGGCCAGCTCGCGCTCGATCGTCGCGTGATTCTGCTCGGCCCCGGCGTGCTCGCCGGAGAGCTCGGGGGCGAGGTCGAGCACGTGCACGAGCATCGTCGTGCGCTCGACGTGTGCGAGGAAGTCGTGTCCGAGGCCCGCGCCGGCGCTCGCGCCCTCGATCAGCCCGGGGATGTCGGCGATCACGAGCTGGCGCTCCTCGCCCTTCGAGCACCCCGAGCACCGGGGAGAGGGTTGTGAAGGGGTAGCTGGCGACCTTCGGGGCGGCCCGGGTCATCCGCGCGAGCAGCGAGGACTTGCCGGCGTTGGGCAGCCCGACGAGGCCGACGTCGGCGAGCAGCTTGAGCTGCAGCTCGAGCCAGCCTTCCTCGCCGGGCAGACCCCGCTCGGCGAAGTGGGGCGCCTGCCGGGTGGCGGTGGCGAAGCGCTTGTTGCCACGGCCGCCGCTGCCGCCGCGGGCCACGAGCGCCTGCTGCCCGTCGGCGAGCAGCTCGAAGCGCCGGCCGGCGAGCTCGCCCCCCTCCTCCGCTGTGGCGGAGACCAGCGTGCCCGGCGGGACCCGGATCACGAGCGTCTCGCCGGCGGCGCCGTGGCGCAGGGAGCCCTCGCCGTGTCCTCCCCGCCCGGCGCGGTAGTGGCTGCGCCTGCGGAACGCCTGCAGATCGCGGAGCGAGCCGTCGCAGAGGACGAGCACGTCGCCACCGCGGCCCCCGTCGCCGCCGTCGGGCCCGCCTCGGGGAACGTGGGCTTCGCGGCGGAAGCTGAGCGAGCCGTCGCCACCGCCGCCGGCCTGCACGTGGATCCTTGCCTGGTCGTGGAGCATCGGTCAATCGTGACACCCCCCGGCACCGGAGCGGCGCTGCGGAATCGGCTATATCGAGGACGACGTGGACGGCACCGACCAGGAGGCGAGCATGGCAAGCAGCGAACCCCGGCAGGAGCAGCGCGTGCTGCTGATCACAGGCGCCTCGTCGGGGATCGGCGCCGCGACCGCCCGGCATGCCCGCCGAGCAGGGTTGGCGCGTGGTCCTCGCGGCCCGCTCGCTCGAGCGCCTGGAGGAGATCGCCCGAGAGCTCGGCGGCCCCGAGGTCGCGCTCGCCGTCCGCTGCGACGTGACCGAGTGGGAGGACCAACAGCGGGTGGTCGCGGCTGCGCTCGAGACGTTTGGTGCGATCGACGCGGCGTTCGCCAATGCCGGCTTCGGCGGCCCGCGCGGCTTTCTGAAGGGGACCGTCGAGCAGTGGCGGGAGATGGTCCTCACGAACGTCTACGGAGCCGCCCTGACGATCCGCGCGATGATCCCCGCACTGAGCGAGTCCCGGGGGCACCTGCTGCTGACCTCGAGCGTGGCGGGAAGGCGCGTGTTGCCGGGCTCGCTGTACTCGGTCACCAAGCATGCCGTGACGGCGATGGCCGAGGCCGCCCGCCAGGACCTCGACGGCACCGGCGTGCGGGTGACGGCTGATCGAGCCCGGGATGACCGACACGCCCTTTTTCGATCGAGCGCCCCGAGAACGCGCTCGCCGACGACGACATCGCCAGCGCGGTCATGTACGCGCTCTCGCAGCCGCCCCACGTCGACGTCAACGAGATACTGATCAGGCCGGTCGCCCAACAGGGCTAGCGGCAGCGCGGGCTGGCTACTGGGCGCGGGCGAGGCGGTTGGAGATGTGAAAGCCGGCGGCGGCGGCTGCGCCGGCGACGGCGGCGGTGCCGAGCACACCGACACGTGGCAGGTGCCGGCGAGCGATCACCGTCGCGGCCACGTCGACGAGGTCGGAGAACGCCGCGGCGGCTTGCATCCGCGGGCCGAGCCGGCGATCGTCGAGTGTCCACAGCACACCGAGTCCGAGCGCGAGATCGCGCGCGCCGAGGCCGCGGGCGAGATCCTGCACGGCGGGGAGGGCGGCGTTCTCGGCGCCCAGCCAGCGACCGGTGACCTCGACGGGGGCGGCTAGCACCGCGACCCCGAGCGCGGCCCGGCCCGCGCCGAGCAGCCACGCCGCCCTGCGCAGACCCGTGGGCCCCACGTCAGCTCTGCTCGGGTAGCGGCTCCACGGTCACGATGCGCCCGCGGCGGCCGGTCCTGAAGCGGACCGTGCCGGCGGCACGCGCGTACAGCGTGTCGTCCTTGCCGATCCCGACGCCGGCGCCCGGCTTGAAGCGGGTGCCGCGCTGGCGCACGATGATCTCGCCCCCGCTGACGGCCTCGCCGGCGAACGTCTTGACCCCGAGGCGCTGGGCGTTGGAGTCGCGGCCGTTGCGGCTCGACCCGAGCCCCTTCTTATGAGCCATCTGTCGGCGTCTCCTTGCTCGCGGTTGCGGGCGTGGCGGCCGAGCCGTCCGCGCCGTCCTGTGTCCCTTTCGCACGAGAGGCCCTTGCCGCGGCTTTGGCGCCGGGCGCGGTGATCTCCGTCACCTCGATCCGGGTCAGCTCCTGGCGATGGCCGGTGCGCCGCTTGTAGCCGCGCTTGGGCTTGAACTTGAACACCCTCAGCTTCTCGCCGCGAACGTGCGCAAGGACCTTGGCCGTGACCTTCACATCGGCCAGCCGGTCCGGCTCGAAGATCGCCTCGTCGGAGCGGAACAGGATCGGCTCGAGGGCGACGTCGGCGCCCTCCTCGGCGGGGAGGCGCTCGATCAGCAGCGTCTGCCCGCGCTCGACGCGGTACTGCTTGCCGCCCGTCTTCACGATCGCATACATGTCTGTCAGGTTCTCGATTCTGTTACTGCGCCGGCCGCGAGCTACCCGCCGCGGGTTTGCCTACTCGGGTGTCGCCTCGGCCTTTGCAGCCGAACGGCGTCGCCCGCCTCTGCGGCCACGACGCCGAGGTTTGGATTGTAGGCCATCCTCCTCCGTCTCGCCGGGGGACTCCTGCCCGGCCGGCGCGGAGTCCTGCTGGTCGGGCTCGGAGTCGATCGTGGCCGGCGAGTCGCTGAGGCCCGCTTCCCTGCGCGTCTCCACGTCCTCCGGATCCGCGAGCGCGCGCCTGCTCCGGGCGCGCCGCTCACCCCTGCCCGAGCGTCCCTCGGCGCGCTCGCCCTCGCCCTGGCGGCGCCGGCTGCCACGCGCGCCGGCGCTCTCGCGCGCCGCCGCGCGCTGCCGCTGCCGCTGCCGGAGCGACAACCTCGCCGTTCTCGTCGAGCAGCAGGGCGCTCGCGGCCGTGCGGCCGACCTGGTCGATGCGGACCATCCGCTTCTCGCCGACATGGGGCGCGGCGCCGGCGATCGAGATGATGTAACCGTCGATTTTTGCGACGGCGTCGTCGACGTCGTACATGTGCGGCTCGACGATCTCGACGAGCACCTCGTCACCCTGGCGAAACGGCAGCGCCCGCTCCTCGACCTCCGCGCGGGTGCCGACGAAGGTGATCGCGAAGTGGTCGAGGGCGAGCCCTTCGGAGCCCTCGAACAGGAACGACTTGCCCGTCTGCGCCTCGAGGGCGTGCAGCACGCGCGAGCCGTGGCCCGTGAACTGGGTGCTGACGCGAGGGTTGACCTGCACGAGGAAGGCCTCGGCGTCGGGGTGCTCGAGCGGCGACGTCGAGCAGCCGGCGCTCGAACTCGATCGCGATCGTCTCCTCGGAGAGGATGACGCCCTCGCCCTCGCAAGTCGGGCACGGCCGGCTCATGATCTCGCGCACCCCCTCGGTCACGTTCTGCCGCGTCATCTCGACGAGGCCGAGCTTCGAGATCTCGGCCGTGAACGTCTTCGTGCGGTCCTCGTCGAGCGTCTTGCGCAGCGTCTTCATGACCGCGTCGCGGTTGCGCGCCCGGGCCATGTCGATGAAGTCGATCACGATGATGCCGCCGATGTCGCGCAGGCGCAGCTGGTTGACGACCTCCTCGGCCGCCTCGAGGTTCGTGCGCGTGATCGTGTCCTCGAGCGCGGCGCCCTTGCCGCGTCCGATGAAGCTGCCGGAGTTGACGTCGATCACCGTCAGCGCCTCGGCGTAGTCGATGATCAGGTAGCCGCCGCTCGGCAGGTCGACCCGTCGCGACAGCACGCCCTCGATCGCCTTGTCCACGCCGTAGGCCTCGAACAGGGGCTTCTCGTCCTGCCACAGCTCGACCCGCTCGACGAGCTCCGGCGCGGTGCGGGTGAAGAACGACACGAGCCGGTGGTGCTGCTGCTCGTCGTCGACGATCGCGCGCTCGAAGTGGGCGGAGAAGATGTCGCGGACGACCCGCACCGACAGGTCGGCCTCCTGGAAGACGAGATCCGGCGCGGTCGTCTCCTGGACCCGTTTGACGAGCACCTCGTGGAGCTTGTGCAGGTACTTGAGCTCGCGCTCGAAGTCCTCCCGCTTGGCCCCGTGGGCGGCGGTGCGGATGATCACGCCGCCGCCGTCGAGGGGGAGATCGGCGGTCTGACGGCGCAGCCGCTCCCGCTCGCGGTCCTCGAGCCGGCGCGAGACGCCGATGCCCTCGCCGGTGGGCGCGTAGACCATGTAGCGGCCCGCGATCGTGAGCTCCATCGTCAGCCGTGCGCCCTTCGTCTTCAGCGGGTCCTTGACGACCTGGACGACGATCTCCTGCCCCGGGGAGAGCAGGTCGCTGATCTTGCGCCCGCCGCCGCGACCCCGCTTGGGCGCCTCGACGCCTGGCAGGACGATCTCATCGACGTGCAGGAAGCCGTTCTTCTCGAGGCCGATGTCGACGAACGCGGCCTCCAGCCCGGGCAGGACGTTGTCGACCTTGCCCTTGTAGATGTTGCCGACGATCGAGCGCTGGCCGCGCCGCTCGATGTAGAGCTCGGCGACCCGGTAGCCGGCGTCCGGTGAGCCTTTGGCGCGCTTACGCGCTCCCGCGGTGCGTTCCGTGGACGAGGACCGAGCGGCGACGGGGCTGCCGCTCCCCTCCAGCAGCGCGACGCGCGTCTCCGCGCGGTCGACGCTGACAAGCACTTGCTTTTTCAATTTGAACCAATCTTTCGATGGTGGTGGGCGCCGGCCGGGCCGCGGCGCACCAGCTCGACCGGCGCCGCAGGGACATGCGTCCGGGCGGCTCGGGAGAGGCGGACATGCGCCTCCTCGGCGCGTGTCTCTGGCGGTGTGGTGCGGTGGTGTGCTCGACGGGCATTTTTGGTTCTAGTCACGCAGTACGCGGCCCTTCAGCGCTGCTGAGGCCCGTGCCTGGACATAGATCGATTGCAGCAGGCCGATCGCCAACAGGGTCGTGATCACCGACGAGCCGCCATAGCTCATGAGCGGAAGCGTGACACCGGTTATGGGCATGATCCCAATAGTCATTCCCACGTTGACGAAAACCTGAAACATCAGCATACCGGCTATGCCGGCAGCGATCAGCGACCCGAACAGGTCCTTGGACATCACGAGTATGCGCAGCGTCCGCGATATCAGCAGCCCGTAGAGCAGCAGCACGAGCCCCGCGCCGACGAATCCGTACTGCTCGCCAACGGCTGCGAAGATGAAGTCCGTCTGATCCTCCGGGACGAAGTTGAGGCTGGTCTGGAGCGGTTCGCGCCGGCCGGTCTTCTCGCCGGCGCCGATCGCGATCTTCGACTCGAGCTGTTGATACCCTTCCGTCTGGGGGTTGGACGAGGGGTGCAGGAACGCCGTCAGACGTTCCTGCTGGTAGGGCTTGAGCACGTGCACGCCCACAGCGGGCGCCGCCACCAGCACGAACGCCGCGGCCACGGCGACGAGCGCCGCGAGGCCGCCGAGCTGCTTCCAGCTCGTCCCCGCGATGAACAGCAGCATGAAGGCGATGACCATGTAGACCATCCCGGAGCCGAGGTCCGGCTGGACGATCACGAGGATCGCCGGGATCAGCGCACCGAGCACGATCCTGATCGTCGTCTCGCGCTTGCCGAGGTCCCGCGAGCGATCGACCACGAACGCAGCCAGGGCGACGATCAGGAGCACCTTGCCGAGCTCGGATGCCTGGAAGGAGAACAGCGGGAAGCTGATCGCCCGCGTCGAGCCGCGGGCCGCGTGCCCGATCGCCAGCACCGCGAGGATGCTCACGATCAGGGCGCCGTAGATCAGGTTCCTGAACTGGCGCAGGCGGGCGTAGTCGATCCGCGAGAGCACCAGCATCAACACGAACCCGAGCGCCAGGTACAGGGCCTGGCGACTGACGTAGTAGCCGGGGTCGCCGGGGATCAGTTTGCGGGTTGCGGATTTCAGCGTCAGCACCGAGCACGCCCCGAGCCCGGCGGCGGCGAGCGCGAGCACGGGGTCCAGCGGCAGGCGCAGACCCGGGCGCGGTGGCACTGCCGGCCCCTCGTCGGTCGGCCTGATCGGGCTGAGCGGCATCAGCGGGCGCCCACTCGCGTGGCCGGGGGGGCGGGTACGGCGCGCACGATGCTCCGGGCGGCGGCGATCACAGCGTCTTCGAGGTCCCGGCGACGAACTTCAGGGGCTTGTGGAGCCACTGGGAGGCGATCAACCGGGCGATCGGGGCGGCGGTTTCCGCGCCGAAGCCACCCTGTTCGACGGTCACCGCGATCACGATCGGGTGCTTGGGGTCGCCGATGTAGCACATGTACCAGGACTGGTCTTCCTGGTTGGCGTGCTGGGCGGTCCCGGTCTTTCCGTAGACGGGGTCCTGCGCCTGGTCCCACCCCGTCCAGACGTCCGCGGAGGTGCCCCCGCTCTCGCTGGCGGCGTCGTGGATGCCTTCCATGACGAGGTTCAGGTCTTCGTCGTCGAGGTGGACCTTCTTGCTGGGGAAGCTGAGGCTCTGCAGGAGGCCGCCGCTCGCTTCGTCGATCTCGAGTCCGAGGTGAGGGGTGACGACCGTGCCTTCGCCGCCGTGCATGTAGGCGTTGGCGAGGGTCGAGTACGCGACCGCCATCTGCAGCGGGTCGGTCAGGAGTTCGCCCTGGCCGACGGCCAGGTGCATGTTGTCGCCGACGCTCCACAGCCGTTCCGGTTCGAGCACGATCCCGCAGTTGGAGAGGTGGCGTCGACGCTCGCACTGGAGCTCGAGCCTGTTCTGTTTCAGCCGCCAGCTTGGCCCCGGAACGACGCCGGGGAACTCGCTCGGCAGGTCGATCCCGGTGGAATGGCCGATGCCGAGCTTTTCGGCCGTCCGCTGGATCACGGTTCCGTGGCTGAACGCGCGCTCGCCAACTTCGAAGAAGTACGTGTCGGAGGAGACCTTCAGGGCTTCCACGAGCGGCAGCGGGCCGAAGTCGGCGTGACCCGAGTTGCAGAACTGCTCGGTCGAGACGGAGATGCAGGAGCCGCCGCCGAGCGCTTCGCCGGGCGTGATCACGCCGCCTTCCAGGGCCGCCATCGCGGTGATCGGCTTGAACGTCGAGCCCGTCGGGTAGGCCCCGTTCTCGGCTTTGTCGTCGAGCGGGCCGGCGGCGGCGCCGCTGCCGACGAGTTCTTTGTATTCGCTCGGGGTGAGCGGTTTGGCGAACCTGTTGGGGTCGAACCCGGGCTGTGAGCCGATCGCGAGGATCTGCCCGTTGCGCGGGTCCATCGCGACGAACGCGCCCCCGCTGGCGGGTTTGCCGCCGGCCTGGGCCTGTGCTTTGCCTTCCTGGAGCGCCCTTTCGGCCTCGCGCTGCAATGACAGGTCGAGCGTCAGCTTCAGGCTCTCCCCCGCCTGGGGCGGGGTCGGTGTGAGCCTGCTCGGTACCGGCTGGCCGGCGGCGTTGACCTCGATTCGCTGCACGCCCGGCTTGCCGCGCAGGTAGCCGTCGTAGAAGTACTCGAGGCCTTCCTGGCCGACGACCGTGCCCGGCAGCACGCCCCGGAAGGCCTTCGTCTTCAGCTCCGGTTCCGAGATCTGGTCCACGTGGCCGATCACCTGGGCAGCCATTTCACCGTACGGATAGGCGCGAATCGCGACCGGTTCCTGCACGACGCCGGGAAATTCTTCGCTGCGCTCGCCGAGAACCGTCAAGGGCCCCTGCCCGGCGTCGGTCTTGACGGTGACGTGCGCGTAGGGGGTGGCCGTCATCCCCTGCACGACGCGTTCGTCGATCACGCGGGGGCTCAGCCTGATGACCCCGCCGAGGCGCCCGAACAGGGAACGCAGCGCGACGTCGCCGGCCGCGAGGGATGGCACGGGCACCCGCGGCGGCCTGGCCGCGCGCTCCAGGGCGTGGTGCTCGAGATGCTCAGCGCGGGTGAGGTGGCGCACGCCGGCGAGCGAGCGATCGTATTCGGACAGCCGCAACAGGGCCACGTGGCGAGCGGCTTCGGCCGTGGCCAGGCGTTCGCGGTAGGCGGTGGCCTGTTCGGTGATGCCCGTGGGCAGCTGCGCCGGGATGATCTCCACGGCGTTGCTCGTCTTGCTCGCGACGAGCGGCCGCCCTTCGCGGTCGAAGATTTCCCCGCGCGGCGCGGCGATTGGAAGTGCGCGGGTGTGGTTGGCGTTGGCCTGCTGGACGTAGCGTTCGCCAGTCAGGATCTGCAGGTACCAGAGGCGGAAGAAGATCACGCCGAACATCACCATCGCCAGCGCGCCGAGGATCGCCACGCGCACGGCCAGCTGCGGCGAGACGGGGACGCGCGGGTCGCGCGGCCGGACAGGCTCGATCGCGCTCATGCCCGCGACAGCGGGCTGAGCCCGCCGGTGGTGTACGCCCGGCGCCGGCGACGGCGGCGCGGGTCCTCGGGCAGGGCGCCCTCGAGCGCCCGGCGCACGATCGCCCACACCGGCAGCGCCACGACGGCGTCGACGATCACGCCGAGCACGATCTGGCGCAGCAGGTCGAGGCTGACGGGCGCGTCGACGCCGAGCATGAACTCGACGAGCGAGTAGCCGACCAGCGACGTGGCCGCAGCGATCGCGCCCACGAGCAGCGGCGTCAGCGCGGCCTGCGGGTCGCGCAGTTCCCGCAGCCGCCCGGCCGAGTAGCCGATCAGCGTGAAGATCAGCGAGCTGACCCCGAGCGTCTGCAGCAGCGCGAGATCGACGAGCAGGCCGACGGCGAAGCCGGTGACCGCACCGATCAGCGAGCCGCACAGCAGGCCCGCGAACGCGACCAGCAGCGGCGAGAGGTCGACGTTGACGCCCAACACGGGCACCTCTGAGACGAACCCGATCTGGACGAAGAAGAACACCAGCACGAGCACGACGAGGCGCACGATCAGGGCTCCTGAGACGTTCTGGGTGTTCATCCGCCCGCTCCCGTCGAGGCGACCTGTTCGCCACCCGCGGCGCGGGTTGCTTCCTGGCCCGGCTGCGGGAGCGCGGCGACCGCGCTGTTCAGGTTGGCGGGCCGCGTGCCCCTCGCCGCCGTCAGGACCTGGACGATGTCGAGCCCCTGCAGATCGGCGATCGGGTGCACGTTCACCGACTTGAACGCGCTTTCTTCGTCGGTCGAGGTGACCTGGCCGATCACGATCCCGGGCGGATAGAGCGATTCGCCCGAGCTGATCGAGCCCGAGGTGACGACGTATTCGCCGGCTGTCGCCTTGGCGGTGGCGGGCAGGTACTGCAGCAGCAGGTCCTTGGGTTCGCCGACCTTCGGCTGCACCAGGCCGGTCTCCGTGCTCGTGCCGATACGCGCCGAGACGCCCATCGAGCTGTCGGTGATGAGGTCGACCACCGCGGCGTCCGAGGCGACCTGGGCGACCTTGCCGACGAGGCCTTCGGCGTTGACGACGGGGTCGTTGCGGTGGACGCCCGCCGATTCGCCCTTGTCGATCGTGACGGTCGAGTACCAGATGTTGGGCGACTTCGCGATCACCGTGGCCGTCACCGGCTGGTATTGGGCGATGCCGAGCTGGTCGAGGTGGTAGAAGCCGACGAGCTGCCTGTACTGACGTTTTTCGGCCTGGTCGGCGACGAGTTCGCGCCGCAGCCGGTCGTTCTGCTTGAGCAGCTCGTCACGCTGGCTTTTCGCATGGATCGTGTCGCCGACCCAGCCGAACAGGTTGCGGACGGGCTTCAGGGCCTTGTTGGCACCGTCCTGGATCGGCGAGACGACCGTCAGAAAGGCGCGCTGGACACCATGGAGGCGGCCACTCGGCGCCTCGCCGAAATAGGCGGTCAGGAGCAACAGTGAGAGCACCACGAGCAGCAGCAGCACCGCTCGTCGACGCCGAACCGTCTTGTCGTTCACGGGTGACTACCTTCCGATGCGGTCAGCGGGAAGCCTACCCATGAGGCGTGCGGGATGTTCAGGTTCCCTCGCGGGCGTCAACGGCGACGGCGATTTCGCGTCGTGCGGTTGGAACGGTGGATCGCCTCGAACTCCTCGAGCGAGCGGCCGGATCCCACGGCCACGCACGTGAGCGGCGACTCCGCCAGGTGGGCGGGCATCTGGGTCTCCTCGCGCAGGCGCTCGTCGAGCCCCTGCAGCAGCGATCCGCCGCCCGCCAGCATGATGCCCCTGTCCATGATGTCGGAGGCGAGCTCCGGGGGCGTGCGGTCGAGCGTCTCCTTGACGGCTTCGATGATCTGGCTGAGCGGCTCCTCGAGCGCCTGCCGGATCTCCTCGCTGGTCAGCACGACGGTCTTGGGCAACCCCGCGACCATGTCCCGGCCGCGGATCTCGGCCTGCAGCTCCTCGGACATCGGACACGCCGAGCCGATCTCGAGCTTCAGCTCCTCCGCCGTCTGCTGGCCGATCAGCAGCTTGTACTCTTTCTTGGCGTAGTTGATGATCGCCTCGTCCATCTCGTCGCCGCCCACCCGGATCGACTGGGAGACGACGATCCCGCCGAGCGAGATCACGGCGACCTCGGACGTGCCGCCGCCGATGTCGACGACCATCGAGCCCGTCGGCTCGCCGACCGGCAGGCCGGCACCGATCGCCGCCGCCATCGGCTCCTCGATCAGGTAGGCCGTGCGTGCGCCGGCGGACAGGCAGGCCTCCTCGACCGCCCGCTTCTCCACCCCCGTGACGCCCGACGGGACGCACACGACCACGCGGGGATGGGCCCAGCGGTTCTGGTGCACCTTCTGGATGAAGTGACGGAGCATCTGCTCGGTCACGTCGAAGTCCGCGATCACGCCGTCCTTCAGGGGCCGGATCGCCTGGATCGTTCCAGGCGTACGCCCCAGCATGCGCTTGGCCTCGATCCCGACCGCGTGCACTTCGCCGGTGCGCGAGTCGATCGCGACTACGCTCGGCTCCGAGAGCACGATTCCCCTCCCCCGGACGTACACGAGCGTGTTGGCCGTCCCGAGGTCGACCGCCATGTCACGACCGCCGAAGCCTGTCAGATAGGTGAAGATGCTCATGTAGAGAGGTGGCCCACGCCCTATCCGGTCTCCTCGCCGCCGCTGTCGGCGCGTCCGGCGGCCAGCGCTCAAGGGGGCGTGCCGCGGGGCAGTTTAGCGGACGCCTGCCGCCCGCCGAGCCGCCTGGCAGCCTCTTTGCAGGGATTTCGCGGCCGCGGTCGCCGGTTGCGACGTGCGGGCGCGCGCGCCTGGCGCGTCGGCTCCGCGCCCTCGCCGCCGGCGGCGAGGGCGAGCGTCCTCAGGTGCCCGCGAGCAGTTCCGGGTAGACGTCGAGGAGCGCCGCCAGCGGCAGCCCGACGACGTTCTCGTAATCACCGTCGATCGAGCGTACGAGCGCGGCGCCGGCCCCCTGGATCGCGTAGCCGCCGGCCCGCCCACGCCACTCGCCGGTGGCGGTGTACCAGTCGAGCAGACCGCCGTCGAGAGCCCGGAAGCTCACGTCGGTGCGCGCCACGGCGACGCGCTCCTCCGCGTCGAGGAGGACGACCAGCCCGCTGACGACGGTGTGGGTGCGCCCGCCGAGCGCCGCGAGCGTCGCCCGGGCGACGTCGGCGTCGGTGGGCTTGCCATAGACGGTCCCGTCGAGGGCGACGACCGTGTCGCAGGCGAGGACCGCCTCGTCGGTCCCGCGGGACATCACCGAAGCGGCCTTGCGGCGTGCGTTCTCGACGGTGAGCAGCTCGGGCTCGCCCCGCTCGAGCTCCTCCACATCCGGCTCGCGGACCCCGAACGTGAGCCCGAGGCGGGCGAGGATCGCGCGCCGCTGCGGCGATGCGGAGGCGAGGACGAGCGGTCGGGCGCCTACGGCTCGAGCCCCTCGAAGAACAGCGCCGACTCGCGGGCGGCTGACTCGGGCGAGTCGGAGCCGTGGACCATGTTCGTGCCGACCTCCAGCGCGAAGTCGCCGCGGATCGAGCCGGGGGCGGCCTCGAGCGGATCGGTCGCCCCGATCACCTGCCTGGCGGCGCGGACGGCATGGGGCCCCTCGAGCACCATCGCCAGGATCGGGCCCGAGGTGATGAAGTCGACCAGCTCACCGAAGAACGGCCGCTCCGCGTGCTCGGCGTAGTGGCGCTCGGCCAGCTCCCGCGTGACGGTCAACTGGCGCAGGGCGGAGATCCTCAGGCCCTTGCGCTCGAAGCGGGCGATGATCTCGCCGCTCAGCCCGCGGGCGAAGGCGTCCGGCTTTACGAGGATCAGGGTGCGGTCCATGGGTTCCTTTGGTCGGTGTGGAGGTGCTCAGGAGCTCGGGCGCGGCCGCCGCGCACGGCCGGTCCCCCGCGGCCTCGCGGCCGGCTCCGCGACCACGGGCGCGGTCCCCTCGGCGTCCTCGTCGGTCACCACGGCGCCCGCGAGGTCCGGCAGGTCCGCTTCGAGGGCCTGGGCTGCGCGGTCGCCGTCCATCGCCGTCGTGCGGCGACGGCGGCTGCGCGGCGCGCTCAGCCCCGGCACGTCGGCCTCGCAGTAGGGGCAGATCGTCCACGCCCGGTCGAGCGGACGCGAGCAGTTCACGCAGCGCTCCTTGAGCTTGCGCAGGCAACTCGGGCAGCGCAGGAAGTCGCGCTCGACGCGGTAGTCGCAGTGGGGGCACAGCGACTGGTCGAGCTGATGCAGGCGGGCCTCGGCGGCCTGCACCTCCAGTTCGCGCTCGTGGACGTCCTCGAGGTACTCGGGCGGCCGCAGGATCATGTAGACGACCGTGCCGACGAACGGGAACAGCGACGCCGCGGTGGCACACCCGACCATCACGGGATCGACGATCCGGCGCCGTGCGTCCGCGTAGGTCCAGTAGATCAGCGCGAGGTACACGACGACCACGAACAGCACGATCAGGTCGACGGCCAGACTCAATCCGCTGCTTTCGATTCCGAAGTATGCGACTGGAATCATGGCCGGGTGAGTTTAGAGAAACAGCCGGCCGAAACCATAGCCGAGCGCGAAGAACACGAGGATCACGAGCGCCACGAACAGCGCCACCGCACCGATCATCGTGAGCACGGAGGGGCCCTGGTCGTTCACGCCGACGGCCCCCCCGGGACGGCCTCGGCGCCCGCCATCGTGGTCTGCGCAGCACCGATCAGCTCGCCGACGAGGTACACGGAGCCGGTGACGAGGACGCTGCCGCCACGCCCCGCCGCCCACTCCCGAGCGGCCGCGAGCGCCCGCTCGGGCCGCGGCTCGCATGCCGCCGCGGCGAAGCCCAGCTGTCGGGCGAGCGACTCGAGCGCCGCGGGGGTGAGCGCGCGCGAACTCGGGGGGGCAGTGAACCAGGCCCGATCGACGAGGGGCAGCAGCATCCGTAGCATCAGGGCCGCGTCCTTGTCCTCGAGCACGCCCAGCACGAGCGCGAGCGGCCCGGCGGGCAGGACCTCTGGCAACGCCTCGACGAGCGCCGCAACGGCGTCTGGGTTGTGGGCGCCGTCGAGAATCGTGGGCGGCTCGCCGCCGAGCAGCTGCAGGCGGCCGGGGACGTCGGTGGCGGCGCCGGCAGCGGCGAGCGCGTCGTCGCTGAGGGGGATACCCACCCGTCCCAGATACGCCGCCGCGGCAGCGCTCGCGAGGGCGAAGTTGCGTCGCTGAAAGCTCCCCCGTGCCCCAAGCCGCCTCGCCGGTCCGCCGGACCCGCCCGCGGCGCGGATGATGTGAGCCCCGCGCTCGGCGGCCACCCGCTCGGCCACGGCCAGGGCCGCGGGCGCCAGGTCGGCGCCGAGGACCAGGTCGGCGCCGACGCCGACGACGGCGAGCTTCTCCTCGGCGATGTCGGAGACCGTCGGCCCGAGCCAACGGGTGTGCTCGAGGCCGACGTTCGTCAGCACGGTCACGTCGGGGGCGAGCACGCTCGTGGCGTCATAGCGCCCGCCCAGGCCGGCCTCGACGACAGCGACCTCCACTCCGCTCTCGGCCATCAGCCAGAACGCCGCGGCGGTCAGCAGTTCGAACTGGGTGACGTGGTCCTCGCCGGCGAGGGTCCGGTTCACCCGCTCGGCGGCCCAGCTGGCACGCGCGATCGCCTCCGCGAACGCGTCCCCCTCGACGTCGCGCTCGGCCACGCGGATCCGCTCGCGGTAGGAGACGAGATGCGGCGAGAGGTACGCGCCGGTGCGCAGCCCGTGGCGCTCGAGCATCGCGGCGAGCATCCGCGTGGTCGAGGACTTGCCGTTCGTCCCGAGCACCTGGACCGAGCGGAAGCGTCGCTCGGGGGACCCGAGCACCGTCATCATGCGGCGCATCCGGTCCAGGCCGAAGCGCATCCCGAACAGCTCCAGCGATCGCAGCTGGCGCTCGGCCTGGACCTCGGTCCAGCGCGGCGGCGAGGGCTTGCGGTCGTGTGGATCCATCGGCGCCGCCGGCCCCACCGGCGTCCTCAGGCGTCCGGATGGGGCCGACCCATCAGCGGCGGCGCTTGCGCCCGCGCCGGGCCACGTACCACAGCGGCAGCAGTTCCCGGCCCAGGGCCTTGGGATCCAGCTTGCCGATGATCTTGCGCAGCTCGGCCCGCTCCTTGGCGCTGAGCCGAGGAGGCCAGCCGCGCGACTCGCGCAGCAGCCCGCCCAGACGAGCGCGGTCGCGCTCCGACAGGCGGCTGACGCGGCCGCCGACGATGAAGCTGGCCCTCAGCGCGGCCAGCCAGGGCAGCGCCCGCAGGCGCTCGGCGCGTGAGCTGGCGCTCACCTCCGAGCCGGTCTTCTTGGACTTGCTCCGTCGCATCGGCCCGATGGTAGCGGTCGGCCTAGGCCGACTCCTCACGCAGGGAGTCCTCGGCGTCTTCCGGGGCGGCTTCGGTGACGAGCGTGGGGGTGAGGCCCTTCTCGACGGTCTCCTTGGTCACGACACACTTCTTCACGTCGCGGCGGGAGGGCAGCTCGAACTGCACCTCGAGCAGGATCTCCTCGATGATCGAGCGCAGCCCGCGGGCCCCCGTTTCCCGCTCGAGCCCACGCTCGGCGACCGCCACGAGCGAGTCGTCGGAGAACACGAGCTCGATCCCGTCGAAGGAGAAGAAGCGCTGGAACTGCTTGACGAGGGCGTTGCGGGGCTCGACGAGGATCGAGACGAGGTCCTCGCGGGTGAGTTGGTGGACGGCCGACATCACGGGCAGGCGGCCGATGAACTCGGGGATCAGGCCGTACTCGATCAGGTCCTCCGGGAGGCAGTGCTCGAAGATCAGGCCGGGATCACGCTCGGCCTTCGTCTCGATCGCCGCTGCGAAGCCGACCCCTTTGTGGCCGATCCGGCGCTCGATCACCTTGTCGAGGTTGGCGAAGGCGCCACCGCAGATGAACAGGACGTTCGTCGTGTCGATCGTGAGGAACTCCTGATGGGGGTGCTTGCGCCCCCCCTGGGGCGGCACCGAGGCCTGGGTGCCCTCGAGGATCTTCAGCAGCGCCTGCTGGACGCCCTCGCCGGAGACGTCACGGGTGATCGACGGGTTGTCCGCCTTGCGGGCGATCTTGTCGACCTCGTCGATGTAGATGATCCCCGTTTCGGCCTTCTTGACGTCGTAGTCAGCCGCCTGGATCAGCTTCAACAGGATGTTCTCGACGTCCTCGCCGACGTAGCCGGCCTCGGTCAGCGCGGTCGCGTCGGCGATCGCGAAGGGGACGTTGAGGATCCGGGCGAGGGTCTGCGCCAGCAGCGTCTTGCCACAGCCGGTCGGGCCGAGCAGGAGGATGTTGGACTTCTGCAGCTCGATGTCGGAGTCCCCGGACATCATCATCTGGACGCGCTTGTAGTGGTTGTAGACCGCCACCGACAGCGTCCGCTTGGAGGGGTCCTGGCCGACGACGTACTCGTCGAGCACCTCGTAGATCTCGCGCGGCTTGGGCAGGTTCTCGATGTCGAACGCCGGCGGCGCCGAGAGCTCCTCGTCGATGATCTCGTTGCAGAGATCGATGCACTCGTCGCAGATATAGACGCCGGGGCCGGCGATCAGCTTCTTGACCTGCCGCTGGGACTTGCCACAGAAGCTACACAGGAGCTGCTCGTTGGAATCGGTCGGTCTGGCCATCTGAATTCTCCCCCTTTGTGCCTACGCCTCGTCCGGCGATCCCTAGTGCTCTGAGATCACGCGATCGATGATGCCGTACTCCTTGGCCTCCTCCGAGCTCATGAAGTAGTCGCGCTCGGTGTCTTTGCGGACCTGGTCGAGGTCCTTGTTGGTGTGCTTGGCGATGATCTCGTCCAGTCGCCGGCGCACGTCGATGATCTCCTTGGCGTGGATCTCGATGTCCGTGGCCTGGCCTTGGAAGCTCGAGGAGACCTGGTGGATCAGGATCTTCGCGTTGGGCAGCGCCATGCGCTTGCCGGGAGCCCCACCGGCGAGCAGCAGCGCCCCCATCGACATCGCGATGCCGACGCAGATCGTCTGCACGTCGGGCTTGATGAACTGCATCGTGTCGTAGATCGCGAGGCCGGCGTAGACGGAGCCGCCGGGCGAGTTGATGTAGATCGAGACGTCCTTCTCGGGGTCCTCGGACTCGAGATGCAGCAGCTGGGCCACGATCAGGTTGGCGATCTGGTCGTCCACGGGCGTACCGAGGAAGATGATGCGCTCGTTGAGCAGCCGGCTGTAGATGTCGAACGCGCGCTCTCCGCGCGATGTCTGCTCGACGACCATTGGGACAAGTGGGCTCATAGTCCGCCTTTGTTTCGCTTCGCCGATCGGATTCCTTTAGGGAAGGCTAGCGGTCGGGAGTCCACAGCCGGCCGGGTGCCCCCGCCAGCTCCTCGTCCGCCGACGCTTCCCGCGCCGCCTTCTCCGGCGTCCACAGCTGCTCGCGCGCCTGTGCCGCGGCCGGGGCGATCGGCGTCGCGCTCTCGGCGATCAGCTCGATCGCGCTGCGCGCGGCGAGATCGTCGCGCACGTCCTCGAGCCGCCCCGCGGCCCGCAGGTCGGCCAGCAGCGTCTCGGGCTCCACCTGCTCGCGTTCGGCCGCGGGCGCGATCATCTCGAGCAGCTCCTCCTGCGTCGGCTCGATGCCCTCGGCGGCGACGATCGCCGTGATCACGGCCTCCCGGCGCAGCGCGCGCTCGGCTTCGGGCTCGAGCTCGGCGAGGACGTCGTCCTCCGCCCGAGAGAGGACGTTGAGGTAGGCCTCGCGGGAGATCCCCCGGTGTGAGAGGGAGTGGACGGTCCGCTCCCACATTTCCCGCGCCCGCGCCTTCGTCAGCGCCGGCGTGACGGCCACCTTGGCGACGGCGACGGCCGCGTCCAGGGCGGCCTCGCGGAACTCCCCGTCGATGCGGGCCTCGTCGGCCTGCAGCAGCCGCCCACGGATGTCCTCGCGCAGCTCGTCGAGGTCGTCGAAGCCGGCATCCACTGCGAAGTCCTCGTCGAGCGCGGGGAGCTCCTTGCGCTTGACCTCCTTGACGGTGACCTCGAACGAAGCGGGGCGCCCGGCGAGGTGCTCGGCCCCGTAGTCGGAGGGGAACGTGAGCTCGACCGTCCGGGTCTCGCCGGCCTCAGCGCCGAGGAGGGCCTCCTCGAAGCCCGGGATCAGGTTGCCGCCGCCGAGCTCGACGAGCTGGTCGCGGCCCTCCCCGCCCTCGAAGCGCTCCCACACCGGCGGCTCCGCGTCCCCGGCGCGCATCGAGCCGACGTAGTCGATCACGACGAAGTCGCCGCTCTCGGCGGGCCGCTCGGCGGTCTCGAGACGGGCAAGGCGCTCGCGCATCGCCTCGACCTCCTGCTCGACCTGCTCGTCGAGGGCCTGCGGCTCGCGGCGTGGCACCTCCAGCCCGCGGTAGGGGCCCAGCTCGGCTTTCGGCAGCACGCCGATCTCGATCGAGAACTGCAGCGGCTCGCCGGGCGCAGGCAGCTCCTCGAGGTTGAGGTCGGGGTCGCCGACGGGGACGATGCCGGCGGCGTCGACCGCCTGGGAGTACCACGTCGAGAGTGTGTCCCGGACGGCCTCCTCGAGCACGGCCTCGCGACCGACGCGGCGCAGGACGAGCGGCGCCGGGACCTTCCCGCGCCGGAACCCGGGTAGCTTCAGGTCACGACCGAGCTGCTGGGCCTTGCGCTCCAGGCGCCCGTCGACCTCGTCGGACGGGACCTCCACCTGCAGCCGAACACGCGAATCCCCGAGCTCGGTGAGGGTGGTGCTGATCGTGCCGGCCACGCCCGCCACGATACCGTGCCGCCGGGTGCTCTCACGAGGCCAGCAATGTCGGTGGCGACGGCTCGAGGCCCGGTTCTGGACGGGTCCGTTGGCGCACCTGATCGGCGGCGCCCTCGACGTCGCCGCGGCGCTGCTCGCCTACGCACTTGCGAGGGCTCGCGACCGGCCGTCTGGCTGACGACCGGCCGCGGGCCCCTGCTGGACCGGAGGCCTAGGCTGCTGCGACCGTGCGCGTGCCGCCGAACTCGAGCGCGGCGCCGCGAGGAAGCACGAGCACAGAGCACGTGGCGATCTCGATCAGGTGCTGGGCCGAGGCGCTGATCGCGATCCGGCCCTGCTCGGCCTCGGGGCGCGAGTCGACCACGAGCAGGTCGGTGTCGGCGCCCACCACGGGCGCGACCGTACCGCTGCAGGGCGTTCGCGAGCGACTCCGCCGTGCGGCGGGCGCCGCCGTCGCCGTCGCCGATCGCGACGATGTTCCTGATCCCCGAGGCGCCGACGGTCTCGGCGAGGTCGACCGGCGCGATCGCCACGGCCGCCCTGGCCCCTTCGAGCAGGCGCTCGGCGGAGTTGCCGATCGCGACGTGTCCCTTGGCTGTGTGGGAGTCGCTGCAGAACACGATCACCTGCGCGTTCTGCGAGGAGGCGAGGGCGTCGAGGCCCTCCGGGGTCGAGCGGTCGGTCACGACGTACCTGGGTGCGTTGGGGTCGCCGAGCAGCTTGGCGCCGCGCTGGAGCAGGTCCTCGGCCTCGGCCTGGGCGAGCGTCTCACGGTCGCGGTCGGGCTCGGTGGTGTGGCGCACGTAGGCGAGGCCGACCTCGGCGCCGGCCTGCCTGAAGAGGCGGCCGAGCGCGATCGCGTCGTCCTCGTTCGCGGTGCCGTCATAGGAGACGATGACTTTCAGGGACATTTCTTGGTTCCTCTCGTTACGTAGGCCGGTGCTCCGGCCTGGATTTCCTTCCGTGTTTGATCTCATTCTGGCACCCACCTGCCATCAGTTCCAATGATTCTTCTGATCATTGCGATAAGCTGTACTTATGCTTAGCGTGCCTCGTCTGCGGGTCCTGCGGGAGGTCGCCCACCGCGGCTCCTTCTCGGCTGCCGCCACCTCTCTGTCCTATACCCAGTCCGCCGTCTCGCAACAGATCGCCGCGCTGGAGGCCGAGGCGGGGATGGCGCTCGTCGAGCGCCATCCCCGCGGGGTCACCCTGACGGCGGCCGGCCAGACGCTCGTCGCCCACGCCGAGTCGATCCTCGCCGGGCTCGACGCGGCCGAGGGCGCGCTCGCCGAGATCGCCGGGCTGCGCGGCGGGCGCCTGCGGATCGGCGCCTTCCCCACCGCCAGCTCCACGCTGCTACCGCCGGCGATCGCGATGTTCCGTTCGGCCTACCCCGAGGTGGAGCTGACGCTGACCGAGGGCGAACCCGAGCAGCTCGCCCCGCTGATGAGCGCCGGCGAGCTCGATCTCGGCGTCCTGTTCGAGTTCGCCGGCGAGGATCCGCCGCTGCCGGGAATGGCACGCTCACAGCTGCTCGAGGACGCGATGCTGCTGGCCCTGCCGCGGGAGCACCGCCTGGCGGCCAGGCGACGCGTGCGGCTCGAGGACCTGCGCGGCGAGCGGTGGGTTCAGACCTCGCTCGGGGGGACGTGTGCCCGCCACGTCGTGCGCAGCTGCCACGCGGCCGGATTCGAGCCGCAGGTGGCGTTCGAGAGCGACGACTACCAGACCGTTCAGGGGCTCGTCGCCACCGGTGTCGGCGTGGCCGTGATCCCGGCGCTCGCGCTGACGGTGGTGCGCGAGGACATCGTCATCCGCGAGCTCTCGCCGGCGCCCGCGCCGCGTCAGGTGCTGGCCGCGGTGCCGGAGACAGCGAGGCTGGTGCCGGCCGCCCCCGCAATGCTGGGGATGCTCGAAGCGCTCGCCCGCGAGCGCGCTGGCTCCGCGCCGGCGGCCCCACTCACTCGTTAACGCGCCGGGCCCCCCGCCTGTGCGGCGGGGGGCCCCGATCGATTCGACTTACTGCTTGTGGCTACGCGTCCCTACGCGCCGAGCGCTTTGGCCATTCCCTGGCCCATCTTCTTGTAGCCTTCCCGCGTCGGGTGAATATCACCCAGCGGGTATTTGGCGACCTGTTCCGGCGTCGCCGCTGCTTCTGCTTCTGCCTGGCTGTAGCCCTGTTCCTCGAGGTACTTGATGAGGTTGGCCTTTTTGTCTTTTTCGTTGCAGAATTCCGTGAATTTGCAGATCGCGGCCTGCTCCTTCGCAGTGCCCTTCTGCGGGTTCACGAACGTGAACGGGTTGTAGTAGCTCACGCCGGGACCGAAGAGGCCGCCGCCGATCGTCGCTTCGAACGCTTCGTTCAGGGCTTTCTGCAGCCCGTCGCTGCCGGGCAGGACGATCGCCTGCGGGTTGTAGAACAACAGCACGGCGACCGGGCCGGTGTAGCCGTAGTGGCGAAGGACGCCAATCGCGTCACCGGTGTTCGTGATGATGTGCTTGAAGATGCCACCTTTGTAGTAGTAGCCTTCTTCGCCCGCTTCATGCACGAGGCATTCGTCCAGGCCGCCGACGAACGAGTGCGCCGACAGGTAGGACGGGTTCTCACACGCGGCGACGACCGCGAGCTCGTCGTTCGAGCCGATCTGGATCGTCACGTAGTGAACGGGTACGGCCGGGTTGGTGACCGCGCCGATCGCAGCTTCGAGCTGCGAGACAGCGCCGTATTCGACGTGGCGCGGGAAGCCGTCGACGTTGTGCCAAGCGCACGGGGCGTCGTCGGCTTTGCCGTTGCCTTCGCCGCCGCCGCCGAGCAGCGCGTTTTCACCGATCAGCCCGTCGCTGACCTCGCCCGGGCACGCCAGGTCGATCTTGTGGATCGCGAAGCCGGCTTCTTTCTCGGGTTTCACGAGTTTTTTCGCGACGAAGTCGACGAAGCCTTCTTCGAAGGCGCCGGGGCTCTCGGTCGGGAAGTTAGCTTCGAATTTTTCCTGCGAGTAGCCGTAGCTGATCGAGTCACCGAGCGAAAGGAGTCCCGACGGTGGCAGGGGTGTGGTTGCGCTTGCGGCCGAAGCCATGACTGCCATCGCAACGAGCGCGAGCGCCATACATGTTCCAACGAGACCTCTGCGCGAGCGCAGCGTCCGAGCAAAGCCATTCGTGGCTTGCATCTCTCATCCTCCTATACATGCGGGACATGCCCGCAGGCACAGCCCCCTCTATGGATAGATATCCCTCTACGCACACTCCCCGCCCAAAATCCCGGGGAGCGTGGCCGCAAGATACCCACGCCCTGTCGAGATGTCAAGCGGGAACCGGCGCCGACGGCTGGCTCTGCAGCCAGTATTGGAGCGGTTTGCGGAGGCTGACGCACCCCTGCGCGGCGGCGGGATGTGCGTGGTGATCGACCCGGCA
The DNA here is from genome assembly GCA_963743505.1 of uncultured Solirubrobacteraceae bacterium. Classification (GTDB taxonomy): domain Bacteria; phylum Actinomycetota; class Thermoleophilia; order Solirubrobacterales; family Solirubrobacteraceae; genus Palsa-744. The sequence continues at coordinate 1,737 of CAVUPZ010000005.1, read as the reverse complement.
CGCGGCGGGTCGCGGGCGCTGATGCGTCCGGCGCGCATGGGACATTGAACGGCCCGTCGTCCTCGGAAGGGTCGTTGCAGATGAGCGTTGCGAGCATCGTGATCACCGCCGCCGGGTTGCTGGCGCTGGCCGCCTGCGCGGCCCTGCTGCTGCGCCGCGACCGCGAACGGATGCGCCAGGAGCTGAAGGCGATCTCACTGGACGTGCTGTCGGCGACCGGCGACTCGCTGGCCCGAGGGTCGAGGAGGCACGCCGCGCCGAGGAGGAGCGCGCGGCCGGCGAGATGGCCAGGCGCACCGAGGAGATCAAGGGCCTGGTCGCGCCGGTGCAGGAGAAGCTGGGACGGATGGAGAGCGAGATCGGGCGGCTGGAGCGCGAGCGCCGCCAGGCGCAGGGCGAGCTCGCGCAGATGCTCCGCCAGCTCGGCGAGGGCGTGGGCACGCTGCGCCAGGAGACCGGCAACCTCGTATCGGCGCTGCAAGCGGCCCGGCCACGCGCGGCTCCTGGGGGGAGATCCAGCTGCGCAACGTCGTCGAGATGGCGGGGATGGTCGCCCACTGCGACTTCCTCGAGCAGAGCACGATCGCAGCGGCGAGGACGGTGCGCTGCGCCCGGACATGCTCGTGCGCCTGCCCGGCGGGAAGCTGGTGGTGGTCGACTCCAAGGTCCCCCTCGACGCCTACCTGGCCGCGATCGAGGCGGCCAGCGAGGCACGAGCGCGAGCTGCACGGCGCCCGCCACGCGCGCCAGACCCGCGAGCACATCACCAAGCTCGCCTCGAAGGGCTATCAGCGCCAGTTCGACTCCACGCCCGAGTTCGTCGTGATGTTCGTTCCCTCCGACGGCATCTACCAGGCGGCGCTCGCCGCCGACCCGGCGCTGATCGAGTACGGGGTCCAGCAGCAGGTGCTGATGGCCACGCCGACGACGCTGATCGGGCTGCTGTGGGCCGTCCACTACGGCTGGCGCCAGGAGCTGATCGCACAGTCCGCGCGCGAGATCGCCGAGTCCGCGCGCGAGCTGCACCGCCGGCTGGGCCGCTTCGTGGAGCCGTTCGCCAAGCTGGGCGCCAGCTGGATTCGGCGATCGGCCGCCTACAACGAGGCGGTCGGCTCCTTCGACCACCGTGTGTTCCCCAGCTGCGCCGCATCGAGCAGGCCGGGGCGGGGTCCGAGCGCGATGCTCGGCGCGCCGCCCGCGTTCGAGCTCGGCGCGCGAACGATCACCGCGCGAGCGGGCCCGACCTGACGATCGACCCTTGCCGCGCGCCGAGCGCGCCGCCCGGCTGTCGGTCCCCGCAGCGGTTGTCCGCCGACGGTGACCCCCTGACTACCAGTGCCAGTCGCGACAGGGACGGTGGCCGGCAGCTCGTCGACGGCGAAGAACAGCAGGTCGAAGGCGAGCGCCAGCAGCGCCGTCAGCCCGGCGCGCGCAGCTGGGCGCGACGACCGCGGCGCCGAGCAGCCCGCCGAGCACGGCCGCGCGACGAACAGGTCCCCGTAGCCCATCACGGCCGAGCCGAACACCGCGCTCTGAAGCCGCGGCAGGCCGGCTGCGGGATGCGCGGCGTTGAGCGCGTTGTTGGGTCGCTGAAGCAGTCGGCGACGACCAGCGCGTGTCTGCGATGGCCATCGCGACGACCCCCCAGGCGAGCCACCGCGTAGGGGTGACGGCCGCCACAGCAGCGCGAGCGACACGCAACTGAGCGCGGTGAGGGCGACTGCGCACGCCTGCCCG
>CAVUPZ010000004.1:0-113644 GCA_963743505.1 uncultured Solirubrobacteraceae bacterium | reverse complement strand
GCCCCCGCCAGGAGTCGAACCTGGATCTACCGCTTAGGAGGCGGTCGTCTTATCCATTGGACTACGAGGGCGTGGCGCCCCGGGCGAGGGGGAGGCACGGTCGAAGGCTACCGCGACGGGCGTCGCCGGCGTCCGGCGCTGCCTCGCGCTGCGAGCCGCTCGAGCGGCTCGCCCGACCAGGCGGTGGGTGATCCACTCATCCATCGTCTCGGCGCCGAGGCCGCGGTAGAAGCCGAGCGCGAGCTCGTTCCAGTCGAGCGCCGCCCATTCCAGGCGCTCGCCGCCGCGCTCGCGCGCGCGCGCGGCGACCGCCGGCGAGCAGCGCCCGGCCGACGCCCGCGCCGCGGTGGGCCGGGCGCACGAACAGGTCCTCGAGCCACATGCCCTGGATGCCAGGAACGTCGAGAAGGTCGGGAAGAACAGCGCGTAGCCGGCCGCCTCGCCGGCCGCGCTCGGCGATCAGCGCCTGTGCCGCCGGGCGCTCGCCGAACAGCGCCTCGCTCAGCAGCTCCTCGGTCGCGCACGCATCTCGTGCGCGAGGTGCTCGTACGTCGGCGAGCTCGTCGAACATCTCGAGCAGCAGCGGCACGTCCCGCCGCTCCGCACGGCGGATCCGCGCAGGCCCCGGCTCGCCGGCCGGAGCCGCGCTCACGAGCCGTCCCGGTCGGGCCGCTCGGGGTAGACCTCGTCGATCGTGGTCAGCGCCACATAGGGCGCGCCGGCCGCCGCCTCGATCGCCGTCGCCGCCTCCGGCGAGCCGGTCGAGCACGCTGATGACGCCGCAGATCCGCGTGTCCGGCCTCCTGCAGCGCCGCGATCGCCGCGAGCGTCGAGCCGCCCGTGGTGACCACGTCCTCGACCACCACGCAGCGCTCGTCCGGGTCGAGCGTCGGGCCCTCGATCCGACGCTGCAGACCGTGCGCCTTCGCTCCTTGCGCACGAAGAACGCCTTCGCGTGGGCGCCCCCCGCCAGCGCCGCGCAAGCCACCGGGTCGGCGCCCATCGTCATGCCCCCGACCGCCGTCGCCCTCCCAGTCTGCGACCTGGGCGGCGACGAGCGCGGCCAGCGCCGCGAAGCCGCCCGGCAGCAGGATCGCGCGCTTGGCATCGACGTAGTACTGCGCTCGGCGCGCCGCTCGTCAGCGTCACCTCGCCGATCACGAGCGCGTGCTCGCGCAGCTCGGCGATGAGCCGCTCCCGGCGCGGCGGCAAGGTCGCTCGTATATCCGTCCAGGGCTCCACGAGCGACCCTAATCTAGCGGCGCCAGCACCTCGATTCCGATCGTGTGATGAGCTCGATCGTGCGCCTGCTCCGGTTCGCCTCGATCGCGATCTGCCTGATCGTGATCGTCTCGTTCGCGATCTTCGCGATCGAGCAGACCAGCACCGCCTCGAGCCACCAGCAGGAATCGCTGGCCACCGGCGGCGGCCAGGCAGCGCAGCCCGTGGCGGCCACGCACGAGGGCACGGCCCACAAAGTGATCGACGAAGCCGCCAACAGCCTGACCTCGCCGTTCGCGGGCATCGTCTCGGCAACCAGCGAATGGGCCAACCGCGGCGTGAAGCTGCTGCTGGCCCTGGTCGTCTACGGCTTCGGGCTCGGTTTCCTCGCCCGCACGCTCCGCGTCCACGCGTGACGGCGCAGGCGTCGGCTCACGGGCCGGCGTTGGAGCGCACGTCGCTCGAGCCGCCGCCGCCCTCGTCGTAGACGTCCACGGGCGTGCCTTCGCGGACCCACGAGTAGATCGCCGGGGCGTCCGGGATCGGGACCCGCAGGCAGCCGTGGCTGGCGGCGTACGTGGGCACTTCGGGATAGCCGTGGATGGCGTAGCCGCGGATGAAGTAGTTGGAGTCCACCATGCCCTCGGTGTTGACACCGGGGGTCTTGAGGTACACGCGGAAGCGCCCCACGACCGTCGGCGTCGACGGCTTGCCCGAGCTCATCGTGTAGATCGCCCGCACCTTCCCGCCGGGTTCGATCTCCGCGAGCACCTGTCGCGTCAGGTCGCCCTCCACGTGGCGGCCGTCGTGGGGGTAGCGCACGTGGAACGTCCCTGCGTGGCGGGCCAGCAGCGCGAACACCTGGCGCCCGGCGTAGGGGACGCGTTCGAGCCCGTTCAGCTTGCGATAGGCGATCAGGGCCTGGCCGGTGCCTTCGTCGAGCACCCCGGTGAGCGGCACGGCGTAGTGGAGCACATCGAGCTCCGACTGCAACAGGCGCACGGATTGGCCGCTGGCGCCGAGGCCGAGTTCCGGCCATACGAAGCGGACGAGCGGGGCGCGCGCGCTGAAGGCTCCCTGCTGCGCATTCGCGTAGTGGGCGCCACGGATGTCCACCGCCCCGGAGTAGGCGCTGCGGAAGCCGACCCGGAAGCGCCCGCTGGCGGCGGGACCAGGTTGGATCGCGGCGTACAGGACCGCTACCTTGCGGCCCTGGCGATAGACGCTCAGCTTCACCTTCTGGCCCGCCACGTACGGCTTGACGCTCCCGGCCAGGACGATCCGCTGCCCGGCGAGGGCGAACGGTGGGCTCCCGCCGACGTTCACGAGCGACAGCCGCATCTGCCCGCCCGGGGGGGCCGCGGGCGCCGGAGGGGTCGGGGCGGTCGTCGGCGGGGGGCTCGCGACGGTCGGTGGCCCTTCGGCTGCGGCGCCCGCCGGCAGCGCGGCCAGCGCCAGCGCCAGCGCGGTCGCCGGCCAGGCGAGCTTCTGCGCGGAGGTGCTCATGACGCGATCCTATGCACCCGAGCGGGCGACCAGCGTGCCCGAGCCGCTCCAGCCCAGTCGCCGCGAGGCCTGCAGGATCAGCGCGAGGGCCAGCAGCGAGGAGAGCAGCAGGGCGGCTGCCTGCAGGACGTTCCAGTCCTCAAGCGCCGAGAACGCGATCGAGTTGTTGATCGAGTGGGCCACGATGCAGGGGTACAGGGAACCCGTGTAGCGGTAGAGCACGCACAGCCCGAAGCCGAGGGCCGCCAGCGGGACGAGGTCGAGCACGGGCGCCGAGCCGGCGTGGACGCCGCCGAACAGCAACGCCGTCAGCGCCGCCGCTCCCCACGTGCCGAGGCGATTGCGCAGGGCGGTGAAGATGTAGCCCCGGAAGAGGAACTCCTCGCACATCGGAGCGATCACGCACGTCAACCCGGCGCTCAGCACCAGCAGAGCGCCGCTTTCGTTGGAGCCGAGCTGCTGCAGGAGCTTCTCCTTGCCGGGGTTGACGGCTTCGGCCCAGGCGGCGCTCAGGCTCAGGAACACGATGAACAGGAGCAGCACCATCGCCGCCGCCGACCCCCAGCCGGCGCCGGGCCGGCGCAGGCCGAGCTGCCACGCACGGACGGCCCGGCCGCCGAGATGGGCGCAGTAGACGGCCGCGATCACGAACGCGATGTCCTGGACGAACGTGTCGGCGATCGCGAGGCCGGCCGGTGTGTGGCTGCTCGTCACGTGGACACCGAAGGCGAGAGCGGGCAGGTCGACAACGAGCCCGAACACGGCGGCGAGGACAAGCCCTCCGACCAGGGCCAGGAACGCGCTCCACCACGGCCAACCCGTCTGTGGTGAGCGGGTGGGGTCGCCCTCCGGGGGTCGGACTCGATCGGCAGCTCCGGCCCGGCGCCGACCTCCAAGCCGACCGGGACATCCGCGGCCTGCTCGCTCAGGACCGGCTCGTCCATCGCCTAGGCGACCCAGTGCCAGGTCGAGAACTGGGCCACGAACAACGCCATCAGGACGGTCGAGACGACGAACGCGGGCCGCCGCAGGCGCGGGCGTTCGGCCAGCCAGGCGCCGAGCCAGATCGACAGCGGGAACAGCACGACGAGATAGCGCGGGACCGACATCAGCGGCTGGGGAGCGACAGGGTAGGACAGCGGCAGGGCCATCGCCGCGAGCACGTAGGCGCCGTACGCGAGCGGGAGTCGGCGCAGGACGCCCACGAGCGCCGGGATCGCGGCGAGCAGGAACGCCAGCTCCATCAGGTTGTGCCAGGCGGCGATCGTCGGGCTGCCGCCGACGAGCGTGAAGTAGATGTGATGGCTCTGCATCGAGAGCAGTTGGCGCACGCCGTCGAAGCCCGCGACGAGCCCATCCCAGATCCCCAGATACGGGCCGACGAAGTGACGCGACCAGGCCTGCTCGGCGTGGAAGGCGCCGAGCAGCTGGCCGCCGGAGAGGCCGAGCCAGACGCTGTAGATGGCGATCCCGGCCGGGACGAGCGCGAGCCACAGGACGTCGGGTCGCACGCGGTAGCGCGGCCGCAGCAGCCCGCCCAGGCGGCTCGGCCGCAGCAGCCCGCCCAGGCGGCTCGGCCCCGGCGCCCCAGCCGCCCTGGAGGCCCTCCGCCCTGGGCGGCCGGTAGCGGCCGGCCTCCTTGGAGGACGGTCCTCGCGGGGACCGTAGAGGTAGATGATCAGGGCCGGCACGAGCAGCATCAACCCCGTGCTCCGGGTCGCCGTGGCGAGCGCCCCGAGGACCCCGACCCAGGCCCAACGACCCTGGCGGGCGCACCAGAACAGCCCGACCGACAGGGCCATGTAGAGCGCGTCGGTGTAGACGGCCGAGAAGAAGAACGCCATCGGCGAGAAGGCCGTGACGATCACCGCGAGCCGCGCGGCCTCGGCGGGCGCCGGGGCACCCGGGCGCAGGCGCGCCGCGAGCTCGAGCGTGGTCAGGCGGTGGATGCCGTAGAGGGCGAGCAGGAATGCACCCAAGGAGATCAACACGCCCGCCAGCACGAGCGGCGCGCCCGTCCACCCGATCACGCGCATCGCGAGCGGATACAGGGGGAAGTAGGCCATCCGTGCCGACGTGGCCGCCCCCAGCTCCGGGCGGTAGCCGAAGTGCGCGATGACGAGATACCACGCGCTGTCCCAGCGGGCGGCGGGGGCCGCGAGCAGGTCGCCGAGCCAGCCGAAGCCGCCCGTGACGTGAGGGGGGTCATACGCGTTGCGCGAGGACCCCAGCCCGAAGATCGCCGCCGCACCTACCCCCACAAGCCACACGAGCACGCGCGAGGTCCACAGCGCCCGCCAGCTGATCCGTAGAGCGCTCAGGCGGGCCGGGTCACTGCGCAGGCGCGCGAGCGGACCGGCCAGCGGCGCGGTGAACCGCGGCCGGACGGCCTCGGGACGGCGCTCCAGCGGCGCGCTCCCAACCGTGGGGGAGACCTCAGCTGCTGTCAGCTCGGCGTTGCGGGTGCTCATGGGTGCTGAGAACGAGCGTAGTGGTCGCGGCCTTGCGACTGGCAGGAGAACACAGCTCGGCACGGTAATCTCGAAGCTCGTCAGATGTCTCGACAATCCCGCATGCGTCGCCGCCGGCGCGGCGGCGCGGGCGCTCGATTCCTGATCGTGAGCGCCAGCGTCGTGGTGACGGCCCTTTTGATCGGCACGATCGCGGCCGTCGGCTACGTGCTGGACGTGGCCCGCTCGGCTCCGTCGCTGAGCTCGCTGCGGCCGCTGCTGAGCGGCGGGTCCTCACAGGTGCTCGCCTCCGACGGCACCCGCCTCGGCTTCATCCAGTCGGACATCGTGCGCACGCCCGTCGGCTGGAGTGAAATCCCCGCCAACCTCAAGAACGCGACCGTGGCGATCGAGGACCAGCGGTTCTACAAACATGACGGCGTCGACTTCACCGGGATCTTCCGCGCTGCCGTCAAGGACGCCCTCACCGGCGCGCCCGTGCAGGGAGCCTCGACGATCACGATGCAGCTGATGCGCAACCTGTATCTCGGCGGCGACCAGCACACGCTGAAGCAGAAGATCATCGAGGCCAAGCTCGCGCTCGACTACGAGAAGAGACACCACAAGCACTACATCCTCACGGAGTACCTGAACAGCGTTCCCTACGGGACCGTCGGCGGCCAGACGATGATCGGGGTGCAGGCCGCGGCGAGAACGTTCTTCGACAAGCCCGCCTCCCAGCTCGACCTCGCCCAGAGCGCGCTGCTCGCCGGGCTCCCGCAGGCACCCTCGCAGTACAACCCGTTCGCCAGCCCGGCGGCCGCACGCGAACGGCGCAACGAGGTGCTCGCCAAGATGGCCGAACTGCACTACATCTCCGCTGCGCGCGCCGCCTCCGCGGAGGCGGCGCCGCTGGAGGTCCACCTGGGCCACTTCTATTCCCAGCGGAGCGAACCGTTCTTCTTCGAATACGTGCGCGAGCAGCTCGTCGCGCGTTACGGCCGCAAGACGGTCGAACAAGGCGGGCTGAGGGTCTACACCACGATCAACCTGAACATGCAGCGGCTCGCCCGCAAAGCGATCTCCGAAGTGCTCAACGAGCACGAAGATCCGGCTGCGGCGATCGTGACGCTGAACCCCGCCAACGGGGACATCGAGGCGATGGCGGAGTCCGAGAGCTACGAGCAGTCCCAGTACAACCTCGCCGCCGACGGCCACCGCCAGCCGGGCTCGACGTTCAAGGCGATCGACCTCGCCGACGCCCTCTCGCGGGGGGTCGACCCGAACAGCACCTACTACACCTCGAAGACCCTCCAGCCGGGCTGGCTGCCGGGCTACCCGACCTACGAAGTGAAGACCTTCGAGGGGACCTCGCTGAACAGGTCGATCAACCTCGTCTCGGCCACGCTCGCCTCCGACAACACCGTCTTCGCCCAGCTCGCCGCCGACCTGGGCGAGGAAACGATCACCCAGATGGCCTACAAGATGGGGGTGAAAACCCACCTGTCGAGCTTCCCCGCCGAAGCGCTGGGCGGTCTGACGCTCGGGGTCACGCCGCTGGAAATGGCCGACGTCTACGCGACGCTCGCCGACGGCGGCTGGCGCAACAGCCCGATCGCGATCACGAAGGTGGTCTTCCCAGACGGTCAGGTCGACAGCAACTGGGGCCAGCCGCACCGCACGAGGGTCCTCAGCGAAGCTGTCACGGGCGAGGAGACGAGCATCCTGCACCAGAACGTGCTCGGCGGCACGGCGGTGAGATCGGTGATCAACTGCCCCACCGCCGCCAAGACCGGCACCACGAGCGAACTCGTCGACGCCTGGCTCGACGGGTACAACTCCCGCTACTCGACGGTCGTGTGGATGGGCTACCCGAACAAGCGCGTGCCGATGACCGACGTCCACGGCGAACCCCAGCAGGGTGGCGCGCTGCCCGCCGTCATCTGGCACACCTACATGAGCGCCGTGACCGAAGGCCAGTCATGCGCTCCCTTGCACGAATCGAGCGCCGGAATCGAATACAAGCCGTTCTACGGCAAGTACGCGAGCACCGGGCTCTCACAGTTGCCCGGCGAAGAAAACCAGCCGCAGAGCGGGGCCAAGCCGCGACGCGCAGGGACCCGGCACCATGGGGCGCAGGAACCGGGCCCGGGGGCCGCCCGGGAAGTGCCGCTCACCCAATCCGAAGTGCCGCCCGCCCAATCCGAAGCGCCGCCCACCCAATCCGAAGCGCCGGCCAAATCGGAAACGCCGCCCGCGCCGGCGGCACCTCCCGCAGCCGCCCCGGTCGAACAGACCTCGGGCGGGGCCGCCCCCGGCTAGGGGCGCCGGCAGCGCGAGCGAGCCCCTCGGGCGCCCCCGCGCTGGTAGTTTGGACGCGGTACACGGAGTCGAGCGGCCGCCCTCGAGGGGTGCGGCCAGATGGGATGCGCGTGGCGAAGGAGGACAAGGTCGAATTCGAGGGCGAGGTGATCGAGGCCCTGCCGAACGCGATGTTCCGCGTGAAGCTGGACAACGAGCACGTCGTGCTCGGTCACGTCGCGGGCAAGATGCGACGCTTCCGCATCCGCATCCTTCCCGGGGACAGGGTGCGAGTGGAGCTCTCCCCCTACGACCTCGACCGCGCCCGGATCGTCTACCGCCACCGCTGAGCGCCACATCGCCGAGCGCTCGCTGATCGAATCGGTCCTCGCGGAGCTGGCACGCGCGGCGGCTGGCGGCCAGAGCGGACCCGAGGGCGAGCGATTGCTGCGGGGCGCCGGCGATGACGCGGCCGTGGTGCGCGCCCGAGCGTTCTCGGTCACCTCCGTCGACGCGGTCGTCGAGGGGGTCCACTTCCGGCTCGGGGAGGGGTGGGCGGACATGGCCGAGGTCGGCCGCCGGGCGATGGCGGGCGCGCTGTCGGACCTGGCCGCGATGGGCGCCCGGGCCGGCGAGGTGTACATCGTGCTGGGGCTGCCCGCGGGGCTCGCCGAGGCGCAGGCGATGGAGCTCGTGCGGGCCGCCAACGCGCTGGCTCGCGAGTGTGGCGCCCTGCTCGCCGGCGGCGACGTGGTCGCCGCCCCGGTGCTGCTCGTGTCGGTCACGGCGGTGGGCTGGGCGGAGCGCGCCGAGGAGCTCGTCGGGCGCGACGGCGCCCGCGTCGGGGATCTCGTGGGGGTGACGGGGCAGCTGGGCGCTGCGGCGGCAGCCCTGGCCATCCAGTCCGCCGGCCTGGACCGCGGCGCCGATGTCGCGCCGGCGCTGTCCCGGGCCTCCCACCCGCGACCCCGCCTGCGCGAGGGACACGCGCTCGCGCAGGCCGGCGCCCACGCGATGATCGACATCTCCGACGGGCTCGCCACCGACGCTGCCCACATCGGCCGTGCAAGCGATGTGCAGCTGCGGATCGAGCTCGCACGCCTGCCGCTCGCGGACGGCGTGCGCCCTGTGGCCGCCGCGCTCGGCGAGCCCGCGTGGCTGCTGGCCGCGCGGGGGGGCGAAGACTACGAGCTGTGCTTCTGCATCGACCCGGGCCGGCGCGAGCAAGCCGAGCGGGCCCTGCGCGAGCTGGACGGCTCGCCGATCAGCTGGGTCGGCCGGGCGGCGGACGGCGAGCGCGGCGTCCTGCTCTCAGACGAGCGGGGAGATGCCGTTGCCGTCGAGGGGTTCGAGCACCGGTGGTAGCCGCCGCCGCGGCGGGGTCGCCCGCAGGAGGGAGCTCCCCACGATCGGCCGCGGGAGCGCCCCGCCGGGCAGCCTGCGGGCAGCGCCGCGGGGGACGGTCCGCCGCAGGCGGGCGAACACGAGCAGCCGTTTGGCCGCGCTGAACAGCGGCGTGCACGCCGACAGGACGAGGCGGCTGTAGCCGACGGCGCCGACCGCCGCGTCCACGTCGGTGGGTGCGACCACGCGCAGGCCCGTGACGGCGTAGGTGAAGTCGGCATAGGGCATCTCGAGCCTGATCACGCTTCCCGGGCGCAGTTCGTCGATGTGCCGGAAGGGGGCCAGGAACGTGGTGCGATGCCCGGCGATCAGGGTCGTGCCGCCGATGCCGGGGAAGCCGGTTTCGGTGTCGATCCCGGGTCCGCTCTTGAGTTCTTCCGTTCCGGTGCCCTTCACGATCACGTAGCTCGCGCCGATCCGTGGGATCGCGATCCGTCCGACCGCGCTCCCGTAGCCGGCATGGTGCCCGATCTCGCCCGCGAGGTAGGCGATCCGCCGCTGCTGGTCTGCCAGGCTCGCGAGCGCGACCCGCTCGGCCGGCGTGGGCGGCGCACGTTCGATCCGGCGCAGTTCGCCGCCGAGGTGGTCCTGTTGGAGCGTCGCGTAGAGGGCCGAGAACGGCTCCTGCCAGAGCAGCGTGACGGCGGCGTCGGCGAGCGCGAGCGCACCGAGGACGATCATCGTCACCGCAAGCCCCCGCAGCGCCCGCTGGCCGCGGCTGCGGGCGCGCCGCGGCGCGGGCGGCTGCTCCGCTCCGCGCGCACCTGGCGTGTAGGTCAGACCCGACACGGCAGACCTATCGTCGCAGAGCCGACTCCGTACCCCCGAGCGAGCCAGGTCCGGCGTAGCTCAGCGGGCCCCTGATGGTGACCTCGCCGAGCCGTTGCGGACCCAGGGGCGAGGGTGCCCTCGGCGAGGCGGCCGCCACCCACGCGGCCGCCGCGATCGCGCCGAGGGCGGCGCTCCAGAGAACCGCTGCGCCCGGGTTCACGTGTCCTCCGGCGAGCAGCTGGACGGCCATCCACGCCGTCGCCCCCGGCCCGAGGCCGAGCTGGTCGGAGTAGAAGGCGATCAGCAGCGCGAGCGGGAGCAGGGCGAGCAGGACGAGCGCCAGCGAGACGCCACGGCGGGCGCGCAGCTCCGGGATGCTCAGGAGCAGGAGCAGGTTGGCGGCGGGCGCGAGCAGCAGGGCCGTGTACGGGTTCAGCAGCCAGGCCACCAGACCGACCGGCACCAGCACGAGCACGACGCCGAGCGCGCCGGCGTCGGGGTCCGGGATCGGCCCCCAGCCGAGGCGCCGCACGAGGCCTCCCCACAGCAGCCAGGCGAGCACGAACGTGAGCGCCATCACCGCCACGACGGTGGCGGCGGCCCCGTCGAAGGGCATCGCAGCAGGGGGAGCGGGGACAGCGGGAGCTTCGACGATTCCGAGCACTCCGAGCACGTAGGCGAACAGGGCGCAGGCCAAGAACGGCAGCCCGCACGAGAGCACCCACAGGGTCGCCTGGGCGACCGGCAGGCGACGCCTGCGCGCGCGGGCGAAGGCATCGAGGCCGGCGAGCGCCGGCGCGAGCAGCAGCGTCAGCACGAGCAGGCTGACGGACCAGTCCGGCAGCGTCTTGCCATCCAGCACGACCGCGGTCGCCGGTGCCTGGGCGACGTCGGGGGAGACGTCGAGGGCGTCCACCATGCTCAACACCGAGCGGCCGAGCGCTTCGAGCCTTTCCGGGCTGACCGCCTCGCCAGGCTGAGGGCCGCGTTCGCCGGAGGCCTGGACGAGCACCGACGCGAGGCCCCCGGCCTGCAGGACGCCCTGTTCGCCGACGGCGAGGGGGAACGCGAGGTGGGCGAGCTGCCCGAGTTCGCTCGGGCCGCCGGGGTTCAGCCCGGCCTGCGTGGTGATCGCGTCGACCGCGGTTCGCTGCAGTTGCAGCGGGGCGGCCCCGAGGCCGTCCGAGTAGGGGATCACGAGCGGCTTGCGCAAGTGGGCGGCGGCGAGATCGCCGATCACGATCGCGGCGTCCGGGGCGCCGCGGGCGAGGATCGGCGAGCCGGCGGCGATCAGCTGGGCCGCGCCCGCGCCGCCGCCGCTGCCGCCGCTGGTCGAGACGAGCATGATCGTCCGCTTCGTGGCGCTGGCCGCGAACACCCGCGCCAACTCGAGCAGCGTGGCCGTGCCGGAGAGCTCCGCCAGCGAGCCGCGGGCGGTGGCATCGCGGTGGGCGACGATCACGATCGGGCTCGCGCCCGTGGCGCCCGGGCGCTCGGCGATCACGTTCTCGAGCGGGCGCTCGCCGTCGACCGTCTGCCCCTGGAAGCGCTGCAGCTGGACCGAGAACCCGGCGCCGGTCGCGCCGCCGAGCGCTTCCAGTTCGGCCTTCAGTGCGCGCGCGAGGCCTTCGTCGCCCCCGCTCCCGGGCGCGCGGGAGGGGTACGCCCGCGCCAGCGACCACATCTGGGCGTAGGCTCGCGTGCCATCGAAGGCGTCCGTGGTCCGGGTCGAACGCAGTGGCGCCGGGCGGGCGCCGAGCGAGAACGCGGACACCGCCAGCGCGAGCACGAACGGGACCAGGGCGGCCCGGTAGATACGGGCGTTGAGCATCCGCTAGACCATAGTTCCAGCGCCGGTCCGTCGCACGCGCCAGCGTCCACGGCGCTCCGTGCGGCCTCGTACGGGGGACCGGCGCCGCGGTTAGGTATCGTGCCGCCGCGTGCTCCAGCCCGTAGCCGTAGGTCACAAGTCGCTCGCCGACTACACACACATCTGCGGCCGCGAGCTGATCGCCGAAGTCCGCGAGCTCGCGGAGCCGCTCCAGGGCCAGCGCATCGGCCACATCTCCGCCACCGCGTTCGGCGGCGGCGTCTCGGAGATCCTGTACACGCTCGTACCGCTGATGCGCGACGTGGGGCTGGACTGCGAGTGGCAGGTCATCTACGGTCGGGAAGAGTTCTTCAATGCCACCAAGCTGATGCACAACGCGCTGCAGGGAGCCCCCCAGGACCTCGACGAGGAACAGTGGGCGATCTGGCGTCGCTATGGCGAGATCAACGCCCGCGAGCTGTCCGAGGGGTGGGACGTGTGCGTCATCCACGACCCCCAGCCGGCAGCCCTCTGTGGCCTCGTGCCGGAGAAGGCGAACGGCTGGATGTGGCGCTGCCACATCGACCTGTCGACACCCAACCAGGACACGATCGCGCAGCTGTTGCCCTACATCGAGATCTATCCCCACTCGCTGTTTCACATGCGCGAGTACGTCCCGGCCGGGATGAAGGGGGAGGTTCACGTGGTGCCGCCGGCGATCGATCCGCTGACGCCGAAGAACATGGCCCTCTCGCCCGAGGACGCCGCGTTCGTGTGTGGGCAGTTCGGGATCGACATCGACCGTCCCCTGATCTGCCAGGTCTCCCGCTTCGACCCGTGGAAGGACCCGCTCGGCGTGATCGACGCATACCGGGTGGTGAAGGAGTCGATGCCCGAGGTGCAGCTCGCGCTGGTCGGCTCGATGGCCAGCGACGACCCCGAGGGATGGGACTACTTCAACGCCACGATCGCCCACGCCGACGGCGACGCCGACATCCACATCCTCAACAACTTCAACAACGTCGGTGCGATCGAGGTCAACGCCTTCCAGTCCCACGGGGATGTCCTGATCCAGAAGTCCACCCGCGAGGGATTCGGTCTGACCGTCTCCGAGGCGATCTGGAAGGCCCGGCCGTTCATCGGCGGCGACGTCGGCGGGATCCCGCTCCAGATCGAGGACGGCGTGACCGGCTATCTGGTCTCGAGCGTCGAGCGCTGCGCCGAACGCGCGCTCGAGATCCTCGGCGACCCCGAGCTCGGGCGCGGCCTCGGCCGGCGGGGCAAGGAGCACGTCCGCCAGCACTTCCTGATGCCGCGCTACCTGCGCGACTACCTGCGCATCTTCAACGAGCTCTCACGCGCATGAGCGGGGAGCCGGCACAGCGGGCTCCGCTTGTGCTGGTAAGCAACCGCGGACCCGTCACGTTCCACGCCGGCGGTGAGATCCAGCGCGGCTCGGGCGGGTTGGTCACGGCCCTCACCGGTCTGGCCTCCCACCGCGAAGCGATCTGGATCGCATCGGCGATGAGCGAGGACGACGCCGAGGTCTCGCGGGCCCACGACGGCCGTGCCTTCCCCGTCCGCTCTCCAGACGGGAGCGAGTACTTCGTGCGGTTGGTCGTCAGCGATCCCGACGCCTACGACCGCTTCTACAACGTGTTCGCGAACCCGATGCTGTGGTTCATCCAGCACTACCTGTGGGACCTCTCCAACGCTCCGGACATCCGCCGCGAGGAGATCGAAGCGTTCGAGTTCGGCTACAACGTCGTCAACGAAGACCTCGCCAGGGCCGTCGTGGAGGAGCTCGAGGACGCGAGCGAGCCGGTCGTGATGGTCCACGACTACCACCTCTACACGTTGCCTGACCTCGTCCGGCGGGCACGGCCGGACGCCTTCCTGCACCACTTCATCCACATCCCGTGGACCCAGCCGGACGCCTGGCGGGTGCTGCCCGCGCGGATCCGCCACGAGATCTTCGCCGGCCTGCTGGCAAACGACATCATCGGCTTCCACACCCGTTCCTACCGGCACAACTTCCTGCAGTGCTGCCGCGACCTGATGGAGCTCGAGGTCGACTTCGAGCGCGGCATCGTCCGCGTCGGCGACCGGGAGGTATGGGTGCGGGCCTACCCGCTGCCGATCGACCACAGGGCCACGCGGCAGATCGCTCGGCGCGAGCGGGTGGGCGAGTTCGAGCAGGACCTGCTGCGGCGCCGCCGCGACCACCTGATCCTGCGGGTCGACCGCGCCGACCTGAGCAAGAACGTGCTCCGCGGGTTCTCGGCGTTCGACCTGTTCCTCGAGGAACACCCCGAGTTCACCGAGCGTGTCACGTTCATCGCACAGCTGATGCCCTCGCGGACGGACGTGCCCCAGTACGCCGAGTACCTGGAGCGGATCGAGGCTCTCGTGGCGGTCGTCAACCACCGCCACGGCACGCCGGACTGGATGCCGATCCAGCTCAAGCTGCGGGACGACATCGACGAGGCGATGGCGGCCTACAAGCACTACGACGTCCTGCTCGTCAACGCGATGTTCGATGGCATGAACCTGGTCGCGAAGGAGGGCCCGCTCGTCAACGAGCGCGACGGTGTCTCGATCCTCTCGGAGAACACCGGCGCCCACGAGGAGCTCGGGGAGTTCGCCCTGTCCGTCAACCCGTTCGACATCCAGGAGCTCGCCAACTCGATCTACGCCGCGCTGACGATGGACCAGGCCGAGCGGCACCGGCGGGCCGAGGGTCTGGCCCAGATCGTGACCTCGCGCGATCCCGGCGACTGGGTCGACGAGCAGCTCGCCGACATCCGGGCGAAGGGCCTCGGCAGCTGAGCGGACCCGCTAGGCTGTCGCGAGCCAAACGTGACCGCAGCCACGCACATATACGACCTGACGCTGGTCCTCGACCCCCAGGGGGAGGACGACTCGCGCGCGAAGATCGTCGCCGATGCCCGTGCCGCGATCGAGGCGCAGGGCGAGCTGGTTCGCTACGACGACTGGGGGGAGCGCCCGCTCGCCTACCCGATCGAGCGTCGCGCCACGGGCGAGTACCACCTGCTGCAGTTCCGTCCCACGGACAAGGAGCTCCTGTTCGGCCTGGACCGGACGCTGCGGATCACCGACGGCATCCTGCGCTTCCGCATCATCAAGCTGCCGCCCGGCATCCCGGACGCGCCCGACCTGAGGGCCACGCCTGCGCCCAGGCGCGATGCCGAGGCCCCCGCGAGCCCGCCGGCGACACCCTCGGCGGACGCCGAGCAGCCTCCCGCCGGCGCCGAGGGGCCTGCCGCTGCCGTCGAGGAGCCTGCTGTTGCCGTCAGCGCCGGGGAGCCTGCCGCTGCCGTCGAGGAGCCTGCTGTTGCCGTCAGCGCCGGGGAGCCTGCCGCTGCCGTCGAGGAGCCTGCTGCGGTCGCAGAGCCGGCACCGGCCACCGAGCCGGATGGCACCGACCCCGGCGCCGCGCCCGCCTGAGGGCGGGCGGCGCCGCGACGGACGGGTCCCGGGCCGGCCGCTAGGCCCGCCGTGCAGTAGCGCTCCCCGGTGTTCAACGTGAGCCCGGCTGGTAATAAGATCGGCTGATGGAGAGGGCAACGGACATCAACGAGGGCACCAACAGGACCGACGTCCTGCGGGCCTCCCCGCCGATGTTCGAGTCGCGGGTGCTCGACGCGCTCTCGCGGGTACACCCCGCCGTGCCGGTCGTGATCTTCGTGCCGGCGATCGTGGCGCTGCTCGCGTGGAGCCTCTCGCAGGTGAGCGTCGCGGGCACGCTCGGCCTCGTCGTGGCGGGCTACGCCCTGTGGACGCTGTTCGAGTACTGGCTGCACAGGATCGTCTTCCACTTCGAGCCAGAGCGGGGGATCGGGGCGCGAGTGCACTGGATCATCCACGGTGTCCACCACGACCACCCGAACGACCCGATGCGCCTCGTGATGCCCCCCGCGGTCAGCGTGCCGCTCGGCGCGGTCGTCTTCGCCGTCCTGTACCTCGTGTTCGGCTCTCGCTACGCGCCGGCTCTCGGGGCCGGCTTCTTCGCGGGTTACCTCGTCTATGACCTGATGCACTACTACCTGCACCACTTCCGCCCGCACGGGCGTGTCGGCAGGATGCTGCGCGAGCGGCACATGCGACACCATTTCCAGGACGACACCCGCGGGTTCGGGATCAGCGCGCCCTACTGGGACGAGGTGTTCGGGACCTCCTCGCGGGCGAAACGATCTCCGCAATGAGCGGTCTCGTGGCGGTGCCCGCGCGCTTGGGCGCCCGCAGCGGTCTCTAGACTCGAAGCGAGCGCCTTGCCGGCCACAGGGCCGTGCAGGCCGACGAGAACGAGCCGAAAGGAACAGGGCCGTGGCCGCCACGAACATCAACAGGGTTGTCCTGACCGGGAACCTGACCGCCGACCCGGAGCTGCGATCGCTGCCCTCCGGCAACTCCGTCTGCAAGCTGCGGGTGGCGTGCAACACCCGCCGCAAGAACCAAGCCAGCGGCGAATGGGAGGACAAGCCGAACTACTTCGACGTGACCGTGTGGGGCGCGCAGGGCGAGAACGCCGCCCGCTACCTGTCCAAGGGGCGTCCCGTCGCAGTCGACGGGCGCCTGGAGTGGCGGGAGTGGGAGACGCAGGAGGGCGCGAAACGCCAGGCAATCGATATCATTGCCGACTCGGTGCAGTTCCTCGGCTCGCGCGACGAACCCTCCGCCGGAGGCGGCTTCGTCGGAAACGGCGCTTCCAGCGGCGGCGAGACTCCCGTCGACGAAGGGGACTTCCAGCCCGCACCGGTCGCCGGCAGCTCCGGCGACGACGACATTCCGTTCTAAAAAGAGGTCTTCTTGTTCACCACATCCAACCCGTCCGAGCACGAGCCCCGTCACGGCGGTGGGCGCTGATGGCGAAGGCCCGCGGTCGCGGCAAGCCGGTCAGGCGCAGGGACAAGAAGGGCGGCCCCGGCAGCGGCCGGCGCAAGCCCTGCCAGCACTGCCGCGACAAGGTCGACCAGGTCGACTACAAGGACGTCGCGTCGCTGCGCAAGTTCATCTCCGAGAAGGGCAAGATCCGCTCGCGCCGGATCACGGGCTCGTGCCGTCGCCACCAGGTCCAGATCGCACGGGCGGTCAAGCGCGCCCGCGAGCTGGCGCTGCTGCCCTACGTCAACGAGGGCGGCCGCGAGGACGGCGGCGGCGGCCGCCGCGAACGGGAACGGTAGCTTGCCCGAGGCGATCCTTCTCCAGGACGTCGAGAGCCTCGGCGAGCAGGGGAACGTCGTCGACGTCTCCAAGGGCTACCTGCGCAACTACCTGATCCCGCACAAGCTGGCCCAGCCGGCGACCCGCGGTGCCGTGGAAACGATCCGCCAGCGCCAGGCGGCCGCCGAGCGGGCGGCCAGGGAGGCGGTCGAGAAAGCTCAGGAGAACGTCAACCTGCTCGGCCGCACCGTGCTCACGATCCCCCAGCAGGCCGGGGCCGACGGGCGCCTGTTCGGGTCGGTCACGGCCCAGGACATCGCCACGGCGATCCGGGAAGCGCGAGGCCTGAAAATCGACAAACGCAACGTGCACCTGCCGGAACCGATCAAGAACGTGGGCACGTACATGGTCGTGGTCGAGGTCGTCGACGGCCTCATGGCCAACGTCAAGACGATGGTCGTGGCCCGCAACTAGGCGGGCCACGGGCGCCGACCATCCGCAGCTGCTGCGAACATCCGTTCGTGAGCAGCGATTTCCTCCCACATAGCGGGGACCCCTCGCGGGGCGGCCGCGGCGCCGATCTACACTCGGCCCCGCGATGAGCGCCCCGACCGCCGTCAACGGCGCCGCAGCGGTACCGATCACGCCGCCACACAACCTGGAGGCAGAGCAGTCCGTGCTCGGCTCGATCCTCCTCTCGGACCGGGCGCTGTACGCGCTCGTGATCGAGGAGGGCCTGCACCCGGAGGACTTCTACCGCGAGCGCCACGGGATCATCTACGAGGCCATGCTGGACCTCTACGGCGAGAGCGAGCCGGTCGACGTCGTGACGGTCACCGACCGGCTGCGCCAGCGGGGCAAGCTCGAGCAGGTCGGCGGCCCGGCGTCCGTCGACGAGCTCACCGGCGTCGTCCCGGCCGCGGGACACGCCCGCCGCTACGCCCAGATCGTCCGCGAGAACGCGCTCCTGCGGCGGCTGCTCGCGAGCACGTACGAGATCCAGGAGAGCGTGCTAGGCCACCAGGGCCCGCCGCGAGAGCTCGTCGAGCAGGCGGAGAAGGCGATGCTCGAGGTGGCCCGGGACGACCGCCAGAAAGACTTCCGCTCGGTCGAGGACGTGCTCCACGAGGAGCTCGACAAGCTGCACAGGCTCTCGCTCGAGGGGACGTCGCTGACGGGCACGCCGTCGGGCTTCAAGGACCTCGACGAGATCACCGGAGGCTTCCAGCCTGGCAACCTGATCATCATCGCCGCCCGCCCCGCGATGGGCAAGAGCGCGCTCGTCTGCAACATCGCCGAGAACGCCGCCGTCGAGCACGAGAAGGCCGTGGCCCTTTTCTCGCTCGAGATGGCGGAGGCCGAGCTGGCGCAGCGGTTCGTGGCCTCGCAGGCGCGGATCAAGGGCGAGGAGCTGCGCAAGGGCAGGGTCGCCGAGCAGCGCTGGCCGAAGATCCTCGCCGCCAGCCAGCGCCTCGCGGCGGCGCCGCTGTGGGTCGACGACTCCAGCGACGTGGGCATGCTCGAGGTCCGGGCGAAGGCGCGCCGGCTGCACAGCCAGTGCGAGGGGGGTCTCGGCCTGATCATCATCGACTACCTGCAGCTGATGCGCACGGACAGCCGCTATGACAACCGCGTCACGGCCGTCGGGGAGCTGAGCCGGGGGCTGAAGATCCTGGCCCGCGAGCTCGGCGTGCCCGTGATCGCGCTGTCCCAGCTGAGCCGCGCGGTCGAGCAACGCTCCCCGAAGAAGCCCCAGCTGTCGGACCTGCGCGAGAGCGGCAACCTCGAGCAGGACGCCGACCTCGTGATGTTCATCTACCGGGACGAGTACTACGAGCAGGACTCCGAGCGACCCGGCGAGGCCGACCTGATCATCGCCAAGCACCGCAACGGCGCCACGGGCGAAGTGACCCTCACCTTCCAGAAGGAGTACCCGAAGTTCATGAACTACGCGGGCGAGCGCTACGCCCAGTGACGACCGAGCCGCTGTTCGAGGAGATCACTCGGGGCGCCCGGCCCGGCGTGCGCGCGGCGCGCCTTCCCGCGCCGCCCAGCTGCCCCCTGGGCCTTTGCGACGGCAGCGGCTTCCTGGTCGAGGAGGCCACCAACACGGCCCGCGACTGCGACTGCAGGCCAGGGCGGATCGCGAGTGCGCGCACGCGCAGCCTCGCGGGCCGCATCCCGCGCCGCTACCAGGGGGTCTCCTTCGATCGCCCCCCGGTGAGCGACCTCGCCCGCACGGCCCCTGAGCAGATCCGGGCTGTGCGCCGGTACGTGCAGGCGATCGACGAGAACCTCGACGCAGGCCGGGGCCTGTGGATCCACGGCGACGTCGGCACCGGCAAGACGACGCTCGCGATGCTCGTCTCCAAGGCCGCCCTGGACGCGGGTCGATCGGTCGCGATCTACTCGCTGCCCCGGCTGCTCAACCTGCTGCGCGAGTCGCTCGAGTCCGACGGCGGCCTGCTCGACTTCATCGATCGGCTGGGGGCGGTCGACCTCCTGCACATCGACGACCTCGGTGCCGAGAACCAGACCGAGTGGGTGCTGGAGCAGCTCTACTCGATCGTCAACACGCGCTACGAGGCCGAGCGGGCGATCCTCGCCACGACGAACCTGATGCCCGATCAGCTCGACGCGCGGCTCGGCCCGCGGACCGTCTCGCGACTGGTTGAGATCTGCGGAGATCCGCACCCGCTGTTCGGGTCCGACCGTCGGCGCGAGTTCCGAGCCGAGACGCGGGGCGGGCGCCCGCCGTCCTGAGCGCGGCCGCGATGGCGGCGAAGTCCACCGGGCGCCCTCGCCGTACCGGGTCGGCGCTCGCTCGCCCCTACACTGCAGCCCCTATGCCGGGAATCGTAATCGTGGGCGCCCAGTGGGGCGATGAGGGCAAGGGCAAGATCACCGACCTACTCGCGGAGCATGCCGACGCGGTCGTGCGCTTCCAGGGCGGGAACAACGCCGGCCACACGATCGTGCGGGGCGAGGAGGAGTGGAAGCTCCACCTGATCCCCTCCGGGATCCTCTACCCGGGCAAGCGCTGCGTGATCGGCAACGGCGTCGTGATCGACCCGAAGGTCCTGATCGAGGAGCTCGACTCGCTGCGCTCCCGCCGGATCGACGTGAGCGGGCTCAGGATCTCCGCCAACGCCCACCTGATCATGCCCTACCACCTGCTGCTCGACTCGGCCGGCGAGGCCAAGCTCGGCAGCCTCCAGATCGGGACGACACGACGGGGGATCGGGCCCTGCTATGCCGACAAGGCGGCCCGCCTGGGCATCCGCGTGCAGGACCTCCTCGACGAGAAGATCCTGAAGAAGAAGATCGTCGCGGCGATGGAGCCCAAGCGCCTGTCGCTACGGCCGTTCGAGAAGGACCCAGCGCTGGATCTGCACACGATGACCGAGGAGTACCTCACCTACGGCCACCGCCTCGAGCAGCACATCGCCGACACCTCGAAGCTGATGTGGGAGATGCTCGACGCCGGCAAGAAGGTGATCCTCGAGGGGGCCCAGGGGGCGATGCTGGACATCGACCACGGCACCTATCCCTTCGTGACCTCCTCCAACCCGCTGGCGGGGGCGGCGTGCGTGGGCTCGGGCGTGGGCCCGAAGGCGATCGACGAGATCTGGGGCGTCGCGAAGGCCTACACCACGCGGGTCGGCGCGGGACCGTTTCCGAGCGAGCTCCACGACGATGCCGGCGAGCTGATCAGGGAACGGGGCGGCGAGTTCGGGACGACGACCGGACGGCCGCGGCGGACCGGCTGGCTCGACCTGGTGGCGCTGCGCTACGCCGCCCGGCTGAACACGCTCACCTCGCTCGTCGTGACCAAGCTCGACGTCCTCTCGGGGTTCGACCGGATCTATGCCGGCACGAGCTACCGCGGCTCGGACGGGGCCGAGTTCGACGACTTCCCCTACCACCAGACGGTCCTGCATCACACCACGGCGGAGCTGACCGAGCTGCCGGGGTGGAAGGAGGACCTGGGGGAGTGCCAGACGCTCTCGGACCTGCCGGACGCGGCGCGCGAGTACCTCGAGTTCATCGGGGAGCACACGGGCGCCCCGGTCGCGCTGGTGGGCGTGGGCGCGGGCCGCGACCAGGTGATCTGGACCGACGCCGGGCGCGAAACGATCATCGGGGGCGACCGGGTGGGGGCGAGCACCTAGCCTGGCGGGGGCGCCAGCCCGGTCGGCTCTAGGCGGTAGACTGCGCCGCCGCGAGGGCGGCAGCAGGAGCCTCGAAGAGACGGTAGCCGTGCCTGCGCGAAAGCTCGAGGGCGCGGGTTGCGTGTTCCCGCGCTCGTGCAGCATCGCCTCGCGCGGCGAGCGCTTCTGCCCAGCCCAGATGGGCGCGGGCGGCCCACAGGGGCATGGCATTCGCTTCCTGGAACTCGCACGCGAACGCCAGGTGCTGATCGGCCTGATCGTGTTGGCCCAGGACTCCCGCGAGCAGACCGAGGTACATGCGTGTGTGCCCGTAGCTGCTGGCGCCACCCCAGCCGATCTGATCGCCGAATGGCTTCATGCGCTCGTAGAGGATCGAGCTCGCGTCGGCATCTCGTGTCAGTACCGCCGCGTCGGCGTAGAGCACCAGCGCGACCAGCTCATCCGACCGCGGCCGAACGTGCTCGAAGCGGTCGCTCGCCCCCTGCCTGAGCATCGCCGCTGCCTCCGCTCGACGGTCAAGCCAGCACAGGACAGAGGCCAGGCCGGCCGTCCAGGAGGGAACGCCAGGATATGCACCGACGCTCTTTTCGAGCATCTCGATCAGCTCCGAAACGCGGCCCTGGTAGAGCCTCGCCACGGTCAGCTGCGCGCCATAGACCAGAATCGCGTCGGGCTCCCCCGCCTCACGTCCGATCGCAAAGGCTCGCTCCGCCGAGCGCTCTGCGGCTGCGAGATCGCCGTGAAGCAGCTCCCAGGTGGCGCTCTGGAAGGTGGAGTACCACCTCAGCGACGGCTGGCTGAGCTCCTCTGCGATCCGCTGCGCGCGTTCCAGCGCTGCCTGCGCAAGGGCCAGCTCGCCCTGTTCGGTGTAGACGTACAGTTCGATTGTCCGCGCCCACCACAGGAGCGCCGGGTCGGACACCTCGGCTGCGCAGTCGGCTAGCTCGGTGGCGAGAGTGCTGCGGAGCGCTAGCGTTTGAGCGGACCAGTAGGCCCACGGTGCCTGGCATAGCACTATCGCGAGCGTCCTCGCGTCGCCGGCCTCGCGGGCCAGCGCGAGCGCCTCGTCGGCGAGCGCCCAGCGACGCCGGAAGTCGGGGTGCCAGGCCAGCTCCAGCGCCTTGAGCGCGAGCAGCCGCGACCGGCGGACAGGATGGGGAGGATCATCGAGCTCGATCGCCCCCTCGATCGCGGCAAGGCGCTGCTCGTCGATGTCTCCCATCACGCTTGCGTAGCCGCGGCTGTTCGCGAGCGCCGCTCGTGCGGCAAGTCCGGCGTCGGCGAGGACGAAGGCGATCCTCGACGCCTCGAGTAGCGTCTCGCGATACGCCGCGTTGCCGGTCTGGAGCTGGGCCTCGCCGAGCCCGATCAGCGCCGCGCAGCGCTCCTTGCCGTCAGCGTCGCCCATCAGCTCGAGGGCGTCGGCGAACAGCTTGACGGCCTCGGCGGGGGCGAGGCCGTCAAGCGCGCGCTGGCCGGCACGCAGGGCGTAGTCGGCCGCCTTGTCCCTGTCGACCGAGACGGCGGCCAGGCGCCAGTGCAGCGCAAGCTCTGATAGGTGCTCGCCGGGGTCCCTGCTGTAGAGCTGCTCGAGTGCCTGGGCGACGCGCTGGTGCATGCGCGCGCGGCGGGTGACGCCGATCCCCTCGTATAGCGTCTCGTTGATGAGCGCGTGGGCGAAGCGAAACTCCCCCACCCGGTTCGACGACTCAGCCAGCAGGGATGCAGCGACGGCTGCCTCCAGGTGGTCCAGCAGACGGTCCTCCTGCGCCGCTGTACTCACGGCGAGCAGCTCGAGGTCGAACACGCGCCCGATCACGGCCGCGACCCTCAGGACCTCGAGCGACTCCTCGCCGAGGCGCTCCACGCGCCGCTCGACGACCTCGCGCACGCTCTCGGGCAACGCGACACCGACGGAGCGATCCAGGTGCCAGCGGCCTGCGGCCTCGTCGAAGACCGTGACCCCGGACTCGGACAAGCCGCGCAGGATCTCCCCGACGAAGAACGGGTTGCCGTCGGTCTCCCGGGCGATCTCACCTGCCAGCTCGAGGCCCTCGTGGTCCAGCTCGTGCCCGGCGACGGCGCTCATGATCTGCGCCACCTCATCGACACCGAGGCCGCGCAGGGCGACGCGCTGCACCCCAGCGACCGAGCGCAGGTCGGCGAGCACCCCGGTGAGCGGGTGGTCCTTGCCGAGATCGGAGTCCCGGTAGTTGGCGATCACCTCGAGGGCCCCCTGCTCCACTGTCCGCACGAGGTGCTTCAAAAGCGCCACAGACTGTCCGTCACCCCAGTGCAGATCGTCGAGCACCACGCACAGCGGGACCGCGGCAGCCACTTCTGACAGGAACCCGGCGACCGCGGAGAACAGAAGGTAACGCTCTGTCTCAGGGTCTGAGGTCTGCGGCTCGGGCAGGCGCTGCACGCGCGCTGGGAGGTTGCGCGCCAGACGGGCGAGCTCGCCCCCGTGGCGCTCGACGTGCGCGTGAAGCAGCTGCTGGGGGGCGTGCTCGACGAGCTGTGAGCACACCGCGATCCAAGGCTCATACGGCACCGCGAGCTCTTCTGAACAGGCACCCCAGCAGACCGCCACACCTTCAGCGTGTGCGCGGTGCGCCGCATAGCTCGCGAGCCTGGTCTTGCCGATCCCGGGCTCGCCGTACAGCAGCACCACTTGGCGCACCCCGTCGCCGCGCGAGCACCATCGCCTCCTCGAGCAAAGCCCGCTCCTCGATGCGCCCCACATAGGAGACGGGCGGCGTGGAACGCAGCAACACCGGCAACGGCCAGCGCCCGGCGCCGGAGGCCTCCTCCTCGAGCGGCGTCCACGAAACCGAGAAAGCCTGCACCGGGTCGGGGAAGCCCTTCAGCTGGAGCTCGCCCGCCGAGGTGAGCTCGATACCGTCACAGCGCCCCGCGAGCATCTTCACCGCAGCCGAGATGAGGATTCCGTCAGCGGGCGCCTGCTCGCATAGCCGCGCCGCCTGGATCGACGGCATCCCGAAGTAGTCGCCATCCTTGACGGTGGACTCCCCTGCGTCGAGGCCGATGCGCACGTGCAGGCCCTGCTCGGCGCGCTTGTAGCGACGCTCGAAGAGCTGCTGCATCGCCACTGCGCACTTCACGGCCTCCGAGGGCGAGGCGAAGGCGACCATCAGCCCGTCTCCGAGGTTCTTCACCTCCCTGCCCCCAGTTGGCGCGATCGCGTCGCGCAACAGGCCAAAGTGCTCCTCGCGCAGCTGATCGGCGCGCCTCGGGCCGACCGAGGTGGAAAGGCGGGTTGAGCCAACCAGATCGGTGAGCAGGATCGTCGCAACCTCGACCGACTCCGCCACGTAAATCCCCCGTCAGGCCGAAACCGTCCAGCGAGGCTACCACTTCGAGATGGGCCTGAGTTCCGGGGGGGACGCCGGCCATCGCGGCGGCGCACGCGACTGGCGGGCGCCGATAGTCTCGCTGCCATGCCGAGCTCCGCGTCCAGCGACAAGCGGACCGCGATCGTGCTGGCTGGTGGCGGGGCACGGGGGGCGTACGAGATCGGAGCCCTGTCTGCTCTCCTGCCAGCGCTCGACGACAGCGAGCGTCCCCAGATACTCATCGGGACGAGCGTCGGTGCGATCAACGCGGCCTATCTGGCAGCCCACGCCGATGAGTCTCCGGGCGAGATCGTCACGGGTGGGATCGAGCTCTGGCGACGGATCAACTGGGGGAGCGTGCTACGGCCGCTCGTCTCGCTGAGCGAGGGAGCGCGTCTGTGGTCCTACGCGCTCGAAGTCCTCGGCAGTCACCGCGCGCACACGAACAGCCTGTTGGATCCCGCGCCCCTTGCCGCGACGCTGAATGAGCTGATCCCGTTCGAGCGAATCCATCGCAATGTGCAGGCGGGTCACCTACGGACCGCCGCCGTGGTCGCGACCTCGGGGCGCACGAACCTGAGCGTCGTGTTCCACGATGGCGGTCGATCGCCAGGAATCGACGCGCTCCGCGGGATCTCCTACGTTCCGACCGAGCTCGCCGAGGATCACGTTCGTGCCTCCGCCGCGATCCCGCTGGTCTTCCCCGCCGTACCGATCGGCGGCCCAGGCGGCCGGCGGTGGTACTTCGACGGCGGAACTCGCCTGAACGCGCCGATCAAGCCGGCGTTGGCGCTCGGGGCCGAGCGAGTGATCGTGATCGCGCTCAACGCACTGCTGCCGACGCCAGAGCTGGAGACCGACTCGCGGCCTGACGCACTGGACGGCGCGACGCAACTGATCCAGGCCGTCCTCGTAGATCCGCTCGTCAACGACGTGCACACCCTCGCCACCATCAACGAGCTGCTGGCCGACGACACATCGGCAAAGGTCCAGGCGCACGAGAGGCGCACGGGCCGCCGGCGCGTCCCCTATATGCTCATCGCCCCCGAAGACCCCTTTGAGATCGGACGCATTGCGCGTGAGGTGTTCAGGACCCGCTTTGACACGCCGACGTCACTCGTTCGCTCCCCGAACATCAGCGCCGTCGGCCACCTCCTCAACGCCGGCAAGGACGCCAGCCACGGCGAGCTGCTGAGCTACCTGCTGTTTGCCGCGGACTTCATCGAGCGGCTGATCGACCTCGGCCGACGCGACGGGGAGCGCTGGCTGAGCGAGAAGCACGACGACGGCCGCTGGCAACTTGGGCAGTTGTGACGGCGACCCCGCGAGCGGGTCACGCGGGCTGCGCCGCGCCGGTTTGGGCGAGCAGCTTCTCGAGGTTTTCGATCGCCGGCTGACGGTTCTCGAAGATCCGCCCGACCGAAGCCTGTATCGCCGGGTCGGCCAGGCGGTCGGTGACACCTCGTGAGAAGTTCAGTCGTGATCCTTCCAGCCAGGCCGCGATATCCGGTTCGGCAGCCCACATCGCCTCGATCTGCTGGCCCTTCGAGGTCACCGAGAGCCAGTCCATCGGCTTGTCCGGAAGGCGGTGGGCCGGGCACAGACGGCTCTTCTCCTTCTCGTCGTGGCGGGTGCACTCCACGTACGCGGCCAGCGCCGTGCTGAGCCCGGGCTGGCAGGTGCGAAGCTGCTGCGGCGTTATGCGACCCGGCTCGAACACCGGGCGGACCGCGTTCGGGCTGAGCGCGGAGGCCGTGCAGTCGACGTAGACCTGACCGGCGTCGCTCGCCACCGAGCCGTCGTGCAGATCGATCCGATCCTCCGCGATGTGAGTGACGCGACCCTGGCGGATCACATCCTCGATCAGCCGCAGACCATGCATCTCGGACTGGCTCAGGACGGCACAGTGGTACATGCTCGGCTCGACCTCCGGGTCGAGCCGAACGAGCTGCCCGCGCTCCTCGAGGGCGGCGTAGAGCTCCTCCACGCTCTCGGCCTGCGCCGCCGCCTCGATGCCCTGCGAGAAGGCCTCGAGGAGCGTTCCCACCGACTCCAGTGGCTGCACGTTCGACCGGTCCAGCAGCCACGAATCACGCGGGACGATCCACCGAATCGCGTCCGGAGGGACGCCGCTGTCCAGCAGCCAGGTGCAGGCGTCCATCGCCGTCTTGCCGGCACCGATGACCGTGTAGCCGCTTCCGGGCTCAGTCAGCGCGACAAGGTCGTTGACGGGGATCAGCCGGACGCCAGAGTCGACCTCGAAGCCCGGCGTGTGCGTGGCCGGCACCGAGGGTTCTAGGTACCTTGCGTCTACGATCTTGCGCCGTACCCGCACAGCGCTTTCCGCGCCGGTCAGGCGCGAGACGAATCGGTGCTCGCTCGACCAATCGCCGACGTAGTCGCACTGGCCATAAAAGCGGACCTGCCCCGACGGCAGAAGATGCTCCTCCAGCACCCGCTGGAAGTAGTCGCAGACTTCGGCAGCAGTAGCCCGTTCGTAGAAGCCCGCGTTCGGGCCGACCTGGTCGATCGCGTCACTGCCGAGCATCCTCGAGTTCACGCCATAGAAGGGCGAAGGCTGGTGCAAGCGCACGAACTCGTAAGCGTCGTTCCAGTGCCCGCCCGGGCGGTGCCTGCGGTCCACAATCACCAGGTCCGCGTCGGACTGTGCAATGAGCGAATCGGCGAATGCCATGCCGACGGCCCCCCCGCCGATGACCAGATAGTCGGTCTCGATCATTTTCACGGCTCACACCTCCAAGAAATCGATCAGCAGCCGGTTCACCTCGGTGGGTGCCTCCAGCTGCATCCAGTGCCCAGGCCCGTCTATGCGCTCGTAGCGCCACGGGCCCGCGACGTTCTGCCCCGAGCGGGTCATCTGGCCCTCGGTGAGGGCGATCTCCCCGAGCTCCAAACGCCCATCGTCGGGGCCTGCACGGGCGGGGACTCCAAGCCCCGCTGCACGAACGCTTGTGGTGGAATGTTCGCCCGGTAGTAGTTCAGCCCTGGCGTCAGCGACCCATTCGCCTCCAGCTCGGCGATCGCCGCATCGGCGTCGGGGTGGCGACACCACGCGCGGAAGTTGTCCCAGTCATCTCCGGACAGCCACTGCTCCGCTACATCCGCGACCTGGAACAGGAGCACGTACCACGACTTCTCGTACTGCTCGAAGCCGTCGGCGAAGAACGTCGCGGGGTGCCCCACCGAGAGCGCGACGAGCTGGTCAACGCGACCGGCTGCCACCGACGCGAGCGCCCAGGCCACCCCGGCCCCCCAGTCGTGGCCGACCACATGTGCCCGCTTCGCACCTGCGTCATCGAGCACCGCCAGCACGTCACCGACCAGCAGATCCATCGTGTAAGCGGCCACGTGCGGCGGCCTGTCAGAGCGGCCGTAGCCACGCATGTCAGGCACGATCACCTTGAACCCCGCCGCGGCGAGCGCCGGCACCTGATTGCGCCAAAGTCGCCCCGAATCCGGGAAGCCGTGGAGCAGCACGACCGGCTGGCCCTCGCCGCTCGCCTCATACTCGATGCCCACACCGCTGACATCCACACGCATCAGAACCCCCCCGCGCGGAGACTCGCTCCCGTCCCGCGCTTCCACCGGCGCCAATGTTCCCCCGACTCTACGCAGCACGGGCACCCACCGTCTGTGAAGTCGGTCACACCGCCTCCGGCATCGCCGACACCAGCACACCGGTTGCCGCTCGGGGCCGGCGCAGCTTGGCATGCACGTGACGGACTCGCCTCGGCCAGCGGTCGCCCACGGCGTGCAGCCGGCGATCAGACCGGCGTGAAGAAATCGTGCGAAGCCCTTGCCCGGCGCCTGAGCGAGCCGTTACAGTCGCGGAGAGGTCTGTGAAGGCGACGACAGGTTGGGGGGCTCATGGCTACTGTCGAGACGGTTCTGGAGGAGACGGGCAGCCGGACGCTCGAGGCGCTGTGCGACACATTCATCCCCGCGGTGGCGCAGGAAGGCTCCGATGAGGTAGAGCAGCAGTTCATGGCTCGTGCGGCGAGCGCGCTGAGCGTTCCCCTCGAGATTGAGCGGCTGATGACGCAGACGATGACACCCGAAGAGCAGGCGCAGGTCTCCGAGCTGCTCGCGGGGCTCGAGCGCGCCGGGCTGCTCGAGCTCGACCTCGCCGGGCGCACCTCGCTCGTGCAGGAGATCGCAGCCGGCGACCCCGCTGCCAGGCAAGGCCTGCAGGCGCTGAAGGGCCTGGCGATGCTGTTCTTCTACGCGCTGCCCGACGGCGCGGGCAGGAACCCCAACTGGGAGGCGATCGGCTTCCCCGGCCCGAAGTCGCAGCCACCGGACGCGGAGGCAGCACCCAAGACGATCCGCACCAAGGCGGTCTCAGGTCAGAGCGCACGGCTCTCCTGCGATGTCTGCGTGGTCGGCTCCGGCGCGGGCGGCAGCGTGATCGCGGCGCGATGTGCCGCCGCCGGCAAGTCGGTCCTCGTGCTGGAGATGGGCGCTTACCGCAACGAGGCGGACTTCAGCAACTTGGAGCTGCCGGGCTACTTCGATCTCTACTACCGAGGCGGACTGGTGACGTCGGAGTCGGGGTCGATCACGCTCTTCGCCGGCTCGACGCTGGGCGGAGGTACGGTCGTCAACTACATGAACTGCGTGCGCACCCCCGAGACGATCCTCGACGAGTGGGAGCGAGCCGGCCTGACGGGCCTCGCCTCCGCGGACTTCATCGAGCAGCACATGGACGTCGTCATGTCACGGATCGGCGCGAACACCGAGGCGACCAGGCAGAACCGCGTTCACCAGAAGATGATCGCCGGATGCGACGCCCTCGGGTACGAGCACCGGCCGATATGGCGGAACGCCTCCGTGGACGACGACGCGGAGTTGTGCGGGTTCTGCGCCTTGGGCTGCCAGCGCGGATGCAAGCGCTCGGCGATGAAGACCTGGCTGCAGGACGCCTCCGACAGCGGCGCCGAGGCCATCGTCGGCGCCTGCGCTGAGCGCATCCTCACACGCGACGGCCGCGCGAGTGGCGTGGAGGCGACGATCACGCACCCCGACGGCACCTCGACCGCGCTGATCATCGAGGCGCCGACGGTGATCGTTGCCTGCGGCGCCATCGAGTCCCCCGCGCTGCTGCTTCGCAGCGGCATCGGCGGCCCCGCCGTCGGGAAGAACCTGCGCCTGCATCCAGCCTTCCTCGTCACCGGCATCTACGACGAGCCGATCGAAGCATGGGAGGGTCAGATCCAGTCCGCGCTGTCTGACCGCTTCGCCGACATCGACGACGGTTGCGGCTTCCTGATCGAGGCCGTAGGAGGACTCCCCGGCCTCCTCGCCCCGGGCCTGCCGTGGGTTTCCGGCAGAGAGCACAAGCGGCTGATGACGCTGCTCCCGTGGATGGCGTCGTTCGTGAGCGTCGCGCGCGACCACGGAGCCGGCGAGGTGGCCCTCGACCCGCTCGGCCGGGCGCTGGTGCGCTGGGAGCTCGGAGACGAGGTCGACCGAAAGCTCGCGATCACCGCCCACCGCGAGCTCGCAAAGCTCCACGAGGCCGCCGGCGCCAGCCAGGTCCTCACGCTGCACACCAGCGAGCATCGCTGGCAACGAGGCGAGGAGCCCTTTGAGGGCTTCCTCGAAGCACTCCAGGCCGCCGGCTACGCGGCCGGCGAGGTCCCCTGCTTCACCGCCCACCAGATGGGCTCGTGCCGCATGGGCTCGAACCCTGCCACCTCCGTCGCGGACGGACGCGGCGAACTTCACACGACGCCCGGTGTCTGGATCGGCGACGCGAGCGCGTTTCCCAGCGCGCCTGGTGTCAACCCGATGGTCAGCGTCATGTCACTCGCACACAGGACCGCCGGAGAGATACTCGCCTGAGCGGGACGCACCCAGGAGCTGGCACGGGTCCGGGAATCGAGCTGAGGACGAATGGGCCGTCCGGGGATCGAACCCGGAACCTTGGGCTTAAGAGGCCCCTGCTCTGCCGGTTGAGCTAACGGCCCGGCGTGTGAGCCGGCGCGGGATACGCCCGCCGGCTGCGCTGGCGATTCTATCGTCGGGGCGCTATTTCTTGGTGGTCGTGGTGACCGAGCCGGTCGCCGCCGCGGGGGTCTGGATTTCGTGGCCCGTGTAGCTCCCGTTGGGGGCTTTTTTGACCAGGTAGGTTTTCCCGTTGGTCGTCGTCGTGTAGGTCTTTTCGCCAGACGGGTTGGCCTTCAGTTCCGCCAGTTCCTTTTTGACCCGGGCCCGTTCGGATGGCGGCGCGAGGCTGGTCGCCTTTGCGGCGGCGAGTTCGCCGATCCGGGTGTTGTGGGCCTTGTATGCGTACTCGGCAAGCGACGCGTAGAGCGCCGCGCTCGTTGGCCGCGACGCGACCACGATCTGCAGCACCTGGACCGCCTTGGCCGGTTCGTTCAGGCCTTCTTCGCTGTACACCCTCGCCAGCAGCTGGGCCAGTTCCGGGTTGGGCTTGCTCGGGTTGACCGCGAGGTAGCTCCCCCACGCTTCGGACGCCTGCCGGTAGAGTTCCTTCTGGCGCGCCGTGATGGTTGTCGATTCGCCGCCCCCCGCTTCGTGGAGCAGCGCCTTGGTGAGACCTTCCCAGGCCGCGGCGTTGGCGGGCTGCTCCTTCGTGAGCTTCTTGTACTTGGCGATCTGGCTGGCGAAGCTCGCCGAGCTGCCGCCCGTTTCGTTGTTGCTCGCAGCGCTGAGGATGCCGCCGCCGCCGAAGCCACCGCCCACGCCGAAGCCCACGAGCCCGAGGCCGATCAGCGCGGCAAGGCCGATGTAGATCACGCGGACCGTGTTGCGACGGCCGCGACCTCTGAGGTCGAACAGCATCTCTACAGGCTCGGGTCGATGTGGTTGATCATGTCCTCGGGGGTGGGTCTGGGCTCGTCGGAGGCGGCGGCCCCCGATCCTCCTGGGTCCGTCCCGCTCTCCTCTACGCCGCCGGCCGGCGCCTGCGCGCCCGTCGCCGGCGTGAAAAACGTTGCCAGCAGGATACTGGCCTCGTACAGGATGTAGAGGGGAAGCGTCTCCAGCAGCAGCGTGATCGCGTCACCGGGCAGCAGCGCCGCGACCGCGGCGCACGCCACGATCGCGTAGCGGCGGTATCCGCGCAGCTGGCGGGGCGTCACGACGCCGGCCCGCACGAGACCGACGATCACGACCGGCACCTGGAACACGATGCCCATCGCGAGCAGGATCGTGGCCGCGAAGCTGTAGTACTGGCTCGCCTGGACGAGCACGTTGAACTCGCTCGCGTTGAAGTTGACGAAGAAGCGGACGGCCGCCGGCAGCACGACGAAGTAGCCGAACGCGGCCCCCGTGACGAACAGGAACGGGACTGCCGTGAGCAGCGGAGCGATCGCACGGCGCTCGGGCGGGCTGAGGGCGGGCAGGATGAACCCATACAGCTCGTAGAGGATCACCGGCAGGGCCAGGATGAGCGCGAAGTAGAGGCTGACCGTGATCGTCGTCGTGAACGGCTCGCCCACCCCGAGCGTGACCGGGTTGTCCCCGGGCGGGCTGCGCGGTATCTGCTTCACGTCCGCCCCGAGCGCGCTCGCAAGCGGCCCGAGGTGGGCGCGGGTCTGGGGGGAGACGCCGCTCCCCGGGCGGGCGAGCGCCTCGAGGGCCGCCTGGGTGTCCGCGGCGATCCGCAGCAGGCCCTGCTGGGCGATGACCGCCTGGCCGACCGTCCCCTCCCCCCTGGCGACCTGTTTCTGGGTCTGGGTCTTCAGCGGCTTGTTGATGATGTTCAGCAGCGCGTGGTTCTGCCACAGGCAGAACCCGAACGCCACGGCGAGGGCGATCGCGCTCACGATCAGGCGCATGCGCAGCTCGTCGAGGTGGTCCACGAGGCTGAGCCGATCCTCGTGAGAGATCGTGCGGATCGCGCTCACCATTGCCACCTTGAAGCTACCACCGCACCCCGGACCGGGTGGACGTGTTGTTCAGGACTGGCCAGCGCTACGAAAGCCGTGACATCCGGCGAATCCCCGTCGAACGTCGCTGGCCAGAGCGTGGTCCACCGAGCTAAAGGCCGTCCCCCCGGACGTCGATGAAAAGCCAGATCCGGCGATGAACCCCGACAAAGACCCCAACATCCTCCCCGGCGCCGAGCCGCCCACCGTGCCTCCCGCGGACATCGTCTACGGCGAGGCTCGCACGGCCGCGGAGCGCACCAGCGGCCCCGAGCACCTGCACGTCTGCTTTCACTGCGCCGGCGAGCTCGTCTATCCACTGGACTGGTCGGAGGAAGGCTCACGTCACTGGCGGATCGTGCTTCGATGCCCCGAGTGCGAGTCACGCCGCGAGGGCGTCTTCGACCAGGGCTCCGTCGAACGGCTGGACGACGAGCTCGACCGTGGCTCGAGCGCCCTGCTCGGGGACCTGCGCCGGATGACCCACGCCAACATGTCCGAGGAAGTCGAGTTCTTCGTACGCGCCCTGGACGCCGACCTGATCACCCCGAGCGACTTCTGAGGCCCGCCGCGCGGCAGTTCTAGCGGTAGCGCTCGACGACGGCGTCGGCGACCAGTTCGAGCAGCTCCGAGCGCCCGTCGGGCAACAGGCCCGGGAGCGCCCCCTTGGCCTCGGCGACCACGCCGAGCGCCCGCTCACGGGCCTCGTCGAGGGCGCCCGTCGCTGCGATCCGTTCGCACAGGGCCTCGACCTCCTCGGGCCCGTCGAGCTCGTCGAGCCGGCAGGCGGCGAGCTCCGGCTCGCGTTCGCGGGCGAGGATGAAGGGGAGCGTGACGGTGCCGTCGAGCAGGTCGGTCCCGCGGGCCTTGCCGGTGCGCTCGACCGGGCCGGAGACGTCGAGCAC
Organism: uncultured Solirubrobacteraceae bacterium; assembly: GCA_963743505.1. Lineage (GTDB taxonomy): Bacteria > Actinomycetota > Thermoleophilia > Solirubrobacterales > Solirubrobacteraceae > Palsa-744. The sequence goes on along the minus strand of CAVUPZ010000004.1, from coordinate 80,648 downwards.
GTCGTCGAGCATCTGGAAGGCCAGCCCGATCCGGCGCGCGAACGCACCGAGCGCCTCGGCGAGCGCGGCGGAGCCGCCCACCGCCACCAGGGCGCCGAGCCTGCAGGCGGCCTCGAACAGGGCGGCCGTCTTGAGCTCGCAGCGGTGCATATAGCGCTCGACGGCCACGTGCGCGGCGTAGGCGTCCTCACGCTGGAGGAGCTCGCCGGCGGCGAGCGCCGAGCTGGCCTCCGACAGCGCGCGCAGCTGCGCCGAGTCCTCGTTGCGGGCCAGCTGGGCGAAGGCCCGCGAGAACAGCAGGTCGCCCGTCGCGACGGCCACCCGGCGCCCGGCGACGGCCGCGACCGTCGGATGGCCCCGCCTCAGCTCCGCCCCGTCGATCAGGTCATCGTGCACGAGCGTGGCCGAATGGACGAGCTCGATCGCCACCGCCGCCCGGACCAGCCGCTCCTCGCCGAGGCGCGTCGCCGGCGGCCCCCCCGCCGACTCCGCTGCGAGCACGACCAGCAGCGGGCGCAGGCGCTTGCCGCCCGCCAGGATCGTCGCGTTCGCGTGCAGGGCCAACGGCGCGCCGGCCTGCTCGGTGACCCGCTCGAGGTGGACCTCCGTGCGGGCCATCAGCCGCCGCAGCCGCTCTCCGCCGAGGCGCATCACCGTCTCCAGACCGTCGCTCTCGCGCGCCGGGCCGCCTGCGGCGGTGCTGCCGAGGGCGCTCATCGCGGCGCCTCCGCCGGGACCGTGCCGGCATGGATCGCGACGATCCCCCCGGCCGTGAGCAGGTAGTGGATGTCCGTCAGGCCCGCCCGCTCCATCTCGCCCGCCAGCTCCTGGGGGCCGGGGAAGCGCTTGACCGAGTTGGGCAGGTATGTGTAGGCATCGGCGACGGCGGGGGGGACGCCGCCGCCCCGCAGTCGCCCCGCGAGTCCGAGCGCGGCCCCTGCGAGCGCGCCGAGCGCAGGGACGAGACGATCGAACCAGAGCCCGTAGAACAGCGACAGGGGCGCCCGGCGCGGGGTCGTGATCTCGAGCACCACGACGCGCCCGCCCGGTCGCACGACGCGTGCCATCTCCGCCAGGCCGCGGCCGAGGTCATCGAAGTTGCGGGCCCCGAAGCCGACCGTGGCGGCGTCGAAGGAGCCCTCGGCGTAGGGGAGGCCGAGGGCGTCGCCCCACTCGAAGCGAGGCCGCACGCCGGCGTCGGTGATCGCGGTGGCCTTCGCCCGGGCGCGCGCGAGCATGCCCTCCGCGAAGTCGCTCCCGAGCACCTCGCCTCCGGGCGCGACCCGGCGGGCCAGCTCGAGGGCGAGGTCGCCGGTGCCGGTGGCGACGTCGAGGACGCGGCTGCCGGGGCCGACGCCGGCGAGGTCCGCCGCGCGCGCCCGCCAGGCGTGGTGCAGGCCCGCCGTCATCGCCGTGTTCATGAGGTCGTACACGCCGGCGATGCGGTCGAACATCGCCCGGACCTGCCCCGCCTCCAGCTTGCCTTCGCCGGCTCCCTGACGAGCGGGCATGGCCCGTCTACTTGAGCTGCGAGAGGAAGTTGACGATCGCCGCGAACTTCTGCGGCGGCAGGTTCTTGAACGACGGCATCGGGGCGGTCGGGTTCACGAGCGTGCGCGCGATCGCCTGGCGCGGCAGCCGCGCCGCGATGTGTGTCAGGCTCGGTCCCGGGCCGGCGTTGCCGTTGTCGCCGAGCTTGTGACAGGCAAGGCAGCCGGATTGGGCGACCACCTTCTTGCCCGCTTCGTATTCGGCCAGCGTCGCGCCCCCTGCCTGCACGATCCGCGTCGGCGTGGCGAGTTCGATCGCCGTCGGCGAGCCGGTGTTGGCGCCGGAGTAGGTCAGGAACGCCATCGCCCCGATCACCGCGATGCCCGTGATCGTCGCGATCGGACGGCGCTCGGGACGGCGCTCGGGGCCGCGGTCGTAGAACGGCAGCAGGAAGAGCAGGATCATGCATATCGTGGGGATGCCGATCGTCGCCAGCGGCGTCAGGCTCGGCGGCTTGATCAGGCGCAGGAGCTCGAACAGGAAGAAGAAGTACCACTCGGGACGCGGCACGTAGGTCGTCGTCGTCGGGTTCGCCTTCGAGCCGAGCTCGGCCCCGAGCACGAGCGACATCGTGATGATGACCGCCATCACCACGCACGCCATCGCCGCGTCCTTCGCCACGGCGTATGGGAAGAACGGCTTGCCCTTGGCCTTCAGGATCGCGTACTCGCGGAGGTACTCCTCCTTCTGCTGCTGGTTCATCGCGCCTGCACCGCTGCCAGGCGTGGACGCTGCATCGCCGTCCTCGGCATCGCCTAGACCTCGATCTCGCGCAGCTCGGCGGGCGCCTCGGCCTTCTGCCAGGGCGGGGCTGTGGTGCCGAGCTTGGCGACCAGGTAGAGGTGGGCGCCGATCAGGGCGGCGAGCGCCCCCGGCACCAGCAGCATGTGGATCGCATAGAACCGCGACAGCGTCGTCGCCCCGAATTCCGAACCCCCGCGCAGGAAGTCGCTCAGGTACGGGCCGAGCAGCGGACCGGTGCCGTTGATGTTCACCCCCACGATCGTGGCCCAGTAGGCACGCTGGTCGAACGGCAGCAGATAGCCCGTGAAGGACATCGTCATCGTCAGGATCAGCAGCACGACCCCGATCACCCAGTTGAGCTCGCGCGGGTACTTGTAGGCGCCGAAGAAGAACGTCCTGCCCATGTGCAGGAACACGAGCACGACCATCACGCTCGAGCCCCACTTGTGCATGCCGCGGACGAACTGGCCGAGGAAGACGTCGTTGGTCACGTAGCGGATCGATTCGTACGCACCGCCCGAGGGGTCGGGCCGGTAGTACATCGCCAGGAACACTCCCGTGACCGCCTGGCTGAGGAACGCGAACATCGTCGCCGATCCGAGCGTGTAGAACCAGTTGGTCCCCTTCGGCACCTTCCGGAACATCAGCCATCGGGCAGCGCCGCTCAGCGAGGTGCGCTCATCGACCCAGTCGACGACGGCGATGCCCGCGTGCTGCGCGCCCTCGAGCGCGCCGCCCTTGCCGTTGTCGTCCCCGGGCCGCGGCGGCGGCTCCCGCAGGGGGCCGGGCAACGGCGGCGCGGGAAGCTTGGGTGCCCTGGGCATCGTCGTCTCGCCTGCCCGCGCCTAGAGTTTCTGGGCGCCCGGCCGCGAGGGGTAGAGGTACTGGCCGATCCCGTCGAGCGGCTCGCCGGGATCGCGGGGGGAGAAGCGGCGCAGCTGGCTGTTGACGCTGAAGCGGGGGCCCACCTGCACCTGTTCGCCCACCACGCGGGTGTAGAAGCGGTCGAGCGGGCGGACCGGGGGACCGCCGACGCGGCGGCCGAGCAGGTCGTAGACGCCGCCGTGGCACGGGCAGATGAAGCGCTCCGAGGCGTCCACCCAGCGGACCGGGCAGCCCACATGCGCGCAGCGGCTCGAGATCGCGATGTAGGGGGTGCCCTGGTCGTAGGGGTCCGTGTCGATCAGGGGGTTGAACTGGCGCATGTAGACCGTCGACTTGCCGGCCTCGCCGATGTTCTGCTGCAGCGTGACGACCACGGGGACATAGTTGTTGTCGGGGAACTGCCCCACTCTGCCGACCGTTTCCCACCGGTGGGGGGTGCTTTTGAAGATCGGCCCGATCGCGAAGCCGAGCGCGGGCAGCACGAAGGCGCCCGCCGCGATCGCCCCGGCAGTCTGGCCTGAGGCCGTCATGAACCGCCGCCGGGTGACCGTCTCGCCCTCGAACGCACCCGGCATTCCCCGGTCCAGCGTGTACTTGGACTTGTGGTTGGCGCGCTTGTCGGACACCGCGGCCTAACAATATCGAGGCGGGATTCAGGGCGGCGCCGGCACCGCCGCGGCGCTTGTGCGCATCGCCTCGATTGCCCCCGGAGCGCCGTCGAGCAGCAGATCCTTCGCGTGCTGGTGGGCATCGCTGGGACCCCAGCCGACGGCTCTCGCCCCCGCCGTCCACACGGCGCCGGCGAGGGCGTGCTCTTCCGCCCCCTGGGCGAGCGCGCTCAGGGTGATCGTGTCGGCGAGCTCGGCCACTGCGAGCGTGTCCCCCAGCGCGACCAGACGTGCCAGCCCGATCGCGTAGAGATGGTCGCCGGCAAGCAGGCAGAGGTCGGCCTCCGGCACCCGCACCACCCGGGGGCGACCGTAGTGGAGCAGGTAGCCCTCGTAGATCGCCTCGATCAGGAGCTCGTACTCCTCGCGCCGGCCCTCCGCCCGGGGACCCTGGGCGGCAATGAGCGCCGGGCTCTCCTCCGCGTGCGCGCCGTTGCCATTGCCGCTCCTCGGCGCCACCAGCGTCGCCATCAGGCCGCCCTCCGCCCGCAACAGCCCCGCCAGCCGCGCGAGTCCGCCCCCCTCAGCCACCATCAGCGACGCCCCGTCCTCACGTCGGGGCTCCGCCAGGCTCGGGCAGCGCGGCGAACGCGCCAGCTGCTGCCTCGACGGTCCGTTCGAGTTGCGCCGGCGTATGGGCCAGTGACGGGAACCACGCCTCGAACTGGGAGGGCGGCGGGTAGATCCCCCTTGCCAGCAGCTCTCGACACCACGCGGCATGGGCCGCGAGATCGCAACCGCGCGCCTCCGCGAACGAGCCCACGGGCCGCTCGCTGAAGAACACGCTCAGCAGACCCGGGACGCTCGACACCTGCACGGGATAGGAACCGGCGGCCTCGCGCAGGCCGGCGGCCAGCCACTCGGTGCTCGCCGCCAGGCGACCGTAGGCCTCCGCGTCGAGCAGCTCGAGCGTCGCCAGCCCCGCCGCCACGGCGAGCGGGTTGCCCGACAGCGTCCCGGCCTGGTAGACCTCGCCGGCCGGAGCGAGCAACTCCATCAGCTCGGCCCTCCCGCCGACCGCCGCGGCCGGCAGCCCGCCGCCGATCACCTTGCCCATGATGGTCAGGTCGGCGAATGTGCCGAGCAGTTCCTGCGCGCCGCCGCGGGCGACGCGGAAGCCGCTGATCACCTCGTCGAGCACGAGCACCGCGCCGGAGGTGTCGGCGAGCTCCCGCAGCAGCTCGAGGAACCCCGCTCGTGGCGGGACGAGGCCCATGTTGGCCGGCAGCGGCTCGGCGACGATCGCAGCCAGCTCGTGCGCCGCGACGGCCGCCCGCACTCCCACGACGTCGTTCCACTCCACGACGACCGTGCTCGCCGTCGCGCTCGCCGGCACGCCGGGGCTCGCGGGGAGGGCCTGGGTGGCCAGACCCGATCCGGCCTGCGCGAGCATCCCGTCGAGGTGGCCGTGGTATGCGCCGGCGAACTTCAGCACCGCCTCGCGCCCGGTCGCCGCCCGCGCGATCCGCAGGGCCGTCATCGCGGCCTCGGTCCCCGAGCTGGTCATCCGCACCATCTCCACCGCCGCCATCCGCCTGGCGATCTCGCCGGCGAGCTCGACCTCGCCGGCCGTCGGCGCCCCGAAGCTGGTCCCCAGAGCGGCCGCCCCCGTGACCGCCTCGATCACGTGCGGATCGGCGTGGCCGTGGATCAGCGGCCCCCAGGAGCAGACGTAGTCGAGGTAGCGGTTGCCGTCCACGTCGAGGAGCTCGGCCCCCTCGCCGGCCGCGATGAAGATCGGCTCCCTGCCGATCGCGCGCATCGCCCGCACGGGCGAGTTGACCCCGCCCGGAATCAGCTCGAGCGCGCGCCGGTAGAGCGCCGAGGAGCGCGTGTCGGTGAGCGGGGCGCTCACGGTTCCTCGAGGCGGGTGCTGGCCACGATTGAGCCGAGGCCGAAGCCGGCGAGCGCCGAATGCATTCTGTGAAGTATCACAGCGTTCCGCGCGCCGGTGGGGCTGCGGGATCGAGGGCTTCGGTCGGGCGGCCCTCGCCCGAGCGCCCGCCTGGATCAGGCGTGCCTGCGCTCCCAGTCCTTGAACTCGTCGGTGAAGTAGAGCAGGCGGATCTTCTTGAACTCGGTCGAGGAGTAGAGCGTCGCGCGCCCGGCGATCCCGGTCTCCGCGGCGATCGCGTCGAGCACGGCGTCGCACTCCTCCTTGGAGCGTCCGTGAGCCATCGTGAACACCGAATAGGGCCAGTCGGCGTAGGTCGGCCGCTGGTAGCAGTGGGAGATCCCGCGAAACGCAGCCATCCTGCAGCCGACGTCGTAGATCTCCTCGTCGGGCACCTCCCAAACGCCCATCCCGTTCGCCGAGAAGCCGGCCCGGCGGTGGTACAGGATCGCGGCGACGCGGCGCAGGATCCCGCGCTCCTGCATGCCCGCGAGGTGATCGAGGAAGGGCTCCTGCGCCATTCCCAGCGCGGCGGCGGCGGGAGCATACGGTTCGGCCACGACGGGCATGTCGCCCTGCAGGGCACGGATCACCGCGATGTCCACGTCGTCGTAGGGCTGTGGTTCGAGGTCGACCGGCTCGCTCGCCTGGGCGGCGCTCGCGAGCGCCTGCGTGTCGCCCTCCATCTCGAGATCCATGCGGATCTTGAACAGCTTCAACGTCGGCAGCTGGCGTACGGACTCGGCCCCCGCCTCCGCCGCCAGCACCTCGAGCGTGCCCTCCAGGCCGAGCTTGGAGTCGGGCTCGGTGGCGATCGTGAACCACAGGTTGAACTCGTGGTTGCGCAGGTAGTTGTGGGAGACGCCGGGATGCTCGTTGATGACATGGGCCGCCCGATGCGGGTGCTCGGGATCGACCTTCGCGGCGACGAGCATCGAGGAGTAGCCAAGCGCCCTCGTGTCGAAGATCGGCGTGACCTGGCGGATGATCCGCTTCTCGAGCAGGCGCTCGACGCGGGCCATCGCCTCTGCCTCGTCGAGGCCGCCCTGCTCGGCGACGCTCCGGTAGGGGCGCGCCGCGATCGGAAAGCTCCCCTGCATCAGGTTCAGCAGGCGGCGGTCGACCTCGTCGAGCGGGATCGCCGCCCCGTCCTTGCGGCTGCGGACCTTCGGCAGCGCCGCCGCGGCGCGCTCGGCGTCGGCGTCGCTCAGCTCTGCTCTGCCAGCCATCCGGCGGCCTCCTTCGCGTGATAGGTGATGATCGTGTCCGCGCCGGCCCGGCGCAGGGAGGTGAGGATCTCCAGCACCGCCGCCCGCTCCTCCAGGTAGCCGGCCGCCGCGGCTGCCTTCACCATCGCGTACTCGCCGCTGACGTTGTAGGCCGCGACGGGAAGGTCGGTTGCCTCCTTGACCGCCCGGATCAGGTCGCCGTAGGCGAGAGCCGGCTTGACCATCACCATGTCGGCGCCCTCCTCGACGTCGAGCAGCGCCTCGCGCACGGCTTCACGCCCGTTCGCCGGGTCCATCTGGTAGCCGCGTCGATCGCCGAACGCCGGCGTCGAGCCCGCCGCGTCGCGGAAGGGCCCGTAGAAGGCCGAGGCGAACTTGGCTGAGTAGGCGAGGATCGGCACGTCGGTGAAGCCCTCCCCGTCGAGCTCCTCCCGGATCGCCCCGACCCGGCCGTCCATCATGTCCGACGGGGCGAGGATGTCGGCCCCGGCCCGCGCATGGCTGACCGCGGTGCGGGCGAGCAGCTCGAGCGTGCCGTCGTTCTCGACGCTGCCGTCCTCGCGCAGGACGCCGCAGTGGCCGTGGGTCGTGTACTCGCACAGGCATACGTCGCTCATCACGAGCAGGTCGGGCTGCGAGCGCTTGATCGCACGCGTGGCGAGCTGCACCACCCCCTCCTCGTCCCAGGCGCCGCTGCCACGCTCGTCCTTCTCGGCGGGCACCCCGAACAGCATCACCGCCGCGACCCCGAGCGAAGCGGCCGTTTCGGCCTCGGCGACAGCACCGGCGAGCGAGTGGCGCACCACGCCGGGCATCGTCTCGATCGCATCGCCGTCGGGCGCGCTCGTGCGCTCGCTCACGAACACGGGCAGCACGAGCTGCCCGGCGCGCAGGTCTGTCTCGCGCACGAGCCCCCGCATCCCCGCGCTGGCCCGCAGGCGACGCATCCGCGTCTGTGGAAAGCCCATCGCCCCAGGTTAGACCGTTCCGGCGCAGCGACGGCGACTCGCCCGCGGCCCGGGGAACTCACTCGACCCGCCTCAGCCCGAGCCGGGCCAGCAGGCCGAACACGGCGCTCAACACAGCCAGATGCACGATCGAGGTGCCCAGCGGGGGTGCCGAGCCGTTGACCGCCGCGTCGAGCGCCTGCAGCGCCGCCTTGAACGGGAACACGAACGAGATCGCCCCGATCACGTGGTAGAAGCCGCTCGCAACCGACCCGGCGGGTACCAGCGCGAGGAACGCGAGCGGCAGCGACAGCAGGAACGCGAGCAGCGACGCGGCCCGGACCTCGCGGGCAAGGGCGCCGACGGCGACGCCGAGCGCGGCGAACGCGATCGCGCCGGCGGCCAACGCGAGTACCCACAGGCCGACGCGCGACCAGTCCAGCGACACGAACGCGCCGACCCCCGCGAGCAGGCCGAACGCCACCACGAACGAGCAGCCCGCGGCGAGCAGGGCCTTCTCGGTGAGCAGCGTCTCGCGTGAGACGAGGCCGCGGACGAGCCGCCCGATCGCCCGCTCTTCGCGCTCCAACGCGAGCCCACCGGCGGCCAGGAGCACGCACACGAACATCAGCGAGACGGTCACCGCGACGACGACGGCGTAGGTGTCGAGCGGTGTGCGGCGGCCGTGCAGGAGCGTGCTGTGCACCTGGATCGGCTCCCCCACCGTGGCGAGAACGCGCTTGCTGACGGCGAGGTTCTCGGCGGCGAACGTCGCGAACGTCGCGATCTGCTGGAGCTGGCTGCGCGTGGCCCCGGGCGGCTCCCGGGCGATGATGCCCCGCAGCAGCGGCGGGATCGCCTGCAGCCCGGGGAGCCCCGGCGGGGCGCCGAGGACGCCCGCTTCGCCCCCCTGCAGGAGCGCGTCAATCGCCTTCGAGGCCGCCTGTTGGAGCTGTTCGGAGAAGGCCTGGTTGGCGTGGGCGATCGCCGCCGTGAGGGTCGACTCGACGAGCGACTGCTCGAGCGCATCGCCGTTGTAGATCACTTCGACCGTTCCCCGCTCCACGCCCGAGCCGATCCGCGCGGCGATGTCCGGCGGGATCACCACGGCTGCGATCACGGACCCGTTTCTGACCTGCTCGAGTGCCTGTTCGCGGTTCGCCGCCGGCACCGCGTCGACCTGCGAGAACAGCTCGTCCGTGTAGTGGCTGAGGCTGACCCGTTCCCGGCCCACCTGGATCGTCTCGCCAGGCGGCGTTTCGTCGACGATCGCAACGCGCGGCCGGCTTGGGCTGCGCGAGATCGCCAAGCCGATCAGCAGGGCGATCGCGACCGGATAGAGCACGAGCACGCCCACGAGCAGGCGCGAGCGGCGCAGGATCACGAGATCCTTCCCGAGCAGCCACCTCACGGCGGGCTCCCCGCCGGGCCGCCCAGATAGGCGACGAGCGCCCGCTCGAGATCGCCCCCGGGCGGCTCTCCGCCCGCCTCCAGCAGCTGCTCGGGGGGGCCGTCGAAGCGCACCGTGCCGTCGGCCAGCACGATCGTCCGGTCGGCGTATCGCTGTGCCTCGTTGACGTTGTGGGTGGAGAACAGGACCGCGGTGCCGGCCGCGGCGAGCGCCACGACGAACTCCCACAGCCGCTCTCGCTGGGCCGGGTCCAACGAGGCGCTGGGCTCGTCCAGGGCGAGCACAGGCGGCTCGGCGATCAGCGCGAGGGCGACGTTGACGCGCTGTCGGTTGCCGCCCGAGAGGCGCTCCACGAGATCCTCGGCGCGCTCGCGCAGGCCCGTCTGCGCGAGCATCCGCGCGACCGCCGCAGCTGCGTCCGGGGCTCGCTCCAGGCGGGCGAACAGCCTCAGGTTCTCGGCCACCGACAGCTTCGAGTAGAGCGCCGGCTGCTGGGGCGCCCAGCCGACGAGCTCGGGGCCCGGGTGCACGGTGCCGGAGCTGGGCCGCTGCACCCCCGCCACGATCGACAGCAGGGTCGTCTTTCCCGCCCCGTTCGGTCCGATCACGGCGGCGAGCTCCCCCGCCCGGAGCTCGAAGCTCACATCGCGCAGCGCCTGTAGGACTCCGTAGCGCTTGCCGAGGGACTCGACCGCGAGGGCGCCGCTCACAGCACGTCGCGCCCGGAGCCCGACCACGACTCGAACGTCAGGTGCCGGTCCAGGTACACGACGGTCTCCCGCAGCACGGCGAGGATCGGCAGCGCGATCAGCGCGCCGATGATCCCGTGCAGCTGCAGCCCGAGCAGCAGCGCGAAGATCACCAGCAGGGGGTTGATGCGCAGCGTGTGGCCGAAGATCTGCGGCGCCACGATGTGCCCCTCGAGCTGCTGCAGGCCGATGAACAGCAGCACCACCCACAGCGCCGAGACGGGGTCGTTGAACAGCGCCACGAGCACGGCGGGGATCGCGCCGATGATCGGTCCGACGTAGGGCACGAGCTCCATCACGGCGTAGAAGATGCCGAACACGACGGCGTACTGGCGACCGGCGGGGAAGATCCCGAGCACGCCGAACACGTACAGCGCGAGGCCCGCGGTCGACCCCATGATCACGCTGAACAGCAGCTGCCCGCCGACGTAGCGGGCGACGGCGTGCTGCACGAGCTCGGGGTAGTCGTCGGCCGGGGTGCCGTCGCCGTCGGGCATGTAGCGGCGGATCAGCCGGCCGATGGTCTGGCCGTAGACCAGCATGTAGACCGACAGCACGAGCACGAGCACGAGGTCGAAGCCGGCGCTGACGGCTTCGCTCAGCACGCCGCCGCCGAAGGACACGATCGAGCTCGATCCTTTGACGACCTTTTCGCCCAGCGTCTGCAGCGCCGTCGAGCCCTGCTTGATGATGTGGATGTGCAGGCCGTGCTGGTTGAGGGTGTTCTGCAGTTCCAGCAGCGACTTGTTGGCCTGGCGGATCAGGTGCGGGACGGTGTGGCTGAACGACTGGACCTGGTTGGAGATAGGGTTGGCGAGCAGTACGCCGATCCCGGCCAGCACGAGGAAGAATGCGAGATAGACGGCAAGCACAGCCAGCCCCCTGGGCAACCGCCGACGCTGCAGGAAGGCAACGGCCGGGTTCAGGATCAACGCGATCAGAGCGGCGACGATGAAGATGACGAGGACTTTCCCGGCGGCTTTCGCGATCGCCCACAGCGCGAGCAGCGACAGCGGCAGCAGCACGAGCTGCACCCACCGCGGCACGACCGTCCGCGGCGGCGCAGGCGGCACCTGGGACGGCTCGACATCCGTGAGCTCGAGCTCCTCCGCGTCCGGGGCGGCCGCCTGGGGGGCGTCTCCGGGCACGCCTGTCACCGACCTCCCGTCATCAGCAGAGTATGGCTGAGCAGCAGGCGGTCCCAGACGACGGCGAGCCGGTATCGACGGCGGATGCCGGCGCCGGTCAGGCCGCCGGTGAGCGTCCCGTGCGGATCCTGTTCGTCGGGGACGTCGTCGGCGGGATCGGCCGCAGCACGCTGGTCGACTGCCTGCCGTTGCTGCGCGAGCGCCACGACCCCACGTTCGTCGTCGTCAACGGCGAGAACGCGGCCGGCGGCCTCGGTATCACGCCCAAGAACGCCGAGCAGATCTTCGCCGCCGGCGTCGATGCGATCACGCTCGGGAACCACACATACCATCGCCGTGAGATCTACCCCTATCTGGATAGCAATAGGCGAATCGTCCGGCCGGCCAACTTCCTGCGCAGCCAGCCGGGTCGCGGGGCAACGGTCGTCGAGAGCGACGGCGTCCGTCTCGGCGTCGTCAACCTCAGCGGCAACCTGTACCTGCGCGCGGGCCGCTCGGCGTTCACAGAGATCGAGGTCGCCCTGTCGGAGCTCGGCGACGTCGACCACGTGCTCGTCGACGTGCACGCCGAGGCGACATCCGAGAAGGTCGCGATGGGTTGGCATCTCGACGGCAGGGTGACCTGCGTGGTCGGAACGCACACCCACGTCCCGACCGCTGACGGTCGCGTCCTCCCCGGCGGCACGGCGTACATCACCGACGTGGGCATGACCGGTCCGCGGGGCGGCGTGATCGGGGTCAAGCGCGAGCAGGCGGTCGAGTCGCTCGTGACGCAGATGCCCGTGCGCTTCGAGACCTCGCCCGAGGACCCGTGGCTGATGGGCGTGCTCGTCAGCTGCTCACGCCGGCTGCGGGCAGATTCGATCGAGCAGGTACTGATGCCACGTCCGTCAGAGCGGGCGGCGGCTCGCTGACGCGGCCCAGCAGGGCCAGCATCACGAGCGGGAAGAACCACGGGATGTACAGGTAGAACCAGTGTTCGATGCCGATCTGCAGCGCGATCACGACGGCCGCGCACGCCGCGGCCAGCCCGACGAGATCATCGCGGCGTGGGACCACGGCGAGCGCGAGGGCGAGCAGCACGGCCGCGATCTGGACCCCGAGCTCGACCCCTCCGAGGCCACCGTAGAGGCCCCACACCGAGAACGGCGAGTTGCGGTCTGCCTGGTAGGCGACCGTGCGCTCGTAGATCGTGTGCAGGGAGTCGTGGGCGAGGCCCGGTATGAACGCAAGCGCGACGGTGCCGGCGAACGCGAACGCGAACAGGGCCAGGGCGAGCGCGCGGCGGGAGGCCCTTGGCTCCTCGTGCAGGCCGTGGGTCGCGAGCAACGGGGCGAGGGCCAGGGGAGCCAACTTGGTCAGCCCCGCGAGCGCGGCCATGCTGCCGCGGGCCGCGGTCGCGAGCGAGGAGCGGTAGCTGGCCGCGAGCAGGGCGGCGAGGATCAGCACCGCCACGAGCGTGTCGTTGGAGTCGCTCTCGAGCGTGAACAGCGTGAACGGGTAGGACACCCACGCATACGCCAGCACGACCCCCAGGGTCGGCCCGCGCAGACGGCGCCCGAGCAGGAACAGCAGCGCGGTCGCGAGCAGATCGAAGGCGATCGCGGCGGCGTGCGCGGCAGGCAGGTCGTCCCAGCGTCCGCTCCAACCGAACACCTGCTGGAAGGGTACGTAGGCCTCGTAGTTGACGGGGCCATAGGTGTCGCCGTGTTCGTTGTCCGCCGGATAGCCGCCGTAGAGCGGCTTGTCCGTGGTGATTCGCTCGGCCCCGATCACGCCGGCGTAGCCGACGTCGATCACGTTCCCGTCGGTCACGTTCAGCCCCACCCGGAAGCCGATCAGGAAGACGACCGCGACGGCCAGCCAACCGACGGGGAACAGCAGGCGCAGGCCCGCGGCCGGCCGGCGCCGGCGGCGCAGGAGCGCGAGCATGCGGGCGAGCAGGTACAGCAGGGGCGGATAGGTCAGGGGCACGGAGGCGTAGATGTGAGCGTGGTTGAAGAACGCCAGCGAGATCGAGAACGAGAGCAGCACGAGCAGGTCGAGGTGCAGCAACGACAGCGGTCGGCGCAGGTTCAGGAACGGCAACACGAACAGCAGGCACAGCGGCAGCCAGATGTAGAGGGCGTTGACGTGGCGCCCGAACGCGCCGGGGTAGCCCCGGGCCATCGTCCAGGCGACCTGGAAGCCGGTCCACTGTTCGAGCACGCGGCCCGTGAGGTCGGAGATGATGACCTGCCCGATCTCCTTCTTGCCGTCGCGGGAGAAGTAGCTGACCTGCCAGCGGAAGGGCCCTTTCAGGTACGCGCCTCCGTAGGAGCCCGGATATTCCGCGCGGACTTGCTTCATCTTCGGCAGGGCTGCGGCGATTGCGAGCACCGCGTCGGCGGACAGGCGCCGCGCCGCCGGGGGAACCTCGGAGGGCGGCACGGGGATCGGCGCTTCGCTGCTGACGGCCGCGGTGCCGGCCGGTGTGGACGGCGGATGGCTGGGGGCGCTCCCAGCCCGGGTGGAGGTGGTCGGGGCCGCCGAGGCGCCCGGCGCGCCCGCCAGGGCGAGGGCCAGCGCCAGCACGAGCGCTGCGGTCGCGGCGAGCATCCAGCTGCTGCGAGCGCTCCGCATGGCCTCCCTCAGCTGCCTGCGTCCAGGCCGAAGTGTCCGCGCACGATCGCGGCTATGTCGCGGATCGCCCACTGTCCCGGCTCCCGCTCCGGGGGCGCCACGCCGGTCAGGATCAGCGCGCCGAGCGAGTCGGACACGTGCAGCGAGCCGTGGCTGCCGCCGCCCACATGGGCCTGGCGGCCCCAGTCGATGAACTCGTAGCCGGGCGCTGCCGAGAGCAGCACCTCGCCCGAGCTCGAGCAGGTCAGAGCCGACCACGCCCGTGCCAGCGCATCGGGGTAATCGGGGCTCTGCAGGCGCCCGTCGTGGACGCTCGCCCCGATCACCCCGAGCTCGCCCTCCACGCTCCAGCGGGCGCCGCGCGGGTCGCTCAGCTCGCCGCCGGGGCAGAAGCGCAGCTCGCCCAGGCCATGGCTCGCGATGACGCCTTCCCGCGGTCGTTCGTGGGCGTCCCGCTCGAGCCAGATCGCCAGGTCGATCCCCGCGAGGGGCAGGGCGAGGCTGGCGACCGACGCCCGCATCGCGTCCCGCTCGGACTCGTGCAGGGCGTAGACCATCGCGGCCCGCTGCGACGGGCACACGGCGATGCGGGCAGGGTCGGGGTTCTCTTCGGCGCTCCGGCCGGGTGCGAGCACGCCGAGCTCGGCGAGCTCGTCCTGGAGGGCGATCGTCGCCGTCACGGACGCCTGGGAATGGTCAGCCATCACGATGACCGCATGGTCCTCCAGGAAGAGCTCGATCCCACCGGCGGCGTTCATCACGCGGGCGAGCTGGAGATCGGCCTGGGCGAGCGCGTGCAACTGCGCGTCGGGTCCGCGCTTGTGGGAGTACCAGTCGTTGTCGGGCAGCGAGAGGAGCAGGAAGTCGAACAGGTCGTGCTCGACGAGGTAGGAGGCGACGCAACCGGAATGGCGGTCGCGCACGCCGGGCATTCCGAGCCCCGAGCGGCAGCCGGTACGACGCGAGGCGAAGATGTCCGCGTAGAACAGCTCCCGCGGCCCCATCACCGGATGGCGCATGAGCGTCGAGGCCACGCGGGTGAGGGCCGTGTCCCGCTGGGGCTCGTGGCGGTGGCGGCCGCGGTACATCAAGTAGGTGGTCCCCGCAGTGCGCAGCCCTGCGTCGTCGAGCGTCTCGAACACGGTGGGCGTGCTGTCGGACAGGTGGGCCCTGTTCATGTTGTAGACCGTGTCGGTCAGCTGGCGGGTGATGCCGAAGCGCTGAGCGGAGCGGAAGCTCGAGCCGTATTCCACGTAGCGGCTCTCGCCGCGGTGGTACCAGTTCATGGCCGGGATCAGGTGCTCGTCCTGGCCGACGCCGGTCACGATCGACGCCGCGCACACGGGCGTGACGGAGGGGAACGCGGCCACGCAGTCGGGCACGTAGCGACCGTTCTCGATCAGCGCCGCGAGCATCGGCGCGACGCCGTCCGCGACGACTCGCTCGAGCATCTCGGGAGCCATCGCGTCGATGACGCAGAGCACGAGCTTGGGCGGCGGGGAGCTCACCGCGAACCTAGCGACCGAGGATGCGCAGGCCGGCGAAGCGCTCGCCCGCGCGGGTGCGTCCCTGCAGCCACAGCCACGCCAGCAGAGCCACGAGCACGTAGCCGAGCGGGTGCAGCAGGGCGACGAGCGCGGCAAGCACGAGCGAGGCGGCGTCGAGGTAGATCGTCAACGCCTCCCGGGCAGGCCGGTCGGGCAGCCGGCGGCGTGCGCGGCTGACGATCGGCGTGACGGCGGCCGTCGCCAGCGCCGCCGCAGCGAGCCCGCCGACGATGCCGGGCCACCAGGCGTCGCCGTGGTCCGCGAGCGTGCCCGCGAACAGGGCGGCGCCGGCGCCGTAGCCGAGACCGACGACCGCCGCCGCGAGCGGCGTGGTGTGCGCCCCTCCCTCGCCCGACTCGGGGATCGGGTTGAGCCGGAGCAGCAGCTGGGCGGCGTAGGCGAGCGCGAGCGCAACAGCGACGACGAGCAGCCACCAGCTCGCCTGCAGGAAGTGAAATCCGCCGTGGGCGAAGGAGACGCCGAGCGCGCTCGAGGACGCGAGCGCGCCGGCCACCAGCAGCGGCAGGAACGGACGCAGCCCGCAGGCCGCCCCGAGGCCTGCGCCCAGCCCGATGTAGAAGAAGATGCCGTTCATGCGGGATGCCCTGTGGAGGTGCGCTACCTTGCGGCTAGGAGGCCAGGACGATAGACGACCGCTCCGGCGGGGACACGCATAGGCATGCGCCCGCAACGCGAGAAAGGGGGCACGAGACACAGATGAAGCTATCCGGTGGCGAGGGCGGCGGGCGCAGGACGCGGGCCGCCGCACATGAGCTTGCGCGCTACGAGTCCCTGTTCGCTGCGCGGACCCGCGGCATGAAGAGCTCCGCCATGCGGGAGATGATGGCGCTGACCGAGCAGCCCGACGTGATCTCGCTGGCGGGCGGCCTGCCCGACACGAGCACGTTCGAGCCGGAGATGTACGCGCGCCTGATGGCGCAGGTGGCACACGAGTCCACGGCCCGCGCCCTCCAGTACGGGCCGACGGAAGGGATGGCCGCCACGATCGGCTGCATCGTCGAGGTGATGGCTGCCGAGGGCACTCACATCGACCCCGCCGAGGTGATCGTCACGACGGGGGGACAGCAGGTGATCGACCTCGTCTGCAAGACCCTGATCGACCCGGGTGACGTGATCGTGGCGGAGGCGCCGACCTACCCGGGGGCGGTGCCGACGTTCAGCGCCTACCAGGCACACGTCGAGCAGATCCCGATCGACGACGCGGGCATGCCGATCGACGAGCTCGAGGTGACCCTCGACCGCCTCCAGGACGAAGGTCGGCGCCCCAAGTTCATCTACACGATCCCGAACTTCCAGAACCCGGGAGGCGTGACGATGGCGTTGGCCCGCCGCCAGCGGCTGATCGAGGTCGCCCGCGAGCGCGAGCTGCTGATCCTCGAGGACAATCCCTACGGCCTGCTGCGCTACGAGGGCGCGCCGCTGCCCACGCTGCACGCGCTCGACGCGGCGGCGCTCGGCCGACCGGGCGCATCGGACCTCGTGATCTACCTCGGCACGTTCTCCAAGATCCTCTCCCCGGGCCTGCGCCTGGGCTGGGCGGTGGCGCCGCGACCCGTGCTCGAGAAGCTCAACCTCGGCAAACAGGGAGCAGACCTGTGCTCCTCGTCGGTCACGCAGACCTTCGTCACCGCCTGCTTCGAGCAGCGGGGGTCCGACGGCGAGCCCTGGTGGCGGGGGTACCTCGAGCGGCTGCGGACCCTGTACCGCGGCCGGCGCGACACGATGCTCGAGGCGCTCGAGGAGCACTTCGGTGAGAGTGCCTCCTGGACGCACCCCCACGGCGGCCTGTTCGTTTGGGTGACCCTCGACGAGCGCATCGACACGACCGACCTGCTGGCCCTCGCGCGCAAGAGCGAGGGCGTCGCGTTCGTGCCGGGCCGTGCGGCCTACGTCGACGGGCGCAGGGGGTCGTCCTCGATGCGACTGAACTTCGCCGGCATGTCCGATCAGGACATCCGCGAGGGTGTGCGGCGGATCGGCCGCGCGGCCCGCGAGCAGATCGGCCTGTTGGGCTCGCTGACGGGCTCCTCGCGGGCGGCATCCTCCGCTCGGCACGCAATGGACGAGAACTCGGACCCCGCCGCGGCAGCGCCGCTCGCGGACGTGGTGGCCCTGCCCCGCCGCGACGAGCAGCCCACCGCGCGCCGCCGCCGCGATCGATGACGGTCACCCGTCGGGTAGCCGTCCTCAAGGGCGGCCGCTCGCTCGAGCGTTCGGTGTCGCTGCGCTCCGGGGCACATGTCCAGGAGGCGCTGATGCGGCTCGGCCACGAGGTCGTCGCGATCGACGCCGGCCCCGAGCTGGTCGCGCAGCTGCTGGCCCAGGAGCCCGACGTCGCGTTCATCGCGCTACACGGGCGTGACGGCGAGGACGGCACCGTCCAGGGGCTGCTCGAGGCGGTCGGCATCCCCTACACCGGCTCCGGCCCGGCGGCGTGCATGCGCTCCACCAACAAGATCCTCGCCAAGCACCTGATGCGCGAGGCGGGCATGCCGACGCCGCCCTTCCACTCCTTCCGTGAGGCCTCGATCCGCGAGCTGGGCGCGGGAGCGGCGATGGACCGGGTCGGCGAGCAGCTCGGCTTCCCGCTCGTCGTCAAGCCAGCCACCGGCGGCTCGGCGCTCGGCGTCAAGTTCGCGCGTGCGGCCGAGGAGCTACCCGGCGCGCTCGTCGGGGCGTTCTCCTACGACCGGGCCGTGCTCATGGAGCGCTACGTGAGCGGTCGCGACCTAGCCGTCTCGGTTGTCGATCGCACCGGCCCGACGGCGCTGCCGGTCGTGGAGGCGGTGCCGCGCGAGGAGGACTTCTACGACTACGAGTCGAGGTATGAGATCGGGATGACAACGTTCGTGTGCCCCGCCGAGCTGCCGGCCGAGACGACCGCCAGGGCCCAGGAGCTCGCCGTCGCCGTGTACCGCCTGCTGGGCTGCAGGGGCGTGGCGCGGGTGGACATGATGCTCGAGCGCGCCAGCGAGGAGCTGTGGGTGCTGGAGACGAACGTGGTCCCGGGAATGACCGAGACGAGCCTGTTGCCCCAGGCCGCGGACGCGGCGGGGATCGGCTTCGACCAGCTCGTGGCGGGGATGCTCGCGGGCGCACTCGCCCGCAGGGCCTAGGAGTCGCCGGCGGCGAAGTCCTCCGGTGAGACCTGGTCGAGGAACTCCTTGAACTTCTCGACCACGTCCTCCGACTCCTCGACGTCGTGCTCGAACTCGATCGCGGACTCCGAGATCACCTCCTCGGCGGCGTAGATCGGGGCGCCGGCGCGGACCGCCAGGGCGATCGCGTCGCTCGGACGCGAGTCGATCTCGACCTCACGACCGTTCACGCTGAGGGTGATCGAGGCGAAGAACGTGTTCTCCCTCAGCTCCGTCACCGACACCTGGGTGCATTTGACGTCGAGCTCCCCGAGGATGTCGCAGAGGAGGTCGTGCGTCATCGGGCGCGGCGTGCCGGCCCCCTGGAGCTTCATCAGGATCGACGCGGCCTCCGGATGGCCGATCCAGATCGGCAGGAACTTGTTCCCGTCCACGGTCTTCAGGAGCACGATCGGCTGCTTGCCAACCATGTCGAAGCTGACGCCGTAGATCACCATCTCCTGCACAAATAGCCTCCGGAAGGGGGAGTGTCCAAGTATAGGTGTCGCTCACGGCGCCCAGGAAGCGCGCGGGCCCTCTCACGGGGCCCGGACGCGCGCCCGCCTCAGGCCCCGGCCCGGAAGCTCCAGAGCTTGTTGCCGAGGAAGTTCAGCGGCGTCGAGGCCGCGACGGCGATCGCCTGCGCGGGCACCTTCGAGGTCCCTGCGGCCTCGACCAGCACGGTCAGCAGGAGCTGGCTGACGCCGAAGGCGACGAGGCTGACGACGAGGAAGCGGATTGCCTGGAAGCGGGCACGACCCTCGCGCGCGTCGAAGGTCCAGTGGCGGTTGAGGACGAAGTTGTTGAGCACCGCGACGAGCCACGCGGCGACCGCGGCGACGTGGTAGTTGACGCTTCCCGGCCCCACCAGGAGCGCGTAGACCGCGAGGTTGACGATGAAGCCGACGCCGCCGACGAGCCCGAAGCGGACGAGCTGCAACCAGTTGGCCGGCCGGCGCATGCCGTGCAGCAGCCGGGCATGCGGACGCAACTCGACAGCCGTGGCTTCCTCGGGCATCCGCTCAGGGTAGCGGCCCGTGCCCCGGGAGCGACTCGCTAGCCTGGTCGGATGCTCCGGCCCCGGCGCCTGCTCGCCACCCTCGGGTGCCTGCTCGCCGGCGCCGCTTGCGGTTGCGGCGCGGGCACGACCGGCGCCGGCACGACCGCCGGCGGCTCCGAGCACACGGGCGGGCTCGTGGCGGCGAGCACCGTGGGCGCCGTCGCGACGCCGAGCGCCGTCGCCGCAGTCAAGCGCGAGGCAGCCGACCCGCAGGAAGCGGAAAGCTTCCCCGCGCCCGCCACGGCGCACCACCGCGCCGCGGCGACACCGGCGAAGGCGGGCGAAGCGGCCGTGGCCGCGGGGGCTCCGTCCGACGCCGAAGTCCGCCACGAGCTCGAACAGATGCAGGCGGTCGAACGCAGCGCGCAGCGGGCCCAGCACCAACAGCTGACCCCCGTGCCCGGCGGTGAGTCCGTGGCCGGTAGCGGCGCGATCGCGATCCCCTCGAACGTGCCCGAAGTGATCCAGAAGGTGATCGCCGGCGCGAACGAGATCGCCGACTTCCCCTACGTCTTCGGCGGCGGGCACGGTTCGTTCGTCGACAGCGCCTACGACTGCTCAGGCTCGGTCAGCTACGCCCTCGCGGCCGGCGGCCTGCTGAGCGTTCCCGAGGTCTCGGGCGAACTGGAGCACTGGGGCGTGCCCGGACCCGGCCGCTACATCAGCGTCTACGCCAACGCGGGCCACGCCTACATGTACGTCGACGGGATCCTCTACGACACCGCGGGGCGCAGCGGTGTGTACGCCTCGCGTTGGCAGGTCGGCGCGGTCGACAACGCCGGCTTCGTCGTACGTCACTGGCCCGGCCTGTAGGCTCAGGACATGCATATCCAGGCCGTGCTGGCGTCGGTCGTGATGGCCTTGGACGGCGAATCGGTGGGTGGCGGCAACGGCACCGGCGTCGCCGTCGTCGCGGCGATCTCGATGGTCAGCGGCTACGTGTTGCTGGCGGCCCTGTGGTGGTTCGTGTTCCGCGACAAGGCCCGCGCGGCGCGGCGCAAGCGCCAGCGATCGGAGCGCGATCGCCCCGGAGGTCTCAGTGGACGAGGGTGAAGGCGCTGATGACCGTCGTCGGCGTGCGGGAGGCACGGTTGCGGACGATCACGCGCAGCATCAGTTCGACCTTGTGCGCGTGCGCCAGCCGCGCCGCGATGCGCTTGGAGAAGTAGATCTTGGCCTTGTCGCGCCCGCCGCGAGTCGTGACGAGCAGGGCCTGACCGATGATGACCTCCGGGGCCGCACCGACGGGCAGGTTCGTCGCGAGGGGGGCGCTGATGCGGAGGTGCTTGGCCACGCTCTGGGCGAGCAGCACTTCGAAGTGGCCGGCGACCTGCTGGTCGACCGAGTAGCTGACGAGGAGCCCGCCCTTGAGGGCGCTTCGCAGCGAGCGTGTGAGGACGGCCTCGGTCGCCACGGGCGGGGTCAGCTGAGCCGCGCCGGAGGGACTGCCGGGCTTGCCCGAGCCGCTGCCACCGGAGCCGGTCGTGCCGCCCGAGGACGCCGCGCCCCCTGAGCCACCCGAACCGCTGCTCGAGCCACCCGAGCCACCGGAGCCGGGCGGCGGCGGGCCCGACGACGGTGACATCGTGGACGACCTGCTCGGTCTCGCCGCCGACGTCCTTGACGGTCAGGGTCACTTCGTAGGTGCCACCGTACTGGTAGGCGTGGGACGGGCTCGCCGCGCACGGCGACAGCCAGGGCGTTTCGCACGGCGGCGTGCCCGGGGCGTAGCCGCTCACGGTGGGGCTGCCGTCGCCGAAGTTCCACGAGTAGGTGGCGTAGTTGTTCTGCGGCGCACCGCCGGCCGTGAACGTGGTGTTCGCGTTCAGCGTGATGTCCGACTCCTGGCCGTTGAAGGCGACGATTTCGCCGGCGTTGACGACGTTCGGGGCCGTGAAGTGCGGTTCGAGGCGGATGCCCGGCAGGCAGGAGATGCCCGGGAACTGCAGTTTCATCGACGCCTCGTTGAAGCTCGTGTTGATGAAGTAGCGACCGGCGCCGAGCTGCTGGTCGTACAGCGTGCCGGCGGACGTTTCGGGGTTGGGTGTGAACGAGCCTTCGGCAGGGGCGAAGAAGTTGCGGCACTCGTCCGCGACCTCGTTGCCGAATTTGTCCTGCCAGGCGTTCAGCAGCGGGTTCGTGACGGTGTCCTGCTGCTGCACGCCGATCTGGTTGATGATCAGGTCGGCGAGGCCGACGTCGCAGAAGCCGTCTTCGCTGGGGCATTGCGTGTCCTGGTTGGGCTCCTGGTCGTTGGCCTTCGGCGGTTCTTCGCTCCACGTCTCGATCCTCGGCTTGCTCACGGGGTTGAAGCCGCCGTCCTGGCAGTAGGTGGCGTAGGTCTCGTTTTCGAGGGCGAGGTCGCCGTCGCCGAGGCCGCCGGCCGTCCAGGGAATCATCCCGTAGAGGAGGGTGTTGCCGTCTCCACTTTCCGCTTTGTCGGGGTTGATCGCGCCGTGGTAGCTGCAGAAGCTGTGTTCGTAGCTTTCCGTGGTAAAGGTCTGCGCGCTCCGTTCGAATTTCGAGCTTTCGAAGTCCGAGCAGTGGCCTCCCGGTCCGCCTTCGTCGAGGCACACCGTGAGGCCGGGGGGAGTGAGCAGGTAGTAGATCGTGTGCATCCCCGTGGGCAGGCCGTGCTGGGCGATGAAGGAGCTCAGCTGTTCGCGAACCTGTTTGTCGGTGAGGCAGCCCAGCGACTTCGTCTGCGACCGCGGCCATTCGAGGATCGGTTCGGGGTCGGTGCAGTTGCCCGTCGTCGGGTACGGCTGCGTGTCGGTGATCGCGCCGTGGAAGGAGAAGGCGTCGTAGGCCGGTTCGTTCGTCTTGTCGGTGTACTGGGTGTCGACCGAGAAGACTGAGTTGAACTGGTTGCTCGAGCTGCCGACGTCGCGCAGGAAGCCGTCGACGACGCGCTCCCAGTCGCCGTGGTAGTCGCCTTTGGTCGGGTCCCAGTAGATCGCGTAGATGTTCGCGCCGTGGACGACCGGGTTCCCGGACGGGTTGCCGAAGCTTTCGGGGCCGGCGAAGAAATGGAAGTTGTTCACGCGGTCGAAGGCGGCCGATCCGTCGAGGAGCAGTTCGTTGTTGGAGGGGAGGATGCCGACTTTCGTTCCCCCTTCCGCCGAGATGACGAGCGCCCCGGCGGGTGGCGCGAGAAACAGGAAGCCGATCGCGGCCAGGAGCAGGGCCAGGGCCGCCCACCGCAGGGCGGAGTCGCGACGACCATCGAGGATTCCCAGCGAGCGCACGGAGTTGGTCACGTGGCCCTCATCGGCAGCGGCGCGGGGGAGCCTTAGCGCCGTTGGACGCATCGCGGCCGGCGGTGGCCGGCGCAGCGCTTCGGGCGGGCGCACCGCATCGGCCACCCGCGCGGCGCGGCGGCGCTCAGGCGCGGCGGGTACCGCGGCGACCCGCGCGGCGCGCCAACTCAGGGGCGATGGGTGCCGAACTTCTGCGCTGCCTTTGCGGCAGCCGCCCGCCGGGCGAGTTCGGCGACGTGGGCGGCGTGCAGGGCCGAGCGCAGCAGGATCAACGTTTCGCCGGAGGTTTCACCGAGCGCAGGCACGTCTTCGGGGACCGTGGCGCCCTTCGCCTCGATACCGATCTCCAGGTGCGGCGCGGAGGAGATGCCGACGTCGCCGCAGCCCACCTCGGCGATCGGCTGGCCGGCGCTCACGTGGGTGCCCGTGGGCACGAGCGCCGGAGACGCGTGGCCGTAGTAGACGTAGCGGCCCCGGTCGGGACCGCTGTCGACGAGCAGGACGGGCGCCCACGGCCCGAAGCCTTCCAGGCCCTCGTGGACGATCGTCCCACTGGCCACGGCGAGCTCGAGCAGGTGCGGGCCGCACTGGTTGGCGTTGCCGCCCAGGTCGACGCCCGCGTCCTGGGTCCACCACCCGGTCGGGGCCACCCGGGCGAGTGGATACAGAGGGAAGACCCAGCCCCGGGCTCCGATCGGGTAGGGGCTCCCGGGGAACACGGGTGCGGGCGCTATGGCCGCCCCGCCCGTGGAGCCCGTCGGAGCGGGCGTGCTCGGCGCGGGCGTACTCGGCGCGGGCGCAGCGGGCATTTCGGTGCCTCCCGTGGATGCTGCGGAAGCGGTCACGGCAGCCGTCGCGAGGATCGCGAGCAGCGACGTGAGCAACGTGAACGCGCGCCGGGGGAGCCGGTCCATCAAGCTTTGCCTCTCGTGGTCGGCCGGCGGGGTTAGCTGACGGGCTAGCGAACATTCGCCTCCCGCGGATTACCGCGGAACTCGCCCCAACAACTCGGTTCCCCCGCTCCGGGGCACCCGCCCCGGATTAGGCGCGTGCCAGCCTAGCGGATCTCCTCCCGGCAAGCCGCAACGCGCGGCCCAGGCCGCCTCAGGCCGAGCCGGCGTAGAGCTGGCGCATCAGTTCGGCCACCAGGCCGGACGTCGCGCCGACGGCCGGGCAGCAGGTGGCACCCCCCGGAGGGGTGATGCCGATCTCCAGGTGCGGCCCGGAGGACGCGCCGACGATCCCGCATCCCACCTCCGCGACGGGCTGCCCGGTGGCGACGTGTTCGCCGATCTTCACGAGCGCCGGTGCCGCGTGTCCGTAGTAGACGTACCAGCCGGCGTACGGACCGCTGTCGACCCTCACCACCGGCGCGTACGGGCCGAAGCCCGGGATGCCGAGCCGGACCACCGTCCCCGCGGTGATCGCCACCTCGACGGCCGCGCCCCCGCACGCGCCGCCCGCCGTCGCGATGTCGACGCCCTGGTCATCGCTCCACGTGCCCGGGGCGAGGGCCGTGGTGACGGGCTGGATCGGGAAGGCCCACGTCCCCCCGCCGCCGCCGCCCACGTACGTGGCGCCCTGTTCGAAGGACTGTGCGCTGTCCCCCTTCGGCAGCACGATCCCGGCCTTGCGGGCCGCTTCCACTTCGGCCTTCACCTGGGCGTCAGACGGCGCCCCGGGAGCGACATAGGTCCCGCTCGCCGCGGCGGGCAGCGGGTCGGCGCTTCCGACCTTGCCGGCGACCTCGTGCCGATCGAGCCTGGTGCGGGCCCTCGGGGGCAGCGGCAGCGCCCGTCGCGTCCGCGTGGCAGCCTTGCCGGCGGTCCCGCCGGTCCCGGCGGAGGGCGTCGTGACGCTGGCCGGATCCGGGCCGGTCTTCGCCGGCGTGACGGGGTTGGTGGCGGCCGACCCGGCGGACCGGGGAGCGCCGCCCGAGGCGACATCCGTCGTGGCGCCGTTGCCAGACGCGCCGCATCCCGCGACCGCGAGGACCGCGCCGCACAGGAATGCGATCCGCAGCACGGCGCCTCGGTGGAGCATCGCTTCGATGTTAGCCCCGGCTCGAGGGAACGCGCGCCGGCGGCCGCATTCGGCGGGCGACGCTAAAGCTCGCGGCTCGCGGGCCGATGCAGTCTGCAGACGCTCCTTCGCGCAACAAACCGACACGTGTCCGACGACGGAGAAACCGATACGAGGCAGGTCCCCGACCGCTCAGGCCCGCCACGCGGGCGAGCCGGAGCGTGGGCGCCGCTGGGCACCGGCGGGGACGCGGCCGCGGGCGGGCTGCGCCGGCTCGTCGACGGGCACCGGAGCCTGTGGCTCGTGCTCACCGCGCTGCTCGTGCTGGGCGGCATCGGCGGCTCGCTGCTCGGGGCGCGCGCCGTGGCGCACACGGATGCCGATCGTGCCCGCCTCGGCTTCCACCTGTCCTCGGAGGAGATCGCATCGACGCTGAAGCTCGCGATCCAGCACGAGGAAGACCTCGTGCTGACAGCGAGCGCATTCGTGGCCTGGAACAAAGACGTGACGCCGACACAGTTCGACCGCTGGGCCGAGTCCGTCCACGCGATGCAGCGCTACCCCGAGCTGCAGGACATCGGCCTGGTCGAACTCGTCCCGGCCCCCAGACTCCAGGCCTACGAACGGCAACTCGCGTCGCACCCGCTCGAACCGTTCGGTCCCGCGACGGGCAGGGCGCCGACCGCCTTCGAGGTCCTGCCGCCGGGGATCCGCCCCTACTACTGCTTCGCCCGCGCCGGGCTGGCCCGCGACCGCTCGACCTACCTGCCGCCGGGGCTCGACTACTGCGCGCTCGCGAAGCCATCGCTGACCACGGCGCGCGACCAGGGCACGAGTAGCTACGCCCCGTTCTCCGCCCGCCGCACCCCGGCGCTCGGGATCCAGACGCCCGTGTACCGGGGCGGAGTGGTTCCCCCAACCGTGACGGGCCGCCGCCAGGCGTTCATCGGCTGGCTCGGCGAGCTGCTGGTGCCGCGAGTGGTGATCATGAGGGCGCTCGAGGGGCATCCGAACACCTCCGTCGTGTTCAGCTTCCACACGGCCGGCCAGCACGTCGTGTTCAGTGCCGGACACGCGCCCGTGCACGCCCAGCGCAGCTTGATCGACCTGCACAACGGCTGGCGGGTCGAGAGCCTCGGCGCATCCCTCGACACGGGTGTCCTGCAGGATCGCAACGCCCTTGCCCTGCTGCTCGGCGGCTGCTTGCTGAGCGTGCTCGCGGGGCTCCTGTTCGCTCTCCTGCTGACGGGCCGGATGAGGGCGCAGTCGCTCGTCCGTGAGAAGACCCGCGAGCTCTCCCACCAGGCCCTGCACGACACGCTCACCGGGCTTCCCAACCGTGCCCTCGTGCTCGACCGCGCCGAGCAGATGCTGGCCCGCGTGGCCCGGAGCCCCGGCATGCGGGCGGGGGCGCTGTTCGTGGATGTCGACGGCTTCAAGCACGTCAACGACAAGCTCGGCCACGCGGCCGGCGACGAGCTGCTGCGGGTCGTGGGCCAGCGCCTGCACAGCGTCGTCCGCGCCGAGGACACGGTCGGCAGGCTCGGCGGGGACGAGTTCGTAGTGCTGATCGAAGCGCCTGCCCAGGGCCCGTCGCCGAACGGGCTGGCGGACAGGGTGATCGACGTCCTGCGGGCGCCGGTCGAGCTCGAAGGGGGCCGTCGGATCGTCGCGGTCACGGCCAGCGTCGGGGTCGCCGTGGGGCGTTACGGCTCCCCCGACGAGTTGATCCGGGACGCGGACCTGGCTCTCTACGCCGCCAAGGCCGACGGCAAGAACCGCTACGTCCTGTTCGACCCCCGCCTGCACGACGACGCCGACGGGCTGGTCGAGCTGGAGATCGATCTCGGCGCGGCGCTCCAGGACGATCAGCTGTTCCTGCTCTACCAGCCGATCTTCGACCTGCCCGACCGGCGTGTGATCGGCGTCGAGGCGCTCCTGCGCTGGCGCCACCCGATCCGCGGGGTCGTAGCGCCGGGCGTGTTCATCCCGCTGGCCGAGGCGAGCGGCCTGATCGTGCCGATCGGGCGCTGGGCGCTCGGCGAGGCCTGCCGCCAGGCGGCGCGCTGGGCGGCTGAGGGACGCTCTCTGGGCGTGTCTGTGAACGTCTCCGCGCACCAGCTCGCGCGCGACGGCTTCGTGGAAGAGGTTCGCGAGGCGCTCGCCGAATCCGGCCTGCCGGCTGGGCGGCTCACGCTCGAGATCACGGAGACGACGATGATGCGCGACGTCGCCGTCGCGGGTGCCCGGCTGCGTGAGATCAAGGAGCTCGGTGTGCGCGTCGCGATCGACGACTTCGGCACCGGTTATGCGTCGCTGGCCAACCTGCAGAAGATGCCCGTCGACGTGCTCAAGGTCGACAGGAGCTTCGTCGCCGCACTCGGCGACGGCGGTCAGAGCCGGGAGCTGCTCGGGGCGATCCTCGGCGTCGGTCACGCGCTGTCGCTGGCCGTGGTCGCCGAGGGCATCGAGGTCCAGAGCCAGCTGACGACGCTCGAAGCGATGGGCTGCGAGATGGCCCAGGGTTTCCTGCTCGCCCGCCCGGGAGCGGCGGAGGCGATCGCCGCGCTGCTCGGGGCGGACGTCGGCGATGCGGCCGTCGGTTCATCCGTGGTCCAGACGCGCTAGCGGCTGCGCTCAGCGAAACGCCTGATGGCCCGTCAGCGCCCCGCCGACGACGAGGGCATGGATGTCCGCGGTGCCCTCGTAGGTGACGACCGACTCGAGGTTGTTCATGTGACGGATCACCGGGTACTCGAGGGTGACCCCGTTGGCCCCCAGCACCTGCCGGGCCATGCGCGCGACGGCCAGGGCGGCGTCGACGTTGCCGAGCTTGCCCATGCTGACGTGCTCGGAGCGCAGCAGCCCGTCTTCCTTCAACCGGGCCAGATGGAGCGCGAGCAGGAACGCCCGGTTGACCTCGAGCGCCATCGTCGCGAGCTTCTGCTGCTGGATCTGGGTGGCGGCGATCGGGCGGCCGAACGCGATCCGCTCGCCCGCGTAGGAGAGGGCGGCCTCCAGGCAGGCCCGCGCCGCTCCCACGGCGCCGAAGACGATGCCGAAGCGCGCCTCGTTCAGGCACGAGAGCGGCCCGCGCAGCGATGAGACCTCCGGCAGCACGGCGTCATCGGGCAGGCGCACGTCGTCGAGCAGCAGCTCGGAGGTGACCGAAGCTCGCAGCGAGAGCTTGCGATGGATGTCCTGGGTGCTGAAGCCGGGGGTGCCCTTCGGCACGAGGAACCCCCGCACGCCGTCCTCGCTGCGCGCCCACACGACCGCGACGTCGGCGACGGACCCGTTCGTGATCCACATCTTCTGTCCGTGCAGGACCCAGTCCCCGCCGGCGCGCCTGGCGTGGGTGCGCATCGCCGCCGGGTCGGAGCCGGCGTCGGGCTCGGTCAGACCGAAGCAGCCGATTGCCTCGCCCGCGGCCATCGCCGGCAGCCAGCGCTGCTTCTGCTCCTCGCTGCCCCAACGCCAGATCGCGTACATCGCCAGCGATCCCTGGACGGACACGAGCGAGCGCAGCCCGCTGTCGCCGGCCTCGAGCTCCATGCAGGCAAGGCCGTACGCGGTCGCCCCCGCGCCGGCGCAGCCGTAGCCGGTCAGGTGCATGCCGAGCACGCCGATCCGTCCGAGCTCACGGGCCAGCTCGAGGGGGATGCGTGCCTGCTCGAACCAGTCCCCCACATCCGGGAGCACGCGGTCGCGCACGAACGCCCGCACGGTGTCCCGGATGTCGCGCTCCTCGTCGCCGAGCAGGTGATCCACATCCAGGAAGTCCAGCGGCCGGATCTCCGTCCGGGCCGCAGCGGCGCCCGTCATCGCAGCACCTCCTTCTCACTCGAGTTCCAGGCCTCATATATACAGGTGGGGTGGCCGGCGCCCTCGACAGCCTCCGCATCCTTGACTTCTCGCGCGTGCTGGCGGGGCCGCTCGCGACGATGGTCCTGGCCGACCTGGGGGCGGAGGTGACGAAGGTCGAGCGCCCGGGCAGCGGGGACGACACGCGCTCGTGGGGACCCCCGTGGGACGAGCGCGGGATGGCGACCTACTTCGAGGCCGTCAACCGCAACAAGCGCAGCATCGCGATCGACCTGCGTTCCGAGGCCGGCGCCGGCGAGGCCCGCCGACTCGCCGCCGCGGCCGACGTCGTCGTGGAGAACTTCCGTCCCGGCGTGATGGACTCGCTCGGCCTCGGCTACGAGGAGCTGGCCGCGGCCCGGCCGGGGCTCGTGTACTGCTCGATCACCGGCTTCGGCGCCGGGGCGGGCGCCAGGCTGCCCGGCTATGACCTGCTCGTCCAGGCCGTCGGTGGGCTGATGAGCGTGACGGGGGAGGCCGACGGGCCGCCGCAGAAGGTCGGGGTCGCGCTCGTCGACGTCGTCTGCGGGCTGTACGCCGCTGTCGGGATCCTCGCCGCCGTTCGCCACCGCGAGCGCAGCGGCGAGGGACAGCGGATCGAGCTGGACCTGCTCTCCTCGCTGCTCGCCGCGCTCGTCAACCAGGCATCCGCGTTCACGCTCGCCGGTGAGGTCGGCGTGCGCATGGGCAGCGCCCATCCGAGCGTCGCGCCCTACGACCTGTACCGCTGCCGCGACGGTCAGCTCGTGCTCGCGGTCGGCACGGACGCACAGTTCGCTGCCCTGTGCCGGGTCCTCGGAGCGCCCGAGCTCGCCCGGGACGATCGCTTCGCCACCAACAGCGACCGCGTGGAGAACCGTCTCGCCCTCGACGGTGCGCTCGAGCGACGGCTCGCAGACGGCGGCGTGAGGGCATGGGCGGCCGCGCTGACGGCCGCCGGGGTTCCGGCGGGAGAGGTCAACGACATCGCGGGCGCATTTGCACTGGCGCAGCGTCTCGGCCTCGAGCCGATCGTGGAGGTCCCGCGCCCTGACGGGACCCGGGCGCGGCTCACCCGTAACCCTCTGCGGCTCTCCGCGACCCCCGCGACGTACCGCTCGGCGCCGCCCGCCCTCGGGCACGACACCTGAGCGGCCAACCGCTCGCCCCCGGGACCCCGACGCCGGCGCGTGCCCGGCGCCCTCCCGGACCCGTCACGCCGCGCGCCCGGCCCGCGCAGGGCGTTCCTGGGGGAGCGCGACTTATACTTGCCGCCCGGCAGGCCCTCGCCGAGGGCCAAATCAACGTATGGAGATCACTGATGAGCAAGCTCGTCGCCCGCCTGTCCTTGACCCTGGTGACCGCGCTCGCGCTCGCCGGCTGCGGCAGCAGCTCGAATTCGACCTCCAGCTCGAATACGACGAGCACGCCCGCGAGCGCCACGGCGACAACGGCCACGACCGACGCGACGGTCGCGGCGCAGGTGCCGGCGCCGATCAAATCGAAAGGCACGCTCAACGTCGCCACCGAAGCGCAATACGCGCCGAACGAGTTCATCGCGCCCGACGGGCACACCGTGATCGGGATGGACGCCGACCTGACGCACGCGCTCGCGGCGGTGATGGGGCTGAAGGCCAACCTCATCAACTCGAACTTCGAAACGATCATCCCGGGCCTCGCGGCCGGCAGGTACGACCTCGGCGTGTCCTCGTTCACGGACACCAAGGAACGCGAGAAGACGGTCGACTTCGTCGACTACTTCAACGCCGGAATCTCCTTCTACGCGAAGACGACGTCGAACCCCGGGGTCAAGACGATCGCCGACCTCTGCGGCAAGACCGTCGCCGTCGAGAAGGGCACCGTCGAGCTCGAAGAAGCGACCAAGCAGAGCGCCACCTGCACGAAAGAAGGCAAGAAGGCGGTGACCGTGCTGAGCTTCCCGGGCCAGAACCCCGTCAACCTGGCGGTGGCCAGCGGCCGGGCCGAACTCGGCATGGCCGACTCGCCGGTCGTGGCCTACCAGATCAAGCAGTCAACGGCCAGCAGTTCAAGCTGATCGGCGAAAGCTACGCGTTCGCCCCCTACGGGATCGCGATCCCCAAGAACACCGGCATGACGACGCCGACCCAGGCCGCGCTGAAGCAGCTGATGGCCGACGGCGTCTACACCGCAGATCCTCGCCAAGTGGGGCCTCGCAGTCCGGCGCGATCACCGAACCCACGATCAACGGCGCCAAGAGCTGAGCGCCGGACGCGGTGTCCTCTGACGAGGTCACCGGTAGCGGGGGACGGCCCGAGGAGATAAGGGCCGTCCCTGTGCGGCGACCCGGGCCGCTGGGTCGCCGCCGTCGATCGTGCTGGTCGTCGCGGTCGCGCTCGTACGCTCGGCCGCCACCGACCCGCCACTTCGAATGGAGCGTCGTCGGCCACTACCTGTTCGACCCGCGTGTCCTCGAAGGGCTGCGCGTGACGCTCGAGCTGACCGTGATCGCGATGGCGATCGGGATCGTCCTCGGCGTCCTGCTGGCGGTGATGCGGCTGTCGCCCAACCCGCTCGTCTCGGGTGGCAGCTGGCTCTACATCTGGTTCTTCCGCGGGACGCCCGTGCTCGTGCAGCTGCTGTTCTGGTACAACATCGCCGCCCTGTACCCGAAGATCGGGCTGGGCGTCCCGTTCGGCCCGTCGTTCGTGCACCCGGATGCGAACACGCTGATCACGGCCGTTCACGGCTGCGATCCTCGGCCTCGGCCTCAACGAGGGCGCCTACATGGCCGAGATCGTCCGGGCGGGGATCATCTCGGTCGACGAGGGCCAGGCCGATGCGGCGCAGTCGCTCGGGATGACGCGGCTGCAGACGATGCGCCGCATCGTGCTGCCGCAGGCGATGCGGGTGATCATCCCGCCGACCGGCAACGAGACGATCTCGATGCTGAAGACGACCTCGCTCGTGAGCGTGATCGCCGTCGGCGACCTGCTCTACGCCGTCCAGAACATCTACTCCACCAACTTCAAAACGATCCCGCTGCTGATCGTGGCGAGCATCTGGTACCTGATCTGCACGAGCGTGCTCTACGTCGGTCAGTACTACCTCGAGCGCTACTACGGCCGCGGGATCCTCGCGCCAGCTCGCGCCCACGCCGCTGCAGCGGCTGCACGGCGCTGACGCTGCGACGGCGGGAGTGGTCGTGAGCGCCCCGATGGTGCTGGCCGAGGGGGTCCACAAGCGCTTCGGCCGCCACGAGGTTCTGAAGGGGATCACGCTGCGGGTCATGCCCGGGGAGGTGATGTGCCTGCTCGGACCCTCCGGCTCGGGCAAGTCGACGTTCCTGCGCTGCATCAACCACCTGGAGAAGATCGACGCCGGGCGGCTGTCGGTCGACGGCGAGCTCGTCGGCTACCGCATGGCGGGCGGACAAGCTGCACGAGCTGCGGGAATCGGAGATCGCGCGCAAGCGTGCGGAGATCGGCATGGTCTTCCAGCACTTCAACCTGTTCCCCCACATGACCGCGCTCGAGAACGTCACGTGCGCGCCGATCAACGTCAAGGGCGTTGCCGCGCGACCAGCGCCCGCGAGCGCGCCCGCGAGCTGCTCGCGCGGGTCGGCCTCGCGGACAAGCTCGAGTGCCTACCCTGCGCAGCTCTCCGGCGGCCAGCAGCAGCGCGTCGCGATCGCCCGGGCGCTCGCGATGGACCCGAAGCTGATGCTGTTCGACGAGCCCACCTCGGCGCTCGACCCCGAGCTGGTCGGCGACGTCCTCGAGGTGATGCAGCAGCTCGCACGGGACGGCATGACGATGGTCGTCGTCACCCACGAGATGGGCTTCGCGCGCGAGGTCGCCGACACGGTCGTGTTCATGGACGAGCGGCGTCGTCGTCGAGGACGGGACGCCCGGCGAGGTGCTCGAGCACCCCCGCCACGAGCGCACCCGGGCGTTCCTCTCCAAGGTGCTCTAGATGCGAGACCCGAGGGGGTCCTCGGCCTCGTTTGCGAGGGTGCGGATGAACCTCTGCGACGGAAGGGGCGCTCAGCCGAGGTGCTCGTCGAGCCGCTCGAGCGCCTGCGGGAGGCTCGCCCGACCGAAGCCGACGCGGACGTGGCCGGGCTCTTCGTAGACATCGCCCGGCAGCAGCAGCACACCCGCATCGGTCGGCGATCTGCTCGCACCACGCCGAGACGTCCCCGATCCCCGTGACGCGCGGGAAGCCGATCGGACCGGCGCTCGGACGCACCCACTCGAACAGGTCGCAGCGCCGGTCGATGAAGGCCTCGAGCAAGGGCAGGTTCGCGCCCACCAGGCGGCGGTTGCGCTCGATCAGCTCGCCCGCGTGGCGAAGCGCGAGGGCGACGAGCAGTTCGCTGGGGGCGCTCGAGCAGATCGTGGTGTAGAGCTTCAGCTCGCTTGATCCGGTCGAGCACGTCGGCGTCGCGGCAAGCGAGCCACCCGAGCCTCAGGCCGGGCAGGCCGTGGGCCTTGGACACGGTGCCGAGCGAGAGCCGCCCGCTCGTAGACGTCGCAGGCTGCCGGTAGGCGCTCGGCAGGGTCGTGCTCGAGGCCCCGGTAGACCTCGTCGCTGAGGAGCACCGCCTCCCGCTCGGCTGCGAGCTCGCGGACCCGCTCGAACACCGCTTCGGACATCTGCGTACCGGTCGGGTTGTGGGGGCGAGTTGACGTAGATCATGCGCGTCCGGGGTCCCAGCAGCCGTTCGAGCGCTTCGAGGTCGTGCGCCCAGCCGTCCCCATAGCGGCGCTGCCACAGGCTCACGTCGGCGCCCGTGCTGCGCGCGACCTCGATCGCCGACCCGTAGGACGGAGACTCGACGACCACGTGGTCGCCAGGCCCGAGGAGGGCGTGATAGGCGAGGAAGATGCCCTCCTCCGCGGCGGCGAGGCCGAGCACGTCGGCCGGCTCGGTGCGCTCGTAGGTGGCGGCGATCGCCGTGCGCAGCTCCCGCGAGCCGGGGACCTCGGTGTAGCCGAGCCGCAGGTCGAGCAGGCGCTCGCCGGCGTCCGGCTCGAGCGCCAGCAGGGACGCCAGGGTGATCGTCTCGCAGTCGCTGCTCGAGAGCATCAGCTCGGCGCGGAACTCCCAGCGCTCGTAGAAGCGCTCGATGGCGAACGGGCGGATCTGCATGGTCCTGTTCCGGGGTCGGGTTGCACGCCAGCCTAGTCGCAGGCGCTCCGGCTCCTCGGTGCCCGGCGGCGTAGAGTCCCGCCGGTGCTCCCTGGCGCTGACGCCGAGGTCGTCGTAGTGGGCGGCGGGGTGGTCGGCTGCGCAGTCGCGCACGCGCTCGCCAGGCGGGGGGTTCGTGCGGTGCTGCTAGAGGCCGAGGGGGCGCTCGCGCTCGGCGCGAGCGGGACGAACTCCGGCATCCTCCACACGGGGTTCGACTCCAGGCCCGGCGAGCTCGAGACGCGCTTGATCCTGCGCGCGGCGGCCCTGCGCGGCGAGCTGCTCGCGGAGCTGGGCGTGCCGACGTTGAGGTGCGGCGCGCGCCTGCGACCGTCCGGGCCGCACGCGAAGGAGATCGCCCTCTCGCTGGCCGCGAACGCCGCCGTCAACGGCGTCGAGACGCGGCTGGAAGCCGACGGCTCGCTGCGGGTACCCGGTGAGGCGGTGACGGATCCGATCGCGTTCGTCGAAGCCCTCGCAGGCGCTGCCGTGGGCGGCGGCGCGCGGGTATGCCTGAACGCCCGCGCCGTGGCGATCGAACGGGAGGCCGACGGTGGGCTCGTGGTCACGGTTGCGACCGGGAAGCGCCTGCGCACGCGCGCGATCGTCAACTGCGCGGGCCTGTTCGCGGACGAGCTGGCCGCGCTGGCCGGCGATCGGCTGCCCGAGATCCACCCGCGCAAGGGGGAGTTCCTCGTCTTCGCGGACCTGGCCGGGGCGCCGTTGCGGGAGATCCTGCTGCCGGCGCCCTCGGCGATCGGCAAGGGGGTGCTCGTGTTTCCGACCGTCGACGGTTTTGTTCTCGCCGGGCCGACCGCACGCGAACGGACCGACAAGGCCGATTGGTCGGTGGAGCCGGACGCCGCGGAGCTGATCCTTGCCCGGGCACAGCGGATGCTGCCCGCGCTGAGCGGGCGCGACACGGTGGGCGCGTACGCCGGGCTGCGCCCGGCGGCACGCGACGCCAACTACGTGATCGAGCCCTCCGGGCGCGTGCCGGGTCTCGTGCACGTGGCAGCGATCCGCTCGACGGGGCTGTCCGCGTCGCCGGCGATCGGCGAGCACGTCGCCGAGTTGCTCGAGCAACAGGGCGCGATCAAGCTCGCGGGCGAGCGGGCGCTGCCCGCGCCGCCCCCACGGGCCGACCCGCTGCCATGGTGGCAGCGGGCGGCAGCGCGGCGCGGGAGCGCGGGAGGTTCCGGCACGGCGGGAGGGCAGCGGTGAGCCGGCGGCTGCTGCTGGGCATCGACGAGGGCACGACGGCCATCAAGGCGGCGCTGTTCGACGCCGCCACGCTCCGTCCGGTGGCCGCGTCGCGGCGGCGGGTGCCGGTCACCCACCCCGCTCCGGGACGGGTCGAGCAGGACCCAGAGCTCGTGCTGGACGGGGTCATCGACTGCGTCGCCGAGCTGCTCGCCGGGCTCGACGGCGACGAGCTCCTCGGCGCCGGGCTGGACCACCAGGGAGAGTCCGTGCTCGCCTGGGACGCCGTCACAGGCAGCCCGCTCACACCGGTCGTCGTCTGGCAGGACAAGCGCGCGGAATCGGTCCTGGCGGAAATCGGCCCCGACGTCCCCGCACGCTCGGGGTTGCCGCTCGACCCCTACTTCTCGGCCGGCAAACTGGCATGGCTGCTCGCACACGAGCCTGCGCTCGCGGACGCCCGGACGCAGGGGACGCTGCGTCTGGGGACCGTCGACGCGTTCCTGCGTGAGCGGCTCGGCGGCGGCTTCGCCACCGACCTGTCGACCGCCTCGCGGACGCAGCTGCTGGCGGTCGGGGGGCGCGACTGGGACGGACAGCTGCTCGCCGCGTTCGGGCTGCAGCGGGAGTGGCTGCCCCGTCTCGGTCCCTCGTTCGGCGCCCTCGCCGAGCTGCGCTGCGAGCGCTGGCCGGCCCCACTGGCGCTGACGGCCCAGCTGGTGGACCAGCAGGCCGCGCTCGCCGGCTCCGGCGCGGTCACCCCGGGCGAGCTGAAGGCCACCTACGGGACGGGCGTGTTCGTGCTCGGCCCGAGCCGCGGACCGGCCCGGGTGCCCGGCCTGCTGCCGACCGTCGCCTGGGGCGGCCCGGATGCGACCGGGGGGATCGGCGATGTCAGCCACGCGATCGACGGCGGCGTGTTCGCCGCCGGGGCGCTGCTCGACTGGCTCGCCGATCAGCTCGGCCTCGCGGGCGACGCGGCCGAGCTGGCCGCGCTGGCGGCCGCCGTGAAGGACAGCGGCGGCGTGCTCGTGCTACCGGCGCTCTCCGGCCTCGGTGCGCCGTGGTGGCGAGCGCAGGCCGGTTGCGTGCTCGCCGGCCTGCACGGCGGCACCGGCCCCGCTCACATCGCCCGTGCTGCCCTGGAGGCGATCGCCTGGCGCGTGGCCGACATCGTGGGCGCGATCGCGGCGAGCATGCCGGTGGAGCGCCTGCGGGTGGACGGCGGGCTCACCAACGACGCGACCCTGCTGCAGCTGCAGGCGGACGCCCTCGGCCTGCCGCTCGAGGTGGGACGAGCGGACCAGACCGTGCTCGGAGCGGCGATGCTCGCCGGCGTGGGGGCCGGCGTGTTCGCGAGCGTCGCGGAGGCGGTCGAGCTGCTGCCCGAGGGCCGCGTCGTAGAGCCGCTCCTCGGCGAGGACGAGCGTAGGCGTGGTGGACGGCGCTGGCGCGCCTTCGTCGAGGCGACCGCGGGGCTCGACGGCCTCCAGGTCCTCGAGCCTGGCGTCTAGCCGACCAGGACCTCATAGCCGGCGTCGCGCAGGCCGGCGAGGAGCTGGCCGGTGTGCTCGCGCCCGCGCGTCTCGAGGGTGAGCTCGACCCCGGTCTCGCGCACCCGCAGCGGGACGGCTTCGCGGACGTGCTCCACGCTGATCACGTTCGCGCGCGAGCGGGCGACGAGCTCGAGCAGCTCCGCCAGGCCGCCGGGACGGTCGGGCACCCGTGTGAAGAGACGCACCCGGCGCCCCTCCTCGGTTTCGTGACGGCGCAGCAGCCCGGCGAGCAGGCCGCTGTCGACGTTGCCACCGGACACCACGACGGCTGTCGTTCCCTCGACGCGGCGCAGCCGGGTCGCAAGCAGGAGGGCGAGCGCGGCCGCGCCGGCGCCCTCGGCGACGAGCTTGGCCCGCTCGGCGAGGAACACGATCGCGTCGGCGATCTCGTCCTCGGCGACCGTCTCGATCCCGTCGAGGAGCTCCTCCAGCAGCGGCAGCGTGATCCGGCCCGGCCGCTTGATCGCGATCCCGTCCGCGATCGTGGCTCCCGGTGCCAGCGCGGCTCCCCCGGCGGAGGACCCGCATGCGAGGGCGTGTGCGTAGGGGGCGCAGGCCTGCGCCTGCACGCCGATCAGCGCGACCCGCCTGGATGAGCGCCGGAGCGCGACACCGAGCCCGGCGGCGAGCCCGCCGCCGCCAACGGGCGCGATCACGCGGGCGATGTCGGGGACTTCCTCCAGCAACTCGATGCCGACGGTGCCCTGGCCGGCGATCACCTGGAGGTCGTCGAAGGGGTGCACGAGGGCGGCCCCGCTCGCGCGCGCCGCGCCAGCGGCGAGCGCGAGCGCCTCGTCGACCGAGTCGCCCTCGAGGTGCACGTCCGCGCCGAGGGACTCGACCGCGGCCACCTTCGAGACGGTGGCGTCGCGGGGCATGTAGACGGTGCACGGAACCCCCTTCGTGCGGGCCGCGTCGGCGACCGCGCGGCCGTGGTTGCCGGCGCTCGCGGTCACGAGTCCTCCCGCGGCGCCGGCGCCGAGCGAGGCGAGCTTGCTGAGCGCCCCCCTCAGCTTGAAGGAGCCCGAGCGCTGCAGGCACTCCGCCTTCAGCACGACCGGCGATCCGAGCATGGCGCCGAGCTCGGTGCTCGGGATCGCGGGCGTCCGCACCGCGGTTCCGGCGATCGCGCCGCGGGCCCGGTCGAGGTCGGCCTGCACCGCTGCGATCAGCTCGCCGGCGGGTCGGGGGCTTTCCGTGGCGGCGCTCACCGTCCCCTTCCGATCGTCCGGCCCGCTCCGTCCCCTCGCCGGCCGGTCATGCCCAGAAGGTATATGTTGCGGTCCTTCTCGCGCGAAGGTACGTTGACGCCATCGGGGAACTCGACGACATCGTGGCCGGCCTCGAACCCTCGCTCGGTGCCCTGGGCGGGGAGCCCGTGCCGCTCACGGGAGGCATCACCAACCGGAACTTCCGTGCCCGGCTCGGCGGGGTCGAGTACGTGATCAGGCGCCACGGCAGGGACACCGGGCTGCTCGGCATCGACCGCGAGGCGGAGAGGATGGCCAGCGACGCCGCTGCCCGGCTCGGCGTCGCGCCCGCGTTCGTGACGACGGTCGAGGGCGGCCTCGTGACCAGCTTCGTGGCGTGCGCGGAGCTCTCCGAGCACGAGTTGCTCGACCGCGCGGGTGAGCTCGCCGTGACCCTCCGGCGCTTTCACCTTTCGGGGCTGCGCCTGCCCACCAGCTTCTCTGTGCCGGACCTGCTCGAGGACTACGGACGCGTCGTGGGCGAGCGCGGCGGCGAGCTGCCGGCGGCGTACGCGCAGACGGCGGCGGTCGCGGCCCGGATCGTCGCGGCGGTCCCGCTCGCCGTCGGTCTGCCGTGCCACAACGACCTGCTTCCGGGCAACATCATCCGGGCGCAGGACGACGGGCGGATCCTGATCGTCGACTGGGAGTACGCGGGCATGGGCCACCCGTACTTCGACCTCGGCAACCTGTCGGTCAACAACGGCTTCGACGAGGTCGCCGACGAGCGCATGCTCACCGCCTACCACGAGCAGCGACCGACCGACGGACGCCGCGCGGCGTTGAAACTGATGCGGGTCCTGTCCGACGCGCGCGAGGCCGCCTGGGGCGTCGTCCAGGGGGCCGTGTCGGAGCTCGACTTCGACTTCGCCGGTTACGCGGCCAGGCACTTCGAGCGCCTGCTCGCGGCGGTCGGCGGGTCCGACTTCGAGGAGTGGCTTGCGTCCGCGTGAGCTGCCCGCCAGCGCCCGGATCGTGATCATCGGCGGCGGCGTCGGCGGCACGGCGATCGCCCACCATCTCGCCCGCCTCGGCGAGGGCGACGTGGTGCTGCTGGAGCGCGACGAGCTCACGAGCGGTTCCACGTTCCACTCGGCGGGCCTCGTCGGCCAGCTGCGTTCGAGCCTCTCGCTCACACGCCTGATGATGGACTCCGTCGAGCTCTACCGCACGCTCGACTGCGGGTGGGTCGAGTGCGGCGGCATCCGCCTGGCGTGCACGCCCGAGCGCGAACAGGAGGTCATGCGCCAGGTGGCGTGGGCGAAGACGTTCGGCCTGCCGCTGGAGCTGATCTCGCCGGAGCAGGCGCGGGAGCTGTTCCCGCTGATGAGCGTCGAGGGCGTCCGTTGCGGTTCCTACCTCGCGAGCGACGGCTACCTCGACCCGTCGCTGCTGACGACGGCGCTCGCCGACGGCGCGCGGGCGGGGGGCTGTCGGATCTTCACCCACACCCGTGTGACGGGCATCGACGTCGAGGCCGGCAGGGTGCGGGGCGTGCAGACCGAGTGGGGTCCGATCGAGGCCGAGGTGGTCGTCAACGCGGGCGGGATGTTCGCGGCCGAGATCGGACGCCTGGCTGGGGTGCGCGTGCCGGTGGTCCCGTTCGCCCACGAGTACCTCGTCACGCAGCCCTTCCGCGAGCGCACGCCGGGGGAGCATCTGCCGACGCTGCGCGACCCCGACCTGCTGATCTACTTCCGCGAGGAGGGGGGCGGCCTGGTCATGGGCGGCTACGAGCGACACTCCGCGCCGTGGGCGCTCGACGCGCATCTGCTCGACGCGATCCCGGCCGATTTCAACGGGCGCCTGCTGGAAGAGGACTGGCCACGCTTCGAGGAGATCGCGAAGAACTCATCCAGGCGGGTGCCGGAGATGGACAGGATCACCGTGACGCGGCTGATCAACGGCCCCGAGGCGTTCACCCCCGACAACGAGTTCTGCCTCGGCGAGAGCGAGGTGCGGGGCTTCTACGTGGCGGCCGGGTTCTGTGCGCACGGGCTCGCCGGCGCCGGTGGGATCGGGCGGGTGATGGCGGAGTGGATCGCCGCCGGGGAGCCGCCGATGGACGTGTGGGAGATGGACATCCGCCGCTTCGGAGGTCACTTCCGCTCGCCGAGCTACACGCTCAAGCGCGCCCGCGAGGTCTACGAGACCTACTACGACATTCGCTATCCCGGCCACGAGCGCCAGGCGGGCAGGCCACTGCGCGTCTCGAGTGCCTACGGCTGGCATGCCGAGCACGGGGCGGCCTTCGGGGAGAAGTCGGGATGGGAGCGGGTCAACTGGTACGAGACGAACGCGCGCGCGGGTGACGAGGCGCTGCGACCGCGGGGCTGGGCGGGGATGCACTGGTCGCCTGCGATCGGCGCCGAGCACCGCGGCACGCGGGAGCGGGCCGGCCTGTTCGACGAGTCGTCGTTCGCGAAGCTCGAGGTCGCAGGGCCCGGGGCGAGCGCGTTCCTGGAGCGCCTCTGCGACAACCACGTGGCGAGGGAGGTGGGGGCGATCACGTACACCCAGATGCTCAACCGCAGGGGCGGGATCGAGTGCGACTTCACGGTCACCCGGGTGGAGGAGGAGACGTTCTCGATCGTGACGGGGACCGCGTTCGGCAACCACGACCTCAGCTGGATCAGGCGCCACGCCCCCCAGGATGGCAGCGTCCGCTGCGCGGACGTGACGGCGCGCTGGGCGTGCTTCGCCCTGTGGGGGCCGGCGGCGCGAGCGATCCTTGGGCCGCTGACCGACGACCCGCTGGAGTTCCCCTACATGCACATGCGAGAGCTCGCCGTCGGCGACGTACCCGCCCGGGCGTTGCGGGTGACGTTCGTCGGCGAGTTGGGGTGGGAGCTCTACTGCCCCACGGAGTACGGGGCGGGGCTGTGGCGGACCCTGTGGGAGGCGGGACGGGAGCACGGACTCCTCGCCGGCGGCTACAAGGCGATCGACTCGATGCGCCTCGAGAAGGGTTACCGGGTGTGGGCAGCGGACATCACCCCCGACGAGACGCCCTTCGAGGCGGGGCTCGGCTTCTGCGTGAGGAAGCAGGGAGAGTTCCTCGGCGCGGCGGCACTCGGCGTGGGGGGCGACGCGGAGCCGGCGCCCCCGCGGCGAGCGTTGCGCTGCCTGGTGCTCGAGGATCCGCGGTCGGTCGCGCTGGGCAACGAGCCGGTCCGGGTCGAGGGCCGTGTGCTCGGGCGGGTCACGAGCGGGGGCTTCGGATACACGGTCGGGCGGTCGATCGCCTACGCCTACCTCCCCATCGAGATCGATGTGGGGAGCGCCGTCGAGGTCGACATCTTCGGCGAGTGGGTGACTGGCGAGGTGGCGCGGGAGCCGCTGTTCGACCCGGGTGGCGAGCGCGTCAGGGCCTGAGCGCCCTGCGCCGAGCCGCCGATCGTTCACACGGGCCGGCGTGCCTTGACCTGGTAGACGGCGGTGAGGCCGGTGTCGAACCCGTGGCGGGCCGCCCGCAGGTACAGGCGCCAGACGCGCAGCCGCTCGCGCCCGACGAGCGTGAGCGCCCGCTCGAGGTGGTCGTCCAGCCGCGTGGCCCAGTGGCGCAGCGTCGTCGAGTAGTCCTCGCGGAAGCCCTCGACGTGCTCGGTGTGGAAGCCGGCTCGCTCGAGCGCGAGCTGGACGCGCGAGAGGGGCAGGGTCTCGCCGTCGGGGAAGACGTAGCGGGTCGAGAACAGGTCCTCGAGCGGCTCGTCGTCGGGATCGAGTCCCGCGATGGCGTGGTTCAGGAGCACCCCGCCGGGGCGCAGGAGGGAGTACAGGGTGGCGCTGTAGCGATCGATCTGCCGATCGCCGACGTGCTCGGACATGCCGATGCTGGCGATCGCGTCGAACGACGACGGGTCCAGGCCGCGGTAGTCGGCGACGAGGATCTCGACCCGCTCCGCGAGGCCGGCGTCCTGCACGCGCTGGCGTGCCAGCTCGGCCTGGGCCGGCGAAAGGGTCACGCCCGTCACCTCGACGCCGTAGGTGCCGGCGGCGTGGATCGCGAAGCTGCCCCAGCCGCAACCGACGTCGAGGACGCGCATGCCCTCGCGCAGTTCCAGCTTGTTGGCGATCAGGTCGAGCTTCGTCTGTTGGGCCTGCTCGAGGGTGCTCGCACCCCGTGAGAAGATCGCGCAGCTGTAGGTCATCGACTCGTCCAGGAACAGGGCGAAGAAGTCGTTGCCGACGTCGTAGTGGTAGCGGACGGCCTGCTGGTCGCGTTCGACGCTGTGCAGCTGGCCGTCGAGCAGCAGCTCGAGCCGGGGACGGCGGGGAATGCCACCGGGTGCGGCGGCAGCCGCGAGGGCGAGGCCGATGCGAAGGCGATCGCGGGCGAGGAGCAACGGTGGCTCCCATTCGTCGACGACGATGAACGCGCGGTCGAGGTCGTCGACGTCGAGTGAGCCATCGACGTAGGCGCGGCCCAGGCCGAGGGTGCCGGGCGCACGCAGGAAGTGGGCGAGCGCGCGGGGGGCGCGCACGAAGAACGTCGGCGACTCGGGCTCGGTGGACCCGACGGTGCCTCCGTCCCAGAATCGGACCTGGAAGGGCCGCACGGGCAGCGCCCGACGGAGCTGGGAGCAGAGGGGGGCGCTGGCTTGGATCAGGGCCACGCCGCTGGATCATGAAGATCGGTGCACCGATGTGCCGCGCGGGCCGCCCGCGTGACGCGGGGCGCACGGGTTAGGCTTCGCCGGTGCTCGGCTCTCGGGACCGTCCGCTCGGCCTGTCGGCGGCGACTGCGCTGGACTATCGCGAGCTCGCCCGCCGACGGCTCCCCCGGCAGCTGTTCGACTACATCGACGGGGGCGCCTACGAAGAGGCGACGATGCGGGCGAACGTAGCCGACCTCGAGCGGGTGCTGCTGCGCCAGATCGTCATGCGCGATGTCTCGGTCCGCAAGCAGGCGACGGTCGTGCTGGGGCAGGAGCTCGCGATGCCGGTGATCCTCGGACCGATCGGGCTCGGCGGCATGTTCGCCCGCCGGGCGGAGGTCCAGGCGGCGCGAGCTGCCGAGTCGGCGGGTGTGCCGTTCGTCGAGTCGACCGTCTCGATCTGCCCGATCGAGGAGGTCGCGCGGGCGACGCGGCGCCCGCCGTGGTTTCAGCTCTACGTGATGCGCGATCGCGGCTACGCCGAGGACCTGATCGCGCGGGCCCACGCCGTCGGGGCGCCGGTGCTCGTGCTGACGATCGACCTCGCGGTGGTCGGTGCCCGTCACCGCGACACCCGCAACGCGGTCGTCGGGCGGACCTCCTCGTGGGGGCGCCTGCGCCGGGGGATCGACCTCGTGAGCCACACGTCGTGGCTGCGCTCGGTCGCGATCCGGGGCAAGCCGCTGACGTTCGGCAACCTCGAGAAGGCGGTGCCCGGCGCGGGCACCCCCGACGCGTTCCGGGAGTGGGTGGACGGCCAGTTCGACCCGAGCGTGACGTGGGAGGACGTGGCGTGGGTCCGCGAACACTGGCCCGGCAAGCTCGTCGTGAAGGGGGTGCTCGACGCCGAGGACGCTCGCCGTGCGGCCGATGCGGGCGTCGACGGGGTCGTCGTCTCCAACCACGGCGGGCGCCAGCTGGACTCCGTGCCCTCCACCGTCAGGGCGCTTCCGGCCGTGGCCGAGGCCGTCGGCGGGGAGCTGACGGTGCTCGCCGACGGTGGTGTGAGGTCCGGCCT
The DNA here is from genome assembly GCA_963743505.1 of uncultured Solirubrobacteraceae bacterium. Classification (GTDB taxonomy): domain Bacteria; phylum Actinomycetota; class Thermoleophilia; order Solirubrobacterales; family Solirubrobacteraceae; genus Palsa-744. Next base: position 37,053 of record CAVUPZ010000004.1, on the reverse strand, counting down.
CGACGTGGTCAAGATGATGGCACTCGGCGCGAGCGCCGTCCTGCTCGGACGAGCATGGGCGTGGGCGGTGGCGGCCCGCGGGCAGGCCGGGGTCCGCCACGTGCTGGCGGTCATGCGGGCCGACATCGACGTCGCGCTCGCACTCACGGGAAGCACCTCGATCGAGCAGCTCGGTCCCGGTACCCTGTACGACGACGGCCGCTGACGCTCTAAGATCCATCCTCGCCGGCGCTTGGACCGGCACCGCTGCGGAAGAGGATTCGGGGAAGGGGCCGACATGGAGGTTGCCGGAGGGGACGGGAGACGGGGATCTGCGCTCGGTGCGAGCGGGCCGGCGCTGACGCGTCGCGAGGTGCTCCAGAAGGCCGCGCGGCTGGGCGTTGCCGCATCGACCCTCGGGGCCCTCGAGCTGCTCGCCTCGACGCCGCGCCGGGCGGGTGCGGCGACGGTCTCGACCCTGCCCGAAGTGCAGTACGACATCGCCCGGTACACGCCGCACGCGATCACGGTCGAAGGGGTGAAGGTGCGCTTCGGTCCGTTGTACACGACGTTCGCGACGATCGCGCTCCAGCGGACGCCCACGCTTGCCGACCAGGCTGCGTTGAGCCAGGCGCTCGCGACGGTCGAGTCGACCTACGCGTTCAGCCCCGCCGGTGTGTTTGCGACGGTCGCCTACGGCGTCCCCTACTTCGATCGCCTGCCGGGCGGCCTCGCGGGCGGGCTGGTGGCGCCGAAGCTGCCGAAGCTGCTCTCCGAACCGGAACGGCCGGCCTTCGAGGAGGCGCAGCCCGGGCCGACAGACGTCTCGCCCGAGAACCCGGGGGTCAGCAAGGAGCGGTTCACGGTCCCGGTCGAGATCGAGGCCAACGACATGGTCCTGATGCTCCGCAGCGACTCCTCCGCGGTGATCGACGATGTGCTGGCGTGGGTACTGGGCGAAAGCACGACGCTGGGTGGGGTCACCGTGGGGAGCTCGGGGCTCGCGGGGCTGATGACGGTGAGCTCGCGGCGGCTCGTGTTCAACCAGCGGGGCCTGCCGCGCAAGGTGGCTGAAGAACAGGGCCTGCCGTATGCCGAATCGATCAACCCGCAGTCGCCGATGTGGATGAGCTTCGTCGACCAGCAGGTCAACAGCAGCGGGCCGGCGCCGGTGACCACGTTCGTGGGCAACAAGTCGGCGCGACTGACGAACGCGCGCGCAGGGAACTACTTCGACCACGGGTCGGTGATGCACCTCTCGCACGTGATCGAGGACCTGGAACAGTTCTACGCCCGGCCGAAAGAGACCTACACGAGGCGGATCGCGTACATGTTCCAGGCGGACCCCGTACCCCGCCCCGGCAACCTCGACCAGTACACCGACGGCGGTGGCCCGGCGTTCATCGAAAACGCCTACCGCACGCCCCAGGCCGCGGGCCTCGAAGCCGCCGACACGAACAGCTTCGATGGCGGGCACCACATCAGTCACACGACGGCCCTGCAACGTTCGAGCAGGGCCTTCGACCACACGCCGATCCACATCCGCGCCGACGGCCCCGGCTTCGACGCGCTGGACGTGCCCGATGGCTCCTCACAGCCCAAGCTGCACTTCGCGATCTTCGTGCCGACGGCAGCGTTCTTCGCCACGATGCGCCGCAACCAGGCCTCGCTGGACCTGGCGCAGGAAAACGACGTCCCGCCGGAAAACCTCGGCCTGGAGCGCTTCATCACGACCACCAGGCGGCAGAACTTCCTCGTCCCGCCCCGCCGCCACCGCGCCTTCCCGTTGCTCGAGCTCGCCTGAAGCCGCGGGCCGGCGCGCCGACTGAAGCATTGGGCCGAGACTGAGGGGACATCCGCAGATCGGCGGCCCTGATAGGTTGCGCGATTCGATCGTCACCGGTGCGGTGCGGCATCTGATCGTGCCAGCGACGGACTCAATCGGGATGGGGGGGTCAGGATGACTAGGGGGGTAGGACGGTGAGAGTCCCGAGGTTCAGGCGGCGGCGAACCGCGCTCGGGCGCACCGCCGACCGGACACGGCGGTTCACCATGCCCCGCAAGTCGCTTCTGCTCGTCTGCACGGTCACCGTACTGGCGCTGTCGGGCCTCGCCTGCTCGGCCGCGCTGGCATGCGAGGTCACGAACACGAGCAAGGTTCCCGCAGCTAGCTATGGAACGCTCCAAGAAGGTGTCAACGAAGCGGCTGCCGGAGACGTGCTCGACGTCAACGGCAGCTGTGAAGGCAACACGACGATCGCCAAGAGCCTGACGATTGTCGGCGTGCTCGCGACGCTCAAAGGCAGCGGCACCGGCTCGGTCGTGATCGTCGAACCAGCCGCGACGGTGACGATCAGCGGAGTCACGATAACCGGTGGTGGTGGCACCGAACGCAATGGCTTCGCTCCCGCGGGCGGCGGGATCTTCACCGAAGGCTCGCTCACGCTCGACCATTCGACTGTCAGTGGCAACAGCGCGACGTATGGCGGCGGGATCGAAAATCTCTACGGGTCGCTGACGCTCAAGCATTCGAGCATCAGCGGAAACAGTGCGCCGATCGGTGGCGGGATCGAGAACTTCCTCGGGTCGCTCGTGCTCGAACACTCGACTGTCAGTGACAACAGCGGGTTCGCCGGCGGAGGGATCTATAACTATTTGGCCCCGCTCCAGCTGCTCGACAATTCGAGCGTCGACCGCAACAAAGCAGAAGCAAGCGGTGGTGGGCTCTTCGTCGAGGCATACACCAACCAAGCCGTCACGGTCGCCGACTCGCACGTGAACCACAACGAAGCGGGGCACGGCGGCGGGATCCTCCTTGACGAACGCAGCGTGCTGACGCTCGCCGGCTCGACCGTCGACGCCAACAGGGCGGAATACGGGGGCGGGATCGAGCTCGACGAACGCGGGTCCCTGAAGCTGGAAGGTGAAACGTTCGTGGAAGGCAACAAGGCCATGAGGAGGGGCGGCGGGCTGTTCCGTGAATCCAGCGCTGACGTTCTCTACAAAGAACCAGACTGGACCGGGGCGATCGCGGGGAACGAACCAACCAACATCTTCACCAGGATCCCAGTCCTGGCGCCCGCGTTCACGATCGAAGAGCGCCAAGACGTCAAAGGCGCAGGGGAATTCACGACGGGGAAACTGACAGCTCACGTCGGCCAGTGGGTCAAATACGAAGTCACCGTGAAAAACACGGGTAACGTGTCGCTTGAATTCACCAACTTCAAGGACGCCAACTGCAGCAAAGAGCTGCCGATCGAAGGCGGGCTTCCGGCGGGGAAGTTCTACACCTACGAATGCCGCCATAGGCTGACCCAGAGCGGCATCTACAGCAACGAAGCCACGGTGGAAGCCAGCGAAGGCATTCCGCGGCAGAAGACATCGAACAGGGTCGAAGTGGAAGCCCTGGAAGGCCCCTAGAGCCTCCGAGACTACCCTCGCCGGGCGCCGGCCCACACCCGCTGCACGCTAGGTCGCCTCGAACTCGTCATCGGTCAGCGAGCCCCGCTTGCGAAGGAGAGACGTGGGCGTCTCGAGCTTTCCGACGTCGTGAATCGCGGCCGACGTGCGGATCCGACGCGTCGCCTGGTTCGGACGCAGAGGAGCACTCGCGACCCGCCCGGGGCCTGCCGTCACCCCCTTCCTACACATGGAAGCTGCACCGGGACCCGCCGTATACTGCGACTGTGCCAAGGATCGCGATGCTGGCGACCGCGGCGCTCGTCGCCGGCGTCGCGCAGGGCGCCTTGGCGCGTGCCGCCGTAGGCCGCCACGCTCTCCACCGCGGAGCGACCGCGGGGTTGCTGCAGGTCACTTATTCCGTCCGCGACTTCACGCTGCATTACACCCTGCGCTGCGGTCCAGCGTGGGGGACGCTTGCACACCCGGCGGCCGCGTGCGCGGCGGTCGCGCGCAATCCGATCATGGTTCGCGGCGAACCGCCGGAACCGCTGGGGACGAGCGTCCGCAGTTGTCCGGCACCAAGAGAGACGATTCATGTCACGGGGACGTACGGCGGGGCTCCGGTCGCGGCCTACGGCGGCGAGCCATGCGGCGGCTGGAGGGTGTTGCAGGACTGGCAGCCGTTCCTTCCGAGCACGGAATACCTCGACGGGATACGTCTCAACAAGGGCGCGGGCCCGCTTCAGCTCGACGAGCGTCGCGCAGCGGTGCGATCGCTGCTGGGCGCACCGAGCGAGACGATCTTGGGAGCAGATGTCTACATCAGCGAAATGAGTGCCATCGATGCGCTGACGCCGTCCGGCTCGGTTGTCGGCTTCGTCCGCGAGATGTTCGTCGTCGGTTACGGCCGCCACGGTGTGGTGACGACGATCATCTCGAACTGGCTGGCCGTGACCTCGGAAGCTTGGAGGACGGCGGGCTCGGCGCCGGCATCCTCGGCACTGCCCCACGCGCGCAGCGTCACGTGCGCTGGTCGACGCAGTCTCGCCAGCCGTGCACGCGACGCCCCCGGCTCAGCGACGATCCTGTGGCCCTCGGCCGGCAACTCGACAGTGATCGTGACCCGTACCTCGATGCCGGCGTGCCGTCTCGCACGCGCCACTGAGCAGCCCGTTGTAAATAGCATCTAGTCGACGAAGGTCGAGGCCCGCCGCGGATCGACCCGACCGCGCGATCCCGATGTGTTTCAGGAGTGTGTCGGGGCGGTTCTCCCAGGGCTCCGACCAAGCCCCCTGGAAGCGGGAATCTGGCTCCAGGACAGGAGATTCGGCCGATGGGCGATCCAGGACTCGAACCTGGGACCTCTTCCTTATCAGAGAAGCGCTCTAACCGACTGAGCTAATCGCCCCTGTCCTGCAAGCGCGCAACTTTCAGATAGCACCGCTGCCCTGTTGACGGCCAAAATGGCGCATCTATGGCACGATGATGCGAAACCTGCGCTGCATGACCGGGTCATCGTACCGTCCTCGTGGTGTTGTCGCACTACGTCCATGTGCCATGCGCCGGGTCCCAAGAGTCGCTTGCGGCCGTGCCCTCGATGGCAGGATCGGCAAACCCGATGACGGCGGTGACGACGTCCTCGAAGCGCTCGGGTAGGCGGTCATCGAGACGCTGTTTGCGCCTCCAGGCAGCCCAGCGCTGTTGGCCGATGTCGCCATACCCGTCGAGTACTCGGGCCAGCGGTGCCGGCTCGGTCTGCCGATGGTCGGCGACATCGCGGATCGACGCGACGAGCTCGCCTCCGTCGACCGGATGGTGTCGAGAGAGCAGGTAGATGTCGGCGAAATCACGCCAGCGCGTGCTCACGGTGCCTCTGGAGATCGCGGTGATGATCTTCTCCGCGTGCACCATGGCCAGCGGATAGCCGCGAACGATTACCTCGCCTCCAAGCAGGCGCGGGACGTGCAGCTCGATCGGCGGCGGCGTGATCGGATCGCCAACGCTGACGTCGACGTGGAAGTGCGGACGAGCGGATGCGAGCTGGGCGCTCATGCTCACGCGCAAGCCGGTGTAAGCCTCTTCGTCGCGGATGACCTCGGCGCTTGCAGTGTCGGCATCAAAGATGATGCCGTCGTCGAGGTCGACGCGTGCGATGTCACAGACCGCGCGTTGGATCGCCTGTGCGTCGTTGTCGAGGTCGTGCGCTTGGAGGTCGACGTCGCGCGTCGCCCGGCGCTCGCCGAAGGCTGCAAGCAGGATCCCGCCCTTGAGCACGAACTGCTCGGCGCTCGGTGAAGCGACCAGGCGTGCGAGGTACCCCTCAAGGACGTAGAGCTGGAGGAGCTCGTCGACAGGACGCCCGTCCTCGCGCGCCTTTTTTCGCAGGTCAAGGTATGCGCGCCCATCCTGCGTGGCCCGCGACGGCGTGCTCACAGCAGGATCTCAAGCGCTTTGCGCAGCGCAGGTTCGGCGCCAGGGAAGCTTTCGGCGAGCGTGATGAGCTGCGCTGGGCTTCGGCCCGGTGTGCGCAGCCATCGGCGAAGAGCCTCCCACGCGACATCGCTGCCTTCGAGGTGGCGAAGCCGGACGACGTCGATCAGGGAGCGCTCGGCCGAGTAGATGCCCATGGGACGCCTCGCGCCGACGTCGAGCGGTTCGCGCCCCAGCTCGAAGGTGCGGGCGGCGAACTGGTGCAGACGGGACGGCGACTGAAGGGCGGGCCGCCAGCTGCCTCGGGGTATGGCGATGTCGATGGCGGCCGGGATCGTGTCGATTAGGCCGTGTCGGGCGAGCGCGGTCTCCAGGCAGAGTGTGGCGAGGGGGACGCGTTCTGCGATCTCGATCAGGTCGAAGTCGGCAGGCGGAGCATCGGCCCAGCGGTAGACGCCGCCGCCGAGAGAGATGATCTCCCCAGCGTCGCGCAGCCCGTAAAGGCGTTTGTCGCCGAGCTTGGCGGCCATGGCCTCGCTGTACGTGAAGGTCTCCCCGAGTCGCTTCCGTAGCGCGGCTGTCGTGGCGGGCCTCATGGGAGGAAATCCTACCCAGTACAGCGGTTGGTGAGTAGGCTTTCCTCCTAACGCGGCATCTCGCCCAACAGGACCGGCGTGGTCTAGAGCGAGCGCCCGAGCGCGTCGCAGGGTCTATGCGACGCAGCCAACATTCCGCAGCTCACCGTTCTTCGCCGCTGTCGCCGTAGCCGTCGAGTACTCGGCCGAGCGCTGCCGGAGACTGGCGACGAGGTTTTCCCTCCTCCGCGCACCTCAGCGAGAGGTCGGACCCGTGTGATCAACTGCTCGAGCCCGCGTCGCGGGAGCACCGACCAACCGAGGAGTGTCATGCAGTTTGGCCTGGAGAGCGTGATCGGCGAGGAGCTGGCGGCGCACGTCGAGGAGAGCCGACGCTTCTACGCCGCAAGACGGGCCGGAGCTGGGGGCCCACCCCAACCTGACCCGAGCACCCAGGAAGGGCTGCAAGAGGCGCGGGCCAGGCAAACCCTCCCGGCGGCTCCGCCTGGGCCGCAGGCTGTCGAGCGGCTCGCCGAAGCCGCTGGACGGCAGGTCCCGGTGAGGATTCTCGCTCCCGAGAGCGGGACGGCACGGGGTGTCTATCTGGACATTCACGGCGGCGGGTTCTACATGGACTCGGCCGCGCGATCGGACGCGCGCAACCGTCGCCTCGCCGACGCACTCGGCGTCGCCGTGGCGAGCGTGGACTACCGGCTGGCCCCAGAGCATCCCTGGCCAGCCGCACCCGACGACTGCGAAACGGCGGCGCTCTGGCTCTTGGAGGAGGCCGAGACCCGCTTCGGGACGACGCGTTTGGCGATCGGCGGTGTCTCGGCGGGGGCAACGCTCGCCATGACAACGATCCTGCGGCTCCGCGACCGAGGCGCCGCCGGGTCCTTCGTTGGTGCCGCGCTTCAATTCGGCACCTATGACATGAGCGGGCAGACACCTGCTGGGCGCCTGCTCGCCGGCCAGTCCTTCATAGAGCTATATGCCGGCCACGTGGCCGACCGTACGAACCCTGACATCTCCCCCGTATTTGGCGACCTGCGTGATCTGCCCCCCGTCCTGCTCGTCGTCGGGAGCTCGGACATCCTCCTCGAGGACAACCTGGCCATGGCGGCCCGACTGTCTGCATCAGGCGGTGACGTAGACCTCCGCGTCTACCCGGAGTCTCCCCACGGCTTCACCCTCCACGCAACTACGATGGCCAGCGTCGCGACCCGCGACATCCACTCGTGGCTGGCCGACCGCTTCCTCGGCGCGTAGCTCCAGTGGGAGACTCTTGCGAATGCGACCCCTTCGGTACTCCATCAACGTCACGTTGGACGGGTGCTGCGATCATCGTGCAATCCCCGCGGACGAAGACTTGCATCGTCACGCGGTCGAGAACCTCAACCAGGCCGATGCCCTTCTCTTTGGCCGGGTGACCTACGAAATGATGGAATCAGCGTGGCGGCCGCCGGCGCCGACGGGAGCGAGACCTGATTGGATGGAACCCTTCGCCCAGGCGATCAACCCGGCAAAGAAGTACGTCGTGTCGAGCACCCTGGAGCAGGTCGATTGGAACGCGGAACTCGTGCGCGGGGATCTGGGCGAGGCCGTTCAACAACTCAAGCGGGAGTCGGGCGAGGGGCTGTTCGTGGGAGGTGTGAAGCTCCCACTGGCGTTGACGGAGCTGGGATTGATCGATGAGTACGAGTTCGTGGTGCATCCCAGGCTCGCGGGCCACGGGCCGACGTTGTTCGCGGGGCTATCGAAGCATGTCGACTTGAAGCTCGTGAGCCGGCTGGAGTTCGGCTCGGGGGCAGTGGCGATGCGGTACGAGCCGAGAAGGTAGCCAGGCGGACACGGCTTCGCGACAACCTTCCAGCATTTCTACGCCGCTCCCCGCGCCGCGTCCACGAGCTCGGCGAGCGCGAGCGCCTGCTCGGCCGAGTCGAAGAGGAGCTCGGCCTTGAAGCCACCGTCGCGGCGGGCCTTCACGGCGACGTCCGCCCCCAGCGCGGCGCCGAGCGTGTCGGCGATCTCGCGGGCGGCGGCCTCCTGATCAGGATGCACGGCGGCGGCACCCGCTCGAGCGACCCGCACGCTCGCGCCCCTCTCGCCGCGGTTGCTGTCCCGGGCCCGCTGCTCGGTCACCCGCACGGACCAGCCCTCCTGCGCGGCGGCGCGCCCCAGCCGGCGCCGCTCGCCATGGTCCTCGGCGAGCAGCAACGCCCGGCCGTGGCCCTCCGTCAAGGACCCCAGCTGGACGAGCTCGATCACCTCATCCGGGAGATCGAGCAATCGGATCAGGTTGCTGACGGCGACCCTGCTGCGGCCCACGCGGCGCCCGACGTCCTCGCGCGTCAGCCCGAGCTCCTCGACGAGCGCGGCGCACGCCCGGGCCTCCTCGATCGGGGTGAGGTCCTCGCGTGCCATGTTCTCGATCAACGCCAGCTCCAGCGCCGCGGCGTCGTCCTGGTGGCGCACGAGAGTGGGGATCTGCTCGATCCCGGCAATCCGCGCCGCCCGCCAACGGCGCTCCCCGGCGACGAGCTCGTACGTGCCCCCGGCCCGCGGACGGACGAGCACAGGCTGCAGCACTCCGCGCTCGGCCACCGACGCGGCCAGCTCCTGGAGGGCGTTCTCGTCGAAGCGACGCCGCGGCTGGCTCGGGTTGGGGACGATCAGCTCGACGGCCAGCTCTCGCAGCTCCTGCTGCTCGGCGGGTCCCTCAGTGGAGACCGACAGGATCGCGCTGAGGCCACGGCCCATGCCGCGAGGGGGCTTAGCCACGGGCCGCGACCTCCTTCGCGAGCTCGAAGTACGCTTCGGCCCCGGCGCTGTGCGGATCGTGGTGGGTCACCGGCAGACCGTAGCTCGGCGCCTCACCGACCCGCACGTTGCGTGGGATCACCGTGTCGAAAACGAGGTCGGGGAAGTGCTCACGCACCTCCCGCTCGACGTCCTGGCCCAGCCGTGTGCGACCGTCGTGCATCGTCAGCAGCATCCCGGCGACCGTCAGGCGGGGATTCAGCTCGCGCTGGATCAGCGCGAGCGTCTCCAGCAGTCCGGCGAGGCCCTCGAGCGCGAAGTACTCCGTCTGCACCGGCACGATCACCCGGTCGGCTGCGGTGAGGGCGTTGACCGTGAGCGGACCGAGCGAGGGCGGACAGTCGAGCAGGACGTACTCGAAGCGCTCGCGGATCGGCGCGAGCCGCTCGCGCAGGCGGTGCTCGTAGCCGGGCATCCGGGGCAGCTCCATGTTCGCCCCCGCCAGGCCGGCGCCCGCGGGGAGCGCCTGCAGTCCGCCGACCGGCGTGCCCGTGAGCGCCTCCTCGGCCGTCGCGGCTCCGCTCAGGACCTCGTACAGCCCCGGTGCGTGGGTGCGGGCGATACCGAGGCCGACCGTCGCGTTCGCCTGGGGGTCCGCGTCCACGAGCAGCGTCCCGTAGCCCGCCTCCGCGATACATGCGGCCACGTTCACGGCCGTCGTCGTCTTGCCCACGCCCCCCTTCTGGTTGGCGATCGCGTAGACGGTGCCCATTCCTCCCAAAGCTACCGCCCCGCGCACCCAAGCGGGACATGGTGGCTGCAAACTGGGGCATCCGCTCCCGCCTGGCGGCGTCCGTCAGCCCGCGAGCGGACGCTTCCTGGCGACCCCGGCCCGTCGAGGAAAGCGCGCCGGCGTCGGCGCCACCTTCCTGAACACATGCAGATGGAGCTCCCGGGCGCCCGCGAACGGCTCGACCCGGAGGACCTCCTCCCGCTCGAGCCCGAGCACCTTCGCCGCACGCGCCGCGGCTACCTCCGCCTCGTCGCTGCGGGCGCCGCGCCAGTCGACGAGAACGCCCTCCGGCCGCAGCAGGGGCGCCGCGTACTCGAGGACGACCGGCTGTGGCGCGAGGGCGCGCGCCACAGCCGCCTCGCGACCGAGCAGACCCTCGCGCCAGTCCTCCACCCGGGTGTGCACCCCGGTGGCGTTCCCCAACCCGAGCTTCGCTGCGGCGCCCGCGATGAATGCGCACCTTCCGGGCGTTGCTCTCGATCAGCGACACGGTCGCCTCCGGCAGCGCGATCGCGAGCACGAGCCCGGGCAGGCCGGCGCCGGAGCCGAGGTCCGCGATGCTTCGCGCCTCGCGCAAGGCCCGGACATCGGTGCCCGCGAGCGAATCCGCGAGGTGTCTGTCGGCCGCACTCAGCGGGTCGCGGACCGCCGTCGGGGCGTGGGGGTCGCGCTCGAGCACCCCGAGGAGCGTCGCAAGCTGTTCGCGCTGGCGCTCGGACAGGGCATAGCGATCGCCGAGCTCCCGCAGCCGGGGGGCGGCGTCAGCGGCCATATCTCGCGAAGAAGGGCGCGTAGCGCTCCCTCATCGCCCGAAGCCGCGCGGCGACGTGGTCATCCAGGTTGTCGTCGAGGACCCCCTCGACGACGGGCAGGACGTCCTCGGCAAGGGCTGCGCCGCGTGCCATCCACTGGTAGTAGTGGCGCCCGCCATGGTTGTAGGGACCGTAGAGCCGGGTCCGCGGGAACCTTGCCACGAGCCAGTGGAACAGGGCCTCGTGGCGTGTGTGCATCCGCAGCGTCACGTGCGGATAGCGACCATCGCCGCCGAAATGGCCCTCGCCGATCAACAGGCCGGCGACGATCCCGCGCTCGAGATCACTGAGTTCCGGGCTGCCGCCGTCGCCTGACACGGCGCCAATTGTTTCACCGTCAGGAAAAACGTGAAACGCCGGTCAGTCGGCGCCCGGCGAGATGACGAGGTAGCGCTCGGGCTCATCGCCCTCGCTGTGCGTGGTCACGTCCCCGCGGTCGCGCAGGTACTCGTGGACGATTCGTCGCTCGAACGGCGGCAGCGGGCTCAGCTCGACCGGTTCACCCGTCCGCAGCACCTCGTCTGCCGCGTCGTCGGCCTCCGCCCGCAGGGCCTCGGCGCGACGCTCGCGATAGCCGTTGGCGTCGATCACGACGCGAACCGACGCGGGCCCCTCGGGGAAGACGATCCGCTGGGCGAGGTGCTGGACGGCATCGATCGTCTGCCCGTGGCGGCCGATGAACAGGCCCACGTCCTCGCCACGCAGGCGACCCGTGAGGACGCCGTCGCCCTCCTCCACCTCAACCTCGGCGTCGAGGCCGAGGTCATCGGCGATCTCCTCGAGCAGCTCCTCGAGCGCGTCGGCCGGCTCGAGGTCCTCCTCGGCGCCCTGCGCTCCCCCCGCTCCCCCTTGCATCAACGGCGCCTTCCCGAGCGCTTCTTCTTCTTCCGTGGCGGGGGCGGCGGCGTGGCGGCAGGCGTACCCGAGGACTTCGGCGCGGCCGCGCGCTCGGCCGACCCCGACGCTCCCGCCCCCGCCAGGACCGGTTTGAGCATGCCGCCGCTCGCCTTCCCGTTGCTCGAGCTCACGGGCTCGGCCTTCGCAGGTGGCGGGCCCATATGGCGGCGGATCAGCGATTGCTGTCCAATCGTCCACACGTTCGTCGTGATCCAGTACACGAGCAGGCCCGCGGGGTAGCGGTAGAGGATGATCACGAACACGACCGGCAGCACGAGCATCAGCCGGCGCTGGTTCGGGTCCGCGGTGGCCGTGGCCATCAGCGTCGAGGCGACCTGCGAGCCGACGTAGAGGATGATCAGGACGACCAGCACCGCCCCGGTCGCCTTGGCGGTGATGTCGGGGATGAACAGGAACTTCGCCGAGTGGGGCGCGACGTTGTTGCACGTTTCGCCTTCGATGAACTTCGTCAGCGACTCGCCCGCTTTGTGGCGGGAGTGGTATGCGGCTTCCATGGCCGGCCCGCAGATGTGCTTCTTGAGGTCCGTGCGCAGCATGTAGAACAGCGAGATGAAGACCGGAATCTGCAGGACCAGCGGCAGGCAGGATGCCAAAGGATTGACTTTGTTCTCCTGGTAGAATTTCATGATCTCCTGCTGCTGGCGCTGTTTGTCGTCCTTGTACTTCTCTTTCAGCGCGCTGATCTGCGGAGCGAGGGCCTGCATGGTCTGCATCGACTTCAGCTGCCGGAACGTCAGCGGCACGAGGATCGCGCGGATCACGATCGTCAGGCCGATGATCGCGAGGCCCCAGCTGCCACCGACGAGGTCGTCATGGATGAAGACCATGATCGATTCGAACAGTGAGATCAGAGGCGAGAACGCGCTCTGGATGATGTTGGCTGGGATTGGCATCGCTTGAGTTCTCTCGGCGGGGTGGCTCGTCGGTACGTGCCCCTGGCCCTACGTCCGGCGCGGCACGCCGGCTGCGGGGAACACCACAGGTCCGTTCACTCGCCGGGCCCGGTGGTGCTCCCGAACAGGCGTTGGGCCTCTACTGGATCGTATCCGCCATAGCTCCACGGGTTGCACCTCAGCAATCGCCACGCCGCGAGGACAACGCCCCTGAGGATCCCGAAGCGGCGGATGGCTTCGACGGCATAGCGGGAGCAGCTCGGCTCGTACTTGCAGCGGCGCGGCAGGGCAGGCGAGATCATCCGCTGGTAGGCCACGATCGGCGCCGTCACGATCCCGCGCGCGACGCGACCGACGCTTCCGCGTGGGCTCGAGCCCACGGCAGACCCGAGTGGGCTCACCCGGCTCCCTCCCGCGGCGCCGCCGTGCGCAGGCCCGCGCGGCCGATCAGCTCCCCAAGCGACTGCTGGATCCCGGCGAGGCCCTCGCGCTCGGCGAGCTCGCGCGCGGGAGGCCTTGCGACCACGACCACGTCCTGGTCCGGGGAGAGCTCTGCCTCGAGGTCGGCGAAGGCTTCTCGCAGCAGCCGCTTCACCCGGTTGCGCTCGACCGCTCCGCCGACCTTCCGCGAAACCGACAGCCCGAGTCGCGGGCCGGTACCGGACGGGTTCGCAAACGCATACAGGACGAGCTGCCGGTTGGCCGTCGAGCGGCCGTGGCGGTAGACGCGCTCGAACTCCGCGCTGCGCGACAGTCGCCCCCGCGCGGACCGCGGCGCGCTCATCGCCCAGGCCCGGCCGTCGCGGTGGGGCGCACGTCGATCCTCAGGCCGAGAGGCGCTTGCGGCCCTTGTCCCGGCGGCGCTTGAGCACGAGCCGCCCGGCACGCGTGCTCATGCGCGCGCGAAAGCCGTGTGCACGGGCGCGCTTGCGCTTCTTTGGCTGGTAGGTGCGCTTCATCTCAGGTCCTCCGAGGAGGCGTCTCGCCGGGCCCGACGGGCCCTCCGATCGACGCCCTGGACAGGCGATCCGGGCAAGGAGTATAGGGGCGCAGATGCTCCCCGGCGAATTTTCCCGCCAATTGCGATCAGCCCCCTCCTCGTCCAGAAAGGGCGGGCTATAGTCGCCGCACCCGGGCCCGCCGGCCCGTTCCTTCCTCCGATGTTCCTTACCACTCTTCCCCGGAGAGCAGCTGATCCACGCTGTCGTGAGCGCCGAGCTCGAGCATATATGGTCGCGCCTGCAGAGCGAGGTCGAGCTCATGGTCGGCGAGACGATCCACCGCACCTGGCTCGAGCCGCTCCGACCCCTTGAGCTCACCGACGGGACCCTCCGCGTGGCGGTGCCGGCGCAGGCCCTGCGCTGGACCCAGGACCGCTTCGGTCGGGTGATCGAGAGCGCCGCCGCGATCGCTCTCGGCGCGCCCGTCGCGATCGAGCTCGTCCCCGACGACGCCTCCGCGACCCGCACTGGCGAGCGCCCGGCCCTCCCGGCCATGTTCGCCGGCGACTCCGGACCACTGGGCAACCCCAAGCTCACCTTCGACCAGTTCGTGATCGGCGACAGCAACCGGCTCGCCCACGCGGCTGCGCTGACGGTCGCCGAGATGCCCTCTCAGGCCTACAACCCCCTGTTCATCTGCGGGCCGCCCGGTGTCGGCAAGACGCATCTGCTCAGCTCGATCGCGAACCTCCTGCTCTGCCACAACCCCGAGCTCGTCGTCCGCCTCACGACCGGGGAGGCGTTCACGAACGCCTTCCTCGGAGCTCTCGGCGCCGGCCACACGGAAGCATTCAAGGCACGGTTCCGCAACGTCGACGTCCTGCTCCTCGACGACGTCCAGTTCCTCGAGCGCAAGACCCGCACCGAGGAGGAGTTCTTCCACACGTTCAACGCCCTCTCTGACGGAGGGCGCCAGATCGTGCTCACGTCGGACCGACCCCCCGCGGACCTGCAGGCGCTCGAGGACAGGCTTCGTGAGCGCTTCCAGGCGGGCCTCGTCGCGGACATCCGTCCCCCGGACCCGCCCACCCGCATGACGATCCTGCGCAAGCGGGCCCAGCACGACAACATCGAGCTCGCCGACGAGCAGCCCCTGGAACTGATCGCTCAGCGGATCGACACCAACGTGCGCGCCCTCGAGGGCGCCCTCATCCGCGTCGTCGCGTTCAGCTCGCTCACCGGGCGGCCGCTCACACCCGAGCTTGCACAAGAGGTGCTCGACAACCTCTATCCGCGGAACTCGGGCCCCTCGCGGGCGCGCACGATCGAGGACATACAGGCCGCCGCCTGTACCCACTTCGGCATCACGCCGGAGGAGCTCCTCTCCTCGGCGCGGAGCCCCCGCGTGGCCTGGCCGAGGCAGCTCGCGATGTACCTGGCACGCGAGCTCACCGGTCAGTCGCTGCCCTCGATCGGGCGCAGCTTCGGCGGTCGCGACCACACGACCGTGCTGCACGCCTGCAGACGCGCGAGCGCACGCGTGGCGGGCGACGATGACGCACGGCAGGCTGTGGAGAAGCTGTGCCGATCGCTCGGGGTGGATGCACCGTGATGCCCGCGCCGCGAGCGACCGCCCACCCTGAGAGACTTCCCGACGCTCCGTCCACAGCTTCATCCACCACGACGACAGCTGCTTCTCGCACAACCGCCGGCTAATCCACAACTCCACCAGCCCTACTGACCACTATTCCAGACAGACATCAGCCACATGAAGCTTTCGACCTCCACAGCTGACCTCCTCGCGCAGCTTCAGACGGCGACCCGGGTCGCCTCGACTCGCAGCGCCGTGCAGGCGCTCTCCGGAGTGATGATCGTGGCCGACGCGAGTGCGACCGAGCTTCGCGCCACGGACATGGACGTCGCGCTCCGGGTCCCGCTCGACGCTCGGGTCGAACGCCCCGGCAGCGTCGTGTTGCCGGCGCGGCTGCTGCTCGACGTCGTACGCTCGCTGTCCTCGCCCCAGCTGACGATGGAGCTGCGAAGCGCCGAGCAGGACGTGGAGCTGATCTGCGGGCCCGCCACGTTCCACCTCCGCACGCTCAGGGCCGAGGACTTCCCCACCTTCCCCACTGCTGGCGAGGAGGGCCGCGTCGTGCTCCCCGCGGAGGCGTTCGTGCAGACCGTGACACGGGTGGCGCGCTCGGCCTCCCGCGATGAGACGAGACCCGTGCTCACGGGCATCCTGATGTCAACCTCTCGGTCCGAGCTCCGCATGGTCGCCACCGATTCCTACCGCCTCAGCGTCAAGCAGACGGCCCTCGAGCACCCGCTGGAGGGCGAGCTCGAGGTCAACGTGCCGGCTCGCGCGCTCCAGGAGCTCGTGCGCATCGTCCAGCAGGCGCCGAGCGAGACGATCGCGGTCAGCATGGCCCACAACCAGGTCGTGTTCGAGTTGGGAGACGTGGTGCTCTCCTCGCGCTTGATCGAGGGGCAGTTCCCCAACTATCGCCAGTTGCTCCCGGAGACGGTCGAGCACGAGCTGCGTCTCGCGAGCGCCGAGCTCGCCGACGTCGTGCGCCGCATCAGCCTGATGGCGCAGAAGAACGCGCCATTGCGCCTCAGCTTCGCCGAGGGGACCCTGACGGTGTCCGCCCAGACCCCCGACGTGGGCGAGGCGAGCGAGGCGATCCCCGTGCCGTTCCACGGCGAGGCCTTCGAGATCGGCTTCAACCCGGAGTTCCTTCGCGACGGGCTCGAGAGCGTCGACGGCGAGGAGCTGATGTTGAAGCTGATCAGCCCGCTGCGACCGGGACTGATCGAATCACCGGAGACCGGCGACTTCGTCTATCTGATCATGCCCATTCGGCTGAACGCCTGACCCCATGTGCCCCCTCGCGGTGCGCCTGCCGTGCTCGTCCTGAGCGTGGAGATGCGTGACTTCCGCACCTACGGCAGGGCGGAGGCCGCGTTGGGCAGCGGCCTGACGGTCGTGCATGGGCCCAACGGAGCCGGCAAGTCAAACCTGCTCGAGGCGATCTACTACGGCTCGACGGGGCGCTCGCCGCGGACCCGCAACGAGCGCGAGCTGATCCGCTTCGGCGCCGAGGCGACCCGCGTGACGGTGCGCCTGGCGGACGGCGAGGATCGGCACGAGCTGACCGTCGCGTTCGGGGCGGGCGGCGCCGGACGGGGCCCCGTCAAGCGGATGAGCAGCGACGGCGCCGAGGTCGAGCGCCTGCTGGACGTCGAGACCAGGCCACTGGTCAGCGTCTTCATGCCGGACCGGCTCGAGCTCATCAAGGGAGCCCCCGCCGTGCGCAGGGCGCATCTCGATCAGCTCCTCGCCGCGCTCTGGCCCGCTCGCGCCGGCGCTCGCGCCGCGTACTCCCGCGTGCTCGCACAGCGCAATGCGCTGCTCGGGCGGATCCGCGCGGGACGCGCCTCGACCGCGACGCTCGATGCGTGGGACCGTGAGCTGGCCGAGTCGGCGCTCGTGGTGATGGCGAACCGGGCCGCCGCCGCCGAGCTGGTCGCGGCGGAGTTCGCCTCCCGCGCCGAGCGCCTTGGCGCCGTCGCAGGCGTGAGGATCGAGTACCGTCCTCGCAGCCGCGCGGGCGACCCCGACGGGCTCGTGTCGGAGTTGCAGGAGCGCCTGGCGAGTGACCTCGAGCGCGGCTACACCGGTCATGGCCCCCACCGCGACGAGCTCGCGATCACCGCGGATGGTCGGGAGCTGCGCGTGTACGGCTCACAGGGCGAGCAACGCCTGGCGCTGCTCGCGCTGCTGCTCGCAGAGCGCGCCGTGCTCGGTCGCGAACGGGGCGCACCCCGCTGATGCTGCTCGACGACGTGATGAGCGAGCTCGACGGGCAGCGCCGCAGGCTGCTCGTCGACGACCTCGCCGCGGACGGCCAGAGCGTGATCGCCACGACGGACCTCGCCCACGTCCCCGGAGCCGGCGAGCCTTCGGTGGCCCGGCTGCTCATCTCACCCGGGACCGTGCTCCGGGAGGCCCTCGCGGCGTGAGCCGCCGCGGCCCCCGCACCATGGCCGTCGCGCTCGAGCGGCTGACCGCGAGCCTCGCCCCCGCGAGCCCGCTGGCCCGGGTGCAGATCGTCTGGCAGGATGCGGTCGGCGCGGCCGTCGCGCTCGCGGCGCGTCCCGTCGCCGAGCGGGACGGGGTGCTCACGATCAGCTGCGAGGCGGCCGTGTGGGCGCAGGAGCTCGATCTGATGGCCGAGGAGGTGATCGCCAGCCTGAACGCCGCGCTCGGCGCCGCGACGATTCGCGAGCTGCGCTGCCGAACGGGCGTCTGAGCGCCCTGCGCCCCGGCCGCCAACGTGCCCCGATGGGCATCGTTGCGGGGCGTCGCTGCAAGCCCTGGGCGGGGCTCGACCGGCACGCCCGTCGAGCGACCCTGTTTTAGGGGAGTTTGCAGGCGATTTGGCGCTCTGGGAAGCCCGATCCGGCCCCCGCGCCTGCTATCCTTACGGGTGTATTCGAACCGCCCCACGCCGTGGTCCTCGCGCCCCGGAATCCGGGGCGTTGTCACGTCATCGGAGGGTCATTGGCAGCAGGTAGCAACAGCTCTGACAGGCACGCCGGCACGGAAGACCTTCGCGCTCCATCGAGCATCGAGGGATCCGCCAGCTACGACGCCCAGGACATCACTGTCCTCGAGGGCCTGGAGGCGGTCCGCAAGCGGCCCGGCATGTACATCGGCTCGACCGGCATCATGGGTCTGCACCACCTCGTCTATGAGGTCGTCGACAACTCCGTCGACGAGGCGCTCGCTGGCTTCTGCACGCGAGGTCTCCGTGACGATCCATCCCGACAACTCGGTCACCGTCGTCGACGACGGTCGCGGGATCCCCGTGGCGACCATGGAGAAGGAGGGCAAACCGGCGGTCGAAGTCGTGCTGACGGTGTTGCACTCGGGCGGCAAGTTCGGCGAGGGCGGCGGCTACAAGGTCTCCGGCGGCCTGCACGGGGTCGGCGTATCGGTCGTCAACGCCCTCTCGGAACGGCTGTTGGTGGAGATCCGGCGCGACGGCCACGTGTTCACCCAGGAGTACTCCCGCGGCGCCCCGCTGGGTCCGTTGGTCACGGGCGAGACGCTCCCCGAGGGGGCGCCGACCGGCACCTCCGTGACGTTCCTCGCCGACGCGGACATCTTCGAGAGCCTCGACTTCGACTTCTATACGCTCGAGGAGCGCCTCCGGGAGACGGCCTTCCTGACGCGCGGCCTGAAGATCAGCCTCATCGACGAGCGCGGCGAGGGTCACTCCGCGGAGTTCCGCTACGAGGGCGGCATCGAGGACTTCGTCGCCTACCTCAACGAGAACAAGGAGACCGTCCACCGTCGTGTGATCTTCTTCACGGGCGAGTCCGAGGAGGGGGCGGCCGAGGTTGCGATGCAGTGGAACTCCTCCTACCAGGAGTCGATCCACTCCTTCGCCAACAACATCAACACGAGCGAGGGGGGCTCGCACCTGTCCGGGTTCCGCTCGGCGCTCACACGCACCCTCAACAAGTACGCCCGCGACCACGGACTGCTCAAGGACAAAGAGGACAACCTCTCCGGCGAGGACGTCCGCGAGGGCCTCACGGCGGTCGTGTCGGTGAAGCTCCGCGATCCCCAGTTCGAGGGGCAGACGAAGACAAAGCTGGGCAACCCCGGCATGGCCGGCTTCGTCGAGTCGATCGTCAACCAGGGGCTCGGCGAGTTCCTCGAGGAGAACCCGAGCGAGGCCCGGGCCGTGATCTCCAAGGCCGTGCAGGCCCAGCGCGCCCGGGAGGCCGCCCGCAAGGCGCGCGATCTGACCCGGCGCAAGTCTGCGCTCGAGAACTCGACGCTGCCCGGCAAGCTCGCCGACTGCTCCGTGAAGGACCCCGCGCTGGCGGAGCTGTTCGTGGTCGAGGGCGACTCCGCCGGCGGCTCGGCCAAGCAGGGTCGCGACCGCGAAACGCAGGCCGTGCTGCCGTTGCGCGGGAAGATCCTCAACGTCGAGAAGTCCCGCATCGACAAGGTCCTCCAGAACACCGAGGTCCAGGCGCTGATCACCGCGATCGGGACCGGCGTGCGGGACGAGTTCAACATCGAGAACGCCCGCTACCACAAGGTCGTCCTGATGACTGACGCGGACGTGGACGGCGCCCACATCCGCACGCTGGTGCTGACGTTGCTGTTCCGCGAGATGGAAGAGCTGATCAGGGCCGGCTACGTCTACATCGCAAAGCCGCCGCTGTACAAGCTCAAGCAGGGCTCGCGGGAGCGCTACATCGAGAAGGACTCCGAACTGGAGGAGATCCTGCTCGCGGACAAGTGGGAGAAGATCGAGGTCTTCGACCGCCACGGCAAGCAGTTCAAGCTCACCGAGGCGCGCTGGCAGCGCTTCACCCGCCTGCTCAAGCAGTACGAGGGCTGGTCATCCTCCCTGCGCGCCGCCCACGGCCACGACGTCGTCCAGTTCCTCGAGGAGTCATCCCTCCTCGGCGAGCCCGACCTCGACGCCGACGCCGCGATCAAGGCCCTCGAACGGGCGGGGCTCGAGGGCGAGACCCACGCCACCGAGCTTGTCGGCGTCGACGAGAGCGAGCTTCGTGTGCGGGCGGTCGAGGTCAAGACCGGGTTCGCCCGCGTCCACAGGATCAGGCGGGACCTGTTCACCTCGCACGAGTACTCACAGCTCGCCCGTGTCCACGCCCAGCTGACCGAGCTGGCCGGCATGCCGGCATTCGAGGTGCGGCTGGGGGATGCCCGCGAGAGCGCCCCGTCCTTCGAGGCCCTGCACCCCGCCGTGATGGCAGCGGCGCAGAGAGGCATCAAACTCCAGCGCTTCAAGGGTCTCGGGGAGATGAACGCCGAGCAGCTCGGCGAAACCACGATGGCGCCCGCCACGCGCACGCTCGCGCAGGTGACCCTCGAGGACGCCGCCGCCGCCGATCGCGTGTTCTCGATGCTGATGGGCGACCAGGTCGAGCCGCGTCGGGCGTTTATCGAGGACAACGCCCGCGCCGTCGCCAACCTCGATGTCTGACCTCACTGGCTTCGCAGCTCTGCGTCCTCGGTCGCTCGCGTACCGCGTACGCCACGCTCCCTGCGTCCTTGATCTGCTCGCCACTGAGGTCAGACACGGCCGCGGCGCAGCTCGGCGTCCTCGGTCGCTCCCCTACGGGGAGGTGAGCGATGGCCTCCGCTGATGTGATCAGCGGCGGGAACATCGAGCCGCGGGCGCTCGAGGAGGAGATGCGCACGGCGTACCTCGACTACGCCATGTCGGTCATCGTCGGACGCGCCCTCCCCGACGTTCGCGACGGGCTGAAGCCGGTCCACCGCCGGGTCCTGTACGCGATGAACGAGCTCGGGCTCGGCCCGACGCGGTCCTATGCCAAGTGCGCCAAGATCGTCGGCGAGGTGATGGGCAACTATCACCCCCACGGTGACAGCGCGATCTACGACACGCTCGTGCGCATGGCCCAGGACTTCTCGATGCGCTACGAGCTCGTCGACGGGCAGGGCAACTTCGGCTCCCTCGACGACGATCCGGCCGCCGCGATGCGATACACGGAGGCCCGGCTGGCGAGGATCGCGACCGAGATGCTCCGCGATCTCGACATGGACACCGTCGACTTCGCGGCGAACTACGACGGCTCTCGGCGCGAACCGCTCGTGCTCCCCTCGCGCCTGCCGAACCTGCTGGTCAACGGCTCCTCGGGCATCGCGGTGGGGATGGCGACGAACATCCCCCCCCACAACCTGCGCGAGGTGATCGCCGCCACGATCGCCTACATCGACGACCCCGAGATCGACATCGACGGCCTGATGCGCCACGTCAAGGGGCCGGACTTCCCGACCGGCGGCATCATCCTCGGCCACGGCGGGATCCGCGAAGCCTACGAGACCGGCCGGGGTCGCGTGCGAGTCCAGGCGAGGGCGCACATCGAGCCGCTCAGCCATGGCAAGGAGGCGATCGTCGTCACCGAGCTTCCGTTCATGGTCAAGAAGGGCGGCGAGGGCAACCTGATCACGAAGATCGCCGACCTCGCCAACGACAAACGCATCTCCGAGATCTCGGACATCATCGACCAGTCCGACAAGCGGGGCATGCGCCTGGTGATCGAGCTCAAGCGCGACGCGATCCCCAAGGTGGTGCTGAACAAGCTCTACAAGCACACCCCCATGCAGACGACGTTCGGCGTGAACATGGTCGCCCTCGTGGAAGGCGTGCCGCGCACGCTCAACCTCCGCCAGGCGATCCAGGCGTACGTGGCCCACCAGCGCGACGTGATCGTCCGCCGCACCAAGCACGAGCTCGCCGAGAAGGAGGCCCGCGCGCACATCCTCGAGGGCCTGCTCGTCGCGCTCGACAACCTCGACGCGATCATCGAGCTGATCCGCGGGTCGCGCGACCGCGAAAACGCCCGCGAGCAGTTGATCGCCCGCTTCGAGCTCAGCGCGATCCAGGCGAGCGCGATCCTCGACCTGCGCCTCTCGCAGCTCACCGCGCTCGAGGCCGATGCGATCAAGCAGGAGCACGCCGACGTGACCGAGCGGATCGCCGAGCTGCGGGCGATCCTCGGCGACGAGTCCCGCGTGATGGCCGTGATCAAGGAGGAGCTGACCGAGATCGCCGAGCGCTTCGGCGACGAGCGGCGCACGGAGATCAGCCACTCCGAGGACGAGATCGACATCGAGGACCTGATCGCCGATCAGCAGATGGTGATCACGATCACCCAGAGCGGGTACATCAAGTCGCTGCCGCTTGCGACCTACCGTCAACAGCAGCGAGGCGGCCGCGGCGTCAGCGGCATGGACATGAAGGACGGCGACTTCATCGAGCACCTCTTCGTGTGCTCCTCGCACGACTACCTGCTCTTCTTCTCCAACCGCGGCAAGGTGTACCGGTCGAAGGTCTACGAGCTGCCGGAGGCCTCGCGCACGGCCAAGGGCCGGGCGCTCGTCAACGTCCTGCCGCTGCGCGAAGGCGAGCGGATCCAGGCCGTCGTCTCGACGCGGGACTTCAGCGAGGCCCAATACCTCGTCTTCGCCACCCGCAGCGGCACCGTCAAGAAGACGGAGCTGCAGGCCTACAACACGCCGATCAAAGCGGACGGGATCATCGCGATCAACATCCGCGACGACGACGAGCTGCTCGCCGTCCGCACCGTCGACCCCGGCGACGAGATCATCATGGTCTCCCGAGCCGGCCTCGCCGTTCGCTTCGCCGAGTCCGACGCCAGGGCGATGGGCCGCGACACGACCGGCGTGCGCGGCATGGACGTGGGCCGCGAGGGCGAAGTGATCGCCATGGACGTCGCCCGCGACGACATGGACCTGCTCGTCGTGACCGAGAACGGCTACGGCAAGCGCACCCAGATCGCCCAGTACCGCAAGACCAACCGCGGCGCCAAAGGCGTCAAGACGATCGGCCTGACCGAGAAAAAGGGCCGGCTCGCCGGCGCGCTCGTCGTGCGCGAGCACCAGGAGCTCGTCTTCATCAGCGTCGGCGGGATGGTCCAGCGCACGGGCGTCGCCGGCATCTCCCGCCAGGGCCGCTCGGCCACGGGCGTGCGCGTGATGAACCTCAAGGACGACGACCTCGTCAGCGCGATCGCCCTGGTCGTCGACACCGGCGAGGAGGTGGCGGGCGGGGAGGAGGCGCCCACCTCGCCCGCTGCTCCCGCCCCCGCGGGCGATGGAGCTGTCCCCCCGCTCGCAACCGACGGCGCCGCCCCGAGCGGCGCCGACGGCGCGGGCGCCGACCCCCGGTAAGGCGCCGGCGCCGGCCGGTGGAGCCGTCGCCCGCCCCCGACCCCTGGCATTGGAAGACACGTTGCAGGCGCGTGTCAAGCGTCCAACTTGCCGCGCCTGACTCAGAGAGACGAGGGACCCGTCCGACAGGCTGAGGGTGCGCAGAGCCCTTCTGACCCCCCTC
Organism: uncultured Solirubrobacteraceae bacterium; assembly: GCA_963743505.1. Lineage (GTDB taxonomy): Bacteria > Actinomycetota > Thermoleophilia > Solirubrobacterales > Solirubrobacteraceae > Palsa-744. Next base: position 13,612 of record CAVUPZ010000004.1, on the reverse strand, counting down.
ACCGTCGTGGTGTGTGCCTGCGCAGCTCCGTCACAGGCGATCGCCGCCCACACACAGACCCACGCACGCGCCCACGCACATCACGCTGCGCGCCCATGCCCACCCGCACGCATCCTGCCCCGCCCGCCACACGGCGCACGGCAAGAGCCACGCGTGCGGGGAAACGCGCCCGCCGCGCACCCGCACGGTCCCCCCCAGGCCACGGCCTCCTGTCGCGGCGCCCCAGGGCACCGCGCACGCCAGCACCGCCTCGGCCGTGATCGCCCAGATCCTCGCGACCCCGTGCGAAAACACGGAACTGAGGCCGGAAGCAGCGAACCTGCCCGAGGTTCGCGCCGCTGTCCTGTGTCTCGTCAATCGCGAGCGAGCATCCCACGGCGTGGCGCCCCTGCAGAGCAACCCCGACCTCGAACGGGCCGCCGAAGGGCACGATCAGGAACTGATCGCCGACGACTACTTCGCCCACGTGTCACCGAGCGGCGAGACACCCGTCGACCGGATTCGCGCCACCGGCTACCTGCCCGGCCCGAGCTTTGGCTACGTGATCGGCGAGAACCTCGCTTGGGGGACGCTCGAACTGTCGACCCCACAAGCGATCGTGGCGGCCTGGATCGCCTCGCCCGGCCACCTCGCGAACATCCTCGAATCGCAGTACGCCGACACCGGCGTAGCCGTCGTGCCGGCGGTGCCCACGTCGCTCGGCGGCGGCCAGCAGGGCGCCACGTACGCCCAGGAGTTCGGCGTCGTCCTCGGATAGGGCCTCGGGCGCTGGCGCACGTCATCGCCGTTCGCTACTCTGGCCAGACCAGAGAAAGGAGGTGGTCCAAACGTTGAGTGACAGTTCTTGCGGGACCCTGGAGGTGACCGGCCGCTAGGTCGGACAGGCTGGACCGCTTAGCGGAATCCAACCCGGGACACCCCGAGACGACCGCCGGCTCTGGTCCCTCCGGCAGCAGTACGTCGCTCTCGGTCATTCCAGTCAAGGCAGCACGCGAGGGGCGCCCTGGTCGGGGCGCCCCTCGCCTTTCCTCCCCGCCACCCGGCCTCCGTGGTCCTCGTCCCCGCTCCCCGGCCTGCACGCCTCGAGGGCGGAACGCCGCAGGCGCTCTCGCAGACCTGCCGCCGGATTCAGGCGGCCTGCGGCAGGTACTGCAGCCACGCCGCCGGGATCGTCGGGCTGGCGACGTGGATGAAGATCTCCGCTCGCGGGGTGCGCGGGGCGTGGCGGGGGTGCATTCCCGCCTGTCGCGGCAGCCGGTCGCCCTTGCGCCGGTTGCAGGGAGCGCACGAGGCCACGATGTTCTCCCAGCTCGAGCTTCCGCCCTTCGAGCGCGGGATCACGTGGTCGACCGTGAGGTTCGAGCGCGAGCCGCAGTACTGGCACGTCCAGCTGTCGCGGGCGAACACCGCCCGGCGGGTGATCTTGCGGCGGTGCGCGTCACGCGGCACGTTCACGTAGCTCACCAGGCGGATCACGACCGGGCGAGCGAGCGTCGCGCTCTCGGAGTGCAGCTCCCAGCGACCCGCGCTCGAGCAGCTCGGCCTTCTCCTTCAGCAGCAGCACCACCGCTCGGCGTACGGTGCACACGTTGATCGGCTCGTATGTCGCGTTCAGAACGAGCACCCGACCACCCATCGCCGTCACCGGCGATGTCTCAGGTCCGTGCCGCGGGTGCTCTGAAGCCGACACGGACCCCACCGACTCGGGTGGGACTGTGCTCTCCATCTTCAGGGCCGCAGTGTAGCGGGGACGCTGGCGTTTGGGCGTACGCCGCCCGGCCCTATGACCCGGCCGCCACGGGGTAGGAGCCGAGCACGCGCACCTCCTCGCACATCGCTCGCATCCCCGCAATCGCCTCAGCGACCGCCGTTTCGTCGGCCCGGCCGAGCAGGTCGACGAAGAACATGTAGCTGCCCGAGGCGCTCGCGCCGCGGTCGCGACTCGATCTTCGTCAGGTTGATGTCCCGGCGCGCGAACTCGTCCAGACAGCGCACCAGCCAGCCGGGGCTGCCCGCCCCGCGGCCCCAGAACACGAGCGAGGTCTTGCAGCGGCCGTCTGCCGCGTCGGCGCAGGGGCGGCTCGCTGCCGTCGCTCTCGCATACGCGCGCCAGCCAGACGAAGCGCGTTTCGTTGTCGTCGCGGTCCTGGACGCCCTCGCGCAGCACCGTGCCCCCGTAGATCTGCGCCGCCAGCACGGTGCCGAGCGCCGCCTGCCCGGTCGTGCCCGGCCGCCGACCACCGTCCGCACCGCCTCGGCCGTCGAGGCCGTCGGCAGCACACGCGCCCGGGGCAGCTCGCTCGCGCAGGAACCGCCGGCACTGGCCCGGCACCTGCGGATGGGTGAGCACCGTGTCGATCTGCTCCAGCGCAAGCCCGGCGCCGGCGATCAGCGAGTGGCGCACCAGCAGCAGGACCTCGCCGACGATCGCCACGTCGGCCGTCTCCCTCTGCGAGCAGGTCGAGCGTGACCGTCACCGAGCCGTCGAGCGAGTTCTCGATCGGCACGATCGCCCACTCCACTCGCCCCGCCCGCAGCGCCGTCGACGCTCTCGTAGATGCTCGTCAGCGCCACCGGCACGACGCCGCCCGGGCGGCGCAGGCGAGCAGCGCCTCCTCGCTGAAGGTGCCCTCCGGACCCAGATAGCCGACCCGCGGGTGCTCGCGCGGCCGCCCTCAGCCGGGGCGTCCGGCGCCATCGTCGCCCACCGCCCTCCCGTCGCCGGCGAGGGCGAGCCGCACGGCCTCGGCCTCCTCCGGCGAGAGCTCCAGTTCGCCGCGTCCGCCACGGACCTGCTTGGCGTAGACGCGCGCCTGGTCGCGGTGATGGATACACGAGAGCACGATCCCCGACTGCTCGTCGTCGAGCAGCGCGATCGACATCGACTGCTGACCGGAGAGCTCGTTGTAGGCGTCGTAGCGGACGAGCGCGCGGTGGGCGATCGTGCCGCGGAGCGCCTCCTCGGCTCCGGCCAGCCGCCCGTCGAGACGCACGGCGGTCTCTTCGACGTAGTCGCGCAGCGCCTCGAACGCATCCTGCATCGCCGCCGCGTGGGCGACCACGTCCTGCTCGCCCTGCTCGCCGAGCACCACCCGCTGCGCGCGGCGCAGCCGCCGCAGCGACGCTGCGAGCGGCGACGCAGCCCACCAGCGCGATCGCGGCCGCGGCCGCGGCGGCGATCGCGATGATGCCCTGGGTGTCGGTGATCGCGGCGGCCACCGCCACAAGTTAGCCGCTTCCCCAGCGCTCCAGCACGGCCCGCCGGCGCGCCCGCCGCAAGCGGCTACTGGCAGAAGATCGCCAGGTAGGTGGCCTTGTTGTTTTCGGTGGTTGGTCTCGCCGGGCACCGGCTCGACGTCGACTTCGATCTTCGCCGCCACCCCGAGCGGGATGCCGGTCACCGGGATTTCCACGTTGGCCTTCGTTCCGGGTTCGGTCGAGTCGATCACGTGCGAGGCCTTGTACTGCTTGCCCGCGGCAGTCACCGTCACGTCCACCTTGACGTTCGTCTCGGTGATTCGAGCCGTCGTTTTCGACCGTCACGGTGAACGTCGGGTTGCGGCCGCCGCTGATGTGGTTGAGCGCCGGTTCCGGTTCGAGCGTGTTGGTGCCCACGCTGACCCCCATCAAGCGCGCTGCCGTGGTGCCCGGGGCGATCGCCGCTCGAGGAGGAGCTCGCGGACTGCTGACCGGTGATCCGCGCGAGCACGGTGTCCGGTTCGAGCCAGCCGATGTTCGGGCAGGAAGTGCGAGCGGCGACCGTCTCAGCCGCTGGATCCCGTTCGCGTGCAAGGTCTGCTGGATCAGCGGGACGACCCGCTGCGAGTAGATCACGTCGGAGGCCAGGAAGATCTCCATGTCCCCGGCGATCAGCGGTGCTCGCCTGCTTGGCCTGGCCGCCCAGCGCTGTCGGCAGCAGCGCGGCCATCTTGTCATCCCTTCGACGCGCAGGTCCGAAGCGCCAGCAGCAGGTTGCGCTGGGCTTCGGCCATTTCGCCGGGCACGCTCAGGTCGCTTGGCCTCGGTTGGTGAGGCTCTGGGCCTCGATGCGCAGCTGGTCGACCTGGTCCTCGACGTCCAGCGCCGACTTCGCGCCCGCGTTGGTCAGCGTCGCTGAACAGCGGCCGTGCGACCTGCCGTCGGATTCCTGCGCCATCGTGCTGACGCTGCGGTTGTAGTCCTTCAGCGACTGCTGCTTTTCGCTTTTCAGGCAGCCGTTGATGACGCAGCACGATCACGATCAGCAGCACCACGCCGACGCCCGCGGCGACCCGCCGGCGCACCATCAACGTGTGCTGGTCGAGCCGCGCCTGCCCGCGCGCCTGGGGCCGGCGCGGCCGGGGCCTCGAGGCGGCGCGCCCAGACGGGCCGCGGCTGCCCGCGGATGCGCTGGCCGCGGTGCTGTCTCCTCGCCGTCGTCGAAGAACGACAAAAGCTAACCGCTCCTTTGCAGGGACTTTACGAACGGCCCCAGTATGACTGCCAGCCCCGGTCCCGTACGAGCCTGCAACTTCTCGGTCAGACTCGCCATTTTCCTGCCCCGCCGGCAGGGAGACGGCCTTCGGGCGGCGAACGCGGAGTCCGGTGGAGTCGCTCGCACGCTCATCCAGGGCGCCGGTCGTACCGGCCCGCCCGCGCCCGCCCGCCGGCCCGCCCGAATCCTTGCCGGCGAGGAGCCGGGCTGGGAGGAACGCGACGGGAGCCTCGTGCTCGGCCGCTACCGCCTGCTCGAGCGTCTCGGCGCCGGCGGCTTCGGCGTGGTCTGGCGCGCGCACGACGAGCTGCTGCACCGCGAGGTGGCGCTCAAGCGGATCTGCGCTCGGCCCGCGATGGACGACGGCGAGCCGTGCCGAGCCGCGAGGCGCTCGCCGCGCGCGCGCCTGTCGCACCCGGCGATCGTCGCCCTGTACGAGGCGTGCGCCGACGAGGACGCGTTCTACCTGATCTCCGAGCTCGTCGACGGCGACACCCTCGCGCGAGCTGATCGCCGCGGACGAGCTCGACGACGAGGAGATCCTCGAGATCGGCGTCGGCGCTCGCGGCGGCGCTCGCCCACGCCCACGCGCGCGGGGTCATCCACCGCGACGTCAAGCCCCAGAACGTGCTCGTCCCCGACCACGTCGAGGATGCAGCGAGGCGCCGGCCAAGCTGACCGACTTCGGCGGCGCCAGCCTGACCGGCGAGGACGCGCTCACGCGCACGGGCGACGTGCTCGGCACGCTCGCCTACATGGCCCCCGAGCAGAGCGAGGGCCGCGAGGTCGGCGAGGAGGCCGACCTCTACTCGCTGGCGCTCGTCCTCTACGAGGCGCTGCGCGGGCGTCAACCCTGTCCGCGGCCCCACGCCCGCCGCCACCGCCCGGCGCATCGGCCGCCGCGTCGAGCCCGCTGGCAGCGCAGCCGCCGCGACCTGCCGCGCGAGCTCACCCGCGCGCTCGACCGCGCGCTGCGCCGCCGACCCGCGCGAACGGGGCGCCCTCGAGGACCTGCGCTCGGCGCTCCTGCGCGGCCCTCGGCGGGCTGCCCGAGCCCGAGCGCCCGCCCCGCCGGCCTTCGCGAGCGCCGCCGCGCCAGCCAGCCTCGCACGCGTCGCGCTCCCGTGCTCGCTCGCGCGCTCCCCGCCGCCGCTGCCCGTGCAGCCGCGGCCCGCCACCGAGCCGGCCCCACCCTCGGCCCAGCCCGGACCATCCGACGCCGCCCGCGTCCGGACAGGCCTCCGCCGGCCCCGCGGCTCGCGCTCCCGCGCGGCGTGTGGGCGGGTTGCGCGCTCGCCGCTGATCGTCTGGCAGGCCGTCGCCGGGCGCCCCGGCGTGGCGCTGCTGCTGCTGGCCGCGGCCCTGCTGCCGTTGCTCGCGCTCCCACGCCGCGCCGGGCCCCGGTGGCTGACCGCGCGCGCTCGCGCCCGCGCTCGGCCTCGCGGGTCTCGCGGGCGCCTTCCCGGCCGTCGCCGGGCAGCGCGCCGCTGGCGCGCCGGGCGGCACTCGGCGCGCTCGGCTACTGGTGGCTGACGCTCGCCGAGCCGCTGCTCGGACGCACGCTGTGGCTCGGCCCACGCGGCTCGGCGCGCCCGCCCGGGCAGCGTGGGAGGGCTCGCTCGGCTCGGGCGCCGCCCACGTCGTCGGTCCCGCTGCTGAGCACCGGCGTCCTGCTCGGGGCGCTGCTGTGGGCGCTTGCCGCGGCGGTGCTGCCGTGGCTCGTGCGCGGCCGCAGCGCCGCCCTCGACATCGTCGCCGCCACCGTCTGGTCGGCGGCGCTCGCTCGCCGCCGCGCCCGACCTCGACGGCGGGCTGGCCGTCGCACGCGACCCAGCCCGCCCCCCGCGGCGCGGTCCTCGGCGCCGTCCTCGGCGGCGCCGTCGCCGTCGCCGCGCGCGCCCTGCGCGGCCCCGTCCGACTCGCATCGTGCGTAGCATGGCTGGCGGGATCGCAGGCCGATCCGAGGCGATCCGGCCACCCGTCGCCAGATGAACCTGCTGAAGAGCGTCGAGACCACGATCGCCAAGCCTCGTCGAGGGCGCCTTCGGGCGCGTGTTCCGCTCCGAGGTGCGCCCGATGGAACTCGCGCGCAAGCTCGCGCGCGAGATGGACGAGCACCGCACCGTCTCGGTCTCGCGCATGTATGCGCCCAACGAGTACTCGGTGTGGCTCTCGCCGAGGACCGCGACCGCTACGAGGGGGTGGAGGACGAGGTGATCGAAGAGCTGTGCGCCTACCTGCTCGAGCACGCCCGCCGCGAGGACCTGATCCTGGCCTCCCAGCCGCTGATCGCCTTCCACACCGACGAGCGCCTCTCGCTGGGGAATTCGGCATCCAGGCCCGGCTCGTCCGCCCCGCCGATCACGCGAGGCAGCCGGCGCACCCGCGAGCCCGGTGCCGGCCCGCGGCCGCCGCGACGAGCACGGCAACACGATGATCTACAGCACCTCCGCGCGTGCGCGGGAAGCCGCTCGAGGAGGCGCCCGCCGCCCGGCCGCCCTGGCGCCCTGCTCGTCGTCGGCGGCCGGCGCCTGCTCGTACCGCCCGGCGGGGGGCACGATCGGGCGCAGCCGCGACTGCGACATCGTGCTCGAGGACACCGGCGTCTCCCGCCGCCACGCCGAGATCCGCCCGGCCGGCTCCGGCTGGACGATCGAGGACCTCGGCTCGACCAACGGCGTGCCCGTCAACGGTCGAACGCTTCACGGCGCGCAGCCGCTGCAGCCGGGGGACCGCCTCGAGCTCGGCTCGACGGAGATCATCTTCGAAGTTGGATGACCACGCTCGAACCCGTATCGGTCGCGCTGAAGTTCGGCTTTCTCGCCGTGCTCTACCTGTTCCTGCTGTGGGTCGTCGCGCAGCGCCCGGCGCGACCTGCGCGGCGCGGGATCGCCGGTGCCCGGCGCCGACGGTCCGTCCCGAGGCACCCGTGGCGCGATCCCCGGACGCGACCGGCCTGTACTCGGCCTCGGCGCTCGGCGCCGCCGAGCTCGCCTGCGCGCCCCGCGGCTGGTCGTCGAGCGCGCCCCCGGCCACGATCCCGGGATGATCTACGACCTCGACGGCGACGTCGTGCTCGGTCGCGGCGAGCACGCCGAGATCCGCCTCGAGGACCCGTTCGCCTCCTCCCGCCACGCCCGCGTGTACGAGCAGGGCAACATCGTCGTGATCGAGGACCTCGGCTCGACCAACGGCACCTACCTGAACGAGGAGCTGCTGGAGAGCCCGCGGCCGCTGCACCCCGGCGACCGCGTGCGCATCGGCGACAGCGAATTCGCCTTCGAGGTCGACTGAACGATGCTGCGCGTGGCCGAGCAGTACGCCGGCACCGACACCGGCCGCCAGCGGCGCGCCAACGAGGACTCGCTGCTGGCCCGCTCGCCGCTGTTCGTCGTCGCCGACGGCATGGGCGGCGCGCAGGCCGGCGAGGTCGCCTCGCGCCTGGCGGTCGAGTCCTTCCAGCCGGGGCTCGACGATGCCGCCGCGCCCGAGGTCGCGCTCGCCACCCTGCGCCCAGGAAGCGAACGCGCGCATCCACGAGCTGCTCCCACGCCAACGCCGAGCAGGCGGGCATGGGCACCACGCTCACCGCGGTGTACGTCGGCGAGGACGAGGTCGCGATCGCCCACGTCGGGCGACAGCCGCGCCTACTGCCTGCGCGACGGCGAGCTGCTGCGCCTGACCGACGACCACTCGCTCGTCGACGAGCTGCTCCGCCAGGGCCGGCTGACGCCGGAGGAAGCCGTCGAGCACCCGCAGCGCTCGGTGATCACCCGCGCGCTCGGGCCCGAGCTGACCGTCGAGGTCGACACGCGCTCCTTCCACGCCCGCGGCGGCGACGTCTATCTGCTCTGCAGCGACGGGCTGACGACGATGCTCTCCGAGGAGGAGATCGCGGAGCTGCTGCGCGCGCACCCGCGCCTGCGCGACGCCGGCGAGGCGCTGATCGCGGCGGCCAACGAGGCCGGCGGGCGGGACAACATCACGGTCGTCCTGCTGCGCCTCGAGGACGTCCGAGCCGGGGACGGGCTCGCTGTTCGAGGAGCAGGCGACGCTGACCGGGCTTGCGCCCGTGAGCCCGACGGTCAGCCGCCGGCCAGCGCACGGCTCGCCGCCGCGCGAGCACAGCGCCCTCGCGCGACGCGACGCTCGCGTGCCTCGGCGCGCCGGCGCCGGCGCCGGCGCGTCACGCGCTCCTTCGGCGCGCGTTCGCGCTGCTGTGCTGGGGCTCGCTCGGCGGCGGTGCCTACCTGGCGCTCGCAGTCGGTCTACTTCATCGGCACCAACGGCCGCGGGCTGGTCACGCTGTTCCAGGGGGTGCCCTACAGCTGCCCGGCAACCTCGCCCTGTACAGCAGCGACTACGTCTCGGGCGTCAGCGCCTCGACGCTCAGCTCGGGCCGCCGGCGCACGCTGCTCGACCACTCGCTGCGCTCGGAAGCCAGACGCCGGCGCCCTGATCCGCAGCCTCGAACTCGGGCAGCTCGAATGAGGCCGCGGCGGTGAACCGCCCGATCGTCCGCCTGTACGGGCTGGTCGCCGTGCTGTTCGCGCTGCTCGTCGCGTTCACCTCGCGCTGGACGGTGTTCGAAGCCTCCTCGCTGCGCGACAACCCGCTCAACGCGCGCGCCCTGCTCGAGCAGGAGCGGATCGACCGCGGCCCGATCCTCGCCGCCGACGGCACGGTGCTCGCGCGCAGCGTGCGCTCGGCGCGAAGGCACCTACCAACGCACCTATCCGACCGGGCGAAGAGTTCGCCCACGCGGTCGGCTACTCGCCAACGTACTCCGGGGCAGCAACCGCGCTCGAGCGCTATCGCAACACGGCGCTGGACGGCGAAACGAGCCAGAACCTGCAGGCGATCCTCGACCAGCTCCAGGGCAAGAAACCGCGGGGCGACAAGGTCGTCACCACGCTCGACCCGGCGCCCAGCAGGTCGCCAACGCCGCCCTCGCCGGCCACGAAGGGGCGGTCGTGGCGCTCGAACCCGCGCACGGGCGCGGTCACGGTGATGGCCTCCTCGCCGAGCTACGACCCGAACGCCCTGCGCTCGCAGAGCGCTACAGCAGGATGCTCGCGGAAACGACGGACCGCATCCGGCGAAGCCGCTCGTCAACCGCGCCACCCAGTTCGGCTACGCCGCCGGGCTCGACGTTCAAGGTCGTCACCGCCACGGCCGCGATCGACACCGGCGCCTATACACGCCGAATCGACCGTCAGACGGGCGCAACGACATGCTCGATCTCGGGCGTGCCGCTGCGAAAACGACAACGACGAGAGCTTCGGCGAGATCACGCTCACCGCAGGCGCTCGCCCAATCGGTCAACACGGTCTGGGCGCAGGTCGCCGAACACCTCGGCAAGCGCACGATGGCCCGCTACATGGAACGCTTCGGCTTCGACCGCAAGCCCCAGCTCGACTACCCGGCCGACGAGATGTCGACCAGCGGCGAGTACCACGGCGGCGCGGCTGCTCTCGCCCGACGAGCCCGCTCGTCGACGTCGGGCGCATGGGCATCGGCCAGGACAAACTCGAGGTCACGCCGCTGCAGATGGCCGAGGTCGCCGCGGCCGTCGCCAACCGCGGCACGCTGATGGTCCCGCACCTGACCGAACGGATCGTCGACCCCGAAGGCCGCACCGTGCAGACAGATCGCCCCACGCGTGCAGTCGGTCGTGATGAAGACCCTCGACCGCCGCCGCCGTCACGGGCGATGATGGAAGCGGTCGTCAACGAAGGCACCGGCACCGCGGCGCAGATCCCCGGCGTGCAGGTGGCCGGCAAGACCGGCACCGCCGAGACGCAGCATCGGCAACGCGATCAACAACGTCTGGTTCATCGCCTTCGCGCCCGCCGCCGACCCGCGCGTGGCGATCGCCGTGACGCTGCAAGGGCGTCCCCGGCTACGGCGCGCGCGTTCGCCGCGCCGGTCGCCAGAGAAGTGATCGAAAGCGCTGCTCCATGATTGAGCCCGAGACGATCATCGACGGGCGCTACCGGGTGATCTCGCGCGCTCGGCTCGGGCGGCATGGCCGACGTGTACCTCGCCGAAGACCAGCTGCTCGGCCGCGCAGGTCGCGGTCAAGGTGCTGCACCACCACTTCGCCGAGGACCAGGAGTTCGTCGAGCGCTTCCGCCGCGAGGCCTCGAGCGCCGCGGCGCTCTCGCACCCGAACATCGTCGGCGATCTTCGACCGCGGCGAGTGGAACGGCACCTACTACATCGCGATGGAGTACGTCGCCGGCCGCTCGCTGAAGACGATCGTGCGCGAGCAGGGCGCGCTCGACCCGGCCGCGGCGATCGACATCGTCGTGCAGATCCTGCGCGCCGCGCGCTTCGCCCACAGCCGCGGGGTCATCCACCGCGACCTGAAGCCCCACAACGTGATCCTCGACGAGGAGGGCCGCGCGCGGGTGACCGACTTCGGGATCGCCCGCGCGGGCGCCTCGGACATGACCCTGACCGGCTCGATCATGGGCACCGCCCAGTACCTCTCCCCCGAGCAGGCGCAGGGCCACGCGGTCAGCGCCGCCTCCGACCTCTACTCGGTCGGGGTGATCCTCTACGAGCTGCTGACCGGGGTCGTCCCGTTCGAGGGCGACACGGCCGTCGCGATCGCGCTCAAGCAGGTCTCGGCCGACGCCGCGCCCGCCGAGCGAGCTGAACCCGGCGCTCCCGCCGTCGCTCGACGCGGTCGTGCTGCGCGCGCTCGCCAAGGACCCGGCCGCGCGCTACGCCGACGCCGACGAGTTCATCGCGGCGCTCGAACGCGAGCGCGCGGCACTGCCCGCGCTCTCCGGCGTGCGCCACGGCGGCCACGAGCGTGGTCGCCGTGGCGCTCGCCGCCGGCGCGACCGCCGACCGGCGCGCTGCTGCTTGCGCCCGCGGCGCTGCGGCCGTTCGAGGACGGCGCGCCGCCGGCGGAGCGATCGCCGCCGGCGCCTGTGGCTGGTGGGCGCTCGGCGGCGGTGGTCGTGGCCGCGCTCGCGTCGCAGCTGTCCTGCTGCTGCGCTCCGGGCAAGCTCGACGGTGACCGTGCCGACGTCGTCGGGCAGACCGAACAGGCGGCCAGCGGCGACGCTGCGCGGCGCCGGGCTGCACCCCGGTGCCCTCGCTGGCGTCGAGCGCGACCGTCGCCGGCGGGCCGTGGTCGATCAGCCAGACCCCGCCGCCGGCAGCGCCGTCGACAAGGGCGCGCGCGTGACGATCGTCGTCTCCGGTGGCCCGGCGAGCACGGCGCTCACGAATGTCGAAGGCCTGACCGCCGACACAGGCCGCAGCGAAGCTGCGCGCGGCCGGCTTCAAGCCGACGCACGAAGACCGAAGCCGAGCGTCAAGTCGCCACGGGCACGTGATCGCCACCGAACCCCCGCGCCGGCACCGAGGTCGCAGCTGGGCAGCCCCGTGACGGTGCTCGTCTCCAGCGGCCCGGCCCCGGTGCGCGTGCCGGACGTCGTCGGCCAGTCCCAGGCCGCCGCCGAAGCGACGCTCGACCAACGCCGGGCTGGCGTCGGGCACCGTCACCCAGCAGGTCTCGACCGAACAGGCGCCCGGCACGGTGCTCGCCCAGGTCGCCGGCCGCCGGAGTGCTCGCTGCGGGCGGGCGAAAGCGTCGACCTGACGGTCGCGCAGGCCCCGACAAGCCGCCGTGCCCGACGTCGTCGGCAGAGCGAGGCGCACGCCGCGGCGGCCCTCGGCACGCCGGGCTTCACGCCGAAGACAGTGCCGCGCGACGACGAGCGAACCGTCGCAGGTCGGGCTCGTGCTGAACCAGAGCCCGGCGGCGGGCTCGCACGCGCGCAAGGGCGCCACGGTCACGATCACGCGTCGGCGTGCTCGGGCAGACGACCACCACGACCCCCACGACGACGACCACCGACCACGCGACGCACCCCCGCCGCGACGCCGGCGCCACGGGGTGAGCCGAGCTGCCCGCCGACGACTCCCCGCAGCAGCCGCTGACCGTCGCGGTGCTCGCCGGCGGGCGCTCCTCCGAGCACGACGTGTCGCTGTCCTCGGGCAGCCGCGATCCGCGACGGGCTGCTCGCGGGCGGGCCACGAGGTCGTGTGGGTCGAGATCGGCCGCGACGGCGCTGGCGCCACGACGGCGAGCCGCTGAGCCTCACGCCCGGGCGAGGGCCTGCTCGGCGCGGACGTCGTGTTCCCGGCGCTGCACGGCCCGTTCGGCGAGGACGGCACGGTGCAGGGGCTGCTCGAGACGCTCGATGTGCCCTATGTCGGCGCCGGGCGTGGCCGCCTCGGCGGTGTGCATGGACAAGGTCCTGTTCAAGGAGCTGATGTCCGCCGTCGGTCGTGCCCGCAGGTCGACTACGTGGGCGTCCGCGACGAGCGCTCGCTGCCGAGCGCCCGAGCGAGGTGCTCGCGCGAGATCGGCCGGCTCGGGCTGCCGGTGTTCGTCAAGCCCGCCCACCTCGGCTCCTCGGTGGGCATCGTCAAGGTCACCGAGCGCCGACGGCGCTCGCGCAGGCGCTCGAGCAGGCGTTCGCGCACGACGAGCTGGTGATCGTCGAGGCGATGGCGCCGCGGCGTCGAGGTCGAGTGCGGCGTGCTCGGCACCCTCGCGCGCAGCGAGCGGCTCGCCGGCGGCGCCGCCGCGTCTGGCATCGGAGCCGGGCGAGATCGTGTTCGCCGGCGAGTGGTACGACTACGCCGCCAAGTACACGCCCGGCGGGATGGAGCTGACGTCCCGGCGCGGATCTCCGCCGCGCGCGCCGAGCGCGTGCGGGAGCTCGCCGTCGAGAGCGTTCGCGCAGGCCGGCTGCGACGGGCTGGCGCGGGTGGACTTCTTCGTCGACGGCGAGCAGGTGCTGTGAACGAGCTCAACACGATGCCCGGGTTCACGCCGACGAGCGTCTACGCCAAGCTGATGGCCGCCTCGGGCATCCCCTATCCGGAGCTCGTCGACCGGCTGTGCCGGCTGGCGCTGCGAGCGCCACGAGGCGCGCGTGGCGCTCCTCAACTGAGGTCGCCGCGCGCTCAGCGGAACAGGGTCACTTCGCCGAGCGTGGCCATCTCCGTGTGGCGGCGCGAGCGCGGTCATCCACAGCAGGTAGTAGCGGTAGGGCCGAGGAACGTCGATCCCGATCCGCTTGCCGCTCGTGACGTCGGCGCTCGACC
>CAVUPZ010000003.1:0-44036 GCA_963743505.1 uncultured Solirubrobacteraceae bacterium | reverse complement strand
CGGAGTCCTCCATCGCGAGGGCTATTGTGCCCGCGATGACGGCCAAGCTCATGGGGCCGCTGCGGGAAGCCCCCGCCACGGTCGCCGCGGGCATGGCCCTCGTGCTGTTCGTCATCTGGGACACAGACCAGGCCGGCTACCCGTTGACCCACTGGGCGCCGGGGGGCCTGCTCCTGTTCGGGCTGCTTGCGGTCACGATCGCGATCGTGCGGGTGCGGGTCGACGAGATCGTGCCCGCCGCCCGCGTGGCGCTCGGCTGCCTGGCGGCCTTCACGGCACTGAGCTTCCTCTCGATCCTGTGGGCTGCGGCACCCGGGGAGGCTCTCGAAGGCGCCGACCGCACGCTGCTGTACCTGATCGTCTTCGCCCTGTTCGTCTGCTGGCGGGGGCAGGGCGTGACGGCGGCGCTGCTGCTGGTCGGGTGGGTGTTGGCGATGGCAGTGGTGGCGGCGTTCACGCTGTTCCACGTCGATGCGGCCGCCCCCGCGGCGCTGCCGTCGCTGATCCCCGGTGGACGGCTCGACTATCCGAGCGGTTATCCCAACGCGAACGCGGCGCAATGGCTGATGGCGTGCTGGCCGGCGTTGCTGCTGGCCCGCAGCCGCCGCTTGGCCTGGTGGCTGCGGGGATCGCTCGTCGCCGCGGCGGTCCTGCTCGCCGACGTCGCCCTGCTGAGCCAGAGCCGAGGCTCCCTGTTCGCGACCCCGGTCATGGTCGTCGCGGTGTTCGCCCTGCTTCCCGGCCGCACGCGGACGTTCGCGATCCTCGTGCCTGCCGCCGCCGCGGTCGCGGCCTCGGCGCCGGTTGTGCTGCGAGTGGGCAACCACCTCGACGCGGGCGTGGTCATCCCCGCCAACGTCCACTCGGCAACGAGGGCGATCGTGCTCGCCAGCGTGCTCGCCGGCCTGCTCGTCGCGATCGCCGCCCGCCTCGAGGAGCGTCGCCGCGTCTCCCCGGCCGCGGGTGCCCGCATCCACCGCGCCGTCGCGGCGATCGCGATCGCATGCCTGCTCGTCCTGCTCGGCGGCGGGCTCGCCGCGGCCGGCAACCCCGTCAGCCGCGTCAGGAGCGCCTGGCACAGCTTCAAGGGGGGGTATGGGGAAAACAACGCCACCGGCAGCCGGCTGGTCGGCGGCCTCGGCAGCAACCGCTACGACTTCTACCGGGTGGCCCTCGACGAATTCCTCGCCCACCCGATCGTGGGCATCGGGGCGGACAACTTCCAGCAGCAGTACCTGCGCCATGGGCGAAGCGACGAGACCCCGCGCTACCCGCACAGCGTCGAGCTGCGCACGCTGAGCCAGACCGGCGTGATCGGTGCGCTCCTCGCGCTCGCGGGCCTCGGCGCGGCCCTCACCGCCGCGGCCGCGGCGATCCGCCGCGCCGATCCGCTGGCGCGCGCGGTCGCGGCGGCGGCCGTGGCGGGGTTCGGCTATTGGGTCGTACACGGCTCGTTCGACTGGTTCTGGGAGTTCGCAGGGCTCGGGGCGCCGGCGTTCGCGATGCTCGGACTCGCGTGCTCGCTCGCCCCGGGCTCCCCGCGGAGAGCCGGCGCCGCACCCCTGCCTGCCCTGCCGGCTGCGACGGGCGGCTCGGCGCATCCCGTGGCCGACCGGAAGGCTCGCGGACGACTGCGCGTGGTAGCGCTTGGCGCGGGTTCGCTCCTGGCAGCGCTCGCCGTGGCGGCCGCACTCCTCGGGCCGTGGCTGAGTCGGCTCGAGGTGCAGGCGGCCGCTGCGGTCTGGACGCGGGCGCCCGCTAGCGCCTACGCCAGGCTCAAAGACGCCTCCGACCTGGATCCCCTGGGAGATGAAGCAATGCTCGTGGCTGGCAGCATCGCCCTGCGCTATGGCGACCTCGCTCGGGCCAGGCACGAGTTCGCACTCGCCCTTGGACGTTCGCCCGACGACTCCTACGCCACGCTCGAGCTCGGCGCGATCGCCTCGGAAAAAGGCGAAGCCAGGCGCGCGCGTGCGCTGCTCGAGCACGCCCGAACCCTCAGCCCCCGCGACCCTCAGGTGCTCGAAGCACTGAACGTCGTTCGCTCCGGGGGACGTGTGAACGTCGAGCGTGTGAACAGTCTAATCCTGGGCAGGGCTCGTCAGACCTAGTCAGTTCCTCGACATCGCGCGATCGTTTCTGTAGCGTGCCGGGTGGACGTTGGCGAACCGGCGCCGACGGTTGGTTTCTTGACGTTCGGCGGACTGGCGTCGGCGGGTGGACGGCACGGAAGCGGCGGGTCACCCGCAAGGACCGGAGACAACCCAAGGTAGGGGTAGATGCTCAACCGAATAGCGGTGCTTGCAGGGGTACTGGCGTTGTTTTCGACAGCGGCGGAGAGTGCCCGTGCCAATTCCCTGTTGAGCGGGTACGGAGGCCCCGGTCAAGGCGAACAGGCGATCCTCGGCTCGACGTTGATCGGTGGCGGCTCCGGAGGCGGTGCCGGGTCGGCGACCGGCTCACCGGCTGCGACGACACGCGCCCAGCGGTCGGACGTTCCCAGCGGCGCTGCGGCGCCGAGCGCCGGTGGCGCCCGCGCAGGCACAGTCGGCGCGAGCGCCCAGGGGGGGCCGAGCCCGTCCGCTGCCGGCACGTCCAGCCTCCGCGAGCCGGCAAAGGCGTATTTTTCCTCGGCGACGGCATCGACGCCGGCGCTGGGGGTGTCAACAAGCGATCTGCTGTACATCATCGCCGCCTTGGCGGCACTCGTCGTCTCCGCTGCGCTCACGCGAACGCTGACCCGCGGGGAACGGTGAGCACTCCTGGACTAAAGAGTTCCGCTTTACGACCCGAGTAAGTCGAAGGGACAAGGACGCCCTCAGCAATGGCTGACAGCCGGATAACCCAGCAGACCTCCACAGCGCTACCGCTCCGCGGTGAGTTCGCCCACGGCGCGCCGCCTCCCCGATCGCTCCCGACGGCGCGCTTTCGAGGGATGCTGCAGTGGGCGCTCGAGGGTCCCGGCTGGAAGCTCGTCAGACCGCTGAGCGACTTCGTGATGACGTTCCTGGCGACCGTGGCCGCGCTGCGTGGACTGCCCTCACTTGCCTCCTCCGAGGCTCCTCTGCTTGCGCTCGCGCCGGTCGTGGTGCTGCTGTCATACCTGCGGGGCCTGTACCGCTCGCAGCTGCGGGTGCTCGTGCTCGACGGCTTCATCCCCCTGCTGAGCACGGTGTCGATCGCCGTGATGAGCGTCGTGACGGCGGAGATCGTCCTGAGCGGGAACGTTCCGGGCCAGTATTACTGGGCGCGTGCTTGGGCGTACGCGTTCCTCGGTGTTGCGGCCGGACGCGTCTGCCTGGCGGCGCTGCAGCGGCGCGCGCGCAGCCGCCGTCTGGTGGGCAAGCCGGTGCTGATCGTGGGGGCCGGCCTCGTCGGGGCGCAGGTGGCCCGGCGCCTGGACAACCATCCCGAGTACGGCTTCGCGCCCGTCGGCTTCCTCGACGAGGACCCGCGCTCGGTGCCCGAGGTGGGCGGGCGCGATGTGCCGATCCTCGGCACGATCGACGATCTCGACGAGACGGTCGCCCGCACCGGCGCCCGCAACCTCATCGTCGCGTTCTCCTCGACCGGCGACGATCGCGTGAGCCGGCTCATCCAGCACTGCCAGGAGACCGGCGTGCACGTGTCAGTCGTGCCGAGGATGTTCGACACGATCAACAACCGCGTGGCCTACGAATCGGTTGGCGGCCTGCCGTTGCTCTCGTTCAAGACGATCGACCCGAAGGGCTTGCAATTCGCGATCAAGCACGCGCTCGACCGGGTGGTGGCGGTCGTCCTGCTGCTACTGCTGTCGCCGCTGATTGCCGCCGTGGCCGCGGTCGTGCGGATCAGCTCTCCCGGGCCGGTGCTGTTCAGGCAGCGCCGAGTCGGGCGTGACGGGCGCCTGTTCGACCTCTACAAGTTCCGCTCGATGCGCATGCCCACGAAGCAGGGAACGATCGCCGAGGGCTCTGCGATCGACTACCTGTTGGCGGGCGATCGGGCCCCGGGCGGCGTCGAGGGCGAAGATCGACGCACGGCGATCGGAAGGCTGATGCGGAGGACCTCGATCGACGAGCTACCTCAGCTCTTCAACGTCCTGCGCGGGGACATGAGCCTCGTCGGGCCGCGGCCCGAGCGGCCGGAGTTCGTCGAGCTGTTCCGGCAGGACATCGTCCGCTATGGCGACCGTCACCGTGTCAAGGCAGGCATCACCGGCTGGGCGCAGGTCCACGGCCTGCGGGGCCAGACCTCGCTGGCCGAACGGGTCGAGTGGGACAATTACTACATCGCGCACTGGTCGCTCGGCCTGGACCTGAAGATCCTCGCGCTCACCTTCGCCGCCCTGTTCCACGACGCGGAATGATCAGATCGAGGCCTGCGCCGCCACGGGCCCGATCCCCCAGGCGCCGGATACCCGAACCTGCAGGCCGCTCGTGCCGAGGATCGCCGGCAGTGTGATCGAGTAGTCGTTGAAGCGGTCGAGCGTGAACACCGCACGGTAGCGGGGCGCGCCGGCGATCAGCACTTCGATCTGCATGAAATTCCCGACAGGTGCGGAGCCGCTTGCGACGATCGACGATCTCGAGCGGCGCAGGCGCAGCCGTATCGGGTCGACCGGCCCGAGCGGCGCAGCGAGCGCCCGCGCGAAGGAGGCATAGGCGGGCTTGCGGGCCCCCCCGCCAGACAGCAGCCCGAATTCTTCTGCGGGGGAATCCTGCAGCTTGTAGACCGCAGCCGCGGCGACGTAGGGCACCTGGCCGAGCGCCCGGAGCGTGTTCGAGATGTTCGTCGCCTGGACCGCCTGGCTGACGCATGCCTGTTCCTGCTCCAACTTACGGTGCGGGTAGCAGCTGGGCCAGCCGAACTCGTCGAGCCACAGCGGAGTGTGGTCGCCGGCGGCAAGCTGCACTTCGCGAATCGAGTGCAGGGACGCCAGCGTGAGAGTGTAGAAGTGGACGGCCAGTCCGTCGTAGTAGCCCTTCATGCCGGCCGCGTAGAGTTCGCGCAGAAAGACACCGTTGGGGCCGACGAGCGACCCTGCGAGGACGGTCACCGCGGGTTCGGCCCGCTTGATCGCGGTGTAGGCGGCGCGCACGATTGCCGCGTAGCGCCGCGGTTTTTCCGGCCCGGCGAAGTAGTACTGGCCGACCTCGTCGGGCTCGTTCCAGATCTCGATCGCGGCGAGGCGGGGGCCATAGCGCCTAGCCAGTAACGCCACGAACTGGGCGTAGGCGGAGGGGTTCCGCGGCGGCCAGGCGGCCGCGGCGCCGGGCCGACCGGGCGCACAGCGACGCAGCAGCGACGAAGGCGCGGAGGAGGCCCAGCAGGGTGTCCCGTCGACGGTGAGGCTGACCCGGATCCCGTCAGCGCTGGCGGCTTGGACGAGCGCGTCCAACGTCGCGAGGCGGGCCGCGTTCGGTGCGCCCGGACCGGCGCGTTCGAACTCGTACCACGGGACCGTGGTCCTCACGAGCCTGGCGTGCAGGGCCTGCGCGACGGCGAGCTCGTGCGCCACCTGCGACGCCGGCGCAGTGGGGTCGTAGGCGATGTTCAGCCCCGCAAGCAGGCTCGTCGAGGACGGCCTCGAGACAGGCTTGCCAGCGGCGGACCCGACAGCGATAGCCAGGGCGCTTGCGATTGCGGCGGCCGCCAGGGATGTGCATCGCAACAAGTTCATGGGAGCAGACATGATCGCGGCTCGGTCGCGCCCGCGATGCACCAAGGCGCCCACGGTGGCCGATACCCTTGCCGGCTGATGTCACCTACGTGGATCTGGCTGCAGGGCGCAATCGTTGTTTTCGTGGTGATCGGGATGGTCATCGCGATTGTCAAGCTCGCCTGAACGAGCGACGCCAGCATGGCTGCGGTGCCGCTGCGGTCGTCCTCGAGGCCCGCTCGCGCGGCGCGTGCGGGTATGATCGCCGCGCGCTCCTGAGCGAGCATCGGCATCGTTCGGCTATCACAGGGGGAATCGTGTTCAAGTCAGTTGTCGTAGGCACGGATGGCTCGGACACGGCCACTCAGGCCGTCCGCCAAGCCGTAGATCTCGCCCAGGCCCTCGGTGCCCGGCTCGATCTTGTGAGCGCGTACGAGCCCGTCTCGGGCCAGCGACTTCAGCAGGAGCGCCGCCAGGCACCCGAGGATGTGCAATGGGCTATCAACCCTCGGGAGGACGTCGACGCCACGCTCGATGCGGCCGCACAGATCGCACGCGACGCTGGCGTCCAAGTCGAGGTGTACCCCCGTCAGGGGGACCCTGCAGACGCCATCCTCGACGTCGCCGAGGAGCAGGACTCCGACCTGATCATCGTCGGCAACAAGGGCATGACCGGGGCCAAAAGGTTCCTGCTGGGTTCCGTCCCCAACAAGGTCTCCCACCACGCGCCCTGCTCTGTCCTGATTATCCGCACCACCTGAGCGCCCAGGCTCAGGACGGCGCGACAACATACTCTTCCGAGGCGTAGTACGGCGACTCCGAGGGGCGAGTGCCGATCACGACGAGACCGACCTTGTGCGCGCTGACACGATCGAGGATGTCCCGCAAGTCGATCACCTTCGTCATCGTGAGCCTGTCGAGGCGCGCCACCAGCAGCAGATCGTCGGCGAACTGGGCCAGCATCTGCGAGTCCGCGATCCCCAGAATCGGGGGGGAGTCCACCAGGACGTATGTGTAAGGGCTCTCTCGCAGCGCCGAGAACAGTGGCTCGAGCGCAGCAGCCTGGAGGTATTCGACCGGACCGGAGGCGTGGTTTCCGGCCGGGAGTACGTCGAGGGCGGCACCGCGGGACGCTGCACCGTTGGTGTGCATCGAAACGACGAAGTCGTCGAGGCCCCGGGCGGAGCTGATACCGGCGCGGTTGCCGGCGAGCACGTCTCGCATGCCAGGCCGCCCGTCGATCCCGAGCTCGTCGTCGAGTCGCGGAGCGCGCAGGTCTCCGGAGACGATCAGGGTTGGGTGCCCGGCTCGGGAGAGCATCCGCGCAAGCCTCACCGTGACGGTCGTCTTGCCTTCGCTGTGGCCGGCACTCGTGACGAGCACGATCTGCGGCACGGTCGCGGGCGGGAGCGCCAGCTGGAGCGCCGCGGAGAGCGTCTGGTAGGTCTCGTGCTCGGCCTGCAGCGAGCGCGCGTTGACGCGGCGGCGCGTGTAGGGGATACCTCCCAGGACGGGAAGTTCGAGCAGCTTGCCCAGCTCCCGCTGGTTCGTGACCCTTGGCGTGAGCTGCTCGCGTGCGAGCGCGACGAGAATCGCGAGGAACAGCGCGGCGAACAGCGCAATAACCGCGTTGCGGGTCGGGCGCGGCGACGTCGGCGCCGACGGAACCGTCGGCGGCTGCTCGAGTTGCAGGCCCGAGCCGGAGCTCGCACGCGTACTTTCGAGCTCCCCCGCACGCGTCTCCAGCGCAGCGAGCTGGGACGCGACGGCCGGGTTCGCGGCGCCTCTCGCGCGCAGCGCTTCGATTTCGGCGTCGAGCGTGGCGAGGGCGCTGGTGGCTGCAGCACGCTGCGCCGTCGCTCGTTGGTGCAGGAAGGCCTGCGACACGGCGTAGGCGAGCTGGGCGGCATTGCGTGCGTCGTGCGAGGCCACGTTGACGTGGATGATGTTCGCGTTCTGGTCCACCGAGGTCGAGACATGCCCTTCGAGCGAGGACGCGGTTTCGTGCGGGACGCTCCGGGCCGCTTCTTCGAGCACCGGTCGAGTCGTGACGAGCGTCGCGATCGTCGCCAGTTCCCGCTCGATCGTTTCGGTCGATCCGCCAGCGCCCGCGGTGCTGTTGATGACGATGTTCGAGCTAGCTTCGTAGTTCTTCGGGAGCGCGAGGGAGACCGCTATGACCGCACCGGTGACGATGACGACGATCGCGAGCATCAGCCAACGGCTGCGGCGAAGCGCCTCCACGTAACGGCTGACCTCGATCGGATCCTCGGCCGGCGCTACCGCCCGCACGCGGCCTCGATCGGTGTCGTCACTGATGGGCCGCATGGGTCGAGATCGAGGGCTCTGGAGGGTCGCGGGACGAGGTGAGTGCATCTCGCTCTAGATCGACACGAGCGGGCGCAAGCTAAAGCATAGATGGCGCCAGCTCCTGCGGATGCCGGTGGGCGATGGTGGCCGCCGGCTCCATGTCCAAGTCGCCGCCCGCACGGCTAGGAATGCAGGCGCCAGGCGAGGCCGAAGCTGACACGCGCCGAGCTGGCGACACGGGCGAGCAGCGGCGGCCGGTAGACGGCGCTGGCCTTGTAGCGGCCGAAGTGCAGGTGTCGGAGTCTCGTGGCGAAGCCCCCCTGCCGGTCCAGCCGGAGCCGCACCTGCGCGGTCCTGCTCCAGCCGTGCCGAGTGTGCCTGGCGATCGTCAAAACGATGATCCCAGCGTGGCCTCCGAGGACACGTCCGTAGAGGATCACGCTGCGGCGGCCGCGGAGGCGATGCTCGTGGAGGATCACCACCGAGCCCGCGAGCTCGCCACTCTCCGGCGCCCTCGCGGCGGACCAGTGCGCAACTGCGGCCGCGGCGGTGGCGGTGGGTCCTGGTGGGTTTACGTAGCGTAGGACGGCGCCGGTTGCTGGGGGGAGGGTGATGGTTGTGGTGGTGTTGCCTTCGGTGGTGTACATGGGGGCGGGGAGGGTGATGGTGCGGGTGGGGCTGTTGGGCTCGTTGACGAGGGCGATGCCGTTGGTGTAGTTGCGGCGCAGGACGTTTTGGGTTTCGGCGCGTGGGCCTTCGGGGGTGCCGAGGTTGGTTTCGTAGGCGCTCCACCAGTTTTCGGGTGTCATTTCGGCGTTGCCGAGCCCGTCGTTGCCGCTTGAGATGAGGTAGTAGGAGGCGAGTGAGTATTCGCGGCCTTGGGGGCTGTTGTCCCAGCCGTCGAGGATCGCGCCGCGGCCGAGGGCGTGGATGTTGTCGATGAAGGAGAACAGTGCTTGTAGTGACCATTCGCCGCTGCCGCCGGTGAGGCCGGGGTCGTTGACGCCGCGCTCGAGGTTGATGTAGTTGGCGGCGGCGATCTCGCGTTTGACGAGGGGGTTGTGCCAGCGCTGGGAGCCCCCGGCGTACCAGATCGAGTTGTGCAGGATCTCGGCTTTGGGTAGCGCAGCGCGGATTTCTTCGACGAACGTGACGACGTATTCTTCCCAGTGCTGTTCGGTCATCGGCTGGCCGGTGCGGGGGTCGATCGGTGCTTCTTGTTCGCCGCTGCCGTTGCTGACGCGAAAGGCGAGGTTGACGTCGTCGATCCAGAGGCCGGCGTAGCCCTTTTCCAGCTCGGCTTTGGCTTCCGCGATCCATTCGTGGCGGTAGGCGGGGTTGCCGACGTCCGCGGCGTACTGGGGGCAGCTGCCGCCCGAGCAGCCCCAGGGGATGTAGAGCGGGTGGCCCGCAGCGTTGCGCAGGATGAACGCTTCGTGTTCGTGGGCGAAGGAGGAGCCGGGGAAGATCGCGTAGAGGTCTCTGTAGACCCAGCCGTGGGGGTAGAAGCTCGTCTTGTTGTCAAAGTACGGGCTGTAGACCTCCGTGCGCCAGAAGTGCTGGTTGAACCATGCAGTGAACGTAGGCGTCGGTTCTTCCACGAAGTGGTTGAACGACGGGCCCATCCGCTTCACGAATTTCACGACACCAGCTTCAGCACCCGCTTCAGCTCTCGCAACCCCAACCAAACCCAACCAAACCACAACAACCAGAACAAGCATGAGCTGCAACGACGAGCGCCGCCACGGGCGGCGCGTGAGCGGGCCGGGCACGGAGGGACTCGGGTACGGTTGGAAGCGCGACATGAGGGAGGCGTCGCGACCGCATCGGCATCTGCTTCGAGAACATGAGTGGTTGGGCGCGGGCTTGCGATCCGCAGGATCGTCACCGCATCCTGATCCTGATCCTCCTGACGGAGCCGGACCTGTGGGGGCGTGTTCGCGCCCGCCGCGCGGCGCGCGCGCTGGGGATATACGTCGCCTGCACCTCGTAGGTGCCAGCTGCAAGCCAACGAATCGTGCGCGCGTAGGAACCGTTGGACTGCACCTGTGTCGTGGCCACCCGTACGGTGACCCAGGTGCTCCCGAACAGACGCTGGACCAGCAGTCTCACGGTGCCTGTGGGGCCGGGAGCGGTGCCGTTCAACGTGAGCGTGTTGCCCCGTCCGCGACCGTACAGCGTCATCGTCGTCGTGGGCAGCTGCTGTGGGGGAGCGCCATGGCCCCCGGAGCTGCCCGAGCCGCCGGATCCGCCGCTGCCGGAGCCGCTGCCGCTGCCCGAACCGCTGCCCGAGCCACTGCCGCTGCCCGAACCACTGCCACTGCCACTGCCGCTGCCCGAGCCACTGCCGCTGGAGCCGCCGCCGCTCCCGCCTGATCCACCAGATTTTCTGCCGGATCCGCCCGAACCGCCGCCGCTTCCGCCGGATTTACCGCCGGATCCGCCCGAGCCGCCGCCTCCTGGTGGGTTTACGTAGCGTAGGACGGCGCCGGTTGCTGGGGGGAGGGTGATGGTTGTGGTGGTGTTGCCTTCGGTGGTGTACATGGGGGCGGGGAGGGTGATGGTGCGGGTGGGGCTGTTGGGCTCGTTGACGAGGGCGATGCCGTTGGTGTAGTTGCGGCGCAGGACGTTTTGGGTTTCGGCGCGTGGGCCTTCGGGGGTGCCGAGGTTGGTTTCGTAGGCGCTCCACCAGTTTTCGGGTGTCATTTCGGCGTTGCCGAGCCCGTCGTTGCCGCTTGAGATGAGGTAGTAGGAGGCGAGTGAGTATTCGCGGCCTTGGGGGCTGTTGTCCCAGCCGTCGAGGATCGCGCCGCGGCCGAGGGCGTGGATGTTGTCGATGAAGGAGAACAGTGCTTGTAGTGACCATTCGCCGCTGCCGCCGGTGAGGCCGGGGTCGTTGACGCCGCGCTCGAGGTTGATGTAGTTGGCGGCGGCGATCTCGCGTTTGACGAGGGGGTTGTGCCAGCGCTGGGAGCCCCCGGCGTACCAGATCGAGTTGTGCAGGATCTCGGCTTTGGGTAGCGCAGCGCGGATTTCTTCGACGAACGTGACGACGTATTCTTCCCAGTGCTGTTCGGTCATCGGCTGGCCGGTGCGGGGGTCGATCGGTGCTTCTTGTTCGCCGCTGCCGTTGCTGACGCGAAAGGCGAGGTTGACGTCGTCGATCCAGAGGCCGGCGTAGCCCTTTTCCAGCTCGGCTTTGGCTTCCGCGATCCATTCGTGGCGGTAGGCGGGGTTGCCGACGTCCGCGGCGTACTGGGGGCAGCTGCCGCCCGAGCAGCCCCAGGGGATGTAGAGCGGGTGGCCCGCAGCGTTGCGCAGGATGAACGCTTCGTGTTCGTGGGCGAAGGAGGAGCCGGGGAAGATCGCGTAGAGGTCTCTGTAGACCCAGCCGTGGGGGTAGAAGCTCGTCTTGTTGTCAAAGTACGGGCTGTAGACCTCCGTGCGCCAGAAGTGCTGGTTGAACCATGCAGTGAACGTAGGCGTCGGTTCTTCCACGAAGTGGTTGAACGACGGGCCCATCCGCTTCACGAATTTCACGACACCAGCTTCAGCACCCGCTTCAGCTCTCGCAACCCCAACCAAACCCAACCAAACCACAACAACCAGAACAAGCATCCCTGCTGACCGACGACCGAATAGCGAACGCACGCATTGCTCCTGTCTCGAGGTCCTGGGGGAGGGGCCAGCTCGAGGTCGTGCCGGCTGTGACTTCCGTCCGGCGGTCCCCCACGTGGCAACCGTGGCTATCGAGTCGCAGTGCGTGCACCCTTAGAGGATGCAGCGAGAAGGTGGACGTATGTTCGAGTGAGAGCTAGACCGGTGAGAGCGTCGGCGGAGGCACGGGGTCAGTGATCGTGTCGAGTCGCACGCGGCGCGATCGTGGCCTGATTGTGGTGCTGGCCCATATGAGGGCGGCGACCAGCCAGAGGTGCCGCCAATGCAGGGTGTCGACGACGGCGCTGTTGAAGATCAGTCCGCACCAGCATCCGAGCAGCGCAGCCGAGCCGATGCCGTAGGTATCTCGGCCGATCGCGACGTTGCGTAGCGCGAGCACCAGCGTGAACAGGAGGATCGCCACCCACAACGCCAGCCCCAGGGGACCCTGCTCGGAGACCGTGCGAACGAATGTGGAATGGCTTTCGACGGGGTAGTGGAACCGGAACTGTCCGGGGCCGACGCCGAGCGGGTGCGTCCAGCCGAGTTCCCACCCGAAGCTCTGGGCCGCAAACCGTTTGGTGTCATAATTCTGCAGCTGGGCGCGGTGTTGAAGGAACCCGATCGAACCGGTGGCGCTCAGAACGACAAATGTGACACCAGCCGTCGCGAGCAACGTCACCAGCGCCCGCATCGCCCTGCGGGCACCACGGCGGCGGATCGCCGACGCGAGCAGCATCACGCCAACGGCGAGGGCGTAGTTGCCCCATGCGGCTCGCGAGAACGAGAACAGGACACCGATCGTGAGGATGGCGATGACCAGGGAGCTGACGAGCGGGCGCATCCGCGTGAGGCTCCGCCCGTGCACGGCTATTCGCTGTTCGAGCAGGATCACCGCGGGGGGGACGAGAAACGGTCCGAAGACATTTGGATCCTTGAAGAACCCGGCCGCACGCTCGCCCCCGTCGACATTGCTCAGGATCAGTGCGCGTCCCGGTATCGGGAGATAGAGCGCTGCGACCGCGAGGACGGCGGATGCGACGCCCACGATCAACCACGTGATCAAAACCGTGCGCGTCTTCTCGGTCGAGTCTATGTAGCCGGCGATCCAGATCGCGAAGATCAGCAGGTAGGCCGTGATGAAGACGAACTGGACAGCTTCCTTCAGCTCGACCGCGTCGACGAACGACAGCAGGTTCAGGATCAGCAGCAGCGCGACGAGCCAGCGGGCTAGTAGCGGGACCCGGGCGACCCGGAAGCGTCCCGTCACCGCGGCGACGAGCATGATCACAGCGAAGGCCGCGTCGGTGGGCGCCGGCTGGAAGCGGACAAAGCCCAT
The DNA here is from genome assembly GCA_963743505.1 of uncultured Solirubrobacteraceae bacterium. GTDB lineage: Bacteria > Actinomycetota > Thermoleophilia > Solirubrobacterales > Solirubrobacteraceae > Palsa-744. Next base: position 31,089 of record CAVUPZ010000003.1, on the reverse strand, counting down.
CAACAGCAGTGCGACGAGTACCGCCATGTCGTAGTTGCGGATCGCGAGCAACGTGAAGCCGCACAGGCACAACCCTCCGAGCAGGGCCAAGGTGATCGAGACGCTGAGGCCGTTGACGGCGACGGCGATCACGACGCCGAGCAGGAAGAGGGCGGCGCCCGCGACCCCGAGAAGCGCCGATCTCCCGGCTGTCGAGCGCCCGAGCCTGGCGGCAATCACGGTCATCGCAGCTCAATCATCGACTCTACGCGGCGACAAGTAAAGTCGCTAACGTGCCCGCGATGCCCACGGGGATATCGGTCGTGGTGACTGTGCTCAACGATCGCGTGGGCCTCGCGGAACTGCTGCCCGCGCTCGCAGACCAAGACCTTCCTGCGAGCGAGATCGTGATCGTCGACGGCGGCTCTGCCGACGGCAGCCTCGAGCTGATCGAGTACTGGCGCCAGCGGGGCCTGCCGATCCGTGTGCTCTCGGCCCCGGGCGCCGGGATCTCGGCTGGCCGCAATCGTGGCATCGCCGTAGCGGACAGCGAACTGATCGCCCTGACCGACGCGGGCTGTCGCCCCGCGCACGGCTGGCTGAGGGCTCTCGCCCGCGAGCTGACGCACCACGACTTCGTCGCCGGCACGTACACGGTCGATCGCGACACCCCTTTCGAGCACGCCGCGTCGGTGACGCTCTACCCCGACCTCGCCGAGGTCAGGGGCGATCTCGCTTTCACGGTCAGGACTTGGCAAAGGCTCTTCGGCCGACGCTTCCGGGTGGATCGCGCGACCGGGCGCTCGATGGCGTTCAGGCGCGAATGCTGGGAGCTCGCCGGAGGCTTTCCCGAGCACGTGCGCTGGGGTGAGGACGTCGCGTTCAGCGCATCGGCTGTCGCCGAGGGCGTCAGCGCGACGCTGGCTTCCGACGCCGTCGTGGCCTGGCGCGGGCGCCCCACCTGGCGGGAGAACGCCTCGATGTACAGACGCTATGCGGAGGGCGAAGCGATCCTCGGCGTTCAACCGAGGTCTTATGCACGCGGCGCGGCGTGGGCACTCGCGGCAGTTCTCACGCTGCGCAAGCCGGCCCTCGGCAGGCTCGCGGTCGGGATCGGCGGAGCGATCTATGCGTCCGTGCCCGCGGTGCGGGCTCGCCGCACCGGGCTCCCTGCGCGCCATTGGTGGCGGATCGTCGGTCTGCTCGTTGTGAAGGACGTGTCGATGCTGAGGGGCACCGCCACCGGCGTCCGGGCGCGGATGGCTGCCCAGCAGCCCGGCGCCGTCGAGCCGCCCAGCAAGGGGTAGGCGAGTCGTTCGCACGGTGCGCGTGCTACCCGACCCTCGCGATGCGTTCATACACAGCGGCGGTCTCCTCGACCATGCGCTCGAGCCCGAACATCTGAGCGTGGCGTCGCCGCGAGGCCTTGGCCGCCTGCGCACGACGCTCCGGGTCGCGGAGCAGCTCGATCATCGCCCCCGCGAGGGCCACGGGATCCTCGGGCGCGACGATCAGGCCGGTCTCGGGGGTGACCGCCTCGCCGTTGCCGCCCACGTCGGTGACCACCTGGGGCACGCCGCAGGCCATTGCTTCCAGGACCCCGATCGGGAACGACTCCCACGCCGACGGCAGGACGTAAACATCGAGCGCGCTCAGGGCTCGTGCCGCCGGGGGCGTGAACCCCACGATCGCAAAGCGCTCCTCGGTGTCCAGGCCGGCCGCGCCGGCTCGGGCCTCCAGGTCGGGCCGCAGCGGACCGTCCCCGACGATCACGACGCTCGCGTCATGTAGCTCGGCCAGCACAAGCGGCGCAGCGTCGATCAGGAGATCCAGGTGCTTCTGCGCCCGCATCGCAGCCACCGCGCCCGCGACGGGGCCCCGCTCACGCATCCCTGAGACGGTGTTGTCGGGCTCGATGCCCACGGGAGGGGACTCGCAGCCGTTGTAGACCACGTGCACACGGTCTGGGGGGGCGAGCGCGTGGGCGAGGGCCAACTGGCGCTCGTGCTCGCACACGCACAACAGGGAGCCCCCGGTCGCACGGAGAGCACGCTCGGTCACCGCCGAGACCAGCCGCCAAGCGGGTGCGAGCCCGCTGTCGAACGCGAAGCAGTGCGGGCTGTACAGCGAGGGCGTACCGGACGACGCCGCCGCCACTCGTCCGAGCACGCCGGCCTTGGCCGCGTGCAGGTGGACGAGGTCGAACCGACCCGGGGCGAGCAGCCGACGCAGTCCTGCGAGGCTACCGAGGTCGGCGCCAGGGGCAGCGTGCTCGCGCACGAGCGGCAGTCTGTGCACAGGCACGCCGGCCCGCTCGAGCTGGCCGTAGATCGAGGCCTGCAGCGGTCCCGCAACCTCGATCTCCCAGCCGTGGGCCGGCAGGCCGAGAGCGAGCTGGGCGACGTTTGCGGGTACGCCGCCATCCGGCGGCTCAAAGGCCAGCAGCGCGCGCGCCATCCGTCTAGGGTCCCGCCTGGTGCGAGCCGTCCGGCATACTCGCGCCGAGCCGCTCGAGCTCCCGCGACAAGGCCCGATCGAGCTCGCGGTGTGCGTCGTGGCGGGCCGCGCGCGGCCGCAGCGTGTGGTCGCTGCCGGCCAAGCTTGCGAGCTCCACACTGGGGTGGCGGCGGAGCTCGTCCAGGCGCCCGTCGCGTCGCATCTCTTCGTACAGGGGCTCCTCGCGCGAGAAGGCCAGGAAGGCCCTCTTGCCCTTGTCCTCGAGGGCCTGGAGAGCCCGCTGGAGCAGCTCGGCCTGTGTATCGGGCCGACGCTCCAGGCGCGACCCCGCGCGCTGCGCGACCCCGCGCGCGGCACTCGGCAGCTCCCGCGCGAGCTCCACGATCCGCGCCGGGTCGGCTTGGCCCTTCAGCAGCCTCGTCCACGACGACGGCTGCGCGAGCGCTTTGCGGACGTCCCGGGCGGCCGCGTTGGAGGGATCCCAGAACAGCGTCTGCGGATTCAGCATCAGCGCAGCCCTCACACGATCGTCGAGGATCGCTGTGTGGAATGACCAGTACGCCCCGGAGCACAGGCCTGCGAGCACGAAGCGCGCCACGCCGACCCGGCCCGAGAGCACGTCGAGCGTGCCCGAGACCTGACTGGCGAGGTCGGCCGCATACAGCTCCCCAAGGTCGTTGAAACGCTCCAGATCGCCGTCGGAGTCGCCGATGCTCTCAAGGTCCAGGCGAAGCGTGCAGACTCCCATCTCCGCCCATCGGCGGGCGATCTCGACCCACATGCGGTTTGGCCCGATCCGACGGATCGCGCCCGCGTTCAGAAGAACGGCCACGATCGGCTGCACGCTCCCTCCCGTCGGCTCGCTGAGGATCCCGAACAGCCGGTTGCTCGGCAGCTCGAAGTACATCGGCACCTCTCGCACGGCCGCTTCGTCGAGCTCGACCTCCGTGAGCTGATCCTCGACGAAGCCTGATCCCGCGACCGCGGCCAAGGGCGTGTGGGCTGCCTCCATCGTCGTCGGCTCCTCCTCGAGCCAGTCGAGGATCCGGTCGAATTCCGCGCGCGGCGGCCGGGCGAGCTGGGGCTCCGCGGTCATCTCGCCGTAGCCGAGGCCAGGCGCGGTCGTCACCTCCACCCCCCGCCGCGCGAGCGCGCCGCGCAGGCGCTCGTCGACGCTGAGGCCGTCGCGGGCGAGCAGGAGCGCACGCCCCGGCGCGATCTGCTCGGGCAGCGAGTCGACCTGGAAGGCCTGGAGGGCGTGCGCCGTTGCGGCACCGAGCCAGAAACCCCCTGCCTCGACCGCGTCGGGCTCGATCGCGAGCTCACCGTCCGAGACACCCAGCTGGCTACGCTCCAAGCGAGCGAACGCCCGTAGCTCTCGTACGAGCACGCCGCCGCTGGCCGGCGTGTTCCAGAGCACGAGATCGTCGATCGGCGCACCTTCGCCGAGGGCAGCGCATGCGAGCAGGCCTCCGACCCCCATTCCGACCGCCGCCACCCGTTCGACTGCCTCGCGGGCGCGCAGCCAGTCGGCTGCCTCGGAGACGGCGGCCCGCCATGGCTCAAAGCCCTGTTGGCGATCGCCTCCCGGGCTGTCTCCCGTTCCCGGGAGCTCGAGCCTGAGGGTCAGATGGCCCCTCGCTGCAAGCGCGATCGCGAGCTCCCGGCGACTGCGGTAGGAGCACACCTCCTCCCAGCCGAAGGGCGCGCACAGCAGGACCGGCATGCGACGCCCAGCGGCCTTTGGCTCGTGGAGCATCGCGAACACCCGCACCGAGGGCAGCGCTGGATAGATCGGCCTGCCGTCGATTGCCGCGGCGCCTTCGCGAGGTGGATCTTGCACGTCGTCGGTCGAAGTCTAGTGTCTGGATCCGGCGTCGACCCGGGTGTGGCAGGGCGCCGAGGACCGCCGGAGAGGGCCCTGATTGCTACTCTCGGCACGTGCCGAGGCTGCTAATGGCCTTCAAGGCCCCGGATGGCGGCGCCGCCGAGAACGTCGTCCAGTTGACCCGCGGGCTCGCCGGTTCCGAGTGGACGATCGAGCTCGCCGGACCGCTCGAGTCACAGATCTACGCCCGCCTGCCGACGGGAACGGCCGTCCATCGCCTGCCGATCAGCCCGGGCTACGCATCGCTGCGCGACAACACGGCCGCGTTGCGTGGGCTGCGTGAGGTGCTCGACCACGGCCGCTTCGACCTCGTCCATGCCCACTCGGCGCAGGCTGGCGTCCTGACAAGGCTGGCGCGCATCTCGGGCGGCCCACCGGTCGTCTACACCCCTCACTGCTTCACGTTCCTGGGTCATCCCGCTCGTGTCAGATCGGGTGTCGGCATGACGATCGAGCGGCTGCTCGCGCCGTTGACCGCAGCATTCATCGACGTGAGCGCCTACGAGCGACGCTCCGCTCTCGCCGTTCGTGTCGGTTCTCCCGAACAGCATCACGTCGTACGCAATGGCTCGCCGGTAGCCGAGCAGGTCGAGCCCGACCCGGAGCTGGCGGCGTTTCGTGGAAATGGGCCGCTGATGACGGTCGTCGCCTCGCTCAGGCCGCAGAAGCGCGTCGACGTGTTCCTGCGGGCGCTCCCGCGCGTGCTGCGCGAGGTCCCGGCCTCCCGGGCCGCCGTGATCGGCAACGGCGGCGAGCGCAGCGCCCTGATGCGGCTGGCGGGGCAGCTCGGTCTGGATCGCGAAAAAAGGTTGCTGTTCGCGCCGTTTCACGGGCCCGCGACGCGTTACCTGAGGTGCGCTGACATCTACGTGCTTCCGTCGGGCTGGGAGTCGCTGCCGATTGGTGTGCTGGAGGCGCTCGCCTGCGGCGTCCCGCAGGTGGCCAGCAACGTCGGCGGAGTGTCGGAGGCGGTCGGTGTGGACACCGGCCTGATCGTCGCCCCCGAAGACGCAAGCGCGCTTGCAGAGGCGCTGATCCTGCTGCTGCGGGACAAGGAGCGTCGGGTGTCGATGTCGACCGCGTCGCTCGAGCGCCATCGCGCCATGTTCAGCCTGCAGCGCATGGTCCAGGAGACGGTCGAGATCTACGACGGCGTGCTACGCAGCGCGATCCCCCCTCAGGCGGCGCTCGCCGCCTGACACACACTCGGCCTCGGGCGGGCGATCCTAGGCTTCGAGCGCGCCGCGCTGCGTCTCCAACGCTCCAAGAGCTCGTGCCGCAAATGCTTCCAGCCCGAGCAGGCGCGTCCGGACGCCGAGTTCGAAGATCCCCGTCAGCGCCCAGGACGCGACCACGAACAGCGGGTCACGAGCGGCGAGTACGAGCATCCAGCGCAGCGGCCGCGGCAGGGCTCGGCCGAGACCAAGATCATCGCCGAGCACGTCGGCGTGGAGGTTCCAGAGCAGGCGGCGCGAGCGCCCCCCCATTCGGCAGTCGCGCCGATACTGAGGCAGCGAGCGGGCGTACTCGTGTCGTCCCACCAGGCTGCGATCGAAGCGTCCCCGAATACCGTCCTTGAAGCACCGCACGCCGAACTCCCGGTCCTCCGTGCCTCGCTTCACTTCGAGCGCCGCGAACGGGTGGGCCAGGAAGTCCTCTCTTCGAAGCGAGAAGTTGCCCCCCCACAATCCGCACATTACGAACTCGGGGTCGCTGGCGTAGCGCGCGCACTGCGCCTCGTAGTCCCTGCTGTAGAGATAGCCGATGCCGCGCCGGCCGAGGGGCAACGAGCGCCAGTCGTTCGGCGTGTAGCCCAGCACGAGCCGTCGTCCACCGTCCAGATGCTCGCGCAGATGACCCGAGGCCAGGCCCGGCTCGGCGATCACGTCGTCGTCCAGCAGCAGCACCACGTCGCCGCTCGTCGCTTCGATCGCGGCCTGGCGAGCCGCTGCGACGCCCCGGTTGGGGAGGTCGAGGACGACGAGCCGTTCGTCCTCCTGCGCCCGCTCGCGGAGCCACTCCAGCGATCCATCGGTGGATCCGTCGACGGCCATGACCAGCTCGGAGACGACGGGGTCCGCGAGCACGGCGTTCACGAATCGGGGCAACCCGGCGCGGCGCTGATATGTGGGCGCTGCCACCGACAACCGTGGCGAGGGCGATCCCGGGTCCAAGGAACGGTCGGTCGGGTTTGCGTCCATCGATCGTCGGCCCCCCACGAGCGCCTAGCTGCTGACCGGTGCCGAGCGTGCCCGTGCGAGTCCCCGCAGGCGAGATGCCAGCCGCATGATCACGGCGAAGTCGTCTGGATAGACGACGCGCTCGAACGTGAGGAAGACAAGCAGGTAGGAGACGATCCCGGCCGGTATCGCGATCGCCAACCGCCCCGACGCGGCGACCATCGCGCCGGCGGCGACCACGCTCCCGAGGACGGGGCCGGTGAGGATGCGGCGCGGGTCCAATCGCCCACGCAACGGGCGCGACAGGTAAAGGAGGGTCCCGGCAATCAGGACCTCCGACAGCGAGGTGCCCGCGGCCGCCGCATAGAGAGAGAATTTCGGGATCATTATGAGGTTCCAGATCACGTTCTGGGCGAGCACCACCGCGTATGTGAGTCCGACCACACGCCGGACGTCCTGCGAGTAGAACAGCTGGCAGGAGAGCGAGCTCACGGGGAACAACATGATCGTCGGGGCGAGGATCGCGAGCGCGCCAGCGGCACCGTGGTATTCCGACCCGTACAGCAGATCGATCAGCGGGACCGACAGGACCGCTGCGGCGACCGCCGTGGGCACCGTGATCGCCAGCACCAGCTTGAGGGCGCGCTCGTAGACGAACCCCACGGACGGTGTGCTCGAGGGCTTCAGGCGCGACATCGTCGGCATCACGGCCGTGTTGACGCTCCACGCCACGAAGGCCGTCGTTTCGAGGAGACGGTAGGCGGCTCCATAGCGACCGACTTCGGCGGAGGAGGAGAAGATCGCGAGCATCGAGGTGTCGATGCGGGCGAGAATCAGATAGGCGAGCACTCCAAGCCCGATCGGCGTCGCCGCGCGTGTGACGCGGATCGCGCCGCGGACGTCGAAGTGCAGGGGCGGACGGGCAACCTTGCGGAACATCAGCTCGGCAGCAAGGATCGCGGCGAGCAGCGAGCCGACGCAGTAGATCGCGGCGACATCGACGATGCCGCCGCCCGCGAGCAGCGCGATCACTGCCACGGTGGTCGTCGTCCATCTCTGCGCGATCAGGACGACGGGCACGAGGCTGACCCGTTCGAAGGCCTGGAAGACCGCGAAGGGGACGCCGATCACCGTGTCGAAGACGAAACCGAGGCCCATCAGCGCCACGACCGCCACCGTGTGCTCGCTCATGCCGGCCAACAGGGCGATCAGGCAAGCGATCAGAAGCGGCGGCGCGCCGAACAGGAACCGCGAGGTGAGCACCTTCGAGTAGTACTCGTCGAGTCGCTTCGGATCGCGGGCGACTTCCCGGATCAGCACGCCCTCCTGGCCGAACTGGCCAAACGTGATCGTGATGCCCGCGAACGCGATCGCGAACGCGAACACGCCGAACTCCGATGCGCCGGTCCGGCGTGCGACGAGCAGGTACAGGACGGCGGTCGCGAGCTTCGAACCGATGTCGGCGGTCGCCCGAAAGCTGGCATTGAGCAGGATCAGGGAGGATCGCCCGCGCTGGGGAGACTCGGTCACGGTCACGACCTAATCATCGGTGCCCGGAGGTCGTTGATCAAGCGAACCCTCGGCAGGGCTCCTCGACGGCATCCCCGCCGCTACGATTCGTAGGCTGCGACATGAACCGGAGAGAGGACCCGAACGAGCAACAGGCACGCCTGAACCGCGAGTTCTGGGAGCGGGAAGGGCCGGTGGCGCTGTACGCGGGCACGGATCTGCGGCCGGTGGAGGCGACGTTGCTCGACCGCTACTCCGACGCGATCGCCGGGCGGGTCCTCGAGCTGGGCTGCGGGGCAGGACGGTTGACCGGGCACCTCTGTGCCCGCGCGGACGAGGTGTTCGGGCTGGACATCTCAGCCGCGATGATCGCCCATTGCCGTTCATCGTACCCGTCGGCCCAGCTCAGACAGGGCGACCTGACGGACCTTGCGTGGGCGGACGACGGTTCATTCGAGGCCGTGTTCGCGCCATTCAACGTGCTCGACGTCCTCGGCGATCAGCCCCGGCGCGCTGTGCTGGACGAGGTTCACCGCATCCTCGTAGCGGACGGTCTGCTCGTCTTCTCCTCCCACAACCGCGCCTTTCGCCAGGGGGCCGCAACTGCCGCCGTCACGTTGTTGATCGGCGACCGGCGCAGGCCACTGCATGGTCTGAGCAGGCTCCCGACCAGGCTCCGTAACAGGCGCAGGCTGCGCAGCCACGAAAGTGTGTCGACCGATACCGCGCTGATCAACGACGAGGCGCACGAGTACTCGCTGCTGCACTACTACATCGGCCGTGACTCCCAGGAGCGCCAGCTGCTCGATCAGGGCTTCACCCTGATCGAGTGCCTCGATCTCGGCGGTGGCGTCGTCCCTGCAGGGGCCGCCGCCAGCACGTGTCCGGAGCTGCACTACGTGGCGCGGAGGAGCTAGCGGGCCGGATGTCGGCGCAGCCGCAGCGCGCGGGCGCCGGCCACGCGATGAAGGTGCTAGCGATCTCGTCCGCCGCGCGTCTGGGCGGCGCCGAGCTCTCGCTGCTGGAGATCCTGCGGCGCCGGCCAGACTACGCCGAGACCTACGTCCTCGTGATGGGCGAGGGGGCGCTTGCGTCGCGGCTGCGCGGCGAGTCGTTGCCGACCTGGGTGGCACGCGGCTTCGACGCGAGACCGTCTGCGGCTGGCGCCGTCGCCTTCTCTCGCTCGCTGTCGCGCCTCTTGGCACGGGTGCGGCCCGACGTCGTGCTCGCCTGTGGACTGAAGGCTGCGGTCCTCGCCGTCCCGGCGGCGCGGGCGGCATCGACGCCGATCGTGTGGCAAAAGGTCGATTTCTCGCGCGACGCTCAGCTCGCGCTTCCCCTCTCGCTCGCCGTGGATGGTGTGATCGCCGTCAGCGAGGCGGCAGCGCAGGCGCTCGGGCCGGCCCGACAACGACGCCTCCTGGATGTCATCGGTCCGCCGATTCGCCTCGCGGACATGCCCTATGCCGAGCCGGCTCGGGCCGAGGCGCCGACGATCGGGACCCTCGCGACGTTCCTGCCCTACAAGGGCCTCGACCGGGTTCTGCGGGCGGCGGCGCTGCTGTCCCCCGAGTTTCCGGATCTGCGCGTGGTCCTCGCCGGTGGGGAGGCTGCCGAGCGCCCGGGCTACAGTGCGGAGCTCGGCGAACTCGTGACGCGGCTTGGCCTCACCGGCCGCGTCGAGTTGCCCGGCTTCGTGGAGGACATCAGCAAGCTCCTGGGGCGATTGCACGTTTACGTCAACGCCACGTATCGGGATCGGCACGGGTTCGGCATGGAGGGGCTCAGCGCGGGGATGCTCGAGGCGAGCTGGGTAGGTCGCCCGATTGTGGCGACCCGCGGCGGGGGGACCGGCGAGGGCGTGCTCGATGGCATCACCGGTACGCTCGTCGAGGCTGGTGATGACGCCGCGCTGGCCGGCGCCATCGGTGCGTTCCTGCGCGACCCCGAGTGCGCCCGTGCGGCGGGGCAGGCAGGACGGCGCTTTGCGCGCGAGCGTTTTGCTGCGGACGTGGTATCCGGGCGTGTCTTCGCAGCGCTCGCGAGGATCGCCTCTGACTGAGCCGTTCGGCTCGCGTGCTCGCCGACGATCGGCGCGCGTCGGCCCGCCGGCATAGGCTTGCCGAGGCGATGCCTGCTCTGAACACCAACGGCGGAGCGCTCGGCCGGCTGCGGCCGCCGATCGTCCTTGCCTATCACGGCCTCGGCAGCCTGCCGCGATCGCTCGACCCGCACAACCTGCTCCTGAGCCCCTCGCGCTTTCGTCGTCAGGTGCGGTCTCTGCGCCGTCGCGGCTACCACTTCCTCCCGCTGTCAGCCGTTGCCGCGGAGATCGACTCGGGTCCTCCTCCGGCCGGCGCCTGTGTGCTGACCTTCGACGACGGCACGCTCGACAACCTCCACACGCTCGCGCCAATTCTCTCCGAGCTCGACGTGCCGGCGACGGTGTTCGTCTGTCCGGGGCTGCTCGGATCGCCCCACTTCGCGATGCCCGCCGAGGCCGGGGTGCGCCTGATGGATCCGGAGGAGCTCCGTCAACTCGCCGCCCTCCGCCAAATCGAGATCGGCTCTCATACGAACATGCACACCGACCTCTCACGAGCGTCGCCGTCACAGGCACGCGAGGAGATGGTCGGCTCGAGGCGTGCGCTCGAGGACCTCCTGCAGCGTCCGGTCCAAGCGTTCGCCTATCCCAAGTGCGACTACTCGCCCATCTGTCCGGAGGCGGCACGGCAGGCGGGCTACAAGGTGGCGGTCACATGTGGCGGGCGCGGCGGCTGGCGCCGCTTCGAGCTGGGCCGGGAGAGCATCACCTCGCTCGATGGCACGCTGACGTTCGCGTTGAAGTCCCGCCGCTTGTTCCTGCCCCTGCTCGCCTCCCCTCCGGGACGCCTGGCTGCCTGGGGCGCCCGACCACTCCGCCACGGCAGCTCCTAAGGCCGCGGGGGAAGGGGTGCTCCGGCAAGGATCGCCCGCGGCATCAGCTCGATCAGCCAGCCGGCCTGGGTGGCGATACCGGGGATCTCGGTTTCTGCCTCCAAGAACGCCCTGCCGATCCCGGCCGGGCGTCGGTGGGCGTCGTGAGCGTCCGAGGCTACGTCGTGGACCAGACCAGCGCGCAGCAGCTCGAGGCTGAAACGCCGGACCCGCTCGCCGAACTGGCCGACGATGGAGCCAGCGGTGATCGAGCTCAACAGGCCGGCGTCGACGAGCGCCTCCAGGCGATCGGGTTCACGCTGGAACAGAGGGCATCGCTCCGGGTGCGCCATCACGATCGACTCGCCGCGCTCGTGCAGTTGCAGCAGCACAGCATCGAAATCCCAAGAGACCTGCTCCAGGGGGCACTCGAGCAGCAGGTAGGGGCCGCCGCCCAGGCGCACTGCGTCGAGTGCCTCTGGGCCGAGCTCCGGCAGCCGCGGCAGGGCGATCTCGCCACCGGTCCTGAGCAGGAGCGGGATGTCGTGTCGGTCGAGCTCGCGCTGGAGCGTTTCGACCCGTCCCGCCACGGTCGTCGGGTCGAGCCTGTGGTGGGTGTCGATGTGTGGTGTCGCCACGATCGTGCCCGTCCCGGCACCCACCGCCTGTCGGGCGAGCTCGAGCGCGTCACGGAGTGTCCGCGGGCCGTCGTCGACCCCAGGCAGGAGATGGCAGTGCAGATCGATCAAGCGCGCGTGGGGGGTCTCACGCGCTCGGCTCCGGATCGAAGCGGACCGAGCCGCGCATGTTCAGCGCCCCGACCGCCGCGCGCCCGGACCCGCTCGGGCCTCGTGCGGGCAAGAGCTCCACGACCCGGTCGACATTCGGCTCCAACGTGAGCCAGTTGTCCGCGGGGAGGTGTCCCGGCGCCTCGATCGTGACGCCGTACAGCAGGCGCCGGCTGCGCAGCCGCAAGGCGAGGGCGCCCGAGGCGGATCGGGTGCACTGAGCTGACAACCCCGTCCGCTCCGGAGCTTCACGCTCGAGCGGATGCCCCGCAGGGAAACGAACCGTGTGTGAGAGCAACGCTCCAGTGGCCGGCTCACATAGGCTCAGGGCTACCGCTTGCTGGGCTGGAGGTCCGAAGCGGTAGGCCCACGACGCGTCGACGAAACGGCCGAGCACCTCCTCGACATCCCATACGCCCGCCTCGTGGCCGCCGAGGCGCACCTCGGCCACGCCCTCGCCGACGCGTACCTCGCCGTCGCTGTAGAGCACCACGTGCAGCTCGCACGCGAGTTCCTCGGGGCGGTCGTTGCCGACATGGGCCGCGATTCCACCCAGACCCTCGTCGATGCTCCAGACGGCGACGGGGGCGAGTGCACGTCGCAGGTAGTGGTAGACCGGCTTGGGCCTCCCGTGCTCGTCGAGCAGGCCCCAGCCGGTGCCGTTGGGCAGATCTCGCAGCCACAGGATCAGCGCCCCTGCACACGGCGACTCAGCTCGCCGCCACTCGCCGAGCACCTCGGCCATGATCTCGCCCGTGACGGCACGCGAGAGGGCCCAGTAGCGCTCGGGGTCGATCAAGCGGAGCTCCCGGCTGTCGAGTCCGAACAGCAGGTTCAGGTAGTGGTCGCGGAAGTCTTCGAATTCGAGCCGCCACCCGGCCATTCGGGGCGTCCGCCCGAGCACGCTGCCGTCGCCCGCGCCATCACGTGCCTCCGCGACGTTCGCGAACGCCAGGCTCTCGGCTGCGAAACGAACGCCCGCACGACGGGCGTCCTCGAGCGGTCGACGGTAGGCGCCGACCCCGTAGTAGTTGGCCACCCCGACGCCCGGCCGGAACGGGAGCGCGCCTCCGCACGGCGCGGAGGGCACGTAGGCGGCGTCGACGCCACTCGCCCGGACGAGGTCCGGGATCAGCTCCTCAAAGGGCTCCTGGCGGCCGAGCGCCTGGTCCAGGCCGAGCATCGCGACCTGCTGCTCGACCTCGCTGTTGCCACACAGGACGACCAGTGAGGGCCGCGATCGGAGGTCCTCCAGCACGGCGCTCACCTCGATACCGACCGCCTCACGGAACTCCTCGTCGGCCGCCGGGTAGTCGTAGTTGGCGAACATGAAGTCCTGCCACACCATGATGCCGAGCGCGTCGCAGAGATCGTGGAAGGCAGGGGTCTCGTACGCCCCGGTGCCCGGAAGGCGCACGATGTTCATGCCGGCGTCGCGTACACGTCCGAGCGTCGCTTGTAGCTGCTCGGGTGGGCACGCGAGACCGACCGGGTCGCACGGCGTCCACACCGGGCCCCTTGCGAACACCTGGACCCCGTTGATGTGGAGGCTCAGGCCGTCCCGCTCGATGTCGTGCTCGGGCTGGGGGCCCGGCGCCAGCGAGCGGAAGCCTACCCGGCCGGCGTCCAGGACCAGAGGCTCTGCGCCCGCGTGCTCGAAGGTCAGCGTCACCGCATGCAGCGCGGGCTCTCCGTGCGAGTGCGGCCACCAGCGCGCCACCCGCGGCACCCTCAGCTCGCCCCGCGCCCGCAGCCGGGCATGGTCGGCGGTCGGCCCGACGTCGAGCGTCGTGCCGTGCAGCCCCGACGGGCCGTCGAGCTCGACCGTGACCGATTCGACCAGACGATCGTCTAGCACACCGAAGTCCACGCTCACGTCGAGCACGCCGGTCTCGTCGTCCAGGCGGGCGCTCAGCGCTGGCGTCTCGACCGCGAGCCCTCGCTGCCGTTCGAGCGCGACCTCTCGCCACGGCCCCACGGCGGCTGGGCCCGGCGACATCCCGGGGACGCGCCCGAGCAGCATCGTCCGGTAGAAGCGAAGGTTGCTGTCGGCCATCAGGGTGGTCCGCCAGCGTGCGCGGGGCTTGCGAGGCACGGCAAGCAGAGGCCTGAGGGCACGGCAGCGGATGCTGAGCTCGTTGCTCGCCTGCACGCGGCCGGCGAGATCGACCGCGTGGGCACGGAACATCGAGTTGCTCGCGATCAGCCGCTCACCGTTGAGATAGACCTCCGAGACGGTGGCGATCCCGCCGAGGCACAGCCGCAGCCGCTCCCCCGCTCCCGGCGCCGACGCGTCGAAGCGTGTCCGAAACCACCAGTCCTCGGAGTCGAAGTCGCGGGCGTCGCCGGGCTCCCACCGCCCTGCGTCCCGCAGAGCCCCGGCGGCGGTTCCCGGCACTGTTGCCGTCAGCCACTCGAGGTCCTCGAGCGCGTCGGGCATGCCGGCGGCGTCGGGCGGCCCAGGGGCGACCTGCCAGACCGCGTCGAGCGACTGGCGGCTTCGCGACGGAGTCTGCGTGCGTTGCGCCGCCGTCGGCGTCGGCTCAGGCGATGGCCTCATCGAACCGTGTCAGCGCCTCGTCCCAGGAGCTCGCAAGCTCCGCCAGCCTCGGCGCTGGGTCGAACGGGCGACGTCGGGCGAGCCGCAGGGACAGCGCCTTGCAGCCATCGACGATCCGCCTCAGCGGCTCGGACACCGGCGCGGGTTCGTCGAGCAGCCACGCCGCGAGAGTATCGGCCAGCTCGAACGACGAGCCGGCCATGCGCACGGTGGCGAACGCGTAGGCGTGGTAGTCGCTCTCCTCGCCCGCCAGTAGGCGGGGGAGCTCCCGCTCGAGCGCCTCCCCGAAGCGGACGAACGGGTTGTCCTTCGGCCGGCGGGCGAGGTGGCCTCGGAGCAGCCACCGCGCGGCCGACCGTAGCTCCGCACCGCCGAGCGCCGGACCGGCGTCGAAGCGGACAAGCTCGGTGTAGGGGGGCAGCACGTCGGGGGAGAAGTCCCGCCCCAGCCGGCAGGCCTCGCGGAAGTCCTCTCCGGATAGCTCGTAGAGGCCGGTCGCGTGGAAGTAATGCATCCGTTCCGCGCTCCGGTCGATCGCGTCGACCACGACCGAGCTCTTGACGTGTTCGCGCCGGTAGCTCGTGGCCGCCGTGTCGGGCAGGTAGTAGGAGTCGAGCTCGACTATCAGCGTCCGCCCGCAGGCGATCTGCTTCGCCGCCTGCTCGGGCAGGCTGCGATAGGGCTGCATCTCGTGGATGTCCAGCCCGAACAGCAGCTCGAGGTCCTCAGGGGCAGGCTTGAAGAACGTCCACTGGTCCCCCTCGAAGTCCGTCCGCACGGAGCCCCCCAACGCCGCCAGGGGCTCATGCCCGCTGGCGTGGAGGAGCTCGATCAGGATGTCCGCATAGCAGTTCGTTTCGACGTAGGTGCGCTGGGGAGAGTGCAGCGCGTGGGCCTTGTAGGCACCTGGCTCGAGGCCCGTCAGGCTGAGGAGGGTGCTCGCCGAGGGGCTCAGCGCCTCCACAGCACGTCCTCCAGCTCGTGCGGCCAGGCATCGACGTCGAGACCGTGGACGGCGAACAGCGCCAGGGTGATGCGCTCGAGCCCGAAGCCGAGGCATGCTGTGTGGGCTGGGCTGCCGTCCGCGAGAACGATCTCATACGCGCCCGCGAAGTGCTCCTGGTGGTAGTTGAAGGATGCGATCGCCGTCGGCTGCGGCCCCGCGATCTGGGCGAGCACCTCGAACTTGAGCTGCTGCTGACGCTGGCTCGCGGCGAGCATGCGGCCACTGCGTCCGAAGAACGGGTCGCTGGCGACATCGAGGTGGACCGGCAGGCCAAGCTCGCCGAGCAGTCCGACCGCTCGCTCGCGCCAGCCGTCGCGCCACTCCTGCACGGCCTCCGGCTCGCCGATGCGGACGACCTCGCGCTGATGGAACATCTGCATCCTGGCCGGGTCGCCGGAGGGCTCGTGGCGGAACACGTAGGCGGCGCCGGCGTCCACCGTGACGCCCCCGGGCGCCAGTGGCCCCCGGGCCGCGACGGCCGGGTAGACGGGATAGCACGCGGCGGGCGTCAGCACGAGGTCGGTCATCGTCTGGTAGCCACTCCAATCCTCGTGGCGCGAGGCCGCTGCCAGTTGCTCGGCGGCCTCGCGCTCGTCGCCTTCGAAGGCGAAGATGCTGCCCGCCAGATGGGGGAACGAGCGCAGGTATCCGACCGTCTCGAGGTCCCGGCGCGGGAGCAGCGGCGGGAAGCGCATCTGCTCGGGCTGCTCCGGAGCGAGGGCGTCGGTGACGAGCGTCGCGATACCCTCGCGGACCCGCTCGAAAGCTCCTCCGCGGCCATACACGCCCGGCACACCCGTCTCGATCAGCAGCCCGCGCTCCAGCAGCCGTAGGCGCAGGTCCGCCTGCTGAGGCGTCGCCGAGGGTGTCCCCGTCATCAGACGTCCTTCGTGATCAGCAGCAGGCTCGCGTTCGTCTGATGGATGCGCTCGTTGGCGATCATCAGGCTCGCCGAGAGCGTGTCCCGCATGTGCCGCCCGACACTGAAGGGCGTGTCGTTCTTGAAGCCCATGATCCCGCAGACGCCGAGGGCTCCCTGGCAGACGCGGGGCGCCTGCTCGGACGCGGCGATCTTGAGGTTGTTGAAGCGGAGCCTGCTCGCCATCGTGGAAAGACGCTCTCGACCCGGCTCCTCGCTGGCTT
The DNA here is from genome assembly GCA_963743505.1 of uncultured Solirubrobacteraceae bacterium. Classification (GTDB taxonomy): domain Bacteria; phylum Actinomycetota; class Thermoleophilia; order Solirubrobacterales; family Solirubrobacteraceae; genus Palsa-744. Next base: position 14,663 of record CAVUPZ010000003.1, on the reverse strand, counting down.
CCGTGAACTCGGTCAGCGCCGAGGCGACCTCGGCTCGCAGCAGCGAGAGTTCGCTGAGCAGGTGCGACAGGCGCAGCGCCACAGGGGGCGGCTCGCCCGGATTGCGTCTCGCGGCGGCGCGCACGAACGCGCGTGCCCGGTCGAAGGCGTCGGTGGCGATCCCGAGCCACAGGTGGGACCAGAGGATGTGGGTCACCGGCACCATCGACTCGGTCGAGACCTGGGCGAACGGGGTCGGCAGGATCTGCTCGCAGGGCAGCTCGGCGCGGACGACGAAGCCGGGCGAGCACGTGCCGCGCATGCCCAGAGGATCCCACGTTCCAGTCAGCTCCAACTCCGCCTGGCCGGCCTTGGCGATCGCGATCACCTGGTCGCCCGGCTCGGCGTCGGGGGCCCGACGCAGGGTCACGAACAGGTCGTCGGCGTGCGCTCCGTAGCTGACCGTCGGCGCCTGCTTCTCGAAGCTGCACATGCCCTCGGCCGCCGGCGTGATGGCGGCGATCGAGCGACCGATGTCGCCGCCCGTTCCCACCTCGGAGGTGACCGAGGCGATCAGGCGCTGCTCGTCGGCGACCTGGGCGAGGTAGTCCTCGAACCAACCGCCCTCGCCGAGGTGGCGAGCGATCGTCACGACCTCGATCTGGTGCATGGCGAACACCATCGCGCTCGAGCCGCACCTGCGCCCGAGCTCGAAACAGGCCGCTGCGATCGTCGTAAAAGAGACTCCGCCGCCGCCGAGGGAAGTCGGGACGAACGCCGAGAGCGCGCGCTCCTCGCGCAGGGCGGCCAGCGTCTCGGCCGGGAAGCGAGCCTCGCGATCGACCGAGTCGGCGTGAATCGCGGCGACCTCGTCGGCGATGCGGACGATCGCCTGCAGGAAGGCCTGGTCGCGATCGACCGAGACGCTCATGTGAGTGGCGCCCCGGCGCGCAGCTCCAGCAGCGCCGCTTCGATCGAGGCGATGCTCTCGAACACGTTGCGGGTCAGCATGCGGTCGGGGAACTCGATATCGAAGTGATCCTCGAGGGCGAGCATGACCGCGACGCTCGCGTGCGAGGTCATGCCGGCTTCGTAGAGGTCCGCGTCCGGGCTCAACTCCTCCGCCGCTGCCGGCAGGCGACCGTGGTCGCCGATGATCTGGCGTATCTCGTCGGTCATGCCTTCATGATCGGCTGCTCGGCGGCGATGCTCAAGTCCTCATCGGCGAGCACGACAGCGGCCGCATAGGCGCCCTCGTGGGTGATGCTGAGGGTAAACCCGCTGAGGCCGGCGGTTGCCGCCAGCGTCGCCGCGGTCCCGCTCAGCTCGAGCGTCACCGATCCGTCGGCATCGCGGCGCACCTCGATCGCCGTCCAGGGGACGCCCTCGGCTCCCGGCCGCAGCACCTTCAGCGCCGCCTCCTTCGCAGCGAAGCGGGCGGCGAGCCGCTGGGGGTCGACGCTCGCGCCCCGACGCGAGTCGCGGACCTCCTGGGCGGTGAACACGCGGTCCAGGTAGCGCTCTGCGTGGTCGTCCAGCGACTCGCGGACTGAGTCGACTGCAACGAGGTCTATGCCCACACGGGCCGTCACAGGCGCAATCGTCGCAGATCAAGATCACGCGGCGGAACAGCTGCGGCGCGCGCCGGCCGAGCAGCCGGTCCACGACGCGCGATCGCACCCGGACGCCGTCCCCACTATCGTCCGCGCGTGTCGCGAGGGCAGGCGTGATCGGCGTCGTTCACCTGGTGTGGGGGCCGCTTGGCGCCGCTCCGTTGCGCCGCTTCCTGGACTCCTATGACACCCACGGCGCCGGTGTCGATCACGAGCTCGTGATCCTGTTCAACGGCGTCGAAGGCAACCTTGGGGAGGAGCTGATCCCGGAGCTCGAGCGGGTCGCGCACAGGCTGCTGGAGACGCCAGCGCCGCTGCAGGATCTCGCCGCCTATCAATGGGCCGCCGCTCGGCTCGGTCACGATCGGCTCTGCTTTCTGAACTCCTACAGCGTCGTGCAGGCCGACGCATGGCTCGCCAAGCTCGACGGGGCCCTCGAGCTCCCGCGGGCCGGGCTCGTGGGAGCGACGGGGTCGTGGGGCAGCCAGCGCTCGGCGGCTCTCGACGCGCTCCGGCTGCCGAACCCATACCGCGTGTCCGGCCGGCCGAGCCGCGAGGCCGCCCGTCGGATGGCGTCCGAGATCGAGCGCGAACATGCGGGCACCGGCGCCGAGGGGCCGCCGGACATCGACGGCCGCGCGCCGCGGCTCGCGCGGCTCCGCCGTGTCCGCGACCACCTCCTCCACTTTCGCGGCTTTCCCTCCCCCCACCTGCGCACGAACGCCTTCATGGCATCCCGTGCGACGCTCGAGCGGCTGCGGGGCCCGGCGATCGTCACGAAGATGCAGGCGCTGCGACTCGAGAGCGGGCGCGACAGCCTGACCCGCCGCACCGAGCTGGCCGGCGAGCTGGTTCTCGTTGTCTCGAGCGACGGGGATTGCTTTGAGCAGGGGCGCTGGCCGCAGAGCAGGACGTTCTGGCAGGCCGACCAAGAGGACCTGCTGATCGCCGACAACCGCACGCTCGTCTACACGAACGGCGGCCTCCAACGGCGGCGGATGCTCGCGACGTTCGCGTGGGGGGATCGCGCGGCGCCCGCCCCGCCGGGAGTCCCTCAGACCTGATCGTTGGCTGCAGGCGCGCGCGGACGCGCGATCCAGCGGTCCAGATCGCGAGCGGGGAGGTGGCGGTACGCTCGCAGGCGCTGGATCGCCTGCGGACGGCGCCTGGGGAACAGCAGCGCGGGCGCCCAAGCCGCCGATCGTAGGATGGCCTCGAACACGCTGAGGGCGCGTAGCGCGCTGACGGAGCGCCGGCCGTAGTGCTTGAGGAAGTAGCGCCGTGCCGAGCGCTCGCCCTCGAGCAGCATCGACGTGCGCACGTTCGACTGGCTCCCACCGAGGTGGTGGACGGCGCTCGCCCGCGGCGTGTAGAGGATCTCCATACCGGTCGCGCGGATGCGTGCGCAAAGGTCGATGTCCTCCATGAACATGAAGAAGCCCTCGTCGAAGCCGCCCACATGCTCGTAGACGCTGCGCCTGACGAGCATGCACGCAGCGGTGATCCAGCCGGCCACGTGCTCTCGCTCGTAGGCGCCCGCGGGGTACGTGTAGTAGCTGGAGAATCGGTGCAGCATCGTCTTTTGCAGCAGCTCGGTCAACAGACTCGGGGGGCGGCCCATCGAGCGCTGGTGGCGTCCATCCGGATAACGCAAGCGCGGCCCTACCGCACCGAGACGGGCACGATCGTCGAGGGCGGCAGTCAGCGCCGCCAAGGCCCCGTCATCGAGCTCGCAGTCGCTGTTCAGGAGCAGCAGGTACTCGCCGTGGGCGCTCGCTGCACCGACGTTGTTGGCCGCGCCGAAGCCGGGGTTGTCGAGCTCGATCAGGTTGCAACCAGCGCGGTCGTGAAGCAGCTCGCGGGTGCCGTCGGTGCTGCCGTTGTCGACCACGATCAGCTCGTGGGCAGCTTGGTTCTCCAGCCGGACCAGGCACCGTTCGAGGTGATTCCGGGCATTCCAGCTGACGACGATCACGCTCACCCGAGCGGGTGTCGTGCCACTCTCGTCGCGGAGGAGTCGCTCGTTGGGATCCTTGGCGGACAAGACCCGCCGCAGGGTAGCGGGGCGTCGTTGCGGTTGCGATGCAGGAGCTCCCCGTCGACGCGGGCGCGCCTCAGTGCCGACTCAGCCGGGCGAGCGCGTCGGCCACATGCCGAGCTATCGCAAGCGACGACGTGGCTGCGGGGGAGGGGGCGTTGCGGACGTGCAACGCGCGTTCCGTTTGCGAAAACGCGAACTCATCCAGGAGCGTACCGTCGCGCGCGAGCGCCTGGGCACGCACGCCGGCAAACGCCGGCGTCACGTCTTCCGGCCCGAGCTCGGGCACGTAGCGAGCGGCTGCGGCCACGAACGCCGAGTCCAGCGCTGCGAGTCTCAGCTCGCTCAAGCCGGTGCGCCACCAGCGGGCCAGCATCCGCCAGGTTCCCGGCCACGCGAGTGTCTCGAGCACCTCGCGCGGCCGGACGGTCGTGGCGCGGTAGCCGTCGCGGGCTCCCGCCGGGACGGCGGTCGGTCCAATCAGGACCTCGCCGCCGATCGTCCTCGTGAGATGTACGCCGAGGAACGGGAGGGTTGGGTCGGGGACCGGATAGATGAGGCCTCGGACCAGCTCACGGCGGGCGGGCCGGAGCCGCATGTAGGAGCCGCGGAAGGGCAAGATGCGCGGGTCGGGCCCGGCACCGTCAGCGACCGCGAGCCGGTCGGCCCACGCGCCGGCACAGAAGACGGCGTTCCCGGCCTCGGTCCGTCCGCGGGCGTGTGAGAGCAACAGACTACGGCGTCCACGCGTGAGCGATTCGACGCCGCATCCGGTCGCAACCGCTCCCCCGCGACAGAGGATCTCGCGGGACAGCGCCGCGGCGACGGCACGAAAGTCGGTGATCGCTGTCGCGGGCGAGTGCAGGGCGGCGATCCCTCGGGCGTGCGGCTCGAGCTCTGCGATCGCCGCGGCGCCGATCCGCCGGACCCCGCTGACGCCGTTCGCTCGCGCCCGGCGCTCGAGCTCGTCGAGGCGGGGCAGCTCGGAGTCGTGTGTGGCGAGGATGACCTTGCCACAGCGGGCCGTTGGGATGGCGTGCTGCTCGCAGTAGTCCAGCAGCTCGCGCGATCCTTCGACGCACAGCCGGGCCTTCGGCGATCCGGGCGCGTAGTAGATGCCGGCGTGGATAACGCCCGAGTTGTGGGAGGTCTGGTGCATGCCCACCTCTCCCTCACGCTCGAGCACGCAGACGCGCGCCCCCGGCCGGCGTCCGAGCAGCTCTCGCGCGACGGCCAGCCCGAGGATCCCGCCCCCGACAACAGCGACATCGCAGTGCTCGGGCGGGGCGGGCAACGCCGCGTCCGCTCCCGTCACCGCCCCCCTGCTCGCGCCGTCACGGCCCCGGGGCCCCCTCGGGCGGTGGCGGCTGCTGCATCCACGAGGCCGGCCCCGTACAGCCGTTCATCGCCGCCGCCGCCGAGCTTTCTCGCGGTCGCCTGCAGGCGCGCGACGATCGCCGCTGGCGTCGGGTGCGGGCCCAGTACCCCGCTCGCGATCACGAGCGCCGCGGTGGCCGCGACGTGCGGCGTGGCCATCGAAGTGCCTTCGTAACCCGAGGGTATGCCGAAGCGCTTGGGCGAGCTCCCCGCGAACGTCACCTGGAAGACATCCTTGCCGGCCGCAAGTTCGGGACGGCAGTTGGGATCGCCCGGAAGGTCTGCGTCCGGGCCGCCGCCCGGAGCGACGAGCGTGAGCCCGCTGCCGTCGTTGGAGTACGAGGCGAGGCAGCCGTGTTCGGTCGTGGCGCCGACGCTGACCACATATGGAGCGCGGGCGGGATACGCGACCGCCGCGTGTCCCTCGTTGCCTGCGGCAGCCACGACGAGAACGCCCCGCCGATGCGCGTAGCGGAGGGCTTCGATCAGCTCGGGGATGTCTCCGGCGGTGACGCCCGGCGAGAACTCGAGGCTGAGGTTGATCACGCGCGCGCCATGCCTGACGGCGAAGTCGACGCCTTCGGCGATCGTGGACGCTTCGCCTTCGCCCTCGCTGTCGAGGACGCGAACGGGCATGATCCGTGCCCCATAGGCGAGGCCGGTCAGGCCGTAGTGGTTGTCGGTCTCCTCCGCGATCGTGGCCGCGACGAACGTGCCGTGGCCGTTGCGGTCGTTCGGATAGGGGTTGTGCGCGACGAAGTCGTAGCCGTGCACGAACTGGTACCGGCTGAAGTCGGGCGAGAGGCGGAAGGGAGGACGGTTCGCATACGCGACCCCGGTGTCGAGCACGGCGACGGTCACGCCCTGGCCCCCCGGGTGGCCATCGGCAATCAGGTTGCCCCACGCTTCGGGTGCCCCCACCCCGAACTGGCCGGAGAAGTTCCACTGGTATTGCTCCCATCCGTCCGGCCCCGCGCCGCGGACGCCTTCGTCGTCGGGGATGAATGCCCCGGCCGCGTGGGCGACGTAGTCGGGCACGGCCCATGCGACGCCGCGCTCGCTCCTCAGGTGGGCGAGCAACGCCGCGACGTCCGCGCCGGGCGCCACGTGCAGCACCGTCGTGTGTGCGGCGACGGTCACCGACGCCGTCCGGGCCCTGGCGGGCTCCGCGGGCCTCGGGGTCGCGACGGGGAGCGCCTCATACCTGACGAGGATCTCGCCCGAGGCATAGGGACTCGCTTCCTGCGCGCTTGCGCTCGCGACGGGCCCGGCCAGCACGAGCAGGCACGCCATCGCCACGCCGAACGCGAGCATGGAGGGGAACGCAGCTCGGGGGCGTCTGGCGAACAGGTGGGCTTGAAGCTGCATCGGTTGGTAATGATGATGATGGCGGACCGGCACCTCGCAGCCCGGTCGTTCCGCACCACATGAGCGAGCACTTCTTCCCACGCGACGAGTTCTACATGCGCCTCGCGCTGCGGGAGGCCGAGCGTGCGTTGGAACACGGCGATGTCCCAATCGGCGCGGTGCTCGTCCGCGACGGTGAGGTGATCGCGATGGCCCACAACGAGCGCGAGCTTCGGCAGGACCCCACCGCCCATGCCGAGATCATCGCGCTGCGGGAAGCTGCTGTGGCGCTTGGCAGTTGGCGCGTGCTCGACTCGGCGCTCTACGTGACGCTCGAGCCGTGTGCCATGTGTGCCGGTGCGATCGTGCTCGCCCGCGTCCCGCGCGTGGTGTTCGGTGCTCCTGACCCCAAGGCCGGCGCAGCGGGCAGCGTGCTCGATGTCCTCGGCGAGCAGCGCCTGAACCATCGCCCGGTCGTCGGCGGGGGCCTACTGGCGGCCGACAGCGCGGAGCTGCTGGGCGCCTTCTTCGCATCCAGGAGGTGAGTCGGGCAGCGGGTGCCTATCCTGTGGGCGTACGTCGCTGCTGGGAGGGGTGGCAGAGTGGTTGAATGCGGCGGTCTCGAAAACCGTTTCCGGGGGTTTTCCTCGGACGAGGGTTCGAATCCCTCCCCCTCCTTTTCGTGACCTGTCGGGACTTCTCATGACAGATCTCGCAAACACGGTGTCGGTGCACTCAGGTGACGACCGATGTCGGTGACGCCTCGACCTGCGGCGGCTCGCGCAGCATTGCCGCCGCGACCGCGCGGGCAGCCCGCAGGTCGCGGCCGGTCACGACGACCTCGGTCAGTACTGTCGCAAACACCTCCTCGGGGCCCGCGACCGGCTCTCCGATCTTCGCGTGGGGTTCGAGACTGAGGATTTGCTCGCGCTCGCCGGAGGCCCCACCGAGCGGGACCGCGACGAGCCGTCCACTCGTCGGCGCGTGGACGATGAAGTTGACGGCCGCGCAGAGGGGTCGGCGTCTGCGTTCCAAGACCTGCGGAAGTCCGAGACTGCTGCGTAGCTGTGCCTCGATGAGGTCGACCCCCCAGACGGCCTCGACGATCTGGTGGATCGGCCCGCCGCCCATGCGCGCGTTGATCTCGACGATCCTCGGCCCGCGGCTCGTCGACTTCGCCTCGATGTGAAGGACGCCCATTCGGAAGCCGAAGGCCTGCGCCGTGTTGATGCAGAACTCTGTCAGAGCGCGCACATCGCGACGGCCGTGATCTGGCGGGCAATGCAGGCCCGTCTCCTGGAATGAGGGCTCAGCTGTGGGCCAGTTCTGGGAGACACTCGAGAAGACGCACTCCCGATCTTCGAACACGAGGTCGATGTCAAACTCGACCCCGTCGAGGTACTCCTCTAGCAAAAGGTCGTTGCCGGCTCTGAAGATCCCCATGGTCTCGACGTTGACGAGCTCGCGCACGAGCCGATACACGCCCGGAATGGCCTCGAAGGAGTCGATCCGGACGCAACCCATCGCGGCCGCGCCGAACTCCGGCTTGATGACGGCGGGGAAGCCGATGTCGGCGGCGGCGGCGTAGAGCTCGTCGAGCGAGCGCACTCGCGAGGCTCGTGGCGTCGCGATCCCGAGCCGGGCGGACGTTTCGCGCGTGCGCAGCTTGCTCCGGCTGGCATCGACCGCGTCGACCGGGTTTGCCGGCACGCCCAGCTCGGCCGCAACCCGCGCGACCACCGGGACGTAGTCCTCCAAGTACGTGAGGACTCCGTCGGGGCGCACGTTCTCAGCCTGCAGCACATCGATGATGGCCCGAGCGTCCGTACCGGGAACGCCCGTGATCGGCGCGGGCAGCCACCGCTCGGCCACACCCTCCTCCGCGAGTTGCTCCGACCAGTGCCCCGGTTCGTCGATGATCACCAAGTGCGCACCGAGCTCAGCAATCCGCTCGTAGATCCGACGCTTGCCCGGATAGCCGGCGCCGACGACGACCACTCTCGCTCCTTGCACATCGGCGGCGGAGTCCGACCACCCACCGGTCGTCGCGGGCGCCTCGCTGGCGGATACAGGAGCGTTGACGGTGTCGAGCAGGGGGCGCATCGCAGGCGCCGCCTGCAGAGCCTCGGCCAACGCCTCGGCGTCGATTCGCAGCAGGGTGCACTCCGATTCCGTCGTGACGGTCGCGTTGCGCGGGGCATTGTCGAGCACTCCGCGCTCGCCGAATGGCGCGCCGGGACCGAGGTGCACGACCGGCACGCCATGGCGATGCACGACCATTGATCCCTCGACGACCGCAAAAAGCGCGTGCGCCGGCGTGCCCTGTGCGACGACGTCGACTCCGGGAGGCAGCTGGCACATCGTCGAGCCCGAGGCGAGGCGCTCGAGGACGAGGCGCGGAACCCCAGCGGCGAGTTGCAGGCCTTCGATCAATGCCACTCGGGAGGCGAACAGATCTCTGCGGCGTCCGGCGGCGGCGTCCAGGCCGCGCAGTGCGAATCCCGCCGCCGCAACAACCCCGATCGACGTTCCGCCGAGGACGATGAAGCTCGTCCGCAGCGACGCCGTCTCCATCACTACCGTCGCGAGCACCGCGCCGGCGATCATCGCTCCAACCGAGCCGCCGTCGAAAACGCCGACGACCCGTCCGAGCACATCGGCTGGCACGATTCGCGCGAGCGTTGTCTCGGCGATGACCTCACACGAGACGATCCCGGCCCCGGCAATCGCCGTCACCGCAAGCGCGACCGCAAGCACGTCGCTCGCGGCGTAGATCATCTCGGCGGCGGATACCGTCAGCGCGGTCACCACAACCGCCAGCTGCACCCGCCGCGTTGCGGCAAGGCGTGCGTTGATGAGCACGCTCATGACGCCACCCGCTCCGAGGGCCGTTAGGAGTACCCCATATCCGCCGGTCCCCAGACCGAGGGAGTCCCTTGCGTATACGACGAGCTGGACCGTCTGGGCTCCGTAGATGAACTCCACAGTCGCTGCCACGAAGAACAAGGGGACGACGAATTGCGTCGTGCGCGCCGCGCGTACGCCTTGCTTCACGTGCGACCTCGTGTTGCCCCGGATTCGTTGGGGGCGCGAGCGGTCGCGGATGCTCGAGACGAGCACCGCCGAGGTCGCGAACGTCGCAGCGTTGACCAGGAACGCCAGCCAGCTCGGCCCAACCGCCAGCAGCACCGCCCCGATCGCCGGGCCCGCCACGACGCCGAGCTCCTGGACGCCGTGTAGCAGGGCGACCCCGGATCCGAGCCGATTCTCGCCGACCAGGCGCGGCAGAAGTGCGAGCGATGCTGGTCGCTCCGCGGTGCTCGCTGCTGAGGCGACGACGGTGATCGCGATCACCGCCTGCACCGGCCCCTTCACTGCTACGACCGCGGTGAGACCAAGCATGAGTGCGAGCCGGAGCAGGTCTCCGACGATCAGGACGTTTCGGCGGTTGAACCTGTCCGCGATCGCACCTCCGAGTGGACCAAGCAGCATGTACGGAAGAAGGCGGCAGATCGTGGCGGCGCCGACCCATGTGGCCGAGTGCGTGTCGGCGTACACGTAGGCGAGTAGGGCGGCGTTGTAGAGCCAATTGCCGATCTGCGACGCTGCACTTGCAGCGATCAGGGCGCGGGCGTCGCGTATTGCCAGGACGTCGCGGTAGGCCTGCCTCCCCATCGGTGCGAAACTACCTCTCCCGCTGCGGCTCGCAACCTGATGTGAGCAGGAGGGCGGAGCGGCGCTCGCGCCGCTGGCGATGCTGAAGAGGGCTCCCGGGGGCGCTGCCTCCCACGGCCCTAGCCCAAACGGCAAGCGAGCAGCACCTAATCGCGTAGCCCTAGTTTGCCGGCGCAAAGTCTGTCAACAGCTCGGCGTCGCGCCACCGAAAGGCTCGCGCTAAAACGCGGCGGCGGCGTTGTGCGTCTTATTGGCGTACCGGGAGTTCGAATCTCCCCCCTCCGTGTTGGCCAGATGTGCCCTCTTAAGAGGGCACATCTGTGTACTGCCCGTCTGGCGCGAGCGCGCGCTGCGCCCGCGCTCCGGCGCGCGCCGTGTCACGTCCCCGGGAGCCGACTACCTCGGCTGCCGCGAGGCCGAATGGATGAGCCCGACCTTCGCTCCGCGCGAGCGACGGGGGGGGCGACGCTTGACGCGGCGGCGGCGCTTCCGGTGGGGCTTGGCATGGCCGGGAGCGGCTGCTCGCTTCGGGGCCACCGTTGAGGGCTGGGGGCTCGGCACGGGAGTCGAGGCTTCGTTCACAGCCGGCACGAACGACGCGGCTTCGCCTGGGAGAGCTGCCCCCGGGGCCGGCAGGACCGGCAGGAGCCCCGTTTCGGAGCCGGGTGTCGGCTCCGAGAGTGCTTCTTCCGCGCTCGCGTTGCCGGCCACTTCGAGTGCGCCGGTCGCCGCAGCGGTAGGTTTGACATAACGCCGGTGCAGGACCGCGCCCGAGGCGGCAGGCAGCGTCACCGAAGTAACGAGCTGTCCGCTCGCGTTGCGCATCGGGTTTGCGAGCGGGAGAGTGATGGTCGGTCCGCCGGGCGGGTTGAGGAGGACGTAGCCATTGGCGAAGTCTCGCCGCAGCAGGCCCTTCCAGTGGTAGCGGGCACCGGTCGCAGCTCCCAGTTGCATTTCCCATCCCGGCCACCATTCCCGCGGCGTGGCCCACTCCACGTTGACGGAGTCCGAGCCGTTGGAGACCAGGAAGTAAGCGGCCAGGTCATACGTCCGGCCCTGTTCGTTGTTGGAGGAATTGCCGAGCGACACCGCGCGGCCAAGGGAATGAACGCCATCGATGAAGGAGAGGAACGCTTCCAGCGACCATTCGCCAGTGCCCCCCGTGAGACCGGCATCGTCTACTCCGCGCTCCAGGCTGACGACGCTCGCGGCCTGTATCTCGCGTTGGATGTATGGATCGGAAAGGCGGATCGGCTGATCCGAGTACCAGATCACGTTGTGAACGATTTCGACACCCGGGAACGCGGCACGAATCTGTTCCATGAACTGGGCGAGATATTGGCGCCAGGTCTCTTCACTCATCGGCCGCCCCGTGGCCGGGTCGATCGGCGCGACCGTTTCGCCCCAACCGTTCGAGACCCTGAAGTCCATGTTCACATCGTCGAGATAGAGCCCCTTGTATCCATGCGCCAGCATCGCCCGGGCTTCTTCGATCCAGTTCTGGCGAAAGCCGGCGTTCGCGAAGTTGCCAGCGTACTGAGGGCAGGTGCCCCCCGAGCATCCCCACGGTATGTAGAGCTTTTTCCCGGTGTTGTCTTTGAGGATCCATTCCGGATGCTGCTGGACAAGCGGGTTCCCGTTATAAACGGCGTACGCATCGCGGTAGGCCCACGCGTTCGGGTACCACGACGTGCGGCTGTCGAAGTAGGGACTGAAGGCGAGGATCCGCCAGAAGTGGGTGCGCAACCATTCCTTCGTAGCCGGGGACGGGGCGTCCGTGTATTCGTTGAACGACGATTCCGCGTTGCGTATGGCTTTGATCGTTCCTTCGTTCGCTGCAGCCGCGCTGACGCACACGAGACCCACGGCCAAAATGGCGAGGATCGATCCGGCTGGGCCGCTCCAGGAGCGTTTGGGCATCCACTGCCTCCTTCGATTTGCTGGGCGAGTTGTGTCGATTGCGGACTCGCCAAAGAGCTGCATCCGTCTCGTCGGTGTCACCCGGATGTAACGACGCTAAGTAGACACCGCGGGAATCCTATAGAGACGTCGTCCTCTCGGTGTCAAGAAGTCACACCGCGGAAACAACATCGTGGTTGCGATGTGCACAAGCGCAACGACACGCTCGATGCAGGTCAAAAGCCGGAAATTGACCTGCACGACGCGTTTTTAGCCCCACGCAATTTGCGAACTTTCATGGCGCGAAGGGAAGCTGCAACTGCCTCCCGGGCTGGGGCGTTCTCAGCCCTTCGACGGCAGCCCGCGCGCGTAGGCGACGCTGCGCCGGACCCAGAACTGGAGGGCCCGCTTGGTGGCGATGCCCTCCGGGGCGACCCGCAACCAGCCGCGCATGGTGCGGCCGCCCATCTCCATCAGGCTCACGTGCGGGCGGGCGAGGGCGTCGTCCGTCGCGTCGGGGTCGATCCGGACCAACAGCCCGCCCCGCGAGGAGGCCGAGACGGACATGTTGCCGTTGATCAGGAAGGACAGGCCCCCGAACATCCGTCGTTCGGTGACGGCATCCTCACTCGCCAGCAGCTCTCTGAGCCGGTGGGCCAGTTCCTCGTCGTATGCCACGTCTCACCGGGCCCGGAGATCGTTAGCCATCGGGGGCGCCTATCCCCTTACGGCAGGTAGATCGGCTAGGATCGCCATACCGTGACAGGGTAGCCGGGGGTGCGCGATGAGCGATCTATGTCGCGTCGTCGCGGACGAATGGGGTAAGCGCGGGGATGATGCCCCTCTCGATGAGCCTGGCGACCTTCGCCAGCTGATGGGATCTTGAAGTAACCCCGCTGTTGTCGTCCTGCGATCGCTACGAGAGGGGTGCCCTTGATCTCCACGTCCACGGCGTACTTGGGGATGGGGAGGTTTGTTGTTGTCGAAGCTCTCGGTGCCGGGGTCGGGCGTGATGGTGGCGGTCTCAGCCTTCCCATCGCTGCGTGTGACGGTGAGGTCGAGGTCGGTTAGTCCTTGCACGAGGATCGGCAGGCGCTGGTGACGGTCACGGTTCGACCAAGCGTTGATGAGCTTGAGCAGGTCGGCCTGTTTGTCGTCCCCAGTGCGGTGCGGAGGCTGCAGATGTTGGAGGATTGCGATCGCACCGTCCGGCAGACCCTTCGTGACGGACGCCCAGCGTTCTCGCTGCTGGCTTCGCTCCTTGTCCTCCCCTGGGAGGATGGCGTCCCCAGACGCCCTTGAAGAAGATCGGAAACATCACATGGGTGCGTCTGCTAGGCGCGACCAGCGTGGCCATGAGGTGATCGAGGGCGAATCGGAGGTTGTTGATGGCGTCGCCTGCGATGAGCGGAATGAGCGTGTTGGCCGGGTCGGCCGTGAACTCGATTCGCCACGTCGGGCGCTTCTTCTTGCCCTCGATCCGCTTGCTCACCGCGTATGGGTGCGTGTCGCAGAAAGCTTCAACCGCCTTTTCGAGGTCGATGAGGTGTTCTATGCCTCGCGCGACCTTTGCGTCGTAGGACGGCTCGGCCATGACCTAACCTTGGAGGACCATGCCAGAGGACGAGAAGGACCAGCAGACGCAGACGACCAGCAAGGGCCTCACGATCCTGGTGCCGTCGCGTGATGAGTTCCTACGGAACTTGGAGAAGGTCGCGCCGAAGCCCGAGCCGTCACGGCCGGACGACAGCGGCCGGCCGAGTAGCGTCGAGAACATCGAGCGGCCATCGGAGTATCGATGGTTGTAGCGCCAGACGTATTCGTTGAGGTAGGACTGCAGCCACTTGGCGGACACGCCGTGGTAGTTACCGGCGAGCCCGGTCTTGACGTTCCCAAAGAACCCCTCGATGGTCTGCGTGTGGACGTCGCCACTCGCGTAGATGCGCTCTGTGTGGTTGATCGTGCGGTGCTCCGGGTGAGTGCTGCGCAGGAGCCGGTAGCCGGTCCAGTCGTCGGTGTAGACCGTCGCGGCAGGGTCGACGTGCTGGCTAACGACGTCGAGCGCTCCCTTGCGCGTGTGGACGTACGCCCGGACCTTGCCGCCTCGCTCGACCATCGCCACGACGCCGGTCTTGCGCGTCCGGGTGTAGAGCTGGACCTCCTGCGGGGTCATGCCCCGGGTGACGGACCTCTTGGGTTTCCCGCCGTAGGCAGTCTCGTCGGCCTCCACCTCGCCGGTCAGCGGCTCCGTGGCGTCCTGCTCCATGAGGTGTGTGCGGATGAGGTTGCACATCCGCCACGCGGTCTTGTATCCGACGCCAATCTCGCGCTCGATGGCCTTGGCGGACACTCCGCAGCGAGTACTCGTCATCACGTACATCACGTAGAACCACAGGTGCAGCGATGTGGCGGACTTGTGGAAGATTGTCCCGGCCGTCGGGTGGATGTGGTGCCCGCATGAGTCGCACGACCACGACGGCCGCGAGGCGACCTTGTGGAACTTGCGCTCCCGCTTGCACTTCGGGCAGTCGGCGTGCTCGCCGTCTGCAGCGAACCGGGAGCGCCACAGGTGCTCAAGGCACGCGGCATCGTCGGGGAACTCCCGCGAGAACTCCATCAGCGAGTACGTCGATTCCGAGGCCTTGGAGCGTTTCGGTGCGTTGCGGTCTACCTTCGACATACACCAAGCTACAGGACAACCTACCTACTGTCAAGGGATAATCGCCCCATCGGGT
>CAVUPZ010000002.1:810000-1358768 GCA_963743505.1 uncultured Solirubrobacteraceae bacterium | reverse complement strand
GTCGTGGTCGCCGACGCCGGCTACTGGAACGGCGCGCACATCGAGCAGCTCGTGAGCCACGGCATCCAGACGCTCGTCTGCCCTGAGGCACTCAAGCGCGAGACGCCCCGCCCTGGACGCGACCGAGGTTTATATGCGTTCATGCGCCGCGTCCTTGAAAGCGAGGCCGGCCACGCGCTCTACAAGCAACGCCAAGCGATGATCGAGCCGGTTTTCGCGCACATCAAGCACAACCGCCGCGCCGACCGATTCCAACGCCGCGGCCGAGCCGCCTGCCGCTCAGAGTGGCGACTGATAACCGCCACCCACAACCTCCTAAAGCTTCACCGCCACCACACAGCGCCCGCAGCCACCTGAGACGGCTCACCGAGGCCGAACCTTCAGCACCACACCGCCGGCCGGCCACCGCCACCAGCGAGCACCGTTAGACCAGCCAACGCGCAAGACATTACGCGACAGCCTCCGTCCGGAGCGGTCGTCCGTCTGGGGCTTCCGGACGCGCTCGCTTGTACACAAGAACGGCAAGGAGGCAGACGTCGAGCGAGTGCGGCGATGGCGTCGCCAAGGTCGCTCTTCGGTCTGGCCACGCGGTCAGATTGCGCAACCGCCTTCCCCGAGCACGGGACGGCTAGGACGTACTGCCCAAAAGATTTGCGGTCAGCTCGGCGACGATCTCACTCGCGGGCTGGATCCGCGTGACACTCGACGGATTCGCCCGCGTAGAGCGCCATCGCGGCCACGTTACCTTGAGTCTCTCGCGTTGGCGGCAGCGGCACGAACCGAGGGAGCTCCTGGTCACCAACCACTCCCGCCACGGGCCGATCGAGCTGCTCAGCGGCCTCCACGGCCGAACGCAGGACGCGGTGCGGTGCGTTCGGCCAGCCAATCCCGAAGCGCTCGGTCACGACCGTGTCTTGCCGCGAGGCGGCAATGAGCATCCTGACGTACAAGCTTAGGCGTCCGCCTCCTCGGCGACGACGAACCTGGTGCCCACGCGAACGGCGCCGCGCCGGCCGCAAGCAGTGCGGCAACCCGCTCAACTGTGCCGACCCCGCCCGCGGCAACAACTGGGACGTCAACCGCAGCAAGCGTTTCGGCAAGGACGTCGTCCAGGCGCTGCGATCCGCGAACATGACCACCCGCCTCGACGCCCTGAGCCACGACGAAGTCGCAACCGGCCTTCTCAGCCGCGAGAGCCTCGCCGGCCGAGCCTGCCTGCCACGCGACGAGTGTGCCGCGGCCTTTGGCGACTCGAACCAGATCGGGATCTGGATCGCCGTAAAAGAACTCGACGACATCGGCCGGGGCACCGGCAGCTTCACCGCCTCCCTGGCGACGAACGGAATCAGGAACCCGATTCCGATCGGTCTACCCGTGAGGGCTCGGGCGCTTTCCATGCTCCGGTCCACCTCAGCGGCCGAGGGCGGATTCGCAATCATTCCCAGGCCGCCTGCCTCCGAAACGGCCGCCGCCAGCGCAGGCGTTCCGATCCCCCCCAGCGATGCCAGCTGGATTGGAAGCCGGCAATTCAACACGTCCGTGAACGCTGTCATTTAGTGGCCATCCTATTCGGTCGGTGCCGCGTGGGCGCCGATCGCGATCAGCGGCACCGGTTGGGTCAGCGCTGGCAGCGCAAGCCACTGGGACCTTCGCTATGGCGCGCGTCTGCGGGGGGAACCTACGAGTGGTAGGGCTGGTCGATGTTCAGTCCGACTATGCGAAGCTGCGGCGCCGATGGGTCGCTTGTAGTTCGCCCGCTGTCCTCGACGCGTTACCGGCTGCGCGAGCGACAGTCGCCCCGGGGGCAGGCAGCGCGGAGGCCGACGAGGCACAACGTGTCGCATCCGAGTCAGAGCAGTCGCGCATCCCTGTGCCAAGCAGACGACCGCTCGGGACGGAGGCTGTCGCGTAATGTCTTGCGCGTTGGCTGGTCTAACGGTGCTCGCTGGTGGCGGTGGCCGGCCGGCGGTGTGGTGCTCGAGGTTCGGCCTCGGTGAGCCGTCTCAGGTGGCTGCGGGCGCTGTGTGGTGGCGGTGGAGCTTTAGGAGGTTGTGGGTGGCGGTTATCAGTCGCCACTCTGAGCGGCAGGCGGCTCGGCCGCGGCGTTGGAATCGGTCGGCGCGGCGGTTGTGCTTGATGTGCGCGAAGACCGGCTCGATCATCGCTTGGCGTTGCTTGTAGAGCGCGTGGCCGGCCTCGCTTTCAAGGACGCGGCGCATGAACGCATATAAACCTCGGTCGCGTCCAGGGCGGGGCGTCTCGCGCTTGAGTGCCTCAGGGCAGACGAGCGTCTGGATGCCGTGGCTCACGAGCTGCTCGATGTGCGCGCCGTTCCAGTAGCCGGCGTCGGCGACCACGACCTCTGGTGGCTTGATCCCGGCCGCGTGCAGCTCCTCGCACGCGGCGGTGATCATCGGCGCGAGATGCGTGGAATCTGAAGAAGTGACTGTCACCTCGGCCGCGACCACGATCTGCTCAGCCGTTGTGACGGCCTGAGCGTTATAGCCCTGCATGTAGCCGCGCGAGGTCTTCACCTTCCGCGACCCCGGGTCCGTGGCGTTGGCGATCCCTTGCGGGCTCTCAGGGTGCCGGTAGGGGTCTGGGCCACGGCCGCCGAAGCGCCGACCGTCGGCGCTGATCCCGCGCGCGCGCCAGTGCTCATACTCGGCGTTGACACGCCCATCGAGCTCCCACTCCTCGCGTAGACGACGCTCTCCCTGCTTCAGCCGCGAGACCCGCTCTCGCGGGACCTGCTCGGCTTCGGCTCCGCGCTCGTCATCCAGTAGCCGTCGTGCGGCCGCCAGGCGTTTGCGGCGATCGCCGCTGACGCGCAGCTCGGGCGGCAGCTCATCTCCGCGCGCCTGCCCAAAGCGCTCATCCTCCTCGCGATCGATCTCCTCGGCTTGCTCGAGCAGCTCCCGCGCGATCTGCTCATAGGCCAGGTTCGCGCGGTCCGAGGCGTTGGCGTGCAGCTTCGTGCCATCGACCGCGATCACCCCGACGTTGACCAGGCCGGCCTTGGCGCACAGCGCCAGCACCTCGCTGAACAAGTCCGCGATCGCGTCCTCGTGGTCGCGGCGAAAACGCGCGATCGTCGCGTGATCGGGCACCTGGTTGGCAGTGATCACGCGGTAGGCGACATCCTCTGCGCAGCGCCGCTCGATCCCGCGCGAGGAGCGCTCAGCGCGCGCATACGCGTAAAGCAGCAGCGCGACCATCATCGCGGGGTCATACGCCGGACGACCCCACCCATCACGCCGGTACGCCGCGTAGAAAGCCGACAGGTCCATCTCCGCTACTGCGTCCAGCACGAACCACGCTAGATGACCCTCCGGTAGCCAATCCCGCACATCCGGGGCCAACAAGAACGCCTGCTCACGATCAACAGCAATGAAGTTCTGGGGCATCACCAAATGGTCTTAAACCCACCGGACGACCCCACGTTTACGCGACAGCCTCGACGAGCAGCAGCAGCGCCGGGCCATCGCCCGCTGACGACTGCTCCCTTGCGATTGCGAGCGCGTGCCGGTCACCCGGCCGGCACTGCCGGCACCTCGGACGGCGACGCGCGATTCCGGCGCTGTGAGCACCGCGGGCAGCCGAAAGCGGGTCCGCACGCCGGCCCACCGCGAGTCCCGCAAATCGCCAGCCCGAGGGTGCGGCTGGCTACGCTGCTTGGAGGTAACGGCGGAGGGCTTCGCGGATCAGCTCAGAAGTGGTTGTTCCCTCGGCCTCGGCCCGCTCGAGTAGCTGGCGGCGGAGTTCGGGGTCGAGCCGAACTGACTCGACGCTCGCGGGTGCGCTGCCGATCGCGGGCCGTCCGCGCTTGTTGCGCCTGGCGATCAGCGCCTCTGGGTCGTAGCCGGCCTCCGCTTCCGCGGCGAGGTCCTCGATGTCCCGATCTCTGATCGGCCGACCGGATTTTGTGTGGCCGCGGACGGGTGGCTGGGTCATGAGTCGAGCAGCCTTGCGTACTTGTCGCGCATCGGCATTGCGTGGATCACGATCTGCGTGCCCTCGGCCGTGATCAAGACGACCACCTCGAGCAGGTTGCCCGCGGGATCCGGTCCGATGAGCAACCAGCGGTCGGGGTCTTCTCCAGCGTCTTCAATCGCGAGGGCATGGTCGATGGCGTGGAGGAGGTCCTGATCGGCGACGCCGTGCTTGCGCGCCGAGTCGTGAATCTCCACACGCTTATTGTAGTACGAAAAGGAGCGTTCGAGTCCTCCCTATCCGGCAGCGCGAGCGCGACGATCGGCAGGTCTGATCAAAGAACCCTAAGGAGGAGAGGACATGGAACCTGTGTTGGATGCTGCCGGTCACCGCCGCTCGCCGGCCACGATGCCCGCCTACCACCAAGGGCGAACGCCAAGGAACAAGGGAATTCGCTATCCAGCTGATCCGCCCACGATCGAGGAGATCGTCGCGGTCATGCGCACGGCGGGCGAGGGGCCTGACGGTGCTCGCCTACGCGCTCTGATCGTGGTGCTTTGGCGCGCCGGTCTCCGGATCAGCGAGGCGCTTGACCTCGCCGAGACCGACCTCGACCGGTCCCGAGGCGCTGTCCTCATCCGCCGCGGCAAGGGCGGCAGGCGCCGCGAGGTCGGAATGGATCACTGGGCCTGGGATCAACTACAGCCGTGGCTCGAGATCCGCGCGAGGCTCCCTGTCGGAGCTCTGCTGTGCGTCATCCACGGCGCGACAGCCGGACGGCGGTGGGAGCCTTCCGCCGCTCGGAAGCAACTCCGACGAACCGCAATGCGCGCAGGTGTCCGTAGCCGGTTCGCCCCACACCAACTTCGGCACGCGCACGCAGTCGAGATGGCCCACGAGGGCGTTCCGCTGGTCATCATCCAGCGCCAGCTTGGCCACGCCAACCTCGGGATCACCTCGATCTACCTGCAAGGCATCGATAGCTCGGAGATCATCGAAACCGTCCACTCCCGGCCAGCACCCGTGATCTCAGCGTCGGCTGGGCTCACCGGCAGGTAGACCATCGAGCACCAGCGGGTCGCTTCGCCGCGGCCCGCTGCCTCGCACCCCGCGCAACTCAGGAGTGCGGTCGCAGATCGCGAGATGCCCGCGGCCCGAGGGAAGCAGGAGCAGCTCGGCGTTCCGCCACCGGCGGCGATCAACGGTATCGCACACGGTGTGACGAGCCGCCTCGGCCTGAGCCCACACCGCGCCGAACAGGCCCGTCGAGGCTCCAATCAGGGCGACGGGTTCGCTGCGCAGCGCATCGTTCGGGAACGGCCGCTAGGCCCAGTCGAGCTCGTTCTTGAGCATGCCGGGATCGAGCCATTGTCCTCGGGAGTGGCGATCAGGACGCCGTCGGCCGAGGCGTTCGCATCACGCAGCTCGCAGACCGCGGATCGGCAGGGTCCAGATCCTGGTCCGGATCGTAGGGCGGCAGCTCACGCAGGCCGTCGTAGCGCTCGAGTTCGACGCCGGGCGGCAGCAGCTCGGCCGCCGCCCGCAGCAGGCTGGGTACTGGTCGCCGAGGAGGGAGCGCCGCAGTCCGCCGAGGCATCATCACCGGCAACGCGTTGCGCGCGACCGCGTGGCGCTTCGTTTAGAGACGCCGCAGCTTGTCTGGATTGCGGATTGCATCGATGCGCGTGATGCGACCCTCGCTCACGAGGAACAAGACCGCGGCGCGATTGCCATCGCGGTGGGGAAGCACTAGCCCGAGCTGCCCGTTGAGCTTGATCTGGATCGGCTCGTGCGCGAAGTTCCGGCTGAGCGCCGACCATGCGCGCGCGACCCGCGCCCCGCCGCGCAGCGGCTTGCGCAGCGCGCTCGCGCGCCCGCCGCCGTCTGAGGTCCAGACGACATCCGGGTCGAGCACCTCGAGAAGGCCCTCGAAGTCGCCCTCGGCGACCGCCTGCGCGAAGGCTCGCACGGCGCGATCGTGCTCGTCGCGCGAGGCCGCGAAGCGCGGACTCTCTCGCTTGATATGGCGGCGGGCGCGCGAGGCGAGCTGCCGCACCGCCTCGGGCGTGCGGCCGACCACCTCGGCGACCTCGCCGAACGGCACTTCGAACACGTCGTGCAGCACGAACGCCGTGCGCTCCGCGGGCGAGAGCTGCTCGAGCACGGTCAGCAGTGCGTAGCTGACCGACTCGTCGAGCGTGACACGGTCCGCCGGGTCCTCCGACATCAGCGGCTCTGGGAGCCACGAACCGACAT
This sequence comes from uncultured Solirubrobacteraceae bacterium, assembly GCA_963743505.1. Classification (GTDB taxonomy): domain Bacteria; phylum Actinomycetota; class Thermoleophilia; order Solirubrobacterales; family Solirubrobacteraceae; genus Palsa-744. The sequence goes on along the minus strand of CAVUPZ010000002.1, from coordinate 1,352,579 downwards.
AGGTCTCGCGGCGCGCGCGAGCGGATGTCAGGCGATCGAGTGCAAGCCGGCCGACGACCGTTGTCAGCCAGCCGTCGAGGTTCTCGATCTCCTCCGCGTCTACGCGCTCCAGCCGAAGCCATGCCTCCTGCACGGCGTCCTCCGCCTCGCCGACATCGCCGAGCTCACTGTAGGCGAGCCGCAGCAGCCGAGGGCGTGCCTGCGCGAAGCGCTCTTCGGCGGTCATGCGGCGATTCCCCAGCCCTCCGTGCCGGCGCGCATGGACGGCGACCAGCCGCCAGCCTCGCGCAGCCGCTGGCTCGACACGCGTTGCGAGCGTGCGAGCGCGCTGTCCTGCGGCGCCCGCGGGCGCAGGGCTTCGACGCCGACGGTGGCAGCCAGCGCGGCATCGATCTCGGCGTTTGTCGGCGGATCGGTGTCCGCGACGTTGTACGTCCCGGCCGGGACGCGCAGCGCGGCGGCGATCGCCGTCGCCGTGTCATCAACCCAAAGCGTCGGCCGGTACGCGCCGGGCGGTCCGATCGCGATCGAGGCGCCGCCGCGTGCGGCCTCCAACATGGCCTGCGTGGAGCCGCTGTCGGGTCCGATGAGCAGCCCGAAGCGCAGCAAGACGGTGTCGCCATCGAACAGCTCGAGCGCGTTACGCTCGGCCGTCAGCGCGGTCGTCGTCACGCCGCCCCCCGCGACCGGCGCATCCTCGTCGAGCCACTCCTCGCCGCCGTCGGCGTACACGAACGCGATCGACTCCTGCACGAGCCGCTGCACGCCCGCCGCCTGGGCGGCGCGCGCGATCACCGCCGACGCCTCGCCGCGCATGCGGTCGTTCTCCTCCCAGGCGGACGGATCGGCCATGCGATCGGCGCTCGGGACATGCGTCAGCAGGTTGACGACAGCGTCCGCCCCTTCAAACGCGTGGCGCAGCGACGCCTCGTCGAACACGTCAGCCTCGACGGCGCGCGCCCCTAGGCGCTTGAGCCGCTCGCGGCCGCGCGCGGAACGCGTGACACCCGTAACGCGGTGGCCGGCGGCGAGCAACTCACGGACGGCGCGCCGCCCGATGACGCCCGTGGATCCAGTGATGATGATCTCGCTCATGCCCAACTGACGACGTACCCCGCGTGATCGTGACATGCGATCGCATCATTGGCATCCGGCTTGGTCGCGTCCCAGACGACGACAGCCCCTACGCGCCGATGCTCAAAGCGGGCGCCCTTGTCCCGAGGACGACCTGTCGCAGCAGCAGATCGCCGACCGCCTCAGCGTCTCGCGCTCGACGATGTAGCGCCCGCTCCAACTCGCGCGCAGTGGGGCATCGGGCATATCGAGATCCGTTCTCCGAGCTCGGCCTCGCGGCTCCCACGTAGCTGCAAACACGACCGCGGCGCCGCGCAGCGCGAAGTCCGGCCGGGACAGAGCCGGAAACCCGCAACCCAGCAGCATCCACCCACGTCCGCCACCTGCTCCTCCGACTCGGCTGGCGTGCCCGCCCCAACACCAAACGAGGTCTCGCTCATAGACACAGCGCGTACCCCAAGTCGCCAGTACGGGGTTTTGACGGTGGCGCGACATCGTCGCCACCAGTGGGCTCGCCCCTGCTGTCCGCGCTTTCCGGGTCTCCGGGCCCGTTCGGCACGAGCACCCTCGGGGGGGCGAAAGCAGCGCGTTTGTCTCCCGGCCAGGTGGGCGCCTCGCAGCACCCTAGCGACCGTGCGGGCGTGACGCGCCTGGTCGGCACGCCAAGGCAGGTCGGCGGCATGTTGTTGATGGATGCACTCCCCTGAAGTTCGGCTGATCAGAACCTGCGCAGAGGCCAAGATGAGGGAAGGCTCATCGCGCCCACTCGCGGAGCGCGGCCCACACGGTCAGCGCTGAGCTGCAACGCGGCCGCAGAGATTCGCTCCAGCACGCCGAGGTGTGCGCGGCGACCTCGAGGCCGCCGGCCTGGAGTGCACGCCGGACGCGGATCGCCTGAGGCCGACCCCGTGGAATGTCCTTGATCCTTCACGTGGTTTCCCCGCATCTCGTCCCGGCTTGTGTGGCGTAGCATGCGACCACGTACGTGTCCAAGGAGCCTGGCCATGTCGCAATACCCCGGTACCGTCGAGTCCACCGGTCAGGAGCGCGATGCTCCGATGCGGACTCCGTTCGGCCCTCTGTTCCGTCCCGCCCTCTCCGAGATCGCCAGGTATTGGTGGGTCGAGCTCGTGGCGGGAGTGCTGTGGCTGGCCATCGCCGCAGTGATGCTCAAGTTCAACCACGCCTCGGTGGTCACGGTCGGTGTCCTCACCGGCTTCGTGTTGCTGCTGTTCGCAGCCGAGAACTTCGTCCTCGCCGCCGCGGATCGACACGCCCGCTGGCTGTGGATCATGTGCGGGGTGCTGCTAACTGCGGCCGGGATCGTCTCGCTGATCCAGCCGGTCGACACGTTTACCGAATTCGCCGAAATCCTGGGATTCGTATTCCTGCTCATCGGTATCTCCTACACGCTGCTCGTGTTCGCCGGCATCTGGACGTTGATGGCCGGCATCACAGACATCGTGAGGGCCTTCCAGATGCGCCGCCTGGCTTCCGACTCCTGACCCCGACGATCGGCAGGCCGCCCTCCCGGCGCCGCCGGCGACATTCCGAATGAGCACACGAGGAGCGTTTCGATGACCGACGACAAGCAGATCGCAGAGGAGACCTGGGCCATGCTCGAACGCGACAGCCGTGTGCCCCACCCCGGGGAGATAGCGGTGTTGGCGCGAACGGGCACGGTGACCCTGCGCGGCACAGTGGGCAGTTTCGAGCAGCGTCGAGCCGCCGTCGAGATCGCCCACTCCGTGCCGGGCGTTCGCGGCGTGGCGGATCAGCTCCGAGTCGACCTCCGAGACCGCTGGGAGGACGACGAGGTCCGTGGCGCCGCGCTGCAGGCTCTGATGTCCAACGCCGCGGTGCCCCCTGACCGGGTCGACGTCGGGGTCGCGAACGGCTGGCTGACCCTCAAGGGGGAGGTCAAGCACCAACAGGAGAGCGACGCCGCGTTCGAGTCCGTCTCGCAACTGCCCGGTGTCGGCGGAATCACGAACGAGATCAAGGTCATAACGGCGGGCATCGATGGCTGATCGCCGCATGCCTGATCGCGCGATGCGCGTGACGACGGCGCCGCCGTACGGAGTTCAATGGGTCCGGATCAGCGGATGGCCCGGGCCCGCCCCAACCACAAGCCACGTCATAGGAGGATCAAGATGTCTGACAAGTCTGAAGAAGCTGTTCTCTACGGGGCCGTCTACAACGATGTGGACTCGGCGATCACTGACCTTGAAGCCTTCGAGCAGCTGCACAAGGCCAAGGTGATCGGCAAGTACGACGCTGCGGTCATTAACCAGAAGGAAGGCAAGCCCCATATCGTCAAGCGCGCAGACCACCCTCGCATCCAGGTGATCGCGGAGTGGTTCGGCGCCGGAAAACTGCCACGCCGCGAGCTACACGAAGCGGCGCAGGCGCTCGACGCCGCCGAGGCGGCGCTGATCGTGATCGGTGAACCGACCCTGCAGAAGGGTTTCGAACAGGCCGTCACCAGGGCCGCCAGCACCATCAAACGCGATCTGAATACGACGACAGACGAGCTGGCCAAGGAACTGATTGCCGCGTCCAAGCAGGCCGCGAGCACGAGCGCGAGCGGTCAGGCCTGACCAGGCCGCGGGTCCACCAGGCGCCGACGGCCGGAAGGGCTGGGGCTCGCCCACCTCCGTGCGCGAGCTCCAGCAACGTGTTGCGGAGCGAGCTGAAAGAAAGGCTGAGGAGAACGCTCGCCCCCAAGTCGATCTTTGCATCAACTCAGTCCGCGCCCGCGAGTGCTGCTCGCCGCACGACACGATGCTCGTCACCCAATGTTGGTGACGAGCACAGGCCGCCCGAGGCGCAGGCCGAGCGGAACGTGTACGCCAGGCACCTCGCCGCCGAGGCGCTGGACGCGGCGTGGCGGCGCTTTGAGGCCGGCTGCGTCCTCTGCACGACGCCGGCGAGCTCGGCGCCGTGCTGGTGCAGTACCCCACGGTTCGTGCCCGCGCGCAAGAACCGGGCAGAGATCGAGGCGCTATGCGAGCGGCGGCTACCCGACTACCGCCTCAGTGTCGAGTTCCGCTCACAGCTGTGGCCAGCCGAAGGGCGCGACCGCGAGCGCACGCTCGCTCTGCTCGAAGAGCGCCTCATTCTTGTATTCATCGACGCACCAAGGCCTCGTGTCGGCGAGCTCGAGCAAGTCTTCGAGTGAGCGGCGCCCTGCCCGTCCTGCCGTCGCAACAGCTGGGAACGCTTCTGGCAACAGTTGTGGATGGCGTTCGGCGCCTCGGTGGTTCTTCTACGTCGGCATGTGTGGCTCTCATGCCCACGTTCATGTGCGCATCCCGCGTGGCGGCCGCGGAAACCGCGACGACAATGCTGGCCTTCAGCGGCTCGCAGCCGAGCGGCGGCCAGGAATCCGCGAACACGCATGCGACAGGTGCCTCTGGTCGAGCTGCGCTCGGAGCGATCAGACCGACCCACCCCTGGCGCCATAGCTGCTCGCCCACACGCTGGAAGTCCGGCCAGGTACGCCGGTCTGGCACCGGCATCGCCAATGCAACGTCCCCCAGTCGCTCTCGATCGTTGAGATCGGCCAATCGCAGATCAAGGTGCCACTCGTGGTGGTCGTATGGGATGTGATCCTCCGGGGCGAGTCCCCACTCGGCCAGCGAGCGATACCACTCCGCCGTGGCCGTCTCGATCGAATCCGCCAGGTACAGGCCGGGAACTACCTCACCGCGCTGCCAGCGCCCGTCGGCGGGAGGACTCGCGCGTCCGAGCAGATCCGCTTATGCGGCACATGCCTGACCCATTCGCCCTCGACGGCACGGGCGGCGACGTTCCGCGCCACTGTCAGGCGATGCCTGGGTATTCGATCTCGGAGATCAGCCTGGCCACACGCCGATACTCTCCGCGGCCGATCAGCTCGATCGGCTTCTCGTCATCCAACGCGAGCACTGGGCGCTGCAGCCACGGGGCGATCGACTCCGGCCTCAGCACGCGTCCCAGCCGCCTGACCATCTCCGACAGCTCGATCAGACGCTCCGCGCGTACGCCGGTCGGCTCGCTTCGGCCGGCGAGCCATCCTCTGACCGTGCTCGGCTTAGCGCCGGTCGCAGTCGCGATCAGCCGATCAGACAGGCCGGCGAGGTCGTGGACACGGCGAGCTTCTTCCAGTAGCGGACTCACTGCACGAGCATAGCGCGCAATCGCGATTACGTCGCAAGATCGTCGCCAACCTGGTAACCAGATGGAGGTTCGAGTCCTCTCATCCGCATCGCCGAAAGGCCGTGCAAACGCGGCCTTTTTGCGTTCTATCGCCGCTGCGATCCCGCGGCGACCCGGCCCCGCGGCACCCCGTGCCCGTCCCCCACCCATCGGCTTCCCCAATGGTGGTCACGTCGCCACCGGCTGCGCCACAGCGCGCGCCAACGACCGACGCCGCTCCACCGGCCAGCGCAGCAGAACGAGAGTTCGGGCCCGAGCGATGAGACGGCGCTCCCAGCCCGGGGCACCATCCCGATCACCTCGACGGCGAGGGATGAGGGCCGCTGTCTGGCCCGTCCTCATAGCCGGAGTGACGGAGCGTGAGGTCGTCGCCATCGGGGACTTACGAGTGCCGGCTGGCGGTCGGCGTATCGCGCGGCGGCGGGGCCGCCCCCCACCGCCAGCGTCTTCGCTGCTTCCACCAGCGTGAGGTGAGTGAATGCCTGCGGGAAGTTTCCGATCAGCCGCTGGTTCGCGACGTCGTACTCCTCCGAGAAGAGCCCCAGGTCGTTGCTCAGCTCCAGCAACCGTTCGAACAGCTCGCGCGCTTCGGCGTTCCGTCCGTTCATTGCGAGCGCGGTGACGAGCCAAAACGAGCAGGCGAGAAACTGCCCCTCGGTTCCAGGAAGGCCATCGTCGGTCGCCGCGGTTGAGTAGCGCGAGATGAATCCGTCGCGGCCCAACTCGGCGCGCACGGCGTCAATCGTCCCCGTGACTCGTGGATCGATACCCGGCAAAAAGCCCACGACGGGAATTGTGAGGACCGCCGCATCGAGCTCCTCGGAACCGTAGTACTGGGTGAACGTGCGCCGCTTGCGGTCGTACCCTCTCTCGCACACCTGCCGATGAATCTGGGCGCGGATTCGCTTCCAGCGCTCCAGCGGCGCCTCGAGCTCGAAGCGCTTGACCATCCTGATCGCGCAGTCGAATGCGAGCCAGGCCATGACCTTCGATTGAACGAAGTGGCGGCGGGGACCGCGGACCTCCCAGATCCCGTCGTCGGGCTCTTCCCAGGCTTGCTCGAGGTACTCGACAAGCGCACGGACCCGCGGCCAGTCGTCTGCGTCGGCACGGCCGGTGACCATGCTCGTCACGTACGCGGCGCCGGCGACCTCGCCGAAGACGTCGAGCTGGAACTGCCCGGCGGCCGCGTTGCCAACCCTTACGGGCCGAGATCCCTCGTAGCCCGGAAGGTGGTCGAGCTCTTGCTCGGCCAAGTAGCGCTGGCCTTCGATCCCGTACATGATCTGCAGCTTCGAAGGGTCGCCGGCGCCTGCTCGGACCGCCCAGCGGCCGAAGGCGAGTGCCTCGTCGACGTACCCGCCCAAGAGGAGTGCGTTGAGGGTCAGAGCCGAGTCGCGCAGCCAGCAGTAGCGGTAGTCCCAGTTGCGCGAGCCGCCGAGCTCCTCTGGCAGCGACGTGGTGGGGGCGGCGACGATCCCGCCGGTCTCCTCGTCGGTGAGCGCCTTCAGCGTGATCAGCGAGCGCAGCACCTCCTCGCGCCACTCGCCGTCGTAGGTGCACTGAGACGACCACTCGCGCCACCAGGCGTCCGTACGGGCGAGTGCCGAGTTTGGGTCCTCGACCGCGGGCTGCTCGCCGTAGGACGGGTACCACATGAGCGACAGACGCTCACGCATTCCCTCCCTGATGGTGAACTCGGCGACCGTCGTCGAGTCCTCGTCGTTCAGCTCGATCGTCGTGGAGAGATGAAGGGCATTGGGACCTCCGAGTGCGACGATGCCGTCGGCCGTCGGGTCCATCCATGGAATCAGGGACCCATAGTCCAGTCGTGCGACGAACTGCATGCGCATCGGCACCTCGCCAGCCAGTCCTTCCACGATTCGCACGAGCTGTGGCGCGCCACCCTGGCGCAACGGCATGAAATCGATCAGCCTCACGGCGCCGTCGTCGGTGTGGAAATCGGTCTCGAGGATCAGCGTGCCGTCGCGGTAGCGCCGCGAGACGTGGCTGACGGGGTCGGATGGGCAGATCAGCCAGCGCCCGTGCTCCTCGGTGCCGAGCAGTGCTGCAAAGCAGGCTGGGGAGTCCGTGCGCGGGAGGCACAGCCAGTCCACCGATCCATTCCGTCCAACCAGTGCGGTCGTCCGGAGGTCCCCGATCAGTGCGTAGTCCTCGACCTTCACGAGCTGCTCCTTCCGTCGTCCGGCTGGCGCGGTCCGCCGAGATGGCGGCGCATTTGCTGACGCTACAGCGAATCGCGCATCTGGCAAAGTCGGTCTGGATGTCGTGGAGGCTGCGCCGGGCTGCTGTTCGTCCTCGGGGCAGCTTCGGCTAGGTCTGACCGGCGGCTGCGGTCCGCCAGACGCCACTGCAGTACGGGAGATCCCGCCGAGAGCCCGCGAGCGGAGCGCGCGGCCCCCTTCGAGCCGGTTCAACGACGGGTCATCCCGATCAAGTCGCCCATATCGGGGAACCCTCGTTGCGTGCTTCTATGTCAGGCTTAGAGGCGATGATCGCGTCTTCAGTGAGACTCACGTGAGGATCGCGGGCGTAGGCAGCATCGCACCTGTCGCCGCCACGGCGTTCGCGAGCCTCACCGGCGCGGAGGTCGGCAGCTTGCCGCTCGTGCTGGTGACGCGCGCCAACGGTACGACGAGAGAAGGAGGGGTCTAATGAAGAGCACCGAGATCGGCCTCGCGCGCGTCGGACGCGCGATCACATACCTCGTGTACGCCTTCGTGATCATCGCGCTCGTGATCCTCGTTCTGGGCTTCTTCCTGCTGCTGTTCGGCGCGAACCCGAATGCTTCGTTTACGGAATGGGTCTACCGCGGCCTCGATCGCGTGATGGCGCCGTTTCGGGGCATCTTCGAACCGGTCAAGCTCAACGGCAAATCGGTGCTCGACACTTCGGTGCTCTTCGCGATGATCGTGTACGCCATCGTCGGGCTTGCGCTGAGCGGCCTGATCGGCTGGCTTACCAACGCCATCGGCCGGCTTCGCGCGCGACAGTGGGCAGAGGCTCACTCCCAGGCATATGCCGAAGCTCGGGCCCCCGCCACACCCGCCGGCTCAGTGGCGCCACCTGTCGACCCGCCGATCACGGGCTGACGGAGGAGGGGTGATCCGACCTCGAGGCGCTCGAGCATTGCGCGCTCGAGCGTGGCGAGCGGACGGCCGGTGACGCACGGCGCGCTGTGTGTTGTGCGCGCGTCGCCCGTCCGTGTCGAGCAGATGGGGGACGCGGGCGGAGCGCTCTGCTGCGATTCGCCCGATGCGATGTCGGGGCGTTCTCTCGCGATGTTGTGGAGGCGCGGGCCGATCGTCGCAGCCAGAAACGTTCCAGCTGAGCCACGCGTCGTCGATTGCAAACGACGCGTGGCCCACTGTGCTTGGTCGGAGCCGTCGAGACGGGCGCCTGGTTCACCGAGGCGCCGTGGCGCTCACGCGTGTGCTCCGGCTCGTTCCTCCTGCTTTGTGCGATCCTCGTGACGCCGGGGCAGTTTCGCCTTGAGCTCGGCGACCTTCGAGTCGACGTCCGCCTTCTGCCTGGCCTCCCGTTCCTCGTGTAGGCGCTTGCGCGCCTCCTTCTTCGCCTTGTGCTGGGCCTCTTCGGCGCCGGCGATCTCGGCTTCGACGTCTCGCACGTCGCGTCGGACGACGGTGCCTGAGCGCGTGGCCATGACCGCATCCACGACTCCGTGGTCGCTCGGCTCGTTCAGCTCCGCGAGGAGCGTGTCGTGACCCGGGCGCACGGTCTTGGCGATCGCCTCCAGCACGGAGGTGGTGCCTTCTGCGTCGTCGAGGTCGAACAGCGAGCCGACGAGCACGCCGGTCGCGCCTCCGATCAGGACGCCGAGCGGACCACCGAGAATCCCGACCAGTAGCCCGATGATTCCGCCGCTCACAGTCCCGACCGCTTCATCGTCGCCTGCCTTTTCCTCCGTGATCAGGTGGCCGCTCGAGTCGCGGGTCACCACTGCGGCACCGCGAAGCTCGACCTGTCCCTCGGCGTCCAGCTGCTTCAGGCGCGCGAGCGCCGCGTATGCCTCATCGTCGTTAGCGAAGCTCACTGCGATGACGTTGGCTTGTGTGATGTTCGTAACCATTCTTTAACCCTTTCTATTTGCTGTTTGCGCGCCGGGGCGTGATATGACCTGGCGCGGTGTTCTCCGCTGAGCCGGCAATCGGTAGTGCGATCCTGGTGAGCCGGCGTCACGCGAAATCCTCGATTCGGCCTCGGAAAGCCCACAAGCGCGGGCATCGCCATGGTCAGGTCGTCGACGGTCTGCGGATATCCACGGTCCGTCACTGTTGCCCGTGTGGCCGTGGTCCATGCTCCGTGCTCATGCCGTGAACGCGAGGGCATCGCTGCTCAAACCTCAACCGTCGATGCCGGCGGTTATGACCTTGACTTCGTTCGTGATCCCACCCACGCCTGGCACTCGGCGTACGGCCTCGAACGCGGCGTCGCTCTCGTCCTGGCGCTTGACCTCCCCTTTCAGGGTCAGCCAGCCGTTCGCGACGCTGATCTCGATCCGGTCCGCAGGAACCGGCTCGGCGGACATCAGCGCCTGGAGTGCCGCGCCGCGGACTTCAGCGTCCATCCACCGGTCGCGGGGATCGACCCGGAGCTCATTCTCGACCTGGTGTACCCCCCGCGCCGACCGCGCGACCTCCAGCGCGGCGCGACGTTGGTGCGGGCTGCTCACGGTGCCTCGCAGGCTCACTGTCTCCGCCCGTGAGGAGACGGCTATCTCTGCCGGGTGGGGGATCCGGGAGTCGCGCTCGAGCGCGGCCAGCGTCTCCACCGTGATCAGATTGTCGTCGTACATCTCAAATCTCCTCGTAGATCGTCGTGGTGCTCGCTTCGAGCGTCCTGTTCGTTTCTTGCTGACAACGAGAGGCTCGCAACCGCCGATGCCAACGCTCTGCCAGGCGCCGCGGCGGCGCTGCCAGCCTGGCGAGTGCGGCCGCGTGGCCGCGGCGATCTTTTGCCGCAGTGGCGTCCCCGCGAACGTTGGAGGGTCAGTGACGAGGGCCCGATAGCCGAGTTCGGCATGCCGGGGCAGCTCCGGAAGCGGGCGGGCTCCGGTGTGGCGCAGCCCCGAGCGGGTGTCGTCGTTGCCTCGTGAGCGAGTGAGGACTCAAGCCGCCTGCGGGATCCGCGCACGGCTGGTTTGAGTCTCCCGGGGCGCGTGATCCGGGAGCCCTGCGCACGGCAGCGCCACTCTCCTCAGTGCGTGAAGACGAGGGCCTTCAGCAGCACTACAACGAGCCCCAACGCCAGCCCAGTGGCCGCCGAGGCGATGACGCCCCACGGCTTGGCACCGTGCCTGCGGGCCGCGTAGCCGCCGGCGCCGGCCAGCTCGACGGTGGCGATCACGGTCGCCGCGAGGATTGCGGCGGTGTCGGTGATGAGGTCGATCTCCCCCAAGCCGAGGATGAGAAGGAGCGGGACGACGACCTCTATGAGCGGCCAGTGTTCGCGCATCGCGTGAGCGACGTCGTCCCGCGTCACGGTTTGCTGCTGTGACATGTCTCTGCCGAGCACGTCCGCGTAGACGTGCGCCAGCCAGAAGACGACCGCTGTCGTCAGCACCGACAATGCGACCCGTCCGGCGTCCGGCCGACTGTAGGACCAGGAAACCACGATCACCGACAGGGCGAGGACGAGCCCGTAGATGGCCTCTGTCGTGCTTCCACTTGTGCGAGCGACTAGCGGTCGACGGTCCAAGCCGGCCCGCGGTGGCCGTCCATCCTCCATCGGGTTCCGCTCTTTCACGTCGCCGCCCGGATTCCCGCCCGCGCCGCCCGCCGCAGGCGACAGAACGCGAGCTCTGGCCCCCGCCGTCCCGGTCAAGAAACGGCGGGGGCCAGATCGCATGTGGCGCGCGTTGTGGCGTGCAGTCTCGACCCACGCAACGCATGTGGGGCCTCGTCCCACATGGCGCACGAATGAGGGGGCACGCACGGTGACGCCGGGCTGCGTTCAACCGTGCACGGCGGGGGTCGCCGTCGCGCGGGGGCGGGTTTCGTGCTCCAGCTCGGCGAGGGTGCTCCTCATTTCGAGCGCCAAGGCGATCTGCATGACGCCGGTTACGAGTGCGAACGCCGCGATCAGCGCCAGCAGTGCCACCGCGCCCGCGCCCGGGTGACCGAACATGATCACGCCGAACGCGATCGAGAGCAGTCCCCCGAGCAAGAGCAGCATCGATCGCCCGCCTGTCCGGAGGGTGAACGCGAGTGTCGTCTGGAGCGTGCCGACGGCGATCGCCCAGGCGGCGATGGCATAGAGCAGAGCCACGGCGGATAGGCCAGGCCAGACGAAGACGACCACGCCGGTTGCGACTCCCAGCAGGCCCTCGACGAATAGCCAACCCCGCTCGCCACGGCGAGCGGGCAGCTCGAATGCCCCCGCGATCGTCGTGAGACCGGTGACGAGCGCGAACGCCCCGAACAGGGCGATCAGCGCGGTCAGGCCGAGGTTCGGCCAGACGAGGATGACGACGCCGAGGGCGACCGCCAGGGCGCCACGTGTCGCTGTGACCTTCCAGATGTTGGCGAGTGCTCGCTCGTCGTCGTGTAGGTGTGTCTTGGGGTTCATGTCCTTTGTTCCTTTCATTTCAATTTCGCCGACAGCTCGTCGGCCTTTCGTTCGAGCTCGTCGCGAGCCGCGGTGACGCGCTGACGATGCTCCTGCCACGCGCCCCCGGTGTCCTCGCGGACCTGCGAAAGGCGCTCGTCGACGGCGATGCGCCGGGTACGGATGTGCCCGATCGCCGTCTCGGATCGCTCGCGTGCCTTCCACGCATTGGCGGCGGCGCTTGTCTGCAGCCGCTCGAGATAGGTGTCCCAGCTCCGCAGTTCCGCCTCGACGGCAGCAGCAAACGCCGCCGGATCATCGGCGCGGTCCGCCGTGAGCGAACGCTCGGCGACGTCGAGCCTGGTCATCAGCCGCGCGAGCCTCCCATCCACCTCGTCGGGAGCCTGGCGCACGGCGGCGCGGGTCGATGCATCCTCCCGCTGCAATGCGTCAAGGCGACGACGGGCGCGAGCCCGCCCCGGAGGGTCGCCCCAGGGCGCGCGCGCCTGCAAACTGTCGATCCGACGGGTGACCTCCGCAAGCTGATCGTCGACCGGGGTGCTGCTCACTTCGAGCCTCCTGTTCGTTGCTCGCTGACGATTGGAAGGCTGGCGGCCGCTGATGCCAACGCTCTGCCAGGCGCGGCGGCGCTGCTGCCAGCCCCGTCGGTTCAGGTGAGCGCGAGGCCGGCGCGACCGCGGAGCGCTTCTGCCGCGGCGGTGTCGCCGCGAGCGTCGGCAAGTTCTGCGAGGCCGAGCAGCGCCTCGGCGGCCGGGTCGCCGGCGAGCGCGACGAACAGAATCTCGCGGGCCTGGCGCGGCCGCTGCTGCTGCGACCAGGCGAGGACCTGCCCGAACAGCCCCTCCGCGGTGTCCGCCTCGCCGGCCGCCGCGGCGTTGCGTGCCCGCTCGAGCCTGGCGTGGGCCGCGACCCACGGCGCTCGAACTGCCTCGGCGTCGGCGAGCGCCCGGCGCTGGAGCTCTTCCGCCTCGCCAAGATCTCCGCGCTCGCGCGCAACGCGTCCAAGAGCGGCGAGAGCGAACGCCGCGTGATCGCCGAATCCCACGCGCCGCGCGAGCTCGAGCGCGTGGCTGTAGCCCTCCACTGCGGCGGCCACCTCCCGCCGTCGCTCCGCTACCCAGGCCTCCAGCAGGAGCCCGGGAACGCGAAACGCGTCGTAGCTGAGCGCCTCGGAATGACGGCGCACCGCCACCGCCATCGCCGCGACGGTGGCTACGTCCCCCGCACGCGCCGCACTCGCCGCGCGGCTGAGGCTGCTCGCGGCCACGCCCCAATCGTCGCCCGCGGCCTCGAGCGTGGCGCACGCGTCCTTCGCCATTACGTCGGCTCGTCGCCGGTCTCCGGATTGCGCAAGTGCGAGCGCGAGCGTGAACTGCGCAAGCCCCAGCTGTCGCGGCGCAGCGACGGTCTCGGCAAGTGCCAATGCGCGCTCGCCGGCCGTGAGCGCGGCATCGAGATCGATCTCTTCGCCCGCGAGGTAGCAGAGGTTGGCTAGCAGCTCGATCCTCAGCTCGACCGGCGCGTCCTCGCGCGTAGCCGCGAGCGCGATGTCGAGGAAGCGCCGTCCCTCGGAGATGCGCTCGGTGAGCACGAAGTACAACCCCAGCGTCCCCAGCCGGATCGCGACTGCAGGATCGGGCGTGTCCCGCGCGTACCCGAGCGCGGCCCAGAAGTTGTCGTTCTCGACCTCGAGGCGGCTGGCCCACTGCAGCCACTCGGCGCCACGCAGCTCGACGTTCGACTCCTCGGCCAGCGTCGCGAAGTGCTCGGCGTGTGCGCGGCGGGCGGCCGCGAGCTCGCCGCCGCCGCTCTCGGCGAGACGCTCGAGCACGTGCTCGCGGACGGTGTCGAGCATGTCGTAGCGGGCGGCGCCTCCCGCGAACGACGCGGACACGATCGACTTGTCGACCAGCGCGCCGAGGAGGTAGACGACGGTCGCCTCATTGAGGTCATGCGTCGCCGCGACCGCGCTCAGGGACGCAAGCGAAGCGCCTCCGCGGTGGACGGCAAGCTGCTGGAGCAGCGTCTTCTCGTCGCCGTGCAAGAGGTCGTAGCTCCACTCCACGAGCTCCTGCAGCGCGGTTCGGCTGGGGTCGATTGCGGGGCCCTCGCGCAACAGCGCCGTGCGGCGCGCGAGGATGGAGGTGAGCTCCGCAAGCCCCAACACGTTCAAACGCGCGGCGGCGAGCTCGATCGCCAGCGGAAGTCCGTCCAGCCGCCCGGCGATCTCCGCAGCGAGCGCGACAGCGTCGGCGTCGGGCTCGAACCCGGGCCGTGCCGAGCGGGCGCGCTCGAGGAAAAGCTCCACAGCTGCGGAGCGCCGGTCCTCGCTGCCCGGATCGGGCAGTACGAGTGGTGCGACCGGGACCCGCATCTCGCTCACGACATGGAGCGCCTCGCGGCTCGTGGCCAGGACGCGCACCCGGGGACACTCCGCGAGCATCGTCGACGCGATCCGCGCCGCCTCCTCGAGAACGTGCTCGCACGCGTCGAAAACGAGCAACGCGCCCGCATCGCGAAGTCGCGAAGTCGCGTGGGCGAGCTGATCTGAGTCGCGAACGTCGATGGCGCGTGCGAGCAGCCGCACGGCGTCCTGCGCGCCGGCCGCGCGTGCGAACTCGACCAGCCAGGCGCCCTCCGGGAGCTCGTGCTCGAGCGAGCGTGCGGTCTCGACGGCGAGCCGGCTCTTGCCGACGCCCGGCGGCCCGGTGAGCGTCACCAGGCGATGCTCGTGCAGGAGGCCGGCGACCTGTCCGAGCGCGTCCTCGCGACCGACGAACGACGTCGAGGGCGCGGGGAGGTTGCCGGGGCGCCTGCGCTCGACCGGCGCGGCGATCGCAGGATCGTGCGCGAGGATGGCGTCCTGAAGTCGCCGCAGTTCGGGGCCTGGTTCGAGTCCGATCTCCTCGGCGAGCACGCGCCGCGCCTCTCGGAAGGTCTCGAGCGCATCCGCCTGTCGGCCGGCGCGATAGAGCGCCAGCATCAGCTGCCCCCACAGCCGTTCTCGGAACAGGTTCTCCGCGAGCGCGGCGCGAAGCGGCTGCACGAGCTCCCGATGCTCTCCGAGCGCGAGCGCCGCCTCGAACTGCTCCTCGATCGCGTCGACGCGCAACGTCTCGAGCCTGCGTGCCTCGGCGCTGCACCACAACGTCCCGCTCAGGCCCTGGAGCGCCGGTCCGCGCCAGAGCACCAGCGCCGAGGCGACCGCATCCGCCGCAGCGGCGGCGTCGCCGTGGCGCAGCGCGGCGCGCGTGTCCGCCAGCAGCTCCTCGAACCGCGCTGCGTCGATATGTGCGTCCTTCAGTGCATACCCATTGGGGGAGCCGACGATCGAGTCCTCTCCGAGCGCGGCGCGAAGGCGGGCGATGTGATGATGGAGCGCGTTCCGTGGAGCGGCCGGGAGCTCCTCCCCCCAGAGGCCGTCGACGAGCGCGTCGACGTCCACCACCCGTTCCCGCCGGAGCGCGAGCATTGCGAGCAGCGCCTGTCGCTTGGAGCCGCCCACGTCGGCGTGTGCCCCCCCGGCGAGGACCTCGAACGGACCCAGAACCCGGATTTCCAGCATATCCCCCATTCCCGGCGCCTTCTTGCCTGCACGGATGAGTGTCGCACGCCGCAGCACGCCGGTGCCACCAAGCGCGTCGAGCGCAGTGGCAGCCCAGCTTCGTGCCGGAGAACGCGTGGCCGTCCTGATTGACACCGACATGCTCGTCGACCTCGGGCGCGGCGTCGCCAACCCGGCAGTCGAGCAGGCGATCGGCAGCGAGGACCGGGCGATCAGTGTCATCACGGTCAGCGAGCTGCTCCACGGCGTGCACCGGGCCATGGGAGCTCAGCCCTCACGCCGCAGCGCGTTCGTCGAGCACCTGCTCGCCGAGCTGCAAGCAATCCCTGTCACAGAAGCCGTCGCGCGCGTGCATGCCGACGTCTGGGCAAGGCTCGGCATTCGCGGTCTGGTGATCGGCGCTCTCGATCTTTGGATCGCAGCCACAGCGCTCGCGCACGGACTGGGCGTCGCGACCGGCAACGCGAACGAGTTCGAACGAATCCCTGGCTTGCGAGTGATTCCCGCGCCGGCCTGATCTCGTGTCCCGGACGGCTCACCACCGGTGAACTCGGTCGTCCCCGCCGATCAGTGGAGAAGCCGCTTCGGCGGCGATCCGCTCCTCGCCGACGCTGAACCCCCGGTTTGTTCTGCAAATCTCATCCGCATTGGGCCGGTGGGCTCTCCCACCACCCGTCGCCCCATCGGACGGGTGCGTTGCGGATGTCAGGCGCCAGCGAGCAGATCGAGGAAGGCGCGCGGCGAGAACACGGGAATCTCCCCCTCGAGGGCGAGAACGTGCTTGTCACCCGATACCAGAGCCGCGCGATGCTCCGAGGCGAGGCCGATCAGATAGTCATCGTCCGGATCACGCGAGTGCACCGGCGGGTCGGTATCCGGATCGACCACGACGCTGGCGCTGTCTGCGATCCACCGCACCAGCTCAGCTGCTTCTGACTCGTCGATATGGAGCCGCAACTTGGGATAGGAAAGCGCTCGCTGAAGCTCGTCCAGCAGTGCCCGGGAAGCGACGAGCTCAAACTCGCCTCTGGCGAGCGATCGCAGGACGTCGGCCGGGGCGCCCCGCGGCGACAGCGCGCCGGAGATGACCACGTTTGGGTCGAGGACCGCCCGCACCCGTCAGCGCCGACGACGTCGCGTCCGGTGCTGTGCCTCGACGGCGACCGCGGTCGCGTCGCGCTCGGAGAGATTGTTGCGCTCCCACAGGCGCTCGAGTACGTCGAGCCCCAGGTCGCGACGCAGTGATTCCTCGATCACCTGGCTGTCGCCGCGACCGGTACGGGCCGCGCGCATCTTCACCGCCTTCATGACCGACTCGTCGATTGTGAGCGTGGTACGCACCTTGGACATCGGCACTACACTTTAGCATCTAGATGCGGCAGCATCAAGATGAGTCCTCGACAACTCTTTGGCAATGACATGTCGTCTGACAACCCGGTGCCTCGTCTATGCGGTATGCGAAGCGAGCTTCGCGCCGCGCCGCGCGCCGCGAACTCGTCGACGTGACGCTCGCAATAGTCGCGGAAGGACGCCGGCGCGACCCCCTTGATCGGCGACGGCGTTACGATCCGGAGCAGATGTGTCCCCCAAATCGCTGAGCGAAACTCGCACGACGTCCAATCGGTTGCAATCCTCGAGTTCGGACGTATCGACGAGGGCCCTGTGGGGAGATTCCCGTGATGGTTCGCGTCCACTCGGGCGCATTCTCGAGCTAGGCAACTCTCCGGACTCAAACCCTGCGATGCCTCGCCAAGCGCAACCGCCGCTGATCGTGTGGTGGCGGGCCGCCGCCGCCGTGACCGGTGCTTCAGGCCTACAGGGTGCGCCCTGACGCGATCAGTACAGAACCGAGTTGTGGATGTTTTCGCGCCCGGTTTACCCGGCAGGTGGGCGATCACCCCGTCCCCTCTTCCGGCGTACGATGGAGCGGTGCCCGAGGCGAAGCGGCCCACACAGGATGATCCGATCAAGATCGACCTCGACCCCGAGGACGCGCTGCGCGGCCTGCTCGTCGTCGACCCCGACGATGACGACCCGTACGACCAAGGCGTGTCGCTGCCTCCGGTTGCCGATTGGTGTCCGCAATGCCGCGGTGCAGGCTGGGTGTGGGCACCTCCCTCGCTTACCCGACCGCCACCGAGCCCGGCTTGGCAGGGATGTCGCCCCTGCGACCGGACCGGCGTCAGCCACCCGCTGAAAACCACTCCACGCCGTCCCAGGCCGCCGAAGGCTGGCCCATAGCCATCTACCGGGTGCCGTCGCGAACGACGAGCCTGAGGCCCGCAAAGCGCGGAAAGCAGACCCCCCGCGCACCCAGCGAGATGCCGGCTTTCGACATAGCAAAGGAGCAGTGTCAGTGAGGTTGCTAGCTGGTCCGCTACGGCGACGACCTCTACGTAGGGTCCGTCAACATGCCGGCCGCCTCCTGGTTCCGCGGCACCCGAGCGCACCACGAAGGCCGGGTCGCCCCGAGGGCAGACGAACTAAACGCCCGTACTTCCTGCTTGCGCTCGGCCCTGGGTCACCCACCATGGCATCGAGCGTCGGTTAGCTGAACGTAGCGGACGTGGAAAGCCCCGGTCGATTGAGTCGGCCGGGACTTTCCGTGCGCTCGGGCAGGTCGGGAGTCCTAGGGCAGTGGCGGGATCGTGTTGAACACGCCCCACGGGGTGTGCGCATCCGCTCCGTTGATGCTCTTCGTCCCGGCGCCCTTGACGGGCCCGATATATGCATCCTTGTTGAACAGGTACAAGGGCTGGCCGTTGTAGGTCACCTGGTGGCTGCCATCGGGTCTCACGATGATCCCGAGGGCGTGCTGGTCAACGCCGGGCCCAGCTTGAGGCAGCTCTGAAGTGAGCAGCGGTGGCCAGTCAACGGCGCACAGCCCCTGACAGGCGCTCTCGTGGCCGCTTGCATCATGCCTGGCGTGGCTTC
The DNA here is from genome assembly GCA_963743505.1 of uncultured Solirubrobacteraceae bacterium. Classification (GTDB taxonomy): domain Bacteria; phylum Actinomycetota; class Thermoleophilia; order Solirubrobacterales; family Solirubrobacteraceae; genus Palsa-744. The sequence goes on along the minus strand of CAVUPZ010000002.1, from coordinate 1,334,197 downwards.
TGGCGTCGCCCCGCTTGTGGCGATCGGCCCGGCTCAAGGTGTAGACGGGGAAGCTCGCGTCGGCGAAGACGCTGAAGTCATTGTTCATCCTTGCGGCCAGAACGGTCTGTTCGGGCGCAGTGCCGCCGACCGGTGCGGTCTCTAGCTGCAATTGGGCCTGGGCGGTCGCGGGAGTGCCCCGGCTCGGATCGACGAGGTACCAGATGCCCGGGGGGCTGGTCACTGGATCGTCCAAGTTGGCGCCTTGCGTATCCCCCGCCGCTTTGTCCAGGAAGAACCGGTACAACGGATGACCGGCGTAGGTGACCTGCTTCACCGACGACACGCCCGGCAGGTCGAAGTCGGTGCGGGTAACCGTCCCGAGAAGCCTGGGGTTGACTCCCGGCCCCGCGATCGGAGTACCCTTGGTGAGGAGCGCCGGCCAGAGGTCACTGTCGCACGGTTTATTTAGTACGTTCGTGTTGTCGCTACACGCGAAGTCCGCGCCGGACAGCGCATTTAGCTGGTCTGAGGTGAGCAGGTACAGCGAGCAACCGGCGTAGTCGCCCGACCCGACGACCAGCACCCTGCCATAGGACGTCGCGGATGCGCCCGACACGGTCGCAGGGCCCGTCGGAGCGCTCGTCACATCATCGGAACAAGGGTTGGTTTGGGCGCCCGCGGGTGAGCTGAACAGAAGGGCCACGCCAACGAGGCCCAGGGTAAGTGTGGCGGCTGCAGCACGGCCTGCGACAGGCCTCCCGAGCCGGCGAAACAACGTCGTCGGTACGCGTCTTGTTGCTTGAAACATGGTTGTCTCCTCGAGCTGTCGGACGGTCAGTTGTAGAAGTAGGGGTCGAGCACCCGCACCTCAGTGATCTGGTCGATCGGGAGCTCGTTGCGGGTCGCGGACTTGCGGATCGCCTCGGGTGTGGGTGCGTCATAGACGCAGAAGGTCGTGTGCTTGTCGTCGCTCACGTAGGAGTGGATCCAGGTGACGCCCTCGTCGGCGTTGCGCTGGATCACTGTTTGGCAGACGTCCGCTCCGCCGTTTGCGATCGGGATTTGCAGGCCCTCCTGAAAGGTGCGCTGGACCATGTATCGGGGCATGTAGTTCCTCCTGACGGGTTGTGGAACATGCATGTCTCGACGCTACGGTCGCGTTGTGCCGCGCGCATCGGGAGGGCTCCCTATGTTGGCGCCAGCGGCTACCTATCTTGGCCGACGAGCCCGAGGCGCATAGCTGTGGCTACTGCCTCGCCGCGGGTACCTGCGTCGAGCTTGCGCAGGATCGCCGATACGTGATGGTCGACGGTCTTCTGCGAGATCACCAAACGCTCCGCGATCTGCGCGTTCGGCAAACCATCCGATAGGAGCGCGAGCACTTCAACCTCGCGCGCCGTCAGGCCCGCGGGATTCTCACGCGTGCCCGGGCGCGAGCCCCGCGGCAGGCCACGTACGCCGCGCTTGCGCAGCTTGCGCGCGACGATCGCCGCAGCCGGCCGCGCACCCATACGCTGCAGCTCTGCGAGCGCCTGGCGCAGCGCGTCCTCATCGTCGCCGTCGCCGAGCGCGAGCGCCGCCTCGTAACGGCATGAACGGCGCCTCCAGAGCTCCGCCGCGCGCGCCCACTCGCCGGCCATCTGCAGAGCGTAGGGCTCCGCCACGCGGGCGGGGATCTCCTGATCGCTTCCGACGCGCCACCGCCAGCAGGCGAGCTCCCCGATCTCCCAGGGGTTGCCGACGTCACGGGCGACACGATTGGCTCGTTCCGTCTCGAGGGCTACGTCGCCGGTCCCGGCCAGCCAGGCTGCTTCTGCTCGGGCAGCAGCGACGCGCGCCAGGCGCTGCTCGCCGGTCGGGACGGCGAGGGTGAGCGCCTCATCCAGTGGCCCCCGAACGTCGGGGTCGCCGCGGCGAGCACGGACGCGACCCAGCGCGACCAGCGCGTCCACGCGCGGGATCGGATTTGCCGCGGCCCGAAGAACTTTCTCGGCGGCGTCGGTCGCCTCGTTCCAGCGGCCGCTGTCAAGCCTGGCCATCGCGAGCCAGCCGAGGGCGTGCAGTTCCGGCTCGTCCAGCTCGTGCTCAGCGCAATAGCTCAGCGCCTGCTCGAGGTAGTGCTCGGCAGGCACAGGTTCCTTCGTCATGGCCAAGGACGCCGCGAGGTTCGTGAACGCTCGCACCACGTAATCCTCGAGCCCGTCCTCGAGCGACACCGCGAGGCTGCGCTCAAGTGCGGCGCGCCCGTCTTCGGCGCCGCTGAGCAGCTGGGCTGTGCCCACGTTGTTGAGGGCACCGGCGAGGGTCTCGCGGTCGCCGAGGCGCTCGGCGAGTTCGATCGCCCGTCCGCCCCACGCAACCGTCTCGGCGGTCTGGGCGGCGAGCATCGCGAGCGCCGCGCGGTTGCTGTAGGCCATCGCCAGCTCCCGGCTGGGCGGCAGCGTCTCGAGTAGCACGACCGCCTCAGCCGCGTAGCGATCGGCCTGCTGTCGCTCCCCAAAGTTCCACCACAGCCGCGAAAGCCAGCGCAGGCAGTCACCCTCGTGTTGCAAGTCGCCGACCCGGCGCCACAGCTCGATCGCACGTTCACATGCGCCGAGCGCCTCCTGCAGCTCGCCTGTGAGACAGCACTCGTAGGAGCGCCTCTCGTACATAGGGGCGAGCCGCTCGGCCGGTAGCCCATCGGCGAAACGGAGTGCACGAGCCCACTGCGCTGCCGCCTCGCGGTGAGCGCTGGAAGAGGCGGCCCGCTCGGCAGCCTGTGGGGCGTACCGCAACACAGCCTCGGTGTCCCCCGCCTCCTCGGCATGGTGCGCGAGGCGCGCGAAGTCGGCACCGCCCTCCCGCCGCCCAGCAATCGTGGCGAGGGTCCGGCGATGCAGGGCGACCCTGCGATTCGGCGCGACCGCTTCCTCGACGGCCAAGCGCGCCAGCTCGTGGCGGAATCCCACATAGCCGGGGCGCGAGGTCAGCACGCCTGCAGCCAGACACTCATCGAGGTGATCGACGAGGTCGTCCGCGAGCACCTCCAGCAGCGACACCTCCGCCTGTCCGGGCACGATCGCAACTGCCTCCAGGAGCCTTCGTGCCGCTACAGACAGCCGCGCGGCACGGCCGAGCACGGCGTCGCTGACCGTGCGCGGAATATCGCCGCTCCCGCCTGCAAGCACCTCCGTAACGAAAAACGGATTGCCCCCGGTACTGCGGTAAAGCGCGTTCCCGTCGACCCCGTTTGGCTGCGCCAGCGCCAGCACCGCCACCGCCGACAGGGGCGTGAGCTCGAGCCGCCCGATGCGCTTGCCCGAGAGTCCCCCCAGTACAACACGGAGCCGCTCGGCACCTTCAAGCTCGTCGTCGCGGAAGCTCACCAGCACGAGTGCCGGCACCGCCTCGATCCGGCGTCCAAGCAGCGTCAGCACGTCAAGGGTGGCCTCATCCGCCCAATGCACATCCTCGAAGACCACCACCGTCGGCTGTCGCCGAGCGAGCTCTCTGATCAACGCCGGCGCGACCTGATGCGGCCTCCCCTCCCCGGCGACGAGCTCCGCGAGCTCGCCGGAGGTCGCTTCAGCGATGTCCAGCAGGGGGCCGAACGGACGTGGCGTCAGCAGCGGCTCACACGCCCCCCACAAGATTCGCGCCGATCCGTGTTGCCCGTTGCAAAAGCGTCGAAGCAGCGCCGTCTTCCCGACTCCGGCCTCCCCCCCGATAAGTACCAGTCTCCCGTCAGAGCCGAGCCGAACCGCGGCGAGCGATTCCTCCAACACGAGAAGGTCACTGTCACGCTCAAGAAACTCGCCTGCTTCATCGTCCAAGTCGAGCTGCGGTGCCATCGCGGACTCGACGCGATCCGCCGTCCCCAGCGCTCCGTTGCCCGACCCGTCCAAGGCCGAAGCGGAACCGCCCCCGTCCCGCTCGGCGACCCGAGCCCCCGGGCCGATCCGATCCGTCGCTGCGAGGTCGCGCCAGTCAAGGCTCGCCGCTCGCACCGGCTCGGGCACGCCCTTCAGCTGATAGCTCTCAACGTCCTTGAGGCTCGCCACATCGCGCGATGCCACGAGCCCTACCACGAGGTCCTGCACGAGTACCTCACCGCTACCGGCCGCGGAGCACAGGCGGCTTGCGATCACCACCGCCATGCCATGCAGATCTTCACCATCAGAGATCGGCTCGCCGGCCGCGACGCCCACCCTTGCCGCGATCCCGATACCGCCCCGTGCCGCGTCGAGGCGTTCCACGGACACCTGGATCCCCGCGGCCGCATCCAGCGCGCCGAGGGCGCTGTCAAAGCTCGCCATCGCCCCATCGCCGAGCGTCTTTATGAGCCGCCCGCCGGCGGCCTGAACCACACCCGCGACGTCCGTGACATGCGCGCGACGGAGCTCATCCATGCGGTCATCCCCCAGGCGCGCCAGCAGCGCGGTCGAGTCGACCAGGTCGCTGAACACCACGATCGCCACCCCCGCCATGAGGACATGCTCCCGCATTACGGCGACGGGGCGCGGAGATGGGCCGACGTTCGCCGGGCAGGCGTCGAGCTCGCGTCAGTTATCCCGACCACGGTCGCTTCCGTTGCGCCGCGAGCGTGCGAGACGCCTGCCCCAACAGTGTCGCCGGGGACGGGGTGAGGCAGCGCCCACCCCACTGGCTACGGCCTTGTCCCCGATTGCGAGCGTGTCCACGTCAACGCGGCGCCGCTCTCAGGGTGCTGCAACCGTGACCGGCGACCTCCTTGCTTGGAAGGCACCCGGTTATCCCGCCCGCGTTTCCCGTCGCCCTCCTGACCGTGGCAACAGTTAGGCAACAGTCGCTCGGCCAGATGCGTCCCGACGCGCCCCAGCTAACGCTCTGGTGCACCTGACGGTCATGAGTTCGTGCACCCGTTGCAATGGATCAAGACGTCAAGGCCTTCTGGAGGTCGTGGGCTCCGCCGGGTCGCTGATATCGCGAGGTCTTATCCGTGTCGAGTGGCGATCGTGCTGGTGGCGGGGCTCGTGTTCGGTGCTGGCGCGAGCAGCACGCTAAACGCCCACAACGATTTCTCGAACCCCGCGTCACCTTCGAGTGGTTGGCGTAAACCAATGAAATGGATTGAGCATTCCAGTCGAGCAGGTCGCCCGACTCAACGGCGTCAGCTAGCGCGAAGATAACGTCGGGGAGCAGGGCACCAAGGGGCACGGCCGATGACGCGACTCCGACCCGCTCAGGTCTAGCGCGTAAGCCGAACCGTTACCCGCCCGGGATCTCCACCATCAGAGAGGAAAATGCTATGCAAGCCATCGTCGTGCGTGACCGCGACGCTGGTCTGGCTGGGCTGTCCTTGACGGACTTGCCGGACCCGCACGCCGCCCAGAACGACGTCATCGTGCGCGTGCACGCCGCAGGGTTCACCCCTGGCGAGCTGGCGTGGGCTGGGACCTGGATTGATCGTGCCGGCCGGGACCGGACGCCGAGCGTGCCCGGGCACGAGGTGTCGGGTGTCGTAAGCGAACTGGGCTACGGGACCACCGGCGTGACCGTCGGCCAGCGAGTGTTCGGGCTGGCCGACTGGAACCGCGACGGCACGCTGGCGGAGTACGTGGCGATGGAGGCGCGCAACCTCGCGCCGCTGCCAGCCGGCGTCGACCATGCCGCCGGCGCCGGCGCAGTGATCTCCGGGCTGACGGCGTGGCAGGCCCTGTTCGACCATGCCCACCTCCGCGCCGGGCAGACCTCGCTGATCCACGGCGCCGCGGGCGGCGTCGGCTCGATCGCTGTGCAGCTGGCCCGTCAGATCGGCTCGCGGGTGATCGGAACTGGCCGGGCCGCCGACAGAGACCGTGCGCTCAGCCTTGGCGTCGACGAGTTTGTGGACTTGGAGACCACCGACCGCCTCGAGGACGCCGGCGAGGCCGACGTGGTGCTCGACGTGATCGGCGGTGACATCCTCAAGCGTTCGACCGCGCTCGTTCGTGCCGGGGGCACGCTCGTCACGACGATCGAACCGCCCACCGTCCAGCCCGAGAACGGGCGGGCCATCTTCTTCGTTGTGGAGGCCGATCGCCCCCAGCTGACCGAGCTCGCCGAGCGGCTGCGCGACGGGCGACTGACTCCGAATGTAGGGGCCGTGCGACCGTTGGCCGAAGCGCCCGCCGCGCTCGCGCCGAACGCCCCGCATGTATCCGGGAAGACGATCTTCCAAGTCACCGAGGGCTGGTAGCCCATCACGAGCGACGACGGTCCTGGCACCGCTGGGCCAAGTTGCGCGTCGTTGACAATGCAGGTGCCCGTCGCACTCGCATCGCAGACCCGAGATTCGCCAAGAAGAGGGAAGACTCATCGCGCCCACTCGCGGAGAGGCAAAAGGACGACCACGGGCCCCACCGACGGAGCGGCGTAAGCCACCCGGATCGCGACGACCGACGACCGGCTAGGGACTTTGACCCGATCCGCCGGAGCGCGGCCTCGCCAGCACGAGCTGGATCGTGGCGATGACGAGAACGACGAGCACAGTCACCCTATGGGTCTCGGTGTCGAACGAGGGGAACAAGACGATCCCCAACTGAAGCGCAACGGCCAGCAGCTGCGCGAAGAGAGGTAGTGCTACTGCTGCCCACCCGTGGAGCTCGCGGTGCTCGTGACGATGCACAGCTGGGACCCAAGCCGCACACGCGATCATCAGCGCACCGGCACTCCATACGAAGCCGTAGGCTTCGTGTTCTGCGACGCCTCGCGCCTGTTGGACTGCAAAGGCAGCATCGCCGGCCGTGATCATCACGCAGCCGGCTGCGATCAGGATCCACGCTCGGTCCGGCCGCCACGCCATGAGCCCGAAGGTCCCGAGGATGCCTCCGAGCAGCAGGGTGTCGAGAACCGGATAACTGATGTCCACCAGCCCGGCGAGCTTGTAGTCGCCGAAGTACTGCTCGACCGGGTGCAGGGTGAGCGGGAAGGCCGCGGCCAGTACGAGAAGCATCACGACGAGCCCGTCCATCCACCTGTGCAGCTCGAACCGCGCGACTCGCGCCCGTATCAGGAGCCCGAGACCGACGGCCGTGAACGGATACCAGAGCAGCCATAGAACGTCGGCGTCGCTCGGATACGGCGGCCGCGTCAGACCCGAGTACTGCGCCTGCCACAGAATCGTCCCTGCGCTCCAGCTCAGCATGCCGGCGCCGATCGCGACCCAGGCCTCCCGGTCCACGCGCTCGCGTCGCGCCCGCGCCACGCACACCGCCGCGGAACAGGCGATCACCACGGTCCCGAACCAGACATCGTAGAGCTCATCCGCTCCCGGCAGTCCGAACAGATCATGTGCGATCTGGAGAGCGAGGAGGATCGCAAGTAGGCCTACGGCCAGCCGGACCCAGCGCGGGGCCGCGATCCTCGCGAGGGGGGCCATCGAGGCTGGTCGCAGGGACGTCCCCCCGACCCTCGCGTCGGCGTGCTCGGCGCCCACGACGCGCCGCTTGATGCCGTCCTCCATCGTCGGCGAATCATCGCCGATCCCCGAGCGAATGCCTCAGCGAGGTTTCGGGAGATCCCGCTCTCAACGGGGCAGGCACTTCCTCGCCGTCCACCGAGCTGCGTCCCGCAACCCGGACGATTGGGACAAGGTGGACACGGTGGAAGGCATCTGGCGATCCACGCACCTTCAGGTCGGTCCGGGAAACCGCGTGGAGGCTCGAGTCCTCTCGTCCGCGCCGTGATAAAGCCCTGCAAATAGGCGAGTTCTGCGGTTTGTCGCATCCAGCGCGTAGTCTTTCCTGCGTGTTCGCATCGCCGCCAGCGGCAACGACGTACATCTGTGCCTACGCCTGCGGTGCTCGTGTCGATGTCGCTGGCGCAGGCATGCGCATCACGCGCCGACTTGACGAACGGGCGCGCCCGGGGTGACGATGGACGACCCGACCGCGGGCCCCCCTGCAGACGCCACCCGCACGGGCGGTCCTTCGGATGCAGGTCCGGGTGGGACACGCCCTGCCACATCGGCTCCTCGCGAACGGCGATGGCTCGTGCGCCTGCTCATCTGGGGCACGACGGTGCTCGCAGTGGTGGCGATCTTTGCGGTGTGGGCCAACCGGCAGCTGCTCAACCCGAACAATTGGGCGAACACGAGTACGAAGTTCCTGCAGAACCCGAAGATCCGCGAAGCCACCTCGAACTACCTGGTCAATCAGCTGTATGCCAACGTCAACGTCGCCGAAGAACTCAAGACGCGGCTGCCGCCCCAGCTGCAGCCGCTCGCCGCGCCCGTGGCCGGAGCGCTGCAGAACCTGGCTGTGACGGCGTCCGAACGCGCTCTCGCCAACGCGCGCATCCAGGAAGTGTGGAAGAGCGCAAACCGCACATCGATCGAGACCTTCATTGCGATCGTCGAAGGCAAGGGAGCGGTGTCCACGAACGGCGGTCAGGTGACACTCGACCTCGCCCCGGTGGTGACGAACATCACCAACCGCCTCGGCTTGCCGAACGTCAGCTCCAAGATCCCGCCGTCGATCGCGCACATCAAAATTCTGTCTTCCAAGAGCCTCAAGGCCGTCCAGGATGGGGTCAAAGCGCTCAAAGGACTCGATCTGCTGCTGACGATCATCGTGCCGCTCCTCTACGCGCTCGCGATCATCCTCGCGCGCGAGCGCCGACGACAGGCGCTGATGCGGGTCGGGAGTGCGATCGTGTTCGCCGGCTTGCTCGTGTTCGTCGGGCGTCTGATCATCGAGTCGGCGGCTGTCGACTCGCTGGTCAAGGTCGAAGCGAACCGGCCAGCTGCCGAAGCGATCATGTCAATTACAACCGAGATGCTCTCGGAAATCGCGGGTGCGTTTGTGATCGTCGGCGTCCCGCTGATCGCCGCCGGCTGGTTCGCCGGTCCGGCCCGCCTGGCCGTAAGGGCCCGCCGCGCGATCGCTCCGTTCCTGCGGGATCAGCCCGGTTGGACCTACGGCATAGTCGCGACCATCATGCTGTTGATCTTCATCTGGGGGCCGATCCCGGCCACCCACAAACCTGCTGGGATCATCGTGTTCCTCGTGCTCGCCTTTTTCGGCACCGAGGTGCTGCGGCGCCAAACCGCGAGCGAGTTTCCCGACGGCGCCCGACCTGCTCACGAGATCCCTGCCGCGGGCGCGTAGGCGCGCAGCTTCGCGATTCGGCGTCGATGGTGACCTCGCTCCGCTGACCCGACGCACCGCGCGCCTCAGCTGGAGGTAGCCCCGGCCGCCGCGCGACTATTGCAGAACATCGACACCCCGCTGGAGTCGATCGCCGCCCAGATCGGCTACAGCACGGAGTTCGCATTCTCCAAGGCGTTCAAGCGCGAGCTGGGCGTCGCCCCGTCGCGGTTCCGAGCCACCGCGCGGACATGAGCGCGCTCGCGGGAGCCATGGCCGCGACTACGCTGAGCCGTCGTGACCGTGCTCCTCGCCCTCCTCGGCGCGCTCTTCATCGGCATCTCGGACTTCCTCGGGGGAGCGGCGAGCCACGAGGCGAGGCCGCTGACGGTCAGCGCGGTGCTTCAGCTCACGGGACTTCTCACGCTCACGCCGATCGCTGCCGTCATCGGCGCCTCGGCTCTGGGCGCCGGCGACATCGGTCTCGGCGCAGTCAGCGGGCTGGTGACGAGCGTCGCGTTCCTCGGCTTCTTCACGGCGTTGGCCCACGGCCGTATCGGGGTCGTGCTTCCGGTCTCCGCCGCCTTCGCGGCCCTGTTGCCGGCAGTAGTGGGGGTCGTGGGCGGAAACCAGCTTTCGGCCCTCGCGCTGGGCGGAGTTTTGTGCGCGCTCATCGCGATCCCACTGGTTGCCTACGAGCCGGAGGAGGGTGGCGGGGAGTCGCGGGACGGCGCTCCCGAGCGCTGGTCGGCCGCGAGACAGGTGCTCGTCGCGACGGCCTGCGGTGCGGGCTTCGGGATCTATTTCATCTGCATCGGGCACACGAGCACCGATTCGGGGCTGTGGCCGACCGTGGCCAACCTGGTGGTCGCGGTCGCAGTGACGGTTCCGGTGGCCGCGCGGGTCGGGCTGATGCCTGCTCCCGCATCGGCTCCGCGCCTCGCGATATTCGGAGGCGTTGCGCTGGGCGTGGCCGATGCCACGCTCACGACAGCGCTCCAGCGCGGGCCGCTGACGGTCGCCTCGGTGCTCGGGAACCTCTACCCACTCGTGACGATCGCGCTGGGCGTGGTGGTACTCAGGGAACGGGTTCATCGCTGGCATGCGGTCGGCATCGCGCTCGCACTCGCCGGCGTGACGATGATCGCGGCGGGATAGCCCGAGCGGCGCAGACGTGAGGTCTCGTGACGACGGCGTCTGGGGCCCGCAGGGGTCTCCGACAGGCCATGGACACGTAGGATCGGCGGGATGACCTCGGTCGACACCGAGCTTGTGCTCGTGGCGCTCGCTGCGATGCTTTCGCCCGTAACGCTGTTCCTGTCGGTGCTGGCGCTGGTCGTTGGAGAGCGGCCGATGCGCACAGGAATGTGGTTCTATCTGGGCGCGTTTGGCGTGACACTCATCGTTGGTGTGATCGCTGCGTTCGTGCTCGGGAACGACGCTGCATCAACAAAAGCCAACACGCCGAAGACGTGGGTCGCGATCGTCGACGTCGTTGCCGGCGTGGTCGTGCTCTTCTTTGTCGTGCGATTCCTGCGCCGCCCTCGCGACCCAAAAAGGGTCGCCAGCATGATCGATCAGATGAGCAAGGTGGCGTCCTCGCCAGTGATCGCGATCATCGCCGCCGGCGCCACCCTGGCCAATCCCGGCGCGCTTATTCCGCTGGCCCTGAAGGACATCTCAGAGACGAACCCCAGCACCGCGGAGTACATCGCCGAGTGGGTCGGGTTCGCGCTCGTGTCGCTCCTCCCACTATCGGTCGCCCTCGTGGCGCTTGGCCTCGCGCCGGGTCCGACTCAGCGTCTGCTCATCCGCGCCCGGGAGTGGCTTGAGCGCAATGCCAGAACGATCGCCGCTGTGATTCTCCTTCTGCTCGCCGCCGTGCTGATGCGCAACGGGATCACCGGTCTCGCCGCCTGAGGCAATGGTGCCCCTCGAAGGGCGAGCTCCGAGTCCGGCGGCGCCCCGAGACAGGCCTGGGCACTGCGGCGCGCTCATTGAGCACGTGCGTCGAGCGCGCGCGCAAGATCGGCAGCGCTGATCCCGTCAACCTGCACGACCTTCTGACGGGAGCTCGCGCCGCGGACGACCGAAACCGAGCGGATTCCGACGCCCGCTCGCTTGGCGATCACGCGACACAGCGCGGCATTCGCACGGCCGCCCTCGGGTGGAGCGCTCACACGCACCAGCAACACACCGTCGCGTTCGCCGGCCAGCTCGTCAGTCCGCGCCCGCGGAATCACGCGCACGTTGATCCGGGGACTCTCCATGGGTACATGATCGCGTTTGCGTCGGCAACGGTACACCGCCACGCCGAGCGCGATCGCAGCGATCGCACGTTTACGATCGCGCTCCAGCCAAGGCCTCCTGGTCGGGGACTCAGTGGTTTGCCCTATCCGGAGAACGGGAAGCACACGATGCGCGCAGCGACCTTCGATGTGAGTCTGAAACTGACCAAACATCGATCCAAGGAGCAGCGCGATGAGTCGCAGGGTGTTTGACGTTTTGACGAGCGCGGTGGGCGTGGTGCTGGTTGTCGTGCTGCTCGTAGCGGGTGGACTATTGATGTGGGGTTATAGCTTCGCCCACTCCAACGTGCACGATCAGCTTGCCGAGCAGCAGATCTTCTTTCCGCCGAAGAGCGCCTTCGAACACGCGAAGCCCGGGACGGAGATCACCCCGGCGATGATCCCGTCGGTCTCCCAGTACGCGGGGCAGCAGTTGCTCACCGGCCCGCAAGCCGAGGCCTACGCCAACCACTTCATCGCCGAACATCTCAAGGAGATGCCCTACAACGGCGTCTACGCGAACATCAGCGCCGCCGCACGGGAAAAACCGAGCAACCTCGAACTGAAGGCCCTCGAGCAAACCTCATTCCAGGGAACGACGCTACGCGGCCTGCTCCTCGAGGCCTATGGCTTCTCGACGATCAGCGAAGTGATGTTCTGGGGCGCGATCGCCTCCTTCTGTCTCGCCGCGGTCATTGCGCTCCTCGTGGCACTCGGCTTCCGGCACGCCTCTCGGACCGAGGCGGAGGAGGAGCTGCTCACGCACCCGACTGCTGTGCCACAGCTGTCATAGGCGCGCCGGCGACGCCTGGTCAGTCGGGGTGGTCTCCGGCCGGAGGTCTTCGAGCATGCTCGGGCGGGTGGCCTCGCCGGTCCTCGGCATCGGCCGTGTGAAGCTGCTCCGGGGCTGAGCTGTGTGAGCTCAGATCAGGCCGGAGATGCCGACCGTCTGGGCCACCTCGTCGATCATGGCGAGGGCCTTCTGATCGTCGTCGAGGTCAAACGCGATCGCTGCCTCGTGCGCCAATCCGTTGCGGGTGGGTGCGACGTTCTCGATCAGCGAGCGCCGCAGGGTGGCGAGTGCGGCCTGGGTGGAGCCTTCGAGCCGATGAAGGCGAAGGATCGGGTCGACGGGACGCGTCGACGGACCGCCGGCCTGGGTGCCGATCGGCGACTGGTTGGGCATTGGAAACTCCCTTACTCGTTCCTCGCGGCTAGTCCATGACGCTTGTGTATGGGGTGGTGGCTCTCACTCCCGTGAGGCGCCTTGTGTGGTCGTCCTGGCGGTCGGAGAGCCCGCGCTCGGTCGCGACCGTCGCCGCGGTCAGGCGTCCATTCTGCTGGATGCGCATGAGTTGCCCGGTGGGCTTGCGCACAATTGCCGCGCCAGGATCAACCCCTACGACCCGGTAGTTCTCGGGTAGATCAGCGATACGGAGGCTCTGCTGCTCGGTGAGCTCGATCTCCATGGGGTCCTCCCTGTCAGACGCAGCTATTTTCGCGCGATATCGAAGGGAGCAAACAAGGAAAAGCCGCAAGGTGCGACGAGTTTGTGACGCGGCCTGTCGCGACTGCTTGATGGGGAAAACGGCGTCGTGCATGGATCGCGCTCGCGCTGACCCTGCCTCCGAGTCCTCTCGTCCCGATCGCGGAAACCCGCAAATTGCGGTCGGTCAGGCTCGTGGCTGACGCGTCGGCGCGATCGGGGGGCAGGCGCCAACGCCTTGATCGAAGTCTGCGACGCCCTGCCGACTGTCCTTGACGCTGGGCGCCCAAAGGCGACGTTGCGGGCCCGGCCGCTCTATCGTCTCCGCCATACCGTCGACCGAAGCGGGCCACGCGCAATTTCAACAACGGAGGTCAGCAATGAGCACCATCGATGAGGAGATGGTCGTGGCCCACTTCATCGTCTCCGATGACGTTGAGCGTTCCCGGCGCTTCTACACCGAGGTACTGGGCGGCAAGACGGTCATCTCGGGCGAGGCCGAGGACGACGTGTCCTACGTGGCGCTCGCCAACAGCTGGATCATCATCAACGTCGGGGGAGGTCCGACCGACGACAAGCCGACCGTCACGCTCGAGACGCCGCCGGACCCGGACCGGGTGAGCAGCTTCCTCAACATCCGGGTCGCGGACATCCGACGCGTGTACGCCGAGTGGAGCGCGCGGGGCGCCCACTTCCTGACGCCGCCGAAGCAGCACGAGACCGAGATCCGCTGCTACCTCCGCGATCCCGACGGCTACGTGATCGAGGTGGGTCAAACGACCCTCGCCAGAGGTTGGCGCCCACCCTCTTGATCGCCTGACCATGGGACGATCGGCGCGGAAGAACGGCCCCCCTCATGCCCCTCGACGCGGGGGACGGAGCGTGACGCAACCGGAGCCGGCACGGGTCCCTGATCCGGTGGGCAGGGTGGTGTCGGTGAATGTGGGGCTACCGCGTGATGTTCCCTGGCAGGGTAGAACGGTCTTCACGGGCGTCTTCAAGGATCCCGTCAGCGGGCCTCGTCGGGTGGCCCGGCTCAACATCGAGGGCGACGGGCAGGGCGATCTCGCCGGGCATGGCGGCGAGCAGCGTGCCGTCTTCGTCTACCAGCTCGACTCCTACCGTCACTGGGAACGCGAGCTTGGACGAGACGGACTCGCCTACGGCCAGTTTGGTGAGAACTTGACGATCGAGGGGCTCGGCGACGATGAGGTCTGCATCGGCGACCGTTACCGCATCGGCAGCGCCGTCTTCGAGGTCACGCAGCCGCGCGTGACGTGTTACCGGGTCGGGATCCGGATGGACGATCCACGCATTCCCGCCCTACTGGTCGCTCATCACCGTCCGGGTTTCTATTTCCGCGTGCTTGAGGAGGGCGAGGTTGAAGCCGGCGGTGAGATCCTCAAGCTCGGGAGCGGCCCCGAGGAGATGACGGTCGCCGAGGTAAGCGGGCTCCTCTATCTTCCCGGCCACCCACGCCAGCAGCTGCTTCGGGCCCTGCGAATCCCCGCCCTCAGCCCCGGCTGGCAGGGATCGTTCCGCGCATTGCTCGAAGGAGAAGCCGGACGGGGCAACGCCGGACTGACGACGGCCAGTCCGCCGCCGGCGTGGAGCGGCTTCCGCCGACTCGCGGTCACGGCGATCGAGCGGGAGAGTGACTCGGTGATCTCGATCAGCTTCGAGGATCCCGGCGGCAAGCCGCTCCCGACTGCCCGGCCCGGCCAATACCTCACGCTCCGGATCCAGCCGGACGAGGCCGCGAGAGCGCTGCTACGGAACTACTCCCTCTGCGGCCCGCCCGAGGCCGGCTACTACCGGATCGCGGTCAAGCGCGAGCGCGACGGCGCCGCAAGCAGCTACCTGCACGGCCGGCTCGCCATCGGCGACCAGCTCGAAGTCGCCGCCCCGCGCGGAAGCTTCATTCTCGCCGAATCCGAGGCACCGGTGCTGCTGATCAGCGCTGGCATCGGCGCCACACCGGTCCTCGCCATGCTCAATGCATTGGTCGCGAGCCACTCCCACAGGGAAGTCTGGTGGCTCCACAGCGCGCGCAGCAGCCTCGAGCACTCGTTTGCGGCCGAGGCGCGGACCCTGCTCGCGGCGTTCCCGAACGCCCGCTCCCACATCTACTACAGCCGGCCGGCCGCTCATGACGTCGAAGGTCGCGACTTCGACACCGCGGGACGCCTTACTCCCTCGGCGCTCCTGGAACTCGAGCCGCCCCGAATCGGTGAGGCCTACATCTGCGGCCCGAGTGGCTTCATGGACGAGATCAGCGCCGGCCTGGCCTCGGTCGGCTTCGACCCGTCACACATCCATACCGAGCCGTTCGGGCCAGAACGGGGATCGACGCCAGGCATCGCCTCGGCGTCCGCGCGCACGCCACATCCGCCTCCGGGCTCCCCCGCAGACGGACCCACGATCGAGTTCGCCCGCAGCAGCCTCTCCGTGTCGTGGAGCAGCGACTACGGCAGCCTCCTCGAGCTCGCCGAGGCATGCGACGTCCCCGTCCGCTGGTCGTGCCGGACGGGCGTATGCCACACGTGCGAGAGCACGCTGATCGCCGGCGATCTCGACTACAACCCCGATCCCGTGGAGGCGCCCGCTGACGGGAGCGCGCTCATCTGCTGCTCACAGCCACGCGACGACGTGGTCCTCGACCTGTGAGCACCCGGGGCTCTACGCCGGAGGCGGGTCATCCGCGTGGTATCTCAAGCGGGCATGTTGCCGACCGAGGAAGCACTGCTCGACAATCCGGCCTATGCGTCGTTGTGCAGTGGACACGCGCGGCTCGCGCAGGTGCGTGGGCGGGCGCGCCGATATCCGGCCGATGTGGCGCCGTTCCTCGCCCTGCCCTCGCCGCCGACGGCCCAGGACTGGGAGGACGCCGCCGGTCTCGTCGCACCCGGAAGCGTCGTAGCCGGACGGTACGGCGCCGCCGAGTTGCCAGACGGCTGGCGCGCCCTCCAAGCGTTCGATCTGGTGCAGATGGTCGAGGAGCGCACCAGCGGGATCGACTGCGCGGAGGCGATCCCGCTCGGTGCCGACGACGTCCCCGACATGCTCGAGCTCGTTGCCGCAACCGAGCCGGGCCCATTCCTGGCACGGACCATCGAGCTCGGTGACTACCTGGGTATCCGGCGCGACGGGGCACTCGTCGCGATGGCCGGCGAGCGGTTTCATCTCGACGGTTGGACCGAGATCAGCGCCGTCTGCACCAAACCGGACCATCGTGGCCAGGGACTCGCCTCGCGGCTGACGCGCGCGCTGATCGCCGGGATCCAGCGGCGCTCAGAACGCGCGTTCCTGCACGTCATGAGCACCAACACAGGGGCGATCCGCCTCTACGAGGCACTTGGCTTTCGCGAGCGCCAGCACGCGACGTTGACCGTCGTGATGCGCGAACCGCCCGGCGACGCTCAGACATAGGCTCAGGTCGCACTCATCGAACTGGCGGAGCGGATCGGCTGACGGTCCCCTCCGCCGTGCCCCGCACTCAGCCGCGGAACGCCCTCAGCGGCGAGCTGTCCCCGACGGACCAGTTGTGGCCGAAGGGATCCGTGAAGCCTCCCTGTCGGTGCGTCCCCCAGGGCATCTGATGATCCTCGATCGCAGAGCCGGATGTGGCGCCCGCGGACAGCGCATGCTGGATGAAGCCATCCGGGTCATCGACGAAGACCTCTACGCGCACGCTCGTCACGCCGGCAGCACCCGGACTCGTCTCTGAGGGGTTGTTCTGGTTGGCCTCGTGCAGGAAGAACGGAGCACCGTCGATGTCCAGGCCAGCCACGCCGCCGAGGTTCCAGAGCTCGCTCGCGCCCAGCGCTTCCCTGTACCAGGCGACGGCCGCTTCGGCATCGGGAACGATCAGCATCACTGACAGCGCGGTGTTCACGGCGTCCTCACCAGGCCTCGCTGCCGTCCTTGTCGAAGAAGCCTCCGGTCGGCCCGTCGCTTGCGATCAGGGCACAGCGCACGATCGCCACCGCTCCCTCCTGCACGGTCTGGGTGCCCCGGTGGGCGTTGAGGTCCGTCGCCGTGTAGCCCGGGTCGACCGCGTTGATCTTCATGTTCGGGAATGCCGCCGCGTACTTGATCGTCAGCATGTTCAGCGCGGCCTTCGATGAGGAGTAGGCGGTCGCGAACGCGGCCCACGGTGAATCGGGCTGCGAGGCTCGACCGAGCGAGCCCAGACCGCTCGAGACGTTGACGACGACGGGCGCCCGCGACCGTTCGAGCAGGGGCAGGAACGCGTGCAGCACCCGCACTACTCCGAACACGTTCGTCTCATAGACCGCGCGCATCTGCTCGGCCGTCGTCTCTGCCGCTGACCCAGCGACGCCGCTGATGCCGGCGTTGTTGACGAGCACGTCCAGGGATCCCACCGTCTCGGCAGCGGCCGCCACCGACGCCTCATCGGTGACGTCGAGGCCGACGAACTTCGCGCCGAGCGTCTCGGCTGCACGTTGCCCGCGCGCCTGGTCGCGCGCGCCAACCCACACTGCGTGGCCGGCCGCGATCAGCTGCCGGGCGGCCTCGAACCCGAGGCCCTTGTTGGCGCCGGTGATGAGCGTGGTGGTCATGTCCGGAAGGAGCGCTGCTCCCGCCGGGAGCATAGTCAGGTGGCCGCGATTCTCCCGGCATCGACGGCTCGCTCCCCGCCCGATGCGGCGAGATCCCTGATCGCCCGGGCGAGCGTCAGTGGCTGGTCGAGCGGCACGAACGTCTTCGCCCCCGCGATCGGGATCAGGCGAGCGTCGCGGAACACCCGGCACAGGCGTTCCGCGAAGGAGATCTTGAAGATGCGATCGTCGACTCCCCATGCCAGCAGCACCGGCCCCGGGAAGTCGCCCAGCTTCTTCGCCGCCTCGAGCGTCAGCCTGCTGTCGAAGTGGCTTGCGAAGTGCTCGGCGTCCCGGCGCACGCCGCGCTGTGAGAGCGCCGGTGCCACCCATGCCTCGAGCGCCCCCGCCGGGAGTGGGCGCTCGTGCAGGAGGCCGAAGCCAAGGGGGGTGTCGCGCAGGGCGCCCACGCGCAGGACGACGCGCATGTACGGGCCGAGCAGCCTCGCGCGGGCGAGCCACACGAGCGGCAGGAACGGCCGCGGCGGGAAGTGCTCGAACGCGTCGCAGTTGGTCAGGACCACCCGGGCGATCCGCTCGGGCCGCCGGGTCAGCAGCAGCTGCGTGATCGCGCCGCCGCTGTCGTTGCCCACCAGCGTGACCCGGTCGAGCCCCAGCCGCTCGAGGAACTCCGCGACGAGGTCTGCCACGCCGATCGGGGTCGCCATCCCCCGATCCCGAAGGGGCGTCCGGTGCGAGCCCAGCGGCAGGGTCGGGACGACACAGCGCAGCGTCGGGAGCTCGGGCAGGACCCGGTCCCACAGCGAGCCGTCGACGAGCGCTCCGTGGAGGAACACCACCGTGGGCGCGTCCCTCGGCCCGGTTTCGGCGTAGTGGATGGTGCCAGCGGACAGGTCGACCGTTTGTGTCATCGTTCCTCCGATGGTTTCGTACTGTGTGTACGTAAGATACAAACATACTGCATGAATGTCAATCGGAGAACCCAGGCCGAACGGAGCGCCACGACCAGGCAGGCGCTGCTGCGCGCCGGCCGTGAGCTGTTCGGCGAGCGCGGCTACGCGGAGGTGAGCACCGAGCAGATCGTCCGCCGGGCCGGCGTCACACGCGGCGCCCTCTACCACCTGTTCGAGGACAAGCGGGCCCTCTTCGCAGCCGTCCTCGACAGCGTCGAGTCGGACGTCCTGACCCAGATCGCAGAGCGCGTCGTGGCCGCCGGCGCGGACCCCGAGCAGCTGCTGAGGAGGGCGTTCTCGGCCTGGCTAGACGCCTGCGAGCAACCCGACGTCTTGCAGATCCTGCTGATCGACGCCCCCGGCGTTCTCGGCTGGGAGGACTGGCGCGCGGCGATGGACCGCTATGGGGTCGCCACCACGACCGAGCTCCTGCAGGCGGCGATCGACACCGGCGCGATCGCACCACAGCCGGTCCGCGCCCTCGCACACGTCGTGATCGGAGCCCTCGATGAAGCGGCCCTCTACATCGCCAGGTCCGGCGACAGGGCAGCGGCGCGCGCCGAAATGGACGGCGTGCTGGACCGCTTCCTGGCCGGGCTGCAGGTCCCCTGACGATGCCGCGCCGCGCATGAGCGAGCGGACCGGAGAGGCGATCCTCGAGCGCCGGCAGGGGCGCTGCTTCGGGGAGGGCGACCCGCTGTATGAGCGCTATCACGACGAGGAGTGGGGCTTCCCGGTCCTCGACGAGGTGGGCCTCTTCGAACGCATCAGCCTCGAGGCCTTTCAGTCGGGGCTGTCCTGGCGCACGATCCTCGCCAGGCGCGAGGGCTTCCGCGGGGTCTTCGCCGGCTTTCGGCCGGACGCCGTCGCGGGCTACGGCGAGCCGGACGTCGTTCGCCTGCTCGGCGATGCCCGCATCATCCGCAACCGCGCGAAGATCGAGGCGACGATCGCGAACGCGCGGGCGACCGTCGCGCTGCGGGCGGCGGGAGGGTCGCTGGCGAGGACGATCCGCGCTCACGCCCCCTTGTCGCCCCGCCCGGCCCCGACCGGATGGGAGCAGGTGCCCGCGAGCACGCCGGAGAGCGCCGCCCTCGCCCGCGAGCTCAAGCGGCTCGGCTTTCGCTTTGTCGGCCCGACCACGCTATATGCGCTGATGCAGGCCTGCGGGCTCGTGGACGATCATCTCGCCGGCTGCCCGGCGCGGCCGTCCGTCGAGCGAGCTCGCGCAGCCGCCGGGCTGAGGTGATCCGCGGCCTGGAAGCGCTCGCGGTAGTCCGCCGGAGCGATCCCGATCACGCGGATGAAGGCTCGGCGCATCGTCTCCGGGCTGCCGAAGCCGCAGCGCCCGGCGACGGCCTCGATCGACGCCGACCCGTGATCGAGCATCGCCCGCGCCCGCTCCACACGGACCCGCTCGACGAACCGCGCCGGCGTCGTGTGGGTCTGCTCGAGGAACACCCGTCGCAGGTGGCGCTCGGACAGCGACACGCGCCGAGCGAGCCGGGCCTGACGGTGATCGGCTGCCGGATCGGCAGCGATCTCGTCGAGCAGCGTGCGCACGTGGGCGTTCGTCGTCGCCGGCACGGACAGACGTTCTGAGAACTGCGACTGGCCTCCGGGGCGCTGCAGGAACACGACGAGCCAACGAGCGACCGTCCGTGCCACGTCGGCGCCGTGGTCCTCCTGCACGAGCGCGAGCGCGAGGTCGATCCCGGCGCTCGCGCCGGCCGAGGTCGTTATGTCACCGTCACGCACGTAGATCCGATCGGGCTCGACGCGCACGTCGGGATGGCGGCGCGCCAGCTCGCGGCAGAAGGCCCAGTGCGTCGTCGCTCGTCGGCCGGCGAGCAGCCCCGCCCCCGCCAGCAGGAACGCTCCGGTGCACACCGAGCACGTCCGCCGGGCTCCGGCCGCCAGCCTGCGCAGCTCGGCGCCCATCCGCTCCTCGGACCCGAGGTCCCCGACGTTCATCGCGCCCGCCACGATCAGCGTGTCAAGGCCCCGCGCCCGCACATGCGGGAGGGCGAGGTCGGGCGCGATCCGCGGCCCCGGCCCGCTGCGCACGGGGGCCCCGTCGCCCGAGGCGAGCTGCAGGCGATACCCGGGCCGCTCGCCGAGCACGCGGTTGGCAGCGTCGAGCACCTCTGCCGGACCGAGCACGTTGAGGAGCTGCATCCCGTCGAAGATCACCAGCACGACCCGTCGGCCTCGAATGGACATGTGGGCGATTCTGGCGGCTGCGCCGCCCGTCCGCAAGGACGAGCTCACCTCGGATCCGGACATCGCGTGCAGCTTGCCTGCGCAACCCCGCTACAAGCCCACGTGACCCCGACGAGACGAGGAGGTGTGCATGAAGGTCCAGGCGCTCAACGTCGGCTGGTTCACGGCCCCGGCGGGGATCTTCCGCGCCGGCGAGGACATGGAGCGGACGATTCGCTTCCCGATCCCGGCGTACCTGATCGAGACGGACAGGGAGCGGATCCTCATCGACACCGGCCTCAACCCGGCCGCGATCGCCGATCCGGCCAGCCACTACGGGCGCCCCGACGTGTTCGCCGGGACGACACTCGAGCAGGCGCAGACCGTCGCCGAGCAGATCGACGTGGGCACCCTCACGATGGTCGTCCTGACCCACCTGCACTGGGACCACGTCGGTGGCCTGGAGCTGATCCCGACGGCGGTCCCGATCGTGATCCAGCGGGTCGAGTGGGCCGCGGGCCACGACCACGCGGCCGTCCAGCGCAACTTCTACCTCCCCGGCGACTACGCCGGCGCCGGCCACGAGATGGTGCTCCTCGACGGCGAGCACGACCTGCTCGGCGATGGCAGCATCTGGCTGCTGCCGACGCCGGGGCACACCCCGGGGCACCAGTCGGTGCGGGTCGGCAACCTCGTCATCGGAGCCGACGTCACCCACTTCGCCAGCGGCCTGGACGACCACCGCTTCCCCGTCTTCGCCGAGGACCACCGGCAGCAGGCCCGCTCGGCCGAGCGCCTGCTCGCGCTGCGCGAAACCGGCCACGAGGTGATCCCCGGCCACGATCCGCGGATCCTGGCGCCGGGACCGCTGCGGACATGAGGCCGGCTCGTCGCCTGCGACGCGGAGTAGGATCGGCAGCTTGCAAGCGGCCTCGCCCGACTCCCGTTAGCGCACGCCGTGGCGACCCCTGCCGCAACGAGATCGGTCAGCTTCACCCACGGCAGCCATCGCTACGGCCTCGTCCTCGGGCTCGTGCTGGTGACCCTGATGTTCTCGATCGGCGCGCCCCAGGGAACTGCCGCGCTGCTCGGCTCGACCGCCCTCACCGGCGCGGTCCTGCTCGCCTCCCTGCGCGCCGCCGGCTCACACGAGCGGTGGGGGTGGGCGGCCCGCTCGCTGCTCGCGCTGGTCCTCGCCGGCTCGATCGTCGTCGCGCTCGGCGGCGGTGGCGCGCTGGAGCGCGGCATCGTCTTCATCGGCGTCGGCCTGGTCGCCCTGTGGGCCCCGATCGCGATCAGCCGGGGGCTCGTGCGCCAGGTCATCGAGAGTGGCGCCACGCCCAACTCGGTCGCGGGCGCGATCGCCGTCTACCTGCTCGTCGGGATGTTCTTCGGGTTCCTCGTCGTCGGCATCGCCGACATCGGTTCGTCCGAGTACTTCGTCAGCCATTCCTCCACCTCGCTATCCGTGGACATGTACTTCTCCTTCATCACGCTCTGCACGGTGGGCTACGGCGACTACACCCCCGCCCTCGCGATCGGCCGCGGCCTGTCCGTGTTCGAGGCGATCATCGGGCAGCTATACCTCGTCACGGTGGTGGCGGTGCTCGTCAGCAACCTGCGCGGCCGGCGCGCGGCCGCCCCCGGTTCGCCCGCGCCGAGAGCCGAGACGGGCGCCGGGGAGGCCGACTCGCACCCGGCATGAACCCTGGCCGTCACGAGGGGGTGTCGACGGCGTCGGCCGTCCCAGTGCCCGGATGGGCGACGCCCGCTGTCAGCGCGGCGCTCATTTTGATCGCCCGAACCGCCCCGGTCGCGCCGGCCTGCAGGCCGAAGCCGATCGCCATCACGAAGATCCCCGGTATCAGCAGGGCCCGCGAGCCGAGCATCAAGAGCCCCACCCGCCCGAGCACGTAGGGCGGCGTGCACACGGTCGCCCCGATCGCCGACCCGAGCAGCGAGGCCGTGACCTTGTCCCGCCGCGAGTATGCCGCTTTCATCCCGATCAGTCGCGAGGGCACGGCGACGTAGGAGACCATCATCACTCCCACCACCACGCCCAGCGACAGCGTGAACCAGGGACGTCCCCAGCGGGTGACGATCGTCGTCGAGAACGCCAGCAGCAGGCCGACAACGACGCCCGAGACGAGGATCGGAACCACCTGCCTGCGCGCCTGGGCGAACGCCGGCCGGACCGTCGGCGGGCGCGATCCGGCGATCGCGAAGGCGAACACGGCGTTGAGGAAGAACCCGCCCGCCGTGATCGCCGTGATCGCGAGCACGATCGGGATCAGGATCGGGCCGCGAAGCACGTGGAAGGACTTGCCATGCAGCACATGCGCCTTGAGGTCGTACATCGCCAGCCAGATCCAAACCGCCGGCAGGATCATGATCAGCATCAGCCGCCAGTTGGTGACGAGCAGCTTGAGGCCGTCGAAGAGCATCGCGAACGCTCCCACCGCGAAGGCGAGCGGGGCCAGGGCGCGCCGCGAGCGGCTCGCCCGCATGATCGTCTCGACCGCCGCGTCGTCGCCCTGCTCGATCGCACGCAAGATCCCCGTCACGCTGGCCACGAGCGCGGCACGACGGGCGGCAAAGGCCATCGGTCCAGTCAACCACACCCCGCGGCCGGCCGCCCGGACGCCGCGCATGCTCCCCGCCGCCGCGGCTGTAGGCTCGGCTGGTGGCTCCGGAGCGCACCGACACGCTGGCCGTCACCTGGGTCGGACACTCGACCGTCCTGATCGAGCTCGACGGCATCCGGATCATCACCGACCCGGCCCTGCACCGGCGCGTCGGGCCGCTGCGCCGGGTCGCCTCCCCGGTCCAGGAGGAGGCCCGCAGGGACATCGACGCGATCCTCGTCTCGCACCTGCACGCCGACCACACCGACCTGCCCTCCCTGCGGGCGATCGGCGTCGCCACCCCGATCCTGGCGCCGCGCGGGGCGGGCAGCTGGCTCTCCCAGCACGGTTTCACGGACGTCCGCGAGCTGCGCGCCGGCGAGCAGGCGAGCGTGGGCGCAGCTCGTGTCAGCGCCACCCCAGCCTCGCACGGCTCCAGCCGACGGCCCCTCGGCTCGCTGCGGGCAGAGCCGATCGGGTTCGTGATCGGCGGCTCCCAGGCCGTCTACTTCGCCGGCGACACGGACCTGTTCGACGCGATGTCGGAGCTGGCCGGCACGATCGACCTGGCCCTGCTGCCGGTGTGGGGCTGGGGGCCGACCCTCGGCCCGGGCCACCTGAACCCCGAGCGGGCCGTCACGGCCGCCGCCCGGATCGCCCCCCGCGTCGCCGTCCCGATCCACTGGGGCACGCTGGCCCTCCCCCGCCCCGCTCGTGACCCCCGCGACGCGCAGCGCCCGGCACGCGAGTTCGCCGAGCGGATGGCCGTCGAGGCACCCGCGATCGAGACGCGCGTGCTCAGGCCCGGCGAGCGGACGGAGCTGGCACCGCGCAAGGCCTAGTGAGCCTGGGAGCCCTGCAGGTGCGAGCGCCAGCCCGCGAGCGTCTCGTGCACCCGTTCGGCGCCGATCAGCGGCTCGTGCGGGGCGGGCAGAGTGACCGGATACAGCAGGAACGGACGTGTCTGCGGACCGCCGAGGCCGCCGTGGAAGGAGATCAGCTCCTCGAACGCGCAGCCCTCCTCCAGCCCGGGTGCGTAGAAGCTCCCGACCATGATGTCGGCGGTGTGCTCGAACCCGTCCGTCCGCAGTAGGTGCCCGGCGGCGGCGGGCGAGAAGCCCGCGAGCGGATCCTCGCCGTCGATCTCCCCGCTGGTCAGTGGGCGGCTGCCCTCGCGCCCGAGCACGAGCGCTCCCTGCGCGGCCGAGCGCACCAGCAGCCAACCCACGTGAGGATGCGCGCGCAGCGCAGGGATCAGCCGCGGATGGCGCGCTTCGATCTCCTCGAGGGTCAGCCGGCGGGGCTCCTCCATCAGGTAGATCAGCCCGAGGTTCCCCGACCCGAGCACGATCGCGTCGTGATCGCCGGCGTCGCTCCCGGGCCGACTCTGGGCGTTCGCGCCCGCCCTGCCCGTCGCCTCGTCGAGAGCCTGGCCGACGATGCTCTCGTCCGTGTCCCCGGCGGACATCCCGAGCACGGCCGGATTCTCCATCGAGCGGCGCACGAGCTCGTCGAGGCCGTAACCGTTGCGCTGCTTGAACGTCGCTCCCTGCGTCTGCCCGTGGTCTGAGAGCACGACGATCTCATACGGTCTGGGCGCGAATCGGCAGGCACGCGCGATCCGCCCGAACTGCCGGTCGAGCTTGCGCAGCGCCTCGAGCGTGTCGGATCGCTCGAGCCCGGAGTGATGGGCCACCTCGTCATAGCTGGCGAACGTGGCATAGACGGCCGGGCGCCCGCGCATGATGTCCGACAGCACGGCATGGACGATCAGTTCCGGCAGCACCACGCACATCGCGGCCCGCAGCAGCGGATAGCGCCCGCCGCGGTGCCCGCGCGGGAGCACCCCCCGGCGCCGCTGCTGGGCCGACGCGGTCAGCTCGAGGGCCACCTCCCACACGAACAGCACGAGGCAGCGCGTGACGTTGTAGCCGTTTGCCATGAACGAGCGGTAGCCGGGGTTCGCCTTGATCTCGGCAGCGGTGCGGCTGGCCGTGAGGATCTGCTCATCGGCCTCGCCGGAGAGGAGGTTGCCGCGGCTGGTGCCGCCTGCCCTCAGCAGGCCGATCCCCGTCACGCGGCGGCGCTCGATCTCGGCGCAGTCGCGCGGGCTCGAGCAGCTCATGATCGCCCCGCTCTCCTTCTCCACCCAGCGGAACGCGGGGATGTCCTCGTTCGAGCCGAGCAGGATCCCTGCCTGGCTGGCACCGGTCTGGGAGGAGAGGTCTGTCTCCCACTCGATCAGCCGGTGGGTCCCCTCGCGCATCCACCGGGCCATGTGGGGGGCGCTTCCGTCCTGCATCGCGCGGCGCAGGATCGGCATCGCTAGGCCGTCGATCTCGAGGAACAGGATGCCGGGCACGGCGGTTCGCTCCTGCCCGCCCTGGCGCCGGGCGATCCGCCGCGTCACGCGCAGCGCGTAGGCATCGTCGTCGTCCACGCCGAGGATCACGCTCAGCGTCACGGTCGCGGCCGAGGTGAACAGCGCCGTCAGCAGCGCCTGGTCGAAGCCGGACACGCGGAGGGCGTCGTTGGTGATCGCGGCGGCCGCCTCGACGATCAGCGCGTCGGCGACGAGCAGCAGCAGGAACCCCACGACGGCGGTCGCAGGGAGCCGCAGCGCCGCCAGTACCGGCGGGACGAGCGCGTTCAGCACCCCGATCGCCGCCGCCGCCAGCAGTGCCCCGCTGAAGCCGTTGATCGTGACGCCGGGAAGGACTGCGGCAGCGAACACCAGCCCCACGCCGGCCAGCAGCCACGAGAGCACCAGCCGCAGGGGCCGCACCCGCAGCGCCTCGGGACTCCATACGGGCTCCCCGGGGTCCTGGGACTCGGGGCCGCTCACGGGACCCTCCGGATCACGTGCTCCGGCGACCGGGACGCCGATTCGCGGCCGGCCGCGTGCGGAGGAGGATCATGATCGAGGATTGTGGCGAGCGCGAGCCGTCGCTGCTTCCAGGGGCGTAGCATCGCCCCATGGCGGCGTCGGCCCCAGCGCAGGGCCCGCGGTCCCAATTGCACCTGACCGCGGCCGAGCGCGCCGCACGCGGGAAGGCGGCCCGGCGAGCAGTGCCGCGCTCGAGCCATGCCGCGTTCGAGGCCCCGCCGGGACGCGCCGACCCGGTCTCGCTGCTCGAGCGCCAGGCGGCCACGCGCGTGCCGGAGCTCGTCCCGATCCGCTACGGGCGGATGCTCGTGTCCCCGTTCACCTTCTACCGCGGCGCCGCGCTGATCATGGCGGAGGACCTCGCGGCGACGCCGATGTCGGGACTCCTGGCGCAGTGCTGCGGGGATGCCCACCTGTCGAACTTCGGCGTCTTCGGCTCGCCCGAGCGGCGGCTGATGTTCGACATCAACGACTTCGACGAGACGCTCCAGGGGCCGTGGGAGTGGGACGTCAAGCGTCTCGCCGTGAGCATGCTGATCGCGGCGCGCTCGAACAGCTTCACGGCGACGGACCAGGCGTGCGCGGTGCTGGACACGGTCGCCTCCTACCGCACCGCGATGCGCGCCTTCGCCGCCATGAACAACCTCGACGTCTGGTACGCCCATCTCGACGTCGAGGACACGGCCGAAAGGTTGGCCTCGCAGCTGAAGCCGCGGATCGTGAAGCGAACGGAGAAGGCGCTCGCGAAGGCACGCACGCGCGACAGCATGTCCGCGTTCTCGAAGTTGACCCAGCTCGTCGACGGGGAGCCGCGCATCCGCGCCGACCCGCCGCTGGTCGTGCCGGTCGTCCACCTCGCCGAAGGCCGCGAGCGGGAGGAGACGTTCGAGAGCCTGGGCGCGATCCTGAGCTCCTACCTCGCGAGCCTCGACTACCACCGGCGCGTGCTGCTCGAGCAGTTCGAGCTCGTCGACGTCGCCCGCAAGGTCGTCGGCGTCGGTAGCGTCGGCACCCGCGCCTGGATCGCTCTGTTCATGGGCCGCGACGGCGGGGACCCGCTGTTCATGCAGTTGAAGGAGGCGGAGAGCTCGGTGCTCGAGGACTTCGTCGCCCCGAGCGCCTTCGCCAACCACGGCCAGCGTGTGGTCACCGGACAGCGCCTGATGCAGGCCAGCAGCGACATCCTGCTCGGCTGGCTTCACCTCAACTCTCCGCTCGACGAGCGGGAGCGCGACTTCTACGTCCGCCAGCTGAAGGACTGGAAGGGATCGGCGGAAGTCGATCAGATGGTTCCCGAGGGTCTGGCCGCATACGGGCGGCTGTGCGGCTGGACGCTCGCGCGAGCCCACGCCCGCAGCGGCGATCGCATCGCGATCGCCTCCTACCTCGGCAGCGGATCGACGTTCGACCGCGCCCTGCTCACGTTCTCCGAAGCGTACGCCGAGCAGAACGAGCGCGACTACGCGGCCCTGTCACAGGCCGTCGAGTCGGGCCGGGTCGTGGCCCAGACGGGGCTCTGAGGTCCCACAAACCGGGTTGTAAGATCACGTCGGGATGTGGGAGGGAGGTCCGATACCCGAAGAGCTCAGGGCCTACCCCGGCTACCTGCTCGCCCGCCTCGGACAGGCCTCGACGCGGCGCTTTCACCGGGCGCTCGAGCCCGAGGGCCTGCATCCGCGGGACTTCGGCGTGATGACGATGGTCGCGGCCCATCCCGGCATGAGCCAGCAACGTCTCCACGAGAAGACGGCCATCGACCGCAGCTCGATGGTCGCCGTGATCGACGAGCTCGAAGGCAAGGGCCTCGCCGAGCGCCGGCCCGACCCCCACGACCGCCGCGTCCGCACGATCTTCCTCACGGCTCGGGGAATCGAGACGCTCGAACGTATCCGCGCCGTCGCGGGCGGGTTGCAGCGCGAGTTCTTCGACGTCCTCAGCGAGCAGGAGCGCGTCGCATTTCACGCGATGCTGCTGAAGCTCGCCGGTGGGCCCGCCATCGCCGGCACGCCCGCGGGGGAGCTGGATTCTGCCGCACCGCCAGACGGCGCCGCCACGGAGGCCCGGCCGGGCGCCGTTCGTGCCGTCGTGCCCCTCAGACCCGCTGGATGAGGGTGCCCGTCCCGGTTCCCCCGGCCGTGCACATCGTCACCAGCCCCAGCTCCGTATCGGAGCGCTCGAGCTCGTGCAGCAGCGTCGTGATCAGCCTCGCTCCCGAGGACCCGAGCGGATGCCCCAGCGCCAGCGCGCCGCCGTTCACGTTGACTCGGTCCATGTCGGGCGCGAGCTCGCGCCGCCACGCGCACACGACCGACGCGAACGCCTCGTTGATCTCGATCAGGTCGAGGTCGCCGATCTGCATGTCGTTTCGCTCTAGCAGCCGCCGCGTCGCCGGGATCGGCCCGGTGAGCATCAGGACAGGGTCCACGCCGACGCTCGTCTGATCGTAGATCCGCGCCCGCGGGGCGAGTCCGAGCGCCTCCGCGCGCTCGCGGGCCATCAGCAGCACCGCCGCCGCCCCGTCGGAGATCTGCGACGAGTTTCCGGCCGTCACGGTGCCGTCCTCCTTGAACGCGGGGCTCAGCGCGGCGAGCCGCTCGAGCGAGGTGTCGGTGCGGATGCCCTGATCGCTGGCCAGCGTGTGACCGTCCACGGTGAAGGGGACGATCTCCCGCTCGAAGCGGCCCTCCTCGGTGGCCCGTGCCGCGAGCCGGTGCGAGCGCAGACCGAGCTCGTCCTGCTCGGCGCGGGGAACCTCCCACCGCTGCGCGATCAGCTCCGCCGAGATCCCCTGCGGCACGAGCTCGTAGCGCTCCATCAACTCCGCCGGGTAGGGCGTCCCGAACTCCTCCGGGTGGGCGACGTTGGAGCCCATCGGGATGCGACCCATGTGCTCGACGCCGGCTCCGATCATCACGTCGTGGACGCCGGCGGCGATCAGCCCGGCGGCGAAGTTGACCGCCTGCTGGGCCGATCCGCACTGGCGGTCGACCGTGCTCGCCGGCGTCGTCACCGGCAGTCCCGCCTGCAGCCACGCGTTGCGGGCGATGTTGTTGGACTGCTCGCCCACCTGGGACACGCACCCAGCCACGACGTCCTCGACGAGCTCTGCGTCGATACCCGCACGCTCGATCACGGCCTCATAGACGGCGCCGAGCAGCTCGTTCGGGTGGGTGTCCCGGAACCACCCCTTCTCACGATGGCCACGTCCGATCGGCGTCCGCGCGGCCTCCACGATCACGACCTCACGACCTAGCTGATGGGCCGGCTTGCCTGCGCGCATCGGAAAACGCCTCCCTCTCGGTTGCTTGAAAGGACTGAGGCCTTCAGCCTAGCAGCACCGTCGCATGATGCTACTGACGCAAAGGGCAAGGTCGGGACGACTCACGACAGGCCAAGGACACGGGCCGCGCGCGGCCCGGCCTCGCCTCGACGGTCTGTCTCCGCTGACGATCGCGCCGGCGGCGCGCCTCAGCGGCGGCTGCCGCGGCCCAGGCGCCGCTGTACGACGATGATCGACACGCCACCCGCCATCAGCACGAACCCGAACGCGAGCACCCAGCGCAGGTCCAGGCCCGTGAACGGGAGCGTGCCCGCTTTCGCCGTCGATGTGGTCGTGGAGGTTTTCGCCGCTTCTTCTTTGGGTTCGGGGGCTTTCCCTTCTTCTGTGGTCGGCGAGGTCCCCGTTTTCGGTTCCGGCGTCGTCGTCGTCGGCGTGGTCGTCGTCGGCGTGGTCGGCGTCGAGTTGTAGCCGCTCGTGTTCGTGGTGGTCGTACCCGCCGCCACGGCTGCCCCGGGCGCCCCGAGCATCAGCGCGATCGCGACCAGCGCGGGAACGAGCAGAACGACTCGCAACGGCCGGCTCACTCGTCCGTACACCGGCACCTCCCCTGCTCCACGTGGCCTGCTCGAGGCCATGACATCGGTCCGAGTCATGCCAACCTCCAGTTGATGTTTTGTATGTGGCCGAGCCCTAGGGTCCATGCCTGTGCATTACCCGCGGTGTCCTGCATGCGGGCATCTTTTCCTGTTCGCCGTCCGTTGCCAGATGCCTGCCTGCAGCGGAAGGTGTATCAGGATCGACCGTGTTAGGCCACCCTGGGTCGCGTTCTGTCAGCGCGGGCTCCGCCCGCCGATTGCTCGCCTTGGGCTCGGGCGAGGGCCGTGCGGCCCTCGGCTGGGGCTCAGGCGACCGGCGTGCGGCCCTCCAGCGTGCCCTCGGCCAGGCGACCTCGGAGCACCTTCTTGTCGAACTTTCCGACGCTCGTCTTCGGGATCTCGACCACGAACGCGAACTCGTCCGGGAGCCACCACCGCGCGACGCGTCCGCGCAGGTGCTCGAGCAGATCGGCCGGCGTGCTGTCGGCCCCCTCGCGCAGGACCACGCAGCAGAGCGGCCGCTCCGCCCAGCGCTCGTCCGGCTTGGCGATCACGGCCGCCTCGATCACGTCCGGGTGGGCCATCAGCTGGTTCTCCAGCTCGACCGAGGAGATCCACTCGCCGCCGGACTTGATCACGTCCTTGGCCCTGTCGCTGATCTGGACGAACCCCTTCTCGTCGACCGACGCGATGTCGCCCGTCCGCAGCCAGCCCGAGTCGAACTTCTCCTCCTCGGAGTCGTCGCGGAAGTAGCTCGCGGCGACCCACGGGCCGCGCACCTCGATCTCGCCCGTCGACTCGCCGTCCCAGGGCACCTCCCCGTCGGCGCCGACGAGCCTCAGCTCGACCCACGGCAGCGGCCGTCCCTGGCGGGCCCGATCGTCCCAGTAGGGATCGTCGTGGGGACCCTCGCGCGGGCGCGCGTAGGTCGCCACCGGGCTCGTCTCGGTCATCCCCCAGGCCTGGAAGATGCGCACGTCGTGACGCTCCTCGAAATCCTTCATCAGCTGCCTCGGCACGGCCGATCCACCGCAGGCGGCGTTCGTCAGGGAGCTGAGGTCGACCTCCGGGTGCTCGTCTGCGTAGCGCAGCAGGTCCGAGAAGATCGTCGGCACGCAACCCATCTGGGTCGGGCGCTCCGCCTCGATCAGCCGCGCCAGCGGCTCGGCCGCGAGGAAGCGGTCGGGCAGGATCAGGTCGGCCCCGGCGAGGGCGGCTCCATAGGGCAGCCCCCACGCGTTGGCGTGGAACATCGGCACCACCGCCAGCACCCGGTCCTCACGCGAGAGGCCGTTGGCGTCGCTCATCAGCGTCGCTGAGGAGTGCAGGCTGATCGACCTGTGGGAGTACAGCACCCCCTTCGGGTTGCCCGTCGTCCCGCTCGTGTAGCAGAGCGCCGCTGCCTGGCGCTCGTCGAGCTCCGGGAACTCATGAGCGCCCGGACCGGCCTGCTCGAGCAGTTCCTCGTAGCGCAGCGCGCCCGGTAGCTCTCCGGTGTCCCCGTCGCCGATGACGATGTAGTGGCGGACGCCCTCGAAGCTCGGGGCGAGCTGCTCGAGCACGGGCACGAGCGAGTCGTCGACGAAGATCAGCTGGTCCTCGGCGTGGTTGACGATGTAGGTGAGCTGCTCGGCGAACAGGCGGATGTTGAGCGTGTGCAGGACGGCACCGGAGCAGGGGACGGCGAAGTAGAGCTCGAGGTGGGGCTGGTTGTTCCAGGCGAACGTCGCCACCCGGTCCCCCTGCTCGACACCCAGTTCGGCCAACGCGCGGCCGAGGCGATCGACGCGGTCGGCCAGCTCGGCGTGGCTGGACCGCCGCACCGACCCCCCCTCCTCGAGCGTGACGACCTCGGCTCCCTGGTTGCAGGTCCGCAGCCGGCGGCGGATGTGGTTGAGGGTCAACTGGAAGTCCTCCTGCATCAAGCCCATCAGCGGCGGCGTCATCCCCTCCCTGCTCCTTCCCTCGGTGCCAGTCGTGCCAGCTCATCGTAGATTCCGCGGGTGCGCCCCGCGATGTCGTCCCAGTCGAAGCGCAACACGTGCTCGGAGGCCTCGACGACGAGGCGCTCGCGCAGGGTCTCGTCGACGAGGAGTCGCTCGATCATCACGCCCAGGTGCTCCGGGTCGCCGCCGTTGAAGCGCAGGCCGACCCGCTCGCCGACCGGGACCACCTCGCGCAGGCCGCCGGTGTCGGCGACGATGCACGGGCACCCCGACGCCATCGCCTCGAGCGCCACGAGCCCGAACGGCTCGTAGATGGAGGGCACCACGCACAGGTCGCAGATGCGGTAGAGCGAGTGCAGGACGTCGTCGCCGATCCAGCCGAGGAAGGTCCCGTGGGCATCGAGGCCGAGCCGCTCGGCCTGGGCCCTCAGCTCGTGCTCGTGGGTGCCGCTGCCGGCGACCAGGAAGCGGACGTCGCCGACGCGGTCGATCACCCCCGGCAGCGCGTCGAGGGCGAGCTGGAAGCCCTTCTCGTAGACGAGCCTGCCGACCAGCAGCACGAGCTTCTGGTGGGGCGCGGCGAAGCTCTCCCGCAGGGCCTGCAGGTCCCCGCCCGGGCGCAGTTCGCTGGGGTCGACGCCGTTCGGGATCACCGCCGCCCTGCGCTCGTCGATGTCGAAGACGTCGGCGACGTGCCCCCGCATGTAGTAGGAGCACACGATCACGGCGTCGGCCCGATGGGCCATGCGCCGCTCGAGCGCGTGGATCTCCGACTGGGGCGGGTTCTGCACCCAACCCTGATGGCGACCGTGCTCGGTCGCGTGGATCGTCGTCACGTACGGCACGCAGAGACGTTCGGCGAGCGCCGCCGCCGCCCCCGCCACGAGCCAGTCGTGTCCGTGCACGACGTCGTAGGAGGCACCCGCGGCGAGCGCCTCGCCCGCCACGATCATGTCCGTGTTCATCTGCCGGACCCAGGCAAGGAAGCGCTCGAGGTCGCGCGGGCGCTCCGGCTCGGGGACGCGATACACCGACACGCCGCCACGCTCCTGGCACGAAGTGGGGCCCTCCCCGTCCGTGTCGCCGCCGCCGCCGCCGCTGCCGCTGCCGCGGGTGAGCACGTCGACGGTCACGCCCTGGCGCACGAGCGCCTCCGAGAGCTTGCGAACGTGGCGCGCCAGGCCACCCTCGATCACGGGCGGGTACTCCCAGCTCAGAATGAGCACACGGCTACTCACCCCGGGCACCCTACCTTTCGCGGCGCCCGGGACGGGCCGGAGGCCTCAGGGCGCGCTCTCGTCCGCCCCCGGCGCGCCGCCGGCGCTCCCGTCCGCGGGCCGCGGCGGCGGCCCGAGCTCGAGCTCGAGCTGTCGCGGCGAGGGGCGCAGGGGCTCCTCGGTCCGGCGCGGGCGTCCACGCTTGGCCCAGTGGCCGACCACCTCGCGGCTGCGGCAGCTGAAGTAGTTGACGCGCCGGTCGGTGGGCTGCAGGGCCAGCCCACCCGGCGCCGTCCCGGTCACGATCGCGTGAAAGCGGCGCCCGCCACGGTCGACCTCGACCATGTCGCCTGTCTGGATCCCCTCGAGCCTCACCGCCGCAACTCCATCAGGATCGGCGCGACTACGCTTGCACGAGTGCGCTGGCTAATCGACGGCATGAACGTGATCGGCACCCGACCCGACGCCTGGTGGCGGGACCGCCACGGGGCGATGGTCCGGCTCGTGGACATGCTCGAGCGCTGGGCGGCAGCCAGCGGCGCAGACGTGACGGTCGTCTTCGAGCAGCCGCCCTTGCCGCCGATCCGCTCGACCGTGATCGTGATCGCCCACGCGCCCCGGCCCCGGAGGGACTCCGCCGACGACGAGATCGTGCGCCTGCTCCGAGCCGATCCCGAGCCCGGCGGGGTCCGCGTCGTGACCTCGGATATCTTCCTCGCGGACCGCGCGTACGCGGCGGGCGCCTCCGTCGAGCCTGCCTCCGCGTTCCGATCGCTGATCGAAGACTGATGGGACCCGCGACCCACTACGCCTCCAGCGGCGATGCCACGATCGCCTACCAGGTAACCGGCGACGGACCCCTGGACGTGCTGTTCCTGCCGGGCTGGATCTCCCAGATCGAGCACCTGTGGGAGGCACCGGCGATCCGACGCTTCAACGACCGCCTGACGATGTTCTGCCGCCTGATCCTGTTCGACCGTCGCGGCACGGGCCTGTCGGACAGGGTCTACGACGGCCAGACGCTCGAGCGCGACGTCGGCGACGCGCTCGCCGTGCTCGACGCCGTTGGCAGCGAACGCGCGGCCCTGTTCGCGTACGGCCTCGGCGGCGTGGTCGGATCGCAGCTGGCGGCGGAGCACCCGCAGCGGGTGGGCGCCCTGATCCTCTACGCGACGATGGCCCGCACCACATGGGCACCCGACTACGACTGGGCGTTCACCCGCGAGCAGCGAGCCGAGCTCGTTCAGCGCAACCTCGAGCACTGGGGCGAGGCAGAGGGGACGGTCCTCGCGACGCTGGCGCCGTCGGTCGCCGAGGACCCGGCCATGCTCGACTGGTTCGCCCGCATGCAACGGCTCGCCGCGAGCCCCAAGCAGGCCCGCGCGATCTTCGAAGCGATGGTCGACCAGGACGTCCGAGCCGTGCTCCCGGAGATCCGCGTGCCGACGCTCGTGATGCACCGCCGCGGCGACGCGTCGACCGACATCCGGCACTCGCGCTATATCGCCTCGCGCATCCCCGGCGCCCGATACGTCGAGCTCGACGGCGTCGACTCGTTCCCGTTCGTCGGCGACATCGACCCGATCCTCGAGGAGATCCAGGAGTTCCTGACCGGAGGGCGACTCGCCGGGCGACCGGCGCGGGCGCTGCTGACGGTGATGTTCACCGACATCGTCGACGCCACGGCCCATGCGGCGAGGGTCGGCGACGGCCGCTGGCGCGACCTGCTGACCCATCACGATGAGCGCGTCCGGGTCGAGCTGGGCCGCTACGGCGGCCGCGAAATCAAGACCGTCGGCGACGGCTTCCTCGCCGTCTTCGACGGGCCGCCCTCCCGTGCCCTGCGTAGCGCGCTCGCAATCACCGCGGCCGCGAAAGAGCTCGGTATCGAGGTCCGCGTGGGGATGCACACCGGCGAGTGTGAGCTGATCGGCGACGACGTCGGCGGGATGGCCGTCCACATCGCCTCGCGCGTCAGCGACCTTGCCGGCGCTGGGGAGGTGCTCGTCTCGGGCACGGTCTACGGCACCGTGGTCGGCGGCCCGTTCCGCTTCACCGACCGCGGCGGCCACGAGCTCAAAGGGGTGCCCGGGCGCTGGCCACTGTTCGCGCTCGGCGGGTGAGCTAGATCCGCGCCGTGTCCCGCCCGCGAGCACCCGGGCGGCGCTTGCGTGCGTGTTCGCGTACCCGGGTTGAGCGGCCGCCCCGACCGGCCGGCGCCGACGGGTCCGGCCACGGCGACGCGGGCCGGCCGAGCAGGAACCCCTGGACGAGGGGTGCTCCGAGCTCGCGCACGCAGCTCAGCTCGTCGTCGGTCTCGACGCCCTCTGCGATCAGCAGCGCCCCGACCTGGCGCGAGTAGCCGGCGAGGGCCTGCAGCAGCGCAGCCCGCTCCTCGTCCATGTCGACGCCCGTCACGAGCGAGCGATCGAGCTTTAGGTAGCGCGGCCGCACGGATGTGATCTGGCGCAGGCCGGAGTAGCCGGCACCCATGTCATCGACGGCCAGGCACGCCCCGAGCGCCCGCAGCGGCTCGAACGCATCCACGAGGGCCGCCTCGCTGCGCACGAGCGTCTCCTCGGTGATCTCGACGATCAGTCCCCGAAGGCCCGTGGGGCCCTCGCCGGCGGCGCACAGGGCGGCCTGCGTCTCGGGGTCCATCAGCACGGGAGCGGAGACGTTCAGCGAGAGCGCCGTCCCGGCGGGACGGCGGGCGAACAGCGCGAGCGCGGCGTCCACGCAGGCACGCTCGAGAGCGGGTCGCTGCCCCAGCTGCTCGGCGAGGTTGAACCAGTGCAACGGCCCGCCCTCGATCCCCGGGCTGGTGAAGCGCGCGAGCGCCTCGTGCGCGTGCACGGTGCCGGTGGACAGCTCGACGATCGGCTGCACCGCCATGCTCAGGCCGCGACCCGCGATCAGGCCCGCGAGCGCCCGCTCGGCGAGCGCGCGCTCGGCGGCGTCCAGGCTGACGTGCTCCGTGGTCTCGAGCGGCGCCGCGGGCGCCGGGGCCCGGCGCTCGGCCACCCGGGCGGCGATGTCTCCCGCCAGCAACAGGGTCTCGGCGCTGGACGCCTGCAGTCGGGCCTGCGCGAGCAGCTTGCCGAGCTCCCGCGTCAGGCGTCCGCTCGTCAGCAGCAACGCGGTCGTGGCAAGAGCGAGGGCAGCGTATTCGCCGGTGAGCCGCTGCTCGCGGACGATCGGCAGAGCGAGGGCGAGTGCCACGATCGCGGGGCCGAGCCAGTGCTGGCGACCACCCCTGGCGAGCACCCCGCTGGCGACCGCGGTCAGCCACAGGACGGCGAGCACGTTCACGCGCTCGTCGCCGAGGCCGACGATCAGCACCGCGCAGACCCCCGACAGCGACTCCTCGAAGCTCAGCACCCCCACCCGCGGGGCGGCGAGCTGGAGCAGCGCTGTCAGCAGAATGACGGCAAAGCCGATCGCGGCGGGCAACGGCTGCGGCCGCAGAGCGGGGTTGGCGGCGAGCAGGGCGAGCCCGCTCGCGCCCACCGCCACGCGCGTGATCGCCGCCGTGCGGCGCGCACGCAGAGCGGGGCCGTCGACGTCGGCAGCCTCGGCGCTCGCGGACATAAAGGACACCTCGGCTGGCCGACCCCGGTGCTTGAGCGCGCACCACATCTGTCGGCAGGGCGATTAGATCCCGCGACGCCGGGTATCACCAGCAAGACCCGCGGGAGAGGCGGGTCAGCAGAGGCCCGCCAGAGCCACCCCCACTCTCGCGGGCAGAATGCAAGGAAGGGGCTCCGCTGTGGCGGGGTCCCTTCCCTTGCATGCTCCTGCGCCGCCGAGCGCCGGCGCGCTCAGGCGGACTCAGGCCGGCCCCGGGGGACCGAGCACACGCTCGCTACCCGCGTACACGTTCAGCGTGCCAGCGCGGGCGAACCCGCACAGCGTCAGGCCCCGGTCGGCGGCCAGTTCGACGGCCAGCGACGTCGGCGCGCCGACGCCGACGAGGATCGAGGCGCCGGCGACGACGGTCTTTTGCACGAGCTCGAACGACAGCCGCCCGCTCACGCACACGACCTGTCCACGAAGGGGCAGGCGCCCCGCCAACAATGCCCAGCCGACCACCTTGTCGAGGGCGTTGTGGCGCCCGACGTCCTCGCGTACGCAAACCGCCTCGCCGTCGGCGTCGAACAGGCCGGCCGCGTGCAGGCCCCCGCTGCGGGCGAACCCGGGCTGGACGAGCCGCTCGGGCAGGTCCGCGAGCAGCGTCCGCGCGAGCACCGGCCCGGCGGGCACCCGCGGAGCCTGCACCGCAACCTCCTCGAGCGCGCCCTTGCCGCAAACGCCACATGAGGAGGTCGTATAGAAGCGCCGGCTGCTCGGCACGCGCGCCAGCGGCCCGCGCAGCTGGATCGTGTTCGCAGCGAGATCCTCCGTCGGCCCGAGCTCGGGGGGCCTCGTGAGGAGGCCCTCGCCGTAGAGAAACCCCGCTGCGAGCTCCTCGTCGCTGCCCGGTGTGCGCATGGTGATTGCGATCGGCTCCCCGTCAACCCGGATCTCGAGCGGCTCCTCGACCGCGACCGTGTCGCGCTCGCCGTCCCGGACGATGTACTTGAGCAGGCTCATGACCCCAGCGGGCTCACTCACGGTTTGCGAATCCTACGCTACGCCGCGAGGGGCTCTCGTGGCGCCAGCCGAGGTTTGACCGCTGCTCTGGCGTGGGCTAGACTCACGGCTCCCGGGACGGGACACAGTCAACGATCATGCGTCAAGCCGAGGCGAGGGGGCAAGGATGGGACGTAGACGGTTGACACTCGTGGTGCTGTGCCTTTTCGCGGTGTTCGCCACCGCGGCGGCAACCGCCCAAGCGCCGCTCCCGAGCAACGAGCTCGTGCGTACCCCCGATGCAAGCGTGCCGCGGTGGTGGATGAAAGAAACCGGCAGCCTCGCGAGCTACACAGGCACGTCGGGCTTGACCGAAATCACCGCGCCGGAAACGCTTGTGGGCGAGGGTGAAATCAAGATCGTCTCGAACTCGGTGCCGAAAGGTGAGAGACCTATCTCGGACTGTCTCCTGCGAAATCGTGAGCTGATCGAAGACCCCGCCGAAACGTCGCTCCCCGGCACCGGCGAAATGGAAGAATTCGAACTCGTTTGCGAAAAAGGGACCGGCCAGCTCAACGCGGCTTACCCCCATCCGTGCATCCCTGGTGAAGCGTTCGAAGTGAAAGGCGTCGCGGGGTCCTGGACCTCGACGCTCGAAGCGAGCGGCACGCGCTTCTATGACAACTTCCCCGGCGTCGTCCTGACGGTCGAATGCCTGAAAAGCAAGCTGACCGCCGAATATGCGGGATCCCTACGTCCGGAAGCGGCGCTCGGTCGGCTCAAGTTCCTCGGCTCGGCATCGGGCGAACTGGAAGAAACGATGGGTGGTGGCGAGAAGTTCTACCTCAAAGGTTACGACTGGGTGTACCCGGCGAAGTACAAAAACGTCAGGGTCGACTGACGGGCTCAGCCCCCGATGTAGGACATCTCGATCCGGGGCTCGGGAGCGCTCGCGCCGCCGCCGCGCTCGGCCGAGTAGCGGTCGGAGCGCTCCCGCCAGACGCCGCCGAGCAGGGCAGCGAGCTGCTCGTCCTCGGCGCCCTCGCGGAGGGCGGCCCGGAGGTCGTGACCCGTGCTCGCAAACAAGCACGTGTAGAGCTTGCCGTCGGCGGACAGGCGGGCCCTCGTGCACGAACCACAGAAGGGCACGCTGATCGAGTGCACGAAGCCGATCTCGCCGGCGCCGTCGCGGTAGCGCATGCGCGTGGCGACCTCACCGGGAGCTCGCGCGGGCAACGGCTCGAGCGGCCAGCGAGCCTCGATCAGTGCACGGATCTCGGCGGCGGCGAGGACCTCGTCGGGGTCCCAGCCGTTGGTCGCCCCGACGTCCATGTACTCGATGAAACGAAGGATCTCGGGTCGGTGGCGGAAATGCTCAGCCATCTCGATCACACACCCGTCGTTGTAGCCGCGCCGCACGACCATGTTCACCTTCACCGGTGCCAGCCCCACCGCAGTGGCGGCCTCGATCCCCTCGAGGACGCTCGCCGCCGACACCTCGGAGTCGGCGATCCTTCGCAGTGGCCCGGCCGCGAGCGCGTCGAGGCTGACCGTCACCCGACCCAGACCCGCGTCCCGCAACCGGCGGGCGGAGCGCGCGAGCAGCAGCCCGTTCGTCGTGAGGGCCAGGTCGGCGACGCCCTCGACCGCGGCGAGCATCTCGACCAGGCGCGCCAGGTCCCGGCGCAGCAACGGCTCGCCCCCCGTCAGACGCACCTTGCTGACCCCCTGGGCTGCCGCCACCCGCACGATCCGCGTGATCTCCTCGAAGCTCAGCAGCTCGGCGCGGGGCAGGAAGACGTGGTCGGCCCCGAACACCTCCCGCGGCATGCAATATCGGCAGCGAAGGTTGCAGCGGTCGGTCACCGAAACGCGCAGGTCGCGCATGGGCCTCTGCAGGAGGTCGAGCATGCCTGCCAAGGCTACCCCCGAACGGCGGGGCACACGCTTCCACCCCCGCGTCGGCCCGTAAGCTGACCCTGATGACCCGGGACGAGTGGATCGCCGCGTTCGCGTCCGCCGCCGGGGTCGAGCGGCCCTCGTCCGCGGAGATCCGCGACCTGCTCGAGCTCGCCGGCACGGCCGCCCACGCATCCGAACGAACCGCGGCTCCAATCTCCTGCTGGATCGCCGCCCGCTCGCAGCTGGGGACGCAGGAGCTTCTGCGCCGCGCCTCCGAGCTCGCCGCCGCGGGCGGCGCCGACCCCGGCCGGGACCCCCCGCCGCCTGCGCCCGGCGGCGCTGGCAGCACCGGTGGCTAGGACCCGGGCGCGGGCTGGCGCGTGGCAGCGGCGCCAGCGTCGGCCACCGCGACCGGGCCGGACCGCAGCCAGGCCGCCGCACGGTCGGCGTCCACGTCATCATTGACGCTGAAGCACAGCCGCTCCGGATCGCCGAAGCGGGCGAGCTCGAGCTCGGACAGCTCCCGCGGATCGAGCAGCGCGAGCGCCCGGCGTAGCGGGTGCTCGCATTCGAGCTCCAGCGTCAGGATCTCGAACGCGTCGGCGGCGATTCGCGCCGGGAGCGGCTGCAGGCGCGAGCCGACGCGGGCGAGGGCGTTGCCCTCCAGCGCCGCGATCCAGCCGAGCAGGTCGCCCGTGAGGAAGGGCATGTCGCAGCCGACGGCGACGATCGCCCCGGGGCCGCCGTCCGCCATCGCGAACCGCAGCGCGGCGAGCACGCCGACGAGCGGGTGCAGCGGTCGCGCGGGCTCGCGCACGACGGGCTCGTCCAGTAGTGGCAGCGGCGTGTCCGGCTTCGCGATCACGAGGGCCCGCAGGCCCGCCTCCCGGGCTGCTGCGAGGGGATGGACGATCAGCGGCCGGCCCAGCAACGGGTGCAGCGCCTTGGCACCGCCGAGGCGGCTGCCTGCGCCGCCGGCAAGGACCGCAACGATCGCTCGCTCCTCGGCCACAGCGGCAGTCTGGCATTAGAGTGGCCGGCGATGACGGCAAGGACACTGCTCTCGATCGAGGACGCCCGAACGATCGTGCTCGCGAGCGTGCAGCGCCTGCCGTCCGAGCCCGTCGCGCTCACCCCGAGCGCGCTCGGACGGGTCCTCGCGGAGGACCTGAAGGCGACGGAGGCAGTCCCCCCGTTCGACAACTCGGCGATGGACGGGTTTGCGGTCCGGGCGCTCGACGTGGCAGCCGTGCCGGCTTCGCTGACCGTGGTTGGGGAGAGCCGTGCCGGGTCGCCGGCCAACGTCCCGGTCGGCCCGGAAGAGGCGATCGCGATCGCCACCGGGGCGGCGATGCCGGCGGGGGCCGACGCGGTCGTCCGGGTCGAGGACACCCGCTGCGAAGGCGACGTGGTCGAGGTGCTCGAGCCGGCTTCCGTCGGCCAGGAGGTGAGGCGGGCGGGCGACGACGTGCGGGCCGGACAGGCCGTGCTCCCGCGCGGCACCCCGCTGGGGCCGGCGGAGCTGGGCGTGGCCGCCTCGCTCGGACGGACCCGGCTGGAGTGCGCGCGCCGGCCCCGCGTGGCCGTCCTCGTGACCGGCGACGAGCTGCTCGAGCCCGGCGAGTCGATGCGACCGGGCGCCGTCCGGGACTCCAACTCACTCTCGATCCCGGCGCTCGCCCTGGCCGCCGGCGCAGAGCTACTCCCTACTGCCCGTGCCCCGGACGAGCCGTCAGCGACCCGCGCCGCGATCGCGTCCCGGCTCGACGCGGATGTCCTCGTGATCTGCGGGGGCATGTCTGTGGGCCAGCACGATCACGTCCGCCCAAGCCTGGCGGAGCTGGGCGTGCAAGAGCGGTTCTGGGGGCTCGCACTGAGGCCGGGCCGGCCCGCCTGGTTCGGCACCGCGGCCGGAACGCTCGTGTTCGGGCTGCCCGGCAACCCGGTCTCGGCGATGGTGACCTTCCTGCTGCTAGTCGCCCCCGCGATGCGCGCGCTGACCGGCGCTCCCCAGCCGCCGGGAGGGATGAGCGCGATCCTCGACAGCGACTACTCGAAGCTCCCAGGCCGAGCGCACGCGATTCGCGTACGCCTGCGAGCCGCGGCGGACGGGTGGCACGCCGAGCCGATGCCGGCGCAGGGCTCACACGTGCTCACCTCGATGGTCGGGGCCGACGCCGTTGCCCTCGTCCCCACCGAGCGCGAGTCGGTACGGGCGGGCGAACGCCTGGCGATCGAGCCCCTGGCTTCCTGGCTGGGAGCGCGCCATGCCGCCTGAGGAGATGCGGGTCCAGATCCGCCTGTTCGCGATGCTCCGCGAACGTGTCGGGGAGAGCTCACTCGAGCTGGGCCTGCCGGCGGGGGCCACCGTCGAGGACGCCCTCACGGCGCTCGCGGCGGACGAGCGGCTGGGCGGGCTGCTCGAGCGGCTGCCGGTGCGGCTGGCCGTCAACCGCGACTACGCCGCGCAGGACACGGTCCTGCACGGGGGCGACGAGCTGGCGCTGATCCCGCCCGTGAGCGGCGGCGCGGAGCACGATCCGTCTGCGGGCGCCCGTGCGGGCGCGGACCGGGGCGCGGACGGAGTCCCGGCGGTAGCGCGCGTCCACGTGCGCGTCAGCGCGGAGCCGCTGTCGCTGGACCGGCTGGTGGCGGCCGTCGCGGACCCGGGCGCGGGCGCGCTCGTCGTCTTCCAGGGGGTCACGCGTGCGGTGGAGCGGCTCGAGTACGAGGCCTACGTCGAGATGGCCCGAGAGCAGATCGAGCGGATCCTGCTCGATTGCATCCGCCGACACGGACTACGCGCGGCGGCTGCCGAGCACCGCGTCGGGGACGTGCTGCTCGGGGAGCCGAGCGTGATCGTCGCCGTTTCGAGCGCGCATCGGGACGCTGCCTTCGCCGGCGCTCGCGCGGCGATCGACCGGATCAAGACGGAGGCGCCGATCTGGAAGCGCGAGCACGGCGAGGGGGGCCCCGCGCAGTGGCTCGCGGGTACGCCGGCGCCAACGGCGACGGCCGCGGACCGGGCCGCGACGGCACCGGCCGAGAGCGGATGAGCGGCGGGCTCTCCCACCTGGACGACGACGGCCGCGCCCGAATGGTCGACGTCGGTGCGAAGGACATCAGCGAGCGGATGGCTCGGGCACGAGCGCGCGTACGGATGTCCCCGGCGAGCGCGCGCGCCGTCCACGTCGGCGATGGCCCCAAGGGAGAGGTGTTGGGAGTTGCCCGGCTGGCGGGGATCCAGGCGGCGAAGCGGACCGGGGAGCTGATCCCACTGGCTCATCCGCTGTCGCTCTCATTCGTCGACGTGACCGCCGAGGTGGACGTGGAGGCCGGGGTCGTGGAGATCCGCGCGGAGGTCCGCACGAGCGCCCGCACGGGGGTGGAGATGGAGGCGTTGACGGCGTGCGCCGTCGCGGCGCTGACCGTGTACGACATGGTCAAGGGGATCGAGCGGGGGGTCGCGATCGAGCAGGTGGTGCTGCTCGAGAAGCACGGTGGCCGGAATCCCTACCGGCGTGAGCCGGAGGTCGCGGCCGGGGCGCCCGGTGGCGAACGGGCGCCGTCGATCCCGGCCGGGGCGGCCGTGATCACGATCAGCACCTCCAAGGCGGCGGGGACAGGGGCGGACGAGAGCGGCCCGGCGCTCGCGTCGCTCGCGGGGCGCCTCGGCCTGGATCTGCGGGGGGCCGAGATCGTCCCCGACGACCGCGGCCGGATCGAAGCCCGCCTGCGCCACTGGTCCGATGTCGAGGGGTGTGCCCTCGTGCTCACGAGCGGCGGCACGGGGCTCAGCCCGAGCGACGTCACCCCCGAGGCCACGGGGGCCGTGCTCGAGCGAGACGCACCCGGCATCGCCGAGGCGATCCGCGGGGCCTCGCGTAGCCACACGACCAGCTGGATGCTCTCGCGCGGGCGCGCCGGCGTTCGCGGTCATACCCTGATCGTGAACTTCCCCGGCCGTCCCGCGAGCATCGAGCAGAGCGGCCGGGAGCTCGAGCGACCGTTGCGTCACGCGCTCGCCCTGATCGGCGGGCGCGACCCCGGCCACTGACACAGCCTGCGAAGGCTGGGCCGACCGTGTCAGGCCGGCGGGTCGTCCTCGGCACCGAAGGGCAGGCGGGCGAGCAGACCTGTCACCTGGAGCAGGCGCCGGACCTGTGGGCGCACATCGTCCGGCGCCGGCGCGACGGCGAACGAGCAGCCGGCGCGCTCGCAGTTCGTCCTGCTCATCAGGATCGCCCGCAGACCCGTGGAGTCGATGAACGTGAGCGCGCCGATGTCGAGCACGAGCTCGGTGACGCCCTCCGTGCACGCGCGCGAGACGGCGTCTTCGAGGATCGACGAGGAGGCGAGATCGAGCTCTCCTCGCAACGCGAGGCGCACGCGGTGCTGCTCGCGGGCGACGTCGACGTGGAGGTCATAGGCAGGAGCGGGTCTCGCGGGCGTGCTCATCGCTGCGTCCCGCTTCGCGTCGCGATGGCTGTGGCCCTCTGAGGGGCCGTGCGCTGCTGTGCGTACGGTGACATGGTCCGGCACTCCTCCCCGGGACCGTCGCATACGACGGTCCGTTCCTCACCCAGATCGGCCCGCAGGCCCCCTGGACAACCCACAATTTAGACGATTGCGGGGCGCGCATCCACCATGCCGTCAAGCAGATTCCCGCTCACGCCGGCCGCCCGGCGGGGACCGTTGCCGTCTCGAAAGCAGATTTGTCGATTAGGAGCCGGCGGGGCGGGTAAACACATACCCCCTCAGGGACAGGCCGAGAAGGCCGGACCGGCGAGAGACACCCCCCAGTTCTCAGCCGGAGAGGTACAGGCGCGGGCCTCGACTCCACGGGGCCCGCGCCGCCTCTACGGGGGGCTGGCCGGAGCACTCAGCCGGGCGCGTCCGCGGCGACGCCACCTGAGCAGGCGCCGCGTGGCGGCGTACCCGCCGATCGCGGCCGCCGCTGCGAGCGGC
Organism: uncultured Solirubrobacteraceae bacterium; assembly: GCA_963743505.1. Lineage (GTDB taxonomy): Bacteria > Actinomycetota > Thermoleophilia > Solirubrobacterales > Solirubrobacteraceae > Palsa-744. The sequence continues at coordinate 1,289,622 of CAVUPZ010000002.1, read as the reverse complement.
CCGAAGGCCGGGATCGTGAAGCGGTAGTCGTACTCGGAGATCAGCACCGGAACCACGAGCAGCGTCGCGGCGGCCAAGAGGAACAGGCTCGCCGCGACCCGCCCGCTCCCGACCGCGAGCAGCGGGCCGACGGCGGCGAGCAGCAGCAGGAGTGCCATCAGGGGGCCCTCGACTCGGGTGGCGGCCTCGTAGCCGCGCAGGAACGTGACGCTGGAGTGCTCTTCGCGTTCACCGGGGTAGTACCTCGCCAGCAGTCCTCGGACGGTGCCCCGATCGCGGGTGTTGAAGTAGTAGCCGGCGAGCCCGGCCGGAGGGCTCCCGTAGCCCCGGTTGCCGACATAGGCCGAGCTGGCGAACGAGGGGTCGACGATCCGCACGAGATCGCGCCCGACGGCTTCCAGGTAGTCGAGCGGCTGGGCCTCGACGGCGGCCTCGGCGAAGGCCCGCAGCTTCGCGTTCTCGCCGGGCTGCGGGACGGCTTTGTCGGGCTCGCCGAACAGTTTCACCGCGGGCGAGGCGGGCGTGAACTCCCACACGTCGTGTCCTTCGCGCCGGGAGCGGGGCACGGTGATACAGAGGCGTGCCGTGCCGGCCGGCGGATCGAAGCGGGAGCAATCGACGAACGGGGCGACGCGGGCGTACAGGTCGAAGTAGCCCGCTCCGGTGAAGCCGCCGTAGCCGACCGCGTCTTCGTGCGCCTTCAGGAAGCCGCCCACTGGAACGGCGGCGAAAACAACCAGCAGAGCCGTCCGTCCGACCCGCTGTCGCCAGCTCCCCGGCACGATCAGCAGGGTTGCGGCGGCGAGCACGGCGAGCAGGATCAGCCCGACCGTGCGCACATCCGCGCTCGCACCGAGCGCGAGGCCGGCGAGGGCGAACCAGGCCGGGTGCTCGCGCCAGCCCCGCACGAGGCCGTAAAGGCCGAGGTCGACGAGGAAGATGAACACTGCCTCGGTCAGCACCGCGTGCTCGACGAACAGCTCCGAGCCGCCGAGGATCACGACGGCGGCCGGCACGAGCCCCAATCCCGCCGGGAGGCCCGCGCGGCGCACGGCTGCGAACAGCAGCAGCCCGCTGAGCAGGCCGAGCACGTGCTGCACCGCGACCGCGAACCAGAGGTGCGGCAGGAGACCGTGCACGATCCGCAGGAACTCGGCGTAGCCGCCCACCCGGAGCGGGCCGCTGAAGATGCCGCTGATCGCGTCCTGGATGTAGATCGGGCTGTCTGGGAAGCCGACGAGACCCGGCCGCCAGCTGACGATGAAGAGCACGCGCAGGGCGAGGCCGGCGAGGACGATCACGGCGAGGGCGATCAGCTCCGGGCGGCGCGAGAGCTCGCCCGGGACGGGCCGGCGGGGCGACGCGGGCAGCCGACGTCCCGACAGCGCGCGCAGACGGCGGCGCAACGGCGAGGAGCCCTCTGCCTTCAACGGGGAGACGGGCAAGACAGCGAACGCTAGCGCGGGCGCCGTGTGGAGGGACGCCTGCCGATACGCTTCGGGCCGCTGACCACGACGCGAAGGACCGGGGACGAACGGTGACGGACGAGGACCTGCAGAGCCTGAGGGACGAGAACCTGCGCTTGCGCAACGCGGCCGAAGCCGCGCTGATGTTCGCCGAGGAAGTGGCGTCGGAAACGCGCGAGCACTTCGAGGCCGAAGCGGTCGTCCAGGTCCTCCGCGAAGCGCTCGCGAGACCCGAGGCTCCACGCTAGCCCGGACGCGCCCGTTTCACACCGCTATCACAAAGATGGCGGTTGACCACTGGCGCCAGCGCCCGGTCCGGCCGCTGCCGCGCCGTCAACATACGAATCCGCGCGCTGCCATAAGCCAACGCGAGGCCGGCTGCGGGATTTGGCGCCGTGGAGCCACGAATCGCCTCGGCTCACGCGAGTGACGGCTAACGGCTGCCGCTAAAGCTGCATCGTCCTTTTGGCCGATACACGCCCTGCGGTGAGCCTCGCCTGACTCGGCGTGGCGCACTGTGCTGGAGAAAGGCACCCCCGTCGCGAGGCGGGCTCGCAAAGCCAGGGATCTCTCGCAGACCGCCCAGCCGCCCGGTCCGTCTCTGAACCCAGCCGAAGGAGCGTCTACAGAATGTTTCGCGTCAGCAACATAAAGAGAAGGCGCGCTGCTGCGCTTGGGGTGCTCGTGGCCATACTCGGAGTGGGTGCGGCGGCAGTCGCCTATTGGACCAGCTCGGGCGAAGGGTCCGGCAGCGTCAAAGCAAGCGCAGGCAACGCCGCATTTGAAGTGAGCAGCGTCCTCGCCGAAAACCTCTATCCGGGCGGTAGCGCAAGCGTGACCGTGAAGGTGAAGAACACCGAAGCGGCCCAGAGCGAGTTCTTGACGAAACTGGAATCCGAAGTAAAAGAAACCTCGGTCGCGGAATGCAAAAAAGAATGGTTCGAAGTGACGCCCGCCACCCAGGAACCAAAAGTCGTGATCACCCACGGTGAAACCAAGGAATACACCGTGACACTCAAAATGAAAGAAGAAGCGGCCGTCAACCAGAACGCGTGCAAGGGCGCGACGATCACGCTGCACTACAAAGCTTCCTAGATACAGGCAAGCGTGCGCACGCGGCGGCTAGGACGTCGGCCGCGAACCGGCCCGCGAGCGCCAACGGTCCGGCAGCGATGGGCACGCTCGCGCGCGTCGCATAGTCGATTCGGGTAGCGGATGCGCACTCACAACACAACGTCATCACCGATCGGCAAGCCGGTGCTGCGTCGGCTCGTGCGGCTGCGCAGGCCGGCTCGGCGCAGGATGCTCGAGTGGAGCGCGATCGCGACGCTCGCGGCATCGGGCGGCCTTGTCCCCGGTGCCGGCGCGTACTGGTCGGGCAATGGTCAAGCGAGCGCACCGGCGAACCTCGCGACGCTGTCGGCGCCGGCGATCTCGAACGCGACGGCCGGTCCCGAAACCGTCGCGCTGGCGTGGTCGCCGGTCACAGCGCCCGGCCCAGGCACCGTCGAATACTTCGTCACCCGCGACGGCGGGGCTCCGGGCGGCGCGTGCCCGAGCTCGAGCGTTCGCTCGACAGCGACCACTTGCACCGACGTTGGAGTCGTGGTTGGACCACACGAATACAGTGTCACGGCCGTGTGGCGTACGTGGACGGCGACCAGCGTACCTGTGGCGGTGACCGTCGCATCTGGCCCGGTGACGCACTTTCAGCTCGAAGCGGCAACGAGCACGCCGACTGCCGGAGAAGGGGATGCCCTGACGATCACCGCCAAGGACGCCGGCGGCAACACGGTCGCCAGCTACTCGGGCGTGCAGACGCTCATCTTCGAAGGCGCAGCGGAAGCATTCAGCGGCACGCTTCCGGTCGTCCTCGACAGGGCGGGGCGAGAAAGGAGCTTCGGCGAACCGACCGAACTCGTGTTCACCGAAGGCAAGGCGAGCGTCTCGGGGGCGGAAAACGGCGTGATGAAGCTGTACAGGACCGAAGAAGCGCACGTCACCGTCACCGACGGAGGGATCGGCAGCGGTGCCGGCCTCGCGATCACGGTCAAGGCCGCCGCGTTCAAGAGCTTCTCGGTCGTGGCGAACCCCGCCGAACCGGAAGCGGGAGCCCCATCCGAAGCCAAGCTCACCGCCGTCGATGAATGGCACAACACGATCACGACCTACACCCGCACCCATAAACTTCACTACGAAGGTGCAGAATCCTCGCCCAGCGGGCACGTACCGGAATACTCGACCACGACAGAACCGACGTTCTCGCATGGCGAAGCGTCGGTGACGGGCTTCAGGTTCTACAGGGCATCCACGACGACCCTCAAGATCAAGGAAGAAACGACGGGCCACGAAGGGGCTGCCACGTTTGTGGTCAAGCCGGCGGCGACGAAGAAGCTGGCCGTGGCGACGCCCAGCGAACAGGAAGCCGGCGTCCCGTTCAACGAGGCGCTGAGCGCGACCGACGAATACGGGAACCTCACCCCCACCTACACCGGCACGAAGACGCTCAGCTGGAGCGGCCCCGGAACAGCGCCCAACGGCACGACACCCGAATACCCAGCCTCTGCGACCACCGTCACGTTCAGCGAAGGCAACGCCACAGCCACCGCGATCAAGCTCTACGACGCCCAAAGCACAACCCTCAAAGCCAAAGAAGGCACGATCGAAGGCACCACCCCCACCTTCACCATCAAGTCCGCCGCCGCCACCAGCCTCAACGTTCCGACGCCCAGCGAACGCGAAGCGGGCGTCGCCTTCACCGTCACGGTGACCGCGTACGACCCGTGGCACAACACCGTCAAAACATTCGCCGGGGCGAAGGCCCTGACGTGGAGCGGCCCGGCAAGCTCGCCCGGCGGCAAAGCCCCCGCCTATCCCGCGACGGTCACGTTCGCAGCCGGAGTGGGCACCGCCTCGATCAAACTCTATGACGCACAGAGCACAACCCTCGCAGCGAACGAAGGCGCCCTCGAAGGCACCACCACCACGTTTGTGGTCAAGCCGGCGGCGACGAAGAAGCTGGTCGTGGCGACGCCCAGCGAACAGGAAGCCGGCGTCCCGTTCAACGAGGCGCTGAGCGCGACCGACGAATACGGGAACCTCACCCCCACCTACACCGGCACGAAGACGCTCAGCTGGAGCGGCCCCGGAACAGCGCCCAACGGCACGACACCCGAATACCCAGCCTCTGCGACCACCGTCACGTTCAGCGAAGGCAACGCCACAGCCACCGCGATCAAGCTCTACGACGCCCAAAGCACAACCCTCAAAGCCAAAGAAGGCACGATCGAAGGCACCACCCCCACCTTCACCATCAAGGCCGCCGCCGCCACCAGCCTCAACGTTCCGACGCCCACCGAACGCGAAGCCGGCGTCGCCTTCACCGTCACGGTGACCGCGTACGACCCGTGGCACAACACCGTCAAAACATTCGCCGGGGCGAAGGCCCTGACGTGGAGCGGCCCGGCAAGCTCGCCCGGCGGCAAAGCCCCCGCCTATCCCGCGACGGTCACGTTCGCAGCCGGAGTGGGCACCGCCTCGATCAAACTCTATGACGCACAGAGCACAACCCTCGCAGCGAACGAAGGCGCCCTCGAAGGCACCACCACCACGTTTGTGGTCAAGCCGGCGGCGACGAAGAAGCTGGCCGTGGCGACGCCCAGCGAACAGGAAGCCGGCGTCCCGTTCAACGAGGCGCTGAGCGCGACCGACGAATACGGGAACCTCACCCCCACCTACACCGGCACGAAGACGCTCAGCTGGAGCGGCCCCGGAACAGCGCCCAACGGCACGACACCCGAATACCCAGCCTCTGCGACCACCGTCACGTTCAGCGAAGGCAACGCCACAGCCACCGCGATCAAGCTCTACGACGCCCAAAGCACAACCCTCAAAGCCAAAGAAGGCACGATCGAAGGCACCACCCCCACCTTCACCATCAAGGCGAGCACCCCGGAACGCTTCGCCTGGTCGCACCCGGAAGTGACTGCCGGGAAACTCGAAGCTGGTACGTGTCCGTTCGCCTGCGTCACGAGCAGCATCGGCAACGGCAGAAAATTCAAGGCCCGCGCCAGCGTCGCGGACCGATACGGGAATGTGGTCAGCGGCCTGATCGGGTCCCACAAGGCGACCGTCGAAAAGGCGAGCGGCGAAGGCACGCTCACCAGCGCCAGCGGCCTGACGATTTCGTCGACGGGCTTGGCCGAATCCGCCACCGTGTTCGAATACACGAGTCCCGCGACCGGCACGAACGAAGCGGTGCTGCGGTTGAAGGCCGAAGCGGGGACGGCGTACACCGAAGCCGAAGCGCACGTGAAGTTCTAGCGTCGGGGCGAACGGCGGGTGCCGACGCTGCGGTACCCGCTGGACGCCGAGAACGGAACACGCGAGGATCGACGACGACGTCAGGACTGCGGGAGCCTCATGCCCTCATGCGCGCCGGCCGACGGGTTGCGTCGTACGGTCAACCACGCGAGCGCGACCGACACCCCGAGGATCACGACGCCCAGGTAGGGAAACGCGCTGTAAGGCGACGGCTGTCCCGGCTTGAACAGCTCGACGAACGGGATGACGAGGACGAGGACTCCAAGCGCCGGCATCGCGACATGTCGGAACAGTGAGAACGACTCGCGGTGGCGGCGCCACATGAAGACGGGCAGGGAGAACGCCGTCAGCACGTAGACGAACAGGATCACGATCGTACCCATCGTCGAGCACTCCGCGTACAGGCCCACGGGGTCGTTCGATCCGGATGCCAGGCCGACCAGGTGGGCGACCCACCAGACCGCGATGATGCCGAGACCGGCGACGGCCATCGTGACGAGCGCGTTGACCGGCGTGTCGCCCGGTGGCCGGACCCGTCCCAGCGCCGCCGGCAGCAGCCCCGAGCGGCCGCCGTCGAAGAGCATCCTCGCCTGCGAGTTGGCGCCCGACACGAGCGCGGCCAGCACCGACCCGATGCCCGCGATCCACGCCAGGATCGCTGCCTGGCCGAGATAGTGGTCGGCCATCGTCAGGAACGGGACCGACGCGCGACCGATCGATGAGACGTCGTAGTGGAATCCGGTGATCGTGGAATACGCGAACAGGACGAACAGGGCCATGCAGATCGCGAGCGAGATGTAGAGGGCCCTGGGGATGGTCCGTCGCGGGTCGCGGGCCTCCTCGGCGAGGGCGAGCCCGTTTTCCCATCCGATGAACATGTACAACGCTAGCGGAAAGCCCGCGCTCAACCCAGCGAGCCCGTCCGTCAGGTGCGACCACGAGAACGGGACGCTCGAGAGGTCGGCACGCTGGTCCACGAGGACGACGACGCACACGGCGACCATCACGAGCACCTGGCCGAGCACGCCCAGCCCGACCGTCCTCGTCGAGAGGCTCACGCCGCGGGCGGTCAGCCCCAGCGCAGCGACGGTGAAGACGAGGCTCAAGGGCTCCCACGCAGGATGCCAGGACGTGTAATGGTCGAGGGTGAGCGTGATCATGCCTCCGGACATGGTGAAGACCCCGGCGATCGCGACCGTGAAGCCGATCGCGACCAGCAGGGCCGTCAGCACGCCCGCCATCGGTCCCAGCGAGGTCTCCACGTATGTGATGAAGCTGCCCGCCGAGGGCTCGATCCTGCTGAACTCGGCCACCGTGAAGGCCAGCAAGCCGACGGCGATGCCGGCAGCGATGATCGTCAGTGGAGCCGCGACGCCGGCGGTGACGGCTATCACCCCGAACGCGAAGTAGAAGTCGATCCCCGGACCGATGTTCGCGACCGTCGAGGCGGTCACGTCCGCGGTACCCAACTGACCTGCCTTCAGCTGCCCCGCGGCGCCGCTCACCACACGCCCACGCTGATTCGGTCGAGCAGCATCGTCGAAAGGCATCCTGCCAGCTCACCACGTGGGCGAGCCGACTGGCGCCCGCCCACGGAGTCTGGCGTCACCCTTTGCGCGGCGCCCGCTCGCCGTGGCCCCGGCAGCCGTGCTAGCCGGCTGTCCGGGGTTCTGGCGTCTACACGAGCTGCGTCTTCAGCAAAAAAAACGGCAATTCGGACATCGCGGCAAGGCGCTGCGCTCCCTGCAGGGTGACTGCCCGCGTTCGTCGCCTGGCTTAGGCGCTGAGGATTTTCGCCTTTGCGCTGGCGAACTCCGCGTCGGTCAGGACGCCCGACTCGTGGAGCTGACCGAGTTCCTTGAGCTTCTCCATCGAGTTCTCTTCCGGCGGGGGCGGCGCGGCGGCCATCTGCTGCTGTTCCTGGGCGGCCCTCTGTTCTTCTTCCTGACGAGCCCACCGGCCCTGCTGGCGATGCTGAACGGCCCCGGCTGTACCGCCGGCGACGGCGCCGACGGCGGCTACACGGGCAACGCGGCGTAGTAGTGGCATGCTTGTCTCTCTTTCTCTTCTACGCGGCCGACTAGGCGGCGTCGAGGGCTTGGATCGCGGCGATGATCTCCTGCGTTGGGACCCGCTGGAAGTCCAGCAGCCGACCCCCGTTGCGGCGAACCGCGGCGGCGAAGGGCCCGGCCCAGGCGTTCTCGAAGCAGATCAGCGCGGCCGCCTCGCCGGGCTCGAGCGCCTCTCCCGCCAGATCTGCATCCTCCTCGCCGAGGAGGCCCGTCCGCGCGCCTTCGAAGACGCGAAGGTCGGCCGTTCCGTCGCCGTCGAGGTCCGCGATCTCAACGCCTGAGACCACACCCTCAGCGTCCTTCTGGACCACGAGCACATCTATGACCCGGATGATCCCCCGGTCGACGAGGTCCACGAAATACGGGATCGCGTCGCCGGTTCGCGGGGCATCGGGCGGAAAACCGATCACGACGATGTCCACCGGACCCATCTCCAAATCCTGGCTACTCAAGGGCTCCTCCTCTGGTCGGTCTGCCGTCCTCCGAGGGATGCCGATCTGGTCGGCCATCGACGGTATCGCGGCGAAGTGTAGCGAGAGCGTCGCACCCGAGCCCGCGACGCTTTGGCCCGACGTCCGCCTCGAGCAGCGTCGTAACGACGAGCTATGACGTGGCGCGCAACCGGTTCTCGGAGCTGCCGCCGCGAGCCCGCAGGCTCCGAGCACACAACCGTGAAAGGAGCACCAGATGCCAACGAACACGACCATCGAAGACGAGATCCGGTCGGCCCTGCTGCTGGACCCCAGGATCCCGGACCCGGCGGAGATCGCCGTCTCCGCAGAAGCCGGCCACGTCTCGCTGCGCGGCACCGTCGGCAGCCTCGCGCAGCGGCGCGCGGCGAAGCTCGACGCCCGCGATGTCGAGGGCGTCGAGGAAGTCGAGGACGAGCTCCAGGTCAGGCTGCTGGACGAAGCGCGACGCGAGGACGCCGACATCCGCGGGATCGCGCTGCAGAGCCTGATGTGGGACATCGAGGTTCCGGCGGAGTCGATCGACGTGAAGGTCCAGAACGGCTGGATCACGCTCAAAGGCAACGTGAGCTACCAGTTCGAGAGCGATGCGGCGTACGACGACGTCGCCGATCTCTACGGCGTGTACGGGATCACCAACGAAATCAAGGTCATCACCCCCTGATCGAGGAGGGCTGCGTGGGCGCCAGGCCGTTCACGCAGCCCTTCGCTATTGCGTGCCGCCCTCCGCAAGCTGCTCCTCCGCCCGCGGGGGAGCCGACCGCAGCGAGTGCCTGACGAACAGGTAGGCGATCCCGCCTCCGACGACCGGCACGATCATGCCGACCGCCTGGTAGAGCAGGACGGCCACGAGAGCGGCGTCGTGGCGGACGCCGTAGAGGATCAGCATCCCCACCAATACCGCCGATCGTCCCGAGCGAGGCGGGGAGCGGGATCGAGCCGCCCAGCGCACCGATTATGTACGCCATCAGCACGACGGCGAATCCCGGCAGCGGGTGGGTGGAACAGCACGCGACGGGTGTCCTCGACGGCGGCCGACAGCGTCGTGAGCGCCGCGGCGATCTTCTTGTGTTTGATGTGCCACGCCCCTTTGCCGGCACGACGGGCGACCAGGAGGGCAGCGAGCACACCTGCCGCGGCGAGGGCCGCCGGCAGCAGGGTGAGGGCGAGGTTCCGGGAACCCGGCAGGATGCCGCTTGCGAGTCCCAGGCCGAAGAAGATCAGGGCCAGCGCATCGACGGCGGTGTTGAGGAAGCTGAGGTTGAACTGGCGCTCGGCGACGACCTCGCCCGGCATGCCGAAGCGGTGAAGCATCCACGCGCCCACGCCGACCCCGCCGAGCGAGCCCCCGGGCACGAGGGTGCCGCCTCCGAGCTGCGCCCATGCGAAATGCCTGTCCATCCGCGATCCACGGTCATTGCCGCTCAGCGCGTGTTCGGGATCGACGATCGCGGCCCATGACATCGCGAAGCCGGTCTCTGAGAAGGTCTCGACAACGAGCGCCGCGACGACCCACGGCCAGCGCACGCGCCCGAGCGTGCCAAGGGCCTCTTCCAGGCCGGGGATCAGCTTCAGCACGAGGTAGGCGCCCGCCAGATAGCCCGCAAGCTTCAGCGCCGCGTGGCGCAACTGGGTCCTCGTGGCGTGCAGCACGTGGAGCTTGCGGGTGGGGGAGGATTCGCTGGCGGGCGCGCTCGCGGTCGCTCCGGATGGAGCTGCATCCTGCGCCGGCGCCATCCGGCTGCGCTTGAAGAAGGTCATTGCCCAGACCGTAATCCCACAGCGGTGGCCCTGGATGCGTTCTCGTCGGAGCAGCGATAGTTCCGCGTTCTCGCTGCCGGCCAGGGTCGGTCTGGTTGTGGGACGCCTTCGCCGGCAGGCTCCGCCCATGAGGACCGATCCCGGCGCCGATCTAGCGGGCGAAGCCGCCGGTACGGCCGAGCCGCCGGCCCGGGCCGCTACCGCTACGCCGAGCGATCCGGGCACCGCCGCCAACGGCGAGAAGGGCTTCCTCTCACGCCACAACGGGCGGCCGGCACGCTGCTGCTGAGCGATCGCGGTCGGCTTCGTCTATCACTCCTGCCCCAGGTGGTCGGCCTGGTAGGACGCTGCACCGCTGCGCGCCAACGCTGGTGGCTGGCTCGGCGTGCCGCTCAGCGCTCTCGATCGCAGCCTACCTCGCGCTCTTCCATTCTTCCCGTGTACGCTCGCATCATGCGCGAGCTATCAATCACGATGCCAGCCGCGCCACAATCTTCGCCGCCGCCGCAGCGCGCGTGCGCTCACGTGTGGCGCTGCGCCTCGCTCGCGCCGCAGCTCGCTCAGAGATGTGTGCTTCGAATCGTCAACTACAGCTCTACATGCTCGCGCTGCATCGCGCTTCGCCTCTGTTCGCTGTTCGCGCCACGCGCCGTTCTCTCACCCTCCCCGCCGTCTTCGCTCGCGTGATCGCTCGTGCTGATATGCACTGTCGCCGCCACGAGCCTTCCTTGCTCGCAACACATGCGCAGCGCGCGCGCTTTGCACCCCGCGCTTCCGCATCACTCAAGCGCTAGTCTCCTCAGCTCTCCGCAGCGCATCGCACTGCTGCTCGCGCTACCCGCTGCTTTATCGCATCCTGTGCTGCTTCCCCGTCCCCCTCGCCTCCGTGCGTGCTGTGATGCTTCTACTCGCACGCTCGCAACCCCTGCCGCTGCCGCCATCGCGTACGATATCGCGCTTCATCGCTTCGCTCACGCAGCCTCGCCTTGCATGCCGTCCCGACACGTACTCGCTCCACTGCTACCAGCTGCATACCTGCGCTGCGCACACTCAGCAGTGCAGCAACCGACCGAGCGCCCAAGCACCCCCACAGCTGCAGCGCTCACCCAAGCTACCAGTGCGTGTGCCGCACGACACGCGCTTCGTTGATGCCGCCCGCGCGCTCAGCGCTCGACGCGCCAGCCCCCGCGTGTGTGGAGCTTGCCCTTCAGCTCGCCACCTTCGCGTGGACCTTCTCCTCGCGCTCGGCATGCGCCGCTCACGTAGGGCCTTGCGAGCTTCCTTCTTCGCCGTGCGCTGGCGTCCTCAGCTGCGGCGATCTCGGCTTCGACGTCCTGCACCGAGCGCCTGAGCACTGCCGGAGAGGCGGCGCATGTCTCGTCGACGACCTCGACCCTCGCTGACCTCGGCCAGAGCGACGTGTGGCCCACGCTCACCGACTTGGAGATATCGCTCAGGACGGATCGGAGTCTTCGTCGTCGTCGAGGTCGAACAGCGATCCGACGAGCAGCCCCGTGGCTCCGCCGAGCAGCACCCCGAGCGGCCCACCGATGATGCCGATCAACAGGCCGATCAGGCCGCCGGAGGCGGCGCCGGTGATGCTTTCATGACCGACTTCGTCCTTGACCACGACGCGGCCGCTGTGCCCCGCGTGACCACCGCCGCCGACTGGAGGTCGACGCGGCCCTCGGAGTCGAGCTCCTTCAGTTTGCTCAGCCCTCGTAGCGTCGCTGTCCTCCTCGAAGCTGACAACGATGACGTCCTGCCTGACTGCGATCTCATCCGCCATGGCGTTTCCTTTCTCGACGTTGTTGATGCGTCGCAGCCTGGGCGACGGCGCGTCTGACGCCAATAACGGACCTGGCCCGTCCCGACAGTCGCCGCTTATGGCCGGCCCATGACGGCTTGGGCCCGGACGGCTCCCGCGCCCGCTCCGACGGCACGGCGCGGCACTGCACGGCGCTCCGGACTAGGTTGGCTCGCCCCAGCGGCCGTCGCCATGGTCACGAACGCGCTCGTCCTGCTGCGCGCGGCCAGTTGGCGAGAATCCCCCTCCGGCGAGCATGCGGCGCAGGTCGACCAGCATCTGCACATCGATGTCCTTGTGCTTGGGCGCCGTCAGGACCTCGGTCTCGGGACCAACCGTCACCTTCAGCTTGCCGTCGTGTCGCTCCTGCACGGTCCCGACCGCCTCGAGCAGCGAGCGGACCGCTCGCCACTCGATGTTGCGGCTCGAAGGTCGCGCGAAGATCTTCTGCAGCGTGTCGCGGTGGTGGTTGTTGAGCTCTGCGTTCACAAGCTGACCTGGCCGGGGAGGCTACTCCTCACGCGTCCGTTACCGCCGCGGCGGCGGTGGCGCCGGAGCGCGAGGACCACCAGTCGGCGATGAGGATCTGGATCGCGGCCGCCGTCGGGATCGCGATCAGGGCGCCGAGTACCCCGAGCAGCGAGGCACCCACGAGGACGGCCACGATCGTCACGATCGGGTTGACGTGGAGGGCCCTGCGGTAGACGAGCGGCTGGACCACGTAGTCCTCGAAGCGCTGCCAGATGACGATGAAGCCGATCCAGACGAGCGTGGCGACCGGGAAGTTCACCGTCAGCGTCGCCAACGCGACGACGATCGCGCCCAGGGTGGCCCCGATCAGCGGGAGCAGGTCGAAGAAGCCGACGACGAACCCGAGCGAGAGCGCGTAGGGAACGCCGAGCAAGGACAGCACGATCCATGTCGCCACGGTCGCGAGCACGCTGATCAGGATGTTGCCCATCACGTAGTCCGCGACGGCGCGGTTGATTTCGACCATGACGCTCCTGTAATGCTCCTTGCGCTCGCCCGTCAACGACAGGCCCATGTTCACATAGTCGTGGCCGTGCAGGACGAGCAGGAACGTGACCGCCAATACCGTCACCAGCTGGCCGATGAAGCTGAACGCCGACACGGTGACCTGCTGGAGCGGCCCGGCCAGGTGGGCAAGCGCCTGCGGCAGGCTGCGAGCGTCTTTCACCAGCTTCGGCGTGATGTGATAGCGGTTGTCGTAGTGCCGGAAGGTCGCGTTGGCCCGCAGCTCGCGGGCGTAGCGGGGCGCGTCGTGGGAGAGCTGTCCGACCTCATCACATGCTCAATACAGCAGCCGATCACCACCACGCGCGATCAACAAGATGTAGATACGAGATCACGAGCGCCCGTGCGAGGCGAGTACGCCGGTCGATCGCGTCGACGACGGGATGATCGCGAGCGCCAGGAACACGCTGATGGCGACGAGCCGCACCACGGTGCGCACCCGCCACAGGAGGTAGAGGGCGATCGCGCAGCCGACCACGATCGCCACCAGGCGCAGCACGCCACGCAGCGACGCGTCGCCAGGCGCCCGGTGGCGGATCGGGCACCGGCGGCGAGCCCTGCCCGCTCGTGCTCAGCGGCCGCGCCATCCGTGACTCCCCGCCCTCACAACCATCCCGCGATGTCTGCAAGAGCACGACGGCCGAGAGGATCCCGACGATCACGACGCATACCGTAGCTATACGCGAAAGACCGGACCGTTGGCAGCGTCCCCCAGCACCGAGCGCCGGTTGGCGAGACGAGGATGTACGTCAGCAGGACGGGGTGATGAAGCCGTTGAGCACCTGGGCGTTCACCACCAGTCGACGGCGTTCCGGTAACAGGCGACCCCGCGCCGATCACGAGCTGCACGTGTAGAGACCGTAGAACACGCCCTCGCGATCTTCCGCGACAGCAGCGTTCGACCCCCGCGGTCTCGGCGATCGCATACCGTCGAGAGCGGACATCCGCGGCGAGCAGCGAGGCGCCCAGCAGCCCGACCGCGACAGCTGTTCCGCGGCGCCCCCCACGGGCGCAGCGCCGCAGCCTCGGCCGCGAGCGAGCGGTCCACTGCCGCCGATCGCCGCGCCGTGCGATGATGATGAAGATCGAGACGACGTCGGGAGGATCGCTCCGTTGACCGTGTCGATCCGCTCGCCCCGTAGGACTGCGGTGATGCCTTGTCGACGACGGCGGGTCAGTAGAACTGCATATAGGCGTGATCCGTCCCGATCAGCGCGACGGACAGCAGCAGGAACGCGTTCGAGTGCAGGAAGTGCGGCCACAGCAGGTTGCTGAAGACTGCTGGCGTGTGATGCGCCAGCGCCGCGACCGGTAGGCGATGAACACAGCCCCATCACGAGGAAACGCGTTCGGCCCGCGGGTTGCCCAGCACGTCACGGCCCAGATCGCCGCGAGCGCGAGCGGCACCGCGATGTAACGCGAGACGCCGAAGATTCCATCGCGCCCCACCCCGGCGAACTCGCTGACCGTCAAGCCGCGTTCGCGACGAACAGGAGCGCAATCGCGGCGGCACCGCTGCGCAGCGAGAACTCCTCGCGGATCAGCGCTCCGAGCCCCTCCCCCGTGTATGCCCCCAGTCGCGAGCACATCTCCTGCACGACCACGAGCGCGACCGTGATCAGCACCATCAGGACAGCGTCCGGTAGCCGAACTGGGCGCCCGCGCTGGCGTATGTCAGGATGCCGCCGGCATCGTTCCCCGCGTTGGCGGCGATCAGCCCAGGCCGAGGACGCGAGCAGCGCGAGCACCCGGCGCAGTCCGCCGGCATCGCCGTGTGACACCCCGCGGTGGGAGCCTCGACCGTGCTCACGGCCTCTCCCCACCGGCTCGCCTTCGCGCCCGCAACGCGTCCTTTACCTCGCTGTGCAACGCGTTGAGATCCCCGCTGACCCCAGCCGCATCCACACCGGCTCCCCGCGAGCTCCAGCGACGCCCGCGCCGCTCACCCGTTTCGCGCGCTCGCACGACGGATGCTCGCCCAGTCGATCACACGCCCCCCCGCCTCCACGCTGCCAGTCGCCGGACCAGCGCGCACGCCGATCTCGATGCCCCGACTCGAGGCTGCCTCGCACCACGGCCAAGTACACGTCGGCGGGACGGACCATGTCGACGCCGGCGGCATCGATCACCTGCCCGTCCAGGACGTCGTGTGCGAGCGACACTTCGCGGGCGCGGCGCTCCGCCCCCCGTGCGTGGACGGCGGAGTCGCGCAAGCGCACCGTCGCGGGGGCCGACATCTCGACCCAGCGGATGCCGATGAAGACCTCGCTCTTGCCCGTGCCCACGACGATCCCGGTCACGGCCGGATACGCGCTCGCCGCCGTCCAGTGAACGATCACGTCGTCAAGGCGCCCGACCGCGACCTCCCGAGGATCGGTGACGACCGTGCCGAGGAGCCCGGCGAGCGAGATCAACGAGCCTTCGAGCTCCCGCGCGGCGGCGGTCTCGCGCCAGCGGCGCGCTCCGTCTTCACGGAGCCTGCGGACCGCGTTCGCACGGTCCTCGTCGGTGCCGGTGCCGCTGCCCGGCAACCACCGCATACGGATGACGCCCATGACCCGACCCTGGAGCGGGCAGACCGGCGCTCTAGAACGTTGCGGCTTCCCACCCATACGGATCCGTGCTCGCCCCATCCGGCGCCGGGAGCCAGGTTGTCGGAGCGCGAACCGGCGGTCAGGGGCTTCCGCGATAGCCCGCTTTGAGGTCCCGGTCGAGGTAGGTGAGCACGGGCATCCCGAAGGCGGGTAGGTGCATCGTGAGCCCCCGGCCGGACTCCCTGTTGACCCGAGCTTCCAAGAAGCGCCCGGTGGGCAGGCCGGCCAGGTCCGCGCGAGCGCTCGGATCAAAGGCATGTGGCTCGACGGCGGCGCCGGCCGCCGCGGCGATGCACTCCGCTGCGATGTCCGCCTGCTCGCTTGCGAAGCCGCCCGACTTCAGCGGGAAGGCAGTGCCGTCGCCCGCCGCCCACACGTCCGTCAGGCCCACGACTCGACAGTGATCGTCGATCGACACGAACCCGTCCGCATCGGTCGGGATGCCGGGGATCGGCCGACCACGCAGCGATGGCAGCGCGAGGACCCGGTTCACCGCGATCGGCTCACCGGAGTCACTGAGCGTCGCCGTCAGCCGGCCGTCCTCGAACACGGCGCGGTCATCGGGGACGACGCTCACCCCGGCTTTCGCGAGCTCGCTGGCGATCATCTCGACGGCATGCGCTCCGAGGATCGCGAGCGGAGAGGGCTCGGGTGTGACGATCGTCGCGTGCAGGTCGGCTCCCATGTCCTTGGCGTCCAGTGCGACCAGGAGCCCCAGCTCGTATGCCCGCAGCGGCCAGCACGGGCCCTTCGGGATGACCACCGCCAGGCTGTGCGTGTACCCCTCCTCGGCGTCGCGGAGCAGTCCGCCGAGCATGTCCGCTTCGGATCGGTCATCCCAGATCATTGCCTGCTTGAGGTTCGGGGTTGCCTGCGCCCCGGTGGCGAGCACCAGCGCGTCGTACTCGTGGCGCTGGTCGTCCGCGGTGCTCACCGATTTCCCCTCGGGGTCGACGGCCACTACCGTCGACTCGACGTGGACGGCTCCGACGTCACGTGCAATGCGGCTCAGCGGGACCCTCTTGAGCTCGGTGGGGCGGAACTTTCGCCGGGCATCCAGGGGAGTGAAAACGAACTCGTTCTCGGGCGCGACGAGCGTCAGCTGGGCACGCCCGCCGGCAAGCGCACGGAGGGCGCTGAGCGCCTCGAGGCCGGCCACGCCACCACCAGCGATGACGACGCGGATGGGCGGGTCGGCCATGTGATCGATCTTAGCCGCGGGCGCGAATACCCGCTAGGTGTCTCGCTTCACGACGTCGATGTAGCGCCGTTGTCTGCAGCTGCGACGGCTGGCATATCGTCCGGCAGATCGGCGGCGGGCCATGCCTGCCAGGGGAACGCCCGGCGCGCGTGGCGCAACTTGTAGCTCAGCGCGCCTTGTGCGTTCATCGCGTGCCACGCGGCCTGGGTCGTGAGGGTGAACTCCGGGATCCAGAAACGGTCGCGGATCGGATCAACGGGACTCGGCGCCACCGTGAGGTCGACGTCGGCGGACGCGTGGCTCTCGCCGTCCTCGAGAGTGAGCCTCGCGAGGATCGTCCCATCGCGCTCGCAGACCTGGGACTCGCCGATCATCTCCGTCCGCCACGGGATGCCGGGGCCGAGGGGTGTTTCGCCGGTGACCGCGCCTACGTGCGAGGCGTGGGCGACCGGCACACCGGTGACCCGTGCGACCTGTCCGGGCAGCGCGCGGGCCTGCGCGCGCCAGATTGCATGCTCGCGCTGGGCCCACCAGCGCAGCGGCCCGGGCCAGTTCAGAGGCATCGACGGCCAGCACATTCCTCCGAGGACGATCTCGCCATGGCGAGCGCGGACGCGCTCGGCGGTCCTGAAGCGCGCCCACTCCCAACCCGACATCAGCCCTACGGTGCAGCCAAGCGTGTGGCACTCGACCACGCCGGCGTCGTCGCCGCCGGTGTAGAAGTTCTGCTCCCAGGCGGTGGGAATGTCCTTGTCGTGCAGGTGGAACGAGCCGTCGGGCTCGGCGAGCACGAACGTGCCGTAGGCGTGCGGGCCGCGCACGGCTACGAAGCCGCCGGCGAGCACGCAGTCGAGCTCACGAGCCAGGCGTGTGAGCATCTGCAGCGGCCGGCCGTCGACGGGGCGAGGCGTCGCACGCAGGACGCGCGCGTACACGTTCGGCGTCGTGCACGCCTCCGGCACCACGATGACCATTGGCGAGTGCTCGCGGTGTGCGTCGCGGATCAGGTCCTCGATCCGTTCGAGGTTGCTGTCGACCGCGCCCAGAGCGAGGGCGGGCTGGATGATCGCGATCCGGGTCACGTCAGTGCCGTCTCGGAGATGGGGTCGCCCGACGCCTCGTCCGTCGGCCCGATGGGCCGGGGCATCGGTGGTGCTGGCGGCCAGGATGCGCCAGGATGCTCGGAGCCTCGTATCAATCGGGTTGAGCGGAACCTGTCCGAGCGCAGCTCGCCGCGGACGGACAGCTCGGTTCGAATGTCCTCGATCGCGCGGCGGATCGTTTCGAGACGCGGGCGCTCACCGCGCACGAGCGCCGCCCCCAAGGCTCGGGAGAGCCGGGAAAGCGGAGCTATCTGCTGGGGGGTGCGGGCGCGGCCGAACAGATCGCTGATGTCCGGCTCGGTGCTACGCCCAGCGTCGCGTATGAGCTCGCAGATCACGGCGGACTGGCGCTCGACCCTCGTGTCAGCGTTGGCGAAGTGGTACGCCGGCAGGCACTCGCGGTCGCGGTCGGCCTCCCAGGCACGGGTCGCGCCGTCGACGGCGCCGGGATCCTCGAGCGCTGGCAGGACGCGTTCGGCGAGGGTCCTGCCAGCGAACATGGCGTCGCGCATGCCCTGCCCCGTGACCGGATCCTTGAAATGGCCAGCGTCTCCGACCAACGCCCAGCCCGGCCCGGACGAAGCGCGGAAGAAGGCCGGCGTCTGGCCTGTGCTACGCAGCTTGCTGCCCGGCGGTGCTCCATGCGTGCGTCGCATCAGCCCCGGGTGCTGGCCGAGCTTTCGCTCCCAGTAGCCCTCGGGGTCCTTGCGCGCCTCGCTGGCCTCGTCCCGGTGTCCCATGAACAGGACGAGCATCGTGCCCACTGGGGCGCTGGGGAAGACGAACGCGAACGACTCCCCCTCGCGCCACTGATAGGCCGTTTCGGCCTCCCTGTGCCCTGCGAGAGGGTCCGCGATGTAGCGGAAGACGAGCCCGCGGCCGTTGCACGAGAGCCGGTAGGGCGTCCACGCACCGACGAGGGCGGCGGTGATGGAGCGTCGTCCGTCCGCTCCGATGACCAGCGTCGCGGCGATCTCGTGCTCGGCCCCGTCGCCGTCGCGGTAACGGACCCCCGCGACGCGGCCGGCGCGCCACAGCAGCGACTCGACCGTGCAATGCTCGCGGACCTCCGCGCCCTGCTCGCGGGCGGCTTCCACCAGCTGGACGTCCTGCAGGACGCGCGGCACGCAGACGCCGAAGTCGATGCCGTCGGCCGCCGGGCGAACTCGCTCGATCGCCCGGGCGCCGTCGGCCTCGACGTGAACCCAGCGGATCGGAGACGGCTTCACCGCGAGGATCCGCGGCAATGCACCGATCTGTGCGAGCTCGCTGGTGCCCGCTGGCATCAGCAGATGGGTCGAGAGCTGGTCGGAGGGGAAGCCCAACTTCTCGAGCGCCACAACCCGCCGTCCGGCCCGCGCAAGCGGGGCCGCCGCGGCACATCCAGCCAGACGTGCCCCCACGATCACCACGTCGACCTGCTCCATCGCCCGCCCTTTCAAACCCACTCGTCCCGTCCGTCGGAGGCCAACCTTGACAGATGGGGAGCGCGGATACGGACCCACGCGCATAGAGGCGACCGCCGGGCAGGCAGACGGCGGAACCGCTCCCTCCACACGGCGCCGTCCGCAGCCGCGCGCGCGGCTGCGGACGACTGCCTCCCCGCTCGAGCGGGACTTAGCCCACTCGCTGGGGCCCGCCCGAGCCGTTCTCGAGCTCGACGGCCTCCTCGTACCCGTCGTCGCTCACGTCCGGATCAACGGCACGCGCTCGGTCATGCTCCGTCCGGGCGCCGTACGCCTGGCGCTCGGCTACCTCCTGGCGTTGCGCGGCGAGCGCGGTGTCTCGACGAGCCTCCGCGGCCTTTTCGTCGGCTTCGGCCTGCGAGCGTCTGGCGCGCGCGGCCTGCTCGTCGGCCGAGGCCCTGGCGCTCTCCGCCTGAACGGACTTCGATCGTGCCTGGCTCCGAAGCTCGCCGGCCTGTTCGCGTCGCGCTTCCAGCCGCCGGCGGCGGCTCGCCCGCATCGCGGCAGCGAGCAGGGCCAACACGACCACGACACCTACGACGATCGCAACGATGGCTCCCGTGCTCATCGTGCCTCCTCTCCTGTTTGGTTCGGACTCCGCAGATACCCGTCCAGCGCGTTCCCATTCGCTGCGGCGTGGCAGGCGTCCTGGCTGCGCGGGCTCCGGACATGCGTCGCGCCCCCCTCGTTCAGCGCCCGATGCGCCTGACGCGTGATGCGTGATGAGTGATGCGCGAGGATGGGGGTAATGCTCCGCTGACCAGAATGAGCACTCAGGCAGGAGGTCGATCGATGCCCACCACGCAGACGAGCAGGAAACCGCCGTTCGCATTCCCCTCGAAGGAAAAGGAGCCCATCGGCGACGCGAGGCACGTCCGCAACGCCGTCGCGCGGTTCGACCAGGTCGAGGGCGTGACAGACAAGGAACGCGACGCCGCCTGGCGGCGGATTCGCGCCGCAGCCCGGAAGTTCGGTGTTCACATAGAGGCTCGTGGTTGGCGCCAGCTGATGCACGACCGATCGAGCAGGAGATAGGCGAGGCGTCTACTCGGAGAGCCCCGCAACTCGCATCCCCTCGACGCGATCGAGGTACACCCGGCAACGCCAGATCCTGTCGCCCCGAAAGTCGAGGATGGTCACGAACGGCTGATCGACCGGTACGCCGCTGCCCTTTCCGCGCCCGTCGAGCCTGCCCAGTACAAGCACCCGATCGCCGAGATCGCGAAACTCCTCAGCGAGGATCTGGAGCTCCGCCCAGTTTTCGCTGGTGTCGGCAGCGAACCGTTCGGCGCCGTCGCGTCCGCGGTAGCCGCTGCCATCGAGTGCCCTGACGATCCCTGGGTACCACTCGAAGTCGGGGGTCGCGAGCTCGGCGAACACGCCATCGACATCGCGGCGGTTGTAGGCATCAACCATTCGTTTGGCAACGTCCACCTTGTCTCGCGACATATCCATGCGAGTATCGCGCAGCCCATGATCGTCTAGTCAGCTGCGGGATACTTGGCCGAACGATGTCGCCGAACATCGAGTTTGTCCGTCGCTGGTATGCGTTGCTCCCCAGCCTGGGGGGGACTGACCCGAACGACGATTCGGCTTTCTTCGATCGGATGTTTCGCGAATACCTCGACGAGGAGTACGAGCTGCGGCTTCCCGGCGGCTACCCGGAGGGCGAACCTGTCTTCAGGGGAAGAGAAGGATTCGCGCAACTGCTCGCGATGCTGCGGGACGCATGGGCCGAATGGCGTTTTGAGCCCGAGCGCTTTGTCGACGCGGGCGACCAGGTGGTGGTGTTCGTGCGCGTGGTGGCCAAGGGCAGCGGGAGCGGAGTGCCGATCGAGCTGCCAGACGCGCACGTGGTGACCGTCCGCGACGGTCGCTTGACGTCGACTTGCGTATACCGGGATCGTTCGGAGGCCCTCGAAGCCGCCGGGCTCCAGGCCTAAATCAGATGGCTGTGCGTGGGGATACGCCCGCCGGAGACGCGGCCTGCCGGACCCGAACGCCCCCGGCAGGTACGAACGTGATCCCTCGACGCACGCCCTTTTCGGGGCGGCGGCCCACCGTCGCCAGGCTGGTCCTCTCCAATACCCGGCGGATGACGACCTGCATCTCGAAGGTGGCGAAGCTCGCACCGAGGCAGCGGCGCGTGCCGCCGCCGAACGGCAGCCAGGTGTAGGTGTCGGGCGCATCGGGGCCGAGGAAGCGCTCGGGGCGAAATGCCCGCGCGTCCGGGTAGCGGTCCTCACGACGGTGGATCGTCGCGATCGACGGGTTGATCTCGACACCCGGCGGGATCAGGTAGCCGCCGAGCTCGAAGGGCTCTCCGCGCACCACGCGGCCGACGCCCATGATCACGGGGCGCAGTCGCAGGGTCTCCTTGACCACCGCGTCGAGGTAGTCGTCGCCCTCCTTGACGAGCTCCGCCCTGAGTCGCTCCAGCACCCGCGGCGTGCGGAGCAGCAGCTCGAAGGCCCAGGCAAGCCCCGTCGCGGTCGTCTCGTGACCTGCGACGAGCAGTGTGACGAGCTCGTCGCGAAGCTCGCGGTCGGTCATCGGCCGGCCGCCCTCGTCGCGCGCGAGCAGCAGCATCGACAGGACGTCCTCGCGCTCCTCGATGTCTCCGCCGTCGCGGCGCTGAGCGATCTCCTCGTAGATCAGCTCGTCGAGCACGTGCCGGCTCTCCTCGAAGCGCCGCCCGGCGCCGGCGCCGAAGCGCCCGCGGGAGAGCGCCAGCATGAGCACGCTGACGCGCGAGGCCACCGGGTCCAGCAGTGCGCGGATGCGCGCCTTGAGCTCCCGCTGTCGCGGCCCCGCATCAATTCCGAAGACCGCGCGCATGATCACGTCGAGGGTCAGCGACTGCATCTGCGGCAGCAGCGTGAATGGCTCGCCCACCGGCCAGGACTCGATCGACTTGTCGGCAGCCTCGCGGATGACCTCGGCGTAGGCCCGCATCCGCTCACCGTGGAAGGCCGGCAGCATGAGCTTGCGCTCGCGCAGGTGCTCGGCGCCGTCGAGCAGGAGCACGGAGCGATCCCCAACCACCGGGCCGAGCACGGCGTTGGCCTCTCCGGCTCGCAGCACCTCCGGGGACCCGCGGAAGACCTGCCTGACCAGCTCGGGCTCGAAGACCATCACGAAGCCGGAATCGAAGAGGCTGCTGAAGGTCACGACGTCGCCGTAGCGCCGTCGGCACGCGTCGATGAATCGAGCCGGGACGAGGATGAAGCCGAGCGTCTGAAGCAGGCGGGGCAGGGCCGGCCCGGGGGGCATGGGCATGCTAGCGATGGCCGTCATCAGGGCCATGATCGCAGGCGGTGGGGTTGGGCAAGAGCCCCATATGACGTCATTGGCGTCGGGGAAAGCGCGGATCGGGGTGCTCGTGTCTCGGGCAACCCCCACCGTGCTTCCCTGCGCAGGCGGAGGGCCCACTCGGGCATTCCACCGTGCGACGCGCTCCCGGCCGCCGGGCCGCGTGGCAACGCTTATCTCAGGTGAGGCGGACTTTTATCTCGGGCGAGAGGAACCCTTAGGTGACGCTCATCGAAGTAGCGATACTGCATGTAGGCGACACGAAGTCGCCAACGCACAACCTCCTCCTGTGAACGTGCACACGGTCCGGCCCGCTCCCCCCGCGGGCCGGACCTGTTTAACGACACTACCTGCACCTGGCCGTATCGCCTACTGTCTGCCGATGAGCGATCCGCACGAGTTCCTTGTGGCATATGACCAGCAGTTACGGACCG
The DNA here is from genome assembly GCA_963743505.1 of uncultured Solirubrobacteraceae bacterium. GTDB lineage: Bacteria > Actinomycetota > Thermoleophilia > Solirubrobacterales > Solirubrobacteraceae > Palsa-744. The sequence goes on along the minus strand of CAVUPZ010000002.1, from coordinate 1,266,578 downwards.
ATGCGGAGACTCCGAGCGCGATCGCACAAGCGCGTCTCGGACCGCTGCGCCTGGTGACGTTCGCTGGCGGTCGTGGTTTTGTGACGTATCCTGCTCCGCGCGGCGATGATTCGAAGGCGACGGCTCAGCTCGTAAGACCGGCCGTCGATCACTACCGCCAAATTCCTGGGATCACAAGCGTAGAGTGGAAGACGCGGGGTCACGATCGCATCGTCGGCTTGCATGAGGCATTGATGGACAACGCATTTGAACCGGACGAGCAGGAGTCGATCATGATCGGGCGCGCGCAATTGCTCGATGTCACCGTGGCCTTGCCAAAAGGCGTGACGTTGCGAAAAGTGAGCGAGGCCGCAGATGTCAGCGCCATGACTGCGATGGAGGATCTCGCTTTTGGAAGCGACATGTCTGACGCTATGACCCAGGCACTGTTGCGGCGTCTCGCGCTCAACGACGGGATGGAGCTGTGGGTCGCTGAGGCCGATGGTCAGATCATCGGCGCGGGTCGTCTTGAGCCGGTTGCAGGGACCGACTTCGCGGGGATCTGGGGCGGTGCCACCTTGCAAGCGTGGCGCAGCCGTGGCATCTATCGAGCTCTTACCGCTGCGCGCGCCAGGTCGGCCTTAGCGAAAGGGAAGACGCTCGTTCACAGCGACTCGACCGAGTACTCACGCCCGATCCTGGAACGGGCCGGTCTAATCAAGGTCTCGACGACGACTCCATATCGCTGGCATCGCTGACAGCCGCGCGCCCGCAACCCGTTCAGGAGCGCCATCCCCAGGTCATCGCTTCAGTTGATGGCCGGCCCTCCTCATCTCATCGGGATCCCGCCGGAGCGTTCTCTCCGACCGGACAAGCCCCCCGCGACGAGCGGCCGGCCATCACGGACGCCGGTCAACCCCACGGGCTAACCGGCATAGCTCTAGGTGGCGGTGACGGTCCAGGTGCCCTCGGCCCAGACTTCACTGCTCGCTTTCGCTTGCCAAAACGCGCCGAAGCCATGAGTCCCGGCACCACCAAGACCGCTCGTTTCGAAGTTCCGGCTGACCGGTGTTTCGACACCCCCTTCGTACGTGACATATATACAGAGGTAGCCTTTTTCGGCATGGCCCTGGCCGCTGCAATGTGTAGTGCCCGACACAGTGGTGAAGATCACGTGGGATTCTTCGAGCGTTTGTGCGAGCGGCACCGGGAACGTAACCGTGTCCTCGATCTCCTGTCCTGATGCGGCATTGTTGCCGATCACCGCGATCTGACCACTCTCGCTGGCACCCGATGGCAACGTCGAAAGCGCCGACAGACCAGCTTCGCCTTTTGGTCCGGTTTCGCCTTTTGGTCCGGTTTCGCCTTTTGGTCCGGTTTCGCCTTTTGCCCCGCTTCCCTTTTGCCCCGTTTCGCCTTTTGGTCCCGTTTCGCCTTTTGCCCCGGCCGACCCGGCCGACCCGGCCGCGCCGGTCTTGCCGGCATTGCCCTTGAGCGCCTTGAGGACGCTTGGGTTGATCTGCTTGGTCGAACTGATCAGATAGTGCTTGGCGGCGATCGCGCTACCGCCCATCGCGAACACCAGCGCCATCGTGGCTACCACATTGGCGTAGCTCAAATGCCTACGGAACATAACTTGGAGCTCCTTCCTTGCAGGGCGAGTGGACATAGCGCCGCCCGCGATTGGCAGGCATCCTCTCATGGACGCGCCGTCGGTGCCCTCCGAGCAACGAAAGGTCAAACGGTTCGCGGCGGAGATCGCCAAGCTGCAGGCGGCACAGGACCCTCCCGCTGCGACAATCGCGCTACAGCAACGCACAACCTCCTCCTGTGAACGTGCACACGGTCCGGCCCGCTCCCCCCGCGGGCCGGACCCGGCGATGCCCCCATCGGGCGCAGCCACTCGAGGGTCGTCCCTGGCCGCGCAACTTCGCGGCGAGACCGCATACGTGAGCGAACGGCTCAGGAACACCTGCAGGTGGCCGGCGGGCATCGGGCCTCGGCCACCTGACCGCCAATCGTTGAATCGCTCGCCTCCCCGCTCGAACCGCCATCCCTCGATCACCTTGAAGACAGCGGCCCGGCATATCCAGAGCCGCACAGCTTCGATGGCGAACCACCATCCCTCGCGGGCCGTCAACCCCGACCCCACACCAACGCCAGCGATCCCGACCCAAGGAGCCCGATGCGACGCCTCACCGACCACGCCTTGATCACGCTGGTGCCGGCCGGGGCGCTGGAGCTCATTCGCCAGCACGACCTCGTGGCGAGATCGTGTTTCGCGCCGAACAGTGGCACGCCGCCAGGGCGCCGGTCAGGACGTGACCCTTGCCAATCTTGCTAGGCGCCGAAAAAACCGTGCAAACGGCCATAGCGTCGGCCGAATCGCTTAGGATCGAGGCCTTCTTGATGGGCCGACATCGCGACGGGGACTGAAATGCGTATGCAGGAGCACGGACTCGGCACCGCTCGACCAAGAATGGCGTTCGCACTCGTGCTTGCCGGAGTCGCACTCGCGGTCGCACCGGGGGCCATCGACGTGACCAAGACGTGGGCGACAAACGGAGTCGAGCCCTCCAAAGCCGTGCTGCCGCCCCCCGTGCTGGGCAAGACGGTCAACGTCGCACCGATCAGCGGCAGAGTGTTTGTGAGGCTACGAGCGGGCACGCACCTGAGCGTCGTGAGCGCGCAGCTCAGCTACGCCGGGCCGCTGCCGGTCGCGTTTGCGAGCCAGAGCAAGGGCGCGGGGTTCATCCCCCTGACCGAAGCGCACCAGATCCCGGTGGGCTCGACGCTCGACACGACCGAAGGGGTCGTGGAACTGACCACCGCGACCGCCAAGCTCGGCAAACAGCAGTCCGGCCAATTCTCGGCTGGCATCTTCACGATCCTGCAGAACCGAAACCAGCGCGGATTGACGAACCTGACCATCGTGAACACGTCTCCCCGCAGCGGGTGCGCGAGCCTAGGCAAGAAGGCGCAGAGCAGCCAGGCGCCTGTCCAGCAAGGTACGGGGCATGCTCAACGGGAGGGCACACGGCGAATTCACGATCACCGGGGGGTACAGCGCAGCGACCGTGCGGGGTACCGAATGGAGCGTGGCCAACGTCTGCAACGCCACAGCCACGTACGTCCGGCGGGGCGTCGTGTTGGTGCGCGCCGGACACATGACACTCACCCTACGGACCGGCGAGTGTAGCCAGGCAAGGCATGCCGCACCCGGTAGGGGGCGCCGTCGGAGCCGCACTGTGCTGGAACTCTTGAAGCCCCCCGGTAGGGGGCGCCCTCAGAGCCGCACTGTGCTCGGACACCTGAACCCCGGCGCGCGTGGGCAGTTCACCACCCAGGGATGTTTTCGCGGACGCGACCGTGCACGGCTAGAGCGCCATCGAAGCTGCTGCGCTCAGGCCGCGCCAACAGCCGGCTGCTGACCAGCACATTGAGGCCTTGGCCTCTGAGCCAGAGAAGGAACAGCCAACGGACGATGAACGGGGCCGATGGTCTGGGGTTCCCAGCTGGTCTGGTGCCTAGCTTCCAGAGGGCCGGTTGTTGGCGACACCGTTGGAGGGGTAGTAGCTGCCGGGGCGCGTCCTCAGTGCGGATCGGCCGCACGTACTCGTAGCGCGCGCAGCATCTCGATCGCCCACGCCTCGAAGCGCGCCGTCGACTCCTCCGTCAGTTCGAGTTCCCTACCCCTCAGTCCTTCCGTCGTTCTCCCTTTTCGTCGGGGTGGTTGCCCGGGACCCTGGCACACGCTGGCCGCCCCCGCAGCCGGCAGCCTGTTACCTAATCGGGTTGCCGCGACGACCGAGAGGAACGACGAACCTTCTCCGTAACCGCTGATCGCCAAGCGCTACGCGCCCAACCGCCCAATGCGATGCAGATGCAGGCCACCACGACGATGCTGGACGTGTGCGGCCTGCTGTGTCCGGTCGCGCGATGAATCACGTCCAGGACCACGACCAGTCCGAGCACAGCACCGACGAGGCCGAGGGAGACCGCGACCACCTTGAGGAGGCGCTCCGGTGCGATTCCCCTGTAGCGAAGCGGACCCTTCGGCTGCTTGGTTCTCACAACGACTCGGCCCGCCTCCATGCCGTTTTACAGGCAATTTCCCATCGGGACGGCCGGATTTGAACCGGCGACCCCCTGCTCCCAAAGCAGGTGCGCTACCAGGCTGCGCCACGTCCCGTCCGTGACAGCGTAGTCGGCCGGGCGGCCCGTGCTGCGATCCCCGCCGCTGGTAGCCTCCGCCACCGTCATGGCCGATGTCGAGCCGCTGCGCGCGCTGCACTACGAACCTGCCGTGTCGGGGCCGATCGTGGACGTCGTCGCACCTCCCTACGACGTGATCGACTCCTTCCAGCGGGCGGCCCTGCTCACGCGCTCGCCGTTCAACGTCGTCGCCGTCGACCTCCCCCAGGGCGAGGGCGATCCGTATGCCGCCGCGGGCCAGCTGTTCGAGAGCTGGCAGCTGCAGGGGATCCTCGTCCGCGACCCGGAGCCGGCCGTGTGGGCCCACACGCAGGACTACACCGGCCCCGACGGACAGCGGCGCACCCGCCGGGGCTTCTTCTGCCGCGTCCGGATCGAGGACTACGGCCCTGGCCGTGTACGCCCCCACGAGCGCACCCACCCCGGCCCGAAGGAGGACCGGCTGCGGCTTACGCGCGCCACGCGGGCCAACATCTCCCCCATCTTCTCCCTCTACTCCGACCCCGCCCAGGCCGCCTGGGCCGCCCTCGAGCCCGCCACCGCCGACTCGCCGTGGGCCGAGGTGCGCGACGAGCAGGACACGGTCCATCGGCTCTGGCGGGTGGGCGACCCCGCCGCGATCGCGGCCGTCCAGGCCGCCACGGCCGACTCCGAGCTGCTGATCGCCGACGGCCACCACCGCTACGAGACGATGCAGGCCTACGCCGAGGAGGTCGGCGGAGAGGGCGACCACCGCTACATCCTGATGTGCCTCGTCGCCCTCGAGGACCCGGGTCTGACGGTCTTCCCCACCCACCGGCTGGTGCGGGGACTGGACAACGCCCGCTGGGAGGCCCTCGACGCGGCCATCGCCCGCGACTTCGACGCCGAGGAGGTGAACGCCGACGAGCTCGCGCCGCCCCCCGGGGACGGGCCGCTCGTGCTCGGCTACATCGACGTGCGCACCCAGCGACCGATGCGGCTGGCGCTGCGCGAGCAGGCGATCGCCGACGCCGCCCTGCCGGGCCGCTCCGCGGCGTACCGCCACCTGGACACCGGTGTCCTCGAGGCGCTCGTGCTGAAGGGAGCGCTCGGGCTCAGCGACGAGGACATCGCGCACTTCAACGGGATGTTCTACGCCCGCGATACCGACGAGGCGTTCGAGATGGTCCGCTCCGGCGAGTACGACGCCGCCTTCCTGATGCGTCCCACCCCCGTCGCCGCGGTGCGGGCGGTGGCGGCCGAGGGGGAGAACATGCCGCCGAAGTCCACGTTCTTTTTCCCCAAGCTGCTGACGGGCCTGCTCTTCAACCCCCTCGCCTAAAAGACCGATTCGCGGCGCCCGGACGCAGGGGTATCATTTTTGGTAGGCATGAGGGACCTATAAGAAGGGATTGAGATGAGTCAAACGCAAGGGACCACACGGATGGTGGCCACCGCGCGACGGGACGGGACGAGCTTCAAGCACACCGTCAGCGTTCGCGAACACCAGGTGCTCGTCGACGAGCCGCTCGACGCGGGCGGTGACGACGCCGGCCCAGATCCACGCGAGCTGCTCGCCGTCAGCCTCGCCTCCTGCACCGCGATCACGATGGAGATGTATGCGGCCCGCAAGGGATGGGACATCGGCCACGTCGAGGTCGACGTCGCGTACAGCCCCGCGGAGCGTGGCTGTCCGACGAAGTTCGATCTGGTCACGAGGCTGCCCGACGACCTGACCGAGGAGCAGATCGAGAAGCTGCGCGTGATCGCCGCCAAGTGCCCGATTCATCGCGTCCTCGACGGCGAGGTCATGTTCCAGGAGCGCGTTGAGCGCGTCCACCTGGCCGCCTGAACGCCCCGGCACGGGAGTCCCCTATCGCTCGTCCGCCGGGGCGCAGGTCGATGCGGCCGTCCTCGTCCCCCTGGTCATGGCCGGCGAGCCCCCCGAGCCGCACCTGGTCCTGACGCGCCGGCGCTCTGACCTGCGCCGCCATGCCGGGGAGATCTCCTTCCCGGGCGGGCGCAGGGACGCCGATGACACGTCCCTCGAGGACACCGCCCTGCGCGAGGCCGAGGAGGAGATCGGGCTGCCGCGCGAGGGGGTCACGTTGATCGGCGAGCTACCAGCCGTCTCGACCTTCGTGACCAACTACCTCATCCATCCGTTCGTGGCCACGGTCCCAGCCGGCGTGGCCTGGCGGCTCTCAACGACGCGAGGTGGACGAGCTGCTCGAGCTGCCCCTCGCGGCGATCCGGGCCGGGAGGACGCGCACACGCCTGGAACGCCGCGGCATCTCCTTCGAGACCGACGCCTACGTCGTCGCGGAGCACCTGATCTGGGGCGCCACCGCTCGCATCATCGAGCTGCTGCTGGCGAGGCTCGACGAGGACGGTTCGCCCACCCGAGCGTGAGCAGAGGGCGCGCTCGCCGGAGCGTGAGCGCGCCCTCCTGGAGCCGTTCCAGCTAGGAGCCGACCTCGACGGGCACGCCGACGAGGTTGCCCCACTCCGTCCACGAGCCGTCGTAGTTCTTGACGTCCTCCTTGCCGAGCAGCTCGTGCAGCACGAACCACGTATGCGCCGAGCGCTCGCCGATGCGGCAGTAGGCGATGATCTCCTCGCCGTCGAGGACGCCCTTGCCGCCATACAGGTCGCGCAGTTCCTGCTCGGACTTGAACGTGCCGTCCTCCCGCACCGCCTGGGCCCACGGGATCGACGCCGCGCCGGGGATGTGCCCCGCCCGCTGCGCGCCCTCCTGCTCGTAGCCCTGGGGAGAGATGATCTCGCCGGCGAACTCGGCGGGCGAGCGCACGTCGACGAGCTTGGTCGGGCTGCCGAGCGCCTCCAGGACCTCCTCCCGCCGCGCCCGGATCTGATCGTCGCCGGGCTTGGCGGTGAAGCTCGCCGGCGGATGGGAGGGCAGGTCGGCGCTCGTCGGGCGCCCGTCCGCGAGCCACTTTTCACGGGGACCGTTGAGCAGAAGGACTTTGTCGTGGCCGTAGTACTTCAGGTACCAATAGGTGTAGGCGGCGAACCAGTTGTTGCGGTCGCCGTAGACCACGATCGTGTGATCGTTGGAGATCCCGCGGCTGGCGAACAGCGCGCCGAAGTCCTCCGGTCCGAGGAAGTCGCGCCGGACGTGGTCCTGGAGGTCCTCCTTCCAGTCGAACCCGATCGCCCCCGGGATGTGTGCCTCGGCGTACAACGCCGGGTTCTCATCGACCTCGACGATGCGGATGTTCTCGTCGTTGAGGTGCTCCAGCAGCCAGTCGGCGCTGACGAGCACGTCCTTTGCGTAATCGGACAACGGGAAACCGCCCTTCTTATTGGTCAAATCGGATCGGCTTTAGCCTCTTTCGCCAGCATAGCGCGCGTTCGCGGCGTCGCGCCGGCGACCGATCCGGCGCCTCTCCTACGGCTACGGGGTGACGCCGGACACGTCGAGCCAGGGCGGCTCGGGCTGGGCCTCGCCAACCGGGCTCGACGCCCTGGCGCGGGGCCACACGCCGCCGGCGAGCACGGCCGCGGAGGCGGCGAGCGCCAGCCAAGCCCCCTCGCGGGGGGCCAGCGACAGCGTCGAGGAGACCGGCGCGGGCGGATCCACGATCCGGAACAGCACGCACGCCCCGGCGATCATGCCGAGCAGCGCCAGTGACGCGCCCGCGCCGTCGGGCAGGCGGCCACCGTGGAGGAGCGGGACCAGCGCGTCGAGCAGGGCCAGGCCCGCGAGCACCAGCAGCACGAGGAAGAGACCGCCGAGGACCGCGTCGGCGCGGACGACGCCGAGCGCCTGCTGGCCGCCGTGGCGGGCGAGCGCTGCCGCAGCCCTCGACCCCGCCGGGGTCAGGGCCTCGCCGTACCACGGCAGGTACAGCGAGATCGCGAGCACGCCGGCCCCGGACGCCGCGACGAGCAGGCCGGTTCGGGATCGATCCCCCACCATGATGTGCTCATCATCGGCCCCCTCCCGGGCCGTCTTGATCGCCAGCCGTGTTCATGCACGGACGAGCAGCTCGGCGATCGCGCCGTGCGCCGCGAGCGCCCACGCATCGGCGTGCGCGGGGTCCTCGCCGAGGACGCGCAACGGGATCTGGCTCGCGGCGGCGAGCCGGGTGGCGGTGTCCGCGCCGGCCCGCAGCCGCGCAGGGGCGACGGTGCCGGCGGCCTCGTAGAGGACACCCCGCACGGTCGTGTCGATCGCCTGGGTCAGGAACAGCTCGAGGCGGGTGCCGTGCAGGGCCGCCACCTCGTCTCCGGGCCCACTCGCGGTGCCCAGGAGCCAGCACGCGATCGTCACCGCGTCGAGCGCTCCCCGCAGCGTTGCGAGCCGCTCCGGAGTGCCGATCCAGCACTCGCCGCCGGCGGCCTCGATCGCCGCGCGGCCCGCCTCGCTGCGCGTGGTCGCGCGGACGGCGTGTCCATCCTCGAGGAGCGTCGCGCCGAGCAGCCGGCCGCGGCAGCCGCCGCCGATGATCAGGATCCGCGCCACGGCGGGGCAATCCTACGGTTGAGCCGAGGGCCAGCTCAGCCCTGAGGCGGCGAGGAGGGCTCCACGCCCAACCGCTCGAGCACCTCGGCCCGGTCGGTCCCGTGGACCCGCAGCACACGGTCGAAATCCTCGCCGTAGACCTCGATCACGGCGACTAGGACGTCCCCGGCAGCGACCGCGGGGGCGCCCCGGCCCTGGGCGGCGCGGACGGCCTCCTCGCTCACGGTGGAGATCGCGTCGTCGTCCGGGGCGAGCGCCGCGGCGTCAGCGCCGCCGTGGACGGCATCTTCGAGCGGTCCCTCGCTGACCCCGAGCGACTGCAGCGCCGCACCGGCGTCGCCGTACATGCGCAGGATCCGCAGCCAGCGCTCGGCCTCTTCCTCACGCGAGGCCGCGAACGGGAGCGCGGTCGAGGCCATCCCGAGGACGAGGGCGGCGTCGACGTCGGGGGCGGGACGAGAGCTCATCGCGACACTCTTGCAGCGGCGGCGGCGGCGCGCAGCGGCGGCTGGAAGACGGCGATGTTCTGGGGGTGCAGGTGCACCTCCGGCGCCACATCGCCCCGTTGCAACTCGAGCACGACGCGCCCGTGCCGGGCGGCGGCGCTGCGGACTTCGCGCATCAGCGCGGCCGACTCGCCGGGGGCGAGTCCGGCAGCCAGCAGGAAGCGCTCCGGCCGACCCCGCTCGGCCTCGCCGCGGTCGACCTCGAGCTCCTCCCACTCCACCGCCGGGGCGGCTGGGGCGCCCTCGATGTGAAGCAGGCAGGCCGCCATGTCATCGGCACGCTGGTCGCATTGCTCGGCCACGGTGTCCAGAAGGCTAGCGGCAGTGACCCCGGTGCCGAGCTGGTCGAGCGCCCGAGCCAGCCGCTCGGTCCCGAACAGCTCGCCCTCGACCCGGGACTCGACCACGCCGTCGGTGTAGAAGCAGACGACCGCCTCGCCGGGGATCGACACGGTGGTCTGGCGCGTGCCGGTCGTGCGGCCGATGCCGATCGGGGGCGCCGAGCAGGCCGTGATCGGGACGATCGATTCGGTTCCCGTGACGAGCGGCGGCGGGTGGCCGGCGGACGCGTAGACGAGCATGCGCTCGCGGGGGTTGTAGGTGGCGAGGACGACCGTGGCGAAGGAGCTGCCCAGCTGGCGCTCGAGCACGGGAGCCGCCGTCTGCAGGGCGCCCCGCGGCGAGAGGCCTGCCTCGAGGTAGGCCCGCAGGGTGTAGCGCACGAGGGTCGTGTGGGGCAGTGCCTCGCGGCCGTGTCCCGAGACGTCGCCCACGATCACCCCGACCTGGCCGTCGGCGAGGGCGAACACGTCGAAGAAGTCTCCACCTGCCCCGGGCCCCGAGGCGGGACGGTAGGCCGCCGTCGTCCCGACCGGGCCTAGCCGGTCCGGCAGCGTGGGCAGCAGGGCGGCCTGCAGCAGGCCGACGTCCTCGAGCAGCTCGCGGCGCTGGCGGGCGAGGCGCCGGGTCCTGATCGCTCCCACTCGCGAGTTGACGGCGAGGGCGAAGGCGAGGAGCACGAGCGCCGCGATCACCACCCGCACCAGCGGCGGTACGACGCCGATGATCTTGGTCACCGTGGTCACGATCGGCGATTCGCCACCGTGGGGGCGAGGACGGCCCTGCGGGGCGCCGTCGCTGGCATCACCGCGATGATGTCCCGGCGAGGTCGCGCTCGCCGTCAACGCCGCGGCGCCGGCGACGGGAGCGAGCGCCGGCAGCGCGCTGCGAGGAGCGCCGGCAAGGGCAGCGCTGCCGTGCTTGTGGGCGCGCGAGCGGGCACCGGGGCTCGCCTTCTGCGCGGCCGTGCCTACGCCCGAGACGCCGGTGCCGGGCTTCGCCCCCGCCGCGGCGGTGGCCGGTGCGGAGGACGATGGCGTGACTGGGGACGTCACGGCCGTCGCGCCCGTGGCGGGAGAGACGGCAGGTTGGGAGGGGGTCGAGGCGAGCACGGGGCGAGGCGGGGCGCTCTGGGCGACGCCTTCGCGCGCGCGCCGTCGCTGTTCGCGTTCGGTCAGGCGCCGCTGCCGTTCGCGTACGGGACGTTGCGTGCTTTCTCCGTTCGGGCGGCTTGGCGGATCGCCGCCGGCCGCGGCGGGCCTGGTTTCGCGGCCTCCGCGGGCGGCTTCGTGTCCGCTGGCGGTAGCCGCTTGGCCGGCGCCGCCGCGCCCGCCGTGGGAGCCTTCGTGGCTCGGACGGGTCTTGTGATCGGCTGGCGCACCCGCAGGGTGGCTGTGGTCGGGGCTCTTTTCAGCGGCGGGCTGTGCGGGCTGGCCGGCGCCTGCCGTGGTCGCCTGGCCGCTGCTGGCCGCGGTCGTGCTCGGCGCACCGGCGGGGGCGCCCGCGTGGTGGTGTCCCCGGTGGGGGTCGCCCGCGGGGGGCGCGGCGGCCGTGCTCGCCGGCGGCGCCGTTGCCACGCTCATCGGCTGCGGTTCGCTGCCTGGAGCGGGCTGGGCGAGCTGCTGCTGGGTGGTGGTGGTGTGGGCTTTGCTGGCGCTTGCGGGTCCGGGCTGCAGGGCGGCGAGCGGAACTACGAGAAGCGTCAGGAGCCCGATCGTGGCAGTGCTCTTGCGCGCCACACGCAGAAGCCGCCTGCCACCCGAGGGCGAATCCATCAACCAGTCGCCGCCTTGCTGCCGCGCACCCAGCGCAACGCTTCCTCGACGGTCGCGAACATGTCGAAGGTGGAGTCCAGGCCGGTCAGCTCGAAGACGTTGAGGACATCGGCACCGGAGCCGGCGATCGCGAGGCGGGCCCCGTCGCCCAGGCTGCGCTGGATGCCGACCAGCACGCCGAGGGCGGTCGAGTCGATGAACCCGACCAGGGCCATGTCGAGCACGATCTGGCCGGCGCCGGAGGCGACCACGTCGGCGAGGGCCCGCTTGAGCTGGGGGGCCGAGGCGAGGTCCAGCTCGCCCTCGACCGCGACGATCACGGGACCGTCTTCGAGTTGGCGCCGGGACACGGCGAACGCGGTGCGCTCTGTGGGTTTCGAGGAGTCACCCATGGACATCACTCTCATCGGCTTCTTCGCGGGAACTCTTTAGCCCTCCAAGACGACTAGAACAACCGTCCACGGGGAGCGCGCTCGAACGACCGCGCGGGGCTCGTACGGCTCGCGAGCGCCCGTTGACTAGCATCACGGAGCCCACGTCAGCCCCAGCGAGGAGAGCCCGCCGTGAACGGCGACCAAGTCACGATGGACAAGATCGTCGCCCTGTGCAAGCGGCGGGGTTTCGTGTTCCCCTCCTCGGAGATCTACGGGGGGGTCGGCTCGACCTACGACTACGGCCATTACGGCGTGCTGCTGAAGACGAACGTGAGAAACGAGTGGTGGCGGGCGATGCTGCGGGAACGCGACGACATCGTGGCGATCGACTCGGCGATCCTCCAGCACCCCCGGGTGTGGGAGGCGTCCGGTCACCTGGCCGGCTTCACGGATCCGCTCGTCGACTGCCGCACGTGCGGGCTGCGCTTCCGGGCCGACCACCTCCAGGAGCTGGCGTGCGGGCGCAAACCCTCGCGCCACCCCGGCGAGACGGAGGAGTGCTCGCTGACGGAGGCCCGCGACTTCAACCTCATGTTCGAGACCACGATCGGTCCCGTGAAGGAGTCGGGCGCGACGGCCTACCTGCGCCCCGAGACCGCGCAGGGGATCTTCATCAACTTCAAGAACGTGCTCCAGTTCTCGCGCAAGAAGCCCCCGTTCGGGATCGCCCAGGTGGGCAAGTCCTTCCGCAACGAGATCACCCCGGGGAACTTCATCTTCAGGACCCGCGAGTTCGAGCAGATGGAGATGGAGTTCTTCGTCCCCCCGGCCGACGCTCCGCGATGGTTCGAGCACTGGCTCGCCGAGCGCGAGAGCTGGTACGTGGAGTTGGGTATCCGGCCCGACCACCTGCGCCTGCGGGCCCACGACACGGACGAGCTGTCCCACTACTCATCGGCCACGAGCGACGTCGAATACCTCTTCCCGTCAACCGACGGTGTCGGCGAGGCCCGCTGGTCGGAGCTCGAGGGGATCGCCAACCGGGGCGACTTCGACCTCACACGCCACGCGGAGTTCTCGGGTGAGAAGCTCGAGTACTTCGACCAGGGAACGGGCGAGCGCTACGTGCCGCACGTGATCGAGCCGGCTGCCGGGGCGGACCGGGCGATGCTCGCGTTCCTCGTCGACGCATACGACGAGGAATTCGTCGAGCGCGAGGGGACGGGCGAGGGGGAGCGGCGGACGGTGTTGCGCCTGCACCCCCGGCTCGCTCCGGTGAAGGCCGCGGTGCTGCCGCTGGTGGGCAAGGACGGCCAGCCGGAGCTCGCGCGCGAGGTCCACGACGCGCTGCGTGCCCGCGTCCTGTCCGAGTACGACGCGGGCGGGGCGATCGGCAGGCGCTACCGCCGCCAGGACGAGATCGGCACGCCGTTCTGCCTGACGATCGACCATCAGAGCCTCGAGGACCGCACGCTGACGCTGCGCGACCGCGACTCGCTGGCGCAGGAGCGGCTGCCGATCGACGGGATCGCGGAGGAGATCGAGCGGCGCGTGCTCGCGCCCTGGAAGACACCAAAGTAGGTTGAAAGGAGCGGGATGGACTTCGACCTGACCGACGAGCAGCGCCTGATCAAGGAGACCGCGCGCGAGTTCACCGACCGCGAGATCGTGATGCAGTCGCGGGAAAACGCGCGCAACCACCACTTCGACCTGGACCTGGTCCGCAAGGTTGCCGACCAGGGCTACCTCGGGGCGATCGTGCCCGAGGAGTACGGTGGCGCGGGCCTGGACTACCTCAGCTACGGGCTGGTCGTGGAGGAGATCGGCCGCGGGGACTCGTCGATCCGCACGGTGATCTCGGTCCAGACCTCGCTGGTCTGCTCGGGCATCCTGAAGTTCGGCACCGAGGAGCAGAAGCACAAGTACCTGCCGAAGCTGTGCTCCGGGGAGTGGCTCGGCTGCTTCGGGCTGACCGAGCCGGACACCGGCTCCGACGCGGCCAACCAGAAGACCCGCGCCCGCAAGACCGATTCGGGCTGGGTCCTCAACGGCTCGAAGATGTGGATCTCGATGGCCAACCACGCGAAGGTCGCGCTGATCTTCGCCCAGACCGACCCCGGTCTCGGCCACAAGGGGATCGCCTGCTTCCTCGTCGACACCGACCAGCCCGGCTTCAAAGCACAGACGATCGAGCACAAGATGGGGCTGCACGCGTCCGACACGGCGTCGATCGCGCTGGAAGACGTCGAGGTGGCCGAGGAGGACGTCCTCGGCGAGGTCGGCGACGGCTTCAAAATCGCGATGTCGAACCTCGACTCGGGTCGCTACTCGGTCGCGGCGGGGCGGTCGGCATCTGCCAGGGCTGCGTCGAGGAGTCGGTCTGCTACGCCAAGGAGCGCGAGCAGTTCGGACGCCCGATCGCGAGCTTCCAGCTGGTGCAGGCGATGATCGCCGACATGGTCCTGAAAACCGACGCCTCGCGGCTGCTCGTGTGGCGGGCCGGCTTGCTCAAGGACCAGGGCCGGCCGAACACGCTCGAGACCTCGATCGCCAAGCTCCACGCCACCGAGGCGTCGCTGGAATGCGCCAACCTCGCGATCCAGGTCCACGGCGGCGCCGGCTACGTCGACGACCACCCCGTCGAGCGCTACTTCCGCGACGCCCGCGTGACGACCCTCTACGAGGGCACCTCGCAGATCCAGAAACTGATCATCGGACGCGCCATGACCGGGATCAACGCGCCTCGTGCCGGCGTGAGCCGACGGTGACGGAGAGGGATGTCGGGCCGGCGGAGCCGGCCGGGCGGGTCGCGCCGCGGAGATCATCGGCGTGCTCGGGCGCGGGCACGATGGGCGCCGGCATCGCCCAGCTCGCGGCCCGCTCGGGAGCGCGAGACGCTGCTGCACGACCCGGTCCCCGAGGCCCTCGAGCGAGGTCTCGAGCGCGCCCGCGAGGGCTTCGCAAGGAAGCCGCCCGCGGGCGGCTGAGCGCGGAGGATGCGCAGGGAGCGGCCGAGCGGCTGGAGCCGGTCGGGGACCTCGACGCGTTCGCCCCCTGCGAGCTCGTGATCGAGGCCGCCCCCGAGCGCCTCGAGCTCAAGCACGAGCTCTACGCGCGCCTGTCGGAGATCGTCGCCGAGCGATGCGTGCTGGCGAGCAACACCTCCTCCCTGCTCGTGACCGCGATCGCCGCCGCGGCGAGCGACCCCTCGAGCGGGTCGTGGGGATGCACTTCTTCAACCCGGCCCCGGTCATGCGCCTGCTCGAGGTGGTCGCCGGCGAGCAGTCCTCCGACGGGGCCCTGGCGGTTGCCGAGGCCACCGGCGAGGCGATGGGCAAGACGGTGATCCGCGCGACGGACGGGCCGGGCTTCCTCGTCAACCGCTGTAACCGCCCGTTCGGCCTCGAGGCGCTGCGCCTGCTGCAGGAGCGGATCGCAGACGTCGAGGCGATCGACCGCATCTGCCGCATGGCCGGGGGCTTCCGGATGGGGCCGTTCGAGCTGATGGACCTCGTCGGCGTCGACACCGGCTTCGAGATCTCCAAGAGCTTCTACGCCCAGAGCTTCGGGGAGCCGCGCTGGCGCCCGTCCCCGATCGCGGCGCGCTACGTCGCCGCGGGGCTGCTACGGACGCAAGAGCGGCCGCGGCTACTACGACTACTCGGGACCGCGCCACCGGCGAGGAGCGACCGCGCCGAGCGCCGGCCGAGGCGGGCCAGGGCGAGGGCATCGTCGTGATCGCCGGCGCCGGCGCGCTGGCACGGGAGCTGCGCGAGGCCGCCGCGGGCGGCGGCTACGAGGTGCGCTCGCCCGGCGACCCGCTCGCCGACGCCCTGCCGTCGCTGTTCATCGACTGCGAAGCGCAGCCGCCGCGGGACGGCGCGGCGGAGTCGGGGTCCGCGGCGGGGGGCGCGCGCCTGCTGCTGTGTGCCCGCGGCTCGCTGGCCACGCTCGACCCGGGCGGCAGCGCGGTCGGCTTCCACGCCCTGCCGCCGTTCGCCGACGCGCGGCTCGTCGAGCTCGACCAGCGCGAAGGGCTCCTCGCCGCTGGCCGCCCGGCGCGCGGAGCGCTTCTTCGCCACGCTCGGCAAGCACGTGGCCTGGGTCGGCGACGCCCCGGGGCTCGTGCTCGGGCGGATCGTCTGCCAGGTCATCAACGAGGCCGCCTTCGCGCTCGGCGAGGGCGTTGGCAGCGCGGCGGACATCGACCTGGGCATGGTGCTCGGGCTCAGCCACCCGCGCGGACCGTTCGAGTGGGCGGACATGATCGGGCTCGACCACGTGCTCGGCGTGCTCGAAGGGCTGTGCGACGAGTACCGCGAGGAGCGCTACCGGCCGGCACCGGCACTCCGGCGCCAGGTCGCTGACGGGCGCCTCGGGGAGGCGACCGGAGGGGGCTTTCACGAGCTTCGGGCGTGAGCCGCCTCACGTTCGCGGCTGCCCGTGCGTTCAATCGACGTGAGCGGCGCGCTGCCCCCCTTTCAGGCCTTTCTCGACGAGCACCGCGAGCCGGTGTGGCGGTTCCTCGTCTCGACGGTCGGGGCCGGCGAGGCCGATGACTGCTTCCAGGAGACCTTCATGGCCGCCCTGCGGGCCTACCCGCGGCTGCGGGCCGACTCGAACCTGCGCGCCTGGGTGCTCACGATCGCCCATCGCAAGGCGATGGACTGCCACCGCAACCGGGCCCGGAACCCCGTGCCGGTCGCGGAGCCGGCGGCGGTCGAGGACCGTTCGGCGGCGGTCCCCGACCCCCGCGACGAGGCTCTCTGGGAGGCCGTGCGCGGGCTGCCCGCGCGCCAGCGCTCGGCGGTGGTGCTGCGCTACGTGGGCGATCTTCCCCATCGCGAGATCGCGGTCGCGATCGGCTGCTCCGAGCCGGCCGCCCGGCGCTCACTGCACGAGGGTCTCCTGAAGCTGAGAAAGGCGGTGCCGTCATGAGCGAGCAGAACAGCGAGAACGCCCACGTGGAGTCCGCCCTGTTGCGGCTCGCCGAGCGGCCCGTCGGCGATGCCGGCACGGAGGCACGGATCGCCGCGGAGCGCTTCGCCGCCGCTGCGGCGGCGAGCGGCGTGGCGGACATCACCTACACGGCGATCGAGTCACCGTTCGGAGCGCTGCTGGCGGCGAGCACCCGCCGGGGCCTGGTGCGGCTCGCGTTCCCGGAGGAGCAGCCGGATGAGGTGCTGGGGCTGCTCGCCGCGCGCCTGTCGCCGCGGATCGTCGAGTCGCCGCAGGCGCTCGAACCGGTGCAGCGAGAGCTCGACCGAGTACTTCGCGGGGAACGTCCGTCGGTTCCAGACACGGACGGATTGGTCGCTGATCGGTCCCTTCGCCCGGCGCGTGCTGAAGGCGACCACGGCGATCCCGTTCGGGGGCGTGCTCAGCTACGGCGAGGTGGCGGCCGAGGCCGGCAGCCCACGTGGCTCGCGTGCCGCCGGCAACGCGCTCGGCTCCAACCCGATCCCGATCGTGATCCCGTGCCACCGCGTGCTGCTCAGCGGCGGCGTCCTCGGCGGCTACGGCGGCGGCCCGGAGCGCAAGCGCTGGCTGCTCGAGCTCGAGGGCGCCCTCGACCCCGGCTCAGGCCGCGCCAAGAACCGGGGCCGCGGGAGCGCGTAGGCCGCGGGCGCGCTCCCCCGCGCGGCCGGCCGCGACCGCCACGTACGCTCAGGACGCGCCGTCGGCCACGGGGGCCCACTGCGCTTCGGCGGGGTCGCCCAGGGGCATATCCGCCGGCACCGGCACGCCGGGCGTGTCACGGAGGTACCACTCCGCGTCGAGCGCCGCCTGGCAGCCGCTGCCGGCGGCGGTGATGGCCTGACGGTAGGTGTGGTCGACGAGGTCGCCGGCCGCGAACACTCCCGGCCGGTTGGTGCGGGTGGACCTGTCCGCCGTGATCACGTAGCCGTTCTCGTCGAGGTCCACCTGGCCGCGGACGAGCCCCGACTGGGGCTCGTGGCCGACGGCGATGAACGTCCCAGCGACCTCGATCACGCGCTCCTCGCCCGTGTCGACGTCGAGGAGCACGGCGTGCCCGAGCTTCCCCCCGCCCTCTCCGGCCACGAACTCCCGCACCGAGTAAGGGGTCAGGAACTCGATGTTCTGCTGTGCGCGAGCCCGCTCGAGCATGATCTTCGAGGCCCGGAACTCGTTGCGGCGGTGGACGACGATGACCTTCGAGGCGAACTTGGAAAGGAAGATCGCCTCCTCCATCGCCGAGTCCCCGCCGCCGACGATGATCGTCGGTGAGTTCTTGAAGAAGGCCGCGTCGCAGGTGGCGCAGTAGCTGACGCCACGGCCCGCCAGCTCCTGCTCGCCCGCCACGCCGAGCTTCTTGTGCTCGGCGCCCATCGCCAGGACGACCGTCCGGGCGAGGTGCTCCTCCTCGCCGACCCATACGCGGTGCACGCCGCCGGGCTCGCTTGCCAGCTCGACCCGGTCGACCTGCTCGGAGACGAGCCTCGCGCCGAAGCGCTCCGCCTGCTGGCGGAAGCGCTGCATCATCTCCGGGCCCATCACGCCCTCCGGGAAGCCTGGGTAGTTCTCGACGTCGGTCGTCTGCTGCAGCAGGCCGCCCCACGCGAAGCCCTCGAGCACGAGCGGGTTCAGGTTGGCCCGCGCGGTGTACAGGGCTGCCGTGTAGCCGGCCGGACCGCTGCCGATGATGATCACGTTCTCGACGTCGCCCATGTCCTCTCCATTCTGACGACTCCCGCTGGATGACGCGCGCTCGCCTGGACGAGCCAATACTTCATTTTGTATAGCGTACCACTACCATCGCCACCCGCCACTCACGACCCGTGCAGGGCCCGCACCGGCTCGGCCGGCGGACGCGCTGAGGGGGGGCGCTCCGAGCTCTCCTCCTCGCGCCAGCGGGACACCGTCCGGCGCAGCTGCAGGTAGGCGATCCCACCCGGCACCGTTGGCAGCCAGAAGGAGATCGCGCGGTAGGAGAGGACGGCCAGCAGCGACAGGTTGACGTCGACACCGAAGGCCGCGAACGCGCCGAGCATGCCGCCCTCGACGCCGCCGAGGCCGCCCGGCAGCGGCAGCAGGTTGCCGAGCATGCCCACGAAGTAGGCCATGATGATCACGGCGAACGGGGGCGGCGTGCCGAACGCGTGGAACATCGCCCACAGCACGCTGATGTCAAAGCCCCACCACGCGAGCGCGCCGAGCAGGCCGGGGTCGCGTTCGCGCACGAGGGCGACCGCGGTGCGGATGCCGCTCGCCGCGAGCGCCGGGACCGTGGCGCCGCGGGCGAGCACGATGGCGAGCCGCCCCGACCGCGAGGCCCAGCGCTCGAGCCGCCGCTCGAAGTCCCCGGGCAGCAGCGCGACGGCGCCGGCGATGGCGAACAGGAGGCCCGCCACGATCGCGGGCACGACCGTGATCGCGAACGAGCCCCCGCCGGCGAACAACCCCGTCGCGAGGCCGATCCCGTCTACGAGCAGCGAGCCGGCATAGACGACGTAGAGCAGCACGATGAACGCCACCATCCGGGTCGCCACGATCCTCGGCTCCATCCCCGAGCGGCGCAGGGCCCAGGCCGTGAGCGCGACGCCGCCCGCCCCTGCCGTCGCGAACAGACGCGTGGCGAGCACCCCGGCCATCGTGATCTGGTAGCTCTCGCGCCATCCGATCCGCCCCTCGGGGCGCACGAAGACGGTCCGGAACAGGATCACGTAGCCGGCAAAGGAGAGCACCTCGAAGGCCACGCCGACGCCGATCCACCAGGGGTCGCCGCCTTCGATGCGGTGGAGCGTCTTGCCCACTCCCGTCAGCTTGGGCAGGACGAAGTACAGGAACGCGACCCCGAGCAGGATGAAAAGGCGCCGAGGCGACGATCTGGCGGCGGGTGAGCAGGACCCGCGGCATCGGCTCGCCGCCATGTCCCTGCGGCCGGGGTTCTCCCGGCGGCCTGCCTGCTTGCTCCCCCCGCGTCACGCTCCCCTCCCCGCTCGCCCTCAGGCCGCCCGGTGCGCCGCCGCCTCCAACGCCGCCACTGCGCGGCCGGCGCCGGCCAGCACCGGACCCGCCCGCGGCGCGCCCCTGCGTACGGCCGCCGTCAGCGCCGCCCCGGCGAGCAGGTCGACCGCGTAGTGCTCCCCCAGGTAGACGAGGGCGAACCCCAGCGTTGCCGTGTAGGCCCATCCCAGAGCGCCCGCCACGGCCCCGACCTCGGTCAGCAGCAGGGCGGCCATGACGGATGTGGCGAAATGGAGTGAGGGCATCGCGGCGAGGGGATTGCCTCCGAACACACTGTAGAGAGAGCCCCAGCCGTCACGCCAGAAATGCTCGCCGTACTCGACCATCATGCGGCGCACCTCCCGTGCCCCCTCACCCGTGCGCTCGGACACGCCGGCCGCGTACCAGGGCGGGGCGGTCGGCGCCACCCAGTAGAACACGGCGCCGATGTTGAAGACGGCATACGTCATCGCGGCCGCCCTCGGGAAGCGCCGGGGCTGGCGCAGGAGCGTGTATGCAACGGCGCCGTGGGGCACCATGAACCACGACCAGTGGGCCCACACGAGCACCCGGTCGAGCGTTCTCCATTCGGGACCGTCGGGGCCCGTCCGCGAGAGCGAGCGCTGCAGGCGCACGGTGGGCAGCTCGCCGAGCCCCAGCACGCGGTCCGCGACGATCGGATAGCGCACGTGCACCCGTGCGGCCTGACCCTCGACGTCGTCGTGTGGGGTCTTGTACGCCGCGAGGTACGCCCACATCTGAAGGACGCAGCAGCCGAGATCGCGAGTCGGGCTGCGGCGGACGGCGACGCACAGCCCGACCGGTGCCGCGTAGGCCAAGCTCTGCGTGACGATCGGCCGGAGCGGCAGGCGGCGACGGGTCAACGGGGCCGCGACGCCCGCGACCACGAGCCCCCACGCGGTCGCTCTGATCGCCTTCGACAGCCGCACTCCCGCCGGAGTATATGGACGCCTCCGGGCGCTCCCGCGCCGATGACGAGGCGCTCGAACGCCGCGCGGGCGGGCGCTCGGCAGCCCCGCCGGGCCCTCTCAGGAGGGCGGGGTGCCGTCCCGGAGCCCGGCAAGGCGCAGCCCACCGGCGTGGCCGTCGCCGTCAGCCCCCTCGAGGCTGCCGCGGTCGGGGCGCTCGCCGTCACGCCCCGGGCCCCGGCGGGATGCGTCCACGAAAGCCCCGATCACGGCGCTCGCCGGGTCGGCCTCGGGATGCCACTGGACGCCGAGGACGAAACGGCTGTCGTCGCGCTCGATCGCCTCGGGGAGCTGGTCGAGGTTCGAGAAGCCGGTGACGAGGAGGCCCTCGCCGAGCCGGTCGACGCCCTGGTGGTGGTGTGACTTGGTCCCGTGGGCGACCTCCCCGGCGGCGTGTGCCGCGATCGATCCGTGGGACAGGGTGACCTCGTGGTCGGCTCCGTCGAAGGATCCGACCACGGGGCGGTGTCGCTCGTGGCCGACGAGATCGGGGAGGTGCTGGAGCAACGTCCCACCGCAGGCGACGTTGATCAGCTGCATGCCCCGGCAGATCCCGAGCACCGGGATGTCGCGGGCGATCGCCGCGCGGGTGAGGGCGATTTCGAAGGTGTCCCGCTCGCGGACGGTGTCGACCGTCTGGGGGTGGGCCGGCTGCTCGTAGCTGGCGGGGTCGATGTCGGCACCGCCGGCGAGCATCAGGCCGTCGATCAGGTCGAGGACCTCGTCCGGCTCGGCGACGAGGTGCTCGTCGGGGGGAAGGATCAGGGCGATCCCCCCCGAGCGCTGCACCGCCTCCACGTAGCTCATCGGCAGCAGCGCAGCCGGCTGGTGCCAGACGCCCCACCTCGCCCGCTCGAGGGCGGCGCAGATCGCGATCACGGGGCGCCTCATGCCTAACACCATAGGATCAACGGATGTCGGAGGCCGGGCAGGGGCCGGCTGCGCACGCCACGACCGCCGCAGCGAGAGCGAGGAGAGCCATGACCACCCAGCTTGAGAGCGTCAACGTCGGCGTGGCGGACGGCGTCGCGACGATCGAGCTGAACCGCCAGGGCGCGCTCAACGCCTGGAACGCGCAGCTCGGCGCCGACCTGCAGGCCGCGCTCGCCGGCGCCGGCGCGGATCCCGACGTGCGGGCGTTGATCGTGACCGGGGCCGGTCGCGCCTTCTCATCGGGCGCGGACCTGAAGGAAGTGAGCGCCGAGCAGACCGCGGATGGGCGCCCCGACGTGTACCGGACGCTGACCGAGCGCTACCACCCGATCATGCGGGCGATCCGCGAGATCCCGAAGCCCGTGATCGCTTCCGTGAACGGCCCAGCGGTCGGGATCGGCTGCTCGCTCGCCCTCTGCTGTGACCTGATCGTGGCCGCCGAGAGCGCCTACTTCCTGCTCGCGTTCGTCAACATCGGCCTCGTTCCCGACGGTGGCTCCTCGCTGTTCCTGCCCAGCCGCGTGGGGATGGCCCGGGCCAGCGAGCTGGCAATGCTGGGCGAACGGCTGCCGGCGTCGCGGGCGCTCGACTGGGGCCTGATCAACCGAGTCGTCGCCGACGCGGAGCTGGAGGGCCAGACGCGCGAGCTCGCCGTCCGCATGGCGGCCGGTCCGACCCGTTCCTACGCGGGCGCGAAGCGCCAGCTGAACAACTGGCTGTACGCGCGAATGGAGGAGCAGCTCGAGCTGGAGGCCAAAGTGCAACAGGAGATGGCGGCCAGCGACGACTTCCTGGAGGGAGCGATGGCGTTCGCGCAGAAGCGCCCGCCGCGATTCGCCGGCCGCTAGGCCCTCGTGACATACGTCATCAAGCGCGTCCAGTCCGGGCGCTGAATAGAATCCCCGCCGCCTTGGGCCACGCACTGACCTCAACGCTCGCGTTCTTCACGCCGCTTTCAGGAGGCTCGTCGAACGCGAACGAAATCGACAGCCTCTACAAGATCACGCTCGCGATCGCGCTGGTGATCTTCGTGCTCGTCGAGGGCGCGCTCGTCTACGCGCTGTTCAAGTACCGCGCCCGCAAGGGTGCCGTCGCGGCCCAGATCCGCGGCAACACCCGTCTGGAGGCCGGCTGGACGACCGCCGCCGCCGTGATCCTCGTGGTGCTCGCGGTGATCACGTTCACGAAGCTCTCCGCGATCCAGAACCCGCCGGACTCCAGTCCCGAAGGCGCACAGCTGGCCGGCGACGGCGGGACCCTGCTGGCGAGCTCGAGCCGCCGCCTGCCGCCCAACGGCAAGGCGCTCAACATCACCGTGATCGGACGCCAGTACATCTGGCAGTACATCTATCCGGGCGCGAACGAACCGGACGGCCTCGGCGCGCCCTACTCGTACGTGGAAATGGTCGTCCCGACGAAAACGACGGTCAGCCTCGACATCGTCTCCTCGGACGTCGTGCACGCGTGGTGGGTGCCGGAACTCGGGGGCAAGTTCCAGGCCGTCCCCGGCTATCACAACTACACCTGGTTCAAGATCCCCAAGCCGGGCGTGTTCCGCGGCCAGTGCGCCTACCTGTGCGGCCGCGGCCACGCCCGCATGCTCGCGACCGTCAGGGCCGTGCCGCCTGCCCAGTTCGAAGCGTGGCTGACGAACCAGAAGCGTCTGATCGCACAGGCCAACGCCGAAGCCAAGATCGCGCGAGCCAAACTGGGCTCCCAGGTCGGGGCCGGTCAGGTCGAGAACCCCTAGGACGACGAGGAGAGCCCCGCCCCAGATGGCCACCTACGCAGCCCCAGTCCCGGAGATCATCGCCCACCGCGCCGAGCCCGAGGAACGTGGCTGGACGAGCTGGATCACGACGACCGACCACAAGCGGATCGGGATCATGTACATGGTCACGACGTTCGTGTTCTTCTGCCTCGGTGGCGTCGAGGCGCTGATGATGCGCCTGCAACTCGGCGCCCCCGAACAACTCGCTGGTCACGCCGACGACCTACAACGAGCTGTTCACGATGCACGGCACGACGATGGTGTTCCTGTTCGTCGTGCCGATGATGGCCGGGCTCGGAAACTACTTCGTGCCGCTCATGATCGGCGCCCGCGACATGGCGTTCCCGCGACTGAACGCGCTCTCCTACTGGCTGCTGCTGGCCGGCGGGATCGTCTTCTACGCCTCGATCTTCTGGAACCCGCCCGAAGCCGGCTGGAACAGCGTGGTGCCGCTGGCGGAGTCCTCCTTCTCGGCCAGCGGCGGCCAGGACGCGTGGATCTACCTGATCCACCTCACCGGGCTGTCCTCGCTGCTGGGCGCGATCAACTTCTACGTCACGATCGCCAACATGCGCGCCAAAGGGATGAGCTGGGGCCGGATGCCGCTGTTCATATGGACGATCCTCGTGTACGCGGTGCTGCTGATCTTCGCCCTGCCCGTGATCGCGGCAGCGGTCACGATGCTGCTCACCGACCGGCATTTCGGCACCCATTTCTTCGACCCCGCCAACGGCGGCTCGGCGCTGCTGTGGCAGCACCTGTTCTGGTTCTTCGGCCATCCCGAGGTCTACATCATGGTGCTGCCCGGGTTCGGGATCATCTCCGAGATCCTGCCCGTCTTCGCGCGAAAGCCGATCTTCGGCTACCGGGCGATCGCCGCCTCGACCGTGGCGATCGCGTTCCTCGGCTTCCTCACATGGGCGCACCACATGTTCGCCGCCCCCGTCCCCGAGGCGATCCTCGTGTTCGTGATGATCAGCTCCTACCTGATCGCGGTGCCGACGGGGGTGAAGATCCTCAACTGGGTCGCCACGCTGTTCCGGGGGACGATCGAATTCAAGACCCCGCTGCTGTTCTGCGTGGCCGGGATCACGATCTTCCTGATCGGCGGGCTCTCGGGCGTGTTCCTGGCCACGTTCCCGATCGACTGGCAGCTCAACGAAACGTATTTCGTCGTGGCGCACCTGCACTTCGTGCTGATGGGCGGGGCCGTGCTGACGATCTTCGCCGGCATCTACTACTGGTTCCCGAAGATCACCGGGCGGATGCTCGGAGAAGGTCTCGGCAAGCTCAGCGTCGGGCTGATGTTCGTCGGCATCCTGACGACTTTCATGATCCAGCACGTGATTGGGCTTGACGGCATGCCCCGCCGCGTCTATGAGTACGACAACGTGGGTCATCTAGCGCTCTACAACCAGATCTCCACGGTCGGAGCCTTCATCATCGCGCTCGGCGTCGCGACGACGATCATCAACGTCGTCCGCAGCCTGAAGGTCGGGGTGATCGCGGGGCCGGACCCGTGGAAGGCGAACACGCTCGAGTGGTTCCCTCCCTCTCCCCCGCCCGTGAACAACTTCGACACGGTGCCGCTCGTGCGCTCGGCGGAACCGATGAAGGACATCCGCCGGGAGGTCGAGCGGCGCGGCGGGGTCGGCGCGGCGGGCGGGGCGACGGTGCCCGCCGGGGCGACCCAGGTGGGGGTCTAGGTGGCCGCCGGGCCCCCGCCCGGTGCCGTACCCGCCCTCGAGGCGTCCAGCCTGGGGCTCGCCCCGCGCACGCTCCAACTGCTGAGCGACTACCTCGAGCTGACCAAGCCGAAGGTCCAGTCGCTGCTGCTGCTGACGACCGTGGCCACGATGTACGTCGCGGGAGACCCGTCGGCGCTGCTGGTGGCGCTGACGTGCCTGGGCGGCTACATGTCGGCCGGCGGGGCCGGGGCCGTCAACCACTGGTTCGACCGCGACATCGACATCCAGATGACCCGCACGGCGAACCGCCCGATCCCGGCGGGTCGCATCTCGCCACGTGCAGCCCTGACGTTCGGGTGTGCCCTCGCCGCGCTCTCGATCGTGGAGCTGTCGCTGGCGGTCAACCCGCTCGCGGCCGCCCTCTCGTTCTCCGGCTTCCTCGGCTACGTGTTCGTCTACACGGTGTGGCTGAAGCGGCGCACGCCGCAGAACATCGTGATCGGCGGAGCAGCCGGCGCGGTCCCGCCCCTCGTGGGCTGGGCGGCGGTGACCGGCTCGGTCAGCGGCACGGCGGTGATCCTGTTCTTCATCGTGTTCTTCTGGACGCCACCGCACTTCTGGGCGCTGTCGCTGCTGATGAAGGACGAGTACCGCAAGGTCGGCGTGCCGATGCTCCCCGTCGCCCGCGGCGAGGCCGAGACGCGCCGGCAGATCCTGTTGTACGCCGTCCTGTTGTACGCGGTCACCCAGCTGCCGTTCTGCGCCGGCGGCCTCGGCACGATCTACCTCGTCTGCTCCCTGGTGCTCGGGCTGGCATTCATCGCTGCCGCCGTCCGGCTCTACCGTCGCGCCGACCGTGCCTCGGCGCTGCGAATGTACCTGTTCTCGCTCGCCTACCTGGCGCTGCTGTTCTGCGCGATGGTCGCCGACGTCCACATATAGAATCGAGCTCGCCATCATGACCCGCCGCCTGGCCCTGAAGAACATCCGCACCGGCCTGATCGTCTCCGCGATCTGCATGTTCATGTTCGGCCTCACGTTCGTGGTGGCCGCCGTCTACGTCTCATGAGCCCGCTGGACCCCGAGGTCCCGCCGTCGGGCGAGGAGATCCACCTGCCCGGGCCCTCGATCCTGCCGGTCCTGACGGCGGTCGGGATCACGCTCGCGCTGATCGGGATCACCACGTTCATCGAGTTCACCGTGGTCGGCGTGCTGCTCACGCTCTACTGCATTGCGCGCTGGATCAAAGAGACCCGCTCCGAAGTCGACGAGCTCCCGCTCGACGCGCACAGCGAGCACTGACCCCGGGCGCGTCCTGCACCCCACTGCATCGTGTTACGATGCATCGTGCCACGATATAAAGGGGTCGCGAGATGGGTGGAGCGAAAGGACACACGAGCTGGGCCGATCCGTCCACGCTCGTGCTGGCGAGCCTCGCGGGCGGCCCCAAGCACGGCTATGCGATCGTCAGCGACGTGCGCGATCTGGCCGGCGTGCATCTTGGCCCCGGCACCCTCTACGGGGCGCTGGGGCGCCTCGAGGAGCAGGGCCTGATCGAGGCGCTCGCCGCGGACGGGCGCAGGCGTCCCTACCGGATCACGGCGGCGGGAGCCGCGTCCCTCGACGGGCAGCTGACGGCGATGTCGAGCGTGGCGAGGGCCGGACTGACGCGCCTGCACGCCCAGGGCCACCCCGCATGAGGACGGCGGGTATGCGGCGAGGCCACTTCGCGAAAGCGCTGCTGCGGCTGTACCCGCAGGCGTGGCGGCGGCGCTACGGGCCCGAGATGCTGGCGTTGCTCGAGGACGACCCGCCCGGCGTGCGGGGCCTGTGCTCGCTCGTCATCGGGGCCGCCGACGCCCACCTGCGACCGCGGGCGCAGTGGCGCGGTGCCCTCGCCCCGCAGGTACGGGCAAGGCTCTCCCTGGCGGGCCTCTTCTGCTGCTGGATCGCGCTGTCGCTCGCCGGCGGCGCCTTCGCGAAGGAGACCGAGGAACCGAGCTACGCGGCGGCCGAGCGCCACCACGTGCTGTTGGCGGTGAGCCGCCACGCGATCATCGCAGCCGCGGCGATCGGGGCCGCCGCGATCGCCATCGGCGGCCTGCCGCTGCTGTGGCGGGCGCTGCGCAGCGCGGCCAGCGACCGGCGCATGGCTGCGTGGGTGCTCGCGCCCCCGGTCGCGCTCCTCCTCTTCGCGGGGGTGACGCGCCTTCTCGTCGCGCTCGCGCCGGCGCAGCAGGCACAGCCGTCAGTCGCCGGAACGGCAGGCGAGCTCGCCATCCTGCTGCCGTTCTGGGCGGCCGGGCTGCTCTGTGCGCTGTGCTGCGCCCTCGCGCCCCACCAGGTGCTCGCGGTGCTGCCGCTGACGCGCCGGGCGATTCGCCGCGCCGCACTCGCCGGCCGCGTCCTCGCCGGGGCGATGCTGACGATCACGGCGGCGCTGGTGCTCTATGACGTCGCGCTCGCCACGTCCGTCCCGGGGCTGGCCGCAAGCAGCGGCGGTCCGATCTGGCCGAGCACAGCCCTGACGCTCGCGGCCGCGTGCGCGCTCGGCGCCGTCGCCACCGCCCTCGGCCTCGTCGCCGCCACGCGGGCGAGCCGTGCCGCACATCTGCTGGGCGGCGCCTGACGGACGCCGTGAGCGCGGCGGGCGCGGCCCCTCAGCCGCGCCCCGCCGCCACGGGCCGAATCGCGCCGGCTTCCCCGCCAGACGCGCCGGCCCGCTCACCCCACGGCCACCCTAGCCGGCACCGGGCAGATCGCGCCGTCGTCGGTCCAGCAGCGCACGACGTCGCGGACCGACAGGATCCCGACCGTCTCCCCTCGCTCGAGCACGATCAGATGGCGAAAGCCGCCGCGCACCATCGCCGCGGCGGCCTCCTCCAGCGACCAGTCGGGCGCCGCGAAGACGACCTCCCGCGTCAGGTGGTCGGCGACGGACTCGCTGGTCGGGGTCCTGCCCGCCCCGACCGAGTTGAGGATGTCGCGCTCGGTGATGATCCCCGGGCCGTGCCCCTCGGGGTCCATCACGACCGCCGCGCCCACCCGTGCGCTCGGACATCAGCCGCGCGACCGCGCGCAGCGTGTGGCCCGGGCCGACCGTCAGGACCATCGGAGCTCATGCCCTCCCTCACCTGCATGCGCTCGCCTCCTTCCACTCAGATGCCATCGAGAACCAGCTCGGCCGATCGCCTCCCGCACGCGGAGGCAGTCGATCACTTGGCGAAGTCTTGCAACGATTGCCTCAATCTAGTCGGTTTCGGCCGACCGCACGTCAAGCGCCCGCGGTCGTCCGGGGGTCGCAGGCATTAGGATCACGCTCCCGATGGAGAGGATCGCCGCTCGAGAGTCCCGCCGGCGCCGCGCGGAGCGCGTCGCGCCATGGTCTAGGCGCCGCTCGATCGTGATCGCGGCCGTGATCGCGGCGATCGTGGCGACCGCGATCGGCATCGTGCTCAGCTACGTGATCCACTGGTTCCCGGTCGCAGGCCTCCACCCAGGCGCACAACACCGACCGCCTCTACCACGTGCTCGTGATCGCCTCGATCCCGATCTTCGTGCTCGTCGTGACGGTGATCCTGTACTGCGTCTGGCAGTTCCGCATGAAGCCGGGCGAGGAGCTCAAGGACGGCCCGCCGATCCACGGCAACACGCGCCTGGAGGTCTTCTGGACGGCGCTGCCGGCGGTGCTGCTGCTGGGCATCGTCGGCTACTCGTTCGTGGTCCTGCACGAAAACGAAAAGAAACCGGCGCGCGGAGATCCAGATCGGCGTGACCGGCCAGCAGTTCGCGTGGACCTATCAGTACCCCCCGTCGGTCACCGGCGGCGCGCCGATCAACAGCTACCAGCTGTACCTGCCCGGAGGGCGAGTCGGTCGACTTCAACATCCACTCCAAGGACGTCATCCACGCCTTCTGGGTCCCCGCGTTCCGCCTGCAGGAGGACGCCGTGCCCGGCATCACGACGCACTGGCGCGCGACCGCCGACCGGCTCGGCAGCTACCCGGTCGTCTGCAACCTGCTCTGCGGGGTCGGCCACTCGCTGATGCGCTCGACCGTCCACGTCGTCACCCCAGAGCACCTTCCGGGCCTGGATCGCGAGCCCAGCAGCGGCGGCTCCGGGTCGCACCAGCGGCGACCGGTTCGCACCGCCGGCGGGGGCGACGCGGATAATGTTCGCGGCGATGGCCGGCGAGAGCGTGACGAGCTGATGGCCGCACGGTTGCGCGCGCCAGGCTTCTACCGCGCCGGCCTGCATGATGCTCGGCGCGGTCGCCTTCGCGACGGCTGATCACGTGGCTCGTGCGGATGTCCACGGGCCACACGCACCTACCACCACTACATCGCGGGCGAAGCGATCCTGACGGTCTCGCTGATCGCCGTCGCCGCTCGCCTTCCTGGTCGGGATCGGCGGCTTCGACTACTGGTTCTACTGGGCGACCGGGCAACCGACGCGCCCCGAGGACCACTCCGGCCACGGCGCGTACAGCTGGAAGGACTACTTCCGGATCAACACCGACCACAAGGTGATCGGCATCCAGTACACGGTCAACTCGTTCTTCTTCCTGCTCGTCGGCGGCCTGATCGCGATGCTGATGCGCGCCCAGCTGGCCCAGCCGGGCTCGCAGTTCGTGGACGCGAACACCTACAACGGCCTGTTCTCGGTCCACGCCTCGCTGCTGATCTTCCTGTTCATCATCCCGGTCTTCGCGGGCCTCGGCAACTTCGTGATCCCGCTGATGATCGGCGCGCCGGACATGGCCTTCCCGCGCCTGAACGCGCTCTCGTTCTGGCTGCTGCCGGTCGCCGGCGTGATGATGCTGCTGAGCTTCCTCGCCCCCGGCGGCGCGTTCGCCGACGGCTGGACGGCCTACGCGCCGCTGTCGGACAACGGCCCCGGTCGGGCAGACGTTCTTCTCGGTCGGGTCCAGTTCGCGGGCGCCTCCTCGATCATGACCGCGCTGAACTTCCTCGTCACGATCATCACGATGCGCGCGCCGGGGATGAGCTTCTTCCGCCTGCCGCTGCTCGTGTGGGCGAACTTCGCGACCTCGCTGCTGGTCGTGATCGCGACGCCGTTCATCGCCGCCTCGCAGTTCTTCGTGCTGCTCGACCGCGCGCTCGGCTTCAACTTCTTCAACGCCGCCAAGGGCGGCGACGTGCTGATGTACCAGCACGTCTTCTGGTTCTACTCGCACCCGGCCGTCTACATCATGATGCTGCCCGGCTTCGGGATCATCAGCGAAATCATCGCCGTGAAGTCGCGCAAGCCGATCTTCGGCTACCGCATGATGGCCTTCTCGCTGCTGGCGATCGTGGGGCTCGGCTTCACCGTCTGGGCGCACCACATGTTCACGTCCGGGCATGGCCGCCTGGATCCGCATCCCGATGGCGATCACGACCGCGATCATCGCGGTGCCGACGGGCATCAAGATCTTCTCCTGGCTGGCGACGCTGTGGCGCGGGGTGCTGCACCTCGACACGCCGATGCTGTTCGCGCTCGGCTTCCTGACGACGTTCACGCTCGGCGGGATCAGCGGCGTGATGCTCGCGATGATCCCGTTCGACATCCACGTCAGCGCGACCTACTTCATCGTCGCGCACATCCACTACGTGCTGTTCGGCGGCTCGCTGATGACGATCTTCGCCGGCGTCTACTACTGGTTCCCGAAGATGACCGGGCGCATGTACGACGAGCGCCTGGGCAAGTGGCACTTCTGGACGCACGTTCGTCTTCTTCAACCTGACGTTCGGCCCGATGCACATCCTCGGCCTGCAGGGCATGCCGCGGCGCGTCGCGACCTACGCCGCCGAGTTCGCCGACCTGAACCTGTTCATCTCGATCGCCAGCTTCGGCGCTCGGGCTGAGCACGCTGATCTTCCTCTACAACATGGTCACCAGCTGGCGCGGCGGCCCGCGCGCCGTGGCCAACCCGTGGCGCGGCATGACGCTCGAGTGGCAGGTCTCCTCGCCGCCGCCGGTCTTCAACTTCGACCGCGTCCCGACCGTCGTCGGCGGCCCCTACGAGTACGGCGTGCCCGGCGCGGTGCACGGCATCTTCGCGCCCGCCGCCCGCGACAGTCGCGGGGCCGGCTCGGGCGTGGTCGCGGGCACCAAGCCGAGTGAGGAGGAGGGGTAGCCGATGAAGGAGATCCTGGTCGTCGCCAACCGCACGCTCGGCGGCGCGAAGCTGCTCGAGGCGGTCCGCGCGCGCGCGGCCGCCGGGCGACGTCCGCTTCCGCCTGGTCGTGCCCCAGAGCCAAGCCCTCGGCGGGCCTCGTGATCTACGACGAGGCGGTGCGCGAATCGGCCCAGGTGCGCGTCGACCTGGCGCTCTCGACGGTGGCCGCGGAGGGCATCGAGGCCACCGGCGAAGTCGGCGACCCCGACCCGTTCCTGGCGACGATGGACGCTGTCGCCGCAGCACCGGCCCGACGAGATCATCGTCTCCACCCACCCGGCCGACGCACTCGGGCTGGCTGCGCCGCGACCTGATCGAGCGCATCCAGAACGCCTCGGGCCTGCCGGTCGAGCACGTCGTCGTCGACCTCGAGCAGGAGGGCCTGCCGTTCAAGGTGACGCTCGTCGTCGCCAACAAGACCTCCAGCGGCGAGGAGCTGATCGAGCACCTGATCGGCCAAGGCGCAGCGACGCGGCAGCGCCACCTGTTCATCGCGGTCGTGCCCCAGCAGCGACGGCAGCGGCACGCGCCCCGCGCGAGGCGCGCGCGCGCCTGGCGAGGATGCTCGACCGGCTGCACGCCGCCGGGCTGCTCAGCTCGGGCATGATCGGCGACCCGGACCCCTACACGGCGGTGATGAACGCGCTGGAGCTCTTCCGTGTCGACGACGTCGTGATCTCGACGCTGCCCGGACGAGCGCTCGGGCTGGCTGCGCTCGAACCTGATCGAGCGCGTGCGCAACGCCACCTCGGCGCCGGTCGAGCACGTCGTCGTCGACCCGCAGGCCGAGCGCCGACCGCGGCGCCGGCCGCATAGGGAGCGCGATGGAGGCCGCCAGCATCGCCCACGGCTCGGGCCACGACGCCCACGCCGACCATCACGGCCCGCCGCCCGCCAACCGCAGCTCGCGCGTGGAGCCGCACGCTGCTCGGGATGCTGCTTTTCATCATCTCCGAGGTGATGGTCTTCGGGGCCTTCTTCACGGCCTACTTCTTCATCCGCGTGGCGCCAGGGGACCCCTGGCCGGCGCCGGGGACGACCTGCCGGTGCCAGGTCGCCGGCGTCAACACCGCGATCCTCGTGTCCTCCTCGTTCACGATCCACTGGGCGCAGAGCTCGATCAAGAAAGGCAACCGCTTCGGCCTGAAGGCGGGCATGCTGACGACGTTCCTGCTCGGCTGCACGTTCCTGTTCATCCAGATCAACGAGTACGCCAACATCGGCTTCGCGCCGCAGGACCACGCCCAGCAGACGATCTTCTACTCGCTCACCGGCCTGCACGGCGCGCACGTGTTCATCGGCCTGTGCCTGCTGCTGTTCGTGACGATCCGCTCCTTCCGCGGCCACTACAGCCCGGAGGAGCACCGCGGCGTCGAGGTGCCCGGCATCTACTGGCACTTCGTCGACATCATGTGGATCGTCGTCTACACCACGGTCTACCTCCTCTAGCGTCCGCGCCGGCGCGCCACAGCCAGAACCGCGGTCAGACGATGCTCAACCCGCTGCGCAGCGAGGAGGAGGCTTTTCGCTTCCTGCTCTACGCGCTCGCCGTGATCGTCGTCGTCGTCGGCGCCGTGCTGATCCTCCGCGCGATCCTGTAGGGAGGGCGCCTGCGGCGCGCCGCTATTTGACCGTCAGCGTGCCGTACATCCCTGCTGCGCGGTGGCCGGGCGCCTGGCAGAAGAACGTGTAGGTGCCCGGTTTCAGGCTGACCGTGACGCTCACGGCCGCCCTTCGCTGTGAAGCTGCTCGCGCCGAGCGACCGGGCCGGTGGCCGCTGGCGCCCCTGGCGCCCGCTTCGATCGCGATGTTGTGCGACACGCCCGACATGTTCGGCATTTCGATCGTGACCGAGCCCGGCGTCGCGACGGCCTTGTCGGTGACGTAGGCGAGCTGGCCGCTGGGGTTGGCGGGGATCTCCAGCTTGCCGGCCTTCTCTACGGCGGGCTTGCCCGCGCCGGGCGCTTCGACGGCGCTGGCCAGCAGGCCGGTGTCCTTGCCGGGAGCCGTCGGCGGCCTGGGCGACGTAGGCCGCGACGTCGCGTGCCGTCTGCCCGCTGACGAGGTCCTTCGGCATCGCCCCTTCGCGGTTGGGGATCTTGATCTGGCTGTTCGACGACGCCTCTGACCGCGGTCGCGCTGCAGGCCTTCGTCGATGCCCGCGCGGAAGGCTTCGTCGAGGTTGGGGCCGACGATGCCCTTCGTGTTCGGCGCGGGCGAGCGTGTGGCAGGAGCCGCACTTGGCGACGAACACCTGCTTGCCCATGATCAGGTTGGCGTTGTCGCCACCCTTCACCGAGCAGCCGCTGGCCAGCAGGGACAGGGCCCCGAGCACGCCGAGCGCGGCGGCGCGCGTGGAGTGAGCCCGCAGCGCGGGCCTCAAGGGCCGAGGTCCGAACAGATGGCTCATGGGCGGGGCGGAACACTATCCGAAGGGGCGGCATGCCCGGCTGCTTGGTCCGCGTCCCGGCCGCCACCGGCTCAGGTAGAGTTGGCGCAGTGAGCGAGGACCAGCTTTACCGACTGCGCAACCCCGCCACGGGGCGTGAGTACCTCCTGGCGGCCGAGCCCGAGCAGATCTACCGCGACCGTGAGACGGGCGCCGAGCTGGAGGTGGTCGCCAGGGTGCTGCCGCTGGCGCCCTCGAGCTCGCGGCTGCCATGGGCGGTCGAGAACCTCCGCTTCTGCCCGTGGTGTGAGCAGCATTCCCAGAGGGACCTGAACGACTGTCCCACGTGCGGACGGCGCATGGGGCCCCTGGGATCGGCCGCCGGAACGCCCTGATGGCCCGCCGGGCCGGAGCGGCACGAGGTGAGGGGTCGCTCGTCCCGCCCGCCCTCCGTGGCAGATCCTGCGGCGAGCGACGGTCGATCGTGCGGTGGGCACGCGTGGGCCTGCTCGGGCTGAGCGTCCTGCTCGCAGGGCTCGCCCTGGGCGCGTGCGGGGCCAGCACCGTCTCGGTGTCCACGCCCAAGAGCACACCGGGGCTGATCCCGCCCTCGGACACGTCGGCCGAAGCTGCCGCGATCCAGACGACCGCGACCTCGACGACCGCGACGTCGACCTCGACCAACACCACCTCGACGCCGGAAAGCTCCTCCGGGTCGAGCGCTGAATCCTCGAGCGGAGGCTCGAGCGAATCGTCCTCGAGCGGCGGGGGCAGCTCGGGCAGCGGAGCCGGCGGCGGCACCCCGGCCACCGAAAAAGAAAAAGAAGCCCCGAAAACGGAAGCGAAAGGCGGAACCGAAGCGGGCGGATCGAGCCCCACGGGCGGAGCCAGCGCGCCGTAGCGCCTCAGCCGGGTAGCGAGGAGCCGGCGAACACGAAGAACCACACGAGCAGGCCGATCACCGCCACGTAGACGCTGGCGATCACGATCAGCTCGATCGCCGAAACGTCGCGGCGATCCTCGCCGCTCGGATTGGCGGTGGAGTTCATGCTCCGCAGCCACGCCAGACGCCGTTCGCGCGGGCTGCGACCCGTGACGCGCTCGTAGGTCGCGTTGACCCACGCCAGCGCCACGGTCATCGCGAGCAGGAGGACGGCGAGCGTGAGGACGACGACGAACACGGCGCCCATGCTCAGGGCGCGCTGGCCGACGACCTTGGAGCCGATCCACAGCGCCAGCAGCGGAGCTCCAGTCCAGAGGTTGATAGCGAGGAACGCAGTGGCTGCGGCGAGCGCGACACGCTCGGCAAGCCGGCCCCCGCGGGCCTGCTCCGGCGTGGCCCGCCCCCCGCGGGCGTGCCCTGGGCCGCTCCTCGCGGGGAGGTGCCGGCTCATGCCCCATCCCCCCCGGCGTCGCTCGCCCGCAGTGCGGCACTCGAAGCAAGCAGTTGGGTGCGGGCGGCTGCCCACAGGGATTCGACGTTGGCCTCGCCCGCGAAGCCCAGCAGCGCGATCCCCCGCATCGTCGCCTGGCCCGTCATCACGAGCTCGGTGAAACCGGGCGTGTCCGCCATGCCGGGGTACAACAGCGGCGCCCCCGAGGCGATCAGATTTGCGGTCTCCGCGAGCGCCCCCTGCAAGCCCTCGCGCAGGTCCGCGTCGGTGCGGGCCGCGACCAGAAGCTCGAGGCCCGCCTCGAACAGCGGCCCGCGGTGGAGCTCCCACATGCGATCGAGCAGCAGGCCCTGACGGTCCTGGTCGGGCGTCCCCGCCTCCGCGGCGCTCAGCATCTCCTCTGCGAACCGGCCCAGCAGATGGCGCATCGTCGCGGCCACCAGCTCCGACTTCGAACGGAAGTGGTGCTGCAGAGCACCCGGTGTGACGCCTGCACGCTGGGCGATGACCCGTGTCGTCGCGCCCGCGTAGCCCTGCTCGGCGAGGCACTCCACCGTGGCGTCGAGCAGGGCCGCCCGGGTGACCTGGCGGCGCTCGGCCTGGGTTCGTCGCTGGGCCGTCATCCCCTAAACATACCATTCAGATGGAATGTATATGCGGAGACGGTGCGACCGGAGTCGCGCCGCGCAGCTCCCCACGCGCTCGGCCGGGCGTGGGCTAGGGCGTCGAGATCAGCGTCGCGCTGTAGGTCAGGCGCGCCGTTTGGTACAGGCAGTAGTACTGGACCTGGGATCCCACCTGTGTGTCGCTGCTCTGGGAGCCCGTGCTCGTGCACTGGCTCTTCTGTCGACTGGCTCTCCACGAGGTGTCGTTGCCGAAGCCGAGAGCCAGCGCGGGCGCCCACGTCGGCACGGTGAGGGCGATCACGTCGCCCTTCTTGACCGGGATCGTGGTTTCCAGCGGGAACTGGGCGGTCTTGCCGAAGTACGGTTCGAGCTTCACGGGCGGGCTCTGGGCGATCAGCTTGTACGTGAGGTTGGGCTTCGGCACGGCGCGCAGGATCGCGATGCCGGCTTCGGCGGGGCCGCCCTCGTTCGTGTTGAAGTACTTGATCTGGGTCGCGTTGGGCTTGCCGAGCGAGATCGTCCACGCGACGACGGAGCCGGAGCGAACGGCGCTGAGCGGGTTGTGGACCGTCTGCACCTTGACCTGGAAGCCCGTCGTGCGGCTCACCGCCAGGCATTTGACGGGGCAGCTCGGCACGGTGGCCGGCGTCGTGGCGGGGATCACCCCGATTTCCGCAAGGGTGGCCGGGGCGGCCGCCGGGAGGGCCAAGGCCAATGCGCCCGTGGCCAGCAGTGCTGGATATATGCGTCTCATGTATGCCATACAACACGGCCGACCGCTAGATGTCGCGCTCCATTGTTTTCGCTAGCGGCCGAGCAGTTCCTGCGCCGCTTGCGCGATCTCGACCGGGTCGCCCTCCCCCGGCACCCACGGCAGCCGCAGCGGGTCCTCCCGGTAGCGCGGAATCACGTGGATGTGGAAATGGAAGACGGTCTGCCACGCGGCCGACCCGCACGAGTTCAGCAGGTTGACACCGTCGGCGCCGAGGCGCTCGTGCATCCGCCCGGCCAGCGAACGTGCACCGGCGGCGACGGCGGCGAGATCCTCGGCGTCGACCTCGAGCAGATCGGCGGCGTGGACGCGGGGGATCACGAGCGCGTGGCCTCGTGTCGCGGGTGCGATGTCCATGAAGGCGATCGTCCGCTCGTCTTCGGCGACGATCGTGGCGGGGAGCTCGCCGGAGACGATCTTGCAGAAGATGCAGTCCGGGTCCCCCATCGCCGGACAGCCTATTCGTTCTCGAGCGCGTGTCGGGCGCGGGCGAGGGCTTGCGCACGGGTCGTGATCTCGCCCGTGTACTGGGCCGCCGCAAGCTCCTCCAGCAGCCCGCCGAGCACGGGGCCCGGCGCGATCGCCAGCTCGCGGGCGAGCTCGTCGCCTCGCAGCAGCGGCTTCGCGGGACCCTCGGCGCGCCAGGCGAGGCCGGCCTCGAGCAGCCGTCGGGCGACCCGCAGGTGCGCCTCGATCGCCGGGCCCGACCGCGCGCCGCGGGTCGCGAGGCGATCGGCTATCGACAGCAGCGTGACGTCCACCTCGACCGGGGAGGTGCTCCGGAGGTAGTCATAGACCGTCCTCGCCACCAGCGGCTGCGGCTCGTGGACGAGGAAGCCGACCCTGAGGTGGTGGCGCACGAGCGCCGCCACGTGGGCTCGCAGCCGCTCGCTCGCCCGCAGCCGACCGAGCGTCTCACGCGCCAGCTCGGCGCCGCTGGCGTCGTGGCCCATGAACGTGACCCGTCCTTCGGGGCCGCTGACCTGCCGTGTCTGCGGCTTGGCGGCGTCGTGCAGGAGCGCCCCCCAGCGCAGCGCCTGGCCTCGCGTGAGCTCGTCCGCGAGCGGCTCCGCCAGCAGCGCTGCCACCCGCCCGTCGTCACCAAGCACGTGGGCGAGCTCGGGCGCGGGCGGGCCCGGCGCCGTGATCGCGACGGCTCCGTCGAGGACGGCGAGCGTGTGCTCGTAGACGTCCAGGTGGTGGTAGCGGCTCTGCTCGACCCCGCGCAGGGCCTCGAGCTCGGGCAGGACGACGGCCGTCGCGTTCAGCTCGCCCATCAGCTCGATCCCGCGGCGGACGGCGGGCGCTGCGACGATCCGGCGCAGCTCCATGAAGACCCGCTCCGGGGAGACCTGCGCGAGCGCGCCGGCCTGCTCGGCCGCGCTGCGTGCCGTGTCGCCGTCCACGACGAAGCCGAGCTCGACCGTCATCCGCACGAGACGCAGCACGCGCAGAGGGTCGTCGGCGAAGGCGCCCGGCCCGGCCATCCGCAGGCGGCGGGCGTCGAGGTCGGCGAGGCCGTTGAGCGGATCGATCGGCGGCCCACCGGCGAGCGGTTCGGCGATCGCGTTGACGGTGAAGTCGCGCAACCCAAGGTCGGCCGCGATGCTGCCCCCGCGCAGCGGCTCGAAGTCGAGCTGCCAGGAGCGATCGCGTGCGATCACGCGCCAGGCACCGAACTCCTCCGAGAGCGCGAAGCACGCCGCCGACCCGGCCGCGCGGGCAGCCGCCCTGGCGGCGCTCGCCGGATCGCCCTCGACGACCACGTCGACGTCGGCCGTCTCGCGCCCCAGCAGGCCGTCCCGCACCGCCCCCCCGACGAGCCAGCCGCGCTCGCCCGCGAGGGCACGACGCGCCACCTCCAGGGCGCGGCTCATCCCCCGCTGGCCGCTCGCGGGCGCGCCGCGCCCAGCTCCTCCGCGCCGTCCTGCGCCGCCAACGGCCTCCCGTCGCGGTGATAGACCCTGGAGACCCGCGGTGTCAGCCCGCACGTGATCTCGTAGTTGATCGTGTCGAGGCGCCTCGCCACCTCCTCGGCCGTGATCCGCTCGCTGCCCTGGAAGCCGATCAGGATCGCCCGCTGCCCCCGCAGGCCGGCGGCTGCCTCCTCCGCGCCGAGGTCGACCGTGACGCTGTCCATGCTTACCGTCCCCACGAGCGGGTGGCGATGCCCGGCCACGAGCACGTCGGCGTTGTTCGTGAGGCCGCGGCGCCAGCCGTCGCCGTAGCCGATCGGAACGACGCCGACGTGGGTGTCGGCGTCGGCCACGAACTGGCGGCCGTAGCCGGCGCTCTGGCCGGCTCGGAACAGCTTGACCTCGGTCACGTAGCTGCAGAGCTCGAGCGCCGGCTCGAGTCCGCGCGCGGCGGCGTCGCGACCGAACGGGTCCATGCCGTAGATCGCCACGCCACAGCGGACCATGTCGAACTGGGCGCCTGGCTCCCGCAGCATCGCCGCGCTGTTGGCCGCGTGCGCGAGCAGCTGGGGCTGCTCGCGGCGCAGCTCCTGCACCCAGCGGCGAAACAGCTCCAGCTGGCCGGCGAAGAAGCCGTCGTCCTTGAGCTCGTCGGCGGTGGCGAAGTGGCTCATCACGCCAGACGAGCTCGACGCCGGGGGTCAGCCCCGCGAGCTCCACCAGCCGTGTGGCCTCCTCGACGTCGCGCGTGCCCAGCCGCCCCATCCCGGAGTCGAGCTTCACGTGCACCCTGCCCCCGCCGGCGGCCGCGACCGCCCGCAGCTGGCGCTCGCTCCAGATCACCACGTCGGCGGGCGCGGCCAGGGCCTCGTCGAGCTCG
Organism: uncultured Solirubrobacteraceae bacterium; assembly: GCA_963743505.1. Classification (GTDB taxonomy): domain Bacteria; phylum Actinomycetota; class Thermoleophilia; order Solirubrobacterales; family Solirubrobacteraceae; genus Palsa-744. The sequence continues at coordinate 1,227,432 of CAVUPZ010000002.1, read as the reverse complement.
TCCGGGGACAGAGCCCCCATCACGATCACGGGTACCTCGCGCAGACCCGCCGCGCGCAGCTCGCAGGCCTCACGGGAGTCGACGACGGCGAGCCACGTGGCGCCGCCGGCAAGGGCCGCCCGCGCGGAGTACACGGCGCCGTGGCCGTAGCCGTCCGCCTTGACGACGGCACACAGGACGGTGCCCCGTCGCAGCTGCGAGCACAGGCGGGCACAGTTGCGCTCGATCGCCGCGACGTTGACGCGGGCCTCGGCCCTACGCATCGCGGCCCTCCCCGTCCTCCCCGCGCGCCCGCGCGGCCGGGAGCGCGGCGATCACGTCGGAGGCGATGACACCCTCGACCGCGCCGAGCCGGCGCGCCGCCTCCTTGCCCGCCTCCGCGTGGATGCGCACGCCGGCGGCGGCCGCCGGGAAGGGGTCAAGGCCCTGGGCGAGCAGCGCGGCGATGACCCCCGTGAGGACATCGCCGGTTCCGGCCGTGGCGAGCGCCGGCGTCGCGCCGGGGCTGACCGCCACACGGCCGTCGGGGGCGGCGACGAGGGAGTCGTCGCCCTTCAGCACGACCACGGCCTGCGCCTGGCGGGCGGCCTCGCGGACGTGCTCGAGGCGGCGCCGTTCGATCTCCGCGCTGTCGAGACCGAGCAGGCGGGCGAGCTCGCCGGCGTGAGGAGTGAGCACTGCGGGCCCCTCGCGCCCGGCCAGCTCCCGCAGGCGCCCGGCGTGCGCGTTCAGGGCATCGGCGTCGATCACGATCGGCGTCTTCGCCGTGTGCGCGAGCCGGCGGGCGAACGCGAAGGAGCCCTCCGCCCGGCCGAGCCCGGGTCCGAGGGCGAGCGCGCCTCCCCGTGAGGCCGCGTCGAGCACGGGCTCGAGCGCGTCGGCGGCGAGGCCGCCGTCAGCGTCCTCGGGCATGCCCCGGGTCATCATCTCCGGCGTGCCGCCGGCAGCGAGCACCGGCTGCAGCGAGGAGGGAACGCACGCTGTGACGTAGCCGGCTCCGGCCCGCATGGCCGCTCGGGCTGCCATCGCGGGCGCGCCCGACAGCCCCCGGGAGCCGCCGACGACGAGCACCTGGCCGGAGCGGAACTTCGTCCAGGAGGCCGTCCGGCGGGGCAGCAGGCCGAGCACCGCGGCGTCGATCAGCCCGACGGCGGCCTCCATCGGCGCCCCCCTCGGGATGCCGATGTCGAGCGTCACGAGCGTCCCCGTGTGCGACTTGCCCGGGTTGATCCAGAGGCCTGGCTTGGCGACATGGAAGGTCACGGTCAGCGACGCGTCGACGGCCGTCCCGGCGACGACGCCGCTCGAGGAGTCCACGCCGCTCGGCACGTCGACGCTCACGACCGCGGCGCCGGCTCGGTTGATCGCCTCGATCGCCGCCGCCGCCGCGCCACGCGGCTCGCCGGCGAAGCCCGTGCCGAGGATCGCGTCGACGACGACCGCCCCGGGACCCGTGCCCGGCAGCGGGCCGCCGGAGGCGGGCGCGGCGGCCGTGTCCTCCCAGGAGCCCCCGTCCAGACGGACAGGCGCCGGCCCGGGCAGGCGCTCGAGGTTGGCCCGGGCGTCCCCCGACAGCTCGCTCGGCTCGGCGAGCAGGACGACCGTGACGGGCCGTCCTGCGTGCCGCAACAGCCTCGCCACGACGAGCCCGTCGCCGCCGTTGTTGCCCTTTCCGCAGACGACGCTGACGGGACCGTCCGGCGCCAGCCGCTCGGTCGCGGCGGCGACGCCGCTGCCGGCCCGCTCCATCAGCTCGAGGCCATCGACGCCCCGCTTCTCGATCGCCCAGCGATCGATCGCGCGCATCAGCTCGGCGTCGGGTAGCGGCAGCAGCCACTCGGGCAGCACGGTCACGAACGCGATGCTAGATGGTCCGGTGGCCGAGTCTTCGACCGCCGGAGCTGGTCCGGTGGCCGAGCCGTCGACCGCCGCGACGGCGCGGGCAGGTCGTTACTCGACCGTCACGGTCTTGGCGAGGTTGCGGGGCTGATCGACGTTCAGGCCCCGTCTGCGGGCGATCGCGTAGGCGAGTAGCTGCAGCGGGATCACCGCCAGGATCGGCTGGAGCATCGGGTCTGTCGCCGGTACCAGCAGCGTGGCGTCGGCGTGGGGCTCGACGCGGCTGTCGCCGACGGTGGCGACCGCGATCGCCTGAGCCCCTCGCGCGCGCGCCTCCTGGATGTTGGAGATCAGCTTCTCGAGCACGGGCGAGCTGGTGGCGACGCACACCACCGGCGTCCCCGCTTCCAGCAGGGCGATCGGCCCGTGCTTCATCTCGCCGGCTGCATAGGCGTCGGTGGCGATATAGGAGATCTCCTTCAGCTTCAGCGCACCCTCCAGCGCGACCGGCAGGCCGACGTGACGACCGATGTAGAGGAAGAACTCGGACTGCCAGCAGCGCTCTGCGATCGCCTCCGTGGCCTGCTCGCAGCTCTTGATCAGCTCGTCGATCCAGTGCGGCAGGCGCTTGAGCTCGCCCACGAGCTGGGCGATCCGGCCCGGGGACAGCGTGCTCCGCAGCTCCGCCAGGCGCAGCGCGAGCAGGTAGAAGACGGCGACCTGGCAGACGAACGTCTTCGTCGCCGCCACGCCGATCTCGAGCCCGGCGCGGGTGTAGAGGACGCCGTCGGCGTCCCGCGTGGCCTGCGACCCGCGCGTGTTGGTGATCGCGAGCACGGTCGCCCCCCGCTCCCGGGCGAGGCGCATTGCGGCGAGCGTGTCCGCCGTCTCCCCGGACTGGGAGACGCCGATCACGAGGTCGCCCGGCCCGACGACCGGGTTGCGGTATCGGTACTCGGAGGCGATGTCGATCTCCACCGGCAGCCGGGCCCACTCCTCGATCGCGTGGCGGCCGATCAGGCCGGCGTGGTAGGCCGTGCCGCAAGCCACGATCACGATCCGGCGGGCTGAGCCGAGCACGGCATCGTCGATCGCCCCCTCCTCGTCGAGGTCGACGCCGTCGCCCCGGGCGGTGCGGTCGGCGATCGTTTCCGCGACGGCGTCGGCCTGTTCGTGGATCTCTTTGAGCATGAACGTCTCGAAACCGCCCTTCTCGGCGGTTTCTTCGTCCCAGTCCACCGTTTCGACGTGCCGCTCGATGGGCGCGCCGGCGGCCGTCGTGATCGCGACGCCATCCGGGCGCAGGATCGCGATCTCGCCGTTTTCGAGGACCTGAACGCGGCGGGTGTGTGCGAGGAACGCCGGCACCGCCGAGGCGAGGAACTGCTCCTGATCGCCGCGGCCCACGATCAGGGGACACTCGCGGCGGGCACCGACGATCACCTCGGGCTCGTCCAGGCTGACGGCAACGAACGCGAAGTGGCCCTCGAGCTGGGCGTACGCGTCGCGCACCGCGGCGGCGAGGTCGCCGGCGTAGTGCTCGGCGAGCAGGTGGGCGATCACCTCGGCGTCCGTTTCCGAGGTGAACACGACGCCTGCCGCGGCGAGGCGCTCCTTGAGCGCCATGTAGTTCTCGACGATCCCGTTCACGACCACGTGGATGCGGTCGCCGCCGTCGTAGTGGGGGTGGGCGTTCTCCTCGCTGACGCCGCCGTGAGTGGCCCAGCGGGTGTGCCCCACACCGGTCGTGCCGGGACGCTCGGCCAGCGCCACGGCCCCGGAGGCGCCCGCCTGGGCCTGGTACGCGAGCTTGGCCCGCAGGACGCTCAGGTTGCCGACCGAGCGAACCGTCTCGAAGCGATCGCCGCAGATGACGGATATGCCCGCGGAGTCATAGCCCCGGTACTCCAGCTTGGCGAGGCCTTCAAGCAGCAGCTCCTGCGCGGGGCGCCTGCCGACATAGCCAACGATGCCGCACATCGCAGCGACGATACCAGCGGCGCAGGCGCCCGCACGGCGGCGCAGGCGATCGTTCCAGGCCCCGCCGGCTCAGCCGAGCTCGCGCTCGACGAGCTCCACGAGGCGCGCGCAGATCTCCTGCGCCTCGACGTCCGTGGGCGCCTCGACCATCACCCGCACGAGCGGCTCCGTGCCGCTCGGGCGGACGAGCACCCGCCCGCGACCGGACAGCTGCGCTTCGGCGCTCTGCACCGCCCTCCCCACCTCGGGGGCGTCGGCGAGGGCGTCACGGTCGCTGACGGCGACGTTGACCAGCCGTTGGGGCAGCTTGTCCATCGCGTCGCGCTCGGCGAGGTCGCTGCCGGCGAGCGCCTCGAGCGTCAGCAGCGCACTGGCGATGCCATCGCCGGTGCGGTTGAAGCCCATCTCGATGATGTGTCCCGACTGCTCGCCGCCGAACGCCCAGCCGCGGCTGCGCAGCTCCTCGAGCACGTAGCGATCGCCAACGCTGGTCGTCGCGACCGACACGCCGGCCCTCGCCATCGCCGCATGGAAGCCGTAGTTGGTCATCACCGTCACCGCCACGCCGTTGCCGGCGAGACGGCCGCTGGCGCTGAGGTGCAACGTCGCCAGCGCCATCAGCTCGTCGCCGTCGACGACCCGGCCCTCGCGGTCGACCGCGAGCACGCGGTCGCCGTCGCCGTCGAAGGCGAAGCCGACGTCGTGTGCGCCGGCGCGCATCTGCTCCGACGAGGCCCTCCACGTGCGTGGAGCCGCAGTCGGCGTTGATGTTGCGCCCGTCCGGCTGCTCGGCGACCGCGCTCACCGTCGCGCCGAGGCGCCTGAAGATCTCGGGGGCGACCTGGAAGGTGGCGCCGTTGGCGCAGTCGAGCAGCACGTCGAGGCCCGCGAGCGAGAGATCGGCGAAACGGGTGTGCAGCTCGCGCAGGTAGTCCTCAGGGGCCCCCCGCAGCTCGCGGACCCGGCCGATCGGCCCGCCCGCGGCGCCGGCCGGGACGCCGCGGGGGCGCTCGCGCTCGCTGCGATCGACTCCTCGATCGCCGCCTCGGTGGCGTCGGAGAGCTTGTACCCGTCGGCGCCGAAGAACTTGATGCCGTTGTCGGCGAACGGGTTGTGTGAGGCCGAGATCACGACGCCGAGGTCGAAGCCGTAGCGGCCGATCAGCAGCGGCGCCGCGGGCGTGGGCAGGATGCCGGCGATGAGGGCGTCCCCACCGGCGGCGCTGACCCCGGCGGCCACGGCCGCCTGGAGCATCTCCCCCGACTCGCGGGTGTCGCGGATGATCAACACCTGCGGGCGCTCCGCCGCGGCGCGGACCGTCGCCTCGCGCCCGAGCGCGAGCGCGAGCTCCGCGGTCAGGAATGTGCCGGCGCTCCCGCGCACGCCGTCGGTCCCGAACAGCCTGCGGGCCATCCTCGCTCCCGGCTGCGCCACCTAGCGCTTGGAGAACTGCGGGCGCTTGCGCGCCTTCTTGAGACCCGCCTTCTTGCGCTCCTTCGCGCGCGAGTCGCGGGTGAGGAAGCCCCGGCGCTTCAGCTCCCCACGGAGGTTGGGGTCGGCCTCCAGCAGTGCCCGCGAGACACCGTGGCGAAGCGCGCCGGCCTGGGCGGAGATGCCGCCGCCGTGCAGCCGGGCGACCACGTCCATGCGGTCCTCGTAGCCGACCGCCTCCAGCGGCTGGCGGATGTTGCGCTGCAGGGTGATCCGCGGGAAGTGCTGCTCGAGCACGCGGCCGTTGACCAGGTAGGTGCCGGTGCCGGGGCGCAGGGTCACCCTCGCGATCGCCGTCTTGCGCTTGCCGGTGGCGCGATAGCGGGCGCCGGAGGCGAGATCGATCGCGGCTGTGGCGATCGGCTGGACGATGGCCTCCTCCCCATCCTCGACGGTCTGCTCGGTCGCCTCGGCCTCCTCCTCCAGCGCGTAGGGGTCCTCGTAGGACTGCTCGCGGCCGAGCGGGTCGACGCCCTCCGGCACGATGTCGACCTCGAGGTGGGCCCCGGGCACGGCCGGTTTCTCACGCGGCGCCGGCTCCTCCTCGTCGTCGTCCTCGCCCTCGGCCGCCTCGAGCGCGACGGCGTCCTCGGCCTCCTGGAGCGCCTCGAGTGCGGCGTCCTCGGCCGAGCCGGCGATCTCCATCGCGTCCTCGCTGGGGACCGCGTGGCCTTCGCCGGCGGGCTCGACCGCGACGGGCTCCGGCGCGACGGGGCCGTTGGGCGACTCCTCGGCCTCCTGCAGCGCCTCGAGTGCGGCGTCCTCGGCGGAGCCGGCGATCTCGGCGGCCTCCTCGGTCGGGACGGCGTGTGAGGTCTCGGCGCCCTCCGGGGCGGAGCTGCCGTTGGTGGCCTGCGGGTCGCCTGGCGTCTGCGCGTCGCCGGGCGTCTGCGCGTCGCCGGGCGTCTGCGCGTCGCCGGCGCTCGCGTGCTGCGCGTCGCCTGCGGCGCTGCGTCGTCGGGGGTCTGCGCGTCGTCGGGGGTCTGCGGAATGTCCTCGTCGGCCATCAGGCCTCGATCTCCAGTGCTTGCGGTTTCTGGGCGACGTGCGGGTGCTCCGGGCCAGCGTAGATCTTCAGCTTCGTGATCTGCCGGCGGGCGAGGCGGTTGCGGGGCATCATTCCTTTGACGGCCAGCCTGATGATCTCCTCGGGCCGGCGGGCGAGCATCTCCTCGAACGTACGGGAGCGCAGGCCGCCCGGATAGCCGGAGTGGCGGTAGTAGCGCTTGTCCTGGCGCTTGTTTCCGCTCACGTGGATCTTCTCGGCGTTGACGACGACGACGAAGTCGCCCGTGTCGACGTGGGGGGTGTACTCGGGCTTGCGCTTGCCCCGCAGCACGTCGGCGATCTGGGTCGCCAGGCGCCCGAGCGTCTTGCCGTTCGCGTCGACGAGCACCCAGTTGCGCTCGCGGTCGGCCGGCGTCGCTACGTATGTCCTCGTCGAGGGAGCCATGGCGTGAAAAAGGCCACGCGGAGGGCGCGCGGCGAATGGGACATCATAGACCAAGGTGCCTTGCGTCCTCGGCAGGGCGCTCAGGCGCTCGACCTCGGCCTGCGGGCGTTCAGGATCACCGTTGCGCCACCGGCCGGGATCATCGTCACGTTGCGGTGGCGGGCGTGCTCCGGCGCCCGATCCGGGGCACTCATGTCCGTGCGGCGCGTGATCGCCCGGAGCACCACACGCTGCTCGGCCATCGCCAGCGTTGCACCGAGGCAGCGCCTGATGCCACCTCCGAACGGGATCCACGTGTATGTCCCCGGCTTGACGGCGAGGAAACGCTCGGGACGGAAGGCGAACGGGCTCGGGGTACACGTCGGGGCGGTGGTGGAGGAGCAGGATGCTGAGCGAGCACCGAGCTCTCCGCCGGCAGCCGCCATGGCGCCGAGCTGCCATGGCACCTTGACCCGCCTGCCGATCATCGGGATCACGGGGCGAGAGCGCATCGCCTCGTGGATCGTCGCCTCGAGGTAGCTCGGCGCCGTCCTCGCCGCCCGCCCCCCGGACCTCTTCGCGCAGCCGATCGTAGGCGTGGGGGGTGCGCACGAGACGCTCGAAGGCCCACGCGAGTGAGTTCGCCGTCGTCTCGTGTCCGGCGAGCACGAGCGTCAGCAGCTCGTCGCGTAGCTCCTCGTCGCTCATCGGCGTGCCGTCCTCGTCGCGGGCGGCGAGCAGCAGCGAGAGGACGTCGGCGCGCTCGCCCGCGTCGGCGGCGCGACGGCGCGCGGCGATCGCCGCGTAGACGTGCGCGGTCGAGCCGCGCGACCAGCCGCCGGGTCAGCCCGATCGGCTCCTGGCGGCCCATGTTCACCAGTTCGAGCACCTGTGCCGAGCGGCGTGTGGAGATCCGCACCGAGCGTCGAATCGCCTCGCGCAGCCCCCGCTCCGGCGTGCCCGGCCGGGGCACGCCGCTGACGCCGAAGATCCCCGACATGATCACCTCGAGCGTGATCGCCTGCATCGCGGGGGCGAGCGGGAACGGCAGCCCGAGCGGCCAGCGTGTCGATCTCGCGTTCGGCGGCCTCGGCGATCATCGCGGTGTAGCGCTCGACCGCCTCGCCGTGGAAGGAGGGCAGGAGCAGCTTGCGCTGGCGCATGTGCTCGGGTCCGAGCAGCGTCAGGACCGAGTTCGGCCCGACGATCGGGCGCAGCGGCGACTCGCCGGTCAGGGAGGGCGCAAGCGCGGGATCGGCCGTGAACAGGGAGCGGGCGTGATCGGGATGGCCGCTGACGACGACGACGTCGTCGTCGATCACGCCGCGGAATCGGAACACCTCCCCCAGCTCGCGCCGGGCGCGGAACACGAGCTCGATCTGGCGCATGCTCAGGCGCAGGGTCTGAAGTGTTCGCGACAGGGGCAGCGACGGCGGCAGCCGCGTCGCTGCGCCGTCGTCGGGCAGCGGCCCGGCCACGGAGGGCGGCGCATCCCCGATCGCGAGGGTGCCGGCGGGTGCGAGCGTCGGTTCGGCGGTGGCGTAGGCAGGGGCCACTGTCCCCTACGGTATCGCCCGGCCTCCGTCTACTCCCACTCGATCGTGCCGGGCGGCTTCGAGGTGATGTCGAGGACGACCCGGTTGACCTCGCGCAGCTCGTTGATCATGCGCGAAGCGATCTGCTCGAGCAGGTCATAGGGCAGCCTGGCCCAGTCCGCGGTCATCGCGTCGTCGCTCGTGACGGCCCGGATCACGACCACGTAGCCGTAGGTGCGCTCGTCGCCCTGGACGCCGACGGTGCGGACGTCCGGAAGCACGCAGAACGACTGCCACAGCTCCCGATACAGCCCGGCCGCGCGGATCTCGTCCTGAAGGATGTGGTCCGCCTCGCGCAGGACGTCCAGGCGCTCGCGGGTCGCTTCGCCGCCGACGATCCTGATCGCCAGGCCCGGGCCGGGGAACGGCTGGCGCCAGACCAGGCGCTCGGGGAGGCCGAGCTCGGCCCCCACCGCCCTGACCTCGTCCTTGAACAGCGCGCGCAACGGCTCGACCAGCTCGAACTGGAGATCCTCCGGCAGGCCGCCCACGTTGTGGTGGGACTTGATCGTGGCGGCGCCGGTGCCGCCGCCGGACTCGATCACGTCCGAGTACAGGGTGCCCTGGACGAGGAAGCGGGCGCCCTCGCCGTCCGCGCCGGCGAGCCTGTCGGCCTCCTCCTCGAAGACCCGGATGAACTCGGCTCCGATCGCCTTGCGCTTGGCCTCCGGCTCGACCACGCCGGCAAGTCTGCTCAGGAACCGCTGCTCGGCGTCGACGGCCACGAGCGGGACCTTGAAGGTGTCGCGAAAGGTCTTTACGACCTGCTCTCCCTCGTCCTTGCGCATCAGGCCGTGATCGACGAACACGCATGTGAGCTGGTCCCCCACGGCCCGGTGCACGAGCAGGGCGGCGACGGAGGAGTCAACGCCGCCGGAGAGGCCGCAGATCACCCTCCCCGACCCGACCTGCTCGCGGATCCGCCGAACCTGTTCCTCGACGATCGAGGCCGGCGACCACGTGGGCTCACAGCCACACACCTCGGTCAGGAAGCGGGTCAGGATCTCCTGTCCGTAGGGCGTGTGGACGACCTCGGGGTGAAACTGGATCCCGTAGATGTCGCGGGCCAGGTCCTCGACCGCCGCGACGGGCGAGCCGCTCGAGGAGGCGAGCGCCGTGAACCCGGGTGGCGGCTCGAACACGCTGTCGCGGTGGGACATCCAGCAGGTCTGCTCGCGCGGCATCCCACGTAGAAGCACGCCGCCCTCTGCGACCCGCAGCTCCGAGCGTCCGAACTCCCCCACCTCCGCCTGCTCGACACGACCGCCGAGCTCGTGCATCAGCAGCTGCATCCCGTAACAGATCCCCAGCACCGGCACGCCCAGCTCGAGCAGGCCACGGTCGAGTGGCGGGGCCCCGTCGGCGTAGACGGATGCGGGACCGCCCGAGAGGATGATGCCGCTCGGCTTGCGCCGGACGACCTCCTCGAGGTCCACGTGGTGGGGCAGGAGCTCGCTGAACACGCCGCAGTCGCGGACCCGCCGCGCGATCAGCTGCGAGTACTGCCCGCCGTAGTCGAGCACGAGCACCTCCTCGGCGGGCGTGCGGGTGAGGCGGGCCCGGGCGGTCGCGGGGGACGCCTCTGTCAGCGGGGCGTCCGCGGCGTTGGAGCGCTCGAGGACGCCCCCCGGCGCCGATGGCTGCGACCCGGGTCCCTCACTCATTGACGAGGGCGGCCACCTTGCCATTCGTCGCGCCCATGCCAACGCCCTGGTCGCGCTGGAGCGCCTTGCCCTCCGTCTGCAGGGAGGGGGCGATCACGACCTCCGCTCGATTGAACTCGGCGAGGTCCTTGTGACCGCAGGTGGCCATCGAGGTGCGCAGCCCGCCGAACAGGTTGAAGGTGCCGTCGTTCTCGCGGGCCGGCCCCACGAGGATCTCCTCGAGCGTGCCGTTCTGGGCCGTCGCCACGCGCGCCCCCCGGGGCAGGGTCGGGTGGAAGGTCGCCATCCCCCAGTGGAAGCCCCGTCCGGGGGCCTCGTAGGCACGCGCCAGCGGCGAGCCGATCATCACGGCGTCCGCCCCGAGCGCGATCGCCTTCGCGACGTCGCCGCCGTTGCGCATGCCGCCGTCGGCGATCACCTGACAGTACTCACCGGTCTCGAGCATGTGTGTCGAGCGCGCATGGGCCACGTCGGCGATCGCGGTCGCCTGCGGCACGCCGATGCCGAGCACGCCGCGGGTCGTGCACGCCGCACCCGGGCCGACCCCGACGAGCACGCCTGCAGCGCCGGTGCGCATGAGGTGCAGGCCCGTGTGGTAGGAGGCGCAGCCGCCGACGACGACGGGCACGTCGAGGGTGGGGATGAACTCCTTCAGGTTGAGCGGCTCGGAGACCGTCGAGACGTGCTCGCCGGAGACGACCGTGCCCTGGATCACCAGCACGTCGAGCCCGGCCTCTAGCGCGATCTCGTGATAGCGAAGCACCCGCTGGGGGGTAAGGGACGCCGCGACGACGACTTTCTGTTCCTTGATTTCGCGGATCCGCCGGGCGATCAGCTCGGGCTTGACCGGCTCGCGATAGATGTCCTGCATCTCACGCGTGGCCTGCTCCTTCGGCAGCGCGGCGATCCGTTCCAGCTCGCTCTCGGCGTCCTCGTAGCGGGTGAAGATGCCCTCGAGGTTGAGCACGGCGAGGCCGCCGAGGCGACCGACGATCCCGGCGGTCTCGGGCGAGACGACCCCGTCCATCGCCGAGGCCAGCATCGGCAGCTCGAACTGGTAGGGGCCGAGCTTCCATGAGATGTCGATGTCGTCGGGGTCGCGCGTGCGTCGCGAGGGCACGATCGCGATGTCGTCGAACCCGTAGGCCCTGCGCCCCTTCTTGCCGCGGCCGATCTCTATCTCCATCTGGGCATCCTCGCAGTCGGGGCGGACGAGAAGACCCCGCGCACGGCGGGGCCTGGGACGTTTCGGCTGGGCGCCTGGGAGAGCTTTCGGACGGTGTCAGCCAAGGCATTCGAGCATAGCAACGGCAGCCCCGCGCGAGGGCCCTTGGCTATGCTCGGACAGTCATGGGCGACGCGGTCGACACCCGGTATCGAGCCGCACGCGATCGAGGCCCGTCGCCAGTCGGCCTGGCGCGAGCGCGACGCGTTTCGGACCCCTGCCCCGGGTGAGGACCGGACGCACCTCTACATCAAGCCCTCGGCGCCCTTCACGTCGGGCAACGTCCACATCGGCCACGTCCGCAGCTACTCGATCGGCGATGCCTACGCCCGCTTCCGCCGCGCCCGCGGCGACGGGGTCCTGTTCGCGTTCGGCTACGACGCCTTCGGCCTGCCGGCCGAGCTCGCCGCGATCTCGGGCGGGGTGCCGCCGAGCGAGTGGGTCGAGCGCTCGGCCCGTCACATGACCGGCCAGCTCCAGCGGCTCGGCTTCTCCTTCGACTGGGAGCGCTCGTTCATGAGCTCCGACGCGATCATGTACCGCTGGTCGCAGTGGCTGTTCCTGGTACTGCTGGAGAACGACCTCATCTACCGGGGCACGGGCAACGTCGACTGGTGCGAGCAGTGCCAGACGACCCTGGCCTCGATCCAGGTCGAGCCCGGCGGGACCTGCTGGCGCTGTCACGGGCCCGTCCGCCTGATCTCCAAGGCACAGTGGTATCTGCGCATCAGCCCCTACCTCGAGGAGAACGACCGCCGGCTGGCGGAGCGGGCCGCGAGCGGCCTGTGGGACGAGGTGGCGATCCGCTCCCAGGAGATCGTGCTCGGTCGCGTGGAGGGGTTCGAGCACGATTTGCGCTCGCCCGATGGGGAGAGGAGCCTAACCGTGTTCACCCCCCACGCCGACGCCCTCGCCGGCGCGCGGTTCGTGCTGATGTCCCCGCGCCACCCCGATGCGGACGCGTGGGCCGAGGGCGCCGACGTGCAGACCCGCCTGGAGCAGCTGCGCACGGGCGGCTGGGAGCGCAGCGCCCGCGAGGCGGAGACGATCCCGCTGATCGACACCGGGCGCGTGCTCGCAAGCCCAGCCGGGCGCCGGCTGCCGGTGGTGATCTCGCCGCTGGTGGATTCCCGCTTCGGCGTGACCGCCGTGCTCGGCGTGCCCGCGACCGACGACGCCGACGCCGTCGTAGCGTCGCGGCTCGGGCTCGTGTCCGAGCAGACCGCGGAGCCCGAGGGGGCCGACGCTGCGCACCTTCCCGCCGGGCGAGTGGCCGTCCGCTACCGGGCGTTCGACTTCGCCATCTCACGGCAGCGATCGTGGGGGACGCCGATCCCGGTCGTCTACTGCGAGGAGTGCGGCACGGTGCCGCTGGGCGTCGAGGAGCTGCCCGTGCTGCTGCCGCTGGACATCCGCCCCACCGGCGCCGGCAACCCGCTGGCGGAGCTCGAGTCGTTCGTGAACACGACGTGTCCGAGGTGCGGTGGCCCGGCGCGACGAGAGACCGACACGCTCGACTGCCACTTCGACGCGCTGTGGCTGTGGGTGCCCGTGTGCGTCCCCCCGGAGGCCCGGGAGCGCTCGCTCGAGGAGATCTTCGCGCTGGCGGACCTGCGCACGTGGCTGCCGTCCGAGCGCGTGGTCGCCGGGTCGGACAGCGGCAACTTCGTATTCGACCAGCGGACCGTGACGAAGGCACTGCGGGATATCGGCCCGCTCGCGTTCCTCGAGGACGGGGAGCCCTTCGCGGGCTGCCTCTTTCACGAGATGGTCATAAGAGAGGGACGCAAGATGAGCAAGCATCTCGGCAACGTGGTCGATCCCGACGAGCTCGTCGAGCGCTATGGCGCCGACACAGTGCGCCTGGCTGTCCTGTACGCCGCCCGCCCCCAGCGATCGCTGAACTGGAGCGACTCGGCCGTGCTGCGCTGCCATCGCTACCTGACCCAGGTGTGGGAGTACTCGATCAGCCGGCTGCGCGCGGCGCCGGCCGCGCCGGTCGCGGGCGAGGAGCTCGAGCGCGACGACACGGAGCATCTTCGTGTGCGCCTGGCGAAATGGTCCGAGACGGCGGTCGTGAAGGTGACCGAGGACGTGGAGGGTCTCGAGATGCACAGCGCGGTCCGCAACGTGATGCGCCTGTTCGACCGCATCAAGGACTTCGAGAAACGGGTGATCGCCCGCCACGGACATCTGAACGCGGACAACCGCAGGGCGATGCTGGACGCCCTCACGGTGCACGCCCAGATGCTCGCCCCGTTCGCCCCCCACCTCGCCGAGGAGCTGTGGCTCGAGCTCAGCGGCGAGGGGGACGGCGCATCGACGCCGTGGCCCGGCGTATCGTTCGGCGTGCCCGCATGAGCACCCAGACCGCAAAGAGCCCCGGGCACGGTTCGAGGCAGCGGACGCGCTCGTGCGCGACCGGCCTCGCCTGCCACCGCTGCGACAAGCACTACGCGCTCGAGGAGCGGGTGTTCGCGTGCCCGGACTGCGGCAAGGGGCTCGACGTCGTCTACGACTACGAGCTCGCCGCCAGGCACTTCGGCGAGGTGCCCGCCGACGCTCGCCCCCACAACATCTGGCACTTCGAGGAGCTGCTGCCGATCGTCGACGCCTCGGCGCAGGCGCGGGTCGGCCAGCACTCGGGCTACACGCCCCTGATCCGTGCGGACCGACTCGGAGCGGAGCTCGGGATCGCCAACCTCTACCTCAAGGACGACTCCACCTCACGGCCCAGCCTGTCCTACAAGGACAGGGTCGTCTCGATGTCCGTGGCGCGGCTGTTGGAGGTCGGGGGGACCGAGCTCGGCTGCGTGTCGACCGGCAACGTCGGCACGGCCGTGGCCGCCCTCGCCGCGAAGGCGGGCGTCGACTCTTACGTCTTCTACCCCAACCGCCTGGAGGACATGAAGGCGCGTGCCTGCCGAGCGCTCGGGGCGAAGGTCTGCCAGGTGGAGGGCAACTACGACGAAGCGAACCGTCGCTGCCGCGAGCTCGCCGAAACGACGGGAATGGACTTCGCCAACATCACGCTGCGTCCGTTCTACGCCGAGGGCGCGAAGACGGCCGCGTTCGAGATCGTCGAGCAGCTCGAGTGGCACTCGCCCGACCACATCGTCACGGCGGCCGCGGGCGGGACGCTGTCCTCGCGGCTGCACAAGGGGCTGGTCGAGCTGCAGCAGCTGGGCCTCGCCGAGACCGACCCGACGCGGATCCACATCGCCCAGCCCAGCGGCTGCAACCCGATCGCGACGGCGATCCTGGCCGAGGAGGCGGAGGTCCAGGCCGTGACGCCCGAGACCGCGGCTCACTCGCTCGCGATCGGCGCCCCCGGCGACGGCTACCTCGTGATCGACGCGGTCCGCAAACGTGGCGGGACGGGGGGCTACGCGAGCGACCCCGAGATCTTCGCGGGGATCGACCTGCTGGCGGCCACCGAGGGTCTGCTGACCGAGCCGGCGGGGGGCACCACGGTGGCCGTGCTCGAGAAGCTCGCGGCTGCCGGTCGTTTCGAGTCCGACGAGACCGTCGTGGCAATCATCACGGGCAACGGCCTGAAGACGCTCGACGACCATCCCGCCAAGCCGTGGCCGGCAAAGGTCGACTGCGAGCTCGACGCGATGCTCGCCGCGCTGGCTGCGCTGCGGGAGGGCTCATCGCTCGTGGACAGCGCCCGGGAACACCTGCACGCATAGAACCGCGGCGCAGTAGGGTGTTCGCGATGGCCGACGAGGAAGAGTTTGACCGCACGCCGGAGCTCGAGCTGCGTCGCCGGGAGGCGCGGCGGGCCGTCGAGGAGGCCGGCGGCGGCGAGTCCGAGGGCTTCGAGCTGGCCGAGGAGGAGTTGATCGAACACGCCTCCCACGGCGACGAGCACTCGCCCGATCGGATCATGCAGGACGCCTACGGCAGCGGCGCCGGCGGCGAGGCGCAGGCGAGCGACGACGGCCTCTACGGCGAAGCCGACGAGGAGCACAAGAGCGACTGAGCGGCCGGGTGCCGTGTGCGGGTGTGCCAGATTGGGGGCATGGCCGGCGCTTCGACGGACCCGCCAGGGATGTGCCGGGTGCTCGAGGCCGACCCGGACCTCGCCGAAGCGGTCCCCCCACAGGAGCGACCGGGCGCGATCGCCCGCTGCGTGGCGGCGACGCTGCGCCTGCGAGCCGGGTCGTGGCCGAAGGCGGGGGCGCCCGGGGTCGGTGGCGGCATTGGCCTGCTCGTCCTCGACGGGCTGCTGATCCGCCGCGTCGGAATCGATGGGCGCTTCGGCGCTGAGCTGCTCGGCCGGGGGGACCTGCTGCGTCCGTGGCAGGGCGAGGACGAGCCACCCACGCTCGCCATCAAGACGAGCTGGCGGGTGCTCGAGCCCAGCTTCCTGGCGGTGCTCGACGAGCGGTTCGCCGCGGAGACCTCCCGCTACCCGCAGCTGACGGGCCGGTTCGTGTCGCGGGCGCTGGAGCGTTCGCGCCAGCTGGCCGTGAACATGGCGATCGTGCATCAGCCCCGGGTGGACGTACGCCTGCACATGCTCATGTGGCACCTCGCGAGCCGCTGGGGAATCGTCGGTCAGGACGGCGTGAGCCTGCGCATCAGGCTCACCCACAGCGTCCTCGCCGACCTCGCCGCGGCGCGCCGTCCGACCGTCACGAGCGCGCTCGCCGAGCTCTCGCGCAGCGGGCTGGTCGAGTCGATCCCGGACGGCTGGCTGCTGCCGGGTCAGCCGCCGGGGGAGCTGCTGCAGCTGAGCGCCCACGCCGGCGCGGTCAGCCGATCTGAACCTGCCGGGCGCCGAGCGTGAGGATGTCGCCGCTGCGTACGGACGTGTGCCCGCCGTGGATCCCGTCGAGCGACGTGGCCTTCGTGGAGGAGCGGGACAGCGCTGAGGTCGGCGTTCCACCGCCTTGCTGTGCGAGGCGACCCCATAGAAAAGCCCCGCCGGAGCGGGGCTTTCCCTTAGCAGGTCGTAAGCCGGATTCTGTCGTTGAGCAGCCATCCATCTGAGCGGCCTACCTGGACCTCGGCGAGCAGCCTGCAAACGGTCCTGTTTGGCCTTGCATCGGGTGGGGTTTACCCAGCCGCCGCGTCACCGCGACGCTGGTGCGCTCTTACCGCACCATTTCACCCTTGCCGGCCCGCCGTTCACGTGGGACGGCGGACGTGGGCGGTTTGTTTCTGTGGCACTTTCCCGCGGGTTTCCCCGGGTCGATCGCTCGACCACCCTGCCCTTCGATGTCCGGACTTTCCTCGAAGGCCGGAGGGCCTCCGCGGCTGCCTGGCCTGCCCTGCCAACCTAGCGCGAGCGCGCCCGCCTGTGAAGGGCGCCGCACGCTTGCTGCTAGTGCGGTCTCGCCACCGGCTGGGCGAGGCCCGCGCCGAGGAACGCGCCGCTCAGACGCTTCGCATCAGTCCGACGACGCGGCCGAGCACCTGGACCTCTTTGCTGCGGATCGGCTCCATTGCCTCGTTCTCGGGCTGCAGGCGGATGTGGTCGCTCTCGCGGATAGAAGCGCTTGACGGTGGCCTCCTCCCCCAGCAGCGCGACGATGATCTCGCCGTCCTCGGCCGTGTCCTGCGGGCGCACGACGACGTAGTCGCCTTCGAGGATGCCGGCTTCCTTCATCGAGTCGCCCCTGATCCGCAGCAGGTACTGCCCGTCCGACCCGCCCGCGATCTCGGGCACGGCGACGTAATCCTCGATGTTCTCCTCAGCGAGCATCGGCTGCCCGGCAGCGACCGCTCCCAGCAGAGGCAGACCTTCGCTGCGGACGATCCCCCGCACGCTGTCGACCGCAGAGCCGACCGCCCGGTCGAGCAGCTCGATCGCGCGTGGCTTGGAAGGGTCGCGACGCAGCAGGCCGATCTTCTCCAGGTTGGCGAGATGGGCGTGGACCGTCGAGGAGGACGCCAGGCCGACCGCTTTGCCGATGTCGCGAACGGTCGGCGGGTAGCCGTACCGGGCCGAGTACTTGCGGATGAAGTCGAAGATCTCCTGCTGGCGCTTGGTCAGATCCATGGCTGACGACTCCCCGTTTGGATGAGCTTGGGCCGGCAACGAACATGTGTTCGCACTGTAGCGGCGCCTGTGGACGGATGCAAGTTCCCCGCCGGGCGCGCCCCGAGCGGCGTGTGGGTGCCCGCCGCGGAGCGGAGGCGCGAGGCTATACTCGGCGACCCTGCGCCCGTGGCGGAATTGGTAGACGCGCAAGGTTGAGGGCCTTGTGGGGAGATTTCCCCGTGGTGGTTCGAGTCCACTCGGGCGCATGCAGAAAGCCCTGCTAAGCGGGGCTTTTTTGCTGCCCGCAGAGTACCGTCGCAGTTTGTCGGTAAACTGTTCGGACTGTTGCCAATGGCAACTCCGAACACTTTTCCGAACATTTTGGATGCCATGTTCGGACCGATTGGAGCAAGGATGAGCTGCAGCTTCGTTAAGGGCGGTTGGGAGGTCAGATGGCGGGACTCCACGGGCCGCCAACGCTCCAGGCGCTTACAGTCCGAGGAGGCCGCCCGAGAGTTCGACGGATTGCTTCACGAACACCGGCGGGAGGAGCGATCGCGACAGACGACCAGGCACGGCCAGAGCGGGGGTGTCTACCCCTACACCACGGCTGCCGGGACCATGTGGCGGTTCGTCGCGCGCCGAACTGACGGGACACAGACGAGCAGGCGCGGGTTCACGAGCGAGAAGGCGGCGCGCGACGCTCGGCGCCGGCTGATCGAGCGACAGGAGCGCGGCGAGGTCCGCGACACCAAGGAGACGTTCGCGGCGTTCTGGGAGAAGTGGCTTGCGCGCCGCAAGCCCTATCTGCAGACGGGCACCTGGCAGGCGTATGAGCGCGACGGTCGCCTACGGCTCCTCCCCAACCTCGGTCCGCTCAGGCTCGGCGCGATCGACGTCGACCAGCTCCGCGCGCTGGTGGACGAATGGGTCGAGACGATGGAGGACGGGGCGCTCGCTCCGAAGACCATCAACAACACGATGGGGACGCTCGTCGTCTGCCTGAACGGTGCCGTCGAGGACGGCCTCCTGCCGAGCAACCCTGCGCTGCGAGTGCCGCGTCTTCCCGCCGGCCATATCGAGCGGGAGTTCCTTCGGCTACACGAGATCCCCGTCTACCTCGATTGCTGCAGCACCGTCTACCGCCCATTGGCGGAGCTGTTGATCGGCAGCGGACTGCGCATCTCCGAGGCACTGGGCCTCAGACTCGCCGACCTCGAGCTCGAGCGCTCCGGCGGCGTGATCGTCGTCTACCGCTCACGCAAAGCAGGCTCCGTCGGGTCGACGAAGTCAGGCCGCTTCCGCTCGGTCGAGATCGGCCGCGGCCTCTCACAAACGCTAAGCGAGCACCTCGCGAGACGAAACGAGCTTGCCGATCGCGTGGACGCCGGGGAGCATGTGTTCGTCATGCCCACCAGGACACGCAAGCGTGACCGGGGGCGCTGGCACGGCGACGGCGACGGCGAGCCTATGGACAGGAACACCGTCTCGCGCGACTGGCACAAGGCCACGCTCCAGGACGCCGGGCTGCGAGACATGCCGCTTCACGCTCTCCGCCACAGCGCCGCGGCGTCGTGGCTCGCCGCCGGCAACTCGCTCATGTACGTGCAGCGCCAGCTCGGTCATGCGGACATCGGCACGACCGAGCGCTACTACGGTCACCTGGAGCGCCATGTCCTCGCCGCCGGAGCGATCGCCACCGAAGAAGCGATCGCCCGCGCGGCCAGGCGCCGTGCCTAGATCAGTTTCTGCTGGCCGCTCGAGGCCCTCGATCGAGCCCGCCTCGCAGGCCTCGCCGTACGTTTTAGACGTGAGAGCTGGCGCGTACCGGAGGCTGACCTGGCGCCTTGCCAGTTGCCGCGTGCCTCGTCGATCCAGCGGTCGATGTCCTCGGCGACGAACCGTAGCGGGCCCTCATCGCCGCCCATCCGGATTGATGGGATGCGTCCGTCGCGGGCCGCAGCGTAAAGCCAGGTGCGCGACACACCAAGGCGAGCTGCCATGTCGTTGGGCTTGATCAGAGCATCCATCGGACTCAGATCGGACGCGGCTGGTTGCTCATCGTGTCCGCTCGTGTGACGGTGGCGGGGTTGTGAGGCGGCTGATGGCTCTTGCGATTCCGGGGACGCGGCTGGTGCGGCTGGGTGCGAGCGGGATCTCGAATCCGGGTCCCCAGTCGCGGTCAGGCAGCGGCGGGTGCGCGAGTGATGGGGTTTGCCGCTCGCTTCGGCTCATCATCCGCGATAGGCGTTTTATGCGGTCGCTGTCCTGCCCCTCGACGCCGAGGTCCTGGCGGGAGACAAACCAGGTGGTGCCCTTGCGGGCGCGGGATGCCTCGACGTAGGCGGGCTCGCGGCTGGTCTGCCAACCGCCCGTGATGACCAGGCTGCGGGTGACGGTAGCGCCCTGCGCGCGATGGATGTGCTGGGCGTAGCCCGAGACGCACGCTTGCGAGCTCCTCCCCGGCGAGCGTTCGGGTCCGGCCGGTGATGTCGAACTGGATCTGCACCTCCCCGCCGGAGATGACGTTCAGGACTTCGCCGCTGGCTCCCGTTCTCGATCCGAGCCCGGCCCGGCTCACGGTGCTGGTCGATCAGCGTCACGCGGTCGCCCTGACGGACGCCGTAGTGGACGCCTGGGACCTGGACTTCGGTGTCGCCAAGTTCGCCGCGCTCGAGCGCGATGGTTCTGGGCGCGGGCGTTGAGCCGGTCAATCTCCACGTTCGACGCGTCGGAGATCAGCGCGACCTCGCTTGATCGGGTGTTCGAGGGTGAGCCGTGCCCAGTTCTCGACCGCGTGCTCGACGGCCTGATCACGGGTGTCGGACAGGAAGAGCTGCCCGCGGGAATGGTAGTGCGCCATCGCCCGGTCTGAGCGTCCGGCTCGCAGGTCGGCCCACGCCCGCTGCTCGCCCCTATCCAGCGTGCGGCGGACGTTTGAGAGCTCCACCGCTGGCGCGATGGCTGTGAGTCGGTCGAACATCCCTCCCGCGCCGATCGAGGGAGCTGGCTGCCGTCGCCGATCGCGACGAGCTTCGCACGGGTCCGCTCGACCATGCTCGGTGAGGCGCTCCAGGCGTGCCGTGTCGGCCATCCCGGCCTCGTCGAAGTAGATGGTCGTGTCGGGGCCCACGCTCATCTTGCCGTGCTCGACGCGAGTGACGAGTCCGTCGAGGGTGAGGGTCTGGCCGGCGAGGGCGGGGCTGTCCTGCCCCAGACGCTGAGCGGTCGACCCCGACACGGCAATCCCGATCGTGTCGCGTCCTGTGAGCCGCTCCGCACGAGCCGCGGCGTCGATCACTACCCCCTTGCCGGTCCCCGCGGGGCCGACGAGGACCGCCGCGCGCTCAGGGCCCGTGATCACCTCGAGCGCCCTGGCCTGCTCGCCACTGAGCTGTCCGCCGATTCGCTCAGCGACTTCCCCGCCCGCGAGACTCACGAGCGACGTCGCCGACCTCACGGTCTGCAGGCTTTGCGAGCGCCGCGACGCGTCGCTCAATGGCCTGCTCGCGAGCACGGACCTGCAGCGTCGTCATGAGCCCTCCCTCCAACGGCAACACCCGACGCTCACCGACCATCACCGGGACACGTTCGAGGGCCTGCTCCGGGGAGAGCTCGCCGACGGACTGCTCCAACAACACCGCCCGCAGCTCACTGGCGGTGAACGTCGCGGCCCTCTCCGTCAGGCGCTCCTCAACACGATCCTCAAGGGTGTGCGGCGTGTGCAGCTCGCGGGCTGGCGTCCGGAAGGTCCGGGAGCTGGTCGGTGTTGAAACCGAGCGCCTGGGCCTTCTCGTTCCAGGCGTCCTGCAGATCCCTGCGGGTGAGGGGGATCTTTGCCTTGCGGTTCTCGAGAGCCATCCAGCGAAGCTCGCCGTGCTCAGGGGCCCTCCCCCATTTCGCACGGAAGCGCTCCGCGGCACGTGCGACCTCTCGGCTGCGCGCCGAGAACGCGTCGATCAAATCGGCCGGCACTCCGGCGATCTCGAAGTACCGGCCCTGGTTCCCCGTCCCCCGCTCGACCGCATACACCCCGCGCAGAAAGCTCGCTCGCGAGAGCGGAGCGATAGAACGCGCCTACCTCCCTGGCTGAGCGGAAGATCGGCCTGGAAGCGACCGCGACGATCCGCCCGTCCTCCCTGACAGCGTTCGTGAGCACCACGTGGCTGTGAAGCTGCGGATCTGGGGCAGTCACCATCCACCACACCCCGCGCCGTCGTGTGCAGATACTCCGCCGCCACGACCTCACGGGCAGGCTCCTCCACCACCCCAGCGCCGTAGCGACGGCGCACAACCGGGACCGTCTCAGTGAGATGCTCCACGGCCTGCTGGACCGCCGCCGCGTGCGCCGCCTCGATATCGCGTCGTCTGATCCTCGTCGCCGAGCGCCCAAACGACCGATACCGACTTTGGGGCGCTGAAGGTCACATCGATCCCGCCACCACGACCACCACCCGCACCCTCCCGCCGAAGCCACCGACCCGTCCCCGGATGACGGCCCTCCATCAGCGCCACGAAATCACGACCGTCCACCGCGTCGCCCTGGATCCCGAGCCGCTCCAGGGTCTCCGGGGTAGCGAGCCAGCGGCCCTGCGCCTGGGCGAGCTCACCGGCCGGAGTCAGGTAGTAGTCCCCGCGCTCAGGCGCAACGGTCTTGGCCTCCAGATACCTGGCATACCCACCGCCCTTTGCGGCACCGATACTCGACGCGCTCATCACCAGGGTTAACGAGCGCGAGCACCCAATCGCGGCCAACAAATCTCAACGTTGCGTCTCTCCACAACGGTTCATGACCCCAAACACCCCCGACCGGCCACGAACTTCACCGCCACCAGCCCTATAAGGCCGCCATCACCCTCCAAGCATCCCCGACGCGACCACCACCCGACTGCCCCGCTCACGCCAGCAGACCCCCAACCACGACAAAACAACAAACAGCCCGACAGACAATATGCACAGGGGACCAATCGGTCCCTGATCGGTGTGCCCAAGACTCGCAACTGCCCATCGAAACAGCGCGCACACAGGCAGCCGAACCCGAGCGACGTAAGGAAGGGCGATGGTTTACGTCGCGTCCGGTCAGGGCAATCCCCGTCGGCGCCGAAACAGAGCCGGGACCAGCGGAGTTACCCGCCGGCCCCGGCTGTTCTGGATCTCACATAGACGCCCGCGAGAACATCGTGGGCGAATATCCGTTAGGGCTGTACTAGCGTCGGTTCAGACGTGCCGATGACTTCCCCTTTGCCGTTGAGGGCCTTGACCTCGAACGTGGTCGCGGTCGTGGGAACGATGATCTTCGTCTCGAACCCTGCCCACGGCTCCGTTGAAACAGGCGCAAGCGATTCGGCGCTTTCGCCTGCGAGCACTTCCCAACTGGCGACTTCAGTAGCACCGTTCCAGCTGGCGTAAACGCCGACGTTCCCTTCGCCTTCTTCGCGAGCCGCCGCGAGCGGCAGCGTCTTCGGCGTCGCACTCCAGGGGAAGCGGAAGACGCGGTAGGAGCCGTCTCCCTTCGGGAGCGATGCGTCGAACAGAACTTCGCCGGTCTTGTTGAACTCGGTCATCCATTCCGTTCCGCCCCAGCCGACCATCACGTCGCCGCCGGTGAGGCTCTGGAAGCTACCCTCGCTCTGGGCCAGGGTTTTTTCTGGCCTGACGAATTCCTGGAGCACGGTGGCCTTGTGTTCGGTCATGTTCAGGTGCAGGATCAGACCGCGCGAGCGTTCATCTCCGAACACGGGCGGGCCCGCCTCGTTGTCGAACATCGTCATGGTGTCCTTCGAGAGTCGAGCGTCGTGCTGGAAGTGGAACACAGCACCCGGCCCCATCACGAAGGAGCTTTCCTTGCCACCGAGGGTCCAAAGGATCTTCCCGGTGCTTTCTTCCACGAGGTAGACCGCGGATGTGTCCCTGAACGAAATGAGCATCTTGCCATCCTTGAGAAGGGGCTGGATCGCGTTGATGTGGTACGCGTCAAAGAACAGCGTTTCCGGCGCGACCACGGAGGCCGACGTGGGAACGTGTCCAAGCGCGTGCCATTCGTACATCACGAGACCCGTCTTGATGTTGACCTCCTGCACGATCGCGTCGAGCACCGCCGGGTTTTCCAGCGAGCACGGTCCGCCGATGCAAACCGGGTTGTAGATCGTGACGTAGGCGTTACCTTGCGGCGTGATCTGCAGCTCGTGGATGTCCACGCCTTTGTAGCCGTTGCCGGCTCTGATCGTAGCGACGGTTTCGTAGGATTTGTTGGCAATAATGGCTTCTCCCAGCCCGTATGCGCGTGCCGTCACGGGACCCTGCCACCAGGCGAGGTCGGAGTTGCCTTCGTAGGTCGTCGTCTGCAGGTCCGTGGCGATCACGTTGGTCGGCAGCTGGTTCCACCACACGATCTTGCCTTCGGGGTTGAGGATCTCGTCTCCCTCGGGTCCGACCGGTTCGAATTCGAGCAGGTGTTCGGTGCCCGGGTGGATCGTCGGCCCCGGCAGCGGGGTGAGGAAGATGTCGCCCGCCAGACCCGCGGTGTTCTTGTGCACCACGATCTTCGGTGGGTGCAATTCGGGCGCGGTGACGAAGTGTTCGAGGTCTTCGGGCTTTTCCTCAGGTACGTTCAGGTTCGGCGGTGTCGGGCCCTGGACGCCAACCTTGAAGGCGTCCGTGATGGGCGCCTTCTTATTGATCGTCACCGTGACGTTGACTTCCTCACCGGGAGTCAGCGGCGAGCTCAGCACGAAGCTCGCTCCCTGTTCGCCGCTGTAGGGCTCGAGTGTTCCGCTGTGCGGGCCGCTTTCCGAGCCCGTAACCGTGACGGATTCGATCTTGGACGGCTTTGCTCCGAGGATGCTGATCTGGGTCGTCGGTGAGGCGTCCGGGGTGCCCGGCAACGGCGACACGGTAACCGTCTTGGCCGCACTGGCGATGCCCGGAACCGCGACGGCGGCCACCAGGGCGACCCCGGCCGCGAGCGCGGTGGTGCGTAGCCGACGGGCGCGGGCGGTCTCCCGAACCTCGGCGACAGGACTTGCATACGACTCGACGGCATGTTGCCGTCTCAGGCGAGACATCTGAAACATCGGTCCCTCTCCTCCGTAGCCTGCAAATAGAATTTGCGAGCCGCGAGCGAAATCTGCACGCCCGCAAGGGCGCCCGCGTCGGCCCGCGGCTTTACAAATATGGGATCGCAGCTCCCCGCGTGCGGTTTGCGGCGCTAAATCACCTGGGTGACAGGCACCTAGAGCAGGCCGAGATCGCTCGCGCGCGCTACCGCGTCAGCACGCGAGCCCACGCCGAGCTTGCGATAGATCGCGGCGGTGTGGCTCTTGACCGTATTCACGGAGACCGACAACTCTTGCGCTATCTCGCGTTGCGGCCCCGGGCGTCCCAGCAGTCGGAGGACTGCCAGCTCCGCTTCGCTCAGTTCCAGCGAATCGGGCCGGCGCCTGCGGCGACGAGCCTGAGCGATGCGCAGGCGAGTATGGTGCTCAAGCGACCTCAGGCTGCCAGCGTCCGTGAACGACTCGAGCACTTGGTCGGCTTCATCAACCCGCGCGAGTGCCCCGGCGAGGTCGCCCACGGCATGTAGCGCGGGGGCACTCCAGAGCAGCGCATAGGCCTGCTGCGCGGGAATCACGCCGCTGCGCACCAGCTGCACGGCGCGATCCAGCTCCGTGCGCGCCTCGTCGGGCCGCTGCGCCGCGAGTAGCGCGCGTCCGAGCGCCACATGTGCGAGGCCGGATAAGGGATTGTCTGTCAGGCCGACGCCCGAGACGTACTCCAAGGCTCGCCGCGCGGTGCGCTCGCCGTTCTTGGCGTCGCCGTCGTCGAGCGCCATCAAGGCCGCCGTTGTTAGCGCGCTGATGTAGCCGAGCGGGCGCAGCTGCGCCTGCTGATCACGGATCACTTCGCTTACCGCGCGGCGAGCGGCGGCCGGCTCGTTTGCGAGATACAGCAAGAAGCCGAGGTTGGCGAGCGCTGGGACCCGGTCGGGCCCGTCGATCTCGCACTCGATGCGGACGACTTGGGTCGCGGCAGCGACCGCAGTTCCGATGTCGCGGTAGCCAAAAAGAGAGCACACCAGATATAGGCCCGCACGCAGCGACTGGATGTCTGCGACACCATCGCTTTGAGCTCGGGAGAGACCGTGCTGGGCCAACTCGAGCCAGCGCCGGAACTCGACCTCCGACCCGCCGGCGACGCCAATGCTCGTAGCCCCGATCAACCCCAACTCCGGATAGAGGCACAGCTTCTCGCTGTCAAATCCGTCGAGCCAGCGCCTAACGGTCGCTGCCCCACCCCAGCGTCCGACATCGCGGTAGTGCACGGATATCAGGGCTGCGGCGCTGTCGAAATCACGTCCCGATGTCGCGTGTTCGACGGCCTCGGAAACGAGACCCGCGTCTCTGTGCCACGCGCTCGCGCGGCAATGAAGCTCCGTCACGAGATCAGGGTGCCTGCGTGCAAGCTCTCTGCGCAGCACCTCGTGGAACAGATGGTGATAGCGATACCAGGTCCTGCTGTCATCCAACGGCACCATGAACAGGTTCGAGCGCTCGATGTCCTCAAGCATGCCCGCCGCCGGTCTTCCTGTGATTGCCGTGCATAGCGAAGCGCACAGCCGATCCGCGACCGAAGTGCTCAGCATGAACTCGCGCACCTCGTCGGTCAGCCGGCCGAGGACAGCCTCACCGAGATAGTCAACGACATACCGGTTATCACCGGCGAAGTGCTCCGCGTCCGCCTCCGGGGTGCTGCGCCCACGCAGCCACAGGGCCGCAAGATAGAGGCCTGCAGGCCACCCCTCGGTACGCGCGAGAAGCCCTGTGAGTACCTGCTCGCTCAGACACAGGCCCTCACGCTCGACGAGCAGCTCGTCGGCCTCCTGCGCAGTAAAACGCAGTTCGGGGGCCCGGATCTCTGCGAGATCGCCGGCAGCACGCAGCGACCCGAGCGCGAACGGTGGCTCAGCCCGTGTTGAGATGATCACGTGTAGCCCCCTTGGGGCGTGTTCGAGCAGGAACTCCACGATGGCGTGACACGCTGAAGCCGTGATGAGGTGAAAGTCGTCGAACACCAGTAGCGCGTCGAGCTCTCCCGCCGCAAGATCGTTGACGAGCGAGCGCACCAGAGCCATCGGGCTCGCGCCCGGGACCTGCAGCATCGCCTCGGCGTGTTGACCGACGTCTAGGCCGATGCGTCGCAGGGCCCCGATCAAACCCCGCATCAGCAGCGCAGGGTCATTGTCCGTCTCGTCCAATGACAGCCACGCACACGCGCCGTCGCCACGCGCAGCGGCCTCGGCGCACCACGCGGCGAGGAGCATCGTCTTGCCGTATCCGGTGGGCGCGGCTACCAGGATCACACGCTGATCCCGCGCTGCTGCAAGGGCGTCGAACAAGCGGGCGCGATCGACATATCCGGGGCGCAGCGGCGGCGGCGCCAGATTGGTGCCAATCGGATCTTGGACTGTCGGCACTGGCATATTGCCTGGTGTCGCGCCGACTGCTCGCGTGCGCTCCCCGGCGTTGTCATCTTCGGCCAGCACCGCGTTGGCGATGTCGGGTGGCCGGGCCCCCGTTGCTGCCGATCGCTTGCTCATGCGGTTAGAAACCATAGGCTTGTGTTGAAGTCGCGCGACCCACCGGACGTCGCTGCCGCCGGGCGATGGCGCCGGGCGTCGCCTTGCCGCGTTCACTTCATTGGCGTGAGCGTCGCTTGCATATCCTTCGGCCCTGTTGGGATGCCGCTTACACGTCGCGCCCGGGCGATCGTACGCACCGCCCTGCGTGCCTCGAAGGCGTGCTCCCATACGGCGCCGTTCGTGGGGTTCGTGAAGCCGACGAAGTGAAGGCCCGGGGCGCTCGGGTGCGCATATCCACCGCGTGGGATCGCCGGGGCGCCTCGCGTGTCTAGCACGCCGAGATGGCCTATCAGCGCGTCCAGGCCCCGCTGGTATCCGGTCGCGACGATCATCGCGTCGGGCGCGACCGCCGCGCCGCCGGCGAGGATGACGTCTGGGCCGTCAACGCTCTCGACGGCCCCGACGACCTCGATGCGACCAGCCTTGAGCTGGCCGACGAAGCCGATGTCGAGCAGCGGCACGTAGTCGACTTCGCGGGCGTGGCGGGCGAACACGCCCTCGCTTGGGGTGGGAAGGCCGTGGCGGGAGAGCTCGCCGATCGTCAGCCTGGAGATCAGCGAGGTCACAGGGTCGATGACAGCGATCGGCAGGCGGTGCGCGAGGATAGTCGTGGCCTGGATCGGAATCGGCCCGATGTTGCGGGGGAGGACATGCGGCGGCGTGCGGACCGCGATTCGTACGCGGCGCGCGCCGTGCTCGGCGAGATCCTGCGCTATCTCCGCTCCGGTGTTGCCGATGCCGACGACGAGCACGTCGCGGTCGACGAATGGCTCGTAGTTGCGGAACGCGGTGGCGTGCACGAGCTCCCCGGTGAAGCTGTCGATGCCCGGCCAGTCGGGCATGCGGCTCTCGTTGTTGAACCCGGTCGCCAGCACGACGTAGGGCGACTGCCATGTTCCGCAATCGGTTTGGACACGCCAGCCCTGTACGTCGCGTTCGATCCGCGTGACGGTGACGCCGCAGCGCACGTCGGTGTCGTGGTGGCGGGCGTAGGACTCGAGATAGTCGACCATCCCATCGCGCGATATCCAGCTCCCGTTGTTGCGAGGAACACGAAGCCCGGGGAGCATCGAGAACAGCCGGTGGGTGTGCAGGTGAAGACGCTCGTAGCGCGAGCGCCACTTGGCCGCGATCGCGTCGCGCTCAAGCACCACGACCCGCAGACCGGCGCGCTGTAGGAGCGCCGCGGTAGCGAGGCCGGAGTGTCCCGCGCCGATCACGACCGCGTCGGCTCCTCGATTGGAGGCCGGACCGGCGCTGACCACGGCGCGTTCGCTGCCCTCCGTGGTGCTCATGTCCCGACCCGACGGCGGCGATCGCGGGCGTTGAGAAACCGCAGGACGCGACGCACCAGTTGGCTGCGGCGCGCGGTGTACGGGTACCAGAGCAGCTCCGCGCGGGGTGCCAGGCGGGTCTCGACGACCGCCTGTGTCCGGCAGTACTTGCGCAGCGCCAGCGGGTCCGCCGAACCGTCCGCCGATGCCCGACTCCTTCCATCCGGCGTGGGGCACCGGGAAGGTGAAGATGTTCGCCACTATGTCGTTTACGTTCACCGAGCCGACATCGAGCCGGCCGGGCGATCTCGAGCCCGCGCTCGCGATCGCGTGTCCAGACGCTCGCCGACAGCCCGTAGGGCGAGTCGTTCGCCGAGCCGGATCGCCTCCTCAGCGTCCGATACACGCATCACCGGCAACGTCGGACCGAACGTCTCGACGCGCATGACGTCCATCGTGTGGTCAACATCCACCAGAAGTGTCGGCTCGTAGAACGTGCCGCCGAGCTCGCTGCTGCCTGCCCCCGACAACCGCCCGTGCACCCTTGGCGAGCGCGTCCTCGACCTGTCCTTCGACGATCTGGAGTTGCGCCCCGCTCTCCAGCGGGCCGATGTCGGCGGAGTAGCTGTGGTCGTCGC
Source organism: uncultured Solirubrobacteraceae bacterium (assembly GCA_963743505.1). Taxonomy (GTDB): domain Bacteria; phylum Actinomycetota; class Thermoleophilia; order Solirubrobacterales; family Solirubrobacteraceae; genus Palsa-744. The sequence continues at coordinate 1,198,662 of CAVUPZ010000002.1, read as the reverse complement.
GACCCAGGCGGAGCGCCGCGAGCTTCTCGGCAACACGCTCGACGAACGCGTCGTGGATCTCGGCCTGGACGTAGATGCGCTCCACCGAGACGCATGCCTGGCCTGCGTTGAGGAGCCCGCCCCACACGGCCCCGTTGGCCGCTCGCTCGAGGTCTGCGTCGGCGAGCACGATCATCGCGTCCTTGCCGCCGAGCTCGAGGCTGTACGGGATCAGCCGTTCCCCTGCACGCTGTGCGATGCGCTTACCGGTCGCAGTCGAGCCGGTGAACTGCACGAAGTCGACCTCCTCGACAAGTGCCGCGCCGGCAGCCCCGGCGCCGGTTACGCACGCGAACACCTCGGGCGCACCGATCTCTCGCCACCCCTCGACCAGCCTGGACGTGGCAAGCGGCGTGAGCTCGGATGGCTTTACGACAACGGCCGCACCGGCGATCAGAGCGGGAATGCTGTCGACGAGTGCGACGAGCAGAGGGAAGTTCCACGGGCAGATCACGCCCACGACGGGATAGGGCCGGTGGGCGATCGTCAGACGCTTGGCTGCGGTGTCAGGCCGTGCGGGCGCGGATGCTCGTCTGCGAGGAACTCCTCGGCGTGCCTGCCGTAGTAGTTGATGAGGTCGCAGCCGACCGGGACCTCGATCGTCGCCTCACGCCATGGCTTGCCGGTCTCACGCTGCAGCAGGTCGGCCAGCTCCTCGTCGTGGTCGAGCAGCCAGTCCCGATAGCGATTCATCCATGGTCGCGGCCGCGCGGCCCGAGCGCCTCCCAAGCGCCCTGTTCCGTGCGCACCGCGGCGACGGTCGCGGCCACTTCGGCTGGGCTCTGATCCGGCACCGTGCCCGCCGCCGGCCCGCCGGCTGGAGCGTCGACGCTGATCGCGGGTCCACCGGCGATGGATGTGACAAGCGGCTGCGTGCTGTTCGTCATCGTGCTCGCGTCCGTCATCGCTCAGCGTCCGAGGATCGTGATTGTGGCGACGGCGGGCTCGTTCTCGAGAAAGCCGCCCCCATTCTCCGCGAGCGCCACCTGCGCGCCGGGGACCTGCCGCTCGCCGCAGCGGTCACGCAGCTGGTCTACGAGCTCGACGATCTGCGCGCAGCCGGTTGCGCCGACCGGATGTCCCTTGGACAGCAGCCCGCCGCTCGGATTGATCGGAACCAATGCCGCCGAGCGCGGTCGCTCCAGAGCGCAGCAGCTCCGGTCCGCCTCCGGGCTCGCACAGGCCCAGCTCCTCGCACACGATCAGCTCGGCCGGCGCCGCGGCGTCGTGGAGCTCGATCACGTCGATCTGCTGCGGCGTGATCCCGGCCTGTGTGTATGCGAGTTTGGCAGCGCGTTCCGGCGACGAAGGGCCGCCGTTGGCCGGTCGCCGCCTGAGACGAGCGTCGCGGCGAGCACACGGACGGGGTCGGCGCTCATCCGCTCCAGCCCGCGCTCGGTCGCGAGCACGAGCGCCGCCGCACCGTCGCTCAGCGGAGAGCACATGAGCAGCGTGAGCGGGTCGACGACGCCGCGGCTGGCCAGGACCGCCTCGGTGCTGACCTCCTCGCCGTACTGGGCCTTGGGGTTGAGCGCACCGTGGCGATGGGCCTTGACGGCGATGTTCGCGAAGTCCTCGGCCGTCGCGCCGGACATGTCCATGTACTCGCGCGCCATGTGCGCGTATACGTCCATGAATACCGAACGCGCCGGCGCGCCGTCCGGCTGATCGCGCCGTAAGCGTGGGCGGCTCCTCCTGGTCATAGCCGGAGGAGAACGCGGCGAAGCTGCGGGCCTTGTCCTGATGGGAGAGCTTCTCGGCGCCGACGACGATCGCCACCTCGGCGACCCCTGCCGCCAGGGTGTTGCATGCGAGCGAGAAGGCGGTCGAGCCCGACGCGCAGGCGTTCTCGACGTTGACGATCGGTATGCCCAGCAGTCCCGGTGTGGCGAAGTGCCGCCTGCCCAGGGATGCAGGCCTGTCCGGTGATCAGGCTGCCGACCGCGTTCGAGAAGAACGCGTATTCGACCGCCTCCGGCCCGACGCCGGCGTCGGCCAGCGCGTCGCTGACCGCCTCCTCGGCGAGCGAACGGACGTTTCGCTCGAGCTGCTTGCCGAACTGCGTCATGCCCGCCCCTGCCACGTATATGTCCTTCACGCGCTTTGCTCCTCGCCGATGTGTTTGGGTTTCGTGTTGCCGCTCGCACAAGGGTGAGGCCGCGAGGGCCGGCGCCGCTATCCGTCGTTGGGTGCGCCGTCATCACCCGTTCGTGGGACATGCGCCCAGCACGCCTCGCCTGTAACGGCGGCCGCGGACGTGGCCCACGTCCACCTTTGGGCACCCCGAGGTCACCCGTTCGAACGATGGTCGGCCACGCTTGGCTGTGGGACGGTTCCGTCATCAGCACAGATGACCAGGAGAAAGACATGACCGACGTCAGCACCGCAACGCCGCCTGCAACCGCATATGAGATACGTGGCACCGCTGCCTGGATCCGCCTCGCGCGTCCGCAGCAGATGAACGCGATCGACAGCGACGTGCTCGACGGGATCGCCGCAGGACTCGACCGGGCGCTCACCGACGGCGCGCGCAGCGTGGTGCTCACCGGCTCGGGCCCCGTCTTCTGCGCCGGCGCCAACCTCAAGAACGCGCTGCGGGGACTCGATGACCTGACGCTCATCGACGGGCTGCTCGCGGAAGCTCGCGTGATCTTCCGGCGCATCGCCGAGCACCCGACACCGGTGATCGCCGCCGTCAACGGTGCGGCAGTCGCGGGCGGGCTGGAGCTGATCCTCTCGTGCGACCTCGTGGTCGCAGCCGAGGAGGCCACGCTGGCGGACGGGCACGCCAACTACGGCGTCTTCCCGGGCGGCGGCAGCTCGGTGCTGTTGCCGCAGATCATGGGCATGACCCGCGCGAAGCACCTGATCTTCACGGGCCGGACCGCCACTGCGCGAGAGATGCAGCAGCTGGGAGTGGTCAACGACGTCGTGCCCGCCCAGGAGCTCGAGGCCGCCGTGCAGTCGCTCTGCGAAACCCTGGACCGGCGCAGCGGCGAAATGCAGGCGCGCGCCAAGCGGGTCATGCGCGAGGCCGCCGAGCTACCCCGTGAACAGGCGCTGGATCTCGAGCTCGCCGCGTGCCGCGAGCAGCTGCGCTCCGCGGACGCAGCCGAGGGGCTGGCCGCCTTCTCCGACGGTCGTCGCCCCAACTTCAACTGACAAGGGAGCAGCAAGTGAGCACCATCACCCACCCCACCCCGCCATGCATCCTGAGCGACGAGCACGAATCTTTCCGTGAGAGCGTTCGCTCGTTCGCACAGGCCAAGCTCGCTCCCGGGTATCTCGAGCGCGCGCTGAGCGACGAGTTCCCGGCGGACATCTACCAGCTGCTCGCCGAGCAGGGACTGATCGGCGTCGAGGTCTCCGAGGAGAACGGCGGCCAGGGCGCCGACCATCTCGCGGCGGGCATCGCCTGCGAGGAGGTGGCGCGCGCTGACTTCAACGCGGCCTACATGGTCTTCTCCTCGACCGCGGAGGGCTTGCTGATCGAGCGCCACCCGGCCATCGCCGGCGAGCTCCTTCCGGCAATGCTGACAGGCAAGCTGAAGCTGTGCCTCGGGCTGACCGAGCCCGAGAGCGGCTCCGACGCCGGCGCCATGAAGGCCGTCGCCGAGAGCGTCCCGGGCGGATGGCGGCTGAGCGGAGAGAAGACCTCGATCACGGGCCTGCCCTCGGCCCACATGGCGATCGTGTTCGCACGCAGCGAGAACGGACCATCGGCATTCCTGATCGACCTCGACGACCCGACCGTCTCACGGCAGCGCTTCCGCGACCCCGGACTGCGACCCGTGGGGCGAGGCTCGATCTCGCTCGAGGAAACGTTCGTGCCCGAGGAGCGGATGCTCGGCGAGGAGGGCCGCGGGCTGGCCCTCGTGCTGCGCGAGTTCGACTACACGCGCAGCCTGCTCGGGCTGATGGCGATCGGTACAGCCGAATCGGCGATCGAAATGTCCGTCGCCTATGCCCGCGAGCGCCACGCCTTCGGCCAGCCGATCGCGAGCTACCAGGGCGTCACATTCCCGATCGCCGAGCACCTGACCCACCTCGAGGCGGCGCGCTGGCTGTGCTATCGCGCGCTCAGCTTGCGGATGCTCGGCAAGCCGCACACACGCGAGGCGGCGATGGTTAAGTGGTGGGCACCGCACGTCGCGGTACGCGCGATCGAGGACTGCGTGGTCCTGCACGGCCACGTCGGCTGGTCAGATGAGATGCCGCTGCAGGCCATGCGCCGCGACGTCTCGGCACTGCTGATCGGAGACGGAACACCCCAGATCCAGAAGCTGATCATCGCCCGCGAAACGTTCGGCCGCGAGTCGCTCGGCACTCCACCGGCCGCCAAGACCAACACTCAATCCACTGGGAGCGCACGATGACGACACAGACAGACACGATCTCCTCACTCGGCGAGCTGCTCGACCTCTCCGGCAAGGTGGCGCTGGTGACCGGTGCCGGGCAGGGCGTCGGCGAGGCCGTGGCGCGCATGCTCGCCGAGCAGGGCGCTGCCGTGGCGGTCAACGATTACTACGCCGAGCGCGCCGCCGCCGTCGCCCAGGCCATCACCGACGCCGGTGGCCGGGCCCACGGCGCACAGGCCGACGTGTCCGTCGCCGATGGCGTCGCGGCGATGGTGACGGAGATCGAACGCGAGCTCGGCCCGATCGACATCCTCGTCAACAACGCCGGGAACGCCGGCCCCGAGCGCTCGGCTCTGGAGCCCAGCCCGCCATTCTGGGAGTCGAGCCCCGAGGACTGGGCCCCCTGGATCGCGGTCAACTACACCGCCGTGATGCTCGTCACCAGGGCCGTCGTGGGCGGCATGGTCGAGCGCGGCCGAGGAAGGGTCGTGACGGTCATCTCCGACGCCGGACGAGTCGGAGAGCCGGACCTCGTCGTCTATTCGGGCGCGAAGGCCGGCGCAGCAGGCTTCATGCGCGGGCTCGCCAAGTCCGTCGCGCGCCACGGTGTGACGGCCAACTGCGTCGCGCTCGGGGGGGTGCGCACGCCGATGATCGCCCCACTGCTCGAGGATGAGGCGCTCGCCAAGCGGATCACGCGCGCCTACCCGCTCGGACGCCTCGGCGAGCCAGCCGACGCCGCGGCGCTGATCGCGTTCCTCGTCTCCGACGCGGCGTCCTGGATCACCGCGCAGACATATCCGGTCAACGGCGGCTACTCGGTGGCGCTATGACGCTCTCCAGGGAGGAGTCCCCGATGGACATCTGCGATCTGATCCGCGAGGGCGCCCGCGTGCGACCGGAGCGGCCGGCCGCCATCTGCGACGGCGAGACGCTCACCTACGCCATGCTGCACGAGCGCTCATGCCGACTGGCGAACGCGCTTGCAGACCTCGGCATCGAGCCCGGCGAGCGCGTCGCGACGCTCGGTGACAACTGCCCGCAGACGCTCGAGCAGATGAGCGGCATCGCGCTCGGCGCCTTCGTGCGCAGCTCGCTCTACACGCACAACAGCGCGGACACAAACCTCTACCTGCTGAACCTGATCGAGGCGAGCGCCCTGCTCGTGCAGGCCAAGCACTACGACGCGATCGCGACGCGCCTGTCCGAGATCGCGTCGCTGCGCCACGTGCTCGTCTTCGACGGCGACGCGCCCGACGGGCACGACTACGAGCTCGCCCTGCAGCAGGCCTCGACGGATCTTCCGACGGTCACGATGAAGCCAGATGACCCCTACATCATCCGCTTCTCGGCCGGCACCACGGGCAAGCCCAAGGGCATCCTGCACTCGCTCGCCGGCTGGGTCGCGATCGCCACCGAGACGGCGCTGGCGATGCCGTCTCTTCACGAGAGCGACCGCTACCTGGCCGCCGGGCCGATCGCGCACGCGGCGGCCCTGCCCGTCTCGCCGACGCTCGCCGCCGGGGGCACGGTCGTCGTGATGCGCGCCTTCGACCCCAAGCTCTTCATCGAGCTCGTCGAGCAGGAGCGCTGCACGACGACGATGCTGGTCCCGACGATGATCCAGATGATCGCGACCCATCCCGACGCCGAGGGCAGCGATCTCTCGAGCCTGCGCTGGATGCTCTACGGCGCGGCGCCCATAAGCGAACAGACACTCGCCCGCGCGCTCGCCCTGTGGGGGCCGATCATGCAGCAGATGTACGGCCAGAGCGAGGGTGTCCCGCTCACCGTGCTCTCGTGCGAGGACCACGTGCTCGACAGCAGCGAACAGGCGCAGCGGCGCCTGCGTTCCGCGGGCCGGCCAACGCCGAACACGGAGCTGCTGATCCTCGACGCCGCCGGCAACAAACTCCCGGTCGGCGAGGTCGGCGAGATCGCTGCAATCACACCAACGGCGATGGCCGGGATCTGGCGCGACGATCAGGCGACCGCAGAACGCATCCTTCCCAGCGGCGCACTGCTGACACGCGACATGGGCTACGTCGACGAGGACGGCTACCTGTTCCTCGCCGACCGCAAGGAGGACATGATCATCTCGGGCGGCTTCAACATCTGGCCCGCCGAGCTCGAGAACGCGCTCGCCTCCCACCCCTCCGTCGCCGAGGTCGCCGTCGTCGGCGTCGCCCACGAGAAGTGGGGCGAGACACCCAAGGCGGTCATCGTGCTGCGCGCGGGCGAGCACGCCACCGAGCAGGAGCTGATCGACTGGACGCGCGAGAAACTCGGCGCGATCAAGCGCGTCACCAGCGTCGACTTCGCCGAGGAGCTACCCAAGACGCCGCTCGGCAAGGTCCTGCGCCGAGTTGTGCGCGACCAATACGTCGGGACCGACGACCGCCTCGGCCGCGTCTGAGCTTTCACAGGGAGCCAACCTGGACCCTTTCGGCCATGTCAGCACCACTACACCCCATCCGGCGCGACACCGTGCGTGAGCGCCAGGTCAGCCTGGCGGGCTGCTCGACACGCATGCTCGAAGTTGACGGCGATGGCCCGGCGCTCGTGCTGCTGCACGGCTTTTCCGACAGCGCCGACACGTGGCGCGCTCTGCTCGAGCGCTTTGGAAGCTCCGGCCGCCGCGCGATCGCCATCGACCTCCCCGGCTTCGGCGCCGCCGACGCGGCCGGAACGGGCTCCGTGTTCCCGCAGTTCGAGGCGGTCGTCGTCGAGGCGATGGCGCTTGCCCGCGGCCCCTGGGGGCGCCCGCCGGTGCTGGTCGGGAACTCCATGGGTGGCGCCGTGGCACTGTATGTCGCTAACCGCCACTCACCGGAGCTCTCCGGCGTCGTGCCCGTCTGCAGCGCTGGCATCGCCCACCCCCTGTGGGTGCATGCGATCGCGACGCCCGGGCTGCGCACCGTCGTTCCTGTTCTCGCGTCGCGGCCGCTACGCGGCCTGGTCGGCTGGCCGCTCGAGCGGCTCGTCGCGACCACCCGCTCGGTGCACGTCTCCGAGCATGTCCCGCGCCACCTCGGCCACCTCAGTTGCTCGCGGCTGGCCCACCACATCTCGATCGTACGACGGCTGCTCGGCGAGGAGCGCTTTCCACTGGACACCGCGTCAATCACGTGCCCGCTGATGTTCGTGTGGGGCGAGGAGGACCGCGTCGTGGGGTCCGAGCGCAGCCGCCGCAACCTGCTGCGCCTGTCCCAACTGGTGCCCGGCTCACGCACCGAGGTGCTCGCCGGCTGCGGCCACGTCCCGCACCTGGAGATGCCCGACAGGCTGCTCACGCTGCTCGAGGACTTCAGCCCCACGATCGCGCCGCGTAAGCGCCGCGCGAGCTAGATCATGCAACAGCTCAACGCCCACGACGCGATGTTCGCCCAGTTCGACAACGAGAACTGGGCCGCCCACGGCGGCATCGTCGGCATCTACGACCCGGCCGCCGCGCCCGGCGGGAAGGTCCGCATGCGGGACATCCTCGCTCACCTCGAGCGACGGCTCGGCCGCTCGCCGGTGTTCCGACGCCGACTCGTGCGGGTGCCGCTAGATCTGGATCACCCCTACTGGATCGAGGACGAGCACTTCAACCTCGAGTACCACGTCCACCACCTGCGGCTGCCGAAGCCCGCCGACTGGCGCCAGCTCTGCATACAGGTCGCACGCCTGGACTCGCGCCCGCTGGACATGAACCGCCCGCCCTGGGAGATGTGGGTGATCGAGGGCCTGGAAAACGTCGACGGGGTCCCGGCCGGCTGCTACGCGATCTTCACCAAGTTCCACCACGTCGCCGTCGACGGACACTCGATGCGCGACATCATCAGCGGCATTCACGACCTCACCGCGGACGTCGATGAGAGCCCTGCGGATGACACATGGCAGCCCGAGCGCCCGCCAAGTGCGCGCTGGCTGCTGAGGCGCGCTGCGGTCAACAACCTCGTACGCGCGCCGCTTGCGACCGCCCGCGCCGCAGCCGCTGCTGCACCCCCGATACTCAGGCTGCTCCCGCGGGCGCTGCGCGAGGGCGCGCAGGGGCGCCGCGGCCCGCTGCTTCCGCCGGCCGTTCCGCGCACCCGCTTTCAGGTCGAGATCTCGCCCCACCGGGTGCTCGACGGGCGCTCCTTCCCGCTCACCGAAATCAGTAGGCTGCGCGGCCTCGTCGACGGCGCCACCGTCAACGACGTGATCGTCACGCTCGTCGGCGGCGCCGTCCGCCGCTACCTCGAAACGAACGGCGAGAGCACCGAGGACGAGCTGATCTGCGGCGCTCCGCTGGACCTGCGCAAGGGCGAGGACTCCACCGGCGGCAACGACATCGCGTTCCTGTTCGTCGCGCTCGGCTCCCACATAGCCGACCCCGTGGACCGCCTGCGCCACGTACGCGAGAGCACCGCCGGCGCAAAGGAGATGGCGCACGCTATCGGCGCGGAGCAGCTCTCCGAGCTCAGCGCCAGCTTCCCCGGTGCGCTGAACGCTTGGGGGTTCAAGGCGCTCGCTGTCACACAGCTGGCGTTCGGCGCGCGGCGGCCGACGTTCAACGTCGGCGTCTCGAACGTGCCAGGCCCGCAGGTGCCGCTCTACATGAACGGGGCCCGCGGCGTGCGCTTCTTCGGCGTCGCCCCGATCTTCAGCGGCACGGCACTCGTGTTCGGCGTGTTCAGCTACTGCGGGGTGATCGACGTCACGTTTGTCAGCTGCCGTCGGGTCGTTCCCGATCCCGCGGTCCTGGCCGACTGCCTGCAGGCCTCCTTCGACGAGCTGGTGGAAACCATGGATGCGACCGGCGTCCCAATGGAGCAGACAACCGAACCACGACGGATAACCAAGAGAACGAGGGCATAGATGGCACGCAACAGCTCAGCAAAGCAATCTCTTCACGGCCGTGTAGCAGCGATCACGGGCGCAGCTCGGGGTATTGGCAAGGCCACCGCAGCGGCCTTCATCCGAGAGGGCATCACGGTCGCGATCGGCGACATTGACGGAGAGCTCGCCGAGAACACGGCTCGCGAGCTCGGCCACGGCACGATCGCGCTGACGCTCGACGTCACCGAGCGCACGTCGGTCGCCGAGTTCCTGGATGAGACCGAGGAGCGTCTCGGCCCGCTCGATATCGTCGTCAACAACGCTGGGATCATGCTCATCGGACGCCCGACCTGGGAGGAAGATGACGGCGCCTCACAGCGCCAGATCGAGATCAATGTAAACGGCGTCCTGTACGGGATCAAGGAGACCATCCCCCGATTCCGTGAGCGCGGGCACGGCCACCTCGTGAACATCGCATCGGGGGCGGGCAAGCTTGGATTCGCCGCGGGCGGGACATACTGCGGCACCAAGCACTTCGTCGTCGGCATCAGCGAGGCGCTGCGCGCCGAGCTACACGGCAGCGGCATCGAGGTCTCATGCGTGATGCCGGCGGTAGTGAACACCGAGCTCGCGAGCGGACACAAACCGGTCTTCGGCCTGCGCACGGTGGAGCCCGAGGACGTTGCCAACGCCATCGTGGGCGCGTTGCGGCGCCCACATTTCGATGTGTATGTCCCCGCCGAGCTCGGCGCGCTCGCGCGGGCGCACGGCTTTCTCCCGCGGCGGCCCTTCGAGGCGCTGATGCGCGCGACGAAGGCGGATGGGGTGCTCACGGCAGTCGACGCGGCCGACCGCATCGAATACGAACGGCGCGCGACGGAAGAGTCAGGTGCAGGTGTCTCGGGCAGCTGAGCCCCGGTAGCGTCGATCCCATGACGAGCCCGGTTGATCGCGCGCGGGAGCTGGAGGTCGACTTCGGCGGGTATCCATCGACCATCGAACAGGCCGCCGACGCGGCGCTTGAGGCAGAGCGAATCGGCTACAACGGCTGGTGGGCCGTCGAAACGCAGATCGACGCCTTTCTGGCCTGCGCGGTGGCGTGCGAGCGCACGAGCACGCTGCAGATCGGCACCGGCATCGCGGTCGCGTTCGCCCGCAACCCGATGACGATCGTCCTGCAGGCGAACGACCTCCAGCGGCTCTCCGGCGGCCGGTTCACGCTCGGCCTCGGTTCACAGATCAAGCCGCACATCACGAGGCGCTATTCGATGCCCTGGTCCAAGCCAGCCGCACGGATGCGCGAGTTCGTGCTCGCCATCCGCGCGATCTGGGCAGCTTGGGCAGCGGGCACGGACCTCGACTTCCAGGGCGATTTCTACACCCACACCCTGATGTCACCGTTCTTCGATCCCGGCCCGAACCCGCACGGCAATCCCAAGATCATGCTCGCCGGTGTTGGGCCGCTGATGACCGAGGCCGCCGGTGAGGTTGCAGACGGGTTTCTCTGTCACTCCTTCTCGACAGAGCGCTACATGCGTGAGATGACGATGCCCACGCTGCAGCGGGGGCGCGAGAACACTTGCCGGGCCGATCAGCCTTTCGAGGTCAGCGTGTCCCCGTTTGTCGTCGCGGGTGACACGGAGGCAGAGATCGCCGCGGGGATCGCGAGGGTCAAGGAGCAGATCGCCTTCTACGGCTCAACCCCGGCGTATCGTCCCGTGCTCGATCTACACGGTTGGGGAAACCTGCATGAGGAGCTCAACGCGCTCACGAAGAGCGGCGCGTGGGACAAACTCGCCGAATCGATCAGCGACGAGGTCCTGCATACGTTCGCGGTCGTTGGGACGCTCGAGCACGCCGTTCAGGAGATCCAGCGGCGCTACGGCGACCTCGCCACCCGCGTAACGATGCCGGCCCCCGCAGGGGTCGATGACGGGCGATGGAGCGCCGCACTCGCAAATCTGCGTGCAGGCTCCACGGCACCGCCCGTGCTACCGGGGAGATTCGCTGCGACTGCACACGATCTGCCTACTGATGATCGAGATTGAGTAGGCGCATGTAGCGGTGCACCGCCTCAGCGCGATTCGCCGCATGCAGCTTGCGAAAGATGTGCGTGACATGCGACTTCGCGGTCGCCTCAGCCACCACGAGCCGTTCGGCGATCTGCTTGTTCGTGGAGCCGTGGACGAGCAGCTCCATAACCTCGATCTCGCGCGGCGTGAGCAGAGAGTGGATGCGAGAGCCACCGGGCGGTAGCGGGGCATTCGGCCGCGTTGCGGCGTCGCGTTCGGTCTGCTCCAGCTGAAGCTCCGATTCGCCGATCTCCGTCACGAGCTCGTCCGCGGCGCGCAAGAGCTCGCGGATCCGCTCGCGCTGGCGGCGCACCTGGTCATGAAGAAGGGTGCGCTCGAGCGCGTAACCGCAGCCCTCCGCGAACGCCCAAAGAACGTCACGATCGATGATGTCGACCGGTCGGCGTTGGTAGCGAAGGCTCGCATGCAGGAACCCGATGACCTGCCCGGCGGGCACGATCGGCGCTGCCACGTACGCCCGGACTCCTGAGGGCTCCACGAGCGCTTTGAACGTGCGTGGGTCGTGCATCGCATCGTGTACGATCGCCGGCGCGCGCCGGCGCGCCATCTCGGCCTCCAGCGGCATGTCGTCTAGCACCGGACGCGGAGCGCTCTCATACAGCCGCTCGACCTGGCGTTTGACCTTCTCCTGCCAGTCAGGATCCATGCGATCGAACGCGCTCGCGGGAGCAACCTCCCCGCCGTCAACGCGGAACAGGATCGCCTGGTCAAACCCGCACCGCTTGCAGACCACCTCGGTGCAGCGGCGCAGCATGAGCTCGACCGAGCCCACCGCTCTCAGCTCTGCCAGAGCACGCTGGACGGCGGATAGGCCGTCCACACGCCGCTCGATCGTCTGCGTCTGCATCGCGCGAGCCAGCCCCGCGAGCTCGTAAGCGGTCTTCGTGAGCTCGAGCGCATCAGGACCCGTGTAGGACATCACGAGATCGTCCAGTTCGAGCAGCGCCGCCTCGACGCCCTCAGCGAGGCCGAAGCCCTCTCCCCCGTCACCGCGCGCAAGCTCGGGAACCGTCTCGGGTCCGAGCAGCTCTCGCAAACGCGCCACGGCATCGATCACGCGGTCGACATCGACCGACGTCCCGTCATTGGCGGTCAGCGCAGCATCCGATCGTTCGGAGGTGGCCCCCTTAGACATTCAGGTGCAGCGTACGCCCCGGCCGCCGCCGACGTCCTGCGGACGGGGGAGTGATCTCCGACCTCCGGCCACTCCTCGGCGTCGCCGAGTCCGTTGATACTCCAGGAGCGGTGGTAACAAGCGCTGACCCAGCGATCCGATGTCCGGCCTTGCGGAGCCTCAGAGATTGAGCCCGTCGGCCGGCGAGCGCCCCGGACCACTTTCGGGCGTGCGCGTGATCGAGATGTCAGGCCTGGGCCCCACGCCGTTTGGCTGCATGATGCTCGCGGACCTCGGCGCCGACGTGATCCGGATCGACCGCGTCGCAGACGTGGTCCCGTCAAACGGCGCGGCAGGCGAATCAGTGATCGTCGGTACGGACTACCTGGCACGCGGGCGACGTCGCGTCGCGCTGGATATCCGCTGCGACGAGGGCCGGGAGCTGGCACTGCGGCTGATCGAGGGAGCAGACGTTCTCGTCGAGGGCTTCCGCCCCGGGACGATGGAGCGTCTCGGGCTCGGCCCAGAGCCGTGCCAGGAGCGCAACGCTCGCCTCGTCTACGCGCGCATGACCGGCTGGGGACAAGAAGGGCCGCTGTCCACGGCCGCAGGCCACGACATCAACTACATAGGTCTCTCTGGCGCGCTCGCGCTGACCGGAACCGGAGGTATGCCTGTCGCGCCACCCGGCCTGATCGGAGATTTCGGCGGCGGCGGAATGCTGCTCGCTTTCGGCGTGCTCGCCGCGCTGGTCGAGCGTGAGCACTCCGGACTCGGGCAGGTAATCGACGTGGCGATCGTCGACGGGTCCGCGCTGTTGACGACGATGGTGCGCTTCCTGTACGACCGCGGAGCGTGGGGCGAGCCGGTTGGCATGAACATGCTGGACGGAGGCTCGCCCTTTTATGGCGTCTATGAGACTTCCGACGGCAAGCACATCACGCTGGGCGCGGTGGAGCCACGGTTCCAGCAAGTGCTGTTCGAGCACCTCGGCATCAGCGGGATCGACGATATGCACGATCCGACCAGGTGGCCAGAGCTCAAGCGCGCCGTGGCCGCGAAGATCGCCACACGGACGCAAAGCGAATGGCAGGAGCTACTCGAAGGCACCGATGCGTGCTTTGCGCCCGTCCTGTCCCTCGATGAGGCTCCTCAGCACGAGCAAAACCAAATCCGGGGGACGTTCGTGGAGGTTGCCGGCGACCGGCAGCCGGCACCGGCCCCGCGATTCGATCGGACACCCGCCGCTATTCCTGAGCCCGCGTCATCCCCGGGAGCAAACTCGGCGGAGGTGCTCGCCGAGCTGGGTGTCCCCACGGGCGAACTGCAGCGCCTGCTTGACGAGAACGTGGTGGCGACTGCTCCTCACAGCTGAGACGGTGCCACCGGCGTCGAGACTCCCCTCAGAGAGACCGCGCCAACGACACGCTACCGTTATTGAGGTGAGCGTGCTCACCTTCAACGTGGTCTTCGAGGATGCTGGCGACGGCTGGGTGTACGCCCATGTCCCCGAGCTCCCTGAGGTGCACACACAGGGCGAGGGACTGGATGAGGCGCGCACCATGGTGCGCGAAGCGATCGAGCTCGTACTCGAGGATCGCCGCGATCGCGGCGAATCCATTCCAGCGACTGGATGGGCTCTAGTCGAGTCCGTCGAGATCGCTGCGTGAAGAAGCGCGATCTCGAACGCCACCTCAGCGCCAACGGTTGTGAGCTCGCTCGCCAGGCGGCCAACCACGAGGTCTGGCAGAACACGGCAACCGGCCAGCGTACGACGGTGCCCCGCCACAAGGAGATCAAGCCCCCGACCGCACGCGGTATTTGCCGCCAGCTCGGTGTGCCAGCTCCAACCGGGTCTCGCTGAGCGCCCGCCGGGGGTCAGACCCCGCGGCGAACCCAGCAGCAGACCCTTCACGGCGTGGCAACACTTTGGCAACGTCCAGATCGTCCGGTGTGTCCTTTGCTTCCTATTTTCGGACGCATAGGACGATCTGGCCGCGGGCGGACGCATCTACATCTTCTGAACGAGGTTGAGGGCCTTGTGGGGAGATTTCCCCGTGGTGGTTCGAGTCCACTCGGGCGCATTCGTTGTCGTTATTACAACGATTACCCTGCAAATCGACGGCTTGCTAGTGTCCGGTCGCTCGGCTCTGGTGCGGATCGGCGCAAGCAGGCGTCGTCTAGGGCGGACGACGTGCCTGCTTTTGCCTCTCCTATGTCAAGTCTGGTTTGCTATTTGCGGGATTCAGCGAGTGCATGGCATCAGCGCTGGAGCGCCGACGGTGAGGGTGTTGGCGGGTTTCGTGGGTGGTTGCGGAGCTGCTCGCTGGGTGGTGTAGAGCAGCCGCCAGATACGTCGCGCGAGGTGGCGCTTGAGACATCGGATCGCTTCCTTCTTGGTCTTGCCTTCTGTGTGGCGGCGGTCGAGGTAGACGCGGGTGGCTGGGTCGGTGCGGGCGCGTGAGAGCGCGATGATGTGGATCGCGCGGTTGAGCTGGCGGTCGCCGCCGCGGTGTAGCCGGTGGCGTGTGGTGTTGCCGGAGCTCGCCGGGATCGGGGCGGTGCCGGCGTGGCGCGCGAAGCACGCGTCGCTCGGGAACCGCTTGGCACCGGCGGTGTGACCGATGATGATCGCAGCGGTGACCGGTCCGCAGCCACGCTCGGCGAGCAGCTGCGAGCAGTTAGCCTCGACTAGCGTCTCGAGCTCGGCGAGCAGCGCCTGCTCCTCCCGGTAGATCTCACAGATCCGCTTCAGGATCGCCTTTGCGACGCGAAGCTGCGGACTGCGGGGCAGCTGCCCGAGCTGGCGGGCGAGCCTCGCCCGGATGCGCGGGCCCTCCAGCCCGGCGGGACGGATCTGCGTCTCGAGCTGCGGCGCGATCTGCACGAGGTGCCAGCGCAGCCGGTTGATATACCGGACGCGCTCATTGACGAGCTGGTCGCGGTAGTCGGTCAGCACCCGGATCTCGTGCGCCTGCTCGTCCAGGAACGCGACCGGCAGCGAATCGATTCCTTCTCTGAGCGCGGCGCGAGCGATCGCGGTCGCGTCGATCGGGTCCGACTTCCCGGGCTCACGCACCGCCCGCCTCGAGGACTCAGTCAACCCCGGCGCGACCCGCACCACCCGATCACCGCTGGCGAGCAGCCCTCGCTCCAGGCGACCGGACACGTGCCGGCAGTCCTCGACAGCCCACACCCGCTCCTCGTCGAGCTCGCCGGCGAATCGCAAGGCATTGAGTGTGCCCTCGTCGCCAGCGGGGATCGTCAGCCCTCCGCGCGTTGCTCCCGTTGCCGCGTCGAGCGCGACAAGCGTGTGCGAGCGCTTGTGTGTGTCCACCCCGATCACGATCATGTACACCGTCCCTTCGTTGGTTGTGGCCGACGGAGCGGATCTCCGGCGGACACACCTCAGTTGGGGCGATGCCACGCTCCTATCAAGTCACGCCGGCGATCCCCGGCGGCGGCGGGCGACACGGCAAAAGCCGGTCAGGCCAACGGTCGACAGGCGAAAAGTGAGTCAGCCCGCCGCCGTCCGAGAGCCAAACCGACGAGCCGGACGACACCCGACCGTCGGGCCATCAGCTTCTCACTGAGGCGATTTGCGGGACTCGCGGTGGGCCGGCCTGCGGGCCTGCTTTCAGCTGCCCGCGGTGCTCACGACGCCGGCGAATCGCGCGTCGCCGTCCGAGGTGTCGGCAGCGCCGGCCGGGTGACCGCCACGCGCTCGCAATCGCAAAGGAGCAGTCGTCAGCGGGGCGATGGCCCGGCGCTGCTGCTGGTCGTCCGTTGCGGTCGTCTCGCGACTAAGTTTCCTGACGCCTGCTTCCGGCGCAACTCGCTTGTGCAGCGGGCGTGGGACTCGGTAATCCCACGCCCGCCGTCCTTCAACTCTCGCTCTAGAGGGTGGTGTTCAGCTCGACCGCTTCTTCGTTGATTTGCGTCAGGGTCAGGCCGAGCCCGGCCTGTATCGGAGAGGGACGCTCGAACAGCGTGCTTTCCAGAAGTTCGGGTTCTTCTCCCACGAAGTGGGAGACCGAGCTCACGCCGTTCTTCTCTTTGGCCACGTCCATCTGTTTCGGAAGCATCTTGTTGGCCTCGTAGCTGAAGTAAAGGACGCCGCTGATCGTGAACGTCTTCGCTCCCGGAGAGACTGCACGCGCAGCGCAGCTGCCGCCGGGGTTCTTGCCGAGCTTTACGTTGATTCCCTTGAGCGGGGCGCCCGCAGCCTTCGCTCTCGGCTGACGGCGTCTTGCGGCCTTGCCGCGGACAGCACGGCGTGTCGCGCCCTTGACCGTTTCCGCGAGTCCGAATTCGCCTCCCACCGGGTCTTCCACGACGATCACGCCTTCGGGTTCGCCTTCGGTCTCGAATTTGCGCCCTTCGCCTTCGCAGCCCTCGAAGCTCATGCGGAACGTGGACAGCGAGCCGTTGCCCGCTTCGTCGTTGCCGAGTGTCCCCGACCCGGTGGCGTCCTTGCAGATGAGCGTGGCGCCGCCGACGGTCTGAAGCGTCGCGGGACCGCCCGCGAGCGTGAAGCCGACCTGTTTGGTCAGCGGTTCCCATTCGTACTTGCCTTCTTTGGTCGGGCTTTCTTCGGTGCACGAGTTGTTTGCGAAGCGCTGGCTGTTCGAGTGGGACCTCTGTCGCACGCCGTTGCACTTGCCAAACTGCGCTTTCAGCGGTTCGCTCGCCGTCGCTGCACTGGCGAGCAGTGCGCTCATCGCCATGATGGCGACCAGGGCCAGGCCCGCGGTCTTGGTGCGTTGCATCTCAGCTCCCCCTTACATAGATGATCGGATGTGGGCGAACCTACCGGGCGTCGGCGCGCGCGGTGTGGCGTTCGGCACGATGTTTACGACTCGGTCACATGCGGGCCCTAGCGTCGGACTGCTGCTTCCGCAGCCAAGCGGCGGTACAGCGAGTCCGGCTCGAAACTGCCGCATAGGACGACCAGCAGCAGCGCGGGGCGGCACTCCGCTCGCTGCTGCTTCGTACTCGATTGCGAGCGCGTCCGCCTCAGCGGCAGCGCCGCTGCCGGCGTCCTGCAAGCACGCCGACGTGGGCGCAGGCGAATGACCTGCTTTGCCACCGCGAGGGGTATTTGTGCCGAACCCGCCCCGAGACCCGCTCAGCGCGGAAAGCGGGCACCGCTCGGAGCGGGCCTCGACGCGCTCTCCGGACGAGAGCAGAAGCGCTGGCTGGTCCCGTGACGCCCCTTAGCGAGGCCGCGCGAGCTGGTACCGGCCTCGCGCGACGCGCTCGAAACAACGCCGCGCTGCACCGACACCGGTCGACAGGCAGCTATTGACCGAGTCGCGGGAGACGGGATGTCCGAGAAGCTCTTCGACTGCCCGATGGGCCTCCCCCACCTCCATCGGGCTACCAGCCTCCACCAAAGCCTTGATCACGGCCCTCTGGACCACGCCGTTGCCGGCACGACGCGGCCCTGAAGCCTCAGGCACGGGTCTCGCTTGGCCAGCGTGATCGGGAAAACTCGCCGGAAATGCATCGAGAACGCCCGTAAACGTTGGGGAATGGTTTGAGTAGTGTCCACTTAGGTGCATTCGTCGTCGTTATTACAACGATTCGCCTGCAAAACGAAGGCTTCTGATGTCCTGTCGCTCGGCTCCGGTGCCCGTCAGGCTCCGGCGTAGGTGTCGGGATTTGACCCACGCGGACGCTCTCGCCTCTGTCGAGCGAGTCGATAGTGGTCATCTGCCCGGTCTCGAGCGGCTTGGAGCGCCTGTTGATAGCCGGATCTGCCCGCCTCGATTGGATATACGGGCACAGAAAAATGGACGGTCGGCCCACAGTCATCTCCGCGGCGACGCACGTCGGCGGCGGCCGTGGGCCAGCCGGCATTTCGCGGCCGGAGCGTCACGGCTGGGCGGCGGCTCACCGCGGCGCGTAGATCGCGCTTACCCACACGTGGGTGAGCAGGTCGACGGCCTGACTGTCAGACAGCGACGTTGTCTCGCCGGTGAAGAGCGCCTTCATCGCCCGCTCGTTCAGTTGCACGAGGACGGTTGCGAGCGCGTGCGCGTCAACGTTGTCGGGAGCGTTCCCGCGGGCGCGTTCAGCTTCGATGCGCCCGGTCACGTTGTCGATCCAGCCCTCGACGAGACGGGAGTGAGCGTCACGTGCATCCTTGTTCGTGGCGGCCAGCTCGGCGGCGGCCTCGATGATCGCTCGATGCGCGCCAAAGATCTCGTAGAAGCGCGTGATGCTAGCTCGCCAGCCCGCGGGGCCCTCCCCGGCTGACTCGCTCAGCCCTTCATCGCGAGCGTGTTCCGCCTGCTCGGCCATCCGGTCGATGAGGCTAAGTACGCAGGCATCCTTCGACGGGAAGTAGTTGTAGAAAGCCGAGCGGGAAATGCCCGCGCCCCGTGCAATTGCGTCGACCGAGATCTGACTAAGCGGCACGCTCTGCAGTAGTTGCTCAGCAGTACTCATGATCGCCCGTTCGCGCTCGTCGCCGCTCGGGCGCACGTTCCTGCGCCCGCGCTCTGGCCGGCCTCGCTCGCCGGCTGCAGTTGACGTGCTCACGGTCTGGATCATAGCGCCCATGGCCCGGAGCATGACACCGCGTCAGATTTTCCAACATGGCGTCCAAAATGTGTTAGGTTCTCTGAACTACGACGGCGTTTGAATCGCCGAGAGAAGGAGTGATCTGTGTCTAAGACCTGGTTCATTACGGGCGCCTCGCGGGGGTTCGGTCGCGTTTGGGCCGAGGCCGCGCTTGAGCGAGGAGACCGCGTCGCAGCTACAGCACGTGACACCAGGACGCTTGACGATCTCGTTGAGCGCTCCGGAGACGCGGTCCTGCCAATCGCTCTAGATGTCACCGACCACGGTGCGGCGGCCGCCGCAGTCAAGAGCGCTCATGATCACTTCGGCCGGCTCGACGTTGTCGTCAACAACGCTGGCTATGGCCACTTTGGCTTCGTCGAGGAGCTCAGCGAGCAAGAGGCACGGAGCCAGCTTGAGACCAACCTCTTTGGGGCGCTTTGGGTCACTCAGGCAGCGATTCCTCTCCTTCGTGAGCAAGGCGCTGGTCACATCGTGCAGGTCTCAAGCATGGGCGGGATGATCGCTCTCCCCCGCCTCGGCATCTACCACGCCTCCAAGTGGGCGCTCGAGGGTCTCTCCGAGGCCCTCGCCGCAGAGCTTGGGCCGGCCGGGATCAAGGTGACAATCGTCGAGCCCGGCCCATACGCGACGGACTGGGGCGGCACTTCGGCCGTTCAGTCAGCTCCAAACCCCGTCTACCAAGAGATCCGGGACATGATGTCGCAGGGCAGGGCTAGCTTCAGTTCCCCGGCGGCGTCCGAGACGACCGCGGCGATTCTCGCTCTGGTTGACGCTCAGGAGCCACCGTTGCGGCTCCTGCTGGGAAACGTCGCCTACGACATCGTGTCGTCGGTGTGCCGTACTCGGCTCGAGACGTGGGCATCGTGGGAGCAGACCTCCCGCGCGGCGGGTTGACCGCATGCCTGTGATCGCGACGGATACGCGCAGCGCCCTGGTTGACGACAACGCCGTATTGCCAATCCAACCCCAGCGGGGAGAAGCGACTGTGACAATCATTATGACCGTCTCCTTTCATCTGCTGCCTGACAAGCGCGACGAGGCGATCGCGGCGGCACTGGCCATGCAGGCCGCGACGACTCGCGAGCCAGGCTGCTCGGAATACCGGTTCTGGACAGCGGCTGACAACCCGAACGCTCTAGGGCTGTTTGAGCGCTGGGATAACCAGCAGGCGCTCGACGCGCACCTCGGCACCCCGCACATGGCCGCATTCGGCCAGGCGATGATGACGACCGTCCTGGAGCAGCAAGCGGAGTTGACCCGCTACGAGGTGGCGAGCAGGACCACGTATTCGGGGAGTGAGGATGTCTAGCGCCGTGTCCGCTCTCGGTCTGACACTCCCAGCCATCGGCTCGAGGTGCGCCAACCCAAAGACACTCATGGCTCGCGAAAGGGGCACAGCATGAAGGCCGCAGTGATCTACGAGAACGGCAGCCCGGACGTTCTGCGCTACGAGGATGTAGCCGACCCCGAGTGCCCCGACGGCTGCGTCCTGATCGACGTCGAGGCAATCAGCATCGAGGGCGGAGACCTGCTTGCGCGTGCCGAGTCGCCACCGGCGTCCGTCCCGCATATCGTGGGCTACCTCGCCGCCGGGACGATCCTTGACGTCGGTGCCGGCGTTGAGGACCGCGCTGCCGGAGACCTGGTCGTGACACTCAGCGCAGCTGGCTCGCACGCCAGCAAGCGCGGCGTTCCGGGCGTATTCACGTGGCCCATCCCTAAAGGGATGGAGGCGACCGTCGCGGCGTGTATACCCGTCGCGTTCGGGACGGCCCACGAGTGCCTGTTCACGGCCGCCCATCTGGAGGCCGGGCAGACCGCCCTGATTCACGCCGGCGCAGGAGGCGTCGGGATGGCAGCGATCCAGCTCGCCAAGCACGCCGGGGCAACCGTCATCTCGACCGCATCCAGCGACGAGAAGCTCAAACGGCTGGGGGAGCTCGGCCTGGACCACGGCATCAACTACGCCAGCGAGAACTTCGTCGAACGAACGCACGAGCTGACCGACGGGCGCGGCGCAGACGTGATCCTCGACTCAGTCGGAGGAAAGAACCTGGTCGACAGCATCGCAGCGCTCGCCTACCGCGGCTCGCTCGTCAGCGTCGGACTGTCAGCACGTGCCGGCTCCGACATAGCGGCGAGGGACCTATGGGAGAAGAACAACACGCTGCACGGCGTCATCCTAGGCGGAGTACTGCTAAACGAGCACTCCCGCATCCACGCGACGATCTCAGACCTTATCCGGCGCGTCGGAACCGGCGAACTGAAGGTCGTGATCGACAGGACATTCCCACTCGCGGAAGCCCCCGCCGCACACGGTTACATCGAGAGCCGGCAAGCATTCGGCCGGGCAGTCATGACGCCCTAGGTCTGACGTGGAGGATGGCGTATGCGCTCGGAGGCGGCGGAAGTCAGGAGAGGGGGCGACCGGCGACCGGCGGCCCAGCCCGTCAGGCACGCCGAGCTGGGCCGCTGGGTTGAGGGGTGTGGTTGATGTTGCTAGGCGTCGAGCGTTCGGTAGAAGCCCAGCAGTGTCTGCGCGAGCATCTCGGGGTCCTCGATCGCAGCGAGGTGGCCGATGCCGTCGAGCTTGGCCTCGGTGACGTTCTGCGCGACCTGGGCCATCGTGCCGTAGGTGAACTGCCCAGTGCCTGCGCCGACGGCGAGGACGGGCATCGTGAGCTGCTGCCGGGCGACGATCTGCTTGATCTCCTCGCCCTCTTTGAGCATGGAGCGGTAGAGGCCCGTGGCACCGCGGAAGCCGCCGGGGCGGGAGTAGACCCGGGTGAACTCGTCGATGTCCTGCTCGGAGATGGCCCCTTCGGTGGCGCTCATCGCGGGGTAGGCGTATCCGACCAGGAAGTCGCGCTCGCGTCCGGCGAGCAGCATCTCCGGGATGCCGGGAGCAGCGAGAACGCCGATGTGCCACGTGCCGCCGTGGGTGACGTCGGCCAGCGTCTCCAGTCCGAAGCCGGGCAGGCCGGTCTCGATCGCTGCGTAGCTACGGATGAGTTCGGGATGGGCGGCGGCGAGCCGGAAGGTGCTGACTCCGCCGATGTCCTGGCCGGTGAGATGCACGGGTCCGAGTTCGAGATACTCGACTAGTTGCCGCAGGCTCTCGGCTGCGAAGGAGCTCGTGTAGTCGCCCGGCTCGTGTCCGGAATCGCCGAAGCCGGGGAGGTCGACGGCGATGACGTGGTGCTCCGCGGTGATCAGCGGGATGAGCTTGTGAAACGCCCACCAGCTCTCCGGGAACCCGTGAAGGAGCAGGATCGGGGTGCCGTCGCTGCCGGCAGTGACGTAATGCATCTCGTCGCCGTTGAGCGTGGCGGTGTGGTGGGTGACCTCGGGGATCGTGGCGCCAGTAGGGAGCTGAGACATGGTGCTCCTTCGATTGGATCAGCAACTAGGTTGTTTATATACTAGCAACCTAGTTGTCGGTACATCAACTCAGTTGTTCTATGCTCCCGTGATGGCTCGCTCCGGCGCCGATCTCGCATTGCTGCTGCTCGGCGGCTTCCGGGCTCTCGCGGACGCCGCAAGCGGAGAGCTGGCAGAACGAGGGCACGAAAACATCCGCCCGGTCCACGACTTCGCCATCCGCACGATCGACGCCGGAGCGGACACCGCCTCAGAGCTCGCCCGTCAACTCGGCGTCTCAAAACAGGCGGCAGCCAAGACGATCGGGTTTCTCGAGGAGCGAGGCTACGTCTCCGGCGAAGCCGATCCGCGCGACAGCCGCCGCCGCCTCTTCAAAGTCACCGACGAGGGTCACGCCCTGCTTCGCACTGGCGAGCAGGTCTTCGACGAGCTCCGCGCGCATTGGGCCGAACGCATCGGCGCCACCGAGCTCGAACGCCTCGAAGAAGCGCTCTCCGACCTAGGCATCCGAATCCCCACCCGCTTCGACGCCCCGGACTACCTCACCGACTCACCGACAGAGTGAGCGGGTAGCCAAGAGCTCCTGCTTTCGCACCGCGACAAGCGTGTGACCCGTTCCGATCACGATCTCGGATCGCGCGGAAAGCAGGCGCGTCCCGCCTAGCCAGCGACGCGCCCGAGTTGGACGAGGCTGAACAGCACTCGCCGCCAGGGGCGAAGCAGCCCCCGGCGAGATGGCCACCGCAGTGTCGACCCGATTCGACGATGCTCTAGAAATGGGAGCCCGCTAGAACAGCCCGCCCGGGTCCGTCGTGCCAGGCTCCGAGCCCACACCGCAACCCTCAAGTTGCCTGCACACGTCGTGCGGCCTCTCAGGCGTGGTTGATCAGGGCGTGCCCGAAGTAATGGCCTTGCTCGATGTCCGCGATCAACCCGAGCTGGGCCGGCTGCCAGCCGAATCGCTCCCGGGTAAGCCTGCTCGAGGCGGGATTGTCGGCCACAACGACCGGGCCGAGAAAGCCGAAGTGCTTACCGGCCTGTGTGAGCGGGACGCTTTGGGCAGGCAGGCTCAGCTCGTGGCCGATGGCTTCAGCGATCTCGCGGAACGGGATCGTCTCATCGGCAACTGCGTGCAGGACCGTGCCGGCGGGCGCGTCCTCCAGCGCCATCCGGAATAGGCGGGCCGCATCGAGGCGGTGCACGGCCGGCCATCGATTCTCGCCGTCAGCGACATAGCCGGAGAAGCCCTTCTTGCGAGCGGTCTTGATGAGCGTGTGCAGAAAGGCCTGATCGCCCTCACCGTGCACCGTCGGCGCCAACCGTACCGTTGACGCGCGCACGCCGCGATCGGCGAGACCCAGCACGGTCTCCGAGCGACGCGGCGATGTCGAGTCCGTGGGGTCGGTCTCCACGGCTCGGCGCCGGCTCGCGACCTTCATCGAGCCTGAGCCGGCCACGGGCGGCGGCTCAGAACCCGCGAGGGTGGCCCCGATCCCCTCGACGGCTGCGAGCGTGGCCGAGGCCGTCACGAACGGCCGGTCAGAGCCTGCAAGGACCTCGCCGATCACCTTGATCGCGCCGCCGTCGGCGCCACCGGCCGCCGCGGCGAACCGGGTCACGATCATCCGCGGACTGCCGCCCGCGATGATCTTGACGCGGGTCGCCAGACGCGGCTTGGAGATCCCGTGAAAGAACGCGAGGTGGATGACCCCTTCAGCGTTCGCCGCCCCTATCCGTAGGCTCTCCAGGTCCTCGAGGCTGCCGCGATGCGGTTGGGCGCCAACGGCGAGAAGAGAAGCCGCAGCCGCATCGGAGCGCGCTAGCCCGACCACCTCGTGGCCCGACTCGACCAGCTCGTCGACAACGGCTGAGCCGATGAATCCGGTGGCGCCTGTAACAAACACTCGCATGAGCAAACCTCCTAGATGACTGGGTTATTGGTGGGCTACGCCGGCGGCTCGCAGGAGGACCGGCTGCTGCCGGTCGCCGGGCGGCACGATACACTCAGTGCAGTTATACTCCTGGTGCATCATTATTTCAACCCTTAGTGCAAAACTTCTCTCCGTGCAGCTTCCGCGGTAAGCTGATAGCTGTGGACACGAGCACGACGTCAACGCCGGGCCTGCGCCAGCGCAAGAAGCAGAAGACGCGCGAGACGATCGTCAAGGTCGCCCTCGCCCTGTTCGCCAAGCAAGGCTACGAGCGCACGACGATCACCGAGATCGCCGACGCAGCCGAAGTCTCGCGGCGCACGATCTTCGCCTACTTTCCCACCAAGGAGGACATCCTCTTCCACGACAAGCAGGAGATGCATGACCAGCTCGCCCAGGCGTTGCGTGATCGCCCAACGGACGCAACCGCGCTCGACGCGGCTCGGGACTTCATCATCGCTGGACTGCTGACGCCGGATCCAACGCTCGCTCTTCGCAAGCGCATCATCGCGGGCGACCCTGCGCTCCAAGAAAGCTCGCGCGCCCGCTTCGCACCACTCGAGCAGCTGATCATCGCCGCCCTCGCCGAGGAACTCCACGCCGGACCGGACGACATCAGGCCGAAGATGGTCGCCGCCGCCCTCTCGGCGGCCTTCAACGCGCTCCACGACTCCGACACGCAGCCCGGCGAGCTTTCGCGCGAGCAGGCGTTGGCCGCCGTGGACAACGTGCTCGGTTTCATGCGTGGCGGCCTCGATGCCGTCCGTGGCGCGTGAGCGATGCAGCGGCCGCGGCCTGCCGGGCTGAGCTGATGTCCGCGAGGAGCGCGGGCCCACGGGCGTCTATGCGCTATCGGCACTAAGGGGCACTCGGCTTGGCGGGGAGGTCGGCTCCACATCTGCACCCGCCGACCGAAGGCGCAGGAGCCGGGCGAAGCGGCGTGGCATCCACCAGTTCAAGTCGCCCATGAGAGCGACGAGGGCGGGGACGAGGAGCGTTCGAACGACGAGTACGTCGAGCAGGATGCCGGCCGCGAGGCCGGTGGCGATGAGGCGGACGATGATGTCTGGGTTGACGCTGAGCGATAGAAGCGAGACTGCGATGATCAGGGCGGCGCAGGTGACGAGGCGCCCGGTCCGCGCCAGCGCGCGCGTGATCGCCTCGTTGGTTGATCCTGTGGCGTCGTACTCCTCGCGGATGCGGGCGAGCACGAAGACCTCGTAGTCCATCGAGAGTCCGAACAGGAACGCGAACACAACGATCGGCACCCATTCGCGTATCGCGCTGATCGCGGGCACGCCGTAGATGAGATTCGAGCCGTGCCCTTCCTGCCAAAACAGGACCAGGAACCCGTATGTCGCGCCGAGGGAGATGATGTTGAGAATCACTGCCTTGAGCGCGAGCATGACCGAGCGGAATGCCCGGGCGAGCAACACGAACACGAGCAGCGAAAGGACGGCGAGCATGACCGGGAAGTTGCCGTAGACGGCGCTGTTGAAGTCCGCCACCTCTGCCGTGTTGCCGCCGACCTCGACGCCGCCGGGCACGCGAGCCAGGCGTGATCTGAGCGTGCCGACGAGTGCCTTCCCGGAGGCGGTGTTGCCTTCGGCGGTCGGGATCGCGCTCAGCAGGACGTCGGAGCCCCGGCGGAACAAGGGGGTCGGAGGGCTCAGGACGGTGTAGACGCCGGGCGTTTCGCGGGCGATCGCTGCGGCCCGAGCCGCCGATGCCGGGCCCCCATGCACGAGGATCTGGTCGGGGAAGACGACCGCGCTCGGGACGCCCTGGCGCTCGACTTCGTGGAACGCGGCGGCAGCTGGCCCGCCGCCCGCCGCGAGCGAGTTCGCGCTTGCTTGCCCGCTCTTCAGCGAGAGGGCGGGGACTGCCAGCGCGATCATGATCGCGAGTCCGGCGATCCCGGCGATCCAGCGCCGCCGGATGACGATCTGAGCCCAGCGCTCCCAGGCTCGGCTGAAGGTCGTCGAGCCGTGTCGCACGCGCTTGGAATCGAGCGCGGGACCCCAGGCTGCGAGCGTCACGGGCAGCAGCGTCGTGGCGGCGATGACCGCCACGACCGGGATCAGCATCGAGCCGACACCGATGCTGCGCAGAAACGGTACGGGCAGGACCAGCAGCGACAGCAGTCCGACGGCGACCGTCACGCCGCTGAGGACGACCGCATGGCCCGCTGTGGCACTCGA
Organism: uncultured Solirubrobacteraceae bacterium; assembly: GCA_963743505.1. Lineage (GTDB taxonomy): Bacteria > Actinomycetota > Thermoleophilia > Solirubrobacterales > Solirubrobacteraceae > Palsa-744. The sequence continues at coordinate 1,172,148 of CAVUPZ010000002.1, read as the reverse complement.
GGCGAGGATCGCCGCCTCATTCTCCAGACCGCCTTCGCGCTCTTCGCGCCAGCGTGTGACGATCAGGAGCGAGTAGTCGACCGCGACGCCCAGCCCGATGAATGCGACCAGATACTGGAGAAGGCTGTTCACCGTGATGCCCTGCTCGAGGCCGAGCACGAGCAGGTAGGTCGTGAGGATCGACGGCAGCGCCATCAGCAACGGGACGACCGCAACCGCCGACCCAAATACGAACGCCAGGATGATCAGGGCCCCGAGGGCGCCGATCAGGGTCTCGATCAGCACGCTCGGGCTGCCCCCGCCCCCGCCCCCGGCAGACTGCAAAGACTCGAACCCGGTCACGGTCACCGAAGCGCCAGCCGGCGCGGCGGCCCTCAACGCCGGCTGGATCCGTTCAAGGACGCTAGCCCCGAGCGGAATGTCAGGGTTCGGCATGTCGATCAGCGCCCACGTCGTGCGCCCGTCCGCCGAGACGAGCCTGGAGTCGTGGGTGTTCGCGTAGTCAGCGACGCCAACATGCCCAGCATGGTTGGAGGCTTCGAACGTCCGCGCCGCCAGCGTCTGCCCGGCGGACGTGCGCATCGTTTGGCCGGCGGGTAGTCGCAGGACGGCGATCGCAGGCTGCTCGTTGCCGTCCAACCCGAAACGCCTACGGATGCGTTCGTTGGCTTCCGTGCCAGCAGTCCCCGGAGCGGACACCGAGTGCGAGAGTCCATTCGTGGTCGACGACGCGGTCAGTCCCCCGGCAACGGCCAAAGCGACCCAACCGAGGACGACGAGACGACGGTGAGCGAGTGCGAACTGCGTAAGTTGTGTCATGCCGATCAAGCTAGGCGCGGGACAACGGCACGTCATCGGCCATCCGGACGGACTTCCGCTACCTCCTGCGCGGTACATACGCACCACAGTGCGGCGTGCGAACACCACCGAACAGGCACGTCGGCAGCCGCGCGAGAACGCGGCAAGGGACGGTGTGCCTGCGGTGCAGCGGTCCCAGCCTCACGCCGCCGACGCGCTGCCAGGCGACGTGACGGACCCGACCGCCGTGAGCGCTGTCAGACCACGCCCTGCTCGTATGCCATCACGACGAGCTGAACGCGGTCGCGGACCCCGAGCTTGGCGAGGATTCGAGATACATGGGTCTTGGCCGTCAGGACGCTGAGCTGGAGGATCTGTGCAATCTCCTTGTTGCTCAGACCTTCAGCGACAAGCACAAGCACCTCACGCTCCCTCGCTGTGAGCTCCTCCAGGCGCGACGCGCCCTCGCGCGTCTGGCGTGCCGGGCGCGCGACGTAGGCCTCGATAAGGCGGCGTGTGACGGTGGGTGCGAGCAGCGACTGACCGCCCGCTACGACGTGAATCGCGTTGATTAGCTCGCTCGGTTCACCGCCCTTCAGGAGAAAGCCGCTCGCGCCAGCGCGTAGAGCGCCGAACACATACTCGTCAATTTCAAACGTCGTCAGGATCAGAACGCGGGTGTCAGCGAGGCCCGCATCGTCTGTGATCTGCTGGGTCGCGTCCAGTCCGCTCAGCTCGGGCATCCGGATGTCCATCACGACCACGTCCGGGCGAAGCGCCTTCGCGGCCTGGATCGCCTCAAGCCCGTTGGACGCGTCGCCCACAACGTCTATGTCGACCTCCGAATCGAGCAACACTCGAAACGCAGCGCGCACCACCGCTTGGTCCTCCGCGATCAGGACTGAGATCGACCCGCTCATCTTCGTGTCCTGACGATACGCAGTTGCTCGCTGAGCCGGGAAACGCCGCCCCGGGGTCCGGTAAAGGGATGTCGGCAGTCCCGGCGATCTTGCATTAGCCCAAGCCGGGCGGTTTGACGGCCTCGCAGGCGCCCAGAGCACGCTGCCCCTGCGAGGTGCCCTCGATCTCCCGCTTGAGCGCTGGCGCCCCCGGGATCGAGCCAGACGCATCGGGTTCCTGCACGTGCAGACCCTGGGCCCGCAGGCACCGCGTGAACAAGGCAACTTCCTCGACGTGGTTCGGTGGCGCCGGAATCGAACCGGCAGGGGCGGCGCCGCACGAGACGAGCGCAAGGGAGCAAGCGGCAGCGGCAGAGGCGCCGGCGAGCCGGAGATACGAGGACCTCCCGGAGCCGCGGTCGATCGACGAAGCTGGCACCAGACGGCCGGCCATTACTCGTGATGCCCTAGGGGAGGCCGGGTGTGATGCTGGCGCACCCAGGCAGCATCGACCTTGCCCGTGACCATTCCGCGAAGCGCGGGACGCGTGGACGGGTTGACGAGGGCCATGTACAGATGACCGGCCACCAGAAGGACAGCCAGATATGCGGCCGCGACATGTGCGACCTTGAACACCGGGCTCGCGGGGTGTGTTCCCGTGATGACGAGCCCGATCCCTGAGACGAACAACGCCGCGAAGAGCAGCGTGACGAGAATGAAGTTCACCTTCTGACCTGCGTTGAACCTTCCCGCGGGCGGCTGCGGTGCACGCCTCAATACGGCCGCCGGGACGCGCGCCAGCCAGTCCCGATCAAGCCGGTCAAGCGTGCTGAGTTCGCGTGCGGACCGCGCGAGGGCACGGCGACGGCCCCGGACGAGAATCGTCCCGACACCCACGAGCAGCGCACCCGACGAGGCCAGATGCACGGTGTAGAGGACGTTGTGCAGAGCGCCGTGCTTGCCCATCAACACGCCCGAAACGAGCATGGCGGAGAACCATGCGGCAACGAGCCAGTGGAACGCGCGCTCGCTCCCCGTGAAGCGCAGCACACGCTGACGAGTGCCCGGGCGCCGAGGTTCGGCAACGTGAACAGCCATCTCTTCACACACCTTCCACGGAGCGGGGGCAGTGCTCTTCATCGTCGAAACGCTAGATCGCTTCCGACGGCCTTTCATCGGCCATGCGGACGCAATGCACGTACTCCCCGAGGACTACTCAGCCACCGCGCGCACGGTCCGCCAGCACCGCGCGAGCAAGCAATTGCGCGGCGGTTTGGCGACGGCCACCCGAACCTCGCTCAGACGCGCTCGCGGTCCAGTGGCAGCGTGGCCCGGACGCACCAGCCTCCTTCGCCGGCTGGGCCGGCGATACAGCTCCCTCCGAGGGCGGCTGCCCGCTCGGCCATGCCACGGAGCCCGTGACCTGACCGGCCGGGCGCCGTAGCGGTATTCCCGTCGTCGAGCACTTCGACGATGAGCTGGTCATTGATGCGCAGGATCCGCACGAGCGCGTGCTTCGCACTTGAATGCCGCAGGACGTTCGTGAGGCTCTCCTGCACGATGCGGTACGCGCCATGCGCGGTGGCGGCGGCGACGGCACGCGGGACTTGGTCGACGTCGAGGTCAACGCTCAGGCCGGCTGCACGTACGCCGTCGACGAGCTCCGACACGTCGGCGAGACTTTGCACCGGCTGCATCGGGACCTCACCCGATGCCGGACGCAGCAACCCCAGGGTCGAGCGGAGATCGGCGAGGGCATCAGCGGAGCTTCGGGCGATCTCTTCGAGCGCTTCCAGGGAGTCGGTCGGTTGCTTGCGCTGCACGTGCACGGCCGACGCAGCTTGCGCGTGGATCCCAACCAGGGTGTGCGCGATCGTGTCATGGAGCTCGTGGGCTAGGCGCAGACGTTCCTCGTCGAAGCGATGCACCGCCGCCGCCTGTCGCTTTCGCTCTCCCTCCTCTGCTTGGGCTTGCACGAGCGCCAGCCGGCCACGCCGGGCATCTCCGGCCGCCAATGCAGCCAACAGCAAGCCGAGGCGAGCCAGCCAAGCTCCTGCCTCGAGCCCGGTCTTACTCGTGATCACCACCGCAGCAGCGACTACAGGCGCCATCGCGGCTGCGACGAGCAGTGACCGCAGGCGACGTCCCTGCAGGCCGACGTTGTACAACGCGAACATGATCACCCCGACGGCCGCAACATTGGGATGAAATACGGCCAGACAAGCCAATAGTCCGGCCGTGACGCAGACGAGAGCACCAAGCGGATACCGCCGTCGGACGACCAGCGGAAGCGACGTCACGGCGGCTAGGACGACCGTCTGGGGACTCAGGTGCCCGCTGTCCCAGCCAAAGCCCGGATCGGCAAGCAAACAGACGAACGCCGCAATCGCCCACGCGACATCGATCTCTGGAGCTTCCCGCATCCCGCGTGCCACCTCAGAAGCAGAGCCGATCCACCCGGCTGGCCGGCCGAGACCTGGCCGGCCATGGGACGGGTCACCGCGGTGAGCCGAGGACTCTGGGGGAGTGGCATCCGCCACGGCGGGTGCGTGGCGGGCCTTTACGTCCGCGCCGCGCGTCGGCGTGCTCACGGTATGTGACGGTCACGCGATGACATCGGTGCTTCCGACTGTACATCCGGTCGCCACGAGGGGCATCGGCCCAACGGATACATCCCGTCTACATCTCCGGACGTAGCGGACCCTCATCCCCGCAAGGAGCGTTCACGTACATCCCGCCGCGCGCGCGGAAAGCGCGGACGTCAGGTGCTCAGAGGCTGAAGCATCGACTCCTTCGATGGCCCGACGACGCCGTGCAAAGCCGCTTTCGGACACCGCAGCGGCGGTTGTAGTCGTGTCCTCTCAGGTGCATTTCTCACGAGCCTAGGTCGCCGGACTAAAACCGCTCCGTCGGGTGCTCTCGACGCACCCTCAGTGGGGAGTGTGGAGAGCTTCTGGCCTCTTCGCCTGCGGTCACGCGGGCGCGGGCGCGGGCGTGTCTGTGGTGGCCGTTGCTGGCGGGGCCATGCGCTCGCGGGCTGGCACGAGGATCGCTGCGACGGCCATCGCGGCAGCGGCCAGTCCGGCTGCGACGAGCAGGCCGGCTTGGAACCCGTTGACGACCGTGTTGGGGCTGTGGGCTCCTCCGCTCGTGTAGCTGGTCGCAACGGCGGTGATGACGGCGAGTCCGACCGCGCCGCCGATCTGCTGTGTTGCGTTGATCAGTCCGCCCGCGAGGCCGGTCTGGTCTGCCGTGACGCCGGCGACTGATTCGCTGGTGATCGCCACGAAGATCAGGCCAAGGCCTGCGCCGATCGGGATTGACGGGAGCAGAATGTCGGACACGTAGCTGCCGTGTACCGGTATCTGCGACAGCCACCCCAAGCCGACTGTGAAAAGGCCGAGGCCGCTTATCAGCACGGGCTTTGTTCCGATGCGCTCCAGCAGCGGTCCGGCTGCGCCCGCGGCGCCCATCAGCACCAGCCCGAGGGGCAGTGAGCTCAGCCCGGCGCGTATCGCGCTGTAGCCGAGGATCTCCTGTAGATAGAGGTTCAGGACGAAGAACAGGCCGACCATCGCCGCTGCGGTGCCCGCCATCACGACGTTCGCCGCGCGCACGTGGCGATGGCGGACGATCGAGAGCGGCACGAGCGGCGTCGCGACGCGTGACTCGACGACTACGAATCCAGTGAGCAGTACGGCGCTGAGCGCGAGAAGCCCGATTGTCGGCGTCGACCCCCATCCGGCGGCGTTGGCACGCACCAGCGCGTAAAGCATGCTGAGGATCCCGGTTGTCACCAGGGTCGCGCCCGCCCAGTCAACGGAGCGATCGGCGATTTCGGGGCGCGACTCGCTGATTCCCCGTGCGGCCAGCAGGGCGAGCGCGAGCGTGATCGGGACGTTGATGAACAGGACTGACGGCCACCCGAACGCGCTCGTCAGGACGCCCCCGAGGATGAGCCCGGCGACGCTGCCCGAACCGGCGACGGCAGCCCAGATCGAGAGGGCTCTCGTCCGCTCGGCGCCCTCAACGAAAAGGACGGCGAGGATCGAGCGTGCGGCCGGCGCGAGCGCCGCGGCACCCAGACCCTGGAGCGCACGGCATGCGATGAGCTCTCCAATCGACGTCGATAGCCCGCCCGCCAGCGACGCCGCGCCAAAGACGCTGAGGCCGATGATGAAGAGTCGGCGTCGCCCAAAAAGGTCGGCAAGTCGGCCGCCCAGCAACAGCATCCCCCCGAACGCCAGTATGTATGCGCTGACGACCCACGAGAGCGCGTCGGTCGAGACATGCAGATGACGACTGATCGACGGCAGCGCGACATTGATGACCGTGGCGTCAAGGACGACCACGAACTCCGCGATCGCCAACAGCGCCAACGCAAACCAGCGACGCGGATCAGGCAACCCAACCGGCTCAGACCCAGAAACGGCAGACATCAGACAGCCTCCCCGAGGACGCTTGGCCTACGGACTGGCGAGATGATCCGGCGGCTGATGCGCCACTCGCCGTTATGCCGGCGTAGCGTGTCGAGATGAGTCACGCTCTCGAGCGCGCCGTTGGCCATCAACATGAGGCCCTTGGAGTGTGCCGTCACCACGTCGTCGTCGCTCGAGATGACCACGTTGGTCACGTGGTGAGCAATGGGGCCTCTGGCGCCCATTTGCGCAGCGGCGCTGCGGACGGTCTCGATCCCTTCGAACGTTCCGATGCCCACCGCACTCATGTCGTAGACGATCTCGGGCGTGAAGATCTCGTCGAGTCGATCCAGCTCGCCTTCGTCGAATAGATGCCCGTGCAGCGACAGGGTTTCGCCAACGGCCCAGCGGTCTTCAGGTTGCAACATGATCTGTCCTTTCACAAGAAGCTTGCGTTCCGCTTGGTACTGAGTACAGAATAGCATGCCATACCAATAGGTATGCCGTCCCGTTCGGGACTGTGGCCTGACTCGTCTATGCTGCTCCCATGACACAGCCCGGTTCGCTCGTTGAGCGCAAGAGACGCCAAGCGCGAGAGCGCATCGTTCAGGCCGCTGAGGAGCTCTTCTTCACGCGGGGCTTTGACGACGTCTCGGTCGTCGATATCGCTGAGCGCGCCGAAGTCGGCCGGACCACGTTCTTCCGCCATTTCGGGGACAAGCAGGAGGTCGTCTTCGCCAGAGAGCCGGAGCTGCTCAAGACGATCGCGGCAGCCTTTCAAGAAGAGGACTTTGCTCCGGTCCGGAGCATGACCGAGGCCGTCGAACAACTCTGCTCGATCGTCCTGGTCCTGTGCGCGCAGGTAGCCGCCGACCCCGAGAGCTATGTCCGCCACCTCCAGCTCGTCGAAAAAAGCCCCGAGCTCCGTGCGCGTGACGCACTGAAGCTGCAGCAGCTCGCCGGCAAGCTGAGGGAGGTTCTCGTGCACCGAGGGACTGACGAGGCCGTCGCTGTCTCCGCGGCGAACGTGGCCCTCGGCTGTTACGTCACGGCGAGGTCACTCGGCGAGGATCCTCGGACGTTGGCTGATGACGCTCGAGCGGCCTTCAGACGAGTACTCACACTGGGGGCATCGAGCACTCTCGCCTAGACAGCGCGGTCGGCCACGGCACGCAGTAGCACAGCCACAAAGGAGCGGTGGTCGAAGTCGTCGCTCTGCTCGGCCATCCACCGGGCCGCCGGCGTAGTCCGACATCGCGCTACCCGCCGCCGACCTCCTGTGCCCAGGCGGCCTTCCTGGTTTCAGCGCAGCGATCGGAACGCCGCGCGGATCTCGGTTGAGAACAGCTCCGGCTCCTCCCAGGCCGCGAAGTGGCCGCCTTTGTCCGCCTTGTTGAAGTAGGAGAGGGTGGGATAGGCTTGCTCGACCCAGGTGCGCGGGGTGCGGACCCTCTCGCCGGGGAACTGGGTGAAGCCAACTGGGACGTTGACCGGCGGAGGCGTCTGGCCGGCGACGCGAGCCGTGGCCTGGCCGTTCTCCCAGTACCACCGCGCTGCCGAAGCCGCGGTGCCCGTGAGCCAATACAGGGTGATGTTGTCGAGGATGTGGTCTCGGGTCAAGTTGCCCGAGGGCTTCCCGTCGACGAAGGCACGCGCGATCTTGTAGTAGCTGTCGGTGTCGTGGTCGAGTATCCACGCTGCGAGGGCGATCGGTGAATCCAGCAGGGCGTAGCCGATCGTCTGCGGACGCGTGGCCTGCTCGATGAAGTAGCCGAAGCCGGTCGCCCTAGATGTGGTGTCCTGCTCGACCGCGGTGCGCTCTTCCTCGGTGTTCTTCGGGAAGCGGTCGTTACCCCCGGACCCCGGCGCGAACAGGTTCGTGTGGATGCCGATCAGCCCCTCCGGTGCCTGGCGTCCCATTGCGTCCGTGACGTAGGCGCCCACGTCGCCGCCCTGGGCCACGAAGCGCTCGTAGCCGAGGCGGCGCATGAGCTCCGCCCAGGCGGCTGCGATTCGGCCCGTGTTCCAGCCGAGCTCGGCCGCCTCGGCCGAGAATCCGTAGCCCGGCAGGGAGGGGAGCACGACATCGAACGCGTCCTCGGCGCTGCCGCCTTGTGCCGTCGGGTCGGTGAGCGGGCCGATGACCTCGAGCAGCTCTATGACCGAGCCCGGCCAGCCGTGCGTGATGATCACCGGCAGCGCGCCCTCGTGGGGCGAGCGCACGTGGATGAAATGGATCTCCACCCCGTCGATCTCGGTCTTGAACTGGGAAAGCGCGTTCAGGCGCGTCTCGCACATGCGCCAGTCGTAATCGGTCGTCCAGTAGCGGGCCAGCTCCTTCACCGTCTTCAGCTGCACGCCCTGCGAGCGATCGTCGACGAGCTCTTTGGAGGGCAGGCGGACTGCGGCGACGCGTCGCGCGAGCTCCGTGATCTCGGCCTGCGGGATGTCGACGTGGAACGGTCGAACCGCTGCGGCGCTGGTGCGGCTCTCGGTTGTGACGGACATTTGCGTCTCCTTGGTCTTGGGGCTGGCACGAATCGTGGCGGGCTTGTGGAGGTACCCGCGGGTGTCGATCAGGCGGCGGCGGTCCTCGCCAGAATGTTCCTGGCGAGGCCGCGCCGAGGTGGAGAGAGTCTCATCTGCACTCCTGGGCCCTGTGTCATTCCTCAGATGTCGCGAAATGCTCGGCGTATGGGGTGCCGGCGAAGTGTTCACCGATCAGGCGCGAAAGCAGTAGCAGTGCGCCACGGGGCCGGTAGTTGCCCACTATGTGCCGAGTCTGCCCACCGTCATCACGGGTGACGACCGTGTAGTTCCCGAGTGTCTGCCCTTGGATTCGGGCAGTGTAGTCCTCGATGAAGCCGCGCTCGCCGAACGCGCCGGTGAAGTGGAACTCCTGCATCTCATACAGCGAGCGGATAGCGACGAGCACTTCCCTGACGCCATCGGCGCCCTGGATCGCGCCGTTCATCATCGAGCCCTCCAACGTAACGTCGTCGGCGAGAGCGTCCAGCCACTCGGGGTAGTAGTCAGCGAGAGCAGGATCGCCGGGGCGCAGATAGGTTGCGACGCTCTCCCCTGTCGCTGGGCTTGGGTTGGCGGACATGAGATATCTCCTCTTTCTGGGACTGCACCGCGCCGCTGTCAGCGCGGCGATGTGAACGTGGCGCGGATCTCCTTCGCGAGCAGATCCGGCTCTTCCCAAGCGGCGAAGGGCGCCGCCTCGGTCGAGTTGGTTGTAGTGGACGAGGTTGTGGTAGGCGCGCTCGGTCCAGCTTCGCGGTGGCTGGTAGCGCTCACAGGGAAGACACTCAGCCCTGCTCGCGGAATCACTCTCACCGAGTCCCTGCTGCGCTGCAGCGAGCCTCCGCCGCTGTCCCCTCACTGTTGTTGGCTCCTGCCCTAGCCCAGCGTTCGGAACGCGGCCCGAATCTCCGTTGCGAACAGTTCGGGCTCCTCCCAAGCGGCGAAGTGGCCGCCCCTGTCGACCTTGTTGTAGTACGTGAGCGTGGGGTAGGCCTGCTCGACCCAGCTGCGCGGGGTCGCGACGATCTCGCCCGGGAACGTGGTGAAGCCGACCGGAACCGATACCGGCGGAGGGCTCTGACCGGCCGAACGTGCTGTGGCCTGCCCGCTCTCCCAGTACGAGCGGGCCGCCGAGGCCCCGGTGCCCGTGAGCCAGTACATGGTGATGTTGTCGAGGATGTGGTCTCGGGTGAGATTGCCCGCGGGCTGGCCGTCGACAAAGGCGCGCGAGATCTTGTAGTAGCTGTCGGTGTCGTGGTCGAGCATCCAGGCAGCCAGCGCGACTGGTGAATCCAGCAGTGCGTAGCCGATCGTCTGCGGCCGCGTGGTCTGCTCGAGGAAGTAGCCGAACCCCGTCGCCCTGAATGCCGCGCCCGCTTCCGCCGCCGCGCGCTCTTCCTCGGTGTCCTTCGGGAAGGAGCCACCCGCCAACCCCGGCACGAACAGATTCGTGTGGATGCCGATCAGCCCCTCGGGTGCCTGGCGGCCCATCGCGTCGGTGACGGCGGCGCCTACGTCACCTCCCTGGGCGACGTAGCGTGTGTAGCCGAGGCGCGACATCAGCTTAGGCCACGCTTCCGCGACGCGACCCGCGTACCAGCCGAGTTCGGTCGGCTCGGCCGAGAAGCCATACCCGGGGACGGACGGGAGCACCAGGTGGAACGCGTCCTCGGCGTTTCCCCCGTGCGCGGTCGGGTCCGTGAGCGGGTCGATCACCTCGAGCAACTCGATGACCGAGCCGGGCCAGCCGTGCGTGATGATCAGCGGCAACGCGTTCTCGTGCGGCGAGCGCACGTGGATGAAATGGGTATCAATGCCGTCGATCTCGGTCTTGAACTGCGGCAGCGCGTTCAGCTGCGTCTCGCACGTGCGCCAGTCGTAATCGGTCGTCCAGTAGCGCGCAAGCTCGCGCATCGTCGCGAGCTGCACGCCCTGTGAGCGGTCGTCTACGAGCTCCTCGGTGGGCCAGCGCGTCGCAGCGATGCGCTGGGAAAGGTCCTCGAGGGCCTGCTGCGGCACGTCAATCTGGAAGGGGCGAATCGCGCCGTTCGTGGCCGCTTGCCCGTCGGCCCCCGTCGTGGCGGGAGTCGTTGCGTTGGGACTAGACATCAACCTCTCCTAGCAGTCGCGATTGCACGCGGCCGCAGGTCGATGTTGCGGGCTAGGCCATCCGCACCAGGCCGGCGGCCGGCTTGAGCTTGACCACGTGAGCCGTCGGCAGGACAACCCACGCGGCTGAGTGAAGAATGGCGAAGCTAGAGACGCTTGTCACGAGCCACGCGCCCAAAAAGCCCCCAAATTGCGACCAATCCGTACCTAGACTTCCAAACTTAGGTCGAGGATGGTTGCCACCTCACTCTCGGCTGCGTTGGACCCCGCGGCCTTTCGGAGCTTCACCCCAGACCAGCAAAAAAGGCCCGCAATTACCGACCTTTCAATCGGGAGGCCGGATTCGAACCGGCGACCGCTCGGCCCCAGCCGAGTGCGCATCCCGCTCTTCGGGAGCGCCAGCGGCGCCGTGGCTGCGCTCCTTCCGGCGAAACTCGCCACGGACCGCAGCCGCTGACCAGGGCCGCCCGCGCGTGGGGCCGTCGACAACACAAAACAGCGGGCCGACCGGGATCTCTACGTTGCCAGCCCCACGGCTTTCAGGGCCTCGTGGCCGCCGCCACCGCGTGGCTTTCGGACGGGAGTATCCGCACAAGGGTGATCTTGCCTTCGCGCACCTGCCAGATCTCGAACATGTTGAGGTCCACCGCGGTGCCCGCGTGTCCCCTAAGGCGAATCTCAACGGGTGTCATCACCCATGCTCCGAGATCTCGGTAGTCGAGTATGCGGTACGAGTAGCTCTCCCATACCTCCACCCAGCTCGCCCACCACATGGCCACCTCGACGGCTCCCTTGGCCGGGGCGACCTCAAGAGCCGAGATGCCCCATTCAACGTCAGGGTGCAGGTGCCGCCAAGCAGGGTCTTCTGCCATCCACGCGAGCACGGCCTCCTTGTCGGGATCGGGTGGCAGTCGCGCGAGACCCGCCTCGATCACTGGAATCAGGTTCTCCCCTTCGTGGGCGGCGTTGAATAGCCGGATGATCTCGACATTCTCCTGGGACATCGCCTACCCCCACGCACGCGAAAGGCGTTCGGCGGCAGCGCGAGCCTCGGCAGCGTCAGTGCTGTTCATCTGCCGCAGGATCAGCCCGTCCATCAAGGCCAAAGCCACCCCGCTTAGAATCTGAGCCCAACTCGTGCCCCCAGGCGGGTGGCCTCGGTGGGTGAAGACGACGAACGCTACGCTGCTCCGGAGGTCACGAACCTCGTCGAAGCGGCTCCCGAAATCCGCCAAGGATCCCGTAAAGTCCTCGCAGAGCTGGCCGATCGCCGTGCGGCCCTCGCGGCTCCCAGAGGGGCCGACGGAAGCGACAGCATCGGGGGCAGAAAGGCTTATGAGGGCATCGAAGTCGAGTGCGTTCATCGCCATGTCGAAGCGCCGTACATACCTACGAGGCCGGGGGTTTTGGGCTCCTCGGAGACCGACCGTCACTCCGGAGCTAGGCAATCGTATCGCGAGGTTACCCCGCCGCTGCTACGAGGCGACGACGACCAGGCGTGGAGCTCGAGTGTGCGCGAACTCTCACTCCTCCCGGCAGTCTCGACGGACGTTCGCTGACGCGCTCGCATCCATCGAGAAGCGAGTGTCGGATCCGCGCCGCGCTCCGCTTCGCACCGCAGACCGGCAACTTGCCCGGCCGAACATGTCCGAGAACGTCGTCCGCGTTCCTATTCGTGCGTGTAGCCGACGAAGATTTCGTCCACTTCGTGAACCGCTATCGAGCTGCCGGCATAGAAGGTGAACGTTGTTTCGACTTGTCGGTTATGGAGGCGTGACAGCAGCTGACATCGCGTTTCCTGCTGGGTCACACCGTCTATCGTTGGTCCAGGCCCACATTTCACTGTCGGGTACGTCTCGAGCAGCTGGGCTTCGGTCGAGCCGGTGCCCAATTGGGGTGCTTTCGCGAGTCCAGGGCCGACGTTGGTATAGCGGACGGTGTGGATCCCCTGCGGTGTCTTCTGGGAGGCCATGAGCGTTCCCACGAGAAGTACGCGACGGCGTCGGTCAAAGGTGATCCGCAAGGCTCCGTGGTCATACCGCCATTCGCGTCCCGGCGCGCCACCGTGTTGAAGGCCGAGATGGTGGCGCACGCTAGAGGCCGGCTCGCCTGGCGTGATCCCGTCAATCCCCTGCCCCAGTACGACCGAGGCTGACGCGGTGTTACACACGCCCGCGCCGAGCGTCCCGCACGCCATGACTATCGCGAGCGCACGCATCGCGGCTATCGTAACCTCCAGTCGGCGGCTAGTCAACGAGCGAAGTCACTGCCACCGCCGCCATCCGGCGGAGTACGCCAAAGGATGCCGGCGAACATACGATCAAGAAGCACCGTCTGCGATGCCGAGCGCACGATGGCGAGTCGCTGCCTCAAACGCCTCCGATGCATGCTGGGCGGCAGGATACTTTCGGCAGGCAAGCGAGCGCACGGGGACCTGGCGCGACGCTGTCGCTCTGGACGAGTTGCGAGCGTGTCGCCGGACGGTCGGCTGACGCCTGCTTTCGCGGAAGAACGGTAGCGAGGACAGCGGCGCCGGGGTTCTCGTGAGGCAGCGCGATTGAGCCCGTCGCGGCCCGGCCCGACCCGCTCGAAGTTGGGCCGCGCCCCGCGAGCGCCGGTCGAAAGGCAGCTGTTGACCGAATCCCGGGAGACGGGATATCCAAGGAGCCCTTCGACCGTGGTGTGGACCTCCCCCACGTCCATCGGGCGATCAGCCGCGACAAGACCTCGATCACCGTCCTGTGGATCACCCCCTTGCCCAGGCGATGAGGCCCAGAAGCCTCAGGCACAGGTCTTTCTAGGCCGGTCTGATCCGGTCAACCCGCGGGAAATGCATCGAGAACCCCATAAACGCTGGAGAGTGGTTTGAGTAGTGCCCACTTAGGCGCATGGGTTTTGGCTGGAAATCGGCGGTTTCGCGCGAACGCGAGGCGGCGCGCGAGTTCCAACAGGCGGACCGTGGCAACGGCGTGGCAACAGCCGGTTCGGATACCGGCCGGCGTTCATTCGCATGGTTGAGATGACCGCGAGGACGAGCGAGCGGCACGAGCTTCGACCAGCGCCATCCGCTAGACAAGCTATATTGTCTAGATGCGTATCGGCGACCCTGCGCGAGAGCACGGCGTCGCCGAGCAAGACATGTTGCACGCCGCCCGGAATGCGATGAGAAGAGTCCTCTGGACGATGACCTGGTGATGCTGATCGGCCCAGCCGCCGACGGAGCTCTGCTCGTGATCGGCGTCCTTGACCTCGACGGCGAGGACCGGTGATCATCCACGCCCAATCGCTGCGGTCCAAGTTCTACCGGCTCCTCTGAGGAGGTAAGCAATGCCCCGCCACACCAACAAGGAAATTGAGCAGGCTGCGGACCGCTTTGAGAAGCTCGCAGACTCTCTCGAGCCCGACAACGCCAAGGTCGAAGACACCGAGGACCTCCGGGCGATCACGCGAGCAGCAGAAGCGGTCCGTGCCGACGATGCCAAACTGCGCGAAGCCGTTCTTCTCGCGCGAGCCCACGGCCGCTCCTGGAACCACATCGCCCTCTCGCTGGGCGTATCCCGCCAAGCAGCACGGCAACGATACGCCGACAAGGCGACCGCGTAGGCCACGCCGCGTCTGCGGGGCGCCAAGGCTTGGCAAGGCCGGCAACGCCGTGGCAACACTCGCTGCTCCAGATCCGTCCGATGCGTACACGGAAGCGCGTGATTCCGCGGAGCCGGTGGAGACGCGCGACCTCCCGTGCCGCTGGATCCGGCTCGCTGGATGTGAGCCCGCCTGTCGAGGCGAAGCAGCGCTCCCGTTAGATCGATCACCGGTGGGCGCGGCACGGAGCAACTGCTCACAGGTCACCATGACGTACCCCCGACGCGATGCTCAAGCGACCTTCAGAGGCACTTCCCAATATGGGTCGATGCGATAGACGAGCGACACACGGTGATAGCCGTCGGCGATATCAGCGCGCAGCTCGGCGCTGACGACGAGCACGGGACTGAGACGCCTGCCCTCGATCACCTTGATCAAATCCTTGATCACGCCTGGATCGTCCAATGGCGCGGCGGTCAGTCCGGCGGCACGCAGGATGTCGTTTGCGCGCCGCTTCATGAGCGACGCCTTGCGGAGTCGCTTGACGGCCTTGTGCACCGCTTCCCCGTCGAACTTGAGCGACAGGTACGCCGCGGCGGCATCATAATCGTGGTCGGCGACCTCCTCGAGCCATTTGATCTGCCCCAGTGGGCCCGTCTGGGACGCCGTGGTTTCCGCCTTGGCCATGGACCTGATCATGCCAGACGCAGGCGCCCTGTCTCCGCCCGCGTAGTCCATCAAGAGGCGCCCGATGCGTCGCGATAGCGCGCTATTCGGACACCTCAGACGCCCGTGAGCGTATCTCGGACCCGCGTAGGTGGTCGAGGTCCTTGTGGGTATCACGGTCCGTGGTGGTTCGAGTCCACTCGAGCGCATGGGCGACAGAACGGAGGTCGCCTACTCACACTCAGTTCGAGTCCACCCGGACGCGTTGCTCGTTAGCTCATTGTCGATCCCCGTGTAGGGTGTATGGGCGAATGCGGGAAGCACGCGGTTGGAATAGCATGCTGGGCAGCATGCGTCGCTCGACAGGCTGGCTCTCGCAGCGGCTTTGGACCCGCAGCCACACGATCGCGCTTCGGCTCGTCTGTGCCGCGATCGCGGTTGGAGCGTGCCTGTGCGCGAGCGTCGGCACGGCGGTCGCGCGGGGCCCAACACCGGTGATCTCTAACTTCAAGGCAACCCCGGCGACCGTCGAGTCCGCCGGGTTCGCCGTGGTGACTGCCACGGTCTCGGGCGCAGCGAAATGCACGCTGTCCTCCGCCGCCACCAAATCCGTGGTCGGACTGCCGGTCACCTTCTCCTGCGCAGGTGGGAGCGTAGAACGCGGCGTCAGGATGCCGGCGAACAGCACTCGGAAAGCCCGCATCTACACGCTCAAACTGACTGCGCTCGGGTCAGGCGCCAGCAAAGCCGTGGCTAAAGCGACCGTTACCGTCAGCGCCGGCGCCCGGCCGCCCGCAGCAACGGCCGTCGACGCCGGCGGCCAACACAGTCAGACGTGCGCGGTACTGTCGACGGGCGCTGTCGACTGCTGGGGCGCCAACTATTACGGCCAGCTCGGCGACGGTTCGCTGATCGGTTCCGACACGCCAGTCGAAGCGATCGGCACCACCGGCTCCACGCAGGCAACCGTCGGCGGCGACCACGTGTGTGCCCTCCTACCGACGGGTCACGCCGCCTGCTGGGGCTACAACGAATACGGCCAGCTGGGCGACGGCATCACGACTGGCCTCGACAAATGCCCGTTCGCCGAACCACCGGCAGCCTGCAGCCCGGAACCGGTCGAAGTGACGGGCATAACCGACCCCACTCAGGTGAGCGCCGGCGGGGACCAGACGTGCGCGCTGCTGCCCACGGGGCACATCGAGTGCTGGGGCCTCAACGGATTCGGCGAACTCGGCGATGGCAGCGCGAGCGGCCCGGAAACATGCGGGGCGTTCGCTTGCAGCGCAGCGCCGGTCGAAGTGACGGGCATAACCGACCCCACTCAGGTGAGCGCCGGCGGCGACCAGACGTGCGCGCTCCTGCCAACCGGTCATGTCGACTGCTGGGGCAGCAATCTGTTCGGCCAGCTCGGCTACGGCACGGCGACTGGCCCCGAAGAATGTGGGCCGTACAGATTCGCCTGCAGCGCAGCGCCGGTCGAAGTGACGGGCATCACCGACGCCACCCAGGTGAGCGCCGGCGGCGGCCAGACGTGCGCGCTGCTGTCCACCGGCCATATCGACTGCTGGGGCAGGAACGGCTACGGCCAGCTCGGCGACGGCTCCACAGAAGACTCGGACGTGCCAGCGGAAGTTTCAGGCATCACCGACGCTACGGCGGTGACCGCCGGCGGCGACTTCACGTGCGCGCTCCTGTCGACCGGAAAGGTAAACTGCTGGGGCGACGGCGAATCCGGTGAGCTCGGCGACGGTGCAACGAGCCGGTCGGACACGCCGGTCGAAACGTCAGGCATCACCGACGCCACGCAGGTGAGCGCCGGCGGCGATCAAGCGTGCGCGCTGCTGCCCACCGGCCAGATCGAGTGCTGGGGCGCCAATTATGATGGGCAGCTCGGCGACGGCTCCACAGAAAACGCCGACGTACCGGTCGAAGTGGGCATCTAGTTCCGCGCGACCCGAACGACGGCGTTAACCGTCCCGGCTTCCGAGCAGGCCTCCAGGGCGGCCTCAAGCGCTTCTGAAGGGTTTGAGTAGTTTCCACTCAAGTGCATGGATTTAGGCTCGAAATGCTGGGTCTCCAAACGAAGGTTCGCTGAGGCCCGTCGACGGTCAAGGGGGCCGTGGGGACATAGTCGCCTTTGCCTGCATGCTCGTGATGACCGCGGGCTACGATCAGCGGCCAACCACCTCCGGCAGGCGGCGCGAGAGCCCTAGATCGGCCCGCTCGCAGGCACCAGCCAGCACGCCTTAGGGCCGCGCTCATGCGTTCATGATCCACCATCCGAACAGTGGGCGCGCCGCCGTCAGGCGACCGCAGCGGACGATTAGCGATAGTTCTCCACCGCGATCTGCCCGCTACCGATCGCTTTCGCGATGCCCGTGTCGGCCGTGAGCATCGCGAGGCGGCTCCGTGTACGCAATCTGGTACCCTTTACTGTCGTGGCGAAGACGATCCCCGTCCGCGAGTTCCGAAGCAACCTCGCCGAGGTGCTCCGCGACGTGGCCGATCGCCGCGACCACGTCGTCCTCACGCGCAACGGACGGCCGGCAGCGGCCCTGGTGCCAGTCGATGAGTACCAAGCGCTGGAGGAGACAGCCGAGATCCTCTCCGACGCTGCCACCCTTGAGGCGATCCAGACCGGCCTCGACGAACTCGCGCGAGGGGACACGATCGAGCTCGAGGACCTGCGCAGCGAGCTCGCAGAAAAGCGCCCTGGTTCGAGCTAGACGGTGGCGCGGATCGTCCTCGCGCGCCTGGTGCGCTCGCAGGTCCTCGCGCTCGACTGGCCCCTGATCGACGCGGTCGACCAAGCGTTGGCGCTCCTTCAGCGCGACCCGAACGCCGGCTACCCCCTCCGCGGCCGGCTGCGTGGTCTGCACTCCCTGCGAGTCGGCTCATACCGGATCATCTACCAGCTCACCGAGAATGAAAAGACGGTCCGAGTCGTCGCCGTCCGCCACCGCTCCGTCGCATACCAGAGTGACCCGCGATAGACACGGGAGACGCCCGGCGCGTGACAACATCGTGGCAACACTCGCCGGTCCAGATACGTCCGACGCGCCCGCGGAAGCGGGCTATTTGGACGATCAGGACGCTCCTGTAAGCATCTTGCAGGCTTGTACAAGGTTGAGGGCCTTGTGGGGAGATTTCCCCGTGGTGGTTCGAGTCCACTCGAGGCGCATTCGTTGTCGTTATGACTACGATTCACCTGCAAATCGACAGCTTCTAATGTCGAGTCGCTCGACCCCGATACAGACCTAGCGCAACGCCAAGTATCAGCACTTGGCCGGGGCGCTGCACTGTTCTTGGCTGGGCATCGGTCACGCTCCCGTCCGGGTCAGTCCGCCGTCGACGTGGATGATCTGGCCGGTGATGAAGTCGGCTTGATCGGAGACGAGGAAGCCGAGGGCGTTGCCGAGGTCGGTCGGGACCGAGGGCCGTTTGATCGTCTGCATCGCCGAGACACGCGCCAACACCTCATCAGCCGTCGGCGCAGCGGTGCGGGTGCGACCCAGGAACCCTTCGGTCGCCACGACGCTCGGCGCGATCGCGTTGACCGTGATCCCGCTCTCTCCCAGCTCGTTCGCAAGTGCCCGAGTCAGGCCGTGCACGCTTGCCTTGCTGGTCATGTACGCGAGGTCGCGTCCTTGCAAGAGCGTGTTCGCCGAGCCAGTGTTGACGACCCGTCCCCATCCGTTGGCCCTCATGCCGGGAGCGAATGCTCGGGCGAATAGCAGGATGGGCTCAACGTTGATCGCCTGAACCCGTCGCCACAGCTCGACCGTCACGCTGTCAAGATTGCTGGTCGGGAAGATTCCGGCGTTATTGACCAGGATGTCGCAGCGCTCGAAGCGCTCGATGACTGTCTTGACGACGGCGTCGATCTGGTCGGGCTGGCTGATATCACAGGTCAGCGCGAGTTGCTCGCCGATGCCTGAGAGGTCGGCGAGGCTGTCGGTCGGGTCATTTATGTCGACCGCTACGACGTTTGCGCCGTCGGCCACGAGCCGTTGACAGTAGGCATGGCCGATTCCTCGTGCCGCGCCTGTGACCACCGCGGTCCTTCCTTCAAGTGCCATTGGGTCCTCCTTTTCTAAGTTCGTCCCTGTCGGTGCCGGTCGTAGGGTCTGGACGGCGAGGGTGCTTGCTAGGTGACATCCCCGCTACAGAGAGAATTTGAGACCGAGCTGGGTCGCGATCCCGAAGTAGTCCTCCAGGTGCCAGGTCTGGACAATTCGGCCGTTCTCCAGCCGGTGGACGTCGCTGGCGCGGAACTCAAGCTCGCGTCCGGTCGCGGGGACGCCGAGCAGCTCACCGCTGTGAATGCCGCGGGTGACCGAGCGCACCGCGACCGTGTCTCCGGAGGCCACCACGCCCTCGATCGAGACGTTCAGGTCAGAAAAGACGCCGCGTAGGTGTTTGATGCTGGCCTTCCATCCCTCGGCTCCCGGGCCGGTTCTCAGGGCCGGGATCGCCTCCCAGTCGGGCGCGAGGGCCTCATCGACCAGTGCCATGTCACCTGTGTTCAGCGCCTCATAGAAGCGACGGGCGATGCTCTCGGGCTCGGCGATGCTGTTGGTCGGCATTGCGACAGCTCCTTTCGTTGATTGATCCGGCCTGACTGCGAGCTGAAACCAACGCACGACCAGGCGAAGTAGACGCTACCGTACCGTTTACTTTATTACGATGCTCTCATGCCGCAAGCCGATCCTCCGCGACGAACCGGTACGCAGCGTCGCGGCGAGGAGCTACGCCGGCACATCCTGTTCGTGGCCAAGGATGTCTTCCTGGAGAGCGGCTACGAGCGCGCATCGATGGACACCGTCGCGGCGCGAGCCGGGACGTCAAAGCGGTCGCTCTACGCCCACTTCGAGAACAAGGACAAGCTCTTTCTAGCCATCCTGGAGCTCGTCCGCGAGCTCTATCTCGGTCACCTCAAGACCCCCGACGCGTACGCCGACGAGCCCACCGAGGCCGTGACGCTGTTCTGCGGACGGTTCTTGCAGCTGATGGTCTGGGAGCCCCAGCTCCGCACCTGCCGACTCACCATCGCCGAGGCCGAGCGGCTACCCGCCAGCGCAGACACGTACCACGAGGCCATGTTCACCACCACGCACGAACGGCTCAGCACCTACCTCGCCGACCAGTACGAACTGGACCAACCAGGCAGCGCGGCGCTCGCGCAGGACCTCCTCAGCCGCACCGTGCTACCGCGGCTACTTCGCACGCTGCTGAGCGTCGAAGACGTCATCAAACGAGAGAGCTCGCCCGATGAGAAAGCCTTGCCCGAAGACGTAGACCTGAACGCGCTCCGCCCGCTCGTATCGGCGGCGTTGCCGAGCTGAGACCGCCTCTGGACCACGCCGTTGCCGGCACGCGTCACCGCTGGCTCTCGTTATCCCAAGGCCGCGGCCTGCGTCCAGCACGACGCGCGCGACCGATCTCGACGGGCCTCGCCCCGGGGGTGATCAGGTTGGTCATAGTTCCGAGACCGGTCACGGTCAGCTTCACTGAGTCGCCGGCTTTCCACGCGAACCCCCCCGCTCCGCGCAGAGCTCATTCCGGAGATGAGCCAGCGAGCCAACCTGGAGTGTCGAGGCGAGGCGGGGCGCTGATCCCGAGGTCGGCGAGTGCCTCCTCGAGGCGTTCAAGTTCCTTGACGCCGATGCGCTGTGCCCAGCGGTCTCGAAGCTCGTCGAAGACCTGCTCACCGGTGGTGAGCAGGTCATGGCCCTCGCTGGTGACGGTGAACCGGCGGCGGCGCGGGTCTCGCTGGTCGGCCTCTCCGGTGACGTAGCCGCGCTCCTGGAGGAAGCCAATCGTCTTGGCGGCCGCTTGCTTTGAGACGCCGAGCCGGCGGCCGAGCTCTGAGGTGGTGTCAGCGCCGGCGTCGATTGAGCGGAGCGCGAAGACGTGGACCGGCCGGATCTTCTCGTGTCCCCGTTCGGCCAGCTCAACGCTGGCGGCATCCGCCAGCGAGCGGAATCCCCCGAGCAGCAACAGCGCGAGATGGGCCCCGGAGCGTGACATTCCCAGAGCATAGACAACCCGGTTGCGACAGCGACAATCAAGTTGCTAGTCTATGAGACAACCTAGTTGTCCATCTGAGGGAGAGCGCATGCCAGCCACCACCGGCGCTGCCACGATCTGTGAGGTCAGCCACCACCACGCCGTCATCGACGGCACCAGCCTGCACTACGTCAGCGCCGGGTCCGACGGCACTCCGGTGATGCTCGTTCATGGTTTCCCCGAGACCTGGTGGGCGTTCCACAAGCTCATCCCGCTCCTGTCCGCCGCGCACCGCGTGATCGCCGTCGACCTGCCCGGGTTCGGAGACTCCGGCAACCCGCACGACGGCGGCAGCAGTGCCACGGCGGCGGCGGCGCTACGAGGACTCATCGACGAGCTCGACCTCGGCGCGGTTCACCTCACCGGCCAGGACATCAGCGGAGTCGCGACCTTCCGGCTGGCGGCGGTTCATCCGGAGCTGGTCCGCAGCTTCGCCGCGATTGAGACCGGTCTGCCCGGGTTCGGACTTGAGATGCTCGCCGATGTGACCCGCGGCGGCGCGTGGCACATCGGCGCTCTGGCAGCTCCCGGTATCCCCGAGATGCTGCTCGCCGGCCGCGAGCGAGAGTTCCTGGCGGACTACGCCTATCCCACCATGTGCGCAGCCGATGGCGCCATCACTGACCGCGACGTCGACGAGTTCACCCGCACGTTCGCGCGCCCGGACGGGTTCCGCGGGGCGAGCGCCCTGTACCGCTCCATGCTCAAGGAGGGCGACGAGATTCGAGAGCTGGCCGCCCAGAGCAGGCTGCAGATGCCTGTCCTGGCCATCGGCGCCGGATCCGGGGATTTCGCCCACCACACAATGACCCAGGTAGCCGAGCACGTCGGTGCCGCGACTCTGGACGGAGTTGGCCACTACGCGGCAATGGAGGCCCCGTACGCGCTCGCGCAGGTGCTCCTCGACTTCTACGCAGGTATCGACGCCTAGCACGAGGAAGCCCGGCAGCTCATTCGGACCGCCCGACGGTCCAGCCACATCGAGCACGTCCGTCGATCTGGGCGCGCAACGTGACCCCGGTCCGACTGCTCTTGCAGACGACCGGTAGCGATGAGGCTGGCGCCGCGGCTCATGTCAGGCGCCGCGATTGAGCCGGTAGCGGCCCGGCCTGACGCGCTGAAAGCTCGGCCGCGCTCCGCGGGCGCCGGTCGAAAGGCAGCTATTGATCGAATCCCGGGAGACGGTATACCCGAGGAGCCCTTCGACCGTGGCTTGGGCCTCCCCCACGTCGATTGGGCGGTCAGCCTGCGACAAGACCTCGATCACGGCTCTCCGGACCACCCCGTTGCCGAGACGACGCGGCCCAGAGTCCTCAGGCACGCTTCGGGTGTCGCCGACCCGATCCGGAAGACCCGCCGAAAAAGCATCGAGAACGCCCGTAAACGCTGGAGAATGGTTTGAGTAGTGTCCACTCGGGCGCATGACAAAGCCCCCGCTCAGCGGGGGTTTTTTGTGGCCGGATACGTCCCGTCGCGGTCAGTAGGTAGCGTTGGTAGGCGACGACCTGGTTAGGGCTCTTGCCGAACAGGTCGCTCACCGGTGGACGACCGAGCAGACAACGGCCGAGCACGACATGCGTCTCGTTCTTGACCCGCGTCCTGGCCCGCACCAACCCCGCACGGCGACCGACCCGCCGACGCAACGCACTCGTCTGCTCGTGCGGGAGCCAGACCTCGGCGAGCATCCCTGCCGCCAGCAGCTTGGCCAACATCGCCGCGTCGAACCGGTCTGACTTTCCACGCGCATGCGAGATCGCACGCCTCTCAGCCGCGTTGCAAACCACGACCCGGCCAACCGGACCCTCTCGCAAGAGCCGCGCGATCTGCATCGCGCCGCACGACGCCTCGAGCACCACCTGGTCCTCACCGGTCAGCTCACGGGCAAACCGGCGGATCGCCCCCGGAGTCGCCTGCGCGGCGCCTCCTCGTGGTCGTAGCGGTCACGGGCGCTGGTCGGCCGCACCGTCTCAGCGTTGAAGCGGTTGAGATTTCCTGCCGTTCACGATGCGTTCGACCCCGGCCCTCTGTTCCCGTTCGATCCGGTCCGCCAGCGGCGCTACTTCCGCTGGGTTGCCGAGCGTGGAGGTGCCGACGATCACGGATTTGTGACTGTGAACGGCGGCCGGGCTTCCCTGGGCGTTGTTGAGGTAGCGCACCACGAATTGGGCGCGCAGGCAGTTGAAGAGACCGAGCGAGAGGGCGCGAACGGTCTGGCCGGCATCGATGTTGCTGTCGATCGGCCAGCTGCTGGGGCTCGCGTTTCGGCAGGCCGAGCGGGCGTCGACCTCGTATTCGCCGGCCGCGCTGGAGACCCCGTAGGGCGCTTTGAACTCGACCAGAGCGCGGTAGCAGGGGTAGAGCAGGAACGTCTCGTCACAGGCCTTGTGCGGCTGGACGACGGTCGAAACACGGACCGACTCGTGCAGGCTCCTGGTGGGCGTGTAGGCGCCGCGCGGGACCGGCGCGCCGCGCGGGCAAGGCGTGGCGACAGGGCCCCCGCTGCCGACCGAGCATGTGCGCTCTCCGAAGCGAAAGGTCATCGCCGTCAGGGCCCCCGTCGGGAACACGCCGACGGCGTGGGCCGAGACCCAGCCGGTGACCCATCCGCCCGGACCGAGCAGGCGCGGCACCGAGGCGACGGGCTGAACGATGATGAAGGCGCCCGTTCCGGGACTCACCGGCCGGGTGACAGTGCGGGCGCCTTCGCGGTAGGTGACGCTGACCGCGTGCGGGCCGAGCACGCCGAAGACCACCGAGCGCAGGTCCGCCGGCGTTGGCTTGATCTTCCGTGGCAGGATGCCCGATTCGGCGCTGCGGTCCATGCCCGAGGAGGCGCCGAGCTGCGCTTGGCCGTCAAGCACGCAGCTGATCTCCGCGTAGCCGTTCGTGTAGTTGGGCAGGATGTGAGGCAGCAGCGGATGGAAGCGCCCGTCGTCGTTGAACGCCCCGTCGATTCCGATCTGGCCGATCTCACCGTTCTGGACGCGACCGACCTGCAGACATGTCTCCCCCCGCGTGGTGTGCACGAGCTGCAATCCCCACGACGGGCCGCCTTCGGGGTCGACTGCGCGGGGCGCGAGCAGCTGCGACCCACCGACCGTCGGTATGCCCGAGCCGGCGTTCGGACGCGGAGTCCCCTGAGGCTCGCCGACCGGGCTGCCCTGGAGCAGTCCGCCCGCAGCCAGCGCGATCGCGCTTCCCGCCAGCAGCAGGACGGCGGCCACAAGCGACGCCTTCATGCGACGCGAGCCCGAGCGGCGTGCAGACCGGCGGCCACCACGGGCCACCTCGTCCTGGCCCCCCTTTTGCGCCTGTCCGCCGCCGAACGCCGGCGCGCCACTGCGGTTCACCTCACCGTCGAGGGCCAGCGCGGGGTCCTGCGCACCGGCGTCCAGCCGCCCTGCGGCCGCGATCAGCTGCTCGCCGAGAACCAAGTACGGATCAGTCATGTTGTCTCCTCCATCCGCTCTCTGAGCGCGGCCAGCCCGCGTGAGACCCGCTTGCGCGCGACCTGCTGCGAACAGCCGATCTGCTCGGCCATCGCCGCGTAGGAGTGCTCTTCGAGCACGCGTCGCTCCACCGCCTCGCGCTGCTCAGCGGGCAGCTCGCTGACGTATCGCTGCAGCTCCGCCGTCGTGTCACCGAAGCCGTCGCGCTCGTGAACCCGCTCGAGATCGTCGTCGATCAGCTCGATCGGGTCCATGCCGAGGCGATGCCGCGAGCGGTCGGCGACCTTCCCATGGCGGGCCGCATCCACGAGCAGGTTGTGAGCGATCGCGAGAAGCCACGACACCGCGGACCCGCGCACGGCGTCGAACTGCCCGCGCCGCTCCAATGCGCGCGCGAACGTCTCAGCTACGAGGTCGAGCACGACATCCTCTCGAGGACCGAGCTGGCGTCTCAGGTAGGCGCGCACGAGGGGATGACGCCGCGCGTAGAGCAGACCGAACGCCTGCGGTTCGCCCGCCGCCAGCAGCTCCTCGTCGGTGCGCCCGTCGGTCATCTACATGGGTATACGGGAAGCCTGTCGCTCTGTGACAGACACGACGGCGCGAGCGCAGGCTCGGCTGACGGCAACTCGCGCGCGGCAGCGCGCCGATCGCAATGAGACACCGTAAAGCCGGCGCCATCGAAGCGCCGAACAAACCGGGCGTCGTGAGGATCCTGAGATCGCAGAGAACCGGACACGTAAGCAAGCGCACGCGCTCCGCGCAGACTGCACAAGCGTCGGGACTTCGTTGTTCTTGACAACCCAGCGAGCGTCGCGGCCCGCTCGGTCGGAGTGTCGGCGGGCGTGGCCGCGAGTATCCGGCGAGCATGGTTGAGTTCCGGCCGTGTCCAGTGATCTTCCGCTCGGCGACCAGCTCGATCGGACGCCGGTCAGCTCACCCCAACACGTGTCGCTGCGAGGCTCCCACGTCCTGCTTCGCCCACTCCACACCGGCGGCGATGCCGCGCCGCCAGCGAGTAGTGGAGATCATCGCCTCGCGTCCGCAGTGGCAGCAGCGAGCCCGTCAGATGTCTGATAGGTATGGCAGAGTGCTTGACTAGCCTACGTCCCTACTTGGGAGGAGTACCGTGCCGGATCTCCTTGACGTGACACGCAGAGAAATAGCTGGCCGGCTCAAAGAGCTGAAGCCGCTCGTGGACGAGTACGACCAGCTTCAGGCCGCCGGGAAAGCTCTCGGGGGGGTGCCACGCAGCTCCTCCTCAAATGGACGGACAGCCACCACCCGCCGGCGCGGTCCGGGAAGGCCGCGGGGCTCAGGAGCTGCTGTGAGCGCCAAAGCCGCGGCGAAACCGGCACGCAAACCGGCCCGCGCGGCGAAACGCAAAGTGGGGCGGCGCAAAGGCAGCGGTGGCCGGGCCTCCGAAGCCCGCGCGCTGGTGAAAGGACAGCCGGGGATCACGATCCCCGAGCTGGCGGCGAAGATGGGTATCAAGCAGAACTACCTCTACCGGGTCCTCCCGGGCCTTGAGAAAGAAGGCAAGATCACCAAGCAGGGACGCGGCTGGCATCCGAAGGGCCGCTAGACCGACGCGAGCGCCAGAGACGGCGAAGCGGGCACAGGCTTGGCGGGCTGGACGGCGTCTTCGATGCGCCTCGCGAGCGTGTCGATCGTCTCGGCGTAGCGGCGGATGGCGTCCAGCTCGCCGGTTTCCCCCCACCCGGCGACGTAAGGGATGCTTGAGGCAGAGACGTCTAGCCTGACCGAGCCGCAGACGATGTGGGTGACGGTGTCGACCAGCACCTCGGCCCGCTGGCGGCCGTAGTCGCTGTAGCCGATGCCGAGCGCGTGCGCGATCTCGTGCACCAACACACGCACCTGGCCATTCGCCGGCAGAGCGCTGTTCAGGACGATCAGCCGCGCCGCAATGTCACACCAGCCGTCGGCCGGCCCATCCACAGCCCCCAGCTCGACGCTGTAGCCGATCTCGCTCGCGAGGCATTCGAGCGGCTCGATCAGGTCCCCGTGGCTGTCGCCGGCGACCGGCTGTGAGGGCGGGTCCAGCGGGACCGGGTCGGTGCCCGGGAGCGTCTCGGTCTGGGCGACGTCGAACACCGGCACGGCACGGAAGACGGTGCGCCGTTCGTTCGCCTCATCCGACACGTTGTGGCTCATCGGGGCGAGGACCCGGATCGCCCTCTCCCGCTTGCGCACACACCGGTTGAGGTGGAGGAACGCGCGGAAGCCCGCGACGTATGTCGCGTCGGGGCGCTGTAGGGCGATCAGCAGCTGGTTCCCGAACGAGTATGCCGCAACGGCAGAACACGAGGCGTTGGTGACGTGCGCGTCGTGGTCGTCCACCGCAGGATCCGCTTCTGGTTCCCGGTGGCGCTGCGGATCTGTAGGAGCATCCCGATGGCTGCCACGAGCGGCGCCCGCCACTGCACCTCGGTGCTTGCGCTCGCTCGGTCCCGTCCTGGGTTGCCGGCGAGGTCCGCGTCTGTGAGGGCGCGGCAGCGGCCACACCGCCAATCCTGCAGGTCGTGTCGTTCGGCCGCGGCTCCCGGCGGATGTTGGACCTCACAAACCCATACCTCCTCTAGCGCCATGCGAAGTAGACTTTGACGATGGCGCAGAGTGATCGGCTCATCCCCGAGAAGGACCGATGCTCGACCTGCAGTGGCGCAGGCTGGAGGTGGTTCGAGGGTGAGCCTGAGGGCAAATGGGTCGTGTGCCGCGAATGCATCGGCACTGGCCGGACCGATCACAAAGGGCGCAAGCGGCTCAGGCCCGACGAGGCGATCGGCGCTTAGGAGTCAGATTCGACCGCGCGCTTCACGTTGACGGTATCGCGCCAGCGGTAGAGGGTTTGGCGGCTAACGCCGACGAGCCCCGCGAACGTGTCGAACGGAATGCCCGCCTCGGCGGCCTTGGGGATCATGTCGATGACCCACTGAGTGTTCGCAATCAGCTTGGCCTCTAGGTCTGCGCGTTGCACGCCAGCCTCGGCCGCAAGCGTCTCGCAGTTCTGTTTCTTCTGGAGGCGTTCCTGAGTCGGGTTCATGCTCGCACTGTAACATGCGTGACAAGGATCGTCAAGTCCGTTACAGTGCTATGTAGATCAAGCTCCTGGCGCTCGCGGACGAACTCCGCAGCGAAGCGGACGCCCGCCGCGGCGGGCGCAACGCGTCAGCCAGTGGTGATCACGTCGGGGAGTGCGAGGGACCGTTCCTCGTAGGCTCTCCCTCTTCGCTAGTACTTCCGCGGCGGCCCTCCATCGCTCGCCGCCCGATACGTCTCGACCAGGCGATCGCGCTCCAAGCGGCCGAGCAACGGGTAGATCGAACCCTCGCCGACGATCGATAGCCCGCGCGAACGCAGCCGCTTGGTCATCTCGTAGCCGTAGGCTGGCGCCTCGCCCTGGTGCAACCGGACAACCAAGCGCTCGTCGAACCACTCGAACAACCCCTCCTGTCGCCGGAAGCCACCGAAAAAACGCTCTACGTCCGCGACACCGCAACGGGGAAGTAGTGCCCCTCGTGGCGTCGTCCTGGCCGTGTATGCGCGAAGATGAGTTCGTGAGGCATGACGCGCGCTCGATGAGGCACCGGTTCGGAATGGCGCTGGGCTGTCTCGCCGTCGCGTTGGCGGCGGCAGCGTCGCTCGCGGGTGTGGCCGGGGCGACGCCGACCGTCACCGCCCGCGGCCAAGCCGTACCGATCCCCGGCTATCCCGAAACCGGCGATATCTATGGCGCCGGAGCCGCCGTGCTCGCCGAATACCAGATCACGGGGACCGAATACGAAGGCTCGCCGCCGCCGCTGGCGGGAATCAACGTCTACCTTCCCAAGGGCACGACACTGCACCCAGCTGGCTTCAAGACCTGCTCACCATCTGTGCTGGAACCGTCGGGCCCGGGGCCCTCGCAATGCCCCCGCTCCTCCCGCGCCGGGCCACCGGGCGAAGTCCACGGCTTCGTCTCGCTCGGCGGCGAACGCGTCAAAGAGGCCGCGACCGTCGAATCGTTCTTCGCCCCCGGCGGAGGACTCGAGTTCTTCACGGCCGGCCACTCACCCGTGAGCCTCGAAGTCTTGTCTACCGGAAGGATCCGCAACCCGCGCGGGGCGGCCGGGTTCGGCCCCGAGTTCGAAACGCAAATTCCGCTCGTGGCGTCGGTTCCTGGAGCGCCATACGCGTCCGTGGAATCGATCAGGGTACGGGTCGGCAGCGCCTACGGCCCCAAGAGCCCGAAGAGGGCGACGTACTACGGTCGCGTGCCGAAGAAGGGCCAGTGCCCCCGGGGCGGCTTCAGGGCAAAGACCGAAGTCATCTTCGCCGCCGTCGGCGGGCTGCCCCTTCAGACCGTGACGAAGGAAATCCGCGTAACGTGCCCGCGGAGATCGCTCAAGTAACGAGACCGCCCTCAGGACGCGGGCACCCGCTCGCGCGTGGCGCCGTTGGAAGCAGCTGGCTTGCGCGGGCGCGTGGAAGCGGTCGGCTTTGCGCGGGCCCGTCTTGGCGGAGCCGGCTTAGGGGGCACCGTCTCGGCCGTGGGCTCGGCCGCGGCGGCGGGGCCCCTGAGGCCGGGAAGCGGCGGTAGCGCGAGCTTGACGATCTTGCGCACGACGCTGCCGAACTGCCTGTGCAGCGGGCCGGTGTTGTACGGGATGCCGTAGCGCTCGCTGATCTCGCGCACCTGCTCTGCGATCTCGGCGTAGCGGCGGGCGGGCAGGTCGGGGAACAGGTGGTGCTCGATCTGGAAGCTGAGGTTGCCGGCGAGGACATGAAACAGCTTGCCGCCGGTCAGGTTGGCCGAGCCGAGTAGCTGGCGGTAGTACCACTCCCCGCGGGTCTCGTTCTCGGCCTCCTCTTCGGTGAACTGCTCGGTGCCGTCGGGGAAGTGTCCGCAGAAGATGATCGTGAACGCCCACAGGTTGCGCGTCAGGTTGGCCGTCGCGTTGCCGGCCAGCACGAACGGGAACGACGGGCCGGAAAGCAGCGGGAAGAGGACGTAGTCCTTGAGCGTCTGCCCACGCACCTTGCGCCAGATCGCCTGCAGCTTGTCGCTGCTTCTCGTGCCAGCGTGCTCTCGCCGGCGGCGATCCGCTCGGCCTCGAGGTCGTGCAGCGCGACCCCGTACTGGAAGAAAGTCGCGAGCAGCGCCGCGTAGAGCGGGTTGCCGAGATAGTACGGACGCCACGGCTGATCCTCGGACATGCGCAGGATCCCGTAGCCGATGTCGCGGTCCTTGCCGACGATGTTCGTGTGCGTGTGGTGCATGTAGTTGTGCGAGTGGCGCCACTGGTCGCCGGGGCACGCGGTGTCCCACTCGAAGCGTCTTGCCGTTCAGCCGCTCATCGCCCGTCCAGTCGTACTGGCCGTGCATGACGTTGTGGCCGATCTCCATGTTGTCGAGGATCTTCGACAGCGACAGCGCGGCGGTGCCGCCGAGCCAGGCGGGCGGCAGGAAGCCGACGAACAGCAGGCCGCGGCCCGCGACCTCCAGGCCGCGCTGGACGCGGATGAGACGGTTGATGTAGTCGACGTCGCGCTCGACCGAGATCGGCGACGACGCGGGCGCGGATCGCGTCGAGCTCCTGGCCGAAGGCTCTCGAGCTGCTCGGGGGTGAGTTTCGGGTGCTGGCGTGGACATGGCTGGCTCCTTCTCGAGGTTGGGTTCAGAGGTCGAGCGCGACGTCGCCGAGTGGCACGGACACGCAGATGCGGATCTGCTCCTCGCCCGTGCCGGAGATCGCGCCGGTGATGACGTTGCGCACAGTGCCGGCGCGTCTTGCGAGCGCTGCACGTGTTGCAGATGCCCATTCGGCATCCGTGGTCGGGGGCCAGGCCGGCGTCCTCGGCCTGCTCGAGCAGCGGCAGGCCGCTGTTGGCGGCCTGCGCGCCCGCTGGCGGTGAAGCTCACGAGGCCCTTCGCTCCGTCGGTGTCGAAGCGCAGCGCGGGCGGCGTGAACGTCTCGACCGTCGGCTCCGGCCAGGCCGTCCTGCGCCCATACGGCGCGGACCGAGTCGATCAGCGCCGGCGGGCCGCACACGAACGTCGCCGCAGCGGCAGTGGTCGGAGATCACGCGCTGTCAGGTGCTCGCGGCCGAAGCGCCCGCTGAGCCGCGGGCCGCGTGCGCGGGTGAAGCCGCGTGCGACTCTGAGCGCCTGTGATGCCTCGGCGAGCCTGCGCAGCTCGGGGCCGTACAGCGCGAGCCCGCGCGAGCGCGCATAGTTCAGGAAGCCGATCTCGCCAGCGAAGCCCTCGTCGCAGAGGGTGCGCAGCATCGCCATCACCGGCGTGATGCCGCTGCCGCCGCTGATCAGCAGCACGCGCTCGGGACGAGGGTCGGGGCAGGACGAACTCGCCCTGGGCCTGGGTCAGACCGACGATCATCCCGGGCCGCGCGTGGTCGCGCAGGTGGCGCGAGACCCTGCCCTCGGGGTGGGTGGAGACGGTCAGCTCGAGCGCGCCGATCCGGGGCGTGCTCGGAGGCCGCCGGGGAGTACGGTCGGGTCAGGCGGACACCGTCGACCTCGACGCTCACGCCGACGAACTGCCCGGCGCGAAAGCCGCGCCAGTTCTCGTTCGGGCGAAGCGTGAGCGTGACGCTCTTCGCTCGTCTGGTGGCGGACGGCCGTCACCTCGGCGCGCACATCGCGCGCGAGCAGCAGCGGGCGGACGAGCTCGACGTAGCGGTCGACGCCATGCGGATAGGCGAGCGCCTCGAGCAGGCTCGAGCGCAGCAGACGGCGTCCGAGGACGCGAGGGTGGATGTCGCCGAGGGACCGCGCAATCACGACTGGAGATGATGATACCTCAAATGAGGTTACATAGCTTGTGGTAGTCTGCGTGGGAATGGCACGCGCAACTTCGGACATCGCGGAGGGGCGGCGCCAGGCGGCCGATGGGTCCTCCTGCGGCTATGACCTCACCGTCGAGCAGCTCGCTGCTGAGGTCGGGATGTCGGTGCGCAACATTCGCAACCACCACACCCGGGGGCTCTTGCCGCCGCCGCAGGTGCGCGCACGCGTCGGCTACTACAACGCAGACCACGTCGCGAGACTGCGCCTGATCCTCGACCTGCAGGCAGACGGCTTCAACCTCGCCGCGATCGAGCGACTCCTGAACGGATCGGATGGACTTGCTGAGCGCCTGCTCGGCCTGCGCGACGCGGTGACCGCGCCATTCGAGCCTGAGACTCCCGAGGTCATCACCGGCCAAGAGCTCGCCAAACGCTTTGGCGAGCTCGATCCAAAGGACATCGTGCGGGTCCGCAAGCTGAACCTGCTCGTCGCTCTGGGCGAAGACCGTTTCGAAGTCCCGAGCCCGGCGCTACTGCAAGCCGCCGAACAGGTCACGGGGATCGGCATCCCGATGCACGCCGCGGTCGCGCTGGTCGAACGGGTCCGTCGCAACTGCGAGTCGATCTCCCGAGCATTCACAAGGCTCTATCTCAAGGAGCTCTGGGAGCCCTTCCAGCGCGCTGGTCAACCCGACGACGGTTGGGAGGAGGTCATCGAGGCCGTCGACACACTCAGGCCCCTGGCCTCCGAGGCGCTGCTCGCGCTCTTCAAGCAAACGATGACTGCCCGGCTCGAGGACACTTTCGGCAAAGTGATCGAGCACCAGGCCGAACGCAGGTAGCCGACACGGGCACCGGAGTACCGCGCGAGCCGGCCCGGGAGGGTGCCGAGCGCGCCCTGGTGTCCCGGTCCTTTTCGACCCGATGGTCATGTGGTTCTGCCGCGGGCGTTGGCGGATGTTGCCTTGCGGGCTGCGTATTGTCGGCGGGCTTGGGCTTCGCAGGCGAGGCGTTTGCGGCGGGAGTGTTTGTTGGCGGCGCGGCATGCTGCCATTGCTTTGGCTGTGTAGGCGGCGTGGGCTTTGCGTTCGCACGCGGCTTGTTTGCCCTTGTTGTGCTTGTAGCGGCTGCGGCAGGCGTGGAGTGCTCTGGTGAGCTGTTGGGCGAGCGTGAGCTTCTTGGTTTGCGAGCTCTTGACGGCGCCGCATCCTTGGGGGCTGATCTTGGTGTTCTGGCTGATCACAGCCCCGTTCTGGGCGGTGATCGTGGTCGGCATGCTCAACGGTACCGCGCACAGGTCATACGGTGCCTTCGCGTTGGCGTAGGCCGTCAGCGCCGAATGCGGCCCGGCCGGCAGGACCGTTTCAAAGCTCGTGAACGGCGCATCCGGGGCCGTTTCGAAGCGGCTGTAGGTGACCCCGTTCTTGATATCGGTCTGCCCATCCAAGACCAGCTTGATGCCTTCGCCTTGCAGCACGAACTCGACGTCCGGGAATTTCGCACCACCGTAGGAGACCAGATACGCCGGGCCCGACAGCGCGCTCTTCAGGACCGGGGTGTGGATCACGGCCATCCCGATGATCGATTCCGGGCTACACGACGCCGGGTTCGCGGCGAACGTCGCCGCCAAACAGGCTTTCTCAAGCGTCGTCTGACGAGAGGGAAGCGCTGCGGGGAGCTGCAGGTCGACCTTCGCGATGTTCGCCTGCCCTAATCCTGCTGAGGCGAGCTTCACAACGAACGTATCGCCGTATGGACGGCTCGCGTGCCCACCCACGGTGGCGGTCAGCGTCGGCGCGAACGGGAGCGCTGCGCAGCCCGTGACCTGGAACGGCGAGGACACCCCTTGCGAGCCGCCTTCGGCGCCCGTCAGCGTCCCCGTCACAGCCATCGGGTTGCAGCTAGTGGGGTTGAACTCGAAACCCGGTCGGTCGACGGCGACGTTGACCTGTTTGAGCTGGAGCGGGATGCCTTTCAGCTGCGTGGGCAGCGGGTCGGTGTCGATCGTGACCTGTGCCGTGTCGGGGTCGACGTTGATCGTGGCGCGCACGATCACGTTCCCGAGGTCAAACGGTCCGGCCACGGCGGGGGCGACGATCGATAGCCCGAACGGCGCGCCCTTGTACGGGCCGGTCAGGAACACCTCACCGGGGGGAGGGCTCACGGGTTCGGACCCCAGACCGGCGGCGACGGTCGTGTGGCCGATCAGGCTTTCCGCGCCACAGCTGCCGCTCGCCGCCTGCGGTTCCGGGCAGGGCGTCAGCGAGGACAGCAGCGCCGCCACCCCGGGCGGCAGGTGCACCACGGTCGAGCTCATGGCCTGGTTGCCGTCGGGACGCCTAATCGAGACCGTGAAGGGCGTGAAGGCGCCCGCCTGCGAACTGGCGGCCTCTGCATTGAACCCGGGCGCGAACGGCAGTACCGCGCCCGGGCAGCCACCACCGCCCGCGCCCGAGCCGACCACGAATTCGCCTGGGGCCGTTGATGGTTCCTCGACGGCCGTCCCCGACCAGGGCGTGAATGACGCAGCCAACTGGTAGCCCCCGCACAGGGGGGGCGTGCTCACGGCGGCACGAGGTCCGCCGAACAGGTCGAGCCTGAACTCTTCGAATGGGACCGGCGGTGCATCCCTGAACGTCGTGGTCGCCTGCAGCGTGCTTTCGCTCAAGGTGACTTCGCCGGCGAGCTTCACGAGCACGCGCGAGACGGGTTCTTCGGCGACGACGTAGATCGCCGTGAGCGAGTTGAACGGATTCATGCCCGCTTCGCCGCTCGGCGCAGGCGTGGCCAGATAGACCGCACCTTCCAGTTCGTGGGGCAGGAGTGGCGTCTTGATGTGCACGACGCCGAGCTTGGAGGCGTTGGGGCACGCGGCCGCACCGGGCGTGTATTCATCGATCTGGCGCCCCG
Source organism: uncultured Solirubrobacteraceae bacterium (assembly GCA_963743505.1). GTDB lineage: Bacteria > Actinomycetota > Thermoleophilia > Solirubrobacterales > Solirubrobacteraceae > Palsa-744. Next base: position 1,137,909 of record CAVUPZ010000002.1, on the reverse strand, counting down.
CGTTGAACCCGGTGAAGCCGACCTGCTGCTCGCTGCAGGCCTGAAGCCCGTTTGCGGCCGACGGGCTCAGCTGGACGCCCACCGGCAGCGCCACGCTGACATCACGCAGGTCGGCTTCCGCCGGCGCACCGCCTTGCAGCAGTCCCTGCTGCGGCATCTTGACGCTCACACTCAGCCCGGTGGGCGTGCTCGCGCTGTGGACTTCAGGGCTGACGGCGATCGAGGGCGAGAACGGCAACCCGCTGCAGCCTTCGAGCGCGGGAATGCCTGCCGATCCTTCGAGCACGTCCCCCGACCAGGAATCGCCCGTCAGCGTGGCCGTGAGGGGCCCTTCGCAGGCGGTCGGCAGTCGCAGGAACGGCGTCGTGGGCCGCGGCTGGGGCGGTTCGCATGGTTCCCCTTCTGGTGGCTCCTCGGTACCGCCCGCGACGCAGGCCCAGCCGCGCGAGGCGTCGTGGCGAACATCCCCTGGTTCGCCCCAGAGCGTGATCACGCTCTCGAGCACCTGCGCAACCGACGTCGCGCTGCTGACGTTGACCTGCACGCTGTAGTCGCCGCCGGTCCGAACCACCGTATCGAGCACGACCGGCACGTTGAATGCCTCGAACCCGAATCTCGCCGGCTCACCGGGTGCCGGCGTGAGGTTGAACACCGGCACGGCGACCGTCGTGTACCCGACGGTCACGGGTTCCAGCAGCGTGACCATCGCTACGCCGACGGCCGAGCTGCCCGGACATAGGTTCGTGTCCTGCAGGTAGAGGGTCGAGAAGTCCAGGTTCGAGCACTGCGGCGTGGCCTGCGGGTCGCCCACCATGCCCGGCGGCAGATCGAAGTGCAGATTCCTCAGGAGCGCCGGCGCCGAGGGCTCGATCCCCCGTTCCGGCTCGACCGTCGAGCTCTCGTTGAAGGCGAGCGCAGTGGTCAACTGGAACGGGTGTGATCCGGCCTGGGAGTCGGGCGCGCCGGCTTGGCCTTCCGGGATCAATTCGACGGCGCGGGCTCCGAACGGGGTTCGTTCATCAGCCACCTGGAGCGGTCCGGTCGCTGCCCGCATCGCCGCCTCGCCCCCTTCGACTTCGATCGTGTTCTGCAGCTTCTGAGCAGCCAGCGAGCTCGAGACTTCGACCGTGATCGCCATTTCCACGGTGACGTACGGCGGCACTTCGTTCGCGAACGTGCAGCGCAGCGCGGGGGGCGCTTCGCACGTGCCCTGCTCGGGTTTGATCGAGCCGAGCAGCTGGAGCTTGACGGACCTGGCGGTGAGCCCCGGCGGGAGCCTGTCGGTCACGGTGATCGTCGACCTGGTTCCCGCGGCGACCGCGTCGCCGAGGTTGCTCACCGAGGCGTACACGACGTCTTCCTTGTCACCGGGCCGCAGGAAGGTTGGTGCCGAGCTCGTCGATAGGCGCCACCACGGAGCCTGAGCCGCCGCCGCTGCCGAGGCGGTGCTGAACATACCCAGCAGAGCCAACCCGAGCGCGAGCGCTGCGAGCGCGGCGCGCATCGTGCCACGGGCCGTCATCTCGCGACCCGCTTGCGGTGCACGCTGCGTCTCGCGCCGTAGGCCCGGCGCGCCTGAACTTCACAACCGAGTCGTCGCTTGCGCGCGCGGGCGTAGCGCGTACGGCATGCCTTGAGGGCCTTTGCGAGCTTCTGAGGGCGCGTCAGCGCCTTCGGCGCGGGCTTGCCAGCTCCCGCGTAGCCTCGTGTTTCGTGCCTCGGGACATTTCCGCCGCTGGAGACCGCAGATGTCCCTGCGGATCCTGGCGGGGGCGGCGGCGGGTCGGCGATGCGACAGGAGCTGGTGCTTTCGCAGGGTCGTGACGCTGCCCCTTCGGAGGTGATGCACGGGGACCCGGACGTGCACACGCGTGCGTCGTAGAGATCGAAGTTGGTGTCGTGGTCCTGGGCGACGAGCTGTCGGGCGGTGACGAAGAACGCGTCTTCTCCGCTCACGCTCGCGTCAACGAAGGCGGATTCCTGTTCTGAGCTTCCCGACGAGGCGAGCGCGACGCAGCCGCGTTCGCTGGCGCAGCTCCCGAGCCCGCCTGGCTCGTACTCGTAGACGTTCTCGACGCCGACCTGCGTCGGTTCGCCACCGACCAGCTCCGGTCGGGTGGGAGCGCCTTCGACCTTCACGAGGGGGTCGGCGGCATCGAAGAACAGCCGGCCGCTGTCCGAGAGGTAGCGCGGCGGGCGCAGCGCCTCGGCAGCGCTTTCGTTCCCGAGCGGGGTCCAGCCCGGGAGGCTGGCGGCGAGCCAGTGCGCGGTGGGCGCCGCGGCGCTGGCGCTGAGCACCCAGTCCTCCGGTCTGTCGACGAGCAGGCCGAGGCCTTCACCCGCGTTCTGGGTGTCAAGCACGCCTCGCGGCCGATCTCCGCTGGGGTTGCAGGAGGCGCATACCGTCAGCTTGGTGGCCGCGTTGTAGAGATAGACCTCCTCGTCGCGCGCGCCTTTCGCCGCGGGGTTCGCGTCCCGGTTTTCATAGCCCGTGAGGCTTCGGTCGGACATGAACGCGAAGTAGCGGCCGTCTGGCGATGAGCCCGCGGTGACGTTGGCGAGATCCGGCCTCGGCTCGATGAACTGGCCGCGCCGGCCAGGTCCCTCGGTGCTGCCCCAGTCCCCGGAGTCTTCGTCGGACAGCGTGGCAATGAACGAGGTCGTCCCGTTGTGCCAGACGTAGAGGTTGCAGGTGGCGTTCGGGGGCGGCGATTCCTGGTCCAGGTGCACGCAATGACCAGGGGCGGCGCCCGGCGCGAGCACGCCGTTCGCGACGAAGTAGACGTAGGAGCCGTCTTCGCTCACCGCCGCTGCGAGGTTGAGCACATCGGCGCCTTCGTGGGTGCGGTGGTCGACCGTCAGGTCGTGCAGCTTGCACGCGAGCTTGCCGGCTTCTTCGATGATTTCGCACTCGTACAGATCGGCGGGGTTGCCCGGGACGCCGGGAATGGGCGCGAGATTGGAGTCTTCGGTCAGGCGAGCGGTGTCGGTGAAGAAGATCCGGGTGCCTTCGGTGTTGGCGGCCTGGAAGCCGACTTCGCTTTCTTCTTCACCGGGTTCCTGAACACCCTGGCCGGCTGCGTCGAGCTGCACGGTCTGGCCAGTCGGCAGGTTGCGCATGTAGAGGTGCCGTACGGTTTCCGGCGTTTCGCCGTTGAGGACTTCGCTTTCTCCGGTCCAGACCACCCGCGTGCCACCGGCCGCGACGGCGCCCCTGACGTTGTGCCCTTCTTCTCCCAGTGCCGGTTCGAGCGCCGGAGAGCCGTCCGGCAGGATGCTGACGGGTTCGAGCGCCGACCCTGCGTGCCACTCGTAGAGCCCCGCCGCGGTCCCCTTGAGGAGCGGCACCTGGGAGGAGAGCACGACGTGGCTGAGGTCGGGGGTGGCACCCTCGAATTCGAGCTTCCCCCCGAACGACGTGCCGGCGGTGTCGCTCGCGGGGGTCACCAGAGGCAGGAACGTGCCGCTGGCGCTGTCGCGCAGGTACATCGTTTTTTCGGTCGCGCCCTGGGCGAGCGGCGGCTGTTCGAGCGGTTCGCCCGTTTCTCTGTCCTGATTGTCGGGCTGGACCACGCCCTGTGAGAGGTCCTGCGAGAAGGCACGGTACTCTGGCGCTTCACCGGGAACGAAGCCCTCTCCCTTGTTGCGTGGCGTCACAATCTGGCGCGAGGACCAGCCCGCGCCGCCGCGCGTTGCCAGCGCCTGCGTCGGATAGGGAGCCCGGTTGCCTTCAGGTTCCGGCACGATCGGGCCGTTCGCGACGTATGTGATCGCAGTGCCGTCTTCGGAGGCCTGGATCAGGCCACCTTCCCTGCGCAGCGGTTCAATCCCGGAGCCGTCCTTTTCGGCGGGAGAGACCATTTCCCAGGCGCGCCCATCCGCTAGCAGTCCTTCGGCCGAGGGCAGGGTTGTGATGCTTCCGAAGGTTTCGGTGCCTTCGGCCTGGCCGTGCGCGTTGCTCGCGACCAACCGGTAGTAGTAGGTCGTGCTCGGTTTCAGCCCGATCAGTTCCGCGGACGCACCCTGATCCGCGAACCCTGCCCCGAGATCGGTGCCGGGCGGCGCCGGCACGTCGCTGCAGGCGCCCGGGTCGCTGACGCAGCTGGCAGTGCCGTACTGGAAGTAGTAGTGGGTGTCAGCGCCATCGGGGTCGACCTGCGCACTCAGCAATGCCGACCCCGACGAGAGGTTCTGGGCCGCGAGCGCGCTGACGGTCGGCGCGCTCGTCCCTTCCTGTTCGAACACGTCGATCTTCTCCGCCGAGCCGTCCGCGACGTAGACCGCACCGCTGGCACCGTTGACGGCGAGTGCGCTGCCCTGCGGGCTCGTTCCTGGGAGAGCGACGCTCTGGATCAGCCCTCCTTCCTTGTCGAAGGAGGCGAGCGAGGCTGCGTGCGCGAGGAACACTTCGCCGCTCGCCGGGGCAGTCGCGACCGCGGCCGTCTGCAGCGGGTCGAGCGCGTCGAGCTTGGTTTCGAGTAGTTCGCCTGCCACGCCGAGCCGTGCCGCCACGACCGGGCGGGCCTGTTCCCCTTCTTCGGCTGGACACGCTTCCTGGCGGGTGCTTTCGTGGTCGACGAAGACGTGTTCACCGCTCGCGTCCACCGCGAATCCCGGTTTTGGACACGGAACGCTCGATTCCCTGGCCGGTTCTTCGAAGGCGTTCTTCACGGCATCGCTGAAGCGTTCCACCTGCCCCGACGCTTCGACCCCTCTGTATACCCACAGCCTGCCAGCCCCGTCGACGGCGACGCCGTCAAGCGCGCCTTCCCACGCTTCGATGCCATCCTCCCTGACGGATCCAAGTGGCTTGCCTTCTGGGCTGAACTTCTCCAGATGCCCATGTTCGGACCGTGCGTCAGCGACCACATACACATCTCCCCGCGAGGGATCGTTCGCGCTCGTCGAGTTGTCCACGGCGATCGTTCCCGGCGAGTTCAGCTGTCCCCTGGCGTTCCCCGGCGTCCCCGGCTGACAGCTCGCTTCGCAGATCTCGTATTCCTTCGCACCGTTGCTCACGCCCCAGCCCCACGCCGCGATGAACTTCCCTTCGGGGCCGAAGCGGTCGATGCGGTCGCTGGCCTGATCGACCACGTACACGTCACCGTTGGCTTCGCTCACGGCCATACCTGAGGGCTTCAGAAACTCTCCCGCTCCAGTCCCTCCGTCGCCGAACGCGAACGCGAACGCGTGGCCTCGCGCCCTGAGGCCCGGCGCCCCGGCCGGCCAGCCCAGCGCGAGCACGACGCCCGTGAGCGCGAGGACCGCGCTGACGGCACCACGCGCACGGACCGCACCGAGCGCCCGCAGGGCCCGCGAAGCGGCCATGCGAGGCGCAACCGTCGCCCTCTTCGCTCCTCGCTCGCCGCTCTCACGCATCGTCGCAGCCCTCTCTGAGCCCTCTTCGGTCGCGCTCGTCCAGCCGCTCCGGCGCGAGGCCTCCCTCCCCGCGCCGGCCCTGGCTTGTCGTCTCTCCTAGAAGACCGCGTTTACCTCGAGTGCTTCTTCAGCGGTCTGGGTCGAGGTGATGGTGATACCCGACTGTTCCGGTTTTTTACCGTTGATTTCTGTGATCAGCACGTCGTTCGGTTCACCTTCGAAGTGTTCCGGTTTCTGCTTGCCCGCTTTTGCCGAATATTTCAACGTCAACGTGGTGAGCATCTTGTCGACCGGCGTCAGCGGCACGAGCACCGAGCCACCGACCGTGATGTGAAGCGCAACACCACAGTTGAAGGTCACGTACAGCCCCGCGTCGGCTGCGGTCGGGAACAGGTCAAACGCGACCTTCTTTTTGAGTTTGTTTTCGAACCCGATTCGCCCTTCGAGGTTGTTCGTGACGATTTCGCCTGCTTTCGCGCCTTCAGTCGAGCACAAGAAGCCCGCTGATTCGCACGAGCTGAACCGCACAACAACGCTACCAACAGTTTTCGGCGACGTAAATTCACCGCCGCTTTCTTGCGTTTTACAGGTGACCGTCACTCCGGACAGCGTCGCCAGCGTGCCGACCCCGCCTTTTGTGCTGAATTTGGCTTTTTCGGCGCCCGGCAGCCATTCGTAACTGCCTTTCGCTTTTTCCTTGATGCAGGTCGCGCTCGTGAACTTCCCAGTCCCGACAGCAACTTTTACACATCGACCCATTTCCGGCGCCGAAAGCGCGGACGCGCCCGCCGCCATGGCCAGCACGGCAACCACAACGCTACAAACAACCGTACATCTCAAGAGCCTCATTGAGCTCGCTCTCCTATCGTGTCAAGTCGTATGTTGATACGGCGAGCCCGCCGCCCTCAGGGCGGCGGGCTCCCGACTCACCTTGCTGCCATAACCGCACTCCTGCTAGTTCGTCTTTGATCTAGCGAGTGAGGTGTTCTTTGACCGCTTCCGCGGATGCGGCGTCGAGTTCGCCGACGAGCTCAGCGCTGTTGCTGCCTGCGGGTGACGGAAGACCGAGCGCAGAGTTCATCGCTGCGTCGAGGCCGCCGTGGACGCCGCAACCCTGCACGCCTGGAGACGCATAGGAGTTGTTCACGAGCTTGTCGCCGAGTATCTGGAGGATGTTGCCTTCGCCGATAACGTGGATTTCCCCGAGCGCGCCATGAATCGGTAGATTCGGAGGGGGTGGCGAGGTTTCTCCGGTGATGAAGTTCACCTGGATTGGGTTCTGGGTGCTACCCACGTAGCAGTCCTTTCCCGACGAACGCGTTGTTCAGGTGGATCATCACAGGGAAGCCGAGTGCTGTTTCGGCGTTTTCAGTGAGCAGGTTCGCGATGTTGATCGTCATTTCTTCGGCGGGCCTGGCGACTTCGATCGTCGCGCTGGTCTTCGTTGACTTGCCGGCTGCCAAATAGGCTTCGTAACGGGCCAGTTCAGCTGGCGACAGGTCTGCGGTGTTGATGTCTTCGGTGAGTGCCGGTGCTGGCTCGTTGACTTTCGTCACCGAGTGGCCCTGTTCGGCTCCAATGACTTTTAGTTCGCCGGTTTCTTCGTTTTCCTTGAGACCGATCTGCAAGGCGATTGGTTTCACGAAGTGAACGGTGACTTTGCCTGCCTGGAAGAACGATTCGGGTCCCGTCTTGCCGACCGTGCAGTTGTTGAGGGCCGGATAGTTCAACGGGCATTCGGCGTATTTGCTCCAAACGCTTTTTTCGGCCAGTGCCGTCCCTGCCGCCATGGCGCTGATCGCAAACATGACGAGCAGACATGGCCCCATGATCCACAGACGTCTCATCCCATCACTCCTTGTTTGATTCGCTAGTAGGCGATCGGCGGCCGTGACTAGGCGCGTTTGAACGCGTCGCCGATCGTGTAACAGCGCACCCTGCCCTGGAGCGACGGCCCCCGTACTGGATGCACCCACGCCACAGCGGCGTCGGACGTCTGCCCGTGGCCACTGATGACATTTGGTCGCGGCTGAACCGCCCGCGTGACGACTCTGTTGGGTCCAAGACCACCCGTTCGCCCGCATCGAGGGCGTTCTGGCACACATGTTCGCGGCGCCTGCGGGTGGGCGCGAGGTCGCGTGGCGCACCAGCGATCTTCTTTCTCGCTTTGATCGTCACGCCGCACTCCAGGCGCCTGATCGGGCGGAGCTGACGTCCGCGGCGGCGTAGCTGTGCGCGACCACCTCAAGCACTCGTGCCCCGTAAGGCGTCAGGAACCAGGTGTGCGACTGCCGCCCGGCTTGGTGCGAGCTGGCGTTTTCGATCAGGCCCCTCTGCTCCAAGCGGTGCAACAGCGTCGAGATGTGCCCGCTGTTGTTGTCGATCCCGATAGCGCGGCCGACCTCGCGGCTACTGAGACGGGGCGCCGAGGCGATCACGCGCAGCGCCTGGATTGTGCGGGAGTGCGGACGGATCGGGACCATCTCCGTTCGCCCATGCGGAGTGTCGACCGGCCTAGCTTCTGCGGCGCGATCGGCGCGCTCGGCTGCCCGGCCCGAGATAGGGCTCGACGATATGGAGCATCAACGGCGACTCGAGCTCTGCGAGGGCCGCTCCGTCGCCTCGGAGGATGCCGGCGCGGATGACCGACAGCACCCCCAGGGTGACCAGCTCGGCGATCAGCCCGGTTGGCGGCCTTATCTCGGCGCCGATGATGATCTGCTCGCGGGCCTCGCTGAGAACCGGAGCAAGCGCGCTCGTGCACACGCCTAACGCACTCAAGTCGCGGTCGGTCCCCCCCACCGGCGCTTCCAGCGCAAGCACGCGAGCGCAGGGCGCGTCCTCGTCCAGATACGCCAGAGCGGCTGCTATGCCAGTGCGTATTCGCGCCAGCCAAGAATCCTCGCGTGCAGCCGCCCGCGCGACCACTTGGCAGATCTCCTCCAAGACAGGAGCGAACGGGGACGGTAGGTTGTGGGAACCAGGCCCGAGAAGCTCTCCGAGGCCGCCAGTAGCGCCCCACACGGGGCCCGTGGCCTCCGTCCTGCCAAGACGGGGGTCACGCGGCATCTGCGTCCGGCTGCGGCGCTTCCTATCCGCTCGGGGGCCAGTACTTCCCGGCGCATGAATGATCGCCCATGGTATGCCATTGACAAACCCCTAGGGATGTGTTCTAGTACCGGCCAGAGGCCAGGCAGTTTGTCGTGGGGAGATCAGGGGATGATGGAGGGAATCGCAGCCAAAACCAGGGACGGCAGTACCCGTGGAACGCCCACGGTCGGCCAGCAGCACACCCTGCTCCCAGCGTCCACAGGACGCCCATGAGACGGGCGCAACTCAGGCCTTGAGGCGTCCCAGCGCGAGGCTCTTACACCAGCCGGTGCAGAGCATCACCCCGCCGCCTGACCCCCGTCTTGGCAGAACTAGGGCCGCAGCGATGTTCAGCTACCTGGGGTAGCTATGGAGCCGCCACGGGAGGCCGCTCCCACGTGCGCACGGCAGTAGAGCTAGGGACTGGCATCCGAGAGCCGCAGGCGGTGCACCTCGCCAGGGGCACCGCGTGGAACGACGACGTTCGTTAGGGAGAACATCCGGAGGCCTCGATCGGGGTCCGTGGAGCACCGTACGGCGACAGCGTGTCTTTGAGTCAATTCGATGGTGCCCCGCGCGTATCGCCCGTGCAGGCGGCCTTCTCGACGTGGGGCGCCCAGGACGGGCGCGCCGACCGACGGCAACCCAGACCGCCGCGTTTCACGGCTTGCGATCGCGTCAAGATGGCACGGGCGATCACGCGACCGGCCGGCGAGGAGGACCACAGACGCCCCATGTGCTCACGACTAGGAATGCATCGCACGACACACGTTGGCGCCGTCGGCTACCGGCCTCCGTCAGCGTGGTAGCCATTCGCCGGGGTGCTCGCGGCCACGGGTAGCAGGCCGAGCCCGATGCGTGGGATCGCCTCGCGCTGCTGCGCAGGAGTAGCGGATGTTCGCCCTACGGCTTATGCCGCGCGTTAGTCGGCTTCTTGGCGGCGTATCGTCGTCTGGCTTGTCGTTCGCAGGCGGTGCGCCTGTGGTGGTTGTGCTTGTAGCGGGTGCGGCAGGCGTGGAGGGCCTTGGTGAGCTGCTGGGCGCGGCTGAGCTTCCTTGTCTTGTTGCTCTTGACGGCCTGGCAGCCGGTGCTCGTGATCCTCGTGTTCTGGCTGATCACGGTGCCGTTCTGGGCGGTGATCGTGGTCGGCATGCTCAACGGTACCGCGCACAGGTCATACGGTGCCTTCGCGTTCGCGTAGGCCGTCAGCGCCGAATGCGGCCCGGCCGGCAGGACCGTTTCAAAGCTCGTGAAGGGCGCATCCGGGGCCGTTTCGAAGCGGCTGTAGGTGACCCCGTTCTTGATATCGGTCTGCCCATCCAAAACCAGCTTGATGCCTTCGCCTTGCAGCACGAACTCGACGTCCGGGAATTTCGCACCACCGTAGGAGACCAGATACGCGGGGCCCGAGAGCGCGCTTTTCAGGACCGGGGTGTGGATCACGGCCATCCCGATGATCGATTCCGGGCTACACGACGCCGGGTTCGCGGCGAACGTCGCGGCGAGGCAGGCTTTCTCGAGCGTCGTCTGGCGTGAGGGAAGGGCTGCGGGGAGCTGCAGGTCGACCTTGGCGATATTCGCCTGCCCCAATCCCGCCGAGGCTAGCTTCACGACGAACGTATCGCCATACGGACGGCTCGCGTGCCCTCCGACGGACGCCGTCAGCACCGGGTGGAAAGGCAGACCCTGACAGCCAGCGACCTGGAACGGCGAGGATACCTGCGCGCTTGCGCCTTCTGAGCCTGTGAGGGTGCCGGTGACGGCCATCTTGTTGCAGCTCGTGGGGTTGAACTCGAACCCCGGACGATCGACCGCGACCTGGAGCTGTTTGAGCTGGACGGGGATTCCTTTGACGTACTGCGGGAACGGGTCGCTCGCCACCGTCACAGCCGCCGTCTGGGGGTTCACGAGGATCTTCGAGCGGACATCAACGAACCCCAGGTTGAAGGGCCCGGCGACCGCGGGGGTCTGTACTAGCAGTCCGAATGGCGCGCCGGCATAGCCCGTGGTCAAGTACGCGCTACCTGGGAGCGCCACCGGGTCGGGCCCAAGGCCAGACCAGGCGGTGGAGTGGCCGATGAGGCTTTCGGGGCCGCAGGACCACTCCTGCCCCGCCGGGGGTTCCGGGCAGGGGGTCACGCTCGAGAGCATCGCCGCGACCCCGTCCGGGAGGTGCACGGTCAGCTCGGAGGGGGGCTGGTCGCCGTCGGGGTGCGCGATGGTGAGCGTGAACGGGGTGTAGCCGCCCGCCTGGGTGTTGCTCGAGCCCGCTGTGAACGAGGGGTCGAACGGGAGCGCCCCCGACGGGCATGGGGATCCTCCCGCGCCGATGGTGATGGGGAATTCATCTTCGGGGTTCCCCACGACGTCTGCGGTCGCCGTTTCCGGCGTCGACCATGGGGTGAAGGACGCCTGGGTCACCGGGGTTTCGCACCGTGGCGGGGTAGAGAGGGAGGCTCGTGGCCCGGCGGACAGTTCCAGAGTGAAGTCTTCGAAGGGGAGTTGCGGCGTGTTCGAGAATGTCGCGGTGATCTGGCCGGTGGCTTCGTTCGGCTTGACTTCGCCGGCGAGCTTGACCCGGATTCCTGAGTAGGGGTCTTCGGCGACGATGTAAAGGGCTAGCAGCGACCCGAACGGGTTGGCGTCTTGGGCGGCGAGGTAGGCGGCCCCCTGGAGTTCGTGCTCCAGGAGCGGCGTGCGGACCCGGACATTTGCGACCTTTGAGGCTTGCGGGCACGCCGCCGGGGCGCTTGAGAACCGCAACGGCTCAGGCGCACCGGGCGCGAACCGGTCGGGGCCGGGTGCTCCTTCGTAACCGACCTGCTGCTCGCTGCAGGCCGCGAGGCCGTTCGCCGCCGAGGGCGATAGCTGCATCCCCGCCGGCAACGTGACGGTCGTGTCCTTCAGATCGGCCTCCCCGAGCGCGCCTGCCTGCAGCGTGGTCTGCTGGGGAACGTGGACATCGATGTTCAGTCCGGTCGGAGTGCTCGCCGCGTGTTCGGCGCCTCCTACGTGGATCGAGGGTGTGAATGGGATCGACGAGCAGCCTTCCAGACCCGCGATCGTGTCTTCTGTTGAAGCGCCTTGCAGCGCGAGCACCTGGCCGGGTTCGCCGGCGAGCTGCTCCAGCGCCCAGGATTCGCCTTCGACGGTGCTCGCGAGCGGCCCTGCGCAGGAGGTCGGGAGCGTCAGGAACGCGGGCGGCGGTGAGGGCACGGCCGTGTGTTCACACGGCACGCTGCCGCCGACGTAGATCCCGCCGAGCAGGCACGCCCAGCCTCGCGCGGAGTCGTGGCGCGGGTCGGCGGGGGCTCCCCAGATCGTGACTTCGCTGGAGAGGATCTGCGCGGCCTGCGGTGCCTGGTCGATGCTGACGCTGACGCCGTAGTCGCCGTTGATGCGAAGCGACGTGTCGAGCACGACTGGGACTTTGAGTACCTCGAAGCCGAGCCTCGCGGGCTCGCCCCGCGCGGGTTCGACGTTCCATAGCGGCACGGTGCGCGTGACGTAGTGGAACTGCGCGAATTCGTTGATCGTGACGACGGCGACCCCGACGGCGGACTGGGGTGGGCACTCGTTGGTGTCGCCGTTGGTGATCGCGAGGAAGTCGACCTCCGGGCAGGGTGGGACGGCGAGGGGGTCGCCGATCAGCCCGGGCGGCAGATTGAACGCGAGGTGCTTTGGCAGCGCGGGCGCGGCGGGTACGGGGCCGAGGCCGGGCACGGATTCCACGGTCTGGTTGAGGTTCAGCGTCGTCGTGAGCTGGAACGGGTGGGAGCCCGCGAGTGAGTCCGGCGCGCCGCCCTCGTCTTCGGGGGAGAGCTGGTAGCCGTCTGGTTCGACTCCGAACGGTGTCGGCTGGCCGCTGACCTCGATCGGCTGGGAGATCGCGGCGCCCGGGACCGAGACGCTGGGCGCTTCTTCCTGTTCGCCGCCGTGCACGCTTGCTCTGTTTTCTTCGCCGGTGCTCGCACCGGGCTTGACCGCGACTTCGATCGTCACATCGAGGGCTTGGAAGGCGGGGAAGGATTCCGGCTCGCTGGTACAGGTCAGGGTCGCCAGTTCGCATTTCATCTGGTGTCCTTCTTCGATCAGCTCGAAGGCTGGGGCACCTCGGATCGCCTTTGCTTCCAGGCCGGCGGGGAGTTCGTCGGTGATCCTCACGGGCGTGCTCGTCGCGTTGACGCCAGCGTCGCCGACGTTTGAGGCCGTGACGATGATCGACGCGGTGCTGCCGGGCGCGAGGTTGCTGGGAGCGTCGCGCGCGGACATCCGCCACCAAGCGCCCGCGAACGCGGGGCTCGCGCCGGACGCCATCCCCAGCGCGAGCCCTGCCAGCACGGCGCCCGCGAGGAACCTCGGCCTGCGCGCGCTCACCTCGGCCTCCGTTTGCGGGCTCGAGCTCGCCGGGCGCGTTTGGCGTGGGCTCGTTTGGCGTGGGCTCGTTTCGCGTGCACTCGCTTGATGGGGTAGCGCTTGCGCGCGCTTGCTTCGCAGGAGCTGCGCTTGTGGTGGTTCTTGATCTTCCTGCAGAGCGTCAGCGCGGCGGCGAGCTTTTGGGTGTTCGTCTTCGCTTTTGGCTTGGTGGTGGTCGAGCCGTGCACTTCGCTGCGGGCGTTGTTGGGGGGGCCCTCGAGCGTGTTGGTGCCGGTGATCTGGAGGGGCTGCCCGGTGGGTGCTGGGGGGCGGCATCCTTCGCCGGTGCATTCGGGTTGTGGGAGCGGCTTGACGGGCAGGCATGCTTCGCTTCCCGGGGTGCCACAGATGCGGGCGTCATAGACGTCGAGGCTGTTGTCGGTGTCCTGGGGGGTGAGCTGGGCGGCCGTGATGAAGAAAGCGTCGCTGCCCGTTTCGCTGGCGTCCAGGAACGCCGATTCCTGCTCGGAGGTGCCGGAGGAGATCAGCGTGAGGCAGCCGGGGGCGCTCGTGCAGTTGCCTTCACCGGCGGACTCGTACTCGTAGACGTTCTCGACGCCGACGCTGGTGCTCGTGCCGTTGACGCGCTCGGGTCTCTGACGGGCGGTGTCCTCGCTCGCGAGCGCGTCGGAGCTGTTGAAGAACAGCCTGCCGTTGTCCGAGAGGTAGCGGGACTGGTGCTCGGCGACCGGGTTGTTGAGCTCGTACAGCGTCCACCCGGGCACCGAGCCCGCGAGCCAGTGGCCGGTCCATGTTTCGGGCCGGTCGACGGTCAGGCCGAGGCCTTCGCCGGCTTCTTCGGTGTCGAAGACACCGTGAGGCGGTTCGCCGCTCGGGTCACATGACGCGCATGTGAGCCGCCCTCTCTGTGAGTCGTACAGGAAGACCTCCTCGTCGTGCGCGCCGTTCGCCGCGGGGTTCGCATCGACGTTGTCATAGCCCGTCAGCGGCTGCTCGGACATGAACGCGAGGTAGCGGCCGTTGCCCGATACCTGCGAGGTCACACCACCGAGGTCGCCGGCGAGGGGCGAGTTGCCGGCGCCCCAGTCGGCTGCGTCTTCCTCCGAGAGCCGTGCGATCAGCCGCGTGCGCCGCTGCCCTGGATCCTTCGGCTCCGCTTCTGATAGGTAGAGGTTGCACGCCTCGTTGGGGTGCGGGCGGTTGAAGGGGTTCGTGCGCTGGCAGTTCCCCGGCGTCGCGCCCGGCGCGAGTACGCCGTTGGCCACGAAGTAGAGGAGCGACCCGTCTTCGCTGGCGCCCGGGATCGTCCCGAGCACGTCGGCCGCTTCCCCGACGTGCTGGTCGACCGTGAGGTCCAGCAGCTTGCCCGTTTCGACGTCGTATTCGTAGAGCTCCACCGGGCGGCCCACGCTGCGGCTCTCGCCCGACGCTTCTTCGAGGACCGCGACCGTCCCCAGCGGTTCCAGCGTCGAATCCGGGGTCAATGGCCAGGAGTCGGTGAAGAAGACCCGGCTGCCGTCGGCGCTCGCGCTCTGGAAATGAACTTCGTCGAGGTCTTCGCTGCGTTCTTCTTCGCCGGGTTCGCTGACGCCCTGCGCGGCATTGACCGCGATCGTGTGCTGGGTCGCGAGATCGCGCATGTACAAGGGGCCTTCGTCGGCGCCGCCGCCGAGCCCCTCGGTAAAGAACACGCGTTCGCCGTCGGCCGAGACCGCGCCGCGAACGTCACGCCCGAGGTCGCCGAGCGCGGGTTCCAGCGCCGGTGTGCCTTCCGGGAGCACGCTCACCAGCGCGAGCGGCGATCCCGACTGCCACTCATACAGCCCTTCGCCGCTCAGGCCCGAGAGCAACGGCACTTCCGAGCCGAACACCACATGCGAGAGATCGGCGGTGGCGCCCTCGAATTCGAGCTTGCCACCGAACCTGCTGCGTTCGCCTGGCGCCGTTTCGCCTCGTGTCCTCGGCTTCATCGACGACCGGCGTGAAGGTGCCTGTCGCGTCATCGCGCCGGTACAGCGTCTTTTCCGTGACCCCCGGCGCCAGCGGCGGGTTTTCCAATGGTTCTTTGGGCACCTGGGGCTCCACCAGCGCCGAGGACAGATCGGAGCTGAAGAACCGGTACTCCGTCGCTTCCCCGGGCTCATATCCTTCGCCCTTGGTGTGCGGCGTGGCGATGTCCTGTGAGGCCCACCCTTCAGGGCCGCGCCTGGAGAGCACCTGCACCGGTTCGGGGCGGCGGTTGCCCTGCCCTTCACCGGTGACGGGTGAGCTGGCCGTCCACGAAATCGCATCCCCGCTCGTGGAGGCCTGTGTCAAGGCGCCTTCGCGGCTGATCGGTTCCACGCTCGCGCCGTGCTTTTCCGGCGGCGAGACGAGCTCCCACTCGCGCGCATCTCCCAGCACACCCTCGGCGCTGGGCAGCGTCGTGAAGAACGTTTCCTGCGCCTGCGCGCTTTCGCTCACGCCGTGTTCGTTCTGCGCGATCACGCGGTAGTAGTAGGTCGTGTTCGCCGCCAGACCCGTCACTTCGACGCTGACCTCCTGATCGCCGAACCCCGACCCCACCCCCGCGCCCGGAGGCAACGGCACATCCGTGCAACCGGCGGCTTCCTGCACGCAGCTGACCGTCCCGTACTGCACGTAGTAGCTCGTCGCGGCGCCATTGGGGTCGATCGCCGCCGAGACCCGCTCCGAGCTCGCCGTCACGCTCTGCGCGAAGACCGCATCGACGCTCGGCGGCCCCGACCCAGCCGGCGCGAACACCGCAACCTTCCCTTCCGTGGGCTCGGCAACATAGACATCGCCCTGCGCCACCGCCGCCACCGCACCGCCGCCGACGATGTCCCCGGACCCGAACTGCTCGATCAACGACCCGCCCGCACTGAACGCCGCGATGCCGACGCCGTTGTCGGCGTACACGTTCCCTTCGCCATCGCTCGCGACCCCGCTCGTGGGCTGCCCATCCAAACTACGCGACACCAGCTGCCCCCCAGCATCGAACTTCGCAACCACCGCCGGCGCCCCTTCTTCTTCCGGGCATTCTTCAAGCGGGGTCTCCCGTTCATGCGCGACGTAGAACGCCGAACCATCCGGCGCGACCGCGAATCCCGGACCCGCGCGGCATTCGAACAGCGACGGGACTTCCAGATCTTTCGACTCGCTCGGTTGCCACCTGTTCGATTCCGCATCCGAGAAGCCGCTCACGCATCCCTTCTTCACCCCAATACACCCACAAGCCGCCGCTCGCGTCGACCGCCACCCCGTTGATGTCTTCCAACGCCAGTTCTTCCTGCACCCCGCGCATGAAAGACCGTCTTCTTGAACAGCACCCTCCCCGCCGACGGGCTGTACTTGTAAAGCACATCATCTTCTTCGGACCCCACGCCTTCTTCTTCCCCACCCACCACATACACATCCCCCCGCGACGGGTCACCCGTATCCCTCGAGTTATCAACCGCGATGCCCTCCGGCGAACGCACGTTGAACGAGGACACGAACACATAACCGCCGCCCGCAGCGGGGCGGAAGCGCTCCACCCGTTCATGCGGCGGCGCGCGATCCACCACGTACACGTCACCACTCGCTTCGTCGACCGCGACCCCCGCGGGATCCTGCAACTTGTGTTCGCCGCTCCCGGCAAACGCACCAGCGAACACGTGCCCCCGACCCGCCAACCCCCAGGCAGGCCCCGCCGCGACTAACACGAGGGCGAGCGTCGACGCGCCAGCGACCCACACGCGCCGACCCATCCTCGCGGACGAACCCGCGCGCGCGCGCCGCAACCGCGAAAGTCCCCGGTGCGGACACGACTCCCGGCCGAAACGCGACCGTCCCGCCCGCTCGCCGACGGCGACGCCCTGCTCCATCTCCACCGTACCATCCACCCGCCGCCACTCCATTCCGTGTCCCATCTGCCCCATCGCGCCGGTGGGACCCCCCAAGGTCGAGGCCCCACCGATCGCGTCGTATGCCCGTCCCTCCCTAGACCACGGCGTTCAACTCCAGCTTTTCTTCGGCCGTGACAGTCGAGAGAATGTTCTGTCCCGCCTGTTCGAATGGCCCGCCTTTGAAGCTCGCTTCAAGTATCTGCTTTTCCGCGCTTTCTTCCCATTTTTCTGGTTTTTGTTTCCCGGCTTTCGCCACAAATTTCAGCGTGCTCGTCAGCGTCATTGTGTCATTTTTGATCGGCACGAGTAGATGACCGCGCACTTTTACGACAAGACCGATGCACGAGAATTCGATGAAGTAGCCGTTGGGATCGCCCGCAGCCGGGTAAAGCTCGAGGTCCGTCTTTTTTTTCAGTTTGTTTTCCCAACCGACAATGCCGTCGAGTTCGTTCGTGATCAGTTCTTCTTTTTCGGCACCTGGGGTGCTGCATGGATTGCCCACCGATTTGCAGCCGTTGAATTTCACGAACACGCCCGACTCTTCTTTGTTATTTCCTCCGTCGAATTCGCCCGCACTCGACTCCGTTTTGCATTCGACGCCCGCACCACCGATCGTGGTCAAGACGCCAACTCCGCCCGAGCTTGTGAATTTCCGTTTCACCGCACCCGGGACCCATTCATAGATAGCTTTTGTGCCTTCACCGACCACCGTACATTTACTCGCCGTATAGCCTTTCCCTTCTGCTTTCGCTTTCTTGATGCAACGGCCATATTCGGGAGCCACCGCCGTCGCTATGGATGCACCGGCACCCAAGGCTATAGCAGTGACAACCAACACCAACCCTGTAATCCCCAGTCGTCTCATATCTGGTCACTCTCTTCGTCGGAGCTTACGAGGACGTCGAACGCGCCTTCCCGCATATCCGCGACATGGCTCCGTCCGCGAAATGAGGACGGAGCCGTGTCGCGAGGTAGCTATTAATGCGCGATTCCCTTTTCCTTCACGACCTGGGCGACCGACTCGTACAGGGTGCCTTTGAGCTGGGTGTTGCTCGCCCCGGCGACAGCCGGGATCCCGAACGCTTTGTCGATCGCAGCGTCCACAGAGCTGGAATACGGGCCGGTGCAGCTCGCGCCTGGTACGGCATATGTGTTGTCGACGAGATCGCTCCCGGTCAGATAGAGCGCGTTGCCTTCATCGAAAATGCTCAATCTGCCAGCGGATCCTTTGAGTATTTCGTGGGTGAGCGGCGATTCGCTCCCCCCGGTTGTCAGGTGCTGGGTAATCGGGTCTTCTTCCGACCCGATGTAACATACGTCACCCAATTCGCTGAGCCATTTGTTTTCACCTTTGATCTTAACCGGCGCGAGCACGCCGACCCCTTCTTCAAAGATGATGTTTGTCGAGTTCTGCACCGGGTCGCCGGCCTGTTCGATCGACTCGTAGACGATCTTGACCTTGCCGTGCTTCTGAGCCTGCTTGTAGCTGTACTTCAGCGCAGCCGGCCAACCCTCTTCTTCCTGTTCGGCTTCAGTGATGTGGCCGATCGGTTCGCCTGGCACCTTCTCCGGCGTCGGCACGATCGCTGCGGCCCCGTCAGTCGGCGCGACGAATTCGAGGACCCCTTCCGAGTTTTCGGCAAGACCGTATTGCAGCTGCACCTGCTTTTCGAGCGGCACAGTAATGCCACCGACCGTGAAGGCACCGCCTTCAGGCGCCGCTTCGGTAGCCGAGAAGACACAAAGTTCGTCGTTGAAGCCGCCGGCAGATTTTCCGTTTACCGGGCAGTTTTTGTAGATCCCGAGCCTGTTGGTCGGATTTTGCACGGTGTTCGCCAGGGCGCTCGTCACCATCGCGGCGCTCGCCGCAAACGCCGCGAGACCGCAGAGCACGATGGTCCTTAGATGTCTCACTTGTGAATCACTCCTTATCTCCTCTGGTTATCGTCAATGCGACGATCCAGGAGGCCCCCTCCGGGAAGCCCTGGTCGCCGTGCGGCGGCCAGCGGTCGGCCCTGCGATGACGCCACGCGCCGCCCCAGAACCCACCGCTGCCCGCCAGTGCGAAGGCGCGAGCCACGATCGACTCGAAGACCTCGCACACCCGTCAGCGGCCGTAATTCGGCGCAGAGTGCGCCTGTGTTGCCGCCAAGTCCAATCGAGCAACCAAAGCTCCCACGCGGCGCCGACCCCGAGCGCCAGTCTTGACCCACGATGGCGCGGCCCATCGTGGGGCGCGCGTCGCCCCAGCGGCGCGTTGCTCCTGCTCGGGGCGCTGTCCGCGCGAGGAGTCTTGCCCGGCCGTTCATGCCGCGCTCCTTCCCCGCGACTCAGCCTCTAGGGAGCCGTCTGCGCTGAGGCTGTGTATGAGGACCTCGAGGACGCGATGTCCGTAGGGCGTCAGGAACCATGTGTGGGGCTGGCGGCCGGTCTGGCGGGGGCTGACGTTTTCGATCAGCCCGCGCTGCTCGAGGCGATGAAGCAGGCTCGAGATGTGGCCGCTGTTGTTATCGATCCCGACCGCACGACCAACCTCACGACTGCTCAGGCGTGGCGCTGAGGCGATCGCGCGCAGCGCCTGGATCGTGCGCGGGTGCGGACGGATCGGGACGATCTCTGTGCGCGGGTGTGCTAGCTCGCCCGGCTGGAGCGCTACGGCGCGGTCGGCGCGCTCGGCACCACGCCCCAGATACGGCTCGACGATGTGGAGCATCAACGGCGCCTCGAGCTCCGCGAGCGACGCTCCGTCACCGCGAAGGACGCTGGCGCGAATGACCGACAGCACCCCGAGCGTGACGAGCTCCGCGATCAGGCCTGTCGGAGGCCTGAGCTCGGCGCCGATGATGATCTGCTCGCGAGCCTCGCTCAGAACCGGCCCGAGGGCGCTCTGCGCCCGCCGGACGCACTCGAGTGCGGCACCTCCCGCTACCGGCGCTTCCAGCGCGAGCGAACGCGCGCCCTGCGCATCCTCATCCAGATACGCGAGCAACGCCGACAGTCCGCCACGTATCCGTGCCAGCCAGCAGTCCTCGCTGGCGGCCGCCTGCGCGACCGCCCGGCTGATCCCATCCAGAACCGGCTCGAACGGAGACGGTAGGTAGCGCGAACCAGGCTCCGCAAGCTCCTCCGGGCCACCACCGCCGTCCCACGTCGGGGTGGCCCCCGTCCTTACAAGACGGGGGTCAGCGTGGGTTGCTTCGGCGACGGAGCTCCCTGCAGTCTGCCTGACCCCAGTGACAGCGGCCGCAAAAATGATCGTCGATGGTATGCCATTGACAAACCCCTGGGTATGTGTTCTACTGCCGGCCAGAGGCCAAGCAGTTTGTCGTGGGGAGATCAGGGGATGTTGGAGGGAACCACAGCCAAAACCAGGGACGGCAGGACGCGTGGAACGCCCACGGTCGGCCAGCAGAACGGCCCCGTCCCGACGTCCACAGACGCCGACGAGACGGGCGTAACTCAGGTATTGGAGGCGGCCCAGCGCGAGACCGTTGCGCCAGCCGTACAGACCGCCATGGTGGCGTGTGACCCCCGTCTTGTAAGAACTAGGGCCGCAGCTGGGTTCAGCTACGTGGCTTAGCTATGGAGCGGCTACGGGCGCTGCTCCCACACGTGTAGGGCAGTCCAGGGTCAACGGTGGCATGCAAGAGCTGCTGACGACGCACCGTCGAGATCGGCACGACGCGGAACGACGCCGTTCGTTAGCGAGAACGTCCAGGGCTTCTTCGAGCGCCTTGCGGCGACAGCGTGTTTTCGGTCCGCTGGACCGTTCCGCCGCGCGTATCGCCCAGTTCAGCCGGCTTTTCGACGTGGAGCCTCAAAGGACGTGCGTGCGCCGCCCGAGGGCAACCCAGACTGCTGCGTTTCACCGCTATCGATCGCGTCAACGTGCCCCAGCGACATAGACGCTCGGGAGGCACCAGCACGCGGGGCTGGGTCCAACGGGCGTCTGGTCATGTCGTTCTGGCGCGGCTCCCGGCGGATGTTGCCTTGTGGGCTGCGTATTGTCGGCGGGCTTGGGCTTCGCAGGCTTGGCGCCGGTGGCGGGAGTGTTTGTTGGTGGCGCGGCATGCTGCCATTGCTTTGGCGGTGTAGGCGGCGTGGGTTTTGCGTTCGCACGCGGCGCGCCTAGCGTGGTTGTGTTTGTAGCGGGTGCGGCAGGCGTGGAGGGCTTTGGCGAGCTGTTGGGCGAGCGTGAGCTTCTTCGTTCTCGAGCTCTTGACGGCGGCGCATCCCTGCGGGGTGATCTTCGTGGTCGGCTCGATGACCGCGCCGTTTTGGGCGGTGATGACGGTCGGTATCGCGAGGTTCGCGGCGCACAGGTCGTAGGGGTTGCTCGCGGAGGCGTAGGCGCTCAGCGCGGAGTGCGGGCCCATCGGCAGGATCGCTTCGAAGCTTTCCACGGGCGCGTCGGGGACGGAGTTGAATTCGGAGGTCGTGATGCCGTTCTTGATGTCGGTCTTGCCGTCCAGCACGAGCAGGATCCCTTCGCCCTTCAGCACGAACTCAACGTCGGGGAACGCCGCACCGCCGTGGGACACCAGGTAGGCGGGACCCTTCAACGGGGCTCGCAGGACCGGGGTGTGGGCGATCCCTTCGCCGATCAAAGAGCCTTCATCACACGCGCCGCCCGGGTCCGCCGGGGTGGACTGGAAGACGCTGTCGGGACAGGCTTTCTGGATCGTCGTCAGACGCGAGGGCAGCGCGGCCGGGAGCGTCAGCTTCGTTTTGGCGATGTTCGCTACGCCCAACCCCTGGGAGGTGACCTTGACCGTCAGGCTCGCCCCGTTCGCTCGGCTCGCCTGACCCTGCGTGGAGACTTCCAGCCTCGGATGGAACGGCAGACCCTGACAGCCAGCGACCTGGAACGGCGAGGAGACCTGCGCGCTCGCGCCTTCGGACCCCGTCAGGGTTCCGGTGACGGCCATCTTGTTGCAGCTGGTGGGGTTGAACTCGAACCCCGGCCGGTCGACGGTGACCTGGAGCTGTTTCAGCTGGAGGGGTACGCCTGAGGGGGCCATCCCGACGCCCTGGACGACCGTCGGGATCGCGCTCGTGATCGTGACGGCGGCCGTGTTGGGGTCGACGTTGATCGTGGCGCGCACGACGACGGTGCCGAGGTTGAAGGGGCCAGCGACCGCGGGGGTCGCGATCGAGAGGCCGAAGGGGGCACCGCCGTAGGGGCCCGTGAGGTAGACACGCCCGGTTTGCTGGTCGGGTTCGGGGCCGAGGCCCGCATAGGCGGTTGCCTGCCCGATCTGGCTTTCCGGCCCGCATTCCCCCCTGGAGGCTTGCGGTTCGGGGCACGGCGTGAGCGATGCGAGCATCGCCGCGACGCCCTGCGGAAGGTGGATCGTCATCCCGCTCAACGGCTGGTCCTGGTCACGGTGGCCGAGGTTCAGCGTGAACGCCGTAAAGGCGCCGGCCTGGGTGCTGGTGCTCTGCGCGTTGAACGCGGGTGCGAGACCCGCCGGGTTCGGGCAGCCGCTGCCTTCCGCACCCGAGGTGATCGCGAAGCTCGCCGAGGCGGGCGCCGCGGGGCCTGCCGACCACGGCGTGAAGGATGCGTCTGTGGCGTAGCTGCCGCAGGACGGGGGGGTCGATAGGGACGCTCGTGGCCCATCGAAGAAGTGCAGCTTGAGCTCTTCGAAGGGCAGCTCCGGCGTGTTCGCAAACGTCGAGGTCAGCTGCCCGGTGACCGGGTCAGGGCTCACGGTCCCCGCGAGCTTGACCTGCACCCCAGAGATCGGGTCATGCACCAGCAGATACAGCACCAGCGGCGAGGCAAACGGGTTCGTATCCTGGCTCGCCAGATACGCCGCGCCCTGCAGTTCATGATCCAACAACGGCGTCTTGATGCTGACCGTGCCCACCTTCGCCTGTTCAGGACATGACCACGGGGCTTCCGAGAACACGCTGTTCTCGACTCTGCAGCTGTTCTTCGACACCGGGCCGCAGCCCGACCTGTTCGCCGCTGCACGCGAGCAGGCCGGTCGCGGCCGCCGGGTTCAGCAACACGCCCTCAGGCAGCGTGACCGTCGTGCTCTTGACCGCCGACTCCGCAAGGCCGCCACCTTCCACCGTGGTGGCTTGCGGCACGTGCACGTCGACGCTCAGTCCGGACGGTGTGCTCGCGCTCTGCTGGCCGGGCTGGACTTGATCGAGGGGCTGAACGGGAGGCGTTCACAGCCGGACAGCGGGCCGAATGACGCGCTGCCCTGCAGCGGCTCGCCTTCGGGCGCGGTGGCGGTCGGCCACGACACACCTTCCACCGTGCTCTCAAGTGATTGTCCTGAACACGAGGTAGGCATCGTGAGGAACGCCGCCGTCGAGTGCTCTGCCGGCGCAACACAGTTCTTCAAGGCCCCTCGTTCCGCTTCGAACGGCAGGTCAAGGCACGCCCAGCCACGCGCGTGATCATGGGCTTCAGAGCCGGGCTCGCCCCAGAAGGTGACCTGGCTGCCGAGGATCGCCGCGGCCTGGCTCGCGTTGCTGACGCTCACGCTCACCGCGTAGCCTTCGCTGCTTCTGACGGCGGTGTCGAGGACGACCGGGACTTTGAAGACCTCGAACCCGAACCGGGCCGGCTCGCCGCGGGCGGGCGCCAGGTTGAACAGCGGCACCGTCAGCGTGCTGAATTTCAGCAGCACCGGTTCATAGATCGTGACCACTGCCGCACCCACCGCGGTGTTCGCTGGGCACAGGTTGGTGAACCCGTCTTGGCCGATTGTCGCGAAGTCAACTTCAGAGCAGCGCGCGAACGCGGTCGGGTTGCCGACCAGCCCCGGCGGGAGCCGGAACCCCAGGTTCCTGGTGAGCGCCGGCGCCTGGGGGAACGGGCCTTCGCCAAAGCGGCCGAGCGCGAGCGTCTGGTTCAAGTCGAACGTGGCGGTCAACTGAAACGGATGGGACCCGGCCTGCGTGTCCACAGCGCCGCCTGCTTCTTCGGGTACCAACGAGTAACCTTCGACCCCAAACGGCGTCGCTGCGCTGCTGATCGTCACCGGCCTCGTCAACGGCGACGTGCTCGGCGCGCCACCACCTTCCACGCTTACCGTGTTCTGTTCCTGCGCCGGCGGCCCGGCCGCGACCCTCACCCGGATCGTGACTTCAAGGCGTTTATAGGGCAGCACGCTGCCGGTATACGTGCACGAGAGGTGTTCAACCGAGCAGCTCATCGGGGGTTCTTCTTCTGGGTAGCTACCGCCACCCGAGATCCCCGTCGCCTGCAGCCGCGCCGGCAGCACATCACTGATCGTGATCGCATGCGAGCCGCCGTCCGCTTCGGTCGTGCCCACGTTGCTCGCCGACACAATGATCCGCCCTTCCCCGCCCGGCGGCAGATACGACGGCGCCGCACGCGACTCCAGATGCCACCACGGATCCGCTCGCGCCGCCGGCGCACCCCACACCAGCAGCAAGACGACCACCGCGGCCCCAACCACAGCCGCTGGCCACCGCCCGAGACCGCCGCTAACAGTCGCCACGCTCATCCGCGGCCCTTCTGCGCGTACTTGGCCTTCTTCGAAGGGGCGCCGTATTTCTTGTTAGCGGCGCGTTCGCACGCTTGCCGCTTGCGCTTAGAGTGCCTGTACCTGCTATGGCAGGCTTTCACTGCTTTCGCGAGCTTCTGTGCCCTCGTGGGCTGGCTTCGGTGTCACGCTGGCTTTTGAAGGCAGCGTTTGCGACGCCGGCGGGTTGCCGCCACCCGAAAGCACCGCGCTCCCGGACGGGCCCGAGAACACGCCAACCGACGGCGGAGCGGGTCTGCAGGTCTGCAGCGCTTCGCACGGCTGTGGTGCGCCGGCGGGCGGGGCGATGCATGGCGATGCTTCGCTGCACACGTGTGCGTCATAGATGTCGAAGGACTGGTCGTGGTCCGCGCTCGTCAAAGGCTGGCTCGTGAGCAGGAACACGTCGTTGCCGGTTTCGCTCGCGTCCATGAACGCCGCTTCCTGTGCCGATTCCCCAGAGGACAGAAGCGCGACGCAGCCCGGTGCGGAGGCGCAGCTGCCGAGCCCCTGCGGCTCGAACTCATACACATCCTCACGGCCGTTACGGTCCGCCCCGACGAGCTGGTCGGGACTGTCGAAGAACACGCTCCCTTCGTTAGACAGATACCGAGACTGGTAGAAGGCGGCGGTTTCTTCGATCGCCGTCCACCCAGGCACCGACCCCGCCAGCCAGTGGTCGACCGCGCGGCGCGTACCGCCGTGTTCTTCGCCTTCGGTTTCCTTCCACACCCCCAACCGGTCCACCAAAAGGCCTTTGCCTTCACCGGACGCTTCATGGTCGAACACCCCCTGCGGCGGCATCCCAGCCGAATTACACGACACACACGTCAGCCGCTGCTGTTCAGCGTCGTAGAGGAAGACCTCCTCGTCACGCGCGCCGTGCGCAGCAGGGCTCTGGTCGACATTGTCATAGCCCGTCAACGGCTGCTTGGACATGAACGCCAAGAAGCGGCCGTTCGGCGACACCCGCGAAGTCAACGCCCCAAGCGAGAAGCTGCCCGAGCCGCCCCAGTCAGGCTGATCTTCCTGGGACAGCACAGCGATGAACCGCGGTGCTTCCCACCCCCCGGCTTGCGAGTCATAACGCGCCACATACAGGTTGCACGTCGCAGACCGGTCAGCCGCCTGTTTCGCGTCAGGCCGCGCACAATGCCCCGGGACCGCGCCCGCCGCCCTCGCTTCTTCAGAGAGCACGCCGTTCGCGACGAAATACACCACCGAACCGTCTTCGCTCGCACCCGGCAGCGTGCCCACCACATCCGCCGTTTCCCCCACGTCGAACCCCGGGTCCGCCGTTAGATCCTTCAAGTGGCATTCCGGGCCTTCCCCACCGACCGCGAACTCGCAGACGTATAGGTCGGCCGGCGCTTCTTCGCCTTCCCCACTTGGACGAAGCCGCGATTGCGCAGTCAACGGGAACGTGTCCGTGAAGAACGCTCGCGAACCATCAGCGCTTGCGAGCCGGAAGTGCACTTCCTCCGCTGCCCGTTCTTCCGCCGAGGCTTCCTTGATCCCTTGGGCAGCGTTCACCACGATCGTCTTCCCACTGGTCGTGTCCCGCATGAACAGCTTCGTCACTTCGGCTTCATGTTCTTCGACCACGGCGCTCCAAAAGACGCGCGAGCCATCAGCCGACACCGCACCCCGCGTGGCAGCGCCGATGGGGTTGAAGTCGCCTACCTGCGGCGGCGGTTCACTGCCGGCGGCGCGCTTGTTTCCCGGCAGCACGCTCACCAGCTGGAGCTGTTCCGACGCAGGCTTGCCCGCATTCCACTCGTAAAGTCCGGGGGCGGAGGGCGAGTTCTTGCTCAACGCCACATCCGAGCGAAACACCACGTGTTTCAGGTCCGGCGCTGCCCCCTCGAATTCGAGCTCGCCGCCGAACTGCGCTCCCGCCGTATCGGTTTCCGCGCTGACCAGCGGTTCATAGCAGCCCGCGGCGCCGGCAGTACAGGTCGAGCCATGCCGCACATAGAGCCCACGTTCTTCGCTGCCAACACCGGGCAGCAGCGGCGGTTCCTGCCTGTGCTCACCTGTCAACGTGTACGGGCCGAACGGCTGCGCCAATGCCGCCGTCAGATCCGATGAGAACCACCGGTACTCCTGCGCCGTCCCCGGCTGCAGCCCTTTCGCGTCTTCGGTCGGCGTGGCGATATCCCGCGTCGACCAGCCCTCCGTTCCACGCGTCGAGACCAGCTGCGTCGCTTCAAGCGAGCGGTTCCCCACCACCCCTTCTCCGAATCGGGGAACTCGCCGCGTAGGTGATCGCCGAGCCACCAGCTGCCGCCTCGATCACACCCGACGCGGGTCCCCCGTTTTCCGTCGTCCCAGCGATCGGGTAAATCAGGGCGCCAGCCTTTTCGACAGGCGATACCAGTTCCCATGAGCGCCCGTCCGCGAGTCCCGCCACCGCCCCAGGAAGTGTCGTAAACGAGCCGAACGAGCCCTCCCCGTCGGTTTCTCCGTGTTCGTTCACCGCAACGGCTCGGTAGAAGTAGCGCGCTCCCGGCGTCAACCCTTCAGCAACGACACTCACCGTCCCTGAGGCGAACCCGGCAGCCACATCCTCCCCGGGCGGCGGCGGCACATCCGTGCAGGTCGATGGCAAGGCTCGACAATCGGCCGTGCCTACCTCGAAGAAGACATGGGTGTCGGCGCCGTGCGGGTCGACGCGTGCTTCAACACGCGTAGTCGTCGGGCTCAAGTCCGTGAAGGCCACGCTGTCGACCGACGGGCCGCCGGGCGGTTCGGGAGCGAACATGTCGACCACGGCGTTCTTGGCGTCAGCGACGTACACGTCCCCCGTGGCCGCATCCACCGCCACGCCGACGCCGCCCGCCAGCACCCCCGAACCGAACCGCTGCGCGAGCACCCCGTCAGCGCCGAACGCCGCCACGCTGGACCCGTTGTCCGCGTATATGTCCCCTCGCGCCGCAGCTCCCAATGGCGAGGCGCCCGAACTCGCCTCGTCGACGGCCACCCCCGACGTGTTTTCAACGTCCAGTGCCTGTCCCTGCGCCTGGCCGGCGTCGTCGACCGTGGCGATGACCGCGGGCGCGTTGGCCGACGGAGCGACTTCCGGGCATTCCCCAAGCACATCGCGCAACTGATGGCCTACATAAAACAGGTCGCCACCCGAGTCGACGGCAAGACCGGGCGCTTCGACGCATTCGAGCGGCAGTTTTACGGCCGCCACCGGAGCGTTTTCGATTGCATCACTGAAGCCAAGAACTTCTTCGGGCGCCAGTCCGAGGTCGGTCACCCACAGTCGTCCGGAGCCATCGACGGCCACCCCACCCAACGCGCCCCAGGCCGTTGCGCGCACTGTCACGCTTCCGAGTCTCTCGCCAGTTGGGGTGAACTTTTCAATTACATTGTTTGGAGCGACGGTATTCGCCAGCACATAGATGTCGCCCCGCGACGGATCGCCTAGGGCCGTCGCGTTATCCACCGCGACTGCGCTCGCCCCGTCGAACTCGCCCGGTCCTTCACCAGCTACCCCCGCTCGGCAACCGGCAGTACACACCTCGAATTCTTCTTTGCCGTCGCTCACCCCCCAGCCCCAGGCCGACACAAATTCGCCCCTGGGCCCGAACCGCTCGAGCCGATTGTTCCCCGCGTCAACCACATAAACGTCACCGGTCGCTTCGTCCACCGTCACCCCAGCCGGCCGCACAAACCTTCCTGCCGTTGAGCCCCTGCCGCCGAACGCGCTCGTGAAGACATGTCCTCGTTGCGTCAGGCCAAGCGCCGTCGAGCTGCACGCCGCGGTCGCGATCAACACGCTCGCGACCGCGAGGCCACGTGCGATGGTCTCTACTTTCTCGGTGCTACCTGATCGCGTTTTCGTCAACATTTCTTGCGTGCAGCAGCTTGGTGCCCCGGGCCTGGAGCGAGCGCGACTGCGCCATCGGATTCCGCCGTCGCGCTCGCTCCCTCTGCCTTCCTGGCCGCCCGATGCGACTTTCACCCTGCGGGTCTCAGCTGACCGCGCTTGCCTCCGCCTTTTCCATGTTCGTCTGAATCGTTGTCAGGGTCTGGCCCGCCTGGAAGTATTCTTCCAGTTTGCTGTTCTTTGAAAACAGCACCCGTTTCGTCCCCGGTTGGGTCCGTAGCGAACTTTTCTGGCTTCTGTTTCCCTTTCGTCGCCGTGAACTTCACCGTCTGCGTGGTGAGCATGGCGTTTGCCTTGATCGGCTCCATTACTTCACCCTTCACTACGAATTTCAAGCCCTCGCATTCAAATTCCGTCAGTACTTCGCCTCCGGCCGCCCGGAAGACATTCGCGATCTTGTCAAGCGCGGGGTCTTCCAGGCCTTCCTTCATTCCGATTTTTTCGATCCCAATTTCCCCGAGGAGTTCTTTGACGGCGATTTCGCCTTTGTTCGCCGCTTTCGGGTTCGTGCTCTCGCACACCTGGCCAACGGATTCGCAGCCCGTGAAGACGATGTTGAACGCCCTGTTCGTTTTCGGCCCCGTGTATTCGCCTTCGCTTGTTTGGCGTTTGCATTTCACGATTTCCGCGTGCACGGTTTCCAGCTGGATCGCCGTCAGTTCTTTCGATTCGGCTTTGTAGAAGCGCTTAGACGGTTCGATCGTCTTTTCTTCGCCTTTGCCGTTCGGCCCAAACGCCGGATACCATTCGTACTTCTGTTCCGAGCTCACTTTGGCTGCTGTCTTACAGTTGCCTTCCTTGAACCGGCCGCCCGTCAATTTCAGGCAACGACCGACTTCCGGCGGTGCTTCCGTGAACGCGCCCGCGCTCGAGGTCACCGTCGCGCTGCAGCCGCAGCCGCGGCGACGAGGCACAGGGTTATAAACCGACTCCATCTCATTTCTCGATTTCTCCTTTGCGAACGTGCCGTCCTCCGAGTTACCGATACAACGCTGCTCCTGCTTGTGGGCCGGAGACGGCATTCACTTGGGGGTTCTCTGGTGACTGGCTGGTACTGAGGAGATCCCGCCGCTACCAGCGGGATCTCCTCACGGTGTCCTACCTTCCAGCGTCTTTAAGCGCCGTGCCTTACAGGTGATCCCTTTGCTCGACTATTTCCGGCGTAGCGTCGTAGAGCGTTCCTTTGATTTCTGTGACGCTCGCTCCCGCCGGCGCGGGAAGACCGAACTTCCTGTTGATGGTGTTCGTGATTGCTTCGGCGTACGGGCCGGTGCATTTCGCAGCCGGCACCGCGTACCTGTTGTCGTACAGGACGGAGCCGTGGAGATACAGAGCGTTGCCCTGGTCGAAGATCGCCAGTTCACCGCCGGAGCCGTGTAGTTTTTCTCCCGTAAGTGGCGATTCCGTTTCGCCGGTCGTCAGGTGCTGAACGATCGGTTCTTCGTTCGAGCCTACATAGCAAACGTCGCCGAGGTCGCTGAGCCACTGGTTGCCCGCTTTGATCTTGATCGGTGCGGTAACGCAGTCCGTGTTTTCTTCGAAGATGCAGTGGTATTTGTCGCTCGAGGCGAGCGCCTGCGAGTTCGATTGTCTCGGTTACGTGTTTCTCCTGCGATTTGTGAGTCGCGTAGCTGTACTTCAGCGTCGCCGGCCAGCCGAGTTCTTCCTGTTCGGTCGCCGTGACGTGACCGATCGGTTCACCCGGCACCTTCTCTGGCGTCGGAACGATAATTTCCGCACCATCGGTGGGTGCAATGACTTCTTCGACGACTCCGAATTCGGCACCTTCTACTTCGTGTTCGTTGTCTCCGTATTGCAGCGTGATTTGCTTTTCGATCGGCGTTGTAATCGGACCGACCGTGAATTTGCCGCCAGCCGACGTCCCTTTTTCGCCGATTTCCGTGGCGGCGAACACGCAGGCGGCGTCTCTAAAGCCATTGAGTTCGGAGTGGACCGGGCAGTTTTTGTAGATGCCTATGCTTCGCGTCGGGTTTTTGATGGCTTGCGCACTCGTTGCGCCGAGCGCCGCGACCGCACACGCGGCCACGAGGCACAGTCCTAGCTTCCGTACATGTCTCACTGACTTCCTCCCTGTTTTCCTTCGGTTTTAATTGCTCGACGGGCCAGGCAGTCCCGCCACGGGACCGCTCGACGTTCGTCGCCATGCGACGCCCACCGGTGCTCCCCGGAATGGCGAGCTTGTGACGTCGTCTTGCCGGGGCCAGCGGGCGACGCCGAGAGACGCCGTGCGCCTTCTCGGAGGGGCCCGTTGGTCACGAGCGCGAACGCGGAGCCGCAAGGGGCGGCGCCGACCGCACAAACTCGGGCAGGTTCGCCGCGCCGGTCGCGACGCCGCGATGTCCAGCACGCTGCCTCATTCGCGGCCGGTGGTAAGTCCTGCGGGGGTTTCATCGCGGGGCGCGCCGGGCCTGCGGCCAGTGACGGCTCGAGCCAGCGACGAGCATTTGCGTCGCGTGAATGTGGCGACGAGCTGAGGACCCTTGTCATGCCGCCGTCCTGCCATGCGTGTCGCCCTCGATTGACTGAGCGGCGGCGTAGCTCCGCGCGAGCACGTCAAGGATGCGAGCGCCGTAGGGAGTGAGACACCAGGTATGTGGCTGTCGCCCGGTCTTGCGATGGGTGGCGTTTTCGATCAGGCCCCGCTGCTCGAGACGGTGCAGCAGCATCGAGATGTGCCCGCTGTTGTTGTCGATCCCCACGGCCCGACCAACCTCGCGACTGCTCAAGCGTGGCGTTGACGCGATCACACGCAGCGCCTGAATTGTGCGCGGGTGCGGACGGATCGGCACCATCTCTGTCCGCTGGTGAGCAAGCTCGGGTCGCGATTGCTCTGCGGTGCGGTCGGCGCGCTCGGCACCCCGGCCCAGATAGGGCTCGACGACATGGAGCATCAACGGCGCCTCCAGCTGCGCAAGCGGCGCTCCGTCGCCGCGAAGGACCCCGGAACGGATCACGGACAGCACCCCGAGCGTGACGAGCTCCGCGATCAGCTGGTAGACGGCCTCATTTCCGCGCCGATGATGATTTGCTCGCGGGCCTCCCTCAGGACCCCCGCGAGCGCCTCCTGCACGCGCCTTACGCACTCGAGTGCCGTCGCCTCACGTAACGGTGCTTCCAGCGCAAGCGAACGAGCGCACTGGGCATCCTCGTCCAGATAGGCAAGCAACGCCGACAGTCCGCCACGGATGCGCGCGAGCCAGCAGTCCTCGCTCGCAGCCGCCCGTGCGACCGCTCGGCAGATCTCCTCCAACGCATCGTCGAACGGAGGCGGTACGTAGCCGGAACCGGGCCCCAGAAGGCCGTCGAGGGCACCCGCGTCGCCCCACGCCGTGATGACCTCCGTCCAGCCAAGACGGGGGTCAACGCTGCGCCATCACCTCGCCCGGCCCTTCGCGCAAGTCCGGAACCCCGTTGCTGAGGGGCCGGCGAATGATCGTCACTGGTATGTCATTGACAAACCCCTACCGATGTGTTCTAGTACCGGCCAGAGAGCAGGTAGTCTGTCGTGGGGAGATCAGGGGATGCTGGAGGGAACCGCAGCCAAAACTAGGGACGGAAGCGCCTGTGGAACGCACGCGGTCGCCCAGCAGCGAGCGTCGCTCTCTACGAGCACGGAGGCCCGAGGAACGGGGGTAACCGAGCCGGTTGGGCACACCCAGCTCGAGTCCCTCGAGGCAAGCAGTCAGACGGCTACTGTCCCCGTGACCCCCGTCTTGGCTGGACTAGGGCCCTAGCCGTATTTAGCTACTAGGGTCAGCCATAGGGTCGCTATCAGCGCCGCTCCCGCAGGCATGGGAGCGTTGTGGCTCATGCGGCCGCCGTGGAGCAGCCGCCGGAGACCCTTCAACGGGGCATGGCGAGGAACGACGGCGTTCGCTATGGAGAACGTCTGGCGGGCTTGATCGGCGCATCAATGGGCGCCCTATCGCGACAGCGTGTATTCGCCTACGTCTGGTACGACGGGTCGCGCGGACCGCCGGTTTGCCTGGCTTTGCAGTGCTCGGCTCAGAACGGAGTCTTCGCCGGCACGAGCAACCCAGACCGACGCGTTTCACGGCTATCGATCCAGTCAAGGCGCCACGAGCGATCACGCGCCCGGCCCGCGGAGGACCGCGGCAGACCCGACCATGGAGCGAGTCCGCGCTGGAGAAGATCCGGGAACGGGTTCAGACCGCGAAGGATGATCCGACGCTTGTCCTCGGGCGCGTATCCAGGACCCGCACGCGTGCGCCTCGGTGGGGAGCGAGGGTCGGGCAGCGCGGGACTGGGCGCGCGAGCGTCGCTGATACCGGCGCGAGCTCCAGGCGCGCGAAGATCTCGCGCTATGCGATCTTGATCTCCAGTAGTGCGAGTGCGGCGCCGAGGTAGCGGTGGGCGCCGCCGCCGAATGGTAGGACGACTACCGTCCGGCGTGTCCTGCAGGAAGCGCTCGGGGCGGAACTCGCGAGGCTGGGGATAGATATCCGAGTCGAAGTGGGCGCTGCCGCCTGAGAAGACGCTCGCGGTGCGGCCGTAGATGGCTACGCGAGCCTCGAGGGCCGCTCGGGTGGTGTTCGAGCAGGCGAGCGAGAGGCACGGCGCTCACCGGGGCCGCCTCCGAGATCCCTGGGACGCTCAGCGGTGTCGTCCTCGTAGCTATCGAGCATCGTCGCTTCGGCCACGCGCAGCAGTCCGACGGCGATGTGGGATCGTGTGGCGCTGCTGCGGACGCGGACGGTGGACCCGTGCGGTCCGAGCACCTCAACCACGGTGCAGACGTCGCCGATCTCGCAGTCCTCGCCGTACTGGAGTTCGAGCGCCGCCATCTGCTCAGCGACGACCTGTCCGATCTTGGTTTGATCCAGTGGCACCTCAGCGGCCCTCCCGCGCGAAACCTCACGGTATGCGTTGACTCGGCATGGACACTATGCCAGGTTTGCATTATGAACGACCGTGTGCTCGCAATCGGCGCGAGTAGCGCGTGAGGAGCCGCAGCGCGCGCGGCCGGCGGGCACACCCAAGGTGGGCGCGACTTCTCTAGCGAGCGGAGTCGGGTTGGTCTCGCCGCGGGGCTGGAGTCGGCGGGCGCGTGCGCGCGCGTTCCGTGGAGGGGCCGGCGTCAACCTCGACGACGAGGGGCCACGGCGCAGGCTGTGCGGATCCTGGCTGGTTGAGGGCGTATTCGAAGCGGGTAACGGTGTTGCTGCTGGCGCGGCGGCCGCACTGGCCTAGGCCGATCGATGTGGCGGCGGGGCGCCCAGGTCCTCGAGCTCCTGTTTCCAGGGGTGAGGGGTATCCGGAGATCGATCGCATCCGTCGTGCGGCTTCGGTGACGCGGTCTGGCATCAGGTGTCCGTAGACGTCGACGGTTGTGGAGGTCTTGGCGTGGCCTGCGAATGAGGAGATCAGCAGGATGTCCTCGCCCTGGCCGATCGCGTTCGTGATCGCGGTGTGACGCAGATCGTGGAGCCTCATCGTCGAGGCGAGCCCGGCGCGTTCGGCGTAGCGGCGAAAGACGCGTGTGACCATTCTTGGCGACAGCGGCTGCCCGGCACGCTCGCCCTCGCGGCGGGGCTCGATCGTGGCGAACACCGGCGCATAGTCGGTTGTGTCCTTCGCCGTTGTGTAGAGCTCCTCAAGGGCTGCCTGCGCGCCATCGAGGATGGGAACGAGCCGCTGACCGGCTTCCGTCTTGGTGGTCAGCCGCCGCAGGTCCTCCCCAAGCGTCTCTGGCTTGTCG
Source organism: uncultured Solirubrobacteraceae bacterium (assembly GCA_963743505.1). Lineage (GTDB taxonomy): Bacteria > Actinomycetota > Thermoleophilia > Solirubrobacterales > Solirubrobacteraceae > Palsa-744. The sequence continues at coordinate 1,104,027 of CAVUPZ010000002.1, read as the reverse complement.
TAAGGGCCGATGCTGCGCCGCACGTACAGAATCCGCTGCAGTAGGTCCACATCCCCCCAGCAGAGGCCGATCAGCTCCCCGCGACGCAGGCCTGTGTCGAGCGCGACGGTGAAGAACAGCCGCCAGCGTGGCGAGCAGACATCGAGGAAGCGCTTGACCTCCATCGGGCTGAGTTCCGTGCCCCGCGCCCGGTGACCCGCCGAGCGGCGGCCCCGCGCGCGAGCGCCGTCGGCCGGGTTGACCCGCAAGAGCCCCTCGTCGAGGGCGAACGCGAACATCGCGTGGATGTGCCGGCGGATCTTGCCGACCGTCTCCGCCGTCAGGCCCTCGGCTCGCTTGCGCCCGAGGAACGCCTTGATCAGCTGCGGGGTGCAGTCATCAAGGCGCCTTGCCCCCAATGCCGGCGCCACGTGCCGATAGAAGGTCCCTTTGTAGTTGGCCGCTGCACCCGGCTTCAGGTTCGGCTGGACGTGCTCGAGCAGCCATTTCCGGCCGAGCTCGGCGACGGTCATCGCGCTCGGCAGAAAGCGGCCTTCGGCGACCTCGCCCTGAAGCGCACGCAGCGCCGCTTCTGCTGAGCGGCGACTGCCGCCGGCCGCCTTCTCCACCTGCTTCCAGCGTGGGCGCCCCGACTCCGGATCAACCACGAGCACCCGGGTTCGGACATAAAAGCGTCCGTTGCGCTCCCGAATGCTCCCGGTTGCCAAACCCCACCTCCCCTGATTCGACCGCGCCCAAGGCGCGCCCGACTTCCCTCTGACGCGACACTACTCCGTGAGAACCCTCTTTGCAAGACACTCTGTCTTGGGCCAGCGGCCGGTCGACCAGCCCTGGCACTCCCTTGATTTGCAGCGAAGATGGCCTCGATCCGAAGGCGCGACCCGCGTCGGCGAGCCGATCAACTCAGACCGTTGCAGTACACGAAGTCCGGCATAGCCTGACAGTCGTGGCCGACACAGCAGAACACAGGTGTACACCGGGCCGCCTGACCGGCCCGAGAGCGACCTGGGCCGCAGGGCGGCACTGGGTGCCGCGTGGAGGCCCCGTCGGGCGCGATGGCGTGGCAGCAAAGGGGCCCAAGTCATCGACCGTCCGCCGTGAGAGACGCGCCCCCGTGAGGCGGAGTGTCCCCACGCGACTCCCATCGCGCTCCGCCGCCGCGGCTCCGAACGGGACCCATCGCAGGCTTGATCAGCAGGCCTCGCCGCGTACCCTCCTCCAACCGCGCCACAGGGGGTCGGGCCCGGCGATGAATGAACGTGTCATATCGCTTTGGACTGACCCCTGAGTGATGGTCCCGGCGTGCTCGTGAGGGGCGGAGACCCGGCGGACAGGCGGTGTCATTGTAACGCTGCGGTGGCTTTATCGTGGAGCGACCGCTGTTGCCCGGCGAGGCCGATTGGGCCGGCTGGGCAGCGCTGGGGTGCAGCGCCCCAAACGCTCGGTGGAAGGTCGCTGCGGTGGGCTAGACACCGCAGCGACCCCTCCGTCGTGGCTCGCGCCACCCCCCTGGCAGCGTCGCCCGGCATCCCTGGCGCGCGTTCGCATGTTACGCGAGACATCAGCCAGTTTGTATGCGACTGGCATCTAATCATCTCGTATGAGACGATGCAAGGCATCTGCGGGATACCGGCCAACGCATCCGGCAAGCAATTGAAAGAGATCGGTCGCTAATCGACTCCGCAACCGCGAAAGACACGCGAATGCTGTCCGCGTGGTCGGCTACCGGCCCATGGCTCGCTCGCGGCGTAGCCTCGTCGCCCGCGCGGCGCCGGTGCCGTGGCGTGATTGCGACAGGCCTCGGGCTGGCCGTGGTCACCTCAGCCATGTGGACCGCGCCGGCGGCGGACGCCTCGAGCAGCGATGTCGAAGCCACGCGTGCCTATGTCCAGGCGGACTACCGGCTGATGCAGAGTGCTGTCAGGCGGATACCTGCCGCGGAAGGGTCGCTTGAGCGCCTGCTTGGCAGGGTGCGGGCGACCTGTCCGGACGCCGCCGCTGGGTCTCCTCAGAATCCGATGTCGACCCAGCTGAGCAACGAGGTGGTCGGGGCGATGGTGCTGACCGTCGTCGATCAGGGTCTGCCGCTGGCGCGCGCGTTCGTCGACTCGACCCAGCATTTGCGCTGGAGCGACGCCCAGCTCACGAGCCAGGTACGGCGCTACGTCGCGAATGTCAGTGTGCTCGCGGACCTCCATCCGCCCTCGCTCTGTGCGGACGTGGGGTCATGGGCGGCGAGCGGCTATTCCAGCCTGCCCGCGGTCACCGACGCATTCGACGCCCGTTTCATGCCCGCATGGGTCGCCGCCGGAGAATTGCCGGGGGCGCTCTCGGCGTACGAGAGCGCTTCCACGCGCGCACTCGCCCAGCAGGCCTCCGCCCTGGAAGGTGTGTTCAGCGACTTCGAAGCGCGCGCGGTAGAGACGTGGGGCAAGATCATGGACGCTCTGGAGCTCTGGCCATAGTCCTCTTGCCTCAAGGGCGGCGTTTTCACGGAGACCGCCGAGCTGGTTGCAGCTTGCGGCTTCGCCGTCAGCCGCGTACAAGCGCTTACACGGTCGGGCGATGTAGAGGGAGATCCAAGCGACCGAAGAACAACAGGTGACCCTCGTTTTCCCAGAGTTTAGGGTCTTTCGCGACGTTTGAAACGCTTCGTGGACAGCGCCCGATGTTACGCTAGAAGGGATACTGCTCGGGTTCACGGCACATGCTTTCTGGGGCATGCCACGGCCCGCACGGCAGGACCTGCCAACGAGCGAGGAACTCATGCCCAGAGTCATGGTGATCGCGGACTCAGCTCCCGAGGAGGCTCCGCTCATCGTCTTGAATGAGTACGTCCGATCCGTGCACGTGACGAGCGAGCACGCGGCAGCACAGCTTCTGGAGCGAGTCGGTTGGGCGATCCAGGACGCGGAGGAGGCAGCGATGCAACGAGAAGCTGCGGGCGGCGTTTGCGGGCGCCTCCACGCCGGACGGGGCGCCGGCATCAGGCCTCGAGGACCTGGTGAGGGCTCGGCATAATGCTGACGGCGGGCGTCGCCCACCTCAAAACGCGTGACCGCCGCGCCTGCTCCGGCCCGGGCCCTGAGCAGCTAGGACGCTCTCGCACGTAAGATCGCCCGGCCGCCGCGGGCCGGGATCATCGTCACGTTGCGGTGCTGGGCGTGCTCGGGCTCAGCGCGGTCGGGCTCGAGATCCAGGCGCCGCGCCATCGCGGCCAGCACGACACGCTGCTCGGCCATCGCCAGGGTCGCTCCGAGGCAGCGTCTGGTACCGCCGCCAAAGGGGATCCAATCGTACGTTCCGGGCTTGCGCTCCAGCCAGCGCTCGGGACGGAACGCGAACGGGTCGGGGTAGAGGTCCTCACGGTGATGTAGCAACAGGATGCTGACGCTGATCGCGCTACCGGCTGGCAGCACGTACTTCCCCAGTCGCCAGGGCACGGTCACGCGACGGCCCACGATCGGCACCACCGGGCGACAACGCATGCCCTCGATGATCGTTGCCTCGATGTGCTCGTCAGGCCGCTCGTCGTTACGAACGGCCGCGAGCAGCTGCTCGTGGGCGTGCGGGGTTCGCAGCAGGCGCTCCCAGGTCCACGCGAGCGAGTTCGCGGTGGTCTCGAATCCGGCGAGCACGAGCGTGAGCAGCTCGTCACGGACCTCCGAGTCGCTCAGCGGCTCGCCCTCCTCGGTCCTTGCGTCGAGCAACATCGAAAGGATGTCGCCTCGATCGGCCAAGCCCTCCTCTCGCCGTCGCGCCTCGATCACCGGGTAGGTCGCCTGGTCGAGCAGGCCGACTCCGGTGCGGATCACGCCGACTGGCTCGGTACGGCCGAAGTTCATCAGCTCTCCGAGCTTTGCCATCCGCGACGTCGAGGCGAGCGTGAGACGCTTGATCGTCGTGCGTAGTCGGTGCTCAGCGCTGCCTCGCTCGACGGCGTCACCAACGCCGAAGATGGCAGACATGATCACCTCGAGCGTGATCGCCTGCATGCGTGGCGCCAGCGGGAAGGGCCTGTCGAGCGGCCAGGAGTCAAGCTCGCGTTCGGTCGCCCGCTCGATCATCGCTGTGTAGCGGTCGATCGCCTCGCCGTGGAAGGAGGGCAGCAGCAGGCGGCGCTGGCGAAGGTGGCGAGGTCCGTTGGCTGTGAGCACCGATCCTGGGCCCACGATCGGGCGCAGCGGAGACTCCGCCGTCACCGAGGGCACGTGCTCCGGGTTCGCCGTGAACAGCGAGCGGGCATGGTCGGGATCGCACGTCACGATGATGCCCCCCCGTAGCCCGCCGTGAAGCTCGAACACGTCGCCGAGCTGTCTGCGCGCCCGGAACACCAGCTCGATCTGGCGCTCGGTGAAGCGGATGATCTGCAATATGTGTCGGTCGGAGAGGGCCGGTGGGCGACAGGGCCTGGCTCCCGGCTCCGCCGGCCCGGAAGGATGATCGGCGACTGACCCGCGCTCAGGGGCGGCGATCACGGGGTTCATCGCCGGCCGCCCTTCACCATCGCCTACGCTGGAACGCCGATCGTGTGGTCTGACGTTCTGTTCGCGGCGAGGCCCAGCAGCGCCTGTCTCAACGTAAACTCGACCTCTTCGCCCCGTGGCGTCAGCTGCCATGCGTTTGCCTCGCCCATCGGTTGGCCACCGGTATTGGCCGCGAGGCCCAGGCGTGAAAGGCGCGCGAGCAGCCTCGAGGTCTGGCCCTTGTCCGCGATCCCAGCGCGTTTGCCCACCTGGACGTTGCTGAGCCCGGGCTCGGCCGAGATCACGGTCAGCACCGTCATCGTCCGGTGGGTCATCCGCATCGGCAGGCCACTCAGTGCTTCGATCGCCTCACGCCTGGCTTGAGAGCGCCGGGCCGCCGCCGCGTTGGTGTTCGCCGGGTGGCGCCGACTCCTTCTCGGACCCCGCTCGAGCGCGCTCATACTCCGCCCCGCTGGCCACGAGCCGAGCCGACCTGTCGCAGTTGCTTGCTTCTGTTCACGAGCCGTGCGACCCCCGCGCAACAGGCGTAGACGGTTGAAAGCCGTTGACATCCAATCATGCACACGCTGAGCTGTCAAGCGAAACGATCGGCGGCTGCCCATCTTTGGCTCTACCACTGCCTATCTTTCAGCGACGTCATCCATGGGTTTTGGTCCCGCAATCCCGTGCAGCAAGAGTTGTAATGGGACGGTATGGTGGTTTCAGTGTTGTGGGAGGGTGACGCGATCGGGCTCGCGCCGGACCCGCGAGAACCCGGGGACGGTGGGCTCGAGTTGCCCTCGCAGGCGCTCACCTGAGCACTGCGTGCCCTGCCGAGACCGGCTGCATCTCTATCGGCTGCGCCCACTTGCGATCAGTCCCGCCAGGTCCGCCGGACGAAGATCCAGGCGCAGAGCACGTTGACGAGCATCCACATCTCGACAGCAGCGACGAGGTCGTTCACGTCGAGGTCCTATCGCGAGACCGATCGAGCGCGCACCGCTTTCGCCCCCGCGGGCCGCAGCCTGTGGGCGAGGGCCTGGCTGGGGGACGCAGCCGCCGGTGCGTCGATATGCATGAGATGCTCCCGTCCTCCTGGTGTCAGGCTGCCATCGGCAGCGCCGCCCGATGGAACAATAAACGGTTTTGTGATCCAAAGATCTCGCTTCCATCGCCACATCGGCTGAAGCTGGCCCCGCCCCTGCGGCGTTTGGCCGTCAGGCGGCACTCTTGCGGGTGTTGACCGCGATCAGGTCATAAAGAAGCGGAGCCACGGGCGAAGGGCGCGTTGATTCGACCCGGATCCTGTTGAAACAAAACGGTCTGGCTTGTGAGGGGTCGTGTATTCTGCGATCAGGTCTCTTATGCCAGAGCCATTGCGAAAACCGGTTGCCGAGCGCCGCGCGCGGACGCCCAGAGAGGGCGACAGCGTGTCGTCGAAGCGCCCGAAGCGCTCCCAGCGTGAGCGCCTGCTCGATTCGATGATCGCGCTCGCGGCCGAGGTCGGCTATCAGCAGGTGAGCATTGCCCAGGTCAGCGCGAAGGCCGGGGTCTCCCGGGCGACGTTCTACGAGCAATTTCAGGACAAGGAAGACTGCCTGCTCGCCGCCTACCGCACGGCCGCCGAACGACTCCTCGCGCAGGCGCTGCCCACTTCGGTCAACGGCGACTGGCCCGAGGCGGCAGCGAGCTCTCTACGCCAGCTCACGAACGCGCTCCGCCAGGACCCGGACGCGGGGCGGCTGCTATTCGTCGAGCGCCTCGCCGGCGGACAGCCGGCGCGAGAAACTCGTCGCCTCGTTATCGACGCATTCGAGCGGCGCGTGCAGGAATTTATCGACAGCACGCCGCAGGGCACCGAGACCTTCGACGTTCCGCCGATCGCGCTGGTGGGCGCGATACGGAGCATCGTGGCCAGATACCTACGCATTCACGGCGAGGACGACCTCCCGGCGCTCGCCGAGGACGGCATCGTGTGGGTTCGCTCCTACGCCGTCCCCGCGGGCCGCGAGCATTGGAGCACCGGCCCCGACGCGCTGCTGCCGGAGCCGCCGGCAGCCGAGCGCCAGGCTGCCTCTCGGCGTCGGCCACAACGCCTTCCGCGTGGGCGCCATGGGCTGCCCGCCGGCGTGATCGCGCGAAGCCAGCGGACGCGGATCATCTACGGGACGGCCGAGGTGATGATGGGCAAGGGCTATGAAAACGCGACCGTCGCCGACATCGTGGCGGCGGCCGGCGTGTCACGCGAGGTCTTCTACGAACACTTCAGCGACAAGCAGAACGCCTTCCTGGAAGCCCAACAGCACCCCACGCAGCACATTCTCGACACGTGCGCCGCGGCCTACTTCAGGGCCTCGGCCTGGCCCGAGCGGGTGTGGAACACCTTCGGCGCGCTCCTGCAGATGATCGCTGAGAATCCCGCGATCTCGCACCTGCGGCTGGTCGAGTGCTACGCGGCCGGTCCCGACGCGATCCGCCGTGCGGAGGAGATCACGAGGTCATTCACGATCTTCCTGGAGGAGGGCTACAGCTACCGGCGCGAGGCTCGAGAGCTGCCGAAGATCTGCTCGCTCGCGATCGCGGGCGCGATCTTTGAGGTCATCCAGCGCCATGTCGCGCGGGGCGACCTCGCGGGACTTCTCCGGCGTCTGCCGCAACTGACGTACATCGCGATCGCTCCCTTCACGGGCCCCGACGACGCGGTGCGACAAGTGACGCAGCTGAAGGCGCACGTCCCGCAGCCGGTCTGAACGCACTCGGTCGCTGAAGTGCTAGCCGACTGGGTGGACTGAACCGCCCGCGGCGCAGGCCAAATGGTCCCTAATGTCAAGGGTTGCCAGCCCGTTTACAGAGTTGTGGCACCGGCGCCCAGGCCGCGGCGCCGAGCGTTTGTGAACTTGCATGGTCGCCATAATTCCGGGGTCGGTTCCGATAGGCTTTGCCGGGTGTACCGGCACAGTCACCCCGAGTCGGCCCGCATCGGCGGCGCTTGCATCCGACTACGGTGATCGCTGCCGATCACGCATGGCGGCCGGGGACACCCTGCAGCCAGGCCGCGGGCCGCGCCGACGGCGCGAGCTCAGAGGGCGATCAGCGTCGAAGGCTGGTTGAGGCCGTGGTCGAGCGCGTCGCCAGCTCGGGCTACGCCGGGGTACGGGTGGGCGACGTTGCGAGCAGCGCCGGTGTCTCCCGAGCCACCTTCTACGAGCAGTTCAAGAACAAGGAGGCGTGTTTCCTCGCCGCCCATGACGTGCTGTCGGAGCGCCTGTTGGCGAGGACCGCCAAGGCTGTCTCAGGCGGCCGCGGTAAAGCAGCGGTCCGCGCGATCGTCGATGAGCTCACCGGCTGCGCCGATCGTACGCCGTCCGAGTTCAGTTTTCTGACCTACGAGGCGATGCTGGCCGGGCCAACCGCTCTGGATCGGCGCGAGGCGCTGATCACTAGCATCGGCGAGCAGCTCGAACGAGCGCTGGCCGAGGACGCGGCGCCTTCGATGGTGCAGGTGCCGGCCTGGATCCTGCTCGGCGGAATGCTGCGGTTACTCGGAATCCGGATGCGCCGCGATCAAGAGGTCTCGGGGCCGCTGCCGGGCGAGCTCGTACGCTGGCTCGAGTCCTACCTCACGCCGCACGGCGTGGGACCCGCGGCGCCCCTCGTCCCGTCCACGGGCCCTAAAGACATCGAGGAGTTCGGGGCCCTCGGCCTGGTCGCCCCCCGGGCGCTGCCGCGCGGGCGACATCGTCTGCCCGGGCCCGTAGTGCGGCGAGTCCAGCGCGAACGCATCCTCCATGCCACTGCCGGGGTGATCATGTCTAGGGGCTATGCCGACACCACCGTGGCGGAGATAGTCGCGACCGCCGGCGTCTCACGCGAAGTCTTCTATTCGCACTTCCACAGTCGCTCGGAAGCCTTCCTCGAGTTACACAAACTGGTCTTCGAGCAGATGATGGCGGCAACCGCGGGGGGGTTCTTCGCATCGAGGGGCCCGTGGCACGAGCAGATCTGGCAGAGCGCACGCGCTTCGACGAGGTTCGTGCTTGCCGCGCCCAGCTTCGCGCACTTCGGGTTCGTCGAATCCTACGCCCTGGGAGCGGCGGTAGCGCGCCAGACCGACGATGCCGTCTTGGCCTTCACGGCGCTTCTCGCCAGCGGGTACACGGTGCGTCCGGAGGCCGCCGCACTCCCTCACGCGACGTCAGAGGCGATCGCCGGCACGATCATGGAGGCGGTCTCGCACTACGTCCGGCACGGCCGCTCGGCCGGCCTGGTCGACGCCTTGCCGATGCTGACCTACGTGATCGTGGCGCCGTTCCTGGGCGCGGAGGAGGCCGGCGCGTTCATCGCCGGCAAGCTCGAGCAGGAGCGCCGCGCAGAGCCACAAGTGAGCTGAGTGCTCATGCGGCGGAGCGGGAGCTTGGACCCCGCCGCTTGGGGGTAGCTGCCGGGCGTGCCGGTGAGCTGCCTTCGTGCTCCTACGTGCCGACGCTCGCGCTCGCGTGGTGTGTTCTGGGTTGTCCGTTCGCAGGTTGTGGGGGGTGCGCGTTGGGCTTAGTCGTGAATGTGGGTGGCATCCAAGCGTGCGGTCTGTGATGTCGAGGGTGGGGGCGGCGGCTGGGTCCCTCGCACCGAGTGTCTGGGAGCTCTGTTTCTGTATGGGTAGGAGCGGCGCGATGCCAGGGGCGCATGCTCTACCGAGGGCTGCAGGAACGTCCGCCCGTGAAACGCAACGGTCTCACTTCCGCCCTGTGGTGTATCGTGTCGGAGGTCAGCTATGCCTTCATCCCCCCGTAAATCAGCGACTGTGAGCCGCAAGCGGCCCTCCAAGAGGCGCGACAGGGTGTCGGAAAAAGTGCCGCGCAAGACCCAGCGCGAACGTTTGCTCGACGCGATGATCGAGCTCTCGGCGCAGGTCGGCTACCTCCAGGTCAGCATCGCCCAGGTCAGCGCGAAGGCGGGGGTCTCGAGTGCGACCTTCTACGAGCAGTTCACCGACAAGGAAGACTGCCTGCTCGCCGCCTACTGGGCCACGGCGAGGCGCCTGGTAGGCCCGTTGCAGCTTCAGGGAGGCAGCGATTGGCGCGAGGTCGCGAAGACGGCCCTGGGCGAGCTGCTCGGCGCGTTGCGGGCGGACCCCGCCGGCGGCAGGCTGCTGCTGGTCGAGTCCCGGGCAGCTGGGCCCCGCATGCGTGAGGAGCGCGAGCGGGCCCTAGATCTCTTCGAGCAGCGGATCGAAGACAGCCTCGAGAGCACGCGCGATCTCAGGGAGACGCTCGACGTCCCGGCCATGGTCCTCGTCGGCGGGGTCAGGAGCATCGCCGTGTGGCGCCTGCGCAGCCACGCAGAGGACGAACTGCCGGGCCTCGTCGACGACCTGCTCGAGTGGATGGCCTCGTATGCCACGCCGGCCAAGCGCGGCCGGTGGAGCCTCAGCGCCAAGGCGATCCAAGACACCGACCTAGCCGCTCTGGCACTGCCGACGAGCGGCGCCCTGGAGCGTCTGCCGCGGGGTCGCCACGGGCTGCCGCCGGGCGTCGTCGCCCGCAGCCAGAGAACGCGGATCGTCTACGGAACCGCTCAGGTGATGACGGAGAAGGGCTTCGCCAACGCGACGGTGTCCGACATCGTCACCGCAGCGGGGGTCTCGCGAGAGGTCTTCTACGAACACTTCACGGACAAGCTGCACGCCTTCCTCGAAGCGCAGCGCTACTCCACCCAGGAGATCCTCGACGCTTGCGCAGCCGCCTACTTCTCCGCGGAGGAGTGGCCAGAGAGGGTGTGGAAGGCGCTGCGGATGCTGATCGGGCTGATCGTCTCGCACCCATCCCTGTCATACCTGCGGCTCGTCGAGTGCTACGCCGCCGGGCCGGCGGCGCTCAGCCGCACCGAGGACATCACGAAGTCGTTCACTGTCTTCCTCGAGGAAGGGTTCCGCTACAGGCCCGAGGCCGCCGAGGTGCCGCGCGTGTGCACGCAGGCGATCGCGGGCGCGATCTTCGAAGTCATCTACCGCCACGTCGCCCGGGGCGAAACCGCGGCCCTGGGGGAGCAGCTGCCGCGGCTCGCCTATGTCGTGCTGGCACCGTTTACGGGGTCCCAGGAGGCGATACGGTTGGTGACGCAGCTCACCGCGAGGCAAGTCCGAGGGGGTCATCGTGGCAACCGAGACAGAGCGCGTGCCCGGACAAGCGGAGGTAAGCAGGCCTGAGGGGGGCCTGGAGGCACAACAAACGCCGATCCTGAAGACACGGGCTGACCAGCGCTCGAGGCTGCTCGCAGCGATCGTCGACCTCACCGCCGAGCACGGCTACCCGGACACGAAGGTGGCCGATCTCGTGCGACGGGCCGGCGTGTCGCGCGCCACCTTCTACCAGCTGTTCGAGAACAAGGAGGCCTGCGTGCTCGCGGCCCAAAGCGAGCTGGCGCGGCGGACCTTGCTCGAGGTTGAACTCGCCGTCACGCGGGGCGAGCCGCAGCGTGGCCTGCAGTCAGCGATCGCCGCGCTCGTAGAGCTCGCCGATCGCGAACCACGCGTGTTCGACTTCCTGACACACGAGACGATGCTGGCGGGTTCGGCCGCACAGTCGGAGCGCGATCGACTCGTTCACGGCCTGCAGCAGGCGATCGAAGCAGCGTGGGAGCGCGCGCCCGGGACGCAGCCACTCATCGACGTGTCCGCCCAACTCGTGTTGGAAGGAGCGATCCGGGTACTCACGATGCGCATGGGAAGAGACGGCGCCGCGCCGCGGCTGCTGCTGGGCGACTTGCTCACGTGGGTCGACTACTACACCGTGCAGCGAGGTCCGGCGAAATGGCGCGCGCCGAAGCCTGAGCCGGCTTTGATGAGCAAGCCCGTCCAGCGTCCCGGCATGCTTTCGGTGCACCCGTCGCTGCCGAAGGGTCGCCACCGACTGCAGTCCGAGATCGCGAGGAGCGTCCAGCGCGAACGGATCACGTATGCGACGGCGGAGGCGATCCGCACGCACGGCTACGCCGAGCTGACGGTCGCGGACATCGTCGCCACTGCGGGTATCTCACGCGACGCGTTCTACGCCCAGTTCCACGACAAGGATGAGGCCTTCGACGGAACGGCTCAGCTTGTGTTCGAGCAACTGCTCGCGAAGATGGGAGGCGCTTTCTTCGGCGACACAGGCTCCTGGGCGGATCAGCTGTGGGAGGCGGGGTGGGCGCTCGAGCAGTTCCTCGAGGGCGAGCCGAACCTCGCGCACTTCTTGTTCGTTGCGAGCTACTCGCCGCCGGCCCGGATCGGGCGGGTGCTCGACTTCGTGCGCGCCTTCACGCTGTTCGTTGACGGCGGGAACCGCGACCTCCCCGCCGCGAGCCAGGTTCCCCACGCAATTACTGAGGCGGTCGTGTGCGCCGTGCTGGAGGCGATCAACCTGCACGTCAGAGAGGATCGCGTACAGGACCTGCGGGGGCTGGTGCCGGCGATCATCTACGTCGTGTTCGCCCCGTTCCTCGGCACGGAGGACGCCGCGTCTTTCATCGGCGCGAAGGTCGAGGCCGAGCGCGAGCGGGCCTCTCGTCAAGAAGCCTCCTAGACAAGGGCCGGTCCGGGCGACCCGCAGGTTGCGGACGCTTCCGCCGAGACCGCCGTGTCCGCCTAGTCACGTACCAGAGGCTTTCACGATCGTTGCTCGATGGAGCTTGGGACAAACGCGGATCGGGGCAACGCGGGCTCAAGGTTTGGATCACGCCACCGATCTGTAGGCGATGAGACCCTCTCGAGACGTGGACCCGCTTCTTCCATCCGACGCCGCCGCGGTCCCGGAGGCAGACCTGCGGCGTCTCGGCGAAGCGCTTCGCTGCCGCCGCGACCAAGTGGTCAGCGGGATGCTCGCCAGAGCCAGGGGACGTGGCGAGACACTCGATGAGGACTCCGAGCGACGCTTCGAGCGGGTCGGGATGGTCACGACGTGCGCCCTGGCCGCCCGCATGGCTGGGGACGACGGCCACGCACCGAGTAACCAGGAGTCGTGGCTCATCTTTGGCGAGCTTGCTGCCCAACGCGCGCTGCCACTGAACGAGGTGATTCGACGCTGCCTGGCTTGGCGCGACTCGGCCGAGGAGGCGGTGAGGGACATCGCGGCAGACCTCGGCGTCTCGTCGCGGGTGTGCTCACTGGCGATCGCCATGATCCAGCGCGGCCTCACGCTCACGTTGATCCAGATGGGCGAAGCGTTCGAGTCTGAGCGTCGGCGAAGCGACGAAGCGAGGTCACACCGCGAGGAGGAACTGGCCTTCATCGCGACCCACGATCAGCTGACGGGCCTGCCGAACAGGGCCTTGATCCTGGATCGCCTGCAACAGATGCTGATCCGTGCGCGGCATACCGGAACCACCGTCGCTGCACTGTTCATCGACCTCGACGACTTCAAGAGGGTCAACGACACGCTCGGCCACGCAGCGGGCGACCAGCTCCTGCAGGAGGTGGCAGGCCGATTCGCGACCGTGACCCGCGACGTGGACGCGCTTGGGCGACTCGCCGGCGACGAGTTCGTCCTGCTAGCGGGCGACATCTCCCCCGCGGACCGACCAGAGCGCGTGGCCGAGCGCCTGCTCGAGGCGTTGGGCGACCCGTTTGTGCTCGGCGACTCGCATACCTCCGTGACGATCACCGCGAGCATCGGGATCGAAACCGGTGAGCAGCTTACGCCGGGCGAAATCCTCCAGGACGCCGACGTTGCCATGTACCGCGCGAAGTGGGCGGGGAAGAACCGGTACTTCATGTTCAGCAGACCGCCATCGGTCGACGGCCAGGAGGGAGAGGTGGGCTCCGATCGCCGTCTGGCACAGGTGAGCAAGATCAGCTGGCGAGCCCTGAGGTGCAGACCGAGCCGGCGCGCGTCTGACCAGGCGATCGACCGGGACGGCAACAAGTCGTCACGGGCAGGAGCATCCAAGTCCGGCTGAGCGCGGAAGACGGCGGGGTCGCGCTCGATGCGCGTATCGAGCGGCGTCCGCGTGGCTGGTACGACGACTTCGTGACACCCCGCCTGGTGCCATTCAGAAACGCAATGGTCTGTGCTTGTCCGCAGCCGCGGGCCTGAATAGCTGGCTCGTGCCACGTGATGTCTATGCGGGATTGCTAGGCAAAGGGGGAGCTGTTGAATGCCCTCGGTATGCAGTAATCTTGCCCCTTGTGTCCTGGCGAGTGAGACCTCGGGGCTCGCGTCAGCCGAGCCGAGCGAGCCCCGTTGGCGCGGGGGCGATCGTCAGGTCCGCTGGCCGCTCTGCGCCCTATGTCGTGGCTGCGCGAGCACTGCGACGGCGGGTTCTCCTTACAGCAGCACGAGATCAGCTGGAGCAGCGGCGCTGGGATCGATTCTCGATGGCGGATGTCGCAGCCGCGGCGGGCGTACCCCGCGCCACGCTCTACAAAGACTTCCCCACGCGTGAGCACCTCCTCCGAGCCCTTCTGCTCAGCGAATCTGAGCTTCTGGTGGTTGCCGTGGAAGAAGCCATGGACGAGCATGTCGACGATCCGCGGACAGCTCTGTTGGCGGGCTTCCGTCTGTTCCTGACACTGATAGCAAGGGATCGCCTGCTGTGCGCGGCCATCGGCGGAACGAGCGAGATCCTGCCGGGGGTGACCCCACAAGGGCAAGCCCTCGGCGAGCGCAGCTCGGAACGTCTGAGCTCGGCAATCCTCTCGCGCTGGCCCCACATCTCTGCGCCCGCAGCCGCCCTGCTCTCAGAGTGCCTCCTACGCCTGGCGATCAGCTACGCGATCGCTCCTCCCGACGGGCGCTTCGGGTGCAGAGCTGACGCATCCGCCGACCTCCTCGGGCCCTATCTCAAGGAGATATCGATGCCGAGGCCCTAGCCTGCGGGCGAGCGCGATCGCCGCTGGCGCGCCGGGCCGTCTCTCGCGACAGCGGCCAGCCGTGCTCTGTGGCGAGGGAGCGCCTTGGACCAATGCGGTTGCCTGGGGCGAACACCGACCGTCGGGTTACAGGATGTAGCCGTGCCGAGCGGTTGTGTCGACCGCGCCATAATCAGGGCGTGGTCCGGCGCCTGCATTTGGGCGTGTCTGGCCTTGACACGCAACGGGAGGGATGATTAGATAACGGTGTCGTTCAGGCGTGCCTCGTCCTATCCCCTCTGGAGAGGGTGGCCTGAGGAAGCGCACTCCGATCCCTCTGGGCGTGCTTCACGGGGCGCTGCGGTACGAGCCGCAGCGCCCCCTTCTGCACACTCGCGGGAAGCGCCGCGTGGGGTGCGACTGCCGGTCTGCAACCGACGCGCTCGGAAGTCGTCTACACCGGCAGTCTCGCGAGGCTCAGACGAGACGCCTCCTTTCGTCCGACGGCGAGCAGTCGAGTCTCTGGTTTTCCCTACCGCCAGACTCGGGTGCGCCCACCCGACGGCTCCCGCGGGCGGCAATAGTGTCGCCCGCTATCCGCTGATAGGGGTGTTCCTGATGAGGACGCTCGAGGCGCTGGGCAGCAAACCGATGCGAAGGAAGGCGGTCATGCTTTGGTCGTAGTAATCGCGGTCGTAGCCTTCTCGGCACTGGTGGTGCTGGCTGGCGTCCCGCTGGTCTGTAACCGGCTGGTGCCTCGGTATGACAGACGTCGCAGGGAGCGCGACGACCACTACTTCTTCAATGCATGTGCATCTGGAGTGATGTCTCGCTACCGCAGGATCAACAGGTTGATCCCGGCGCATCCGCGCTGTCGTGTTTGCCTGCTTCCTTTTGGTGGCGTCGGTCGCCTCCTCCGCGTACAGCCGTCACGAAAGAACCCGAACCACTGCAGGGCCTGCTATGAGATGGCGCCGCTCGGCGCCTCGGACATGGAGGTCGGGGTGCTGTTCGCCGACATCCGCGGATTCACGTCCTGGTGTGAGGGCCGGGCGCCCGAGGAGGTTGAGAGCGCGCTCAATCGCTTCTACGCGGTATTCACGTCAGTGCTTGCAGAGGGCGACGGGATCATCGACAAGATGGTCGGCGACGAGGTAATGGCGTTGTTCCTGCCCGCCTTTCCCTCGCTGGGTGAGAAGGCATGCGAGGTGATGGTCCGAAGCGCCGAGGAGATCCTTCGACGGCTTGGAGAGGGCGAGCAAACGCTGCCGGTCGGGGTCGGGGTCAACTTCGGCGTCGCTCGCGTGGGGAATGTCGGCGACGGGTCGGTCAAGGACTTTACGGCGGTCGGCGACGTTGTCAACACGGCGGCTCGGCTCCAAGGGTGCGCGCTGCCCGGTCAGATCGTGATGTCCGAGGCGGTCTTCGAGCGCCTGGGCGATCACTACGCAGCGGCCAGTCCACTGATCATCAACGTGAAGGGTAAGGCCAACAGCCTGTCGGTGCGCCTGCTCGCCGCTTATTCCTGAGTGCGGCCCGGACCAATACGCGCCCTGCGTGCGTCAGCGGACCGAGCACATCCGGTGACCGGCGCATGGTCACGCGAGCAGACGTCTCACGAGTAGCGGCCCCCGCGCTTGCTTTGGACGGAGGCTGTCGCGTAATGTCTTGCGCGTTGGCTGGTCTAACGGTGCTCGCTGGTGGCGGTGGCCGGCCGGCGGTGTGGTGCTCGAGGTTCGGCCTCGGTGAGCCGTCTCAGGTGGCTGCGGGCGCTGTGTGGTGGCGGTGGAGCTTTAGGAGGTTGTGGGTGGCGGTTATCAGTCGCCACTCTGAGCGGCAGGCGGCTCGGCCGCGGCGTTGGAATCGGTCGGCGCGGCGGTTGTGCTTGATGTGCGCGAAGACCGGCTCGATCATCGCTTGGCGTTGCTTGTAGAGCGCGTGGCCGGCCTCGCTTTCAAGGACGCGGCGCATGAACGCATATAAACCTCGGTCGCGTCCAGGGCGGGGCGTCTCGCGCTTGAGTGCCTCAGGGCAGACGAGCGTCTGGATGCCGTGGCTCACGAGCTGCTCGATGTGCGCGCCGTTCCAGTAGCCGGCGTCGGCGGCCACGACCTCTGGTGGCTTGATCCCGGCCGCGTGCAGCTCCTCGCACGCGGCGGTGATCATCGGCGCGAGATGCGTGGAATCTGAAGAAGTGACTGTCACCTCGGCCGCGACCACGATCTGCTCAGCCGTTGTGACGGCCTGAGCGTTATAGCCCTGCATGTAGCCGCGCGAGGTCTTCACCTTCCGCGACCCCGGGTCCGTGGCGTTGGCGATCCCTTGCGGGCTCTCAGGGTGCCGGTAGGGGTCTGGGCCACGGCCGCCGAAGCGCCGACCGTCGGCGCTGATCCCGCGCGCGCGCCAGTGCTCATACTCGGCGTTGACACGCCCATCGAGCTCCCACTCCTCGCGTAGACGACGCTCTCCCTGCTTCAGCCGCGAGACCCGCTCTCGCGGGACCTGCTCGGCTTCGGCTTCGCGCTCGTCATCCAGTAGCCGTCGTGCGGCCGCCAGGCGTTTGCGGCGATCGCCGCTGACGCGCAGCTCGGGCGGCAGCTCATCTCCGCGCGCCTGCCCGAAGCGCTCATCCTCCTCGCGATCGATCTCCTCGGCTTGCTCGAGCAGCTCCCGCGCGATCTGCTCATAGGCCAGGTTCGCGCGGTCCGAGGCGTTGGCGTGCAGCTTCGTGCCATCGACCGCGATCACCCCGACGTTGACCAGGCCGACCTTGGCGCACAGCGCCAGCACCTCGCTGAACAAGTCCGCGATCGCGTCCTCGTGGTCGCGGCGAAAACGCGCGATCGTCGCGTGATCGGGCACCTGGTTGGCAGTGATCACGCGGTAGGCGACATCCTCTGCGCAGCGCCGCTCGATCCCGCGCGAGGAGCGCTCGGCGCGCGCATACGCGTAAAGCAGCAGCGCGACCATCATCGCGGGGTCATACGCCGGACGACCCCACCCATCACGCCGGTACGCCGCGTAGAAAGCCGACAGGTCCATCTCCGCTACTGCGTCCAGCACGAACCACGCTAGATGACCCTCCGGTAGCCAATCCCGCACATCCGGGGCCAACAAGAACGCCTGCTCACGATCAACAGCAATGAAGTTCTGGGGCATCACCAAATCGTCTTAAACCCACCGGACGACCCCACGTTTACGCGACAGCCTCGACGAAGCCCAGGCGTCTCGTCGCTGAGACTGCGGGGCGGCCGTGCGAGCGCCCCGGCGAGCGGCGGGCTCCGGACGACAGACCGGCGGGCGTTTCGTTCGCTTAGATTGCGCGTCGGCTGCCTCCGCACAGCGCGAGTCGGCCGCCGGCCGAACTCGGAAGTCTGAGGTTCTTACTCGTCCGCGCCTCCCCCCTAGCCATTCCGGTCCGCCAGCCGGGATACCTCCCCGCACGATGTCTGAGGAGTCCGCGACCCCCGACCGCTGCTCCGGTCCGCCAAGGGGGATACTGGGCGGGCGATGTCTGAGGAGCCGGACCTGGTCGAGCTGACGCGCGCCTTCGCCGACGTGGGCGGCAATGTTGACGAGGAAAATGAGCTTCTACGGCCCAAACCCTGTCTATGACCTCTCGGCTATGGGGATCGGCGTCTTCGAGGGTCGCACTGCGATCCGCACATGAGGCGTATGACGAGGAAATAGGGGAGATCCGCGACCTTGGCGGCGGGACTACCTTCTGCACGGTCCGCGAGAGCGCCCGCCCACACGGGAGCGATGCCCGCGCTCGCGTTCATAGCGTCTACGCGTTCCAGATCGTCTGGACCGACGGCAAGATCTCGCGACTCACCGCCTACCCGGAGATCGATCAGGGTCGCGCTGCCGCCGAACGCCTCGCCGAGGAACGGGGGTAGACGATGTCGGAGAACCTGGACCTGGTGCGCTCGATCTACGCAGACTGGGAACGTGGGGAATACGGCGGTGCCGAGTGGGCGCACGAGGACATTGAGTGCGTGATCGCGGACGGACCCGCGCCGGGTCACTGGAAGGGGCAGCCCGCGATGGCAGAGGGCTGGCGCAACTTCCTGAGCGCCTGGGAATACTGGCGTTGTGAGGCGGAGGAGTGTCGAGACCTCGACGGCGAGCGGGTCCTGGTATTCGAGAAGCGAAGCGCGCGAGCCAAGAGAAGCGGGCTTCAGATCGGGCAGTTGACCGGGCAGACGCAGTCGCAGGGGGCGAGCGTCTTCCACGTTCGCGGCGGCAAGGTGACGAGATTCGTCACCTATTTTGACCGCGACGGCGCGCTCACCGACCTCGGCTTGGCGGAGTAGCCGATGTCGCAGGAGAACGTGGAGATCGTCAGGCGCGCCCTCGACGCCTACGGTCGGCGCGACATCGACGCGCTGCGGACGCTCGCCCATCCCGGACTCGAGTTGGACTGGTCCGCATCGGTGGGGGCGCTCGCAGGCGTGTACCGAGGGTTCGACGAGGCACTGCGCTTCTACAGCGAGTACTACGAAACTTTTGAGGCGACGGTTATTGTGCCTGACCGTTTCGTAGAGACCGGTGACCTGGTCGTCGTTCCCAACGTTGCTCACCAGCGTGGGCGCGGAGGGATCGAGGTGTCCGCGCGAAGCACGCTTGTTTTCGCCGTTCACAACAGTCAGATCACGCGCATTTGCCTCTACCAAGACGCGGACGAAGCCCTCACAGCCGTGGGGCTGACGGAGTAGGCGGTGTCGCAGGAGAACGTGGAAGGCGCAAGGCGTCGGTCTCAACTACCAATTCCAAGGCTGTCCCTCGGAAGCTAGCCACAGTGGATGATCGCGGTCGTTGAGGGCGGTTCGAGGCCGTGCCAATGCAAGCTCGAAGCGGAGACGAACGGGAGCTCTGCGGATCGACACGCGAGACTTCCGCAATCTGCCGCCCAGCGGGCGCCGGCGCTCTGCAGCCGACGCACTGGAGGTCGTCGAACTCAGGCGTCTCGCCGGAAATGCGGGGGGCGCCCGCTTTCCGCGCGAAGGAGGCCCGCGAGCCTCCGGGCTGACAGGAGCGTCCGGGCACCAAAGCGGGTCCGGAAATCGCTCGCGTGGCGGGAGCGCTCGCCTAGCGTCGGGCTCAATCGCACGATTGAGACGTCGCCAAAGGACTCGCGATGTTCGCCTCCGCTCGAAATCGAAAGCGATCGTCGTTGCGGTGGCGGCTTGGCTGATCGTGCCATCGGCGATCGACGGTCGGGCTCGATCACGGGTGCGCGGTGAAGACGTGGGCGACGGCTCCGCCGCTGAAGGCGGTGGTGCTCACGGGCTCGATGGCGAGGGGCGTGGTGAACAGCCGCTCGCCCGCACCGAGGACGACTGGGTGGACGACGAGGCGGTACTCGTCGATCAGCCCGGTCTCGACGAGCGATCGAGCGAACCGGACGCCGCCCTGCGCGAGCAGGTATCCGTCTGAGCGCTCCTGCTTCAGACGCGCGACGGCGTCGGCCAGCTCTCCGGTCGCGATCGTCGTCTGGCCCCAGTCGGCGGACGCGAGCGAGTTCGAGAACACCACCTTGGGGATCTCGTTCATCGGCGCCGCGAACGGCCCGGATGCGCCGGGCCAGAAGCCGGCCCAGCCCGCATAGGTCGCGGCGCCGACGAGGTGCGTGCCGGCGTTGCTCACGGTGTCGAGGACCCACTCGGCGCCGTCGGGAGAGCGTCCCGCAGCCTCCCAGCCGGAGCTCCCGTCGGCCGCTGCGACGTACCCGTCCAGCGAGACGGACATCTTCAGGATCAGTGAGGTCATGCGCTACTTCCTCTCCGGGATGGACGACATACCGCTATGGACTCTGGCGACTTCGGAAAGTTATCGATGCCGCGCGACCGCGAGGGGCACGGGCGCCGCGACATTCCGATAGCGTGAATCCACTCAGACGCGAGACGGCAGAACCCCGAGGCGCCGAGCGATCGGCCGCGCGAATGCTTCTCACCGTCGGGGCTCGACGCGGGACCAGTCCTTTGGCGACGACTCGCTGGTGCTGCTCCCAGAGACGCCGGTCGGGCGCTTCGCCGCGATTCCGATCGGCGGCGACTAGAGCGCCCGGCGTCGTACCCGCGGCGTCAGGGAAGCAGGGCGGGACCGCATCGAGGGACTCCGTCATGAGATCGCCACGCGCAAGGCCAAGGGCACTGGCCTGGTACCGCGGCGGGGTCTGCCCTACTGGCCGCGCTAAGCGGGGTCGCTCGCTTCGCTTGACCCTCTGCCTACTGAGCCGGTGCCACGGGGACCCGCGGGCGGTCCCACCTCGACCACAGCCAGGCCGAGAAGCCGAGCGCGACGATCGCGAGGCATAGGAGCATCCACTCGATCGGGGCTGCCGCGCTCGCCTGGACTCGACTCGGAGGGGGTACGAACGACGCCGTCGCCCCCAGGAAGTGAGGTGGTGGTGCCGCTCTGGACGTCACGAGCGCCACCTTGGGCTCGCCGGTTGCGAGTAGCAGCGCTGCAACGATCAGCGCCGTTGCCGCCACGCCGATGAACGCCATGAGCGCAAGCCGCCTGCGGCGAGGGTTTGCTCGACCGGACCGCACCGGGACGACCCCGCGTTCTGTAGCCCAAGAAGCAGCGAACGCGCGCGGATCGGCGGCACTGCTTCCGAGGAGTTCCTCGACGGAGATGCCGTCGGCCTCAGCTTCCCGGATGTCAGAGGCTAGATCTGCCGCCATCTCCTCAGCGATCGAATCGGGAACGCCGAGGCGCTTCCACTCCGTGCGGCACTGCTCAACGAAATCACTCACGAGGCCACCTCGATCTTGACTGGGGCGAGCACCGCATCGATGGCATCGCGAGCGGCTCGCCATTCGGACACCCCCACCGCGAGCGCCAGTCTCCCCGCGCTCGAGGGGCGGTAGTACTTGCGCGGCGGACCGCCGTTGCTCGCGGCCCGATATGTCTCCACCAGACCGTCACGCTCCAGCCGTCCCAGCAGCGGATAGATGGAGCCCTCGCCGACGCTCGCGAGACCACGTTCACGCAGCCGCTTAGTCATCTCGTAGCCGTATGCCGGCCCCGCGTCCAACACCGCAAGCAGACAGATGTCGAGCACCCCGCGGAGCATCTGGCTGTGGCGGCTCTCATTTGCCATGCACTGCATGATAGCGCCTAACTCTTGCACCGCAAGGCTCTTACAAGGAAGCGCAATCCGGCGTCGCAGATCACTATCGCCTCGCCACGAATCCGATCGGAGCGCGAACCGCGCCCAAAGCGCACATGCCGTGCCAGGCCGAATGCAGGACCGGCGGAGCGACGCGGTAGCGGACCCGCTCCTCGCCAGCGAGGGGTGGGGCCGGTTAGGCGGCTCGGAGGTAGCGGCGTAGCGCTTCGCGGATCAGCTCAGAAGTGGTGGTTCCCTCGGCCTCGGCCCGCTCAAGCAGCTGACGCCGTAGCTCAGGGTCTAGCCGGACTGACTCGACGCTGGCTGGGGCGTTGCCGATCGCGGGCCGCCCGCGCTTGTTGCGCCGGGCGATCAGCGCATCTGCGTCGTAGCCAGCCACTGCTTCGGCGGCTAGGGCCTCGACGTCTTGGTCGGTGATCGGGCGTCCGGATTTCGTGTGGCCGCGGATCGGTGGTTGGGTCATGGGTCGAGCAGCCTTGTGTACTTGTCGCGCATCGGCATGGCGTGGATCACGATCTGTGTGCCCTCGGCCGTGATCAGGACTACCACCTCGAGCAGGTTCCCTGCGGTATCCGGCCCGATGAGCAGCCATCGGTCGGGGTCTTCTCCAGCGTCTTCGATTGCGAGCGCATGGTCGATTGCGTGGAGAATGTCCTGGTCGGCGACGCTGTGCCTGCGCGCCGAGTGGTGAATCTCCACGCAGTTATTGTAGTACGAAAAGAAGCGTTCGAGTCCTCTTTAGCGCAGCACCCGCGCGAGGATCGGCAGGTCCGATCAACAACCCAAGGAGGAGAGGACATGCAATCTGTGTTGTTGGATGCTGCTGGTCATCCCCGCTCGCCGGCCACGATGCCCGGCTACCACCGGGGACGAGCTCCGAGGAACAAAGGCCTCCGCTACCCGGCTGATCCACCGACGATTGAGGAGATCGTCGCGGTCATGCGCGCAGCAGGCGATGGACCGGACGGTGCGCGCCTCAGGGCACTCATGGTGATGCTGTGGCGTGCCGGTCTGCGGATCAGCGAGGCACTCGACCTCGCCGAGACTGACCTCGACCGGCCCCGAGGCGCTGTGCTCGTCCGCCGCGGCAAGGGCGGCAGGCGCCGCGAGGTCGGGATGGATCACTGGGCCTGGGATCAACTGCAGCCATGGCTCGAGATCCGCTCGAGCCTTCCCGTCGGGGCTCTGCTTTGCGTGATCCATGGAGCGACAGCCGGAAGGCATTGGGAGCCGTCAGCCGCTCGCAAGCAACTCCGACGAACCGCAACGCTCGCCGGTGTCCGTCGCCGCTTCGCCCCGCACCAGCTCCGCCACGCTCATGCGGTCGAGATGGCGCACGAGGGCGTCCCCTTGGTCGTGATCCAGCGCCAGCTCGGGCACGCGAACCTCGGTGTCACCTCGATCTACCTGCAAGGGATCGATAGCTCGGAGATCATCGACACCGTCCACTCCCGGCCAGCTCCGGTGATCTCAGCCACCGCTGGTCTCATCGGCAGGTAGACACGTGTCGGGCACGAGCGGGCCGCTTCCGCTAACGCGGCCCGCTGCCCTTCTGTCCGCGCGTTGCGGGTCTGAGCTCCGGCGCGGGCAGAGTCTCGCGTCATGTCGGAAGGAGGCCGCCGGCCGCCATCGGCGCGCGTCCTGCCCGTCTTTGTGAGCGCACCGCGAGCGACTTGCCGGCTAGCCATGGGATCGGGTCTTGGCCGGCTTGCTCGGACTGTCTTCGCGCGCTGGCGCCTCGTGGAGCCTGCTTCTAAGATGGATGGCTCGCAGACGATGAGGAAGGACGAGGAGGCTTCGACGGTGACCGAGGACCAGCAGGCTGACCATTACAACGTTGGCGAGTGGCACGGCAAGATGCTGATCGATCGTGACGGCGAGAAGATCGGCAAGCTGCAGGACGTCTACGTGGACGTCGAGAACGATCAGCCGCAATTCGCCACTGTCAAGGAGGGCTTCATCAGCCGCCACCTGACTTTTGTGCCGCTGGGCGGGATAACCGTGGGTCCGGATGACCTGCAGGTCCCGGTTACCAAGGCGCAGATCGAGTCCGCCCCGAACATCGAGCAGCACGGTGAGGAGCTCTCCCAGGCCGACGAGTCGGCGCTCTACCACCACTTCGAGCTCAACTACACCCCACCTGACACCGAGAGCGGACGCCGGCTCGCCCGCCGCTGACCCGTCACCGCGGCGAGAGCTCCGGCCCCCGCGCGTTGGAGGTAGTAGCGGGCGGTGGGCAAGATGCCCGACGGACGGGCAAAGGAGGACGGAGCGGCTGGCCCTTCGTCGCGCGCTCTCGTAAGCTGCCCTGCCGTGCTGCCGAACCGATCGATCCCGAGCGCGACCACGATCCCGGTGCTCATCTATCCCGATGTGCGCGCCGCGGTGAGTTGGCTGACTGAGGCTTTCGGCTTCGTCGAGCGCCTCCAGATCGGCGAGGACCATCGGTCGCAGATGAACGTTGGGGAAGGCGGCGCGGTGATCCTTGGCGACGTCCGCTACGACCGCGTACCGCCACGTCCCGGCGAAGTCACACACTCGGTGCTCGTACGCGTGGAGGACGCGAGGGCGCACTGCGAGGACGCGCGAGCCCACGGAGCGACGATCCTCGAGGAGCCCACCGACCACGTGTACGGCGAGCGCCAGTACAACGCCGCGGACCCCTGGGGGCATCAGTGGACCTTCTCGCAGACGCTCGCGGATATCGACCCTCGGGATTGGGGCGGGATCCTCCGGGAATAGTCGCCGCCCAGCACGAGCTGCCGCACGTCCCGTTACGAGTCAGCTTCCGTGGTCGTTCGTCGCCGCTTTCCGCGCTTTACGGGACCGTTATCGGCACGGGGCAGATGCTTGTCGCGCTACGAAAGCAGGGCGCGCATGCCAATCTGGCTGAGAGCGGAAGCGAGGCCCGCCCGATTCGGAGCAGTTGAGAGTTCTGTCTGTTTGTCATAGCGGGCGTGTTGTGTCTGTGGTTCGGGGAGGCGCGCGGTGATCAGGGCAGGTGATCGCTACCTCAACGACCGCGACCCTCACGGGAGGTAGCTGGGGTCAGCGGTCGTTCCAACCGGCACCGGTCGCCGCGTACTCCTCGACCCGCGCCAGCATCAGCGCTTTGAGAAGCTCGGTAGGCGGCAACGTAACGCGGCGCCGATTTGGCGAGGCCTGGGTCCTCGCGGGGCCATCTCATCATGCTATTCAGCGCAGAAGCCGCCGAAGTGTTCGTGCGCGTCCGACGACTTGGGACTGTGCCACGCCGTCCGGCATCTCGAGTCGGCTCGCTCAACCTTTCGCGAGCCCAACCCGGTTAAGGTCAATGATGGCGCTGATGCAACTGCCCAGACGCGGCCGGACGCGAGTCGAGTTCGAGCGCTTCGTCGACACTTGCGCCGGTGACTTGCTGCGCACCGGGTACCTCATCGTCTGGGACTTGGAGGAGGCCGAGGATCTCGTCCAGGAGACCCTGCTGCGCGTCGCCCGGCGCTGGCCGCGCGTGCGCAGGATGGACCTGCCGGGCGCATACGCGCGCCGAATCCTCGTCAACCTCGCCATCAACGACGCCAAGCGACGGTCGCGCCGCCGTCGCGAGCTCGAGCCGCCAGATGGCGCGCCGCTTGAAGCCCACGCCGACCAGGCCGCGGCGGGCATGTTCGAGGCATTCGACGCACGCGCGGAGCTGCTGGGTGCGCTAGCGGTGCTTCCACCCCGCCAGCGAGCCGTGCTCGTGCTCCGCTACTTCGAGGATCTCTCAGAGGCGCAGACCGCTCAGACACTCAATTGCTCGGTGGGGACGGTCAAGAGCACCGCCTCGCGCGGGCTCGCGCGACTGCGCGAAACGCTCGACGAGCCAGACGGCGCGTCCCCGGCAACCGGCAACCAACACCTGATCAGCGACACGAAGGAGACACGACAATGAGCACAGGAATTGAGGCCGAACTGCGTGCAGCGCTCACCGAGCGCGCGCATGATGTTCCCGCGCACGTGGAGGAGAGGCTACGCGGGACCGACTATCGACCGCGCTCGCGAGCGCTTGACCCGCGCGTGGCGCTTGCCACAGGCGCCGGGCTGGCCGCGACCGGCGGCGTCGTCGTCGCGATTGTCGGGCTGGGCGCCGGAACCTCCCCGGCGTTTGCGGGCTGGACAGCCGCGCCCACCCAACCGGCAGCCGAGCAGACGGCAAGCGCACGGGAACGCTGCACCTCGCAGCTCGCTGGGACGGGGGGAGCGCCGTCCGGCATCCCAGCGACTGGCTGGCAGCCGGTTCTCACCGACACGCGTGGACCATTTACGGCCATGATCCTGCGCAGCGCCGGCGCGAGCGCTACGTGCTTCAACGGGCCGTCGTTTACGACCATCGCCGCGAACAACACCCAGAGCGGCGGCGGGGCGTCCGAACATGCGATTAGCAGCGGCAGCTCTTCCGGGGAGAGCGCTGCAGCAGGCGCTGCGCGGTCCTCCACATCCGTGATGGGGCTCGGCGGCAACGACGCGGGCCCAATCGGATCGGCCACGCAATCACACCTCGTAACGACCAGCGAACAGCCATACACGTTCGTGCAGGGGCAGGTCGCCTCTGGCGTGACCGGCGTGACGTTCGTGCGATCCGACGGCAGCGACGTGCAGGCGACCGTCGCCGACGGATCGTTCGTGGCCTGGTGGCCCGGCAACGCCGGCGCCACCTCGGCGCAGGTCGCGAGCTCCGCAGGCGTGGCCACGCAGCAACTGACATTTGCCGCACCGCCCGCACCGCCCGTGGGGCTGTGCAAACCCTCGTCCTCGAGTGCGTCCTCGTGCGCGCAAGATGAATCCGGCAGCGCCGTCAGCCCTGGGCCAGAAGGTTCACGGATGGAAAAGTGAAGGTCAGACACGCGTACTTCACCCGACGACGACATCGCACTTGCGCTTTGTGAGGTGAGCAAGCATCTGAGCACCGACCGTGCGCGCGCTCGGATCGGACGACCAGCAGCGGCGCGCGCCGGCACTCCGTTGGCTGCTGCTTCTCTCCGATTGCGCGCGTGCCGGTCGCCGTGCGCGGTGCTGCCGGCACCTCGGACGGCGACGCGCGATTCGCCAGCGTCGTGAGCACCGCGAGCAGCTGAAAGCAGGTCCGCAGGCTGGCCCATCGCGAGTCCCGCAAGTCGCAGTACGGGTTTTGACGGTGGCGCACATCGTCGCCACCAGTGGGCTCGCCCCTGCTGTCCGCGTTTTCCGGGTCCCCGGGCGGATTCGGTCGCGTCTCAGAACTGCTGTAAATACGTGGCGGGTGCTGTCGTCTGTGACGGCGTAGGTTCCCTCAAGTCCTGGCAGACGATGAAGGAGGCCTACGCCGTGAGACGCACCGTACCGCCGTCGGCGGAGATACAAGCTGAGATCGACAAGCTGCTCGATCGCGGGATGGTCGATGAGCCGCAGAAGATGCTCGGCGAGCTTGCGAGGCTCGGCGCCCGGTTGATCATCCAGCGGGCTGTCGAGGACGAGTTCGATGAGTGGCTCGGCCGTGCTCGCTACGAGCGCCGGCCCGAGCGCGAGCGTGGCCTGCGCAACTCCGCACTCTGGGCTGCGGAACGGGTTCCGCCCGCGGCACGTGCAGACCGGCGAGGGGGAGCTGCGGATCGAGGTCCCACAGGCCCGCGGTTCGGTCGTGCCGTTCGTGTCGAAGCTGTTCCCGAAGTGGCACTGCAAGCGGCTGCTACGGACCGACCCGCTGAAGGCACTGGTGGTCGGCGGGTTCGTGCGCGGGCTATCGATGCGCGATGTCGAGTCTCTGTGCGGGGAGGCGGGGCTCGGGAAGACATCACGCTCGACGATCGCTCGGATCTGCGCGGAGCTGCACGAGCGCTTCGAGGCGTTCTGCCACCGCTCGCTCTACGACGTCAACCTGGTCGTGCTGTTCCTCGACGCGATCTACCTTCCCGTGAGAGCGAGCGGCCCGAAGGAAGGTGTCGTCTGCGCCTGGGGAATCGACGAGAACGGCGCGAGACAGTTGGTCTCGGTGCGCCTCGGCGCCCGCGAGTCCAAGGAGGACTGGGTCGAGCTCGGCCGCGATCTCATCGCCCGCGGCCTCGCCGCCCCGCGCATGGTCGTCGCCGACGGCGCGCCCGGACTGATCAGCGCGGTCGAGGAGATCTGGCCACGCGCGGACCGTCAGCACTCGTGCCGTTCACCGTCTCCGCCAACCTGCTCGCGAAGGTGCCCAAGGAAGAGCACGACCGGATCCGTTTCAACTACTGGTCAGCGCTCACCGACGCGACGAGCGCGAAGGACGGCAAGCTGCGCCTCCGAGTGCTCATCTCCGAGCTCGAGCATCGCGGCTACGAGTCCGCCGCTCGCTGCCTCGCCGACGACCTCGACGGGCTGGTCGTGCATCTGCGCTATCCGCTCCGCCACCGCGAGCGGTGGCGTAGCCACGAACCTTCTCGAGCGATCGCTCGGGGAGGTCCGTCGGCGCACCAAGGTCATGGGCCGCTTCCCCGGCGAGACCAGCTGCCTGTCACTCGTCTGGGCGGTCCTCGACCTGTTCATCAGCCACGCCAGCAACGGCGCCACGTTCACCGACCTCGACCGCCAACACCTCTACCGCATCAAGTACCAACAAGCCGACCCAGACGCGCTCGACGAGGAGGTGACCGCCGCCTAAACTCAACCACGGGAACCAAAGCTCGCGTCGGGATTTACAGCACTCTTGAGACGCGACCTGGCCCATCGCGAGTCCCGCAAGTCGCCAGTACGGGGTTTTGACGGTGGCGCGACATCGTCGCCACCAGTGGGCTCGCCCCTGCTGTCCGCGCTTTCCGGGTCCCCGGGCGGATTCGGCACCAATACGCCCGCCGGGGCGAAAGCAGGAGTTCGCGTGGTGCCCCCGTGCACGGCGTTGCAGCAGCCTGGGAGCGGCACCGCGTTGACGTGGTCACGCTCGCAACCGGGGACGAAGCAGTAGCCGGCGGAGTGCCGTTGACAAGCGTTAGCGCGCCGCGTGAATGACCCGGCGATACTCTGAAAGCGCGAGGCTGGAGTGGGTACGCCAGAGCCGGACTGTCACCGAGCTAACGCTCGGCGCGGGTACTCCAATCACGGTGTCCGCCGCTGCAGCGTCAAGGCACCCAGGCCGAGTGCGGCGAGCGTGAACGCGACAACGGCGCTGACGTCCGCGGCGAACGCTCCGGCGAGAGGAGCGGGTCTTGTCGCCCGGGCCAGTGCTTCGTACGCGTAGGTCAATGGCATGAGCCAGGAGAGCGTGTGGAGCCACCCGGCCATTTGGTTTCGGGGTACGAAGAGGCCGCAGAGCAGGATCTGGGGGAAGATCAAGGCGGGCATGAACTGGACCGCTTGAAACTCGGTTCGAGCAAAGGCACTGACGAACAGGCCGAGCGCCATGCCGAGCAGCGCGTTACCGACTGCGAGCAACCCAACGAGCCAGGCACCGTGGGCAGCTTCGAGGCCGAGGACGAGGAAGCCGACGGTGCAGACGATCACGGCCTGCACGGCGGCGAGCATGCCGAAGGCAACGCCGTAGCCGAAGAGGATGTCTGCCTTGGCGACGGGCAGCGTCATCAATCTCTCGAGTGTCCCGGTCGTACGCTCGCGCAGCATTGCGATGGAGGTGACGAGGAACATGACGATGAAGGGGAACAGTCCGCACAGCGGTGCCCCGATCTTCTGGAAGGTGTGCGGCTGGCCTTCGAGGACGAAGTAGAGAAGAATCAGCAGGACGGTGGGGACCGCCAGCAAAAGGGCGATCGTTCGTGGGTCGCGGCGAATTTGCCATAGCACGCGCCGCACGGTCGCGAGGGTCGTATGCGCACTCATCCGTCCGCCCTCGATCGCGCTTGGGCTTCCCGCGCGGCTCGCTCGATGACCGCCAGAAATGCCTGGCCGAGATCGTCCTTGCCCGTCTGCTCACGCAGCTCGTTCGGCGTGATCTGCTCGAGCAGGGCGCCATCGCGCATCAGCAGCAACGAATCGCACTCGCTCGCCTCGTCCATCACGTGACTCGAGATCAGCAGCGTCGTTCCTTCGTCCCGGGCCAGCTCGTGGAACGTCGCCCACAGTTCGGCCCGTAGCACCGGGTCCAGTCCCACCGTCGGCTCGTCGAGAACGAGCAGCTCGGGCTTGCCCAGTAGTGCCGTGGCCAGTGAGACACGCGAGCGCTCACCGCCCGAGAGCGTCCCAACGACCTGGCCCTCCCGTCCAGCGAGGCCGACGGTCTCGATCGTCTCTGCGATGCGCTCGCGGCTCGCGCCGACGATGGCGGCGAAGTAGCGCAGGTTCTCCTCGATGCTGAGGTCGAGGTAAACCGAGGGAGCCTGGGTCACATAGCCCACACGGCGGCGCAGCTCGCCCGCGCCAGCGACCTGCCCGAGCACGATGACCTCGCCGGCGACGACGATCTGCACGCCGACGATCGACCGCATCAACGTCGACTTGCCACACCCACTGGGGCCGAGCAAGCCGGTCACCGAGCGGCCCGCGACCGAGAGCGATACCTCGTGTAGAACCTCGCGCCCGCCACGCTCGACCAGCAAGCCCTCGACCGTGATCGCAGCACCTGCTTGCACGCAGCGAACCTACATCAGCCGACAGTCTGAGCCAGGCCGGCTCTATGCCACAGGCTTCTCTTCCGCGCGGAGCGGGAGTGTGGGCGCCCCGGCATCGAGACGCCTGCCGCAACGGGTGCAGGGCTCGACCGGGATGACAGTGTCGTTTGCATCTGGCTCACCCCGAGGGACCCCGCCACATCGTTCTTGTGACCTCGTACTCGACCTCGCCTTGCTCGGCGCCTGGGATCAGATCGTCGTATGGCTCACCGGAGACGAACGCTCGGGTGAACGTCAGCCCGACAGCCGCCATGGTGGCCCGTGACGCGCCGTTGACCGCCATGGTCTGAGCGAAGATCCGATCGAGGCAAACATCTTCAAAGCCGTAGCGGATCAACTCTCGCGCGCCCTCGCTGGCATAGCCACGGCGCCAGTGCCGACGCAGCACCCGGTAGCCGAGATCGGCCTCGCCAGCGACCCTTGGTTGATCCGGTCCGTTCGGCGGCCGCAGAATCCACCACCCGACAAATTCGTCGTCGGCGAAGCCGGCCCAGAACCCGAGACCGGGTACCTCGCCGGCGGCGGCTAGCCGCTGTCCGTGTGCCTGCTCCACTTCCTCACGTGAGAGACCCCGTCCAGTGATGTATCTCATGACCTCGGGATCGGAGTCCAACTCGATCTCGAACTGCAGGTGCTCATCGGCGAGCGGCACGAGACGTAGCCGCTCGGTGTGCAGCGTCGGTTGCGCCATGTCGCCGAGCTTCGCAGGCAGCCGCCAGCAGCATCTCCCTTGGGTGCGGCCTTGCCGCTCCAAGTGGGCGTCCTGCCAGTTGACGCAAAGGCAGGTCTCCCGCGCCAGTCGCCCCGGACTCCCGGTCCTCGCCAGTCGAGGGTGTCGCGGGGCGGCCGGCGGACGCCGGCCGCCCCGTCGGCTCCACTTCGTCTTACCGTCTGAGCTGCAGACCGGCGGTTGCGGAGATCACGTCTGCAAAGCAAGCGCCTCACCGACCCGGAGCCCTGCCCGCCAGAGCAGGACGATCAGCGCGCGTAGCCGCTGCCCGTCGGCACGATCTGTGGCGTTGCCCATCACCGCGACGATCTCCTCGACTGTCGGCGGGTCGGCTGGGTAGCGCTCACCCTTGTTGCGCGGCGGACGGCCCCGGTTGTAGCCCGGCATGGTCGCCGGACTGCGCCGGTGACCAGCGGCATCAAGCAAGACGGGTTGCATGAGTCCTCCCTTGTCGTTGGATGGCTTGACAAACCCATTCTGTACTGCCATCGTAAGTACATGTCAAAGACCAAGGAAGAACGCCTGCAGATCCGCGTCGACCCGTCCGAGAAGGCGCTTCTCGAGCGAGCGGCGGCAGCGTCGCATCTGAACATGTCAGCGTTCGTGGTCCAGGCCGCCGCATCCAGGGCCGAGGAGGTCCTCGCGGAGCGCTCGAGCATCAGACTCTCAGCGGAGGCTTCGGCCGCGTTCACCGAGGCACTCGAACGGCCAGCGCAGGTCAACGACCGCCTCGCCAAGGCGCTGCGCCGCACGCGCAAGTTCAGCTGGCTTGACTGAGCTGCGCCGCCCCGCACCGCTCGACCCGAGCCGACACGACCGCGAGCAGTTCGACAGCGGCGAGCCCGCGCTCGATGAGTGGCTACGCCGCTACGCCGGCCAGAATCGTCGCCGCGACACCGCAGCGACCTGGGTCATCGCCGACGCCAACGACATCGTGATCGCATACGCAAGCATCGCGATGACCGGCATCGACCGCTCAGCTGCCCCCGGCACGCTCGCCAAAGGCTCTCCTGACCCTGTCCCGGCGCTGCTCCTCGGTCGGCTAGCGGTCGACCGCCGATACTCGCGCCTTGGGATCGGCACGACACTCGTCGCGCACGTGCTCGCAACCGCCTTGGACCTCAACGAGAAGGCGGCCTGCCGAGCCGTTGTCGTAACCGCGCTCACCGACAAAGCGCGCACCTGGTGGGAACGACTGGGCTTCCACCCGTTCGATCCCAACGAGCCTGACCAGCTCGACCTATACCTCCTGACCGCCGAGATAGACGCGACACTCCAGCGCCTGCAATAGAAGTCCGGCACCTGGTGTCCGGGGCAAAGCGGGACGGCGGTGCGTCAGGCCGTAGTCGTCGGATCACTCGGCCAGAAGCCGCTGCCACAACGCGGTGAGCGCCGCGACGGCGTCCTGACGGTTCTCCGGCGAGTCGTCGCCGCCGCCGAACTTGTCGAGCAGGTAGGCACGGTGGGTTGCCATCAGTAGGAGGGTGAACTCACGCGAGTCGGCCGGCGGGTGCGGGGCCTCGACGACGAGCCCTTCGAGTAACCGACGTGGGCTGACGAGGGCGCGGTCCAGCTCAGCAGCTACTTGGGGATTCGAAGCGGCGGCGGCATCGATTGCGCGGAGCATTCGGCCGTGTTCGGCGTACAACTGCACGAGGCCGGTGATCATCGCCTCAATCAGTTCGTCCGGCGAGCCGCCTAGGACTTGGTCGACCAGTGGGTCGTCAGCATCGGGCAGCAGCTCGGGTGCCATCTGGGCGAGCGTGTCGAAGTGGCGATAAAAGACTGTGCGAGTCAAGTCGGCACGCGCCATTACGTCACCCACGGTCAACGCGGCGAACGGCCGATCGAGCAGCAACTCCCGCGCGGCATCGAGGATCCGACGCCGGGCTTTATCTGACGGAACTCTTTGCGACACCATGTCGCAGGACATGAAACACTATGCGACATCATGTCGCAAACAGAGCCGGACACCAAGATCGCGCTCCCTGACGGGCGCTCCCTGTCCTACCTCCTCGCGGGCGCCGACAGCGGACCTGTCGTTACCGTACTAGACGGTCCGTGTAGCCGCGGTCTCGGGCGGGCGCTCGGCAGGACCGCGCGCGAACTCGGGATCCGACTCGTGATCCCGGACCGTCCGGGTTGTCACGGCAGCATCCCGCAACCCGGTCGCACTGTGGCGGATTGGCCCGCCGACCATCTCGCGCTGATGGATGAGCTTGGCGTCGAGAAGTTCGGGATCGTGACGCAGTCTGGCGGGACCCCGTACGGGATCGCCGTTGCCGGAGCGGCGCCCGAGCGGGTCACCGCTCACTCGCTGCTCGGAGCTATTGCGCCGCTCGCGGAGAAGGCCCAGTGGCGCGCGGCGGGCAAGGACATGAAGATGGCGGCGATCCTTTCCCGCCGTGCGCCGTTCCTTCTGCGGGCGCGCTTCAAGCACCAGTACAAGAAGCTGCCGGACTCTGCGCTCGGGCTGTTCAAGGGGCCTGACGCAGAGGTGGTCAAGATCCCGTGGGTCAACGAACTGTTCGTAACGACCACCGCGGAGCTCTATGCGAACCCTGACGGGTTCATCGAGGAGGTCCGGATCCTCTGCAAGCCGTGGGATATCACGCCCGGAGTGGTACGTGCCTCGCTCTGGACCGGTGAGTTCGACCGGATGCATTCCCCGTCGCACGCCCGTCGCGTCGCAGAAATCCTCGGCGGAGACCCGCGCGTGACCGTCGTACCGGGGGTCGAGCAGATAGGACTGCTCGTGATCTTCGAGGAAGCGCTGCGATTCGCGACATCCACGGCTCCGTGAAATACCCGCTATTCGCGCATTGCGCAAGCGAGCTACTTGTCGGCGGGTATCAGGCACCCGCGGCTGACTCGGTCTCGACCAGGGCCGCCGCGCGTGGCTCAAAGAGGCCGTAGCCGTGCTCGCGCGAGAGCTCGAGCGCGCGGGCGGCGTGCTCACGGGCTCGAGCAGCATCGCCTCGCGCGGTGAGCGCCTCCGCCCATCCCAGCTGTGCGCGGGCGGCCCAAAGCGACACGCCGTTTGCTTCGTGAAACTCGCACGCGAACGCCAAGTGTGAATCGGCTTGTTCGTGTTTACCGAGGACTCCGGCGAGAAGGCCCAAGTACATGCGAACGTGTCCGTAACCCGTGACGCCGTTCCAGGCGATCTGGTCCGCCCACGGCTCGATGAGCTCATGGAGGATCGGGGCGGCTGCGGAGTCGTTGGTCTGCACTGCCACGTCGGCGTAGAGCACCAGCGCGGTGAGCTCCGAGCTTCCTGGGAGGATGTGTTCAAAGCGGTCGCTTGCAGCCTCCTTGAGGATCGCGGCAGCCTCTTCGCGGCGGTCGAGCCAGCAAAGGGTCCACGCGAGGCCTGTGCGCAAAGCCACGATGTCAGGAGAGGCGCTCGCCCTCTCCTCGAGCGCCTCGATGATCTCCCGGCCACGGCCCTGGGCCCGGAGAACAAATGAAAGCTGGACACCGTAGATCAGGCCGGCGTCTGGCTCTCCCGCCTCCTGCGCGATCTGAAACGCGCGCTGCGCCAAGCCCTCTGCGACCGCCAGATCGCCGCGCAGGAGCTCAAACGCGGCGTGCTCGAATGTTGTAAACCAGTTCAGCGTCGGCTGGCCTAGCTCCCCCGCGACTCGCCGTCCATGCTCCAGCGCCGCCTCCGCTTGCGGGCAACTCGCCGCCCTCGACGCAGACGTGAAATTCGAGATGGTGCGCCCAGAACTGGAGTGCGGGATCCCCAACGGCAGCGGCGCATTCTGAGAGCTCTCTGGAGAGTTCGGTTCGGGTCTCGAGCGTCTGCATCGACCAGTACGGATAGAACACGTAGTGCAGAATCTCGGCAAGCGTCCGGCGGTCCCCCGCGTCCCGCGCGAGCGCGACCGCTTCGTCGGCGAGCACCCAGCGCCGCTCGAAGTCGGGGTCCCACGTGAGCTCCATTGCCCGGAGCGCGAGCAGGCGCGCCCGGCGGGCCGGGTGCGGCGGATCGTCCAGCTCGATGGCCCGTTCGATCGCGGCGAGCCGCTCGTCGTCGGTCTCGCCGATCGTGCTCGCATAGCCGCGGTTGTTTGCCAGCGCCGCGCGCGCGGCGAGTTCGGCGTTTGCGAGAGTTGAGGCGATGCGAGAAGCCTCCAGCAGCCTCTCGCGGTAGGCGCCATCGCCGCTCTGGCGTTGCGCCTCGCCGAGCCCGATCAAGGCCTCACAATGCTCGGCGCTGTCGACGCTGTCCGTCAGGTCGACGGCGTCGGTGAACAGCTTCGCGGCCTCCGCGGGGGCGAGGCTTTCCAGCGCGCGTTGCCCGGCGCGCAGGGCGTAGCTGGCGGCCTTGGCCCTGTCGACCGATACAGCTGCAAGGCGCCAGTGAAGCGCGAGCTCCGGCAGGTGCTCACCCGGGTCCTCACCGTAAAGCTGCTCGAGCGCCTGCGCCACGCGCTGGTGCAAGCGCGCGCGGCGGGTGGCGCCGAGGCCCTGGTACAGCGTCTGGTTGATCAGCGCGTGCGCGAAGCGAAACCGACCCACCCGCTCTGACGACTCGGCCAGCAGCGAAGCGGCGACCGCTGCCTCAAGGTGGTCGAGCAGGCGGTCCTCCCGTTGCTCCGAGCAAGCGGCGAGCAGCTCGAGATCGAACACGCGCCCGATCACTGCTGCCTGAGTCAGAGCCTCCGACGCCTCAGCGCCGAGGCGCTCCACGCGCCGCTCGACCACCTCGCGCACGCTCTCGGGCAGCATGAGTCCGGCAGAGCGATCCACGTGCCAGCGGCCAGCTGCCTCGTCGAAGACCGTGACCCCGGACTCGGATAGTCCAAGCAGGATCTCGCCCACGAAGAAAGGGTTGCCGTCGGTCTCCCTAGCGATCTCACCCGCCAGCTCGACACCGTCTTGGTCGAGCTCGTGGCCCGCGACCGCCACCATGATCTCGGCCACCTCGTCCGGGCCGAGGCCATGCAGAG
Source organism: uncultured Solirubrobacteraceae bacterium (assembly GCA_963743505.1). GTDB lineage: Bacteria > Actinomycetota > Thermoleophilia > Solirubrobacterales > Solirubrobacteraceae > Palsa-744. The sequence goes on along the minus strand of CAVUPZ010000002.1, from coordinate 1,068,318 downwards.
CGATGCGCTGCACCCCTTGCAGCGAGCGCAGGTCGGCCAGCACAGCGGTCAGTGGATGGTCCTTGCCGAGGTCCGAGTCGCGATAGGTGACGATCACCTGCAGCGCGCCCTGCTCGCTTGAGCGCAGGAGGTGCTTCAGCAGCGCCAGCGACTGCGCGTCAGCCCAGTGCAGGTCGTCCAGCACCATGCACAGCGGCACCGCTTGCGCCACCTCTGCCAACAGGGCGGCGACGGCGTTGAACAGCAGGTAGCGCTCGGTCTCCGGGTCAGACGACTGCGGCTCAGGCAAGTCGGACACCCGACTCTCGAGGTTCCGCGCGAGGCGGGCAAGCTCGCCCTTGTCCCGCTCGACATGCCGCTCAAGCAAGTCGACCGGCGCGCTCTCAACAAGCTGCGAGCAGACCCCGATCCACGGCTCATAGGGCACCGCGAGCTCCTCGGTGCACGAGCCCCACACTACGGCGAACCCCTCGGCGTGCGCATCGTGCGCGGCGTAGCTGGCAAGCCGGGTCTTACCGATCCCCGGCTCCCCTGACAGCAGTACCACCTGGCGCTGCCCCGAGCGCGCAAACTTCATCGCTTCCTCAAGCCCCGCGCGCTCCTCCACACGGCCCACATACTTCACTGGCGGAACCGAACGCAGCAGCGCCGGCAGCGGCCAGCGACCCGAAGGCGCGCCCGCTTCCTCGACAAGCGGCGCCCACGACACCGAGAACGCCTCCACCGGGTCGGGGAAACCCTTCAACTCCAGCTGCCCCGCGGCGGAGAACTCGACCCCCTCGCAGCGACCCGCGAACATCTTCACTCCGGCCGAGATCAGAATCCCGTCCGCGGGGGCCTCGGCGCACAAACGCGCCGCCTCGACGGTAGGTATCCCGAAGTAATCCCCATCCTTGACCGTCGACTCGCCCGCACCCAGACCGACGCGAACATGCAGAGCCTGCTCAGCATCCCGGTATCGGCGCTCGAAAAGCTGCTGCACCGCCACCGCGCACTCGACCGCAGCAGAAGCCGAGGAGAACGCGACCATCAACCCGTCGCCGAGGTTCTTCACCTCCCGCCCACCGGACGACGCGATCGCGTCGCGCAACAGCTCGAAGTGCTCCTCGCGCAGCTGATCCGCCCGCACCGGCCCGACGGAAGTGGCCAGCCGCGTCGAGCCGACAAGATCGGTCAGCAGGATCGTCGCAAGCTCAATGGACTCCGACACCACGGCCCCCGTAGGACAAAGACGCCCGAGCAACAGATCGTAATGTAGTTCTCAGGAGTCCGGCGGCTCGGTCGCTCAATGCTGCTCTCGCCCTGCGCGAAGACCTCAAGAGACAGACCCCCCACACTGCCGGTTTCAGGCGCGAGCGAGCGTCTGAGTACGGGCCGCCGTGACGCTCGGATTGGACGAATCTCGACAGCGCCGGTCGAGGACGGCCAGACAACTGCTTCGCCGGAGCAACGGGGCGTCCCGTGAGCGCGAGACGAGACGCCTGCCTGTCGTCCCACGCGAGCGCGCGGCGCCGGGCCCGCCGCGCGCTCGCGTAGCCCCAAGAGCGGCGGTCAGGGATACTCCAAGGCGATGTCGCGAGGAGGCGTCGCTACCCGGAGTTGTCGCTATTTCCGGGGTTTTCGATCGAGCATCGCTCCGAATCCTTCAGCGCGTGATGGATATCGGCGTAACGTCCTAAGCTGTCGGTCGAGCATCTCTCGCTCGGGAGGACGAGGGTTCGGATCTGGTGCCTGACTCGTGCACGGAACCGCGCCGGGTGCCATCAATGCCGACGGAAGTTGGCAGCTGAGGAGACCAGGGATGCACTTGCTAGCGCGTCGCAGCGGCGGTGTGCAGTGTCGAGGGTCGGCCATAGTCTTGGCGGCCATCATCGCTGTGTTGATCGTCGCGAGCGCGGTCCCGGCGGCCTCCGCCTCCAACCGTGCGATGTCGTGGGGCTACAACGCTTGGGGTGTGCTGGGCAACGGCAACGGCGCTCATTACGAACGACACGAAATCGGCAACTTCCCAGGGCCGTCCCCGTCCCCGGTCTGCGGGATGGGCACCATCGGTGAGTGCCCCGTCGGCCCGTACCTGAGCGACGTCAGCGCCGTCTCCGCCAGCGATACCTTCAGCCTGGCGCTCTTGAGCAACGGCACGGTCGTGGCTTGGGGTGAAAACGAGCGGGGCCAACTCGGCGACGGCACGAACACCGGCCCAAACGCCTGTGTTCAGTTCCGCGGCGTCCATTATGAATATGAAGAATTCAGGCCCTGTAGCGCAACTTCGGTCGCCGTGAGCGGCCTGAGCGGGGTCACCGCCATCGCAGCGGGTGGGAACCACAGCCTGGTCCTACTCAGCAACGGCACGGTCATGGCGTGGGGTGTCAACGGCAACGGACAGCTGGGAGATGGCACCACCAAAGACAGCGACGTGCCGGTCGCCGTAAGCGGCCTGAGCGGCGTAATCGCCATCTCGGCGGGCCCGGCACACAGCCTGGCCCTACTCAGCAACGGCACGGTCATGGCGTGGGGTGCCAACGAATGGGGACAACTGGGCGATGGCACCACCACAGACAAACATATGCCGGTCGCCGTGAGTGGACTGAGCGCGGTCACCGCCGTCTCGGCGGCAGGGGGCCACAGCTTGGCCATACTCAGCGACGGCACCGCGAGGTCGTGGGGCGGCAATGGCTATGGGCTGCTCGGCGATGGGTCCACGGAAAGCGAACAGAAGTTCAGCGACCTGCCCGTCGTCGTGAGCGGGCTGAGCGGTGTGGCGGCCGTCTCGGCGGGCTTGGAAGACAATCTGGCCCTGCTGAGTAACGGCACAGTCATGTCGTGGGGGCACGACACCCTGGGTGCCGGCGGCAGCATAGAATTTGCCGACGTGCCGGTCGAGGTCTGCGCCGTCGATAGCCATTACAATTTCCTTTACCCACCGCCCCCGTGTACCTCCGGCCCCTACCTGAGTGGCGTCACCGCAGTCTCATCCGGCCCCAATCACGACATGGCCCTGCTGAACACGGGGGCGGTCGTGGCCTGGGGCGGCCCTGAACTAGGTAACGCTACAACGGGCTCCAGTAACGTCCCGGTGGAAGTGAGCGGGCTCAGTGACGTCAGCGGCATCTCAGCTGGCAACGAATACAGCCTATCTTTCGGTCCAGTGGCACCGGCCGTCACGGGCGTGAGCCCCACCCAGGGCCTTGAAGCGGGCGGGACGACCGTGACCATCGCCGGCACCAACTTCACCGAAGGAGCGACAGTCGCCTTCGGCTCAATGACTGCGACGAAAGTCACGGTGAACTCGTCGAGCTCGATCACAGCCGTCTCGCCCGCCGGCACCGGCACGGTCGACGTGACCGTGACGACGTCGGAAGGGACGAGCTCGACGGGCCCCGCGGATCGCTTCAAGTACATCCCCGTGCCGCCTCCGACGATCGCGAAAATCAAGCCGGCCAAAGGGTCGGTGGCTGGGGGAACCGCTGTGACGATCACGGGAGCGAGCTTCACCGAAGTCCTGTCGGTGAAGTTCGGATCGGTCGAAGCCGCCCACTTCACCGTCAACTCGCCAACCTCGATCACCGCGATCGCGCCCGAAGACGCGGTGGGGCCGGTAGAACTGACGGTTACCACACCGATTGGCACGAGTGCAACCTCGTCGAAAGACCGCTTCAAGTTCACGCCGCTCGTCACTGGCGTGAGTCCCCCTACGGGATCCGCAACGGGTGGTTCCAGCGTGACGATCACCGGTGCCGGCTTCGGTCTCGCGGTCGGGAAACTGGCCACGAAATTCAAATTCGGGACGGCTTCGGCGACGTCCGTGAGTTGCAGCACATCGACGACCTGTACGGCTGTTGCGCCGGCGCATGCTGTGGGCAAGGTCGATGTCGTAGCTATCGTGAACAAAACCATCGGCTCCAAGAACCCGCCCGTCGATCAGTACACCTACGAATGATGCGGACATAGCCGGTGAGCAGGGTGGTGGTCCGGCGTCACAGCCGCGGCTCGCCAACCATCGTCCCGAGCATACCTGGCGCCCAATGATGCCAGGCACCACGGCGTAATCTCACCTAACAATCGGCGTCGTCCTTCCGGCCCGAACAACCAGGGCGTACTGTCGGGCCATCGCCCACGCTACACATCGACCCCGAGTTACGCCTCGCCGTCACACTAATGCTTCGGCGCCATTGCGAGCGTACGGGGGTCTTGCCCGGCGCTTGCGCTCAGGACGAGCTGCAGCAGCGCTCGGCGGCACTCCGCCGGCTACTGCTTCGTCCCCGATTGCGAGCGTGTCCGCGTCGACGGCCGCGCCGCCCGCCACGGTGCTGCAACGCCGTCCGCGTGGGCGCCAGGCGAACCCCCTGCTTTTGCCCCTCGAGGGTATTTGTGCCGAATCCGCCCGGAGACCCGGAAAGCGCGGAAGGCAGAACGATCCGAGAGGTCGCAGGTCCGAAACCCCGGCGTGCCCACCACGGAACAACCTACTGCCGTTCTGCGAGCGCTTTGAAGTTGTTGAGAGCTTCTCCGAGACTCTTGCCATTCATGCGCTTAACGATGAGCGCGTCAGCGACCTTGCCGAACACGCCGGCCGGCAGCGCATAGTCGAACGTCGTGGTCAGGCGTGTTCCATCGCCTTCCGGGGTGAGCTCCCAGCGAGCGCGCCCCGACAACATGCCCTCCATTTGGAGAAGCTGCAGCTTGCCCGGCTGGTAGTCGAGCACCGTCTCGGTGATCGACATGGACATGCCGGCCGACTTCACCTTGAAAACCACCTTGCCCCCTTCTTCGGGGAAGGGAGCGGCGATGTCGATCTCCGTCATGCCCGGATACCAGTCCGGCCAGCGGCTGGCATCGCTCAAGAGCGCCATGGTCTCCTGCGGCGAGGCGTTGATCTGGACATTGCGTTGCACGATCGCCATCGTGATCTCCTCGCTCTCTAGTGTCGTCCCGCTCCTTGACGCGGCTGGGCCAATCGGCTGCGGCCGGACCGGGCCGGACCATAGCCGAGCCGCCGGCGCTCTCGACAGATCGCCCCTTTCCGAGAGCAGTAGCGCGACGGCCCTGTTCGCGCCACTCACATAGAGCCGGACCTGCCCTTCATATCACGACGGGTCTCTCGGTGGCCAGGCTGGCACACCCGCCTTGCGCGGTCAGGAAGGCCGCGGGCCGCCTCACCGGAAGCGGCCCGCTCGTGCCCGACACGTGTCTACCTGCCGATGAGACCAGCGGTGGCTGAGATCACGGGAGCTGGCCGGGAGTGGACGGTGTCGATGATCTCCGAGCTATCGATCCCTTGCAGGTAGATGGAGGTGACACCGAGGTTCGCGTGCCCGAGCTGGCGCTGGATCACGACCAAGGGGACGCCCTCGTGCGCCATCTCGACCGCATGAGCGTGGCGGAGCTGGTGCGGGGCGAAGCGGCGACGAACACCGGCGAGCGTTGCGGTTCGTCGGAGTTGCTTGCGAGCGGCTGACGGCTCCCAATGCCTTCCGGCTGTCGCTCCATGGATCACGCAAAGCAGAGCCCCGACGGGAAGGCTCGAGCGGACCTCGAGCCACGGCTGCAATTGATCCCAGGCCCAGTGATCCATCCCGACCTCGCGGCGCCTGCCGCCCTTGCCGCGGCGGACGAGCACGGCGCCTCGGGGCCGGTCGAGGTCGGTCTCGGCGAGGTCGAGTGCCTCACTGATCCGCAGGCCGGCACGCCACAGCATCACAATGAGTGCCCTGAGGCGCTCACCGTCCGGTCCATCGCCTGCTGCGCGCATGACCGCGACGATCTCCTCGATCGTCGGCGGATCAGCCGGGTAGCGCAGGCCTTTGTTCCTCGGAGCTCGTCCCCGGTGGTAGCCTGTCGCGCGCCCAGAGGTGGTGTCTGTCTCGTTCTTGGCGGGTCGTGGAATACGCGCCAGCGCACCGTCTGCCATATTTACGCGGTAGGCTCAACGACACGGTGCGAGGAATGGGGGGACCGGCCCAGTCTGCGATGGCGAGGACGATCTTGGGCTTGGCGCTCGGGATTGGGGCGCTTTCGCTTGTTGCAGGCGTCGCGCCTGCGCGCGCTGAAACCACGCTCGGCAGCCGGCTCGAACAGAGCTACGAAGCCACGTTTGGCGGGACGACGGGCATCACCGTCTACCAGCAGGCGGCCTCAGACGAGACGCTGACGGCGCCGTCGGCCGGGATCATCACCTCTTGGAGCGTGCGCTCGGGCGACAAAGACGCCGAATACGAGCTGCGCGTGCTTCACCCGTCCGGTGGTGAATTCACAGCCTCCGGGACCAGCTCGCCTCAGACCGTCCCGGATTCGAACGACGAGATCCGAGGACCATTCCCGGTGACCCTCCGGGTGTCCCAGGGCGATCGGATCGCGCTCGATGTGATTGCTGGGGCAGGTGCCCCGATCAACAACCTCCTTGCGCCGGTCGCTGATGCGGTCAACTACTTCGGCGACCCCTTCAACGACGGGATGACCAAGGCACCGGTCTTGACGATGCTCGGGAACAGCCAGGAACTGCTGCTCCAAGCAACCTTCGTGCCGGGGCCGGTCAACAAGATCCTGCCGAGCATCTCCGGTGAAGCGCGCGCGGGCATGAGCCTCATCGCGAGCGACGGAAGCTGGGAAAACGCGACCTCGTTCGCCTTTCAGTGGACCCGCTGCGCCGGCGCGGCCTGTTCGGCGATCCCCGGCGCGACGAGTTCGAGCTACACCCCGACCTCGGCGGACGAAGGACAGCAGCTGAGAGCTGACGTGACCGCTACGGGCGAAGGCGGTAGCGCCATGGCGTCCTCGGAACTTACGGCCGGGGTCAAGCCGGGTCCATCGCTGCCACCGGTGAACACGAAGCTCCCCGAACTGTCCGGGGAAGCCCGCGAGACCGAACAGCTGTCGGGCACGCAGGGCAGCTGGACCGGCGGCCCGACGGCGTTTGGATACCAGTGGCTGCGCTGCGCGTCGCCTGCGGGCGGCGAATGCCGCGCCGTGCCCGGAGCCACCTCGAGCACCTACACGCTCACCCACCAGGACGTGGGGTCGACGATGCGACTCCAGGTTACGGCGGTCAACGTCGTCGGACCCACTTCGGCGGAAACGGGGCCGAGCGCAATAGTCCAACCGCTCGTTCTCCGAGCGCGCCTGGCAATTCATCCTGACGGCTCATGCACGGGAATCCAGACAGCGATCGACGCGAGCGGGTCGCAGACGCCAAACCCTCCACTGCACTACCAGTTCAGCTACATCGCCTATCCAAACTATCTTCAGATTCTCTACGGTGCCGGCTGGGAAGAACACATCTATGCGGACGCTTCGCAGCTGACGGTCGAAGAAGGCGCGAATCCGACCCCGGTGGTGATCTTCACCTGGGACAGGACCGTTGGCCTGCTCGACGCTCGCTACTTCCCGTATGAGACAGAAGGCGAATTCATTCGGGACCCCATCCTGGTCATACTCAAGGTCACCGACGCGACCGGGGCGAGCGCGACTGCTCGAGAGCTTTTGCCCTTCAACGATGTGATCCCCGGCTTCGGGCTGAACTTTTGCCCAAAGCCGCCGTCCTACATCGTCGCGCCCAACAAGATCTTCTCGTTCAAACCCGTCCTCCAAGTGGTACGAGCGAATGTGCTCTCCCAGATTCGCTGCGTGACCGCGGCGCCGTGCGCAGGCACGATCGCAATCGTGTCCACGCATGCACTCATCGCGGTCGGGAGCGCCAGGAAGGGGCGCAAGGTGCTCATCTACGCGACCAACCCGTTCTTCAGCATCGCAGGGCACCATAGTACGTTGATCCGCGCAAAGCTAACCGCTGCCGGGCGTGCATGGTTCAAGCACCACGGGACACTCAAAGCGCTCGAGACCCTCAGGAGCGTCACTCCGTCAGGCAGCATGGCTACCAGGTTGGTCCACGTCACGCTCCACCGGCGGTAGCGCTCAAATCACGGCTGCGTGCGTAGCGGGGCTCTGGAACGCCCGCTCGACCCAATTTGCCTTTCAGCCCCACGCGCTGGGCGGCGCGTAGGCCGGCGCCGCCGGGGCCTGCGGCGAGCTCGAGAACCGCGTCACCGTCGTTGATCCCGGCCGCGTCGAGCAGAGCGTCTGGGGCGGCGGCGAGGTGCTCGTCGACGAACTCGGCGTTGGCCGCCCAGCCCGGCGCGACGCTGTTCCACATCTCCGACATCTGTGCTCATCCCCGCACCGATCGCCCGGCACCACCGCCTCGGCAGCAAGTCTTGACGGATCCTTGGGGCAGCTACCGAGCGGCCGCAGCGTCCACCAGAGCGCCCATCAGCTCGACGACCTCACGATCTCTGAGCCCCTGTTCACTCACTAGCGACTTCCATGTCGAGAACGCGATCGCGTGCCCGAGGACGGCCCGCGTGCGGCGCTTGCCCTCGCCTCGAAGGTCCCGGCCTGTCATCAGCGCGTCCAGCGCAGAGGCGAAGTAGCCCCGGAACGCAGCGAAGCGTTCAGCGACCATCGGTACGGCGTCCTCGTCGCGGAACAGATTCTCGAGCATGCCCTCCGTACGCGCGTAGAACGCGTAGAGCTCTACGAGCGCCCCTGGTAGACGCTGGTCGGGGTCATCGTCCGCCAACCAGGCCCCGAGGTCAGGCAGCGGGTTTGACGCCGCCCAGTGAGCGGTGCACGCATCAAACAGCGCTGCCTCGTCAGGAAAGTGACGGTAGAGAGTGGAGCGACGCACCCCCGCGTGAGCCGCCACGGCGCTCATTGACGTCTTCGACGGCCCAAGCGTTCCGTGCAGTGCGACGGCGCTCTCGGTGATCCGTTGGCGCGTTTTCTGCTGGGACTCTGCGCGGCGGCTCATGCGGTAGGGGCGGGATTGATCGGTCATGGCTGTCCTCTGAATATTGCCAGGCATCGCGGCGCATGTATAGTTGGCGCGACACCAGTGTCCAATGAAATGAGGCCGTAATGCAGACCACCTCAAGCCGGGTAGTCGGAACGACAGACGGCAAGGCTGGGTTCCTCGGCAGCATCGGCGTGCGCTTTATGCTCGACGGCGCCACTAGCGCAGGCGGCTTCTCGCTAGTCGAACACCCGATGTCCGCACGGGCGCTCGCGGCGCCATTGCACCGACACACAAACGAGGACGAGTACAGCTACGTGGTGGAGGGTCGTATGGGGGCGCTCCTTGGCGACGATGTCCTCGAGGCCGGCCCCGGCGAGCTCGTATTGAAGCCGCGCGGTGAGTGGCACACGTTCTGGAACGCCGGGGATGACCCGTGCAGGATTCTTGAGGTCATCGCGCCGGCCGGATTCGAGGGGTTCTTCGCCGAGCTTGTCGACCTCGGCGGCGTCGCGCAGGCGGACCCGGCAACCCTGAGCGAGCTCTGCCAGCGCTACGCGCTCGAGATGGACCCCTCGAGCATCCCCAGCCTCATCGAGCGCTTCGCCGTGCGCTTCCCAGCGGAGCCCCTCACGCGCTGAGGCTTGCGACGGCGCAGCCCATCAATCGCAGGCTCGGTGGCGCTTCGCCGCCACTACCGAGCTCGCGGCCGCCCTGCGCGCCCCCCTTTCGCTCTTGGATGGCGCCCGGCCCGCCTGTTCTGATCAGAGCACCCGCAAAGGAGTAGGGTCGCTGTACATAGTCGAGGAGGGGACCCAAGATGGCTGTAGGCATCAGGCTCAAGTTCGCCGGCGGCACGCAAGAGAACTACGACGCTGCCCACGCGGTGATGGAGATCGTCAGCAACCCTCCCGAGGGGATGATTGTCCACTCCGCAGGCCCAGTAGACGGTGGGTGGGGCGTGATCGATTTCTGGGATTCGCGTGAGGCATTCGACCGTTTCGTCAGCGAGCGGCTCATGCCTGGACTTCACGGACTCGGCGACCAAGGATTTCCGAGCCCACCCGACGTGAAGGAGTTCCCAGTACACAATCTCCAGATCGTGTAGCGAGCAGGCTGTAGGTGGTGGCCATGAGGCGCCACCCACCGCCTGCCGCCCTGGCTGACGCGCGGCCGAGGGGCGTTTCGCGCTCTGATCCTTAGGCGGGTTGCGATTGAGCCAGCGGGTCGCGCCCAAGCTGCTGCTGGAGGCTCCCCCAGTCCAGGTAGGTGTCCTTACGGGCTATGCGCCCGTCGCTAAGCGCGAACACATCCACACCGTCGCAGGCGAACGACACGCCGTCTGTTGTCCCGCACATCTCGTACTCGGTGACGATGTGACCGTCGCCTAAGTAGACCGTCTTGCGATCGAATCGCAGGTCGGGTGACTGCGCGAAGATCGCGGCGATCACGTCACGGACGGCTGGGCGTCCGTGGGCCGGCTCGCCCCCGCCGTGCATATGAAAGACGGTGTCGTCGGTATGCAGCGCGACGATGGCATCGGGGTCGTGCGCAGCCCACGCGGCTCCGTAGCGGATTGCTAGCTCAGCGGTAGTCTCGGTCATTGACGTTCCTCTCTGGCTCGATGGCTCTTGGCGACCATCATCAACCGTCGTTCGCCGTCCGGCTGTGCGTGTGCACACACCCGAACACTGCGGCATGCTGGATACTCGTAAGCAATGTCACGGACGAACGTCGAGCTTGTTCAGGGGGTGCTTGCGGGATTCATCGCGACTGGCATCCCGGCATGGGACTTGCTGGATGAGGGGGTCGAGGTTCACGACCACGACGTGATGGACGCCGGCGAGTACCGAGGGCACGCCGGTTTCGGCAGCTGGCTCGAGAACTGGGATGCTGCCTGGGCGGACTTCAGCATGCAGCCCGAGGAGTTCCTCGACGGCGGCGAGCAGATCGTCTCGGTCTTCCGAATGACCGCGACGGGACGACGCAGCGGCGTGGAGGTCGAGCGTCAGGACGCCATCGTATGGAGCATGCGCGACGGGAAGATCGTGCGTCTCGACTATTACAACAACCGAGCGCAAGCGCTGGGAGCCGTCGGTCGGCAAAGCAGGCGCAGAATCAAAGCCCTTGGACTCCGCGGATCACGCTAACTGAGAGCTTGCAGCTCCTGAGGCGCGAGCGTTCGCGGTTGTCTTCAACGCCACCTGCACAACAACAGCGGCCACGCCGCGATCACAACGTCCGTTGGCACGTCAGCTAGCGGTAGAACCTGAGGACGTTGTTCATCCGGGCCTCCTTGGAGGCTGGTTGGTGTCGAAGTCACCAGTCCCAAGGAGGACACCGGATGAAGTTGCACGCTAACGCTCGCCTCAGCGTCAAGGGCCGCGAGCTGCTGGTTGATCGTGGCGACAGCGTGGCAACAGTTGGTTCTGCCATGCCACATATGACCCCGGCGCGAACTGAGCGGCCACCGAACCGCCTCCCCCAGCCAGGTCGATCGGCTCGACGCAGAACACCCGTGGACGGCGATCAGCGGTCTGTGGTCGCGGGGGCCCACCGGACGCTGGCTTGGGCCGCGAGCCGCGAGCCGCGCGGCGCCGGTGTATCGCGGCGGTCTGCGCGCCGGTCGCGACTAGAAGCCCGGAGGGTGGCGGACCGAGTATCCGGCAAGCGCGGGCGTTGCGACGAGCCACCGTGACGCGTAGGGGCCGCTCCGGCCGGCCGTGTCGAACCAGACGCCATCGACGCTCATGAACGTATGACCAGCGTTAGCGTAGATCGTGATCCAGCGTCCGGGGCCGGCGTCGCCCCAGTTCGCGAGCTGGCCGGAGACGAGTGGTGCGCTCAACAGGCCGCCTGCCGCGAGTGCGTAGCTCACCGACCCCGAGCAGTCATAGCCGTCGGCTACGAACGAGGCGTGTCCCCCGCCCCATATGTAGGGGAAGTCTGCGATCGCATTGCCGCCCGCGACGACGCGCTGGACTGCTTCGGGTGCGCCAGAAGGAATCGGGATCGTGCCGTTACCGCCGACCGAGAAGCCGCCCGTCGCCGGCGTGAGCAGGTGGTGCAGAGCTTCACGTTCCTGGACCTTTGCGCGTTCCTCTTCGCCCAACTCCTTGCGAACTTCTGCATCCGATGGCGCCCCGGCTGCGATGATCTGTTCGCCGACCACGGATGGGTCGGATGCGCCGCGATGGTGGACGGACGCTGGCACAGGAAAGCTCTTGGCTTCTTCCGGGTCTCGGACCTCGGCAACACCGACGCCCCCTGGGACACCACTCGACGCGCCCGTGCCGCTCGGGCTCTGCGTCGCAGCTGCCGCCGGACGCCGTACGTGACGCGCGCCGGCCCAGTGGCTGCGGGCGGGGGGCTGTGCGTCTGTCTGCCCGCCGCCGAGGACCAAGAGGCCGCCGATCACAAGCACGGCTCCCAGAGCGAGAGCGAGCAGAACCCAGGCGCGCTTCAGTCGAAGGCCACCGCGGTCCATCAGCCGAGCTGGCTCTAGTCCGATGCTAACGGGTGGGGCAGCCGAGCGGCCGTACGCGTCAGACGCCGCAGTAGCCTCTCGGCTGTCGCAGCGGGTCTCGGTTCGCTGGTGCGCGCCTGCAGCAACACGAGCAACGCAGTCTCCGATGATCTCGGCCGGCTTCATCGACTTCACGGTGCTCAATCGGACGGATGGCGCCGGTCCTGAAGCCTCGCGTGGCAACATCGTGGCAGCACCCGCTCCTCCAGATGCGTTCGATGCGTCCGCGGAACCCCGCAATTTGGACGATCTGGACGGTCGGGAACGTATCTTGCGAGTGCGTACAAGGTTGAGGGCCTTGTGGGGAGATTTCCCGTGGTGGTTCGAGTCCACTCGGGCGCATTGGCGACGTAACGGAGGTGCCGTACTCAAACCCTCCCGATCGTGTAGGCCGTCGTCGCGCACCGCTATCACGAAGGCGTTCCCCTGCTTTCCGCGCATACCAAGACCGTCGGCGCCCGAAGGGTCGCGTCTCAAGAGTGCTGTAAATCCCGACGCGAGCTTTGGTTCCCGTGGTTGAGTTTAGGCGGCGGTCACCTCCTCGTCGAGCGCGTCTGGGTCGGCTTGTTGGTACTTGATGCGGTAGAGGTGTTGGCGGTCGAGGTCGGTGAACGTGGCGCCGTTGCTGGCGTGGCTGATGAACAGGTCGAGGACCGCCCAGACGAGTGACAGGCAGCTGGTCTCGCCGGGGAAGCGGCCCATGACCTTGGTGCGCCGACGGACCTCCCCGAGCGATCGCTCGAGAAGGTTCGTGCTACGCCACCGCTCGCGGTGGCGGAGCGGATAGCGCAGATGCACGACCAGCCCGTCGAGGTCGTCGGCGAGGCAGCGAGCGGCGGACTCGTAGCCGCGATGCTCGAGCTCGGAGATGAGCACTCGGAGGCGCAGCTTGCCGTCCTTCGCGCTCGTCGCGTCGGTGAGCGCTGACCAGTAGTTGAAACGGATCCGGTCGTGCTCTTCCTTGGGCACCTTCGCGAGCAGGTTGCGGAGACGGTGAACGGCACAGTGCTGACGGTCCGCGCGTGGCCAGATCTCCTCGACCGCGCTGATCAGTCCGGGCGCGCCGTCGGCGACGACCATGCGCGGGGCGGCGAGGCCGCGGGCGATGAGATCGCGGCCGAGCTCGACCCAGTCCTCCTTGGACTCGCGGGCGCCGAGGCGCACCGAGACCAACTGTCTCGCGCCGTTCTCGTCGATTCCCCAGGCGCAGACGACACCTTCCTTCGGGCCGCTCGCTCTCACGGGAAGGTAGATCGCGTCGAGGAACAGCACGACCAGGTTGACGTCGTAGAGCGAGCGGTGGCAGAACGCCTCGAAGCGCTCGTGCAGCTCCGCGCAGATCCGAGCGATCGTCGAGCGTGATGTCTTCCCGAGCCCCGCCTCCCCGCACAGAGACTCGACATCGCGCATCGATAGCCCGCGCACGAACCCGCCGACCACCAGTGCCTTCAGCGGGTCGGTCCGTAGCAGCCGCTTGCAGTGCCACTTCGGGAACAGCTTCGACACGAACGGCACGACCGAACCGCGGGCCTGTGGGACCTCGATCCGCAGCTCCCCCTCGCCGGTCTGCACGTGCCGCGGGCGGAACCCGTTCCGCAGCCCAGAGTCGGAGTTGCGCAGGCCACGCTCGCGCTCGGGCCGGCGCTCGTAGCGAGCACGGCCGAGCCACTCATCGAACTCGTCCTCGACAGCCCGCTGGATGATCAACCGGGCGCCGAGCCTCGCAAGCTCGCCGAGCATCTTCTGCGGCTCATCGACCATCCCGCGATCGAGCAGCTTGTCGATCTCAGCTTGTATCTCCGCCGACGGCGGTACGGTGCGTCTCACGGCGTAGGCCTCCTTCATCGTCTGCCAGGACTTGAGGGAACCTACGCCGTCACAACGACAGCACCCGCCACGTATTTACAGCAGTTCTGAGACGCGACCGCCCGAAGCCAGGATGCCCGTCCGAGAGCGAAAGCAGGGCTGGGAAGGGTCCAGCGTGGGCCGTCGCTGGCGCCGACTCACGGTCGGCGCTCGAGAGGCGCAGGGTCTCGCCGCCCGAAGCGAGCCGGGAGGCGATCGCCGACCCGATGCCTCCCGTGCCGATGATCGCGGTGGTCATGGCCGAGACATCGTCGGCGTCGGGCACTAGCCCGCCGTCGCTCGCCCGAACTCCTCGGCGGATGTACTCGAGGGCCATTGAGCGGGCGCCCAGTCGCCCTCTAGGTCCGTCGTTTGTCCGACCTCGATCAGATGACCGTCGGGATCGCGGATGTAGCAGCGGATCTCGTACTGGTGCTGCTTCGGCTCCGTCAGGAATTCGGCACCCCTTGCGCTCCACTCGGCGTACACGGCCGCGATGTCCTTGACCCGGATGTTGAGGAAGCTGCTGACCCGGTCGAGATCGCCTGGCGTCTCCAGCGTGACCTCGGGCTTATCGTCAGTCGGAGCTCCGCCGACGTTGATGATTATCCAGCAGTTGGATAGCGCGACGTAGGTCAGCCCCCCGGGCCCTGAGAAGACCACCCTCCCGCCGAGTACTTCGGTGTAAAAGCGACGAGAGCGCTCGACGTCGTCCGAGACGATGAAGTGAGCGAGCACAATTCCCTCTGGGCGCGCTGGGAGCCCGGCCATCTGACACCTCCGCTGGTTTGGTCCCGCCACGACGGGGTCTGCAGCAGATCTTATGACGACCGCGACGCCAGGCCGCGCAAATTACGGCTGGCGCAGAGTGCGATGTGGGCGCCTGGCGGCTGCCGTCCGTCCCGGACCTGTGCTCTGCGCCGGCGCTCGCGACAGTCCAGCAAAGGCATCGGCTCGACGAGCTTGTGGCGGTGCCGTACTTCGACGGTTTGCTGGCGGGTGAGCCGTGAGCCTGCCCATCGCGCCAGTTCCCTGCAGGCCGCGCGGAGCGGGACTGTGAGCGCCCCGGCATTGAGACGGCTGCCGGAACGGATGCAGGACTCGACCGGGATGGCAGATTCGTTTGCACTGGGCAGGATGAACGACCCGCCGCACCCGAATCGGTGCGAAAACCAGGCGGAAGCCCGCAGCACCGCGAAGAACTGGCGACGCGACTGTCCGCGAAGCGGGTCGACTCCATCGACTTCCTCCTACGCAATCGCCAGCGCCCCGAGTACGTCTCGACGCGCTGCGCGTGGCGCGGGCAGCTGCGCCGCAAGCGGGCCGGCCGCCGCGGCGGCAATCAGCAGCAGCGCCAACCACCTCCGGCACTCGGCGCGAGAGCCCTAGATCGGCCCGCTCGCAGGCATCAGCGAGCACGCCTTAGGGCCGCGGGCGAGGATCCTTCCGGCTGGCTACTTGGCGTTCGCCGCAAACAGATGCCATTTGTCCGGTACGCCCTTGAGCTCGGCGAGGCCGCGGTCTTCGAACTCGATCCCCGAGCCGTAGACCAGGTCTGTCACCGTTCGAGACACGAGAACCTCGTCGGGGCCCGCTATAGCCGAGATGCGTGCGGCTATGTTGACGGCGACACCGGCGATGTCGTCGCCGATGAGCTCGCACTCTCCAGTGTGCACGCCTGCGCGGACCCTGATGCCGAGTCCGTGCACGCGGTCTCGAATCGCACCCGCGCATGTGACCGCGCGTGCCGGGCCATCGAACGTCGCCAGAAACCCGTCGCCGATCGTCTTGAGCTCGTGACCGCGAAAGCGGGCTAGCTCGTGACGAACGAGCGCGTCGTGTTCAGTGAGCAGCTCTCGCCAGTTGTGATCTCCGAGCTCCGCGATCTTGCGGGTTGAGTCGACGATGTCGGTGAACAAGACGGTCGCCAGCATGCGGTCCTTGACAACGTTGCGGCGAACGCCGGTAAGAAACCCCTCGACCTCGTCGAAGACCGCGTCGACGTCGCCGACGAACCAGAGGTGATCCGCACCCTCGAGCTCGACGTACTTGGCGTTCGGGATGTGTTCGGACATGAAACGGGAACCTTGTGCGGGGATGGCGCGGTCACCGGCCCGATGTATCACCAGCGTCGGCACGCGGACACTCGGCAGGACGTCCCTGACATCGATCTCCAGCAGCGCCTGCAGTGTGGCCAAGCCCATGGAGGGACTTGCGCCGACCCGCTGAAAGGTGCCCCAGACCTCCCGCATCCGCTCGTCGTCGGCGTACGACGGCGCGAACAACTCGAGCAGCACGCCGTCGCCCCAACCCTCGAGCACGGATTCCTTCATCGCGTCGCTGTACAGCTCCGGCGGCATGCCCCACGTGTAGTCCGGGGCCCACGCCATCCGCGGGGCGGCGCCGTACATCAAGAGGGCCGAGACCCGCTGCGGGTGCGTTGCCGCGAACAGGATGCTGAGCGGTCCGCCCTCGGAGACACCGAACAGAGCCGCCTGCTCGGACTCGGCCGCGTCCAGGACCGCCAGCATGTCGTCCATACGCTCCTCAAGCGGCGGCAAGTGGAGCACGGGGTCAGACAATCCGGTGCCTCGCTTGTCCCAGGTAATCAAACGCGAGTAAGAGGCGAAGCGCTCGAGAATCGCGGACACACCGGGAATCTCCCAGAGATACTCTACGTTGGACACGAACCCCGGCACGACTATCAGGTCGAAGGGCCCGTCACCGATCACCTGATAGGCAATGCGGGCGTCGCCGCTGCGCGCGTAACGCGTCTTGGGCGTTGACAATCGCATCCGTCTCTACGGTATCGCTCTCCTCACTCAGGGGGGCAGCTCGCGCCCGAGCACGCGAAACCGTCTCCCGCCCCGCTGCCGACGGCCCAGCCGCCCGCTGCTATCCGGCTGGGGACACCGTGAGCACTGACTCACGAGCCCGCCCTGCTCTCCCGCGCCCGTCCGCGTTCCGTGGACGCGAGCCCATCACCGGAAGCCCGTCGCGCTGCCGCAACGGACGCGTAGGAGCCGTGGCCGCTCGTGGACCAGCACTGGCGCTTACCGCCAGCGTAGAAGCCTGACGCCGGCCCCCTGTGATGGTCGGCCGGTCAGATGCGGAAACTTTACTGCTAGAGTAAAGGCATGCCGCGAATCTCTACCAAGAACCAGGTCACGATCCCCGTCGCGGCGCTTGACGAGGTCGGCCTGCGCGCCGGCGAGCGAGTCACGATCGAGCCGGCCGGCGACGGGGAGCTGCGGATCCGCCGCGCGACCACGACCTTCGAGGACGCGTTTGGGGCACTGACGGGTACCTACCCTGCCGGCTATCTCGAGCAGCTCGATGCCGAAGATGACCAGCGGTGAAGCTGCTCCTCGACGCGGACGTTCTGATCGGAGCGCTTGACGGGAATGACCCGCATCATCAGCGCGCTCGCGCCCTGTTCACCGGGTGGCGTGACGACCAAGACACCTGTGCGATCAGCGTCGTGAACCTGACGGAGGTGCTGGTCGCACCCTCGGCGGACGTGTCGAAGCTCGCCGCCACCCGGGAGGCAATCGCCGCCCTCAGGGTCACAGTGCACCAGCCGAACGAGGCGATCGCGGTCGAGGCGGCGCGCCTCCGACGAAGGCACCCGATCAGCCTCCCCGATGCCTATTGCCTGGCAACCGCGAAATACACGAGCTCGGCGGTCGCGTCATTCGATCAGAAGATCCTGACGGCAGCCACAAGCGAACACATCAAGTCCGCCTGACCCCACGGACCCAAAGGGCGGGGCCGGACCCACCTCGTGACTTCACGGTCCGTAGTGGTTCGAGTCCCACTCAAGTGCATTTCGTTGTCGAACTCACAACGATCCCGCTGCAAAGGAGCATCTTCTGATGTCGGGTCGCTCGGCCCCTGTACCAGCCAGCGTAGACCCAGAGGCTGCCATCCACAGCGCGCGACGGCTGCGGCCTGCGGCCGCTTCCACTGACGGCAAAGCAGAAGCCTGACCGCAGGTCAGCGAGACTGCCGCTAGTCGTCCCTGAGCGGCGGCGTCACACTCTGTTCGCCGCGCGCGCAATGCCATAAAAGCACGCGCGAGCGTGTCGTCGTCCAAGCAATTCCAGCGGGTGCCGAGGAGGCATCATCACGGCAACGACACGCCGACAAGGCGACCGCGTAGGCCACGCCGCCTCTGCGGGAGCGCCAAGGCATCCAGCCTGGCAACGCCCTGGCAACACTCGCTCCTCCAGATGCGTCCGATGCGTCCCCGAACCCCGCCATTTTGGATGATTCGGACGCTGGCGGACTCATCTGGCGGGCATCGAAACTGGCCCGTCCGAGCGCACAAATTGAGCAGCTCCGGGGACCAGGGCCACACCCGGGGGGGTCCCACAGTCGCGACTCGCCTACGAGCGCTGCCGCAGCGCCAGTCTCCAAAGCGCAAACGGCCGCCCCCTCGGGGCGGCCGTTTGCACTCGCTGGTGCAGCTGTGGTGCTGTACCTAGGTCGCGCAGGTCCAGCCCGCTGCGGTTTTCCCATTTTCGAGGCACGGGAGAATCGTCGGCGGTTTCCAGCCGGTTGCAGAGCCTTCGAGGATCGGTTCGATGCTCGATTCGTCGACTCCGTACAGACGCATGATCAGCTGGAACGGACCTTCAGGTGCCGGCAGCCAGTTGTCCTGTTCGATTTCGGTCGCGGGCTCTTCGGACTGGATGTACATGTTCAGCCCGCCGCCTTCTTCGTACTGCAGGTTCGAGCGGTTCCCGAGCGTGTAGCGGTTCAGCACGTTGCTCGTGAAGTAGCCCGTCGTGGTGTACATCGTGACCGACCAGAACGCCTGGACCGGTATGGGGAAGTCGCTCGCCGGGAAATGAGCGACGTACTCTTTGCCGCTCGCGCCGGTGAGCGGGACGCCGTGGCGTTCGGTGGTCGCGAACGGGTAGATCGAGATGTTGGGCGGAAGCCCTGCGAGACCGATCTGGTCCACGACGGCCCGAAGCAGGTAGTTCGTGCCGTAGACGCCGACGCGCGCCACGCCCCAACCGTTGTGTTTTTCGAACCCTTCGCCGACAAGTTTCGTCAGTTCGGCGTGGACCACGCCGGCGCCGGCGGTGACGGCAGCCCTCAGGCCGGCGAGCGCGCCCGGACCGAGCTTTGAGTCGTTGGCCGGCGATTTGCCGACCCCGATGTCCTCGGTCTTCAGCAGCGTGAGCTCTCCGGCGTCCGCCGCGGGCGGCTTGAACTGCTTCATCGCCTGCCCGAGCGCCGTCCAGTAGGTGAGCGGTTCTTCGCCGGCCATGGTCCCTGGAACATGCGTTTCGATCGGCGTCGTGACGATCTTTTCAGGCGCCGGAGGAGTGTAGTTCAAGCCTTCGGTTTTCCACTTGTTCAGCGGCACGAGCTTCTGTGCAGCCTGGACCGCGACGGCGTTAGCGGTGTCTTGCGGGCTGTTGACGACGGTCCGCGCCACGAGCCACACGCGATCGTAGGGCGAATGGATGACTTTCAGACCGTGGACTTCTTCCAGTCCGGTGAGCTTGCCTGGGCCCGCGATCACGTAGTTTCCGGGGGCGAGCATTCCGGAAGCATCTTCGCCGACGTCCGCGATGTTTTCCGTGTACGGCGTCATCATTGGCACCACGTTGAAGCGCCCCGCGACCGGGACGTTGATCACGATCGGCTGGGGCTTCAGTTCCAGCCACGCGTAGGAGTACAGGGTGTCTGCGTTGGGCGAGACGATCTCGCCCTCCTTGGTGGTCGCCAGTTCGGTGAAGTGCGACCACTGGTTCACGGGCGCGTCACCCTGGTTGTCCGGGACCGTGACGCTCGTGTTGCTCTCGTACAGCCGCTGCAGGTCGAGCAGGGGCTCCCCGTACATGTAGCCGCTGATGCCTACGTCATACGCTTTGTTGAATTCTTCGCTGAACCCTTCGGCAGACGCGCCGGCGACAATCACGGCCGACATCGCGCCTGCGATCGCGAGCGCGGCGATCACGCGTAGCAGCCTCGCGGATGCCATTGCTCTCAGGCGCTGCCCCCAAGCCGGCGTTGAGTTGCCTCGTTCCATCGTTGTGCCTCCTCGACCTCATCTTGAACGCGTAGAAATGTCTCGTCGTGGGCAACCTAGCGACGGATGAGACGTATGTCAAGTTGTTGCAGTTCTGGTGATCTCTAGAATGTATAGTCTGGCACGCTAGCGGTATCGCCCGGTCGCCGGCCGGAGGGCTATGCTGGACGTCGAGCAGGGGTTTTCTGCCTGCCGCGAGCGTGGAGGCATTGATGGCGAGGACCCGAGCGACCGATCCGCCGCCGCGGAACACGAAGATCGAGCCGCCGGTCGCGGAGAGGCTCGTCCGGTCCACCGACCCGCTGCCGACGTTTCCGTCTTTCCGGCGAGCCAAGCCGCAGGACGCGATGGAACTCGCGCGCGCGACCTTCCTACACGGAGCCCGCATCGATATGGGCAAGCTCGCAGTGCAGCTCGCCGTGTCGCGCGCAACCCTCTACCGTTGGTGCGGCTCGCGCGAGCAGCTGCACGAACGGATACTCGAACAGCGAGCCCTCGAATTCATGGCGTGGGCGCGCGCCGAGACGCAGGTCGACGGCCACGAGCAGCTGCTGGACGTCTTTCGGCTCGTATCGGAGACAACGCTCCACGCCCAACCCGTCCGGAGGTTCATCGAGCGGGAGCCCGCGCTCGCGTTGCGAATCCTGATCTCAGAGCACGGTGGCGTTCATCGCGTGATCGCCCAAGGGCTGTGCGAGGTGGGCGCCGAGACGCATACACCAAAGGAGATGAGGTCTCTCCGGAGCCGCATTGACGTCGCAGTCCACCTGGCCTCCGCGTTGCAGTGGGTGACGGTCGCGATCGGCGAGGAACCCCAGATTGACTACCTCGTCGACATCGTGCGCACGCAACTCGCGGATCTCTAGGAGGATGTGCGTGGCCCAAGGGTTTCACGGCTCGATCCGCGAGCTCGGCGTCGCCGAAAGGGCGGGTGGGAGGCATGGGCAGGCCGGCCGCGTCTACGCTCCGCAACCCGCGCGGCGACCCGCTCGCGCTAGGTGGTGCGTCGCTCCGACGGTTCTCAGCGCCATCGCGGCAGTCCAGTCGGCGCTCGTGGAGGCGAGGGCAGCGGGCGAGGATGCCCGGCGCTCGCGCTCCGCGCGGCGCGCATTGGGCGAACTCGCGCAGAGGCTCACCGGGAGGCCACGGTGGGGCACGGTCGGATGGTCCCTCCGACGCGCTCACCCCGGTCGCTGCGCACGATCTCGGCGAGTGCCATCCTCCAGGCGAGCCGGCGCTGCTCGTCGTCCCGGGAACGGATCGGGAACTCCTTCGCTGCCAGGAGACCGGCTGAGGGCAGGGCGGCGCCCACGCTTTCCAGCACCTCGCCATGCGGGCCGCGCTCTTGCCATCGCAGCAGGTAGGCGTCGATGCCGGGGGTGAAGGCCTGCAGGAACTCGAGCGCCTGCCGCGCCGCCGTCCCGGGGGCCCCCGAGACCTGGATGCGCCACACGGCGTGTGCACCGCGCTCGCGTGCCGGCTGGATCGCGATCGCGCTGAGGGCGTCGTGAACGACGACGACATCCTCGCCCGCTACACCGACGCCGAACATCTCGTCGCTCATACTCGCGCGGGCATAGGCGTCTCGCTCTGCCTCCCCCAGATCCGGCCAACTCGAGCCCACGCCGTCGAGCATGTCCTCGACGCGCTCGGCGAGCGCACGCATCTGCTCGTCGGCTTGGAGCGGGAGCGTTGCCGCCGACGCCTCCGGCGCCGCGCCTTCCATGCGGCCGCGCAGTTCCTCGGCCGGGCCACGGGCCCGCGGCAGCGACAGGGCACACCAGACCGTGCGTCCGGCCAGCACGTCACCTGCCCGCTGGCCGGCGAGTTCGAGCGCACGGCTACTCCACAGCGTGCGCGATTTGCCGAAGCGCTCGGCGACGAAGCTGGTCATACCGTGTCCTTCGCGACGCCCATGGACCTGTTCATAGGCCGGCGTTGAGACGGATCAAGCACGGCCTATTGGAGACACCATGGCGATCGCAGTGTGTCCGCACCTCGTGGCGATCCGACCGGTCACGCCGCGCACTCCAGAAGGTTGCGAGGAGTGCCTTCGCATCGGCTCTCCCTGGGTTCACCTGCGCCTCTGCCTGACCTGTGGCCACGTTGGGTGCTGCGACTCCTCACCGAACCGCCACGCGCGCGCACACGCCCACGCGATCGGCCATCCGGTCGTGCGGTCTTTCGAGCCGGGTGAGGAGTGGCGCTGGTGCTACGTGGACGAAATGTTCGTCTGACTACGGCGCATGGTGCGGATGCTCGTGCAGCCGCTCGAGGAACTCGTAGGCCAGCCGCACGGCCATCGAACCCTCGCCGACCGCCGAGGCGACGCGCTTGATCGAGCCGCTGCGGGCGTCGCCGACGGCGAAGACGCCCGGGCTACTGGTCTCCAGGAGAGACGGGGATGGCGCGTCGGCGGCTTGGACGCACTGTTCATTGGCGGCGCGCCCGGTCAGCACGAAGCCATGGTCGTCCAGCGCGACAGAGCCGGACAGCCAGCGCGTGTGGGGATCGGCGCCGATGAACACGAACAGCGCCTTGGCCGGGAGCTCGCGGCGCTCACCGGAGCGACGGTGCTCCACCACAACCCCGTCCAGCGTGCCCTCGCCGAGAAGCTCCCCCACTTCCGACTCGAGCAGCACCTCGACCTGGCTGCGTTCGATCCGGTCGGCGAGATAGCGCGACATGTCCTTGGTCAAGGACCCGCCCCGTATTACGAGGCGCAGCTTCGTCGCGAAGCGTGAGAGGAACAGTGTCGCTTGCCCTGCCGAGTTGCCGCCGCCGACGACGACGATGGGGTCCCCCGCGCATAGCTGGGCCTCCATCAGCGTCGCGGCGTAGTAGACGCTGTTCGGCTCGAACTCCTCGAGGCGCGGCACGGGCAGCCGCCGGTAGCGGGCCCCGCTGGCGACGATCACCGCCCGGGCCAGCAGCTCACGCTCGTCGGCCAGACGAACCCGGTAGTGGCCATCCTCACGATCGAGTCCGACCGCTTCCGCGGGAACCGTGATGCGGGCGCCGAACTTGGCGGCCTGGATCGCTGCCCGCTCCGCCAGCTCGGCGCCGGAGATGCCGGTCGGAAAGCCCAGGTAGTTCTCGATCTTTGAGGACGTCCCAGCCTGTCCGCCAGTGGCGACGCTGTCGAGCGTGACGGTGTCGAGACCCTCGGAGGCGCCGTAGACCGAAGCCGCCAGTCCCGCCGGGCCGGCGCCGATGACGACCAGGTCGCACACGCTCACCGGCGCGGCCGCGTGGTTCAAGCCGACGGCCTCGGCGAGCTCCTCGTTGGAGGGGTTGCGCAGCAGCTCGCCGTGCCAGATGACGACGGGCGTTTCCTGCGGTGCCACACCGATCTCACGTAGCAGTGCCT
This sequence comes from uncultured Solirubrobacteraceae bacterium, assembly GCA_963743505.1. Taxonomy (GTDB): domain Bacteria; phylum Actinomycetota; class Thermoleophilia; order Solirubrobacterales; family Solirubrobacteraceae; genus Palsa-744. Next base: position 1,044,743 of record CAVUPZ010000002.1, on the reverse strand, counting down.
CCGCGCCCGGATCCCGCTCGACCTCGATCCACCGATGGGGAAGACGGTTGCGGGCGAGGAACTCGCGCACGCGCCTGGCATCCGGCGAGTAGCGGGAGCCAATCACCTTGAAGCCGCCGCCGAGGCCGATCAGCAGCTCCCGCCGCGAGAAGTAGGCGCGCAGCAGCAGGTCGCCGAGCCGAGCATCCTGAAGGATCAACACGCGCAGGCGCTCGGCGGTCACGACCAGGACTTCGCCCGGCTCCCGGACGACCGTCGTGAAGAAGGCCGCTTGGCCCGTGAGCAGGCCGAGCTCGCCGAGGAACCGGCCCGGGCCGTGCACCGCGATGACACGTTCCTCGGGGCCTTCGTAGGCGTCTACCACGGCGACCTTTCCCGCCAATACGACGCAGAAGTCGTAGTTGACGTCGCCTTCGCGGAACAGGATCTCCCCCGAGTGGGTGGCCCGGACCTCACCCTCGGCTTGGAGCCGCGCGATCTCCTCCTCCGTCAGCCGCGGGTACGCGCCGTCACTGTCCGGCGTCTCGACGACCTGCTCGACGGTGCCCGGCGCAGCAGCGCCCGGCCCACCGGCCCGCGGCGAACTCGTACCCACATCCATGTCGCTTGGCCTAGGCCGGCGCCGTTGCCCGACAAGTCATCCGCTACGCCCCATCCCTGGTCATCGTCATCAGGCAGGCTGCGTCGCGGCCCGCGCTCCGCGCCCCGCTCGTCACAGCCCGGTCCGAACGGTGATCCGGCCGGCGTCGGCGGCATGCCTGAGAGCCTCATAGTCGCGTTCGTTCTGATCGGCATATCTGTCGGCAAAGACGCACATCGCCCGGTCGAACGTGTTCCCGGCACCGAGATAGCTGCCGATCGCGACCGCGTCACCTGAGCGTGCGTGAGCGCGCGCGAGGGCCCAGCCGCACAACTCGCCGTAGCGGCCGAGGACGTCCGGGTCGAGCACGTCGACGGGAGCGGAGCCCTTGCCGTCCCACAGCTGGCGAACGTAGAAGTCGCGGTTGACGCCGTCGATCCACTCGGTTGTCCGGATCCACCCCAGCATGATGTCGCTCGCCGCCTGCATCAGCCGCTGGCCCTCCACCACGCGCCGTCCGTGGTTCTCGTACTCGCTGCGGCCGAGATACGGCTCAAGCACCGACGCCTCGGCCTCCTTCATCTGCAGAAAAAGGGGGTCGCGGTCATCGCGGCCGAGCATCAGCATGATCCAGGCCCGCGTGCCCACGCTGCCCACCCCCACGACCTTGCGGGCGGCGTGGACGTACCGGTATCGCTCAAGGAGCCCCCGACGGTCCGGTGGCAGGGTGCGGCGGTAGTAGTGCATGACAGCGTCGACCGCCGCGGCGAGCGTCTCCGGGTCATCGGCGCGGGCGAGCGCCTCGATGGGGACGATCAGCGGCGGGTCGTGGACGATCCGCGGATGCCCGTCCACCACCCGAGTGAGCTTGGCGAACGCACGCAGTGAGTCCTTCGCCCGGGCCTTGGCGATATTGCGTTCAAAGTACCTGAGCTGCTTCCTGTGGACCCGCGATGCCCACTCCCGGACGATCTCCTCGAGGTCCCGATCGAGGTGCACGTACCAGAGTTCCAGTGTCCGCAGCTCCGCGAAGCTGCGCATGGCCTCCCGGTAGGAGCGTGCGACGGCGAGATCGACGGACCGCCGCTCGACTCCATCGAAGCCGCGATCGCGTCCAGCGACCTCGAAGCTGGCAACCAGGCGCTTGACGTCCCACTCGAACGGGCCGGGGAGCGTCTCGTCGAAGTCGTTGATCCCGAACACGAGTCGGCGGTCCGGACCGGCGAATGTGCCGAAGTTGGCGAGGTGGGCATCACCGCACAGCTGGGCCTTCACGTCCGTACGGGGCTCCTGGGCGAGGTCCCAGGCCATCACGCACGCGGCCCCCCGGAAGAAGGTGAACGGCGAGACGAGCATGCGGCCGTACCGGATGGGGATCAGCTCCGACAGACGGGTGCTCGCCTGCTCCTGGAGCAGCTCAACCGGATCCGGCCGGGACGGGTGCGGTTGCCAACCGCCGTGTCTCGAGCGCGGAACCGCCGCCCGGGCTGCCTTGCCGAGCTCCCGCCGGTCGGCCGTACTGGGGTGGCGGAGCCGGGCCCGGGCGGGCTCCGGCCGCCATCGCGCTCCCGAAGTCACACCCGCGCCTGCCGGCGGCCGCGCCCTAGATCACGGGTGAGGGCCGAGGGCCGACGGAGGTGATGTGCGCCCAATTGACGTTGAGGACCACGCCGTCGACGCCCTCCAGCTTCACGGCGCTGCAGTGATCACGCCGGACCGCTTCGACAACCTGATCCTCGGTCTCGGTGACCGTCGTCTCTGGACTGTTGAGAAACACATTCCGCGCCGCCATGCCCACCGGCCTTTCTGGTGCGAGAACGTTGAGCTAGAGAGATCAGTAGGCCGTCAGGGCGCCCCAGCAAGCGGCGCGATCGCACCCGGGTTCTATAACTGGCGCCGACCACACCGTTTCCCTCAGCAAAGAGGCCGCCCGTACTCGCCTCGCCGAGCTGAACAACGTGGCTGGTTCTTGCACCTAGGCGAGCTCGCGGGCGCGGCAGGCGAGCTGAAGCAGGAGCAGGTCGTCCGGGTTGTTCCGATCGACCTTCAGCAGTTCGAAGGCCCGCTTGATCCTGTAGGCGACGGCATTGCGGTGCAGGCTCATGCGCTGCGCCGTGCGCGTCAGCGAGCCGCGCTCGTCGAGGTAGACGTGCAGGGTCTGGATCAGCCGCTCCGCACGCACGCCACCCAGCTCCGAGAGGGGCGCGAGGACGGACGTGGCGGCTTCCCGGGCGGTGTCCGACGCGTACCACTCGACGAGGGCGCGGCGCAGCCCCAAGTTGTCGAACGCCACCGCGCCGGCTCCCGGTGAGATGCGGGCGACGATCGAGGCGGCTTTCGACTCGGCCAGCGAGGCCAGCAGCCCGCTCGTCCCCGCCGCGGCCAGGCCGACACCGCAGCGGATCAAGGCAGCGGGGAGCTGGGCGCGCACCCCCGATAGCACGCCGTTCATCTCGGTGGCCACCTCGGCGGCCGCCTCGACGCCGGGGTCCTCGCTGTGGGTCTTGATCAGCAGAAAGGACTCGCCGGCGTGTGCCTTGTGCCAGGTTCCCCCCGCCGTCTGCGCCGCGCGCAGCGCGGAGGCGCCAAGCCGAACCCGGTCCTCGTAGACGCCGAGCTCGGCGTCGGGCTGGTCGGCGATGTACTCGAAGTCGAGCCTCGCCACGACATGCCAGTCGTCGATCGGGAAACCGGCACTGCGGGCGCGCAGCGCGGCCCGCTGTCGGGTCTTCGGGGTCGCCGACAGCAGGTCGGTGAGCGCCTCCTGACATGACTGGGTCGGCAGCTCCTGGGTGTGACGGGCGCGCCCGATCGCGGTGGCGACGCTGTGGACCGCCGCATGCAGCGCGATCTCCACGCCCATCGCCGCATCTCCCTCCTGGGCCCGCGCGGTGATCCAGCCCTCGACGCGGTCGTCGATCACGACGGGCCGCGAGGCAGGGCCCTGCGGCCCGGTACTGGACATCGTGACAGGCCCTCCGAGGGCACCGCTCACGCGGTCCAGCAGCGACTCGACCGTGCCGTCGGCGGGATGGGCCTCGATCGCCCGCACCGCCGTGTGGGCGCGCAGCAACGCGACGTCGGCGTCGCCGGCGAGCTCCCGTCCGATCGACAGCGCGAGCTCGGCGAGGTCTGTGTCGTTGGGCGTAACGAGGATCGCCGTGCCGTAGCGGTCGGCGATCGCAACCGTCGCGGAGGCGACGCTCGCCACGTCGGCGGAGCGGACCACGAGCGCTGTGACGTTTTGGCGCGCGACATGCAGAGCGGTGTCGAACCGGTAGCTGCTGACTGCCGCCGAGACGTTGCGGGTGAGGAGCGCAATGCTGCCCGGGTGCGCGCGCTCGAGATGGCCTAGATCCTCTATCAGCGAGACGCCGCGAACCTCGACGACCTCGCGCGGACGCGACACGTACCCCAATAGTGGGCTCAGCGCCGGCGACGCGACCAGCTCGCCAAGACAGGTCACCCTGTGATCCTAGGCGCAATCGGTCAGATCGCCGAATGATGTGCTCCGAATGATGTGCTCCCGAGGCTGCGCCCGATCGGGTGCAGCGAGGGCGTTCGACGCCTCCGCCGGGCTCGGACCGGCTCTGTGCGCCTTGCACGAATTTCGGGCCTGTTTCGTGAAATCACACAACAGTGACGCCGCAGTTCGCGGGTAGGCATTGCTTCGCGTCAGTCAGCCTGTCGGCCCCGCCCACCCGAACGCGCCGCCGGCCGGACTCCCAGTGTCGACCACGGTTATGGAGGTCACAAGATGTCCGCCACGGTCTCAGCTCCCCCCGGCCGGCTCCTCTACACGCCGCCCGGGCGCAGGAGACAGGCCGACCTTGTCCTCGCCGCACGTGATGGACGTCCGGGTGCGCGGGCGGACTTCGTCGAGTCGTTCATGCCGCTGATCCAGAGCGTCGCGCGGATCTACCGTCATGTCCCGGGCATCGAGGGGGCCGAGCTCCTGCAGGATGGAGTCGTCGGCCTGCTCCGTGCGCTCGAGCGCTACGACCCCGAGCTCGGCGTGCCTTTCTGGGCCTACGCGTCCTGGTGGGTCCGCCAGGCGATGCAGCAGCTCGTCGCCGAGCTGTCCCGTCCGGTCGTGCTCTCCGACCGTGCCCAGCGCCATCTGGCGCGCGTGCGTGCGGCGCGACGGAGCTTCCTCACCACGCGCTCCCGCGAGCCGACCCTGCGGGAGCTGGCGGCGGCCAGCGGCCTGACGACCGTCCAGCTGCAGCGGCTGAAGGTGGCCGACCGCCAGCCCAGAGGCCTCGACGAGCCGTTGCAGACGACGGCCGGGGAGGGTGTTGCCACGTTCGGCGACATAGTCCGTGACCCCCGGGCCGAGGAGGCCTACGAACAGGTCGCCTCCCGCCGCGAGATCTCCGAGCTCGGGCGGCTGCTAGAACGCGTCAACACGCGCGAGCGGACGGTGATCGAGGTGCGTTTCGGCCTGCGTGGCAAGGAACGCACGCTACGCGAGCTCGGCGAGGCGCTTGGCGTCAGCGCCGAGCGCGTCCGGCAGATCGAGTCCTCAGCGCTCGAGAAGATGCGGGCCGCCCACCCGGATTCTCCCATCGCGGCCTGATCTCGGCTGCAGTCAGGACTGCGCGGCGTGACGCCGGGCCGCTCAGCTGCCTGACGTCCGGGGCCGCTCAGACGGCGACGGTTGTCTGCTCGGAGCCCTCGACGTCCGACCGCTCCTCCACCTCTCTCCAGCGGACGATCAGCTCGTCGCCCTCGGCGTCGACGGTGATCCTCTCGCCCTCGCCGATCTCCCCCGAGACCAGCGCACGCGCGATCCGTGTCTCGACCTCGCGCTGGATGAAGCGTCGCAGCGGCCGCGCCCCGTACACGGGGTCGTAGCCCTCGCGAGCGATCACAATGCGGGCGCTCTCGGTGAGCTCGAGCTCGACCCGGCGATCCGCCAGACGAGCCCTGACATCGGCGATCTGCAGGTCGACGATCCGCTCGATCTCCTGCAGCGTGAGGGGCTTGAACAGAACGATCTCGTCTACCCGGTTCAGGAACTCGGGTCGGAACTGTTCCCGCAGCTCGCCCATCACAAGCTCACGCACCGGCTCGCGGATCTCGCCAGTGTCGGTGATCCCGTCGAGCAGATGCAGCGAGCCGATGTTGGAGGTCATGATGATCACGGTGTTGCGGAAGTTGACGGTGCGTCCCTGCGAGTCAGTGAGCCGCCCGTCGTCGAGGATCTGCAGCAGCGCGTTGAAGACGTCCGGGTGGGCCTTCTCGATCTCGTCGAACAGCACCACCGAGTAGGGCTTGCGGCGCACCGCCTCGGTCAGCTGACCCCCCTCTTCGTAGCCCACGTAGCCGGGGGGCGCGCCCATCAGGCGGCTGACCGTGTGGCGCTCCTGGTACTCGGACATGTCCAGGCGAACCGTGTTCTCCTCGGAGTCGAACAGCGCCTGGGCGAGCGCCCGTGAGAGCTCGGTCTTGCCGACGCCGGTCGGGCCCAGGAAGATGAAGGAGCCGATCGGACGGCGCGGGTCCTTGATCCCGGCGCGCGCGCGGATCACGGCGTCGGCGACCAGCCGTACGGCCTCGTCCTGGCCGATCACCCGTTCGTGTAGGACCTCGTCGAGGCGCAGCAGCTTCTCGCGCTCGCCCTCGAGCAGGCGGGTCATCGGGATGCCAGTCCAACGTGCAACGATGTCGGCGATCTCGTCCTCGGTGACCTCCTCGCGAAGCAGCCGCGCCGACCCCTGCTTCTCGTTCAGGCGCTCCTCTTCGGCGGCCAGGCGGCGTTCCAGCTCGGGCAGCCGCCCGTGGCGAAGCTCGGCGGCGCGGTTCAAGTCGTAGCTGCGCTCCGCCTCCTCGATCTCGCGCCCGAGCACGTCGAGCTCCTCACGCAGAGCCTGCAGCTTGCGGATCGCGTGCCGCTCTGCCTCCCACTGGGCGGTCATCGCGTCGCCCTGCGCGCGCAGATCGGCGAGTTCGCGCCGCAGCGCCTCCAGGCGTTCCTTGCTCGCCTTGTCGCTCTCTTGCTTCAGCGCGGCCTCCTCGATCTCCAGCTGCATCACGCGGCGCGTGATCTCGTCGAGCTCCTGTGGCATCGAGTCGATCTCCGTGCGGATCACCGCACATGCCTCGTCGACCAGGTCGATCGCCTTGTCGGGAAGGAAGCGGTCCATGATGTAGCGGTCGGCGAGCGTGGCTGCCGCGACCAGCGCCGTGTCCTGGATGCGAACGCCGTGGTGGATCTCGAAGCGCTCGCGCAGCCCACGCAGGATCGAGATCGTGTCCTCGACGGTCGGCTCGTCGACGGCGACGGGCTGGAAGCGGCGCTCCAACGCGGCGTCCTTCTCGATGTACCGTCGGTACTCGTCCAGCGTAGTCGCTCCGATGCAGTGCAGCTCGCCGCGGGCGAGCATCGGCTTGAGCATGTTCCCGGCATCCATCGCGCCTTCCGCTGCCCCGGCCCCCACCACCGTGTGCAGCTCGTCGATGAACAGGATGATCCCGCCCTCCGCCGCCTTCACCTCCTGCAGCACCGCCTTCAGGCGCTCCTCGAACTCGCCCCGGTACTTCGCCCCGGCCACGAGCGAGCCCATGTCCAGTGCGAAGATCGTCTTGTCCTTGAGTCCCTCCGGGATGTCCCCGCGCACGATCCGCTGGGCGAGGCCCTCGACGATCGCCGTCTTGCCGACCCCCGGATCGCCGACCAGAACCGGGTTGTTCTTCGTCTTGCGCGAGAGGATCTGGATCACTCGCCGAATCTCCGAGTCGCGGCCGATGACGGGGTCCAGCGCGCCCGTGCGGGCGGCGTCGACGAGGTCGCGGCCATACTTCTCCAGCGCCTCGTATGAGGTCTCGGGTGTCGCGCTCGTGACTCGCTGGGCGCCGCGGACCTGCGTCAGGGTCTCGAGCAGTTGCTCGCGGTCGAGACCGTGCTCGCGCAGCAGCCGGCCCACGTTCGTGTCGCTGCCGGAGGCGAGCATCGCGAGCATGATGTGCTCCACCGACACGTACTCGTCCTTGAGTCGCTCGGCCTCCTGCTGCGCGGCGTCCAGAATCTGTGAGAGGGAGCGCGTGATGCCGATCTGTCCGCCGTCGGCGCCCGGTCCGCTGACGCGCGGCCGGCTCTCGAGGGCTCGCTCGAGCGCGGCGCGCAGAGCGCCGGTGTCAACTTCGGCGCGCGTGAGCAGACGCGGGATCAGACCGTCGGGCTGCTCGAGCAGCGCAAGCAGGAGGTGGTCGGCGTCGACCTGGGTGTGCCCGTAGCGAAGTGCCCTGGTCTGGGCATCGTGGAGCGCCTCCTGGCTCTTCATCGTGAGGCGGTTGGGGTCCATGCGATCACCTCCTGTATGCGGGTGTCGGTCCGTCGGGGCGTATCCGCCGTTCCAGCTCCTCGATACGCGCGAGCAGTTCACAGGCGAGAACGGCGCCGGCGTAGTTGAGGCCGAGATCGCCGCGGAGACGAACGGCTCTGACCAGCAGCGCGGCATCGCTCGCGCGATACAGCGGCGCGGCCGTGGTCCCGCCCCCGGGTTCGAGCAGCCCGAGACGCACCAGCCGGCGCACGATCTCGGGGTGCAGTCCGGCGCGCTGGGCGAGCGTCTCCAGCGCCAGCAGCGAGGGGTCTCGCCGGGCCGGCGGCTTGGTGCGGCGCGTACGCGTGACGGAGGCCATCAGCGGCCTTTCCGCGGGTCGAATTTCGACGTCTCGGCAAGCTGCTCGAACAGCTCCCGTTCGCGTTTGGTGAGTTTCTTCGGGACGTGTACGGCCACTTCCGCGTACAGGTCGCCCGCCGAGCCGCTCTGGCCAGGCAGGCCTTGGCCGCGGAGCCGGAGCCGTCGGCCGGTCGACGAGCCCGGCGGGACTCGCACGCGGGCGCTGCCGCCGAGCGTCGGCACGGGTACCTCGGAGCCGAGCGCCCCCTCCCATGGTGTTACGGGCAGCTCGACGTAGAGGTCGCGGCCCTCGACGCGGAAGCGGGGGTCTGGTCTCAAGCGCACCCGCAGGAACAGGTCGCCGGGGGATCCCCCGGCGGCGCCGCCGCTGCCCTGTCCGGCGAGTCTGATCCGCTGGCCGTCGCGGACTCCGGGTGGGATCTCGACGTCGAAGTCGCGTCCGTCACCGAGCGAGATCTTCCTTTTGCCGCCCCGCGCGGCCTCTTCGAGGCTCAGTTCCAGAACCGCCTCCTGGTCGCCCCCGCGCATCGAGAACCCTTCGAATCCGCCGTGCCCGCCGCGGCCGTCCGGGCGCCGGCCCCCCAGCTGTCCGAACAGTCCCTCGAAGAAGTCGCTGAAGTCGCCGCCGCCGAACTCGACCCTTACGTCGCCGAAACCGTTGCCGCCGCCGCGGAAGCCCTCGCCGCCGCCACGAAATCCCTCGAACCCGCCGGCGCCCGAGACATCCTGTCCTGCTTTCCAGTTCTCGCCGAAGCGGTCGTACCGCGCGCGCTTCTCGTCATCGCGCAGAACCTCGTAGGCCTCGGAGATCTGCTTGAAGCGATCCTCGGCGCCGGGCTCTTTGTTGACGTCGGGATGGTATTTGCGGGCCAGCCTCCGGTAGGCGCGGCGGACGTCATCGGCGCTGGCGTCGCGCGGCACCTCCAGCGCCTCGTAGTAGTCCTGAAATGAGACGGCCATCAGTCTTCATGCTCGCCCGCACGTGCGACCACGGCCTGAGCAGGCCGGATCACGTGCTCCCCGCGGGCGAAGCCCGACCGGTGCACCTCCACGACCGTCTGGTCGGGAAAGCCTGGAGCCACTCGCGCTGCCACGGCCTCGTGGCGCTCGGGATCGAAGCGGTCCCCGGGCGAGCCGATCCGCTGCAAGCCATGACGCTGGAGCACCGTGTCGATCTGTGCGAGGACCGCCTCGAGCCCTTCGCGACACGGCCCGTCTGCCTCCATCTGGATCGCCCGCTCGACGCTGTCCACGACGTCGAACCAGTCGCGTAGCACCGAGTCCTTCGCCTCCTGGACCCGCCGTTCGAGTTCACGGGCGGAGCGCTTTCGGTAGTTGTCGAGGTCCGCAAGGGCACGCCTGTAGCGGTCCTCGATCTGCGCCAGCTCCGCGCTCAGCTCGCCGGTCTCGCTCTGTCGCTCGACGGCCGGCAGCTGCTCGTGGTCCTCACTCGGAGGCTGCTGCTCGGCCGTCCCGGGGCGCGCGGCGCCCTGCTCGCCCGAGTCAATCCCGCGTGAACTCTGCATCGACCACCTCTTCGTCGGACTCGGCCCCGGCGGCGCTCTCGCCGTCGTGGCCGGCTCCGTTGCCGCCCGCGCTCGCGGCGCTCGCTGCGCTGGCCGGCAGGCCGTGCACGAGTTGCTGCAGGTCGGCGATCAGGGGGCGGGTCATGTCCAGGCCGGCCCCGTCTTTGATCGCCTCCCGCGCCTGCGCAATGAGCTGTTCGGCGCGCGCTTTCTCGTTCACCGGCAAGCCGTCGCCGAGTTCGCCGATCATCTGCTCGACGCGGTAGGCGAGCGAATCGACCTCGTTGCGGGCATCGATCTCCTCGCGCCGGCGCCGGTCTTCCTCGGCATGCGACTCGGCGTCGCGGACCATCTGCTCGATCTCCTTCTGATCCAGGTTGGTCGTCTCGGAGATCGTCACGCGCTGTTCCTTGCCTGTCTCCTTGTCGCGGGCCGAGACGTTGAGGATGCCGTTCGCGTCGATGTCGAACGTGACCTCGATCTGCGGCACGCCGCGCGGCGCCGGCGGGATGCCCTCGAGCCGGAAACGCGCCAGCTGGCGGTTGTCGTTGGCGAGCTCGCGCTCGCCCTGCAGCACGACGATGTCCACCGCCGTCTGGTTGTCCTCGGCGGTCGAGAACACCTCGGTGCGCCGTGCCGGGATCGTCGTGTTGCGCTCGATCACCTTCGTCATCACGCCGCCGAGGGTCTCCAATCCCACTGACAGCGGCAGCACGTCGAGCAGTACGACGTCCTCGACTTCGCCCTTCAGCACCCCGGCCTGCAGCGCCGCCCCGATCGCCACCACCTCGTCGGGATTGACGGTCATGTTGGGCTCCTTGCCGCCGGTCAGCCGTCGCACGAGATCCTGAACGGCTGGAATCCGCGTCGAGCCGCCGACGAGGATCACCTCGTCGATGTCCTCCGCGGAGAGCTTGGCGTCGGCGAGCGCCTGTTCGACAGGTCCGCGGGTGCGCTCGACGAGTTCTTTGGTCAACTGGTCGAACTGCGCTCGCGTGAGCGACAGGTTCAGGTGCTTCGGGCCGGCGGCGTCGGCGGTTATGAAGGGGAGGTTGATCTGCGTCTGGGTGGCCGTCGAGAGCTCGACCTTGGCGCGCTCCGCGGCCTCGTAGAGCCGCTGCAGCGCCTGCGGGTCGTTGCGCAGGTCGATCCCCTGGTCGGCCTTGAACTGGTCGGCCAGCCAGTCGACGATTCGCTTGTCGAAGTCATCGCCGCCGAGGTGCCCGTCGCCGCTTGTCGAGCGAACCTCGACGACACCGTCCCCGACATCGAGCAGCGATACGTCGAAGGTGCCGCCGCCGAGGTCGAAGACGAGGACGGTCTCCTGGCCCTTCTTGTCCATCCCGTAGGCGAGCGCCGCGGCCGTCGGCTCGTTGATGATGCGCAGCACCTCCAGGCCGGCGATCTTGCCGGCGTCTTTGGTCGCTTGGCGCTGTGCGTCGTTGAAGTACGCCGGAACCGTGATCACAGCCTCGTTGACTTTCTCGCCGAGGAATTTGCCGGCGTCCTCTGCCAGCTTGCGCAGGACGAGCGCGGATATCTCCTCGGGGGCGTACTGCTTGCCGCGGATCTCGAAGCGGACCGCATCGCTGGGGCCTTTGACGACCTCGTAGGCGACGATCTTGGCCTCCTCGTCGACTTCGCCCCACTTGCGGCCGATGAAGCGCTTGGCGGAGTAGATCGTGGCTTGCGGGTTGAGGATCGCCTGGCGCTTTGCCACCTGGCCGACCAGCCGCTGGCCGTCCTCCGTGAATGCGACTACGGAAGCGGTCACGCGCGCCCCCTCGGCGTTCGGGATGACCTCGGCCTGGCCACCCTCCATCGTCGCCGCTACGACTGAGTTGGTGGTGCCCAGGTCGATGCCTACCGCCTTGGCCATGTCAGCTCCTCTCGGATCGAACGGGCAAATCTCTCTGCTCCGTGTCGTTAGGTCACAACGGGCCTCCGTCAAGCTGGAACCTCGAAATGTGAACCTTCCGGCTTGCATCGCGTGCCCGCGGCCTAGTGACAGGTTGGCAACGGAACTTCGAGGAAAGGAGCGACGATGGCTACTCCTGTGCGACAGACGGACGGTCCCCGCCGCACCCAGGCCCCCCAGCGCTGGGAGCCCTTCAGGGAGCTGGAGCAGCTCAACGAACAGTTCGGGCGCCTGATGGACAGCGTGTGGTCGCCCGCCGGGCGAGCGAACGGAGGCATGTGGACGCCGTTGGCGGACGTCGAGGAGACCGAGGACGCGTGGATCATCGAAGCGGAGCTTCCGAGCGTCGACAAGGACGACGTCGACGTCGAGCTGCGCGACTCCGAGCTGATCATCTCCGGCGAGATCAAGGAGAAGGAACGCGTTGGGGTACTGCGCCGGCGTACGCGCCGCACGGGTGAGTTCGAGTACAGGGTGATCCTGCCCGGCCAGGCCGACGAAGAGCACATCGACGCGAAACTGCACGACGGCGTGCTGACGGTTCGCGTCCCCAAGTCGGAGCGCGCGCGGCCGCGGCGCATCGAGGTCAAGCCTGGATGAGGGCGCCCGCTACTGCCTCCTCGCGGCGCCGGCCCGCGCCCCCGGGCTGGCGCTGCGTCGAGGAGTCCCTGGTGCGCGATCTTCTGTTCAGGGACTTCGATCAGGCGCTGGGGTTCGTCGAGCAGGTGGCTGCGGCCGCCGAGGACCACCTGCGTCGCCCGGACATGTGCATCTACGAGTTCAACCGCGTCCGGCTGACGATTGCGAACCCGAGACATGCCGGGGTGACCGAGGCCGAGCTGCGCCTGATGGCCAAGGTCGATGCGCTCATCGAGGTACGAGCCCCATCGCTCATCGAGGTACGAGCCCCATGACTCGTCCGCCACAGGCTGACGCCGTGCGTCGATCCCCGGAGATCGCTCTGGCGGAGGCGGAAGAATTTCTCACCCCCGAGCGCCTCGAGCGGATCTCGGGCTTCGATGGCGGCGATCTGCCTGTCGTCTCGATGTACCTCGGCGTTCCAGCCGCCCCGGGCGACGCCCACGCGCGCGCTGTCACCAAAGCCGACAGCCTGCTACACCAAATCCGCCCGTTGGCAGAAGATCGGACCCGCGAGCACGCGGCCCGCATGTCGCTGCGTGGCGACATCGAAAGCATCGAAGCGGTGGTGGTCGCGACGGTCAACATCCCCGAGACCCTGGCGATCATCTCCTGCAGCGGCGCGGACATGCTCGAGGTGGTCCGGCTGCCAACGGCGGTGCGCGACCGGATCCTCGTCGATGCCACTCCCTGGACCCGTCCGATGCTTGCCGTGCTCGACGAGTACCGCCGTTGCCTCGCGGCCGTGGTCGACCGCGAGTCGGCCCATGCCTGGGAGCTCTATCTCGGCCAGATCCGTGATCGCGGGTCCCTGCTCACCGGCCGGCAGCAGCGCGCGGCGAAACTGGGAGCGGTCAACAGCAAGCGCGACGCCAACAGGGCTGAAGAGCTCGAAAAGCGCTACTTCCGCGAGGTGGCCGATGCGCTCGACCAGCTGCTCGAAGCCCAGCCGGACGCCGTCCTCGTGCTCGGCGGCCACGAGGACGAGCTCGCCCTCGTGCGCGAGCTCCTCGCCCGCGCCGCGCAGCAGCGCCTCGCGGGGACGTTCTCGGTCGACCACACGACCGCGACCGCAGCTGCGGTGCACGAGCAGGCGCAGGCGATCCTCGACCGTTACGAGCTCGACGAGCAGCGCCGGCGCGTGGAGGAGGTCATCGGCCTCGCCGCGGCCGGAGGCCATGGGGCGGTGGGCCTCGAGCAATGCCTGTGGGCCGGCTCCGCAGCCGCGGTGGAGACGCTTTTCGTCCAGGAGGGCGTCGCCCGGCCGGGTGTGGTCTGCGACCGCTCGCGGTGGCTGGCCCTTGAAGGCGAGCAGTGCCCGGTGTGCGGGGATCCGATGCGCACGACACCAGACGTGATCGACGAGCTCGGCGAGGCTGTGATGGACGACGGCGGCTCGGTCCGCACGGTGCGTGTCGAGACCCAGCTCGGCGAGCTGCTCACCGCCTGCGCCCTTCGCTTCGAGCTACCCAGCCGCGCTTGATCGCCGCGGCCCGCGTACGACAGCCCTGCGGTTGAGGCCGTCCTCGTACTCAGCGCGGCCGCAGGAGGCCCCGGTCGTTGGGGACCGAGGGCAGTTAGGATAAACGCGCGGAGGAACGAAGCTCACGGCGCATGAGCGCTGGAGGTCAACGATGGGGCCGCCTGGCCGGCAGCCGACCGCAGCATCGACTTGGCATTTGATGACCGGGGGCGCAGTAACCGATGAGCTTCTCGAGTGGCCTCCGGACCTGTTCGGGCTCGCGAACCTGATCCTCGGGCACACCGAGGGATTTCGCTTGTCGGCTTCACCGGTGGGTGGCCGCCGGGAGGCGAGCGGGATTGGGCCGACGCGGTTGAGGAGGCCGGCCACGTCTGGGGCGCGTGGGTCGAGGACCGGAAGCTGGCGCTGCCGGAGCTTCTCACCCGAGAGTGGGCCGGCCTGCAGCGGTGCCTCGACACGCCGCTCGAGCTGCTTGCGGAAGGGCAGGAGCCGGAGATGTGCCGCGCTCTCCTCACGCTTCACGCGATCGCGGACGAGGCCTGTGCCGGGCTTGCCGTCGCACTCGACAGCTCCCACGCCGATGGGTGCTCCTACCGCGCCCGGGGCCGGGAGCTGCTGGCGCGGACGGGGTCGCTTTCGCGCATCGACCCGCGGCTCCTGCGCGTCCTGCCGAAGGTCTCGACGCCGCCCAACGGACGGCCCGCGTACTCGCGGTATGTGTGCGCCCTGGGTCCTGGCATCCAGGCCCGATGGCACAAGATGCCAGCTCGTCACCGCGGCACCGACCGCCGGTCAGAGTACGCAACGATTCTGCTGCTGCCGTGGCCGTTGGAAGTGCGCGAGTCGGACTTCCGTGTGCTCGAAGGCTCCCTCCAGAGACTCGAAAACGAGCCCTACGGCTTCTACGAGTTCGCGCCTTCGCGGGGCATCGATCTCGATCTGATGGACCGAGTATTGACGGCGGCTCGCAAGGAGGCGAGCAGCATCGACGTCGTGCTCCTGCCGGAGGGCGCCGTGGCCGAGACGGAGATCCCGGAGATCGAGGCGCTGCTGGAGAGCCACGGGGTTGTTTGCGTCATGGCCGGAGTACGAGGACGTACGCCTGATGATGGGCGGTTCCCGGAGAACTGGATCCACTCGGGTTTCAACCCGAGGCTCGAAAAGGGCAACACCGCGCCGGGTCTGGGCGGTGGAACCTGGTTCCACATCCGCCAGAACAAGCACCACCGCTGGTCGCTCGACGAATCGCAGGTCTACCAGTACCACCTGGGCGGCGTGCTCCACCCCCACATCCGCTGGTGGGAGGCGATGGAGCTCCCGCGGCGTGCCGTCGAGTTCATCGAGGTCGCAGAGCTGACGCTCGCCTGTCTGGTCTGCGAGGACCTGGCGCAGAACGACTCGATCGGCGGGCTTCTGCGCCAGGTCGGCCCGACCGTCGTGTTGGCCGTGCTCCTGGACGGGCCGCAGCTCACCTCGAGGTGGGCCGCGCGCTACGCGAGCGTGCTGGCGGACGACCCCGGCTCGGCAGTGCTCACGCTCTCGTCCTTCGGGATGGTCCAGCGCTCACGCCCGCACGACCGGGAACCGTCCCGCGTTGTCGCACTGTGGAAGGACCCCGCTCGCGGCGTTCGCGAAATCCCCCTCGAGCCAGGAGCGCAGGGCGTCGTGCTCACGGTCTGCATGGATCGTGCGAGGCGCCACAGCGCCGATGGACGCTGGCCGGTCGACAACGGAACCGTCTGCTTTGACGTCGCGACCCACCAGGTTCGCGCCAGCGACGAGGGCACGGGATGGCGGAGCGCCCCCCGTGCCGCGCCCAGCCAACCTCCGCTTGCCGGAGGCGACCTCACCGTCCTGACGGCGTGGACCGAGGCCGTCGCGGAGGTCCTCGCTCACCGGGCTGATCGAATCGAGGCACTCTTCAGCGAGGCTCGCGACGGCGGCTGGCGCGCTGAGCTCGGCCTCCCGGCGCCCTCCTCACAGCTCGGCCGGGCGCTCGACGCGGTTCGGGATCTGGTCGCCTCCGTCACGCCCCCCGAGGCCCCGCCGACATTCGAGGCCGTGCTGGGCGCCGCCGAGGCCGAGAGGGACGGCGAGGATGGGCTCGAATCCGTGGCTCGCCGAGTGCTGCTAGCCGTGCTCGAGCAACGGCTCACCCGGCAGCCTGGGGCCAGGTCGCAGCCGTCGAATCGGGCCCAGGCGAGGAGCGATTAGGCGATCGAGCTCGCGGCCTCGTCGATCAGGTCCGCGATCGCCGCCGGTTCTGAGGCCAACGAGGCGTGGCTCGCGTCGAGCTCGATGGTCCGCTGCGGGTTCATGCGCGCGGCCATCTGACGCTCGGTGTCCGGATGGATCATGCGGTCGTCCGTCGACACCTGGTACCAGGTCGGCTTGTTCTTCCAGGCCGGGGCGGAGAAGGCTTCCCCGAACGTCGAGCCCACCGGCGCCTTCTGCGTCACGGCCATCACCAGCGCCTCGTCGGCCGGAAGATCCTGACAGAAGCTCTCGTGGAACTTGTCCCGCTTGATCCAGACATAGCCGTCGGAGTCTGGCGCGACGTTCTCGACCGCTACCGCCGCCCGCTGTTCGCCGATCTGCGCGAGGCTCTCGCCGGCGTCCGGGGCAAATGCGGCGACGTACACGAGCCCGACAACATTCGGCAGGTCGCCCGCCGCTGTGATCACGGCGCCCCCATAGGAGTGGCCGGCGAGCAACACGGGCCCGTCGATCTGCTTGAGCATCGTTTGCGTGCGTTCTGCGTCGTCCGGGATGGACGTCAATGGATTCTCCACGGCATGGAGCGAGTCATATCCGCGACGGTCCAGCTCGAGGATCACCTTGGCCCAATGGGCGGCGCCACCCCAAAAGCCATGGACGAGCACGATGTCAGGCTTGTTGCTCACTCAGTCTCCTCCCGTCGGTGGAGTGCGTGGACGAAGGCCTCATCGATGGTACGACCTTGGGCACGTGCGCGGCGATTTGATCTCTCGCCGCGCTCGCGCGGTCTCAGCGCCCGGTTGTCACGCTGGCGGCGTCGGGAGCGATCGTGACATCTCCGTCGTGTGTGACCGGCATGTCCTTCTCCCTCTCCTGAGATCGACAGGTGACGGCCGGCTTTGGCCGGTCATCGACCGTGAGACCAAAGACGTCGGGTCGGTTGTAGTGGCCGGTGGCGTCGAAGAGGCGCTTGCGTGCTGGCAAACTGTCGAGGTCAAGGTCAGCGATAAGGATCCCGCGCTCGCGGACCAGCGGGCCGGCAAGCACGTCGCCGGTGGCATTGACGATCACGGAGTAGCCGTCGAGCAGCCACCCGTCGAATTGCTCGGCGTCCTGGCGCAACGGAGTGGGATCGGGAATCGTCTCGGGCAGCCAGTCGGGGTGCATCACCGGAGCAACGCCTACGGTGAAGCAGCCGCTCTCGCGCGCGATGTGTCGCATCGTCGGAACCCACACCTCCCAACAAGCGAGCGTCGGCGCGAGCCAGATCTCAGGCCCCTGGGCATAAAGATGAAAGCGCGCGAGCGGCATGTAGTTCTCCCAACAGATCAGGCTTGCGAGCCGGCCCGCCGGGGTGTCGAGCACGCGCAGGTCCGAGCCGTCGCCCATCCCCCAGACAAGCCGCTCGCCGTGGGTCGGAATGAGCTTGCGGTGGCGACCGAGTAGCGACCCGTCGCTACCGAAGGTCAGCACCGTGTTGTAGACGGTGCCACCACGCTCCTCGCGCTCGTCGACCCCGACCACCAACACGACGTTATTCCGCCGTGCCGCCGCGGCGAGCCGATCACAGGCGCGTCCGGGCACGGTCACGCTCTCGCGCATCAGCGCGGCGTGCCAGTCGGCATCAGCGCCGACTGCGAGCGCGTCGATCCAGACCGGCGGGCCCGGCACGAACGCCTCCGGAAACACGACCAGTTCCGCGCCTTCTTGCGCCGCCTGGTCGGTCAACTTATCGAGCAGCTCAAGCGTTGCCTCGCGGTCGAGCAGGATCGGGCAGTCCTGCACCGCGGCCACCCGTACGCTCCTCCCAGCGTTCACCGGTTAGGTCCTCGCTGAGCATTGGCAAGACGGGAAGCGTTGCCGGTCGACACGAGCAGCTGGACGCAGCAGTTGCCCACCTTGTGGACGATCGAGACCTTGTCTCCGATCGGGGACCCTGCCTCGGCCGATGTAGTGCACTGGCCAGTGCCGCACAACCGCGAGTGTACGCTGCGTGGTCCCGTGCTGCCTCGCTGGGATTGCGAGCGCGACCTCGGCCAGGGGCCGAGGCTCGCTACGGACGAGCTGCGAGCGTCTCGCCGGACGGTTGGCTGACGCCTGCTCTTGCGGCGGAGCGGTAGCGACGGCGCTGGCGCCACGCTCGTCTCTCGCCTCGGCCGTCTGCTATGACGGCGTTGCCGTTGCCTTGTCTCGATCTATCGGCGGGCCTCGTTACGCCGCGCTCCCTGAACCGGTTTGCTGGGCGGGCTTAGCCTGGGCTTCGATCGCTTCGAGCACCGTCTTCAGGCCACCTTGGGTTTCGAGGCTGAGCGCGTCGATGATCGCTTCGGTGTCGTTGAGGGTCTTCTGTGCGCGAGCATCGGAGGCGACACCTTGGCTGTTCTGACCGACCTGAAGGACGGACAAAGCAACAAGCTGGATGAAACACTGACTGAGCCAGACGACGGCCAAGCCGACGACCACCGGGAACAGGTTGAGCCGGAAGGCGGCCGGTGCGGCGAGCAGGGCGATGAAGCAGAAGGTCCACGCGCACCACATGGTGCCTAGGCCTTTCGTAACGGCGGTTGCCACCTTGGCGTTGAACCCATCAACCTGAGAAACAGCCCGCTTGATCTGACGGGGGCTTGATAGACGGAGCGTCTCAGCCAGGTGCTGGTGATAGGGCGCTATGAGTACGCCCCCGCCGTTTGCGCTTGTTGCCGCCGCAGGGGAGCCTCGCCTCGCGTCGTCCGAGTTCGCGGCAAGAGGCACCGCACTCGCAGTGCCCGGATCCCTGTGACTAGATGTAGGTACTTGGGGTGTCATGGGTAGGTCCCTTCGGGCGGTCGGTTGTGAGCATGTTCCTGTGGATTCTGTGTCCGCGGGCGATGGGTGGCGACGCCACGATCGATGATGCCTGACGGAAGAGGGGCAAACGTACCCGGTCTGCTCCGGGCTTGTGCTCCGCGAGCCGGGTGCTCGCATCGGAGCCGAAAGCGAGCATCCCCCTTTCCGCGCAAGGCAGGTGCGCGACGATCGAGCAGGAGTCGGTAGGTCAATCGGTTGACACACTTTTGTCCTCGAGCGCGATTCTTCAATAGTGGGACGCGATCACGCCAACGCGACAGACGCAGAACTGATCGGCGCAGGCCGCGCTGACGCCTTTGCGGCCGTTTACGAGCGGCATACAGCGGCGGTTTACAAATGGGCCCGGTCGAGGGTCGGCGACCACGCAGCCGATCTCACCGCCGAGACGTTCGCCCGGGCCTGGCTCTCCCGCGGCTCGTTCAGGGACCGCGCCGAGGGCTCCGCGCTTCCGTGGCTGCTGGGCATCGCGCAGAACACCTTGCGCGACTCGCTGCGCAGACAGCGGACCGAGGACAGAGCACGGGCCCGGCTTGGGCTGCCGCGAGACCTTGCAACCGACGCGGGTTACGAGCTCGTGGACGAGCGGCTGTCGCTGCCCGAGGCCGCACTGAAGGCGGTCGCAGACCTCCCCGAAGCCGACCGCCAGGTGCTCGACCTGCGCGTCGTCGAGGGACGGCCCTACACCGAGATAGCGGCGGCACTGAGCTGCACCCAGGTCGCCGCGCGCCTTCGGGTCTCACGAGCACTACGCCGTCTAAACATCGCGATCGGAGGAAATCAGTGAGAACGGAGATCCCAGACACCCTCGTGGCCTACCGCCACCAACTCCACGCCGCGATCGAACGCGATCTCGCACGCACTACCCGCACCGGCCCCCTGAAGCGCCGGGTGCTTGCGCTGAGCGTGCCGGCCACGCTGGCGGCCGCCACCACCGCGACCGTGCTCCTGACCGCCGGCGGTGCCTCCGGGCCGAGCCCGGCGAGCGCCGCGATCATCCGCCACGTCCGTGCCGAGCTGTCCGCCCCGGCGGGCTCGATCCTGCACGAGTCGGCCACCGTCACGCTCCCCGATGGTTCCTCGACGCCGTTCGAGCTCTGGGTGCAGGCCGCGACGGGCGTCTACCGAGTGATCAAGTACGGGCAAGAGGTCAGCCTCTCGGACACCGAGAACGAGATCTACGACGCGTCGAGGAACACGGTCACGGTCTCGCCGCTCCCGCCGGCGATCCACCAGCTCGAGGTCTCAAAGGGGGGCGATCCGGCGGCCGAGCTGAAGCGGATGGTCGAGTCGGGCCAGGCCACGGCGACGCCGACCACGTACAACGGGACCCCGGCGTACGAGCTCAGCGTGAACTCGTCAAGCGACACGCTCCTGAACGGCACCGCGTACGTCGCCCGCGGCGACTACCGGCCGCTCGAGCTCGACTCCGCCTCACATCCCGGTGCGAAGGTCGTGTTCTCGGCGTACGAGTACCTTCCCGCGACCCCGGCCAACGACGCCCTGCTCGCCGTCACGAGCGCTCATCCGGGCGCGACGGTCGTGAACCAGCCGTGAACCGGCCGGGCTGACGCCGATAGCCTGCCGGCGCGTCGCTCAGTCGAGCCGCATCGATGGGCCGGCGACCGAGTATCTCCGCCAGCGAGCAGCCTGATGAGGGACGCTGTACGCAACGCCTCATCGCCGAGTCGTGTCGCGGGAGCCCCAACCTCGTGACGTGTCGCGCAAGTCGGC
The DNA here is from genome assembly GCA_963743505.1 of uncultured Solirubrobacteraceae bacterium. Lineage (GTDB taxonomy): Bacteria > Actinomycetota > Thermoleophilia > Solirubrobacterales > Solirubrobacteraceae > Palsa-744. The sequence goes on along the minus strand of CAVUPZ010000002.1, from coordinate 1,024,153 downwards.
GAAGCGCTTATAAGAGGAGGAACATGGCACTGAAACGGATGGACAACATGGGCATCGTCGTGGAGGACCTCGAAGGGACGATCGCGTTCTTTCGCGAGCTGGGCCTCGAGCTGGAAGGCCGAGCCACGGTGGAAGGAGAGTGGGCAGGGCGCGTCACTGGCCTCGGTAATCAGCGCGTCGAGATCGCCATGATGCGCACGCCAGACGGCCACGGCCGGATCGAGCTCTCGCGCTTTCTCGAGCCGCCTGTGGTCGCCGATCACCGGAATGCCCCGGTGAACGCTCTGGGCTACCTACGTGTCATGTTTGCCGTGGACGACATCGATGAGACTCTCACCAGGCTCGGCAAGCGAGGCGCGCAGCTACTCAGCAGCGAAGTAGTGCAGTACGAAGACGCGTATCGGCTCTGCTACATCCGCGGGCCCGACGGACTTCTCATCGGGCTCGCCGAAGAGCTCGGCTGAGCGCAGCGAGCGCGGTGGCGGATCCTACGCCGACCTTGATATGCGCCCTGTCGGACCGAGCGGGTGTCCTGATGGCTGATCCTCTGACGAGGCACGGGTCGGCCTGATGGACCGGCGGGCTAAGCTCAGCGTCGTGTCGCTGACCGCCCTGACCTCCGCGGAGATCTCGCTGCCGACCGAGGCCGATGGCGCGCGCGTCAGCGACCGGATCGCTGTTCTGGCTGACACCGTCGACGTCGTCGGGTTGACCGACAATCACGCTGGCCAGCCGCGGATGTCGCCGCTGGCTGCGGTGGCGCTCGCGCGGGAGCAGGGCGTGGGGACAATCGTCCACGTTTCCTGCCGCGACCGCAACAGGCTTGCCCTGCAGTCCCAGGTCGTGGGCGCGGCGGCGCTCGGCGCTGAGGCGGTCCTCTGCATGCAGGGCGATCCGGTGCCTGGCATCGAACATGTGGCCGACATGACCGCCACGCAGCTGATTGCGAGCGCCTCGCCATGGAGCGCCCCGCACCCGCTGGCGGTCGGGGCGGTCGTCAATCCCTTCGCCGAGGACGTCGACCGGGAGTTGCGGCTCCTGCGGCGCAAGGTCGCCGCTGGAGCAACGTTCGTGCAGTCGCAGATGATCTTCGACCTCGGGCGCCTCGAAGCATTCCTCTCGGCCGCCGAGGACATCCTCGCGGACGTGCGGTTCTACGCGAGCGTCGCGCTGCTCCGCAGCGCGCACATGGCAGAGCGCGCCTGCGCGCTGCCAGGGGTCGCGATTCCTCGGCGAGCCCTGGCGCAGATCAGTCGCGGCGGCGGCATCGACCTAGCGGGCGAACTGGCGGCGGGCCTTGCCGGCATCTCGCGCGTAGATGCGTTTCACGTATTTCCGCTCGGAGCCGAGGCGGCTACACGCGAGGTCGCCGGGGAGTTCCGCGTCGCGCGGGGTGTCAGCGCCCAGCGCCCTGTAGGGACCGGTCCGTAACCGGGACGCGGCGATGCCGCAAGCGGCGCCGACCGGCAGCTCGAGCGCGCCGAGCAGCCTTCTCGGTCCGTGTGCCCGTGGGCTAACGACCGCGTGAGAACCCCCTCACCGCGAGGCCCCTCGCCGCGTGACGCGGGCACCGCGTGGGTGGGGCGGCAGGTCGTAACCTGTTCTCCGGACTGGTCGATCTCGAGGCGAAGTGGGGGCTCGATATACCGAAGAGCCGCACCAGCACGGAAATTGCGACAGCCGACGCGCCGGATCGGGAGCGCTCAGTTTACGCTTGGTCGGTGCCAGGCTCCGAGACTGCGCCCTCGAGACTCGGCGTGGACCCTGAAGCTGCTGTAAGCATCGAGCGCCGCGCGGCCGCGGTGGGTTCGACGTTGACCGCTCCGACCGCCGCGGCGCCATCGATTGGCGCGCTGACGCTCGCCATCGTCATCGCGCTCGTGCCGGTGGCGGCGATTGCGCTGGCGTTCCTACCCCTGACGCCTGCCTATGACGTGGACGTCTTCCTACGGGCGGGGGCTGCTGCGACCCACAGCCTCCGGGTATACCCGGCTCCCGGAACGCCCGCGGTCTACTCGGGATTCTCGTTCGTCTACCCGTACTTTTCCCTGTGGCCGTTCATGCTCCTGGCGGAACTTCCGGCTGCGCTCGGCACGGCTGTCGTTTTCTCACTCTCCGTGCTGGCTGTGATCGCTGCATGCATGATTCCCACGAGTCGTGGACCTTGGCGCGCCGTGCTTGTGCTCTGCACCGCATTCACGATCACGGGCCTGCAGCTCGGGGCTCTCAGCCCGCTGCTCTTCGCGGGGGTGGTCCTTCTTTGGCGCGTGCGCGGCCGCGCCGGCCTCTTCGTGCTGGCGGGGCCGGTGATCGCGACCAAGCTCTTCTTGGCACCCATGCTGGTGTGGCTGCTGCTGGCTGGACGCTACCGCGCTTTCGCATGGGCAAGCGCGTCGACGGTCACACTGCTTTCCCTCGGCTTCCTGCTCGGGCCGATCAGCCCTGATCAGTACGCGAACATGCTCGCGCAGCTCGGCGCGCATGAGGCGCAGTTGGGGTTCGGTTTGATCGGAGCACTGATGAACGCGGGCATCCCGATGTCGGCGGCGCAGGCGTCGGCGTTGGCACTCGCGTTGGGGGTCCTTCTCGCGGTCCGCTGCCGTTACCGCCACACGGACGACGAGCGCGCCCTCTTCTGTGCGTGCCTTGTCGCCTCGCTGCTGCTGACGCCAGTGTTGTGGAGTCACTATCTAGTGGTGCTCGCTGCAGCGCTGCTGGCATATGACTCACGACGTCGTTGGTTCGCGCTACTCGCCCTGGCGAGTTGGGCTATCTCCCCACCGCACGGCGTCCCAGACAGCGGGCTGATCCAGGAGGCCGCACTCGCGGCAGCCATCCTCGGCGCTCTGTCGATAATCGCTTCCTCGATCCGTGGCCGCTCTAGCGCCCTCGCGCGCGTCCCGCATACGTGAAGGCGCGACCGGTGCGGCGGCGTCTTCCGCGGGGTCGTCCTCGAGGCGGCCGCTTGCTCACATACGTCTGCGTGGTGAGCTGGAGGTCCCGGTGTGTGCTCTCATCACCGACGCGGCCGAGAGCGTTACATGCCTGCGATCACCTCGCGTGTAAAGTCGCCTCCCGTGGAGGGTCACGACACATGCCCGCTGCCTGATGATCCCGTGCTGGCCGCGTGGGCGACGGCTCTGAATGAAGCGGGCTACTGGGCCGTCATCGTCGACCAGAGCTGGCGGCTCGTCTACGCAACGGATGCTCAACGCCTGATCACCGGCTGGGGGCTCGGACTCGCTCCGTTTCCGGTCGGGGTCCACTTCTACGGCCCCGAGGCGCTCAGCGCGAGGCTCGCTGGTCGTGGCGGTCTTGCCACGCTGGAGATCGTGCGCGAAGAATTCGAAGTCCTTGGCCCATACCTACTCGCCGCCACCCAGGGCGGACGTGAGGAACTGCGCGACCTCGTCGACCCGAGGCTGCACGACGTGATCGATCAACTCTCACCAGCCGACCCGGTGCACGCGCTCTCGCTGGTGATTCCCGCGAGATACATCGCCGGCATGCCCGTGGAGGTCCCGGTCACGCTGATGCCCGTCAGGGACAGCAACGGCCGGCTCATGGGGATCGTGATGTCGTTCAAGCCCGCAGCGAGCATGGCCGTGCTCGCGGTGATGACCCTGGGCGGTGATCTGCGCCACTTCGAGCGCATGCAGCAGGTCTCGATACCGGGCAGACGTCCCGCGGCGCTCCTGTTCGCGGACCTTGAGTCCTCCTCCCCGCTGGTCAGAAGGCTGTCCACCGCCAGCTACTTCTCCCTGGGCAGGCGCATGACGCGCGCCGCAGATCAGTGCGTGATCGACGCCGGGGGCCTCGTCGGCCGTCACGTCGGTGACGGGGTCGTCGCGTTCTTCCTCGCCGAGAGCGCAGGTTCAGAATCGGCCGCGGCACGCTCCTGCATCGAAGCGGCACGCAACATCGAGGACGCGATGACCGATGTCGCCGCGCGCAGCGACCTCGCGCCCGAGGACCTCGTCATGCGCTTCGGCCTGCACTGGGGCGCGACCCTTTATGTCGGGCAGATCTCGACCAGCGGCCGCGCGGAGGTCACGGCGCTCGGCGATGAGGTCAACGAGGGCGCCCGTATCGAGGCGTGTGCCACCGGCGGACGCGCCCTGGCGTCGAAGCCGCTGCTCGAGCGCCTGGACGCCGAGGACGCCGCCACGCTCGAAGTCGACCCAGACCACATCACCTACACGCCTCTGGCCGACCTTGCAACAGCAACCGAGAAGGCCCGCCGGGACGCCCCGGCGATCGCCGTCTGCGAGGTGTAGCGCGCGAGCACAGCCAGGCGGAACACCGAGACCGCGGCATCGCGCTGGGTAAGCGGACTCCTGGGCCGCGTCACGCGACCGCGGTGTTGGCCTGCCGCGCGCAACTCGCCCATATCCTGGTCGAACGGGAGGGACCGCCATGACTGGGCGTGAGCTCCGCTGGGACGGCTAGTGCGACTGCTGGGCAAGCTCGCCGGCTCGCCCGGCGCAGTCGAGCAAGAACAGACCGTCGCTCGCGCGTGCCCGCGCGCCGCGCCAGGCAGTGAGCGGTACCTGCGGGCAGACGCTCGTGGCGGCTTGGCTGGCAGCATTGCCGCCGAGGTAGGCATATGCGCCGCCGAGCAGGACGTAGCGCGCCTGCCTTGACGCGACGAGTCGGGCGAGGCCCGGGCCGTCGAGCGCTGGGTCCACCCCCCCGTAGCCGCCGAGTGCGGACGCCCGCAGCCCGAGCAAGATCGGACTGTCGGCCGTCAGAGATGCCTCGGTGAGCAACTGGAAGCGTCCGTCGGCACCGTGTGAGAGGACGTAGCGCATCAGAGCCTCGTCGGTGGCGAGCTGGGCGCGGCTGAGCTCTGCGCCACCATTGCCGCCGACCGCGTGGGGCCCCGCCGCGGGGAAGGTGCCCTCCACCGGTTCGCGCCAGGTCGTCGCCGCATACGCGGTGGGGGCGACGAGCAGGACGGCGAACGCCGAGGCAAGGCTGAGGCGGGAAAAGCGGCGCACCGTCATCGCGAGGAGCGCGAACGTGGCCGCCATCGGGAGGAGCATCAGTTGCCACACGCCGAGATAGTGAGCCCGATGCAGCAGCGCGATCTGGACGACGGCGGTGGCGAGGACAGCGGCGAGGATCAACAAGCGGGAACGTCCGCGTGCCAGGGGCGCCATCGCTGCGAGACCGGCCCCGATCATTACCGCCATGCTTGGTCCGAGTGCGGAAACGTAGTAGGGGTGCACGATGCCTCGTGACCCGCTCAGGAAGGTCGCCTCACACAGGAAGAAGCCGCCGAAGACGATCAGCACTGCGAGCCTGGGGTCACGGCGTCCCGGACGCGTCAGGGCGGCGGCGAGCAGGCCGACGAGGGCGAACGTGAGCAACCAGGCGCCCTGATCGCCGAAACCAGTCCGGAACAGGCGCAATGGACCGGTCGAAGTACCGAACGCGATCGGGCTGTCGTGGATCGTGGCCGCAACCTTCGGGGCGACGTCAGGCGAGGGCCTGGGCAGGCGCACCCTCGAGGTGCTCGCCCTGCCCAAGGCGGCAGGGCCTTCGACTGCGGGCAGCTCTTCCCGGTTACCGACCAGCCCCGGACCGCCGTGCTGGCCGCCGATGCGTCCGAAGCCGTTGTAGCCAAACGCCAGCCCCAGCTCGGAGTTGTCGGTCGAGCTGCCGACGTACGGCCGGTGCGCAGCGGGCGTCACGTCGACCGCAACCATCCAGGCGACCGAGAGCACGCCGCACACGAGGGCGGCGAGCAGCAGATAGCCCACTCGGCGGAGCATCGGGCCCGGCGCACACCAGAGGTACCCGGCGGCGATCCCGGGGACGACGAGATAGGCGCCCAGCGCCTTCGTGTTGAACGCCAGCGCGACGAGTGCCGCCGAGCCGAGCAGCGTGCGCAGTCGGCCGGTCTCGATCGCGCGCAGCGCCGCCCCGCAGGCGAGCGTCATCAGGAGGATCAGCAGCGCGTCGAGATTGTTGTCGCGGGAGACCGCAACGAAAGACGGGAACGAGGCGAGCGACAGGGCGCTCGCCGTCGCGGCGAGCGCGCCGTAGCGCTTTCGTACGATCACATACACAGCGGCGACGGTGGCGACTCCCGCGATCACCTCCGGGAGGAGCAGGCTCATGGGCACGAAGCCGAAGAGCTTCGCGCTGATCACTTGAACCCAGAGTCCCAGTGGCGGCTTGTCGATCGAGATTAGCCCGGCAGGGTCAGCTGAGACGAACAGAAAGTTATGCCAGGACCGAAGCATCGACTTCACGCCAGCCGAGTAGTAGACGTTGGCGTATCCGTTCCTGCCGAGCGCCCACGTGTCGAGCACGACCGCGAAGATGATCGCGCCCAGCATCGGGGGGTAGCCGAGGCGCGAGCGCTTGGCCTCAGGCGCGAAGAACGGCGTCGTCCGATACGGATCCTGCTGGTCGAGGACGGTCTCTGGCATGGCCTGTGCTCTTATACGACATGCTTGGAGGAGAAGGAGTCATCTGAGCCGGCGCTCCGGGACGACGCCGCTGCCGAAACGACACGACCTCGAAGGCTCAGGCCCAGGCGGGCAGCGGACAAAGCTGCTCCGGAGTGCATCAGCTCGAGGGTCGTGACCCAGCCGAGCCCGGCCGTCATGATCGACGACCCTCTCCGGCGGGCAGCGCCAGCGCGGCGATGAGCTCATGGCCACGTCGCTCTGGCCATTCGCGCGCCGGGTCAAGAGGCCGCGGTGTCCATCCGGTGCTTCCGACCGGCACTCACGCCTGTGGCGAACTCGTGCACGATCCGCTCGCCGAAGGTCGGCGGGTCGCGACCCAAGATCCACCCCGTGCTTCGGTGTGGAGGCGCCCCGCCAAGGGTATCAGGAGGTGGATGAGCATGAGCAGCGTCACTGTCACCAACGTCCAGCGATGGTCACGCCTCTCTGACCCATCGGCGCGGACACGCGTACTGGTCGCCGCCATCGCCGGCGCCTCGGGTGCCGTAGCAGTTGCCTTCCTCGGGCCGTGGTGGCTGGTGCCGCTGAGCGGATGGATACTGGCATCCCTCGTGTTTGTCGGCTGGATCTGGCGGAGCGTGGCGACGCTGGATCCATCGGCCACGGCGACGCACGCGCGGCGAGAGGATCCGGGGAGGGCACTAGCGGACTCGTTGCTGCTGGGCGCGGCGGCTGTCAGCTTGCTCGCGGTGGGCCTCGTGCTGTTGCGGGCGGGGAGCATGTCAGGTGTGGCGAAGCTCCTGCTCGTAGCAGCGAGCGCCTTCAGCGTGCTACTCGCGTGGGCCGTCGTGCACACCGTCTTCAGCTTGCGGTATGCGCGAATCTACTATCGGGGCCACCCTGGCGGTGTGGACTTCAACGAAGAACAGCAGCCGTGCTACGTGGACTTCGCGTATCTGGCGCTTACGATCGGGATGACGTTCCAGGTCTCCGATACGGACATCACGAGCAGCGTGGTTCGTGGCACCGCGCTGCGCCACGCGCTGCTCTCCTACCTGTTCGGCGCCCTCTTCATCGCGATCACGGTCAATCTGATCGCGGGGATGAGCAAGTAGCGCCGACGGTTGCGAGGTTTCCCGCTCTCGGCATCTGGGTAGCTCGTAGGCAACGAAAGGACGGAGGAATATACATGATTGTTACCTTTATAGTCATTTTGCTGATTCTTGCCGTTGTGGGAGGCGTGGCGGTAAATCCACTGCTCTTCCTCATCGCAGCCTTGGCTCTACTCGTGTTCTTGGTGGGTGGTCGACGCGGAACCGCGCTCTGAAGTGCTAGAGGCAATTTGACCCCAGTGATGGCCGGGGCGGTGAGTTTTGGCGCGGGGCAAACGCTGGCATACAACGAAGCCGGGAGATGCTGTGCACCGGCTCCACTGATCCGTGGCCGCGAGGCGCTCCTCGAGCAGTAGGGTGGCGCGATGGGACGGCAGACAGGCGTCGTGCTGTACGTGCTCGCGCTGGTAGCCGTCGTGGTCGGCGTGGACGTCTTGTTCTTCAGGCATCGGTTCTGGGAGCGCCTGATCGCGAACGTCGGGATTGTCCTGGTGTTCGCGGCCTTCTATCTGAGGTTCCTGAACCGAGCCTGAGCGGGACGCCCCCGCTGGACGCACCGCACCGCGCCACGACACCGCCGCGACACGTCTGCGCGAGTGGTGGGCTGTCTGCGCACGCGGGCGGTCGGTCGGTCGGAGCCGTGATCGCCGACGCACCCCGAGTTCGGCTCGCGAAGGTACCGGTCAGCGATCCCCGAGGCCGGTTCATCCCACCGCGGTCAGGCCTATGGGGTAGCTTCGTATTCGGTCTTCGCCGTGAGTTCTTTGCCGCCGAAGATGGAGGCGAATCTGCTTTCGGCGAGGTTCGTGCTTCCGCCCTGGACCGAGGCGGCTTCGACCTTCGCGGTGTTGTGCATGCCACCGGTGATCGAGCTGTAGAAGCCGCTCGCCGTGTTCAGGGCACCACCGCTGACCGAGGACTCATGGCCGCTGATCGTGTTGCCGTAGCCCGCCACGAGTCCCCCGAAGCTACTGAATGACTGCTGTTCACCGAGGATGAGGTTGTGCGAGCCGCTCTGCGTTCTACCCGTGTTCTCGTCATAGCCGATCACGAGGTTGCCCTCGCCGTTGACCGATTCCGTCTTGCCTTCGCCGTTTAGGACCTGCACGTTGACACCCGAGAACTGGATCGTCGGCTTGCCACCGACACCGTCTTCGACAAAGTCGAGATGCGGCAGGATCCTCTCCAAAACTTCGAGTTCTGCTGGATCGGGCAGCACCTCTGTCTTGTATTTCGTCGTGCTTTTCATCGGACATTCATCCTTGGCGCTCGCCGACAGCACCGGCCTACTAGCCGTTTCCGGCACGCAGACCTTCGTCGGAGCTTCAGCCCCGGCGCCACTGACCAACACGAGGAACACCACCACGAGCACCACGCCCGCAAGACCGACACGTCTCATCAGCAGGTACACCTTCCGCCGCACACACCGTACGCCGCTGGATTCCTTTACCGCCGCCGTCTCTCCTAACATGCGGCGGCACCGTACGCAAGCCGAGTGGACGGATGTCCTAACGCGTCACGGTCGCGCCGTGCACAAGATAATCGGTAGTTCGAGGGTCCACTCGACAGAGCGCCGACGAGTTTCGCGACCTCGGGGACCGCGTGCTCGTGCTCGGTAGACAGGAGGGACGCGGGCGAGGCAGCGGCGTCCCCGTCGATGCGCCGCTGGCGCTGATCTACGAGTTACGGGACAACAAGATTTCGCGTATCCGCTCCTTTCTCGATCACGGCGAGGCGTTGCGGCCAGCGGGCCTCACCGAGTAGCGGTCAGGTGCGGGTTCGCCGCGGGATCGACAACCGCGCGCTGACTAGCCCCACAGCTCCCGCCGAAGGCGGGAGCTGTGATGCCGACGGATCGGCTCGCTAGTTTGGATGGTCGATGAGGCGGTTCGGCCTAGTCACCATCGTAATCATCGGTCTGTGGCCGGCCGCGGCCAGGGCCGACGCGCCCGTGGCGATCGACCAATCGCTACCGGTCTCAAATCCGACCACGGTCCCGCTCGAAGCGACGGTGACCGGGACAACCGAGATGACCTTCGCGATCGCCTCAAGTCCCGCGCGCGGATCGCTCGGGCAGATCTCGAGCCCGACGTGCCAGCCGACGGGAACCGGCAGCACCGAATGCAGGGCGACTGTGACCTACACGCCCAACGTCTGCACGAGTGGCCCGGACTCGTTCACCTACGGCGCCACCGACACGGCCAGTGCGGCTACCTCCAATCCGGCGACGATCACTCTCACCCAGGGGCCGCCGCCGGCGTCGACCCCTTCCGATCCTTCGCTGGCGGCGAACGCCGCTGTCAGCGCCGGCGTCCCCTTCACCGCCACGGCGGGCACCGCGATCGTAGGCGCGACAGCAGACTACGGCGACGGCTCCGGCACGCAGCCGCTGTCGGTCGATGCCGCCGGCAACGCCGTGCTGGCCCATACTTACGCCGCGGAAGGGACATACGCGCTGACCGTCACCAACCCGGGTGCCTGCGGCACGAGCGCGGCCGCGAGCGAGCGTGTCGATGTCGTGGCGCCCGGGGCGCTCGATCTGACCAGCGCGACCGCGCCGCCCGGCGGGAACGCGTCGATCGCGCTTCCTGGCCTGATTGGGCTCATGGCGACGCTCGTCGCCGCACCCACGGATCAGTCAGCCGGGATCCTCGGAGCGACCTACCCCCCAACGAGCCCGCTGTTCGGCGTGGCCACCGCCATGGGTCAGGTGCTCGCCGGCTACGACGTCCGCGCGATCGACGTCTCGAGCAACGACAGCGCTGTCGTGACCTTCAGCTTCCCCGACGGGGGCGTCCCGACGGCAGCGAGCGTCCTCTACTTCAATCCCCGGACCAACGGCTTCGTCTCTGTGCGCCCGAGCAGCCTCGATGCCAACTCGCTCGTCGTCGACGTCGCCCGCCAGCAGGTCACGATCGTCCTTGATCGCTCGAGCCTGCCGGCGATCACCGACCTCGGCGGCACCCGCTTCGCGCTGATCGCCGCGCCGCCGGTGATCAACGGGCTGGCGGTCACGCCGCGTTGCGTCGCGCCCCGAGCTGCGCGGTCGCTGCTCCTGCACCTGACCCTGTCCGAGAAAGCCGCGCTCAACATCCGTATTCACCGCCGTTTCGGCGCGCACCCGCCGCCTGGATGCGCCCGTCGCAGTCCGCGAAGCGCGACGCACGGCGGCCACATGACCCTGCGTCTGCGTGGGCGCCTGCGGCCCGGTGTCTATGAGGTCACGGTCACCGCGCGCAACATCCACGGCGCCTCGCACGCGACGACGACATTCGCCGTCGCGGCGTGAACGCGCAGAGCCATATCGGGCCGTAATGCCAGCTTGACGCGTCGGTGATACTGCTCCCCGCCCGTGGCCCGTAGGATCAGCCTGATGACAGGAACAGAGTGGGGCCTCGCGATCTCGGTATTCCTTGCCTGCGCGGTGGAGGCGGTCGAGGCCTTGACGATTGTGCTTGCGGTTGGGACGACACGGAGTTGGCGATCGACGCTTACCGGGGTCGGGGTCGCGTTGCTCGTGCTCGCGGTGCTGACCGCGCTGCTGGGTCCGGCGCTCACCGCCCTGCCGATCAACGCGCTGCGGGTCGTGGTCGGCGGGCTGCTCCTGGTCTTCGGTCTGCAGTGGCTGCGCAAGGCGATCCTTCGCGCGTCCGGCCTGAAGGCGCTGCACGATGAGCGCGAGGCATACGAGGAGGAGCAGCTGGCCGCGCGCACGGCTGAGGGCGTTCCGCACGGCCGGTTCGACCCCTACTCGTTCACGGTCGCTTTCAAAGGAGTGCTCCTTGAGGGCCTCGAGGTCGTGTTCATCGTGCTGACCTTCGGCGCCAACCAGCACGACGTGGGGCTCGCCGCAGCGGCCGCCGGCGTGGCCGTTCTGGTGGTTGTGGTCGCGGGAGTGCTCGCGCGCGCCCCGCTCGCACGCGTCCCGGAGAACACCCTCAAGTTTGCGGTTGGCGTGATGTTGACGTCGTTCGGAATGTTCTGGGGAGCAGAGGGCGCCGGCGCGACGTGGCCCGGAGGCGACACCGCACTCCTGGTCATCATCCCGGCGACTCTCTTGTTCTCGCTAGGACTCCGCGCCGTGCTGAGGCGGCAGACGTCGATCCCCCCGCGCTCGGCCACCACCGAGGCTGCCCGAACATGATGAGGATCGGCAAATGACGAGGATCGAGTCCTTCCTGCGCTTTCTGTGGGAATTCGTGATCGGTGACGACTGGCGCATCGCGGCAGGAGTGGTCGTCGCCCTGGCACTGACCGCAGTCATCGCACAAACGACGATCGCGGCGTGGTGGATTCTGCCCGTGGCGGTCGCGCTGCTACTCACGGGATCGGTCTGGCACGCTGCGCGAACGCGCTCTTAGAACACCCTTTCCGGCGGCCCGCTGCTCCGAAGATTCATGCGTGCAGAACCCGTGTTGCCGACTGATTCAGCTCGCTGCTTGCGGGGTTGGCTTCGCTTCGAGTGACCTTCTTCCCGTCATGGATGACGGGGCCGCCGTGGAGGGGAAGGATGCGATCGTTGCGGGCCGCGACCCGAGTGAAGCACGAGCTCTCATCCCCCTCTCATCAGCGCATGTGACTCTACCCGCCGAGATGAGGCGAGCAAGCCTCACCGAGGATCCCGATCACGCGAGCACCAGAGGAGGTGGGCAATGACCGCTGAAACCCCCATGAACGCCACCGAAAGCTCAGACGACGTGCCGGACGACGCGAGTCGAGGCCTCGGGGGTCACGCAACCGGGGAGGCCGACCAGGAGAAAGCTCGAGTGGGGTTCGTTGGAGTCGGCCTCATGGGTTCAGCGATGGCCCACCGGCTTCTCGATCAGGGCATCACGGTCGTCGGATGGGACCGGGATTCTGAGCATCTACGTGCTCTTGAAGGCTGGGGTGGCGAGCTGGCGGACGGCCCCGCCGCGGTGGTGAGCGGCGCCCGGGTCGTGATCACGATGCTGCCGACCGCCGCGATCGTCCTCGATGTGATGGGGCCGCTGCTCGAGGATTGGCCGGCGGGCACGGTCTGGCTGCAGATGAGCAGCGCAGGGGCAGCCGAGGCAGATCAGCTGACGCGGGTCGCCTAGGGGCACGGGATCTCGCTTGTCGACGCGCCCGTCTCCGGGAGCACTCATCCCGCCGAGGAGGGTCAGCTGACGATCCTCGCTTCCGGACCTGACTCCGCACGCGCGGCGGTCGAGCCCATCTTCGACGCGCTCGCTTCACGGGTTCTCTGGGTGGGGGAGGCCGGGATGGGCTCGCGGTTGAAGTTGGCCACCAACCACTGGATGATCAGCACGGTCACCGCACTCGCAGAGTCGATGCACCTTTGCGATGCGATGGGGCTGGATCAGCAGCAGTTCATCGCGCTGCTCGAGGGCGGGCCGCTCGGCTCCGTCTATGCGCTGCAGAAGCTCGAGGAGATGCGCCGCCACGAGTACCCGGCCGGCTTCCCGGTCCGCCTAGCCTTGAAGGACCTGGAACTCGTGCGCGAGGTCGAGCTGAGCTCCCACTACCCGATGCCACTGCTCGACGTGGTGCTCGAGCGCTATCAGGCCGCGAGCCAGGCTTTCGGCGAGCAGGACCTGGCGGCGATCTACGAGCTCGACGGGCCCGCCAGCCCTAAGGCGAACGCGGCGATCAGCTCGGCGTCGGCCTCCGCGCCAGATCAGAGCCACTCGTCTGGGCTTGCCGCGCGATGACGATGACCGCGCCCCTTCACCCCGAGACCGACGGCCTGTGCGACCCCGTGTCGCTCGGGAATCGCGCCGATCCCACGGAGCGCTGGTATGTCGGCGAGCGCTGCCCGGCTGGTTGCCGTGTGATCGTGGTCGAGGGGCTGGAGGTACGTCCCCTCGTGGCGCGAACCCACGATTCCGCTCTGGAGCTTCAGCTGGGGGCGCTCAGGAAGCTCAGCGCGAGAGCTAGCTTGGTCGGTTATCTATGACAGCGCGCGCGACGCAGGGCTCGCCGATGACTGGTGCTCGGCTTTCATGACCGACGTGATCTCGCTGCTGCCTCATGACGCCTTCCGGATGGCCTCGCACGACGTGCTCGCCTGGCTCTCGGACGAGCGACTCACGGGCGCGACCGACCGTCTGCTCCGCCACGTCCACCTTCAGACACTCGCGGGCCGAACCGTCGCTTCGTCTGGGTCTATTTCAGGTGGAGCGTCGGAGCGATCGCGTCTTCGGCGACCTCAGCCGGCGTCCACGGCAGCGTGATCCATTCGTTTTTGGAGAACCTCTGGGTCTGGTCTTCGTAGTAGGACGAAGTCGGGTCTTCCGACTGCGAGTAGGCCAACAGGGCTTTCGCGACTGGTTCGTGGCCGGCCGGCAGTTCCGTGAACATCACGATGCTCGTGCCGCCTGTCACTTCAGCCTGTTGCGAGGTGGGTGTCGGGAAGGACGATCCGATGGCCGCGTAGCAGCCGTCCCCCTCCAAGCAGCCCGGAAGCGGAGCCCCGCCGGCCTGCGGTGCACGCTGCACTTCGCCGATGCTGGCGTCGAGCGGGATCCCGCGTGCCTCCATCGAGCTCACCGCTGTCGCCAGCGCTTCCTTGCTCGCCTGCAGCGAGGTGTTGAGCGTGTTTGGGGTGTAGACCGGTTCGGTCGCCTTCCAGGGGTGGATCCAGAAGTCCGCCTGACTGTTGGGTGCGTGTTCGAACCATTCCTGGAACAGCCAGCCGCCCTTGTCGTCGAGCGTGGCGGTCGCTCCGTAGTCGTTGAGGACCGGGCACGCGCCGCTGACGTTGACGCCGTTGATCACGCCGCCGTCTTCGCTTACCGCGTTTTCGCAGATTTCGCGCAGACCCGGGATGGCGCGCTCGGCTGGGAGCGAGCGGAACTTCGTCCATGACGCCTGGAGCGTTTCGGCGGTGAATCCGGGCGTAGGCGAGATCCCGTCGGTCGGGACGCCGCCGTTGTAGGTGCCCATGCGTTGGGCGACCATGTCGATCCCCGTCTGAGCACGCATGCCCGGGTTTTGTTCTTCGCCGCCGAGGGCAGGCGAGAAGCCGGTGAGCGGGCTGTTCGCGTTCGCGAGCCAGAACGAGTTGTTCGAGTTCTCGACATAGTCTTTGCGGATCAGCGACGGCTCATCGCTGCCAGCAAGGATCCCCGGCACGATCGCACCCGGGCTTTCGGGAAGTTCGCATTCACCGTCGCCCAAGAACGGGCCGGTGTCTGAGCCCGGCTCGAGGTTGCAGCTCGAGGCAAGGTAGGCCTTCGTCAGGCTCGAGGCCACGACGATCTCCGTGTAGAACGCGTTGCCCTGGTCGTCGGCACCGATCGTGTTCACCCACGGCACGCCCTGGATGGCACGCTCGGATTCGATCACCTGAGACGCGTTTTCGGCTTTGCTGATCGCGAGCCACTGGTTGACACCCCGGAGGTTGTTGGCATTGGCGTCATCGACGGCGATTGCCTTACCGCCCTCCCAGATCACCGGCCCGTAGTGGCTGTAGTAGAGGGTGCGGGTGCGCGGCACCAGTTCGCCGTGTTCCAGAGCCTCGACCGTCACTGCGCGCGTCTTCATCGCTACCTTTTTGCCCTTGTAGTAGTAGTTGGTCGGTCCCAGGGGCGACAGGTACCAGAACGTGACCGTCGTGTTCGTCGAGACGGTGTGGGTCCACGCGACGTCTTGGTTGTGACCGATGTTGATCCCGGGCAACCCCCAGATTCCCGCACCGATCGCGTGGTACTGGCCGGGCACTTCGAGGTTCATCTCCCAGAAGCGTTCCGAGCCATGCCACGGGAAGTGCGGGTTGGCGAGCACGACGCCACCTCCGTTGGTGGCGTCTTCGCTACCGACGGCGAGCCCGTTGGAGCCCAACAGGTTGCTGTGCCCGATCGGCGTGGGCAGCCCGACCGAGATGCTCCCGCTCGAGGCCGTCCGCACGCCCTGCCTCTTGGCCGCCTGCGCGGGCGGGTTCGCGGGCGGCCCGTATTCCGCATTCGCCTCGGCGTACGGACCGAGGGCAGAGTTGCCCGCGAGGTCGTCGATCTGGTAGATGCGGAGCCAGACGTCGATCGGCTTGATCGGCCTGACCCACGCCGCACCTTTGCAGGCGGGGTTCGTGACCCCGCTCGCCCCACCGATCTGCTTGAGGTAGGCGTCATAGCCCGCGGCGTAGCCTTTCACCGCTTCGAGGCCTTCCGCCGAGGGTCCTTGCGGGTAGGGGAGCTTCAGCAGCTTCTGAACCGTGTACTGCTTCTTGATCGAGGTCCAGTAGATGTCCGAGTTGAGGTTCGTGAACTGCAGACCCCCCTCGGATTCGTTCTTGAAGACCCCTTCTGGGCCAAGGAACGCAGAACGTTCGCCGTCGACCGTCAGGAATGTTTCGGCGAGCAGACAGATTCCGTCCTGCGCCTGTGCGTAGCCGATCCCGAAACCGACGTCGGCAAAGTTTTCGCCAGAGATGTTCGCGACACCGCCCGTAGTCCGAGTCAGTGACACTCCGTAGGACGCGGCGGCCGAAGCCGGGAAGCACATCGCAGCTGCTGCTACCGCGAGCGCAGCGAGAAAGCGGCCCCTCGTAACCCGCCTCCCCCCGACGCGGCCGTCGTGTTGACCGCGAAACGCCCGCGCCCATGTGTGCGTCCTCATCGCTCCCCATCCCTCCGTCGATTTACGTCCACCCAGCATTGGTGGACCGTCGAGTCCTCCACTCGTCGAGTAATGTACCAGTATGTCCACCACTGCGCAAGCCGGTATCGAACGGCTCCCACGCGGCCCGCACCACCTCTCTCGCGAGCAGGTTGGGAACCACCAACGCGGGCGCATCCTCGCCGCGATGATCGCCGCGGCCGGGACGAAGGGCTACGGATCGACGACGATCGGCGACATCACCGGCCGTGCACGGGTCTCGCGCGACACCTTCTACGAGCAGTTCGCCAATAAGGAAGCGTGCTTTCTCGCGGCCTACGACGCGACAACGCGCGAACTGGTGGACCAGATGGTCGCCGCGGGAACGAGCCAGCTGAGCTACGTCGAGGGCATTCGCAACGGCGTGCGGGCCTACTTGAGGTTCTGGAGCGAGCGCCCCGAGGCGGCACGCGTCTGCACGCTCGAGGTCATGGCCGCCGGCAGCGAGGCGCTGGCCCATCGCGACCAGACCCTGCGAAGCTTCGCGCGCCTGTACCGAACCTTCGCCGAGCGAGCAAGGGCGCAGGAGCCTGGGCTGCCGACCGTCCCGGATGTCGTGGCGCGCGCGATCGTGATCGCTGCGGTCGAGCTCACGACCCAGTACATCCGAGAGGATCGCGTCAGCTCGCTGCCGGAGCTTGAAAGCGACGTCCTCTACCTGTGGCTTATGGTCCTCGCCGGCCACGACGTCGCCGCCGCCGCGATCGCGACCTGAGCGGCGAGGGCTCACGCGGTGCCCTCCGTAAGCTGATCAATAGGCGCTCGGCGCCCCTCGGGTTGATGCACGGCCGATCCTCCTCGCCGACCTCCGAGGAGGCGTCACTGCTCCATTCCCAAGCTCCTTTGCCGTGCGGGAGATGCTCAGCCAGGCAGACGGACCAGCCGCGTCTGCATCGGACGACAGCACAAGCGCCACAGCTCGTGCGCAGCGCCGCTCAGCGAGGCCGCGCGAGCTGGTAGCGGCCTCGCGGGGGCGCCGCTTCTATTCGGCCGGTAGCGCCGGCGCTGCCCGAAGACGCACGAGCGTTCGCACACCCTCCGCGTCCTCGACCTCGATGGTCGAGGGGAGGAGGTCCTCTGAGGACTCGACGCGGATTCGCTGCGGACTTGAGACAAGATGCTCCAGCGACTCGGCCGCACCTCCAGGAGATAGCCCAATCACCAGGACGTCGTCGCGATCGTCGTAGGAGATGCCGCTGAGCACGAGGCCTTCAGCCTGCACTTGGGCGCCGAGGTCCGGTCCGTCGATCTCGACCGTTGCCTGCATTGTCGCCAGCCCGCGACTGAGGTCGTCGAAGTAGATGCGCCAGCGATCGTGCGACAGCTCGATGGTATCGGCCATGGGCCGTGGCAGCATACCGCTCGATGTCTCACCGCTCCATGTGGGAGAGCGCCGAGACGCGCTCGACCATGATCGCGATGATCACCCGCCCTGCCGCGGCAAGCGCCTCGTCCGTCTGGGGCTCAGGCGGCTCGTCGCTTCCCGTGACGTGCTGCGCCACCGCCGCTGTCGCCGGCCCGATGCCATCGGTGAGGATCCGCGCGCTCCCTGAGAACGTGGCGGAGGGATACGGCCGCTCGAAACGCATCACGCAGATCGAAGCCCAGCCGGTAGATTCGACATCGGTGACCTTCCGGCGCCCGGCGACGCTTGAGATCAGCAGCCGCTCCCCGTCACGCGCGTAGTAGACGACGGACTGCAGTGCGTGGGCGCCGGAGCGTTCGGTCGCCAGCACGCCGACGGTGTTCCCATCGAGGAACTCGCACAGTGCGGGCGTGAGCGCGCTCATTCGGCTCGCACCGGGTTGCTCAGCGTCCCGACACCGTCGATCTCGACCTCAACGGTGTTGCCTGCACGCAGGAAGATCCCCTTCGGCCCGCCCACGCCGGCGGGCGTGCCCGTGGCGACGATGTCGCCGGGCACCAGCGTGATCGTGCGTGAGAGCCACGCGAGGACCTCGGCCGGCCCGAACACGAGGTTCGAAGTGACTCCCTCCTGCACCACCGCGCCGTCGATCCGCGTGCGCAGGCGAAGGTCCGACAGGTCGCCGACCTCATCGAGCGTCACCAGCGCAGGACCACACGGCGCGAAGGTGTCGATCGCCTTGCCGGAAGTCCACAGCGGGTTCTGCAGCTGCAGGTCGCGTGCGCTGACGTCGTTGAACGGCATCACGCCCGCGATGTGCGCGAGCGCATCCTCGACTGTCACGTTGCGGGCCGCGCGGCCGATCACGAACGCCATCTCCGCCTCGTAGTCGACGAAGTCCGGGTGCGCCGCCGGCAGCACGATGTCCGCGCCGCTCCCACAGAGGGAGTTGCGGAACTTCGCGAACCACATCGGCGCCTGAGGGAGCTCCTGGCCGGTCTCTTCCGCGTGGTCACGGTAGTTGAGTCCCAGGCAGATGATCTTCTCGGCATCGGGAACGGGCGCGGCGAGCGTGACCCCGGCCAGCGCCACTCGCGGGGAATCGGAACTCGCGGCGCGCTCGCCGAGGTCCCGCAGACCGTCCGCGTCGAGCGCCGCGAGCAGCTCCCGCACGCTGCCAGGCGCGTCCAGGGCTGCCGTCGGCAGCACCTCCTCGTCGAGTAGCACCCCCGCTTCCGTTGTGCCGTCTTTCGCGATGCTGACCAGACGCATGGGCTACTCCTGCGTGGGGATCTCGATGGGAGCCTCGGCGGGGCTGAACTCGCCGGCCATCGCGCGCGCGTGGATGCCCTCGAAGGGAAGGCCGCTGTGAACCGCCGCGGCGATCCTCGCCGGATCCACGAACACGCCGATCGGGTTGGCGCGAAACTCCGGGCTCGTGCGCATCCACTCCTTCGACGCGGCCCAGTCGCCGAACACGTCGACCTGCAACTCCACGAAGTTCCCGTCGGGGTCCTTGTAGTAGTAGGAGAGGGTCATACCGTGATCGATGCAGATCTCCGGCTCGATGGCGTCGTCGCGCAGCCGCAGGTAGCTTTCGTTGAGCTCCTCGAAGCTGTCGTACTCGAAGGCGCTGTGGTGCATCCCTGTGTGCGTGTCCTTGTCCGGGTCGTCTGCAAAGCCCGGGAAGGCAAGCAGAGCGATGCGGTGGTTGGCTGCGTCGTTGGTCAGCCAGGCGCCCGTGGCGTCCTGGAAAACGACCTCGGCGCCGACCACGGCTGCGTACCAGTCGACCAGCTGTTGGAGCCTTGTCGTCTTGAGGTTGAAGTGGTGGAAACTCGGTCTGATCGTATCGGTGCTGCTCATGGGGTGAGTGTCTCCTCGCGGATCGGTGGCATGTTCAGTGCAACCCTCAGCCGGTGAACGAGCCGGCATGTGTCCTCGGCAGTCACAGCGGTGCCAAAGACGTAGAAGTCGGGCCGTACGAGCGCGACGGCGCACTCGTGGGCTTCAAACCAGGCGCGATAGGCGTTGCCACGGTCGAGCTGCACGTCCAAGCACACGGCCGATGCGCCCAGCGCTGCGAGATAACGGGCCGCGTCGGTATCCAGGAGCGCCGCCGGATCCACGTCGAGCCCATAGAGCGTGAAGCCGCCCGCCAGCGTGTCTTCGAGAAGGCACCTGTGCCCGTCGACGCACACCTCGGCCTGCGGGAAGAGCGTGCCCCCCGCGGTGAGGTGATCATCGCCCGCGGGACCGTCGTGAATGCCCGGGCCGAGGTTCGGCGGCGGCGGCAGTGGTGGCGTGCTGGGATCGGCGGCGAGGGCAAGGAGCACCTCGTCTCGCGCTGCGGCCTCGGCCTCGTCGGTGATGCAAATGACCTTGCCGAGCTCCACCGAGAGCGCGATGGCGTGCTGCAGATGTCCGAGGCGCTCGCTGGTATACGCATCGAGACTCGCCTCAGCGGCCGTCCCCTTGAGCACCAGGTCGAGGTGCCACGCGAGACTGAACGCGTCGCGCATGCCCGAACACATGCCCTGACCGGCGAACGGCGGCATCAGGTGGGCTGCGTCGCCCGCCAGCAGCATTCTGCCAGCGCGAAATCGCTCTGCCCAGCAGGCACGGAACGTGTAGACCGTGTGGCGCTCGAGCGTCACGTGATCCTCGCCCACGCCCGATTTGGCGAGCAGGCTCCAGACGAAACTGGGATCTTCGACCTCCCGCCGGCTCTCGCCGGGCAGCAGCATCCACTCCCAGCGGCGGCGGCCCGGACCGCCGGAGACGACGGTGGTCGGCCGCTCCGGGTCGCAATACTGCCGGTTCACGCCCGCGAGCAGCCGACTGTCGTGCGGCACCGTGTCGGCGATCAGCCAGTCGAACACGAAGCCGAGATCCTCGACGGCGGTGTTCATGCGTTCGCGAACGAGGCTGTTGGCGCCGTCGCAGCCGATCGCGTAGGCGGCCAGCACTCCCCGCTCTGGACCGTCAGGAGCCCAATGGCCCTCCTCGACCCCGCCCGGTCGGACGGACAGTCGCACCGCTGCGCCCCCGTCGACGAGGTCTGTGACCTCCCACCCCTGGAACACCTCCACCGCAGGGACCTCCTTGGCGGTCTCGTCGAGGATCCGCTCGAGCTGCGGCTGGGAGAACATCGTCGCGCCGGGCCAGCCGGACGGGCCCGGCTGCGTGCGGTCGATGTGCAGGAGCGTCTGCCCCCGCGCGTTGAGCCACTCATACGTCGTGGCGGCCTCGGTGATGGGTGCGAGCTGCTCGCAGATCCCGAGGCGCTGGAAGATGCGTGCGACCTCGTCGTCGTAATGCACGGCGCGTGGACGCGGATACAGGTCGGGCCAGCGCTCGAAAACGGCGACCGTGTAACCCAACCGGCCCAGCAAGATCGCAAGGGTCTGCCCAACAGGCCCGTAGCCGACGATCGCGATGTCGTACCTGGCCCGCACCCGGCTAGACTCGCGCGGCTTGCGAGGCGACTGCGATCGGGCGGGCGAGGACCCGGCCAAGGGCGGACGCAAGCTCGGCCGTCGGATCTGTGACGGCGCCGATGGAGCGCCACGCGACATAACGGTCCGGGCGCACGAGAACGGCGCCGTCGGGCCCGATCTCGCGCCTTCGCAGCCATGTGCACCGCGGATCGAAGAGGTCCCCGTCGAGGTGGCCGATGCGTACGCAGTCGAGCGGGAGGTCCGTCGCCGCCGCCAGCTCGGACCCGGCCGCGCACCAATCATGTCCTTCCTCACCGGCGATCAGGAGCAACCGTCCGGGCTTCACGAGATCCTTGATCGGGCGGCGCCGCCCATCCTCGTCGTCAAGCCACGCGTGCGGCAACGGCGCGCCGGGCCGTGTCGAGGGTTCATAGACGCGGATCGGATCGACCGGAACAGGATGCGGGGCCTCGTCGTCGGTGATCGCGGCTGATTCGTAGCTGTATCCCAGCTCCACGTTCAGCTCGCCGAACTCCATCGATTGGGCGCGGATGTGGCGCAGCACGGTCGAGCGATACCCACGATCCTCGGCGCGAGTGCTCCACATCCGGCGAAGGTGGGTGAGATTCTCCGCCTCGCTGTACTCGTGCGAGACGCCCAACGCGGCCACAATCGTGAACTGGTTGACCGCGTTCTCGAGCGAGCGCTGCGCATTCAGCTGATCTGAGGAGCGGCGCTCGGCTTCGTAGGTATCGAGGAGCTGCGGGCCGGCGTGTCCCTCGAGCACGGCGGCCAGCTTCCAGCAGAGGTTGTGGACGTCGGCGATCGCGCTGGTGAGGCCGAGACCCCCCGTCGGCGGGTGCCGGTGCGCGGCATCCCCCACGAGGTGTATGCGTCCCACGCTGAACTCCGACGCCATCACGGCGTCGACGCCCCACCGCGTGATCTTGTGGATGCGCATCGGGTGCTCGCCGATCCCGAGCGCGTGCCGCACATCGGCCTCGACCTTCTCATCGGACTGGGCGCGGGGATCGTCGACCGGATAGTTGAGGTGGATCACCCACTCCTCCGAATCCGGCCCCCAGCGCTCCGGCCCCATCGGCACCATCACCACGCTCACCCCGGCCTGCGGTGAGATCAGCCAACGGATCAGCACGTCCGGGTCGCGCGCCCACGGTGAGAAGTCCGCGCTGACGTGCATGGTCGCGGTCTGGGTGACGACTCCGAGCCCGACGTACTCGACCCCGATCTCCTGCGCCACGAGGCGTCCGCCATCCGCCCCGATCACGTACTGCGAGTGGATCGCGTACTCGCGTTCGCCGTCATGGTCGCGGACGTGGGCCGTAACGCCCCCGGCGTCCTGCTCCATGCGCATGACCTCGTGGTGGAAGCGGACGCTGCCCGGCGAGAGTTCTTCGGCGCGGTTGCGCAGGATCGGCTCGAGGCGGATCTGGGGAAGGTTCTGCTGGACCCACGGACTTGCCGAGCGCCAGTTCTCATCCGCCCCACCCGCGCCCCAGCACTCCAGGCGACCCAGGGCCCGTCCGTAGTCGTCGCTCGGCCCTGTCAGACCCGCGTAGTAAGCCGTCGCAGCCATGTTCTGCGCCGGGGTGCCGGCTCGCGCAATCGCCTCGGCGACGCCGACGTCCTCGAGGATCTCCATCGCACGCTGGTTGAGTACATGCGCCTTCGGAAGATCCGATGTCTCGCGCCGAGCACTCACCAGCAGATGCTCCACGCCGAGCCCGGCGAGCAGCATCGACGCCGTCAGTCCCGCTCCGCCGCCGCCGACAATCAAGACGGGCGTCTGCTCGATGCTCATGGATCCCCTGCCCCTCTCCCAGCGGTTTTTGGACGACGAAGCGACGGTACCAAATCTTGAATCGCGCGTCAATTTTGATGCTACATTCATTGCGTGTCCGTTGTGGAGCGCTCTGACTCCCCGCCCGTGGGGCGCGTCGAACGTCGCAGGTCGCGCACCCGCACCCGCTTGATGAGGGCTGCGCGAGACCTGTTCGCGGCACGGGGCATGCAGAGCACGGCGATCGCCGAGATCGCGGAGCACGCGGACATCGCGACCGGTTCCTTCTACAGCTACTTCCGCACGAAGGACGAGCTTCTCGACGCGCTGCTGGAGGAAGAGTTCGCGTCACAGCTGCGGCTTCTCGAGCTGCGCCAGGCGCAGGTGAACGACCCCGCAGAGAAGGTCAGCGTGGCTCACCGGCACCTCGTGCGCGTCGCGCAGGCCGACCCTGACTGGGCATGGCTTCTCGTGCGACTGGACGCCTCCCAACGCATCGCATGGGCGGTTCTCGGGCAGGCCGCGCAGCGCGATCTTCAGGACGGCGTCGAGTCGGGACGCTTCCACGTGGCCAACGAAAGACTCGCGCTCAACGCGAGCGGGGGCTCGTTGTTCGCCGTGATGCACTCCCAGCTGATCGGAGAGGCCAGCCAGCACGCCGACTGCGAGCACGCGGAAGGGGTGTTGCGCAGCTTCGGCATCGACCGTGACCAGGCCGCCGAGGTCGCCAGGCGCCCGCTTCCGGAGCCGGTTCGCCGGTGAGCCTCCAGACGCTCTGGCCGGCGCGGAGGACTAGCGCACATCGTCCAACTCACGAGGGAGGGGGTTCGTGATCGACCTCTCTCGCGGCCGCAATCCCTCGACTTGTCCGGCCGTGCTTATTTCAGGCTGGACGCGATGAGACGGACTCCGATTTGGTCGCCAGCCCGGGCCATCACTCCGAGCGGGCCGGCGAGTGCAGATATCACCGCGCCGCGGAGGGGGCTCTTGCGCCGAGCGAGGCCTGCACCAATGGCGCGTAGAGCGGCCGCGGTCCCGGGAAGCGGCCGGAAGAACAAGGTCAGCTCGCGGATCTTCCCGGCGGAGTCGAACTGCAAATGGTCTACCCATTCGACGTCCTGTCCGCCAACCTGCCCGCGGCCGACAAGTAAGCCCTCGCCGCCATCGCTGATCTCGTGCGTGTAACGGAGGTCGTGGAGAACGTCGAGGACGACTTCAGTGACCGCGGCGATCTGCTCGCGACCTTTGAAACTGAGCCGATCGGTGAACGGGGACCGCAGCACGGCGTCGGGCGCGAACGCGTCGAGTGCGGCGGCCAGATCGCTTGACTCCATCGCGCGCCGAAGCTGGAGTTGGGCCGATTGCTCGCGGGTGGACATGCATCCCTCCTTCACGAATATGTCAGGCTGGCATGTTAGGGTACCATAATGCCGCTCGTTCGCACCAAACGCAAAGCCAGAGGCCCAGCCGAGCTCGGCCCACCTGACTACGTCGTGCTCGGCATGGTCGGTCTGGGCGTCAAGTCGGGCTACGACATCAAGCAGACGGTCGAGTCCTCGATCCGGTTCTTCTGGACGATCTCCCGCGCACAGATCTACCCCAGCCTCAAACGACTGGAGCGCGCGGGGCTCGTGCTCGGACACTCAGAGCCCCGAGGCAGGCGCCCGCGGCGAGACTACGAGATCACCCCGGCAGGCCAGGGCGCCCTGCGTCAGTGGCTGGGAGCACAGGAACCGATCCCGTTCGAGCTCCGCGACGTCGGAATGTTGAAGCTGTTCTTCGCGGACGCCCAGGACCAAGACGATGCGCTCTCCCTCCTCGCGGCGGTTATGCGCCGCAGCGCCGAGCGCGTGGCGGATCTCCGCGCAGTCGAGGACGCGGCCGTGCTCGCCGCCGACGAGGGCAACCGGTACCCCCTCCTGACCCTACGGATGGGAATCGCTTTCCACGAGGCGATCATCGAGGTGTGTGAAGACTTCGAGCGCGCACCGACGCCAGGCACGTGGGCGGCCGCCGTGGAGGACTGTCCCTGATCGCCTCGCGCGAGGGTGAGCGTTGCCGTGAGGCACAGACAACGACCCCCGGCTGTCCTCGGTCTCTTCGTCTCGTAGCGGAACCTCACCCGTCACGCTGCCTTGTTCTGGCTGCTGCGCTCGGCTAGGCGTTGTAGACCTTGACCTCGTCGTAGAGCCTCAGGACGACGTTCAGGCTGTGCAGGTGATCGAGGGTCTCGCGCACCTCTGCGAGCTGCTCGACGCGCTGGCGGTCCTCGACGCTTCGCATCTCGATGACGACCGCCATCGAGGTCCGGTCATCACTCCGGAGGATCCTTGCGGATACGAACCCGGCGTCGGTCGCAATCTGATGTGCGAAGAGCTCCTCGAGTCGCTCGATGTCCGACGACTCTGCTGCCGGGTCCACCTCCCAGACGTGGATCAAAACGGGACCTTCGGCCATCGGCCAGGCACCTCACTTTCAACCGGGGCTCCGGGGCAGACTCGCTCGCGATGATAGTCCCTGCAGTACCGCGCGCACGGGGGCGGAGACGCTGGCTGCGCGAGCGACGACGGGTCAGCGTCGGGCGATCACAGCCTGAACGAGCGGCAGCGTCCCGAGGCCGTCGACCAGCTCCCAGCGCAGAGGCTGCAGGTCGGCTGCTGCAAGTAGCCGCTCGACTCGATGCGGCGTTCTGGCGCGCGGTCGCCGACCGAGCGTGACGGTCAGCGCCAGCCACCGAGCGCACAGCTCGACGAGGATGAACGGTGCACCCGGCGCAAGTACGCGCGCCACCTCGGATATGCCCACGCGTTGATCGGCCCAATGGTCGAAGGAGGTGACGCTCACGACCAGGTCGAACGCGGCATCGAGGAGTGGTAGCCGCTCGGCCGCTGCCTGCTCGAGCGTGATGCGAGGGTCAAGCGCCGGCACTGCGCGTCCGGTGGCGATCATGCCCGCGGCCGGGTCCACGCCAACCAGCTCAATCGCCGCCGGCAGCCGGTCGGCAAGCGTCCGCAGGAGCGCACCGGTGCCGCACCCGACGTCAAGAATGCGTCGCGCGCCTGGTGCGACTCGCGTCGCTATGTCCGCGGACCGCGCTGTGATTCGAGCGTGCCAGGCTGCCAGCCAGCCATACTCGTAGGACACGGCACGACGATCGAAAGCTGCCACATCCCGATCGCGCTCCATCGGGCCATCATCCTGGATCCCTGCTACCGCATCCGATCCATCAATGCTGACTCAACGACGCACAGGGACACTCCGCAATCTCCGAGCTTCAGTTGACATCGGAGCGACGTCGGAGCGGCACCGCTGCGACGCGCGGCTTGACGTAGCACGCCGACTCCGCCGCGATCCCGGACGGCACCTCGCGGACTCGACCGATGAGATGCGCGCCTCGGTGCGCTCATAACGAGACAGACCACCATGAGAGAAAGGACGAGCCCGTGAAACTGACGACCACGACGCAGGTCTCCGTCGACGGAGTGATGCAGGGACCCGGCGGGCCGGATGAGGACCGCAGCGGCGGATTCGAGCGCGGCGGGTGGGCCAGGCGGCCCCAGCCGTTGTCCGACAGCGAGGCGATGGCGTTCGTCTGCGAGGTCTACGAGCGCGCCGACGCGTTCCTGTTCGGCCGGCGGACGTACGAGCTCTTCGCCGGCTACTGGGGAGCAATGGCAGATTCGAGCCACCCCATCGCAGCGGCGTTGAACACGCGGCCCAAGTACGTGGCATCGACCACGCTCAACGACCCGCAATGGGCGGACACGACCGTCCTCTCCGGTGACGTCGCGGCGGCCATCGGCGAGCTGAAAGCGAAGCCGGGAGGCGAGCTGCAGGTGCATGGCAGCGGCGCCCTGGTCCGCTGGCTGCTCGATCATGACCTCGTCGACGAGATGAACCTGCTCATCGTCCCCGTCGTCGTCGGCCAGGGCACACGGTTGTTCCCCGACACCGGCCCGGACATGGCGCTCGACCTGCTCGACTCGCGAGCCTTCCCGAAGGGCGTGACGATCCAGGTCTACCGGCCGGCCGGGCGCCCGCAGTATGCAACCGCTCAGTGAGCGTCGAGCATGGATGGGTGGATCGACACGCTCGGGTCAGCGTGCTGTGATCGTCGGGCCGGGGTCAGCGGTCGTTCCAGCCGGCGCCGGTCGCCTCGTACTCCTCGACCCGTGCCCGCATCAGCCCCTTCAGGAGCTCCATGGGCAGTTGGCGCTCGTAGGGAAGCTTGATGAAGCCCGCGCCGGCGTCAAAGCCAGCGGCCTCAACCGAGGCCTTCTGGGTGGCGAAAAACGGTGGCGGGAACCGTAGCGAGCAATGATTCTTGAAGTTCTGAAGCATCCATAGGCTCGTATTCCCGCCACGCACGTAGACAGGCAGGTTCCACTTCAGTTCCTCCCTCGCCTCCGGGTCGACATCGAGGCTCAGCTTCCTGAGCGCCTCGAGGTGCGGCCGCTGGACGTCGCTCAGTTGCGCGAAGTAGTCATCGACACTCGAGCGCTTGGGCATCGGCACGATGCGAGCTTACCGCCGGAGAGCGCGCCGCCCTGAGGATGGAGCACGTGCAGTCGTCGCAGGCCCTGTCGCTGTCCCGGCCTCGCGTTAGGATTGCGAAGGCATTCGACGTTGGAGGTGGATCGATCGATGGTGGACGTGGCATGCGGCCGGTGACACGGTGCCCGTGAGGCGGACCCAGCGGGTGCAGCAGTGAGCTCCCCGGCCGACGAGGAGCGCATCCTCGAGGTGGCGGAACGCATCGACGGGCTATCCGCGGGCGAGCGGGAGGCCGCCCTCGCTGCGCTCGCGCCGAGCGACCGCGAGCAGGTGGAGTTCACGATCCTCACCGAGGCGACGATGGTCGAGGAGCTGACGGCCGTGCTCGTCGCCGCACTCGAGCCCGAGGCGGCCGAACGCTACGCCGAGGCGCTGCGGAGGCTCGGCTGGCGGGTCCTGCGGATGGCGCGAGTGAGAGCCCAGAGCGAGATGCGGGCCGCGATCGACGAGCTCGTCGCCGAGCATCCCGAGCTCGAGGAGCAGGCCGAGACTGTGGCGGTGTTCCTGCGCGCGCGTGTGGGCTGACGGTTTGGCCCATGCCTGAGATGACCGTGTAGGAACGGCAGGCGCCAAGGCAGCGGGGAGCGCGAGCAGTACGACGTCGTCGCCTCCGGCGACGTTCTTCCGTCAACCGGCTGTCTCTTCGCGCTGGGGCTCGAGGGCCGCGGGCAGGTGAGCCCTGGCGGTGATTCCGAGCTTGGAAAGATCCGGTACAGGTGCGACCCGATGGTGCGGTGGGAGAGGAACAGCCGCTCGCCGA
The DNA here is from genome assembly GCA_963743505.1 of uncultured Solirubrobacteraceae bacterium. GTDB lineage: Bacteria > Actinomycetota > Thermoleophilia > Solirubrobacterales > Solirubrobacteraceae > Palsa-744. The sequence continues at coordinate 996,061 of CAVUPZ010000002.1, read as the reverse complement.
TCTCGCGATTGGACAGGCCAGCTGCCGCGAGCTGCGCGATCTGCAGCTCCTGCGCGGTGACGTAGGCGGCGCCTAGCCAGTGGCGAACAGCTCGTCTGCGAGCGCGGGGAAGTTGCGACGGAACGCGGACCGGTTGCGCCATGTCGAGCTGGCCGGTGAGACCCTGATCATGTAGACGGACGGGTACGGCGTCGTTGTCGAACTCGGCGCGATCACCCGCCGCGTCGGCGCATCGCGTCAGCCCGTGGTGATCACGTCGGGGAGTGCGAGGGACCGTTCCTCGTAGGCCCTGCCTTTGAGTCCCTTCGGAATGTGGGGTGCAGGCACGGGGAGTGCACCGGACCGTTCTTCGTCGAGCGCAGGCACAGAAACCGACCCTGTGGTGATCACGTCGGGGAGTGCGAGGGATCGTTCCCCGTAGGCCCTGCCTTTCAGTCCCTTCGGCGTGTGGAGCGCAGGCACGGAAGGCGGCTCCCCGGCTCCGAGGATGGCCACCGCAGCGCCGGCAACGACGGCCGCAATCAGAAGCACGGTCAGCGCGGCGGCGATCGGCGGCCTGCGGCGGGCTGGAAAGCTTCCGGACGTTGCCCGTGTCACGCCGCGCGCGGTTGCCCAAGAGGCCGCGAACGATCGGGGGTCAGATGCGCCGTCGCCGAGGACCTCCTCAAGTGCTACGCCCTCCGCCTGCGCTTCCTCGAGATCAGCGGTGAGATCTTCGGCCATCTCGTCGGCGACTGCATCAGGGACGCCGAGCCGCCTCCACTCCCGCCGGCACTCCTTGACGAGCCGAATCATCGCCGCACCTCCGTATCGTTTGAAGCCAGCACCGAATCGACCGCATCACGCGCCGCGCGCCACTCAGACACCCCGGCCACGAGCGCACGATGCCCAAGGCGCGAGGTCCGGTAGTACTTCCGCGGCGGCCCTCCATCGCTCGCCGCACGATACGTCTCGAGCAGACCATCGCGCTCCAGGCGACCGAGCAACGGGTAGATCGAACCCTCGCCGACGATCGATAGCCCGCGCGAACGCAGCCGCTTCGTCATCTCGTAGCCGTATGCTGGCGCCTCATCGATCACGGCCAACAGACAAAGGTCCAGCACGCCCCTGAGCAACTGCGTTCGGCGCTGTCCAGAAGCTGTCATGTGTCGCACGATAGCCGAAACATGCCTTGCACCGCAAGGCATGCGCCTTCCGGCGTGGCCTATCAACAAATCAGGGCTCGGCGGCATCCCGGAAATGCGCAGCCAGGGGGATAATCCCCCTTCCGTCGTGGGCATCTGCTCCTCCTGTTAGGTGGTCGAGGCCGCGCGGGCGGGGGCGAAGAAGTCGATCAGAGTCGATCAGCAGCTGACTGACGCGCTCCGTCTCGTCGTGCTGGACGCAGTGCGAGGCGTCGGGCAGCCGCTCCACGTCAGCATCTGGCGTCTCGTCCGCTCAGACTCCGCGCCCACTCCTTTCGCAAAGCTCAATCGGGTCGCCGGGCGCGACTCGGAAATCTGAGGCCTGTTCCTCGGCAAGTCCCCCTGAGGGCCGATCGCGAACATCCCGTCGACGGGCACCGACGGCCTCGACGCCGCTATGGGAGAGCTTCGTATTCGGTCTTCGCCGTGAGTTCTTTGCCGCCGAAGATGGAGGCGAATCTGCTTTCGGCGAGGTTCGTGCTTCCGCCCTGGACCGAGGCGGCTTCGACCTTCGCGGTGTTGTGCATGCCACCGGTGATCGAGCTGTAGAAGCCGCTCGCCGTGTTCAGGGCACCACCGCTGACCGAGGACTCATGGCCGCTGATCGTGTTGCCGTAGCCCGCCACGAGTCCCCCGAAGCTACTGAATGACTGCTGTTCACCGAGGATGAGGTTGTGCGAGCCGCTCTGCGTTCTACCCGTGTTCTCGTCATAGCCGATCACGAGGTTGCCCTCGCCGTTGACCGATTCCGTCTTGCCTTCGCCGTTTAGGACCTGCACGTTGACACCCGAGAACTGGATCGTCGGCTTGCCACCGACACCGTCTTCGACAAAGTCGAGATGCGGCAGGATCCTCTCCAAAACTTCGAGTTCTGCTGGATCGGGCAGCACCTCTGTCTTGTATTTCGTCGTGCTTTTCATCGGACATTCATCCTTGGCGCTCGCCGACAGCACCGGCCTACTAGCCGTTTCCGGCACGCAGACCTTCGTCGGCGCTTCAGCCCCGGCGCCACTGACCAACACGAGGAACACCACCACGAGCACCACGCCCGCAAGACCGACACGTCTCATCAGCAGGTACACCTTCCGCCGCCCATCCACGGGCGCTATTTGGCCTTCTTCAGCGATGCCACCGAGTTGCCGGGCGCGATTTCCGCGCAGTCCTGGGGTGCAGCGAGGCCGGCGAAGCGCCCGGCGAGCCAGGGCGCACCTTCGGACCCACAACGCCCGAGGACGTCGCGTGCCCGCGTCCGGAGTGGGTCCGCCGCCATCGGTCCTCGCCCCGTTTTCCCAATTGCCATTGCGGGTTTGTCTCCCTGGGTCTAACCATCTGCCCCTTGGGTGGTGCGACCACCGTGCGTTACCCACTGCGCCGGAACCTAATCCCGCGCCTCGAGACACCACCGCGGCCCTCCCTCCGCGGGTGTGGTTCGTCGTGCCACTTCCGTCGCGTCGGCCCGAAGGCTGTGTGATCTCCGCGATTCGCAGGCCGCTGGTGTCGTGCCGCGGTGCGCGCCCGTCCTGGCCGGGGATCCCCCTCGCCGGCCGAACTCAGCTGTAGGTGAACCGGTCAGCGGATCGGCTCTTTTGGCGGCTCATTTGTTGACGGTCGCTTTGACGTCCACCGTGCCTGCCCCACGCCCGCCCGCCCGGCGCCCCGCCGGTCAGCGATCAGACGCGGTCAACGAGCGCCTGAAGTCGTTGCTTGATCGCCTCCAGGTCCGCGTCCTGGGTGATCTCCATGCGGATGTGCGACCGGCTGAGCTTGGCGTCTTCGATCGGACCGCCGACTACCTCGAGCCCGACCAGAGCCGACGCGAGCGAGACCCGAGCATCCTCTCGGAGCTTCTGCGGAAACGGGACCTCAAGCCGCTGCGTACGGTCGTCGATCGGGTGGAACGTCGCCCTCTCCCAGTCGAGCGTCAGCGGCACGATCGTGTCGTCATTGCGGAGTGCATTGAGCCAAAGGCTAACGGGTTCGCTTGGAAGCGGAGCAAGGGGGATGCTCCTCGTGCGGTCCGGTCGTCTGCGCGGCCGCTGCTCGGACGGTCTCGGCGTCCAGCAGCATCCGGAGCCAGCGCGTCGGAGAATCGAGTCCGGGGCTGACCTTGCGAGCCGCTTGCTGTATACAACCTTGCAGGATGGCGACTCAGAATCCCGGCGGCCGCAAATGAGCGGCAAGAAGCGCTACGGCGATCCCCGCAAGACTCCGGCGCGAGGGAGCTCCAACCAGGCACGAGGGAGGTCCAAGGGCGAACTCTCCGTGGCCTTCATCTTCTTCGCTTGGATCGTGTTCTTCGTGCTCTGGCTCGCCGTGGGAAGCCTCCTGGTCGCCGCCATCGTTTTGGGCGTCCTGTTGTTGGGCGGGATGGCCGTGCTCAACGCGCGCTGACCCGCTTGCAAGCGCGTCGCATCCGGCACCCACAGTCCCCATCTGCCTCGACCCGTGAGGGCCCCGCCCTCGTGACGTCGACCCCCAGCTTCGGCGAGCGCCCTCGTCGCGTCTGGGAGCAACCGGCTGAGGCGTAGGATGCCGTCCCGCCGCGGAGAAGCGCCCGCCGTGTTCAAGGCCGCTGGCTAGTCTGCTGAATCAGTTCCGCCGCCCGAGTTATCGCCGGCCCGGCAAAGGACACCCATTATCGTGCCGGTACCTGGGTGGCCCGGGTCCCCTTCGTAGCCGGGGTTTGTCGCGACCAGTACGACCTCGGTCGTGTTACCCGAGATGGTCCGGCCGGACTTCGTGATCGTGCTGGAGACGAGTACTTCGATGAGCGGGGGGAGCGGTCCGGCCGGCGGGTCTGAGCTGTTGCCAGGGTCGGTGGTCCAAGCGCCCCCGCAAGACGACGGTTCGACAATCGTGTCGGCAAAGCCCTTGAAGGAAGCCGGCGCCGTGTCGCCGCTGAGCGAGTTGAGCTTCCACCACTGGGCGCCCCAGAAGGTCACTGGTGCCCCGACGAGGGCTTGCTGGTCGCCGATCACGAAGTTACCTTCGGCGCTAGCGGAGGCCACGAAGACGACGCTGCAGATTGCGGTGATCGCTGCTGCCGCAGCCACCCTACGCCTGTGGCCGCTGTTCCGGTGTGGCGACGGCATTTGCGTCCCTCCTCGCTGGATAACCAAGGCCCAGAAGCTAGGTCGTCCGTGGCGGGAGCGCAATCGGATACACGTCCACTGCGCCTGGATAGGCCTCAACGAACGTCCAGTGCAGGCCGCGACCCCCTAGGATCTACTCGATGAGTCCCAGCCTGAGCGGCGGTTGCAACTGCGGCGCAGTCCGCTTCGAGATCACCGAGCCGCTGGTCGGTGCGCGCTATTGCCACTGCACGCGCTGCCAGCGGCGCACGGGCACCGCGGCGTCCGCCAACGCCACCGTGGTGCCGGGCTCGTTTCGCATCGTGAGCGGAGAGGCGGCGCTGAAGGCCTGGAAGCCACCCGATGGGCACGAGAAGTGGTTCTGCGGCGAGTGCGGCTCGGCGATCTTCACCCGCGACCCCAGCGACCACGCCAAGACGGGGGTGCGACTGGGGGCCATCGACGGCGACCCGGGGGTGCGGCCCGAATACCGCCAGTTCGTTGCCTACTCCGCGCCCTGGGAGGAGATCCCGAACGACGGCCTGCCACACTATTCGGAGCGTGCGCCCGCCTGAACGGGCCAACCGGGCTCGCAGCCCGTCAGGCCGGCTCCAGCGCCGAGTGCTAACGCCCAGCTCGGGTCCGCTCCGCCTCGCTCGTCCCGCACGCTTTCGGCGCCTGCTTCGGCGAGGGTAGGCGTCGACCGGCACGACGTCTACGCTTGGATCGAATCGAGCCGTACAGCGAGCGTGGCTTGCGTTGATGAGATGGAGATGAGAACAGGCCAGCGCGGCGACTCGGACGCTGCTCGTGGCCTCAGCAGTGTGTGCGAGCGTCCGGCGACTTTTACGCTTGGACGCTCTCGGCGGGCTCGGGAGGTTCCCAGATGCTCGCCGCGCCCGCGGGGAAGGTGAACGCCTCGAGCGTGAGCTGGCCCAGCACGGCGCCAGCGAGGAGCAGGACGAACGCCAACGGCGCCAATCTCCCGCCGGCGCCGGCCAGGCCGACCGCGAACACCGCGAGAACGATCCGACCGATGAAGCTACGGTCGTGTAGAGAGGTCCACTCCGCGCCGATGTGAAGCAGAGCCAGAGCCAGAGCAAACGCGGCGATCCCACCGCCGAGCGCCCAACGCGCCGATGCGCCCAGCGCCGGATCGGCCGCATGCGTGATCGCGAGCTTCGTGCCCGCGCCGAACATGGCCACCCCAGCCAGCAGTGGAAAGTGAGCGTAGATGTAGATCACACCGAGCACACCGCGACCCAGAACCGAGGTGTCGGCGAGGTCGAAGTAGATCCACCACATGCACAGAGCGATCAGGAAGCAGGCGCTTGCCAGGATCCACGACTCGAGGCTGAACTCGAAGCCCGCGACGCCCGATACCACCCCCGCGACCGACCCCCCGAGGACGATGATGAAGAACGTGCCGAAACGGTCGGTCAGATGTGAGACGACGATCGGAGCGCCGGGAAGCTGTCGCCAAGCTAGCGGTGGCACGGCCAGGTCGATCGCGATGGCGACCCCCCAGAGCACGTAGCGAAGCGGCCCGTTTACGAAGATCGACACGAACCAGATCCCGGCCGTGAACGAGAAGCACGCGATGTAGACGTCGCTCAGCCTACGGCCCGCGCCGTGGACGTGGATTCGAGCCCGGACGTACAACGCGATCAGCAGCGAGCGCACGACTACGTAGCCGACTGCGAAGCCGACCGCGCCGCCGTCACCGGCCATCACGCGGCGGAGATTCACCGCGATCGCCGCGATCGCGAGCATCGCGCACGACTTCGCGAGGCGGTAGATCAGATCGTCGGTGTCGAAGCGGTTCGCATAGAAGACGAAGCCCATCCACGCCCAGGCCACGACCACGAACAACCCAACGAAGCGAGCGAACACCGCGCTCGAGGGATCTCGTGAAAGAGCGTCGGCGAGTTGCGCCACCGCCACGGCGAAGACGAGATCGAAATAGAGCTCGAACCAGGTGGCATGGCGCTCTTCGTCAGCTTCCGCGAGCGTCCGCAGGCGCGGAGGGTCGATTCGGAATGTCGGTCCGCTGAGCACGGTCCCTCGTCGAATGCTATGTCACCGCTCGGTCGCCAGACTCGGTTCAACGATCACGCGTTGCAGCCGACGGGTCGCATCCAGGTGATCGCCTGTCCAGATCATGCGTATGGCGGTCCTCGCCTCGCCGTCACTGGCGTGCACGTCGCGACCCACGGCGGCCACGAGTCGCTCGTCGGCAGACCTGTCATCGGGGAGCGGCTCCCGCGGCGTTCTCACTCGTCTCCCCCACTCCGGAGTGACTGTCTGTTGGGATGCGACAGATTCGCGCAGCCCGATGAGAGGGGCATGAGTGCGGGTTGGGACTCGCAGCGCGTCCTGCGGGTCGGGTCGATGGCGTCGGACCGGCGAGTCCTACTCGGGGGCCTGGGCGCTCTTGTCCCGCCAGCCCCGGGGGTACTCCTCGTCGTGCAGACGGTGGAGCTGGTGCGCGTAGTGATCCAGCCGATCGGCGGCGTCTTGGGCCTCGTGGTAATCCTTGCCATGGTCGCGAGCCGGTGTCCGCTCCCCAGCGCGCTTGCGCACGATGTGCAGCTCCTCGCGGGCCAGCTCGACGATCTCGAGTCGATCAAGCAAACCGCAGCGACGGCGTGGACCAAGGCGGTGCCCACCGTCCTCGAGATCCCCATCTCACCCCAGATCCCACCGCTGATCTGAGGTCAGCGACGCAGTGAGCCCATAGGATCGGTGCATGCCGGAGGCAACGTACGCGTCGGTAAACGGGGTGCAGATGTACTACGAGGTCCACGGCAGCGGCCCGCCGCTCGTGCTCCTGCACGGAGGTGCGCACACGATCGGCCTGACCTTCGGGCCGATGATCCCGGTCCTGGCTGAGAGCCGCCGGGTCATCGCGGTCGAGATGCAGGGCCACGGCCACACCGCGGACATCGACAGAGAGATGACGCTTGAGAACTTCGCGGATGACATCGTGACCCTGCTCGGGCAACTCGGCATCGAGCGGACGGATCTGTTCGGGTACAGCCTCGGCGGCTGCGTCAGCCTGATGATCGTGACCCGTCATCCAGACCTGGTGGGAAAGCTCGTGCTGGCTTCGACGCCGACGTGTCGCCGGGACTTCGCGCTCGACGGACACCTCGACGCAGACAGAATGCCCACCGCGGCCGACGGCCGAGAATGGGAGGCGGAGTACCGCCGAGTTGCGCCGCACCCCGATCGCTTTGCCGACCTGATCGCCCGGGCAAGGGCGATGGTGAGCGCGATCGAGGACTGGTCGCCTGAGGCGCTTCGCGCGATTCGCGCGCCCACGCTCATCCTGATCGGCGACAAGGACTTCATCAGCATCGAGCAGGCAGTCAGGATGCTCGACCTCATCCCCGATGCGCAACTTGCGATCCTCCCGGGCGCGACGCACGTGGAGGTCGCCCGTCGTCCCGATCAGGTGCTCGCGATGGTCGCTCCCTTCCTCGATGCATGAGCCTGAAGTGGGGGCGTCCTGGCCCGGTCGACCAGTGGATGCGGGGAGGCACCAGAGTCGCTGGGGACCCCGCATTCAGGCGCGCCGCAGACCTCGCTCTCCGGCGCTACACTCGCCCCATGAAAACTCGCCGTAGGACGCCAAAGTGGGTCGAGCGCCAGGTCGACGAGGCGCTCCTAGCGATTGCGATGCAGTCGGGATTTCTTTACGCGCACCGGCGTGCCCGGCGAGCGCTCCCGAAGGTGGCGCTCGGCACGGCCGTCGCCACGGGCGCCACCGCGGCTGCTGCTGCGGCCGTCGCGGCCGCCATAGCCGGCATCGGCCTCGTGGGCCTGGCCGGCGGCGCCGCGGCCTGGTATCGCCACTCGAAGAAGTCTGCCGCGGAGACCCCGCGGCCCGCCGCGGCCGACTGGCGCCCGACGAACTTCGGGTCGAATGCGGACAGCTCGTCCGCGAAAGCCGCGGAGTCCGCGCCCTCGTCCACGCAGTAAGGCCTTCCTGCCGGCCTCTGGTTGCGCCCAGGTGGACGGAGCATGGGACGCAGAGTCGGTGGGGGCGACGGGTGAGCTACGCTCGGCGCGATCACGAAGCCATGAGCCACCCGCGGCACTACAGCGAGCAGCAATTTGAGGCGCTCGTCAGCTCAGCGCTCGACGAGCTCCCGAGCGAGTTCCAACGAGCGCTGAAGGACGTGGCGATCGTCGTTTCAGACCGGGGGGCCGAGAACCACGCGTACGGCATGTACGTCGGCGCCAGGATGGGTGGTAGCCCCTTCTTCGGGGGCGGTGGTGTGCCGGACGAGATCCTGATCTTTCGCGACACACTTGTGCGCGACTTCGGGGATGACCCCAAGCGCCTGCGGGCACAGGTGATCCAGACGGTGCGTCACGAGGTGGGTCACCATTTCGGCTTCGACGAGGCGGGCGTTCGCAAACTCGGGCTCTGATCGCCAGGAGTCCGCTTGGGCGCAGCGTTCTCTCGCCCCTCGGAGCTTGGGATAGGCAAGCTGCCGTGACGACAGCGCGTCCGATATCAGGACGTTGGGGTCGACTACAGCCCCCAACTTCAGGCTAGGAGCATTTGAGGGATTCGTATGCCTGCTTGTAACTGGTCGCGAGCCCGGCGACCGCGGTCTTCAGCGCAGGCTCGGATGCCGTGAGCGTGGCTTCGATGCTACTCGAGGATTTTGCTGCCGATATCACGGCTTTTGCGAGCGCTACGAGCTCGGCTTGGAGCGCTTTCTGCGCGGTTTCCACAGGAGCCTTGCTCGACGCCGGCAGGTTAGGGGCGGATTCTTTGATCTTGGCCGCTTCCTTTTCCATCACTGCAGCGGCGTCTTTGATTTCTTCCGGTGCCTTCGAGGAGATCGACAGGCTCGACAGTTTGGTGAGTTGAGCCCGGATTTCCTTGGTGGAGGAGCAGACCTGCGCCGTCGCCTTTTCTTCGGCCGATTCGCCACACGCGGCCAGGCCGATCGGCGCAAGCAGCACCGCCACCACCAAGACTGCCGGCCGATTGAGCGTATTGATCATCGAGTCCCCCTTCACGATTGCACGGATGTTCTGGGGGGCCAAGCGTGGTCCGCAGAACTCCGGCCAAGGCTAGGGCTGGATGACGGACACCGGCATCATCCCGTTCGGAGGAAGCCACGCAGGGGGCTCGCGGTCAGCTCGGCGCTCGGATTCGGCAAGGCCGGCGGCCGGCCCGAGCCTGTGTGCCCGACAGCTGGCTCTCTCTACTCGCGGATCAGCATCGCGTGAGCTTCGCGCTCGAGGTCGGTGTAGGGCTCGCCACTGACGTCCACCGCGACGAACTTCAGCGTCCCTCCGGTGAAGCGCCACGGCCGCGGCCCGGGACTGTCCGGCACGATCGCGCGCTCGGCGCGGCCGACGGTCAGCCCCGTACCGCTGAGGCCGAACGCCCCCGGCTGCGTCTTGATGCGCCCCTCTCCCACCTTCTCGCCGGCATGGTAGATCGACAGGAGGCCTGTCGCGGTGCCGGGGCTGTCTTCGCCGTCCTTCTCGAATGCCGCGGACAGGATCAGGTTCTCGCCGCTGGGCAGCTCGCGGTCGGCGGCGATCGTCGTGATTTCATCGCCGACGAAGTTGTACGTGTAGTGCAGGCGGTTGTCCTTGACGTAGAGCGCGTGGCCGCCGAAGCGCGAGCCGTGCGCGAACAGGAACCCGTCCGCACCGGACTCCGGCAGGTCGACGAGCGCGCCCACCACGTAGGAGCGGTTTTTCAGGTTGACCGCTTGTGCCTCGGGCACCGCGGCCGCGTCGGGGTAGTAGCGGTATCGGTTGCGTGGCGCTGTCAGCTGCGGGCGCGGGGTGTTGAGGATCTCCAACGCCGAGCGGTCGTCCAGCGGGAAGCCGTCGTTGGCACCCGCCGCGGCGAACCACAGGTTTACGAGCTCTCGCAGCTTCTCGGGGTGCTCGGCGGCGAGGTCGTGCAGCTCCGAGCGGTCGCTCTCGGTGTGGTAGAGCTCCCACTCGTCCTCGCTGAAGTGGCTCCAGCCGGACAGCGTGGGGTGCGTCGTGATCGCCTTCCAGCCCTCGTGCCAGATGGCTCGGGAGCCGAGCATCGAGTAGAACTGCGTCGCCCGCTGCCCCGGCGCCTCGCCATCGTCGAAGCTGTAGCGCATGCTGACCCCGTCGAAGTGCGACTGGACGTGGCCCTTGATCACGGTGGGAGCCTCCACGCCGAGGACGTCGAGAACCGTCGGCACGAGGTCGATCGCGTGGTGGTACTGGTGGCGGATCTCGCCCTCGGACTTGATCCCGGCAGGCCAGGAGACCATGCACGGATCGCTCGTGCCGCCGTTGAACTCGTAGCGCTTCCACATCTTGAACGGAGTGTTGAACGCCATTGCCCAGCCGTTGGGGTAGTGGTTGTAGGTCGTCGGGCCGCCGAGCTCGTTGAGCAGCGGCAGGTTGTCCTCGACGTTGTCGGGGATGCCGTTCATAAGCTTGCACTCGTTGACCGAGCCGTTGGGACCGCCCTCGCCGCTCGCGCCGTTGTCGGAAACGACGATGATCATCGTGTTCTCCAGCACCTCGCTCTCCTCGAGGAAGGCGAGCAGGCGCCCGATCTGGTCGTCCGTGTGGGCGAGGAAGCCGGCATAGACCTCGGCCATGCGCGCAAACAGCCGCTGCTCGTCTGCCGAAAGGCTCGCCCACGGGCGCGTGACGTCCATGATCGGGAAGGGCGCGCCGTCGGGACCGGTACGCGTCTGGGGCGTACCGATCGGGTTGATCGGCGGGAGCTCGGTCTCCTGAGGGACGAGGCCGAGCTCCTTCTGGCGCGCGAGCGTCTGCTCGCGCATCGCCTCATAGCCCGCGTCGAAGCGACCCTTGTACTTCTCGATCCACTCCTTCGGGGCATGATGCGGCGCGTGGCAGGCACCGGGTGCGTAGTAGAGCATGAACGGCTTCTCCGGCGCGACGGCCTGGGCGTCCTTGATGAACTCGAGCGCCTTGTCGGTGAGATCCTCAGTCAGGTGGTAGCCCTCCTCGGGCGTCCGCGGCTGTTCGACCGGATGGTTGTCATAGACGAGATCGGGGTGCCACTGGTTGGTCTCGGCGCCAAGGAAGCCGTAGAAGCGCTCGAAGCCTCGCCCCATCGGCCAGTTGCGCCGAGTGGCTGCGAGGTTCATCTCGTCGGTCGGGCACAGGTGCCACTTGCCGACCATGTACGTGTTCCAGCCGAGCTCGCCGAGCATCTCGGGCAGCAGCCCGTTCTCCGGCGGGATCGTGCCGCTCGCGTTGGGGAACCCGATCGCAGCCTCGGTGATGCACGCCATGCTGTTGCGCGTGTGGTTGCGCCCGCTCAGCAGGCACGAGCGCGTTGGCGAACAGAGCGCGGTTGTGTGCCACTGCGTGTAGCGCAGGCCATGGGCGGCGATCCGGTCGAGGTTCGGCGTCTCGACGGGTCCGCCGTAGCAGCCCATCGCTGCGTAGCCCACGTCGTCGAGCACGACGTAGAGCACGTTCGGCGAGCCATCCGGGGCCTTCGGAGGCTCAAACGGAGACCAGTCCGGGTCCGAGTCGCGGATATCGACGTTGATGGTGCCTGCGAACGGCCTGGACATCGGAGGTTCCTCCTGAGTCGGGATCGGGATCGCACGATAGGCGATCGCGTGAGGCTCGCGCGTCTGCCGTGATTGGGCGTGGGTCTACGCTCCAGTGATGAGCCGGGAGGACATGATCTCGATCCCTGCGGGTCGTTTCAGGATGGGCTCGGTCGACTTCTATGCCGACGAGGGACCGGTGCGGGAGGTGGAGATCGCTCCCTTCTCGATCGACCGCGGGCCGGTCACGGTGTCGCAGTTCGCACGCTTCGTGCAGGAGACCGGATACGTGACCCTCGCCGAGCGAGCCCCCGAGGCAGCCGACTACCCCGACGCCGACCCCTCGCTTCTCCGCGCGGGATCGGTGGTCTTCCACCCCACGCCCGGTCCTGTGCCGTTGAACGACCCGCACCGCTGGTGGGCCTATGTGCCTGGCGCGAGCTGGCGCCATCCCTGGGGACCGGCCAGCGATAACTCGCGCCGGGAGGATCATCCGGTCATCCACGTCGCCTTCGAGGACGCCCAGGCATACGCGCAGTGGGCCGGCAAGCAGCTGCCCAGCGAGGCCGAGTGGGAGTACGCCGCCCGTGGCGGACTCGATGGTGCCATCTTCGCCTGGGGCGATGAGGAGCGACCGCCCGCCGGGCTGATGGCGAACTACTGGCAAGGCGAGTTCCCGTGGCACAACACCGGCGCGAGGGGATGGCGGGGCACCTCGCCAGTGGGCCTCTTCCCCGCAAACGGGTTCGGGCTCCACGACGCCACCGGGAATGTCTGGGAGTGGACGGCCGACTACTACGCGCCACGCGGCCCCGGCCCAGAGGAGCGCCCGAGCCCCTGCTGCAAGCCGCCGCTGAACCCGCGCGTGGAGACCCCCGGCGCGAGCTATGACCTTGGACGTCCAGGCGCGGGCATCCCTCGCCGCGTCATCAAGGGCGGCTCGCATCTCTGCGCGCCGAGCTACTGCCTGCGCTACCGCCCCGCGGCGCGCCAGCCCGAGGCCATCGACACCTCGACCAGTCACATCGGCTTCCGCTGCATCGTCCGCGCGGAGGATGAGCCATGAACGCGGCCTGAGACAGCGAAACGAGCGCCGAGCGTCCGCCGATCTCTCGGACCTCCCGAGCGTCGGCTACTGCGACGGCGAGGTCTGAGCGGGCTCTTCGGCCAGACGGACGCCGTCGGGCGATGAGGTCAGCCGCGCTGCGGAGAGCTGACCGGGCGCATCGCCGACCGGGGGCTTGGTCACGCCGCGGCGGGCACGGGCGCGGAGGCTGGCGACGGGCAGCTCGCGCCCGCAGTGCTCGCAGCGCAGCTCGACCCTGATCTCGTGACCGCAGTCCTCGTGCAATACCTGGACCGGGCCCACCCCGCCCTTCCACTTCCAGCGATCGCCCCACTGCATCAGAGCGAGCAGCGCTGGGGCCAGATCTGTGCCCTTCTCGGTCAAGACGTACTCGCGGCGCTCCGGTCGCTGCTGGTAGATGCGCGTTTCCAGCAGCCCCTCACGAACCAGGCTCTCGAGGCGGTCGGCTAGCACGTTGGCCGAGATCCCCAGGTCGGCCTGGATCTCTGCGAAGCGCCTGACGCCATAGGTGACGTCGCGAAGAATCAGCGGCGACCACCACTCCCCCGCGACGTCCAGCGTGCGGGCGATCGAGCAAGGGTGATCGACGAGGGCCGTGCGCTTCATCCCTCGAGCATATCGCTTGCATAAGCGAAGTGACTTCGTGTATGGTGCTGGCCGACCGAGTCACTCTTCTGAAGAGAGTGATCTTTCGACCCGGCCGTTTGCGGCCGGAAGGAGGCACCGAAATGCCGATGCTCGACGCATACATCCCGGAGGGGGCCCTCCGGCCCGAGGCAGAGGAGCAGCTGCTCGCCCAGCTCACGGACGCACTGATCATCAACGAGGGCGCCGATCCCACGAATCCCCAGGTCCGCTCGATCGCCTGGCTGTTCGTGCACCGACCGGAGCACGTCTACGTCGCCGGCTCCCCGGCTGGCGCTCCGCACTACCGCTTCATCGCCTCGGTACCCGAGGGCCAGTACGAGCCCGAGCGCCGCCAGGCGATGGTCCACAGCATCACAGAGGCCGTCCTCGACGCGGAGCAGGGAGCCTTCGATCGCGACCCCTCGCGGGTCTGGGTGTTCACGCCGGAGATCCCGGACGGCACATGGGGCGGCGCCGGGCGAATCGTCACGCTAGCTGACATCGCGGCGTTCGCGACCGGGGATGTCGAGGCTGCGCGCGCCTACGCCGAGGAGCGCCTGGCGGCGCGCCGCGGGCTCTCAGCGGCCGTCTGAGCCACCGGGTCAGTCGAGGTTATGCCACGTTGCGCCTCGAGGTCGGCAGCTCGCGCAGGCGGTGCAGGGCCTCGCGCTCGAGCTGCCGGCTCCGCTCCTCCTTCACGCCGAGCCGTTCGCCGATGTCCCGGTGGATCTGCGGTCGCCCTCCACCGATGCCGTAGCGCCGGATCAGCACGTGGCGGTGGCGCTCGGGTAGCAGCCGCAGCAGCCGCCACACCTCCCTGCGCACCTCGTCTCGGACGACGCCGTCGTCCGGTTCGGCTCCATGCGGGTCGGCGATCGCTTCGCTGAGCGGCCTGGCACGCGCGCCCACCGGCTCGTCCAGCGACGCCGTGACGCGTGGCGGGGTGCGCAGCGCTTGCACGCTCGACGCGCTCAGCCCGCTCCGCTCGGCGACATCGGCGGTGGAGGCGAGGCGTACCCCGGCCCCTTCGAGCTCCTGCTCGGCGCGCCGCACCGCTGCGAGCTGCTGAGCTGCGTGGCCCGGGATGCGGATCGACTGCTCCGCGCCGACAGCGTCGAGCAGCGAGCTGCGGATCCACCATGCCGCGTAAGTGGAGAACTTGACGCCACGGCGGTGGTCGAGGCCTTCCACCGCGCGCATGAGACCGAGCGTGCCCTCCTGAATCAGGTCGTCAAACGCCGCCCCGCAGTTCCTGTACCGCTTCGCAAGCACGTGCACGAGGCCGAGGTTGCGCTCCGTCATCTCGTGCTTCGCAGCCAGATCGCCTTGCTCGATTCGCTTCGCGAGGGCGATCTCCTCAGCGCCCGTCAAGGGCGGGCGGCGAGGACCGCGCGCCGGCCGAGGGAGCGTCGGTGCTCGCGAGCGCGACGGCTCGCCAACGGCGCTCATCGCGGGCTCCTTCTGTTGCGGGCGATCTTCGCCCTCGTGATCCGATCGGCCGCGCGTTGGCGGCCGGGCGCCACTCGAGCCAGCCGGCGTGAGAGCGCTGTCGAGCGCCCCGGTGCGCCCGCTCAACCGCCTCATTTCCGCTCGCACGACGCGCTCCAATGTCGCCTCGGCGCCCGTCATGCGACGGCCTTGAGGACCGGCCTGGCGACGGGCCTCGAGCGCGGCTCGTGCCGTTCGGCCATGCTGATCAGCTCGGCCAGCGGGGGTGCGGGCGTCGCGGCATGCCACAGCAGCTCGAAGCCGAGGGCTCGGGGTGGATCGAGGGTTCGTGCGGTGACGTTGGAATCCGCAGCGCAGGCAACAGTGCCGAGGGCGAGCGCCTTGCCGGCGGCGACGTCCGCCAGCAGCGCCGGGCCGGGCCCGCCGGGACGCAGCACGGTCTCGAGGCCGAGGCCCGAGAGCATGTCGGCGACCGCCCGGTCGTATGCGCCGCCGTCGCGGTGCCCCGTGACGACGATCTCCTCGTCGTGGAGCTCCTCCGCGGGCAGCGGGCCCTCGCCCGCGAGCTTGTGAGCGGCTCCGACGAGCACCGTCCACGGCTCGTGCCCGAGCCCGACGCACCGCAACTCCGGCGCCGCGAACATCGAGGGCACGATCGCGGCGTCGAGTCGCCCGTCGCGGAGGTCTCGCGCCAACGAGCCTCCGTAGGACTCGAGCACGGTGACCTCCACCGCCGGGCGGGCACGCGCGAACTCATCGAGCAGCTCGGCTGCCCCTCGCCAGCGCGGCGCGCTGGAGAGTCCCAGCCTGAGCGTTCCGACGACGCCGCTCTGGATGTGATCGCCGGTGGCGCGCGCCAGGTCCGCGGCGGCGAGCGCAGCACGCGCGCGCTCGAGGAACAGCTCACCGGCATCTGTGAGATCCACGCCGCGGGTGTGGCGCTCGAACAGCCGCATGCCGAGCTCGCGCTCCAGCCGGCCGATCTGTGTGGAGAGGCCTGGCTGTGCCATCCACAGGCGTTCTGCGGCGCGCGTGAAGCTGCGCTCCTCGGCGATGGCGACGAAGTAGCGTAGGTGTCGAAGCTCCATGAATCCTCCTCATGCGACCTTGCCGAGCTCCAGCTCGGCAAGGGTGGTGGCGGTCAGGTCCTCCGCTTCCAGCGCGGCGATGTAGCCCGCGAAGGCCGCATGGCGACGCTCAGGCGTCGCCTCCCTCAGGACCTCCCAGGGAGCCCGCACGAGATCTGCGGCTGCCCGCCAGGTCTGCGATGCGCGCTCCTGGGGTGAGATCCCGGCGAGCGGGACCACGGGACTAAGCATGAACCTCATGGCAGCGCCTCCTTTGGATGAGATCACGTCGAGGACGGTAGGCGGCACACGCGGGCCTCGCATCCCCCGGGTTGACAGTCTCGAGCGACCTCGATCGCCGCCGCTGACAGCCGGCCGGCGGCTGCGCCCGCTCGTAAGCGGTGGGTATGGAGCCCCGGGCTCATCGTTCTTGCCGCGCGCAGTCTGCCGCCGCACGCTCTTGACGTCACCCGAACCGAAAGGAGCAGAAATGCTCGCAAGCACCACCGTCGAAGACGACATCCGTACAGCTCTCGACCTCGATCCACGGATCCCCGACCCGGGCGAGGTCGCCGTGCTGGCACAGGACGGCGTCGTGACCCTGCGCGGCACCGTTGGCAGCTTCCGCCAGCGCAGCGCCGCGGCCAGCGATGCGCGCAACGTCGACGATGAGTACGAAGTCCGCGACGAGCTCAAGGTCCGCCTGCTCGATGAATGGCAGCGCGAAGATGCGGAGATCCGCGGCATCGCCCTGCAGATCCTGGATTGGGACGTCGAGGTGCCCGCCGAGTCCGTCGACGTCAAGGTCGTCGACGGCTGGATCACGCTCAAAGGAAACGTGGACTACCAGTTCGCAAGCGATGCGGCCTACGAAGATGTCGCCGGTCTCTACGGCGTCTATGGCATCACGAACGAAATCAAGGTCAACAACCCGTGAGCACGGGACCCGCGCGGGCGCGCAGCGTCCGCGCGGGTCTATCGTCTTGGGCTCCAATTTCGAGACCGAACTCGGAGGAGAACATGCGACGATCGAAGCTTGTGAGGCCGTCTCCCGCGATGCTGGTCGCGGTCTTTGCACTCGTGTTCGCGATGGCGGGGACGGGGATCGCGGCCAGTCGCTACATCATCACGAGCACCGCTCAGATCAAGCCCAACGTGCTCAAGCGCCTTCGAGGCCTCACGGGCAAGGCGGGGCCCATCGGCAGGACGGGGCCCACGGGCTCCGTTGGTCTAGCCGGTCCCGCGGGCCCGGCGGGCGGGCTCGGGCCACGGGGGGAAACGGGGGCGCCCGGCCAAAGCGGCGCGTTCGACGGGACTCCAGTGGATCCGGCGACCAGCGCAACGATCCTGAAGGACGCGCCCACCGGACTACAGATAAGCGCCGGCCCCATGTTCTCGTTCAAGTTCACCAACGAGAACGCGAGCGACTATCTGACGGTCCAAGGCGTCGCGGTCACCGAAGGAGAGCTCGTTTTCGCGTTCAGCGCCAAACTCGCTCCGGGGGAATCGGCCTTTTCGCCAACCAACGCAACGGCCACCCGCTATGTCGATGCGGACGTCATGCGACTGGGTACCGAAGTCGCCGAGGCCGCGGTGCTCCATGTGACCTGCATCGAGGGTACGTCCGAAAGCACGGCTGCTGAGAGCTGCGTCGGGGAGAGATGAGCGCGGCTGACCGCGGCAGGCTTGCCCCCGCACGGGCTTCCACATAGGACCGCGAAGAGCGATCGGCACTCCCACTCGACAGAGCGTTCGCGTAGGCGCCGCAGTTAGCATGAGCGGCGAGATGCACGTCAGCCGCTCGGAGAGCTCGGGCAGCCTCCCGCAGTCGGAATTCCGTGGCGCAGATCCACCGCGTGAAGACTTCATCGTGGAGGCCGGGACCCACATCGTCTGGGAGGACCGCTGGCACGAGGAGGAGATCTTCGCGAACCGGCTGTCGTTCTACATCCTCGCGCAGTCGTTTCTCGTCGTCGCCGCGGTAACCGCGACGCTTTCCACCGACGCCGCGTCCCGCTGGCTTCCCGTCGCACTGACGATCGACGTGACGGGCCTCGCGCTGAGCATCGTGTTCTGGTACGCGCTCACCGAGAACCTCCGCCGACTGGACACGCTCAAGCAGATCGTCGCCGTGGGCAGCCGCGACATCGGTGTCCCCGGGTATCGAGAGATCGGGGCCATCAGAGCGGCCCACCACGAACGCCGCGGACAAAGAGGGTTGCCCTTCCCGATCTCGATCCTTCCAACGCGGTCACCGTCGTGGTGGCTCGCGCATGGGATCCCTATCTTCCTTGGAAGCACATGGGTGGCACTTACCGCCGTGGCCGTTGTCACGGCCGGGTAGGCAAGCGCGCAGTTCGCCGCACGGAGATATCACTCGAATAGCCACGTCCCTCGGCCCGAATCGGTCGCCGGGTAGGATGGCTTCGATGCCGAGCGCTGACGCTGCTTCGGGCATGCCAGCGGCCGATGCGCCTCCGGCGCTGACGTCCCTCGCTGCCGGTGCCGGCTGCGGCTGCAAGCTTGCTCCTGGGGCATTGCTTCCGCTGCTCTCGGGTCTCGCGCTGAGACGGGCCGACGAGCGCCTGCTCGTGGGCGCATCGACGAGCGACGATGCCGCCGTCTACCGGCTGACCGAGGATCTCGCGCTCGTGCAGACCGTCGACTTCTTCACGCCGCCCGTCGACGATCCCTATGACTTCGGCCGGATCGCCGCGGCCAACGCCCTCTCGGACGTCTATGCCATGGGGGGAACGCCGCTCAGCGCTCTGAACATCGTCGCGTTTCCGCTCGGGCGGTTGGGCACCGAGGTGCTCGGCGAGGTTCTCCGCGGTGGCTCAGATGTCGTCGAGGAGGCGGGTGCTGTCATCGTCGGAGGGCACTCGATCGAGGACTCCGAGCCGAAGTACGGGCTGGCGGTGACGGGCCTCGTGCACCCCGATCGCTTCGTCACGAATGCTGGTGGCTCGCCAGGTGACGCGCTCGTATTGACCAAGCCTCTCGGCGTTGGCGCGGTGATGGCGGCGCGCAAGCGAGGCGTCCGCGACGAGGGCCTGCTCGCGGAGGCGGTGGGGGCGATGGTGGCGCTCAACGCTCAGGCGGCAACCGCTGCGATGGCGGCAGGCGTCCACGCGATGACCGACGTGACCGGGTTCGGATTGCTCGGGCACCTGCACCACCTCTGTCGCGAGAGCGGCCTCGCAGGCGTGGTGCACTCAGATCAGGTCCCGCACCTGGATGGCGTGCGCCGGCTGCTGGAGAGCGAGCTCGCCGTTTCCGGTGGTAGCCGCCGCAACGCCGAATGGGCCGAGGGGTTCGTCCAATTCGACGCCGAGGTTCCGGACTGGCTTCGGCGTCTGCTGGTCGACCCGACCACCTCTGGCGGACTGCTCGCCGCAGTGCCCGCAGATCGTGCCAGCTCGCTGGGAGGGCAGGTCGTTGGGCAGCTGATCGCCGGTCAGCCGGGGTCGATCAGCGTCATCTAGGACGTGGGCCGGCAGCGAGCATTCCTCCGCATGGAGCGGCCCGGGGCCGGTGCCCCGAACGGCCTTCAAAGCCGTCGGCGGCGCGCCGCGCGCGCCGGGAAGGTTCGACTCCTTCGCCGCTCCGCTACGCCAGCTCAGCCGAGATGAGCGCTCAGCGCAGCCCGCTCACCCTGGGTACGGCAGGCCACGTCGACCACGGCAAGACGACGCTGGTCGCTGCGATCACGGGCGTCGACACCGACCGGCTGCCGGAGGAGAAGTCGAGGGGACTCACGATCGTGCTGGGGTACGCGCCGCTCGTGCTGCCGGGCGGTCGCAGGCTGTCGCTCGTGGACGTACCCGGCCACGAGCGCTTCGTCCGCACGATGGTGGCGGGAGCGACGGGAGTCGACGCGTATCTGATGGCGATCGCGGCTGACGACGGCGTGATGCCGCAAACCGTCGAGCACACCGAGGTGCTGCGCGCCCTCGGCGTGGAGGCGGGCGTGGTGGCGGTGACCAAGGCCGATATCGGCGATCCGGAGCGGACCGCCCGCGAAGCGGCAGAGCTACTTCCCGGAACGCCGATCGTCACCTGCTCGGCGCGAACCGGGGCGGGCATCCCCGAGTTGGCGGAGAAGCTCGAGCAGGTAGCCGATTCGATTCCCGGACGCGCGCACGGGACCGCCCAGCCACGGCTGCACATCGATCGCGTCTTCAGCGTCCTCGGCAGGGGCACGGTCGTCACGGGTACCCTCTGGTCGGGCGCCATCGAGCGCGGCGACGAGCTCGAGCTGGCACCCTCCGGAACGAGGACGCGGGTACGCAGCGTCCAGGTGCACGATCGGGTCGTCGAGCGCGCCGCAGCAGGTCAACGCGTCGCGGTCAACCTCACTGGGGTGAAGGTGACACAGGTCGCGCGCGGCGACGTCCTCGGCGCGGCCGAGGCCGAGCATGCAACGCGCGTACTTGACTGCTGCCTGTGGCTGCGCTCCGCACGCCACGGCCAGCGCGTCCAGGTGCTCCACGGCACGCGCGCCGTGGCGGGCCGCCTCGCCGCGCTCGATCGGGACCTGTGGCAGCTTCGGCTCGAGGCGCCGCTGCTGGCGCGGGACGGGGACCGGCTGGTGGTGCGGCGCCTCTCACCTCCTGACACGCTCGGCGGGGGCGTCGTACTCGATGCTCGGGCGCGGCGCCACGGAGCCCGGCCCGAGCTGCTGGAGCGGCTGCGCCGCCTGCACGAGGGAGCTCCTCAGCCGGATCCGGTGCCCGAAACCGGCGGTACCGCCGCGCAGCCCTCGGGCGCTCCGCTGCGGGCGATGCCTGTCGACCGCCGCGACCTCGAAGTACTCGAGCGGCGGGTCAAGGAGGCCGGGGTCGGGCTGCTCTCGGAGGCGCAGCTGCAGGCTCCGGAGGGAGGTCTCGCGGCCCTTCGCGGAGATGGTCGCCTGATCCGGGTGAGCGGCCGGCTGTACGCGCACGTCGATGTGCTCGTCCGCGTTCGTGGCGAGATCGTGGCGATGCTCGAGCGCGACCGGGCCGTCACGCTCGCGCAGGTCCGTGACGAGCTCGGCGTCTCGCGCAAGTCGGCGCAAGCCTTCCTCGAGCACCTCGACGGTGCGATGGTGACCCGGCGGCTCGCAGACGACCGGCGCGTGCTCGGCCCCCGGGCGGGATCGCAGCGGGAGGACGCTCGATGAGCGAGGGCGATGAGGAGCGTCGCCGGCGACTTCGAGAGCTACCCTCCGTCGACAGGCTCGCCGCCGCTGTCGCCGCCGACGGCTCGGCCACGCACACGGAGGCGATCGCGGCCGCGCGGGTCGTGCTCGAGGCGCGCAGGACGGAGCTGTCAGCGGGTCGAGCCTGCGAAGGCGAGCTGGTGGGGCTCGTTCGGGAGCAGCTGCGGCCCTCGCTGCGGCGCGTCCTCAACGGCACGGGTGTCGTGATCCACACGAACCTCGGCCGCGCGCCGCTGGCGGCCGCGGCCGCGGCCGCCGCGGCCGCGGCCGCCGAGGGCTACGCCAACCTCGAGCTGGACCTGGACGACGGCCGACGTGGCAGCCGCGACAAGCACGTCGCGGGACTGCTCGCAGAGCTGACCGGAGCGGAGGACGGGATCGCCGTCAACAACGGCGCCGGCGCGGCGCTGCTCGCGCTGGCCGCGCTGGCCGGGAACGGGCGGAGCGTCGCCGTCTCGCGCGGCCAGCTGGTGGAGATCGGCGGCGGCTTCAGGATCCCGGACGTCCTGGCTCAGGCGGGCGCCACGATCGTCGAGGTCGGCACGACGAATCGCACCCGCGTCGAGGACTACGAGGCCGCGATCCGCAACGGTGCCGAGCTGGTCCTTCGCGTCCACCAGTCGAACTTCGGCATGTTGGGGTTCGTCGAGCAGGTCCCGATCGAGGCGCTGTGCGGGCTGGGTGTGCCGGTGATCGACGACGTCGGATCCGGCCTGCTCGCCGAGGGCGTGCCGGCCGAGGAGGAGCCTGCCGTGGCGCGCTCGGTGGCAGCCGGCGTGTCGCTCGTGTGCTTCAGCGCCGACAAGCTGCTCGGCGGCCCTCAGGCCGGACTTCTCGTCGGGCGCCGGGACGCCGTTGCGCGGGCGCGCCGGCACCCGCTCGCCCGCGCCCTCCGGATCGGCAGGCTGCCGCTGGCGGCCCTCGCCGCGACGCTGGCGATCTACCGCGATCCACGGCGAGCCCGTGGCGAGATCCCGGTGCTCGCGATGCTCACGGCTGAGCCGTCCGTGCTCGAGCGGCGCGCGCGCGCGCTGGCGCATGCGGTGGGCGGAGAGGTTGTGACGGTTGTGGGGCGGGTCGGCGGCGGCGCGCTGCCGCTGCTCGAGCTGGAGGGCAGGGCGGTCGCGCTCGATCCTCCCGGGTGGGAGCCCCAACGGTTGGCGAGCGCTCTGCGTCGAGCGGAGCCGGCTCTGGTGACCCGCATCGTCGACGGCCGTGTGATCGTCGATCCGCGAACGCTGGCGCCGGATGAGCTCGAGCTCGCCGCCTCGGTGATCAGCTCGACGCTACGCCATGCGAGCGACGGAGCGGGCCGACCCGGCGACGGGGATCCTCACAACTGAGATCGCTCGCCGCGAGCTCGACGCCCGGCGAGCCGACGCTCGATCGCCAAGCTGGCGCGCCTGACGGCCTCGCCATAGGCTCGTCGCGCCGAGTCGGGCAGCGGCAGTTGCGGGCGGCGGAGCGCTTGGCTTCGCTCCTGGCGCGGTTCCTCGCGTTCGTCGCGCAGCGCACGTCGGCCGCGGCCCATCGCAGCCACCGCCGCGTCGTCTGCGCCAGAGGCCTGTCCCGCGTATACCCAGGCGTAGCGGAAGGCCAGACCGCCGGCGAGGTACATGACGCTCGCGACGTCGTGCTCGCGCCCGCCGGTCCGCCGTGCCAGCAACCGCAGCGAGAGCCCGAGCATGACGAGGCTCTTGGCACGCGGAAGAAGATCCCGGGGCGCCCGCTCCGCAGTGCCTCGGCGGTGTCCCCCAGCCGTCGCTCGCCAATCGCCGAGATCGAGAGCTCGGTGAGCATCGAGGCGGTCTCGAGCGTGCCGAGCGCGCGGCGGGTGGGGTGCCCCGGCGGCAGGCCGCTGGCTACGAGCACCAGACGCGTTGCGGCCGCCCCCGTCGCGGTCGCGGTCGCGACGAATGCGGGCCCGAGGATCACCCGGCTGCGGGCCCACACCGGGACCGCCGTGCAGGCGAGCAGGACACCGGTGTAGGAGCCGAGGTAGCTGCCGAGCAGCGACGTCAGCGCCCCGAGAGCGCGGGCCGCCTTCGGGCGCCGGGCTAGGTCGCAACCCACCGCCAGCGCACCCGAGCCGCTGAACGCGACCAAGCACCAGGCGCCCATGTTCATCGGCGAGCGCGGCTTGAAGATCCTCATCATGTTCAGGAATCGCGCGGGGCGGCCGAGGTCGCCGATCAAGAGCGCCGGGGCGGTTGCGACGGCACCGAGGGCCACCTTGCGGGCGATCGCACCGGAGCGGTGGTCGCCGGCGACATCGCAGGCGAGCGCGACGAATGCAGCGCCGGAGGCCATGCCGCCGACCCAGAAGTAGAGGGGTACCTCCCAACTCCACACCGGCGCGTGGATGAACGGCCCGTGGATCTCTGCCACCTCGGCACCGCGCATGCGGCGGTTCGCCGCCGCGACCTGCCCGGGGGCCGGCTCCGCGGCGGCGTAGGCGGTGTCGCGCGCCCGATAGAGAAACGACCACCGGGCATCACCGAAGCGGGGACGCGCCAGCCCGATCGGGGCCCCCGGGTCGGCCGCGGTCCACGGTCCCGGCTCGCCGCGAGTACCGAGCGCGGGGCGCATGTCGCGGGTTTCGGTGTCGTGGTCGGCCACCCACTCGCTCGCGCGTCCGCGCGAGGTGGTCGGAGGCTCGTGCTCGGGGGCCAGCTCCGCCGGCTCGCCGCCGTGCTCGAGCCTTCCCTCCCATTGGTTCTCGCTGCTCACCAGGTCCTCCGCACCGACGTGCTCCGGGCGCGCCTGGCGCCCGCGAGGAACGCGACGACGACGCCGGCGCTGGCGAGCAGGCCGGCGCCGAGCGCGGCGAGCGTGGCGGGCACGACGTTCTCCTGGACCGGCGAATCGGCGTGCGCGGGCAGCCCATAGAGCTCGGGCGGCTCGGTCAGCAGGAAGAACGCGCCGAGGCCGCCGGCGAGCTGTTCGTCGGGCTCGTCCCCGGCGCCGTACAGGTAGGCGTTCTCGATGCCGCGCTCGTGCAGCGCAGCAACCCGCCTGGAGGCGATCTCCACCAGCTCCTCAAGCGGGCCGAACTGGATCGAGTCCGTCGGGCAGGACTTCGCACACGCCGGCTCGAGACCATCCTCGAGCCGGTCGTAGCAGAGCGTGCACTTGCCGGCGCGGCCATCCTCGGGGTCGCGATCGACGACGCCGAACGGACACGCCGGGACGCAGTACCCACAGCCGTTGCAGACGTCCGGCTGCAGCACCACCGTCTGATGCTCGGTGCGGATCAGCGCACCCGTCGGGCAGGCGTCGAGGCAGCCCGCGTTGGTGCAGTGCTTGCAGACGTCGGACATGAACACCCAATCGCCCATCCTGCCCACCGCCTCCTCAACATCCACGACGCCGGCGGCCTGCGCTGACTCGACGATGTCGATCGAACCGGCGGCCGGGATCGCCGGCAGCTTGCCGCCGGCGCCCGCAGCGAGCGCTCGCTGTGCCTCTTCCTTGAGCTGTGGCGAGGGCTCGAGCAGCTCGACGAAGCGGACGTGCCGCCAGGTGGAAGCGGAGAGATCGCCGGTGTAGTCGTAGGAGACGCCCTTGCCGAGCCGCGAGCCGTCGGCGGGCAGGTCGTTCCACTGCTTGCACGCGACCTCGCAGGCCTTGCAACCGATGCACACGCTCGTGTCGGTGAAGAAGCCCATGCGGAGGGCGTCGGGGCGATGAATCGCGATCTCGGTCTCCGGCGCGTCGGTGCTCACTCGCTCGCCTCCTCGGGGTTTTCGACGGGTGGGTCGTCCTCGCCGGCGCGGATCGGCCGCGCGGGCGGCGGCACGCCCGACAGCCGCACCGTGCTCGCTTCCCGCCTGCGGCCGGCCCGAACGTCGCACGTGAACGCCTTCGACTCCTGGATCGAGACGTTGGGGTCGCCCGACAGGGAGCCAAGCTCGTTCGCGGTGTCACCGCGCGACAGTCCGCTGTACCCCCAATGCCAGGGAAGGCCCACCTGGTGGATCACGCGGCCGTCCAGCCGCAGCGGCCGAATGCGATCTGTGACCTTCGCCCGCGCCTCGATCTCCGCTCTGGCGGTGACGATCGTCATCCAGCCGCCGTCCTCGATCCCTCGATCGGCGGCGAGCTGCGGATCGATCTCGGCGAACATCTCGGGCTGCAACTCCACCAGCCACGGTACCGTGCGGCTCATCCCCCCGGCCGTGTGATGCTCGGTCAACCGGAACGTCGTAGCCACCAGTGGGTAACGCGGATCGCCGGTCGGATGGTATGGATTCTCGGGTCGCTCCCAGCGGATCGCCGCCGGATTGGCAGTCATCTTCGGGTAGAGCAGGTTCGGCATCGGCGACTCGACGGGCTCGTAGTAGCTGGGCAGCGGTCCGTCGAGCAGACCGCTCGGCGAGTACAGCCAGGCCCGGCCGTCGGCCATCATCATGAACGGGTCTGCGCCGCCGATCGCGTCCATCGCGCGAGCGTCCGGAGCGGGGCGATAGTCGGGGCGCTTCGCAGCCGGGAAGTCAGGCACGTCGTAGCCCGCCCAGCGCGCCCGCTGCTCATCCCACCACACGTAGCGCTTGCGCTCGGACCACGGCCTGCCCTCGGGATCGGCGCTGGCGCGGTTGTAGAGGATGCGTCGGTTCGCGGGCCACGCCCAGCCCCACTCCGGAGAGACGATCCCCCCCGGGGCAGTGATGTCCCCTGGCCGGCGACGGCGGGCCTGATTCACGCCGTCCTCATAGATCCCCGAGTAGATCCAACAGCCGCAGGCCGTCGAGCCATCGCTTTGCAGCTCGGTGAACGAGGCGAGCGGGCTTCCCGTTGCCACGTCGTAGCCGTTGATCTCCTTCATCACGGCCTCGACGTCGGGCTCGCGCACCTCGCCGTGCTCCGGGTAGTCCCACTTCAGGTTCACGATCGGCCAGTCCCGCTCGCGCCCAGATCGCGCGTAGTGCGCCTTGATCCGCCTCGCCAGATGATGCATGAACCAGAGCTCCGAGCGCGCGTCGCCCGGCGGGTTCAGCGCCTTGTCGCGGAACTGCAACAGGCGCTGGGTGTTGGTGAACGTGCCCTCCTTCTCGATGTGCGAGGCGGCGGGCATCAGGAACACCTCGGTCTCGATCGCCTCGGTGGAAAGCTCGCCCGACTGCACCTCTGGAGAGTCGCGCCAGAAGGTGGCCGTCTCGATCTCTGCCATGTCGCGTACGACGAGCCATTTCAGTTTTGCCAGGGCGCGCCGCTGAAGGCCCGCGTGCTGAGAGCCGACGGCTGGGTTCTGGCCCATCACGAGAAGGCCCTCCAGGCCGCCGTCGAGCGCACGCAGCATCGTCGCAAAATGCGAGTGGTTGCCGGTGAGCTTCGGGATGTGCGCGAAGCCGTAGCCGTTCTCCGACGTCGCTGCCTCCCCAAACCAGGCCTTCAGCAGCGAGATGATGTAGGAGTCGAAGAAGGACCACCACCCGCGATCGGCTCGGCCACCGTCGAGGTACTCCTCCAGCGTCAGGTGCCCCTCGCGCGCGCGCGGCATGTGCAGGTACCCCGGCAGCAGATCGTAGAGCGTGGGTATGTCGGTCGAGCCCTGGATCGACGCGTGCCCCCGCAGCGCCATGATGCCTCCGCCGGGCCGGCCGACGTTGCCGAGCAGCAACTGGAGGATCGCGGCGGAGCGGATCATCTGCACGGCCTCGGCGTGCTGTGTCCAGCCGTTTGCGTAGCAGAACATGCTCGTGCGCTCGCGCCCGGAATTGGCGATCAGCGCGTCCGCCACCGCCATGAAGTCCTCGCGCGAGACCCCGCATATGCGCTCGACCATCTCGGGCGTGTAGCGGGCGAAGTGCCGCCGCAGGATCTGGAAGACGCACCGCGGGTGCTCGAGCGTCGCGTCGCGCTCCACCTCGCCCACGAGCATCCCCGCGCCGGTGTGCTCGCTGAACGCCTCGGTCGCGTGCTCGCGCATCCCGGCCGCTGAGCCGACCTCGCCGCCCTCGTACATCCACGACGTGGGGTCGTACATCCCAGTTGCGGGGTCGAAGCCCGAGAAAAGACCCTCGAGGTCCTCGGTGTCGCGGAACTTGTCGTTGATGATCGTCGACGCGTTCGTGTAGTGGACGACGTAGTCCCGGAAGTAGGACTCGGTCTCGATCACATGGCGGATGACGGCGCCGAGGAACGCGACGTCCGTCCCCGCCCGGATCGGCACGTGGAGGTCAGCCAGTTGGCTGGTGCGGGAATAGCGGGGATCGATGTGGATGACCCGCGCGCCGCGCTCCTTGGCCTTCATCACCCAGCGGAACCCGACGGGATGCGCCTCGGCCATCTGCGAGCCCTCGATCACGATGCAGTCGGCATTCTGGAGGTCCTGCTGGAAGTTGGTGGCGCCGCCGCGCCCGAACGAGGTCCCCAGACCGGGGACCGTGGAGCTGTGTCATATGCGCGCCTGGTTCTCGATCTGGATCGCGCCCATAGCCGTGAAGCACTTCTTGATCAGGTAGTTCTCCTCGTTGTCGAGCGTCGCCCCTCCCAGGTGCGCGAAACCCAGCGTGCGGTCCACGCGCCAGCCGTGGCGGTCGGTGTCCTGCCAGCCGTTCTCGCGGGCAGCAATCACGCGCTCGGCGATCATGTCCATGGCCTGCTCGAGCTCGAGCTCCTCCCACTCCGTTGCGCCCGGGCGGCGGTAGCGAACCTTCGTCAGCCTCCCCGGCTGCTGGACCAGCTGGCGCGAGGAGGCGCCCTTCGGGCACAAGGTCCCCTGGTTGATCGGCGAGCGGGGGTTGCCCTCGATGTCCACCAACTCGCCGGCCCGCGTATACACCAGCTGGCCGCACCCCACAGCGCAGAAGGGACACACCGACTCGGTCACCTTCATCCCTGCGATCCGCGCACCCGCCCGTCGAGTTCGCTCTGACGCGGCACTCGGCCCGAGGCCGACGTCCATCGCGCGGCCGACGAGTGGCAGCCGCCGCAGTGACTCGAACGATCGCGGACGAGAACCGGAAGGGCTCATCGCCTATGTCCAACTCGGGCGATCAGCATCAAGATCACGCGCAGTCTCGCACCGCGAGGACCGGCTTGCAAGCCGGACACCGCCCTCAGCGCAACGTGCGAAGGAACATCCGTTTGCAAGGTCGGAAAGTGCGGGAAAAACCGATCGTGGTTCTGCCCCTCGCCTCCCCGAAGGAGTACTTTGATCCCGAACGACGGCGGAACGTGCTTTACCGCGATCGCGGGCGTGCTGTAGGCGAGCGACGATGGGGAGCCGCAGTGAGACGCGTTGTTTGTCCCAGCCGTGTGGACGTCACTTGGGGCCTGCTTCCAGGCCTCCCATGCGCGACGCGAGATCGTGGCAGCACGCCGCACCGACCGCACCGGGCGTGCGGTCCGCCCGACCCATCACCGCTCCGCGCGAGGGATATCCGTTGCCTCGGATCGACAAACCAAGGAGATCGACATGTCTGTCACGACCGATAGGCCAGCCGGGACCACCACGATCCGCCCGTTCCGCTTCGACGTCCCGGACGAGGCCCTGGAGGACCTCCGGCGGCGCATCGGGGCGACGCGGTGGCCCGAGCGGGAGACCGTCACCGATCAGTCGCAGGGCGTGCCGCTCGCGACGATGCAGGAGCTCGCGCGCCACTGGGGGACGGCGTATGACTGGCGCGAGCGCGAGAAGGCGCTCCGGGCGCTGCCGCATTTCATAACCGAGATCGACGGACTGGATATCCACTTCATTCACGTTCGCTCGGCGCACGAGGATGCGCTGCCGCTGATCGTCACGCACGGTTGGCCCGGCTCGATCATCGAACAGATGAAGATCATCGATCCGCTGACCAATCCGACGGCGAATGGCGCGAGCGCGACCGACGCATTCCACCTGGTGATTCCCTCTCTGCCTGGCCACGGGTTCTCCGGCAAGCCGACCGCCACCGGCTGGGATCCCCCCCGCATCGCGCGCGCCTGGGTGGAGCTGATGAAGCGTTTGGGATACACGCGGTTCGCGGCGCAGGGCGGCGATTGGGGTGCGGCTGTGACGCAGGCGATGGGTGAACAGGCGCCTCCGGAGCTGCTCGGCATCCACTCCAACATGCCTGCCACCGCTCCGCTCGAGCTTGCGGAAGGGTTCCTGCACGGCGATCCGACACCATCCGGGCTCTCAGCCGAAGAGAGCCGGGCGTATGAGCAGTTGAGCACCTTCTATGCGAAGCACGTGGCCTACGCACTGATCATGTCGACGCGGCCCCAGACGCTGTACGGGCTGGCCGACTCACCTATCGACCTCGCCGCCTTCATGCTCGACCACGGTGACGGCTCCGGCCAGCCCGGGCTCGTGGAACAGGTCCTTCAGGGACACCCTCCGGGCGAGCTCACACGAGACGACCTCATCGACAACATCACGCTGTACTGGCTCACGAACACCGGGGTCTCGGCAGCACGTCTGTATTGGGAGAGCAAGGCGGGCTTCTTCGAAGCCAAGAACATCTCCGTGCCGTTTGCCATCAGCGTGTTCCCCGACGAGCTGTATCAGGCACCCCGGAGTTGGGCCGAGCGCGCGTACCCTCACAACCTCATCTACTACAACGCGCTTGACCGAGGCGGGCACTTCGCCGCCTGGGAACAGCCGCAGCTGTTCTCCGAAGAGATGCGAGCCGGCTTCCGGACGCTGCGTTAGTCGATCCCGCGTTCGGAGCGGACCCAGCCGACTCGAGAGCGATGTCTGCCGGGCCTCACATGGCGCTGCAGGGCGGCCTCCCTCCGTTCGCCGGCGCAACCGGGTGGCTGAACTCGCAGCCCCTCACGCCCGAGGAGCTCCGAGGGAAGGTCGTCCTCGTCGATTTCTGGACATATACCTGCATCAACTGGCTGCGCACGGCGCCCTACGTCCGCGCGTGGTCGCAGGCCTACCGCAGCCACGGGCTGCTCGTCATCGGCGTCCACACGCCGGAGTTCTCCTTCGAGCACGAGGTCGACCGCGTGCGCCAGGCGACCGAGGAGCGAGCGATCGACTACCCGGTCGCGCTCGACGACGACTATGCGGTCTGGACGGCGTTCGACAACCACTACTGGCCGGCGCTCTACTTCTTCGGCGCGGACGGTGTGATCCGCGATCGACATTTCGGCGAGGGACGATACGAGCAATCGGAGCTCCTCATCCAGCGCCTGCTGGGCGTCGAGCGCGAGCCCGTGTCCGTCGAGGCATTCGGAGTGGAGGTGGAGGCCGCCTGGGAGCAGCTGCGCACGCCCGAGACCTACCTCGGCTACTCGCGCAGCGGGCACTTCGCATCCCCGGAGGGCTCCGCGTTTGACGAACCCCGCACCTACGCGCTCCCCGAACGCCTGCCCTTCAACCACTGGGCCCTCGCCGGTGAGTGGTCGATCGGCCGCGAGAAGGTCGTGCTCGAGCGGGCCGGCGGGAGCATCGCCTACCGTTTCCATGCACGCGACGCGCATCTCGTGCTCTCGCCCGGAGCGCGAGCGCCGATCGCCTTCAGCGTGCTCCTCGACGGCGAGGCTCCCGGCCGCGCGCACGGAATCGACGTCGATGACGACGGGAATGGCCTTCTGCGGGAGGGCCGGCTATACCAGCTCGTGCGCGAGCAGGGCACGGTCAGCCAGCGGACGCTGCAGATCGTCTTCCACGAGCCGGGCGCCGAGGCATACGTGTTCACCTTCGGGTAGCGCCACCAGGTAGGGTTGGGCCCCTGGACCAAGGGGTGTCGCACGTGGCGCATGAATTCAGCGGATCGGCGGTGGTCGATCGACCCATCGAGGAGGTCTTCGCCTTCTTGGCTGCGGGCACGAACGACCCGAAGTTCAGCCCGCGGGTGGAGGAGATCCGCAAGGCCACAGACGGCCCGGTCGGCGTCGGAACGATCTTCGAGAGCAAGGTGAAGGACGCCGGGCTCACGACCCGGCGCGCGTTTGAGCTGACCGAAGTGGATCCGCCGAGGAAGATCGCCTGGACCGAGCGCTCCAGGAACATGGTGACGGTCACCGTCGGGGGCTACGCCCTCGAGCGCGTGAGCGACGCCCAGACGAAGGTCACGATTCACAATACGCTGGAAGGCCACGGGTTGGGCAAGCTCATCGTCGGCTTCGCAGCGAAGGCCGCCACGAAGGATGCGCCTGCGCTCGCGCAACGGATCAAGACGGCCGTCGAAGCGTCGTGATGTCGAGACCGAGGACACGCTCCAGATGGTCCAGCTGATCGCAGACATGCCGACGGGCACGCTCGGGTTCCGCGTTGCGGGGCGCCTGACCCGCGAGGACTACGTCGAGGTGCTCGTACCGCCCTTACGCGAGGCTGTACGGGCCGGCGGCCGGCTGCGCGTCCTCTACGCGATCGGCCCCGAGCTGCAAATGGAGCCGAGCGCGGTGTGGGAGGACATCAAGCTCAACGTCGATCTGGGCGTCAGGCATCGTGACGCCTGGGAGCGGATCGCGGTCGTCACCGACCTCGATTGGTTGTGGCGTGCCTTCGAGTTCTTCTCCTGGATGATTCCCGGCGAGCTGCACATGTTCCACGAGCGCGAGCTCGAACAGGCGAGGACCTGGCTGACCGATCAGTAGCCGTGTGTGACCACGTTCGCCAGCGCCTCCCCCCTTGCGTAGCGGCGGACCTGCTCGCCGACGAGCGCGAAAGCTCGCTGTTCCGCCGCAACCGTGTCGCCCGCGACATGGGGGGTGATCAGAGTCCCCGGCGCCTGCCACAGCGGGTGCCCGGGCGGGAGCGGCTCGGGATCGGTCACGTCGAGCGCGGCGCGGATGCGCCCCGCGTCCAGCGCGGCGAGCAGGGCCGGGGTGTCGACGATCGGGCCGCGAGCGGCATTTACGAGCAGCGCCCCGGGCGCCATCAGCGCAAGCTGCGGGCCGTCCAGCATGCCGACCGTGGCCTCCGTCAGCGGCAACAACACGATCACGATGTCCGCCCGCGGCAGTAAGGCGTCCAGGGCGTCCACGGCGTGGACGCCCGCCCGGGCGCGCCTGGCGACGCGGATCACCTCGACGCCGAACGGTTGCAGCCGCGCCTCCACGGCGGCGCCGATCGAGCCGTAGCCGAGGATCAACACGCAGCTGCCCGCCAGCTCTGCGGGCTGGAGCGGCTCCCAGCAGCGCGCGCGCTGACTGTCGCGCATCTCCGGGAGCAACTTCTGGACGGACAGGATGGCGGCGAGCACCCACTCGGCGACCGCCTCGTCACGAGAGCCGGCCGCGTCGCAGACCGTCACGCCCGCCGGAACGCTCGGGAGCAGCCAGTCGACCCCGGCGGACAGGGTCTGGATCACCCGCAGCGAGGGCATCGCGTGCAGTTGCGCGATCACACGGCGGTCGCCCGCGGCGGGGACGAGGAACTCGGCGTCGAGGAGCCCGGGCGACGGCATGCCCTCGCACGGGATCCACCCGACCGTGACGCAGTCCGGCAGCTCCCCGACCGCCTCGCGACCGGCCCGTTCAGGCATCCACAGGTTCACGCGCGATGACTCTATGCAACGGCGCCGCGGTCGGCAGGTGGATTCCCCAGCTCGCTCGGCCGCGTCGGCGTGCTCGCTCGCCATCACCCGGATCGGGCGATGCTCAAGCGCCAGCCTGCTCCTAGGTTGTCCGCCGGAACCCTGACGCGGCACTGCGAGAACGGGGAAGCCTCGAGCCGATGACCAACGACCTTGCGCGCTGGCAGTTCGCGACGACGAGCATCTACCACTTCCTGTTCGTGCCGGTCACGATCGGCTTGGCGTTTCTCGTCGCGATCCTGCAGACGGCCTGGTATCGCAACGAGAAGCCCGAGTACAGGCAGATGGCTCGTTTCTTCGGGACGTTGCTCCTGATCAACGTCGCCGTCGGCGTCGTGACGGGCCTCGTGCAGGAGTTCGAGTTCGGCATGAACTGGTCGGCCTACTCGCGCTTCGTCGGCGACGTCTTCGGCGGGCCCCTCGCGATGGAGGGCCTGGCGGCGTTCTTCCTGGAGTCCACGTTCCTCGGCCTGTGGTTGTTCGGCTGGGACCGGCTCCCCAAGCGCGTCCACCTCGCCTGCATCTGGCTCGTCGCGCTCGGCTCGATGCTCTCGGCGCTGTTCATCCTGGCCGCCAACTCCTGGATGCAGCACCCCGTCGGCTACAAGCTCGACAGCCAGGGGATGCCACAGCTCGACAACGTCTGGGCGCTGTTCACGAACCCGACGTTCCTCTGGGGCTACGTGCACGTGATCCTTGCCTCGCTCGTCACAGGCTCGCTGGTGATGCTCGCGGTGTCCGCGTGGCATCTACGCAAGCAGCGGAACGTCGAGGCGTTCGGCCGGACGGCGCAGTTGGCGGTGATCGTGCTGTTGCCGGTGATCCTGCTGCAGATGTTCGTCGGCAACAAGCTCGGCGAAATCGAGAACACCTACCAGCCGGCGAAGATCGCGGCCGCCGAGGCGCAGTGGGAAACGTGTCAGCCCTGCTCGTTCTCCGTGTTTCAGATCGGAGGCGGGAGCAACGATCAGACGCCGTCGCAGATCATCGAGATCCCCCACCTGCTGTCGGTGCTGGCGACGGGTACGTGGAACGGGAAGGTCATCGGGCTGAACCAGTTGCAGGCCGAATACCGGGCGAAATACGGCCCGGGCAACTACATACCCGACGTGTTCGTCCAGTACTGGTCGATGCGCGTGATGGCCTACCTCGGCTCGCTGATCGCTCTGTTGGCGCTGTGGGGTGCGTGGCTCGTCCACAGAGGCACGCTCGCACGATCGAAATGGTTCCTGCGCCTCGGCCTGTGGGCCGTCGTGACGCCGTTCTTGATGAACACAGCGGGCTGGCTGCTGACCGAGAGCGGCCGTCAGCCGTGGATCGTCCAGGGACTGATGAAGACGATCAACGCGAACTCCCCGTCCGTGACCTCGACCGAGATCTGGATCAGCCTGATCGCGTTCGTGCTGATCTACATCGCGCTGGGCGCCGCCGACGTCTACCTGATGCTGCGCTACTCGCGCCGCAGCCTGGACGATGGAACCGACGGCCCGGCGCTCGGGGGGCCGGCGACGACGGCGCCGGCGCTGACCTACTAGGGGGCCGATGCAGCTTCACACCATCTGGTTCGTGATCGTGGCGGTCTTCTGGGTCGGCTTCTTCGTGCTCGAGGGCTTCGACTTCGGTGTGGGGATGCTGCACGCGGTGGTCGGCCGGACCGAGGAGGAGCGGCGCGTGGCGCTGAGCACGATCGGGCCGTGGTGGGACGGCAACGAGGTGTGGCTGGTCGTGGCCGGGGCGAGCATGTTCGCCGCGTTCCCGGGCTGGTACGCGACCGCGTTCTCGGCCCTGTATCTCGCCTTGGTACTGGTGCTCGCGGCGCTGATGGCCCGGGGCGCGTCACTCGAGTTCGGTGGCAAAAGCTCCGACGAGCGCTGGCAGACCACGTGGAGGTGGTGCACGACGCTCGGCAGCCTGCTGGTCCCGCTGCTGCTCGGCGTCGGGCTCGGCGATCTGCTCAACGGGCTGCCGATCAACCAGAGTCACAACTTCAGCGGCGACTTCTTCGATCTGCTGACGCCGTATGGGCTGTGGACGGGGGTGACGCTCGTCGCGCTCTGCCTGCTGCACGGCGCGACGTTCTTGAAGCTGAGGACGACCGAGGAGATGCGTGAGCGGGCGCGAGGGCTCTCCCGGCCGCTCGGCCTCGCCGCGATCGCGCTGGTTCTCGGGTGGGCCATCTGGACCCGTGTGTTGGTCTCGGGCGCCGACGTACCGGGCCCGATCGAAGTGCTGGCCCTGATCGCGGTGGTGTTCGCGGCGCGTCTCGCTGTATCCGCGGAGCACGACGGCTCGGCGTTCGCGGCGTCCGCGGTCGCGATCGCTGCCACCGTCGGGACGATCTTCGTCGAGCTGTATCCCAACCTGATGATCTCGAGCACGAACGCTGCGTACAACCTGACCGTCAACAACTCCGCATCGGGTTCGTATGCGCTCAAGGTGATGACCGTCGTGGCGGTGGTGTTCGTCCCGCTCGTGCTGATCTACCAGGGCTGGTCCTTCCACGTGTTCCGGGCCCGCGTGAGCGCGCCCCCCGCGCAGAGCGGGCCTGCCGCCGCGGCGGGCGAGCCGCCGCCATCGCTGGGCGCAGCCGCGCCACAGCCCTAGCTGTTCTCGCGTTCCCAGAGCGAGGCGTAGCGACCCCCGCGGGTCAGGAGCTGCTCGTGCGTCCCGCTCTCGAGCACGCGCCCCCGGTCGAGCACCAGCACTTCATCGACGTCCTCCAGGCCGTGGAGCCGGTGGGTGATCAGCAGCGTGGCGCGCCCACGGCGGGCGGCGATCACGTCGGCCACGATCTCCTCGGCCGCCTCGACCTCGAGGTGCTCGCCCGGCTCGTCGAGCACGAGCACCGGGAAGTCGGCGAGTAGCACGCGCGCGAGCGCCAGGCGCTGTCGCTCGCCGCTCGACATGCCCTGCCCGCGCTCGCCGACGTCGGTCTGCAGACCGGCGGGCAGCCGGTCGGCCCAATCCAGCAGACGCGCCTGCGCGAGGGCGCCGCGCAGCTGTTGCTCGGTGGCGTCGCGCTTGGCGAGCCGCAGGTTCTCCTCGAGCGTGTTGGCGAAGATGTGCACGTCCTGCGTCAGCAGCCCGACGACGCGCCGGTACTCGTCGGAGTCCAGCGTGGAGACCTCGACTCCGTCGAGCGTGATCGAGCCGTGCCGATACGGGATGAACCTCATCAGCGCGGCAGCCAGCGTCGACTTGCCGGCACCGCTGAGCCCGACGACGGCGACGCACCTCCCGCCGCTGAGGTCGAGGTCCACGTCCGTGAGCGCCGGGCGCTCCGCGGCCGGATAGCTGCAGCCGAGCCCGCGAACCCGCAGGGAATACGGCCCGCGGGGCATCACCGCCGGCTGCGCGGGCTCGTGCACACTCGAGCGCGCGTCGACGACGTCGAACAACCGCGCCGCGGATCGGCGCACTCGCTGCAGGCCCTGTGTCGCGCCCGGCAGTCCTGCGACCAGCTCGAACGCCACGAGCGGGATCAGCGCGAGCCCGGCGAGCAGGACGCCGTCGAGCCGCCCGGCGCGAACGGCGGCGACGCCGACGAGCAGGGTGCCCCACATCGCAAGCCCGGACGCGAGCACCGTCAGGGCCTGGCCGACGCCTGCCGTGCGGGCGCTCGCCCGCGCGATCCGCGTGAGCTCGCTGTCCGCGGCGAGGACCTGCTCGCGCTGGCTCGCGCCGGTGCCGTTGACCAGCAGCTCGGGCGCTCCCTCGAGGAGGTCGACGACGGCCGCCGTGAGCTCTCCCCGGACGGTTGCCTGACGAGCCTCGGCGCGGGCCGCAAGGCTCCACGCGAGCCGCGGCACGAGCACCCCGGCGAGGATCAGCGCGACCAGCAGGATCACACCTGCGGCGGGCAGCATCCACCAGACCAAGCCAACCGTCGCCGCGCCGACGAGAACGGCGATCGCGAACGCGGGCAACGTCCGCAGCAGCAGATCCTGCAGCGAGTCGACGTCCGCGATCAGCCGCGCGAGCAGGTCGCCGCTGCGATAGGCCGGCAGGTCGAGCGGAGCGAGCGGCTCGAGCGCGCTGTACAAGCGGACTCGCATGGCGCCAAGGACACGGAACGCGGCGTCGTGGCCGACGAGGCGCTCTCCGTAGCGGCAGAGCCCCCGCGAGAGCGCGAAGAACTGCACCCCCACGATCGCGAGCGCGACCGCCGACTCGGGCGGGTGCTGCGCGCTGCGCGAGATCAGCCACGCCGAGGTGGCGATCAGGCCGATCGCGGCCGCGAGCGCTCCGGCCCCGAGCAACGTCGCCAGGGCGAGCCGCCCGGCGGCGGGGCGCGCGATCGCGATCGTTCGCAGCAGCGGGGCCTGCGCTGCCCGCTGAGCGTCGAGCCGACGCGGCGGGGCGATGCCGGCGCCGGAGCTCACGCAGCCACCTCCACGAGCGGGAGCGCCACCACGCGGTCGGCGAGCGCGATCAGGGCCGGCCGATGGGCGACGAGCAGCACCGTGCGCCCGTGGGAGAGCCGCCGGATCGACTCCAGCACCTCCTCCTCGGTGTCGCCGTCCAGGCTGGCGGTCGGCTCGTCGAGCAGCAGCAACGACGCGTCGCGCAGGAACGCCCGGGCGAGCGCGAGACGCTGCCGCTCGCCCGCGGACAGGCCGGCTCCACGGTCCCCGAGCACGGTGGCGATGCCGTGTGGAAGTCGGGCGATCGCCTCATCGAGCCCGGCGGCGGAGATCGCCGCCCGGACGTCCCGGTCGGTCGCGTCCCTGGATCCGATGCGCACGTTGTCAGCGATCGATGCCGAGAACAGGTGCGGGCGCTGCGGCACCCACGCGAGTCGAGCACGCCAGGCGCCGGCGTCGAGATCGAGCAGGTCGACGCCGCCGACGCAGACCGCCCCGCCCTGCGGCCTGACGAGCCCGAGCAGCACGGCGAGCAGCGTCGACTTGCCGCATCCGCTCGGACCGACGAGCGCCGAGACGGTGCCGGCCTCGATCGTCAGCGAGACGTCCTCGAGCGCCGGCTGGGCGCGGCCGGGGTAGACCACACGCAGCCGCTCGACGGTGAGGTCCGCGATCGCGGGATCGGGGAAGTTGGTGCGCTCGCCCCGGACCGGCAGCGGTCGCTCGAGCACCGCGAAGACCTGATCGGCTGCGGCGAGGCCCTCGGCGCTTGCGTGATAGTTCGCCCCGAGCTGGCGAAGTGGCAGATATGCCTCGGGGGCCAGCACCAGTACGAACAGCGCGGTGCGCAGGTCGAGCGCGCCGCTCATCAACCGCAGGCCGATCGCGACGGCCACCAGCGCGACGGAGATCGTCGCCAGCAGCTCGAGGATCAGGGACGAGAGGAAGCTCACGCGCAGCGCCCCGACAGCGGTGCGCCGGTAGTCGGCGGCGATCTCCGCGATCAGCGCGCCTTGGGCCTTCGCGCGACCGAAGATCTTCAGTGTGGGGAGACCCACTACGACATCGAGGAAGTGACCGCTCAGCCGCTCGAGGACGCGGAGCTGGCGCTGCACGCGCTCGCCGGTGCTAGCGCCGACGAGGGCCATGAACACGGGGATCAGAGGGATCGTCACCGCGATGATGGCCGCCGAGATCCAATCGCTCCACCCGACCACGGCGAGCACGACGAGCGGGACGATCACGGCGAGCAGCAGCTGCGGCAGGTACAACGAGAAGTACCCGTCGAGCGCGTCGATGCCGCGCGTGGCCATGATCGCGAGCTCGCCATGGCGCATCTCGCCTGTGCCGCCGAGCGACATGCGCTCGAGCAACGCAGCTCGCAGTTGTGACTTCGCCCGCGCCGACGCCCGGGCTGCCGCGAGCTCCGCTGCCCACGCGACGATCGCGCGCGCCAGCACCGCTGCCAGCAGCAGGGTCAACGGCACCCGCAGCGCGGCGAGGCTGCTGCCACCGAGGAAGGCGCTTGCGACGACGTCCGCGATCAGCCACGCCTGCCCGACGCTCAGCAGTGCCCGGATCGCTCCGAGCGCAACGGAGAGCCTCAGGAAGCTCCGGGTCGCACGTGCGTAGCGGGACAGCCGCGGGTCGAGCGCCCTCACGTGAGATCGGCCGGCGATCGGGGTCCCTGTCCTAGCGCCGGCGAAGCGCCGGTCAGCCCTCGACCTCTGCGCCGGTTCGGATGCGCGACTCCTCGGCGGCCGCTCGCCCGCCTGGCGCAGCGGCATCCGCGCCCGCCTCGGATGTGGCGGCGCCGCCTGGCGCAGCGGCATCCGCGCCCGAGTCGGGTATCGCGGCGCGCCCGTTGGGGCGCGGATCCCGGCCGCCGAGCCGACCCTCGATCAGGGCGCTCTGGCGCTCGCCGAAGCGCGCGCCGATCCACTTCGACGAGCACCTCGATACGCCGGCCGGGAGCGCCGCCCAGATAGAACAGATGCACGCCGAGGTACATCAGGAACGCGGGCCGCCCGGACAGCTCGATGTCCCCGAACCGCGCAGACAGCCCCGCCTCGCCCGACGACGGCGAGAGCGCCCTTGTCGAGGTAGCGGAACGGGGTGACGGCGCCCGGCTGCCCCTCTGCGATCGCCTTGGCGAGATGGTGCGCCTGCTGGATCGCGACCGTCGCGAGCCCCGGCAGGGGCTTGCCGTCGGGACCGTCCAGGCAGGCGACGTCCCCGATCACGGAGATCTCCGCGTGGCCGGGTACGCTCAGGTGCGGGGTGACCTGAATCCTGCCCGCCCGGTCCGTGCTCGCGCCGGTCGCGCGGGCAACGCGCGTCGGTGAACGGGACCGCGTGCACTCCGGCGGCCCAGATCACCGTTCTCGATTCGATCCGCTCGCTCGCGCCCCCGACCTCGATCGTCACGCCGTGCTCGTCGATCGAAGTCGCCCGCGCGCCCTCGCGCACGGTCACGCCGAGGGCGGCGAGGTACCCGGCCACCTTCTCCGAGAGCTTCTCGCTGAATGAAGCGACGAGACGATCGCCGGCGTCGAGCAGGATCACGCGCGCACGGCGCGGGTCGACGTGGCGGAAGTCGCGCTTCATGTCTTTGATCGTGATCGCGAGCTCACCCGCGACCTCGACCCCGGTCGGGCCGCCACCGACGACGACGAACGTCAGCCACTGATCCCGCGCTCGGCGGGGTCCTGCGAGCGCTCGGCCTCCTCGAAGGCGCCGTAGAAGCGTTCGCGCAACCGCACCGCGTCATCGAGTGTCTTCAGCCCATAGGTGACCTCCCCCCACTCGTCGCGGCCGAAGTAGGACGTCTGTGCGCCGCACGCCACGATCAGGCTGTCGTAGTCGAGACGCCTCGCCGCGGTCGAGCAGCGAGCTGACGCTGCTCGGCGATCGACGTCGATCGCCTCGGCCATCAGGACCGTCGTGTTGGCGCCGCGTTTCACCGCCGGGCGGATCGGCGCCGCGCAGTCGCTCGAGGAGAGCGCCCCCGCAGCCGTCTGGTAGAGCAGCGGCTGGAACAGGTGGTGGTTCATGCGGTCGACGAGCGTCAACTCGACGTCGGCGTGACGCAACCTCCGCGCCGCGGCGAGGCCGCCGAAGCCACCGCCCACGATCACGACGCGTCGACGCCGCTGGCCCTCGTGCTCAGAGGGCACCGGCGGCCTCTCGCGCGACGGGTTTCGCACCGAGCCGCTCGAGGAGGTGGTCGCCGACGCGAAGGCCGTTGGCCATCGCCGTCAGCGCCGGGTTGACGGCGCCGATGCTGGGGAAGAAGCTCGTGTCGACCACGTAGAGGTTGTCGAGCTCGTGCGCCTTGCAGTCGACGTCGAGCACCGAGTCCGCGGCATCGCTGCCGAAGCGGCAAGTGCCGGCCTGATGGGCGACGCCCGCGACCGGGATCGGGTTCTGGAGGTATGCGTGGCGGGATCAGTGTGGTGCTCGTGCATGCCGAGGTCGTCCGAGCATCGAGCGCAGCTGGTCGTAGCAGCCGCTTGCGCGGCTCCGTCATTCGTCGCCGTGTAGGTGAGCTTCACCTCGCCGTCGCCGGTCAGCGTGACCCGGTTCGCGGGCATCGGGCAGATCCTCGGTCGAGAGCCAGAAGTCGACGGCGTGCGTGGCGATGTCCTCGAGCGAGCAGTTCGGCGCGAGCTTCGTCTCGAGCGGCTTCTCGCCACGGTACATCGGCGCCTGGGACTTGCCCACCATCTGGATGTTGCCGATCGGGTAACTCGAACCCGTCGGCTCGCGAAGTAGAAGTCGTTGACGCCCGAGCGTCTTCTGGAACACCGTCGGGTTCGGCTCCTTGGAGAGCGCGAGCACCGCCGACGCTGTTGTGGAACATGTAGTTGCGCCCGACCTGGTCGGAGCCGTTGGCCAGGCCGTTCGGGTGCGCGATCGTTGGCCGAGCGCGAGCAGCAGCTTGGCCGAGTTGGCCGCGCCGCAGGACGACGACGACGATGTCGGCGCCGTAAGCTCTCGCGCTGCGCCGTCGCGCTCGACCAGCGACCTCCGTGACGGCCGTGCCGGCATCGTCGGTGCGCAGCTGCACGGCGCGTCGCGTTCGTGAGCAGCGTCACGTTGTCGTGCTCGATCGCCGGTCGCACGGCGATCACCTCGGCATCTGACTTGGCGTGGACCAGGCACGGGAAGCCGTCGCAGTCGGGGCAGCGCACGCACGTGCTGTAGGGCATGTCGGCCTCGTCGAGCATCACCCCGCAGGGCGCGTGGAAGGGATGGTGCCCGAGCGGCGCGCAGATCATCGGCGAGCTGCTGGATGCGCGGCTCGTGCGAGACGGCCGGGAACGGATAGGGCGCGCTCGCCGGCGGTTCGGTCGGGTCCTCGCCGCGCGCCCCGCGGACCCGATAGAGCTGCTCGGCCTGGGTGTAGTAGGGCTCCATCTCCTCGTAGGCGATCGGCCACGCCGGCGAGATGCCGTCGTGGTGGCGCAGCTCGCCGAAATCCTGCGCGCGCAGCCGATACAGCGCGGCGCCGTAGAGCTTGGTCGCGCCACCGACGAAGTAGTGCACCTGCGGCTGGAACGGCTTGTCCATCGCTCGTCGTACCAGGTCTCCTGCGAGATGTAGCGGCCGTCCACGAAGACGTCGCCGCGCGAGCCAGTTCTGCGGCTCGCGCGGCAGCCAGTCGCCGCGCTCGAGCAGCAGGATGCGCTTGCCGGAGGGCGCCAGCCGGTGCGCCAGCGTGCCGCCCCCCGCGCCGCTGCCGATCGACGATCACGTCATAGCGCTCCATCCGCTCAGATCTCCGCGATCAGCTCGGCGAGGATGATCCGCGCCGGCGGCCTCGATCAGCGCGAGGTGCGAGAAGGCCTGCGGGAAGTTGCCCAGGTGGCGCGCCGGTGCTCGTGTCGAACTCCTCGGCATAGAGCCCGAGCGGCGAGGCGACGCGCAGCAGCCTTTCCATCAGGTCGCGGGCGCGCTGCTGCTCGCCGATGATCGCCAGCGCCGGAGACCAGCCAGAAGGAGCAGATCAGGAAGCTCCCCTCCTTGCCCGACATGCCGTCGTCGGTCTCGTCGGTGCGGTAGCGCAGGACGAAGCCGTCCTCGGTCAGGTCGTCGGCGATCGCCAGCACGCTCGCGCGCAGGCGCTCGTCGTCGCCGCGGCAAGAAGCCGAAGCAGCGCCGCCAGCAGGTTCGAGGCGTCGAGCGCGTCGGTCTCGTAGTGCTGGCGCAGGACGCCGCCGTCGCTGAAGCCCGTGGGCGAGGATGTCCGCCTTGATCTCCTCGGCCGTGGCGCGCCAGGTCGGCCTCGCGCTCGGCGTCGCCGCGGATGCCCGCGAGCTGCGAGGCGCGGTCCATCGCCACCCAGCACATGAGCTTGGAGGAGACGTAGTGCTGGGGCTTGCCCCGCGCCTCCCAGATGCCCTGGTCGGGCTCGCGCCAGACTTTCGTCGCGCATTCGGCCTGGGCCTGCACGATCGGCCACAGCCGCCGCGGGCAGGCGCTGGCTGCGGCGGGTGTGCAGCAGGATCGAGTCGAGCGCCGCGCCGTAGACGTCGTTCTGGCGCTGGTCGAAGGCGCCGTTGCCGACCCGCACCGGGTCGCGCTCCGGCGTAGCCGGAGAGCTCCTCGCGCGTCGACTCGGTCAGATCGCGCCGCCCGTCGATCCCGTACATGATCTGCAGCGCGCCGTCCTTGTTGGGCTCGAGGTCGGCGACGAACTGCATGAACTCCTCCGCCTCCCAGTCGAGGTTCAGGTAGTGCAGCGCCTGCAGCGTGAAGGTCGAGTCGCGCAGCCACGTGTAGCGGTAGTCCCAGTTGCGCTCGCCGCCCGGCGTCTCGGGCAGCGAGGTCGTGAGCGCCGCGACCGTCGCGCCGGTCGGCATGTAGGTGAGCCCCTTGATCGCCAGCGCCGAGCGCTGGATCGGGTCGCGCCAGCGGTGGTCGGGCATGCGCGCGCGGCCTCAGCCAGCCGCGCCAGAAGCTGGCGCGTCGCCGCCAGGCGCTCGTTGGCCTCGTCGACGTTCTCGGGCGCGGCGAGCTCCTCGGCCCAGGACAGCGCGCAGTAGACCTGCTCGCCCTTTCTCAGCACGTGCCGGCCGCGCACCCGTTCGCCCTCGATGCCCAGCGCCATGTCGGTCTGCAGCCTGATCGTCAGCTCGGCGCGCGCTCGCGTCGGCGCTGTGACCGTCCTTCGCCGACCGTCCACTCGGCCGGCGTCCGCCCGTAGTCGAAGACCGGTTCGCAGGTCAGCTCCATCTCGACCTCGCCCTCCAGGCACATCGCGACGCGCACGAGCAGGTGGTCGGCGTCTTCGTCGGTCGGGGGGCGCGTGTGCGGCGTGACGTGGTCCACGCCGCGGCGCGGCCCCAGCGTGAGCGCATCGCGCACGATCACCCAGCCGGTGGGCGTCTTCCAGGTGGTCAGCAGCATGTTCGTGCCCGGCTCGTAGATGCGCGCCGACGGGCACGTTGATGCCGAACGGCCCGAAGCGGAAGCTGCCGGCCTGGCGGTCGAGCAGCGTGCCGAACACGCTCGGAGCGTCGAAGCGCGGGCACGCACAGCCAGTCGATCGACCCGTCGGGCGCGACCAGCGCGCCGGTGTGGCAATCCGAGAGGAACGCGTAGTCGGCGATCGGCGGAAACGGCGAGGGCGCCGCCGCGCTCTGGGGCGCTCTGCCGGAGCGCCTTGCCCGCGGCGACTCCGCCGCGCGGCGCCTGCTGCGCGGCTCTTGGCTGTCGGCCTTGCCGGCGCTCATCGCTCCTCGCCCCACGACTTCGCCCCGCCGCGCGCCGTCGCGGGTCACTTCGCGACCCAGGGGCCGTGCCAGCCGCCGTGCCCGCCGACGCAGCCGATTCGCGGCCTCGGCCGGGCCCCAGGTGCCGGGCGCGTAGGGGTGCACCGGCGGCGGCGAGTCGAGCAGCGGCTGGAAGATGCGCCAGGTCTCTTCGACGCAGTCCTGGCGGGTGAAGCGGGTGCTGTCGCCGCGCATCGCGTCGAGCAGCAGCACCTCGTACGGCGTCGGCGCCTCGCCGCCCTCCTTGGCGAACTCCATGTCGAGCGTGATCGCCTGCGGACCCGCCGCGTCGGCGCGATGGGCGTCGAGGATCAGCCGCGTGCCGGTCGAGGGGTCGAGCTTGACGACGAACTGGTTGGGCTCGGGGCGGCGGTGGCCCGTGCTCCATGAACGCCAGCCGCGGCGGCTGGCGGAACACCGCCCGCAGCTCGGTCTGCGTGACCGGGAGCTGCTTGCCCGTGCGGATGAACCACGGCACGCCCGACCAGCGCCAGTTGTCGATCTCCAGCCGCATCGCGGCGTAGGTCTCGGTCGTCGAGTCCTTGCGCGACGCCGTCGATGTCGCAGGTAGCCGTCGTACTGGCCGCGCACGTAGTGGGCCGGGTCGGCCGTCTCGATCGAGCGGAACAGCGGCGTACTTGGCGTCCTTGAGCGTTTCCGCGTCGTTG
Source organism: uncultured Solirubrobacteraceae bacterium (assembly GCA_963743505.1). Lineage (GTDB taxonomy): Bacteria > Actinomycetota > Thermoleophilia > Solirubrobacterales > Solirubrobacteraceae > Palsa-744. The sequence continues at coordinate 951,526 of CAVUPZ010000002.1, read as the reverse complement.
CCCGCCGGGCGCCTCCATCGCCGCGACGGCCAGCGACCTGCATCAGGTGGTTGACGACGACGTCGCGCAGCGCGCCGACCGGGTCGTAGAAGTGACCGCGATCCTCGACGCCGAAGCTCTCGGCCATCGTGATCTGCACGCAGGCGACGTGGTTGCGGTTCCAGATCGGCTCGATCATCGTGTTGCCGAAGCGCAGGTACAGGAACTCGTCCGTGCCCATCTTCCCGAGGAAGTGGTCGATCCGGTAGAGCTGCGACTCCGTCGATGTACTGGTGGATTTCGTCGGCCAGCGCGCGCGCGGAGGCGAGGTCGTGGCCGAACGGCTTCTCCACGACGACGCGCGCCAGTCCTTGGTGAGGCCCGGCCTCGGCGAGGCCCTTGATCACCTGCCCGAACAGGAACGGCGGGATCTCCAGGTAGAAGACGGGACTGCTCGGCGCTCGCCGATCGCAGTCGTGGCGAGACGCTCGTAGGTGGCGGCGTCGGTGAAGTCGCCGACTGACGTAGGACAGCCGCGCGGCGAAGCGCTCGAAGACGTCCTCGTCGATCGTCTCGCCGCAGTTCTTCGATCGCATGTGCGCGCGCGTGCTCGCGCAGCTGCTCGACGCGTCCAGTCGTCGCCGCGACGCCGACGATCGGGCAGTCGCAGCAGCCCGCGGTGCTCCAAGCGGTAGAGCGAGTGGAACGTCATCACCTTGGCGAGGTCGCCGGTGATGCCGAAGATGACCAGGCAGTCGGCGGGCCTCGACCCTGTGGCGGTCGCTGCCTGGTCGGTCGTACTTGGTTGAGCGTGGACGGCTGTGCTCATGCCGAAGGCCTCCTGCGCCGGGTTGGAGGTCGAAGTGTCTCGTCCGTGGGAGGTGGAGTGTCGCGTCGATTGCGCCCCACGGGCATCATCCAATCAGGATGATTCGCCGACCCGCGCCTACGGGTCGAGGTTCTCGATGACCTCGTTTGCTCGCGACCACTGCTGGGGCGGGACGACGAGGTAGATGTCGCCCCGCCCGAAGCGATCCAGGGGGTGGTCGGCGACGCAGCTCGCGTCGAGCCCCATCGTTCGCAGCTGATCGCGCCACGCCACGGCCGTCTCCCGATCCTCGAAGACGCTGACCGTCTCCCAGCCGTCAAGCCGCGGATCGCCGATCGAGACGGCCTCGTCCTTGTGAGCGCGGCGTTTCAGGAAGCGTGGGATCGGCACCCGCCGAGACTACGCCGGCTCGCGCCAGCACGGCGCATCGGACGCGCTCCCGGTCGAACAGCCCTGTGTCTCAGGCGGTCACGCCCGCGTGCAGTTCCGGACCGGCGGCCTCGTGTCGCGCCGAGTGCATGAGCCAGCCGAGCGCGACGTCCATGACCCCGTTGGCGATCAACGAGATCCCGACGAGCAGCGCCAGCGTCGCGAACCCGATCGGTGGTGTGGACACGATCACGATGCCGGCTGCCACCTCGACCAGGGCGACGACGATGTGCCATGCGCGATGTTCGAGCTCGAACGCCGCGATCAGGCGGACGACGCCAACCGCGATCAGCCAGATTCCGATCAGCAGCGCGACAGCGAGCACGCCCCCGATCGGGTGGCGGATCAGCAGAACTCCCACGACCACGCCCAGTACGCCAAGGATCGCGGCCATGCCGCGATTCTCCGTGTGACGGCTGATCGACGCGACCAGGGCGAAGGCGCCGTCGAGCAACACGAACACGCCGGCGATCACGGCGAGGGTCGCCAGGCTGTCGCTCGGCTTCGCAAGCACGATCACCCCGGCTGCGACGCTGATCAGCCCGATCACCAGATACAGCCACCAAGCGGCCGTGAAGTCCCGCATCTCATCGTTCATCACCCGGCTTGACATCTTCCTAGCCTCCTCAACTTGCCACATCCCTCAGTGGGTTCGCTTGTGACTCGAACCCGACACTTACCTTTATCGTCCCACCGCCCGCCGTCGATTGCAATAGCAGTGAGAACGATTGCAATAGCAGTGAGAACGGGCTCGAGGCCCCAGCCGACGGCGCGGGTCCGCTCCTCACGAACCCGCTGCTGCCCTTCATCGAGCCGCCGTGACTGGTGAACTCCAGGTCGGGGCCATCGACGATGGCGATCGAGTGGCTCCGCCGGCTCGTCACGCAGGCCCACGCGAGCTACGCTCTGGCGGGATGGCGAGACAAGCGACCTAGCGTCGGCGATGACGTCCCTCGTTCTGGCGGCGCTCACAGGCGCGCTCGGGTACCTGGCCGTCGCCGGACTCGTCGGGGTCGAGTCGGTCGGGATCCCGGTCCCGGGCGAGACCGCCCTGATCACGGCGGCCGTGCTGGCACGCAGCGGGCAGATGCAGATCGTTCTCGTGATCGTCGCCGCGGCCGTTGGGGCGATCCTCGGCGACAACCTGGGTTATACGCTCGGTCGTAGCGGCGGCCGCGCTCTGCTGGAAAGGCCAGGCCGACTGGAAAAGCGCCGCCGAGAGCTCCTGGAGAAGGGGCAGCCATTCTTCGACCGCCACGGAGCGCCCGCCGTGTTCCTCGGCCGGTGGGTGTCCGGTCTACGTATCGCGGCGGCCTGGCTGGCTGGGATCAACCACATGCGCTGGCGGGTGTTCTTCTTCTGGAACGCCCTCGGGGGCATCGCGTGGGCGACGAGCATCGGCCTGCTCGCCTACCTTCTCGGCCCGGCCGTCGAGCGCGTGATCAAGGCTGTCGGGCTGGGCGGGATCGCCGTCGTCGTCGTGCTGGTCGTCGGAGTACTGCTCGTCAGGTGGCTGCGGGCCCGCCGGGCATCGGCCCCGGCTCCCCACCGGACATCGCCGCCGGCGCCCGGCTCGACGGGTACGCTCGACTCCCATGCCGGGAAAGAGCGCCTTGAAGGCGAAGCTCAGCAACCATCATCGGGCCACGCTCGCCAGCAACCTCCACCCTCGGATCAGGCGCAGCCGTAGCGCTGATCCGAGCCAGGGGAGCGACGCTCCCGGGTGAGCAGTGGAATCCCCGCGTGATCCCGAGCAGGCCGAGGCGGCCCAGGCGCCGGTCGCCGCGCGCATCGCTGCCTCGACGACGGTAGGGGCGGTGCACCTCACCGTGTCGGATCTCGAGCGCTCGCTCGCGTACTACCGAGACGCGGTGGGCCTGCAGGTCCTGGGCCGCCGAGGACGGACGGCGTCCCTCGGGGTCGAGGGCCGGGAGCTGCTGGTCCTCGTGGAGGAGCCCGGCACGCGGCAGGCTGCCGGTCACACCGGCCTCTACCATTTCGCCCTGCTCGTCCCTCGCCGGGTGGACCTGGCCGGATGGCTGGCACACGCGGCACGTGAGCGCGTCCCGCTGGTCGGGCTCTCCGATCATTTCGTCAGCGAAGCGATCTACCTGAGCGACCCGGACGGCCACGGGATCGAGATCTACCGCGATCGCCCACGCGAGCTGTGGGAGGGACAGGTCGCGCGCATGACGACGCTGCCCCTCGACGTCGACAGCCTGCTCGGCGAGCTTCACGGGGCCGCGCCTGACTCCTATGGGGGGCTCCCGGCGGGCACGGTGATGGGCCACGTGCATCTGAAGGTCGCCTCGATCCCGTCGACGGTGGCCTTCTATCGGGATGTGGTCGGCTTCGGCCTGATGGCGCAGCTCGGGCCGCAGGCGGCGTTCCTCAGCGCCGGCGGCTACCACCATCACATCGGCGCGAACACCTGGGAAAGCGCCGGTGCCTCGCCACCGCCGCCGGACGCCGCGCGGCTGCGTCTCGCCACGATCGTCCTGCCCGACGAGCGCGAGCGAACCGCCGTGCTCGACCGGGTCAGGCAAGGCCTGCCGGTCGCGGACCCGGACCACCGAGCCGGCCAGGAGCCGCAGGAGGGCCCCGCCGGCCCGATCGTCCTCGATCCTTCGGGTATCGCGCTGATGTTGACCGTCGCATGAGCGCTACGTTCGGAGACACGGTGTCCAGCCGCGCGAGGACATCTACGCGACGATCGTGAAGCCGAGCGCCATCGACGAGGACGCGCCAGCGGCGTCGCCGGCCGTGACGATCAGCGCGTAGCGGCCGCCCGGCAGGAGCTTCTGGGCGCGGCCGATCCGGCCCTGGAAGGCGACCACGTTGAGGCCGCGGTGGCCGGTGAAGGAGAAGAGCCCGGCAGTGACGGCGTAGGTGCATCGCCGCTGTCGCCGGTTCCCTCGCGTCGGGGCACGACACCCACGGCCCACGAGACGACCGGGACGGTTGACGGTGAAGCGGAACGTCACGCGGGCAGCCTCGTTCAGCGTGAAGGAGAAGGTGGTCCCGACGGGCGGGCGTGGGTGCTTGCGCCCGCTCACCCGGGCCGGCTGAGGGCCCTCGCGCCAGACGGCGTGCGCCTGCCGTAGATCCGCGAGGACGGGGCGGACCGACGGGGAAGCGATGAGGGATCCCGCCGGCGTCGCCGCGCCGACGAGCTCGGCGAGCGGCGAGGAAGACGAGGCCCCGTAGTAGGGGTCGCCGGAGTAGCTGGCGAGGATCGCATGCGTGCCCGGCTGGCCGAATGCGGCCTGGCAACTCGCCGTGCCGGTCGATCGGCTGACTTCCACCGCGCCACAGCCGGCGATCGTGACGCCGCCGTCGGTGAAGGCCACCGTGCCGGCGTCGGGAGCGTGACCGACCACGGCGGTGAAGGTGACCGGCTGGCCCACAGCTGCGGGGTCGACCGATGCCGCCAGGACGGTCGTCGTGGGCGAAGGGGCGGGTGGGGTCGCGATCGTGAACGAGGTCACCTGCGTGCCGTTGGCGACGTACAGGCGCCCACCGGCCGCGCTCGGCGTGCTGAAGTGCTCGAACGTCCCGAGCTTGCTTTCGAAGCTGACGGCGCCGTCGCCCGGATCGAGGCCGAACAGGCGCCCGGCTGCCCCTTGCCAGCTCGCCACCCACACGAGACCACCGGCGAAGATCGGGGGGCCGACGGTGCCTTTGTCGACCATCCAGTGCGGGTCCAGGCTCAGTTCCGGTTCCCCGTCGGTCAGGCCCGTGACCGAGACCGCTCGCAGGCCCCCGGTGCAGGTCACGTAGAGCGTCCCGGTGGCGGCGCTCGCCGGCACGTAGATGCCCCCGCCCCACGAGCCCCCGCAGATCGGCAGTTCCGCGAGCGGAGCGGCGCCGACGCCGCCGAGGCCGTCGGCCTCCAGGAGCACGCCCACTCCCTGCTTGCCGATCTCGAAGAGAACGCCTCCTGGCAGCGGGACCGGCTCGCTCGAGCCAAGATCGGCGTCGTGTTCGTCGAGCTGTTGCCAGTCGGCGGGTGACCAGGAGTCGAGCAGTTCGAGGTTTGGATCGAGCTTCAGCACGGAGTCGCCGTAGTCGTATTCCGAGCCGGAGGATCCGTTGCCGGTGGCGACGTAGACGTCGCCGCTCGAGTCGACCGGGGGGCCGTTTCCAGCTCCCCAGATCGCGCCCTCGTCGTGACCCGGCCTGGAGTCGACCTGGTAGGAACGGAGCGGGCCGGCGCCGTCCGTGGCGGCCGCGACGAGCCAGCCCCAGTAGGTGCCGCAGTCGCCGTCGTTGCCGCCGTAGCCGATGACGATCTCGTTGCCGTCGAGCGCGAGCGCCGCGCGTTGGAGCTGTTGCTGCGCGCTGCCGCCGCCGGCCGGAAATGGAGGGTCGACGTCGATCGGGAAGCCGGGACGCATCGCGCCTGTGCCGAGATCGAGGGCGACCAGTTCGTGACGGATGCTTTCGGCGTCGACGCCGTCCCATCTGTCGATTACCGCGTAGATCGTCTGGGACGCGGGTTCGATCACGGGCGTGCTGGTGATCCCGACGACGGGTTCGATGTCACCGCACGGGAGCTGCGAGCCCGGCACGGGCGTGGCGAGGTGCCGTTCCCATGCGACCGTGCCGGTCGCCGCGTCCAGTGCGTAGATCGTGTCGTTCTCGGTGGCCACGTAGACGCGTGGCCCGTAGACGAGCGGCTCCGCGTAGACGCGGCCGTCGAGCGTCGTGCTCTGCCAGGCCTGGGTCGGCGCCAGCGGCAAGGTGGCGTAAGGATCGACGCCGCTGCGCGCCGCATCGTGACGGTAGGTGGTCCATTCGGGGACGGCGGCGCTCGCCGTGGGCGTCCAGATCGAAAGCGCGATGAGGGCTGGTGCGAGGGCGGCTGCCGCACGGGTGAGGAAAGCTCGGTGGCGATGGGCGGTCATGGGAGGGCGGCAATGGGAAATGGGACGTCGGTTGCCTCACAGGCGTCGGCGGCGGTGAAGAGCCGCTTGCCGTTCGATACCAGAGCCCGCCCGGCGCGACGGCGGCGCTCGACAGATGGTTTAGGGCCGAAAGGGCTCGGCGGCCATCTGGGGTCTCAGGCGGAGCGCTTCTCGAACACGAGCCTGTGGTGATCGAGCAGCTCCCGTTCGAAGCAGACCTTGTTCGCGCTGACGCCCGACGTGAAAGCCAGGCGAAAGTCGGCGCTCGTCAACCATCGGGGCACGAGGCGCACCTTCAGCAGTGACTTCCTGAGGCTGCGCCGGCCGATACGCGCGTTCCACTGGCTGATTGTCTCGATGTAGTCGAGACGACCGCTCTCGCTCGAGACGAGTCGGAAATGCGGTTCGGCGCACGCGATCACCTGCTCCTTGCCGAACGGCAGCCAGGAACCGGGGAACTGCTTCGCCAGCAGGGCCAGAAGCCAGGCGTCCGAGCCCTCCGGCGGGAGCTCCTCGAGCGCTGCGAGCGCCTCCTCGGCCGGGATCATGTTGCGTCCGTAGACCATCGTCTGCAGGTACAACCGTCCACCATCGCCCAGCACGCTGGCAGCACGCGCGAACACGTTCGTGTAGACGCGCTCCTGCATCCCGTCGCGATAGTGCTCCGGCGAGCAGAAGTGCTCGAACGCGCCGAGGCTGGCCACGGCGTCGAATGTCCCGAATTGCGCCGGCGTGATCGACCGCGCGTCTGCCAGCTCGACGTCGAGCCCGGCACGTCGGCACGCGGCGAGCTGAGCCGAGGACAGGGTGACGCCGACGCCGATCCCGCCCTGGCGGCGCAGGAAGTCCAGCAGGGCCCCCCAGCCGCAGCCGAGATCGAGCACGCGGCTGCCCGGCGCGATCCGCAGCTGCTCCGCCACGTAGCGGTGCTTGCGCCGTTGCGCCGACTCGAGGCTGAGCGAGAAGTCGCCGTCGTACTTCGCACAGCTGAAGTCGGCGAGCTCGCCCATGCTGAGTCGGAACACCCGATCCGTCAGCGAATAGGTGAAGTCGATGTCTTGACGGGTGGCTATCGGGCTGCTCTGATCGTGCCGCCGAGCGGACCGGGCGCGAGCGCCGACCGCCTCCGCTCGCGCGCCCGACGGAGCGGCCGGCGCGGGCACCTGGAGATCCTGTTGACCTTATCGTGCGCGGTGGGCCGAGCGCAGGCGGCGTCCGCCGTCGCGCCCCCGTGGGCCCGGCGCGCGCTTTCAGCCGGCGCGCTCGGCGGAGGCGAGGCCGCGGCGGGCCCACAGCGCCATCAGCGTCGCGCCCGCGACGAGCAGGCCGAACGCGAGCGCCACCTTGACCGGCGAGCCGGCGAGCAGCCCGCGCGCCGACTCCAGCGCGACCGTCGCCGGGTTCAGGCGCGCGACCGCGTGGATCCAGCCCGTCAGCAGGGACAGCGGTACGTATACAGGCGCCAGGAACAGCACGATGAAGACCGGCATCTGGATCAGCGCGCCGGCCTGCTCGGTACGCAGGAACATCGCCACGCCGCATGCCCAAAGCGCCGCGACGAGGTTGACCAGCACGCCGATCCCGAGGAGGCCGGCCAGTTCGACGCCGCCCCCGAAGACGTTCATGCCGGCGATCAGCGCGGCGATCGTGATGACGGTTCCCGTGAGCACCCATCGCACGAGCGCCCCCACGGCGTAGCCCGCGATGATCCCGCTGCGCCGGGGAGCGCTCACCAGCAGCCGTCGGGCGAAGCCCGAATCGAAGTCACGGGCGATCGCGAAGCCCGTGAACACGCCGCCGAAGGCCGCCGACTGGAGGAAGACGAACGCGAACTGAAAGGCCGTGTAGCCGGGCTTGTAATCGAAGTTGGGGATGTGCGAGATCCGCGACAGGCCGCCCGCGAACGCGGCGAGGAAGAACAGCGGGAAGATCATCGACGGCAGCAGGATCGCCGGGCTGACGAGCGTGTTGTGGACAGAGCGCCACGCCACGGCACGGGCGACGTTCAGGAAACGGGTCATGTCCGCACGAGCCTGGTCTTGATCGCGGCGCCCGCGAAGCCGAGGGTGATCGTGCTCAACAGCAGCGCAAAGCCGAACCCGAGCGCGAGCGCGCGCGGGTCCCAGCCGACGATGATGAGGCTGCGCAGCCCCTCGATCATGTAGGAGACGGGGTTGTAGGTCGCCACTTCCCGAAACCAGTCGACCTGGATCAGGTTGCGAGGAAGACTCGCGGAGCTCAGGAACACGGTCACGAACAGGAGCGGGAAGAAGCCCTGCACCGCTTCGCCGGTTCCGAAACGCAGCGCGATCAGCGCTCCGAGTCCCGCGAAACCGAAGGCGATCAGGATCGAGAGCGCGAGCAGGACGAAAGCCCCGGCCACGCCGCTCGCGATGCCCACGCCGGTGGCGATGCCGACGGTGAGGTACACCAGCGACTGCACGCAGGCGACCACGACGGCGCCCCCGAGCTGGCCCGCCAGCAGGGCGGAGCCGCGCAGTGGCGTCAGCGCGAGGCGGTTGAAGAAACCCGACTCGATGTCCCTGGCGAGGTCCGTGCCGGCGCTCACGGCCACGAAAAGCGCGCCCTGGATGAACGGGACGGCGAGCGCGAAGGCGCGGTAGCTGACGGGCGGGAAGCCGGGGATCCTCGTCGCCGCCCCGAGCGCGCTGCCGTTGATCGCGAACAGGATCAGCGGAAACAGCAGCGGGAAGACGAGCAGCCCGCGTTGGCGAACGGTGCGCCTGACCGACCGGCGTCCCACGGCGCCGACCTGCTCGAGGAGCCCCGGGGTCCGGACGCTCGGGGCCCGGACGCCCGGGGTGCGGACGGCCTCAGCGCTCACGGCGGCGCCCGCGGCGACGTGAGGGAGCCGGCGGCTCATCTCCGTCTGCACCCGCGGCCTCCCCCTCGAGCTTGCGCCCCGTCTTCGCCAGGAAGACGTCGTCCAGCGAGGGCTGGTGGAGCTGGAGCGAGGCGAGCCGCAGGTCGGCTTCGTCGAGGACGCGGAAGACCTCAGCCAGCTGCGCCTCACCCCCCGGCAGCTGGACCGTCACGCCGCCCCGGCCGTTGCGCGCCAGCGCCCCGAAGCGCGCGAGTTGGCGATCGAGTGCCTCGCCGTGGCTCGGATCCGCGAGCGCCACCTCGACGCTGGGGGTGCCGATCTCCGCCTTCAGCTGCGTCGGCGTGCCCTCGGCGACGATCCTGCCTCGATCGATGATGCCGACACGGTCGGCGAGCACGTCCGCCTCCTCGAGGTACTGCGTGGTCAGGAACACGGTCATCCCCTCCTGATGGGCGAGGCGCTCGACCTCCTCCCAGAGGGCGCTGCGGCTCTGTACGTCGAGGCCGGTGGTCGGCTCGTCCAGGAACAGGATCCGGGGGCTGTGCACCAGCGCCAGCGCCAGATCCAGGCGGCGCTTCATGCCGCCCGAGTAGCCGCCGACGCGGCGGTCGGCCGCCTCGGTCAGGCCAACCCGCTCGAGCAGCTCGCTCGCGCGGGCTGCGCGGACGGCCTTGGGGATGCCCTGGAGGGTGCCCTGCAGGACGAGGTGCTCTCGGCCCGTGAGGATCGGGTCGAGCGCGGCTTCCTGGAGAGCTGCGCCGATCGAGGCCCGCACGCGCGGGCCTTCGCGCACGATGTCGTAGCCGCCGACCGTGGCCCGTCCGCTCGTGGGCGGCAACAGCGTGGTCAGCATCAGGACCGTGGTCGACTTGCCTGCCCCGTTCGGGCCGAGAAAGCCGTAGATCTCCCCCGGAGCGACCGTGAGGTCGATCCCGTCGACCGCCCGGGGCCCCTTGCGGAACTCGCGCGCGAGCTGCTCGACCTCGATTGCGGAGCTGGACTCTGCCACGGGTCCGTACAGTACACGAAAAGTTGAGTTGGTCGACTATCTATTACGTCAAGTACAATGGTCGGCTCGATGGTGAAGCTCGCCGCCACCGCACAGCAGACGTCTCCCGCCGCGGAAGCGTGGGCCCTGCTGCATCGGCTGATGCAGGGCGAGCGCCGCCGCTTCCTCGCGCTGGCCTCAGAGCTCGACCTGCATCCCGCTCAGATGGGCGCACTCGCGCAGATGGAGCCGGACCGGCCGATGCCGATGAGCGAGCTGGCCGCGCTGCTTCACTGCGACAACTCGAACATCACCGGGATCATCGACCGGCTCGAGGCGCGGGGCCTCGTCGAGCGGCGCCCCTACGAGCAGGATCGCCGGGTCAAGCACGTCGTCCTCACGCCGCTGGGAATCGAGCAGCGGACCCGCGTGCGCGAGCAGATGGCCGCTGCGCCGGAGGCCTTCAGGCGGCTGTCCGCCGCCGATCAACGCGCCCTGCGTGATGTGCTCGCGCGCGCGCTCGGACCATCCGAGCGTTAGCGGAGCCGCGACGGGCCTCTCGCCACGGCGGCGGGCCCGCCCCGCGGCGAGCGGTCGCGACGCCGACGGGACCGTCTACGCGCTCGGCACGAGCTCGATGTCGCCGCCGAGAAGCACGTCGCCGCGGATCATCCCGGCCCTGTTCCAGATCAGGCCGACGTGCTCGCGGGGAACACTTCCGGTGCTCTGCAGCCGCAGGCGCCCTTCGGTCGCGGGGAGCACCGTGACCGGCAACTGCAGGCTTGCGACCTTCGATCCCACGTGGAGATCGCCGGCGATCGTGAGACCGCCGGGGCGCGCTGTGATCGAGGTGGAGCGAAAGCGGATCGTCGGATGCAACTCGCTGTGGAAGAAGTCGGGGGAGCGCAGGTGCTTGTCGCGCTTGGCGTTCTTGGTGTCGAGGCTCTCGACATCCACGCTCAGCTCGCCGGCGGCCGTGCCATCCTCGGCCACGGTGAGTGTGCCGCGGTAGGAGCCGAACGTCCCCTTGACGGTTGCGAGGCCCCACATCGTCTTGACGCGGAACTCGAGACTGCTGGCTGCGGGGTCGACCTGCCAGGTCCCCGCGGGAAGGGTCAGAGCGGGATCCTCGCGCTGCTGCGTTGACATGAGTTGCCTTTCGGTTCGCGTGATCGGACCACGGTCCGCTTGTTGCCGGGACGATAACAGAAGCGGCTTCGGCGCCCGCATGCGCGGCGGCACTCAGTGCTCGGATGCCCGCTCGCGGCACGCCGCGATCTCCGCCACCGCCTCCGAGCGGGGAGACCATCCGTCGATGCTCACATCCTTGCCTTCGAGGACCTTGTAGATCGAGAAGAACTGCTCGATCTCCTGGCGCAGCAGCAGCGGCAGGTCCTCGAGCTCCTCGGCGCTGTTCCAGTAGGGATCGTGCAACGGCACGCAGATGATCTTGTCGTCGACGCCCTTCTCGTCGCGCATCTTGAACACGCCGACCGGCTTGACCGGGATCAGGCAGCCGGGGAACGTCGGCTCGTGCAGGCACACGAGGGCATCCAGGGGATCGCCGTCGGCGCCGAGCGTGCCCCGGATGTATCCGTAGTCGGAGGGGTAGGTCGCGGCGCTCATCAGCAGCCGGTCGAACTTGATCCCGCCCAGGTCGGGGTCGTACTCGTACTTGTTACGAGTGCCCTTCGGGATCTCGACGACGCAGACGAGGACCTGGTCGCTGTCGGCTGCGGACATCCCGCAGAAGGTATCGCGTGGCCGGCCGCCCGAGGCGAGCCGGGGAGGCAACCCGGGCCGAGCGGCGGGGGCGGGCGGGGCGGTCGATTAACGTGGCGTCATGCGCTCGGCACTCCGCCGCGGCGCCCAGGAAGAAGGAGAGCAGCGATGGCCCTGAGCAACCCAGTGCAGATCGACCGCAAGCGCGTCGAGGAGCTCACCGGCGAGGAGCTCACCCGCCTGAACGAGCGGACGGCGCGCTCGGCGGCGATGTATGAGCGGGCCCGCGGCTCCCTGAGCGGCGGTGTGGCCTCCTCATATCAGCTGCGCGACCCGTGGCCGATCTATCTCGTCTCCGGCGAGGGGCCCACGGTGACCGACGTCGACGGTAACCGCTACTGGGACTTCCACAACGGGTTCGGCTCGATGGTGCAGGGTCACGCGCACCCAGCCATCGTGCGGGCCCTGCGCGATCGGGCCGAGCTGGGCACGCACTTCGCCGCCGTCACCGAGGACACCGTGGCCGTCGCGGAGGCCCTTGCAAAGCGGTTTGCGATGCCGCGCTGGCGGTTCGTCAACTCGGGCTCCGAGGCAACGATGGACGCGATCAGGATCGCCCGGGCGCTGACGGGCCGCGAGACGATCATGAAGATCTTCGGCTCCTATCACGGCCACCACGACGCGGTGATGGTCTCGATCGGCGTCCCCTACGAGCAGATCGGCGACCGCGAGGACCTGGCCTCGCTGCCCTACGGCGCAGGGATACCGAGGGCGGTGAGCGATCTGACGATCGCCGTCCCGTTCAACGACGCCGGCGCGATGGAGCGACGCATCGAGCGTCTCGCGGCTGAAGGGCGCCTGCCGGCCTGCGTGATCATGGAGGCCGCGATGATGAACCTCGGCGTGGTGCTCCCGGAGCAGGGCTACCTCGAGCAGGTTCGCGAGATCACCGCACGGCACGGCGTCGTGCTGATCTTCGACGAGGTCAAGACCGGGCTCGCGATCGCCGCCGGTGGAGCGACCGAGCGCTTCGGCGTGCAGCCGGACTTGGTGACGCTCGCCAAGACGCTCGGCGGCGGCCTGCCCGCAGGGGCGATCGGGGGCAGCGAGCACGTGATGAGCGTCGTCGAGGACGGCAGCGTGTACCAGGTCGGAACCTACAACGGCAATCCGCTCGCGATGGCTGCCGCGCGGGCAAGCCTCGAGCAGGTTCTCACCCCCGACGCCTACAGGCATCTCGACGCCCTCAACGACCGCATCCTCGCGGGCTGCGAGGCGGTGATCGAGCGTCACCAGCTGCCCGGCTACGCCGTCGGCATCGGCTCGAAGGGATGTGTGACGTTCTCCCCCACCCCGATCGTGGACTACGAAAGCTTCAAGGCCAGCCAGGACGTGCCGGTGACCGAGCTCGCGTGGCTGTGGAACATGAACCGTGGCATCTACATGACGCCCGGGCGCGAGGAGGAGTGGACGTTGTCGGTCATGCACACCGAGGAGGCGGTCGACGCCTATGTCGAGGCCTTCGCGGAGATGGCGGCGGCGCTGACCGCCTGAGGGCATTCAATCCGCCGCGGCCGGTGCCGTCGCCTCGGGGTCGATCCTCGGCAGCAGCCGGTCGAGCCAGGGCGGCAGCCACCAGTTGGCGTCGCCGAGCAGGGTCATCGTGGCGGGCACGAGCACGAGGCGCACGATCGTGGCATCGACCAGCACGCTCGCCGAGAGACCGACGGCGAGCATCTTCACGACGACGTTGGTCGAGAGGACGAACGAGATGAACACGCTCGCCATGATCAGGGCCGCGCAGGTGATCACCCTCGCGGTCCTCGCGAGTCCGGACGCGATCGCCCGGGTTGTGTCACCACTGTCGAGCCAGGACTCCCGGATCCGGGTGAGCAGGAAGACCTCGTAGTCCATCGAGAGGCCGAACACGATCGCGAACATCAGCACGGGCACGTATGACTCGATCGGGACGCGCTCGCTCACACCGATCAGGCCACGTCCCCAACCCCACTGGAACACAGCGACGATCACGCCGTAGGCGGCACCGATCGAGAGCAGGTTCATCAGGGCCGCCTTGGCGGCGATCAGGACGCTGCGGAACGTCGCCATCAGCAGGAAGAACGCGAGCGCCACGACGACGGCGATCACGATCACCAGGCGCGAGGCGAGCGTGTCGCGGAACTGCAGCTGGATCGCCGCGCCGCCCGTCACGTACCCATTCGCTCCGGTGCCCGCGAGCGCCTGCGGCAGCGTCGTCCCCACAAGGCGATCGAACAGGTCCTTGCTCGACTTCGCCTGCGGCGACCCCCGCGGGGTCACCGAGCCGATCAGGATCGCCCCGTTCTGGGAGGGCCCGAGCGCACCGACATGAGCCACGTCGGGGGTTTCCTGCAGCGCCTTGGTCACGGAGCTCGAGATCTCGCTCGCGCTCTTGCTCGCCTTGCGGATGTCGACGACGACGGTGAACTGCCCGTTGGCGCCGACGCCGAAGCCCTGGGCGATCAGCTCGTATGCGCGGTGGTCGGTGTAGCTGCTCGGGTCCGCGCCATCGTCGATGTGCCCCAGTTCGATCGAGAGCAGCGGCACGGCGAGCAGCAGCAGCACAGCGACGGCGGCGAGCAGGAACCGCCACGGCCGTCGGGCGACCAGGCGGGCGTAGCGGTGCCAGCGATCGCTGTCGCTGCCGCTCTCCGCCTGCGGCGTGCCGACCGTCCAACGGTCGATCCGCGTCCCGAACAGGCCGAGGGCAGCGGGCACCAACGTGAGCGAGGCGATCGCCGCGATCAGGACGGCGATCACGGCCGCGAGGCCGAGCTGGCCGATGAAGGTGATCCCGGATGCGTACAGGCCGAGCAGTGCGAGCGAGACCGTCCCTGCCGCCACGAGCACAGCGTGGCCGCTGGTCCCGACGGTCGTGCGAGCGGCCGTGATGGGATCGACCCCGTCTTTGAGCCGCTGCCTGAAGCGTGTCGTCAGGAACAGCGCGTAGTCGATGCCGACGCCGAGCCCGATCATCAGCGCGAGCGTGGGCGCCGCGGTCCCGAACGTGAGCGCGCCCGCCAGGATCTCGAGCAGGCTCAACCCAGCGAGGACGGCGATCAGCGCGCTGCCGAGCGGCACGACGGCCCCCGCGATGCTGCCGAACCCGATCAGCAGCACGATCAGGGCGACGCCGAAGCCGATCACCTCCGAGACGATGTCGTTCGCGGCCGGCCGCACGAGCTCGTCCAATCCGCCGCCGTACTCGACCTCCAGCCCCGCCTTGCGGGCGGGGGCCGTGGCGTCGTCGAGCTTCGTCAGGTAGGCGCCACCGAGGGCCTTCGGGCGCTGGTCGAAGTGCACCGTCGAGAAGGCCGTCTGGCCGTCGGGAGAAATCGCGCTCGACCCGTTGGCGAAGGGGTTCGAGACCGACAGGACGTGCGGGAGCGCCTGCAGGTTCGCGACCGTCTGCTCGATCGCTCCTTCACCTGCGCGCACGCCCGCGGTCGCGGCGTGGAAGACGATCTGGCCCGTGTAGCCGCCGGCCTTCGGTTCGTTGGCGTCGAGCAGCTTCAGGCCCGTGTAGGCCTGGGTGCCGGACAATTCGACCTTGTCGCTGAACGTGCCCCCCGCCACCCTTGCGATCAGGACGACGGCGATCAGGATCAACACCCACGCCCCGATCACCACGCGGGGACGAGCGGCGCAGACGCCCCCGAGCTCAGCAAGTCTGCCCGGCCGGGAGAGCGGCTGCGCTGCCGTCCCCGGCTCGGCTCGCTCGACCTGGGCCATCAGCTCACGCCGCCGATCGGATCACGCTCATCCCCGCCCCCACCGTACTCGACGGTGCCCAGGAGGCGCCCGGGCGCCGATCGGCACCCGGAGGCCGCGTGCAGGACCCGGGCGCCGATGAGCACCCGCCGAGCTCTCAGATCGAGCGGATCGAGCCGCCGTCGACCGACGACCGCCAAGCCCGTCGCACAGCCGCGCCCACGGCCGTCGTGCGCTACGGTTCGTGCCCCTTGGCGGCGTCGGCGCAGAGACGGTGAGATGTTCGACCACGTGACCATCCGGGTGGCTGACCGAGGGGCGTCGGCAAGCTTCTTCGCGACGGTGCTCGGCAGGCTGGAGATCGAGGCGAGCGAGGACACGCCGGCGTTCGCCGCGTGGCACGAGTTCTTCCTCAGCGAGGGCGACGAGCAACACCGGCCCACCAGCAGACTGCACATCGGCTTTGCCGCGCCCTCCCGCCGCCACGTCGAGGACTTCTGGCGGGCGGGAGTCGACGCCGGCCACCCCAGCCAGGGCGCCCCCGGCCCCCGTCAGCAGTACCGGGACGACTACTACAGCGCCTTCCTGCGCGACCCGGACGGCAACAGCGTCGAGGCCGTTCACCACGGCGCCCTCCCCACGGACGGCGCGATCATCGACCACCTGTGGCTGCGGGTGCTCGACCTCCCCGCGGCGGCTGCCTTCTATCGGCTCGTCGGCGACGCCGCGGGCTTCGACGCCCGCAACGTGGACGGCGACCGGACGATGTTCCGGGGCGGCGCCGGGGGTGGGTCGTTCTCCGTCGTCGCGGGAACGCCGACGGCGAACGTTCACATCGCGTTCCCGGGCACCGACGAGAAGGTCAAGCGCTTCTACGACGAGGCGATTGTGGCCGGGTACCGGGGCAACGGCGAGCCGGGGGAGCGCGCGCACTACCACCCGGGCTACTACTCGGCCTTCGTCCTCGACCCCGACGGGAACAACATCGAGGTCGTCGACCACCACCGCGCCTGAGTGGTCCGTCAGGGCCGCGCTCGCGGGCTCTGCAAAGCCGCGATCGTCAGCGCGAGCGCACACGCGACGGCTTCCGTGGAGTCGATGTCGACCCACTCGTCGCTCGCATGGATCGCGCCCGCGAGCGGGCCGTAGCAGACGCACGGTCCGGTGACCGAGCGGGCGTCGGTCGTGCCGGGGAGCGCCAGCCGCGCGGGGGCCGAGCCGTGCAGGACATCGTGGGATGCCGCGAGCGCAGCGCCGAGATCGTGCCGGAGCTCATCGCAGTAAGCGGGCGCTCGGAAGCCCTCGAAGCAGACCTCGACCTCCGGTGCCGCGAGCGCGACAGCCCGGCTCACCAGTTCCTGCACCTGCGCCGGGGTGTGCTTCCTGCCGAAGCCGACACGCACCCGTGCCTCCGCTGCGACGGGCTCCGACGAGGGCCACACGCCGCCGGCGAGCGTACCGACGTTGAGCCGAAACGGTTTCTCGTGAGCGCTGAAGAAGACCGCGTCGGGGTCCGCGTCCGCCTGCTGCGGGTCGTACGCGTTGAGCTCGCTCTCGAGCGCCCGCAGGCCGGCGAGTGCGGCGAGGATCCGCTCGGAGCTCGAGCCGCCGGTGCTGAAGGCGACGTGTGCGCCGGCGCCCTCGGCCCTCAACCGGGCCCAGATCACGCCGACCCCGGCGTGCATCAGCGCCAGCCCGCTCGGCTCGCCGATCAGGGTCGCGTCCGCACCGTAGCCGGCCGCGAGGACCGCCTTCATGCCGTTTCCCGTGCACTCCTCCTCGATCACGGAGCTGAACACGAGGTCCCCGAGCGGCGCTCCGCAGACCTCGAGGAACGCCTCCGCGGCGATCATGTACGCCGCCAGGCCGGCCTTCATGTCCCCGGCGCCACGCCCCCAGATCCGACCCCCTGCGACCTCCGCCGCCCAGGGATCGTGGCGCCAGCGCTCGGGCGACTCGACGGGAACCACGTCGACGTGGCCGGAGAGATGCAGCGAGCAAGCCTGCCCCGAGCCGTCGATTCGCCCGGCGACACAGGTGCGCTGCGCATACGAACGTGGCGGATAGCCCCAGGTGCCCTGCGGGTCCTCCTCGGGTGGATCGATCTCCACCCGACGCACCTGAAAGCCGATCCTCGACAGGCGCTCGGCAATCAGCGCCTGTGCACCCTCCTCCGCGCCGACGAGCGAGCGCTCGCGCACGAGCGCTCGCGTGAAGGCGATCAGCTCATCCCTCCGGGAGGCCACCGCGCGGCGCAGCGCGGCCGCGGCGCGCTCGTCGCCCAGCAGCGGGGCGCTCATCGGGGCGGGCGGTCCGCAAGGGTGACCTTGGAGCCGGGAGCGACCCGCAGCTGCTCGGCAAGCCTGCTCAGGTCTCGTGCGCTCTTCTCGGCCATCGCTCCTCGGTGTCTCTGCATGCCGCGCTCGGCGAGCATCCGGTCCTCGCCCCGACTCTACGGCTTCCCCGCGCCACGGGTCGCCCGGCGATCCCCCGCGAGGCATCCGTTCGCAGCCGGCCGACCTGTCCCGTCGTTACAAGATCCCCCGCCGCTGGGGCTGGCCTGTGTTCCCGGGCAACAAAGAGTGAACGGGATTCCGGCAGCTCGGGAGGCTTTTCACGGCGCACCCTTGACGCGCCGGATCGGACGACGTTACGTTAGGACGGCACGCGCTCGGGAGGGAACCGCCCTGCCGCCGGGAGTGGACCCGAGCGACATCACGGGAGGGAAGAGGAACGCAAATGGGAAAACTGACCCGACTCGTCGGTCTTGCTGCGTTGATGGCGGGGGTGCTGGTGCCAGCCGCATCCGCCGCGGCATCGCAATACGTGGCGCTCGGAGACTCCTACTCGTCGGGAGTGGGCACCAGGGTGTTCTACGAAGAATCAGGATCATGCAAGCGCAGCCCCGACGCATACGGGCCGAAGATCGCCGCAGCGAAGGGCTACACGCTGAGCTTCCAGGCGTGCAGTGGCGCGAAGTCCCCGGAAGTGAACGAAAAACAGCTCGGCACGCTGAGCGCCAGCACGGCGCTCGTGACAATCACGATCGGCGGCAACGATGCCGGCTTCAGCAACGTGATCATCAACTGCGCCCTCTATTACTTCACATGTGGCGGCGCGATCAACGAAGCCAATGAATTCATCGCCAAGAAACTTCCGGCGCTGCTGGAAACGACGTACACGGACATCCGGTCGAAGGCGACGAGCGCCGAGGTGATCGTCCTTGGCTACCCGAAGTTGTTCACGAAGGAAGGAGCGACGTGCAACGTCAACTTCCTCACCTCCGGGAACGAGAAGAAAATGAACGAAACGGCGGAAAAACTCGACGCCGTCATCAAGGGTCGCGCGGAAGCGGCGAAATTCAAGTTCGTCAATCCGACGAGCGCCTTTGAACCGCACGAGGTGTGCGCGTCGGAAGAGTGGCTCAACGGACAGTCCAACCCGCTCGAAGAAAGCTACCACCCGAACGTCAAAGGCCAGGAAGACTTCACCAAGCTGATCGAGGGGACGATCTAGGTTCACTGGCGCCCGGTTGCCCGCCTGAAGACCCTTCGGGCGGGCGGCCGTGGTGGCCAAGTCGCTCCGGCCCCAGCTGGCAGCGACACAGGAACGGCGCGACCATCGCCGCGGGATGACCGCGCTAATGACCCTCGAGCGTCGCCCCGGCGTGGAGCCTCAGGCCGTCGGCGCGTAGACGGAAGCACTCGACGCAGCGTTTGATCGCCGCCGTCGAGACCGCCTCGAGCTGCCCCTGGTCGATCGCGGGGACGCGACCCCTCAACGTGCACGAGATCGCGCTGAGAGTGAGATTCGCGATGTCGCCGTCGTCGGTCGCCGCGCTCACGGTCACTTCCGCGATCAGCTCGTGCGCCTGATGTCCCGCCTGCAGCAGCTGATGAGCGGCGAACCACGCGAACGTGGTTCCGATCGCTCCGGCGAGGAGCTCGCCCGGCGAGGTCGCCAGCGGGTGCGCCGCGCCGGGGTTGAACTCGACCGGCAGCGCCGGCGTCATCGCACCGCTGCCGACGGTCATCCGCGGCATCCCGTCGGGAGGATGCGTCAGCCACCTGATCACTGCCTCGTTCTGGAATGCGGTCATCGGGTCTGCTCCTGCGCGCGTCGGGCACCCCGGTGGAGGAGCGATTGGCGTTGGACCGACCGACCAAGCCTACCCCCAGCCGGCTCCGGAGCGAGCGTCGCCTCAGCCACCGCCCGGACGTGCGGCGTCCGCCGCGACGGGCGGGCCGCGGGGCGGGTCGGTCGCGGCTTCGTGTCCGGTGATCAGGCGTGCACCGCGGCCGTGGGTGAGGAAGCTGAACGTCCAGCGGATGAACACGAGGACCCGGTTCTGAAAGCCGACCAGATACCAGAGGTGCACGACCAGCCAGGTGAGCCAGGCGACCACGCCGCTGAGCCGCAGCCCCCGCAGGTCGGCGACCGCGGCCGCTCTGCCGATCGTGGCGAGGTTGCCCTTGTCGTGGTAGCGGAACGGCGGTGTCTGACGGCCCTGCAGCCGCGACAGCAGGACGCGGGCCACGTAGCGACCCTCCTGCATCGCGACCGGGGCGACGCCCGGGAAGGTCTCCGCCTGGCCATCGACGCTGCGCACGCGGACCATGTCGCCCACGGCGAACGCCTCCGGGTGGCCGGGAAGGGTGAGGTCCGACTCGACCGTGACCCGGCCGGCCCGGTCGCACTCGGCGCCCGTCAGCTCGCCGAGCCGCGAAGCGAGCGGCGAGGCCTTCACCCCCGCGGCCCATACGACCGTGCGCGCGGGGACGAGCTTGCGCGCGCCGCCGCCGTCGGCGATCGTCACACCGTCCTCATCGACGCCGACCACCGTCCGCTGCAGCAGCGGCTCCACCCCGATCGCCCGCAGCGAGCCCTCGGCCTTCGCCGAGAGCGACGGCGGGAAGCTCGTGAGCACGCGATCGGCCGCCTCGACCAGCACGACGCGGCTCGTGCGCGGGTCGATCACGCGGAAGTCGTGGCGCAGCGTGTCCGCCGCGAGCTCCGCGATCTGCCCAGCCATCTCGACGCCCGTCGGGCCGGCACCGACGACCACGAACGTGAGCCAGGCAGCCCGCGCCTGCGGGTCCGGCTCGAGCTCGGCCGCCTCGAAGGCCGTGAGGATGCGGGTGCGCACGTGCAACGCGCTCTCCAGCGACTTCACCTCGGGGGCGTAGGCTGCCCAGTCGTCGTGCCCGAAGTAGGAGTAACGCGAGCCGCCGGCGACGACGAGGCTGTCGTAGGGGATCCACGCGGGGGCGGCCCCGCCCAGCACCGGATGCAGGTGCAGCTCGCGGTGCTCGAGATCGAAGTCCGCTACCTCCGCGAGCTCGACCTTCACGTTGGCCTGGCGCCGGAAGATCGCGCGCAGCGGATAGGCGATTTCCCCCGGGGAGAGGCCGCCCGTTGCCACCTGGTAGGTGAGGGGCTGGAAGAGGTGGAAGTTGCGATGGTCGACGAGCGTGACCTCGACCGGGGCCCGGCGCAGGCCGAGGGCGACCTGCAGCCCGCCGAAGCCGCCGCCGACGACGACGACGCGGTGGGCACGACCGGGGCCGGCCTGCGGGCGCCGGCTCATCGTGGCCGGCGCCGGCGCAGCGGCGCCCGCCTCGCCGGCTGCTCGGGCGGCGGCGGCTCGACGAGGTGTGGGATCCGACGCGTCTCGGACGCGCCGCGGATGACGGTGAGCGCCTCGCCGTAGTGGCTCAGCTCGAGCTGCTCGCCGTCTGCGAGCGTGTAGGTGGCCTGCCTGGCGCGGACCTCGACGCGCAGCTGCCGGCCGCGGACGAGGATCCCGAAGGTCATCCGCGGGAGCTCCGCGGGCAACCGTGGCTTGAACGTCAGCGCGCCGTCGTTGTCGCGCATGCCTCCAAAGCCGGCGACCGCGGCGATCCACGCCCCCGCAAGCGAGGCGATGTGCAATCCGTCGCTGGTGTTCTGCTCGATGTCGTCGACGTCGATCAGGGCCGCCTCCCCGAAGTAGTCATATGCAAGCTCCATATGCCCGACCTCTGCCGCGACAACCGCCTGTGTGCACGCCGAGAGCGAGGAATCGCGGACGGTCAGGGCCTCGTAGTAGTCGAAGTTGCGAGCCTTCTCCTCGTCGGTGAACGCATCTCCCCGCAGCTGCATCGCGAGGACGAGGTCGGCCTGCTTGACGACCTGCTTGCGGTACAGGTCGAAGTACGGGTAATGCAGCAGCAGGGGGTAGTGCTCGGGCGGGGTGGCGTCGAAGTCCCACCGTTGGTGCTGGGTGAACCCTTCGGCCTGACAATGGACACCGATCTCGGCGTCGTAGCGGATCACGATCGCGTCCGCGGCATCGCGCCAGGACGCGGCCTCCTCCGGATCGACGCCGAGCTCGGCGGCGCGGTCTGTGAAGCGCTCGGCGGCAGCCGCGGCCGCGCGGAGGTTCTGCTGGGCCATCAGGTTCGTGTAGGTGTTGTTGTCGGCGATCGCGCTGTACTCGTCGGGCCCGGTGACGCCGTCGATCCGAAACCGTCCGCCGACGTCGTGGTGCCCCAGGGCGCGCCACAGCCGTGCCGTTTCGGTCAGCAGCTCGAGGCCGGCGTGCTCGGCGAAGTCCGGGTCCTCCACGGCGGACTGGTAGCGGATGACCGCCGCGGCGATGTCGGCGTTGATGTGGAAGGCAGCGGTCCCCGCCGGCCAGTAGCCCGAGCACTCCTCCCCCCGGATCGTCCGCCACGGGAACGCCGCGCCGCGAAAGCCGAGCACCGTCGCTCGCTCGCGCGCGAGCTCGATTGTCGCGTGGCGCCATCGCAGGGCGTCCGCCGCCGCCCTCGGGACCGTGTAGGTGAGGACCGGCAGCACGAACGTCTCCGTGTCCCAGAACGTGTGGCCGTCGTATCCCGGTCCGGTCAGGCCCTTCGCCGGGATCGCGCGCGTCTCCGCGCGCGCTGCGGCCTGCAGGCAGTGGAACATCGACGCCCGAACGGCCGACTGCAGCTCCGTGTCCCCCTCCAACTCGACGTCGGCGATCCGCCAGAAGTCGTCGAGATAGGCCCTCTGGCTGTCGAGCAGCCCCTCCCAACCGGTGTGCCTCGCCTCGACCACGGCGGCGCGGACCTGATCCTCGATCGCCGTCACCGACCGCTGCGCGGACCAGCCGTAGGCGAGCAGCTTGATCACGCGCAGGCGCACGCCCGCGGCAAGGTCGACCGCGACCATCACGCGCGCCTCGTCGGGAAAGCTCTCGGAGCTCGCCTCGGTCTCGGGTGGCCCGTCGATGAGGTGATCCATGGCGACGGCCATCGTCAGGTCGCTCGCGCTGGTCGCGTGCGCCAGCATCGCCGCGTGGGCGAGGTGGCGATATTGGAGCGAGCGAAGCGGTCCGACGGGGGCCATCTCCGCCCTGGGGTCCCGGGAGTGACCCGGCAGGGGCTCGTTGGCGACGAGCTCGGATTGGACCACCACGCGGACGCCGTCGTCGAGCGCCGTGACCTCGTAGGAGATCGCCGCCACCGACCGCTGGACGAGCGACACCAGCCGGGTCGACTCGACGCGCACGCGCGCCCCGGCCGGGGACACCCAGTCGGCGGTGCGCCGCAGCACGCCCGCACGCAGATCGAGCACGCGTTCGTGGCTCAGGAGCTGCCCGTAGCGTACGTCGAAGGGCTCGTCGTCGACGAGCAGGCGGATGATCTTGCCGTTCGTGACATTGACGACCGCCTGGCCGGCCTCCGGGAAGCCATAGCCGGCCTCCGCGTAGGGGAGCGGGCGGACCTCGTAGAAGCCGTTCAGGTACGTGCCCGGCAGGCCGTGCGGCTCGCCCTCGTCGAGGTTCCCGCGCAGGCCGATGTGCCCGTTGGAGAGGGCGAAGCACGACTCGGTCTGGGCCAGCACGTCGAGATCCAGCTCCTTCTCGCGGAGCGCCCAGGGCTCGAGCGCGAACGCGCGGTGGCGGATCATCGGTCGAGCAGCTCGCTCAGATCCGAGACGACCACGTCGGCGCCGTGCTCGCGCAGGGCGTCCGCCTGGCCCGCGCGGTCGACCCCCACCACGAAGCCGAAGCGCCCAGCCCGTCCCGCGGCGACGCCGGCGAGGGCGTCCTCGAACACGGCCCCGTGCGACGCCGGCACCCCGAGGGCGCGCGCGCCGGCGAGGAACGTGTCCGGCGCCGGCTTGCCGCGGAGGTGCTCCCGCTCGGCGACGACGCCATCGATGCGAGCGTCGAACAGGTCCTCGATCCCGGCGGCAGCGAGCACGTCGCGGCAGTTCGTGCTCGACGAGACGACCGCCCGCGGCAGCCCGGCCGCCGCGACGGCCCGGACGTAGCGGACCGATCCCTCGTACGCCTCGACGCCCTGCTCGTGGATCAGACGCAGGACGATCTCGTTCTTGCGGTTGCCGAGGCCGTCCACCGTCTCGGCGTTGGGAGGATCGCTGGGAGCGCCGCGGGGCAGCTCGATCCCGCGCGAGCCGAGAAACGATTGCACCCCCTCGTAGCGGGGCTTGCCGTCGACGTACTGGGCGTAGTCGGAGGCGCGATCGAACGGCACGAACGGCTCGCCCTGCTTCTCCGCACGTTCGCGCAGGTAGGCGTCGAACATCTCCTGCCACGCCACAGCGTGTACCTGGGCGGTCTTGGTGAGCACGCCGTCGAGGTCGAACAGACAGGCTGTGATCCGGTCGGGAAGCCCGAGCACATCGCCAGCCTACGACTTCGTGGGCCGCTCAGATCGGCGAGCGTGACCGCGGCGCCGGCGCGCCGCTGCTGGAGCGACTCGGCCTGGCACGCCTGTGCGGGTGCGTGGGTTCCGGCGACGCCGACGGGGGGGACGCGTCGGCGTTGATGCAGGAGAGGCTCTCGGCGGGGCTTGGCGCCTCGATGTAGTACCCCTGCGCCAGGTCACAGCCGAAGGAGGAGAGCTTCCGCAGGGTCGCTTCGTCCTCGACCCCCTCCGCTACGACCCTGAGCTCGAGCGCATGGCCGAGGTCGATCATCGCCCGCACGAGATCCGCGCCGCGGGCGGGCTCACCCGGCGCCAGACGGGTGATGAAGCTCCGATCGAGCTTGAGCTCGCCGACGGCGAGGTTGCTGAGGTAGGCCAGCGAGGTGAACCCGGCGCCGAAGTCGTCGATCGAGACGACGATCCCGATCGCCCTGAGCTCGCCGATGATCGCACGCGAGCGCTCGAAGTCCTGGATGATCGACGTCTCGGTCAGCTCGATCACGAGCGCCTCCGGCGGCAGCGAGCACGCGCCCAGGCGCTCCCGGACGAGGTCGAGGAACCCGACTTCGAGCAGGTTGGTCGCCGAGACGTTCACGGCCACGCTCATCGTGTGTCCGGCGGCCCGCCAGGCCGCGCACTGCGCGAGGGCGGACTCGAGCACCC
This sequence comes from uncultured Solirubrobacteraceae bacterium, assembly GCA_963743505.1. GTDB lineage: Bacteria > Actinomycetota > Thermoleophilia > Solirubrobacterales > Solirubrobacteraceae > Palsa-744. The sequence continues at coordinate 926,712 of CAVUPZ010000002.1, read as the reverse complement.
AAGCCGTCAGCTGGCTCATCAGCCCGGCTTCCTCCGCGATCGGGATGAAGGTCAGCGGGGGTACCAGCCCGAGCCGTTCGTGCGGCCAGCGCACGAGGGCCTCGACCGTCCGCACCCGGCTCGCATCCAGCGCGAGCTGGGGCTGGTAGTGGAGCACGAGCGACCCCTCCGCGATCGCGCCGCTCAGCTCTTCGGCCATGCGCATGCGGTTGCCGCCACGGTCGAAGTCCTTGCGTTCCTCGTACAGCGCAAAGGGCGCCTCCGTCGACTTCGCCCGATACATCGCGGCGTCGGCGCACCACAGCAGACCGTCGCTGTCCTCGGCGTGGTCGGGGGCCATGGCGATACCGATGCTCGCGCTCAGGCGCGGGCTGACGACCTCGAGTGAGAAGGGCTCGCTGAGAGCAGCCGTCAGGCGTTCGGCGATCTCGACGGCGCCCTCGGGGTCGACGCCGAGGGCGATGATCGCGAACTCGTCGCCGCCGAGCCGCACGAGCACGTCGGACTCGCGCAGCGCCGACGTCAACCGCTCGCCGACCTGGCGCAGGATGTCATCACCAGCGGGATGCCCGAAGGAGTCGTTCAGCTCCTTGAAGTGGTTCAGGTCGGCGTACAGGCACGCCAGTCGCGGCCGCGCGTCCAGGGGGTCATGCTCGGCGAAGTGGCGCTCGAGCAGCTCGAACAGGCCGCGCCTGTTGCCGAGGCCGGTGAGGTGGTCGGTGACCGATTGGCGGTAGCGGCGCTGGGTCAGCTCACGCAGCCCGCGCATCGAGACGACCAGGCGGGCGCCGGCCACGAGCAGCGTCGCGACCGCGAGCCCGATCGCGACCCGGCTGGTCGTGTGCAGGCCGGCGAGGGCGAGGATCGCCAGCGCCGCCAGGGCCCCGAGCGCCGGGAGCAGGAAACCGGGCGGCTTCTCCGTCTCGCGCGGGTCGCTCCTGCCGCGTGGCAGCCAGACGGCGATCGAGATCAGCAGCACCGCCACCGGCCACGCGACCTCGTTGACGGCGCTGCCCACGCGCGTTGCTCCGACGGTGGAGCCGAACAGGTTGAAGGTGTCCCCCGCCACGTTGAACGCTACGCCCGTGGCGAGCAGCACCCACGGCGCGCGGCGCCGACCCGAGAGCATCGCGCTCGCGCCGGCGATCAGGAACAGCAGCAGCAGGTCGCCGACGGGATACGCGAGGTTGACGGCCACCTCCAGGGCCCGCCCGCCGGTGAGCCTCACGATGTCGTGAAAGGCGAACGCGGCGCAGACCGCCGCGGCGCCGAGCCCCGCCACGGCACCGTCGAGCCAGCTCGACCCGTCGAGCCGCCGTGCCTGCCCGCGCATCATCAGCACGATCCCCCCGTATGCGAGTGGGAAGAAGCCGAGGTAGAAGGCGTCTGCCACCGAGGGCACGGGTGGGGTAGCCCCATTAAGTGACTGGATCGTGTTCGCCACGTCGCCGAGCGCCCACGAGATCACCGCTGCTCCGAGGACGAGCGGGATGAGCCGTCCCGTGCGGCGCGTGAGCCCTCTTGCCACGCAGAGACAGCCGGCGGTCAACTCGAAGGCGTCGACCAGCCACCCGTTGACGAGGGTCGAGTCGCTCTCCCAGCCCGCGAAGGCGACGACGACGTACGCCAGCAGCAGCGCGGACATCGCCGCGAACGCGAGCGCCGCCGGCGCTCGCCGGAGCTCTCCTCCGCGCCGAAGGAAGGCGTGCAGGGTGGAGCTGCCCATGAGGGGGTATCGGCACCTCCGGGGGAGCGCTGAAGCCCCCTTCGGCAGCGCCGGGCGCAGGGACGAGGGGCCGATCGCAGCGGTGGCGTCCGCTACGTTGGGGTCAGCCCAGGCGAGGAGCCCGATCCGGCACCGAAAGCGAGTGAGGAGGCGACATGAGGGCAGTGCGATTCGATCACTACGGCGGGGTTGACGTTCTCGACGTGCGCGAGGTGGAGGATCCGCTGGCCGGTCCCGGCGAGGTGCTCGTGGCCGTGAAGGCGGCCGGGATCAATCCCGGTGAGATCGCGATCCGCGAGGGTCTCCTCGACGCGCGCTGGCCGGCGAGGTTCCCCTCGGGCGAGGGCACCGACCTGGCGGGCGTCGTGCGCGCCCTGGGCGAAGGGGTGGATGCGTTTGCGGTCGGCGAGGAGGTGCTCGGCTGGACCGAGCAGCGCGCGAGCCAGGCAGAGCTCGTCGTCGTCCCTGTCGAGCAGCTCGTCGCCAAGCCGCCGTCGTTGCCGTGGGAGGTCGCCGGGTCGCTGTTCGTGGCTGCGGTCGCGGCATACGCGTCGGTGCAGGCCGTCGCGCCGCAGGCCGGCGAGACGGTCGTGGTCTCGGGCGCCGCCGGCGGGGTCGGCTCGATCGCCGTGCAGCTCGCCCGCCGCACCGGGGCCACGGTGATCGGACTGGCGAGCGAGCGCAACCACGAGTGGCTGCGCTCGCACGAAGTCGTGCCGATCACCTACGGGGAGGGGCAGGCCGAGCGCATCCGCGCAGCGGCGGGCGGCACCGTCGACACGTTCATCGACACCTTCGGCGGCGGCTACGTCGAGCTGGCGATCGAGCTGGGCGTACCCCCAGGGCGGATCAACACGATCGCCGACTTCGGCGCGGTGGAGCGCTACGGCGTGAACGCCCAGGGCACCCACGCGATCGCGACCGCGTCCGTGCTCGCCGAGCTCGCGGGCCTCGCCGCCGAGGGCACCCTCGAGGTGCCGATCGCGCGCACGTTCCCGCTCGAACAGGTCCGCGACGCCTTCACCGAGCTCGCCGACAGGCACACGCACGGCAAGATCGTGCTGGTGCCCTGAGCGCGGGCGTCCCGCTCGGGGCCGCTGACCCGCGCCGTCATGCGACGGCGCGGGCCCGCGACCGGTGCGGGGGGCGCACTCAGGCGGGGCTTCCCGCCAGACGGGCGGTGCCGGTGCCGGTATGGGCGAGGCCGGGGACGGCGAGAGCGGCGAGCGCGCCCACCGCGAGCACAGCTGCAGCGACGAACACGGCCGGCGTCAGCCCGTTGACGAAGGCCTCAGGGGAGACATAGCTGCCGGCGCTGCTGAACACCGAGGCGAGCACGGCGATCCCGAGCACGCCGCCGACCTCGCGGATTGCGTTGGTCGCACCCGAGGCCTGTCCCGCCTCCTCGCCCCGCACCGAACCGAGCACCGCGTTGGCGGCCGGCGCGAACACGAGCGCCATCCCGGCGCCGGCGAGCATGAAGGGCACGACCATGTCGCCGTAGGCGAGCGTCGGGCTGAGCTCGCTCGCCAGCCATGTCAGCGCGCCGGCCTGGAGTGCGAGCCCCGCGAACATCAGCGGCCGGCTGCCGATGCGATCGGACAGGAGCCCGGCGAGCGGCGCCACGAAGATCGGCATCGCCGTCCACGGGAGCGTGCGCAGGCCCGCCTGCAGGGGCGTGTAGCCCTGGGCCGTCTGGAAGAACTGGGCCAGCAGGAAGATCGCCCCGAACATGCCGAAGTACATCGCCAGCGAGACAGCGTTCGTCGCCGAGAAGGCACGGCTGTGGAAGAAACGCATCGGCAGCATCGGCGAGCCCGTGCGGCGCTCCCGGGCGACGAACAGCACCAGCAACGCGGCGCCGAGGGCTCCGCTCACGAGGACCGTGGAACTGGTCCAGCCGAGCGAGTTCGCCCGTACGAGCGCGTAGACGATGCCGAGCAGCCCGCCGCTGGCGAGCGCCACGCCGGGTAGGTCGAGATGCATGTTCGGGCCGCGGCTCTCGGTCAGCCGCGCGTGCGCGAGTGGCGCGACGACGAGGCCGATCGGGACGTTGATCCAGAAGATCCACTGCCACGAGAGCCCGCTCACGACTGCGCCCCCGATGACGGGTCCGAGCGCCACACCGAGGCCGCTGACACCCGACCAGATGCCGAGCGCAACACCCCGTTTGCCCTCCGGGAACGCCTCCGAGAGCAGCGTCAGCGTCAGCGGCAACACGAGCGCGCCGCCCGCCCCCTGCACGGCGCGTGCCGCGATCAGGGTGCTCGTGTCGGGTGCCACGGCGGCCGCCGCGGAGGCGGCCGTGAAGATGCACAGTCCAATCGTGAGCACCCGCCTGCGACCGAAGCGGTCGCCCAGGGCGGCGCCGGTCATCAGCAGGACGGCGAACGACAACGTGTACGCGTTGACGATCCACTCGAGCTCGCTCAGGCCCGCACCGAGGTCGATCCGGATCCGGGGCAGGGCGGTGGTCACGACGAGGTTGTCGAGGGTCACCATGAACAGCGCGGCTGACACGAGTGCGAGCGTCCAGCCGGTGCGGGTGCGTGTCGGGGTCATGTCAGCTCCTCATTATTGATTGATTGATAAGCATTGAGGCCAAAAAAAGGGGTCAGCACGCCGGCGCGGTCCACTCCAGGGCGGGCGCCGCGATCTCGGGCAGCCCGAGCGCGGTCGCCACGTTGATCAGCATCCCGCAGGCGAAGAAGGCGGCGACGTCCTGCTCGGATGCCCCGCTGGCGCGGCGGACGCCGTCGAACAGCGCCTTGAACTCGGCGGCGACCGAGGGGCCGATCTCTGGATCGCCCGCGGCGGCGTGGCTCTGGAGCTGCAGCAGCAGCTGATCGCGGTCCGCTTCGATCAGGGGTCGGTAGGCGAGGCCCATCCGCTGCAGGCGCTCCGCAGGGTCCTCGCTCCCGCGCGCCGCCCGCAGGAAGGCGTCCCGCAGGTGCTCGATCGTGCGCGAGTGCGCCGCCAGGAACAGCTCGCGCTTGTTCGCGAAGAGCGCGTAGATGTAGGGCTGGGAGATCCCGGCGAGCTTGGCGATCGCGGCTGTGCTGGCGGCGTGGTAGCCGTGTACCGCGAACTCGTGGGTGGCCGCGACGAGGACCTCCTCGCGTCGCTGCTCGGAGGTCTGCCGGGTGGACGCCGTCGTTGCCATACCGTAGCTATAGAGCAATCAATAACTACTGTCAAGACCGATCGACCGGACGGTCGGTCCGCCCTCGACACGGGCGGCGCGCGGGAGCGAAGGGAGCCGCGGTGAGCGGTTCCTCGCAACCGCTTGCAAGGCGCGACTGATCCGTCCTTGCGAGTGGCCCGTAAACCAACACGAACCGAGCGAGGATCGGCGGTTCGGCCACTGGGGGCGAGCCTGGGAGCGTTCCATGAAGCCGGGAGACGGCGTCTACGCGGGGATCGACCGGCGCGCCGGCGCGCCGCCGGGAACAGACCCGCCCGCACTCGGCTCGCGGGACCTCGACACGGCGGTGCAGTTCGTGCGCGAGCGCGGCCTGCGCCTGTCGGCGGCGCGGCGGCTCGTGCTCGAGGCGCTGCTCGCCGCCGACGGCCCGATGTCCGCCGAGCAGATCGCCGAAGGGATCGGCGGCCGTGTGCCGTCGTCGGACATCGCATCGGTCTACCGCAACCTGCAGGCGTTCGCCGACATCGGCCTCGTTCGCCACGTCCACCTCGGGCACAGCCCCGGATTGCACGCGCTGGCGATCGCCGGCGAGCAGGAGTACCTGACGTGCGAACGTTGCGCCGACTACACGACGGTGGCCCCGGAGGCGCTCGACGACGTCCGCGTGCTGGTGCAGCGGCGGTTCGGCTACCGCGCGAGGTTCACCCACTTTCCGATCGTCGGGCTGTGCGCACGTTGCGTGGAGGACGTCTCCGGGACCGGCGCGCATCCGGCGCGTCGCGGCTGAGCCCCGCGCGCTTCAGCCCGCGGTCGGGAGCCCCCCACCGGACCAGTCGAGCTGAGCAACGGCGGCGCCGTCGATCGCGACGTCGCGAGCTCGTGGGACGCCTTCGACCCAGAGCGTGTAGGTGCCCTCGAGCAGCCCGTCGAATACGGCCGTGTAGGCGGGACTCCCCCTGATCTCACGCTCGAGCACGTCCTTGTGGGTGCGATCGTGGTCCGCTCCGGTCGCGCTGACCTCGATCTCGACGCCGTGCATCTCCGCGTCGGTGTGGACGATCAGCGCGCCGATGTCACCGCCGATGTCCAGCACCACCGGCTCGGGATGCGGGCGAGCGCTGTACCTCTCCCCGTCGCCCGCACGTGTGTGCCGTTGTGAGCCGTGGTCGTGCATCGCAGCCCCCTAGGACGTCGCCGACGGGAAGTCGTAGCCGCTGTGCGGGGTCGCGACGTAGGGGAACATCGGCTGCGAGCGAAACGGCAGCGGCGTCAGACCCTGCGTGAGGACTTCGGCGGCACCATCCGGTTCGTAGCCTTTTTCGACGAGCGGGTAGGTGACGCCAGCGACTGCGCGGACCGCGACCGTGACGATGTCATCGCCGAGGCGCCTTCCGTTGGGGTAGCCGGCGAGATCTTCGCCCAGGATCCCGAGCGGGTTCGGTTCGGACGCCGGCGGCACGGCCACGTTGAGGCGGAGCATGTCCGCGAACACCTTCTTGCCGCTGTGGTTCTGGAAGCCTTCGACGATCCCCGGCGGCAGGCCGGTCAGGAAGATCGCAACGAGGTCTTCGCGCGGAGCGCTCAGTTTTTCCAGGTGGGGGAAGTGGCCCGGGTACAGCACGGGAAGGAGCTGGGCCAGCTCGGGCTGCTGGACGTACTTCAGGAACGCCTTGTCGTGGACCGGCGGCAGCCCGTTCCACTTGTCCTTCAGCGCCGAGCGGAACGATCACCTCGTTGAACAGGGGGTTGCCGAGCCGCGAGACCTGTGTCCACGGACCGGCCTCGGAGCGCTCTTCGTTGGCGGCGTCCGTGATCCGCAGCTTGCGGCGGCTGGCCGAGCCCCAGACGCCCAGGACCGATTCGGAGCTCATGACTTCGCTCGGCACGCCTCCATTGGCTGTGAGTCGGCTGATCGGCACCTGGATCGCGATCGAGTGGACGTTGAGGGTCCGCAGAGCGTCCACCCCGGGTTCCGCGGCCGTCGGAATCAGGTGCAGGTTCTGAAACGGTCGCAGGTCGGCGAGGTCGAAGATCGACCCGAGATCCACGAAGAAGGGGTCGTTGCGCTGACCCGCGAAGACCGTCTCACCGGTTGGCAGCGTGTGGATCGCTTCCTGTTCGAGCGTCCCGTAGGCGGGGATCGATCGGGGGCCGACGTTGCAAGGTGGGCATTCCAGCTCCTTGCCGAGGACCTTGCCGCGGATGTCGCCTTCGCTGGATTCCTCGACCGGTCCGTCGACGCGCCGGACGGTGTAGAACTGGCGCATGTTCCAGTTGGGATCCGCGAGCGACTTGATCTGTCCGGTGTTGTAAAGGAACGTGTTCGGATCGGTGATCCGCGTCTCGAAGGTGAACTCGTACGTGATCTCCGCCACCCCATCGCCGTCGTTGTCGATGTAGATCGAGTACAGGACGTCGTTGCCGAACTCGAAGAAGTTCGGTCCGCCGGCGGGAAGCTCCGCCGGCAGGTAGTTGGTGATGATCGTGACCGTTTCGGGTTTGTCCGGGCTCACAAACGCATACACGTCGGTGTTATCCGCCACCGGGTCCTTGCTGATCTCAGGTGCCTCGCGATGCGACGACATGTTGTTCTGCCTCTCTGTCGGTGTCCAGGCTCAGCGAGTGGCGTCGAGTAGACGCTTCACGAGCACCGGATCTCTATAGGTGGTTTCACGCTTGCCGTACATGACGGTGACCTCGTTGTGGTCGGCGTTTCGGACGTACGCCGTCACGGGCTCATACGGAGCCGGGCCAGATGGCTTTGTCACCACCGGCGGGGGGGCGCCCGCGCTCGGGTTTGCGGCGTCGATCGCGACGGCGGCCATCTTCGGGGTGGCCAGGATCAGCGCCGCACCCGCTGCCGCGCCAGCGGTTCCTTCGAGGAAGGTGCGTCGGTCGGTGCCCTCGATCGGGAGAGCCCCGGAGGCGGCGCCGATCGCGGGGCTTTCGCCTGCGTCGCGTTTGTGTAAGCGTGGGCGACGGCTCGGCTTCTTCATGTCGGGCTCCTCCTGTACGTCCATCGAGGTAGCAGTGAATTAAGGTGAAGCTACCAGAGTGAAACCCGACTTTGGCCTCGCTAGCTGCGAGCGTGTCGCACCTGAGAGGGAGTCACATTCGCGCTCGCGCCGACGCCTCGAGCTCGAGGAGCAGTCGCTTGCGCTCGATCCCGCCGCCGAAACCTGTGAGCGCACCACCGGCGCCGATCACTCGGTGGCAGGGGACGATCACCGCAATCGGGTTGCGGCCGTTGGCCGCGCCGACCGCGCGCCCGGCGCCCGGCCGGTCGATCCTGCGCGCGAGCTCGCCGTAGGTGCGCGTCTCGCCGTAGCCGATCTCGCGCAGGGCGTTCCAGACGCGATGCTGGAAGGGCGTACCCGCCATCGCGAGCTCCACATCGAACGTCGTACGCCGGCCCGCGAAGTACTCGCTCAGCTGGACGGCCACCTCGGCGAACGCATCGGCACACGGCCGCCAGCCCGGGTCGATCGGCATCGGGTCCGGCCCAGCTTGCATGTGGAGTCCGTGTAGGGCGTCGCGGTCGCCGACGAGCAGGAGCCCGCCGAGCGGGCTCTCGAGGGTCGTATAGAGGGTGCTCCGTTCGGCCCGATGAGCTGTCATCGGGACGCCCCCGCGGCGAGCGGCTCCATCGCGTGCTCGCGCCGGGGGCGGCTCGCCGGTGGGGCGGCGTCCAACTCGAGCTGGCCCCATAGGTGCTGCACGGCGTACGCACGGTAGGGGCGCCAGCCCTCGGCCACGCGCTCGGTGGGGGCCTTGCCCGCATCGACTCCGATGCGTTCGAGCGCACGCCGCACGCCGACATCGCCGGGAAGGAAGGCATCGGGGTCACGCAGGGCGCGCATGGCGATGTATTCGGTGGTCCACGGGCCGATGCCGTCGAGGTCGAGCAGCCGTCTGCGGACCCGCTCACGGTCGGCGCCGCCGTCGAGTGCGATGACGCCGTCGGCGAGGGCGCCCGCCAGGCCGAGCAGCGCACGCTTGCGAGCGTGTGGCATTGCGAGGCGATCGGGGCGCGCGGACGCAATCCTCTCGATCGCGGGGAACACATGGGTCACGGACCCGAGCGGCCGCGCGAGCGGCTCCCCGAGCTCACTCACGAGGGCGGATCCGAGTCGCGTGGCCCCGGCGAGTGTGATCTGCTGGCCGAGCACGGCCCTCACCGCTAGCTCGTGGCCGTCGACATGCCCCGGGACGCGGCGTCCAGGTCGCGCTCGCACCATCCCCCCCAGCAGCTCGTCGCGCCCGAGCGCGTCCGTCACCGCCTGCGGGTCGGAGTCGAGGTCGAACAAGGCCTTCGCACGCCCGATCGCGCAAGCCAGGTCGCACAGCTCATCGAGCCAGAAGCGCGCCTGGACGTGCCCGGCGAGTGGCCGCAGCTCGAGCACCCCGCTGCCGTGGGGCAGCCGCAGGCTGCGCCGGTAGGCGCCGTCGCGGACCTCCTCTATCCCCGGGACCGCCCGCCTGGCGAGGAAAGCGAGCAGCCCGCCCGCGTCCAGCGGCGCGCGGAAGGGGAGCCGGAGGACCACGGCGTCGGGCTCCTGCGCCCCGCGCGGACGCTCGCCCCTTGCCCTCAGCGCCCTCGGCGTCTCGGCGAAGACCTCGCGGATCGTGGCATTGAACTGGCGGACGCTGTTGAAGCCGGCCGCGAACGCGACGCCGCTGATCGACACGTCGGTGGTCTCGAGCAGGACGCGCGCCGTCTGCGCGCGCTGGGCCCGGGCGAGTGCGAGGGGGCCCACGCCGACGCACCCGACCAGCTCTCGGTTGACGTGGCGCTCGGTGTAGCCCAGCCTGCCAGCCAGGCCGCCGACGCCCTCCCGATCGACGACGCCGTCGGCGATCAGTCGCATCGCCCGGCCGACGAGGTCGGCACGACGGTCCCACTCGGGCGAGCCGGGGCTGGCGTCCGGCCGACAGCGCTTGCAGGCCCGGAACCCGGCTGCCTGAGCCGCGGCGGCGGTCGTGTAGAAGCGGACGTTCTCGCGTTTCGGAGTGCGCGCCGGGCAGCTCGGGCGGCAGTAGATCCCGGTGGAGCTGACACCGCAGAAGAACCAGCCGTCGAAGCGCGGGTCACCGGAGGCGGTCGCCTGCCAACAACGCTCGGGGTCGAGAACCATGGCGACATCGTCGCACGCCTGTACACGCTCTTTGGCGGAAATCGGACGTGACCGCGGACGACGACGGGCGTCCCCGGCCTCGCCACCGGGCCTCAGCCGTCACCCCGGGCCGACCAGCCCGACCAGCGCTCCACGTCGATCGCCAGCACCGGACCCGCGGCGCGCTGCTGGGGGTAACGCGCGGCGAGCAACCGGACCGCCTCGACGGCCTCCGGCTCGATCCGCTCGAGCACCCTGGCCGCGCCGTCGGCGCGTACCCACCACAGCTCCTCCCAGTCGCTGTCGTCGTAGTGATCGACGAGCACGGACACCGCCGGGTTGGCGGCGGCGTTGCGAAGTCGGCGCAGCTCGCTCGTGCGCTTGGGCTTGGCGTCGACGACGCTGTAGAGCGTCTCCCCCGCGAGGGCGAAGACGATCGGGACGATGTGGGGGCGGGCATGCGTGTCGACCGTCGCCAGGCGCGCCACGCGTGCGGCGGCGAAGCGGCGTCGCGCCGCCGCCGCGTTCACTCGCCGTGGAGCTCGGCGATCACGCCCTCCCAGCGCTCGAGCGCCCGTTCGACAGGGCCGAGGGCGGCCGAGGGGATCCAGCGGACGACCCGCCGTACGCCCGCCTTCTCGAACTCCTCCAGGACCGCTGGCTTGGCCGGGACGCCCATGACCATCACGTCGATCGGCCGATCGGCCCGCTCCCACAGCTGCCGAGCCCGATCCATCAGGTCTTCGCCGACGTAGTTGGGCAGCCATGCGTCGCCGAAGCGCAGCACGCGGTCGAGAACCGTCGGCCCGTTGCCGCCTACGAGCACGGGCGGATGGGGACGCTGGGCCGGCTTGGGCCAGGACCAGATGCGCTCGAACTCGACGTGCTCCCCGTGGTAGCTGGCCTCCTCCTGCGTCCAGATCGCCTTCATCGCCTCGACCCGCTCGGCCATGATCGCCATCCGAGCGCGCGGATCGGTGCCGTGGTTTCGCATCTCCTCACGGTTCCAGCCGGCGCCGACCCCGAACTCGAGCCTCCCGCCAGACAGGCGGTCGACGCTCGCGACCTCCTTTGCGGTCGTGATCGGGTCGCGCTCGATCACGAGGCAGATGCCGCTGCCGACGCGTAGCTTCGATGTGGCGGCCGCGGCGGCGGTCAGGGCGACGAACAGGTCATACGTGTGGGCGTATTTGCGCGGCAGCTCACCCCCGGCCGGGTACGGTGTCTCCCGGCCGGCAGGGATATGCGTGTGCTCGGGGAAGAACAGCGACTCGTGGCCCCGGGCCTCGACGAGGCGGGCGAGAGTTCCCGGATCGACGCCGTCGTGGACGGGGAAGTAGCCGACTCCGAACTCCACGCCGGCAAGTCTAGTCGGCTGGCGTGCCGCTGCGGCAGCGGGTGATTGGTCAGCCTGACCCACGACCCGGAACGGGCCAGCGCCGAGCCGGTTCCCCGACGACGCGGGCTAGTGTTGGAGCATGCCGAGGCGCCGCGTCGTCATCGACCATGTCACCGTCGGCGTGAGCGACCTGGGCCGCAGCCGCGTCTTCTACTCCCACGCGCTGGTTCCGCTCGGCTTCAGCGAGATCGGACCGCCGCCCGCCGAGGCGGGCGAGATCGAGTTCGGGCTCGAAGAGGCTCCCGACTTCGCGATCTCGACCGCCTACACGACGGGTGCCGCCGTGCACGTCGCGTTCGCGGCCGACCGTCGCGAACAGGTCGACGCGTTCCACGCCGCGGCGATCGCCGCCGGGGGCCGGGACAACGGGCCCCCGCGCCTGCGACCCGAGTACGGGGACGGCTACTACGCCGCGTTCGTGCTCGACCCTGACGGTCACAACGTGGAGGCGGTCTGCCACGGCGAGCCTGGCCGCTGACGGCCGGGCCGGTTCGCTCACCGCCCGGCGGTCGTCTCCCGGCGTGAGCGTCGTTCCACGCGATGCTCGCCGAGCGCGGCGAGCAGGACGCTCGCCTCGAACAGGAGGTAAAGCGGGGCGGTCTCGAGGATCAGCGTGACGGCGTCGCCGGGGATGAACGCCGCCACCAGACCGCACGCCAGCAGTGCGTAGCGCCGGTTGCCCCGCAGCTGGCCCACCGTGACGAGCCCGGTGCGCGTCGCCGCGAGGATCGCTACCGGCACCTGGAAGACGAGACCCATTGCCAGCAACGTGACGGCGGCGAAGTGGTAGTACTGGCCCGCCTGGACCAGAGTGTTGAACTCGCCGCTGTTGAAGTTCTCGAAGAACCGCACGGCGGCCGGCAGCACGACCAGGTAGCCGAAGACGACGCCGACGGCGAACAGCACGGGGATCGCCAGCAGCAGCGGCGTCGCCGAGCGCTGCTGTGCTGGGCTGAGCGCCGGCAGCAGGAAGCTGTAGAGCTCATACAGCAGGACCGGCAACGCGAGGATGAGCGCGAACAGCAGCGAAACGCCGAGCGTTGCGGTGAACGGCTCGCCGATCCCCAGCGTGACCGGCTTATCGCCCTGCGGTGCAGCCGACAGCGCACCGAGGGCGCGGTCGAGCCGGCCGTTGACGCCGCTCAGCGAGGCCCGTGTGGCAGGGCTCGCGCCGCTGCCCGGCCGCTCGAGCGCCGACACCACGAGCGCCAGCTCGCCGGCCACGATCCGAGCTCCGCGCTGTACGGTGTAGGTCGCCCCGAGTGGCCCGTCGCCTGCGCGCACCTGCTGCTGGGTCTGGCGCGCGAGCGGCGCGTTGATCAGGTGCAGCAGCGCGTGGTTCTGCCACAGGCAGACGGCGAACGCGACCGCGAGCACCGCCAGCGAGACGAGCAGTCGCGCGCGTAGCTCGCTCAGGTGGTCTACGACCGTGAGGTGCTGCTCGTGCCCCACCCTGCCGATCGCGCTGGCCATCGTGACCCGGCCCCCTCAGGGACGGACGTCGCCGCCGACGGGGATCGAGGGAACGTGCTCCTCGACGGCTGCTGCGCTGTTGGCCGTCGAGCCGCCGAGCTCGCTGCGGGCGGTCTCGCCGGAGAGGGACTCCTTGAAGCCGCGCATCCCGCTGCCGAGCGAGCGACCCATCTCGGGCAGGCGCTTGGCGCCGAACACGAGCAGCAGCAGGATCAGCACGAACAGGATGTGAATCGGGTTGTCAAAGCCCAGCATGTCATCAGCTCCGATCTGGTGGTTTTTGGTGAATCGAGACGGCGGGGCCGGCCGCCTGGCGCCGGCCCCGCTGCGCGCCCTCTCGGCGGCGTACGATTGCGCGGCGGCTCGCCCGCCGCCGGCGTCCGGCTGTCTAGGCGGCGATCGCGGCGTCCGCAGCGCTCGCCAGTTCCTTCAACGCTTCGAAGAATTCCTGGGAGTGGCCGATGAACAGGCCGTCTGCGGTCAGTGCCTTCACCGCACCCACCGCCGCTCCCTCGGTTTTCGTCGGCCGCACGATCGAGACCGCCGGGAACTTCTTCTTCAGGAACACCGTGGGCTCCGGCATGATCAGGTTGGTTTTGAACTCCTCGCCACCGAACGGCGATTCGTTCAGGTTCGGGAAAACCAGGCCGTTGGTAGGGTCGGTCAGGGCCGGAGCGTTGCCGGCCTTGTCGTGCCAGGTCTGGAAGTGCATCGCCTCGGTCGGCCCGATGCTGAGCAGGACCCGCAGCACCTCGGGGTCGGAGACCCGCTGTGCCAGTGACGGATACAGGCTCGTGCCCCCCTGCTCGATCGTGCAGAAGTGAAAGCCGGCCGTGTTGGCGATCGCCTGGATGTGGTCTTTCGGCTTGAGGTCCTTGTCGTTGCGCGGGATCGCCGGGAACGTCCCCGCGGCGAGGCCGGGTACGGCTTGGGGGAAGGTGCCGCCCAGGTCCGGATTTTCGCTGGAGCTGCGGTAGCGGGTCCACCAGCTCGTGTCGAGCGTCAGTTCCATCAGGTTCGTGAGCCTGCCGATCTGCTGGGCGCCGCTCGCTTCGCTGCTCGCCAGGTTGCGGAAGCGATCGAGGTCGACTGCTTCGGCTCCGCGCGAGGCCAGGTACGCGTTGAGGAACGCGGCGTGGGAGATCTCGTCGTCGGTGTTGTCGTGGATGTACTGCGGCATGTCCGAATCGAGTTTCTGCAATGCGTGAACGTAGACCGAGCTGCCGCTGCCGCCCGGGACCTCGCTGTCCTGGATCCCGCCGAGCTCGTTGTACTGCTGCCACAGGTCCGCCTCGATCAGCTCGGCCGCGGCGAGGAAGCGCAGGATCGCGGTGTCGCCGGAGCTGAGGGTCGCGTTGGACGTGTCGGCGAATGCCGAGGTGACCCGTCCGACCGGGGCGAGGGCGGCACCGACTCCGAGCGCCGCGCCCTTTGCCAGGAACGAACGACGGGTGGAGCCGGCCACGGTGTCCTCCCGTGTGAGGGCGTCGGAAGCTGCGCCCGCGGGGGGCGGCGTTGACCTATTCATGTTGTACCTTTCCTGAGGGGGAGTGGTGATGAGAAGCGCTACTCCCCCCAAGACGCCGCCACCGGTGAAACCTTTCAGGAGGAGTTGGGCTCGTCGTCGACGAGGTGCCCCGTTTCCGTCGGGAGCCCTCGTCCCGGGGCTCGGCGCAGACGTCCCGACGGCGTCGAAAGAGTAGGGCGCGCCCTACCGCCTCCGTCGCTCCGAGGCTCCATCATGTGCCCATGGCGCTATCGGTTCTGATCGTTGACGACGAACACGACTTCCACACGATGGCGGGCCGGCTGCTGACGCTGCGGGGATTCGACGTCGCCGGCCATGCGGGCGACGGCGCCGCGGCCGTCCGCCTTGCCCGGACGTTGCGGCCGAACGCGGTTCTCCTCGATGTCAACCTACCCGACGCGACCGGTTTCGAGGTCGCAAGGCGCCTGGCGCAGCTACCTGTCCCGCCCCGGGTCCTGCTCACCTCAGCCGACCAGGAAGTGACCGCAGGCCTGATCGACGAGTGCGGCGCCGCGGCGTTCGTGCCCAAGGACGAGCTGCCGTCGAGCGACCTCGCGGAGCTCCTCGGCGGCGAACAGGGGTTGTGAGGGCGAGGATGGCGGCCGAACAGCTGCGGGTCGTGATCGGCGAGGATCAGACGTTGCTGCGCGAGGGCCTCGTGAGGTTGCTCGAGAGCGAGGGGTTCGACGTCGTCGCCCAGGCTGCCGACGCGCCCGACCTCCTGCGCAAGGCGAAAGCGCACCACCCCGATGTGGTGATCGTGGACGTCCAGATGCCCCCCGACCGCACCGACGACGGGCTTCGCGCAGCCGTCCAGCTGCGCGAAGACGACGAGGACTTCGGCGTGCTCGTGCTCTCAGCTCACCTGGAGGAACGCTACGCGCTCGACCTCGTCGGCGACCGCGCCGAGGGGGTGGGCTACCTCCTGAAGGATCGCGTCAGCGACATCGCCGCCTTCACGGACGCGCTGCGCCGCGTCGCGGCGGGAGGCTCTGCGCTCGACCCCGAGGTCGTCGCCCGCATGGTCGGGCGCCGCCGCGCGCACAATCCGACGGACGACCTCACGCCGCGGGAGACCGAGGTGCTCGAGCTGATGGCACAGGGGAAGTCAAATCAGGGCATCGCCGAGACGCTCGTCGTCACGGTCGCCGCGGTCGAGAAGCACGTCACGAGCATCTTCGCCAAGCTCGGCCTCGCCAGTGAGCCGACCGGGCACAGGCGGGTCCTGGCCGTGCTCGCGAAGCTGAAGAGCGCCTGAGCGCGCGGGCGCGTCGAGCTCAGACCGTCGCGGCAGGCTCCACATGCGGGCGCTGGGAGAGCGGTATCCGGCAGCTCAGCGTCGTCCCGCGCCCGGCGCTGCTGGAGACGTTGATTGCCCCGTCGAGCGCCGCGACACGGTCGGCGAGGCCCATCAGGCCGGAGCCACGGCTTGCATCTGCGCCCCCCACGCCATCGTCGGCGACGGTGACTAGCAACTGGCCGTCGGCGACGATCGCGCTCACCCTCGCCCGCGCCGCACCGGCATGCTTGACAACGTTCGTGAGCGCCTCGCAGATGACGAAGTAGGCGCCCGCCTCGACCGTGTGGCCGAGCCGCCCGTCGTGCATCTCGTTCACCTCCACGGGCAGCGGCAGGCGACCGGCGAGCGACCCGACGGCGGCTGCGAGGCCGCGGCTGGTGAGGAGCGCCGGGTGGATTCCCGCTACCAGCTCCCTAAGGGTCGCCGTGCCGGCACGCGCCTCTTCGCGGGCGAGCTCGATGGACTCGTGCGCGCCGGCCGGGTCGCTGTCCAGTTGCTGCAACGCGAAGTCGAGGTTGAACGCAACGTTGACCAGCTGCTGCTGGGCACCATCGTGGAGGTCGCGTGCGATCCGCCGACGCTCGTCGTCGGCCGCCTCGATCACCCGCCTGCGCGCGAGGCGCAGCTCGTACTCGGCCCGCCGGCGCTCGGTCAGATCGCGGTAGTAGGCCGTGTAGCCGGTCGTGCCGGGGAGGCTCATGCGTGTCAGCGCGAACTCGACGGGGAACTCGTGGCCGTCGGCGTGGACAGCCACCGTTTCGATCTCCCGGCCGAGCACTTCCCGGTCTTCGCGCTGCCGCGCAAGCCACCAGCTCCTGTGGGCATCCCTCGAGTGCGCCGGGATCAGCAGCTCGACGAGGTCGCATCCGACCGCCTCCTGCGGCCGATGCCCGAACGTCAGCTGAGCGGCGCGGTTGAAGTAGGTGACGATCCCGTTGCGATCGGTGCTGACGATCGCGTCGAACGCCGTCTCGAGCATCGAGCGAAGGCGCAGCTCGCTCGCTCGCAGCTCGGCGTTCCGCGCGGCCGCGAGCTCGGTTTCACGCAGGGACTCCTCCACCGCGCGTCGCGGGCCGATGTCGGAGAACGCAACCACCGCGCCGCGGCCCGTTGGCGTGTCGATCGGAGCCGACACGTAGCTGACGGGGAACATCGTCCCGTCCTTGCGGAAGAACCAGTCGGCGTCCGAGCGGACCGTTTCCCCGGAGATGCGTGGACGCAGCATCGGGCACTCGCTCGCCGGGAACGGCCTGCCGTCCGGATACCTGTAGTGAATCGTGTCGTGGCTCGGCCGCCCACGCAGCTCGTCGAGCCCGTCATAGCCGAGCGTCACGATCGCCGCAGGGTTGGCGAACATGATCAAACCCTCGTGGTCGACCACCCATACGGGCTGCCCGACGCACTCGAGCACGGACGCGAGAAAGCCTTGGGCGTCGAGCGCCCAACGCGTCTGCCCGATCGACTCGATCTCCTGCACGAAACCCCCAGGGAGCCCGCCCGCGATGTTAGCGGCCTCGGGTTCACCCTAGGGTCAGCCTCGCGCTAGCTCCCATAGCGCCGGTGCTCGCCGCGGCGGATGCTGTGTCTCACCCCCGCCCGCCGCGCCCGCCCGGCTCGGACCCCCCCTCCTTGAGCCGGGCGGGCGGTGGCGATCCCCCCCGCCGGACGTGAGGCGTACGCTTGAGCGCGTGAGCGAGCCAAGGGGGGAAGCTGGCTGGGAGCGACTGTTCTGGCTGCTGTTCGAGCACAGCTCCAACCCGATCGCGCTGCTCGACGACGAACGCGTGATCGTCGCCGTCAACGAGCCGGCGCTGAAGGTCTGGGGCGGACGCCGCGAGGAGCTGATCGGCACCTCGATCGCCGACACCATCGTTCCCTCCGAGCGGGACGTGGCGGCTATCGAGTGGCAGGCGTTCCTGCGCTCGGGCGAGTACTCCGGCACGCGCGAGCTGCTCCGCGCCGACGGGTCGGTGCTGAAGGTCGAGTTCGCCGCCCGGCTCGCGCTCGTCGGCGGGCGCCGCCTGGCGATCTACGTGGCGATGACGAGGGGAGAGTCCCCGTCGCCGGTGCGGACGCTGGCCCGGGAACTGCCGCTGACCGAGCGGGAGCGGGAAGTCGTCACGCTGATCGCCCTCGGCCACGAGACTCCGGAGATCGCCGCGCAACTGCACATCGCCCCTGCCACGGTTCGCGCCCACGTTCGCAACGCGATGTCGAAGCTGGGGGTGCACACGCGTGCCCAGCTGGTCGCCGTGACCCTGTGCACCGAGCAGGCCCTGCACAGCGGGTGTCTGCAGGCGTAGATACCTCTCGCCCGTATGGACGATTGACGCAGCCCTGGCGGGGGTGGACGATGGCGCGATGCCGCTCGCCGACGCCCTGCTCGGCCGTGTCCGCAAGCGCCGAGGCGAGCACCAGCTGCTGGCGGCCGTGCTCGAGTGTGTGGGCGTCGCGGTCGTGGCCTTCGGCCCCGACGGGCGGGTGACGCACGCCAGCACCGCCACGCTCGCGCTCGTCGAGAGCGACTGCGCGGTCGGCAGCGGGCCGGAGGCGTGGATCCGGGCGCTGCTGCCGCGTACTCCCTCTGGTCTGCCGCTCGCGGCCGAGGATCTGCCGCCCCTGCGCGCGCTGCAGGGCGAAGTGGTGAGCGACTTCGACGTGCTCGTCCGCGTCGGCGACCGCGAGCTGCTGCTCGGGACGCAGGCTCGGCCGGTGACCGACGAGAGGGGTCGCCGGCTCGGCGCCGTCGCCGTTCTTCGAGACGTGACACCTCAGCGCCGCCGCGAAGCCGAGCTTCGGGCCGCCGGGCCTCAGCGCACGGGCGCCGACGGCAGCCACACGTGAAAGACCGTCCGACCCGCCTCGCTCTCGACATCGATGCTGCCGCCGTGACGCTCGACCACGATCCGCCGCGCGGTGTCCAGGCCGAGGCCCGTCCCTTCGCCGACCCCCTTGGTCGTGAAGAAGGGATCGAAGATGCGCCCGCGGATGGCCGCGTCGATGCCGGGGCCGTCGTCGGCGATGTCCACGCGGATGCCATCGCCCTCGGCCGCCGTCGTGATCGTGATCTCCCCGCGCCCGTCGAGGACCTGGATCGCGTTGTCGATCAGGTTCGTCCACACCTGGTTGAGCTCCCCGGCGTGGACGGTGAGCCGCGGCAGCGAGCGGTCATAGTTTCGGGTCACCGTGATCTCGCTGTGGCGGAGCTTGTGCGCCAGCACGGCGAGGGTCGTCTCGAGCCCCTCGTGAACGTCCACCTCGAGCAGCTCGCCCCGGTCCATGTAGGCATACGCCTTGACCGCGCCCACCAGCGAGCTGATCTGCTCGGTCGAGGACGCCAGCTCGAGGGCCAGCGAGCGCGCCGTCAATGCTGCGGCCACCGAGCGCACGGCGGCATCGGCCGCCGGCCCGGCGCGGTCGGCGAGATGGCGCAGCCATGCCGGGTCGAGACCGGCCCCGGCGAACGCCTCGGACACCCGCCACGGCTCCGCGACGCCAATCGACTCGAGCTCTGCGAGCAGCTCTTCCTCGGCGTCCGCGGCATCGAGCGCGTCGAGCGGGTTGCTCGCGGCCTGGCGTGCAAGGGCCTCGCGCTGGAGCGCGACCAGTTCGGCGGCCTGTTGGCGCTCGATGCCCGACTCCACGAAATGGCCGATCGTGGAGCTCAGCACCTCCAGCGCATCGGCCATGTCGGCGGCCGCGCGCCGCGCGGCCGCGGCCGGGTTGTTGAGCTCGTGGGCCAACCCCGCCGCCATCGTCCCGAGCGCCGCCAGCCGCTCGCGGTTCTGCTCGATCGCCTCCAGCCGCCCCACCACCGGTCGCACCTGGCGCAGCACTCGTTCGAGGACGGCCCGGTCGGAGCGGACGAGATCGACGAACGGGCCCGGATTCACGTCGGCGAGCACGACCGCGCTCAGCGCCCGCATCCGCACGTTTGAGACACCCCCCGTGAGCACCGCGATCGCCCCCACCCAGGTCGGAGCCTCGTGCCGGCTTACCGCCTCCGCGCGGCCCTCGCCGTCGACCGCGAGCGCCTCCAGCGAACCCTCCAGGACGAGATGGAACGCCGGCACCGTCTGCCCCTGCTCGGCCACGAGCGCGCCTGCCGGCAGCTCCCTGATCTCCGCTGCGTCGGCCCAACGGGCGAGCTCCGTGTCTGGCAGGCCCTCGAACAGGTCGATCGCCCGGAGCTGCTCGATCGCCGGGTGGCTCACGCCCCGCCCAGGTACTCGTGGATCAGCGACACCGCCATCGAGCCCTCGCCGACCGCGCTCGCGACCCGCTTGATCGACCGCGCTCTCACGTCTCCGGCGACGAACACGCCGGGAACGCTCGTCTCGAGCACGAACGGGTCGCGTCGCAGCGGCCAGCCGTGCTCGCGGACCTCCGGCCCCGCCAGGATGAACCCGCGCTCGTCGCGCGCGACGACGCCCGCCAGCCAGTCCGTCCGCGGCGCGGCCCCGACGAACACGAAGCAGGCATCGACGTCCTCGACGCGCTCCTCGCCTTCGCCGTCGCGAATGCGCAGCGCGCGCAGCCGACCCTCCTCGCCGAGCGCCTCGACGGCCTCGGTGTGCGTGCGGACCTGAACGTTGCGCAGGACGGCGATCTGGTCGATCAGGTAGTGCGACATCGACTTCTGCAGCGAGTCGCCGCGCACGAGGATCGACACGCGGGCCGCGAACGCGGAGAAGTACACGGCCGCCTGGCCGGCCGAGTTGGCGCCGCCGATCACGACCACGTGCTGTTCGCGACAGGCGCGCGCCTCCGTCATCGCCGCGCCGTAGTAGATGCCAGCACCGGTGTAGTCGCCGAAGCCGGGGGTCTCGAGCTGCCGGTAGGAGACACCTGAGGCGACGAGAACGCAGTTCGCGCTGAGCTCGCCGCCGGCTGACAGCTCGACGATCCGCCCGGCGCCCTCGACGCGCAACGCCGCAGCGTCCTTGACGGTCAGCAGCTCGGCGCCGAGCCTCCGCGCCTGGTCGGTCGCCCGCCGCGCCAGATCCGAGCCCGACAGACCCGACGGGAAGCCGAGGTAGTTCTCGATCCGGCTCGACTGCCCGGCCTGGCCGCCCGGGGCCTCGCGCTCGACCATCGCCGTACGTAATCCCTCCGAGGCCCCGTACACGGCTGCCGCGAGGCCCGCCGGACCGCCGCCGACGATCACGAGGTCGTAGTGGTCGGCGGCAGGTTGAACGGCCACGCCGAGCCGCTCGGCCAGCTCGAGCACGGTCGGGCGCTCGAGCACGCTGCCGTCCTCCAGCAGCGCCACCGGCAGACCGTCGGCGCCGACGCCGGCGACCGTCAACAGCTCGCGCGCCTCGGCGTCCCGCTCGATGTCCAGCCAGCGCGCGGGGACACGGTTGCGGGCGAGGAAGTCGCGCACCTCGTGTGACGCGCGCGAGAAGCGATGGCCGATCACCCGCACCCCGCCCGCCTCGAGCGCGGCACCCGCCTCCCACGTCGCGAGCAGGTCCTCCACCACGGGGAACAGCTGCTCCTCGGGTGGATCCCAGGGCTTCAGCAGGTAATAGTCGAGGTCGACCTCGTTGATCGCGGCGATCGCAGCCTCGGTGTCCGCGTAGGCGGTCAGCAGCACGCGCTTGGCCTCCGGGACCAGCTGGCGGGCCCGCTGCAGGTACTCGGTACCGGCCATCGCCGGCATCCGCTGGTCGGCGATCAGCATCGCCGCCTGCTCCCCGCGGCGGCGCAGCTCGGTGAGGATTTCCAGGCCCTCCGCGCCCGAGGAGGCCCGCAGGATCCGGTATCGCTCGCCGAAGCCGCGGCGCAGGTCGCGAGCAACGGCCGCCAGGACCGCCGGCTCGTCGTCGACCGCGAGGATCGCCGGGCGCCGGGCCCTCGGGGCGATCTCGGCGGGTGCCTGGGGGGCGTCCTGTGCAGGCGAGCTCGTGCTCACGGTGCGGCCATGTGCGCGGAGAACCCCACGAGCTGAACGGTATCGAGGCGCCGCCGGCGACCAGGGCCCGTGAGCCGTCCCCGCCCCCCGGTGTGCGCGCCGGGCTGGGCTCTGCGAGACTGCACACGAGGCTGGCGATGAAGACGACCGAGAGCCCTCAGGACGTTCGCACGACCGCCGACCGCGCCCAGGCGGCACTCCAGGCGCGCGGGGTCGAGGTGTTTGCCCGCATCGACCACGGCGGCGGCGCACGCGCCTCGGGGCTGGAGCTGGGCGAGGAGGAAGTGCTGGTCTTCGGCGACCCCCGGGTGGGAACGCTCCTGATGCAGAGCGATCCGGCCGTCGGCTATGAGCTGCCGCTGAGACTGGTCTTCTGGCACGCGGATGGCCGCACGCTCGTGGGCTACCAGCCGCCGTCCGAGCTGGCGAAGACGTACGACGTGGCGGGCGAGGCAGCGGTGCTCGAGGGCATGGGCAAGCTGCTCGAGCAGGTCGTCAGCGAGAGCGTCGCCACCGACTGAGGATCGCCGGGCTGGCTACGGGGGTGGCCCGACCCACCTTGCGCCGCGACACGCTGACCGCCGCCCCGCTCGGGCCTCACGCCCGGCCGAGGAGCGCGTGCGCCAGCGACGCCAGGAACGGGACCTGGCCCTTGACGAGCTTCGTGCGGGCCTCGTCGAGATCGAACCACGCTGCCCGGTCCACCTCGGGGAACGAGCGCATCGTGCCGCTTCCGCGGGGCCATTCCAGCGCGAAGCTGTTGCTCGTGATCGAACTGACGTCGACGTCGGCCTCGATCGCCCACGCGTGCACGAGCTTGCCGCTCGACTGTCTGACCTCGCCGAGGTCGATCGGCTCCCCGGACGGCGGCGCGAGGCCCGTCTCCTCGGTCAGCTCGCGCCGCGCCGCTGCGAACGGGTCCTCGGCCGGCTCGTGTTCGCCCTTCGGGATCGACCACGCGCCGGCGTCCCGGCGCTCCCAGTACGGTCCGCCCATGTGTACCAGCATCACCTCCAGCCGACCTGAAGTCAGCCGGTAGAGAAGCAGCCCCGCGCTCCGGCTCACGGCGGCGGTCCGGCGTGGCCACTCGGTCCGCCTGCTGCAGACACGAGGAGCTTGATAGCAGCTCCGCTGCGACGGCCGCTCGGTCTCCCTATCCACGGCGCCTATGCGATACTTAGGCAGATGTCGGAGGAGCTGTCCCTGGGTGAGGCTGCGAAGGCGATCGGCGTGAGCGTGGACACGCTGCGGCGCTGGGACCGGGCCGGCAAGCTCCGCACGCGGCGGGACGCGCGCAACCGGCGCGTCGTGTCCACCCGTGAGGTGCAGCGCTTGACCACACGTCCCAGCCGCCACGACACCGGAACGCGGCTGTCCGCGCGCAACCGCTTCGCGGGCGTGGTCCGCTCCGTGGAGATGGACGGGGTGATGGCACTCGTCGAGATCGAGGCCGGCGAGTTCCTCGTGACGGCCGCGATCACCCGTGACTCGGTCCGCGAGCTCGGGCTCGCGCCGGGCGTCGCGGCGACGGCGACCGTGAAGGCGACATCGGTGATGGTCGAGGCGACGAGGGAGGACCGATGAGTCGATCGGTCGGGAAGACTCTGACGGTCGCGGCGTGCGTGGGTGCGCTCACGGCGTCGCTCGCGGCGGGCCCGGCAGGCGCCGTGCGCCGACACGCTCCGCCGGGCCCGCTCGCCAGGTACGCCAGCAAGGGGTCGGTCGCCGTGCTGTACGCCGGTTCGCTGGTCGACTACATGGAACACTCCTTCGGGCCGGCGTTCGAACGTGCCGAGGGGTACGGGTTCGAAGGCTTCGGCGGCGGCTCGACCGAACTCGCGTCGGAGATCAAGGCAGGGGTACGCAGGGGCGACGTCTTCCTCAGCGCCGCCGCCGCCGCCGACAAGGCGCTCGAAGGCACCGCCAACGGCAACTGGGTGTCGTGGTACGCGGCCTTTGTCGCCTCGCCGCTGGAGCTTGCGTACAACCCGAACAGCACGTTCGGTGCCGAGCTACGGCGGGGCGTGCCGTGGTACCACGTGCTCACCCAGCCGGGCATCCGGGTCGGCCGGACCGACCCAAAGCTCGACCCCAAGGGCGTGCTGACGGCGGAAGCGATCACGAGCGCGGCGCGCAGGCTGCATGACCCCGCGCTGGCGAAGGCCGCCGGCGGGTTCGAAGTCTTCCCGGAGACGAGCCTCGTCGGACGCCTGCAGGCCGGCCAGCTCGACGCGGGGTTCTTCTACGCCGTCGAGGCCAAGACCGCCAAGCTCGCAACCGTTCCGCTCACGCCGATCTACAAGTACGCGGAGTACACCGTCACGGTCCTCAACCGGGCGCCTGACGCAGCGGGTGCCGCGGCCGTCGTGCGCTACCTGCTGGGGGCGGCGCGGGCATACACGCTCAAGCGCGATGGGCTGCAGCCGATGACGCCCCGGTTCTCCGGGCGCCCATCCGCGGTTCCCAGCACGCTGCGCCGGCTGGTGGGCGCACACTGAGGGGGCTGGGCGCGAGCGCGAGGAGCCCGCTGCCCTGGCTCGGCGGGCTCCTCGCGCTGTATCTGCTGGCCCCGATCGCCGCCTTCCTGGTCCGCCTCGGCGGCGGCGCAAGCTCTTCCCCCGGCTTCGGGGCGGCGCTGCGGACGTCGCTGCTGACGGCGACGATCAGCGCCGCCCTGATCGCACTGCTGGGCACGCCGCTGGCGTACCTCCTCGCGCACGCTCGCAGCGCCCCCGCGCGTCTGCTCGGGGTCCTCGTCGCGCTCCCGCTCGCGCTGCCGCCGCTCGTCAGTGGGCTGCTGCTGCTCTACGTCGTCGGCCCCTACACCGCGGCCGGGCGCCTGTTCGACGGGCGCCTCACGGACACCCGTGCGGGAATCGTGCTCGCACAGACCTACGTCGCCGCGCCGTTCATGATCATCGTCGCCCGGGCCGCCTTCGCCGCCGTCGATCCCGCGCTCGAGGACGTGGCCGCCGCGCTCGGCCATGGCCGCCTCGCCCGCTTCGCGCGGGTCGCGGTCCCCGCCGCGCTCCCGGGTCTGGCGGCCGGCCTGCTGCTCGCGTGGCTGAGGGCGTTCGCCGAGTTCGGGGCCACGATCATCCTCGCCTACCACCCCTACTCGCTGCCGGTCTTCACGTTCGTGCAGTTCGACTCCACGGGGCTGCCCGGGACGATGCTGCCGATCGCGGCCGCCCTCGGCGCCGCGTTCGTCGTGCTCGCGCTCGCCACCGTCCGCATACCCCGCCCGGGCCGCGGTGGCCGCCCTCGGGCCGCGTCGGCGGCGCCAGCAGCCGCGACGGTCCCGGGCCACGTGGCCGGCGCAGCGCCCCCCCGGCACCACCCCACCCCGATGCTCCGCTCGCCTTCGCCGTGTCCAAGCGCCTCGGAGACTTCTCGCTCGACGTCGCCTACGAGGCCAGCAGCGGGCGACTGGCCCTGCTCGGTGCGTCCGGTGCGGGCAAGACGCTGACCCTGCGCCTGCTGGCGGGGCTGCTCGCGCCTGAGCAGGGGTGTCACGTCGCGGCGGGAGCGTGCCGGCTCGACACGCTCCCCGCGGAGCGGCGCGGTCTCGGCTACGTGCCCCAGCACCCTGCCCTGCTGCCCCGGCGGACGCTCTGGCGCCAGGTCACCTTCGGCGCCCACGCGCAACCGCGGCTTGCGGCATGGTGGGTCGAGCGCCTCGGCCTCGGCGGTCTCGAGGGCCGCTACCCGCAGCAGCTCTCGGGGGGACAGCAGCGACGCGTCTCGATCGCCCGGGCGCTGGCCGTCGAACCACGACTGCTGCTGCTGGACGAGCCGTTCACGGGGTTGGACGCGCCCGTCCGGGACCGCCTGCGGCGAGAGCTGCGCCGGCTGCAGCTCGAGACCGGCATCAGCACCGTGATCGTCACCCACGACCCCGAGGAGGCGGCGCTCCTGGCGGACGAGATCATCGTCCTCGGGGAGGGCCGCCTCCTGCAGGCCGGCTCCCGGGCGTCCGTCTTCCACGAGCCCGCCTCGCCGGCGATCGCCGCGCTGCTCGGCATCGCCAACACGAGCCGCGGGTCCGTTTCGGCCCCGGGGGTGCTCAGCAGCAACGGCGTCGCGATCCCCGCCCGCACGTCGGGTCTCCCGGGCGGCGCCGAGGTGATCTGGAGCGTGCGGCCCGAGCGCGTCTCGCTGCGCCCCGGCGGCCGCTACGCGGCGACGCTGCTCGATGAGGTGGATCTGGGCTCGGTGCACGAGCTGACGCTTTCGCTCGACGGTCGACTCGAGCTGCTCGCCCGCCACGACGGGCGCACAGCGTTCACGATCGGCCAGCAGCTCCGGGTCGACCTCGCAGCCGAGGACGTCAACGTCTGGCCGGCGCCCGCCTGATCCGTGCAGTAACAGACGGGCTCGATCATGATTGCGGGTGTGCCCCGATCGAGCCCACCGGTATACGAATCGAACCCCGACAGCATGCCCGACTCGGCCTTCCGGGCAGGCGAGATACGGTTCCTCGTCGCCGGCAACGGGGCCCGCCTGCTCGATCCCCGCCGGACGCCCGTCCGGATCAGCGGCGTGTTCCCCGACGAGGGCACCTTCGAGGTCGAGATCCTCGCGTTCGAGGATCGCGGCGCGCGCTGGCGGGTTCCGTTCGAGGAGGTCGGGCGCTACCAGTTCGAGGTTGGCGTCCGGACGGCGCCCGAGACGCTGGCGAGCGCGTACGCCGCGATCGCCGAGCGGTTCGATCGCACCCTCGAGATCGACGTCGACCCGCGTGCGCACGCGGCGAGCCTCGAGCGGATCGCGACCGAGCGAGCCGCGGCGGCTGCGTGGCTCGAGCGCGAGGGGCTGGGCGAGGTCGAGATCGGTTCGCTCGCGCGCAGGCGCGAGGGCGACCCCGCGCTCGCGGGGCTGCTCGAACGCTACCTCGCCGGCCGCGACCTGCTCGTGATCGACTCGGCCTTCTGCGAGGCCTTCGTCAGCAACCCCGCGGCGGGGGAGCTGGTGAAGGGCCATGCGATCGTGCTGGCAGAGCTCGGTCTGTGCCCCTATGCGGGCAAGGTGACCCGCAGCGAGCACGTGTTCAGCGGCGTGTGGGAGCGCGAGCGCCGCGCCAGCCACCTGCTCACCCGGGTGGGGTTCACGCAGGCGCTGTGGCAGCACGCGACCCCCGCAGACGTCGCGCTCTACCGCGGCATGTCCGCCGAGCGCGCGCTGGCTCCCGGTCGGTCGAGCTCGTTCGTCTCGGCGACGTTCTCCTTCGAGGTGGCTCTCGAACACTTCCGGGGCGGGCCGGCCACCCGCGTGGCGGCGTTCCTGCGCCAGAGCACACCGCCCGAGCGGCTACTCGCGACCTTCCTCGAGACGCCGGCCCTGAGCGTGCGCTTCAAGGAGGCCGAGGCGATCCTGCTCGGCGACCCCGGCAACGCCCTCTTCTGAGGCCCGGGTCAGCCGGCTCAGGGCTGCGCTGCGATCCAGGCCAGGATCTGGCGGGAGTGCGTCAGCACGGTCCCGTCGGGCAGCTCCAGGACCGGAAGCCTGGTCGCGCCCGTCGCCGCGCGGAGCTCCTCGCGAGAACCTTTGCGCAGGAACGGGATCGGGCTTCCGTGAGCGGCGATCACCTTCTCGTACTCGATCGACTTCGCGTTGAGCGCTTCCTGGACACGCCGGCAGGGGTGCACCCGGGGGCCTCCTTCGTCGCCGTGGCAGACGAACAGCGTTGGACTCTCGGCCATATCTCTCCTCGGTCTGGCTCGTGTGGTTGGCTAGCGGCTCCGTCCGCGGCGCCGCCGGTCCCGATAGCCCGCAAACGCGGGCGCCGAAGCGCATACGATGCCAACATGCGAGCGCTGGCAGCCCGTCACGGGCGCTGATGGGCCTGCTGTCCGAACTGCGGCCGGTCGAGGCGATCCTGAGCCGCTCGCACACCCTGTTGGAGGGCCCGCGGATCACTGCGGACGGAGCGCTGCTCTACAGCGACGTGCTCGCGGGAGGCGTCTACCGGCACGAGCCCAGCGGCGAAATCCACACCGTGGTGCCCGATCGCCGCGGCGTCGGCGGCCTCGTCGCACACGAGCGGGGCGGGGTCGTGCTCAGCGGCCGCGACCTCGTTCACGTCGAGGCCGACGGGTCGAGCCGGCAGCTGCTCTCGCGCGAGGGCGTGACGGGCTTCAACGATCTCTCGACAACGGCGACGGGTGCGATCGTCGTCGGCGGCCTGCGCTACCGGCCGCTCGCGGGCGAGGCGGCCGTACCGGGGGAGATCCTGATCGTCTCCCGTCCCGGTTCGGCCGAGCTGCTCAGCGACGGCGTGCTGTGGCCGAACGGCATCGCCGTCGGCCCCGCCGAGGGGCGCCTGTACGTCTCTGACTACGCCCGCGAGCAGGTCCTCGTGATCGAGCCCGGGCGCGCCGAGACCGTGTTCGCCGACGCCCCACGGGGCTCAGCCGACGGACTCGCACTCGACGTCGAGGGCGGGCTGTGGCTCGCTCTGGGCCAAGGCGGCGGCGTCGCGCGCTTCCACGTGGACGGCCGCCTCGACGAGATCGTCGACGTGCCTGCCGGGTTCGTCTCGAGCATCAGCTTCGGCGGCGAGGATGGCTGCGACGTGGTGATCGCGACGGCCGACAACGTCGTCTCGCCCGACACCGGGGGGACGCTGTTCCTCGCCCGCAGCGAGGTCGCCGGCCTCCGTGTGGCAAGCGCGAGCGTATGAGCGGATCGCACGAGCGCTAAGGTGCCCCCCGTGACAGGCTCGGCCGCCCATCCGGTGTTCGCCAGGGTGTGGGCGCGAACGTCGGCGCACGTGGGTTCCGAGCGCCAGCGCAGGGAGCTGCTCGCCGGCCTGGACGGTCGGGTGCTCGAGGTCGGGGCCGGCGACGGGCGCAACTTCGCCCTCTATCCCGAATCGGTGCGGGCGGTGGTCGCCGTGGAGCCCGAGCCGTACCTGCGCCGGCTCGCCCAGCGGGCGGCCGCGCGCGCCCGGGTGTCCGTCGAGGTCCGCGACGGGACCGCCGAGACGCTGCCCGCCGAGCTCGGGACGTTCGACGCCGTCGTCGCCTCGCTCGTGCTCTGCACGGTGCCCGACCAGACCACGGCGCTGGCGGCGCTGCACCGGGTCACGGCCCCCGGTGGCGAGCTTCGCTTCTTCGAGCACGTGCGGGCGGGACACCCGGTCGGAGCGGCCGTCCAGAGCCGGCTGGACGGATGGGGCATCTGGCCTCGGCTCGGCGGCGGCTGCCATCTCGCCCGCGACACGGTCGCGGCGATCGCGAGCGCCGGCTTCGCGGTCGAGAGGCTGCGACGGATCCCCTCGGGGCCGGGCGGGGTGGGGCTCCCGTTCGTGCTCGGCTCGGCCCGCCGAGCTGCCGAGGCAGGGTCGCAATTCTGACAATCCGGGCGTCCGCCCCTTGTCGCGGCGACGGCGAGCTGGGAGGCTGAAATGCGTAGAATCTCGTGTCGGCCCACTGGCCACGCCACCCCCCTGGCGTGGTCGGTGGGTCCGACGCGACGGCAGGCGGGATGGCGCGCCCGGCTGGGCCGGAATGCGTGGCCTGCGGCGAGCTTCAGGCGCCTGCCGTGAAGACGTCGGACCCGAACGCCGCCGGCACCGTGGCCGCGTAGGCCAGCTGCGGTAGGCCCAGCAGCGCCTCCCAACTGGCCAGCGAGGAGTAGTGGTTGTAGGGAGTCGTGACGAGCGTGCCGGGCTTGATGAACGGCGACAGCAGCACGGCGCCGACGCGGCCGCCGCCGGGGCCGCTGATCCCGGGCAGAGGCGAGCCCGGGCCCGGAGCCTCTTCGCAGCAGGACGTCGCGTCCGAGTCGGCGGCCTCGTCGAAGACGATCTCGAGCAGCCCGCTCTTGAGAAACGCCGGCGAGGAGGTGATCTTCGGCACCCACGTTTCCAGGAACGCATCGATGTCGGCCAGCGCGGATGCGCCGCTGGGCTGGTTGGTGCAGGGGTAATCGTGCCCGTCGTCGCACAGATTGGGGGTGATGAACGCGAACCTGGGGGTCCGGGCGGCGCTGGCGAGATCTGTCGCGAGCCCCGTCTCGCCGCGCCTCGCCGCGGGCGGCATCGCCCCGTCGGGTGAGCCGAGCGCGACGACGTGCCGTTCGCAGTACTGCTGTTCGTCGATCACGGAACGGAAGTAGACGAACGGATCGTGGCGGGTGGCGTAGCCGTCACCGGCCTCGGCTTTCTGGGTTTCGTCGACGGCGTTCAGGGCGGGATGGCCACACGCGGCCCGCTCCCGGTTGGGATCGTTGCCCATGTCCTCCTCGTAGGCCTTCCACGTCATGCGCCTCGCGCTCAGCTGGGTGCCGATGTTCTGCACTTCGGGCGGGTATACGCAGCCGCTCCCCGCCTCGACGCCGCTCGCGAGCGCCACGGCGCCGGTGAATTCGTCGAACAGTGGACAGTCGGCCTGGTTCTGCGTGTTGGGCGGCTGACCGGAGACGAGGGAGATGTAGTTGTCGTTGCTCTCGTGGCCGGTCGCGTAGTAGTTCTCCAGCAGCGCGCCCTCAGCGGGCAGGGTCTGAGCCAGGTAGGGATCGGCGCCGGGGTCCCCGAACGTCGCTTCGTAGCTCTGGTTCTCGAGCACGATCACGAACACGTGGTGGATGTGCGGCTGCGCCGGGGCGCCGATGGCCGCAGCCGCGGCCTGTGCGGCTGCCACCGTCGCGAGCACGAACAGGGCCAGCGCCGCGACGAGCGCGCGCCCCCGCCATGCTCGCCGCACCCGGGAGTCGCTCCTGAAGCGCGTACGCATCGCGGCTCTCCTCTCTAGGCGGTCCTCGCCGTCGCCCCCGCCGGGACGGGGGGTTCGGCGAGCGTCGGCGGGTCCAGGAAGGACGGCTGGGACACGTCGAGGAAGTCCATAACTGTCCTGGCGTTGGCGTCGCGATAGGTCAGACGCGGCAGGTTCCACTTCGCCTCGATCGTCGCCAGCACGGAGGTGTGATCGTGGACGACATCGGTGACCGCGTTCGGCTTCGCGTACGGGGAGGCCACGATCGCTGGCACCCGCGGTCCATAGACGTTGTAGGCGCCGGGCAGGTCGCCGGGCTCCAGTTCGGGCTGGATCGAGTCGGGTTCGATCGCCGCCGGCGGCGGCACGTGGTCGTAGTAGCCGCCGTGCTCGTCGTAGGTGTGGATCAGCAGCGTGCGCGGCCACGCGGGCGATTCGAGCACGGCCTTCACGGTCGTGTACGCCCAGTACTCGCCGTAGGACATGTCCTGGGGGCCCTCCTCGTCGCCGCCGGTCGTTTCGAGGCCTTCGGCGAGCGGCTTCAGCGCTTCGAGCTTGGAGAGTGCCGAGCCGACTTCGCTGATGACCCCGAACTCGGGGTCGACGAGGCTCACGGCCGGGAGCGTCCCAGCGGCGCAGTCGAGGTGAAACTGGGCGATCGTGGCCAGGTTGGCCGGGTGTTTCTCGATCGTCGAGGGGATGATCGCGGTCGAGGGCAGATCGGTGAAGTAGTTGCGCCACGTGATCCCGTATGCGCTCAGGCGGTCCCAGATCGTGCCGTTCGGCGGCGGCGGGTCCTGCAGGCTTTCGGTGCTCGTGGAGATGTCGCCGTACGCGGTCCCCGCCATCAGGAAGCGTCGGTTGGGATAGGTCTGGCAGGGGGCGGAGCAGAACCAGCGGTTGGCGAGGCAGAACGTGCGGGCGAGCGAGTTGACGAACGGAAGCACCGCGGCGTCCAGTACCCATCGGCGCGACGCTTTCGACCGAGCGGACGAAGCCGTCCATGCGACCTTCGTCGATCTGGACGTGGGTCGCGTTCCAGCTCTGCGAGCAGCCGCGAGGCCTGGGCCGTGGTTGAAGCGGGTACGCCGTCACCGGCCCTTCCGGGCCTGGGTTGCTGTTGAGCGCGACGCCCGGCCCGGTCGAAGCGCAGCCCGCGCGCCTTCGGCTGGCCCGAGCGCGAGAGCGCGCCGAGGACGTTGTCGAAGGAGTGGTTCTCCATCATCACGATCACGACGTGGTCGAACGGCATCGCCGCCGTAGCGCTGCCAGCCGGACGGGTGGGGTCCGGGAGGCTGTCCGGGACGTGCAGCTTTGCTCCGGCCGCGGCCGTCGCCCGCCACAGCGTTGCGGCCTGGCCGAGGCCCGTCGCGGCAAGGCCGAGCGTGCCCCCGCGCGCGAGCAGGGCACGCCGCGTCAGGCCGCCCTCGGAGGATCCTGGGAGATCGCCGCTCATCAGTGGGCGAGGCCGTACGGAGAGGACATCGGCGAGGTCATTGCAGTCGCGTAACTGCCCCTCCGCCAGCCCGAGCGGTGAAGATTTGGTTAACCGCCTCTCGGCTCCCGGCCCTGCTCCCGGGCCCTCTGGAGCCGAGACGGTCCGGCGTCGGGGCACAACGGCGGCGGCGACCGTCCCGCGCCGCCGCCGCCTCCCGCGCTCTCCCCAGAGGGTAGCTACCAGCCGATGTGGCTGAACATCATTTCGGCGCCCTGCTGTCAGGAACAGTCCGCCTTCGTAGCCCTTGTATTCGTGGTATTCGGTGCTGCCGGCGTTGAAGCCCTGGCAGATGGCGTCTTTCAGCCGGCACCAGTCACCGAGGCGGTTGTTGACTTTCGAGGAGTACGCGGCGCGCTCGGTCAGGATGCCCCAGTGTTCGGGGTTGTAGTTGCCCCGCGCCGTGGCTTTGTCGACCGGGGTTGAAGCGGGGGTCGCCGTACAGGGCGACGCCGTAGACGTGCGAGAGCGAGCTGTCGTTTTTGTTCGCCAGGTTTTCGATCGTGTCCCCGACGACATGGGCGCCCTGGGAGAAGCCGCCGACGAGGATCTTCATGCTCGGACACGACGACGCGTCGGCTTTGATCCGACTTTCGAGGTGTTCGTCGCCTTCCCAGACGCTGAAGAAGTAGTCCCACGCCTTCCACCATTCGGCGACGTTCACCGCCTGGTATTCCAGACCGTAGGACTGCAGCGTCTGAGCGCCCGGCTTGCGCGCTTTCACCTGTTCGTACAGCGCGCCGATCTGATTGCCCATGCCGTAGTTGCCGCGGTAGCTTTCGCCCGAGCCGCGGACGCCGATGAACTCGACGTTCGAGCAGGCCAGCCGCTGGCGGGTGCGAACGCCGCCAGCGTCAGCCACAGGACGAACGCGAGCAGCCCTGCGGCGAGCAGTGCCCGCGCGTGCGCGCCCCCGGCCGGAGTCGTGGTCGTGTGCATGCATCGGAACTCCTCCCTCGGGCCGGCCGCTGACGGCGTCCGGCTGCCCTCACGCCGTCGCCATCGCTGGCCGCGTGCCGCCTCAAGCTCGTGTCGACCCTATTTCGCCCCGAGCAGCCAAGTCTTGTACTTTTGCGAGGGCAGCGGTCCTGGGGAGGGTGCGATGTTGATCAGCGAGAACAGAAATGGCGCAGCTCGTCTCCGAGCCGCTCCACGGCTGGCCTGCGTGCGGCGCTGCTGCCCGCCGTGCCGGTCATCGTCGAGGCGGCGATCGCGGCGATAGGACGGCAGGGGGCCGAGCTCGGACGGCCCGGCGGGGCGCTCGAGCGCAACCTCCGACGCGGGATCGCCGACGCGGGCGAACGCTGGCTGGACGGCTCGCCGGGCGCGACTGGCGATCTGCACTTCGAGCTCGGCCGGGCGCAGGCGCGGGCGGGCCGCACGCTCGAGGAGCTGATGGGCTTCTACCGCATCGCCGGGCAGACCATGTGGAGGCGCCTGACGGAGGTGGCCAGCGCCGGCGGCGTCGAGCCGCGGGACCTCTATCGGCTCGCGGAGACCGGCTTCGGCTGCGTCGAGGAGATCTCGACCCAGGCCGCGGAGGGCTTCTCCGAGGAGCAGTCACATCGTTCGGGCGCCCATCGCTCGCGACGCAGCGAGCTCGTACGGCTGCTGTTGAAGGAGCCGCAGCCGGCGGCGGAGGTGCTCGGCCAGGCCGCCGCCGCCGTCGCGATCGAGCTCAGCCCGACGGTGGCGCTGTTCGCGGGGCCAGCCGAGCACTACGACGCATTCTCCCGCTCGGCCGGCGAGCACGTGCTGCTCGGCCCGCGCGAGGGCGAGTTCGTGGGCGCGCTGTTCGACCCGCAGGCCCCGGGCCGCAGACGCGCAGCTCGCGGGCGCCGTCGAGCGCTGCGGCGCACTGCTCGCGCTCGGGCCGACGGTGGCGCTCGCACGCGCGCCGCTCGAGCCTCGGCCGTGCGCGGGCGCTGCTCGCGCTCGTGCGGGCGGACCTGCTGGCGGCGCAGCAGGCCGGACCGGCGGGCGCGCTGCTCTGCAGCGACGAGCACGACGTGGAGCTGCTGCTGAGCGCCGAGCCACAGCTCGCGGGCGAGCTCGCCGGCCGCCTGCTGGCCCCGCTGGAAGAGGTCCGGGGGCAGGGGACGCGTGCCAACCTCACCGCGACGCTGGCGGCCTGGCTGCGCACGCCGGGCCAGCGCAAGGCGATCGCCCACGCGCTCGGCGTGCACCCGCAGACGGTGCGCTACCGGATGCTCCGGCTGCGCGAGCTGTTCGGCGCGGCGCTCGACGACCCCGATCGGCGCTTCGAGCTCGAGCTCGCGTTGCGGGTGGGCCGCTATGCCCGCCTGGCGGGCCGCGGCCGTGAGGAAGCCGGACCGTCCGGTGGCAGCTCGGCCTAGTCGAGCGGAGTCGTGTAGGCGCCGCTGAGCCCGCCGTCGATCAGGAACGTGGAGGCGGTCACGTAGCTGGAGTCGTCGCTGGCGAGGAACAGGGCGCCCTGGGCGATCTCCTCGGCGCGGGCGAACCGGCCGATCGGCACGTGCACGAGCCGCCGAGCAGCCTTCTCGGGGTCCTTCGCGAACAGCTCTTTGAGCAGCGGCGTGTCGACCGGCCCCGGGCAGAGGGCGTTCACGCGCACGCCGCGGCGGGCGAACTCGACGCCGAGCTCGCGTGAGAGGGCGAGCACGCCGCCCTTCGAGGCGGTGTAGGAGATCTGCGAGGTCGCCGCGCCCATCACGGCCACGAACGAGGCCGTGTTGATGACCGATCCGCGCAGGGGCCCGTCGTTCTCGAGCAGGTGGGGGATACCGTGCTTGCAGCACAGGAACACGCTGCGCAGGTTGACCTGTCTGGACGCGCTCCCACGCCGCGAGCGTCGTTTCCAGCACCGAGCCGTCGTCGCCGGGCGAGATGCCGGCGTTGTTGAACAGCACGTCGATCCGGCCGTACTCCCTGCGCACGGTTCCGCATCAGGTCGCGCCGACCTGCTCCTCGTCGGTCACGTCCACCTCGAGCGCGAGATCCCCCGGCGCTCCCGCCAGCAGGTCGACGCCGACGACGGTGGCCCCCTCGCGTTTGAACGCCGCGACGGTCGCCGCGCCGATCCCGCCGCTGGCGCCGGTGACGACGCACACGCGCGCGGCCAGCCTGCCCGCCCCCATCACGCCTCCGTCGCGTAGTAGATCGTCTTGACCTCGGTGTAGGCGTCGAGCGCGTGGGGCCCGAGCTCGCGGCCGTAGCCGGACTGCTTGAAGCCGCCGAACGGCGTCGACACGCGCACGGAGGTGTTCGAGTTGATCGACAGCACGCCCGTCTCCACGGCGCGTGCCACGCGCAGCGCGCGGGCGCCGTCACGGGTCCAGATCGAACCCGACAGACCGTAGATCGTCGTCGTTGGCGAGGCGCACCGCGTCGGCCTCGTCGGCGAACGGGATCACGGCGGCGATCGGGCCGAAGATCTCCTCGCGGGCGACCCGGTCGCTCGGGGCGGACGGGCGCGAGCACCGTCGGTGCGAACCAGTAACCGGGGCCCGTCGGGGGCGCTGCCGCGGAACGCGACCGGAGCCTCGCCGTCGAGGAACGACTCGACCGTCTCGCCGCTGCTCGGCCGAGATCAGGGGCCCCATCTGCGTTCGCTCGTCGAGCGGGTCGCCGACCCGCAGCGCCTTGACGTTCCCCTCGAGCAGCTCCATGAACGGCTCGAGGACCTGCTCCTGGACGAGGATGCGCGAGCGGGCACAGCAGTCCTGACCGGCGTTGCCGAACACCGCCAGCGGCGCCGACGCGGCCGCCGCCTCGAGGTCGGCGTCGGCGAAGATGATGTTCGCCGACTTGCCTCCGAGCTCGAGCGTGACGCGCTTGATCGTGGCGGCCGCCCCGGCGGCGATCGAGCGTCCGACCTCGGTCGATCCGGTGAACGCGATCTTGGCGACGTCGGGATGCTCGACGAGGCGCTGCCCGCAGGTGCGGCCCGGC
Organism: uncultured Solirubrobacteraceae bacterium; assembly: GCA_963743505.1. Lineage (GTDB taxonomy): Bacteria > Actinomycetota > Thermoleophilia > Solirubrobacterales > Solirubrobacteraceae > Palsa-744. The sequence continues at coordinate 890,965 of CAVUPZ010000002.1, read as the reverse complement.
CCGACGACGACGTTGACCACGCCCTCGGGCAGACCCGCCTCGAGCGCCAGCTCCTGCGAAGCGCAGCGCGCTCAGCGGCGTCAGCTCGGCGGGCTTGAGCACGACGGTGTTGCCCGCGGCGAGCGCCGGGGCGAGCTTCCAGGAGGCGATCGCCAGCGGGAAGTTCCAGGGCGTGATGAGCCCGACGACGCCGAGCGGCTCGCGCACCGTGAACGCCTGGCCGCCGGCCACCGGGATCGTGTCCCCGAGCAGCCGCTCGGGTGCGCCGGCGTAGTAGCGGAAGGTGTCCACCACCATCCCCATCTCCCCGCGCGCGTCGGCGATCGCCTTGCCCGCGTTGCGCGCCTCGAGCACGGCCAGCTCCTCGCGGTGCTCGGCCAGCTTGTCGGCCAGCCGGTAGAGCGCGGCCGCGCGCTCGGCTGGAGCGAGCGCGCGCCAGCCGGGCAGCGCCATCCGCGCGCCGGCGACCGCCTCGTCCACCTCGGCCGGGCCCGCGCGCGGAACCTCGGCGAGCACCGCCGCGGTCGCCGGCTCGAGGACTGCCAGCCGCTCGCTCAGCGCTCAGCCGTCCGCGATCGCGCTCGTCGGGATGTCCAGTGCTCGCATCGCCCCACGCTAGGGCGCCTCGGCGATGGCCGGCAGCGCCTGTTCCGAATCGAGCTCGTCGATCGTTCGAATCGGACCCTTGAACGTCTTTTTCGCCGAGACCGCGAACCAGATCGTGACCGCCACCATCACCCCGATCGTCACGATCGGGGCGTAGTTGACAGCCGACCAGCTGAACGCGCTTTCCCACGGAACACCTTCGGGAGTGAACGGCAGACAGAAGATCACCACGCAGAGCGCGACCCAAACGACGGCGATCGGGTTGATCCATTTGTATTTGGCCCCGAGCGTCCACGGCCCTCGGGCGAAGCTCTCGCCCTGTCTCCAGCGCAGGTACACGGGGATCGTGTACGCGATGTAGAGGCCGATCACCGAGATCGACGTGACCGCGAGGAAGGCGACCGGCGTGCCGAGGTGGTTCGGGAAGTACGCCGGGATCGTGATGATGAGAGCGAACAGGACCACGAAGAACACGGCCCACGTGGGTGTCCGGTTCCTTCCGAGCCTGCGCCACAGCGTCGTGCCCGGGCACCGCGCCGTCGCGCGAGAAGGCGAACGTCATGCGCGAGGCGCTGGTGATGCACGCCATGCCGCAGAACAGCTGGCCGACGGTGGAGATCAGGATGACCGCCTTCGCCGCGGAGGAGCTGAGCGCGCTGGTGAAGATGGTCAGCGCGGGGAAGCCGGCTTTGTAGATTTCGGTTTCGTGGCCCTTCTGGATGGCGAAGGTGATCGCCAGCAGCACGATCCAGCCGATCACGGCCGAGTAGAAGACCGAGCGCCAGACGCCTTTGGCCGCGGACTGGGCGGCACCGTGGGTCTCCTCTGAGACGTGCGCGGAGGCGTCATAGCCGGTGATCGTGTACATCGTCAGCAGGAAGCCGAGCGGCAGCACGTAGAACCAGAATTTGGCCCCCGTGACGGCCCCGCCGCTGAACCCCGATTCGTTGGCCCTGTGCGCAGAACACGTAGGAGAGGCTCGCGTGGTGGGAGGGCACCGCGATCAGGATGGCGACGATCACGGCCACGCCGAGCACGTTCCACCACACCGAGACGTTGTAGAACATCGCCACGAGGTGGCTGGAGAAGACGTTCACCAAGCCGGCGCCGATGAGGATGATCGCGAACATGGCGAAGTTGACATGGGCGCTGTAGTGAACGTTGGTGGCGGCCGCGGCCTTGGCGAAGTCGAAGATGAAGTTGACGTTGTAGAGGCCCAGGAGGAAGATCAGGAAGGTCGCGGAGACGTACACCACGGAGGCGACCACGGCGACCAGGCCGATGAGGTTGAACCAGCCGGTGAACCAGCCCCACCCGGCGCCCCCCAGCTTCGAGGACCAGTAGTAGATGCCACCGGCGGTCGGCATCGACGACGCGAGCTCCGACATCGAGACCGCAACCGCGAGGATGAGGATGCAGATCAGCGGCCAGGCGATCGAGATCGCGATCGGCCCGCCGTTCTTGAGCGCCTGCCCGTAGGTCGTGAAGCACCCCGCGAGGATGCAGATGATCGAGAACGAGATCGCGAAGTTGGAGAAGCCGCTCCAGCCGCGATTCAGCTCCTGCTTGTAGCCGAGCTCGGCGAGGCGCTGCTCGTCGCTGCCCATCGTGCCGCTTGTGCTCATCTCGCCCCCAAGGGAAATGGTTTGGTAGTCCGTCCTTCGATTGTGACCATACGCTCGAACCCGGACGGATGTCAAGGAGCGGCAGGCCAGCAACTCCGGCCCGCTTCGATCGACGACTGGCCAACGCGTGGTGCGGCGCGCGAGTCGACGGCCCTCAGCCGCCGGGGAGCAGCCCGGCGAGCACGTGCTCGGTGCCCTTCAGGTGTTCGTTCATGACGTGCATCGCCCGCATCGCGTCGCGCTCGCGAACGGCGGCGAGCAGCCGGCGGTGCTGGGCGTTCGAGGAGGCCAGCACCTCGGGCGGGTGCGCGATGTGTGCGATCAGGTCGCTCATCGCGCCCTGGACGTCGGTCATCTCGCGCATGAGGCCGGACGAGTGCGTCGCCTCGGCGAGGCCGACGTGGAGCCGGATGTCGGCCTGGCGATAGGAGGGGAAGTCCTCGACGGCGTCCTCGAGCGCCAGCGCAACGTCGTCGAGGGCATCGAGCTCGACGCTGCGGGCGCGTTCGGCGGCGAGGACGGCCACGCCGAGCTCGACCGCGAGGCGTTCGTCGCAGGTGTCCCGCCAGCGTGCGAGGACCTCGGGCGAGGGCGGGACTGCCGGCGGCTGCGGATCGGATACGAACGTGCCGCCGTGGCGGCCGCGGGTGGCGAACACGTGGCCGCTCTGGCTGAGCGCGGTCAGCGCCTGGCGCAGGGTCGAGCGAGCGATGCCCAGGCGCGCGCACAGATCGCGCTCGGCCGGGAGTCTGGAGCCCGGCGAGACCAGCCCGAGCTTGATCGCCGTCCCGAGCTGATCGACGGTCTCCTCGAAGGCCGTCTGGGAGCGGACGCGGGCGAACACCGCGTCGGGCGTGGTCAAGGTTCCGGTGGGGGAGCGCTCCTCAGCGCCGGCCGCTTCGCTCATGCTGCCTCGTGTTCACAGTCGCTCGAATCCTCGCACGCGCTCCCAGTCGGTGACAGCGCTGTGGAACGCGTCGAGCTCGACGTCGGCGGCGTTCAGGTAGTGCTCGACGACGTCGTCGCCGAACGCGGCCCGGGCGACGTCGCTGGCGGAGAACAGCGCGCGCGCCCGCGCAAGCGTGGGCGGTACGCGGGGACGCTCGGCTGCCACGTAGGCGTTGCCCTCGAGTGCCGGCTCGAGCTCGAGGCGCCTGATCGACGCCGTGCAGGCCGGAGGCGATGATCGCGCTGAGCGCCAGATAGGGGTTGAGGTCGGCGCCACCGACACGGTTCTCGAATCGCAGGCTGGGGCCGTGGCCGACGACGCGTAGCGAGCAGGTGCGGTTGTCCTGGCCCCACGCGACCGTCGTGGGAGCGAAGCTGGTGGCGGCGAAGCGCTTGTAGGAGTTGATGTTCGGCGCGAGCAGCAGGGTCATCTCGCTGCAGACACGACAGCTGGCCGGCCAGGAACGAGCGAAAGACGGCCTCCTCGCGTGCGAACAGGGGGCCCTCCTCGTCGGCGAGCGAGAAGTGGATGTGGCATGAGTTGCCCTCGCGCTGGTCGTACTTGGCCATGAACGAGATCGCCATGCCCTCCGCGGCCGCGATCTCCTTCGCGCCGTTCTTGTAGACGACGTGCTCGTCGGCGGTGCGCAGCGCGTCGGCATAGCGGAAGTTGATCTCGTGCTGGCCGAAGTTGCACTCGCCCTTCGAGTCCTCCACGACCATCCCCGCGGCCGTCATGTCGTTGCGGATGCGGCGGATCAGCGGCTCGACCCGGGCCGTGCCGAGCAGGGAGTAGTCGACGTTGTAGAGGTTCGACGGGGTGAGGTCCCGGTAGCCCTTGGCCCATGCCTGCTCGTAGGTGTCGCGGAAGACGAGGAACTCGAGCTCGGTCCCCGCGTTGGCCGTCCAGCCCCGCTCCTGCAGCCGGGCGAGCTGGCGGCGAAGGATCTGCCGGGGCGAGGCGACCACCTCCTTCCCGTCCAGCCAGGCGACATCGGCGAGGCACATCACCGTGCCGTCCTGCCAGGGAACCGCAGTCAGCGTCGCGAGGTCCGGAACGAGCAGCATGTCGCCGTAGCCGCGCTCCCACGAGGACATCGCGTACCCCTCGACGGTGTTCATGTCCACGTCGACGGCGAGCAGGTAGTTGCAGCTCTCCGCGCCGTGGTCGAGCACCTCGTCGAGGAAGTGGTTGGCGGTCAGGCGCTTGCCCTGCAGGCGTCCCTGCATGTCGGTCATCGCGAGGACGACGGTGTCGATCGCCCCGAGTGCCGCTCCCTCCCTCAGTTCCTCGAGCCTCACCGAACGTGAAGGTACTGAAAAGCAACCAAAGGCGGCGCCCTGCGAGAGCGCACCGACGGCGCCTCAGCGCGGCGCCGGCAGGTCCTCGGGCAGCGGGATCTCCTGGGGCGGGCGCCCCTCGCCACCCTCCTGCCACGACTCCCAGGCGCGGGCGTCGCGCCCGACGTGCTCGCCGGCCCCGCCCAGCGCCAGCAGGACGAGGCGCTCGGGTCCCGCGTTCACGAGCTGCCTGCGCACATCCGGCCCGACGCGCGCGAGCTGCCCGCGCTCGAGCGCGTGCTCGACTGGACCGTCGAGCACGAGCGTCAGTCGGCCCTCGAGCACGACGTAGACCTCCTCTTGGCGCTCGTGCAGGTGGATCCGCCCACGCTCGCGCGGCTCGAGCGCGATCAGGTTGATCCCGAACGACTCGACGCCGAGCTGCCGGCGCAGCGAGGTGAACCGCTCGCCGCCTGCCGGCTCGAGCGTCGCGACGTCCAGATCACCGCTCACCCCCTGCACCCTACGACGAGCGCCTGCCGGACGCCTGCGGCGAGCGTCGGCGGGACGGGTGGGCGACAGCCATCGTCACCACGGAAGTGCCAGCAGCTCCTCGCGCACCTGCATCAAGGGCGTCGCGTCCCGGCGCGTCCGGGACAGCAGCAGCGCACCCTCGATCGCGCAGAGGACGAGCACGGCGCGCCGCTGTGCCTGCGCGGTTGCGAGCCCGCCGGCGACCATGCGCCGCTCCAGCGCGCCGAGCCATCCGTCGAACGCTCCCTGCGCCGCCGCCAGCACGGACGGAGCGCATGCCGAGGCCTCCAGCGCGGCGGTCGCCACCGGGCAGCCGTCGGCGTAGCCGGAGCGCTCCAAGCCGACTGCGAGGGCGTCCACGAGCAAGCCGAGCGCGGCACCGAGCCGCGGCTCGGACGCGAGAACTCCTTCGATCGCGACCGTCAGCTCGGCGCCGGAGCGCTCGATCGCGGCGCTCGCGAGTTCCTCCTTGCCGCCGGGGAAGTGGAAGTACAGCGATCCCCGCGGCGCGCCGCTTGCCGTGACGATCTCGCTGAGCCCGGTGGCGGCGTAGCCCTGCCGGCGCAGCAGACCGGCGGTGGCGGCGATGAACGCCGCGCGCGAGGAGGGCCGCGCGCCTGCGCCGCGGGCCGGGTCCGGAGCGGCTCCGGATCGGGAAGGCGTCCGCTCGGCCACACGCGTACTATATCGATCGGTCTACCTACAAGGAGGCATCGTGCAGCAGCTCATCTACGCGAGTGCGGGCGCGCTCGAGTGGCGCGAAGCGCCCGCTCCGAACCTGACCTCCGACGACGCGGCGCTGGTTCGACCGATCGCCGTGGCGACCTGCGACCTGGACGGGCTGATCATCCACGGTCACTCGCCGTTCCCGCCGCCGTTCGCGCTCGGCCACGAGTGCGTCGGCGAGATCACGGCCGTGGGCGACGACGTCACCTCGTTCGCGCCTGGCGACCTCGTCAGCGTCCCGTTTCAGATCTCCTGCGGGAGCTGTGACGCGTGCCGGTCGGGCCGCTCGTCCAACTGCGCCGGCGTCCCCTTCATGTCGAGTTACGGCTTCGGCCCAGCCGTCGAGCGGTGGGGCGGCTTCCTCAGCGACGAGGTCGCCGTGCCCTATGCGGAGCACATGCTCGTCCCCGTTCCGAGCGGCGTCGACCCGACGGCAGTGGCGAGCGCGTCGGACAACCTCAGCGACGCGTGGCGTGCCGTCGGCCCCCAACTCGCGCGCGAGCCCGGCGGCGAGGTACTCGTGGTCGGTGGCGCCGGCCCGGGCTCGATCGGGCTCTACGCCGCCGGGCTGGCAGTGGCGCTCGGCTCCGCGTGGGTGCTGTACGTCGATCCCGACGAGGACCGCCGCCGGACTGCGGGCACGCTGGGAGCGCAGACGATGGCGGAGTTGCCACACCGGCTGGGACCGTTCCCGATCACCGTCGACGCGAGCGCAGATCCAGACGGACTCGCGCTCGCGCTGCGTTCGACCGGACCGGACGGGATCTGCACGAGCACGGCGATCTACTTCGGCGAGCAGCCGGCTCTGCCGCTGCTCGAGATGTACACGAAGGGGATCACGTTCGTGACCGGTCGCGCGAACGCCCGCGAGGCCATGCCCCATGTGCTTGCGTTGGCCGCATCCGGAGCGCTGAAGCCGGAGCGGGTCACGACCAGGGTCGTCGCCTGGGACCAGGCGCCGGATGCGCTGCTGGCGGGCGACTGGACGAAGCTGGTCATCCGCCGCGGTTAGCGGAAGTTGACCGCGCCGCCGCCGCCCAGCGTGAGCCCTCCGCCCAGCGTCGCAGACGTCACCGAGCCGCCTTCACCATGACGCCATCGGTCATTTCACATAGCTACTTTGCGCACATGTTGGCCGGGCGGACGCACACGGAACCCGCGCCCAGATTCACCGGTCGCCGCGGAGTCGTTCGTGCGCGGCTTGCCTCGCCGCGCGGCCAGCGGCGAGAGCCGTGCGTGCGGCGATTTACTGGCCGCCCAGCCAGTCGCGGGCGCACCGCGCGCGTCCCAATCAAGCTGTACACTTCGCCGACGCTGCCCAAGACGGGTGGCACGCTCAGCCTTGCCGATCGGATCTAGGGGGAACCAATGGGACATTGGCGCAGGCGTCAGCAGGCCAGTGACGCGCCACACGGAAGTACACGCCGGAGCAGGGGGAACCGGAGGACGAGGCGCGTAGCCGTGCTCGCACTCGCCGCGTTCGCGTTGACGGCCGTGCTCGCACCGGCTGCATGGGCGAAACCGCGCTTCAGCGACGTCATCACCTGCCACTCGGTGACGTACAACTTCACCGAATTCCCGAACGCGCCTAACAACTCGTTCCGGGAGAAAGTGAAGGTCGACGGAGTCCGTAACCCGTATGCCTTCCAGGGTACGTACACGTTCAAGGGCCCTCGGGCTCAGACACCGTCCCGATCATCGTCCTGCCCGGCCATCACGAAATCACGGCCTATGCCGAGTACAACACGAACGGCATCAAGGGCGAGAGCGACTACAAACTCGAAGGTGGGATCACGTGCGGGGTCGAACCCGGCTTCGCGATCGAAAAGCTTCAGAAGATCGCTGGCTCCGGCGGTGGCTACACCACCGCTGAAGTGACCGGACACATCGGCCAGACAGTGGAATACGAGATCGTCGTGAAGAACACCGGCAACGTGCCGATGACGTTCAACGGCTTCACCGACGAAAACTGCGAAGCTGGCACGATCACCGGCGGTCCGGGCGAAGCGGCCGTTGCCCCGGGAGCCTCGACGACCTACTTCTGCCACCGTCCGCTGCCGAGTGTCGGCAAGTACTACAACGAAGCGACCGTCACCGGCGACCCGCCGGAAGGCGACGGGCCGCCGATCACCCATACCTCGAACCCGGTCGTCGCCGACGTGCCCGCGGAACCGGCTTTCGTGATCGAAAAGCAGCAGCAGATCATGGGCAGCGGCTACACGAAGGAACAGCTCGCCGGCAACGTCGGGCAGACCGTCGAATACGAGATCCTGCTCAAGAACACGGGCAACGTGCCTCTGAGCCTCGAACTCAACGACCCGAAGTGCGATCCCGGCACGATCAGCGGCGGACCTGCGGGCGCCTTGGCGCCGGGCGAAATGACGACCTACTTCTGTGATCACGTGATCACGGAAGCCGACAAGACGGCCGGCCTGCTGGTCAACACGGCCACCGTGACGGGCGACCCGCCCGAAAACGAGGGCTTCCCGGTGACGCACGAATCGAACCCCGTCGTTGTGGAAGTGCCGCCTCCGCACCCGCGCTTGAAAGACGAAATCTCCTGCACCGCCGTGACGTTCACGCTCAGCGGATTCCCGAACCGCCCGAACAACACGGTCAAGGAGAAAATCAAGCTCGACGGCATGACCCACCCGTACCTGTATGAAGGCAAATACGTCTTCAGCGGCCCGACGGGGATGAACACGGTGCACTTCACGGTGCCGCCCGGCCATCACGAAATCACCGCCTATGTCGAGTGGAACACGAACGGCATCAAGGGCGAGAGCGACTACAAACTCCAGGGAGGGATCACCTGCTCGCTCGAAGGCGCCTTCACGGTTGAAAAGCGCCAGAAGCTCGAAAGCGCCAGCTCGTACTCGACCGAATCCCTGACGGTCAACGCCGGGGAACGGGTCGACTATGAGGTCATCGTGGCGAACGGGACGAACTCGCCGATGAAGTTCAGCTCGTTCACGGACGAAGGATGCGAACCCGGGACGGTCAGCGGCGGCTCCGGCGAAGCCGCCGTGAAACCGGGCGAATCGACGACGTGGCTGTGCAGCCGCGTCCTCACGGAACCGGGCGTCTATCCAAACACGGCCTCGGTGACGGGCACGCCGACGCTGGGCGAAAGCGGGCCGGTGACGCAGTCGTCCAATACGGTCACCGCCGAAGTCCCGTCCGGCGGGATCTAGCCGCGCGCGGGCCCGCGGAGCCTCCCAACGAGGCTCCGCGGGCCCCGCCAGCCGGCGGCGTCACCGGCTCACGCCTTCGGCGCGTGCTGCAGGCGACGGGCGAACCCGCGCGCCGGCCTCCACGCGGCCGCCGCAGGCTGACGGGCTGGTGCAGCCCGTGATGTGAGGCCTCCGGGCCACTCACGACGCAGCCGCGCGATCCCACGGAGGTCGGCGATCGCGGTGGCGAGGATGTCGACACTGCTGTCAGGATCGTCGACCCAGCGCACCGGAACCTCTCGGATCGCCAGCTTGTGCCGCTGAGCGAGGTACAGGAGCTCCGTGTCGAAGAACCACTCGTCGTCCCGCGCGATCGCGAGCAGCGGTTCGATCACGACGCGACGGGCAGCCTTGAAGCCACATTGGGCGTCGGAGAACCCGACCCCGAGCAGCGTCCGCAGGAGGATGTTGTAGGTGCGTGAGATCAGCTCACGCTTGCGCCCGCGGGTCACGTCCGCCCCCGGGGCGAGCCGCGTGCCGATCGCGACGTCGCCACGCTGCTCGAGCAGGGGGACCAGCAGGTCCCCGAGACATTCCAGGTCGGTTGAGAGATCGACGTCCATGTAGGCGACGACGTCGGCCGCGCTGTGACTCCAGGCGGCGCGCAGCGCGTTGCCGCGACCCTTGCGCTCGAGGTGCAGGACCTCGACCTCGGGCAGCTCGCCGGCGAGCTCGCGGGCCACCGCGAGCGTACCGTCGGTGCTGGCGTTGTCGGCGATCGTGATCACGAAGGGGAACACGAAGCTTCCCTTCATGTGGTTGTGAAGCGTGCGCACGCTGTCTGCTAGGACATGCTGCTCGTTGTAGACCGGCACCACGATCTCGACCGCTGGGACCGCAGTGGCGGGCGGCGGCGGCGAGACGGCCGGCGCTTCCGGTGGCGTGGGGTGGGTTAGGGGTGTCATGGGTCAATCCTGGCGCGCGCTCCTTTCGGCGCCCTTGGCGCTACCTGAGAGATCGCTGAGCGCGCGCCTCTCAGCCAGCTCTCAGCGGCACGGCACGAGGCGCACAGTTCGGTCTCGGAGCATCGCCGCATGACAACAACCGAGCTCCTCCCCACTCCAGCCGCACCCCCGGTCCGCAGCGCGAAGGTGCCCCCGAAGCGGCTGCGCGCCCGCGCCCGGCCCGTGGATCACGACCCGCGCTGGGTGCGCCCGGCGCTCGCCGCCCTGCTCATGCTCAGCGCCCTCGCCTACATCTGGGACCTGAGCGCGTCGGGCTACGCCAACTCGTTCTACGCCGCCGCCGTCCAGGCCGGCACGAAAAGCTGGAAGGCGTTCTTCTTCGGATCGCTCGACTCATCCAACTTCATCACCGTCGACAAGCCGCCGGCCTCGCTATGGGTGATGGCACTTTCCGGGCGGGTGTTCGGGTTCAGCAGCTGGAGCATGCTCGTGCCCCAGGCGCTGGAGGGCGTCGCCGCGGTCGGTCTGCTGTTCGCCTCGTTGAAGCGCTGGTTCGGTCCCGCCGCCGGACTGCTCGGGGGAGCGGTGTTCGCCCTCACCCCGGTGGCCGCGCTGATGTTCCGCTTCAACAATCCCGACGCGCTGCTCGTACTGGCGCTCGTCGCCGCGGCGTACTGCCTCACGCGTGCGCTCGAGCGTGCCGGCACGCGCTGGCTCCTCGCCGCGGGGACGCTGGTGGGAGTGGCGTTCCTGGCCAAGATGATGCAGGCCTTCCTCGTCCTGCCCGCGTTCGCGGGCGTGTATCTGTTTGCAGCCCCCGCCCCACTGCGCAAACGCGTTCTCCAGGTGCTCGCGGGCGCCGCCGCCCTGCTGCTCAGCGCGGGCTGGTGGGTGGCGATCGTCGCCCTGTGGCCCTCCGGGTCGCGTCCGTTCATCGACGGCTCGCCCGACAACAGCATCCTCAACCTGATCGTCGGCTACAACGGCCTCGGCCGCGTGTTCGGAGCGAGCGGTCCCGGCGGCACCGGTGGCGGCAGCGGCTTCAGCGGCCCGAGCGGCCCGCTGCGACTGTTCGACACGCTGATGGGCGGCCAGGCGTCGTGGCTGCTGCCGGCGGCCCTGCTCGCGCTGCTCGCCGGGCTGTGGGCGCGCCGGCGCGCACCCCGTACCGACCGCACGCGGGCGGCGCTGCTCCTGTGGGGCGGCTGGCTGCTCGTCACCGCGATCGTGTTCAGCTTCGGCGAAGGCGTGATCCACACCTATTACACGGTCGCCCTCGCTCCCGCGATCGGGGCGCTCGTCGCGATCGGGGCTACGCTTGCTTGGCGTCGGCGCGACTCCCGCGCCGTCCGCCTCGTCGCGGCCGCGGCGGTGGCGGGCACGGCCGTGTGGGCGCACGTCCTGCTGGGCCGCACACCCACGTGGCACCCCTGGCTCGGCTGGGCGGTCCTGATCGGCGGGATCCTCGCCGCGCTCGCGCTCGCGCTCGCACCCGCTCCTCGCCGCCGGGCGCTCGGACTGGCCGCAGCGGCGGCCGTGCTCGCGACGCTGGCCGGACCGCTGGCCTACACGCTCGACACGATCGCAACGGCCCACACAGGGTCGATCCCCTCGGCCGGGCCGGCCGTCGCGGGCGGCTTCGGCGGCGGTCCCGGCGGTAGCGGGGGCTCACATGCGCGCGGCCTCGGTTCCTTCACCGGGGCCGGGGTCCCGGGCGAAGGGCGCGGCGGCCCGCCCTCGGGCTCCCGGCCGTCCGCCGGTGCGAGCGGTCCGCCCGCGGGGGCGTTCACAGCGAGTGCGGGTCCGCGCGGCGGTCCCAGCGTCGGCTCCCACGGGGGCGGCAGCTCCGGCGGGCTCGTGGCGAGCACGGCCATCGCTCGTCTCTTGCGCCGGGAAGCGGGCAGCTATCGCTGGGCGGCCGCGACGTCCGGCTCCCAGACCGCGGCGAGCTTCGAGCTCGCAAGCGGTGAGCCCGTGATGGCGATCGGCGGCTTCAACAACCAGGGCGGCAACCTGACGCTGGCGGCGTTCAAGCGCTACGTCGCGGCCGGCGACATCCACTACTACCTCAGCGGTGGCGGTGGTGGTGGTGGTGGTGGTGGTGGCGGCGGCGGACCGAGCTCGGACAGCGCGATCGCGCGCTGGGTGGCGGCCACGTTCAAGGCAAGGACCGTCTCGGGCACGACGATCTACGACCTCGCGCCGTCGTGAGCCCCGAGGGCGCCGGAACGCGGGGCACCTCTGGCGGGCGCGGCACGCCGGGTATCAGTTCGCGACGAACGTGAGGAAGTCGCGCGCATAGGGATTCAAGAGGGCACCGGCGATCCCCCGCTGACCCGGCACGACCGGCAGCGGGGACGGCCCGCCCCGGTGGTGCACGTAGATGTAGCCCGCGACCCACCATGGATTGATGTCGAGCTCGACGGCACGTACGGCGCCGGCGCCGATCAGCGCGGCGGCGAGCGCGGCGGGCGAGAGCTGCTCGCCTGCGGCCCAAACGAGCCTCCCCCCCGCGGTGATCCCAAGCCCCGAACGGGCCACCACGTCCACCAGGCCGACCGTCCCGCCCCAGCACCGCAGCACGCACGTCGAGACGTCGGCTGCGGCGACGCCGCGATCGACCAGCAGATGCTGGTTCTGGAGCACTGAGAAGACGCGCCCGTGCCCGCTCGGCACTCCGCTCCCCCAGGCGCCGATGTTCGTCGTGCCGTCGGTGTAGGTCACGACCGAAGCCAGACCCGGCTTCAGGGCGACCGCGACATGGCCCCCGGAGACGAAGCCGACGTCGGCGTAGGTCAGCTTGAAGCCGCCGTTGACCGCCGCGATGAGGCGGTGGACCTCACGGGCGCTGACGCGGTCGCCGTAGCTCCAGCCGGCCGTGCCGCCGTCGCTCGAGCCCGCGTGCAGCGCGACGTGCACGAGCTGCTGGTCGAAGCGCATCAGCGTGACCCCTCGGCGTCGGGCGAGCCAGGCGGCCGGACGGCCACCCACCCTCGCGACGACGCGCCAGCGCGACGTCGTGGCAACCGGGGCGACGGTGAGCGCGGGCGCAGCGAGGGCAGGCGCGCTCAGACGGGATTCGACCGGGCGCGCAGGCGCATCGTCGGAGTCGCCCGCGTTGAGCACCGCCGCCAGCGTCGCGACGAGCACGGCGATCGCGGGCACCGCGGTCCGTGGCGGCATGCCGCCGAAGACCCCTCCTCGCGCTGCCCGTGAACGCGAGCGGCCCATCTCTCGGCGTCAGCCGCAGGCGCGCTCGAGCGTGCGATCGGCGCTGTTGCCGGCGCGTCCCGGAGAGCCGGACGTGACATAGCGCCACGCGCCATGCGCCCGGGCGAAGACGGATGCATAGACGCCCGCTTCCGGGGTCCGTTCACATACGACCGCGAGGGCTTGGTTGCTCCGCGACACGTACACGCCCCGGACAGCACTCGTGTTGCCATCGCTGGCCGCGTACGCCTTCAAGATCGCGCTCCGCTCGGACTTCGTCGCCGGGCGCGCCGAGGAGCCCGCCGCAAGACTCGCCGCGGGGACGAGCGCGCCGCTCGTGACGCTCGCGCACACGAGCAGAATGGCGAGGCGGGAGCGGGTCATGCAGTCGATGCTCCCCGCACGGGTTAAGCCTCCCCTAAGCGCGAGATGAGAAGGCTCAAACGTTCCGGCCCGGGTGGACGCCTGCCACACTCTCGCCCCAGCAGGCCCGCTGGCGGAACCCGGCGCGGCGGTGCTAGCGCTGCGGGTCGCGCGCCGCGCTGCGCTCCCCGCTCGGGGCGAGGTGGGGAGCGAGCCAGGAGGCGAGCTGCGCTGGCGGCGCCGCACCGACGAGGCGGTCCGCCTCCGCGCCGTCACGGATCAGGACGAGCAGCGGGATCCCCTGCACCTGGTAGCGGGCGGCGATCGCTGGTGCGTCGTCGACGTTCAGCTTGACGACCTTCAGCTCGCCGGCATGCTCGTTGCCGAGGCGCTCGACGCTCGGCGAGACCATCCGACAGGGCCCGCACCAGGGCGCCCAGAAGTCGACGAGCACGGGCAGCGAGGACGTGATCTCGGCCTCGAACGTCTCCGGCGTGGCGTCGACGATCCATGGCAGCGTGGTGTGACAGACGCTGCAGCGGGCGTGGCCCGAGGGCATCGGCCGCACACGGTTCTTCGTGCCGCAATTGGGACAGGTGATGATCGTGCCCGCGGATGCCATCACAACACCAGCGTAGGCGGTCGGGCCGCGCTCGGCGATCACCCCCCGCTAGGGCGGGGGCAACCTCCGCGTAGGCGTCTCGCATCCGCTCGAGTTCTCCCTGTCCGTCGACGTGCCGGCGGGGGCGTCGGCGACGGCATCTACGCCGCTCACTCGACGTCGGGCGGCCCGAGCTCGGCGTCCTCGTCGGTGGGGGTGTAGCTCTCGCCCACCACGTGGACATGGAGCTCGGAGGTGCGAGCCAGGCTGTCGCCGATCCCCTCACGGTACTCGGCGAAGGCCGGCCCCCGGTAGTGGCGCTCGAACGCGTCCTGGTCGCGCCACCGCTGGACGACCACGAAGTGACCTGGGTCCTCGAGCGTCTCGGCGAACACGTAGGAGATGCAGCCGGGCTCCTCGAGCATGCGCGACGCGGTCCTACGCATCAGCTCGCGGACCGGCTCACGACTCGAGAGCTGGGCGTAGACGTCGCCGACGGCGATGATCACCCGGGAGCACCCCGCTCAGGCTGGGTCCTGCGAGCTGTAGGGGTAGTCCTCGCCGCGGACGTCGCGGTAGCGACGGTCGAACAGCTCGAGCGCGGCGGTGACGTCGGCCGGTCCGTCGAGGTCGTGGCTGACCGCCTCGGACTCGGCGGGCTCGGCGTCACCGTGTTCGATCAGCTCCTCCCGCTCGAGCGGCGGGAAGCGCACCTCGACGAGGCCGCGCTCGCGATCCAGGTGGCCGAGCTCGACGTGCTGGTAGAGGACCAGCGCCGCGCCGTCAGGGCCGCGCTCGACCCGGACACCCGGCCAGCTGTCGAGCTCGTTTGCGACCTCGTCGACCAGATCGGCACGGGACACAGGCCGATCCTAGCGACCGGCGCCGCCGCCAGGGGGCCGCCATGCCGCCACGAGCTGCGCCCCTGACGTCGTGATATACATACATACATGTCTGTACGTAACCGACCCGTGGCGCGTGATCGGCAGAGCTCCACGGACGGCCGCCGGCGGACCCAGGCCGACCGGAGTGAGCGAACGCGGAGCGCCCTGCTCGAGGCAGCGGCGCGGGGAATCTCGAGGCACGGGTACGCCAACCTCGTCCTCGAGGACGTGGCCAGCGAGGCGGGCTACAGCCGAGGCGCCCTCTACCACCAGTTCGCCGACAAGGAGGACCTGGCGCTGTCGGTGATCGCGTGGGTGGACGAGACGTGGCGCGGTGAGGTCGGCGAGCGGGTCGAGCGCGAGGTCGACCCGCTACAGGCGCTGATCACGCTCGCACGCGGCCATGCCGTGTTCTGCCGACGGGATATCGCCCGCGTGGCGATCGCGTTGAGGCTCGAGTTCGGCGATCGGGAGCACCCCGTGGGCCGCGAGGTGAAGCGTGTCTCCGAGACGCTCGTCGAGCGCTGCACCCGCCTGATCGAAGCCGGCCGCAGCGCCGGTTCGCTGCCGGCCGGGCCACCCGCCCGGGCTGTCGCGCTCGCGTTCGTCGGCGCCGTCGAGGGCGCCGTGATCGAGCTGGCAGGACAGGCGCCCCACGACGAGCTGCTGGCCGCGCGCGCCGGCGCCGGTGTGCTCGGGCTGACGGAGGGAGTGAGATGAGGATCCCCAACGCCGTGCACGAAGCCCACCCGTGGGTGATCGCCCAAGTGGCACCCGACTTCGAGCTGCTCGACGCGTGGCGGTTGCCGGCGAGCGGCGGCGCGGATGACTTCCCGAAGCTGGTCAAGGTGCTCGCCGCGCCGGGAGCCTCCGTCGGTGGCTCCTCCACCCCCGCTCGCGTCCTGTTCGCCTTGCGCTTTCGGCTCGGCGCCCTACTCGGCTGGGACGATCCGGACAGGACGCTGCCGATCCCGGGCTGCACCGAGACGACCCTCAGGGCCCGCGTTCCCGAGTCTCTCCGGGTTCGCGCCAGAGACGGCCTCCTCGTCAGCTCGGCGAGGTTCCTGCCGATCTACGGGACCGACGACGAGTGGGCAGCGGAGATCTCCAACGCGACGGTCCACGCGGTCCTGCAGCTCGGCTGGGTCGAGGAGGGCGACGGTGCCCATCATGGTCAGATGGGCGTCTACGTGAAGCCGCGCGGGAAGCTGGGAAAGGCGTACATGGCGGCGATCGGGCCGTTCCGGCACCGGATCGTCTATCCGGCGCTGATGCGCCAGATAGAGCGGGCGTGGGACGCCCGCTCGGCCGATACCGCCACGCGGTGAGCGACCTGGTCGTCCTCTACGACGGCGACTGCGGGTTCTGCGCCGTGACGCTCGCGCTGTTGTTGCGCTGGGATCGGCGACGCAAGCTCACTCCCGTGACGATCCAGAGCGCGCACGGCGAGGAGCTGCTGAGCGATCTGGCGCCGGCGGACCGCCTCGGCTCGTGGCACCTGATCGACGGGAATGACGTGCGCCACTCCGCCGGTGGCGGGATCCCTGTCGTGCTCGCCGCCCTTCCCGGCGGGATGGCGTTCGCCGGGATCACCTCGCGGTTCCCCGGGGCGACGTCGCTCGCCTACGAGTGGGTCGCGCGTCACCGCGCGATCCTGGGCCGCCCCTTGCGTCCGCCAACGCGCACGTGGGCCGCGGGCGTGATCGCCGAACGCGGGCAGGCATCTGCCGACAGCTGCTGCGAGGTCCCGTAGCGTGGCCGCCGGCCGCTCGGCGGGCCCGGATCCCTCGGAGCCGCACTCACGAGCCCGATCCAGGCGCCCGTGAGTGCGGGACCGACGGCCCGGCTCCGTGAGGGCTCCGGTGCTAGGTCGCGGTGCCCTTGCGACGCGAGCTCGCGAGTGCTGCGATGCCGACGATGAGGCCCAGTCCACCGAGGACCAACGCCGTGATGGCGAGGCCCTTGCTCGCTCCGCCACTCGTGGTCGCCGCAGCCGCCACCGGCGCGGGCTGGCCGGCACTCGTCTGCCCGGCTTCCGGGCCCGCCTCGTGGCCGGCGACGTCCTGGATCACGCCGCCTTTCGCCGTGACGTTGATCCTTGGAGATGGATGTTCGGCGGTCAGGGACGGATCGATCCAGTGAACGACCTGCCCGTTGCTGTATGTCTGGACCGTCCTGAATTCCAGCGGTTTGCCGGCGGCGTCTTCCGGGATCGCCAAGGACAGCGGGAAGTTGATGAACTGGTTGTTGTTCACCTTGCCCAGCGGCCCGGTCCAGGTCCAAACGATCTGGGAGACGTCGTTGTTGATCGTTTCTCCGTTTTCTTTGATCGGAGTTGCGAGTTTTTGTTCGACCACCTTGGTCGACCAGCCGGGGACGTTTTCGTAGTCGACGCCCGTGAAGCCGGGCGGGAACAGCACATCGACCTTCGTGACGTACGCCCCTTCCTGCTCGCCCGGGACACGTACGTCGAGGGTCGCAAAAGCCCCGGCTGGGATCGTGTTGGGATGCAGGCTGATGTGCGCCTGCGCACAGGCGGGCAAGAGCAACATTCCTGCCGTGAACAGCGTGGCCACCTTCTTGACTGTCATGGTTGGCATGCCTCCAAAGTTGATGGTTTTCAGCGGCTGGTCGGCGCCCTGGGATCGCACGATGCGACCGGCGCGGGAGCATGCGACACAGCCGCGTCGGGTTACACGGCCACACTTGCCGGGGGTGCGCGGCCCGCGAGCGCGGCGGCGAGCAGCAGGCCTCCCCGCGCCATCGCTGTGAGGGCCTCGCATGCGATGACGACGGCGTCCGTACTGCTACGTTTGTGCGCAGGACGCGGGCGCCGAGTGAGCAGCGTCTCGCCGGGGTAGCGGCCAAGGCCGAGGAGCAGGAACACGAACGTCGCCGGCCCGAGATACGCCAAGTCGACGGCTGTCCCTGACACGTGTGCGACCCAAATGACGGCCAGGAAAGCGACGCCGCCGACGAGCGCTGTGAGCATTCGCTGTCGAGGCGGCAATCTGCTCATCGGATCGGCACCGTCACGCGGCGGCTGTACTGTTCGAATTCAGACACGCGGTCGACGATTTCGATCTCCCACGAGCCCCCGGGACTGAGCACGACCGAGCTGAGGATGTAATGGCCGGGACCGGCCACGTTCGCCTTCAGGGGCAGTGGGCCGATTCCCTTTGACGGCAGCTTCGCTGTGGCGGTCAGTTCCTTCGTTGCGGTGAACTGGGCGCCGGTCTTTGCGTCGATCAGGTACAGGTGGACCGTGTTGACGCCAACCTTCGCCGGTTCCACAGTGATCTCGAGCTCGGCGGGGCCAAGCGTTGTGTTCGTCGAGAAAGGGCCCGACGCCGCATCGATCGGCGGGGCATAGGTGATGAGCGCCGCGGTCACGCCGAACACAGCGAGCATCAGGGCGAGCTCCCCGCGCATGGTGCGGCGGGCCAGGGCCCCCACGCCCCCCGGCGAGCCCGCGGCGCCTACCACCCGCTTCAACGCCGGCATGACCCGCTCCCGGTTGACCCAACCGAGACCGACGAGCGCGAGGAACAGCACCACCTTGGCGATGATCAGCGCACCATAGGTCGTGTGCAGGAGACCCGAGACGCTGCGGACGTCGATGTAGGCCTGGATGGCCCCTGTGGCAGCAATCACGAGGACCGCACCGAGCGCCACCGGCGAGAAGCGTTGGAGCGTCGCCAGCAGCAGTCGGCTTCGCTCGCCGCCCTCCAACCGCCTCGTGGCACCTGGGAGCGCGAGCAACAGACAGGCGATTCCTCCTACCCACACGCTGACCGCCATCACGTGGAGCGCGTCGGACGGAAAGAAGACGCCCCTCGGGCTCTGGATGCTCGGGTGGCCCGCCAACGCGGGGGTGATCGCCAGGTAGGCCGTCCCGACTGCGAGCATCGCGACGATCGCGCGCGGCGGACGCTGCCCGAGAACGAGCCTGCCCGGATCGTCCCGGTCGGGGCTCAACACCGGAACGACGTCCCTGCCGGCCGCCCTCGCCGCTGTCAGAAGGCCCCCGAGCAGGAGCCAATCGATCGCGCGGAGACCCCACACCTTGCCGAAGCGGCTTTCGAGTGTGTTTTCGAGCACGATCCCTTTTAGCGAGCTCCACAACGACACGCCCGCCGCGCTCGCGCCTTGGAGCAACACGCCGAGTACGCTCACGACGACGCCGAGCACGATCGCGATCACGAGCAACCGCCGCAGGCGCGAGGCGAACGCCTCCGAGGCGGCGCTCCACCGTTGCTCGTTGCCCATGACCGCCGTCAAGCCGGGTAGCCATGCGAAGAACAGAAAGGCGAGCCCGCCGATCATCAGAGCGAGGGTTACGTAGTTCAGGCCGCGGACGACCCCGAACGCGACCTCGGTCACCTTGCCGCTCTTGTTCTTGCCGATCAGGCTGGCCACGGTGAACTTGGGTGCCGCCCCGGCGTGGCCGATGTTGAAGACCAGGCCGCCGTAGACGATGTGGGTGTCGGCCGAGATCACCCGATAGGTGCCCGTGTACGTTCCGTCTGGCAGATGCTGCTTGAGCCCGACGCCCATCCAATGCTCGTTGCCGTCGGAATGCGAGACGTCGAGGTTGTCGACCTCGTTGCCCTGCCCGTCGTACACGCGGACGGCGCCGAGCGTCCCGCCGACGTCCTGGTTGAACTTGAAGATCACTTCCTTCGGTTGGACCGCGACGGTCGAGCCCGACAGCGGCGAGGTGCCCAGTAGCTGCGCGTGTCCCCAGGCCGAGGGGGCGCACGCCATCAGCCCGACAGCCGCACCGGCGGCGAGCAGAAGACACCTGCGGCGCGGCCGCCGCGACCGTTCGCTGTGATTGCCCCCCGGACAGTCGATCGGGCGGCTACGATCGCCGGCCGAGCTCGACCTGCTGCAGCGCGTTTGTCCTGCCAGCGGACGCCCCCACGAGAGTGGATCGCGCCCGCGGACGATGAGACCAGGGCACATGACGGCTCCTCGCATGCGTGCGTGAACGGATTGACCGAGGACCGCCTTGGCTGGCGCCAGAGCCGGCCTGGGGGTCCTCGAGGCGAGCAGCCGGACGCCACGGAGACCCGTGGCGCGCGTGCGCTAGCTCGCCGACGGGAGCGCAGGCGGGGGACGAACGGCGAGTGAGCGACCCATGAGGACGGGGCCGCGCACGGCGACGAGCACGACGCCTCGGACGTTAACCGAGGAGGCTCGCCGACGGCGCCAGCGAGCATGTGGCGCCCCACGCAACGCAACCAGGACACGCTCGCCCGGATAACGGCGCAGGTACAGCATGCAAGCCAGCAGCAGCGCCGGAACGAGGCTCAGCAGGCCACGGCCGCACCACCCCTCGGCGACGCTGCAGATGAGCACCAGCGCCACGGCCGAGGCGACAGCGGCACGGTAGTTACGTACGAGGCGTGCTCGCAAGTCAGGAACCCTACTCCGTCGATCTACCGAGGGCTCCCGCGAGCGCCCTAAAGGCTCAAGGACGATCTGCTTGAGTGAGTTCGTGCCGGCACAGCCCAGTCCGATCGCGACGGACTTCGATAGCACCGCACGGTCCCCGTCGCGGCCGAAGGACTTCTCGAGTGGGACGCAGGCGGCGCGCGTTGCGACGATCGGGGTCTATGGGTTCTCCGCCGAGAGCTTCCTGGCGGAGCTGAGCGGCGCCCGGGTGGGTCGTGTTCTCGACGTCCGCCAACGCCGCGGCGTGCGTGGCCCGCAGTACTCGTGGGCGAACTCGCGACGCCTCCAGGCAGCGCTCGCGCAGGCCGGCGTCGCCTACGGGCACCGCCGCGAGCTCGCGCCGACGACGGAGCTTCGCCAACTGCAGTACGCGGAGGACGCACGCCTCGGCGTTGGCAAGCGCTCCCGGGAGCTGCTCGCGCCGGAGTACCGTCGCCGCTACCTCGCCGAGATCCTCGATCGAGTCGACCTCAGCCCGTTGGCGGAGTCGCTCACGAGCGGCCCGCTGGCTGCCCTGCTGTGCGTCGAGCGCGACCCGCGGGCGTGCCATCGCTCGCTGATCGCCACCCGTCTCAGCGACGTGTACGGGGCGCAAGTGACGGACCTCCTCCCTCCGTGACGCTCGGATGACGACGCCCTGCGGCGGCTCCCGCGCTACCAGCTGCCCACGTGGACGACGTCCTCGAACGGGCGCCTGTCAGGGTTCTTGATCGGTCGCAAGGGCCGATCTGCCGGGTAGCCGAACGGGAGCAGGTAGGCGAGGTAACGGTCCTCCGGCAGTCCGAGCAGGCGCCTCGCGAGCTCCTGGTCTCCGACGGCGGTGTGGCCCGAGCCGATGCCCTGGTCGGCGGCGGCGAGCATCATCGCCATCGTCGCCTGGCCGAGGTCGTAGTGGCCGCGGTCGCGCTCGCCGGGGTCGTCGGTCCGTTTCAGCACGAGGGCCACCGTCGCCGCCGAGCGGGCCACGTGCCCCGCGCCGCGCCACACCCCTGCGAGCTCCACCAACTGCTCACGCTCGGTGACGAGCACGAAGTCCCAGGGCTGCCAGTTGCGCGATGACGGCGCGCGCCGCCCCGCCTCGAGGATGCGGTCGAGCGCGTCCTGCGGCAACGGACGGTCCTCGAACTCGCGCACGTCCCGGCGCGAGGTGATCGCCTCCCACGTCTCCATCCCGCACGCTCCTTTTCGGTCGAGTGCCTCTCACTGTAGGCCGCCGCTCACCGTCGCCCACCCGGGCGCGCAGCCGACATCCCGCCTCGCGAGGACCTTGACGGTTGACGCCGATCGCGACTACACCTAGAATCTAGGTATGGCGCTGCGACACGTGCTCCTCGGCCTGCTCGCGGATCGGCCGGACCACGGCTACAGCCTCAAGCGGCGGTTGTCTCCCGGTCTGCCGGCCGAGCGCCTGATCAACGACGGGATTCTGTACCCGCTCCTGCGGCGCCTCGAGGACGAAGGGCTACTCACGAGCCGCAGTGAGCTACATGCGGGACGGGAGCGCCGTCGCTTCAGCACCACCGCGCGCGGCCGGCGCGAGTTCCTTGCGTGGCTTCACTCGGATGCCGATGAGGACTGCGAGCCCACCTACGAGCTCTACACCTCACAACCGCTGGTCAAGCTGCTCTTCGGCGACCATCTCAGCGAGCGCCAGCGCAGCGAGAAGCTCGTCCGCCACGCCGAGGGGATTCGCGAGCGGCTGGCAACGCTCGAACGTCTGCGCACGCTCGTGGACCCCGCCGAGCAGTGCTCGCTGGGTGCGGCGTGGCTGCAGCTGGAGCTGGCAGCCGAAGGGCGGCGGCTGGCCGGAATCGAGGCGCTGCTGGCAGCTCCCCTGGCCGATAAGCGACCCGAGAAGGAGGCAGCATGCATGACCTGAGCCCGGAGCGGACGCAATGAGCATCGAGCAGATCACCCACGACCCCCCCGCGCTCGAGCGCCACGGTGACGTCTACCTGCTCGACCTCGGGGACGGCGAGAACCGCTTCAACGAGGACTGGCTGGGGGCCGTGGAGTCACACCTCGACGAGATACGGGCGGCACCCGCTCCGCGCGCGCTCGTGACCAAGGCCACGGGCAAGTTCTGGTCCAACGGCCTGGACCTCGAGTGGATGGCTGCCAACCAGGACCGCCTCGGCGAGTTCGTTCCGCGCGTCCACGAGTTGCTCGCGCGCGTGCTGGCGCTCGACGTGCCGAACGTGGCGGCACTGCAAGGCCACACGTTCGCCGCCGGAGCGATGCTCGCGCTCGCACACGACCAGCGTGTCATGCGCGCCGACCGCGGCTACTTCTGTCTGCCGGAGGTCGATATCGGGATCCCGTTCACGGCTGGCATGACGGCTCTGATCAGCGCGCGCCTGCCCGCGGGCACCGCACACGAGGCGATGACAACCGGGCACCGCTACGGCGGCGAGGAGGCCGCCACCGCCGGCGTCGTCGATGAGGCCGTCGCCGAGCTCGAGGTGCTCTCACGGGCAGTGGAGCTCGCTGGGGCGCTCGCCTCCAAGCACCCGGCGACGCTCGCGACGATCAAGGAACGCCTCTACGCGGGTCCACTCGCTGCCCTGCGCGACCGGGCCGCCAATGGGCTGGCGCAGGGTTAGAAACGGGAGAGACGAGGACAGACCAACGATTCCTCAGCTCGTCGGCGTGCCCTGTCGCGGCTCAAGCAGCGCCGCCTGCTCAGCTGTCCTCGAGCCGTGGAAGGGTGATCTCGTCGTGCAGCAGCGTGAGGGCCGCGGCGACCGGAATCGCGACCAGCGCGCCCACTATGCCCAGGAGCGCGCCGCCCAGCACCGTCGCCACGACCGTCACGAGCCCCGGCACGGAGACGGTCGTGCGCATGATCCGGGGGGTTAGAAGGTAGTCCTCGAGGACGCGGTACACGGCGTAGAAGATCAGGGTGGCGATGGCGACGGGCGCGGATACGGTCAACGCCACGACCGAGACGACGACGCCGCCGATCGTGGAGCCGATGATCGGGATCAGGTCGAGCAGTCCGACCAGCAGGCCCTGCAGCAGGGCGTAGGGGATTCCGAATGCGAGCGCCCAGGCGACCGTGAGGACCGCGGCGATCAGCGAGAGCAAGAGATTCCCGAGCACGTACCCGCCGACTCGGTCGAGTATCTCGTCCGTGAGAAGCACCATGCGAGGCCGGCGGCTGCGGGGCGCGAGCAGGTAGATGGAGCGACGCACACGCGGCAGATCGACCAGGAGATACACGGCCACCACCGTGACCAGCAGAAAAGAGGTGATGAAGCCCAGCAGCGCCTGACCCAGCCCGACGAAGCTCTGGAACGAGCCCCCTCCCCGGAGGATCTTCTGCAAGCCCCCGACGATGTGGAATTTTCTGTCGAGGCTGCTGAAGGCGTGGCTTCTGCGGTCGAGGTCGTGCAGGTAGTGGGGGATCTCCCGGGTCAGATTGGCGGCCTGTTCACTGACCACGGGCACGGCCAGCGCGAGGAACCCGCCGACGACGCCAAGCACGAGGGCGACGACGAGCGAGACGGCGGCCCAGCGAGGAAGGCCGTGGCGGTACAGCCACAGGACCAGCGGGTCGAGCCCGACGGCGATGAAGAACGCCAGGCCGAGCAGGACCAGCACCTGGCCGGCGGCCACGACCGTGTAGGCGAGAGCGGCCGCGCAGGCTACGCCCAGGGCTCCGGCAAAGCCGACGAGGAACGGTCCGCGCCTATCGAACGGTAGCCCAACCTTGCCGAAGGCCGTCTCCTTCGTGACTCCCGCCTGGGACTCGGCGCGAGCCCGAATATCGTCCAGGACCTCCTGCGTGGGCTCCTCACCGGCGAGCTCGGCCGAGATCTCCTGCTCCAACTCGGCGGAACGCCCTCCGTCAGGCGCGAGGCCGGGCTGCGCAGATGGTCGTGGATTGGTGGGCGTCTTTGAGGTCATCGGCAGCGCGGAGCGCTCGCGACACCTGCCCCCCAACGGCGTGCAGGAGAGCTGAGAGTCGCAGGTGCAGGTGAGGTCCCATTACCCGCGTAGCCCTCAACTCAGACGGCAGTTCGTCCGTGACCGGCGCTGGTGCTCTGCACGGTGCCGGATCAGGAGCAAGCGTTTGCAGAGCTGTTCCGCGTTATCCGGCCAGCGGGGAGCTGCGCTTCTACGAGCACGTCGTCTCGCACGCCAACTTGGAGGCACGCTTCCAACGCCTCGCCGACGCGACCTTCTGGCCCTGCGTCGCGGGCGGGTGCCACCTGGCCCGCGACACGACCGCCGGGATCGAGCAGGCCGGGCTCGTGATCGAGACGTGCGAGCGCATCCCCTTCAGCCCTGCTGCCTTCCTCCCGCCGGATCCCCACATCCTCGGGGTGGCGAGGCGCCCCTGATCGCGGGCTGTGGCTCTGCCACCTGAGGGGAGCGTGTGGGGCGAGCCCGTGTTGACTACTGCTGGCCCGGCTGCCGTGATGCCCGCGCGGGCCATCGCGGCGGCCGTCTCGTGAGGGATGAGGCGTGTCAATCGGCTGCCAGGAGTGGCACGTCGTGCACGACCCAGGATGGGTCGAAGGTCGGTGGGTAGAGCACCAGGACCGACCCGCTGCCGGTGATGCCGTAGAGGAACGCGGAGTGGCCGACGACGTCCTCGCGAGCTTCCGGCGATGCTTCGACCTGGACGCCGCAGGCCCGCCACACGGGAGCCAGTTCGCGGAGGGGAGCCGATCAGGTACTCCATGCGACCGGTCATCTCTCGTGGGCGGCGAGGAACGCCTTGACCGTGGCCGGCGTGTCGCCCTTCGGGTCCATCTCCTGAAGCTCGACGCCGCGGCCAGCAAGCTCCAGATCATCGCCGTCTCGGAATGCCGCCGCGCCCGCGCTGCTCGTCGCACAGGCAATCGGGCGGATCGGCAACTACTTCAACCAGGAGCTGTTCGGCGGCCCCACGACGCTGCCGTGGGGCCTCGAGATCGCGCCCGCGCACCGGCCCGCTGGCTACGGGCAGTTCGCCACCTTCCACCCGACGTTCCTCTACGAGCTGATCTGGAACCTGCTGCTCGCCGGTGTGCTCGTGTGGCTCGGCCGGCGTGGCCGGGTCCGCGCGCCGGGGCTGTTCGCGCTCTACGTCGCCGGGTACTCCCTCGGCCGGATCGGCGAGGAGCTCCTGCGCGTGGACCCGGCTCAGCACATCTTCGGGCTGCGGCTGAACTTCTACGTCGCGAGCATCCTCTTCGTCGCCGGCATCGCATGGTTCGTGCGCACCCAACGCGTGCGCGTGCGCCCGAGGACGGTCCGCCGTGGCGGGGCGCTGCTGGCCGCGGCCGGACTGCTCGCGCCGACG
The DNA here is from genome assembly GCA_963743505.1 of uncultured Solirubrobacteraceae bacterium. GTDB lineage: Bacteria > Actinomycetota > Thermoleophilia > Solirubrobacterales > Solirubrobacteraceae > Palsa-744. The sequence goes on along the minus strand of CAVUPZ010000002.1, from coordinate 865,296 downwards.
GGCTGCGGCCGGGCAGCCCCCACGAGGGCTGCCCGGTTCGCGCAGCCGTCAGCAACAGCGTCCGTCGCTGCTCCTCGCTGACTCGAAGCCAACGGGCGCGCAGTCGCCGCAGACCTCGCCACCCCAGGCCTTCCTGCCCTCCTGTACTGCGAGACCGGCGATGGCGAGCCCGACCACCGGGTCAAGCCACCACCAGCCGAGCGCTGCGTTAGCGACGATGCTCGCGAGAACCCCGGCAGCGGCGATCGCGCACAGCATCGACTGAGCCGCATCCCCCGCCGTCGCGGCCGATCCGAGCCCGCTCGCGACGTGCCTCTTGGCCCGGGCCAGAACGGGCATGACGATCACCGCGCCGGCTGCGATCGCCGCACCGGCCCAGCTGACCGCCGGCTGAGAGCCGTCAGCGAGCGCCCTGACGCCATCGAAGGTGAGGTAGAGCGCGAGGGCGCCGAAGCAGACCGCGACGAGCTGCTGGGCACGACGCTCAGCACTCTCGCTGTGATCGCGCGCGCCGGTGAAGCGCCAGATGATGATGCTCGCTGAGGCCAGCTCGATCAGCGAGTCAAGTCCGAACCCGAGCAAAGCGACAGACCCCGCGATCAGCGCGGCGACGATCGCCACGCCGGCCTCGACTGCCATCCAGCCGACGCTCAGCCACGAGAGCATCTTTGCCCGACGGACCAGCCTGACGCGCTCGCCCGCGGGCCGCGAGAGCGGCGACAATGATGATGTATCCGCGCTCATCGTCACATCTCATCGTAGGTGTTCGCACGAGCCGCCAACTGAGGCGGGCGCACAACCGTCGAACACCCGCCAGCGCCCGCAGTAGGCCCCGCACTTCTCGTAGAGATGACCCGTTCCGTAGGCGCGCTTAGACATACGCTTGGTCATACGCGGTGCTTAGGAAGGCTCGCACAAAGCCGTAACGGCCCCCAACGATCCGGGCACCAGCCGGGCCGGCGCGCCGTTCGAGATCGGCCGCCGTCATTGCACATGATCTGGATGACCGGCTACGGGGGTCAGGCGGCCACCATGTTCGCCTCAACCATCAAGTGCGGGGATCGTGCCTCGCGCTCCGGCGCTACGTCGGGGGCACCTCGGACGGCTCGGGCGGAAGGTCGGCCCACTCGTCGTCCTCGACACTGATGACGTCGGACTCGGCTCGAAGACTCTCAAAGAACACCGCAAGCACCGTCCCTGTTCCGGTGGCCGACGGCGCGATGATGCCCTCGAACCCCAGATAGTGGGCGGCGGCGCCGATCTCCTGGCAGCGCCTCGCATCGAGAGCACTCAGTGCGTCTCGCGTGAGATCGAGAGCATCCCGCGCGGCTGCGGATCTGAGATCCAGGGCGGCCGCGAGCGTCACCTCGTAACGGTGCATCTGTCGAGGCAGGAAGTCCTCCGGTGCCCGTCCCTGTCGCTCGGCCATCCGGTAGAACTCGGCAACCACCGTTGCCTGCGCCAGCCCGAGATAGAGCGTCGAGAAGCTCTCCGGCGGATTCCAACGACCGCCTTGAAGACGAGCCCCGGCCCCCGAAAGTGGGTGTCGATCCTTCGCGATATGACGGAACGCCTCGGTCGAGAGCGCGGTCGGCTGGAGGGCGTCAACCCTCGCAAGGAGTTTGCGGTCGAGCACCCGCGTGCTTAGACGAAGACGCCCTCAGCCATCGCGTCAATACAGCCAAGCACCCGGCGGAACTCGCCCTCCCTCAGTAGCTCGACCGGCTTGTGATGCTCAAGCGACGGGTTCGGCGTAAGCAGCCAATCATGCGCTGCATCAGGACGCAGAACACCCGACAGACGCTCAAGGACAGCTATCAGCTCGAGAAGCCGCTCACGCGCGTCAGGACGCGGGGATGTCTGCCGCGAAAGCCAGCGCGAGACCGTTCGCGGGTTCGTATCCAGCACCCGCGCTAGGTCTGCTTGGTCAAGCTCGACCTGCCCGCTTGCCTTACCGAGCCGCTCCGCAAGATCCGCCAATGTAACGCCCTTCCTTTGTCGTCCTGTATGTCCCCTAGTATGGCACGGGATGGACGAGACTCTAGGAGATGCAACGGACCTCTTTCCGCGCAGCACCTATCTGCCGCGCGTAACGCGCCGAGACGGCCGAGCACTCGAGGAGGCGCTGGCAGCCCCCACGCTGTTCGATGCCGGACTCGAGTTAGATGGGGCGGTACTGGAGGCCACATACGCGATCGACGAGCCGCCGCTGCTCAAGCGCCTGCGTGAGGCAAAGGTGCCTCGGCTCGTAGATCCACAGACGCTGCGACTCACCGGCGAGAGGTTCATGAGCGTCTCGCATTTCGAGCGCCTCCCCTACCGCCCGGATGCGCCGATAACCGCCGACTCGTTCACGCCCTCCGCAGCGGACGCGCTCGCTAGAGACGTGATGCTCTGCGAGCAGACGATCGGAGCGTCCTGGTACCTGGCGGCCGGCCTCCCCTACTACGACAAAGACCTCCAGAGCTGGATCGGCCACAACGACCGGCTCCTCGAAGCATCGTGCGCAGCCAACGGCGCCACAGACCTAGACCGCAAACCTCTCATCGCACAGGTCGCGCCAGGCCGAAAGGCACTCGCGCATCCGCAGCTGATCGTCAACCGCCTGCTGGACTACCCGATTGACGGCGTCTACGTGCACCCGCTACGCCTGGACCCTGTAAGGGACGGCGTCGAGAAGCTCGCCCAGTACATCGACTTCCTGATCATGCTTCGCGCCGAGCAGCTAACGGTCATCTCCGCCCGCGTCGGGGCATTCGGGCTCGTACTCGGAGCGCTCGGGATCGACGCCTTCGACTCCGGGCTCGGACAAGCAGAGACATGCGACCTTGCATCCCTCAATCGACCGCCAACCGAGCGCGAACTCGCAGCCGGAAAGGCCCGAGGCGGTGGGCAACGACGCGTTTACCTCGAGCAGCTAAAGACCACGCTGCTGCAGAAGCAGGCCGAGGCGATCCTGACCAACACCACGCTCCGCTCGAGAGTCGCCTGCACCCTCCCCTGCTGCGAACACCGCGACATCGAAAGCCTCGCCGAGCGCGCCCGTCCCCACTACCTCCGCACTCGACTCCACGAGACAACGACGCTCGCCAAAGCACCCTCCGACGCGATGCGCCGCAACCTCGTGCACAGCCAACTGCACGATGCGCGTGAGACGGCAACACTCGTCCGACGCATAGTCCGATCGACCGGAGCAGAACCCCCTGTGTTCGACCACATCGAGCGATGGATGGCACTCCTGGCGCGCGAGCACCAGATCTCGGCCGCCGCGTGACGACTCCGATGCCGTCCACGACCTTGCTCGAGACCGCCGCCGCGGACGCTTAGTTGTGCCGCAGGCTGCTGTCCTGGCCAAAATGCCTACGCCGACCGCGGGCCTCGCGGGGCTACGCCTCGTCGCAACCGCTGCCCGCGACGCCTGGCGAAGAACCACAATTCGGCGCGTGGACCGATCTGCGCCAGTCACCCGCCTGGGCGCCAGCGCACGACACAGCAATGGCTGACCTCCTCATTGCGCCGTATATCCCGCTCTCCGAGACGGTAGCCGTCGGACCGTGGACGCTCGTCCCGTTCGGCAAGCTCGCAGGATCCGATCTCGTGGCAGACGAGGTCCAGCGAACGGTCGACAGATTGGTCGAGGCCTACCGGTTGTCGCCAGCGGGAGGCGTGCAGGCACTGGGAGCCGTCGCGATCCTCGAAGGTGGTCGGATCGGCAGCCCGTTCGACCGGTCGCTGATGCCCCGCCTTGGACATGCACTGTTAGCCGGGGCCGTTTCGGGCAACCCAGCGATGGCCGCCGAGGAGGACGACGACGATCTCAACGCAGGATGGAGCGTCGCGACAGTCGAGAACTCTTTGCTCTACGGGCATCCGCTGATTGATAGCGACATCTACGCCGTTGAGTCGGGAGTGCTGGCTCGTACTAACGCCATTCGTCACGCCTCCGGCGACGATCCACTCCCAACGATCGATCCGCCGATCGAGCTACCCCGGCCGATGTTCGCGCGGTTTGACGACGATCTCGCGAGCGCGACCTACACCGCGCTTGGCTCCGAAGATGCCCCCGCTCGGCGGCTTCATCGAGCGCTCGACTGGTATCGCATCGCATTGAGCAACGCCGAGGCGGTGAGCCTCGACATACGCGTTGGAGCTGCCCGATCAGCCTTCGAGCTGCTAGCGGATGCGGGCGATGAAACCAAGCGGCTCGTTCGCTCCTACGGCAAACTCATGAAAAGCGAGGACACAACTTCGACTACACGGGAGGGCGTCTTCTGGGCCAAGGGCCCCGTCGAGCTGACTACCGACGAATGGTGGATGACACGGCTCTGCGAGCTTCGTAACGCAATCGTCCACGGTCAGCAGATACCGGCCGAGCTCTGGGAGCATGAGGGTCTGCATCAGCTCAACCACATCCACGACCGGCTGATCGTGGCGCTGCGGATCTCGGTCGCCGATCGGGTTGGGGACGCATCGCTGCGGCTTGCCATGCAGGACCGCGTGTGGGTGCGCGCGGCGGAGCAGGCAACGGGATTTCTCAGCCGTCAGCAGAAACAAGACTCCTAACTGGCTCGGGAACCTCTCGAAGCCTTTGAGGACCCCGTGGCTCACCGGGTCGCCCGTCAGCTCTAGCCGTCTGAAGGGCGCGCGTCGAAGAATTCGCGCTTTAGGAGCTGCTCTCGTAGTTCGTCCCGGGCGGCCTGTGTCGAGGCGTCGCTGCGGTTGACAAGTTGTAGGCCGGCGCGTCCGACGTCCTCGAGATGCCAGAGCTTGATATCGGCGTCGAGTAGGGCGGCCACGATGCGGATGGCGCGCTCATCGTCAGGGTGTTTCGCGGCGCGCTCGGCGACGTCATCGGCTTGATCGAGCTGGCCGTTTGCGGACTGGACCGCGGACAGTGTGAGGTCGAGCCAGGTGTGGCTCTCAATGCGCTCGACGCGCGATAGCCAGCCGAGCGCCTCGACGGCGTCGGCGCGCAGCTCGCGCTGGAGCGCGAGCCGCAGGAACTCGATCGCGTGCTCGAGCGGCATGTCCGGTTGATGAAACGCCCCGAACGACAGCCACCGGATCGCCTCTGCCACCTGGTCGCCATCGGCGGCGCTCAGGGCGTCGAGGACGCGTGCGGGCTCGTAACCGTGAAGTCCCCAGAGCATGGCGTGAAGAAGGTGACGTCGCGCGTGCTCGGGCGCCCGCCCGAGCGCTGCGAGGTAGAGGTCTCGGTGCTCGCTGAGGAGTGCTGCGGTTGGAGTTCCCCACTCGAGGTACTGGTCGAAGGTCCGTGGGCCAAGTCCGTCTGGCGCGTCCGCCCCGACGAGACGGCTCCAGCGGGAGCGCGTCCACTCGGGCGCGCGCCAGACGAGCCATGGCAGGTTGCGGCCGATGATGGCCCGCGCGTGCAGCCCGTCCGGCGCCCCGAGCGTGAGAACGTGGTCAAGCAGAAGAAGCAGGCGCTGCGGCTCGCCGTTTCCGTCGGAAGTCGCATCGGCGTAGACGACGGCGTCACCCAGGGCTCGCATCGACGGTCGGTAGATCGCGTGCTGAAGCGGCTGATCGTCGCTCTGCCCCTCGATTGCAGGCGGCTCCTCGCGACGATGGATGGCACGCTCGATCAGATCCCAGCCGCGATCCGTGTTGGGCCCGAAGCGTGCGCCGGCGGCGGCGAGTTTGCCGATCAGATCGATCCCGGCGCTCACCACGTTCGCCCAGCTCCCATCGCCGCGCTCTTGGGGCGCCGGCTCTGCGGTCAGCAGCTTCTGCTCGGCGAGCTCGACCGCGTCGAGGATCGCCGGCACGTGCTCGCGAAGCTCGTCAGCGTGATTCGCCAGCGCGTTGATGTAGCGCTCTGCGTACATCGGGTCGCCGAGGGCATCGAGGATCCCCGCCGGAGCCTGGCCAACCCAGCGCGCGACGTTGTTGTTGATGAGCTGCTCAAGCTCGCGTCCAGCGTCGTAGCGAGTCGCACTGGCGAACTCGTCGGTGGGCCTCCAGGCGGCGATCCGACGCGCCGCCTCCAGTGGCTCGAGCCCGACGAGCACGTCGCCCCCGACAGCTGTCCTGGGAGGCAGCGCCATGACGGAGGGCTCCGGCCAGAGATACCCGTTGCGCGCCGCCGCTCCCCATCGACTCTCCACCTTTTGGTTAGCCGCCGACCAAGCCTCTTTGACGGGGGGCGGCATCGCGATGAGCCAGCCGTAGGCGTGCGTCCACGCCCTGGGCAGGTCTCCCCCTTGGTCGAGCGCCGCTACGTCCCCGTCGCTAGGCGGATCGCCGAGCGCTTGCAGCATCCGCTGGTCGAGGTCGGGCAGCTCCCGGTGGGTGAGCTCGCCAAGCAAGGCGAGCGTCTCTGGCATCGGGTCGTGGTGAGTGACCTGCTCGGTAATCAGCTCCAGCGCGCAGGTGGCGTCCAAGTCGATGGTCTCGATCAGATGCGCGGCGATCATCCGGCCGGCCAGCGCGGCGGGCAACGTGCCAAGCCGCTCCACGCGCTCGGGGGTCGGCACATCCTGACTCACAGCAAGACGTGCCACGTCCCGAACGGCAACGACAAGCTGACCGAACACCGGATCGTCCGGGTCGAGCGTCAGCCCGTCGATCTTCTGCAGCAGCCTCAGCTCGCGCGGATAGCGCTCACACGCGGCACCAAGCTTCGCGACCAGGATCCTCAACCACCGCCGGGCGTGACCCTGGCGAGCGCTCGATACGACAACGCGCAACATCGCGGCCGAGAGGTACGAGTCGTCCGCGGGAGCGCCGTCGGCGCTCACTCCGTCGAGCGCCCGCTTGATCAGGCTGATCACCGCATCACTGACGTGCTCCTCCACCGGAAGTTCACCGAGGTAGCCCGAGACCTGGTGAAGCACCCCGGAGTCATAGGTTCGACCCTTCGCCACATGCAGCACCGCGTCGGTCACCTGCCCGTCGAGCGCACGGGCAACAGCGATCAGCAGGTAGGCCTGGTGGTCGCTCAGCTCCCGCCCGCTCGGCCGCGAGCGTAGCCACTCGCGGACGTCATCCGGATGCGAATCCGCCAGCTTCAGGACGTACCCGTAGGCGAACCACGGGCCCTCCTCAGGTGGCATAAGCAGAGCGTGGTCCGCAAGCGCGCGAAGCCAACCGGGCCCCTCGATGCGGCCGAAGAAGTAGCCGAGCGTCCGAGGGTCGCCTGCCAGGCTCGCCAGGGTCGCCACATCGTCTGAGTTCGGCCCGGCGATGTGTGTGAGTGGGTCGATCTCATCGAGCCGCGCGCTCATTGGGCCGAACAGGCGCGCCATCGTTGTCACAGCACGCTCGTAAAGCTCGGTTGCCTTCTCCACCGTGACGTCCCCGTGCAACGCATTCACCTCGCCGATGAGCGCGACATAGACGTCGAGCAGGTCCGCGTTCGCACGGACCGGCGAGCGCCGAGCAAGCGACCCAATAAGCGCTTGAAGACGCGCTATGTGTGGTCCCGGCCCCTCCCGTGCTGCCGCCAGGTCCTGTATCGCGTCCAGCAGCGACTCGCGCGAGGCACGCTCCTGTCGGAACTCGTCGCCCCGCTCGACGACACGGTCGGCCGCGTCGCTCACGAGCCGTTCGGACTTGCCGCCCAACTCGAGCAGGGACATCAATGCTTCGCGAATGCAATAAGCGATCTGGTTCCCCACGAGGGTGCCGGACCGCTCCAACTGCTCCGCAGCGGCAGTGAGCATCTCCGCCGCCCGCACCCCCTCTGGCCCCAGACGGCGCAACTCCTCGCCAAGCTGATCTGGAGCTCCTGCATCCACGCCCCACACGATCGCAGAGGGCGACTCCGGCACGATCGGCAACAGCCGGAACCACACGCTTACGGCCCAAACGACGATTGACCCAGAAATTTGAAATTTCGTGGCCGCTTTCGGTCGCTCTCGGTCTACACAGGCATGAGCCAAATGCAAAAAGCCAACGAGGAGCGGAGAATGCCCCGACCAGACGAATGACTATGGACCCCAGGCCTGCCAGCTTGGCGGCAATCGGGGTCCAAACCTGCCGACTACTATTGCTTTTGAGGGGTGAGCGAGGGTGTGTGGTGTCAGCTGATGGTGGACTGATGTGTCGGGACATGCTGGACACCTACGAAAGGTGGCTGGCATGGGAATGGGGCGCTACGTGGTCGACGCGGTGCTCTTGGAGGGCAGGAGCGCTAGAGAGGTAGCCCGGGCGCACGGGATCTCCAAGAGCTGGATCTATGAGCTGCTCGGGCGGTTCCGTGCCGGGGGCTATGAGGCGTTGGAGCCCCACTCGAGGCGGCCGCGGTCCTGCAAGCACGAAACGCCCCGCGACGTGGTCGAGCAGATCGTGAAGCTCCGTGGTGAGCTCCTCGCCGAAGGCCACGATGCCGGCGCGGAGACGATCGCCTATCACTTGACCCAGAGGGTCAAGGAGGTTCCCTCTCGCTCGACGATCTGGCGCATCCTGCGGCGCGAGGGGCTCGTCGTTGCCCAGCGACAGAAGCGTCCGCACAGCTCGTTGATTCGTTTCTGCGCTGAGCTCCCAAACGAGATGTGGCAGACGGACATCACGGCCTGGCAGCTGGCTGGTGGCGAGGTCGTGGAGATCCTCAACCTGATCGATGACCACTCGCGGCTGTTCCTGGGCTCAGAGGCATACCGGAGGGTCAAAGCAGCCAGCGTCGTGGAGGGCTTCCACAAGGCCGCCTCGCTGCACGGTCTGCCGGCCTCGCTACTGAGCGAGGCCGGCGCCGTCTTCACGGGCGGCTACCGCGGCGGCAAGGTCCTGCTCGAGTACGAGCTCGAGCGCCTCGGCGTGACCTTCAAGAACTCCAGGCCCTACCACCCCCAGACCTGCGGCAAGGTCGAGCGTCTGCACCAGACGCTCAAGCGCTACCTGGCCAAGCAGCCCCCACCACAGACGCTCTCAGAGCTTCAACGCCAGCTCGACAGCTTCCTGCACTACTACAACCACATCCGCCCACACAGAGCCCTCAACGGGTGCACGCCGCTGCAGGCCTACAGCGCCCGGATCAAGGCCAGGCCCCCCGGGCGTTTACGGGGTCGAGCAGCAGCGCTTCCTTACCCACGATGAACCAGATCAGAAGCCAGAGCAGAACCACGATGGCTCAGGTGCTGGTGCTCATCTGCGGCGATCCCTCGGCGTCGTCGGGCCGTGGCCGCTTCAGCAGCACGATGGGATGTACGAAGCGCCACCCCACGCCCCAGGACGACACCATCGCCACGGCCTCCCAACCTTCTCGGCCCAGTTGGTTGAGCCCTGGGATCTCGGCCTTCCGCCTGACGAGATCGAAAGTCATGTATTCCCACCCCTGCATTGCGCTCACGCTACGCAGCGCGCGTCGCAGAGCCATCCGTGGGACACCTGTATGACTTGCGGGCAACTACGCGGGGCGGCCCAATGTCGAGTCTGACGACCCAGGCGGGAGCGCTTGCTGGTCCTTACTGGCGCAAGGCGTCACGGCCACCGACGCGACCGCTGCCGTGCCACGTGGGGCGCAGGACTGTGACGCTCATCTAGCCGAGGCCCGGGCCCGCTGGCGCCGCGAGGGAGTGGTGAGCCAAGGCTGCGGTCGGCTAATCGACGGTGATCGCCAGGGCGGCGCCGTCGGCGACGGCCTGTTTGGCGCGCAGGCGGCGACCCAGCCGATAGAAGAGCATCACGACGCGGTAGGAGAGCTTGTAGCGCGCCAGCAGCAGCTGCTGGACCCGCTCGAGATCCTCAGGGTCGGTCAGCACCTGCACGTTCCCCGCGACGGCGTCGCCGCGCAGGTTGCCGTTTACGCGACACGCAGCAATCACGACCCGAGGGTTGTGACGGATGCGCCTGACCTTCGCCGAGTGCAGGTCCGTCAATGCGTAGAGCCGCGCGCGGTCTGAGACAAACCACACCGGGGTGGCGACGCCCGTGCCGTCGCGCTTGAAGCTTGTCACGCTGAGATACCGGCCCGGAAACAGTTCCTCAAGGTCGGGCGCAGGTCGCTGTAGGGGAAGCTCGGCCTGGGTGGTCATGGGCTTGTTCCTCCGCGAGCGTCAGCCTCCCGCGCGGCGCGCACGAGCGCATCCGGCATTTCCATCCCGGCCGCCTCGGTTGACTACGGAGGAGCCCGCAAGGCAGGCCGACCGCCAGGCTTGCCGTATACAGCCGCCCACATTGGACGGCAGCAGACAAGTGCTCGGGCGCCGCGCGAAGGGCCAGGGCGTGCGACCTCCGAGCGCGGCGATCACCGCCGCCGCAAGGGGCTGGTATGGGTGTTCGAAGAGCCTGCCGGGGGCCGCTGACGACGGATGACTCCGTGGCGAGCACGCGCCGGACACACGGATCACCGACTCGGCCGCTGCAAGTGCTGGTTGGCGGTCGGGACGGGCGACTCGGCGAGCGGCGTTAGGCTGTCGCCTGAGATGGTCGAGGCTAGTCTCCTCGCAGAGGAGTTTCTGCCGGTGTATGACGTCTCCGATTCCGTGGCCACTGTCGCGGATGTTGATCGTGAGACTGCCTGGCGAGCGCTGCTGGATGTCGACTTGCTGAGGTTGGGACGCGAAGCTCCGCTCGTCGGAATGCTGGGCGCGCTCCGGATGCTGCCTGACATCGTTGGCCATCTGCTCCACGGCGAGCGACCGTCGAAGCCCCCGGAGACGATGCGACTTCGAGAGCTGCCCTCGATCCCGATGTATGAAGGCGGGTGGATCCTGCTCGGCGAACGCCCCGGCCAGGACATCGCGCTGGGGCTCGTCGGCAAGTTCTGGCGACCTTCGATCGAGTTCGCCCGGATCACAAGCGCGGATGAGTTCCGCGACTTCGATGAGCCCGGCTTCGCGAAGACCGTCTACGACCTCTCGGCCCGCGAATTCGCCACGAATCGGACGCTCCTGTCAGGAGTGATGCGAACGGGCACCACCGACGAGCACGCCCGACGCTGGTTTCGCCGCTACTGGACCTTCGGCGTCGGCTCTGGAGCCCACATCCTCGTCGCCGCCCTGCTCGACTCGGCAAGACGCACCGCCGAGAGTGGGCAGGTGGAGTGAGGCGCACGCGCCGCCCCGCCGGCTGCTGGCGAGGCGACCGCGCTGGGGATCCGTCCCGACTGCGTTGAGCGCGCGACGATTGGCCGCGGGCCGCCAAGGCTTACTCATGCGGTCAGCCGCGCAGTGCCCGCAGGGCGTTGAGGATCACCGCGAGGTCGATCACCTCTTGGAGCACTGCGCCGGCGACCGGCACCAGGTAGCCGAACGCGGCGAAGCCCATCGCTACGAAGCTGAGGCCCATCCCGCCGATCGCGCTCTCCCGGGCGATGTGCATCGAGCGGCGGCCGATATGGATCGCGTCGGCGACGCGGTCGACGCGGTCGACGGTGATCACGGCATCGGCCGTCTCCGCGGAGACTGTTGCGCCGGCGGCGCCCATGGCCACGCCGAGGTCGGCCAGCGCCAGCGCGGGCGCGTCGTTGACGCCGTCGCCGACCATCATCACCGGCCGCAGCTGGCGGTCCTCGCGGACATTGCGCACGACGGCGAGCTTGTCCTCCGGCGACTGTTCGGCGTAGACGCGATCGACCCCGATTTCCGCGCCGATGCGCTCGGCGACCGAGCGGCGGTCGCCGGAGACCATCGCCACCTGGCCGACGTGCTCGGCGCGCAGGCGGGCGACAATGCCCCTGGCGTCGGGACGCAGCTCGTCCGCCATCGCGATGACCCCGGCGAGATGCCCGTCGACGCTGACGAGCACGTGTGCCTCACCGGATCCGCGCGTGGTCATCAGCGCCGCCTTTGAGATCTCGTCGTCGGGCACGCCGGCTGAGCGTGCGAACGCGCGGCTGCCGACCGCGACTCGATGCCCATCGAGCGCCCCGACTATGCCTTGGCCTGGTTCCTCCTGCACGTCGCTCGGCGTGCCGAGTTCCAGACCGGCCTCTTGCGCGGCGCGCACGAGCGCCTCGCCGAGAACGTGGGCGGAGAACCGGTCGACCGATGCCGCCAAGCGCATCAGCTCGCCACGCTCCATGCCGGCAACGGTCACGATTTCGCGGACGTCGGGGGTCCCCACGGTCAGCGTGCCGGTCTTGTCGAAGAAGACGGTGACGACCTGCCCGAGCTTTTCGATCACAGCCGCTCCCTTGACGATGATGCCGTCGCGTGCGGCCCGGGAGAGCCCGGAGACGAGCGCCACCGGCGTCGCGAGGATCAGCGGGCAGGGCGTTGCAACGACAAGCACGGCGAGCGCGCGCACGGCGTCGCCGCTGGCGGCCCACGCGGCACCGGCCACGACCACCGTGACGGGCAGGAAGATGCCCGCGTAGCGGTCGGCCATGCGCATGACGGGCGCGCGCTGGCTCTGTGCCTGCTGCACGAGCCGGACAAGCGCGGCGTATGAGCTCTCCACGGCGGGACGATCCGCGCGAACCTCGAACGGTGGGCCGGCGTTCGCGGTCCCGCTTTGCACGGCCTGGCCCTCTGTGCGTGAGACCGGAAGCGGCTCGCCGGTCAGCGCGCTCGTGTCGAGGACCGCTTCCCTGCTCACGATGACGCCGTCGATCGGGATCACTTCTCCGGTACGCACGAGCGCGACGTCGCCGACTCCGACCCGGTCGACAGGTACCTCCTCGAAGCTCTCACCCACGCGCAGCTGCGCGGTCTTCGGAGCGCGGGCTACGAGCGCCGTGAGCTCTCGGCCAGCCCGCGTGGTCGCGTAATCCTCGAGCGCTGAGCCGCCCGAGAACATCAGACCGACGATGAGCCCAGCGAGCTCTTCTCCCAAGGCGAGCGACCCGACCATCGCCAGCAGCGCGATCGTGTCGACGCCCATACGGTGTTCGATCGAGCACGGTGTGCGCGACCTCGCCGGCCAGCTCGGCGGCGAGCAGCACAACCGCGACTCGCCAGACACCGTCACCGGCCCCGCCCGCGCCCGTCAGGTGCAGGAGACCGCCGATGACGAGCGCGGCGAGCGCCGCGGCTCGCGAGGATCACCGACCGGTGCGCTACCAGCCACCGGCCGGTTGGTCCCCGCTCGCCGGCGGAGCGACGCTCACAGACGGAGCCGGCAGATGACCCACTCGTTGCAGACGCCATCACTCGTAGTGTCGCCCGGCACCGGCCCTGTCGCATCCGTAGTGGCCACTCGCCTCGCGAGCGGGCGGTCCCGAACGCCGGGTGACCTCGCTGCGTTCGCCCGGCGAGCAAGGGGGGCGTGCGCTCGACACTATTCAGCGTCCATGAGCCTGGATCGTCATGCCGTCGGCTGCGGGGACGCCGGCGCAGGGGCTGACCAGCGCCGAGGCCAGCCGGCGCCTGGCCGCGCGCGGCAGGCCGGCGCGCCAGCGGTCGAGCCGTACGTACGCGAGCATCATCCGTGCCAACACGCTCACCGTTCCCAACGCGATCCTGTTCGTGTTCGGGGTGCTCACGATCACGCTCGCGTCGTGGCGAGATGCGCTGTTTCTCGGGATCCTGGTGGCGAACATCGCGATCGGGTCCTTCCAGGAGATCCGCTCCAAGCGCGAGCTCGACCGGCTCGCAACGCTGGTGGCCCCCGACGCACGGGTGGTTCGCGACGGAACCGATCGTCGCGTGCCCGTCGAGCAGGTGGTCGCCGGCGACCTCGTGCGGCTGGCGGCGGGCGAACAGGTCGTGGCCGATGGGACGCTGATCGAGGCCCACGGGCTGACACTCGATGAGGCCAACCTCACCGGCGAGTCCGAACCGGTGGTGCGTGAGCGCGGACAGCCGGTGTGGTCGGGCTCGTTCGTCACCGAAGGCACCGCGCTGTTCGAGGCGACCGCGGTCGGCGAGGACAGCCGTGCCGCGCAGGCTGACCGCGACGGCGCGCACATTCCGCCACCCGCGCTCGCCGCTGGAGCGCGCGAACGACCGGCTGCTGTTGTGGATCATCGCCGGATCGGTACCGCTCGCGATCGCGCTGACGGTCTCGGTCGTCACCCGCGTTCACTCCCACGAAGCGGGAATCCAGGCGATAACCGCGGGCTCGTCAGCCTCGTGCCGGAGGGGCTGATCCTGCTGGTCAACCTCACCGCCGCCGTCTCGGCGTACAAGATCGCGCAGCGCGGCGTGCTCGCGCAGCAGCTGAACGCGGTCGAGTCGCTCGCGTCGGTCGATGTCGTGTGCACGGACAAGACGGGCACGCTCACCGAGCCCAAGCCGCGCGTGGTCGCGCTCGTGCCGGCCGCGGGGACCGACCGCGCGACGTTCGCGCACGAGCTGGCGAGCTTCGCGGCCAGTTCGCCCACGAGGAACCTGACGCTCGACGCCATCAACGACGCACGGCTGGAGGAGACCGCCGACGCCGGCGTGAAGGCGCAGGTGCCGTTCTCCTCGCGCAGGCGCTGGAGCGCGTTGGACCTCGACGGCGAGCGCCTGTATCTCGGGGCGCCTGAGCGTTTCACGATCACAGACGAGCCGCTGAGGCAGCGCGGAGCGCAGGAGGCGGCGGCGGGCCGCCGCGTGCTGGCGCTGGGACGCGGCGAGCAGCCGCTTCCCGGACGACCGCGGCGAGACGTCTCTCCCGGCCGACGTGCGACCGCTCGGCCTGGTCGTGCTCGCCGAGCGGCTGCGCCCGAACGCGGCCGAGACAGTGGCGTTCTTCTCCAAGGAGGACGTCGTGCTCAAGGTGCTCTCCGGCGACGCGCCCGCCACCGCCGCGGCGATCGCACGCGACGCCGGCGTCACGGGCTCGGCCGCGCCGCTGAACGGGGAGACGCTGCCCACCGAGCCGGCGCAGCTGCGCGAGGCGGTCCTTCGAGCGCCCGCGGTGGGGCGCATCTCCCCCGACGGCAAGCGCGCGGTCATCAGCGCGCTGAAGGGCGGAGGCAGCTACGTGGCGATGGTCGGCGACGGCGTCAACGACGTGCCGGCACTCAAGGAGGCGCGATTGGCGATCGCGCAAGGATCCGGAACCCAGATGGCGCGAGCGGTCGCCGACCTGGTGCTCGTCCGCGACGACTTCGCCGCCGTGCCCGAGCATCGTGGACGAGGGGCGCCAGATCCTGCGCAACATCCAGCGCGTCGCGCGGCTGTTCGTCACCAAAACCGTGTACACGGCGGTCATCGACCTTGTGGTCGCGATCCCCACGGCAACCTTCCCGCTGCTGCCGCGACAGTTCACGGTCGCCTCCACGGTCACGATCGGGATCCCTTCGTTCCTGCTGGCGCTCGCACCGAGCTCGGGTCCGTGGCGGCCGGAGGGCTTTGTGCGCTCTGTCGCCACGTTCGCTGTTCCCGCCGGCGTCGCCATCGGCATCGGAACCGCCGCTGGTTACCTGCTGGCCCGCTACGGCTTCGACGTCGGCCTCATCCACTCTCGCACGGCGGCCACCGGCATCATCGTGTTCTGCGGACTGGCGGTCGTCCTCCGCCTCGAACGCGACCGCGGGCGCTCGCGCCTCATCCTTGGGCTCTCTGCGCCGCGATGCTCGCGCTCTACGCGCTCGCGCTCGTCGTCCCGTTCCTCCGCCAGTTCTACGAGCTCGCAACGCCCACCGGCGAGACGATCGCCGCCTGGGCCGCCGGCACCGATCCTCGGCATCGGCGGGATGCTCGCGGGGCTCAGGTTGACGCACGCCTGACGGGGACCCGACACCAGCGCCGCGACCCGGTCTCGCCGCGCTCGCTTACGGACGGCCGTGTTCGGCCCAGTGCTGCTCGGCCTCGGCCTCCATCCTCTGCAAGCGCGTGTAGTAGTCCGGGAACTCGTTCAGATGCGCCAACGCGATCTTGCCCGTGGTCAGCTCGTCATCATCGGTCACGTTCGTCGCGGCATCGCGACGCCCGTGCTCGAGCTCAACCCCCAAGCCCATGCGGAACTGCTCGACGTCGAAACGCGAGGACGCCCAGTCGATCCCGATGCGCTCACCGATCGCGCGGGCGTCGTCTGCGGAGAAGCTATGACCTTGCGTCATGCACGTAGTGTCCCGAATATCGTCAGCGATGCCGTCCCGGCGCTCTGGGATCGCCCGGTAGACCCGACCGATGGCTGGCGATCCGGTGACTGACGCGGACGTCGACGTCAGCCTGCTGGCGTACGAAGACGTACGAACAGGGTCGAGCCCGTCGAGACGCCGCGTGAGACGCGCCGGCGCGTGGGACCACCCGGCCCGACGATCGATCGTCTCGATCCGTCTTTAAGACGAATGTCCTCTTGTGACCTGGACCGGCTCGTTGGCAGGCTGCCTACAGCAACCGCCCCCGCACCCCAAGGAGAACAAGCCCCGATGATTACACTCAAGAACACCAGCTTCGCCAGCCTCGCCGCCGTAGCCGCGCTCGGGATCGGCAGCGCCGCTCTTCCCGCCGCCTCGCTGGCCTCGCCGAGCCACGCCGACCGCGACCGCGCGGCGGACCGGGTCTCGCCCGACACGTCCTCCGCCGACAAGAGCTCGCCCGACGGCAGCTCCGACAAACAGAGCATCGACGGCTCCGGCGGGTCAGCCGACAGATCTGGCAGCTCGGCCGACAGCTCCGGCGGGTCGGCCGACAGCTCCAGCGGGTCGATCGGGTAGGGCGCTGAACATCCGGGCCGAGCGATGCGGCGGCCCCGTGCTGGCCGCCGCATCGCCTACGGCCGTCGCTCCCTGGGCGCACGAGCCCGCTCCCGGCCTCGGCGGCCTTCCCGCCGACAGTGCCCGCCGCTGGCGGCAGATCAGCCTTGCTCGTCGGACCCGCCGAGCCATGAAGCGTGCTCCCGCACCCAGATCGCGGCCTGTGTTCGGTCGGTCACGCCGACCGCCTGGAACGCGTTCGTGAGATGCGCCTTGACCGTCTTCTCGCTGATCTCGAGGCGCCGTGCGATGAGCTTGTTCGGTAACCCCTGCGCGACGAGCGCAAGGACCTCCCGCTCCCTCGCGGTCAGATCGGGACGGACCTCGGCGGCCGCGCGCTCGCGGACGAGCGCGAGCGCGGCCTTCGGCGCGAACGGAGCCTCCCCGCGGGCGGCGGCGCGCACGCCCCGCCGCAGTTCCTCCGGCTCGGTGTCCTTGAGCAGGTAGCCCACAGCACCGGCGTCAACGACGTCGAGGATCCGCTCGCGGTCGGAGAAAGAGGTCAGGACCACGACTTTGATGTCAGGGCTCGCCTTTGTAATCGCCCGCGTCGCGTCGATCCCCCCGCCTCCGGGCATCGAGAGGTCCATGAGAACCACATCGGGGAGCTCGGCGAGCGCAAGCTCAACGGCCTGCGGACCGTCCTCGGCCGATCCCACGACCTCGATGTCATCCGCAGCCCCCAGCAGTCCCTCGAGGCCACTGCGCACGAGCGCGTGATCGTCGGCGATCACAACGCGTATGGGATCCCCGGCGGCGGTCACTACTCGGGCACCTCCGCCGTGAGCGTGGTGCCTCGGCCGGGGGCCGAGCCGATCGCGAGCGTGCCGCCGTGCTCGTCGAGCAGGTCCGCGACCAGGCCGAGCCCCAGGTGCCCGTCCTCGGGTTCCCGGCGCTCCTCGGTGGAGAAGCCCACGCCGTCGTCGCGGACGCGCAGAAGCGTGCTGCTGCCATGCCGCTCCACGATCACCTCGACGCTGCTCGCGCGTGCGTGGCTGGCGACGTTGCGCAGCGACTCCTGAGCGACCCGGTAGAGCAGCGCCTCGGCGTCGTCGCTGAGCGAGAGGCCAGGGTCGAAGTCGAGGCTGGTTTCGAGGCCCCGCGAGGAGAGGCCTCCAAGGAGCCCCGTCAGGGCCGATTCGAGACCCTCGCGGCGCAGGTTGGGCGGATAGATCTCGACGAGCAGCGAGCGCAGCGAGCCGATGCTCCGCCGCGTCTGCTCGGCAGCCTCGCGCAGCAGCACCGCGTCGCGCTCGAGGCCCTCGCTCGACCTCGCCTCCGCCGCCGAGGCGAACGAGAACGCCACGCCCGCGAGGTCCTGGACGACCCCGTCATGCAGGTCGCGGGCTATCCGCCGGCGCTCCTCCTGCGAGGCCTCCACGGCATGCGCGAGCAGCGCGGCGCGCTGCCGCTCGCCACGACGCACGCGCCGCGCGAGCGTCCAGCCGAGCGGCACGAGCACGAGCTCGAGCAGGAGCAACCCGCCGAACAGCGCGGGTGCGAACGCGAGCCAGAGGCTGCGCGCGCTCGCAGAGACCTCGCTCGAGGGCAGGTAGGCCTCGAACAGCAGCCTCCTCCCCCCCGGAGCGTGAACCGGCAGGTAGATCTCAACGAGCTGCGGAAGCCCTCGCTCGAAGCGGTTGATGGGGCGGGAGAGGTTGAACTGTTCCTCTGCGACCACCGCCCCCGACCTCAGAGCGGCGCGCTCCTCGGGCCGGAGCGGATAGCTCGAGCCGATCAGCGGCGTGGCATCCGAGTAGAGGACCTTCCCGTCCGCCGTGAAGAGCTTCACCCGCGCGATGCGGCTGCCGACCACGCTCGCGCGGACGACCTTGTCGAGCGCCGCGACCGCCGCCGGTTCGCCGCGGAGCAGCCCATCGGTGATCGAGGGCTGCACGATCCCGCGGCCCGCGAGGACCGCCAAGTTCTTGGCGTCGTCCACCGCCTCGTGGCGGCCCTGCGACCTCATGACCTCCACGGCTAGGAAGCCGATCACGACGACGGCGACGATGCTCGTGAGCACGAACACGACCATCGCCCGCCGTACCGAGAACAGCTTCGAACCACGGCGCGAGGCTCCCGGCTCGGTGGGCACCACCGCGATGGCGGGAGGGGGCGTAGCTGTCTGGGAGCCAGTCATGGGCATTGGGTTGCCCGGCCGTGCACTCAACATCCGCGCGCCGATCCTGCCCGGCGGGGCATCGAGTTAGACGGTACACGCGGCAGATGGCCACGGGCGCGACTGTGAGTGAGGTCTTAAGACCAATGTCCGCTTGAGACCCCGACCCGGGCCCTGCCACCGTGGCCGCACACCAAGCGAACGCCAAGGAGAAACCTCGCAATGACGATCAAGACCCCTCCGCATGAAACTGCTCGCCACCGCGGTCATCGCCGCCGCCGTCGCCGCCCCGGCAGCGGCCCTCGCCGCCGAACCGACGGTCAACTGGCAGATCGGCCTGAAACCGTCCGCCGCCTTCCCGCGCGCCACGGGGGGCGCCCAGTACCAGTCCCAGCCCGGCCAGCGCGAACTGCAGATCGAGGTCGAGCACCTCACCGCCCTGAAAGGCAAGACGGTGACGGCCTGCGTCAGTGGCCAGGCACTCGGCGGTACGACCGTCTCCAAACTCGGCATCGCGCAGGTCAGCCGCAACACCGAGCTCCACCAAGCGGTGCCACTCGTCGTCCACGGGACCAGCGTGTCGCTGGTGGCGGGCGCCACCTGCACCGGCACCACGATCGCGCAGGGCACGTTCTAGCCGCGCCATCGCAGCCGAGCGGCCCCGGCGCCGCCGCCGCACCCCCCGGCGGCGGCGCCTGCGCGCTCAGAGGCGCCTCGCTTGGGTCGGCACTCCGATCCAATGCGATCGGCAGCCGAAGGCAACCTGGGCTCGACCCAGGCCAACGCCACGCCCACTGCATGAGCCCGTAGCGACTGACGTCTGGCGCGCTGGCGAAGAGCCTAGGTCGCCAGTCGCACAATCCGGCGTCACGATCGCGACGGCTCTCCGGCGCCGCTTAGTCTGAACTGACTCCATGTTCTCGCGACAGCTTCGGGAGATCGATAGCTGACCTTGATGGGACGACCCCCGCCCGGCCGGGCGGGGGTCGTCCGCATCGCGACTCAGGCTCCGAGCTTCACGCCAATGAAGTTTGGAAGGAGTCGCATGACGCAGGATGACGTGCTCTTCGGCTATCGCTTGTCGTTGTTTGATCTGGCGGACCGCACGACGGTCGCGAACGCGTGTCGAACCTTCGGGGTGCATCGATCGACTTACTACCGCTGGAAGGCCCAGGTCGATCGCCACGGCCTCGAGATGCTGCGTCCTCGCGAGCGAAGGCGGCCGATGATGCCCAACCAGCTCACTGCGCTGATCGAGGAGCGCATCGTTGGGTTCTCGCTCGGACATCCGGGGATGGGGCCCAGGCGGATCTCCGCTCAGCTCGCCCGCCCGCAGTGGGGCGGGCTGGTCGTCTCGCCCAACGGAGTCTGGAAGGTGCTACGCCGCCACGGGATCTCCACCCGCTCACGGCGCTTGGCGCTGATCGCCGGCTACCGAGCCCCCTACGATCCGCCCCGAGAGCCCGAGCCGGAGCCGCACATCGACGTCGAGCGCCCCGGAGAGCTCGTCGGTGTCGACTGCTTCTATGTCGGTCGGCTGCACGGCACCAAAGGAACCGTGTGGCAGCTGACCGCGATCGACGTCTACAGCTCGTTTGCCTGGGCCGAGCTGATTCGCTGCCCCGACGGCAGCCCATCCCAGCCGCAGACCTCCAGGCTGGTCCGACGCGTCGCCCGCGATCTGAAGGCCGCGGGCTGGAAGCTCGAGCGCGTGCTCTCGGACAATGGCAACGAGTTCCAGCGTCCCCTGTTCACCGACACGCTGGCGGCGCTCGGCGCCCACCACAGCCGCATCCACGCCGGACGTCCCCAGACCAACGGACACGTCGAGCGCCTGCACCGCACGATCCTCGAGGAATGCTGGCGTCCGGCATTCGCACGCTACCTCTACCTGCGCTACCGCGGCCTGAAACGTGAGCTCGACACCTACATCCGCTACTACAACCACGAGCGCGTTCACACCGGACGCCTTACCAACGGCGCGATCCCCGCCGAACTCGTCTACGGTGCCCGAAAGATGACGCCCCGATGACCCGCGACTGTCGCCACGTCTCGGAGTCAGTTCAGCTTAGTCCCTGCCCAGTCCCCCGGCCGCATCAGCGGCCAAGATCCCAGTCGGGACGGCCAGATTCGAACCGGCGACCCCTGCTGCACAGCGTGCGCGAGCACTGCTCGCGGCGTCGATGACGGCGCACCGCTCACGGGTCGCTATCGCGGCGTGATGGCTGAGGGGCCCTCCCATCGCGGACTCTCGAAATTGATCGCCAATTGATCCCCAGGAGATCCGAAACGCCGAGCAATGCGGAGCCAAAAAGAAGCGCTTTGCAGGGCTATTCTTAGGGGTGAGCGATGGGGCTCGAACCCACGACCGCCTGGACCACAACCACTTCCGGCAGTGTCGTGGCGTGTCGTGGAGTGGGCGTTTTTGGCTCTACGATGCGAAATCTGGCTCTGGCGCGGCGACCGTGATGGCGTCGGTTGGCGTGGGTGATGTTCGCACTTTGTTCACACCCTGCATGGGCAGCGAGAGCGCTTCGCCGAGGTCTCCGTCGAGCAGGTGGACGTAGCGGCTGAGCGTGAACGCGGCCGAGTGATGCCCGAGCCAGCGCTGGACCTGTACAGCGTTGCGCCCGCTCGCGAACAGCAGCGAGGCGCAGGTGTGCCGGAACGTGTGGAAGCCGACCCACTCCAGGTCGGCCTGCTCGCGGGCGGGCTTGAGCACCCGTCGGCGAAGGTTCCCGACATGCAGGTAGGCACCGTTGCCTGCGGTAAACACGAGATCCTCCTCGCCGGGCCAGTCCGTCTCTTCCTGGAGCTTGCGGAGCGCCTTCACGAGCTCCGCGTCCAGCGGGACCTCGCGGCGGCTGTAGCGGCTCTTCGGTGGTCCCAAAGTTCCGCGCACAACTCCGCGGCGGACCTTCACATGGGGGCTTGGGCTGTCCAGGTCCAGGTGGCGCCACTGGAGCGCGATGGCCTCGCTGATCCGCAGGCCGGTCGCCGCAAGCAGGCGGAAGAACACGCGGTGTCGAGATGGGATGACGGCGAGGAGAGCCGCGAGCTGCTCGGATGTCATCGCTCGGGTGTCCTCGTTCTCAACGTCGTCGGCGGAAGGCCGGTGTGGCAGGTCTGCGTCTCGGGTGGGGTTGTGGCGGATCAGGCCCTCGCGCACGGCGCTTGCCATGCACGCGCTCAGCGGGCCGAGGTAGTTCCTGACCGACTTGTCCGAGAGTGCCTGTCCCTGCTTCTCCGGGTCGCACAGCCACGCGATGAACCCGGCGACGTCGCTCGGCGTGATCTCGGTGAGCCGTGTGCGCTCCGGGAAATACTTGAACACGTACTGTTTGAGGACGCGCCTGTAGTCGTCGCGGGTACTGTCGCGGAAGCCGCGTCTGCCGCGGCCCTGGTAGCGCTCGATCCAGTCCAGGGCGTACTCACGGAGCGTGATGCGGCTGCGCCGGTCGAACTCGCCGCGGCCGATGTCCGTCGTGCGGGCGGCCTTGGCTCGACGGGCTTCGTCCAGCGTTCTGCAGGAGTCCCACCGTTGCCGGCCATTGACGCGGTAGCTGAACACGTAGCGGCCTCCGCGCTTGAAGATGCCCGGCGCCTTCGTCTTCTCCATTTTCGCCGCCATCGGGGGTGCCTCCTCTCATTGTGCTGGGACAGTGGGACGGTACTCACGACATCGCCTCGATTGCCGCGTCAAGGTGGGAGCGCTTGAACAGGAGCCTGCGCCCGTCACGGCGCGGTGTGAGGCGCCGCTGGCTGACCAAGTCGTAGATGCGGCTCGTCGGGCAGGCGAGGTGCTCCGCGGCCTGCTCGACGCCGATCCACGGCTCGGACGGACTGGTCGCGGATAGGCTGTCGGCGAGCAGCTCGGCGACGCGCTCGGCGATGGCCTGCACGAACATATCCGGGACCTGCAGCTCGAGGTTGCCGGCGCTCATGTTCGTCTGGGTCTGAGGAATCGCATCGACTCTCTGAATAGAAGCCGAGCAGCGGCCACGCCACGCAAGCGAATCGCACGTGCCGCGGCGTATCGTGGCCGCCGGCGCGCATGGCTACAGCTCGGCGCAGTTGGGATAGCTGCGCCGCTCGATCGCGTTCCCGGCTGCGTCATAGCCGCGCAGCTCATAGCTGGTGGGGATCGCCTGCAGCTGCTCGCGCCCGGCGCGCGCTTCATCCTGCCAGCGCTCGCGCTGGTCCTCCACGAATTGATGAAACGCGGCGACGAGGTCCTGCTCGGGCAAGTCGTCGAGCGGGATCTCATCCACGCGCAGGATCGAGCAGGCTACCCGCCGCGCGTAGCCGGCGACGGTCAGGCCCTCGCGCTCGGCGTGACGGTGGTCATCGCTCCAGCCGCCGGGAAGGCCCCGCGCCGTGCGGTAGAAGTAGAGCCCGTTGGCCTCCGCGTGCATCGGCTCGCCCGTCTCCGAGTCGGCCAGGTGAAGGTCGACGAGCGGCGCCAGCTCGGGGAACGCGAGCAGCGCCGCGTCGTGCAGGCAACCGCCGGCGTCCGGGTCGCGATCGCGGCGATGACGCGCCTTGCCGCTGTGGGTTCCGTGCGGCTCATAGCGATCGGTCGTCACCGAGAACACGGGCGAGAGCCCGCCTGGGTCTCCCCTCTCCCCCAGCTGCAGGTGAACGACGACACGCGAGCGGTCGGGAAGGTCGCGTATCAGGGTGCGAGAAACCATGACTTCCTCCAGTGGGTTCGAGCTGTTAGGATCAGTTGGGCCCTGCCCAACTGATTGCTCGCCGTTGCAGGTCGTGGAGGAGCCGTCAAGCAAGTTCACGAGTAACTGCCGTACCCCGCCGCAGGCGGGGGCCCCGAACTTGCTTTACGGCGGGGGAGCGACCTGCTAGCAGCCAGCCACCGGGGGCCCATGCCCCGGGCGCACCCAAATGGCTACTGCAATGCTTGCCCGACAACGAGTGAGCTGTATGCGTTATTCGGTCACGCCGCGTCACTCGTGATCGTTGGGAGCAGCGACCACCGACGGCCATGCGCCGCATAACTCTCCGGTATCTCGACACGCTCCCCCGGGGATGCGCTGGGAGCGTGCTTGGAGCCAGATTGAGAACTGTGCATCACCTCTGCATGTAGCGCGGCTTCGCAGCATGGAGCCGACCCCCAAGGGCAGTGGAAAGAGGAAGAAGTAGCCGATGAACGCGACCGACGCGACAGTAAAGAGCTCATCTGCCAGTCAAGCTGGAAAGCAAGCCGGCGGTCACCTGAGGCTCCTCGGCCACCAGGACATTCACAGCCGGGCGTTCCTGCTTCAGGTCGTCCAGCCGGGCCTGAGCGGGCTGATGGATGGATCGCTCTCGACGCTGGCGCCGATCTTCGCAGTCGCGCTTGCGACGCACCGGCCCCTGACGGCCTTCTATACGGGACTCGCCACGGCGTTGGGCGCGGGCGTGAGCATGGCATTCTCGGAGGGCCTGTCGGACACCGGCGAGGAGACCGGGCGCGGGAGCCCGTTCGTGCGCGGAGCGATCACGGGGGGCGGTACGTTCCTCGGAGGCGTCTTCCACACGCTCCCGTTCTTGCTCAGCAGCTTTCACGCAGCGATCGTCGCGGCGATCGTGGTCGTGGCGGTAGAGCTGCTCGTGCTCGCATGGCTGCGCTACAAGTTCTTCCACACGAGCTTCGCCCGCTCGTTCGTGTCAGTCGCGGTGGGCGGCACGATCATTGCGGCACTCAGCGCAGGGCTCGGCACAGCGGCCAGCTGAGCACGTCGGCGCTACTACGCGCTCGTTTGGCGATCCGCCGGGCGACCCTGCCGCGTACCGAGACCGCGAGGCGACCATCGGAGCGCGCCGCCTCTATCGCACACCGAACTGCTCCCAGCGAACCTGGTCATCGGGCAGACCAACGCGATGTAGGTCCTTGGCCAACCCTTTCATCATCGGCGGCGGGCCGCACATGAACACCCACGGGCTCGCGCCGGAGGGCGAGGCGCCGAGAACGCGGTCTCCGGTCAGTCGCCCGTCCTTGTCAGTGGATACGAGGTGCGCGCGAAACGACCGGTTCCGTGTGCTCGCGGCCTGAATCTCGTCGAGATAGACGGCCTGGTCCTCGTGCGCTACGGAGTAGTAGAGGTCCACGTCGCGATCGAGGCTCCCATCGAATGTGCGGATCCAGCTGATGAAGGGCGTGATCCCGATCCCACCGGCGATCCAGATCTGCGCGTCGCCTCCGCTGCGATAGTCGAAGCCGCCAAATGGCCCGGCGACCTTTGCGGGATCGCCGCGACGTAGCTTGTCGAGGAGCTCCTCGGTGTAGTCGCCGAGAGCCTTGATCGTCACCGTCACCCTTGCCTCGCCCGGCGCGGCTCGAGACCGTGAAGGGATGACGCTGCCAGCCACCGAAGCCACCAAAGGCAAGGAACACGAACTGGCCGGCGACGAAGGACAACGGCTGGCGGACCGGATCCAGGCCGACCTCGAGGGTGCTGTCGTTCAGTCGCCGTACATCGGCGACCGTGTAATCGTAGATCGGAACGACGTAGCGGGCGAACAGCTCGCGGTAGAGGTAGGCGGCGACACCTGTCCCGCCGATGATCAGAAACACGACACGCAGCAAGCTCGAGCGATGCAGAACGGGATCGACGATGGCTCCGTGCGCGACGGCCATGGCGACGAACAGTCCGGTGAGGCGGTGTGCTGTCAGCCAATGCTCGTAGCTGGCGCGCGCCATGCGGCGAATCGGACCCGGCCATCGCGCCGCGCGCAGACGGGGGGCGAGGGCCCAGACACCGAGGATCGCGAGCCCGGCAAGCGCGAGATCTCCGAGCCCCTGCCCCAGGGAGGTCGCGAAGGGGTCCGCGGGCGAGGACACGAGCGCGACGTGCGGCAGGAGCAAGAGGAGGCCACCGATCGCCACTCGGCGGTGCCACAGTGCCACCCGGTCCAATCCCCCGAATGCGGCTTCGATGATCGGCAGCAGCGTGGCGAGGACCAATGAGCAGGAAAACAGCACCACGGCCTCCACACCGAAGAGCTCGCCGAGAAACCGAGCACCAGGTTCACCTCCGGGACGAGCAGCCAGCCAGAGCACGAGGGTTCCCAGCGTCAGCGTCGCCAAGGCGAGAACGCCCGGGCTGACCTTGGCGGATCTGCGGGTCAAGGAGGCTCTCTCGGCCATCGACAGCGTCAGGAGGCGTCCATCGGTCAGGCCGGGGCGTCGATCGGGACGACGTTGACGAGCTTCTTGTTGATGAACTCCTCGATGCCCAATGCGGAGAGCTCGCGACCGTAGCCCGAGTTCTTCACGCCGCCGAACGGCAGGTCGGCCTTGGTCCAGGTCGGGTGGTTCACGAACACCATCCCGGTCTCGATACGTGCAGCGACCGCCCTGCCGTGGTCGGTGTCGCTGGTGAACACAGACCCGCCGAGCCCGTACTGGGAGTCGTTGGCGATCGCGACCGCCTCATCCTCGTCCTCGGCGCGGAAGAACATCGCCACGGGGCCGAACAGCTCCTGGTGGAAGACCGGGTTCTCGGGCGTCAGGCCGGTGAGGATCGTCGGCTGGACGAACGCGCCGATCTGCGGCACGGGTTCCCCGACCGCGATCGCCTGGGCGCCATGCTCGACCGCCTCGGCGATCTGCCCGCGGAGCTTGTCGGCGGCCTCCTGCGAGGACATCGGGGGGAGCGTCGTGGCCTCCTCCATCGGGTTCCCGGCGGACAGCCGCCCCAGAGCTGCCTGGAACTTCTCCAGGAACTCGTCGGCGATCTCCTCGGCGACGATGATCCGCTTGGACGCCACACAGCACTGCCCGCCGTTGTTCATGCGCCCCCACAGCGCCCACTCGACCGTCTTGTCGAGGTCGGCGTCGGCCAGAGCGATCAGCGCGTCGCTGCCACCGAGCTCCATCGTGGACTTCTTGAGCATCTTGCCTGCTTGAGCAGCCACCACGGCGCCCGCCCCCTCGCTGCCCGTCAGCGCCACGCCCTTGACGCGCGGATCGTCGATCAGTTTCGTGATCTGCTCCTTGCTGACGAACAGGTTCGTGTAGGCGCCCTGCGGCGCTCCCGCCTCATGCCACAGACGCTCGAAAGCCAGGGCGGACTGGGGGACGATCGAGGCGTGCTTGACCAGCACGACGTTGCCGGCCATCAGGTTCGGGCCCGCAAAGCGGGCAAGCTGGTAGTAGGGGAAGTTCCAGGGCTGCACCCCGAGCAGGACGCCCAACGGGCTGCTGATCACGACCGCATCGCCCTCCTGGGGGTCGGTGCCCAGCTTCTCGGGTGCGAGGAACTGCTCGGCGTTCTCGGCGTAGTACTCGATGATTTCCGCGGTCAGCGCGACCTCCCCACGACTCTCGCCGATCAGCTTGCCCATCTCGAGCGTCAGCAGCTGAGCGAACTCGTCCGGTCGCTCACGAAGGATCCCAGCGGCGCGCCTGGCGATCGCCTGGCGCTCGCCGAAGGTCTTTTCGCGCCAGACTCCAAAGGTCGATTGGGCGCGCGAGAGAGCGGCCTCGAGCTCGGAGTCGTCCAGTTCGCGAAACGACTCACCCGCCTCGCCGCTGTAGGGGTTCACGGTCTGATAGGCCACAAAGCACCACCTTCACTAGTGAGGATCCAACGCTTTGTCCAACTCCTAACGCCCCGTCTCCCCGCGATCAAGACGACTTGCCAACGGGCGCCATAGACGCCATCAATGCCATGCGGGTCGCGAACACGAACGCCGTGCCACTCGACCCGATCACGCGGTGCCAGGCAGTCAATCGGGGCTATTCAGGGCCTGCGAGCTCGTTCAGCGCATTGAGCGACGGGGCAAAGTAATAGGCGCCGGTCACCGGGCGCGAGAAGTCGGTGAGGTGATCGCGCACTCCGTCGGGAGCCGTTCCGAACATGTGCGCCAGCATCCGGTCGTAGCGTGCACGCTCGGCGCTGAAGGCGACGAAGTACAGCCCATGCTCCTCAGCGGTCCCGTAGGGAACGCTGCGACGGAAGATCTCGAGCTCCTCGCCGGCTTCGGTGATCTCGACGCGTGCGATGTGGGCCGTGGGCGGCTTCTCAGCGTCGGACAGCTCCACGCTGTCTGCCTTCCTCCGGCCAAAGACACGCTGCTGCTCGGTGACCGAGAGCCGGTTGAACGCCGCGAGGTCATGCACCCATCGCATCGTCAGCACGTGACTGCCGCCCTCTCCGGCGTGACCTGGAGGGACGAGCGCGACATCGGCGGCGCGGCGGACCTGCGGGTTGGCGGTGCCGTCGATGAAGCCCGTGATGTCCCGGCCGCCCAGGTAGGTAAACGCCTCCTGCTCGGTGGCCACATCCGCCGCGTCGGCAACCGCGAGCACGGCGGCATGTGCGCTCTGCCATGTCACGTCCGGCTCGGCGCCGCTGATCCACAGCCAGGCGTCGTGTTGAGTCGCTGGCGCGCGGCGGCCGTCCTTCCCCTCGATCCTCTCGAACGGGCCCAGGTCGTCCGGGGCCATCGACGGCGCCACGCCGCGCCAGATGTCGCTTCCAAGGGCGAGGACGAGATTCACCCCTCCAGCCGAGACGTCAGGTGTCCGCAGCAGCCGGAACGCCGCCACCGCGTCGCGAGGCGTGACACCTGGCTTCAGATCGAACTCGAGGAAGTGGTGGGCATGCGTGCCCTGGGCAAAGATGCCGAACTGAGGCAGTGTGAACCGCTGTGGCCCCACTGAGGCCTTGGATTGGTCGCCGTCGGAGGCCCTGGTGGCGTGATCGGTTTCGCGCATCCCACACCTCGGCGCGGGGGCTCGCCCCAGCGTGCCGAAGGGACGACCTTACTAGGAGCCGGACGCTGACGACTGCCAACACCACGTGGTACCTGCGGGCCGAGACGGCATCCACGGGCCCACAGAGCGAGACTGCTTGGTCCGTCACAAAGCAGGCGTGCGTCGGAGCGGGGGCGGAAGCGCCGCCTGCCCGCCCAGAGAGAGGCGGGCACGCGGCCGGTCCAGCTACGCAGCGACGGCCACGTCCTGCGACTGCTGCTCGGAGGAGTCCGTGTCGCGGCGCGGGCGGTCTAGGAACTCGACCGCGCCGGCGATGACCTCCATGCCGCGGCGCTTGGCGCCGTCCGCCGTCTCCCAGGCGGTCGGTTCGAGGCGCGCCGAGACCCCGACGAGGCGGCCCTTCGTCAGGTGGGCTGCGCAGGTCTCGGCCAGTGGCCCCCATACGGTCACGTCGAAGAAGTCGGCCGTGGGGCGTCGTCCTGGTCGGTCCTGATCGGCTTGCGGACGGCGATGCCGAGAGTCAGAACGGAGCGCTCGCCTGCGCTCGTCGAGACGGTGCGCAGCTCTGGGTCGCGTGTGAGCTTGCCGATCAGAGTTGCTGAGTTGGTGGGTGATGGAAATGGCATTTGGTGTTCTCCTGTTCGGTGGTGGTGTGCGTTGACGAATCCCGATCCGGCCGACGACCGCCGCGCGGAACCGAGCCCGCAGGGCGAGGGGAACCCCCCTCGCGGGGGTTGCAGCGGACAGGCGGCGCCGGCCAAACTCGGGTGAGGAGACACAGCGCAAACCGCCACCGTCACGGGAGAGAGCCGACGCAATGACGTCGTCTAACAACCATTCGGATAGCTCGGGCTCGATGTGGAAGCGATCAGCGCCATGTCATAAGTGCCGCCCGCTCCGGCAGAAGCGGCCCGTAGCGACGACATCCCTAAGCCGTGCTGGAGCAGCGTTCGCACAACTGATCTGACTAGTGCAGCGCTGCTAGCGATGTCGGTCTCAAGCTGCCGAGGAACGTTTGGCTTCAGTCCGTAGCAAGCGTGCCGACGCTCCGGCCCGGTCTCTCCTGCTCTGGACGACCCGGGCGTCGCCCAGCCCCGGGATTTCCCCCGGTGGTTCGTGGACTGTCCTGTGTTCGGCGACCTGTCGCCGGCGCAATGCCCCTCAGTGCGGCAGATAGATAACGTCTCGGAGACCGCAGGCGCCCCCGAGCCGAGCACGAGTGGTAGTCGGACTCCTTTGTGAAGGGACCCTTCCAAGTGGTTCGCGCCGCCGGTCCCTGAGACGTAGGCCGAGCGGTAGGGATAGCCGCAGAAGTAGAACCCCATACGACCGCCGCACACCCACCAGCGGCCGTCGATGAGTACCGGCGCGGCGTCGCCGGTGGCGGCCCCATCCGCGGTCAGGTTGATGTGCTTGGCGTGTGGGTTGACGGCGCCGGCAAGAATTCTCCGGGCCTGCGCGCATGACATGTGCCACGGATAGATCGCGTCCTTGCCATAGAAGCCTTTGGCCGCGTAGCCGCAGCGATTGACCGTGACCGTCGTCAGTGCGGACGCTGCGCCGACGCCGATCATCAGTAACGCGAAAGCGATCAAGATGCACCGCCATCCCCTGAACATGCGCGCGAGCCTAACACGAAATCGCTGTGGTTAGACAGCGGCTTCGGCGCGCGACCGCATCGGCGATTTCTCGATGGTGCCGATCACCGGCAACATATGACAACAAGTCACATCGGGAACGCTGCACTGAATCGCTACGCCGCCAGTGAATCCTGCTTCTGTGGGTCCTCCGACTCGGGTCGGAGGCTGTCTTCGATGCGCCGGGCGATCTCATCGATCGTCTCCGCGTAGGCGCGGATCGCGTCCAGCTCGCCGCTCTCACCCCAGCCCGCCACGTACGGCACGCTCGAGCCGGAGGTGTCCAGGCCGACCGCGCCACACACGATGAATGTCACCGTGTCGACGAGCACCTCCGCACGACGGCGGCCGTAGTCTGCTGTAGCCGACGCCGAGAGCGTGTGCGATCTCGTGGACGAGGACGCGGACCTGAGCGTTCGCGGGCAGTTCGCCGTTGATGACGATCTCGTGCTCGTGACTGTCACACCAGCCGTCGGCGGGCCCCTCGAGAGGCCGTCGAGCGACGCTGTAGCCGAGCTCGCCCGCCAGCTCCGCAAGGGGAGTCAGCAGGTGGGCATGCGTGTCACCCTGGATCGGCTTACGACGGCGAGTCCAGTGAGACCGGCTCGGTTCCCGGCAGCCCTTCGGTCTGAGAGACGTCGAAGACCGCCACCGCGCGAAAGACGGTCCGCCTCGGCTGCTCTCCGTCGTCGGCGCCCTCTTGCCGTGCGGCGCCGTTCTCGCGGGTGCGGACGCTCATCGGAGCGAGGATGCGGATCGCTCTCTCGCCCTTGCGCACGCAGCGGTTCAGCTCGAGGAACGCGCGGAAGCCCGGCGACGTAGGTAGCGTCCGGGCATTGCATGGCGATCAGGAGCTGATTGCCGAACGAGTAGCGCGACAGGCCGTTGGTGGAACGCACCCGCACCCAACGCTGCCAGCCCTCGGAGCTCAGCAGCGCCGCGCGGCCTGCTCGAGTCGATCACGGTCCGCCTGCCGGCGCTCGGCGCGCTCGGCCTCGGTCAACTTTCGGTAAGCCATCGGCCACCATCCCTTCGCTCGCGGGCCCCGCCCGGTGCGGGACCGATCCCCACCTCCCGCGCACGCCGTAGGCGTGCGATCCTCGGGATGGGGTCGGGCCGCACTGGCGCCCAGCGGTCAATCACTCACAGTTCGACCTCGTTCGGGCTCACGCCGAGGCCGTCACGCGCGATCAGCGCCAGGGTGTCGCTGTGGACCCATGGCGTCGGCTGATCCTCCCCTCCCTCTGGTAGCTGGCCGATGCGCCGCGCGAGCCAGCTGGTCTCGCCGCTCAGGCGGCCGCGCCTGTCGCGCTTGACGCGCCCGCAGCGCATCGCGATCTCGCTCATGCTCAGCTCGCCATGGGCGAGCGTGTGAGCTACGGCTTCGCGCAGGCGGCGGTTGAGCACGACCGGGCTCTCATCGAGCCGCGTGAGCTCCGCCGTGAGGCAGGAGGTGGAGAGCGGGCCGTCGGTGCGGTTGGCGGCAAGAGCGTTGGCGGTGATGCTGCGGGCCGGCTCGTAGTCCTCGAAACGGGCGACCACCTGGCGCAGCCGGACGGTCTCGAATCGCTCGGCTTGATCCGGCAGGATGCTGCGTGTCCAGCGCAGCTCGGGGAAGCGCCCATTCAAGGCGACCTCTTGGACCCGATAAAAGCTCCCGTCGCAGTCACGCAACTCATGCTCGTGACAGACGTCGGGCGCTCTCTGAGGTCGGCGCAGCATCGAGGTCGGCGGCCGTCACATGACGGCAGCCGCCCCTGCTCTCGTCCGCGAGATAGAGGGCGCAGAGAATCTGTGCGTTCCCGCCGGGCTCATCGGCCGCCAGGCGAGCGAGCAGGCGCGCGTCGCCGTGCGTGCCGGAGAGCCTGTCAATTACGAGCGCGCCCCCGTCGGCGATCGGTAGGCGGGCAATCTCCCTCATCGCCCCTGTGTCGCTCTCGGTGTAGCGCCCGAGGCGTGAGGCCGCCGGGGAAGTGCCGAGCGCGCCCAGCGCGGGATCGAGGGCTGGGGCTGGTGCTGCGGTGATCGTGCTCACGGGGTCTCCTTCGCGGCTCGGGTCCGCCCGATGCGGGCCGTTGCCCCGCTCCCGCACGCGCAGCGTGCGACCATCGGGAGGGGCCGGCCCGCGGCGGTCGCCGGCGCGGGGGCTTCGTTAGCCGTGAACGGTCAACTGCTCGAGCTGACGACGGACCACGCTGTTCGCCATCGGCACGTCGTCCAACCTGCGTGCCTGCTCGGCGTAGTCGACGACGAGCGCCTTCAGCGCCGCCAGACCATCGCGCTCCAGTTCTCGCTCTATGAGAAAGGAGCGCCCGTCACCCGACAGGGACAGTCGGTGACCCTCACGCAGCCGTTGATGCGCTGGCCGTAAATCACCCGCTCACCGGCGCTCACGCTGTAGCGGGCGAGCTGGGTGCGCTCGCCCACGCCCGACGGCCGTGCCGTCGCCGCTCGCGGCGGAGAGCTGCTCCTCCAGGTTGCCCTTGACCCCCAGCCCGATGTCTCATCGGGTGCCGGCGCCGTCGCATAAACACACTGCTCCGCGGAGTCGGGCAGTTCCCTGTGGCTGCCGCGCTCATGCTTCAGCGCGGCCAACCGATCGATCTCCCGGCTCGCCTCGGCGGATGACGTTGGCGGGGTGAAGGTCGTTCCGGTCTGCTCGGCGAGGACCCGTAGGTAGCGAAGCTGTCTGGGAGTAGGACCTCTGCGTGTGGCGTAGACGAGCTCATTGCTGTCTCCTGTCGGTTGGGGTTGAACACGCCCCGGCCCAGACCGGGTCGGCGAGGCGTGTCCAGCCCTGTCCCGACAGGGATCGCCGCAGGCGACGCGAAGCGCAGGGCTTGACACGCCGCTAGCCGGCCTGGTGGCCTAACGGGGTGGGCTCAAGCCCGCGACCGGGCCAGAAGAAAAGCACTCGTGGCTCACGCTGATCTCACCGCCATCAGCAAGCCCCGCTCACACCCGTACCCGTGCGCAACGCCCCTCCGACCGCACCGGCTCGCCTTTTGCGCATCTAGATCTCAGTCGGCCTTCGGTTGATCCTGCCGCTTCGCCTCCCCGCCGCTCAACGAGCTTGTTCCTTCCGTCTGATCTAACGACCACAAGCCCGCTCGAGATCAACCGTCTAGTCCTTCCCCTACCTGCCTGTCCTCGCTACCTCTGAGTCGACACCCTCAGATTCCTGCGATTCGGTCTTCTGCCTGCTGCTGCCCGCTCGCTCCCGCCCCACGCTCTGCATCTGGCCTCGCCATAAACATCTGTGATGTGTTGGTCGAGGAAGGGGGTCCCCGGGTCGAAGCGAAGCGGAGAGGCGGGGACCCCCTTCCTCGGGCCAGCTGCAGAGCCAAATTTCCGGAGCGAGCGGGCAGCAGCTTGGCCGACAGGTGTCCGGTTCATATCCGAACAGCCAACCGGACACCCGGCAGGAGGGTGGTCCGCCGCCGCGGATACCGTGATCGCTCGATGCCAAGCGCTGAATCCTTCCCGCCAGATGTGGTGACAAAGCTCAAGACCTACGTCTACCGGCTCATCGACCCGCGCAACGGGGAGACGTTCTACATCGGAAAGGGCCGAGGGAACCGGGTCTTCGCCCACATCCATGATGAGCAAAGTCTCGACGGCGACGATTTGAGCAACAAGCTCAAGCGCATCCGCGAAATACGACTGGCCGGGTTCGAGGTTGCTCACGTCATCCACCGGCACGGAATGGATAACCCGACCGCCTTCGAGGTCGAGGCCGCGCTCATGGACGCCTATCCAGGGCTCGCCAACATTGCCGGCGGTACCGGCTCCAACGAATACGGCGCCATGCACGCGCGCGAGATCATCCAACGCTACTCGGCGAAGCCAGCGATCTTCCGGCACAAGGCGCTACTCATCAGCGTGAACCGGAGCGCTGCCGAGACCTCGCTCTACGAGGCCACGCGATACGCGTGGAAGATCAGCCGAGTAAAGGCAATGCAGGCCGAAGTGATTCTCGCCACGCAGCGAGGACTGATCGTAGGCGCTTACGTAGCTGAGGACTGGCTCCCGGCTACGGCCCAGAACTTCCCCGGCCACCCGGACGCGCCTGGGCGTCTCGCTTCATCGGGCGAGAGGCACCCCCCGACATCCGAGAGCTTTACGTCGGGAAGCGCGTGCCGGACCAGTACCGCAGACGGGGGGCCGCCAACCCCATCAAGTACACCTGGACCAAGTAGGTTTCAACGAAGCCTAAGGACCTGGCCCGGTTGGCGCCAAAGGGGGTCTTCAGCCCTGACGGAGTGAGCTCGTCTCCCAGCGAGTCCACCATCTTGACCAAGGTCGAACCGGCCCAGTCTCCCAGGGGACTGGGTCTTCGAGGTTCCCTACCCGGGGGGATCGGGTCCATCGGCTGATTGAGGCGATCCTGGCCAGTCGAAGCTGAGACCTACGGCGGTCAAAGGGTTCGTCCTTGGCTCGACCTGCCGGGAGAACGGACAGTCTTCGAACCATGATGTCCTCGATCTGCTTCTAGCGCAGCTGCTTGATACAGCAGGCCGAGAGGCACGGCGAAGGGCGGCCGTCGCTATCCGTCATCGCTGAGCCCAATCCGCACGCAGTGTGCGCCGGCTCCTAGGCTCTTCGCTCAACCCGATCGGAGATCCCTCGGCGGCGCGGTAGCTCGTGGTAGCCCGCCTCATCCCCCAAGGCTCCTGGCAGACACTGCCCTCCGATTGCTAGAATGCAATTGCCCACTACCAACGCAACTAGGAGAACTAAGCATGACCGACGAGGCAGCCAAAAAACCCATCAGGATTCACATCGATCGTACGCCCTACGAGGTAAGCGAGCGCGAGCTCACCGGAACGCAGCTGCGAGACCTGCCGAACCCGCCGATCGCGGCCGACTTCGACTCGCTGGCTCGAGGAGCACGGCGACGTCGTAGGACCGAGCTGGTGCTCGCGCCCACCGCGGTGATCAAGCTCAAAGAGGACATGCATTTTTACTCGGCTCCATCGAAAGATCAACCCGGGTCGATCGTGACCGACGAGGCGCTGAGCCTAATCGACACCGATCCCCTCGTCGCTGACCGACGAGCTCATCTCCGCCTCTTCTCTGAGTCGACCCCTTGGCGGTTCGAGACGAAGCTCGACGGTGAGTTCATCTGCTTGGTCCTCTTCGACTACCCCTTGCCGAACGGCTATGCGATCCAACATGCCGATCTTCTTCTGCGCTTACCCAGGGGGGTTCCCGGACTCGGCGCCGGACATGTTCTGGTTCTTCCCTGAGGTGCTGTATCAGGGGGGCGGTGCGCCTCCCGCAACCGGAGAGCGACTCGATTACGACGGCCGCGTATGGCAGCGATGGTCCCGGCATCTCGCGACCGCCTGGCGTCCCGGTATCGACAATCTCCAGACCTACCTTCGGCTCATTCGCAATGATCTCGCCGCCGGAGCGGGCATCGCCATCGCGGCATGAGTGCAATCACGATCGCGCTCCCCGAGGCGCGCTGGGATGAGATCGTCGCTGCGCTGCGCGACCCGCGCGAGACGGCCGCCGTGTTGCTCGCCTGCGTGGCGGAGACCGCCGATGATCTGATCCTGACCGTTAATTCCGCCATCTGGGTGCCGGAAGACGCTTATGAGGTTCGAACGAGGCGCGAGCTACAGATCGCGTCCCCAGGGTGGATGCCCGCCTGGCGCATTGCCGCCGATGGCGGATGGCTGCCGATCTTTCTCCACACCCATCCGGGTGCCGCCGCTGCTTCATCCGAAAGAGATGATCTCGTCGACCGCCAGCTGCGCAATGTATTTCGTACCCGCGTCGGCCGCAGCCCATACGTCAGCCTCATCGTCGGCGGAACCGTCGAGCGCCCAACCTTTACTGGAAAAGTCTTCGAGACGGATTCAGAGCCGCAGGTGATCACGCGGCTGCGCGCAGCCGGCCGGCGCCTCAGAATCCAGAAGGCGGAAGACGATGACGCGGATGCCCCCACGTTCGACATCTTCGATAGGCACCTGCGCGCCTTTGGCGCTGACGGGCAGCGACTGCTTCACAGCTTGCGAGTCGGCGTAGTCGGTTGCGGAGGCACCGGCTCGGCTGTCCTTGAGCAGTTGGCTCGGCTGGGGGTCGGCTCGCTCACCTTTGTGGATCACGACGTCGTGACCCCCACCAACATCACGCGTATTCATGGCTCCACCATCGCTGACGTCGACCGTCCGAAGGTCGAGATGATGCGTGATCACCTCGCCGACATTGGACTTGGTACAGAACTCAACCCAGTGGAGGGCAACGTGACCCGCCGCGAGGTAATGGAGCAACTTCGCGGATGCGATGTGGTCTTTGGCTGCACCGACGACGACGGCGGCCGCGCGGTCCTGTCCCGTCTGGCGTATTGGTATCTCCTCCCGGTTATCGACATGGGCGTCATCATCAAGTCGCACGAGGCGCTCGTGTCGGGGATCTTTGGGACGCATCACAACGGCGACACCGGGCGAGCCATGTCTTCTTTGCCGTGGCGAGGTCGATCCCGATCGCGCCCGCGAAGAGCAGTACTCCGAGGATGAGCGAGCGGCTCTCATAGACGAGGGTTATGCGCAGGGTTTGGCTGAGCGGGATCCGGCCGTCGTGGCCTACACGACGGCCATGGTTGCCGCCCACGCAGTCGCAGATATGCTGCAGCGCCTATTTGGCTTCGGCGACATCGCTATTCCCAGCAAGCAACTGATCCGGATAGGTGATCGGGAGATCAGACGCCTACATGGCACAGCGCGAGCTGGCTGCTACTGCGCCACCCCGACCAAGCGGACAAGCCGATCGTCGATCGGCCCTGGGGATTACGTGGGCACGCTAGGTGATCGCCGCATAGACTGGTGGCGCCGCCGCCGGTGGACTGTACCCAGAATCAACAGAGTGGAGTATTATGAGAGACAGAGCGAGGCGCCGCTATCAATCCCTCGTCACGAGCTTGTAATTATTGGAAAGGGAGAGCATCTAAAGTGGGCGATGTTCGAATGTCCCTGTGGAACGGGGCACAGGGTCATGGGTTGGGAATCTTGCGCCGAGCCGTGTCCCTTTTTGGCGCATCGACATCGCTGATGATCATCCCACACTGACGCCATCTGTCAGCTTTGACAACGCCGATGGTCGGTGTCACTTTTGGCTGCGGGCCGGTCGGGTGCACTTTACTCCGGACTCGGTTCGTCGACGTCAAGACAGCCCTCGCAGGAGTGCGTCATGACGACCCCCCGCGAGCGTTCGTTTGATAACGAAGCCTTCTTCGCAGCGCTGAACAGCGCACGAGAGGCACGCGCTCTCACCTGCAAGCAGCTCGCGTCGGAAGCAGGCGTGAGCGCCTCGACGCTGACCCGAGTCGGCCAAGGCAAGAGACCGGATGTTGACTCGTTCGCGGCTCTCGTGGCTTGGGCAGGGCTCAAGCCTGAAGACTTCATTGGTACGGCAAAACGCGAGTCCGAGCCACTGGCGGAGATCTCGGTTTTGCTTCGGCGGGACCCTCACCTCAACAATGAGGCTGCCGTAGCGCTCGACGAGTTGCTCAAGGCGACCTACAAGCGACTTAGGAACGCATGAGCGCCGACCATGCGTCGAGGCTTCAAGACAGAAGCGCGCGACATCTCGAGAGAGATACGTGCGGAACTCGGGCTTACGATGCTCGACCCTCTCTCACCCGTGGATCCTCGCCGCGCACCTCGCGATTCCGGTCGGCGCCTTAGCGAGTACAGGGCTCTGGCACCTAGGCTGCGGCGTCTTTGGCTGGCGCGCAGCAAAGCGCGTTCTCTGCGATGGTGGCGTTCATCGGCCACCGCCGGGTTCCTTTTTTTTTTTTTTTTTTTTTTTTTTTTTTTTTTTTTTTTTTTTTTTTTTTTTTTTTTTTTTTTTTTTTTTTTTTTTTTTTTTTTTTTTTTTTTTTTTTTTTTTTTTTTTTTTTTTTTTTTTTTTTTTTTTTTTTTTTTTTTTTTTTTTTTTTTTTTTTTTTTTTTTTTTTTTTTTTTTTTTTTTTTTTTTTTTTTTTTTTTTTTTTTTTTTTTTTATCCGAAGACGCCAAGGGGGAGGAGTTTTTTTTTTTTTTTTTTTTTTTTTTTTTTTTTTTTTTTTTTTTTTTTTTTTTTTTTTTTTTTTTTTTTTTTTTTTTTTTTTTTTTTTTTTTTTTTTTTTTTTTTTTTTTTTTTTTTTTTTTTTTTTTTTTTTTTTTTTTTTTTTTTTTTTTTTTTTTTTTTTTTTTTTTTTTTTTTTTTTTTTTTTTTTTTTTTTTTTTTTTTTTTTTTTTTTTTTTTTTTTTTTTTTTTTTTTTTTTTTTTTTTTTTTTTTTTTTTTTTTTTTTTTTTTTTTTTTTTTTTTTTTTTTTTTTTTTTTTTTTTTTTTTTTTTTTTTTTTTTTTTTTTTTTTTTTTTTTTTTTTTTTTTTTTTTTTTTTTTTTTTTTTTTTTTTTTTTTTTTTTTTTTTTTTTTTTTTTTTTTTTTTTTTTTTTTTTTTTTTTTTTTTTTTTTTTTTTTTTTTTTTTTTTTTTTTTTTTTTTTTTTTTTTTTTTTTTTTTTTTTTTTTTTTTTTTTTTTTTTTTTTTTTTTTTTTTTTTTTTTTTTTTTTTTTTTTTTTTTTTTTTTTTTTTTTTTTTTTTTTTTTTTTTTTTTTTTTTTTTTTTTTTTTTTTTTTTTTTTTTTTTTTTTTTTTTTTTTTTTTTTTTTTTTTTTTTTTTTTTTTTTTTTTTTTTTTTTTTTTTTTTTTTTTTTTTTTTTTTTTTTTTTTTTTTTTTTTTTTTTTTTTTTTTTTTTTTTTTTTTTTTTTTTTTTTTTTTTTTTTTTTTTTTTTTTTTTTTTTTTTTTTTTTTTTTTTTTTTTTTTTTTTTTTTTTTTTTTTTTTTTTTTTTTTTTTTTTTTTTTTTTTTTTTTTTTTTTTTTTTTTTTTTTTTTTTTTTTTTTTTTTTTTTTTTTTTTTTTTTTTTTTTTTTTTTTTTTTTTTTTTTTTTTTTTTTTTTTTTTTTTTTTTTTTTTTTTTTTTTTTTTTTTTTTTTTTTTTTTTTTTTTTTTTTTTTTTTTTTTTTTTTTTTTTTTTTTTTTTTTTTTTTTTTTTTTTTTTTTTTTTTTTTTTTTTTTTTTTTTTTTTTTTTTTTTTTTTTTTTTTTTTTTTTTTTTTTTTTTTTTTTTTTTTTTTTTTTTTTTTTTTTTTTTTTTTTTTTTTTTTTTTTTTTTTTTTTTTTTTTTTTTTTTTTTTTTTTTTTTTTTTTTTTTTTTTTTTTTTTTTTTTTTTTTTTTTTTTTTTTTTTTTTTTTTTTTTTTTTTTTTTTTTTTTTTTTTTTTTTTTTTTTTTTTTTTTTTTTTTTTTTTTTTTTTTTTTTTTTTTTTTTTTTTTTTTTTTTTTTTTTTTTTTTTTTTTTTTTTTTTTTTTTTTTTTTTTTTTTTTTTTTTTTTTTTTTTTTTTTTTTTTTTTTTTTTTTTTTTTTTTTTTTTTTTTTTTTTTTTTTTTTTTTTTTTTTTTTTTTTTTTTTTTTTTTTCGATCATGCCTCACAAGGTGCCTTCGAGCAGGCGCTGCATGTCGGTGAGTTCATCGAGGGCGAGCTGTGAGTTCTTCCATGGCTTCGGTGATCAGCTCTTCGGCTCCGGCAGTTCGTCGGGGTCGTCGAGCTCCTTCGTCGCGAATCCACTTGAAGGCGTCGAGCTTGTAGTGGTGCTCTTTGATCTCATCGAGCGTGAAGCTGCGCCAACGACCGTCCGGTGAGTCATCCTCGCTGCGCTTGCTCCGGCCGTTCGGGTCGTCGCCGTAGCACTGTCTCGAACTCAGCGAAGTGCGCCGGGCGTCAGCGGCCGGCTTTTCTTCGTGATCTTCGGGACGTTGGCGCGCGCGTCGTAGATCCAGGCCTGCTCGGTCGGACGACCCTTGGTGAAGAAGATGACGTTGGTCTTGGTGCCCTCGGTGTACGGGCTGAACGTGCCGCGCGGGCAGCGCAGCACCGTGTGGAGGTCGCAGTCCTCCATGAGGACCTTGAAGACCTCGCCAGCCTGGTCCGCGAACAGCACGTTGTCCGGCACGACCATGGCGGCGCGGCCGCCCCGCTTCAGGATGGTCATGACGTGCTGGATGAAGTTGAGCTGCTTGTTGCTCGTCGGCACGACGAAGTCATCGCGGTCCGGCGCTTGGTTCGCGCCCTTGGTGCCGAACGGCGGGTTGGTGAGGATCACGTCGAAACGCTGGCTCCGGGCACCTCGTAGATCGAGTCGCCCGAGCGTGATGTGCGGCTCGACCTGGTGCAGGTACATGTTCATGAGGGCCAGTCGGCGCGGCCGCGCGACCAGCTCTTGGCCGAAGTAGGTGCTGCGTGCTGCACCCGCTTGGCGATGTCGCGGTCCAAGGCGCCGCCCTGTCTCTTCCTTGAGCCACTCGTAGGCGGCGACGAGGAAGCCGCCTGTGCCGCAGGCCGGGTCACCGATCGTGAAGTCGTGGCTGCCGCGCGGGTCGGGCTGGATGCAGCGCACCATGCTTGTATCAGCAGGCGCGGCGTGAAGTACTGCCCGGCGCCCTTCTTGCCCTCGGCGGCGCCTTCTCCAGCAGCCCCTCGAAGGCTGCGGCCTTGACGTCGACATCGAGGGCGGTCCACTCGGTCTCGTCGATGAGGCCGATGAGCTTGCTCGAGGTTGACCGGCTTCGTGAAGCGGTTCTGGGCACCGGAGAAGATGTCGCCGAGGATGCCGTGCTGCTTGCCGAGCTGCGCGAGCACCTCGATGTAGTGCGTCAGTCAGGTCGGTGCCGGTCTGCTTCCGCAGGTAGGCAGTCGCGGACCAGCTCGGTAGCTCCGGTCGTCGGGCAGCGTCGATGCCGCGCTCGTCCGCCATCTTGAGGAACAGCAAGTAGGTGAGCTGCTCGATGTAGTCGCCGTAGTCCATGCCGTCGTGGCGCAGGGTGTGGCAGAAGCCCCAGAGTTTCTGCAACGACGTCGGTCATGCGGCAACCAGCTCTCTGTTGAGGTCAGCGAGGAGCTGGTCAAGCTGGCCGTCGAAGACGCGGTTGGCCCGTCCCCAGCCGCCGTGGTCGCGACAGTATCGGCATGGCCTCGAAGTCCTCGCGGTCGATCGAGAGGTTCTGGACCAGGTGGTGCGCGGATGTACTCCATCCACTGCTGTGCTCGGCGGTGAAGGTCCGGCCGGCGGTCACCGTGGCGACAGCTGCGTTGACTCGTTCCTCGGCGGTCAGCAGCGGCGAGTATTCGCGGCCGCGTGCTTGACCATCGAGATGATGTCGACCAGCGCCTTGTGGTGGGTGGCCTCGAAAGGCGCGCCGGAGGTTGGCCTCAGTGAAGTGCTCAGGTGCGCTGGTAAGCGTCTCGCGCAGCTCCGTGAGCGCGGCCGGCGCTCCAGTCGGCGGGACGGTGGAGCAGGATCTGAAGCGCTTGGACTTGCGTCTCGTGGTGCGCGGACGAACGCGGCGAAGGCCTGCAGGTAGTCGCTCGGGCTTGTACTCCTTGCCGGTCGCCGCCTTGGATGAGCCATTCGGACTCCACGGTGTCGGTCGTGCCGTGTGGCGACCATGAAGGTGCGCGTGGCGCGCGGGTAGTCCACCAGCAGCTTCTGGAAGTCCGGATCGCGCAGGATGCGTCATGGTCTGCGCGAACGACTCGCTGAGCAGGCGCGGCAGGTCCTGCAGCGAAGGCGCCACATCGCCGTCGGGGATGAAGCGGGAGAAGAGTTCGCGGGCGTCGCCGGACATCTGCTTGTCGATGCGCTGCAGGCGCTTGACCAGGCGGCGGATGTTGTAGTCGCGGTCCCGGTTCTGCCAGATGTCCTCGATGATCTGCGCGATCGTCCGGCGTCGGAGCGTCCGGCGGCTCGACGGTCATGCCAGTGTGTTGCGGAAGTACTCGAGCAGCGTGCCGTCGAAGCAGTCGAAGACGACGAAGTGGCTCTTGTCGGGGTACTGCTCGCCCTTGCGGGTGCCGCGGCCGAGCATCTGCTCGAACAGGATGCGCGACTTGACCGGCCGCAGGAAGACGATGAACTCCAGGTCCGGGATGTCGACGCCGGTCGTCAGAGGTCAACGGTCACCACGATGCCGGGGTTGGGCCGGTTGCGGAACTCGCGGATGCGCTGGAGTGGCCGGTCGACCCGTGCCGGTGATCTTGGCGACGAAGGCCTCGCCGCGGCCGAAGATGTCGCGGGCCTGGTCACGAGCTGGTCGGCGTGGGAGGTGTGCGGCAGGTCGTTGGCGGCGAAGATCAGCGTCTTGGGGAAGCGGCCGTACTCGCGCCTCGTGCTCTTCGGCGTAGCGCTTGATCTCCTCGAGGATCCGGCGGTTGGAGTCGGGCGACGTGATCTTGCGCTCGACCTCGGTGGCGTCGAACGCGCGCTCGTCTTCGAGCAGGTCGAGCTGCTCGGCGCCGGTCTCGGGGTCGACCTGATCGACCTGCTCGCCCTCATGGAGGAAGACGCCGTTGATGCGCACGTCCGACTTGATGCGTAACGACGTCGTAGTCGACGAGGTGGCCCTCGCGGACCGCCGCTCGTACTCGTAGCGGTAGGCGAGATTCTCGAAGTAGGCCATGTGTGGGCGGCTGGCGTGGCGGTCAGGCCGACCTTGATGGCGTCGAAGTGGTCGAGCGTGTTGCGCCAGATCGACAGCTCCTTGGCCGATGTAGCCGCGGTGGCACTCGTCGGCGATGATCAGGTCGAAGGCGTGGATCGGGATGTCGAGCTGTGTCGGCATCGTCCTCGATCGGCCTCGTCGTCGAATCGAGGACGCGCTCCGGCCGAACAGGTTGATGCTCATCCGCTGGATGGTGGAGACGTAGACGAAGGCGTCGCCGAGCTTGGGGTTGGTCAGCAGGCTGTTCGGCATGACGTTGGGTCCAACTGTCTCGTCCTCCTCGAAGTCCGCTCGCTGGAAGCGCTGGGAGTAGACCGGGTAGATCTTGTCGAACTTCAGGCCCGGCTCGGCCTCGAAGGAGGCGAACGCCCGCACGGCCTGGGCGGCCAGGGCCCGGCGGTCCACCAGGAACAGCACGCGGCGGGCGACGCCGGACTTCATCAGCCGGTAGACCTCGTTGACCATATGACGTCTTGCCGGTCCGGTGGCCATGGTGACCAGCATCTTGCGCTGGCGATCGCGCGATGGCCTGCTCGACGGCCGGTTGGCCTCGATCTGGTAGGGCGCAGCCGAGGATGGGCGCTCGGGTTGCCTCGTCAAGCTGGGCGAGCTCCGCGTCGAAGTCGCGAGTCAGCATCTCATCGAGCGCGCTGGGGTGTGGAAGCCGGCGACCTGGCGCGAGCGGTTGAGCGGGTCGCGGAGCATCGTGGAACCAGATCATCTCGCCGTTGGTCGAGTACAGGAACGGCACGCCGTACTGGCCTGATACTCGACGGCTCTTGAGCGCCCTCGCGAGTAGCGTTCAGCCTGGGTGAGGACTCCCTGCGGGCCGACGGTGAGCTTCTTGGCCTCGACGATTTTTTTTTTTTTTTTATTTATTTATATATATATAATAATAAAAAAAAAAAAAAAAAAAAAAAAAAAAAAAAAAAAAAAAAAAAAAAAAAAAAAAAAAAAAAAAAAAAAAAAAAAAAAAAAAAAAAAAAAAAAAAAAAAAAAAAAAAAAAAAAAAAAAAAAAAAAAAAAAAAAAAAAAAAAAAAAAAAAAAAAAAAAAAAAAAAAAAAAAAAAAAAAAAAAAAAAAAAAAAAAAAAAAAAAAAAAAAAAAAAAAAAAAAAAAAAAAAAAAAAAAAAAAAAAAAAAAAAAAAAAAAAAAAAAAAAAAAAAAAAAAAAAAAAAAAAAAAAAAAAAAAAAAAAAAAAAAAAGCGGGCCGCAAACAACGAGGGCAGGTCGTACATGACCGAGTGCGGCGAACAGACTCCCGGCTGCTTGCGAAGTTCCGGCGGCACGCTCGGCGTTCGTCAGCATGGCCCAATCTCCGGCAAGAACTTGCTCGCGGCTCGTGAACACCACGCGCTCGCCTGCGCGGGATGGGTTCCTTCGCGAGGGCCCGCGTGGTCGCGCCGTACCACGCGGAGAAGGTCTGGTCGGCCGTCTCGATGAGCCGGCGCAGCGGCCGCTCGCGTGAGGTCAGGAAGATCACCGACGGCGGGATGGCGTGTGAGGCAAATCGACCCTGTCGCCAGCCATCCAGCATCCAATGGTCGTAGCGGCGCAGGCGGTCGATCTGCTTGTGCGGACGATCCGTTCGGTCGTACTCGATCAGCACTGCCCAAGGTCCTCGTACGATCCGCCGATGAGCGTAGCGTCGGGCTCGAGGTACCCTCTGCGGCTCGTGCGTGATAGAGCGCGTGCCAGC
This sequence comes from uncultured Solirubrobacteraceae bacterium, assembly GCA_963743505.1. Lineage (GTDB taxonomy): Bacteria > Actinomycetota > Thermoleophilia > Solirubrobacterales > Solirubrobacteraceae > Palsa-744. The sequence goes on along the minus strand of CAVUPZ010000002.1, from coordinate 821,036 downwards.
TGGCAGCACGGCCGCGGGCGAGCGCTCCACGGGTCCTCGGGAGTCGGTCTCGACTTGCCCGGTGCGAGGCCCCTTCCACGTGAACGGCATCCTGTCCATCAAGTCCTCCGTGCGCTCGCGCGTCGCTTCCTGCGCTATGTGAAGGACGAACGCGGCCAGCTGCAGGTCGTGTTCGGCGTAGCTGATGCTGGTGAGTCGCGGCGGGCGTGTAGGCGCGGCCGACCGGGCGCATCTCGTGCTCCGCCAGCGCGCTGAAGCCGAGCTCGCTGAGCCGGTAGTTCCACTCGGCTGTCCGGACGCTGCGGATCGGGCGGAATCGATCCACGTAGCCGCCGTCGTGCAGGCGCTTGAGGCGTCGTTCGCCCGGCTCTCCCGAGGTACACCCCCCATCCGAGCAACACGAGCTGGCTCGCCGAGAGGAAGTTGGCTTCGTAGAGCATGGCCATCAAGCGCAGGTCCCGCTCGTGAGGGCGACCGACCGGCGGTGGCTCTCGCGCCTGCCCCATTCGATGCGCCGCGCTCAGGTCCTCGCCCGAGCACTAGCGCTCTCGCTCCGATCTCCGAGCGGCGGCGGCCGTCATGCGGCGCCGCGGCTGTTCGACGAGTGCCCCTGCGCGGTTCATCGGCCAGCTTGAGCGTCAGCTGCGCGCCTGCCGACCTCTCGAAGTCGTCGACAAGCGGCACCCATTCTACGCGGCTCCGACTCCCCACGAACGTACACGAGCACTTCAACACCGTATGTTTCGGCTGGAAGCCAGCCGTTCGCTTCAGCGCGACGCCGGAACCTCGGCCGAGTAACGCCGACGCGACTCCTCAGAGGGTTCGGCTGGTAGGTTCGCGGCGCGTCGCTGGCTGGCATCAGGACGAGCGCAACTCGGTCGATCTCAGCGAGCGGTGGACATTTGCGCCACGCCGGCAGATCGATGTGGATCGTCCTATACCGCGCGACGACCGGTTGGCCAGCCGACCACACAAGCGGCGGCTGTATGTAGCGCCCGTGGTCATGGGGATGGTCCCCACGCAGAACGCTGTTCGCGCTCGTGGTGCGCGCGGCGCCTCGCGGGCCTCCGGAGTCGCGACGAGGTCCTCCATCGGCTGAGTGCTCGCCGTGGCTGCCGGCTGCGGAACACCGTTCGCCAGCCACAGATTCACCGCCCGGTAGTTGGGCTGCTGCACGATGTCGATTGGGTCGATCCGGATTCGGCGCTGGTCCTCGACGTCGCCAGAGATGTTGTCCTGGAAGACTTCCATCGCCAGCGCCGCGGCCGCCCGCGCATCCTGGAAATCGCGCTGGCGAAAGATCGAGACGTTCTGCAGCAGGCTTCTCACCCCGGCCCTCACCTGTTCGTCGGCGATCTGGCCGGTGTATTGGAAGGCTGCGGCGACCTCGAGGCCTCCTGAGCGGCCCTCGGCCAGCAGCGTCGAGAAGGCCGGTATGAAGACGTTGTGCGCCTCGTCGATGACGAGGGCGGCCTGCACGCGCTCCTTTGCCTCGACGCGCTGGATCTGGTGGAGGGCGCGCTGAATCAGGAGGATCAGCATCGAGCAGAACAGGTTGGCGTTTGACTCTCCGACCGCCCCCTTGCTTCCGTTCACGATCAGGATCTCGCGTCGCCGGATGATGCTCTCGATGTCGAGCTGGATCGGGTGCGTCATCAGCAGGTTGAGGCTGGGCGAGGTCAGGAACCGCGCGATCTTGTTCGCGGGCGCCGCGACGGCCTCGGCGAAGAAGCGGGGGTTGTGCTTGACCATCTGGGGGAACGTGCGCTCCCAGTAGTCGCGCACGAAGTCGATCTCGTGGTGGCCGCGCAGCTCGCGCGTGACCCATTCGCGGTAGCCCGCGTCGTAGGGGTCGAGCAGCGCCGCGACGTGCTGGAGCGCCGGCACGGGCTCGACGATCATCACGGCCTGCAGGGCCGCCCTGAGGAACAGGTCAGAGCGTGGGCCGACGGAGGTCTCGCCGGCCAGCTCGCGGATGACCGAAATGAAGATGTCGGCGCGAATCTCCGGGGTCAGATGCCCGGCGGTGAGGATGTTCAGCCCGTATCGTGGCGCGCCCAGGTCGAGGTAGTGGACGGTGCGCCGGGTGGGTATGAGGCCCATGCACAGGCGAGCGAAGTCCTCCTTCGGGTCGATGATGACCAGGGCGCGCTCGTCATCCTCTGCGACGGCTTTGACGTGCGGTGCGAGGGCGGCCGTCTTGCCTGCGCCGGCGGTTCCGAGCAGCATCCAGCCGTAGCGCCGGTCGGCGGGGTGGATCCCCACCGGCCCGTGCTCGTCGCGCATGACCGCGTGGGCGGGGTCGCGGCTGATCGCGCTCGTGGCGGCGATCTCCCTGGCTGAGATACGGCTGAGGGGGACGCCCTTCAGGCGCAGGGTCGGCAGGTGCCACAGGGATGCGACCTCGGCGCTCGAAGGGCTCCGCTCCACAGGGCCGGGAAGAGCGGCGGAAGGCCGCGGCCGGAGCGCCAGGCGTAGAGCCTTCGCCGCAAGCGCATCACCCGGACCCGCAGGTAGTTCTCGCCGCGCGTCTCCTGGATGACTCCGGCGACCTGGCGGGCGTGGGGCTCGTGGCCGCGGGGCACGATCACGCGCAGGTCGAACCACCACCACGCCCGCCCGACGCCCTCGACCGCGCCCTGCAGGTGCTTCTTGGCGACGACGCCGTCGGCGCCGGGCTCGTTCGGGCCGAGCCTGCGATCGGCCATGAAGCGCCGCTCGCGGCGCGCGAGCGCGTGTCCGGTGTAGCGCTCGAGCAACGTGGGGGCCGGGGTGAGAGCAGCTCGACGACGCACGGCGTCGTGAGCGCGTGCATGACGGACACGAGGCTTTCGATGAGCGGAGTGCTCGTAGTCCTTGGTGGTCGCGAGCGCCCACACCCAGCGTCTCGCCTTCTTCACCCGCAGCACGTCCACCGCGACCGGAGGGACCGGCTCGCGGCGACGGAGAAGTGCCCGAACAGCCGCGCCAGGTGAGGCGAGTCGTGCCGAGCGCGAAGGGATCGGCGTGGGAGGGGTCGATCGGGATGAGGCGCGTGTCGGGGTATGTGGCTCTCAGGCGCGCCGCGATCGCCGGGTGGTAGACGGCGGGCGCCTGCACGAGGAAGCGCACCGATCGCCCTGCGCCTTCGCTCACGATCTTCAGCGTCAGCGTCGGAGGCCCGGTGAGCGGACGGCGGATGATGCCGGGCCTGAGCGCGCCGGCGATCCCGTCGAAGACCTTGCTTACCTCATACGGCGAGGCCTGGTCGTCGCGCCCCAGGCGCAGCTCGGCGCACAGCACCCCGCCCGGCTCGGCGCGCCGGCGGCGAGCGCGCAGGCGCGCGATCAGCACCGGCAGCGCGAGGAGCAGCAGCAGGCCGGCGGTGTAGGCGGCGAGGTGGAGGCCGAGATTCACGGCGTCCGTGAGCCACCAAGGGGTGAGGAGACGGTCGTGCGCGCCTGCACTCGGGCGGTGCGCGTGCTCGTGGTCGCTGCGTGGCGAAGGACGCCCGGTGCGTAGTGGGCGAGCCACAGCAGCAGACCGGCGAAGCTGACCGCGATCAGCAGCAGGGGGCCCAGAAAGCGTCGACGGAGGTAGGACATCGCGCTCACGCCTGGGGCACCGCGTATGTCTCAAGCAGGGCAGCGAGGCACAGGAGGATCGCGGCGCCGATCGCGAGCAGGGCGAGCTCGCACGGGTCCCGCTGCCCGCGCCGAGCTCGCCGCCAGCCGGCGAGGGCGAGGGCGAGTCCTCCCCACTCAAGCGGCCAATGCGGCAGGTAGCGCAGCAGGCCGAGGCCCTAGGCGCCGAGCGCGAGTCCGCCGAGCGCGACGTTCGCCGCGAGGCTCGCGCCGACCACGACGTCGCCGACGATCACGAGCCAACGTCGGGTACCGATCTCTGAGGACACGCAAAGAAGAGCGGGATCGCTGCCGCACGGACGTTGTTGGCGGCGATCAGCGCAGCCATGCTCGCGCTGCCGGGCGGGGCGAGCGTCAGGCGAAAGTCGAAGACGGCGTCGCAGGTACCCCGCGATCGGGATCGCGAGGACCGCGGCGAGCAGCGTGCCGAGCCACAACAGGCAATAGCTCTCGAGCATCGTCGCCGGCAGGCCGGCTCGCCGCAGCGGCCGGGAGCCGCAGTCCGGAGCGGCGGCCATCAGCTGTCCGTTGCCGGCTGCCATTCGCTGACCCTCCATCCGCTTGTCGTGTGTTTGGTGCGCGCGAGATAGACCTGGTAGGAGCCCTGGGCCTGGCCGCCGAGCGGGGCGACTTCCTCGTAGGTGACGACGATCGCGTGCCCGTCCGGCCTCTCGGATGACGCCGACGTAGCGTCCGCGGCCGTAGGACTGGCTGACTTCCTGTAGCTGGGTCTTCACCGCCTGTGCGGCGTCCTCGCGGAGCTGCTGCGCGAGCCGGCCGGTTGCGAGCGCCAACAGGGCCGCCCGCTCGTGTGGAAGCGTCGCCGCCGACCAGTTGACCCAAACCTCGGCGTAGCGGGCGAGCACGCTCGCGCCGCTGGTGGCGGGTTTGGGTGCGACCTGCGGTGCCGGTGCCTGTGCGCTTCGATCACCGGCGGCGGGGCGCTTCTGCGGCTGCTGGGAGTAGGGGTCGCGCAGTCCGCATCCGGCGAGGGCGATGACCAGCCGCGAGGAGTATTGGAAGCGTGCCCTTGCTCATAGGCCCGGCAGGTGTCGTGGGGTGAAGCCGACGGTCGTGTGCGGCGCCCACCCGGGCCCGCCGGATGGGTTTGCGTCGCTCGTGCCCCAGTCGCGTCCGTCGATGCTCACGAACACGTGGGCCGGGTTCGCCCAGATCGTGAACTGCTGCCCGGGGCCTGCAGCGCCGAAGCTCATGAACCCGGTCGAGTCGAGAGTCTGCGTGTTCACGCCGGAGACCTGGAGCAGCATCGAGACGGCGCTCGGAGCAGTCGAGCCCGTCATACGCGGTGCCGGAGATGAACTCGTTTGCGGTGTTGTGGCAGTAGGTCCCGTGGGTTGGACGCGCCGGGGTGACGTGGCCGCCGCCGTAGCAGTAGGGAATGCGGGCGGCGGCGATCTCATCCGCGACCGTCTCGAGCCGCGCCAGCAGCGGCCCCGATGGCGCCTGCACCACCGTGCCCGCCGAGGTCACGTTGGCGTCTTGGAGCTGCTGGGCGAAGGTGAACGTCTGCCGCGCGTATGGGACCGACGCGGGCGGCGTGCCCTTGTAGCTGATCAGCGCGTCCAGCGTGCGCTGATCGAGGCCTGCGTCGGCGCCGAGCTCGTGCAGGTAGTCGGCTGCCGCGGCGATCGAGTCGTAGTCGTCGGTGATGCAGCCGTGCGGCGCGCACTCGTGGGGATAGCTCGACGGTCGCTCGCCGGCGATCGGCCGATAGGCGTTTGCAAAGCCCGCCCACGTCGCGGGCAGGAACTGCATCGGCCCGATGGCACCCGCCGAGTTGGGGGTGAACGCGCCCGGGTCACGGCTGTAGTCGCTCTCGGTCTCGTGCAGCGCGGCGAGGACGTATGGGTCGACGTGGTAGTAGGCAGCCGCGGCCTCGTACATCGGCGCGTAGACCGCGGGAATCCCGTCGGCGCTGCCGACCGTGCCCGGCGAGGATGGGCTCGAGATCGCGACCACCAGCGCGAGCAGCAGGACGAGCGGTGTCGCCGCGACCGCAGCGGCGATGGCGGCGGCGCGCGCAGCCAGCCGCCGCGCCCTGGGGTCCGAGAGGATGATCTGCCCAGCCGTGGCGGCGTCCATCTACGTCTCCTCCCCCGCGCGCGCCTGATGCCACGCGGGGTCTGAGAGCAGGCGAAGCGCCCGCCACGGATCGCCGTCGGCGTCTGTGAGCGCTTGGCGGCGGACGGGCTCGTCGAACTCCGGGTCGTGCGTGCAGATCCAGTACTCGAGGTCCGAGTATCGGGCGGTGATCGTGCCGCGTCCGCGAGGACCGTTGTCGAAGTACGCCGTCGAGTAGTCTCGCTTGACCCGTCTTCAGCTGGCCGATCGCCTGAACCTCCTCAGGCGTGAGGCCGAGCTCCTCGCGCAGAAACTCGATCTGCCGGGGCGCCTGGTGAAAGGTCAGCTTGCGCGCCGAGTTGTCGATGAACGCCCTCCCGAGGCGTTATTGAAGTCCGAGAGCTGCTGGCTCACACCGATCAGCGCCAGGTTGTCGTGCCTCGAGCGTCGCGGCAGCTCGTCGACCCAGCGCGCGGTCGCCTCGTGTTCCAGAAGCTTCCAAACCTCCTCCAACGCGAGGTAGTAGCGAGGAGCCCGCCGCCGGGACCCATCGGGTGCGTGGCCGTCCTCTTATAGATGCCGCTGGACGTTTCGCGCTACGCGCTCGGCAACGTGCTCGACGATCTCGAACATCGCCGCCCCGGCGAAGTGAGCGGGGATGCGCCGCGTGTCAAACACGACGAGCGGCGCATCGTCAGGCACGGTCGTCGGCCTGTCGGCCAGTAGGCGTAGGGGCCCTCGCCGCAGAAGTTGTGCAGCCGCGCCGCGAGATCCCTGAGCGCGTCGGCCATCTGCCCGGCGCCCGCCCGCGCTTCGCTCAACCGCTCTCGCCGACAGGGTTTCCTGCAGCAGCAGCTCGCGGGGCGCCTCGTGCGTCACCACGCATCTTTCATAGACCTCGCGTATGGCGCGACCGAGCAGGTTCTCCTCAAGCGCGGTGAGCCCGTACTCCTCCCGGCGCCCGGTCCCGATCAGGGTCGCGTGCAGGGCGATCAGATAGTCGATCTTTTCGGCCGCCACCGAGGCGGGATCGGGCGCGTCCCCCGGGCAGATCGCGTCCGTCCCCGATCCGAGGCTCACGTTCGCGCCCCCGGGATCAGCAGCAGAAACTCATAGTGGCCGCCACGCTCGATCACGGCACCGTGATCCCCGCGGGCGAGGGCGCGCGCGTAGATGTTGTTGACGATCATCGTCTTGCCGAACCCGCTCTCCCCCGTGACGACGAGCATGTGGTTTGAGTGCGCCGCGTCGAACAGGTCAAGGCGCTCCAACGTGCGCCCGACCGAGGAGTAGCCGCAGCGGGATCCCCGCGGGCGATCCGCAGCGTGCGCCCACGAGCGGCATCGTGTCTCCCACATTCACCGACACGTACTTGCGTGTCCGCCCGGCCGTGTCTCACCCGGTCGGCACGCTCGAGCTGAGCGACCTCGCGCTGAGCGGCGACGGCGGGGTGCAGATGCGCCTCGTTCGCGCCCGAGAGCTCGCGGCCGATCGCGTCGAGCACCTCGATCGAGCGTCTCGGTGTCACCGGCCGGTTCGCGGATCGAGAGGTAGTTTGAGACGCGGTCATGCCGGCACCGGTCAGCGCCAGCTCTGCGTTCAGCTCAGCTGCCTCGGCCTCCTTTGCGTGATGGTGGGGTCGATCGGTCGGCCTTCATCTCGGGTCCGCGGTTGTTTCCGTGAATCCGCCGGTAGCGCCTCTTGTGAAAGAGCCGCTCGCCGTGCGATCGGTCGCGTGAACGTGCGTGGCGAGGGTGAACGGAAGGTCGGCGGACATCAGGTACAGCAGCCAGCCGAGCCACGTCTGCTCGGGGAGCGCGCCCACGTAGCGCGCCTGCTCCACGTGCTCGCCGACCCGAACGACGGTCTTATCGCTCAGGTCGATCGGCTCCGGGCACAGCGCGCGCGCCGCTCGACCGCGTGCGCCCTTGCCCCCTCCGGGTCTGCGAGCTCATCCAGCGTGCCCGGCAGCTCAAGGCGCAGCCCAGGCGTGCCCGCCGCGTCCGCCTGGCCCGGGGCGAAGCGTGCCCACATCAGCCTCGCGACCTCCTCACCGCTCAAGCACCTGAGCCGCGAGCCCGATCGACTCAAGGTCGCTGCGGATTCCCTCTGTGTGGCGGGCGCTCTCGCGTGCGGCGCGCTCGTACTCCGCCGGGCGTGAGCGTCAAGCGGTCCTGCTCGGCGCCGTGAGTGCCGCAGACCGATCCTCGCCCGCGCCGGCTGCCAGGGCGCGACGACGAAGTAGCGCAGCTCGAGCGCCGCGAGCGCTTGGCTCTGAGTGCGGATCGACTGTTCCTGTGCGAGTCCCAGTCGCTCGACAGCGACGGCCAGCTGCTCGAAGCTGCGCGAGCGGGCGTCATCGGCCGCGGAGTGGCAGTCCGCTCGCTCCACGGCGAGGATCGCCTCGACGGGCAGCGGTGTCGCCTGGGCGATCAGCTGCAGGCTCTGGCGGTCATCAGGCAGTCGGGCGGCGATCGCGGTGAAGGCGCGCGAGATGCCCTCGGCCCCCTCGGTGTCATGGATCAGGGGGTTGACCGGGGACACCTCGATCCAGCGCACGAGCGCGCCCGAGTGAAGGACGCCGACTCCGTCGGCGCTCAGGGCCTCCAGGGGCAGCGGGTCGCCGCTCGACGGGGACACGCAGCGAGCCCTGCTGCGACGAGGAGCCCGCGGTCGTTGTCTGCGGCGGGTGGCGCGGCGACCATGAAGCCTCTGGCCTTCACGTGCTCGACGGTGTGCGACGGCGGGAGCTCGCGCGGCGCGAGTAGCCATCGTGCGTGGTCGAGGAGCATCCGTCCGAAGCTCACGCTGGCGCCACTCGTGAAGTAGCTCACCGCGACCGGCGCGGTCAACAGAACCGTCCCGAGCCACAACGCGATCGGCGTCGGGGGATGCAACAGGTCGATGACCGCGAGTGCGAGCGCTGCGCAGCTGACGATCAGCAGCCATTGCCGCCACGTCAGGCCCAGGTAGGGGACCGGCGTATCGACGTGCCGGTAGGTGCGATGACTCACCCCTTCGTCCCCTTCCTCGGCCGATTTCCAGTCGGAGACCGACGGGAGGAGCGATTCCTCTGCGGCGGCGCCGGCGCCCGTGAGGAGCGCGTGTGCGATGGCGCGGCTCGTGACGGCTGCTCGAAGCGGGCCGAGGAGCAACCGAGCGAGAGTCGCTCAGACGTGCGCCACCGCCGCGCGGTTGGGCCGTAGCGCTGAGGTTGGCGCGAGCGGATTTGCCTCCTCCGGGGTCGGCGTTTCCGCTGGGTGCCAGTGGGGCCGCCGGGGCCTTCACGCGATCGGAAGCGCCGAGCACGAGCGGCGCGCGCCTTGAGTCACGCGAGCTCGTCGGCCCGAGGCCGGCAGATGCGGACGAGCCGTTCCGTCCGGCGCGGGGTTGACCAGCGCCGCTCGGCGCGTTTCGCGAGCGGCCGCCTGCCCGCCTGCCTCCCTTGCGCCGTCCCGGTCGGGCTTGCGGTCCTGCGGCGCCCGCTTGGGTGGGTGACTCGCCGGCGTTCCGCCACGCGTCACGCATCCGCGTCGGGGTGTCGCGGAGGGCATCGCCCGCCTGGGCGATGCGCCCGGGAGCGGCGGTGGGGCGAGGTTGGGCTCGAGGCAGCCCGGCAATCGCACCGCTCGCGGCGGCACCCGCAAGATGTGGTCGTGCTCCTGTGTCCGCGAGACCAGCGAGTCCGCCGCGCGGCGCTCCAAGCGCTCCGGCGGTGAGCCCGATGCCTCGGCCACAGGCGACCATCGCCGCTTGGAGCCCCGTGCGGGCGCGCTGAGCCTTGGCGGCGAGTGCCCCATCGCTTGTTACGCTCCCCACCGGATGCGCCCGGTCGTACACCGAGACCGCCGAGGCTGCCCCGGACGTGCCCGAGCACCATCAGCGGCCACTTCAGCGCGATGTAGAAGGTGGCGAGCGCCGCGAAGGCCCCCACCACCCGGCTGCCGATGTGCGCGCCGCCGCCGAGGCTCGTCACGTCGAGGCTGATCGCGCCCGCGGTCGCGAAGATGATGCACCAGCCGACGGGAATCAGGCAGATACCGACGAGCGCGAGCAGCCAGCCGCGTGAGATAGCCGACCGTCGGCAGCGGGGTCAGCGCGATCAGCAGCGGCCCGGCGACGAACAGCACGGCCAGCACCATCAACAGCAGCACCTTCAGGGCAAACAGGCAGACCGCGAAGACGAGGGCGACGAGCCCAAGCAGCGCCAGGAAAGCGCCGCCCACACCGACGAGGATCGAGCCGCCGAACATCACGAGGACCGTGCGGTGCAGCCCCTGCGCGACGATCGACCACGACAGCATCGTGTGGGTCAGGACGTTGACGAACGCGACCGCATTCGAAACGGCGAAGCGGTAGAGGATGAGCCAGAACACGGCGCCGAGGAACCGCATGAGCGCGTTCCCCGGGTGCGCGCGGAAGCTGAGACTGAGCGCGGTGTCGCGGGTCGTCGCGACGATCAGCGTCGTCGGGAGGATCGCTCCCGCGACCCACACCATGTTCGCCTCAAGCCGACCGACCGTCGGCCAGATCGCCGTGTCCGCGACATCGGGGAGGGCGATGAGCCATTCCAGCGTGTGAATGTCCGCGTGCTTCAGAAAGCTCGGCGTCAGAGCCGACAGCAGCGCGCCGAACATCCATCACCATGCCGTTCCACAGTTCACCGATCGACGGCAGTGGGTTCAGGTCTGGGCCGACGGTCGGACCGACGCCGGTCCCGAGGACACCTTGGCCTCTGCTCCCGGAGCGCCGAGCAGCAGTGCCACCCCCGCGCCGTACGGCGAGTAGGAGCACCAGGGATGTGCGACGGCGCGACATGCCGGCTACGCCACCAGGGTCGGAAGCGCGGCGGAGAAGATCGCGATGCCGACGCCGACGTTGAACAGCATGTCGTTCGCGCGTCAATGGCCGGCAAGCTTCGCCGCGCCCACCGCGATACCAGCCACAGTGAACCCGGCCAGCACGATCGACAGCAGATAACCCTTGATGTTGTCCAGAAATTCAGTCACACCGGCAATCGACTGAGCACCAGAGAAGTGGGCGCTGCAGTTGCAGCAGGTCCGTGGCCCGCTGCGGCCGTCAGGAAAGCGACGGCTACGCCGAGCGCGATGAGGGGCACAACCGCGAGCAGCCGTCGGGCTAGGCCCGACCGTCGCGTCGTGGAGCACCGAGTCGCGGGCGGTGAACCTGCGCATCCATGTGGTGAAAATCGAACGCATCGGTGTCTCCTTCATGTCGTGTGTTGGCGGTTTTCGTTCACGGGCTTCTGTCACTGCCCGAGGTAGGCGAACTGGCCGGCTGACGGCACGGGCGCGGTCGTTGGCGGCGCGG